>NZ_VYRZ01000001.1 GCF_008710705.1 Microbacterium radiodurans
CCGTCATCGTGGAAGAACGTGAACGTGTACGTCCCCGCACCCTCGTCGATCGTCTTCGTGAACCGAGCCGAGTAATCCGACGCCGGAACACCCGGAACCGGCGAGTCCCCACCCGCGAGCGTGCGATCCAGCTCAGCCAGGCACTCCGTCGCCAGAGGCTCACCCTGCAGATCCTTGCCCGCGAAATACGTCCCCGACCATCCCGACGCAGCGCACTCGGCAGCGGGAGTGACCTCGTAGTCGAGGATCAGCTTCGCGCCACCCCCGGCCTGGAAGTACTCCACCATGACCTCGTGGGGGCCGGCAGCCAGCGGCACCGAGACCGTCTTCTGCGACCACCCGTCCGAACCGCTCCACGACGAGAACACACGCTCGCCGTCGATCAGGATCCGGACACCGTCATCGTGGAAGAACGTGAACGTGTACGTCCCCGCACCCTCGTCGATCGTCTTCGTGAACCGAGCCGAGTAATCCGACGCCGGAACACCCGGAACCGGCGAGTCCCCACCCGCGAGCGTGCGATCCAGCTCAGCCAGGCACTCCGTCGCCAGAGGCTCACCCTGCAGATCCTTGCCCGCGAAATACGTCCCCGACCAGGCCTCGCACGTGCCCGGCTCGACCGGCTCGGCGACCGTGGCCGAGACGACGGTCGAGGCGGGCGAGACGGCGACGGTACCGGCGGCGTCCTTCACGGCGACGACGACGTAGTGGTAGGTCGTGCCGACGGCGGCCGTCGTGTCGTCGAACGAGCGCGCCGCTGCGTCGAGCTCGGCCAGCGGCGTGCCGGTCGTCGAGATCGCCGGCGTCGTGCCGCGGTAGACGCGGTAGCCGGTGGCGCCGTCAGCGGCGCTCCAGCCGACCGTGACGCTGTCGGCGTCGGCGGTCGCGCTCACGCCGGCCGGAGCGGCGGGCGGAGTCACGACGACGGGCTCGGCGGGAACGCTCACGCTCACCTCGCCGGCCGGAGCCGAGGCGGGAGCGTCGGGCGAGACCGCGACCACCGTGTAGTGGTAGGTCGTGTCGGCGTCGACGTCCGCATCGGTGAAGCTCGTTCCCGAGATCGGGGTCGCGTTGAACGGGGTCTCCGTCGGAACGGGGCTCGTCGTGCTGCGGTACACGTTGTATCCGGTCGCGCCGGCGACGGCCGACCAGGTCACCTGCACCGAGTCGGTCTCGTCGACGAAGGCGGCGGCGAGTCCGGGGACGGTGCCGAGGGCGGGCGTCGGGAGCTTGAAGATCTGGACGAACGAGATCTTCGTGTTCTTCGTCGTCGGGTCGGTGCCGGCGGCGATGCTCAGCTTGCCGTCGGTGACCTCGACCTCGACGATGCCCTGCTCGAAGTAGACGGGGGCGGCGCCGGCGAAGTGGTCGATGGCGGTGACGCCCTCGACGACGACGGTGTGCGAGCTGTCGAAGTTGCCGTTGCTCGTGTCGCCGGCGGCGACCACGACGCTGTAGCGGCCGTTCGGGACGGCGCGCTCCCAGACCCCCTGCTCGGCGACGACGCCGAGGTCCGGGTTGGTCGAGGATGCGGTGCCGTACTGCATGTGCATGAGCGAGGTCAGCCGGGAGTCGGTGATGCCGTTCAGCTCGGTGCGCACGCGGGAGTTCTTGCTGAAGTCGAAGGGCCCGTCTCCGTCGGCGGTGACCCAGCCGTAGCCGGCCGCGTCGGAGTAGGGAGCGCCGGAATCGCGCGTGTAGCCGGGTGCGAGAGCCCCGGCGGCAGTGGTGAAGTCGTACGAGCCGACGAGGTCTCCGGTCGGAACGGGGACGGTGGCGCTGACGGTGGCGGCCTGAGCCGATGCGTTGCCCGCGGCATCCACGGCCTGCACCGCGTAGTTCCACGTCTGGCCGACGAAGACGCGCTCGTCGGTGTACTTGCTGTCGGACAGCAGGCTGCCGGTGAGCAGGTTGGCGGCCGTCAGCGCGACGGGCGCGGTGGCGGAGCGGTAGACGCGGTACCCGGCGACGTCGGGGTCTGCCGGAGCGTTCCAATCGACGTCGACCGCGTTGGGGGTGGCGTTCGCGGTGATGTCGACCGGTGCGCCCGGAGCGACGGTGTCGATCTCGGCGACGGTGAAGTCGTCGAAGACGAACGGCACGGCGACGGTCTCGTTCGTCATGTTGCGACGGGTCGCGAACAGGCCGGCGAAGCCGTTGGTCTGGGCCTGCGCGGTATCGAACGTCGTCGGGACGAGGTCGCCGTTGGTGAAGTTCGCCGGCAGCGGCACGGAGCCGACATTCACCGAGGCACCCGTGCCGAGCTTGTAGGAGGCGGATGCCGTGTTGGTGGTCGCGTCGACCGTCAGAGTCAGCGCGACGGGCGTCGTGGCCGGGATCGTGAGGTTGTTCACGCTCGCCTGATCGACCGTGCCCGCGTTGGTGTTCGTGGCGCCGGCGACCTCGCGCGAGATCTGGATCTGACGTTGCGTCGCGCTCGTGGCGGCGACGACGAGCTTGACGTAGTTGTCGTCGTTCGGGCCGAACCAGATGCCGCCCTGCGCGGAATCGGATGCGTTGTTCGGCACGGAGAGCGTCGTGGTGAAGACGAGCTTCTTGCCCGCCGAGTCGACGGGGAGGCCGAGAGTGTTGTCCTGGGTGTTCTTCCAGCGGTCGTTGTTCGCGGCGTTCGCCGGCATCGTCAGGAAGGCGATGCCCTTCGTCGGGTTGATCGCCAGCTTGCCGTCCGCGACGTTGAGGAACTGCGGCAGGTAGTAGCCCTGGTAGAGCGATCCGGGGTCGATCGCGGCCGACTGCTCGGACGTCGAGGGCTGCACCATCGTGAAGCCGGTGTCCTGGCCGTCGCCGTCATGGAGTCCCGGGGTCGTGCCGTCGAAGGTCAGCTGCGTGTTGTTCGCGGCGACGACCTGGGCGGTGGGCAAGGGCGAGTACGGCGACGGCCACTGCGCGAGCGGTGGCGTCGTGAACTCGTGCGCGGCGGCGGGCATCACCGCCAGCCCGGAGAGTACGAGGGTGAGCGCCGTGGTCACGGCGCTCACCCTCGATCGCTTCGACCAGCGCGACGGAACCGTCGCCGACTCGTCGCGGTTACCGGCGAAAGGCATGCGAAGCATGTCGTGTCTCCCCAACAGGCACGAACGACGTCCCATCCCCCCAAAGGATGTGATGAACGTCTGGGTTGATACCCCCGAGTCCCCTGACCCGGCGGTCACTCTCATCGCCGAAGCGAATGATCGGACTGTAACCCACCTTTCAGCGAATACACAAACAAACATTTCCGAACACTCAGAAAGGCCGCATTCGGCTTCTCGCCGATCCGAGTTGCGCGCTGTGAGATTGCTGTTACTGTCAGGACTACTTCCGAGCCTCCCGGTGGGACGGGTGGATTCCTCGCGAAGTGCTTCTTTGGGGGAAGCCATGATTTGGGGACATCGTGTCGTCGTCGACGACTCTCACCGCATCCGGTGACACCGCCGTCGCGCGGGCGCCGCTGACTCGTTCCGAGCTGCGGCCTCGCACGAGGCGGATCAGCGTGCTGCACGTCACCGACCGTTACGGCGGCGGCGTCGCGGCGGCACTTCACACGTACCTCGAGAACTCGCCGGTGGGGATCGAGCATCACCTGCTCGCCGCCACACCGGACGGCACCGGGGTCGCCGCGGGAACGCGTTCCGGCTTCGCCTCGTCGCGGCCGCTTCCCGGCGCGTGGGTGGCGCAGGCGCTCGCGCTCCACAGCGCCGTGCGAGAGCTGCGACCCGACGTCGTCCACGCCCACAGCAGCATGTCCGGCGTCCTCGTCCGGATCGCCTTGCGCGGCACCCGGCAGCGCATCGTCTACTCGCCGCACTGCTACGCGTTCGAACGCACCGACACCCGTCTCCGCCCGCTCTACCGACTGGCCGAGCGGATGCTGCTCACGAGATCCGGCGTCACCGCCACCTGCTCGGAATGGGAGTCACGGCTCGCCGTCGAGGCGCTCGGTGCGCATCCCGACCGCGTGCGCCACGTGCCGAACGTCGCCGGGGCGGGCTTCCGCGACGCGGACGACGCGCTCGCGCCGGCCGGCTCGGTCATGAGCGTCCTCGGCATCGGCCGGCTGACCGCCCAGAAGGACCCGCTGCGCTTCCTCGACGCCGTCGAGCGACTGCGCGGCGCGGGGGTGGACGTCGATCCGGTCTGGGTCGGCGGCGGTGACGCGGCACTGGCCGCGACCCTGACCGCGGCGGGCGTCACCGTCGTGCCGTGGGCCGATCACGTCGCCGTGCGCGCTCGACTGCGCGCAGCCCACGTCTACCTGCACTGCGCCGCCTGGGAGGGGTTCCCGCTCGCGCTGCTCGAAGCGGCGAGCGTCGGCGTCCCCGTGCTCGCCCGGCAGATCGGCCCGCTCGGGGAGCTGCCCGACGCCACGCGCCTCGACCGCGGTCTCGGCGGGCTCATCCGGTCGTGGCACAGCGGAGCGTTCGACGTGTGGCGCGCCGCCAATCAGCTCGAGTGGCGCACGCGTCTGGCCGCGCACACCGCCCCGGCCCAGACGACGGCGCTGCGCGCGCTGTACGAGGGCGAGCCGAGCGACGCATGATCCACGTGGCCCAGTGGGGTCGAAGCGGCGGCGGCCCGTTGTTCGCCTGGCACGTCGCCGCCGCTCTCGACGCTTCCGGCGTGCCGGTGTCGGTGAGCTACGCCGCCGACGCCGAAGCCGCGCCGCGCTTCATGGACCTCGGCATCCCGTCGTTCCCGGTGCGGACCTTCTCGACCCGCGCGGGTGCGGTCCTCGGCCTGCCGGCCCTCGTCCGGCAGACGCTGCGCCTGCGCCGATTCCTCCATCGCGGCGACGCCACCGTCGTCGTCGTCGCGATGGAGCAGCTCTGGCTCTCGCTCGCGATCCCGCTCCTGCGCTCGCGGCGGTGGCAGGTCGTGACCGCCGTCCACGACGCGCGGATGCACCCGGGCGACGCGAACCGCATCGAGGACGCCACCCGCCGGTGGGGGCGCCGCTTCTCCGACACGGCCCTCGTCTTCTCGACCGCCGTGCGCGACCGACTCGTCGCCGACGGCGACTTCCGCGACGACCGCATCTGGCAGACGGTCCACGGCGCATTCGGCACGGGCGACAGCCCGCGCGAGGCGCCGACCCCCCGCGAGGCGCCGACCTCGCGGCCGCTGACCGTCGGACTCTTCGGCCGGCTCTCCGCCTACAAGGGCATCGGACTCGGACGCGACGCCGTCGCCGAGCTGCGTCGGCGGGGTCACCGGGTCCGGCTGCACGTCGTGGGCGACGGAGATCGCACCCTCGTGGCCGGCTTCGACCACCCCGACGATCGCGTCGACCTCGGCTGGACGCCCGACGAGCGCGTCGCCGACGTCGTCGGGTCCTTCGACCTCCTGCTGCTCCCCTACACCGAGGCCAGCCAGTCGGGGGTGCTCGCCTTCGCGATGGGGCTCGGGGTGCCCGCCGTCGTCACGCCGGTGGGCGGTCTGGCCGAGCAGGGCCAGGATGCCGGCTGCGCCATCGTGGCGAGGTCGGTCACCGCCGAGGCTCTCGCGGACGCTGTCGTCGACGCGGGCGAGCCGTCCCGCTACCGCGCGCTGTCCGCCGCGGGCCTGCGCGCGGCGGCCGACGCGTTCTCGTGGCGCCGAGTCGCGGACGACCTGGTGACGGCGAGCTCGGGCGGCACCCGATGATCGTCCTCGCCCTCGCCCTGTCCGCCCTCGCGACGATCGCGGTGCAGGCGATCGCGATCGTCACGCTGCCCCCCGCCGACTACGGGCTCTTCGCCGCCGCCTACCTCGTCTCGGGACTCTTCTGCTCCTTCGGCCTGTCGATCGTGTGCGAGCCCTGGAGCCGGGGCGGGCGCCGGGAGGCCTGGCCGAGCGTGGGAGCCGCCGCCGGCGCTCTCGCCCTCCTCAGCGTCCCCGCCTCCGCCGCGATCGCCGTCTTCCTGGGCGACGCGATCGCGGCCGTCGCCATCACGATCGCCGTGGCGGCGACGACCTACCGATTCTGCGGCCGATTCCACTTCGCCGCCGTCGGGGCGCAGCGCTGGGTGATCCCCGCCGACGCCGCTGCCCTCGCCGTCACCGTCGGATCATGGGCCGCGCTGGCGCCGCACGTCGACGCGCTCGCGGCGGTCGCGCTCGCCTGGGCGTCCGGCTCGGTCGCGTCCGCCCTGCTCATGCCGCACCCCGCTGCGCCGACGATCCGGCGGTCGCGTCACTGGACGGCGGTCCACCGGCGTGACATCCGGAGCCTTCTCGCCGATTCGACCCTCCTCGATCTCGGTGCCATCGCGCTGCCGCTCGGCCTCGCCCCGCTCCTCGGCCCGAGCGACTTCGGGCTTTATCGCGCGCTGTCGAGCCTCGCCGTCCCGGTGCGACTCGTGCTGCTCCCCATCCGCCCCCTCATCGGCGGGAGACCGGCGACCTGGCACGTGACGGTACGCGCGCTGACCGCGATCGGCGCGAGTGCGATCGCGCTCGGGCTGACAGCCGGGGCGTGCCTCGCCGCCATCTCCGCCGGCGGCCTCTTCTCCGGCAGCACGCTGTTCGATGCGGCATCCCGCTACGGCCTGCTGATCTCGGTCTACATCGCGGTCACCTTCGTCGGTACCTACTTCTACATGGTGTCGCGTGCCCACGCGAGCGGACGCGCCCTGCTTGTCCTCCGGCTGGTGCAGCTGATCTCGGCGATCGCCTTCCAGCTCGTCGGCCTGGCACTGGCGGGGCTGACCGGTGCTCTCGTCGGCGCAACGCTCGCCGCGGCGGTTCAGGCGGTGAGCGTCGTCGGCGCGGCGTGGCGCTCCCGCGCGGCGGTGACCGGACGAGTCCTGGAGCCGGTCACGTGAGCGCCCGCGAGGGACTCTCGGCTCGCGATCTGCGCCGCGCGACGCTGACGGCGACGAAGATCTGCCGACACCTCGTGGGCTATGCCACGGCGGCGGTCGCGCTTCGGCTGTGCGCCGACGAGCGCGGCACTCGTCCCCTCTTCGACGGACGCCCGCCGCGCATCGAGAATCGCGGCTGGCTGAGCGTCGGATCCGGCTTCCGCGTACGCGGCGCCGTGGCGCGCACGTCGATCAGCGTCTCGGATGACGGTGTGCTGACGATCGGCTCCGACGTCTTCGTGAATCAGGGATGCCGCATCCACGCCGAGCGCTCGGTCACGATCGGCGACCGCGTCGACATCGGCGACGACGTGCGCATCTCGGACACGAACTTCCACGCGACGCGCCCCGGGTCGCCGACGCGGACGGCCCCCGTCGTCATCGAGTCGGACGTGTGGATCGCGAGCGGCGCCACGATCCTGCCGGGGGTCACGGTCGGGCGGGGCGCGGTCATCGGAACCGGCGCCGTCGTCGTCGACGACGTCGCCCCGGGGGCGATCGTCGCGGGGCCCCGCGCCGTCGAGATCGGACGTTTCGCCGTGCCCGAGGGGTTCAACCGGCGCTCGCAGCCCGGCTATCTTCCGTGACGCGCACCGCGCGGGCGGCGCCGCGGGAGCGCCAGATCACCCAGACGAACAGGGGCAGCAGCGGCGTGAGGTGACGCAGCGCCGATCCGTAGTCGGGCTCGAACACCGCCTGCACCGCGACGAACGAGACGACGAGCGCCACGGCGCGAGCCGTTCGCGCATCGAGACCGCGACGGACGGCCGAGGCGAAGAGCACCCAGAGCGCGAAGATGATCGCGGCGATCGCGAGGTAGTAGGCACCGCCGCTCAGCGCGACGGGGACCGGCACCCAGAGGGCGACGAGCGTGAGCACGTTGTTCACGATGCCCCCGAGGGGCTCGGGCAGTGCGACGAACGGTGTGATGATCGTGCCGACGTCCATGCCGATCCGGGACTCGTTCACACCGGTGCGGAATGCATCGGCGGAGGCGCCGAGGCCGACGACGATCGCGATGCTCGCCGCCGCCGTGGCGGCGAGCGCGACGAGGATCGCGCGCGCCAGCGTCAGGCCGCGGGCGACGAGCGAGATGCCGGCGAAGAGGGCGGCGACGAGGAACCAGTAGTCGCGGAAGAGCCACGCGTAGGCGAGCGACGTCGCGAGGCACACGAGCCAGCCGATGCGCCCGGGACGGGCGACGAGGAACACGATGGCGACGGCGAGGACGAGCACGTCCTTCGAATACCATCCGAGGTAAACAGCCGAGAGCAGCACCGCCAGCGCGGTGGTCGCGGTCGCCGCCCATCCGCGCGGCCAGTGCCGCAGCTGCACCCACACCGCGGCGAGCACGACGACCGCCGCGGTGTACCCGAGGAGCGAGGCGAGCAGCGGGTTCTCGGCCAGCCCGAGGGCGGCGTAGACGGCAGCGGTGTTGGTGTACTTCACGTCGCCGTCGGCCGTGCCGAGGGCGATCGCCTGGATGAAGAAGCCGTCGGCGTAGAAGTGGTCGGGCACGATCGTCTCGCGGTTGAGGACCACGAGATACCCCAGCGCGACGGAGACGACGAAGATCGCGAGCTGCCCGATGGCCGCAGCGTCGCTGGCTCCCCCCGCCGGTGTCCGCACCGCTCGATTCTATGGCTCGGGTCCCGGGCGCAGCGCCCGGGTGAGGACGGGACAGCTCGGGCGAGTCGGGCCTTGCTCCCTCTCGCCCGAGCCGGCGATCCGCCGGTGAGACACCGGTGTCGCAACGGGGCGAAAAGCAGGCTGGAACGCCCCACCCCAACGGTACTCCTCCCTGCCGTGATCGGCACGTGTCTTCATGGGGTTGACCCTCACGCAGCGTCAGGGCCGAGGCTGGCCGCATGAGCGATTACTACGACGCCTTCGAGATCAGTCCGGTGCCCGTCCCCGGACCGGACGCCGTGGCCCCCGAGCCCTACCGCGGGATCTACGGGATGCCCGCGTTCGTCACCATCCCGACCGGCGACCTCGCGGCCTCCGTCGACTTCTGGACGCGCGGCCTCGGCTTCTTCGAGCTGTTCACGATCCCGGGGACGCTCGTGCATCTGCGCCGGTGGGCGTTCCAGGACGTGCTGCTCGTCGCGGCGCCGGCGGCGGGCCGCGACGAGACCGCGACGGTCGCTCCCCTCACCTGCAGCTTCGCCTGCGTGCTCGGCGAGGTCGAGGCGATCGCCGCGGCCTGCCGCGAGCTGCGTCCGGGTTCGGTGTCGGGACCGCGGGAGACGGTGTGGAACACCCGCGACATCGAGATCGTCACGCCCGAGAACGCGCGTATCGTCTTCACCGCGGCCAAGCCGTACGACCCGGCGAGCGCCGAAGCCCGCGCTCTCGCCGACATCGGCATCGGAACGGGGGAACCGGCATGACGGATGCTGACGGGCTCACCGTCGGGCAGGTGGCGACCGCCCTGGCCCTGACCGTCCGGACGCTGCACCACTGGGACGAGGTCGGGCTCGCGACCCCGTCGCTGCGCACGAACGCCGGATACCGGCTTTACACCGCCGCCGACCTCGAACGCCTCCACCGCATCGTCGTCTACCGCGAGATCGGGCTCGGCCTCGAGCAGATCCGTGCGGTGCTCGACGAGCCGGAGGCCGATGTCGCGCTCGCGCTGCGCGGCCAGCGCGACGAGGTGACACGCCATCTCGGGCGGCTCGAACAGCTGCGCACGGGGCTCGACCGCATGATCGAGGCTCACGAGCGCGGCATCCTCCTCACCGCCGCCGAGCAGGCGGCGATCTTCGGGCCGGAGTGGAACCCGGACTGGCCGGCGATGGCGCGACGCCGCTACGGCGATTCGGTCCAGTGGCAGCAGTACGCCGAGCGGTCGGCCTCACGGACACCCGACCAGTGGCACGAGGTCACCGCCGCCATGACCGACCTCGACGCCGAGCTCGCGGCGGCGATGACGGCGGGCGATGCGCCCGGCAGCGAACGAGCGGACGAGCTGGTGGAGCGCCACCGCGCGGCGGTGAGCGGGTTCTTCCCCGTATCCCGATCGATGCAGGTCTGCCTCGGGCGGATGTACGAGGCGGATCCGTCTTTCACCGCGCACTACGATCGGCTCAGCCCCGGCCTCACGTCCTGGCTGCGCCGGAGCATCGACGCGAGCGCTCGCGCGCACGGCATCGATCCCGAGACGGCGGCGTGGGAGTGATCAGCGTCGCCCGCCGGTGAACGCGCGCCACATGACCGCGGCGTGCGACTCCTTGGCGTGCTCGACGCCGACCTCGTCGCCCTCCTTGGCGCTGAACCACTCCTGCACCCGGTAGCGCGCCGCGCGCCACGCGAGCGCGATGCCGCCGTGGGCGGGGTCGGGGACGCGGGCCTCCTCGGCCGACATCTGCCCGCGGCGGGCGAGATCGCCGGCGAGGAACGCCGTCGTGAGCTTCGCCACACCGATGGCGTTGCCGTTGATCACCGAGTGCGCGGCGCCGTGGATCTCCCAGCGCCAGGCGTCCCGCGCCGCCCGGACGAGCGCGGAGTGGTAGTACCGCGGCGACGAGAAGTCGCGCGCCCCGCGGATGAGGAGCACCTGCGCCGAGACGTCGCGCAGGCGATCGGCGAGCCGGTACTGCATCATGTGCGGCAGCACCCTCAGGAAGTATGCGAAGCCGCACAGCAGGTAGGCGCTCACGGCGAGCAGCACGAGACGGAACGGCTCGAACAGCGACGACTGCGCGAAACGGATCGCCTGCAGCGGCATGCTGCGCTCCCGGTCGTTGACGACGGGGCCGATGAGCACGGCATGGCGGATGCCGGGACGTCGGGCGAGCACCTCGGTGGCGATCTGCGTGCCGAACGAGTGCCCGATCAGCACCGGGTCGCCGAGGTCGAACCGGTCGAGGACGGCTTCGACCTGGTCGGCGAAGAACGACACCGACGGGTCGGCGCGCGGCGCACGCTGCCCGGCGAAGCCCGGCAGGTCGAGCGCGAAGACGCGCGCCTCCTGGGCGAGCGTGGGGGCAAGCAGATCGAAGTAGGTCGCGGCGACCCCGATGCCCGCGATCAGCACGAACGCACGGTCCGCGTGCGCGGACCGCTCGGTCTGCACGCGCGTCACGCGCGTGCGCACTCCGTCGAACTCGACGGTCTCGACGTCGATGTCCGCCGGTTCGATTTCGGCATCCTCAGGCACCCCCCTACCGTCTCATGCGTCAGACTGACCCGATGAGCGTCACCTTCGCGATCGTCGGCAGCGGGTGGCGGAGCGAGTTCTTCCTCCGCATCGCCGCCGCTCTGCCTGACCGCTTCGCCGTCACGGGTCTCGTGACCCGCAGCGCCGAGACCGCCGCCGACATCGAGCGGCGCTTCGGCGTTCCGGGGCATCCCGACCTCGACGCCCTCCTCGCCGCCGGCGCGCCCGACTTCGTCGTCGTCTCGGTTCCGCGCGACATCGCACCGGGGGTGATCGTCGATCTGGTCGAGCGCGGCATCCCCGTCCTGACCGAGACGCCGCCCGCCGGCGATCTCGACGCCCTCCTCGCGCTGTGGGAGCGCGTCGCGCGCCCGGGCGCCCCGACCGTCCAGGTCGCGGAGCAGTACCACCTCTCGCCTCTGCTGTCGGCGCAGCTCGCGGTCGCCCGTTCCGGACGACTCGGCCGCCCCTCGCAGGCGCTCGTCGCCCAGTGCCACGACTACCACGGCGTCAGCGTCATGCGCCGGGCGCTCGGCGTCGGCGCCGAGGACGCGCTGATCTCGGCCTCGGTCTTCCGCTCGCCACTCGTGGCGGGCCCCGGACGCGGCGGCGATCCGACGGAGGAGCGCATCGTCATCGCGACGCAGACGAGTGCGCGCTTCGCCTTCGGCGACGACCGGCTCGGTCGGTACGACTTCGCCGGCGAGCAGTACTTCTCGTGGATCCGCGGCAACCGCCTGCTCGTTCGCGGCGAGCGCGGCGAGATCGAGAACGCCGAGGTGCGGTGGCTCCGGCGCTTCGACGAGCCCGCGTTCGACTCCCTCCGCCGCGTCATGACGGGCGAGGGCGGGAACCTCGAGGGGATGTTCCTGCGTGGCATCCTGCTCGGCGACGAGTGGGTCTTCCGCAACCCGTTCCTGCCGGCGCGGTTGAACGACGACGAGATCGCGATCGCCCGGATGCTCGACGGGATGCCGCGGGCCATCGACGGCGGCGGCGACGTGTACTCGCTCGCCGAGGCCAGTCAGGACCATTACCTGGCCCTGCTCATGCAGCAGGCCGCCGAGAGCGGCGAGCCGGTCCGCTCGTCGCGTCAACCCTGGGCCGATCGAATTGCGGTGGACGCGGTCGCCGGGTAATTTTTCGGCATGCCGAAAAATCTGCGTCGTCGTCTCGGCGCCGCCGTCGCAACCGCGCTCGGGGCGGTGCTGCTGGCGTCCGGCTGCGCCGTCGCCGACGTGCCCGCCGGCGGACCCGGAGACGGGCGCCCCGTGGTCCTCACGACGTTCACGGTGCTCGCGGACATCGCCCGGAACGTCGCCGGAGATCACCTCGACATCCGCTCGATCACGCGCGCGGGTGCCGAGATCCACGGGTACGAACCGTCGCCGCGCGATGTCGCCGCGGCATCCGACGCCGATCTCATCCTCGACAACGGCCTGGGTCTCGAGGCATGGTTCGCGCAGTTCGTGGCCTCCGCCGACGCGCCGCACGCCGTCGTCTCGGACGGGATCGACACGATCGACATCACCGGCGACGCCTATGCCGGCAAGCCCAATCCCCACGCGTGGATGAGTCCGCTGAACGTGCAGATCTACGTGGCGAACATCGTCGCCGCCTTCAGCGATCTCGATCCCGGCAATGCGGCGGACTACGCGGCGAACGGCGCCCGCTACAGCGCCGAGCTGCAGGGGATCCAGGACGAGCTCGTCGCGGCGCTCGAGGCCGTCCCGGAACGCCAGCGCGCCCTCGTCACGTGCGAAGGCGCCTTCTCGTACCTCGCCCGTGACGCCGGGCTGACCGAGACGTACATCTGGCCGGTCAACGCTGAGCAGCAGGCGACGCCGCAGCAGATCCGCGACGTGATCGAGTTCGTCGAGCAGAACGACGTGCCGGCGGTCTTCTGCGAATCGACGGTCTCGGACCGGCCCATGCAGCAGGTGGTCGAGGCGACGGGCGCCGCGTTCGGCGGCACGCTCTACGTCGATTCGCTGTCGGAGGCGAACGGTCCCGTCCCCACCTACCTCGATCTGCTGCGACACGACGTCGACACGATCGTCGGCGCGCTCACCGGGAGCGGCCGATGAGCGGCACGGATACGGGCGGCAGCGCCATCGAGATCACCGGCGTCACGGTCCGCTATCGCGACGTGCTCGCCCTCGACGACGTGAGCCTCACGGTCGCACCCGGCCGCGTGACCGCCCTCATCGGCATGAACGGTTCGGGCAAGTCGACGCTGTTCAAGAGCATCACGGGCCTCGTCCGCCCGGCTGCGGGCAGCGTCCTCCTCGCGGGCGGCAGCCCGGCCGCCGCCCGCCGCCGCGGTCTCGTCGGCTACGTGCCCCAGAGCGAGGACGTCGACTGGACCTTCCCCGTGTCTGTCCGCGACGTCGTCATGATGGGCCGGTACGGCCATCTCGGCATCACCCGCCGCCCGCGTGCCGCCGACCGCGCGGCGGTCGACGAGGCGCTCGAACGCGTCGAACTGACCGATCTCGCCGATCGGCAGATCGGGGCGCTCTCGGGCGGCCAGCGCAAGCGAGCATTCGTCGCGCGCGGTATCGCGCAGGATGCCCGCATCCTCCTCCTCGACGAACCCTTCGCGGGGGTCGACAAGAGATCCGAGGCGACGATCGTGCGCCTGCTCCGCGGGCTCGCCGACGCCGGCCGCACCGTGCTGGTGTCGACCCACGATCTGCACGCGCTCCCGACGCTCGCCGACGAAGCCGTGCTGCTGCTGCGCCGCGTCGTCTTCCAGGGCCCGGTCGGCGAGGCGCTGGAGCCGGCGAACCTCGCCCGCGCGTTCGGTCTCGAGCTCCCCGGAACGGCGGACGCATGAGCATCATCGACATCCTCCTCGAGCCGCTGCAGTACGAGTTCATGCTCCGCGCCCTCGCGGCGACGGCGATCGCCGCCGTCGTGTGCGCGGTGCTCTCGTGCTGGCTCGTGCTCATCGGGTGGTCGCTCATGGGCGATGCCGTGAGCCACGCGGTGCTCCCCGGGGTCGTTCTGGCCTACGTCTTCGGAGCCCCCTTCGCCGTCGGAGCGCTCGTCTTCGGGTTCGTGGCCGTCGCCCTCATCGGGGTGATCAACGGGACCAGCCGCGTGAAAGAGGATGCCGCGATCGGCATCGTCTTCACGACGATGTTCGCGCTCGGGCTCGTTCTCATCTCGGTCACGCCGAGTCAGACCGACCTCAATCACATCCTGTTCGGCAACGTCCTGGGCGTCTCGGCGAGCGACCTGTGGCAGATCGCGATCCTCGCCGCCGTCGCCTTCGTCGTGCTTCTCATCAAGCGTCGCGACCTGACCCTGTCGGCCTTCGATCCGGTGCACACCTTCGCCATCGGGCTCTCGCCGCGGCTGCTCTCCGGCATCCTGCTCGCCGTGCTCGCCGTGACCGCCGTCGTCGCACTGCAGGTCGTCGGCGTCGTGCTCGTGGTCGCAATGCTCATCATCCCCGGGGCGACCGCGCACCTGCTCACCGACCGGTTCGGACGGATGCTGGTGATCGCCCCCGTGCTCTCGGCCCTGTCGTCCCTCGTCGGGATCTACCTCAGCTACTGGATCGACGCCTCCTCGGGCGGCCTCGTCGTCGTGGTGCAGGGCGTCGTCTTCGCCCTGGTCTACATCCTCAGCCCGCGGCACGGGCTGCTGTCGCGGCGATCGCGCAAGCCCCTCGTCCAGATCCCCCGGCCGTCCTAACGTGCCGGTATGAAGAAGAACGAGATCCACTGGAACGACGAAGCCCGCCAGAAGGTGCTCGACGACGCCGACCGCGTGCTGCAGGACGCGGTCCTCGCCGTCGCGGCCGGCGACGACGCGAACGATGCCGACAAGGCGTACGCCGCGCTCGTCGCCCACCTGAAGGACAAGTTCATCGACTGGGAGCCCGGTCCCGACGTGCGCACCTACGCGGACGCCATCGCCGCGGGCGAGATCGAGCGGTGACTCAGGGTCGCCGGGGCGGGTTGGCCACCCGCGCCCGGCGGCGGTTCAGCAGGAAGAAGATCGGCGTCAGCACGGCGACGATCGCCGCCATGGAGATGACGGTGACCAGCGGCGTGTGGCCGCCGGCGATCGCCACGATGAGGTAGCCGCAGCTTCCGGCGAGCGCCATGATGAAGCTGTTTAGCCAGAGGCGGGCGGTGCTCACGAGCGGCGGCTGCGGGGCGTTGTCGGACATGGGTCCTCCTGGGGTGTGGGATGCCGGTCGGCGGGAGATCAGCGCGGGGTGAAGGCGGCGAGCAGCCGCTCGGGGTGGGAGTCGAGCCAGGATCCGCCGACGCGGACGGCGAGTACCGCCGCAGCGACGGCCAGCGCGAGCGCGACGAGCAGCACTGCCTCTACCGAGACGACCGGGCTCGCCCACGAGCTCAGCCAGCCGACGCCGTAGACGACGCCGAACGAGAGCGCGAATGCCCCGAGAAGGCGCGCGCTGAGCGTGCTCCGATCCCCCTGCGGCGCTTCCTGGTCGTACGGGTTCCACACGCTCGCGGCGGCGCCCACGGCGTAGGCGAGCAGCAGCGCCGCCGCGGCGGCGAGCAGCGCCACCGGGATCTGGTCGAGCACCCCTGCGGCGATGCCGAGGCCCACGGTGATCGCGACGACGGCGGGAACGAGGTAGACCGAGGTCGCGATCAGCTTGCCGCGGAGAACGGCGGCGAGCGATGCGCCCGTCTGCACCGTCGTCTCGACACCGCGGCCGTCGTAGCCGAAGAGATTCAGCAGCCCGCTCGCGCCCATGACGACGGCGACGATCGCGGCCGCGAACGGCAGACCGGCGGTGTGCACCTGCGTGCCGCCGAACATGATGCCGACGACCGGCCCCATGACGACGAACTGGACCGCCTTGGGCGCCCGGAAGAAGAGGTAGCGCAGCTGCTGACTGGCGGCTCCGAGAGTCGCGCCCGCGCCGAGTCGTACCCCGTGGAGGACGGGCGGCACGAGCGCGAGCTCGCGCGCGGAGGCGCGATGGGGAGTCGCGACGGCGCGAGCCGAGCCGCCCGCGAGGCGGCGGTGCAGCGCGATCGCCCAGACGAGGAGCGCCGCGGCGATCGCGACGAGGACGATGCCGGTCCGCGCGAGGCCGCCGAGGAGGTCGCCGGCACCGAGGACGTAGGCGAGGGCGCCCGCCGCCCCGGGCGGCGTCCAGGACAGGACGATGACGACGAGCTGCGCCGCCGACTCGGCCGCGGCCAGCAGCGGGGCCACGGTGTGGCCGAGGACGTACATCCCGACGAGAAGCACCGTCGAGACGATGATCGCGGCGTCCCGCCCGCGCCGGTCGGCGAGCGCCTGGGCGAGGAGGGCGCGCAGCGCGTACGAGACGGCGACGCACAGGACGGTGAAGAGGATTGCGCCGCCGACCGCCGCGACGCGACCGGCGAGGTCGACGCCGACCGCGGCCACCCCGCCCGCCGCGAAGAGGAAGGTGCCGGCGGCGGCCGGGGAGATCACGCCGCCGAGCAGCAGGCCGAGCACCTGCTGGCTGCGGCTGAGCGGATACTGCTCGAGCACGCCCGGGTCGATGAGGTTCGACGAGGGGACGGGCGCCGCCACCGGTCCGATCGCCCAGGCCGCGAACAAGAGCACGAACATCAGCAGCACGAACAGGTCGCCGACGGCGCTGCGGGTCGCCTCGAGCCACGCGACCGCGTATCCGCCCGCGAGCCCGCCGAGGACGGCGAGCGCCCAGCCGGCGACGAAGGTCGCGAGACCGGTACGGCTGATTCCGCCGATCTGGAGGGCGAGCCTCAGGCGGGCGAGGACGAGAGCCACGAGAGATCTCCTTCCGCGAGCTCCCGGCCGCCGACGATGTCGATGAACGCGTCCTGCAGCGACTCGCCGTGCGCGAGCTCGGCGACGGCGCCCTCCGCCACGAGCGCACCGCCGGCGATGATCGCGACGCGGTCGCAGAGTCGCTCGACGACGTCGAGGACGTGGCTCGAGAACACGACGGTGCCGCCGGCTCGCCGGTACTTCTGCAGCATCTGCTCCATCACCTGCGTGTTGACCGGGTCGAGCGCGCCGAACGGCTCGTCGAGGATCAGCACGCGCGGGTTGTGCAGCATCGCCACCGCGAGTCCGATCCGCTTGGTCATGCCGAGCGAGAAGTCGGCGATCGGGCGCGCCGCGTCCTCTTCGAGGTCGAGGACGCGGAGGAGGTCGTCGCCGCGCGAGCGGATCTCGGCGGCCGGCAGCCCCCGCAGCATCCCGGAGTAGTCGAGCATCTCGCGGGCGGAGAGGCGACCGAACAGCGGCGGGTTGTCGGCGACGTATCCGAGGAGCTCTTTCGCGCGGCGCGGATTCGGCCAGACCTGCTCCCCCGCGACGGCGATCGAACCGGCATCGGGGCGGAGAAGACCGGCGATCATCCGGATGAACGTCGTCTTGCCGGCGCCGTTGGGTCCCGCGATGCCGAAGAACGACCCGGCCGGAACCGCCAGGTCGAGGCCGGAAACGCTTCGCACGGAGCCGAAGGACTTGACCACTCCGGTGGCCGCGATCGCTGGTGTCACGAACGAAGATTAGAAGCCGCTCACGGCGGTGTCTGTCCTCTCTTCGGGGGACGCCGCCGATGTCGGGGGCCTCTGATAGACCGGAAGGGTGCCGTCCGCCCCCTCACCCCTGCTGCAGATCAGCCGCATCTACGCCGAGGACGCGGCGCTCGCGCTGCCGCGCGGCCAGGAGATCGTCGGGGCGTGGCCGGATGCCGAGATCGTCCCGGTCGCATCGCACTGGCAGATCCCGGAGGTGCACGGGGACGAGGCGAACGTGCGCCGCTGGGTGCGCATCAAGACCGAGGCGCTCGTCCTCGGGGTGAAGAAGTCGGTCGCCACGCGCCTCAACGGCCGGTCGGCGGACTTCATCGCCCCCTCGACGGCGAACGGCTGCGCCATGGCGTGCGCGTACTGCTACGTGCCGCGACGCAAGGGCTACAGCAACCCCGTCACGGTCTTCGCCAACATCGAGGCGATCTCGCGCCACCTCGCGCGCCACATCTCGCGGCAGGGCCCCAAGACCGAGCCGAACCAGTGCGACCCGGAGGCCTGGGTCTACGACATCGGCGAGAACAGCGACTGCTCGGTCGACGCCCTGATCAGCGACAACGTCCGCGACCTCACCGATCTGTTCCGGATGTCGCCCACGGCCAAGGCCTCGTTCGCGACGAAGTACGTCAACCGGAATCTGCTCGATTGGGATCCGGCCGGACGCACCCGCATCCGCTTCTCGCTCATGCCTCACGAGACCGCGAAGGTCACCGATATCCGCACCTCGCCGATCGCCGAGCGCATCGCGGCGATCGACGACTTCGTCGCGGCCGGCTACGAGGTCCATCTGAACTTCTCGCCCGTGATCCTCACCCCGACCTGGATCGCCGACTGGACGGCGCTGCTGCGCGAGGTCAACGAGACGATCGGCGAGCGCGCGAAGGCTCAGCTCGCGTGCGAGATCATCATGCTGACGCACAACGACCGCCTGCACGAGGTGAATCTGGGGTGGCACCCGCGCGGCGAGGATCTGCTGTGGACCCCCGCGATCCAGGAGCCCAAGGTGTCGCAGAACGGCGCCGTGAACGTGCGCTACCGGCATCCCTACAAGGCCGACGCCGTCGCGACCCTGCGCGAGCTCATCGCCCGAGAACTGCCGTCGTGCCGCGTGCGCTACGCGTTCTGACCCGCCGCGTCAGCGGACGATGATCGTCGGTGACGACACGTGCGCCGCGACGTGCTCGCTGACCGAGCCGAGCAGCAGACGCGCGAGCCCCGTCCGCCCGTGCGACCCCACGACAGTGAGCGTCGCCTCGTGCGAGACGTCCTCGATGAGGGCGGAAGCGTCTCCCACCTCGACGCGGGCCCGCACCTCGAGACCGGGATGCGCGGCGCGGATCGGCTCCAGCATCCGCTCGAGCATGCCGGCCGTCGCCTCGGACAGATCGACCGGCAGCGCGCCGGTCCAGAGGTCGAGACCCGGTTCGGTGCCGACCGAGACGGGCTCCCAGGCGGCGAGCGCGATGAGCGGCTCACCGGCGGACACGGCCTCGGCGGCGGCGAAGGCGAGAGCGTGCTCGGAGACCTCCGAGGCGTCGACGCCCACGAGCACGCCGTGACGGACGGGCGCTTCGGCACCCGACTCGGCTCCGGCCTCGTTCTCGGGGACGACGGCCACGGGGCACGGGGCGGCGGCGATCAGGGACCGATACGGATGCCCGTGCTCGCCCGGAAGGACGAGGACGTCGGCATCGGTGAGACCGGCGACGACCGCGTCGGCCTCGTCGCGCGAGGGGGCGATGAGGATCTCGCGGAGTGCGACGCCGCGAGCCTGCGCCCGGCGGAGCGCCCACTCGCGGGCCCGTGCGGCTGGTGCATCGGTGATTCCGAGGACGACATCGCTCACGCCCCCAGGGTAGCGCCCGGCAGTTTAGAGTCGAGCCGTGAAGAAGCGTTCGCGAGCCGACGAGGCGCGTCAGTACGTGGTCGCCGGTCGGTACGAGGCGCCGGAGGCGCCTGCGCGACCCGCCGGTCCGGCTCCGCGCCGACGCCGGCTGCCGCGATGGGCGTGGATCACCATCATCGTCCTCGCGATCGTCATCCCGATCGCCGCGCTCGCCTTCGCGATCTCGCTCGTGCTGAACGGAGTCCAGATGCTCACCGCACGCGCGCCCGGCGTCGGCACCGTGTTCGTCGCCCCCGACGAGTCGAAGGCGGCGCGGGCTGTCACCGCTGACAGCCCGGCCGAGGAGATCGCCGCTGCCGAGTACCTCGCGTCGCAGCCGACGGCCTACTGGCTGACGCCGGAGCAGGACCCCATCGGCGAGGCCGGCCCTCGCATCCTGCACCTGGCCGCCGAGGCGCGCGACGCCGACGCCGCGCTGGCCGTCGTCGTCTACGGACTGCCGGGGCGCGACTGCGGCAACCACTCCGCCGGCGGCCTGGACGAAGCGTCGTACGAGACCTGGACGACCGAGATCGGCTCGGCCCTGCGCTCGGTGCGCGACGTGAAGAAGGTCGTGATCGTCGAGCCCGACAGCCTCGCCCTCGCGCCCGACTGCGGCAACGAGGCCGAGCGCATCACGCAGCTCCGCGGTGCCATTGGGCATCTGACCGGCACCGACACCTGGGTCTACGTCGACGGCGGTCACTCGAACTGGCTGGGTGTCGAGACGATGGCCGGTCTCATCGGACAGCTCTCCGACACCGGCATCCGCGGCTTCACCACCAACGTGTCGAACTTCAACTCGACCTACGACGAGTTCGCCTACGCGCATTCCCTCTCGCAGCGGCTGGGCGGACTGCACGCCCTCGTCGACACCTCGCGCAACGGCGCCGGGGCCCCCGGCGACAGCGAGTGGTGCAACCCCCCGGGCCGCCTGATCGGCGATCCGAGCGGCACCTACGGCGACGACGTCGTCGACACCAACCTATGGATCAAACCCCCGGGCGAGAGCGACGGTCCGTGCAACGGTGGGCCGGATGCCGGTGTGTGGTGGCCGCAGGGCGCGGTCGACCTCACCCGCGGCGTCGCACACTGACCCGCGCGTCGCACGCTGACCCGCGCGCGTCTCCCGCCTGTGGCACAATGACCCGAATCGAACGAGAGGGAACGAGAGCATGACCTCCGATCAGTTGAAGACCGCGGTCATCGTCGAAGACGATCCCGACATCCGGCACCTGCTCGTCGAAGTGTTGGAGGCCGCCGGCTTCTCGACCGTCTCGGTCGGCAACGGCATCGACGGCATCCAGGCCGTGCTCTCGTACCGTCCGCTGCTCACGACCCTCGACGTCAACATGCCCGGCATCGACGGATTCGAGGCCGCCCGGCGTATCCGCGCCCAGAGCGACACGTACATCATCATGCTCACCGGCCTCTCGGACGAGGCCGATGTCGTGCTCGGGCTCGGCTCGGGCGCAGACGAGTACATCGTCAAGCCGTTCCGTCCCCGCGAGTTCCGCGCGCGCGTCGACGCACTGCTGCGCCGCCCGCGCGCCGAGGCGCCGAGCCAGAGCGCCCCACGCCAGGATTCCGCCGTCGGCCCGTCCTTCCCGGGAGCACGCCCCACCGCCGCTGCGCAGCCGGCTCCGCACCAGCCCGCCGCCCCCGGCGCACCTCTGTCGTACGAGGAGTACCTCGCGCAGTTCGGCGGCGGACAGAGCGACCCGGTCGCCGCTCCTCCGCAGCAGTACCTGCCGCCGCAGCAGCAGCCGTACGCGCCGCCGCAGCAGCAGCCCTACGCCCCGCCGGCACAGCAGCCGATGATCGTGCACCACCCCGCAGACCCGCAGCCCGCGCCCGCCGCGAGCGCCGGCGCCGAGGTCGTCGTCCACACGCCCGCCGGGGAACTCGTCCCGACCGGGGGCGGCGAGCAGTGGCTCGCCCACCGCGATCTCCAGGTCGACACCGACACGCGACTGGCCTACGTCGCCGGGCGCGAGCTCGAGCTCACCCGCACGGAGTTCGACCTTCTGGCGACCCTGATGGCCTCGAAGCGACGGGTGCGGTCGAAGGCCGACCTCACGCTCGTCCTGCGCGGCGAGTCGTACGTGACGAGCTACTTCGTCGGCGAGGCCGACAAGCGGGCGATCGAGGCCCACATGACGAACCTCCGCCGCAAGCTCGGCGACAACCCGACGACCCCGCGCTACATCGAGACGGTGCGCGGGGTCGGGTATCGGATGACGTCGGAGGCGAACGCGGCGGCTTAGACCTGGTAGCCGTTCTGACGGCGGACCAGCTTCGTGAACATCAGCAGCGTCTGCAGCACGGTGACGACACCGACGATCGGCCAGCCGATCCAGAGGATGGTCGACTGGGCGACCGGGCCGATGAGATTCCAGACCACGGCCATCGCCAGCAGCACGGCGACGAGGATGAGCATCGGCATCCAGTGACCGATGCTGCCGCCGCCGCTTTCGGCTTTGGCCTGCATCGCCCAGTTGTCGACCTTCTTCTTCGAGAGGAAGCGCGACCAGGAGCGCATGAAGTGCCCGAGCCTGATCCACATGAACGCCTCAGCGGGGAACACGAGGATCGCGAAGAGGATGTCGCGCTGGTTGCGGTCCTTGATGCTCATCGCCATGCGGAGGTTGAGCAGGATCGCCACGAGCGGCGGGATCAGCCACAGCGGCGAGAAGACGAACGCGCTGATGGAGAGCGAGCCGGCGAGCAGGATGAGGAACGCCACGCGGACGAAGAGGTTCGTCAGCATGCCGAAGTTCTCGAACCAGCGCAGGCGCAGGTTGGGGTGGAACGGCTGCCCCTTCGTGTCGCCGCGCTGGCCCGGCCACATGAGCTCGATCGCGCCGTAGGTCCACTTCACCTGCTGGGCGTCATAGCCCTTCAGGGTCGTCATGCCGCCGACGTTCGCGCGAGCGTAGGGGCTGATCTTGGTCAGGTATCCGGCCGACTTGATCTGGAGCGAGAGGAGCGAGTCCTCCACCTCGGAGTCCTTGACCCACGGGGTGCTCTGGTGGTTCGCCTTCATCGCGTCGCGGAGCGCGTTGGTCGAGAAGATCGAGAACTGCCCGCCGAGGACGGCCATGTTGCGGCCGCGGAGCAGGTTCTGCATGTTGAACGCCGCGAACTGGGTGCGCTGACCGGCGATGAGGAACTTCGCGATGGTGCCCTTGATCGGCTTGTCGTCGATCGAGTAGATCGCCGAGATGCCGCCGATACGGGAATCACCGAAGGCCTCCGCCTCGAGGTACTCGACCGCACGCGAGTCGGCGATCGTGTCGCCGTCGACCCCCAGGAGGTAGTCGTACCCCTCGACGAGCGAGTAGCCGTAGTTCAGCGCGCCGACCTTCTTGTCGGGGTTCTTGCCGATGTCGTGGACGAACACCTCGGTGAACTGGGTCCCGAGCTCCGTGGTGATCTCGTGCGGTCCGGCGTAGCCGGCGGCGATCTTCACGGTGTTGTCCGAGGTGTTGTTCGCGATGACGTGGATGACGTCGGGCACGCGGGTCTGGCCGAGGAGCCCCTCGATCACCTGCGCGATCGACTCCTCCTCGTTGTACGCGGGAATGACGCAGCCGATGGTCGAGCGATGGACCGTCGTGTTCTCGAGCACCGACTCGAAGTCGTCGGGGTATCCCTGCTCGAAGTGGTCGGGCACGTTCTGATGAACCATCGGGACCGGGGCCGGCGGAACCGGCTGGGCGTAAGCCGGGGAGGCCTGGAACGGCGTCTGAGTCATGCGGTCACATCCTGTGCGGTCAGGGGGCAGCGGTGGCTGCCGGAGTCCATTCTGGAGCCGCGAAGATTCAGATGGGTCGAAGGCGAGCGCAATTTTCCCGCAAGGATCGGCGCGATCCCGCCGATTACGGCGTGGGCGTCGGGGTCGGCTGCGCCGCGGCGGCCTGAGCGTCGGAGAAGATCGCAACGGGCAGGTACTGGTAGACCGTCTGCTGCGAGAAGCTCGCGTCGTCGTTGGCGTTGCCCTCGACCCAGACCGTCATCGCGAACTCGAGCGTCATGCCGTACGTGTCGGCGGGAAGACCGTGGATGACCGTCTCCGGCACGTAGAGCCCGCCCTGGAAGCTGTTGAGCAGGAGGCCGCGGTCGGAGCGGATCGTGTCGGTGGGCACGAGCGAGCGCGGATCGGCGCTGAACTGGAACGGCGCCTGGATCTGGCCCGAGGTCTGCGCGGTCTGCGAGGTGATCGAGATGGACGAGATGAACACGCGCCGCTTCTGCGCCAGCACGGCCTTCTCGTCGACGCGCAGATCGTGCACGTTGACGGCGAAGCCGAAGGTCTTCTCGGCGGCGGGCGTCCACTCCTGCGTGCGCTTGGGGTTCTGCGCCCAGACGTCCAGACGCAGCTCCAGGTCGTCGGCGACGTCGGACGAGAGCGCCACCGAGCCGTCGTAGGTGAACTGCGAGTCGAACGCCATCTCGGCGGCGGCTGCGGCGGGGGCGGCCGTGGGAACCGCGGCCACGGGCTGCTGGCCCTGCATCCCGTTGAACATCTCGGCGACCTGCGAGCAGCCGCTGAGTGCGACGAGCGAGCCGACGAGCAGCGCGGAGGTGACGGTGACGCGGAGCGTGCGCGGGGTCGGACGGCGCGATGACATGGGGATCCAGCTCTCTCGATGCGGGGAAGACGAGGGGTGCGGCGGATCGGGCACCGCGGCTTCGCCATGAAAGCACCCCCGCCGCATCCCGCCGGACCATCCGGGAATGTCTTCAGGCGGTCTTGCGCCGACCTTGAGGTTCGGGTGCCGCGCTCACTCGCCCGATGGGGCGATCGCCACGGTCAGGCTGTCGGTGCCGGTCTGCTTCGCGTACTCGTTCGAGGTCGGCGTCGTCTGCACGAGGAAGTCGTAGGTGAACCGCAGGGTCACGAAGGTCGCCTCGGCGGGGACCTCTTCGACGTAGAACGTCTGCGAGTAGCTGTACGGCGAGAGGACGAGGTAACCCGGGTTCGTCGCCGACTGATCGGAGGTCGGAGCCAGCGGGCCGAGGTCGCCCTGGGCATTGCCGGGCACCGCGATCATCGTGGCCTTCTGCAGGTACACCCGCTGACCGTCGTCGGGGGTGACCGTCGTCGCGAGCGAGAGGCTGACGGGCTTGAGCGCCGTGGCGGTCCAGCGATCCATCGACAGGTCCGACCAGTAGTTGAGGGACGCGGCGACCGCGCCGGCGGTCACCTGCCGCTCGGTCGAGCCGCCGGACAGGTCGTTCGGGACCGGCGGAGGCGCCGTCGTCCGGGGCGTCGTGGGCGCCGCGTCGGGCGTCTCCCCCGGCGCGTTCCACGGCGCGGGCCCGCAGCCGACGAGCGCGACCGCGATCGCTCCGGTCACGGCGGCAGCCGCCCATCGTCGCATCATGGTTCCTCCCCACCCCAGAGTGTACGCACGAGGTCCGCATAGAGTGATCGGGTGCCAGCCGCCTCGACGCCCCGTTCCCTGCGCACCGCTCAGCTCGTCCTGACGATCATCGCGGGCGGCCTCCTCGTCGTCATCGTCGCGATGCTGGCCTGGGTCGGGATCCGCGGAGCCCTGGCCTATTCCGAGCTGCGCAGCGCCGAGACCTCGGCTCGCGCCGCCATGGACACGATCAGCGACCCGGCGCAGACAGCGCCGCACATCGCCGAATTCGCCTCCCACGCGGCTTCGGCGCACGATCTCACCTCGGACCCGGTGTGGCGACTCGCCGAGGCGGCGCCGTGGGCCGGCCCCCAGCTGCGGGCCGTCTCGACGATCGCGGCAGCGGCGGACGGCGTGGCACGCGAGGCGCTCGTCCCGCTGTCCGACGTGGTCTCGGCCTTCTCCGTCGACGCCTTCCGCCCGGTGGACGGCCGCATCGACACGGCCGTCTTCCGCGAGATCGCCGGGCCCGCGCGGACGGGGGCTGATGCCGTCGCGGATGCCGCGGCATCCGTCTCGGCGCTCGACGACGCCCCGCTGCTGGGCCCCGTCCGCGAAGCCGTCGAAGAGGTCGCGACCCTGCTCGACACCGGCGCCTCGGCGACGGATGCGCTCGCGCGCGCGGCGCACCTGCTGCCCGCGATGCTCGGAGCGGACGGCGAGCGCTCCTACCTCATCGCCTTCCAGAACAACGCGGAATGGCGCTCCCTCGGCGGGATCGTCGGCGCGATGGCGGTCGTCCGCACGGCCGACGGCGCGATCGAGATGACCGCGCAGGGTTCGTCGTCGGACTTCTCGCGGTTCGACGAGTCGGTGCTCCCGCTCGAGCCGGAGCTCGACCGCCTCTTCGAGGCGCGGCCGGGCCGATTCGTCCAGAACGTCACCCAGATCCCCGACTTCACGATCGGTGGCCCGCTGGCGCGGGAGATGTGGCAGCGGCAGACCGGCCAGCAGGTCGACGGCGTCATCGCGACCGATCCCGTCGCGCTGTCCTACATCCTCGCGGCGACGGGGCCGGTCGACCTGCCCACCGGGGACGTGCTGACCTCCGACAACGCCGTCTCCCTCCTTCTCAACGACGTCTACCTGCGGTACGAGCAGCCTCGGGACCAGGACGCGTTCTTCGCTGCGGCCGCGGCCGCGGTGTTCGATCGCCTCGCGACGGGAGCGGCCGACCCTGCCGCGCTCATCACGGCACTCGGGAAGGCCGGCGACGAGCGGCGTCTGCTGCTGTGGAGCGCCGACGCCGACGACCAGGCCGTCCTCGCCGGCACGACGCTCGCGGGCGAGCTGCCGGTGTCGACGGCCGACGACGCGGCCTTCGGCGTCTACCTCAACGACGGCACCGGCTCCAAGATGGACTACTACGTCACCGCCGACACGAGCCTGACATGGGAGTCGTGCACGCTCGATGCCCGTGGCCGCAACGCCGCGCCGATCACCCTGCAGGTGACGGTGACGAACACCGCGCCCGCGGATGCCGCGACCTCCCTGCCGACCTACATCACCGGCGGCGGCGGGTTCGGCGTTCCCGCCGGCATCTCCCGCACCGTCGCCTACCTCTACCTGCCGACCGACGCCGCGCTGACCTCGGCCGTGCGCTCGGACCGCGCCGGCTTCGGCGGCGGGACCCACGACGGACGGCAGGTGCTGGCCTTCGGCTCGGATCTCGCTCCCGGCGAGAGCATCACGGCCACCGTCACGGTGATCCCGCCGGGCGAGGGCGCGAGCTCGGCGACGGCCTCGGTCACCCCCACGATCGACGCGAACCGGCCCACGTCGGTTGTCGCCACCTGCGGCGCCCCGTAGACTCCGGTCACCCCCCTGGCACGAAGAGAGCGATCCCCCGATGCACCGCACCCCCCGTCGATCCGTCGGTCGCACCACCGCTCTCGCCGCCGCTGCGCTCGGCGCAGCCGCGATCGTCGCCGCGGGCGCAGCGCTCCCGGCCGCCGCGAGCGCCTCGACGATCTACCCGCCGACGAACTCCTGCACGACCAACCCGAGCACCTTCACCGCGGGAGGCACCGTCGCGTTCGGCTGCACCGACGGGACGTTCGGGCCCGACGAGGCCGTGACGATCACTGTCCGCGGCGAGAACGGCGCCGGCGTCGACTTCGCCGTGGCATCCTTCGCGGTCACGACCGGCAGCACCGTGCGCCAGTCGACCGCGGCGGGCGCGCTCGACGACGTGACCCTCACCTTCCCCGCCGATGCCGTCGGCGTCTACAACATCGAGGCGATCTCGGCATCGTCGGCCGGCGGCACCGCCAGCGCATCCGTCACGACCGAGGCCGGGCTCCCGGCGACCGGCGGCGACGCGCGCACGGCGCTCGGCCTGTGGGTCGGTGGCGGGGCGCTCGTCGCCGCCGGCGCCGTCATCGCGATCACCACCGCCGTCCGCCGCGCTCAGGACGCCCGCGTCTGATCCTCGGCGCGCCGTCGCCGATACGGTTCGCGAAATATTAATGCGATAGAAACACCGCGACTTGCTTCCGGCGTCCGTTTCCCTGGATACTGGCTGAGAACCACTCCTGACACGATCCCTTGCATGTTCTATCGGTTGGGTGTGAACGCCACCGGACATCCCCAGGAAAGCAGGACTTCATGAAGAACCGTCTCATCAAGGCGGCCGCCGCCTCGGCCATCGCCGTCGCCGCCGTCTTCGCGGCCCCGGCCATGGCCAACGCCTCGTACGTCACCCCGGTTCCCGTGGGCGGCACGTCTGTCACGCTGGCGGCCGGCGGAACCGCGACCATCGCCTTCGACGACTTCGAGCCCAACGAGCAGGTCACCGGCACGCTGACCGGCGAGAACGCCGCCGCCGGCTCGGTCGCCTTCGTCAAGTTCGCCGTCACCTCGACGTCGGCGACCAAGGCAGCCAACGCCGCCGGTGAGGTCGCCTTCACGGTCACCCTCCCCGCCAACGCGAGCGGCACCTACACGCTGACCGCGACCGGCGCCGTCTCGGGTGCAGCCACCCCCGTCACCATCGCGCTCCCGGCCGCTGCCGGTGGCTCGACCGGCACCCTGCCGGCCACGGGTGGCGACAACGCCGCTCTCCTCGGCCTGTGGATCGGCGGCGGCGCCCTCGTCCTCGCCGGTGGCAGCATCGCGGTCGCCAGCACGGTCCGCCGTCAGCGCAACGCTCAGGTCGCTGCCTGATCGCACCCCGCATCGAACGGATGCCCCGGAGCTTCGGCTCCGGGGCATCCGTCGTTTCGCGGGGGTTCCGTATCGATCAGCTCGGCTCGGCCGTGACGAGGATCGGGAGATGGTCGCTCAGCCCCTGCGGGAGCGTCTGGATGCGGGCGATGTCGAACCCGACGCTCGTGGCGAAGTCGTAGTGCCCGCGGAAGAACTTGTACCGCGTGTAGGTGCGGGTGTCGCTGAGGGTCAGCTCGTACCCCTGCTTGCGGACGATCTGGCCGAGGTTCTCTTTGAACACCGGGTAGTTGTAATCGCCCACCATGAGGATCGGCAGGCCCTCGCCGAGCTCCGAGAGCGACGTCAGCGCCGCCTGGATCTGATTGCGCCGGAGCGAGTTCAGCGCCGTCAGCGGTGCCGCGTGGAAGCTCGCCACGATCACGTCGCGACCGTCGTCGATGTCGCGCAGCCGAACGCCGAGGAGCCGCTCCTCAGCCGGTTTGAGCACGCGGTCGTGGAGCGACTTCTTCAGCGCCAGCGAGCGCACCCCGACCGCGCGGAACGTGTTCTCGCGGAAGTAGACGGCGAGGCCCAGGCGATTGCGCGCCGTGGCGTCCGCCAGGCGCAGCCCGGAGATCTCATCGGGGATGCCGGTGGTGTCGGCCTCCTGCAGGCAGAGCACGTCGGCGCCGTGCCGGTCGACGAGCTCCGCGAGCTCGGATGCGGCGCGGTGCTTTCGCAGGTTGTACGAGATGACCTTCATGGTGCCGTCAGGCTACGCCCGGCAGCTTTCCATCGGATGGCAGTTGCGCGTCGGCGTCCCGGCGTGCTCGTGTCTGCTCGGCGCGGCTCGCGAGCAGATCGTCGGCCGGATACCCGACCTCGGTGAGGGTGAGACCTCGCGCGGCGAGGACGGCGAAGGCGCTCGTACGCGTCCCCTCGTCGCGGAGCCGCGCGACGTCATCGACCTGCAGCCGCCCCTCTCCGACGGCCACGCACGCACCGACGAGGGCGCGGACCATGCTGTGGCAGAAAGCGTCCGCCTTCACGTTGGCGACGAGAACGCCGGAGACGTCCCGCCGCCAGTCGAACTCGAGCAGCGTACGGATCGTCGTCGCCTCCGGACGCGGCTTGCAGTAGGCGGCGAAGTCGTGGAGTCCCACGAGCGAGCGTGCCGCGGCATCCATCGCCTTCTCGTCGAGGGATGCCGGCACGAAGGTCGTCCGCAACCGCTCCAGCGGGTCGTAGCCGACGGTGCGGTCCGCGACCCGGTAGGCGTAGCGGCGCCAGACGGCCGAGAAACGCGCGTCGAAGCCGATCGGCGCCGCCGAGGTCGCGCGCACGGTGACGTCGGCGTAACGGCCGAGCACCCCGTTCAGTCGCGGCGCGAGGCCCGCGGCGTCCGAGATGCGCCCGCGTTCGAGCCGCGACGCCTGCGCCGCCGTGAGGTCGATGTGCGCGACCTGACCGGAGGCGTGCACACCCGCATCCGTCCGCCCCGCCACGACGAGCTGGGCGTCGCCGCCGAGCACGCGTGAGATCGCGGCCTCGATCGACCCCTGGACCGTGCGCAGCTGCGGCTGACGGGCCCAGCCCGAGAAGCCCGTGCCGTCGTAGGCGATGTCCAGACGCAGGCGCATCGGTCCAGCCTACCGAGCGGGCGACGACGCTCGCCTACACTGGGATGCCGTCGCCTCGCCCACCCCCACGACGCTTCGGACCGCCCCGCATGACCGCTCCCCCGCCCCGCCACGCCCGCATCGCCGGGCTCGACGGGTTGCGCGCGCTCGCGGTCGGGCTCGTCGTCGTGTACCACCTGTTCCCGGGCTCGTGGGTCAGCAGCGGATTCGTCGGCGTCGATGTCTTCTTCGTCATCTCGGGCTTCCTCATCACGACGCTGCTGCTGCGCGAGCGCGCGCGCGACGGGCGTATCGCGCTCCGCCGATTCTGGGCGCGCCGAGCCCGACGGCTGCTTCCCGCGCTGGCCGCGGTCGTCCTCGTGTGCGCGTCGCTCGCGTGGGTCGTGGGCGGCGACGTGCTCGTCGGGATGGGGCCACAGGTCGCCGGTGCGGCGACGTTCTCGTACAACTGGGTCTCGATGGCGGACGGCGCGAGCTACTTCTCCTCAGCCGACCCCGAGATCTTCCGGAACCTCTGGTCGCTGGCCGTCGAGGAGCAGTTCTACGTGCTGTGGCCGCTCCTGCTTCCCCTCTTCCTGCTCCTGCGCGGTCGCGTGCTGCGGGCGGGCGCAGCAGCGATCCTCGCCGCCGCCTCGGCGGCGTGGGCGGTCACGAGCGTCGCCGGCGGTGCCGACATCACCCGCGTCTACTTCGGCACCGATACGCACGCCTTCGGACTCCTCGCGGGTGTGGCGCTCGCCTTCGGCATGCACGGGCTCGTCGTGCGCCGCGCCTCGGTCGCCGGTGTCGGGCCCGCGTGGGGACTGGTGATCGGCACGGCGGCGCTCGGCGGTCTGGTCGTCACGGCCGTGGTCGGCGGCGGGGTCGCGCTCGGCGGCGACGGGACGACCTTCCCGCTGAGCAGCATCGTCGCGTCGGGCCTGACCGTCGTCGCGATCGCGGTCGCCGCCTGGCCGGCCTCCTGGTTCGGCCGCGCTCTGGAGATCCGGCCGCTGCGCTGGGTGGGCGAGCGCTCCTACGGCATCTATCTGTGGCACTGGCCCCTCGTCGTGCTCGCCACGGCGGGGGCGACCGGGGCGTCCGCCGACATCTCGGTTCCGGTGCTTCTCGGGATCGCGGTGCTGATTGCGACTCTCCTCGCCGCCGCGCTGTCGTACCGCTTCATCGAGCAGCCCGTGCGCCGTGCGGGCTTCCGCGGCGCGGCCCGTGGGCTCCGTCGGGCGCTCACGGCGCGGCCGAGTCGGCGCCTCGCCGCCTTCGGCGCGCTCGCACTCGCGCTGGCCGCCGTCGGGGGCACGACCGCTGCGGTGGCCGCCGCGCCCGACGAGACATCGAGCCAGGCGGCGGTCGACGCCGGTCGCGACGCTCTCGCGGGAGCCGGCTCCCCCGCGGACCGCACGCCGCCCACAGGCCCCGCCACGACCCCGTCCCCGACGGCCGGACCGGGTGACCGCACGCGTCCACCCGCCCCCGCTCCGGTGGACGGCAGCACCGTCAGCGCCGTCGGCGACTCCGTCATGCTCGCCTCGGCACCGGGCCTTCTCGAAGAGCTCCCCGGCATCCAGGTCGACGCTGAGGTGTCGCGCTCGCTGTGGGCGGGCACGCGCATCATCGAGGATCTCGCGGCTGCCGGCACCCTCCGCGAGTTCGTCGTGGTCGCCCTCGGCACCAACGGTCCCGTCGACGCGGAAGCGCTGCAGCGCATCGTCGATGCGGCGGGATCGGAGCGCTACGTCATCCTCGTGAACGCCTTCGCGCCGCGCGACTGGATCCCGGGCGTCAACAGCGGCCTCGCCTCCTTCGCCGCCGGCCGGCCGCGCGTCATCGTGGCGGACTGGGCGGGAGCGGTCGAGAACCGGACCGACCTGCTCGCGGGGGATCGCATCCATCCCGGAGCTGCGGGTGGCCGGCTCTTCGCGACGACCGTGGAGAGTGCCATCGAGCGCGTCGCGACCCGTCGAGCGACGGCCGAGTGGGCCGCCGCCCGCGCTCAGGAGGGGCTGCTCGACGTGCTCACGCCGGCGGGTGGGTCGGGCGAGGCCCCCGGCCCGTCCGATCAGTAGCGACGCACCAGCACCCGATCCCGCTCGTACGCCGTGAAGCCGAGCCCGCCGTACAGCGCGTTCGCGCCCGTCGGACTCTCGGTGTCGACGTCGAGCACCGCCATGCCGAGTCCGGCGTCGCGCATGGCGGCGAGACTGCGGGCGATGATGAGCGGCGCGAGGCCCCGTCGCCGGTGGGAGCGGACGACGCCGATGAGGTCGATGTAGGCATGAGGCCCGAGAACCTCCCAGTCGCCCTCGTTGACCGATGCGAGGCAGAACGCCACGATCCGGTCGCCCCCGCCTGCGCTGACATCGAGCGCGAGCGTGCACAGATCGGGGCGCAGGAATGCTCCGCCGACGAACTGCTGCCAGCGCTCCGACGGACTCGGCAGGCTGCCCCAGTGGTCGCGGAAGGCGTCGTTGCGCGCGAGGCGGGCGTCCTCCGCCCGGTCGGCGCTGTAGGGGACGAGCTCGATCTCGGCGGGCGCGGTGAGCTCCGGCACGTCCTCGCGGAGGTCACGGTGCATGGTCGAGAACCAGCGCTCGGTCCGGTATCCGTGCGTCGTCCCGATGCGCTCGAGCGCGGCATCCTTCTCACCGGCGTACACGTGGATCTCCCCGGGCAGGTGCGCCGCGGGATCGTCCGCGCCGCCGACCTCCGCGAGCTGCTGCTCGGCTCGCGCGTGCTGCCACCCGAAGAGCCGGGCACCGACACCCCGCCCCCGCCAGTCGGGGCGGACCGCGCCGATGAGGTTGACGTGGACGTGCTCGTCGAGTGACGGATGCCGCATCGCACTGCCCGCGGCGACGGGCGAGCCGTCGGGCGCGAACGCGAGAAGGATGTCGCGCGCGGGGTCGACGTGCGAGAGGGCGAAGTTCTCGGCGACCTCCTCGCGCGGGGTCGTCCAGGTCGGGTGGTCGACGGCATCCGCCGCGGCGAGGACGGCGTGAACGGCGTCGACGTCGTCCACCGTCGCGGTGCGCCACGTGGCGATGTCGGGGTGCGTCGGCAGGGCGGGGTCGGATGCCGCGCCCACCCGCTCGGCCAGGGTCGATTCAGTCACCCGACCAGCCTGACACAAACGACGGACCCGCACCCTCGAGAGGATGCGGGTCCGTGGTCCGAGCCCGAGCTCGGGCAGCCGGAGCTCTTACTTCTTGTCGTCCTCGGCGGGAGCCTCGGTCGCGTCCTCGGCGGCGGCCTCGGCGGCAGCGCCCTCCTCGGGGGACTCGGCGCCGGCGTCGGCCGCCTCGTCGGTGTTCTCGACCTCGGGAGCCTCGGTGGCCTCCTCGGCGGGAGCCTCCGCGGCGGGGGTCTCCTCGGCAACGGGAGCAGCCGCGGCAGGAGCCGACTTCTTGGCCGACTTCGCCTTCGGCGTCACCGGCTCGAGGACGAGCTCGATGACGGCCATGGGCGCGTTGTCGCCCTTGCGGTTGCCGATCTTCGTGATGCGGGTGTAACCGCCCTCGCGCTCGGCGACCAGCGGAGCGATCTCGGCGAACAGCTCGTGCACGACGCTCTTGTCGCCGATGACCGACGCGACGCGACGGCGGGCGTGCAGGTCGCCGCGCTTGGCGAACGTCACGAGGCGCTCGGCGTAGGGACGCAGGCGCTTGGCCTTGGTCTCCGTCGTCGTGATCGACTTGTGCGTGAAGAGGGCTGCGGCGAGGTTCGCGAGAAGCAGGCGCTCGTGGGCGGGGCCGCCTCCGAGGCGGGGACCCTTGGTGGGCTTAGGCATGTCTCATTACTCCAGGAAGAAAAGGGGGCTCAAAGGTTCTCGTCGTCGTATCCGCCGTAGAAGTGCGCACCGTCGAACCCGGGAACCGAGTCCTTCAGCGACAGGCCGAGGGAGACGAGCTTGTCGCGCACCTCGTCGACCGACTTCTGACCGAAGTTGCGGATGTTCATGAGCTGCGTCTCCGACAGGGCGACGAGCTCCGAGACCGTGTTGATGCCTTCGCGCTTGAGGCAGTTGTACGAGCGCACCGACAGGTCGAGGTCCTCGATCGGCATCGACAGCTCGTTGGTGAGGACCTCCGCGACCGGAGCGGGTCCGATCTCGATGCCCTCGGCCTCGACGTTCAGCTCGCGGGCGAGACCGAACAGCTCGGTGAGCGTGCGGCCGGCCGACGCGACGGCGTCGCGAGCCGAGATCGACGACTTCGTCTCGACGTCCAGCACCAGCTTGTCGAAGTCGGTGCGCTCACCGGCACGAGTCGCCTCGACGCGGTAGCTGACCTTCAGGACGGGCGAGTAGATCGAGTCGATCGGGATCTGACCGGCCTCGGCGTACTCGTTGCGGTTCTGCGTCGCCGAGACGTATCCGCGGCCGCGCTCGATGACGAGCTCGAGCTCGAACTTGGCGCTGTCGTTGAGCGTCGCGATGACGAGGTCGGGGTTGTGCACCTCGACACCGGCCGGCGCGGAGATGTCGGCGGCGGTGACCTCACCGGCGCCGGTCTTGCGCAGGTACGCGGTGATGGGCTCGTCGCGCTCGGACGAGACGACGAGCTGCTTGATGTTGAGGATGATCTCGGTGACATCCTCCTTCACGCCCGGGATGGTGCTGAACTCGTGCAGCACGCCGTCGAAGCGGATGCTGGTGACTGCGGCGCCGGGGATCGACGACAGCAGGCTACGGCGCAGTGCGTTGCCGATCGTGTAGCCGAAGCCGGGCTCGAGCGGCTCGACGACGAAACGGCTGCGGAATTCGCCGATCTTCTCCTCGGTCAGAGTGGGACGCTGTGCGATGAGCACTATGTGTTCCTTTCAGTCACGTGCCCGCTATATGACACGTGCGATTCAGTGAGGTATTGAGTTTTCACAGAAAACGACGGAGTCCGGATGCCGCGTGGTGCGGCATCCGGATCCGTGTCGGCTCAGACGCGACGGCGCTTGGGGGGACGGCAGCCGTTGTGGGCCTGGGGAGTGACGTCCTGGATGGACCCCACCTCGAGGCCGGCGGCCGTCAGCGAGCGGATCGCGGTCTCGCGGCCCGAACCCGGGCCCTTGACGAAGACGTCGACCTTCTTGACGCCGTGCTCCTGCGCCTGACGCGCAGCGGACTCGGCGGCCATGCCGGCGGCGTACGGGGTCGACTTGCGCGAGCCCTTGAAGCCGACGCCACCCGAGGATGCCCAGCTGATGACGGCGCCCGACGGGTCGGTGATCGAGACGATCGTGTTGTTGAACGTCGACTTGATGTGGGCGTGGCCCAGCGCGATGTTCTTCTTCTCCTTGCGGCGCGGCTTGCGCGCTGCGGACTTGGCCTGTGCCATGTGCGTGTTCTCCTAAACCTGTGGGGGCCGCGCCTTAGCGCGCCTTCTTCTTGCCGGCGACGGTGCGCTTGGGACCCTTGCGCGTACGCGCGTTGGTCTTGGTGCGCTGGCCGCGCACAGGAAGGCCACGACGGTGGCGGATGCCCTCGTAGGAGCCGATCTCGACCTTGCGGCGGATGTCGGCGGCGACCTCGCGGCGGAGATCACCCTCGACCTTGTAGTTGCCTTCGATGTAGTCGCGGAGGGCGACGAGCTGGTCGTCGCTGAGGTCCTTGACGCGGATGTTCTCGTCGATCTGCGTCGCCGCGAGGATCTCGTTCGAACGGGTACGGCCCACGCCGAAGATGTACGTGAGGGCGATCACCACGCGCTTGTCGCGCGGGATGTCAACGCCGGCAAGACGTGCCATGCGGGTCTCCTAGGAGTATTCGAAGGTGTGGAGCAGCACCGGTGCCCGGGCCTTCGTCCCGAGGTGTCCCCCGCCGGCGGACCGGTCGGGTTCTGGTGCTGCTGGAAGATGTTGAGTTGTATTCGACCGGTGCCGCGCGGACGCGGCATCCGATCAGCCCTGGCGCTGCTTGTGACGCGGGTTCGACTTGCAGATGACCATGACGCGACCGTGGCGACGGATGACCTTGCAGTGGTCGCAGATGGGCTTGACGGAGGGGTTGACCTTCATGATTTCCTGATTCGCTGTCTTCGCCGGCGGGCCGGAGCCCGGGGCGTTACTTCTCGACCGGAGCGCTCTGAGCTCAGCGGTAGCGGTAGACGATGCGGCCGCGCGTGAGGTCGTAGGGGCTGAGCTCCACGACGACGCGGTCCTCGGGGATGATGCGGATGTAGTTCTGCCGCATCTTGCCCGAGATCGTTGCGAGGACCTTGTGTCCGTTGCTGAGCTCGACGCGGAACATCGCGTTGGGCAGAGCCTCGGAGATCACGCCCTCGATCTCGATGACACCGTCTTTCTTGGCCATACGCTCGCTTACAGTTGTGCAGACCGGTCGGTCTGCGTTGGATGGGATGTTGGTGACACGCCGATGAAGGCGCAACGCACCAAAGATCAAGCATACGCGCTACCGCACGCCCCCACAACTCGCCGTATCTCTCCCGGCGCGTCGCCCCCTCCCCCCTCCCCCCCCTCCCCCCTAGCCGGCCCCGCGCTCCCCGGCCTGCGCGCGAGACTCGGTTCCTGCCGCGAGACTCGCCCTGTGCCGCTGATTTTCACCGCGCGCGACGATTCTCAGCGAGCGAGGCGGCGCGGAGGGGGTGGCGGGCGCGTGGGGGCTTCTCCAGAGGGGCGGGTGGGAGCGGCAGGCACCACAGGTCCGGGGGGAGCGGCCTGACATGGCGGCGGCCGGGGGCATGCTCGAGGCCATGCCGCCGCTCTCGCCAACCGCACCCGCTGCGCCCGTCGCCGTGGTGACCGCACGCGACATCCGCGCGCTCTCGCTGCCGACGCGCGGTCTGCTCCGGATAAGGCACGGCGTCTATGTCGCGCGGGAGCTCTGGGACGCCGCACCGCCCTGGGAGCGGTATCGCATCCGGGTCGCGGCGTTCCGACTGAGCGATCCCGCAGCGATCCTCGCGTTCGAGTCCGCTGCCGTCGCGCTCGGTCTCCCCGTATTCGATGAGCCGCGAGACATCCATGTGTTCGCGCCCGAACGCGGGAGCTCGACGCGCTACGGGGACATCTGCGTCCACACGAGCCGCGACGATCGGCAGATCGTCGATACGCCGCTCGGGCAGGCGACCGCACTCGCCGACACCGTCGTCGATCTTGCCCGCGTCCTTCCGCCTGCGCAGGCCCTCGCCGTGGCGGATGCCGCGGCGTCACCGTTCCAGCGCGCAAACGCGTCATTCCGAACCGACCCCGGCGCCGTCTCAGCCCTCGTCGCCGCGCGGATCGACCGTCGGGGCCGAGCTCGCGTGCGGTGGGTCTGCGAGCGAATGGACGGCCGCGCCGAGTCCACTCTCGAGAGCATGAGCCGCGCCGCGATCGAATGGTATGGGTTCGAGAGCCCCGAACTGCAGCGCGAGTTCCGGTACGAGGGCCACCACGACCGGGCCGACTTCCTCTTCCCGTCCGTCGGCGCCATTGGGGAGGCGGACGGCTGGTCGAAGTACGGCCTGCTCGACGCCGCGGAGGCCGCCTCGAGGATGGCCGCCGAGAAGCGTCGCGAAGACCGTCTCAGATGCGCCGGGCATCCCTTCGCCCGGTGGGAGCACCGGGACGTCGTGGCGACCGGACGCCTCGAGCGCATCCTGCTCGATGCCGGCGTCCGCCGCCTCCGGGCACCGCATCCCGCCTACCTCGCCACCCTGAGCAGCAATCCGCGCGCACGTCGGCGAGAACCTCCGCCTGCGCCGAGAGTCACTCGCTGACGGTGAGTGTCACCGCGCGGTGCGATTCTCGCGAGCTCCGAGCCCGAGGCGGGTCAGTTGAAGAGCGAGGCGAAGGAACCGACGGCGGGGATGCTGCTGTTGGCGATCGTCTCGCCGTTGACCGCGAGCGTCGGGGTGCCGATCCCCTGCGACCCGGGCTGGATCGGGGTGTTCTTGGTCATCGAGGTGACGTAGTCGCCGAAGGTGCGGTCGGTCACGCACGAGTCGATGCCCGTGACCCCGACGTCGGAGGCGATCGCGAGGATCTCGTCGTCGGTCAGCCCGGTCGACTGCTCGGCCGGCTGCTTCTCGAACATCTCCTGCATGAACGGGTACGCGGCATCCGGGTCCGCCTCGGCGACGCAGTACATGGCGTTCGCCGCGCGGGTCGAATACTCGGTTCCCTGCGAGTAGCGATCGAGGATCGAGATGGGGTGGATGTTGAGCGTGATCGTGCCTTCGTCGACGAGATCGGTGATCTCGGGCCCGTAGGTCGTCTCGAACTGACCGCAGATCGGGCACATGAAGTCGATGTAGGTGTCGAGCGTCTGCGATCCCTCGCCGACGGCGACCGCGCCGGTCTCCTGGTCGATCCCCGCGCCGGACGGCGGCGTGCCGGGGTCGGTCGCGGCGTTGTTCATCCAGACGACCAGCGCGACCACGAGGGCCACCACCACGACGACGGCCGTCGAGATCCAGATCGCGAACCAGTTGGTCTTACCCGTGGCAGCCGCCATCACACTTCTCCAGCCGAATACTCAGACGATTTCCGTAGGCACGATTCCATACGGTGCGAGTCCCGCGGCGCCACCATCGGGGGCCGTGAGAACCCAGATGCCCCCATCATGCACCGCGACGCTATGTTCCCAATGAGAGCCATCGGTGCCGTCGACGGTCGACACGGTCCAGTCATCGTCCTCGGTGAAGGTCTCCTCGGATCCGGCGACGACCATCGGCTCGATCGCGAGGACCAGACCGGGCTTCACCTCGGGGCCGAGGTCCGCCACGCGGTAGTTGAAGACCGAGGGAGCCTCGTGCATCTTCCGTCCGATGCCGTGCCCGACATAGTCGCGGAGGATGCCGTATCCCTCCCCCGAGCTCTCGATGGACGTCTGGATCGCGTCGCCGATCTCTCCGATGTGCCGGGCGTGCGCGAGAGCGGCGATGCCGGCCCAGAGCGACTGCTCGGTCACGTCCGACAGGCGCTGGCGCGCAGCCACGAGCTCGGGACGGTCGGGATCCGGAACGACCACGGTGAACGCCGAGTCGCCGTTCCAACCACGGAACTGGGCTCCGGCGTCGATCGAGAGGATGTCACCCGGTTCGAGGGGGCGCTCGTCGGGGATGCCGTGCACCACCGCCGCGTTCACCGACGCGCACACGGTGTGCCGGTACCCGCGGACGAGCTGGAAGTTCGACTCGCCGCCGCGGGAGCGGATGACCTCATCGGCGACGGCGTCGAGTTCCAGCGTCGTCACGCCGGGAGCGATGCGCTCGCGGACGGCTCGCAGCGCCTCGGCCGTGATGAGACCGGGCTCGATCATCGCCCGCAGCTGCGCGGGCGACTTGTAGATCGAACGGCGCCCGATCACGCCGTGATGCCGCGGGCGGCCAGAGCTGCGGTGATGCGCTCGGTGATCTCATCGAGCGAGCCGACGCCGTCGACCTCGTCGACGATGCCCCGCTCGCGGAACACGTCGAGGATCGGTGCGGTCTCGCGCTCGTAGATCGCGAGCCGCTTGGCGATCGACTCCTCGTTGTCGTCGGCGCGCCCCTGCTCGGCGGCGCGCTTGCTGAGGCGTGCGATCGACTCCTCGCGCGGCACGACGAGCTCGATGACCGCCGTCAGCTCCTCGCCGCGTCCGCTCAGGAAGGCGTCGAGGTCGCCGACCTGGCCGAGGTTGCGGGGGTACCCGTCGAGGAGGAAGCCCGGAGCCGCATCCGCCTGCTCGAGCCGGTCACGGACGATCGCGCTCGTCAGCTCGTCGGGGACGAGGTCCCCCGCGTCGATGATGGCCTTGACCTGCGTGCCCAGCTCGGTTCCCTCCGCGACGTTCGAGCGGAAGACGTCGCCCGTGGAGACGGCCGGGATGCCGAGAGCCCCGGCGATGCGGACGCCCTGCGTCCCCTTGCCCGACCCCTGGGGCCCGACGATGAGCAGACGCGCCGCCGTCATCGCAGCAGCCCTTCGTAGTGGCGCTGCTGGAGCTGCGCATCGATCTGCTTCACGGTTTCGAGGCCGACGCCGACGATGATCAGGATCGACGCACCACCGAACGGGAAGTTCTGGTTGGCGCCGACGGTCGCGAGCGCCAGCAGCGGCAGCAGCGCGATGAGGCCGAGGTAGACCGAGCCGGGAGCCGTGATGCGGGTGAGGACGTAGTCGAGGTACTCGGCGGTGGGACGTCCCGCTCGGATGCCGGGGATGAACCCGCCGTACTTCTTCATGTTGTCGGCGACGTCGACCGGGTTGAAGGTGATCGCGACGTAGAAGTACGTGAAGCCGATGATCAGCAGGAAGTACACCGCCATGTAGAGCGGGTGGTCGCCGGTCGTGAAGTACTGCTGGATCCACGCGACCCAGCCGGGGACGTTGCCGTCGGCGTCGGGGGTCTGGTTGAACTGCGCGATGAGCGCCGGGATGTACAGCAGCGACGAGGCGAAGATGACCGGCACCACACCGGCCATGTTGACCTTGATCGGGATGTACGTGTTCGTGCCGCCGTACGTGCGACGACCGACCATGCGCTTCGCGTACTGGACCGGGATGCGCCGCTGCGACTGCTCGACGAACACCACGAGGGCGACGACGGCGATGCCGACGGCCAGGACGAGGAGGAAGATCTCGAAGCCGCGCGCGACGGCGATCGACCAGAGCGCGGCCGGGAAGGTCGCCGCGATCGAGGTGAAGATGAGGATCGACATGCCGTTGCCGACACCGCGCTCGGTGACGAGCTCGGCGAACCACATGATGAGGCCGGTGCCGGCGGTCATCGTGATGATCATGAGGAGCTGGGCGTACCAGGCCTCGGAGGTCAGCACCTGCTCGCACTCCGGGATGCCGGTGACGCCGAACAGCTGGCCCGAACGGGCGACCGTCACGAGAGTCGTCGACTGCAGCAGCGCGAGGGCGATCGTGAGGTAGCGCGTGTACTGCGTCAGCTTCGCCTGGCCCGACTGGCCCTCCTTGTAGAGGGTCTCGAAGTGCGGGATGACGACGCGCAGCAGCTGCACGATGATCGTCGCGGTGATGTAGGGCATCACGCCGAGGGCGAAGATCGACAGCTGCAGCAGGGCGCCGCCCGAGAACAGGTTCACCAGCGACAGGAGTCCCTGTGCGGTTCCGCTCTGATCGAGGCAGCTCTGCACGTTCGGGAAGTTCACGAACGGCGTCGGCACGTGCGCGCCCAGGCGGTAGATGGCGATGATCGCCAGGGTGAAGCCGATCTTCCGCCGAAGGTCCGGTGTGCGGAAGACCCGCGCGATGGCGCTGAACAAGTGGATTCCTCCCAGGGATGGGCGGCGTCTCGGGACGACACCGTCACTCAGGGTATCCCAGGATGTTCACAGGCGTGCGCCCGGGATACGACGAAGCGAGGGCCGGAGCGAACTCCGGCCCTCGCTGGCGACTTACTTGATCGAGCCGCCCGCTGCGACGATCTTCTGCTCGGCAGAGCCCGAGACCTTGTCGACCGACACGTTCAGCGCGACCGAGATGTCGCCGGTGCCGAGCACCTTGACCTTCTCGTTCTTGCGGACGGCACCCTTGGCGACCAGGTCGCCGATGGTGACGTCGCCGCCCTGCGGGTAGAGCTCCGCGAGCTTGTCCAGGTTCACGACCTGGTACTCGACGCGGAACGGGTTCTTGAACCCGCGCAGCTTCGGGGTGCGCATGTGCAGCGGCATCTGCCCACCCTCGAAGCCGGCCTTGACCTGGTACCGAGCCTTCTGACCCTTGGTACCGCGGCCTGCCGTCTTACCCTTCGAGCCCTCACCGCGACCGACACGGGTCTTCGCGGTGTTGGATCCGGGAACGGGACGCAGGTGGTGCACCTTCAGCACACCGGGACGAGCGACCGGAGCCGCCGCCTTCTTGTCGTCCTTCTTCTCAGCCATCAGTCGATCTCCTCAACCTTCACGAGGTGCGCGACGGTCTTGACGTAGCCGCGCGTCTGCGCGTCGTCGGGACGAACGACCGAGTCGTTGATCCGCTTGAGACCCAGCGAACGCAGCGTGTCGCGCTGGTTCTGCTTCTCACTCACCTTGGACTTGACCTGCGTGACCTTCAGTCGAGCGGCCATCAGGCACCTACCTTCTGCGCAGCGATCGCGTCGGCCTCGGCGCGCACGAGGCGAGCCGGTGCGACCTGGTCGAAGTCCAGGCCACGGCGTGCGGCGACCGCACGGGGCTCCTCGAGCTGCTTCAGCGCCTGGACGGTCGCGTGCACGATGTTGATCGTGTTCGACGAGCCGAGCGACTTCGACAGGACGTCGTGGATGCCGGCGCACTCGAGCACGGCGCGGACCGGACCACCGGCGATGACACCGGTACCGGCGGCGGCGGGGCGCAGGAGCACCACGCCGGCAGCGGCCTCACCCTGCACGGGGTGCGGGATGGTCGAGCCGGAGCGCGGAACGCGGAAGAAGTTGCGCTTGGCCTCTTCGACACCCTTCGAGATCGCCAGGGGGACCTCGCGGGCCTTGCCGTAGCCGACGCCCACCAGACCGTTGCCGTCGCCGACGACCACGAGAGCGGTGAAGCTGAAGCGACGACCACCCTTCACGACCTTCGACACGCGGTTGATGGTGACGACGCGCTCCAGGAACTGGCTCTTGTCGGCGTCGCGCGCACCGCGGTCGCGGTTGTTGTTGCGCTCGCGGCTGCCGCGGCGGGGCTCACGGGCCTCGCGCTCGACGGGAGCCGTGGCTGCAGCCTCGGTGGTGGCCTGTTCGGTCACAGGGTTCTCTCCGTTGTTGTTGGTCACTGCATCGCTCACAGGTTCAGACCTCCCTCGCGAGCGCCGTCGGCGATCGCTGCGACACGGCCCGCGTAGCGGTTGCCACCGCGGTCGAACACGACGTCCGCGACGCCGGCCGCCTTGGCGCGCTCGGCGACGAGCTCGCCGACCTTACGGGCCTTGGCGGTCTTGTCACCGTCGAACGTGCGCAGGTCGGCCTCGAGGGTCGATGCGGACGCAACGGTGTGGCCCTTGGCGTCGTCGACGAGCTGGACGAAGACGTGGCGGGCGGAGCGGGTCACGACCAGACGGGGACGTGCCTCGGTGCCCACGATCTTCTTGCGAAGGCGGGCGTGGCGACGCGCACGGGCGTCGGACTTGGTCTTGAGAGCCATGGTTACTTACCACTCTTTCCGGCCTTGCGGCGCACGACCTCGCCCGCGTACCGCACACCCTTGCCCTTGTACGGCTCGGGCTTGCGGATCTTGCGGATGTTGGCAGCTGCCTCGCCGACGGCCTGCTTGTCGATGCCGCTGACCGTGAGCTTGTTGTTGCCCTCGACGGTCAGGGTGATGCCGGACGGCGCCTCGACCAGGACCGGGTGCGAGAAGCCGAGCGCGAACTCGACCGACGACCCCTTCTGGGCGACGCGGTAACCGGTGCCGACGACCTCGAGGCCCTTGGTGTAGCCCTGGGTCACGCCGATGATGTTGTTGTTGATCAGGGTGCGGGTCAGGCCGTGCAGGGCACGCGACTCGCGCTCGTCGTCCGGGCGGGTGACGAGAACCTGGTTCTCCTCGACCTTGGCCTCGATGGGCTTGGCGACGGTTAGCCGCAGCTCGCCCTTGGGGCCGGACACGACGACGTCCTGTCCGGCGACCGAGACGGTCACTCCGGCAGGGATGTCAATGGGAAGACGTCCGATACGCGACATCAGATCACCACACGTAGGCGAGGACTTCCCCGCCGACGCCCTTCGACTCGGCCTGGCGGTCCGTGAGGAGGCCAGAGGAGGTGGACAGGATCGCGACGCCCAGGCCGCCGAGGACCGTGGGCAGCTCGGTCGACTTCGCGTACACGCGGAGACCGGGCTTGGAGACGCGCTTGATGCCGGCGATCGACCGCTCGCGGTTCGGGCCGTACTTCAGGGTCATGGTGAGGGTCTGGCCGACACGGGCGTCGGAGACCTCCCAGCCGGAGATGTAGCCCTCCTGCTGGAGGATCTCGGCGATGTGGGTCTTGAGCTTGGAGCTCGGCAGCGCGACGGTGTCGTGGTGCGCCGAGTTCGCGTTGCGCAGACGGGTCAGCATGTCTGCGACCGGGTCTGTCATCGTCATAGGTTGATTCCTTCGATCATGAGGTTTCGACTGCCGTTACACGACAGGCGACCTTCGATGAATGTCCATATTCACTTGTGCAGTCGTTCGGCCCCGGAGCATGCCCCGAGGCCGAACGATCGATTGTACCGGATTACGCCTGGGCGTCGTCCGACTTGAAGGGGAAGCCGAGCTGGCGCAGCAGCGAGCGACCCTCGTCATCCGACTTCGCCGTGGTGACGATCGTGATGTCGAAGCCGCGCACGCGGTCGATGCGGTCCTGGTTGATCTCGTGGAAGACCGCCTGCTCCTGCAGACCGAACGTGTAGTTCCCGTGGCCGTCGAACTGCTTGGGCGACAGACCGCGGAAGTCGCGGATGCGGGGCAGAGCCAGGTTGACCAGGCGGTCGATGAACTCCCACGCGCGGTCGCCACGGAGCGTGACGTGCGCACCGATGGCCTGACCCTCGCGCAGCTTGAACTGCGCGATGGACTTGCGGGCCTTGGTGACGACGGGCTTCTGACCGGTGATCTTGACCAGGTCGTCGACGGCGCCATCGATCACCTTGCTGTCGCGAGCTGCCTCGCCGACACCGGTGTTCACGACCACCTTCACGAGACCGGGGATCTGCATGACGTTGGCGTAACCGAACTCGTCCTGCAGAGCCTTCTTGATCTCGGCCTGGTACTTCTGCTTCAGGCGGGGCTGGATCTTGCCAGCCGCCGCGGCAGTGGTGCTGCTCATATTCAGAGGTCCTTGCCGCTCTTCTTCGCGTAGCGCACGCGGACCGTGCGCTTCACGCCGTCCTTCGTCTTCTCCTCGACGCGGTGACCGACGCGGGTCGGCTTCTTCGTCTCGGGGTCGACCAGCTGGACGTTCGAGATGTGGATGGGGGCTTCGAAGGTCTCGATGCCGCCCGTCTTGGTGCCGCGCTGGGTCTGGCCCACGCGGTTGTGCTTGGTGACGTAGTTCACGCCCTCGACGATGACGCGGTTCCGCTCGACGAGGACCTCGAGGACCTTGCCCTGCTTGCCGCGGTCTCCGCCGCGCTCGGGCTTGGCGCCCGTGATGACCTGAACCAGGTCGCCCTTCTTGATCTTCGCCATGATCAGATGACCTCCGGTGCGAGCGAGACGATCTTCATGAACTTCTTGTCGCGAAGCTCACGACCGACCGGCCCGAAGATGCGGGTGCCGCGGGGCTCCCCGTCGTTCTTCAGGATGACGGCGGCGTTCTCGTCGAACTTGATGTACGAGCCGTCGGGACGACGGGTCTGCTTGACGGTGCGGACGATGACGGCCTTGACGACATCGCCCTTCTTGACGTTGCCGCCCGGGATCGCGTCCTTGACGGTCGCCACGATGATGTCGCCGACTCCGGCGTACCGGCGGGCGGAGCCGCCGAGCACGCGGATGGTGAGCAGCTCCTTGGCGCCGGTGTTGTCGGCGACCTTGAGTCGGGATTCGGTCTGGATCATGAGATCACTTCGCCTTCTCGAGGATCTCGACCAGACGCCAGCGCTTGGTGGCGCTCAGCGGGCGAGTCTCGTTGATGAGGACGAGGTCGCCGATGCCGGCCGTGTTGCCCTCGTCGTGGGCCTTGACCTTCGACGTGCGGCGGATGACCTTGCCGTAGAGCGGGTGCTTCACGCGGTCCTCGACCTCGACGACGATCGTCTTGTCCATCTTGTCGCTCACGACGTAGCCGCGGCGCGCCTTGCGGTAACCGCGGGCCTGGGGGTCGCGGACGTCGTGCTCGCCGTGCTCGTGGCCCTCGGCGACAGCCTCAGCGGCGTTCTTGTCGGTAGCCATTACTCGGTCTCTTCCTTCGCGGCCGCGGGGGCGTCATCCGCCTTCTTGGCCTTGGTCTTCTTCGCCTTCGGCGCCTCGGCGACGGGCGTGGCACGGATGCCCAGCTCGCGCTCGCGGATCACCGTGTAGAGCCGCGCGATGTCGCGCTTGACCGCACGGATGCGGCCGTGGCTCTCCAGCTGGCCGGTCGCCGACTGGAAGCGCAGGTTGAACAGCTCTTCCTTGGCCTTGCGCAGCTCCTCGACGAGGCGCTGGTCTTCGAACGTATCGAGCTCGCTCGGAGCGAGCGTCTTGGTGCCGACAGCCATTACGCGTCGCCCTCCTCGCGCTTGATGATGCGTGCCTTGAGCGGCAGCTTGTGAATGGCTCGGGTCAGGGCCTCGCGAGCGAGCTCCTCGTTGACACCGGCGACCTCGAAGAGGACGCGACCCGGCTTGACGTTGGCGACCCACCACTCCGGCGAACCCTTACCGGAACCCATGCGGGTTTCGGCCGGCTTCTTCGTGAGCGGGCGGTCGGGGTAGACGTTGATCCACACCTTTCCACCGCGCTTGATGTGACGGGTCATCGCGATACGAGCGGACTCGATCTGACGGTTCGTCACATAGGCGGGGGTGAGGGCCTGGATGCCGTACTCGCCGAAGGAGACCTTCGTGCCGCCGGTGGCCTGGCCGTCACGCTTGGGGTGGTGCTGCTTGCGGTACTTGACCTTGCGGGGGATAAGCATCAGGCCGACGCTCCTTCTGCCACGGGGGCCTCGTTGCGGGGACCGCGACGACGGTCGCCGCCACGGTCATCGCGACCGCGCGAGGACTTCGGCGCGTTGGCCTGCTCGCGAGCGAGCTCCTTGGCCGTCAGGTCGCCCTTGTAGATCCAGACCTTCACGCCGATGCGGCCGAAGGTGGTCTTGGCCTCGTAGAAGCCGTAGTCGATGTTCGCGCGGAGGGTGTGCAGGGGCACACGGCCTTCGCGGTAGAACTCCGACCGGCTCATCTCCGCGCCGCCGAGACGGCCCGAGACCTGGATGCGGATGCCCTTGGCGCCGGCGCGCTGAGCGCCCTGCAGGCCCTTGCGCATCGCGCGGCGGAAGGCCACACGTGCGGAGAGCTGCTCGGCGATGCCCTGAGCGACGAGCTGAGCGTCGGCCTCGGGGTTCTTGACCTCGAGGATGTTCAGCTGGATCTGCTTGCCGGTCAGCTTCTCGAGGTCGGCGCGGATGCGCTCGGCCTCGGCGCCGCGGCGGCCGATCACGATGCCCGGGCGGGCGGTGTGGATGTCGACGCGCACGCGGTCACGGGTGCGCTCGATCTCGATGTTGCTGACACCGGCGCGGTCGAGCGACGTGGTCAGCAGACGACGGATCTTGATGTCCTCGGCGACGTAGTCGGCGTAACGCTGGCCCGGCTTGGTCGAGTCGGAGAACCAACGCGACACGTGGTCAGTCGTGATGCCGAGGCGGAAGCCGTACGGGTTGACTTTCTGTCCCATTACTTGCTCGCCTTCTTGCTCGTACCGGCGGCCGCGGCATCCGCGCCCTCCGGCGTCGACAGCACGACCGTGATGTGGCTCGTGCGCTTCTTGATCTGGAAGGCACGACCCTGGGCGCGGGGCTGGAAACGCTTGAGCGTCGTGCCCTCGTCGACGTACGCGTTCTTCACGTACAGGTCGGCATCGTCCAGGAACTCGTTGTCCTTGTCGGCCTTCACGCGAGCGTTCGCGACCGCCGAGGCGACGAGCTTGTAGATCGGCTCGCTGGCGCTCTGGGGGGCGAACTTCAGGATGGCGAGAGCCTCCTGAGCCTGCTTGCCCTTGATGAGCGCGACGACACGACGAGCCTTCTGAGGGGTCACGCGGATGTGCTTCACGCGTGCGGTGGATTCCACCATGTCTCTCCTCCTCTGTCCTCTCTAGACAGCCACCGCGTCAGCGGCGGCGGCCCTTCTTGTCGTCCTTCACGTGGCCGCGGAAGGTGCGGGTGGGCGCGAATTCGCCCAGCTTGTGGCCGACCATGGTCTCGGACACGAACACGGGGATGTGCTTGCGTCCGTCGTGCACGGCGATCGTGTGGCCGAGCATGGCCGGGATGATCATCGAACGGCGCGACCAGGTCTTGATGACGTTCTTGGAGCCGGCTTCGTTCTGCGCGACCACCTTGCGAAGCAGGTGCTCGTCGACGAAGGGGCCCTTCTTCAGGCTGCGAGGCATCTTCCTCTACTCCTACTTGCGCTTCTTGCCGGCGTTACGGCGGCGGACGATGTACTTGTCGCTCTCCTTGTTGGGGTGGCGGGTGCGACCCTCAGCCTGGCCCCAGGGAGTGACGGGGTGACGGCCACCGGAGGTCTTGCCCTCACCACCACCGTGCGGGTGGTCGACCGGGTTCATCGCGACACCGCGGACCGTCGGGCGCACGCCCTTCCAGCGCTTGCGGCCGGCCTTGCCCCAGTTGATGTTCGACTGCTCGGCGTTGCCGACCTCGCCGATGGTCGCGCGGCAGCGCGCATCGACGTTGCGGATCTCGCCCGAGGGCAGACGCAGCTGGGCGTAGGGGCCGTCCTTCGCGACCAGGCGCACGCTGGTGCCGGCCGAGCGTGCCATCTTCGCGCCGCCGCCGGGACGGAGCTCGATGGCGTGGATGACCGTACCGGTGGGGATGTTGCGCAGCGGCAGGTTGTTGCCGGGCTTGATGTCGGCGCCGGCACCCGACTCGACGACATCGCCCTGCGACAGCTTGTTCGGCGCGAGGATGTAGCGCTTCTCGCCGTCGAAGTAGTGCAGGAGCGCGATGCGCGCGGTGCGGTTGGGGTCGTACTCGATGTGCGCGACCTTGGCGTTGACGCCGTCCTTGTCATTGCGACGGAAGTCGATGACGCGGTACTGACGCTTGTGGCCACCGCCGATGTGGCGGGTGGTGATGCGGCCCTGGTTGTTGCGGCCACCGGTCTTGGCGAGCGGGCGGAGGAGCGACTTCTCGGGCGTCGATCGGGTGATCTCGGCGAAGTCGGCCACCGACGAACCGCGGCGACCCGGGGTCGTGGGCTTGTACTTGCGAATAGCCATGTTCGTTGTCCTCTATCCCGACCGTCAGCCGACTGCCGTGAAGATGTCGATGGTGCCCGACTTCAGGGTGACGATGGCGCGCTTGGTGTCCTTGCGCTTGCCGGTGCCGAAGCGGGTGCGACGGGTCTTGCCCGCGCGGTTGAGCGTGTTGACCGCGGCGACCTTGACACCGAAGATCTTCTCGATCGCGAGCTTGATCTCGGTCTTCGACGCACGGGGGTCCACGAGGAACGTGTACTTGCCCTCGTCGATGAGCCCGTAGCTCTTCTCGGAGACGACCGGCTTCAGGATGATGTCGCGCGGGTCCTTGTTGACGTCGGTCATGCCGAGACCTCCTCGGTGGCGCCGGCCTTGGACGCGACGAACGCGTCGTAGGCGGCCTTGGTGAAGACGAGGTCGTCCGAGACGAGCACGTCGTAGGCGTTGAGCTGGTCGAAGGTCAGCACGTGGACGTAGGCGAGGTTGCGCACGCTCTTGACGGTGATCTCGTCACCGCGCTCGATCACGACGAGGACGTTCTTCGTCGCGCTCAGACCGGCCAGCACGGATGCCGCGGCCTTGGTCGAGGGAGCTCCCTCGACACCGAACGAGTCGATGATGTGCAGACGCTGGCCGCGAGCACGGTCGCTGAGCGCTCCGAGGAGAGCCGCGGCGACCATCTTCTTGGGGGTGCGCTGCGAGTAGTTGCGCGGCTTGGGGCCGTGCACGATGCCACCACCGGTCATGTGCGGCGCGCGGATCGAGCCCTGACGGGCGTTACCCGTGCCCTTCTGCTTGAAGGGCTTGCGGCCGGCGCCCGAGACCTCACCGCGACGCTTGGTCGAGTGGGTGCCCTGGCGAGCCGCCGCGAGCTGCGCGACGACGACCTGGTGGATGAGGGGGACGTTGGTCTTGACGTCGAAGAGCGCGGCGGGCAGCTCCACGGAGCCGGCCTTATTGCCGGAGGCGCTCCGGACGTCGAGCGCGAGAGTCGAGTCAGCCATGATCAGGCACCCTTCACAGCGTTGCGGACGTAGACGATGCGGCCGCGGGCACCGGGGACGGCGCCCTTGACGAGCAGCAGACCCTTCTCGGCGTCGACGGCGTGCACCGTGAGGTTGAGGACGGTCACACGCTCGCCACCCATGCGGCCGGCCATGCGCATGCCCTTGAAGACGCGGCTGGGCGTCGACGAGGCACCGATGGAACCGGGCTTGCGGTGGTTGCGGTGAGCACCGTGCGAGGCCGAGACGCCCTTGAAGTTGTGGCGCTTCATGACACCCGCGGTGCCCTTGCCCTTGCTGGTGCCGACGACGTCGACCAGCTGGCCGGCCTCGAAGGTGCCACCGGCGGTGAGCTCCTGACCGAGTGAGTAGTCAGCAGCATCGGCCGTGCGCACCTCGGTGAGGTGGCGACGCGGGGTGACGCCGGCGGCCTCGAAGTGGGCCGTGAGGGGCTTGTTGACCTTGCGGGGGTCGATCTGGCCGGCAGCGATCTGGACGGCCGAGTAGCCGTCCTTCTCGAGCGTGCGCAGCTGGGTGACCACGTTCGGCGCGATCTCGATGACCGTGACGGGAACGAGCTTTCCCTGCTCGTTCCAGACCTGCGTCATGCCGAGCTTGGTGCCGAGGAGGCCCTTGGAAACCTTGGAGTTGATGTCAGCCATGTCGAACCTCAGAGCTTGATCTCGATGTTGACGTCGGCCGGGAGGTCGAGGCGCATGAGCGAGTCGACGGCCTTCGGCGTCGGGTCGACGATGTCGATCAGACGCTTGTGAGTGCGCATCTCGAAGTGCTCGCGGCTGTCCTTGTACTTGTGGGGCGACCGGATGACGCACACGACGTTCTTCTCGGTCGGAAGCGGCACGGGGCCGACGACGGTCGCGCCCGCACGGGTCACGGTGTCGACGATCTTGCGGGCCGAGGTGTCGATGACCTCGTGGTCGTACGACTTCAGGCGAATGCGGATCTTCTGTCCCGCCATTTGTCTGCTCACTCTCTGTATCGCGTCTTACGTCTCGCTGGTCGCGAGCGCATTGGACGCCCGGTGGCGCTGATCGCGCCGGGCACTTCTCATCGCCGAGACGATGATGCGCACCACTGTTCTGATGTCAAACCCGCGGGTCTCCCCGCGGTTCCGCACCGCGCGCACGCGCGCATCCTGTCTCCAGGTGGTGTGGGGTTGGATGTTCGTCTGCCCGTGGCCTAGGACTCTGCGCTCGCGCGCCGCCTATGCACTGTCGTGGCAGTGATCCGGGATGCCGGGCACCCGTCGGAGTGTGGAACCTGACTAGTCTACGTGTCGCCCGGGCGTGTCGCAAACCCGGGCGTGTCGGAAGGTGCGCTATCGGCGTGTCGTGTCGACGGCGTGCGCGGGGACCGCGGCGCGACGGGTCGACCCGACAGCCAGACGTACCCCGCGGTGACGACGAGGACACCGCCGGAGATGACCGCCCACCAGGGGAAAGTCGGAATCTCCGGGCGCTTGCCGGCGTCGGCGAGATCGTCGATGGGGGTCGGGATGATGCGCTCCCCCGTGACGAGGATGCGGTGGGTGTTGACGCCCAGCGGCGTGCACGTCACGAGCGTCATGAGGTCTTCTCCCAGCCGCGGCACGAGGGACTCGGTCTGCTCGGGTTCGACGACCTGCGTCTCGATGACGCGGTACGACACCACCTCGCCGAAGACCTCGACGGTGAAGGTGTCTCCCTCCTCGACGCGGTCGAGGTGCGTGAACAGCTCCGCTGTGGCGAGGCCGCGGTGGGCGGTGAGCACGGAGTGCGTCGACGCGCCGCCGACCGGCAGGGCGGTGCCCTCGAGGTGGCCGACGCCGTGGGCGAGGACGGGGTCGCTCGTCCCGTGGTAGATCGGCAGGTCGACGTCGATCGCCGGGATGCGCAGCCGCGCCATGAGGCCCTCGGCGTCGCCGCGAAGCTGCGTGGCGTACGCGTCGCCCTGGTCGGGCGCATCGGCGAGCGGAAGCCGCTCGTTGGCGGCGATCTGCGCGCCGCCGGCGGTCATCGCCGCGTTGTAGGCGCGTGCGGCCGTGAGCTGGTCGCGGAGGGTGTCGGCTCCGAGATCCCGGATCTGCGAGGAGTAGCCGTCGATGCGCTGGGACTGCTCGTACTGGCTGAACCAAGCCGCGATGGAGGGGTAGAGGAGGAGGCCGGCAGCCGCGACGGCCCCGAAGGCGATGAGGAGCGAGGCGACCGACAGTCGCCATCGTGAACGACGACGGAGCTCCCCCCGGGTGGGGAGCTCCGCCGTCGTCGTCACAGTGATCCGAGGTTACGACAGGGCGCTCAGGCGACCGGCGCCGCGGCCTCGGTCGCGCGACGGCGTGCCACGACGATCGCGGCGCCGACGACGATGAGCAGAAGCGCGCCGCCGCCGACACCGAACCAGAGCGCGCCGTCGCCACCGGTCAGCGGCAGCTGCCACGCGGGGACCTGTACGTGCGGGACGGTGAGGTAGTTCTGCACCGGCGCCGACACCGAGGTGGGGCCCGCCACGACGCCCACGGACTGGATCGCCGGGGTGGGGATCTGGAAACCGGCGGGCGGGGTGATCTCGCGGACGAAGTACGTCCCCGGGACGAGCGCCGGGATGTTGATCTGGCCGTCCGGGCCCGAGGTCCACTGCGAGACGCCGCCGATCGACACGGGGTTGGTGCCCGCGTTCGCATCGGCCTCGGTGAGGAACAGCTGGAACACGGCTCCGGCGAGCGGCGTCTGCTGCGAGCCGCCGGCGACCGGCGGGGCGGCGTACGCGAAGACCGTCAGCTCACCGATCGGGGTGGTGCCCGTCACGGTCTCGGTGGCGCCGTTGACGATCGAGCTCGCGGTGTTGACGATCAGACCGTTCGCGGGGACGTCGACGGCGCGGGTGAGCACCGTGAAGGTGACCGAGCCGCCGCCGTTGGCCTGAAGCTTGGTGCGGCCCGCCGGGGTGAAGGCGACGGTCTGCGTCGTGCCGGCCGTCGTGATCGTGTAGTCCGAGGCCACGAGCGCGAGGTTCCCGCCGGCGGCGGTCGTCGCCGTGACACTCGTCGGCGCGACACCGGCGGGCGGCGTGGCGACGAAGGTCAGCTCGGGGGCGAGCTCGTCCGTCAGGCTGAACTGGCTGAGCGGCGTCCCGGCCGGCAGGGTCGGGATCGTCGAGGAGATCGCCCAGCGGACGAGGTCGGGGTTGCGGGCCTCCACCGAGCCCGGCGCGGGCGCCACCCGGTTCTTGGTGAGGTCGCTGACCGAGTTCTTCGGGTACACGTGGACGTCGTAGATCCAGTCGTTCGCCGGGGTGCCGAACTGGCCGGTGGGGAACGGCAGGCTGACCAGGAACGGCGCGACCGGGTCGGTCACGTCTCCGGGCGTCGCCGTCTCGGCCACGTAGTACAGACCGACGTCGAGCGAGGAGAACGTCGCGATGCCCGCGGCGTTCGTCGTCACCACGGTCGGCGCCCCGTCGGCCAGGGCGGCGGCGGCGGGGATGTTCGCGTTGAGCTGGCCCGCCTGGGTCCAGCCGGCGGGCGTCGTGATGTCGACGCTCGTGATCTCGCGCACGGTGAACTCCGCCCCCTCGAGCGGGATGCCGCCGGGCACGCCGCCCGGGATGAGCTGGCCCGTGCCGGGCGCCTGCGGGCTGTTCGGCGCGAGCTGGTACTTGTGGATCGTCAGGGTGCGGGGGATCGACTCGTCGATGTTGCCGGGCACGGCACTGGCCGGAACGGCGCTGCCGAACACGGCGACCGCGCCGAGGGCGAGCGCGCCGATCACGGCACCCGCCCGCTTGGCGAAGGTTCTGGTCATGGTCATTCTCCTGATTTCGGTGTTCGAGATGGTGTTCGAGATGGTGTTGAGAAGGGGTGGATCGGGGCGCGGGGCCCGGCGCGGAGCGGAGGTCCGAGGCTCACATCGGCCGCCTCCTCCGCCGGTCGTGGAGCACGGCGCCGGCGAGCACGATCGCGAGGATCGCACCTCCCGAGATCAGGAAGGCATCGCTGCTCATACCGCCGGTGAGCGGAAGGGTCGTCGGCTGCACGGGCGCGTTGACGAATCGGTAGACGGCGTTCTGACCGGCGGCGGGGGCGCTGATCGTGGCCGAGGGGACGCTCACCCAGGTCGTGCCCTGGAGCCGTTCCAGGCGGAGGGTCTGATAGGCGAGTCGGCTCCCCGGCGTGGTCGGCGCCTCCGACAGGGTGTAGGTGTGTCCGGGCCGCACCTCGAACGTGCTCGCCGGGTTGCCGCTCGCGACGTAGGCGGCGCCGGGCCTGCTCTGCGTCGGCAGCGGCCCACCGGCGAAGGCAGCCGGCGTGGCCGTGACCGTCCAGTTCGCCGGCTGGAAGCCGGGACCCGGCTGCGTGACCTGTTTCAGGAGCGTGACGGATGCCGTGGCGTTCGTCACCGCGCAGGTGACGGTGGCGCCCTGCGGCAGCGTCACGTCTCCGGCGGCCGTGACCGCGACGGCGGTCCCGGCATCCGTCCGGCACTGCCACGCGCCGGTCTGGACGTACGTCAGCGATCCGCCCGCCTCGGACAGGCGGTAGGGCACTCCCGGGGTGACGTTTATCGCCGAGGCCTGGGGCGTGCCGCTGCGCCCGCTCGGCCCGGGCAGAGCGCCCGTCGGCGCCGTGGCCGAGAGCACCCAGTCGCTCGGGAGCGCGGAGCCGAACGACACCTCTTTGACGAGGGTGAGGACGGCCACCGGACGGTTGACGATCGTGCAGGCGATCGCCTGCGCCGACTGCGTGTTCGCGATCGATCCGCTGACGATGTTGCCGGTCTGGCCGAAGGTGACGGGTGTCGCGGTTCCGCCGATCGTGCACGACGCGCTCGCGAAGACGAATCCTGCGCGCATCTCCTCGGACACCGTGAGCGTCGCTCGGGAGGCGAGCGATCCGTACAGCACGGTCCACGACGCGGTTCCCTGCGCGTTCGTGAGCTGCCGCGGCGCCTCGCTCGGAAGCGCCGTCGCCGTGCCCGTCGTGGCCGTGGCGGCGGTGCCGACGGACCATCCTGCGGCGGGACTCGTCGCCCCCGTCGCCGGGTCGAGGACGAGCTTGGTGATCGTCACCGTCGTCGCCGGGCGCGGTGAGTTGAAGAAGGTGCAGACGACGTTCACCCCGGGCCGCTCGGGAACGGTCACCGAGCCCGTGGCGGCGGTGCTGTTGCTCAGCCGCACGCCGTCCGCCCAGCACTCCGAGAAGATCGTGTACACCGCGAGCGCGGATGCCGATCCGGCCGCCATCGCCTCCGAGATCGAGACCGTGCTGCCGGTGGGGATCGGGACCGGGCCGACCTGCTGGCTCTGACGTCCCGTCGCGGAACCGGCCGTGGTGGCCGTGGCGATCGTGCCCGCGGAGCCCGAGAGGGTCAGGGTGAACTGGTCGCTCGCGGCCGCGCGCCCGATCGCGTTCTTCAGCACGGTCACCGTCGACGGGCTCGCGCAGGAGGCGAGGTCGGTGTGCTCGGCGAGGGAACGCCCCGAGCCCGGGATGCGCGTCCAGGTCGTCGGGTCGAACTCGTACGCGGTTCCGGAGTCCGAGACGTATGCCGTGCCGCGCGGCGAGAACGCCAGGCCGTTGGCGTTGCCGAACGCGGGCGTCGCCTCGGTGCCCGCGAGCGAGCGGGCGGTCGTTGCACCGACGGGGATCACTCCGCCGTTCGCGGCCGAGATGGCCGCTGCGGTGACGGTGAAGATGACAGCGCTCGGCGCGTTGTTCACGGTCGCCGCGCCGAGGACATAGAGGTTGCCGGATGCGTCGAAGGCGAGGTCGCCGTTCCCGTTCGGCGAGCCGGTCGTCGGGAACGACCCGAGGTAGGCGTAGCGGGTCGCGGCGGGGTTCGACTCGGTGAAGCTCCAGAGGTGGAAGGACGTTCCCGAGAACTTCCCGAAGATGAACCGACCCGACGGGTCGACCGCGCCGGCGACGAGCGAGCCGGTCACCGCTGCCCCGGCCGTCGTCGCCGTCGTGTAGCCCGTGTTCGCGAGGGTCTGGAATCCGCCCGCGGGGGTCCATTTGAGGATGGACACGACGTTCGCCGCGTCCGTCGACCGCTGCAGCGCGTAGGCGACGCCGCCGCCCGGACCGATGCCGAGGGAGTTCGCGTTCGCGCCGACGTTCCAGCTGCCGACCGTCGCCGTGGCGCCCGTGACCGTATCGGCTTGGAGCAGCTCGCCCGCGGGGCCCAGCGCGTAGAACTGGTTGGTCGAGCACGACAGACGCGCGGACTGGACGGTGTTGGTGAAGGTGCAGACGACCGAGGACCCCGCCTCGGCCGGCATCGTGAGCGTGCCCGACGGCGAGGAGCCGATGGCGATGACCGTGCCGTCGCGGGTGCACTCGTACGAGCTCGTGTACGTCAGCCCGGCGCCCGCGGTGATGGTCTCGTGGATCGTGTACGTCGCGCCGGGCTGCACCACGAGCGCCGCGACCTGCTGCGCCTGCAGGCCGGTGGCGCTGCCCGACGTGGTCGCGGAGCCCAGCACCGTCTGACCACTGCGGACCGACAGCGTGAACTGGTCGCCGGCAGCGGCACGGGCCGGCAGGTTCTTCCGCACCGTGAGGGTCGTCGCCGGCTGCACCGTCAGCGTCGCCGGGGCGGATGCGATGAGCCCGGTCGTCGCGACGGCGCCGCTCGTGACGGTGCCCGCGGCCGCCGCGACGACGTCGACCGTGATGGTGCACGACGAGGCACCCGCGACGAGGTCGCCGCCGACGACGGAGATGGCGCCCGAGCCCGGGGCCGCGGTCACGGCGTAGGCCGCCCCGGTCGCGTTCACGCACGTCCCGCCGATCGCGGGCGTGGCGGCGACGCGCAGCTCGGCCGGGAGGGTCGCCGCGAAGCCCCAGTCCGTCTTCGCGAGGAGATCCGAGGTGTTCGTCACCGTGTACGTCAGGGTCGTCGGGACCGTCGCGGTCGCGGTGCCGGAGAACGCGGCGTCGAGCGCAGGCGAGACCTCCAGGACGCGGATGTTGTCGACGCCGAACGCGCTGCCGGCTCCGGTGACGGTGTTGGTCAGCCGCACCTGCGCCGCGGCGATCTGCGCGGGCGTAAGGAGTGCCACCCCAGTGCCCGTGTACGTCGCCGCGCGGGCCGACGTCGACAGCGCCGGGTCGAGGATGCCGGAGGTCGCCTGCGCGGGCGAGGTGTAGAACACCGAGCCGGTCGCCGCGCAGGGGACGACCGGGGTCGGGAAGCCGCTCAGCAGCGTCGTCGAACCGGTGAACAGCGACAGCGACAGCGATGCGTTGTTGGTTCCGCACTGCGCACCCGCCGCATCGAAACGAAGGGCGTAGTAGCGCGAACCGGGAGCCGTCACACCGATGCCGGCGGCGGACTGCGCGACCGTCGTGCCCCCGGCGACCGCCGCGTAGGGGAAGTTGGTCAGGGCGTGATTGGTCCGGGTGGTGGCCGTCGAGCTGTTCGCCGGCGCCGTGGCCGAGGTCGAGCCCGTCGCACCGGCCGCGAGCTGGCCCAGGACATCGGCGAGGCGGCGCACCTCGCGCGCTCCGAGCGTCGACGAGTTGAGGGTCTGCGGCGGGCAGAGCGTCGTGCTCGCCGCGGCCGAGAAGTTCACGAGCACGCCCGTGCAGCTCGCGCCGTTCACCCAGCCGGTCGACGCTGTGTAACGTCCGCCCGCGTAGGCGCCGAGTGCGCTCGGGGCTGTCGTGCTCACCCCCTGCTCGAAGGTCTCGACCCAGGCGTCGCGGGGAGCCTCCGGAATGCCCGCCGCCAGGATGCCGATGCTGAGCTGACGCGCGAGCGGCGGCGCGCGCGCATCGGCCTCGTCAGCCGGGACCTCGATCGCCGGCGCATCGACGCCATCCGGCGATGCCGGGAGTGGCGGCTCGGGCTCCGTCGCCGCCTCCGGCGCGTCCGCGGCGTCCGCATCCGTTCCCGGGGGCGTGGTCACGGCATCCGTCTCGCCGTCATCGGGTGCGGCCGGGCTCTCGTCGGAGGCACCCGGGCTCTCCTGCCGCGCGTCCGGCTCGACGGTCTCGGTCACCTCGGGAGCCGGCGTGCCGCTCGGGGCCGCGATGGCGGCGACAGCGCCGGTGGGGGTTGCGAGGAGTCCGAGCGCGAGTGCGACGGCCGCGGCTGCCGCGCTCGTGCCGCGCACCGCAGCGCGCACGGATGCGCGCGCTGCGGTGCGGGAGGAGCACTGAGGGGCGCGGGCGCGACGAGCGGAGACCATGACCGTCCTGGGGATCGACGAATGCCCCAGGCACGTACGGATGCGCTCCGGACCTGCTGTGACGGTCCGAGACTATGTGCTCAGTTTTCCCTCAGTCAATACTGAGACCTGATATTAAGTAGATCTTTCACTGAGTTTCGGATGCGCGCCCGCGCACCGACCTCACTGGTTGCCGATGTTCTTGTCGACGTTGTCGCGCACCTCGTCGATCTTCGCGTGCTGCTCAGCCGGAACGACCTTCTTCACCGCATCGGCCGCGCCCCGCAGGATCTTGTCGCTGACCTCCTCGGCCTTCTCGCTCTTGAGCGCCTCCTCGATCTTGTCCCGATTCTGCTCGAACATCTGCTTGCCCTTGTTGATGATGTCGTCCACGCCCATGGCAGGTCCTTTCGCTGGGGACGGTGTGTCCGTTCTCCGCCTATGTCAGCGCGTGATCGTCATCGCCGTCAACAGCTTGCGCAAACGACGGCGCCCCCCGGATCCGAGGATCCGAGGGGCGCCGCGAAGGAAGTCTGAGACTTACTTGACGATCTTGGTCACCGTGCCGGCGCCGACGGTGCGGCCACCCTCACGGATCGCGAAGCCGAGGCCCTCTTCCATGGCGATCGGCTGGATGAGCTCGACCGACATGTCGGTGGTGTCGCCGGGCATGACCATCTCGGTGCCCTCGGGCAGCGAGATGACGCCGGTGACGTCCGTGGTGCGGAAGTAGAACTGCGGGCGGTAGTTCGTGTAGAAGGGGTTGTGACGGCCACCCTCCTCCTTCGAGAGGATGTAGGCGGTGCCCTCGAAGTTGGTGTGCGGCGTGACCGAACCCGGCTTCACGACGACCTGGCCGCGCTCGACGTCGTCACGCTTGGTGCCGCGCAGGAGCAGACCGCAGTTCTCGCCGGCCCAGGCCTCGTCGAGCTGCTTGTGGAACATCTCGATACCCGTGACCGTGGTCTTCTGCGTCGGGCGGATGCCGACGATCTCGACCTCGGAGTTGATGGCGAGGGTGCCACGCTCGGCGCGGCCGGTGACGACCGTGCCACGACCGGTGATCGTGAAGACGTCCTCGACGGGCATGAGGAACGGCTTGTCCTTGTCACGCACCGGGTCGGGGATCGACTCGTCGACGGCGTCCATGAGCTCAACGATCTTGTTGACCCACTTCTCGTCGCCCTCGAGCGCCTTCAGGCCCGAGACCTGCACGACGGGAGCGTTGTCGCCGTCGAAGTCCTGCGACGACAGGAGCTCGCGAACCTCGAGCTCGACGAGCTCCAGGATCTCCTCGTCGTCGACCATGTCGGACTTGTTCAGCGCGACGAGCAGGTAGGGGACGCCGACCTGCTTGGCGAGCAGCACGTGCTCGCGCGTCTGAGCCATCGGGCCGTCGGTGGCGGCGACCACGAGGATCGCGCCGTCCATCTGAGCGGCACCGGTGATCATGTTCTTGATGTAGTCGGCGTGACCGGGGGCGTCGACGTGAGCGTAGTGACGCTTCGGGGTCTCGTACTCGACGTGCGAGATGTTGATCGTGATGCCACGCTGGCGCTCTTCGGGCGCCGAGTCGATGGACGCGAAGTCACGCTGCACGTTGGTGGCCGACGGGTACTTGTCGGCGAGCACCTTCGAGATCGCTGCGGTGAGCGTCGTCTTGCCGTGGTCAACGTGACCGATGGTTCCGATGTTGACGTGCGGCTTGGTCCGCTCGAACTTGGCCTTAGCCACGGGGTCCTCCTCAGGACTGTCGATGTAGATCTCCGGGCGCTGGATTGCGACCGGTTCTCTACGGGGATGATTTCACTCTAGTAGAGAGTGCGATATTCAGTTTGAGTGGATGCCGGGAGCATCGGGCCCCCGGCATCCGAGAGCGATTACTCGCCCTTGTTCTTCTGGACGATCTCGTCGGCCACCGCGCGCGGGACCTCGGAGTAGCTGTCGAACTCCATCGAGTACACCGCGCGACCCGACGTCTTCGAGCGCAGGTCGCCGATGTAGCCGAACATCTCCGACAGCGGGACGAGCGCACGGACGATCTTGATGCCCGAGCCGTCCTCCATCGACTGGATCTGGCCGCGACGGGAGTTCAGGTCGCCGATGACGTCGCCCATGTACTCCTCGGGCGTGCGCACCTCGACCGCCATGAGCGGCTCGAGGATGACGGGGTTCGCCTTGCGCAGCGCCTCCTTGAAGCCAATCGAGCCGGCGATCTTGAACGCCATCTCCGACGAGTCGACGTCGTGCGACGCACCGTCGAGGAGGATCGCCTTGACGCCCACGATGGGGTAGCCGGCGAGCACGCCGACGTTCATCGCGTCCTGGAAGCCCTGGTTGGTCGGCTCGATGTACTCGCGCGGGATGCGGCCACCGGTGACCTTGTTCTCGAACTCGTACGTCTTGTCGGCCGTGACCTCGAGGGGCTCGATCGCGAACTGGATCTTCGCGAACTGACCCGAACCACCGGTCTGCTTCTTGTGGGTGTAGTCGTGACGCTCGACGACCTTCTTGATCGTCTCGCGGTACGCCACCTGCGGCTTGCCGACGTTCGCCTCGACGCGGAACTCGCGCTTCATGCGGTCGACGAGGATGTCGAGGTGCAGCTCGCCCATGCCCTTGATGACCGTCTGACCGGTCTCGGGGTTGAGCTCGGTGCGGAAGGTCGGGTCCTCTTCGGCGAGCTTCTGGATGGCGACACCCAGCTTCTCCTGGTCGGCCTTGGTCTTCGGCTCGATGGCGACCTCGATGACCGGCTCGGGGAACGTCATCGACTCGAGGACGACGGGCTCCGCCGGGTCGGCGAGGGTGTCACCGGTGGTGGTGTCCTTCAGGCCGATGACGGCGTAGATGTTGCCCGCGGTGAGCGAGTCGACCGGGTTCTCCTTGTTGGCGTGCATCTGGAAGATCTTCCCGATGCGCTCCTTCTTGCCCTTGGTCGAGTTGACGACCTGGGCACCGGAGTCGAGGTGACCGGAGTACACGCGGACGTAGGTCAGGCGACCGAAGAACGGGTGCACCGCGACCTTGAACGCGAGCGCCGCGAACGGGTCGTTCGCGTCGGGGTGACGCTCGATGACCTTCTCCTCGTCCTTCGGGTCGTGCGCCTCGATGGCGGGCACGTCGAGGGGAGAGGGGAGGAAGTCGACGACCGCGTCGAGCATGGGCTGCACGCCGCGGTTCTTGAAGGCCGAGCCGCAGAGCACCGGGTAGAGCTCGCCGGCGACGGTGAGCTTGCGGATGGCGCCCTTGATCTCGGCGACCGTCAGGTCCTCGCCGCCGAAGAACTTCTCGAGCAGCGCGTCGTCGGACTCGGCGACGGCTTCGAGGAGCTTCTGGCGGTACTCGGCCGCCTTGTCGGCGAGGTCGGCCGGGATCTCCTGGATCTCGTACTTCGCGCCCATGGTGACATCACCCTTGGCGTCGCCGGGCCAGACCAGCGCGCGCATCTCGACGAGGTCGATGACGCCCACGAAGTCGTTCTCGGCGCCGATGGGGAGCTGCAGCACGAGCGGACGTGCGCCCAGACGGCTGACGATGGTGTCGACGGTGAAGTAGAAGTCGGCGCCCAGCTTGTCCATCTTGTTGACGAAGCAGATGCGCGGGACGTCGTACTTGTCGGCCTGACGCCACACGGTCTCGGACTGGGGCTCGACGCCCTCCTTGCCGTCGAAGACGGCGACGGCGCCGTCGAGGACGCGCAGGGACCGCTCGACCTCGACCGTGAAGTCGACGTGGCCGGGCGTGTCGATGATGTTGATCTGGTTCTTGTTCCAGAAGCAGGTCACGGCGGCAGACGTGATCGTGATGCCGCGCTCCTTCTCCTGCTCCATCCAGTCGGTGGTCGAGGCGCCGTCGTGCGTCTCGCCGAGCTTGTGGTTGACGCCCGTGTAGAACAGGATGCGCTCGGTCGTCGTCGTCTTGCCGGCATCGATGTGCGCCATGATGCCGATGTTGCGGACCTTGTTGAGGTCGGTGAGCACTTCTTGTGCCACGGGCTGTTCCTTACGTTCGGTGGGGAACGCCGGCCGGGAGGGTTCTCCCGGCCGGCGTCGAGAAGCTGTTTACCAGCGGTAGTGCGCGAAGGCGCGGTTCGACTCGGCCATCTTGTGCGTGTCTTCGCGGCGCTTGACCGCGGCACCGAGGCCGTTCGAGGCGTCGAGGATCTCGTTCTGCAGACGCTCGGTCATCGTCTTCTCACGACGGCCCTTCGCGTAGGAGACGAGCCAGCGCAGCGCGAGGGTGTTCGCGCGGTGCGGCTTGACCTCGACCGGCACCTGGTAGGTCGAGCCGCCGACGCGGCGGCTCTTGACCTCGAGGGTGGGGCGGACGTTGTCGAGCGCCTTCTTCAGCGTCGCCACGGCGTCCTGGCCGTTCTTGGCCTCGACGCCCTTGAGGGCGTTGTAGACGATCGCCTCGGCGATGGACTTCTTGCCGTCGACGAGGATCTTGTTGACGAGCTGGGTGACGATCGGAGCGCCGTAGACCGGGTCGTTGACGACGACGCGGCGGGGTGCGGGTCCCTTACGAGGCATCTAACTCAACCCTTCTTCGCGCCGTAGCGGCTGCGAGCCTGCTTACGGTTCTTGACGGCCTGGGTGTCGAGCGCACCGCGGACGATCTTGTAGCGGACACCGGGCAGGTCCTTCACACGACCGCCGCGGACGAGCACGAGCGAGTGCTCCTGCAGGTTGTGGCCCTCGCCGGGGATGTACGCGGTGACCTCGGTGCCGTTGCGGAGCTTGACACGGGCGACCTTGCGCATGGCCGAGTTCGGCTTCTTGGGCGTGGTCGTGTACACGCGGGTGCAGACGCCCGCCTGCTGGGGGTTCGCCTTCAGGGCGGGAGCCTTGGTCTTGGTGACCTTCGGCGAGCGGCCCTTGCGAACCAACTGCTGAATGGTTGGCACGTTCTCTCCTTGTAGTGCTGCACGGTGACAGCGTCGTGGTTTCACCACAGATCCACCGGCGCATCACGAGTGCTGCGGCTGTCGAGGGTGGATATGCCGTGGGGGCGTCCTGTTCGCAGGACGATCCCGGATGCGTGCGCCCGTCGTCCCGAGGCCGGGCCAGAGGCACAGCGCAGGGCGCGCATGAGCGCACACCCTCGCAATGATACGCCCCCACGGCGAGGCGGGCAAACGCCGACGCTCGGCAGTGGTATCGCGTTCAGCCCGCGGCCCGCGCGAGGCGCAGCTCGGCGTCGCCGAGCAGGAACCGTTCCGCCACCGGGCGCGCATCACCGGGGGCGACCTCCGTCTCCTCGCCGCGCTCACCCGTCAGCACCGTGCCGTTGGTGGAGTCCAGGTCGACGATCACCCAGGATTCGCCCCGCAGCTCCAGCCGGGCGTGCGTCTTGGACATCGTGCGGGTGGCGTCGTCGACGGCGACCAGCTGCGCGCGGGGGTGCGCGGCATCCCGTCGGGGCTGGCGACCGAGGATCGCGACGTCGCCGGTGAGCGGCACGGCCGAACCGCCCGGCAGCTGCAGCAGCCAGCCGCGACGGCGCGACACGACGACGGTGTGGTCGAGGTCGTCGTCGGCCGAGGCTTCCGCGCGCCGCAGCTGGGCGGGCACGGCCGCGCGCGCCGTCCGCGGGGCCCCCGCTGCGGGTGCTCCGATGACGGCGGAGACCTCTCCCGAGAGTTCCGGGAACTCCTCGGGCTCGGCCGCATGGCGCCGCGCGCGCGACCTGGCCGGGACGGCGTCCCAGGTCCGGCGGCCTGGAGCGGGAGCGCCGGATTCCTCGGGGTCGGCGAGCGAGGGGACGACGCCCGGCCGCGGCGAGGCGGCGCGCGACGGGAAGGGCGACGGCGAGATGGCCGAGACGTCGTCGATCTCCGACGCCCACGGCTGCTCGCGCCGCAGCCGCGGCCGCTCGACGGCCGGCGCCGCCTGTTCCGCCTCGGCCTCGTCGCCCGCGCGGACCGCCGGGCCCGCGTCGGCCGCGTCGGCGGGTGCGTCCGGCGCATCGAGGCCGCCGGACACGGATGCCGTCGGCGCGGGCGCCGCGGCGGGCGCGCTCTCGGGCGGCGCATCGCCGGCCGGCGCTGCGGCGGGGATCATGGCCGGCGCCGCCGCCTCGGGCGTCGGCGCGAACGGAGACGCGGCCGGTGCCGCAGGTGCGGACGCCGCGTCGGATGGCGCATCGGATGCCGCGCGGTCGACCGCTGGCGCGTCGTCGACCGGCGCGAACGACGAGGGCGGCGCCCACGGCTCGGGCCGGAGGGCGTCTGAAGGCGATTCGCGGACCGGCTCCGGTGAGAAGTGGTTCGGCGAGACGACCCGCGTCTCGCGGGTCGGAGGCGCGAGCGGTTCCACCGTCGGCTCCGACATGGGAGGGGAGAACGACCACGGCGGCGGCTCGACGACGCGTTCGCGCCGCTGCCATACGGCGGGGCCGAGGCCCAGGATGCTCGCCCAGACGACGAAGAGCAGCGCGGCCAGCACCGTCATCCCCGGCCCGACGGCGAAGTCCCGGCCGATCCGATGCGCCGCGACGACGACGAGCGCGTACAGCAGCATCCATCCGAGCACCGGCACGAGGCCGACGAGCACGAGCCACGCGCTGAAGCCGCCGAGGCGCAGCACCACGGCGATGTTGAGCACCGGCACCCAGCCCTGCCACGCGTCCTCGCCCGTCTTGCGGAACAGCGCCGACAGCGCCAGTGCGGTCCACACGTAGAGGACGACGCCGAGCACCGATGACAGGACGCCGAGCAGGATGAGGAGCGAATCGTTCGCGGACATGGCCATCGGACTCAACGATAGGGCCCGCTCGGTGACGGGTGCAGGACGTGGCCCGCGATCACGGTGCTGACGGCCCGGGATCGGCGCCGCGGTCGGCGCTGCCGTCGAAGGGCGCGTCGAGGGAACGGGTCAGCTCGGCGAGCATCGCCTCGATCTGCGGCTCGACGTGCTGAGCGATCGCCGCCTGCACGCGCAGGCGGTGGTGCAGGAGGATCGCGCAGAGCTCACGGCCGACCATGTTCGCGTAGTCGTCCGCCAGTCCGACCTCCTGGCGGAGCGCGGATTTCGCCTCCGCGCTCAGGGGCGGGAGCTCCGGCACGTCGGCGTCCGCCTCCTGTGCGAGCCCGGCGATGGTGAACAGGAACGGTGCACCGGGGACGGGATCGGGGTCCATCGGCATCCCCTCGAACTCCGGCTCGAGGCCCTCCCCCGGGCGATAGCTGCGCGAACGATTGCGCGCCGCCTGCTGATCGAGCTCGGCCTGGAGCGTCGGCAGGTTCTTCGCCGTGTACTCGGCGACGGCCTGATCCACGATCCCCTTCATGCGGATCGACAACCCGTGCTGGACGCCGTGGGGCACGTCGGCACCCACACCCGCGGACGAGAGGATCGGCGAGCCGAAGCACCGGCGACACGGTGCCACCCGCCCGCGATGGGTGGCCGGCTCCCAGCGCGGCAGCCAGCGCAGCCAGGCATCCACCGCCTGGCTGACCTGGGTCTCGAGCGACCGCTCCACGCCACCATTGTGGCCGATCAGACCCGGATCGGGGCGGATTCCGGCATCCGCCACGCCCGATTCGCCGACACGGACCGTGCGGGTCCGAGCCGGTCAGTGGTCCTCGTCGTCCTCCCAGCCCCAGTGCGGCGGTCGCGCGCGCGTGCGCACGAGGGCGACGGCCGTCCACCCCGCGACCGCTGCGCTGCCGCCGAGGACGACGGCGAACCACGACACCGCGAACGCCCCGATGGCCGCGAGCGCCCGGGCCGGGTCGACCCCGACGACGACGGCCGCGACGCCGAGCGTCGACAGGTGGGCGAGCAGGGTCACGACCGCGGCGACGGCGGCGATCGCGTAGGAAGGATGCGGCCGGCGCAGAGTCGCCGCGAGGGTCGCCGCAAGCCCGATGACCGCCGCGGCGAAGGCCGCTGCGCCCGGGATGGGGGTCAGCCCGCGCACCGCGATGACGTCGCTCCCGCTCACGAGGCTGAGGACGCCGAGGCCGCAGATGGCGAGCGCCCCGAAGCCGACGACCGCGAGAGCGGCTGCCAGCCCGGGGCGCATTCCGCCGGCGGCGGGTTCCATCAGTAGCGGTGCAGCTGCGGACCGGCCTCGAGCGTGCGCTCGTACTCGCGCTGGGCTTCCGCATTCAGCTCGGTGACGCGTCGGCCCCGAGCGGCGACCCAGGCGCCGAACCAGATCGTGAGCTCGCGTCCGGCGACGAGGGCGACGAGGGCGAGGGGCGCGAAGGCCTGCTCGGCGACGATCGTGAGCGCCTCGCTGGGCGCGATCGACCAGAACGGGGCCTGGAAGAGCTGTCCGAGGATGTGCCCGGCGTACGCGGCGAGACCGACGAGGAGGCCGAAGATCACCCACAGGCCCCAGCGTCCGCGGTTGATGATGGCGCCGAGGATCCAGAAGCCGAGGAAGAAGACGGCGACCGGCACCCAGAACCACCACGAGGTGACGGCGCTGAGCGCCTGCGTGCCGACGTTCTCGACGGTCGCATCGCCGACGACGAAGCCGATCGCGAGGGAGGCGCCGAGGTAGATGAGCGCGAATGCGAGCGCGGCGAGCAGGCCGATCGCACCGGCCGCGCCGCGGTTGCCGCGCGGCGTCGGGGCTTCGGGCGCCTGGACGAAGATCGGCTGGGGCGCGGCGGCCGCCGTGGTGTCGGGCCCGGCGACGGGCTCACTCGCGCTGACGACGCCACCGTAGGTCCCCCGGTCGTCGGTGCCGTAGGCCCGGGTCGCGGTGTCGCTGCGCTCGGCGTCGTGGCGCACGGCGTCGCGGCGATCCGCCTCACGACGATCGGCGTCGTCGAGGTCGCGACGGTCGGCTGCGGCGGCAGCGGTCGCCGCAGCTCCCCCGGCGGAATCGCGGTCGGCAGGGCGGTCCGCGGCGTCGCGGTCGGCAGGGCGGTCCGCGGCGTCGCGGTCGGCATCGCGGTCCGACGATCCGGTGACGCCGGCGACGCCGGTGTCCGAGGCGCGGCCGTCGGATGCCGCGGCGCGCTCGCCCGTCAACGCGTCAGCGCCCGGCGCTTCGGGGGTCGCCGTCGTGCTCGTGCGCTCGGGCAGCGTCCCGGAGCCGGCGTACGCGGCATCCCAGTCATCGGCGCTGACCGCGTCGCGCGATGCCTGCGCGTCGGCCAGCCCGGCACGGGCGCTGCCGACGACGTCGTCCACCGGCGTGGGCTCTTCGACCGGCTCGCCGTACTTGGGGTCGCTCATGCGATGCTGCTCCTCACGCGGAGGCCGACGCCGCCGCAGTGGCGAGGATATCCCGCCGCGCGGCGCACGCCCGTCAGGCGTGCCGACGTGTCTGCGCACCGGCCGCGTCGGCCGGACGTATGGTTGCCGACATGACCTCTCGCCCGCTCGCGCGCCTCGCCCCCGCGGCCGTGCTCGCCGCGCTCGTGATGCTCGCCGGCTGCGCCCCCGAGCCGGATGCCGCTCCCCCGTCGGCCGCTCCGGAGTCGACGCCGTCCGCGACGGCGACCACCGCCGCACCGGAGGCCGCCGAGTCCGCCGAGTCGGGCGGAGCCGCCCCCGCGGCATCCGGATCGGTCGTGTCGACGACGGTCATCCCGCGCGACTGCTCCGGTCTGCTCGGCAGCGCGGCGCGGACGGCCCTGGCGAACGTCCCGCTCAACGACGCCTCGTTCGGCCCGAGCGGCGCGATGCCCGACGGCTCGCTGCGCTGCGTCTGGGGCGACCCCGCCGCCGACACGTCGAAGATCATCACCACGATCTCGTTCGCCGAGGAGAACCCGGTCATCGACTTCATGAACGGGCTGACCTCGATCGGCTTCACCTGCTACGAGCCGGACGCGGGCGTGCGATGCGAGAAGACATGGCAGAACGATCGGTTCCCCGTCACGGACGGGCGGACCCTGTACTTCCGCGACGGCGTGCTCGTCGATACGCAGTTCTCGCACCTCGCCCCGGAGGGGTACACGTCGGGGATCGTCGCCTCGCTGTGGCCGGCCGTCCCCGCCGCGCCCGCGCCCTGAGGCGTCAGCGCTCGACGTCGCCCGTCAGCGCTCCGCGTCGCCTGTCAGCGCTGCGTCGCTCGTCAGCGCTCCGCGAAGGCCGCGTCGGCGACGCGACCCGCGTACCGCTCGGGATGCCACCCGGTCTGCGAGGTCGACACCCAGATGCCGGCCCCGGCCTCGATCGTCTCGATCAGCTCGCCGTCGGCGCGTGAGCACCGCACGCGGTCGCCGTTGTCGGTGCAGCTGAATCCGGCCGGCGGCAGAGCGGATGCGGCGATGGAACCGGCATCCGTTCCCACCGAGGCCACGGTGGTGGAGATCGTGCCGCTGTCGGAGGTCCACGTGCACGTGAAGCGGACCTGCGGCGCCAGCGCCTGCACGAACTCGGCCGCCGTCGAGACAGGCTGATCCGTCGACGAGGCGATCTCCGCACCGGGCGTGTACTGCAGTGCGGCCCACATCGGCTCGGTGTAGAGGTCGCGGCACTGGGCCGGGCCGTCGGCCGCGGCATCCGTCGACCCCGATTCGGCCGGGGCCGGCGACAGCATCCCGAGTCCCGACGTCACGAGCGGGACGGTCAGGATGCCGAGGGTCACGATGACGGCCGTGCACAGCACGCCGACGACCCAAGCGAAGACGACGTTCCTCCCACCGATGCGCGACACCCCTCCACGGTAATCCGCCGGCCGCCCGCATCCCGCCCGACACGACGCAGGGCCCCGGGACAAGCCCGGGGCCCTGCGGTGATCGGCGATGGATCAGTTGTAGCTGGTGAAGTCGCCGTCAGTCGAGAAGCTGTCGAAGTCGACGTAGCTCAGGTCGGAGTCGCTGTACGCGCCGTCCGACGCGAAGATGCGGTTGGGGTACCGCTCGCTCTTCGCCTCCTCCGTCGCCTCGACGGCCACGTTGCGGTACTTCGCAAGGCCCGTTCCGGCGGGGATGAGCTTTCCGATGATGACGTTCTCCTTGAGGCCGACGAGCGGGTCGCTCTTGCCCTCCATGGCCGCCTGCGTGAGGACGCGGGTGGTCTCCTGGAACGACGCGGCCGACAGCCACGACTCCGTCGCGAGCGACGCCTTCGTGATACCCATCAGCTCCGGGCGGCCCGACGCGGGGCGCTTGCCCTCGGCCACGGCCTCGCGGTTGATGCTCTGGTACTTCTTGAAGTCGACCATCTCGCCCGGAAGCAGCGTCGTGTCGGCGTGGTCGACCACGGTGACCTTCCGCAGCATCTGCCGGACGATGACCTCGATGTGCTTGTCGTGGATCGGCACACCCTGCGACCGGTAGACGCCCTGCACGCCGCCGACGAGGTACTTCTGCACCTCGCGGGCGCCCTGCACGCGCATGATGTCCTTCGGGTCGAGCGTTCCCACCTGGAGCGGGTCGCCGACCTCGACGTGCTGCCCGTCCTCGACGAGGAGGGTCGCACGCTTGAGCACCGGGTAGACGAACGGCTCGTCGCCGTTGTCGGGCGTGATGATGACCTTCTTGGCCTTCTCGGTCTCGTCGATCGTGATGCGGCCGCTGGCCTCGGCGATCGGCGATGCACCCTTGGGGGTACGCGCCTCGAAGAGCTCCTGCACGCGGGGCAGACCCTGCGTGATGTCATCGGCCGACGCCGAACCACCCGTGTGGAAGGTACGCATCGTCAGCTGCGTGCCGGGCTCGCCGATCGACTGGGCGGCGATGATGCCGACCGCCTCGCCGATGTCGACGATCTTGCCGGTGGCCAGCGAACGGCCGTAGCACTTCGCGCAGACACCCACGGCGGAGTCGCAGGTCAGGACCGAGCGGACCTTGATGGAGGTCACCCCGCCCTCGACGAGCTTGTTGATCAGCACGTCGCCCACGTCGTCACCGGCTGCCGCGAGGACCTCGCCCGAGGGCGAGACCGCGTCGGCGGCGAGGGTACGGGCGAACACCGAGTTCTCGACGTTCGCGTCCTTGATGAGGACGCCGTCCGAACCGGCTGCGGCGATCGGGAGCTCGAGGCCCTTCGAGGTGCCGCAGTCGTCCTCGCGGATGATGACGTCCTGCGAGACGTCCACCAGACGACGGGTCAGGTAACCCGAGTCGGCGGTACGCAGCGCGGTGTCGGCCAGACCCTTACGAGCACCGTGCGTGGCGGTGAAGTACTCCGCGACCGACAGCCCTTCGCGGTACGAGGAGATGATCGGACGGGGCATGATCTCGCCCTTGGTGTTGTTGACCAGGCCGCGGATACCGGCGATGTTGCGGATCTGCAGCCAGTTACCACGGGCGCCCGAGGACACCATGCGGTTGATGGTGTTGTCCGCCGGGAAGTTCGCCTTCATGGCGGCCTGCACCTCGTCGGTCGCCTCGGTCCAGATCTTGATCTGCTCCTGACGACGCTCGGCGTCGGTCACGAGACCCTTCTCGAACTGGCCCTGGACCTTCGCGGCGAGCTTCTCGTACTTCGAGATGATCTCGGCCTTGTTCGGCGGGGTCAGGATGTCGCTCAGCGCCACCGTGACACCCGAACGGGTGGCCCAGTAGAAGCCGGCGTCCTTGATCCGGTCGAGGGATGCCGCGACCTCGGTCTTCGGGTACTCCTCGGCCAGCTTGTTGACGATCTGCGACAGCTTGCCCTTGTCGGCCTGCTCGCGGACGAACGGGTAGCCCTTGGGGAGCGTGTCGTTGAAGATCGCCTGTCCGAGCGAGGCGTCCACGAGACCGTGGCGCTCGTAGTTCTCGGGGGCGTCGCCCTCGAGGAACGTGAGGCCGGGGATGCGGATGCGCGCCTTAGCCTGCAGGTCGAGGGTTCCCTCGTCCTTGGCCAGGATGGCCTCGCCGACCGAGCCGAACACGCGGCCTTCGCCGGCGGCACCCTCGATGACCGTGGTCAGGTGGTGCAGACCGATGATCATGTCCTGCGAGGGCAGGGTGACCGGGCGACCGTCGGAGGGCTTCAGGATGTTGTTCGACGCGAGCATCAGGATGCGCGCCTCGGCCTGGGCCTCGACCGACAGCGGCAGGTGGACGGCCATCTGGTCACCGTCGAAGTCGGCGTTGAACGCCGCGCAGACGAGCGGGTGCAGCTGAATCGCCTTGCCCTCGACGAGCTGGGGCTCGAAGGCCTGGATGCCGAGACGGTGGAGCGTGGGTGCGCGGTTGAGCAGCACGGGACGCTCGCGGATGATCTCCTCGAGCACGTCCCAGACCTCGGGACGCGTGCGCTCGACGGCGCGCTTGGCCGCCTTGATGTTCTGCGAGTGACCGAGGTCGATCAGACGCTTGATCACGAACGGCTTGAAGAGCTCGAGCGCCATCTGCTTGGGCAGACCGCACTGGTGCAGCTTCAGCTGCGGGCCGACGATGATGACCGAACGACCCGAGTAGTCGACGCGCTTTCCGAGCAGGTTCTGACGGAAGCGTCCCTGCTTGCCCTTGAGCATGTCCGAGAGCGACTTCAGCGCGCGGTTGCCGGTTCCGGTGACGGGGCGGCCACGGCGGCCGTTGTCGAACAGCGCGTCGACGGCCTCCTGCAGCATCCGCTTCTCGTTGTTGACGATGATCTCGGGGGCGCCGAGATCGATCAGGCGACGGAGACGGTTGTTGCGGTTGATCACGCGACGGTAGAGGTCGTTCAGGTCGGAAGTGGCGAAGCGGCCACCGTCGAGCTGGACCATCGGGCGCAGCTCCGGCGGGATCACCGGAACCACGTCGAGCACCATCGCGGCCGGGGTCATCCCGGTCTGCAGGAACGAGTTGACGACCTTCAGGCGCTTGATCGCGCGGATCTTGCGCTGGCCCTTGCCCTCGGAGATCTGCAGGTGCAGCGAGTCGGCCTCGGCGGCCAGGTCGAAGGCCGCCAGGCGACGCTGGATGCCCTCGGCGCCCATGTGGGCCTCGAAGTACTGCCCGAAGCGGTCCTGCAGCTCGTGGAAGACGTCGTCCTCCTGCTTGAGCTGGCCGACCTCGAGGGAGCGGAACTCCTCCCACACCCGCTCGAGGCGCGAGATCTGCTCGTCGAAGTTCTTGCGGACGGTCGCCATGTCCTTCTCGGCGGAGTCCTTGGCCTTCTTCTTCTGGTCGGCCTTGGCACCGTCGGCCTCGAGGGTCGCGAGCTCCTCCTCCAGCTTCGCCAGACGCGTCGCCACGCGGGCGTCGCGGCGGTCGCCGAGGTTCTTGATCTCGAGGCGCAGGTTGTTCTCGTGCGTGGGGAGGTCGCGGTGACGCGCATCCTCATCGACCGAGATGACCATGTACGCGGCGAAGTAGATGACCTTCTCGAGGTCCTTCGGCGCCATGTCGAGCAGGTACCCGAGGCGCGAGGGCACGCCCTTGAAGTACCAGATGTGGGTCACGGGAGCGGCGAGCTCGATGTGGCCCATGCGCTCACGGCGGACCGAGGACTTGGTGACCTCGACGCCGCAGCGCTCGCAGACGATTCCCTTGAAGCGGACGCGCTTGTACTTTCCGCAGGCGCACTCCCAGTCGCGGGAGGGGCCGAAGATCTGCTCGCCGAAGAGGCCGTCCTTCTCGGGCTTGAGCGTGCGGTAGTTGATGGTTTCGGGCTTCTTGACCTCGCCGAAGGACCAACGACGGATGTCGTCAGCAGTGGCCAGGCCGATGCGAAGCTGATCGAAGGTGTGTGACTCGAGCACTGATTCTCCTGTGTCGGAATTCTGTTCGTTGCCTGGCCGGATCAGATCTCGTCGATCGACGAGGACTCGAAGCGGCTGGAGATGTTGATGCCGAGCTCTTCCGCTGCGCGGAAGGCTTCGTCATCGGTGTCGCGGAGGTTGACCTCGGTGCCGTCGGCCGAGAGGACCTCGACGTTCAGGCAGAGCGACTGCATCTCCTTCATGAGCACCTTGAACGACTCGGGGATGCCGGGCTCCTGGATGTTCTCACCCTTGACGATGGCCTCGTAGACCTTCACGCGGCCCACGATGTCGTCGGACTTGATCGTCAGGAGCTCCTGCAGCGCGTACGCGGCGCCGTAGGCCTCGAGGGCCCACACCTCCATCTCACCGAAGCGCTGGCCGCCGAACTGCGCCTTACCACCGAGCGGCTGCTGGGTGATCATCGAGTACGGGCCCGTCGAGCGCGCGTGGATCTTGTCGTCGACGAGGTGGTGCAGCTTCAGGATGTACATGTAGCCGACCGAGATCGGAGCCGGGAACGGCTCGCCGGAGCGGCCGTCGAACAGCTTCGTCTTGCCCGACGAGCCGACGAGGCGCTCACCGTCGCGGGTGAGGTTCGTCGAGTCGAGCAGACCGGCGATCTCCGACTCGAAGGCGCCGTCGAACACGGGGGTCGCGACCTTCGTGCCGGGGGCCGCCTCGCGAGCGACCTCGGGCAGACGGTCGGCCCACTCGGGGGTGCCCTCGACCTTCCAGCCCTGCGCGGCGATCCAGCCGAGGTGGAGCTCGAGGACCTGGCCGAAGTTCATTCGACCCGGGATGCCGAGCGGGTTCAGCACCACGTCGACGGGGGTGCCGTCGGCGAGGAACGGCATGTCCTCGACGGGGAGGATCTTCGCGATGACGCCCTTGTTGCCGTGGCGGCCGGCGAGCTTGTCGCCCTCGGTGATCTTGCGCTTCTGGGCGATGTAGACCACGACGCGGCGGTTGACGCCCGAGCCGAGCTCGTCGTCGCCGTCCTCGGCGTTGAACTCCTTGACCGCGATGATGGTTCCCTGCTCACCGTGGGGGACCTTCAGCGACGTGTCGCGGACCTCGCGGCTCTTCTCGTTGAAGATCGCGCGGAGCAGGCGCTCCTCGGCCGACAGCTCGGTCTCGCCCTTGGGCGTGACCTTGCCGACGAGGATGTCGCCGGGACGCACCTCGGCGCCGATGCGGATGATGCCGCGCTCGTCGAGGTCCTTCAGCAGGTCGGGCGCGACGTTGGGGAGGTCACGGGTGATCTCCTCCTTGCCGAGCTTGGTGTCGCGCGCGTCGACCTCGTACTCCTCGATGTGGATCGAGGAGAGGGTGTCGTTCTTGACGAGCTCCTGGCTGAGGATGATCGCGTCCTCGAAGTTGTGGCCCTCCCACGTCATGAAGGCGACGAGGAGGTTCTTGCCGAGGGCGAGCTCGCCGTCCTGCGTGGCGGGACCGTCGGCGATGACCTCGCCGACCTCGACGCGCTCACCGGCCGAGACCACGACGCGCTGGTTGTACGACGTGCCCTGGTTGGAGCGGTCGAACTTGCGCAGGAAGTAGTCCTGCGTGCCGCCTTCGTCGAGCTGGACGGTCACGACGTCGGCCGAGACCTCGGAGACGACACCGGCCTTCTGCGCGGTGATGACGTCGCCGGCGTCGATCGCGGCGTAGCCCTCCATACCGGTTCCGACCAGCGGGGAGTCGCTGCGCAGCAGCGGCACGGCCTGACGCTGCATGTTCGCACCCATGAGGGCGCGGTTCGCGTCGTCGTGCTCGAGGAACGGGATCAGCGAGGTCGCCACCGACACCATCTGGCGGGGCGAGACGTCCATGTAGCCGATCTCGTCGTTCGGGAACAGGTCGACCTCGCCGCCCTTGCCTCGGCGGGCGAGCACGCGGTCGGCGACGAACGAGCCGTCCTTGTTGAGTTCCACACCGGCCTGCGCGACGACGAAGTCGTTCTCCTCGCTGGCGGTGAGGTAGTCGATCTCGTCGGTCACCTTGCCGTCGACGACGCGACGGTACGGGGTCTCGATGAAGCCGAAGGCGTTGATGCGGGCGAACGATGCGAGCGAGCCGATCAGACCGATGTTCGGGCCTTCGGGCGTCTCGATCGGGCACATGCGGCCGTAGTGCGACGGGTGGACGTCGCGGACCTCGACACCGGCGCGCTCACGCGAGAGACCGCCGGGGCCCAGCGCCGACAGGCGGCGCTTGTGGGTCAGACCCGCGAGGGGGTTGTTCTGGTCCATGAACTGCGACAGCTGGGACGTTCCGAAGAACTCCTTGATCGCGGCGACGACGGGGCGCACGTTGATGAGGGTCTGCGGCGTGATCGCCTCAATGTCCTGCGTGGTCATGCGCTCGCGGACGACGCGCTCCATGCGCGACAGACCGGTGCGGACCTGGTTCTGGATGAGCTCGCCGACGGCGCGGATGCGGCGGTTGCCGAAGTTGTCGATGTCGTCGGTGTCGAGACGGATCTCGGCGTTCTTGCCGTCGCGGATGCCGTCGAACGTGGCGTCGCCGCGGTGCAGGCGCACGAGGTACTTGATCGTCGCGACGATGTCGGCGACGGTGAGCACCGACTCCTCGATCGGGGTGTCGAGACCCAGCTTCTGATTGATCTTGTACCGACCGACCTTGGCGAGGTCGTAGCGCTTGGCGTTGAAGTAGAAGTTGTCGAGGAGCGCGCGGGCGGCCTCGGCGGCGACCTGCTCGCCCGGGCGGAGCTTGCGGTAGATGTCGCGGAGCGCGTCCTCCTTGGTGAGGATCGTGTCCTTCGCGAGGGTCTCCTCGATCGAGTCGTAGCCGGCGAACTCGGCCATGATGTCCTCGGTCGTCAGGCCCAGGGCCTTGAGGAAGACGGTGACCGACTGCTTGCGCTTGCGGTCGATGCGCACGCCCACCTGGTCGCGCTTGTCGATCTCGAACTCGAGCCAGGCACCGCGGCTGGGGATGACGCGCGCCGAGACGATGTCCTTGTCGGAGGTCTTGTCGGGCGTCTTGTCGAAGTACACACCGGGCGAACGGACGAGCTGCGACACGACGACGCGCTCGGTGCCGTTGATGATGAACGTGCCCTTGCCGGTCTGGAGCGGGAAGTCGCCCATGAAGACCGTCTGGGTCTTGATCTCACCGGTCAGGTGGTTCATGAACTCGGCCTCGACGTAGAGCGGGGCGGCGTAGGTCTTGCCGCGCTCCTTGCACTCCTCGATGGAGTACTTCTCGGGCTCGAGGTAGGGGTTCGTGAACGAGAGCTGCATCGTCTCGCCGAGGTCCTCGATCGGCGAGATCTCCTCGAAGATCTCCTCGAGGCCGCTCTGCAGCGCGATGTCGGTGCGACCGGCGGCCTGAGCCTCGGCGAGGCGGCCCTTCCAGGCGTCGTTGCCGACGAGCCAGTCGAAGGACTCCGTCTGCAGGGCAAGCAGGTCGGGGACCGTGAGCTTGTCGGAGATCTTCGCGAACGAGAGGCGGGAAGCGCCGCGGCCGTTCTTGGGGGTGGTGGTGGATGCGTTGCTCGCAGCAGCCAAGGGGATTACCTCCGTGGCCCGAGTGGGGCCGGTTCCTTGTCGTCAGGTGAGAGTGCTCCCGATCCGAGCTCGCGCGTCTCACGCCGTCGGACGGAGGCGGAATCGCGCAGAGCACAAGCCGACCACCATATGAGGGCAAGGGGGGCGGGAGCGCAAATACCTACTATATGCCTCGCGACGCGCCATGTCCAGCGCGATCCTTGACGACCCCCGGATGCTGCGGTATAGAAGCGCGCCGCCCGCGCGGACGCGGGCGGCGCGGGTGCCGGTCAGCCGGCGGAGATCAGGCCCACGACCAGGTGACGAGCACCGACTCGTACACGGCGGCGCGGTCGGCGTCGCTCACCTCCGGGCTGAACGAGAACGTGATGATGTAGGTCTGGTCGTCGTTGACGGCGTAGAACTGGTCGACGTTGTACGTCGTCCCCTGCTGCTCGAAGGTCGCGGAGATGTGCGCCGACTCGTCGCCGGCGACGCTCACCCGGTCCTTCACCGTGATGTCGGACGCGCCCTCGGTGCCCTCGAGCTCCTCGACGCCCAGCGTCTCGACCTGGTCGGGTGTGATCTCGCCGGAGGCGGGCGACAGCACGACGTTGACGTTGTCCGCGAAGCCGTCCTCGAGGTCGGTGAGGTCCGCGGCGAACGTGTCGGCCTGCGGCGGCACGTTCGCCGCGTCGGGCACGGCCCATCCCTCGGGGACGACGTAGGCGTAACCGGTGCCGGTGATGGTCTCACCGGCCGCCGGCTCGGCGGCCGGCGCGGACGCCGCCGGCGAGCTGGACTCGGCGCTGGCGGAGGGCGCGGCTGCGTCGCCCGAAGGAGCGGGGTCGGCGCTGTCGCCCTGACCGCCGCATCCGGCGAGGAGCAGCGAGGCCGAGAGCAGAAGGGCGGCGCCCGAGAGCGTCGAGGTGCGTGAAAGGGTTCCGGTGCGAGTCATGGCACTCACGGTAGGGGAATCGGCGTCCCGGCAGCGGGTCTTGACAGGGGAGCGCTCCCCCGTGACAGACGGCTCCCGCCGCCCCCGGGCGTCAGCGCGACCCGCGCAGTACGAATCGGACGCGCGACCCGGGGCGCGCCTGCCCGAGAAGCGCGAGGGACGGCGGCGGGACCACCCCCACGACGGGGTAGCCGCCCGTCACGGGACCGTCGACCCCGAAGACGACCGGGCGCCCTGAGGGCGGCACCTGCACCGACCCCGGCACCATCGCCTCGCTCGGCAGCTCCTCGGAGCGCGCACGCTCGAGTGTCGGTCCCTCGAGACGGATCCCGACGCGATCGGATGCCGGCGACACCGTCCACTCCGCCTCGGCGAGCGCCCCGAGTGCCGGCGCCGTGAACCAGTCGGCGCGGGGCCCGAGCAGCAGCGGCACCTCGAGAGGACCGCGCCGGTCGAGCTCGGATCCGTCGCGCGGGAACCCCCACGGGTGCAGCGGGAGTGCCGGCACCGGGCCGGCCGTCTCGCGGGCCGCCGGCATCCGATCGCCGCTGCGGAGCGGAGCGGGCCCGAGCCCCGAGAGGGTGTCGGCCGAACGCGACCCGACGGCCCGCGGGGCGTCGAACCCGCCGCGGATGCCGAGATAGGCCCGTGAGCCGCGCAGCGCCCAGCCGAGCGCGAGCTCGCTGCCGGCCGGCCAGGGGTGGACGACGTACGGATCGAGCGCCCGCCCCGCGATCGTGAGCGGCGTCCAGGCACCCGTCACCACGACCGTCAGATCGCACTCCGCGACCGCGCGGAACCCGCCCATCGTCACCTCGAGGGCCGCCGCGCCCGCGGCGTTGCCGAGCAGGCGGTTGCCGAGCGCCCATGCCTGCGGATCGGCGGCGCCGGCGCGGCCCACGCCCTCGGCGGCGCGGCCGGGACGACCGGCATCCTGCACCGTCGCCAAGAGCCCCGGCTCGACGACGCGGATGCCCTCGGCGACCGGCGCCGTGCGCCGGGCCGCCGCGGCGGCGTCGGACGTCGACGGTGCGGTGCCGGCCGCGGCGCGCGCTTCGGCGCGGACCGGCGTGAAGCGGACGGAGGTTCCGGGGGTCAGGAGCGCGGGCTCGGCGGCATCCGGGTCGAACAGCGTCGCGCGCGTCGCGCCGATCAGCTGCCACCCGCCGGGGGTCTCGCGGGGGTAGGCGCCCGCGTACGGACCGGCGAGACCGACCGCGCCCGCGGGGACCCGGGTGCGCGGTACCTCGCGGCGCGGCGCATCGAGGTCCCACCCCGCGCCGACGAGATAGCCGAAGCCGGGCGCGAACCCCGTGAACGCGACGGACCAGGCCGTGGCGGCGTGCCGCTCGACGAGCGCGTGCGGGCTCGTCCCGAGCAGGGCGGCCACCTCCGCGAGATCGGCGCCGTCGTAGACCGTGGGCAGAACGGCGGATGCCGCGCGCCGCGTGCTCGAGGCCGGTGCCGTCGTCGCGGGCTTCCGGAGCCAGGCGCGCAGCCGCGCCGGCGGCAGGACGGCGGGATCGGCGCGGACGAGCACCGTGCGCGCGGCGGGAACGATCTCGACGACACCCGGCGGCGGGTCGGCGCGCAGCCGGTCGTGCAGGGCCATCGCCTCGGCGAGGCCCGCGACCTCGACGAGCACGCCGTCGAGCCCCACCGGCAGCATCCGCATGGGACGCGCAGCCGTCACCACGGGGCCTGCACCGCGATGCCCGCGGCATCGAGCGCAGTCCGGACGGCGCGGGCCATCGCCACGGCGCCCGGCGAGTCGCCGTGGACGCACAGCGACACCGCGTCGCTGTGCACCTCCTCACCGGTCACGGCGGCGACGGTCCGGTCCGTGCACAGCCGGAGCGCCCGCTCGGCGACGGCGGCCGGATCCTCGAGCAGGGCGCCGTGCTCGCCGCGCGGCACCAGTCCCCCGTCGGCGCGATAGCCGCGGTCGAGGAACGCCTCGCGCCGGAACGGGAGCCCCGCTGCGGTCGACGCGGCCTCGATCTCACCGCCGAGCCCCAGGATCGGAACCGCGCGCCCGAGTCGCGCCGACAGATCGACGACCGCCGCGGCCACGGCCCGCGCGACCCGCCGGTCGTCGGTCGCGGCGTGATAGAGCGCTCCGTGCGGCTTGACGTAGCGGAGGTCGGCACCGGCGGCGACGAGGGCGGCGAGCTGGTCGCCGACCTGCTCGCGCAGCTCGTCGGCGGGCACGCTCAGCCGCGCGCGGCCGAACCCGGCGCGGTCGAGGAAGGAGGGGTGCGCCCCGACGGCGACCCCCGCCGCGGACGCCGCGGCGACGGCATCCCGCATCGACGTCGCGTCTCCCGCGTGACCGCCACAGGCGATCGAGGCGCTCGAGACCACGGCGAACATCGCCCGGTCGTCGGCGGTCGGGACGCCGTCGACGGTCTCGCCGAGGTCGGCGTTGAGGTCCATCCCCCCACGCTAGCCCGACCCGCGACCCGTTCTCAGGAGAGGCGGCGCCCATGCCGCAAACCAGCGCTGCGAGCGCCCGCTTCTCCTGAGAAACGCACCGCCGGAGCCCCCGCGCTGCGCCGGAACCCTGCCCGGCCCCGTCCGGCCCCCCGGTCAGTCCGCCGGCCGCCCGGTCACCCACCAGATCGGGTCCGATCTCAGGAAATGCCTCGCCCGATGCCGCATCCGACCGCGGCCGCTCGCCACCCCTCCTGAGAACCGCACGCGCTTGCACCGACCGCACGCGCTCGAAACGGCCCGGGCCGGGCCGGCCCGCGGACTGGCCGGACCGGACCCGATCGAAGGCGGAGACGACCGCGGCGTTACGGCGAGGTAACGGCTGCGCGTGCGGTCGTGCGCTGCGGCTCGCCGCGCGGCAGGATGGGCGAATGGCAGATTCCCCCACTCCTCTCCTCCAGGTGCGCGACATGGCCGTCGACTTCCGCACGATCGAGGGTCCGGTCCACGCCGTCGAGGGCGTCGACCTCGAGATCGCCGCGGGCGAGACGGTCGCGATCGTCGGCGAGTCCGGTTCGGGGAAGTCGACTACGGCGATGGCGGTGATCGGCCTCCTGCCCGGCAACGGCAGGGTGGTGCGCGGCAGCATCCGCCTCGACGGGCAGGAACTCGTCGGCGCCCCCGAGAGCACGCTGCGCCGCATCCGCGGCGGGGCGATCGGCCTCGTGCCGCAGGACCCGATGTCCAATCTCAACCCGGTGTCGAAGATCGGCACCCAGGTCGCCGAGACGCTGCTCGCGCACGGGCACGCGACCGCGAAGGACGTCGACCGCAAGGTCATCGAGACCCTCGCCGCCGCCGGGCTTCCCGACGCCGAGGCCCGCGCCAAGCAGTATCCGCACGAGTTCTCGGGCGGGATGCGGCAGCGCGCCCTCATCGCGATCGGACTCGCCTGCAACCCGCGACTGCTCATCGCCGACGAGCCCACGAGCGCGCTCGATGTCACGGTGCAGAAGACGATCCTCGATCAGCTCGGCCGGATGACCGGCGAGCTCGGCACCTCGGTGCTCCTCATCACCCACGACCTCGGGCTCGCCGCCGAACGCGCCGCGCGCGTCGTCGTCATGCACCGCGGCCGCATCGTCGAGCAGGGCCCCGCGCGGCAGATCCTCGAGGACCCGCAGCAGCCCTACACGCAGGCGCTCGTGAAGGCGGCGCCCTCGGTCGCGGCCGTGCGGCTGCGCCCCGAGGCGTACCGGAGCGTCGCGCCCGCAGCATCCGGCTTCGAGGCCCGGAACGACAGCGCCGCGGCCCGAGGGAACAGCGCCGCGGCCCGAGACAACATCGTCGAGATCGAGAACCTGACGAAGCTTTACAAGATCCGCGGCAGGAAGGACGACTTCGCCGCCGTGAGCGACGTCTCACTCGCCATCCCGCGTGGTGAGACCGTCGCGATCGTGGGCGAGTCGGGCTCGGGCAAGACGACCACGGCACGGATGCTGCTGAAGGTCGTCGAGCCGACGTCGGGGACGATCCGCTACGAGGGGCAGGACGTCACGGGGCTGAAGGGCGCCGCGCTGCGGGAGTTCCGGCAGAAGGTGCAGCCGATCTTCCAGGACCCCTACTCCTCGCTCAATCCGATGTTCACGATCGAGCGCATCGTCACGGAGCCGCTCGATTTCTACAAGCGCGGCTCGTCCAAGGATCGCGCGGCCCGCGTGCGCAAGCTGCTCGACGACGTGGCCCTGCCGCAGACGATGCTGCGCCGCTACCCCTCGGAGCTGTCGGGCGGCCAGCGACAGCGCGTCGCGATCGCCCGCGCGCTCGCCCTGAATCCCGAGCTCATCGTCTGCGACGAGCCGGTGTCGGCTCTCGACGTGCTCGTGCAGGACCAGATCCTGACCCTGCTGCGCGACCTGCAGGACGAGTACGGGCTCAGCTACCTGTTCATCTCGCACGACCTCGCCGTCGTCCGCCTCATCTCGGACTACGTCTGCGTCATGAAGGACGGCGCCCTGGTGGAGGCGGCATCCAGCGAGGAGATCTTCACGAACCCCCGCGATCCGTACACGCGGAACCTGCTCGCCGCCATCCCCGGCAACGAGCTCGACATCGCATCCTGAGGGGCGGGTCCGACGATACGTTCGTCGGATCGGTGGGGCTGGCGTGGCCTCCGAAGCCCGGTGAGGCGACACCAGCACCGCCGGTCCTGCAGCCGTATCGCCCACTGCCCGCGACGGCTCGCAACGGGGCGTGACGGTGGGTCAGCGAGCGCGGGTGCGGGGGTCCATCGCCTCGCGGAGGGACTCGCCGAGCAGCGTGAATCCGAGCGCGGTGATCATGATGCAGATGCCCGGGAAGAACGCGAGCCACGGCGCGATCGCCAGCTCGTTCTGCGCGTAGGTCAGCATCCGGCCCCACTCGGCCGTCGCCGCGCCGCCGCCGCCGAGGCCCAGGAACGACAGCGCAGCGGCGTCGATGACGGCCGTCGCGAGCGTCAGCGTGCCCTGGACGATGACGGGTCCGAGGCTGTTGGGCAGCACGTGGCTCATCGTGATCGTGCCGCGACCGAGACCGAGCGTCTGGGCCGACAGGATGTAGTCGGCGCTGCGCTGCTGCAGCATCGACGCCCGCAGCAGTCGCGCGAAGATCGGCACCTGCGAGGCTCCGATCGCGATCATGATCGCCAGCTGCGACTGCCCGAGGATGGCCGCGATCGACACCGCCAGCAGGAGGTTCGGCACCGAGAGCAGGATGTCGACGAAACGCATGACGACGGTGTCGACCCATCCGCCGAACATGCCGGCGAGAAGGCCCAGCAGCATGCCGCCGACGAGCCCGAACGCGGTCGAGATCACGCCGATCAGGAGCGACGCCCGCGCACCCCAGATGAGCTTCGACAGCACGTCGCCGCCGAAGCGGTCGAGTCCGAGCGGGAACCCGGGGATCTCGCCGGGTCCCGGGATGTTCGTCGGGGTGACCTCGCGTGCGCCCGGCAGCGCGGTCTCGGCGTAGGGGGCGAGCCACGGCGCGAGGATCGCGACGAGCAGGAAGAGCGCGACGATCGCCGCGCCGACCCAGGCGACGGGACTACGGCGCAGCCGGACGAAGACGTCGCGCCAGAAGCCGCCGCCGGTGCGGGCCTCGAGCACCTCGTGTTCGGCGGCCGCTGTCGCGGGTCCTCCGCCGGGGGCAGGGGGGAGTGCGTTGGTGCTCACGACACCCTCACTCTCGGGTCGATGAGGCTGTAGGACACGTCGACGATCAGATTGATGAGCGCGTAGATGATCGCGATGAAGATGATGAAGCCCTGCAGGACGGGGAAGTCTCGCCCCTCGATCGCGCGCGCGAGGAAGGAGCCGATGCCCGGGAAGGCGAAGACGGTCTCGGTCAGGATCGCCCCGGCCAGGAGGAGCCCGACCTGCAGGCCGACGGTGGTCGCGACCGGCAGCATGGCGTTCCGGAGGATGAAGCGGCCCCGCAGCGTCCGCCGCGCGATGCCCTTGGAGCGTCCGGTGCGCACGTAGTCGGAGTTCTGCACCTCGAGCACCGACGCGCGCGTGATGCGCACGATGATCGCGAGCGGGATGGTGCCGAGGGCGAGCGCGGGCAGGACGAGGTGGAGCACGGCATCCCACGCGGCGTCGAACTCGCCGGTGATCAGCCCGTCGAGGACGTAGAAGTTCGTGTAGTGCGTCGCGTCGATGCGCGGGTTCTGACGCCCGTCCGAGGGCAGCCAGCCGAGCTGGACGGCGAAGACGTACTTCAGCATGAAGGCCAGGAAGAAGACCGGGATCGTGACGCCGACGAGGCTCAGCACGACCGCGAGGTGATCGCTGATGCGGCCGTGGTGGCGCGCGGCGAGGTAGCCGAGCGGGATGCCGATGCCCACGGCGAAGATGAGCGCCGCCACCGACAGCTCGATCGTGGCGGGGAAGCGACGCAGGAACTCCTCGACGACCGGGCGACCGGTCTCGATCGAGGACCCGAAATCACCGGTGAGGAGTCGCCCCATGTAGGTGACGTACTGCTCGAGGAGCGGGCGATTGAATCCGTAGAGCTCGTTGATCCGCTCGATGGCGGCGGGGGTCGCCTTCTCGCCGAGGAGGGCGACGGCGGGTCCGCCGGGGAGGGCGCGGACCCAGAGGAAGAGGAGGATGCTCAGCCCCAGCAGGGTGGGGATGAGCAGCAGCAGCCGATGGCCGATGGTTCGCAGCAACGCCGAGTCTTTCGGTCGGGGGAAACGGGGCGGGCTCGCGCTGAGCGCGCAGCCCGCCCCGCGGACGGATCAGCGGCGGGGTGTCACTCGGTCAGGACGATGTCGGTGAAGACCTCGTCGTTGACCGGGCTGGCCGGGTAGCTCTGCACGCGTGGCGAGAACGCCAGCGTGGGAGCGGGGTGGGCCAGCGGGACGCCGGGGATGAACTCCGCGACCTGCTCGTTGATCTGCTCGTACAGCGCGGTCTGCTCGTCGAGGTTCGGGACCCCGCGCGCGGCGTTCAGCGCGGCGAACAGCTCCGGGTTGTCGAAGCCCCACTCGGCGGACTGCGCTCCGAAGAACACGCCGACGAAGTTGTCGGTGTCGTTGTAGTCGCCGGTCCAGCCGAGCAGGTGGATGCCGTGGTTCGGCGTTCCGGTGATCTTGTCGAGGTAGTCGGGGCTCCAGGCATCCGTCTCGGCGTTCAGCTGCACGCCGGCCTCGCTCAGCTGGGTCGAGATGACCGTGGCGATCTGCTCGGGGTCCGGCATGTAGGGGCGCGACACGTTGACCGGGTAGTTGAAGGTCAGCGTCAGCGGGTTCGCCTCGGTGTACCCGGCCTCGGCCAGCAGCGCCTTCGCCTGCTCGGGGTCGTACTCGTAGGTGGTGACGTCGGCGTTCCAGCCGTTGACGGTGTCGGGCATGAACTGCGTCGCCACCTCGGTGCCCTCGGGGAGGACCTGGGAGATGAGCGCCTCCTTGTCGATCGCGTGCGACAGCGCCTGACGGACGCGGACGTCCTGCAGCTCGGGCTGGGCCTGGTTGAACGCGAGGTAGAGGATCGTGAAGGGGGGCCGCGAGACCATCGTGAAGCCGGCGTCCTCGAGGGCGCCGGTGTCGGCGGGGCCGACGAGGTCGTATCCGTCGATCGAGCCGGCCTCGAGCGCCTGACGACGTGCCGTGGGCTCGGCGATCACGCGGAAGATGATCTTGTTCACCTGACCCGACTCGCCCCAGTAGTCGTCGTAGGCCGAGAGCGTCAGCTCCTCGCCCGGCGACCACTCGTCGAACTTGTACGGACCGGTGCCGGTCGGGTGTCCCGAGCCGTACTCCGACAGCGAGGGCGCCTCCTCGGTGCCGCCGATCTCGTCGGCACCGTACTCCTCGAGGGCCGTGGGGCTCTGCATCGCGAAGGCGGGCAGCGACAGCGCCGGGATGAAGCCGGCGAAGGGCTGCTTGAGCTGGATGGTCGCCTCGTAGTCGCTGTCGGCGGTGCACGAGTCGAACACGGCGGTGTCGGGCGTCTCGACGTATCCGCGGAAGAGCTTGCCGTAGTAGTACGACAGCGCCTCGCTCGCGGCGAGGCCGGTCCAGTTGTACCAGCGGTCGAAGTTCGCGCAGACGGCCTCGGCGTTGAAGGGGGTGCCGTCGTGGAAGGTCACGTCCTCCTTCAACTGGAACGTGTGGGTGAGTCCGTCGTCCGAGGACTCCCAGTCCTCGGCCAGCAGCGGCGCGGGGTCGGCCGTGCCGGGCTCGGTGCCCACGAGTCCCTCGAAGATCTGACGTGAGACGCGGAAGGTCTCGCCGTCCTGGGCGAAGGCGGGGTCGAGGCTGGCCGGGTCGGCGGATGCCGCGAACACGAACGTGCCGTCGACGTCGGCCGCAGCATCCGAGCCGCCGCCGCTGTCGCGCTGGCTCGTGCACGCCGAGAGCGCGAGGGCGCCGATGGCGACCGCCGCGACGCCCGCGAGCGCGCGCTTCCGAGATCTGGAGAGCATGGGTGTGGCCCTTTCTAGGCGATTCGGGGCAGGCCGGCGTCGGCACGCTCCGAGGTAATGGGTTCGAATTTATCCGGGAGTTCACAGCGAAGTCATTACATCTGTGTCTCGATCGTGTTTCGGCTGCGCGGATCGGCTCGTCGGGCCGGCGTTCGTCGGCACTAGCGTTGAGCCGTGGCACGAGCGCGCATCGACGAACCCGCCCCGCAGGTGCGCCTGTCCGACGGAACCCTCGCGCGTGTCGTGCCGAGCGGCTTCGCCTCGGGCTACGAGCTCGACGTCGACGGCACGCCGCAGTCGCACGTCGACCTCGACGACCCGACGCACCTGCACTTCGAGTACATCGCCCGGATGGCCGCGGTCATCGATCGACTCCGGATGCCGGGACAGCCGCTCACGGCCGTGCACCTGGGCGCGGGCGCCCTGACCCTGCCCCGCTACATCGCGCACACCCGTCCCGGCTCGCGGCAGCAGGTGATCGAGCTGGAGCAGCCGCTCGTCGACCTCGTGCGCGAGCACCTGCCGCTGCCGCGCGACGCGCAGGTGCGGGTGCGAATCGGCGACGCCCGCACCGTCGCCGAGAAGCTGCCGCCGGGGCTCGTCGGGTCGGTGGATCTCGTCGTCTCGGACGTGTTCGCCGGCGCCCAGACCCCGGCCCACCTCACGACCGTGGAGTACTACCGCGTGCTCGCCGGACTCCTCGCCCCCGACGGCGTGCTGCTCGTCAACGTCGCCGACGGCGCCGGCCTGGCCTTCGCACGACGCCAGGTCGCGACGGTGCGGGCCGTCCTGTCCGAGGTGCTGCTGCTCGCCGAGGTGCAGCTGCTGAAGGGACGCCGCTTCGGCAACATCGTCATCGCCGCCTCCGCGGCACCGCTGCCGGCGGAGTGGCTGCCGCGCCTCATGGCGGCGGGGCCCTTCCCCGCGAAGGTCGCGCAGGGCGCCGAGATCGACGAGTTCGCGCGCGGCGCGCGGGTGTCGACGGATGCCGACGCCACCCCGTCGCCGAAGCCGGCGGCATCCGTCTTCGAACGCTGACCGGCGCGGCGATGCCGCCAACGCGCCCGGTTCGGGTGAGACTGGGAAGCACCGTTACCGGACGCGGAAGGGGACGACGGTGGGCTACATCCTGGGGTACGACCCGGACACGCTGCGAGAGATCGTCGACCCCGAGCAGTGCTCCGATCGGCTCGACGAGATCGGTGAGCAGCGCAGCCTGCCGTCGCTGCTCGAGCGGGTGTGGCTGCTGAAGGTGCTGGGGCGACTCGACGAGGCGCTCGCCGTGGCCGAGCAGGCGGTCCGCGTCGCGCGGATGGGCGGAACCCGCAAGGACCTGCTGCGCGCGCGCGTGCTCCACGGCACGGTGCTGCAGAACCGGGGTGCGTACGCCGCCGCCATCCAGGAGATCACCACCTGCGCCGAGGAGGCCGAGGGTCAGGACTGGCCGCTGCTGGCGGCGTTCGCCTACCAGCACCGCGGCAAGGTGCACTACGACGCCGACGACTACGCCGCCGCGCGCACCGACTTCAAACGGGCGCTCTTCCTGCGGCAGGAGGGCGGTGCTCCCGAGGAGCAGCTCGAGTCGACTCTGCTCGCCGTGGACGCCGCCGAGCGGCGACGCTCGCGCGTGAGCGTCGCCGGCTGAGCGCCCCCGCCGACCGCGTGTCCCCACCCCGACGTAGCGTGACGACATGAGTGACCTCGACCGTGTGCGCCGGTGGGCCGACGCCCTGGTGACCGCTCACCTCGACGAGAGCTGGACGTTCGCGTTCGACAACGCCAAGCGCCGGGCCGGCCAGTGCGACTACACGAACCGGCGCATCAGCGTCTCGCGCTACCTCGCGGCGCGCTTCGACGACGACGAGAACCACCAGACGCTGCTCCACGAGGTCGCCCACGCGATCGCCGGTCCGGCGGCGGGGCACGGCCGGGAGTGGCTGCGGATCGCGCGCGAGCTCGGCTACGTCGGCGGCGTGACCCATCGCGGCGAGACCGCCGTCGAGCTCGCCCCGTGGGTCGGGCACTGCCCGGCCGGACACGTCGCGTACCGGCACCGCAAGCCGACGCGCTCGGCCTCGTGCCGCTCGTGCGCGTCGGCGTACGACGAGCGCTACCTCTTCCGCTGGGTCCGCCGCGAGATCTCCGCCGCCGACCGCCGCGCGGCGGCGACGCCCCGCTGACGCGTCGCCCGCCGCGCCGGCGACATCGCGGAGGCGCGCCGTGCGGAACTCGGTCGGATCGGGCAGAACGGGTCGGGTACCGGCCCGTAGGCGGGTGACGCCCGCCGGAACGACTGAGTTCTGAACGCGCGACGCCCCGGCGGGCGGCCGCCGATCACCGCGAGGCGCTCAGGCCGGCGGCGCGGCGGGCCGGCGGCGGAGGACGGGCACCGCCGTGTCGGCGTCGATCTCGGCCGCGGCGAGCGCCTCGTCGCGGCGCCCCGCGGCGGCGAGCTCCTGCCCGGTCGCGCTCGCGGTGAGCAGGTGCCGCACGGCACCGCGCAGGCCGCGGAACGACTCGCACGCTGCGGCCGCCTCGGGCGAGGTGTGGTCGATTCCGCGCGACGAGAGCGCATCGATCACGGCGCCCGCGCCGAGAAGGTCCTCGACCGCGAAGCGCAGCCCGGTGCGCTCCCCCGCACCCGCGCCGATCACCGCGATGCTCGTGCGCGCGCCGCGACGGCCCTGCTCGGCCAGCACCGCGTCGGCGACGGCCCCGGCGTTGCGGAGACCGCCGCGCAGCACGAGGGCATCCGACGCGGACGCGATCGCCGACGCCTCGTCGGTGGTCACCAGCACGTCGACGACGACCACGACGTCCGCGGCGGCGAGCCGTTCGAGGCCCGCGGCGCCCCATTCGAACCGCACCTGGTAGCGGCCCTGATCGAACGGTGCGGGTGAGCCCGCGGACGATACAGCAGAAGCGGACGCGGCGGCGGGCAGCATCCGATCAGCCTACGACGGGGCAGACTGGGCGCATGCGCATCCTCCAGAAGCTCGTGCTCGACTGCGACGCCGACGCCGCCTGGCGGGCGCTGCACTCCCCCCGCGCCCTCGCCGAGCTCTACGCCCCCGTGATGGGGCTCGAGCCGCTCGCGGCGGAGGGCATGCCGACCTCGCTCGAGCCGGGCGCCGATGTGCCCGTGCAGATGTCGGCGTTCGGGATGCCGGTGGGCCGCCAGCTCATCCACGTCTCCGACCGACGGGTCACCGAGCGGATCGCCGCGGCGGAGACCGGGAACGGCTCCGACGGCGGTGAGAGCACCGTCCGCATCCTGCGCGACAGCGGCATCCCGCTCACCGGCCCCCTCGCGATGCTCGACGTGTGGGACCACCAGATGGCGGTCTCCCCCGCCCCCGGCGACCCGACGCGCACCCTCTGGCGCGAGCGGCTCGTCATCGGCGGCGCAGCGGCCCCGGCGCTGTGGCCCGTCCTGTGGGCGACGTGGCAGTGGCGGTCGATGCGGCTCCGGCAGGTCGCGCCCACGTGGGCGCACGATCCCGCCGAGGACGCCCCGACCGCCTGAGCCGCGTCACTCGGCCAGGGCCTGCACCGGGGTGACGCGCGTCGCGAGACGCGTCGGGACGACGGCGGCGACGAGGGTCAGCGCGGCAGTCGCCACGACGACGCCGGCTACGGTGAGCCACGGGATGCCGGGGAGCACGAACGTCGGCGAGAGCCAGAGCGGCGGCATGGGCACCGACCCGAGCAGCGACTGCGCGGCGGCCCAGCCGTAGGCGACCCCGAGCAGGAGCCCGAACGTCACCGCCGTGACCGTGATGTGGGCGGCCTCGAGGACCACCATCCGGCGGATCTGCGCCGCCGTCAGGCCGAGCGCACGCAGGAGGCCGAGCTCCCGGGTGCGCTGCACGATCCCGATCGTGAGCAGGTTCACGAGTCCCACGGCGGCGATGACCGCCGAGATCCCGACGAGCGCCATCATGACCGCGGCGAAGGTGTCGAGCAGCTGCCCCAGCTCGGGAGGCAGCTCGCCGCCCGCGGATGCCGCGACGACGCCCTTCACCGACTCGGACGCGACGGCGAACATCGTCACGAGCGTCACCCCCATGACGACGCCGATGGCCATCCGGCTCGAGCGCTCGGGGTAACGGAGGGCGTTCTCGGACGCGAGGCGTGCCGGCGCGGACCGTCCGAACAGTCGTCCGGTCGCGCGCAGCAGCGGCGGCATCACAAGTCCGGCCCCGAGGCTGAGGCCGGTGAAGGAGAAGATGCCGCCGACGAAGGCGACGATGACGCCCGCCGGGGTCACGAAGCCCGCGACGATGCCGAGACCGAGGAACACCGCGCCGATCGCGAAGAGGAGGATCGAGGCGATCCGGCGCGAACGGCGGCCGGCGGTCTCGTCGGCCGTGCGCGGGGCGGACCCGCCGAGCGCCGCCAGCGGCGTCACGTCCAGGACGCGGCGCGAGCCGGCCCAGGCGGCGACCCACGTCGTGAGCGCCACGACGACGGCCGGAGCGAGCAGCACCGGCTGCAGGAGGTCGTGCTCGACCTCGATGCCCCACGCGAGCTCCGCGGCGAAGCGCAGCCCCGCGGCGACCGCGATGCCGCCGACCAGCCCGATCACCGCGCCGATCGCACCGACGACGAGCCCCTGCCGGGCGATCTCGGCGCGCTGCGCGCGCGCCGACGCGCCGATCAGGCGGAGGAGCGCGATCTGGCGGGTGCGTCCGGCGACGATCGTCGCGAAGGTGTTCGCGGTGACGATCGCCGCGACGTACACGGCGACCCCGACCAGCAGCACGCTGAGGATCGCGACGACGATCGCCACGGTGTCGCCGCTGCCGATGTACGGATCGGCCGTCAGCCACGCCCCGAGCAGTCCCGTCACCGCGACCAGCAGAACGCCGAAGCCGGCCGAGATCGCCGCGATGAGGATGGACGCGCCCATGCCGCGCTCGCGCAGCCAGGCGAGGCGTCCGGATGCGGCGGCGGACGGCATCCGCTTCGGACCGCCGGATGCGCGCCCGGCCGTGCCCGCGGTGGAGCCGGCAGCCGCGGCGGTCGCGGTCGCCGCCCCGGCGGCCGCCGTCGGTGCGACGCTCATGCCGCCACCTCCGCGGCGAGCATGTGCGCCGAGATCGCCTCGGCGCTCTGCCGCGGCTTGTCGGCGACGACCCGACCGTCGCCGAGGAAGACGACGCGGTCGGCGTGCGCGGCGGCGACGGGATCGTGCGTGACCATCGCGATCGACTGGCCGTGATCGCGGCTGGCGGCGGCCAGCAGCGCCAGCACCTCGCGGCCGGTGCGCGAGTCGAGATTGCCGGTGGGCTCGTCGGCGAAGACGAGGTCGGGCGCGGTCGCGAGGGCCCGGGCGATCGCGACGCGCTGCTGCTGTCCGCCCGAGAGCTGGTGCGGCCGGTGCGTCAGGCGCGCGCCGAGACCCAGGGAGTCGACGAGGCCGTCGATGCGCGAGCGCTCGAGGGCGGACGGTGTGCGGCCGTCGAGCTCGAACGGCAGCATGATGTTGCCCAGCACGTCGAGGGTCGGCACGAGGTTGAACGACTGGAAGACGAAGCCGACGCGGCGCCGGCGCAGCACGGTGAGCTCGAGGTCGGACAGCCCCGAGATCTCCGTGTCGCCGATCCAGACCCGGCCGGAGGTCGGCGCGTCGAGGCCGGCCATGATGTGCATGAGCGTCGATTTGCCCGAACCCGACGGGCCCATGATCGCGGTGAACTCGCCGCGGCGGACGCCGACCGTGACGCCGTCGAGGGCACGCACCCCCGATTCGCCTGCGCCGAAGGACTTGGTGAGGTTCTGGACCCGGGCGGCGAGGCCGAGGTCGGAGCTGGAGATCTGCATGTCTCCGACGCTACGAAGGCGCGGTGCGCCGCAGCATCCGCCGCCGGTCGCGGCCGCGTACATCGCTCGGATGATCCGCGAGAGCGCACCGGAGCCCCGAGACCGCAGCTGCCGACCGCTGTCTCGGGGCTCGACTGCGGTCTCGCGGCGCGAGGAGGGGTCAGGCCAGGCCGTGCTCGAACGCGAAGACGACCAGCTGCACGCGGTCGCGGAGCGAGAGCTTCGTGAGGATGCGGCTGATGTGGGTCTTCACGGTGGCTTCCGAGAGGAACTCCCGCTGCGCGATCTCGGCGTTCGAGAGACCGCGCGCGGCGAGCGCGAAGATCTCGCGCTCGCGATCGGTCAGCTCGCCGAACGTCGCGGGGACGGGCTTCGCGGCCGGTTCGGAGAAATGGGCGAACAGCTCGCGCGTCGCCGACGCCGCGATGACGGACGACCCGGCGTGGACGGTGCGGATGGCCGCGAGGAGGAACTCCGGGTCGGCGTCCTTCAGGAGGAACCCGCTCGCGCCCTGCCGGATCGCGCGGGCCGCGGCCTCGTCGAGGTCGAAGGTCGTGAGCATCACGATGCGCGGCGGCTCGCCGTCGAACACCGGGTCGGCGAGAAGCTGGGCGGTCGCGGTGAGACCGTCCATGACCGGCATCCGGATGTCCATGAGCACGACGTCGGGACGGGTGTCGCGGATGACGCCGATCGCCTCGGCGCCGTCGGACGCCTCACCGACCACCTCGAGGTCGGGCTGGGAGGCCACGACCATTCGGATGCCGGCGCGGAACAGCGCCTGGTCGTCGACGAGCACCACGCGCACCGGGGTCATCGGGCACCTCCGATCGGAAGGGTGGCGACGACGGTGAACCCGCCGTCGTCGGGACCGGCGGAGAGGGCTCCCCCGATGAGCTGAGCGCGTTCGCGCATGCCGATCAGGCCGTGACCGCCGGCGGGCACGGGTGTGCTCGCGGCGATCCCAGCGGACGGAGCCGGTTCGGCTCCCCCCGCGACCGGGTTGTGCACGCGCAGCGACACGCGGTCGGGCAGCCATGCGAGCCCGACCGCGACAGCACCGCCGGAGCCGTGACGCAGGGCGTTCGTGAGCGCCTCCTGCAGGATCCGGTAGACGGCGAGCTGAACCGCGGCGGGCGGTTCGCCGGGCGGGGCCGGATCGACGTCGACCCGCAGATCGACACCGGCCGCCCGCACCTGCGCGTAGAGCCCCTCGAGGTCGGCGACGGTCGGCTGCGGCCCCTCGGCCTGACTGTGGCGCAGCTGCGTCAGCAGCATCCGGACATCCGACAGGGCCGAGCGGGCCGTCGTCGAGATCGTCTGCAGGGCCCCGACCGCGGCCTCGGGGTCGGCGACGGCGGCGTAGCGCGCTCCGTCGGCCTGCGCGATCACGACCGCGAGCGAGTGGGCGACGACATCGTGCATGTCGCGCGCGATGCGGTTGCGCTCGAACTCCGCCGTCGCCCGCGCCTCGGCCTGCCGCTGGAGGGCCGCCGTCTCGCGGGCGCGCATGCCGGTTCGCACGAGCGCGCCGACGGTCCACGAGAGCAGAAGGCCGAGCACGGCCGCGATGAAGAGCACGCCGCCGTTGACGATGAGCCAGAGCAGCTCGCTGCCCGCCGCGGTCAGCGCGTACGACATGCTCGGCACCAGCAGGTACACGGTGATGGCGAGCGCTCCGACGATCGCCGACGAGAACCCGAGCCAGAAGATGCGCTGCGAGCCGTACGCCGCGCATCCGTAGAGCACCGCCAGGATCGCCAGGTTCACCGGCAGCGGCGGCAGCATCGCGAGCATCTGCAGGACCGCGGCCGCCCACGCCAGCGAGAGCGCCAGCGGAGGCGAGAGGCGACGGAGACCGAGCGCGACCGAGAAGAGCGCGGTGATCACGACCGCGACGACGGCGGCGGTCGTGGAGGAGGCGACGGCGGTTCCGCCCGTCACGGAGATCACCGTGACGAACAGCATCACCAGGCCGAACGCGCCCGCGACGACGACGTCGGTGATGAGCTGGGAGCGGCGGAGGTTGCGGAACACGCTTCGACGCTACGCGAGCGGGCGGGGTGCGGCATCCGTCGGCAGATGTACGTGGCGACACCGGTCGGACTACCGCCGAGCGAAGACCCGCAGCCCCTCCGGAACAGCGCGCATCCGGATCCGGAACTCGTCCGCGGGAGCCTCTTCGAGCTCGCCGTCGTGCACGTAGACGGCCGGGGCCTCGCCGGTGCGGACGGTCAGGTCGATGTCGTCCACGAGGATGCGCTCGAGATCGGATGCCGGCGGCATCAGCCGCAGCGCGCGGAGGACGGCGATCGTGCGGCGTCCGAACGCGAGGGAGGTGACCGCGCGCAGCCGGGTGCCGCGGGCGTGGTGCAGGCGTGCGTCGAGCGTGGGGTCGTCGAGGCCGGCGCGTTGCATCCGCGCGATCCGACGCGGATCGTCGACGCCCACGCCCACGAAGACCGACCACGCAACGGCTCGCCGCCCGCCGCGGACGACGGTGATGCGGTGCGCGTCGTGCAGCTCGCGCCAGGCGGCGACCGCGCCGCCCCACCACTTGCCGAGGCTCGTGCGCTTCTCGCGTTGGGCGAGCAGTTCGGGGTAGGCACCCACCGACGCGGCGTTCAGCACCGTGATCGGCTCGCCGTCGTCGATGCGGAGCTCGGCCACGGCGACCGCCCGCGACGTGCCGGCGGCGAAGGCGTCGAGGGCGTCCGTCACCGTCTCCAGCCCCGCGGCGCGCGCGAAGTGGTTGAACGTTCCGCCGGGGAGGACGAGGAGCGGCAGGCCGTGACCTCTCGCGAGGTGCGCGACGCGCGAGACCGAGCCGTCGCCGCCCAGGATGCCGAGGACGGCCGGCGGGTCGTCATCGCCCAGCGCCGCCGTCACGACCTCGTCGATGGACCGGTCGCCGAGCTCCGCGATCGCCGCGTCGGGCAGACGGCGGCGGATCTCGGGCATCGGATCCGCGCGGACGACCGACGTGCCCGACCTCGGGTTGTGCAGCAGGAGCAGACCGCGTCCCGTCGGACTCGCCGAGATGCCCGGGTCCGCTGCGCCGCGCTCGGGTGCGGGCTCGGGTGCGGGCTCTTCGGATGCGGCCATGCCCCGACGCTAGCCAGCCGCCGCGCGCCCGGCGAGAGCTTGACACCCCCGCCGCTCGCCCGGTCGCGATACGTTCGTCGGGCCGGTGGGGCTGGTGTCGACTCACCCGGCCTCCCAGGCGACTCCGGCCCCACCGGCCCGACGGCTGTATCCGCATCACGCCTTCCCGGCTCCGGTTCCGCCGCCCGGCCCGGGCCGATTATGCTGGCGCCACCTGACCACCGCTCCCGACGGGAGCCGTACCTCGCAGATCGGAGGTTCCCCATGTCCATCGCGCAGACGCACCCCACCCCCGGTGCCGCCCAGACGATCATCGGCGAGCCCGAGGTCGTCGAAGACGGCGCGCACCTCTCCGTGCACCCGGACGCGAGCCTGCCCCTGGCCCGGGACGTCGAGCACGACCCGGCATGGGCTTCACTGCGGGACGCGGCCACCGCGCTGCAGGGCCTGCAGGCGCCGGACGGCTCGGTGCCCGATCCCGGCGACCACGAGACGGCCCGCCGTCACGTCGCCGCGATCACGGCGGCGATCGGGCGCCTCGCACCGCGGTTCCCTCATGACGCCGACTATCTCGCGGCGTCGGTCCGGGACTTCGATCGGTGGACACAGGGGGCGTTCGGCGTGCCCGATTTCCTCGACTCCCTGCTGGCGTTCCAGCCGCAGCGGCAGCGGGTCGACGGCATCCGCCACCTCGCCGTCTTCCCGATGTACACGCAGAACGGCTCGCGCGATCGGCACGTCGAGGCGGTGCTCGTCGAGGCCATCTGGCCCGCCGAGATCGCCCGGCTCGAGACGATGTACGTCAACCGGCTCTTCGTGTCGCTCCGGCTGCTCGACTTCACGCCGGGGTACGACACCGACTCGGCCGTGCTGTTCCCCGAGACGGTTGCGATGCGCGAGATCCCGGCATTCACGTGGGGCGCGATCTTTCAGGATCGCGAGGCGGCGCGCTACCGGCGCGTCGTGCGGGCGGCCGCCGAGATCACGAAGCTCGAGCTGCCCGCCGAGGCGGCCGAGATGCTCGAGGACCAGGCGCTCACCGAGCGGGCGTTCGTCATGTGGGACCTCATCCACGACCGGACCCACATGCGCGGCGACCTGCCGTTCGACCCGTTCATGATCAAGCAGCGGATGCCGTTCTTCCTCTACTCGCTCGAAGAGCTGCGGTGCGACCTCACCGCGTTCCGCGAATGCGTCGAGCTCGAACGGCGACTGAGCGCGGCACCGGCGACGGACCTCGACGAGACGGATGCCGAGCTGCTGCGGTTGTCGCGGCTCGTGCAGTACGCGGTGATCTTCGACCGCATCTTCCGGTTCGCGATCACGGGAACGCGGGTGCGCAACTACGACGGGCTCGGCGGGCAGCTGCTGTTCGCGTGGCTGCACCGCCGCGGCGTGCTGCACTGGACCGACACGGCGCTGGCATTCGAATGGAGCGAGGTCCCGGATGCCGTCGTCGCCCTCGGCGACACGATCGACCGCCTCTACTGGGAGTCGATCGACCGTCCCAAGACCGCCCACTGGCTCGCGGCGTACGAGCTCGTGCGGTCGGTGCTCGAGCCGCATCCGGCATCGGTGTGGGCGCGCGGCCTGCCGGACGAGATCCTCGCCGGTCCGCCGAAGGGCTACACCGACGCCGTGCGGGACGATGAGTTCCCGCTGTCGATGTTCTACGAGGCGCTCGAGAAGAAGATGCGCGACATCATCGCCTCCACCCGCGGCATCCGCGGGTGAGCGGCGCGGCCCGCTGGTCCACCCTGCGCGTGGATTAGCGGGCCGCGGACTCGTGAGAAAGGATGAGGGGATGACCTCCCTGCACGACACCTCGGTGCGCGGCTTCGCGTCCGACAACTACTCCGGCATCCACCCGGAGGTCCTCGCCGCCATCACGGCCGCGAACGACGGACACCAGACCGCGTACGGCTCCGACGTGTACACCGCGCGCCTGCAGGAACTCGTCGCCGGGCACTTCGGCTCCGGCGCCGAGGCCTTCCCCGTCTTCAACGGCACCGGGGCGAACGTCACCGCCCTGCAGTCGATGCTGCCGCGCTGGGGCGCCGTGATCGCGGCATCCACCGCGCACATCAACGTCGACGAGGGCGGAGCGCCCGAGCGGGTCGGGGGGATCAAGATCCTCAACGTGCCGACCGACGACGGCAAGCTCACCACGGCGCTCATCGACCGCGAGGCCTGGGGCTGGGGCGACGAGCACCGCGCGCAGCCGCTCGTGGTGTCGATCACGCAGTCGACCGAGCTCGGCACGCTCTACACGCCCGACGAGCTGCGGACGATCGCCGACCACGTTCACGCCCGCGGGATGCGGCTGCACATGGACGGCGCCCGCATCGCCAACGCCGCAGCCGCCCTCGGCGTCCCGCTCTCGGCGATCACGCGCGACGTCGGCGTCGACGTGCTGAGCTTCGGCGGCACGAAGAACGGCGCCATGATCGGCGAGGCGATCATCGTGCTCGACCCCGCGGCATCCGAGGGTCTGACCTACCTCCGCAAGCTCAACATGCAGCTGTCGTCGAAGATGCGCTTCGTGTCGGCGCAGCTCGTCGCCCTGCTCGAGAACGACCTGTGGCGCCGCAACGCCGAGCACGCGAACGGCATGGCGCAGCGGCTGCGCGCGGCCGTCGAGGCCGGCATCGCCGACGGCTCGGTGCGGGGCGTGGAGTTCACCCAGCCCACCCAGGCCAACGGCGTGTTCGCCGTGCTGCCCGCGGGCGTCGCCGACCGGCTGCGCGAATCGTTCCGCTTCTACGATTGGGGCCCCGCCGACGGAGGCTCGGAGGATCGCGCCAGCGATGCTTCGAGTGGCGGTGGGGAGGATGAGAGTCGCCGAGAAGTGCGGTGGATGTGCTCGTTCGACACGTCCGCCTCCGATGTCGACGCCTTCGTCGCCGAGCTCGCGCGCCTGACCACGGCGGCCTGACCACGGCGGCCTGACGTCCGCCGCAGCCCGCGCTGGGCTCGCGGGCTGGCGGCGCGGGCTGGCAGCGGGGCTGCGGGTCAGGAGCCGGCGAGCCAGGCGCGGTAGGCGTCGAAGGAGTACGGGCGGCCGAGGAAGTCCGCGACGAGGTCGGCGGCGTCCCGGCTGCCACCCGGCTCGAGGACGCGCTCGCGGTAGCGCCGCGCGACGTCCACGTCCATGAGGTCGTCGCCGAAGGCCGAGAGCAGATCCCGGGCGATGACGAGGCTCCACTGGTACGTGTAGTAGCACGCGCCGTATCCGGTGAGGTGGCCGAACCCGGCGTAGGTGTGACCGTCCGGCAGCGGCTGCACCGGCGACGACGAGCGGTACCAGCCCTCGACCGCCGCGGCGAGATCGGCCGGTCGATCGACGTGCAGTCCGTACGAGACGTTCGCGTGTCCGAGCTGACGCGTGACCTCGAGCGCCCGGCCGAAGGCGTCGGCCACCCGCATGCGTTCGACGAGCTCGGCGGGGATCGGCTCGCCCGCCGCGTTGCGTGCGAAGGTCGCCAGCACACCGGCATCCCACGCCCACTCCTCGAGCAGCTGGCTGGGCGCCTCGACGAAGTCCCATTCGGTCTCGATGCCGCTGAAGTCCGCCCACACGGCGTCGGCCCCGCCGAGGATGCCGTGCACGAGGTGACCGAACTCGTGGAAGAACGTCACCACCTGGTCGTGCTCGAGCAGGCCCCGCGAGAAGTTGCACAGCAGCACGCCCTCGGGCAGCGACCGGCCGGCGATACCCGGTGCGAGTCCGAAGCACGCGGCGTGGTTGTACTTGCCCTCGCGAGGGTGCAGGTCGAGATGGATGCGGCCGAGCCGCCGCTCGCCGCGGAGGACGTCGTAGCTGCGGACGTCGGCGTGCCACGCGCCGGCGGCGACCGGGACGTACGAGAGGTCGAGCAGTCGGGCGGTGACGTCGAGCACCCCGCCCAGGACGTTCTCGAACGGGAAGTAGGCGCGGACCTCCTGCGCGTCGACGGCGAACTCCTCGCGCTTGAGCGCACCCAGCAGGTACCAGAGGTCGGCGATCGTGACGGCCGCGGCGTCGGGCTCGTCGCGCCGCAGCCGCGCGAGCAGACGGTCGTACTCGGCGGCGGCGGCCTCGCGGGTCGCGGCGTCGATGTCGTCCAGGAACGAACGGATGGCCGCGCTCGAGCCGATCATGCGGGTCTCGGTCTCGTAGTCGGCCCAGTCTCCGTAGCCGAGCAGGTCGGCCCGCTCGGCGCGCACCGCCAACAGCTCGGCGAGGACGGCGTCGTTGGCCGGCCACGCGAGATCGTTGTAGACCGACACGAGCGCCGCGCGGGTCGAGCGCCGCTCGGCGAACTCCCGCACGGGCATGAGGTCGGTGTACTCCGTGGTGAGGGTCACCAGGCCCTCGTCGTCGACCGGATGCGCGTCGATGAAGTCCTGCGGCAGCCCGGCGAGGGCGTCGGGGGCGACCTTCAGCTCGCGGCGGCCGTCGCGGATGTTGCGCGAGAACCGCAGCGACAGCTCCGTGTCGCGCTCGGCGAGGACGCGCAGGCGCTCGCGCGTCGGCTCGTCCCGGTCGACGCCGCCGCGGCGGAAGTCGCGCTGGATGCGCGCGAGCAGGCGGCGAGCGGCCGCATCCAGTCCGTCCGAGCCGAGTCCGTCGAACACCGCGAACAGCGCCGGATCCAGCGAGCGCTCCGACAGCAGCGCGTCGATCGCCTGCACCCGCGCCTCGGCGGCGTCGCGCACGGCGGCCTCGGGGTGCGATTCGCTCAGCAGCGACGCCTCGGATGCCGCCTCGGCGACCGCGATCGCGGCCTCGTTCCACAGCTGCAGTCGCGCCAGCGGTGAGAGCTCGCGCCCGGCGATCAGCTGCGCGTCGATCTCACGGACGCGGGCGATCCGCGCGTCCGGACGATCCGAGGCGAAGGCGAGCCAGCCGGTGACGTCGGCGGGGAAGGCGAGGGGCTGCGGAGCGGTCATGCACCGAGCCTACGGTCGGGTCGGCACGGACGTGGTGTTCTCGGCCGCGCCCGGGCCGGCGTCAGCGGAGGGCGCCGACCGACGCGAGCGCGAGCCGGATGAGGGTTCCGCGGCCGCCCTCCATCTCGGCGGCGAGCGCATCGGAGGCGGCTTCGGCGGGGTCGAGCCACGTCACCTCGAGCGCGTCCTGACGCGGCTCGCAGGTTCCGGTGACGGGGACGACGAACGCGAGCGACACGGCGTGCTGGCGGTCGTCGTGGAACGGGCTGACCCCCGGGATCGGGAAGTACTCGGCGACCGTGAACGGCGTCGGCGAGGTCGGCAGGAGCGGGAACGCCATGGGCCCGAGGTCGTTCTCGACGTGTCGGAACAGGGCGTCGCGGATCGTCTCGCCGTAGCGGACGCGTCCCGACACGATCGTCCGGGTCATCTCGCCGACCGGGGTCGCCCGCAGCAGGATGCCGACGTGCGTGACCGCGCCCGAGCCGTCGGTGCGCACCGGGATGGCCTCGACGTAGAGCATCGGCAGGCGGCGTCGCGCCTCGGTGAGCTCGACGTCGCTCAGCCATGCGGGATTCGCAGCGCCCCCGCTCGGCGTCTGGCGCAGCGGGTCGGCCGGCAGCGACGAATCGCCGCGCTCGTCGGGATCGGGGTCGGGGGTGCGGACGGCCATGCTCCATGTATACCAATCGAGTTCCCGGATGCCGCGCCCGACCGGCTGGCAGGATGGACGCATGTCCGAGACGCCGGTCATCGACTCCGCCGCGACCCGCTGGTCGGCGCCGCCCGCCGAACGCGCCGGCCGCCCCCTGCTCATCCTCCTCCACGGGTACGGCTCCGACGAGAACGACCTCTTCGCGCTCGGCCCCCATCTGCCCGCCGACTACGTGCTGGCGGCGGTCCGGGCTCCGCTCGCCCCGCCCTTCCCGACCCCCGGCTGGTCGTGGTGTCCGATCGAGGGACTGAACGGCCGCGACCCGCAGGCGGCGACCGCCGGCGCGCGTGCGCTCGTGGACTGGGTCGACGCGGAACGGGGGGATGCGGCATCCGTCGGTCTGCTGGGATTCTCGCAAGGCGGGCTCGTCGCTCTCGAGGCGCTCCGCCTGCGCCCGGAGGACTATGCCTTCGCCGTCAACCTCTCCGGCTACGCCAACCCGAGCACGCTCGACACCGACGCGGCGTTCGCCGCCCGCCGGCCGCCGGTGTTCTGGGGACGCGGCGCGTTCGACGACGTCATCCCGCCGGCGCTCGTCGAGCACACCGCCCAGTGGCTGCCGAGCCGGGTCGACTTGAGCGGCCGGCTCTATCCCGACCTCGGGCACGCCGTGTCGGCGCAGGAACTCGACGACGTCTCGACCTTCCTGGTCAAGCAGCTGCCCGCGGCGTAGACTCCCCGTGCCCCTGTCCCGAGTGTGAGGAAGACCGTTGATCGGTTTCGACGCGACCGCGCTGTGATCCCGCGCTGATCCGTCGACCCTCCCCACCGAGGCGTCCGACCCGGCCAGCGCTCTGTTCGATTCCCGCGCTGGCCCGCCGGACCGGTCCCGTCCCCTCGGGCCTCGTGGTGTCCGACGTGCCTGCGCACGACGACACCAGGAGGCACCGATGCCCCATACCGCTCCCGCGGTCGTCCTCGACCGCATCTCCCTCACCTGGCCCGACGGCAGTGCCGCGCTCGAGAACGTCTCGGGCGCCTTCGGCGCAGGACGCACGGGCCTCGTCGGCCGCAACGGCTCCGGCAAGACCACGCTGCTGCGTCTGATCAGCGGAGCTCTCGCGCCGACCTCCGGCACGATCCGTGCGGCCGGACGCGTCGACCTGCTGCCGCAGCGGCTCACGCTCGACGTCGACCGGCGCGTGGCCGAGCTCCTCGGTGTGGCCGACGTCGTCGACGCCGTCCGGGCCGTCGAGTCCGGCGACGTCGATCCGCGCCATTTCGACACGATCGGCGAGGACTGGGATGCCGAAGCACGAGCCGTCGCGTCGCTCACGGCTGCCGGCCTGCCTCCCGGTGCTCTCGACCGCCGCGTCGGCGAACTCTCCGGCGGCGAGGCGGTGCTCGCGGCGCTCGTCGGCGTCCAGCTGCGCGGCGCCGAGATCGCGCTCCTGGACGAGCCGACGAACAACCTCGACCGCGATGCGCGCGCCCGCGTCGGCGAGCTCGTCCGCACCTGGCGCGGCGCGCTCATCGTCGTCAGCCACGACACCGCTCTGCTGGAGCTCATGGACGACACCGCCGAGCTCTACGGATCGGCACTCAGCGTGTTCGGCGGACCGTACTCCGCGTGGCGGGCCTGGCAGGAGACGGAGCAGGCGGCGGCTCGTGCGGCAGACGCCACGGCGGCCGCGGCGGTTCGTCGGGAGCGACGCGACCGCGTCGCCACCGAGACGAAGCTCGCCCACCGCGCGTCGATGGGCGCGAAGGCGCAGCGCGAGAAGCGCGTGCCGGAGATCGTCGCCGGCAACCGCGCCTCGTCCGCGCAGGTGTCGGCCGGCAGGGCGCGCGGCGAGGCGGCGGATCGCGAGGCAGCGGCCCGAGCCGCGCGGGATGCCGCGGCATCCCGGGTCCGCGACGACGACGCGCTGCGCATCGACCTGCCCGACCCGGCGGTCGGCGCCGGCCGGCGGATCGCGACGCTCGGCGGCGACCGCGGCGGCGACGGCGACGGCCGGTCGTGGGTCGTGCAGGGCGCCGAGCGCGTGGCCCTCGTCGGGCCGAACGGCGCGGGCAAGACCAGCCTGCTCGAGCGGCTGGTCGCGTCGGCGCGCGACCGCGGCTCTGTTCCCGGCGTGCGTCCGGCGAGCGGCCGGTGTGCACAGAGCGGCGTGCAGAACTCCGTCGATCCGCTGCCCGCGGGCGCCGAGTGCGCGGATTCCGGGCGCGGTTCGATGGATCGACGGAGTTCTGCACCGGTCGTCGCGCACACCGACCGGGTCGGCTACCTGCCGCAGCGCATCGACGGTCTCGGCGACGACGCCTCCGTGCTCGACAGCCTGCGGGCGGCGGCCCCGACGGCGACCGACACGGAGCTGCGGAACCGGCTGGCCCGCTTCCTGCTGCGCGGCGACACGGTGCTGCGGCCGGTCGCGGCTCTGTCGGGCGGCGAGCGCTTCCGCCTCGCCCTCGCCCGCGAGCTGCTGGCCGATCCGCCTCCGCAGCTGCTCGTGCTCGACGAGCCGACGAACAACCTCGACCTCGACACGGTCGACCAGCTCGTCACCGCGCTCGCCGCCTATCGGGGCGCGGTGCTCGTCGTGAGCCACGATGACGGCTTCCTCGCCCGGTTCGCCCCCACGCTGACCCTCGAGCTGCGGGACGGCGTCCTGACCGAGGCGGCGACGGGGGCCGGTTCCGGCTGAGGCGAGGTCCCACTCCGGCCGGGTTCGCCCGCGGTATTCCCGGCCGGAGTGGGACCTCGTGCGCCGTCGGCACCCGCGGCTGACACGCGGGCGGGCGCGGGCGCAAGGCCGCGCCGATGTCGGAGGTCCGCGCGAAGATGAGGACATGGCCGATGTGCTCGCCCGCTTCTCCGCGCCCACCGCGGACTGGTTCCGTGGCGCGTTCACGAAGCCGACCTCGGCGCAGGCCGGCGCCTGGGAGGCGATCTCGGCCGGCAAGAACGCGCTCGTCGTCGCCCCGACCGGCTCGGGAAAGACGCTGTCGGCGTTCCTGTGGGCGATCGACCGCACCTTCCGCGACAAGGTCGCCGCCGGCCCCGTCGACGACACACCGGTCAAACGGCGCCGGACGGATGCCGCACCCGCCGACACCCGCGTTCTCTACATCTCGCCGCTGAAGGCCCTCGGCGTCGACGTCGAGCGGAACCTCCGGTCGCCGCTCGTCGGCATCGGGCAGTCCGCGCGGCGCCTCGGCCAGCCGGTGCCCGAGGTCACCGTCGGAGTGCGCTCGGGCGACACGTCGTCGGCCGACCGACGCGCCCTCGTCGCACGTCCGCCCGACATCCTCATCACGACGCCCGAGTCGCTCTACCTGATGCTCACCTCGCAGGCGTCCGAGACGCTGCGGGGCGTGCACACCGTCATCATCGACGAGGTCCACGCCGTCGCCGCCACCAAGCGCGGCGCCCACCTCGCGGTCAGCCTCGAGCGTCTCGACGCGCTGCTCGAGAAGCCCGCGCAGCGCATCGGCCTCTCCGCGACGGTGCGGCCGATCGACGAGGTCGCCCGCTTCCTCGGCGGAGCCGCCCCCGTCGAGATCGTCGCGCCCCGGGCCTCGAAGGCATTCGATCTGAGCGTCGTCGTGCCGATCCCCGACATGCTGAATCCGCCGGCCCCGCCGGGTGCCGAGGAGGCGGCGTTCGGCACCGGCTCATCGTCGCGACACGACGATGACGATGATGACGACGACGACGGGGAGAACGGGGCGTGGTACCGCGCCCCGCAGGCATCCGGCGGGACCTCCGAGGTCACCGGCTCGGTCTGGCCGCATGTCGAGGAGGCGATCGTCGACCGCATCCTGCAGCACCGCTCGACGATCGTGTTCTCCAACTCCCGGCGGCTCGCCGAGCGGCTGACCGGGCGCCTCAACGAGATCTACACCGAGCGCCTCGGCGGCGAGCTGCCCGATGCGACCGTCCCGGCCTCGATGATGGCGCAAGCGGGCGCGTCGGCGGGCGCCGAGGCGGTGCTCGCGAAGGCGCACCACGGCTCGGTGTCGAAGGAGCAGCGCGCTCAGGTCGAGGATGAGCTGAAGTCCGGCGTGCTCCGCTGCGTCGTGGCGACCTCGAGCCTCGAGCTCGGCATCGACATGGGCGCCGTCGATCTGGTCATCCAGGTCGAGGCGCCACCGTCCGCGGCATCCGGCCTGCAGCGCGTCGGCCGCGCCGGCCACCAGGTCGGCGAGGTGAGCCGTGCCGCCCTGTTCCCGAAGCACCGCGGCGACGTGCTGCACACCGCCGTCGTCACCGAGCGGATGCTGGCGGGAAAGATCGAGGCGATCGCCGTGCCGCAGAATCCGCTCGACATCCTCGCGCAGCAGACGATCGCCGCGTGCGCCACCGGCACGATCGAGGTCGAGACCTGGTTCGAGATCGTGCGGCGGAGCGCACCGTTCCGCACGCTGCCGCGGTCCGCATACGAGGCCACGCTCGACCTGCTGGCCGGACGGTTCCCCTCCGACGAGTTCGCCGAGCTCCGTCCCCGACTGGTGTGGGATCGCGATCAGGGCACGCTCACGGGACGCCCCGGCGCCCAGCGCATCGCCGTGACGAGCGGCGGCACGATCCCCGACCGGGGCCTGTTCGGCGTCTTCGTCGCGGGCGAGAGCCGCAATGCCCGCGTCGGCGAGCTGGACGAGGAGATGGTCTACGAGTCCCGCGTCAACGACGTGTTCACGCTCGGTACGACGAGCTGGCGGATCGTCGAGATCACCCACGACCGCGTCAACGTCGTGCCGGCCTTCGGCCAGCCGGGCAAGCTCCCGTTCTGGCACGGCGACGGACTCGGCCGGCCCGCCGAGCTCGGCGAGGCGCTCGGGAAGTTCAGCCGCGAGGTGTCGTCCGCCGGCCCCGAGAAGGCGACCGAGCGGCTGCGGGAATCCGGCCTCGACGACTACGCGATCGAGAACCTGCTGGCCCACCTCGCCGAACAGCGCGAGGCGACCGGCAGCCTCCCGACCGACCGGTCGCTCACGGTCGAGCGCTCACGCGACGAGGTCGGCGACTGGCGCGTGATCCTCCATTCCCCGTACGGCATGCACGTCCACGCCCCCTGGGCTCTGGCCGTCAATGCCCGCATCCGCGAGCGCCTGGGCGTCGAGGGCGCGGCGGTGGCGAGCGACGACGGCATCATCGCCCGCGTTCCGGATGCCGCCGCCGAACCGCCCGGGGCCGACCTCTTCGTCTTCGACGCCGACGAGCTCGAGCAGATCGTCACCGATGAGGTCGGCGGCTCCGCGCTGTTCGCATCGCGCTTCCGCGAGTGCGCAGCGCGCGCCCTGCTGCTGCCGCGCCTGAACCCGAACAAGCGCGCGCCGCTGTGGCAGCAGCGGCAGCGTTCGGCGCAGCTCCTCGAGGTGGCGCGGCGGCATCCGTCGTTCCCGATCATCCTCGAGACGCTTCGCGAGGTGCTGCAGGACGTCTACGATCTGCCGGCCCTGCTGCGCATCACCCGGAGCATCGCCGACCGTCGCATCCGGCTCGTCGAGACGACGACGTCGCAGCCCTCGCCGTATGCCCGTGACCTGCTCTTCGGGTACGTCGGGGCGTTCATGTACGAGGGCGACTCGCCGCTCGCCGAGCGCCGCGCCGCCGCCCTGTCGGTCGATCCGGCCCTCCTGTCCGAGCTGCTCGGCAAGGTCGAGATGCGCGAGCTGCTGGACCCCGAGGTGATCGCGCAGTTCGAGCTCGAAGCGCAGCGCCTCGCCCCCGACCGCCGCGCGCGCGGCGTCGAGGGCGTCGCCGATCTGCTGCGCCTCCTCGGCCCGCTGGATGCGACCGAGGTCGCCGCGCGCCTCGAAGACCCGGCGGGCACCGGCACTGCGGAGGAGATCGGCACAGCGGAGGACGCGAGCGCCGCGCCCGTTCCTTCGGACGGCGGATCTCCTCCCGCACGCCGCGTCGCCGAGGCCGCCGCCCTTCTGCAGGAGCTCGTGACGGCGCGACGCGCCATCCCGGTGACGATCGCGGGTGCGCAGCGCACCGCGGGCATCGAGGATGCCGGCCGCCTCCGCGACGCGCTCGGGGCGGCGCTGCCCGTCGGCATCCCCACCGCGTTCCTCGAGCCGGTCGTCGACCCCCTCGCCGATCTCGTCGCGCGCCACGCCCGCACGCACGGGCCCTTCCGCACCGCTGACGTCGCCACGCGGCTCGGCATCGGCACCGCCGTCGCCCGCCAGACGCTGCAGCGACTGGAATCGCAGGGCCGCATCTCGAGCGGCTACTTCCTTCCCGAGACCTCGGGCGGCGAGGTCGACGACCTCGAGTGGTGCGACACCGAAGTGCTCCGCCGGCTGCGGATGCGCTCGCTCGCGGCCATCCGCGGCAGCGTCGAGCCCGTCTCCCCCGAGGCCTTCGCCCGGTTCCTGCCGGTGTGGCAGCACGTCACGCGACCGCTCGAGGGCGTCGACGGGGTCGCCGCCGTGATCGAACAGCTCGCGGGAGTGCCGATTCCCGCGAGCGCCTGGGAATCGCTCGTCCTGCCGTCCCGGGTGCGCGATTACACGCCGGGCATGCTCGACGAGCTCACCGCGACGGGCGAGGTCGTCTGGTCGGGGCACGGCACGCTGCCGGGCCGCGACGGCTGGATCGCGCTGCACCCCGCCGACCTGGCGCCGCTCACCCTGGCGCTGGCCGACGCGGATGCGGAGGCCGACGAGTCGTCGACCTCGGGCGATCTCGACGTCGGGATCCTCGACGCCCTCGCCGTCGGCGGCGGCTGGTTCGCGGCGCAGCTGGTCGCCACCGTCGGAGCGCCGAACGAGCAGAGCGTGCTCGACGCCCTCTGGCGCCTGGCCTGGGCCGGACGCATCACGAACGACACCTTCACGCCCGTGAGGTCGCTGCTCTCGGGCGGCTCGCAGGCGCACCGCAGCGCTCGCCGCACCCCGCGCTCGCGGCTCTATCGCGGCACGCCGCTCGCTCGGCCCTCGACTCCGGCCGCCCCGCGCCCCTCGAACCTCGGCGGTCGATGGTCGCTGCTGCCGACCGTCGAGCCCGACCCGTCGCTGCGCGTCACCGCGTCGGCGGGGCTCCTGCTCGACCGCTACGGCGTCGTGACGCGCGGTAGCGTGCAGTCCGAGGGCGTACCGGGCGGCTTCGCGCAGGTCTATCGCGTGCTCGCCGGGTTCGAGGAGGCCGGGCACTGCCGGCGGGGCTACGTGATCGAGACCCTCGGCGCCGCGCAGTTCGCGGCATCCGTCACGGTCGACCGGCTGCGCGAGTTCGCCGCCCTCGCCGACCCGCCGCCGCGGCGCGCGGTCACCCTCGCGGCAACCGACCCGGCGAACCCCTACGGCGCCGCGCTCGGCTGGCCCGCGCTCGAGGGGGTCTCCCATCGCCCCGGGCGCAAGGCCGGCGGCGTCGTCGTGCTCGTCGACGGAACGCTGACGCTGTACCTCGAGCGCGGCGGTCGCTCGGCGCTCGCCTTCACCGACGACGAGGAGTCGCTGACGGCGGCCGCCGCCGACCTGGTCCGCACCGCGCAGGCGCGTCGCCTCGACACTCTGACGGTCGAGCAGGTCAACGGCGAGTTCGTCTACGGCACGACCACGGGGCGCGCGCTGCGGGCCGCGGGCTTCGTCGAGTCGTCGCGCGGCCTGACGCTCAGGCGCCTGACCGCGGGGGCCCGTCCGGCCGCCGCGGCCGCCGCGTCCGGCCGCGGAACGGGCGGGAGCGTGGCGGGTGCCTGAGGGCGACACCGTCTTCCGTGCAGCGCGGAAGCTCGGTGAAGCGCTCGTCGGGAACGAGGTCACGCGGTTCGACATCCGCGTTCCCGGCAGTGCCACGGCCGATCTCCGGGGCGAGACGGTCGGCTCATCGATCGCCCGCGGCAAGCACCTGCTGCTGCGCGTCGGCCAGCACAGCCTGCACTCCCACCTCAAGATGGAGGGCCGCTGGCACGTCTACCGCCACGGCGAACGCTGGCGGGCGCCCGCCTTTCAGGCGCGCGCGATCGTCGGGACCGGATCGGTGGATGCCGTCGGCTTCGAACTCGCGATGGTCGAGGTGCTGCCGACCGCCGACGAGGACCGCCTCGTCGGCCACCTCGGTCCCGATCTGCTCGGCCCCGACTGGGACCTCGCCGAGGCCGCCCGGCGAGTGAGCGCCGACAAGCGAGCCGCCCACGTCGCGCTGCTCGACCAGCGGAACGTCGCGGGGTTCGGCAACGTCTACGCCAACGAGCTGCTCTTCGTGCGCGGCATCCTCCCCACGACGCCCGCGACCGAGATCGACGCGGTCGCGGTGCTCGAGACCGGCTATCGGATGATCCATGCGAATCGCGACCGGTCGGCGCGCACCTTCACCGGGAACGATCGGCCCGGCCAGCGGATGTGGGTCTACCGGCGCGACGGCAAGCCATGCCGCCGGTGCGGCACCCTCATCCTCACCGATGAGATCGGCGCCCTCCCCACGAGCGAGCGGAACATCTTCTGGTGCCCGCGCTGTCAGGCCTGAGCCCGGGCGCCCGACACGAGCGCAGCGGTCACCGCCCGATGTAGCGTCCCGGCCGGTGGTTGAGGATCAGCACGACGCTCAGCACGACGGCTCCCGCGGCGCTGAGCAGCACCGCGGGCCACGGCAGGACGAGGAGGGCCGCGACGATGATGAGGATGTCGAAGATCATCTGGGTCCAGCCCGCGCTGAATCCCGTCCGCTCCTGCAGGACGAGGGCGATGATGTTCACTCCGCCGAGGCTCGAGCGGTGACGGAAGAGGATCAGCAGTCCGACGCCCGCGAGCAGATTCCCACCGAGCGTGCCGTAGACCGGCTCGATCCGCTCGAAGACGAGCAGATGCTGGTGCACCCACGTGAAACCCGAGACGAGCGCGATCGAGGCGAAGGTGCGCAGCGTGAACGACAACCCCTTCTTCCAGAGGGCGAGAGCGGCGAACGGCGCGTTGACGACGGCGAACAGCAGGGGGAAGGACCATCCCGTGGCGTAGCCGAGGAGGAGCGCGAGACCCGCGGTGCCGCCGGTGACCGACCCGGAGGACTGCAGCAGGTGCAGCCCCAGCGAGGCGACGAACGTGCCGGTGAGGATGCCGACGGCATCCTCGAGTCGGGTGTGCCGGGTGAGCGCCGCCTCGAAGACGAGCGATGGTCCGGTCGACGGCGCGCGAGATGCCTCCACCCGCCCATCCTCGCAAACTCCGACCCGGGCGGCGGGCATGCTATCTCGCGCGGGCTTCCGCGCACACCCCGTCGCCCTCGCGGCGGACGGATCGCACGCTGGATGAGCAAACCGTCGCAGCCCCCGCTCCGAATCATGTTCGGGAATGAAAACGCGGGTCGCGGGGTTGTTTCCAGTACTCAGTACCGGAAGTCGGACTGTGGGAGGGGATCGTGGGCAAGAACTACATCGACATCGAGAACGACCGTGGCGAGACGCTGCGCTACCGCAAGCACGCGAACGGTCGGGGCTTGATCGCGAACGGGGCCAAGGTGCACCCGACCGCGCTGATCGAAGCGGGCGCCTACGTCGAACCCGGGGTCCAGGTGGCGGCGGGTGCCCACATCGGCCGCGGCGTGTGGATCGAGCGCGAGGCCGTCATCGGACCGAACGTCGAGATCGCGCCCCATGCACATGTGGGATCGGGCGCGGCCATCGGCCCGCGCGCCAAGATCGGCATCCGCGCCTTCATCGGGGCGCACGCTCAGGTGGCCGGCGGGTCGCTCATCGGCGACGACGAGAACATCGGCGACGGCGAGCACGTCGCAACCGACCGGCGAGGTCTGCGCCTGGCCGCATGACGCTCGCGTCCGGTGTCGGCGTGCCGGATACGCTCGGAGCATGACTCCCGGCGCATCCCGAGGCCGCGCGCAGCGCGGCGGTCCCGCACGCGGCGGCGGCGGCTCGCGGCGGGGCGCCAAGCAGTCGGCGCCGAAACAGAAGATTGTGTTCGACGCGCGCCCGGCGCCATCCGAGGAACCGGCCGGGCCGTTCCGTCTCGGCGCGATTCCCGGTGCGACTCCCGGCAAGTGGATCGACATCTGGAAGGATCGGATGCCGCGCACGCCGCTCGAGCTCGTGCACCTCGACGTCGTCGTCCAGCGCGCCGCGATCGTCGACGGCGACGTCGACGCCGCCATCGTGCGTCTTCCCCTCGATCGGACGGGACTGAGCGTCATCGCGCTCTACGACGAGGTGACCGTCGCCGTCTGTTCGGCGGATTCCGCGCTGACCGCGGCCGATGAGCTGACCCTGGACGATCTCGCCGGCGAGGTGCGGATCGTCCCGCTTGACGACGTCGTGCGGACCGAGGTGCCCGGCACCACGGCCCCGGCCTTCGAGCCCCTCGAGACCACCGCGGACGCCGTCGCGACCGTGGCGGCGGGGACGGGCGTCGTCCTCATGCCGCTGTCGCTCGCGCGACTGCATCACCGCAAGGACGCCGAGTACCGTCCCGTCGTCGATGCGCCCGGGACGAGCGTCGCGCTCGCGTGGCGCACCGACGCGACGACCGAGCTGGTCGAGACGTTCATCGGGATCGTCCGGGGGCGCACCGCCAACTCGTCGCGCTGACGCGCGGGCGCCCTCGCGCGCGCAGCTCAGGCGCCGTGCAGCCCGCGTCGCCCGTCGGCGACAGCGCCCGGTACGGGCCTGGCGGCGAGCAGTGCCGTCGCGTCGACCGGCCTGAGCGGGTCCGCGGCATCCGGGTCGATCTCGAGCACAACCACGACGGGGCTCGGCATCCGGAGCGCGACCTGAGCCGAGCGTGCGTCCGCCTCGACTCGGGCGGTGTCGCTCGGTCGGCGCGTCCGCCAGCCGCGGACCGCCGCGACCCGGTCGATGCTGTCGAGCACAGCGGTCAGGTCGGCGACGTCCGTCACGATCACCCGGTCGGTCATCTCCCCATTGTGCGCCCGACGGATCCCGCGAAACCATCCGAGTCGCGCGAATCAATCCGGCAGCACAGATGGATTCGCGCGGACGTGATCGACTCGCGGGCTGGTCACGGGGAGTCATCGCGGGCTGGTCGAGCAGCTGCGGCGCATAGAATTCTCGAATGGCCCCGCTCGTGTACGTCTGCGTGCGCCCCCAGCAGGACGCCGCCGAAGCGGAGTACGCCTCGTTCCGCCGGGCCATGGAACTCGACCAGTCGCAGCTCGAACGCGTCGACCTCACCCGCGACTCGCTGCCCGCCGACGCCTTCGACCGCTGGCGCGGCTTCGTCGTGGGCGGCAGCCCCTACAACGCGACGGATGCGGCCGAGCACAAGCCCGAGGGTCAGGTGCGGCTCGAGGCCGATCTCGCCCGCATCGCCGACGCTGCCGCGTCGGGCGCGACCGCGGCGCTCTTCACCTGCTTCGGCATCGGCGTCGCCACCCGGCAGCTGGGCGGGAGCACGTCGCGCGCGTATCCCGAAGACACCGGACCGGCTGAGATCACCCTCACCGACGCCGGTCGTGACGACCCCCTGATGGGCGGCCTCTCGAGCACGTTCACCGCTCTCACCGCCCACAAGGAGGGCACGGCCGAGCTGCCCGCGGCGGCCGTCCTGCTCGCGACGAACGACGCATGCCCGGTGCAGGCGTATCGAATCGGAGACCGGCTCTACGCCACTCAGTTCCACCCCGAACCGACACCCGAGGACTTCACCGACCGCATGACGGTCTACCGGAACGACGGCTACTTCGACGCCGCGGACTACGACATCGTCGCAGCACGGGTGCGCGCGGCATCCGTCACCGAACCCGCCCGCATGCTCGCGGCTTTCGCCCGCGCCTTCTGACCCAGCCCCGCGAGCGGGCCGTCTCCACGCGAGCCGCCCCGCCGCCGACCCGTTCTCAGGAAAGAGAGCACACCGGGCCGCGCAACAACCCCGGTACCCACCGCATCTCCTGAGAACCGGCCGCCCGCGCTCCGCCCCGCCGACCCGACCGGCCACCCGCCCTGCGGCCCACCGCACGACGAGGCGCGGCTCGACCAGCACGCGAGCCGCCCCGCCGCCGACCCGTTCTCAGGAAAGAGAGCACACCGGGCCGCGCAACGACCCCGGTACCCACCGCATCTCCTGAGAACCGGCCAGCCGCACCCGCCCGCCGATCCGACCGGCCGCCCCGCCGCGGACCCGACCGCCCACAGCCCGGCCGATCAGCGCACGACGAGGCGCGGCTCGACCAGCACGTGCGCCTCCCCCGCCGTCGCCACCCGGGGCGCCACCGTCGATCCGGTCGCGCCCGTGAGCAGCTGCAGCACGCCGTCGGCGACGCTCTCGGGCAGCTGCTCGACGCTGCTGAGTCCGAGCGCCTCGGCTGCGGGGGTGTTGTCGAAGCCGACGATCGGCATGTCGTCGCGGCCCGCGGATGCCGCGGCGAGACGAGCGCCGATGGCGAGCGTGTCGCTCGCGCACACCAGGGCGTCGATCGCGCCGCGCCCGGTCGCGGGTGCCGCCTCGAGCGCCGCAGCGACCACCGCGCGCGCGGCGGCGACGTCCTCCTCGGCACTCAGACGCACCCCGCCCGAGCCGACGACCGACCGCCACCCGCGCTCGCGGTCGTCCCCCGTGCCCGACCCGGTCGGCCAGCCGAGGAATGCGACGGCGTCGCCGACGAGACCCGCCAGGTGCGACGAGGCGGCGCGTGTTCCCGCCGCGCCGTCGACGTCGACCCACAGGTGGGCCGGGTCGTCGACGTCGTCGAGCCCCCAGGGCCGGCCGAAGGCGACGAAGGGCACGTCGCGTTCGAGGAGCCACCCCGTGCGCGGATCGCCGTGGAAGGTGCCGGTGACGACGAATCCATCGACCTCGCCGCCCTCGACGAGCTCCCGCATCCTCTCGATCTCCTCGTCGGCCGATCGCGCCGCATAGAGCAGCACGCGCAGTCCCCGTTCGCCCGCGCGTTCGGTGAGCGCATGGACGAACCGGTCGAGGACGACCCCCGACACTCCCCCGGCATACGGGTCCAGATGGATGCCGATCGCGCTGCTGCGACGCGTGCGCAGCGCCCGAGCGGCGATATGCGGTCGGTACCCGAGCTCGGCGATGGCGCTCTCGACGCGCAGCCGCGTCGAGAGCCGCACGATCCCGGGGGTGTTGAGGACGTTCGACACCGTCTGCCGCGAGACGCCGGCGATGCGCGCGACGTCCTCGACGGTCGGTGCCTTGGCCATGGGCGACCATCTTACGGTTCCGGCAAGACGTTGACAGAGCGCGGCCGCCTTCGTAATCTCGTCTGCACACCCGGAGTTTGATCGTTCAAAGTTCCAGCACCGCCCCGGACGACCGACTCCGAAGCGCCTGCCTCATCGAAGGAGAAGAGACACATGACACCGCGCAGCACGCGCTCGGCCTGGGGAGCGACCGCGCTCCTCGCCGTCGGCGCTCTCACCCTCACCGCCTGCGGATCCGGTTTCGACGACTCGGGCTCGGGAGGGTCCGCCGACGGCAGGCTCACGAGTTCCGACGACTCCCTGACCGTCCTCATCGGATCCTCCGGCGACGCCGAGACGACCGCCGTGACCGACGCGGTCGCGGCCTGGTCGGAGGAGTCCGGCATCGACGCGACGGTTCAAGCAGCGACCGACCTGCCGCAGGAGCTCTCGCAGGGCTTCGCCGCCGGTTCGCCGCCCGACGTCTTCTACCTCTCGGGCGACGCGCTCGCCGGGTACGCCGGAAACGGCTCGATCCAGGCCTACGGCGACGATCTCGGCAACCGCGACGACTTCTACCCCTCGCTCGTCGACAACTTCACCGTCGACGACCAGTTCTTCTGCGCCCCGAAGGACTTCTCGACGCTCGCGCTCGTCATCAACACCCAGCTCTGGGAGCAGGCGGGCCTGACCGACGCCGACATCCCCACCGACTGGGATCAGCTCGCCTCGGTCGCCCAGCAGCTGACGACCGACGGGCGCGTGGGCCTCGCGTTCGGCGCCGAGTACCAGCGCGTCGGCGCCTTCATGGCCCAGGCGGGCGGCGGTCTCGTGACCGACGGCGCGGCCACGGCCGACAGCGACCAGAACGTCGAGGCGCTCGACTACGTGAAGACCCACCTCGCCGACGGCACCTTCGCCTACGCGAGCGACCTCGGCGCGGGCTGGGGCGGCGAAGCCTTCGGCAAGCAGCTGTCGGCGATGACCATCGAGGGCAACTGGATCACCGGCGGACTCGCCGCCGACTACCCCGACCTGGCCTACACCGTCGCGCCGCTCCCGAGCGGTCCGGGCGGCGAGGGCACGCTGCAGTTCACCAACTGCTGGGGCATGGCGGCCGACAGCCCCAACCAGCAGGCGGCACTCGACCTCATCGAGTTCCTCACGAGCACCGACCAGCAGCTCGCCTTCTCCGAGGCGTTCGGCCCGATGCCGTCGATCCAGTCGGCGGCCGACGCCTGGCGTTCGGCCAACCCCGACCTCGAGGCGTTCCTCGACGGAGCCGAGTACGCGCAGTTCCCGCCGAACCAGGACGGCGCAGCCGACGTCATCTCCGACTTCAACGCGCAGCTGGAGACGCTCTCGAGCAGCGACCCCACCAGCATCCTGCAGACGGTTCAGTCGAACCTCGAGGCGATCGTCGGCTGACACCATGACCGCCCCCTCCTCGGCGCGGGTCGACCCGCGCTCCGCCGGCGCCGCGCCGCGCGGCGAAACCGGCCGGCCCGGCAGCCGGCACGGCGGCGGTCGTCGCGCCGGATCCCCCCGCGGGATCCGGCGCGGCATCCACGGCAACCAGGCCGCCGCCGGCTGGCTGTTCGTCCTTCCCGTTATCGTGATCCTCGGCGTCTTCATGCTCGTCCCGGTACTCATGGCGCTGTGGGTGAGCGTGTCGGACTGGGGCGGGCGCGGCAGTCCGCTGTCGCCGAACGTCGGCTTCGTCGGTCTGGAGAACTACGCCGCGGTGACGGCCGACGGCGGCCTGCCGACCCGCGACTTCGGCATCGCCCTCCGCAACAACGCGTGGTACGTGCTCCTGGTCGTGCCGCTCCAGACCGCCCTGTCGCTCTTCCTCGCGCTGCTCGTCAACCGCGCGATCCTGCGCGGCCGCGGCTTCTTCCGCACAGCGTTCTACTTCCCGTCGGTGACGAGCTCCGTCGCGATCACCGTGCTCTGGCTCTTCCTGTTCTCCTCGAGCGGCGTCGTGAACACGGTGCTGTCGTGGATCGGGATCACCGGGCCCAACTGGTTCAACGACCCGAGCGGCGTCGTCCACAACGTCCTCGGCGCCGTCGGCATCGACAGCGGGCCCGCGTTCCTGACCGGCGGGGGCTTTCTCGGGATCACCTGGTGGGACTGGCTCGCCGGCCCCTCGGTCGCGATGAGCGCATTCGTCCTCATGGCGGTGTTCACCACGTCGGGCACGTTCATGCTGCTCTTCCTCGCCGGCCTGCAGAACATCGGCGGCGAGACCGAGGAGGCCGCGATGGTCGACGGCGCGTCGAGCTGGCAGCGCTTCTGGCGCGTCACCCTGCCGCAGCTGAAGCCGGTGCTGTTCACCGTGCTGACCCTCGGGCTGATCGGATGCTGGCAGGTCTTCGACCAGATCTACACCGGCACCCAGGGCGGGCCCAGCAAGACCACGCTGACCCCCGCCTACCTCAGCTACCAGGCGGCCTTCGGCTCGCAGGACTGGGGCCAAGGCGCCGCGATCGCCTTCATGCTCTTCGCGATCATCGTCTTCTTCACGATCGTCCAGCGCATCGTGCTGCGCGACCGGCCCGTGTCGGCTCGCAGAGCCCGGCAGTACCAGGTGAGGCAGCAGCCATGACCGCATCCATCGCCCCGTCCCGCCCGGCGGCGCCGGCCGCATCCGCTCCCGCGCCCGACGCGAGACGCCGGCTCTCGCGGCGAGCGCTCATCGGCCAGATCGCCCTGTACGTACTGCTCATCGCGATCGCGCTGATCTACATCTTCCCGTTCCTCGTGCAGGTCGCGACCTCGTTCAAGACCGAAGCGGATGCCGCGGCCGACCCCATCTCGCTCATCCCGTCGCCGACGACGTGGGCCGCCTACCAGCGCCTGTTCCTCTTCTCGGACTTCCCGGTGTGGTTCGCCAACTCCGCCGTCGTCACAGTGTTCGTCACGATCGGACGGGTGTTCTTCAACTCGCTGGCCGGCTACGCGCTCGCACGGCTGCAATTCCGCGGCCGCGGGATCATCTTCGCGGCGCTCGTCGGCGTCATGGCCGTGCCGACCGTGGTGCTGCTGATCCCGAAGTTCCTCGTGATCAACCAGCTCGGCATCTACGACTCGTACGCGGGCATGATCCTCCCGCTCCTCGTGGATGCCGCGGGCGTGTTCATCATGAAGAACTTCTTCGAGTCGATCCCCGTCGCCGTCGAGGAGCAGGCGCGCATCGACGGCGCCGGCACGTTCCGCATCTTCTGGTCGGTCGTGCTTCCGATGGCACGGCCGGCGCTCATCACGATCGTCATCCTGTCGTTCCAGGGATCGTGGAACGAGCTGAGCCACTTCATCGTGTCGACCCAGTCGCCCGAGCTCACCACGCTCACCAAGGGCGTCGCAGCACTGGCGAGCGGTCAGCTCAGTCAGGGCACCCAGTATCCGATCAAACTCGCAGCGGCGGCGATCATGACGATCCCGGTCGCGGTGATGTTCTTCATCTTCCAGCGGCGCATCATGAACGCCAGCGAAGGAGCCGTCAAGGAATGACCGACCCCCACCTGCCCGCACCCCAGCGTCAGCCCCTCCTCGACCAGGCCGTCATCGCGCTGCGCGCCCCGACCCAGACATGGTCCCGTCGTTCGGGCGACATGGGCGAGGCACCGATCGACGGGGTGTACCACGGCGACATCCGACACATCCGAGGCCTCGAGCTCACGTGCGACGGGTCGGCGATCGAGTGGATCTCGCTCGACGACGCCGACGCGTCGCGCGTCGTCTTCGGCGGACTCCTCCGCGGGCTCGACTCGCCGCTGCCGGACCCGCGCGTCCGCCTCGTACGCGAGCGGGTGGTGGCGGATGGCTCGCTCACCGAGACGGTGCGCATCGTCTCGGCCATCGACGCGGCCGTCGAGACGACCCTCCGCCTCGCGGTCACGCCCGATTTCGCCGCACTGCACGACGTGAAGGCGGGCCTCGCGGCCGGCGCGTCCGTCACGGCGGACGTCGTCGGCGACACGGCAGCGGTGAGCGACAGCGAGCGCTCCTTCGACCTGCGCGCCCCCGGCGCCGTGCTGTCGTGGCGCGACGGCATCGTTCAGGTGGAGTGGGACGTCCGCGTGCCGGCGGGGGGAACGGGCGAGCACACGGTCTCGATCGAGATGACCGACCCGGGGCTCGTCGTCACCGGCGCACGCTCGTCGGCGCCGTGGGACCGCCCCGACGTGGCGCGGCGGGGAACCGCGATCGAGCCACGGCTGGGGCACTGGCTCTCCCGCGCGCTCGACGACCTCGACGCCTTGCGCCTCGCGCTTCCCGAGCACGCCGACGACGAGTTCTACGCGGCGGGCGCCCCCTGGTTCTTCACGCTCTTCGGGCGCGACTCGCTGTGGGCCGCGCGCCTGAGCCTGCCGCTGGATGTGCGGATCGCGGCATCCACCCTCCGCGTGCTGGCCCGGCTGCAGGGCGACGCGACCGACCCCGACACGGCCCAGCAGCCCGGCAAGATCCTGCACGAGCTGCGGGCCGCCGCGCTCGAGATCCCGAGCGAGGGAGTCGTGCTGCCGCCGGTCTACTACGGCAGCGTCGATGCGACCGCGCTCTGGGTCTGCCTGCTCGTCGACGCCTGGCGGGCGGGGATGCCGGAGCCCGAGGTCCGCGACCTGCTCCCCGCGCTGGACGGTGCCCTGACGTGGCTGCGCGAGGACGCCGACGCCGACGGCGACGGGTTCCTCGACTACATCGACGAGACCGGACGCGGGCTCGCGAACCAGGGGTGGAAGGACTCGGGCGACTCGATACAGTGGCGCGACGGGACTCTCGCGTCGGGTCCGATCGCGCTGTGCGAGGTGCAGGCCTACGCCTACGAGGCCGCGCGCGGCGCCGCCGATCTGCTCGAGGCGCTCGGCGCCGAGGACGCGCACACCGCGTCGGATCTCCGCGCCTGGGCATCCGACCTGCGCGCGCGCTTCGCCGCGGCCTACTGGGTCGAGACGCCCGAGGGTCGCTACCCCGCGATCGCGCTCGATCGCGACAAGCGCCCCGTCGACACGCTGACGAGCAACATCGGCCACCTGATCGGAACCGGCATCCTCGATCCCCTGGACGAGGCGCGCATCGCGTCGCTGCTGCTCGCCCCGACGATGTCGAGCGGGTACGGCATCCGCACCATGTCGACGGATGCCGGGGGCTACTGGCCGCTGGCCTACCACGGCGGCAGCGTGTGGCTGCACGACACCGCGATCGCGGCGCACGGCCTGGCGCGCGCGGGGCTGCGGGAGGAGGCGACCGAGGTCGTCGCGGGCATGCTCGCCGCGGCGGACGGCTTCGGCTTCCGCGTGCCCGAGCTGCACGCCGGCGACCCCGCCTCGCAGACCCGGGTTCCGGTGCCCTACCCGGCCGCGTGCCGGCCGCAGGCCTGGTCGGCGGCTGCCGCGATCGTCGCCCTGCAGGTGCTCGAGAGCTGACCCGGGAGCGCTCGGCCGGTCGGCGTCGGACCGTGCTCAGGAGGCTCGCCGCACGCGCACCCTGCAGACCCCAGACAGCCCGCACTTCTCCTGAGTACGGACCCGCGACAGCCGAGAACGGGTCCACCCTGCCCGCGATCAGGCCGCGCGGCTGAGGCTCCTGCGGCTGCGCCGGACCAGGCCGCGCGTCTCCCGGCCGTTCGCGCGCCATGCGACGACCGCGGCGGCGGCGACCACGACGACGATCACCAGCACCGCCGCGATCGCGACGGGGGTCGAGTGCGGCTGGTCGGTCGTGCGCGCGATCGCAATCCACGCGAGGCCCCACGACAGCGCGAGGATGGGTGAGGGGCGACCGCGCGAGAAGGCGGCGACGCCCACGCCGACGGCGGCGACCACGACGAGCACGGCGACGCCCCAGACATCGGCCTGGGCTCCCCACGACTCCGGCACCGTCCGACTCAGCCAGGCCGTGATGTCGGCCACGGTCGCGAGCGACACCCAGCCGAGATGGAGACCGACCGTGGCGTCCATGAGCACGCGGTCACCGACGGACGCGGGCCGCCGTCGCACGAGGATGCGGAACGTCCAGCCGAGCGCGGCGAGCAACAGGACGATCGCGACGACGGTGAGCGGCAGCGTCGTGAACTGCGCCGCCAGCAGCCACCCCCCGTTCAGCACGGCGGTGAGGGCGATCCACCACCCGGCGGCGCGCTGTCGCGGTCGATCGCGCTGTCGGGGGGAGGCCTGCCAGACGGCGTACCCGACCATGAAGAGGTAGATGACCGACCAGATGCTGAACGCCGGTGTGCCCGGTGCCAGCACGGTGGCATCGGCGTCGAGCGCGCCGCCCTGCAGGTCGCGGACGTTGGTGCCGCCGAGCAGCCCGGTCCCCACCATGGCCGCCACGATCATGAAGCAGACCGCCGAGACGACGGCGATCTGACGGATGAGGTCGCGGCCGGTGTCCGGCCGATCGGATGCCGGCGCGCCGCCCCTCGAGGTCGACGCGTGACGCGCGGTGGTGCTCATTCCCTCACGGTAGGCGCGAGCACCGTGCCGCTCATCGTCTTGACAGCGACGGCCCGACGATCACGGCGGACTCGGGCGCCACGACGAGCGCGCCGTCGAGCCGCTCGGCGGGCAGCGTCTCGAGCCAGACCTCGTCGCGCTCGTCGCCGTCGCGTCCCGCGCCGCTGCTCCTCGAGACACCCTCGAGCTCGATCCGCCAGGGCTGGGGCGAGAGGTTCACCACCACGCGGGCACGACCGCGCTGCAGGTCGTAGACCCGCCCGCCCTCGACCTCGCTCGCGGCCGCGCCGCGCGAGCCGAATCGCGGGTCGGTGAGATCCGGCTGCTCGCGTCGCAGCCGGCCGAGCCGGCGGTAGAGGTCCAGCAGTCGCGCGCTCGCGCCGCCGTCGGCCTCGCTCCAGTCGAGCTTCGAGCGAAGGAACGTCGACTCTTCGTTGGGATCGGGCACGAGATCCTCGTCCCACCCCATCTCGGCGAACTCCTGCTTGCGCCCTGCGGCGGTCGCCTCGGCCAGCTCGGGCTCGGGGTGCGAGGTGAAGAACTGCCACGGCGTGCTCGCGCCCCACTCCTCGCCCATGAAGAGCATCGGCGTGCCGGGCGCGGTCAGCGTCAGGACGGCGGCGATCGCGAGGCGGTCGGCGCTGAGCGTGGCCGACAGGCGATCGCCCGCTGCCCGATTGCCGATCTGGTCGTGGTCCTGCGCGAAGGTGACGAGGCGCCATGAGGGCGACTCCGGCGGGATGGGGCGACCGTGCGCACGCCCGCGGAACGACGAGTAGGTGCCGTCGTGGAAGAAGCCGCCGCTCCAGACCTTCGGAAGCGCGTCGAGCTCGTCGAAGTCGGCGTAGTAGCCGACCGTCTCGCCGGTGAGCGCGACGTGCACGGCGTGATGCCAGTCATCCGACCACTGCGCCGTGATGCCGTAGCCCTTCGCCTCGGCGGGAAGGATCATCGTCGGGTCGTTCATGTCGCTCTCGGCGATGAGCGTCAGCGGCCGACCGAGGTGCGCGCTGAGGGCATCGACTCGCTGTGCGAGCTCGGCCAGGAGGTGCACCGGGCTGTCGTCGTCGTGCAGCGCGTGCACGGCGTCGAGGCGCAGCCCGTCAACGTGGAAGTCGCGCAGCCACATCTCGGCGTTCTCGATGATGTAGTCGCGCACCGCACGCTCGTCGAGGTTGACGCTGTCGCCCCACGTGTTGCGGCGCCCGTCGCGGAGATACGGACCGTACTCGGGGAGGTAGTTGCCCGAGGGGCCCAGGTGGTTGTAGACGACGTCCTGGATGACCGCGAGGCCGGCGGCGTGCGCGGCATCCACGAATCGTCGGTAGGCGTCCGGTCCGCCGTAGCTCTCCTGCACGGCGTACCAGAGCACGCCGTCGTAGCCCCAGTTGTGGGTGCCGTTGAACGCGTTGACCGGCAGCAGCTCGACGTGCGTCACGCCGAGCTCGACGAGGTGGTCGAGGCGCGCGATCGCGGCGTCGAGGGTACCGGGACCGGTGAAGGTGCCGATGTGCATCTCGTAGACCAGGCCGCCCGCGACCGGCCGCCCGGTCCATGCGTCATCGGTCCAGGCGAAGGCCGCCGGGTCGTCGACGGCCGAGAGACCGTGGACGCCGTCGGGTTGGCGCCGCGATCGGGGATCGGGCCTCGGGTCGGCGGCGTCGCCGAGGAGGAAGCCGTACTTGTCGCCGGGGGCGAGCTCGACGTCGGAGCGCCACCATCCGCTCTCCCCGCGGCGCAGCTCGACATCGTCCGCTCCGGGACGGTGCAGTCGCACCCGTTCGGCGCGGGGCGCCCAGACCTCGATCATGCGTTCTCCTCGGTTGCGGGCGACGCCGCGGGCGATGCCGTGCTCTCGGCACGGGTCAGCAGGGCGACGGGGTAGGTGTCGAGCAGGTCGGCGAGCCGGACCTCACCGCCGGGCCAGGTGCGTCCGGTCAGCTCGTCGCGGTGGATGCCGGGCGGCACCACCACGACGGTGTCGCCCCACCCTCCGCGCGCTGACAGCCCGACCGGCAGACGCGTGGCGACGGCGATCGCACCGCCGCGGTCGAACGCGATGCCGTGATCGGCCGCCGCGCCGACGACCGGCAGCGGCGCGTACCGCGTGTACAGCTCCGGGCGGTCGCGACGCGCGCGCAGCGCGCGCGAGACCACGAGGAGCTTCGCCGCTCCGGTGTCGTCGATCGGCGGCTGCCAGCCGTCGTCGAGACGGGCGAGCAGATCGCGGCGCTCGGCGAAGTCGACGTCGCGACGGTTGTCGGGGTCGACGAGCGAGTGGTCCCACAGCTCGGTGCCCTGGTAGACGTCGGGCACGCCCGGTCCGGCGAGCTGAAGCAGCTTCGCCGCGAGGGAGTTCGAGCGGCCGGCCGCCGTGATCTTGGAGACGAAGTCCTCGACGACGACGCGCGCATCGCCGGTGGCCGCATCGACGAGGGCACCGACGCGCGCCTCGGCATCGGCATCCGGCTCGGTCCACGACGTGACGATCCCGCCTTCGCGCGACGCCTTCTCGGCGTAGGCCTGCAGACGCTCGGGCGACGCGGGCCAGGCGCCCACGATCGCCTGCCACAGCAGGTCGTCGAGGCGGCCGTCGCCCGTCGAGGCGATGCTCCGCAGCCGCTCGAGCGTCTCGCGCCAGCGGCCGGGCACCTCGGCGATCACGCTGAGTCGCGCGCGCACGTCCTCGCTGCGCTTGGTGTCGTGCGTGCTCAGCGCCGTCAGCGCGTGCGGCCACGCCGCGAGTCGCGACGCCTGCGCGCGGTGGAAGCCGGCGACGTCGAGCGAGAACACCGAGGGGTCTCCGCCGACCTCGGTCAACGTGCCGATCCGCGGGTAGCGGTAGAAGGCCGAGTCCTCGACGCCCTTGGCCATGACGGGGCCGGTGGTCTGCGCGAAGCGGCGCGCGAGCTCGGTGCCCGGCTCCGCGACGAGGGGCGCCAGCGTCGCGAGCGCGTCGGCCAGGTCGGGCCGGTCGGTGGTCGCGGCGGCCACCGCATCGGCGACGATCTCCGCCCCGACCGGCGGATACACCCGGTAGACCGAGAAGGCCGTCAGGAGCTGGGCGAGAGCATCCCTCGCCACCTCTTCGCCGAGCGGCTCGCGCACGTCGGCCGGGAGGCCGCGGACGAGACGGCCGACCTCGGCGGCCTGGATGGTGTCGGCCACGGCGCGCTTGGCCTCGCGGACGATGTCGGCGTAGGCGGTGGGCGCGGCATCCGCCAGGTCGGCGTCGAGGGCGTCGAGCGCCTCCTCGCCGGCGGGGTCGATGAGCACGCGGTCGATCTCGGCCATCGCGTCGTAGCCGGTCGTGCCCGCCGTCGCCCACCATGCGGGCAGTTCTTCGGCGTGATCCGTCGCGGCGTGCTCGAGGATCTTCTCGACGACGACGTACGCGCCCCCCGTCGCCTCGGCCAGCCGGGCCAGATAGCCGCCCGGATCGGCCAGGCCGTCGGGGTGGTCGATGCGCAGGCCGTCGGCGAGACCCTCGCGGAGCCAGCGCAGGATCTCCGCGTGACTCGCGTCGAACACCTCGGGCAACTCGACCCGCACGCCCGCGAGGGTCGTCACGGCGAAGAACCGGCGGAAGTTCAGCTCGTCGGCGTCATCGCGCCAGAATCCGGGGCGCCAGTGCTGCGCGGCGAGCACGGCGTCGACCGTGGCCGGGTCGCTCGTCGCCGCGGCGGGCGCGGTGCCGTCGGCGAGCGGGAGCACGTGGTCGTAGTAGCGCGCGACCCCGGCGGCGCCGTGGGCGGCGTCGTCCGGATCGCCGGCGGCGACCGGCGAGACCTCGATCTCGCCGTTCGCGATCGCCTCGCGCAGCGACGAGCCCAGGATCGGGAGCGCGATCTTGCCCCCGCCGTGCTCCCAGTCGATGTCGAAGGCATCGGCGTGCACCGAGTCGCGGCCGTGGCGGAGCACGTCCCACCACCAGGGGTTCTCGGCGGGCACCGCGACGCCCTGATGATTGGGCACGATGTCGACGAGGATGCCGAGTCCGGCATCCCGTGCCGCCGCCGCGAACCGGGCGAGGCCGTCGGGCCCGCCCCGGCGGGGGTCGACCTGCGTCGGGTCGATCACGTCGTAGCCGTGATCGGATCCCTCCGCCGCCGCCAGGATCGGCGACAGGTACGCCCAGTCGACCCCGAGCTCGCGCAGGTAGTCGACGGTGCCCGCCGCCTCGGCGAGATCGAACGCGGGCCGGATCTGCAGTCGATACGTCGAGACGGGAACGGTCATCGGCCCGGGACCTCCGCGGTCGGCGCGTGCGCCGGCATGGTCTCGACCGGGTTCGCGTAGGTGGCGAGCGAGGCGGCGACGGAGTGGTCGACCTCGGCCTCGGGCTCGGTGTACTCCCCGAGCACGACGAGGGACTTCGGACGCACGCCGAGCGACTGGCCGCCCTCGAGCGGCTCGGCGCCGACGAGCTCGCCGCTCGTGTCGACGAGCACTTCCCACTGGTCGCTGTACTCGTCGGAGGGGACGGCGAAGTCGACCTGCTCGTCCCCGGCGTTGAAGAGCACGAAGAAGTGGCCGTCGGAGATGTCCTCGCCGCGGCGGTCGCGCTCGCGGATGCCGTCTCCGTTGAGGAAGACGCCGACCGCGCGGCCGAAGCCCGAGTCCCAGTCCTCCGGCTGCATGGCGCTGCCGTCGGGGCGGAGCCACACGATGTCGGGGAGCGGAGCACCCTCCTCACGGCGCACGGGGCGGCCGTCGAAGAAGCGGCTGCGGCGGAAGGTCGGATGCTGCCGGCGCAGTCGCGCGAGCGCCGCCGTGAACTCGATCAGCGGCTGGTCGACCTGGTCCCAGTGCACCCAGGTCAGCTCGTTGTCCTGCGCGTAGCCGTTGTTGTTGCCCTGCTGGGTGCGGCCCAGCTCGTCGCCGTGGCAGATCATCGGCACGCCCTGGCTGAGCAGCAGCGTCGCGAGGAAGTTCCGCTGCTGCCGGGCGCGGAGGGTCAGCACCTCGGGGTCGTCGGTCGGTCCCTCGACGCCCATGTTGTACGAGCGGTTGTGGGACTCGCCGTCGTTGCCGTCCTCGCCGTTGGCGTCGTTGTGCTTCTCGTTGTACGACACGAGGTCGCGCAGGGTGAAGCCGTCGTGGGCGGTGACGAAGTTGATGGATGCCACGGGCCACCGGCCGTCGTGCTCGTAGAGGTCGGCCGAGCCGGTCAGGCGCGAAGCGAACTCGCCGAGGGTCGAGGCCTCGCCGCGCCAGAAGTCGCGGACCGTGTCGCGGTACTTGCCGTTCCACTCCGTCCACTGCGGCGGGAAGTTGCCGACCTGGTAGCCGCCCGGGCCGATGTCCCACGGCTCGGCGATGAGCTTGACCTGCGAGACGATCGGATCCTGCTGCACGAGCTCGAAGAACGCCGACAGCCGGTCGACGTCGTAGAACTCGCGGGCGAGGGTCGCGGCGAGGTCGAAGCGGAAGCCGTCGACGTGCATCTCGGTGACCCAGTAGCGCAGCGAGTCCATGATGAGCTGCAGCGCGTGCGGGTTGCCGACGTTCAGGCTGTTGCCGGTGCCGGTGTAGTCCGTGTAGTAGCGCTTGTCGTCGTCTTCGAGGCGGTAGTAGGCCTCGTTGTCGATGCCCCGCATCGAGAGCGTCGGGCCCATGTGGTTGCCCTCGGCGGTGTGGTTGTAGACGACGTCGAGGATGACCTCGATGCCGGCGGCGTGCAGGGCCTTGACCATGGCCTTGAACTCCTGCACCTGCTGGCCGTGGTCGCCGGTCGAGGAGTAGGTGTTCTGAGGCGCGAAGAACGCGATGGTGTTGTAGCCCCAGTAATTCGAGAGGCCCTTCTCCTGCAGCGTGGAGTCGTTGACGAACTGGTGCACCGGCATGAGCTCGATCGCGGTGACGCCGATCTTCTGCAGGTGCTCGATGAGGGCGGGGTGCGCGATGCCGGCGTAGGTGCCGCGGATGTCCTCGGGGATGTCGGGGTGGAGCTTCGTGAGGCCCTTCACGTGAGCCTCGTAGATGACCGACTCGGCGTAGGGCGTCTTCGGGAGCCGGTCGCCGGCCCAGTCGAAGAACGGGTTGACGACGACGCCCTTCATCATGTGGGCGGCGGAGTCCTCCTCGTTGAACGAGTCGGGCTCGCCGAAGTCGTAGCCGAAGACGGGCTGACCCCAGTCGATCTGGCCTTCGACGGCCTTGGCGTACGGGTCGAGGAGCAGCTTGCTCGGGTTGAACCGCTTGCCCGATGCCGGGTCGTTCGGACCGTGGACGCGGTAGCCGTAGCGCTGGCCCGGCTGCACGTTCGGCAGGTAGGCGTGCCAGACGAAGGCGTCGACGTCGATGATCGAGACGCACTCCTCGTTGCCGTCCTCGTCGAAGAGGCACAGTTCGACCTTCTCGGCGCCTTCGCTGAAGAGGGCGAAGTTCGTCCCGTTCCCGTCATAGGTCGCTCCGAGCGGATACGCGGAACCCGGCCATGCCTGCATGTGATCTCCCCTGGTAGTGGGCCTCACACTACTCAGCGGAAAAGAGGGCTCCGTTGGACTTGACAAGCCCCCGCGCCGAGTCCGTTCTCCGCGCCGCCCGACATTTTGTCGACTCGCCACAGTCTGCGGATACGCAGGACCTCGGATGCGCAGATCTTGGCGAGTCGACCTCCGGCCCACCGCACCATCAGCGCGCACGTGGCGCGAAGCGCGCCCCGAGCAGACCGGGCGGTGTGGTTCGAGCCGACGCCGCGGTCGCTTCGTCGACGATGCCCGCCGATTCGAGCTCGCCGATCGCGGCCCGCAGGTCGTCGATCGACCGCGCCCGCGTCTCCTCGTCGAGCGCCGCAACGGCGATCGCCACGCGGTCGACGGCCTGCTTCCACCGGGTCGATGCGTCGAACGGCTGTCGGCGATACATCGTGAAGTGGAGCACCCCGACGACGAGGTCGATCACGATCGGCACGATGCCCCACGCGCCGTCGACGTGGCCGAGTGCGAGCGCGACGACCGCTGCGACGAGGGCGATGCCGGCGCTCAGTGCGTGGACCCACCCGATGGCATGGGCGGAGCCGGCATCCACTCCACTCGTGCGATCACGATCGGTGATCAACCCGATGCCGGCGGGAAGGGCGCCCGCCGCGAAAGCAACGCCCGCGGCGGCGAGGGGGGCAGCGTCGGCGAGCGGACCTGTCTTGTCCGCCGAGAACAGCCATCCGACGAGGAAGAACGCGCCGACGGCGGGCGCGGTGACCCCGGCGATGTTCCAGACGAGCATCACCACGGCGACGAGCGGATGGCGCACCGAGTCGGCCGCGAGGTCGCGGAACACCGTCGGCGGGGCCAGGAACGCGAGTGCACGACGGACTTCCGGAGCGCCGTACCAGGCGCGCGCCTCCAGGCGCCACCAGTCGAGGGGCTCCCAGTCGCCGTCGGCGCGCGCCCGCATCGACGCGAAACGCGTCGCCGGTTCCCGCGGAGCTTCCGTCACTGCCCTGACTGCGTCATCGTCACGGCGAGGAGTCCGAGCGGTGCCCGCCGCGCACGCGTGGCCGCCGCGGCGTCGATGAGGCCCCGCTCGGCGAGGGTGTCGACGGCCGCGCCGATCTCGACCAGGATGGCGGCGGCATCGCCCGGCGACAGCCGGTCGATGCGCCGCTTCAGCCCGCGGGCGGCGCGCTCGACGTTGTCGCGGTTCTCGTCCTCGGGCACCCGCCGGTAGCGGACGACGAAGAAGACGCCGATCGCGAGGTCCGCCAGTACGCCGGCGATCCCCCAGACACCGGTGACACGGTCGTCTGCGAAGGCCATCGCCGCCATGACCAGGACCGCCAGCGCCGAGACGAGGTGGATGATGCCGAGCATGCGAGCGGTGCGCGGGTGCGCGCTCTCCGGACGCCGGCGTTGCGAGAGGATGCCGGAGAGGGCGATCACGGCGGCGACTCCCATCGCCGTCCCCGCCACGCCGAGATCGAGCTGGTCCCCTTCGATCAGCACCGCGCGCACGGAACCGAAAGCCGCGACGGCGGGAAGCACGATGGATGCGATCTGCGCGATGGCGAGGAGCGGCTGAACGAAGGCCGGACGGGACGGGACCAGGTCGCGCCACGCCTCGCGAGGTGCGAGACGGCCGAGCGCCAACTGGACGTCGGGGTGGTCGCGCAATGCCCGGGCCTCCAGCCGCCACCATGAGACGGCGTCCCACTGCGACGACGTCTGTGCGAGCTCGCGTGCTCCGTGCCCGGTCATTCGCGCCACGCCGGCTGCTCCTTCTGCGACAAGGCGATCAGCTCCGCTGGGTCGAAATCCTCGGCCTGCCGCCGGGCGTCTGCTCCGTCCACGATGACCGAACGGAGCACTGCCTCCGCGACCGATCCCACGCCGAGCGTGGCAGCGAGCCGGATGGGAGCGGCGGAGGCGACCAAGGTCGCGTCCTCCGCCACCCACAGCCAGCGGATCTCGGCCGTTCCCCCGTGCGCTGCACGGGGGAACGTGCTCGAGCAGCTGTCGCCGAAGGAGTTCGTCGGCCCGACGCGGAGCTGCGGGGGCAGGGGAGCTTCGGGCAGCAGGAACGCCCGCCGCTGCTCGGGGGAGAAGGGCACGGATGCCACGGCGAGGCGGGTGGACGCGAACGACGACGTGACCGGGTCGAAGGCGACGAAGCCGGCGCTGAAGCCGCCGTGGCCGGTATCGGCATCTCCCGCGCTGCTGGACAGAGTCGCCTGTTCGCGCGCGAGGGCGTGCCGCAGTCGGTCGGATGCTTCCGCGGACAGCCGCCCGAACCGCGCCGCTGCCCGGGCGGCCCACGACTCGCGCTCGCTCACATCGAGCGCTTCGGCGGGAATCGGGATGACGAGTTCTTCATCGACTGCGTAACGGATGGCGCTCATGCCTCGTCCTCCCAGGCGAGCGTTGCTACATGGGCGTCCATGAGCGCCACCCAGCTGCTGAGACGCTCGTCCTTCTCCGGATCCATCTCGGCGGGATGCCCGAGCGAGTAGGCGAGGTGCAGAGCCTGCGTCTTGCTCGATCCCGGCACGGGCGTGAGGTACTCGACGAGGTAGCTGCCGATGCGCTGCCCATCCACCTCGGTCGTCCCACGGGTGACCCATCGGACGAACCGTTCGGCGGTGTCCAACGGTCGCCCACCGCGCGTGCGGATGACGTCGACGACATATGAATCCATCGTGGCGCCCGCGGGCGCCTCGCGGAGCATGACCATCAGGCTGGCGGGCGCGAACAGCGCTGTTGCGGTATCGGGTCCGGGCAGCACCATGGCCAGCGCACCCTGATTCCGCGCCTTGCGCAAGGCCGTCGACACCTGCAGGGCGAGCAGCCCCTGCAGATCGACCCGGTGAGCCGGGGCGAGTCGCCGCGCCGCCTGCTGCAGCAGCTCCTTCTCCGTCTCGGGGCCGGTGGAGTGAGCTCTCCACCCGGCGGGAATCATCATGCGGAATGGCGGCAGTCCCGTCGCCTTCCCTCCCCCGGTGAGCTCGTCGCGCAGACTCGTCATGGACATGACTCTCCCATGAATGCCTCGTCGGATCGCGGCGTCACGGTCGCCACGGTTCGGAGAACGTCAACATCGACTGCGCTCCGGTGCCGCCGGCGCCGACGAGATACGCGAGCATGTCGGGGGCGTCCGCGTACAGCGTGTCGACGACGTCGAGGAAGGCGGCATCCCTGCCCGTGAACAGCCGCGCCATGAAGTCGCCCCCGCTCACGAGCTCAGGGCCGAGGGTGTTCATGGTCGAGAAGAAGTCCTGACCGCTGCGCAGCCCCATCAACCAGCGGGCGCCGTCGTCCGAGAATGCGCGGCCGAGATCGCCGATGAGCGATGAGTTGCCCGACGCCGGGGTCACGTCGAACATCGTCCGGACGAACGAGCCGCCCCCCTCACCGAACTGCGACAGCAGGGTTCCGGAGCCGCCGCGAAGTGCGGTCGCGCCCTCGGCGATCGCGCCGAAGGGAATGACCCCCACGATGGCGAACGCCAGATCCCACCCGTCGGCATCCCCATAGGGCATCTGGCAGATCGTGACGATGAGAGCCAGGACCGCCACGACCGTGCCGAGCACCGCGATGATCGGACCGCCGATGACAACGGCGAGAACCGCGAGCACGATTCCCGCCCACATGAGGAATTCGGATGCGCTGGCGAGAAACCCGCGCCAGTCATCTTCGGGGGTGTCTCGGATGGCATTGGTGGCCTCTTCGGTGATGCCGTTCGCGGCCGAGAGGAAGGCGTCGTGCCAGGTGTTCCAGGCGGTGTCGTAGCGAGCGGCCTCGTCCTCCCACGCCGTGAGCGCGGCGTCCGCATCGGCGCTGGCTTGCCCGGCCTCCTCTTCCCGGCGCTCGAAGGCGGTGACGTCCTCCGGCTCGGCATCGGCACCCGGCCGCCGACCGACCCCACCCGCGAGGTCGTCGGATTCCCGGGCGCGGGCAGCGTACTGGTCCCACAGGTCCGCGAGGTTGGCAGCCCGTGGATCGACGGTGACGCGCGCCGTCGACAGGGCATTCGCGTAGGCGGTGACGTGAGGAGCGACGATCTGATAGAGATCGGCCGCCAGACCGAGGTCGTCGCCGACCTGCCCCGCAGACTCCCGCAACCGGTCGATCGCGGCACCCTCCATGGTGGAGCCGTGATCGACCAGACGCTGAATGGTCGCGGCCGCACTGGTCATCATCTCGGCCAGCTCAGTCAGCTGGGTCGCACGCTCGGCGACTTCACCGTCATCGCCCTCGACCGGACCGATCGGGTTCCCGGCCGGGGTGTGATCGGGCGCGGGATAGGAACCGAACCAGCTCATGATTGTCCGCCCTCTTCGATCTGTGTCGCCATCTCGCTGTCGCCCTGCTGGAAGCCATCGATGACGTCCTGCACGTGGTCCGACACCGTCTGGCAGTTGTCCTTCAGTCGATTGCGACGATCGTCCCAGCGACTCTCGAAGTCCCCCGCCACATCGTGCAGATCACCGAAGCCGTACGGACGCGCGACCGCACCCTGCAACTCGCGACGCCGCGCTCCCGCGCTGTCGAACTCGGTGATGATCGCGTCGAGCTCGCTTCTCAGCGAGCCGAGCTCGTCGTAATCGACTTTGACCCCGTCACCCATGATTCTCTCCCCCAGGTCCTTCCGTCCATGGTCGGCGGCAGGCGATGCGCGCCGGCGCTCGCAAGCCGCCGCGGGTCAGCTGCCGGCGAGCTGCTGGTCGAGGTCCTGGATCGCGCGCATCATGCCCAGCAGCGAGTCGGACATGTCGTTGATGCCGTCGACCGCGTTCTTCAGACCCGTCGTCAGCTCGGAGTAACCCTCACCGAACTTCCCCGACGCGTGCTGCGTCTTGAAGTCATCACCCAGCAGCGTGTCGACCTGCGACTTCAGGGTGTCCAGCTGACCCTGAATGTCATCACGAGCCTGCGACAGCGAGTTCGCAACCTGCTCCATCTCGCCATAAGACGCACCGAAATCAGCCATGACGGCCCTCCCCGAATTCTTCGATCCGGCCCCCCTCCGGAGCCGATACAGAAAACCTATCCAGGATCGCGACCCCCGGTCGATGGGGAGAACTCCCCACCTGATCCCTCCGCGAGGTCGCCGGTCCCGGCATCCGGGCACGACGTCGCATCACGGGCCGGTGAAGCCCTCGTGCTCCTCGGGGTAGTACGACGAGCGCTCCTCACGCGCGACGGTCAGCGACAGCATCCCCAGAGCGCTGAGCTTCGCCCGCGACGCCGTCTCGACATCGATCTTGCCCTGTCGCAGGAGGCGGTCGACGGCTCCGTTCCGGCGCGCGAGCAGACTCTCCCGCTCCGCCGCCGTGAGCTCGCGCACCGTCTGCTCGACGTTCTCGATCGGATTCCGCGGGCCCGTCTTCGTCGTCGCGAAGCGAACCCACAGCCCGATGTACACCGCGATGTCGGCGACGACCGGAACGAGCCACCACAGCAGCGCCGATCCGTCGGCGTCGGACAGCGACCCTGAGATCGCGATGACGGCTGTGATGAGACCCGGCACGATATGAGCGAGGTAGAGCTTCCGAACCGCGGCCCTGGCGGTCGCCCGCGGCCGGTTCCGGTGCACCCACTCCGTCACCAGGGTGATGACGACGCTGAGAAGGGAGGCGATGCCGGCGAACTCGAGAGGCATCTGGCCACCCTCGCCGCGCAGCGCCCACAGGAGCATGGCCCCCGCACCCGCGGTGGGCGCCGCGATCGACAGCACATACAGCAGGGTCTGCAGGCACCCTCCCGCGGACGCCCGTCCGTATTCCTTTTCCCACGCAGCTTTCGGACCGAGCACGGCGACGGCCCGCTGCGTATACGGAGCGTCGTCGAGGGCGCGCAGCTCCAGTCGCCACCACAGCACGGCGTCCCACGTGGGGGACTCGTCGATCAGGGGCTCCAGGGGACGCGCGGACACCCGCCCATCTTGTCGGATCGTCCGATTCCTCGCTCCGAGGAACGCGAGCGGCGCGGGCCGGACCGGAGTCCGTGCCCGCGCCGCGTCGACGTGGAGTGCGAAGCCGTCAGCTGCCGGCGAGCTGCTGGTCGAGGTCCTGGATCGCGCGCATCATGCCCAGCAGCGAGTCGGACATGTCGTTGATGCCGTCGACCGCGTTCTTCAGACCCGTCGTGAGCTCGGAGTAGCCCTCACCGAACTTCCCCGACGCGTGCTGCGTCTTGAAGTCATCACCCAGCAGCGTGTCGACCTGCGACTTCAGGGTGTCCAGCTGACCCTGAATGTCATCACGAGCCTGCGACAGCGAGTTCGCAACCTGCTCCATCTCGCCATAAGACGCACCGAAATCAGCCATGACGGCCCTCCCCGAATTCTTTGGTCCGGCTCCGCTTTGAAGCCGACACCCAAAACCTACCCAGCCGCACGGGCGCAGGTCGATGGGGAGAACTCCCCATCGTCTCCGGCGACCTCGAAGGTGAGGCGTAGCGCGGCATCCCGACGGACATAGCCACCACAAGCGCCACCTTCTCGGCTGGTCCGGGCTGCCGGGCGATCCGATTCGCGCCCTCGGTGATCCTGTCCGCGCACGCCTCCCACAGCGCTTCTCCCTCGTCAAGCCCCGAGCCGGAACGGCGGAGGGAGGCGTTACATCGGCACCCCACGAACGCAATGCGGTACCGAGAGGAGAACCGATGTCGCAGAACTATGGTGAGCCGACGTCCGGCTCGCAGGCAGGACAGGCAGGATCGACGTCCGGAACGGCCGAGGCTGCGAAGCACGAGGCAGCCGGTGTGAAGGATGCCGCACAGGCCGAGGCCGGCCACGTCGTCGAGACCGCGAAGCACGAGGCCGCGACCGTCGCGTCCGAGGCGAAGTCGCAGGCGAAGCAGGTCTACGCGCAGACGAGGCAGGAGCTGACCGATCAGGCCGCCTCGCAGCAGCAGCGCGTCGCGGAGGGCCTCCGCTCGATCGGCGACGAGCTGAACTCGCTCGCTCGCGGCTCGGAGAACCCCGGGATCGCGACCGACCTGGTCAAGCAGGCGTCGAGCCGTGTCTCGGGAGCATCGGACTGGCTCGCGCAGCGCGACCCGGGTTCGCTGCTGCACGAAGTGAAGAGCTTCGCGCGCCGCAAGCCCGGCGTCTTCATCGCCGGCGCGCTCGTCGCGGGCGTCGTCGCCGGTCGCCTCACCCGCGCTCTCACCGAGAACGCGAAGGACGAGCACGCGAGCACGTCCGGCACGAGCACGACGGGCACCGGGACCTCGGCAGCGGCGGGCATCCCGGCGGCACCGCCCGCGCCGACGCCGGCACCGGTGGACACACCGCTGTCCGCTCCGGTCGGCTCGCCCGTCACGGGGTCGCCCGCGACCCCCGCGGTCACGACCCCGGACATCGTCGCCGAGCCGACCCCGGTCTACGACAGCTCGCGCGGCGGACTGACCTCCGACGAGCCGTACACCGAGGGGATCGGGGAGACCCGCGATGACCGATAACCCCACCCCGTCCGAGCAGCAGGCGGCCAACACCTCGCTCGGCGACCTGCTGGGCGAGGTGACGCGAGACCTGTCGGAGCTGATGCGCCAGGAGATCAACCTGGCCAAGGCCGAGCTGAAGGAGTCCGGCACGCGTGCCGGGAAGGGCGCCGGGATGCTGGGGGCCGCCGGCTACGCGGCGCTCATGGCGATCTTCTTCCTCTCCATCGCACTCTGGTGGGCTCTCGGACACCTGGTCGGCAACGCCTGGTCGGGCGTCATCGTCGCCGTCATCTGGGGCGTGATCGCCGGCGTGCTGTTCGCCCTCGGCCGCAGCCAGCTCAAAAAGGTTCAGGGAGCCCCGCGCACCGCGGAGACCTTGGGGAAGATCCCCGACGCACTGAAGAGAAATGAGGAGAACCGATGACCGATTCACCGGAGGCGATCCGCGCAGACATCGAGCGCAAGCGCCGCGAGCTCAGCCAGGACACCGACGCCCTCGTCGACAAGGTGACACCCTCGAAGATCATGCACCGGCAGACCGGCAAGCTGAAGGGCGCCCTCGGCTCCGTCCGCGACCGCGTCATGGGCGCCGCCGACGATGCCGGCTCGTCGATCCACGACGCCGGCTCATCCGTGGCCGACTCGGTCTCGGGCGCCGCGCACAAGGCGCACGCCAAAGCCGAGGGCAACCCGCTCGCGGTCGGACTGATGGCGTTCGCGGGCGGGCTCCTCGTCGCCTCGCTCATCCCCGCATCCGAGAAGGAGAAGGGCCTCGCCGCCGACGTGAAGGAGCAGGCGCAGCCCCTCGTCGAGGAAGCCAAGAGCGTCGCTCAGCAGGTCGGCTCCGACCTCAAGCAGCCGGTGCAGGATGCCGCGGCGGCCGTGAAGGACACGGCATCCGACGCTGTCTCCCACGTCCGAAGCGACGCGCAGGACGGCGTCGACTCGGTCAAGGACCGCGCCCAGGAGGCGCGCGACAACGTCAGCGGCAGCTGACCCGTCGCGCTCACCCCACACGAGACAGCATCCGCGCACCGAGAAAGCAGCTGCCAGCAGCAGTCTCGGTGCGCGGGTGCTGTCTCGGCGCCCGCACCTCTCGCACGACCCCCCAGGAGCGACATGAACAATCAGAGAACCACGGGCCACGACCCCGACCACCCGGCCAAGCCCGACTCGCTCAGCGACGTCGAGAAGCCGTCCTGGAAGCACGTGCTCAAGCGCACCATCCGCGAGTTCAGCCGCGACCAGAGCCCCGACCTCGCCGCCGGACTCACCTATTACGCGGTCCTCTCCGCCTTCCCCGGCATGCTCGCGGTCTTCTCGCTGCTCGGCGTGCTCGGTCAGGGCCAGCAGGCCGCAGACGCGGTCCTCGACATCGTCCGACAGGTCGCACCCGGTGAGACCGCGCAGACGCTGCAGGGTCCGATCGAAGAGCTCGCGAACTCCCCCGCCGCCGGCTTCGCCCTGGTCTCGGGAATCGTGCTGGCGCTGTGGTCGGCGTCGGGCTACGTCGGCGCCTTCAGCCGGGCGATGAATCGCATCTGGGAGATCGACGAGGGCCGGCCGTTCCTCAAGCTCAAGCCGCAGCAGCTCGGCGTCACCCTGCTCGCCGTCGTCCTGATCGTCATCGCGCTGGTGCTGCTCGTCGTCTCCGGCCCCGTCGCCGAGGCGATCGGGTCCGCCATCGGACTGGGCGAGGTCGCCGTCCTCGTGTGGCAGATCGCGAAGTGGCCGGTGCTGGCGTTCGTCATCGTGCTGCTCGTCGCCGTCCTGTACTACTTCGGGCCCAACGCCAAGCAGCCGAAATTCCGCTGGATCAGCTCGGGCGCGGTCATCGCGATCGTCATCCTCGGCCTCGCCACGGCCGGATTCGGCATCTACGTCGCGAACTTCTCGAACTACGAGCGCACGTACGGGTCGTTCGCCGGGGTCATCATCTTCCTGCTGTGGCTCTGGATCACGAACCTGGCGCTGCTGTTCGGCGCCGAGTTCGACGCCGAGCTCGAGCGCGGCCGCGAACTGCAGGCCGGGATGCCGGCGGAGGACACGATCCAGCTGCCGCCGCGCGACACCAAGCGCATCCGCAAGACGCGCAAGCAGGAGGCCGAGGAGCGCGCCGAGGCCCGCCGCCTCCGCCAGAGCGGCGGTACCGACGACGGCGACGGCGACGGCGGAACCGGCAAGCCCCGCCGCCCGTCACGGTAGGAGCGCGATGCGGTCGTCGAGGTAGGCGGCCAGCGGCATCCGGGCACCCGCAGCGAAGGCGACGGTCACGACACCGTCGTCGAGGGACAGCGGCCCCGACGAGCCGCCGGCCGCCACCGCGTCGAGATCGACGGGCGACCAGTCCAGGTGGACGGCCTCACCCTCGGCGAATCCGCCGCGCACGGCGGCCGCGGCGCGCTCCGAGCGTGCCCGCTGCGACTCGGCGGTGTAGCCGCGGATCGCCTCGGCCCGCGCCCGCAGGATCTCGCCGGTCGCATACACCTCGTCGTCGCCGATCAGCAGCACCCCCAGGTGCCAGGCCTCGCCCACCGGCACGATGCGCAGCGCCCGACCGAAGCCCAGGATGCGGCGTCCCTCCTGCCGCACGCCGAGCCGCACCCGCGGGACGCCGCCCAGCCCGGCGCGTGCGGCGGCGATGACATCGCGCGGTGAAGGCTGCATCCTCCGATCGTATTGACGTGGGCCGCGGACCGCCTCGATCAGTCCAGGATGCCGTCGAGCCAGAGCTCGAGCGCAGGAAGAGCCGCGTAGGCGATGGTCGAATGGGTGGCCCATCCGACGGTGTGATACGTCACATCGATGCCGAGCGCGCGCTCGTGCGCGACGAATGCCTCGGTCGCGGCGGGGAGGATGAGCTGGTCGTCGAGACCCTGCGCGATGAACAACGGGGCGTCGAACGCCCGAGACCCCGCGGAGTTCTCGGACAGCAGCTGCTGCCAGGGAGAGGTCGTCGTCGGATCGACGGAGGTGAAGTCGCCCACGAGCGGCTCGCCGATGCGGTGGAGCTCGCCGAGATCGCTCAGGAGGCACAGCGCGTTCATCTCCGGCACGATGCCCTGCGCGGCCGGGGTCAGAACGTCGGCGAGGTCGGCGCCGGGAACGTCCCCTCCGTAGGTCTCGGCGAACGCCGTGAACGCGTACGACCCGATGGTGACGCCGGAGATGTCGTCGAGATGATCGCTCATGAGCGTCGTCAGATCCGCGGCGGGGGCTGCGACCGCCACGGCGCGGACATCCAGCCCGGGCGCATAGTCGCGCGCCTCCTCCGCGGCGAACAGCGCTGCCTGCCCGCCCTGCGAGTGCCCCCAGACGACGACGTCCGTTCCCGCGTGGGCGTCCGGGATCGCTGCGGCGGCGAGCACCGCGTCGAGCACGTTCCTCCCCTCGGTCCCCCCGACAAGGTAGGAGTCGGGACCGGCGACCCCCATCCCCGCATAGTCCGTCGCGACGACCGTGTAGCCGCGGTCGAGGAACATCCGCATCCCCTCGATCCCGATGAACGGATCGAAGCCGTACGAGGGGGCGCACTCGCGTGCGGCTCCCGTCGTCGGATGCGCCCACGCGAGCACGGTGCGCGGCCCGTCGGGCGGCGGGATCGCCGGCGACACGACGATGCCCGAGACCGCGACGGGATCGCCCGCCGCCGTCGTGGACCGATAGAGGATGCGCCAGGCACGCGTGATGAACGGCACCCCGCTCAGCGCCTCGGCGGCGATGAGACTGCCGGGCTCACCCGCCGCCGCGTCGACCGGTTGGGCGTAGAACGCATCGATCCCCTCCCGCTCGGCGGCGTCGCCGACGAGGCGCGCCCCCTCACCGAGGACGAGCACGAAGACGAGGACGGCGACGGTCGCGGCGACGACGTGCCACGCGCGCGGACCGCGCGACCGGTTCCGTCGCCGCCGCATCAGTCCTCGCCGCCCTTCGCGGCGCGATCGGCGGCACGGCGCGCCTCCCGCGCGGTGTCGCGAGCGATGGAGAGCGCCGTCTCGAGCTCGTCAGCCGCAGCATCCGCGTCGTCGGCATCGGCCGACACGCGAGCGAGATCGCGACGCAGGTCCTCGACGCGTTCGCTGAGGAGGTCGGCTCGCTCCCGGGCCCTCCGGCTGCGCTCCTGCAGGCGGTCGCGCTCGCGCTCGGCCTCCGCGGCGTGCTTCTCGGCCTCCCGTCGGCGACGCTCGGCTTCGCGCTTCGCCCGCCGCTCGGCGAGGTCGTCGCGGGTCGCGCGCGGGGGTGTTCCGCCGCCGCCCGGTACCGAGCCGGCCATCCGTTCGGCCAGCGCGTCGGCGTCGATGTCGCCGGGGTCCAGCGGGCGCACCAGCCGACCGCTCGCGACCGCTCCCGCCGCGAGCGGGTCCACGATCGCGGCGTTCAGCGTCCGCTCGACCTCGTCCCGGGCAGCGGCCGACAAGGTCACGCCGGCGTCACCGGCGAGCTCCACCGCACGGCCGGCGAGCGCGGCCACCAGCGCGCGCCGCTGCCGCCCCAGACGGGCGAGCTCCGCCGCATCCAGGTCCTCCTGCGCCTCGCGGAGAGCGGCGGAGAGATCGAGCGCCTCGCGGAACGTGTCGTCGTGGCTGAGCAGGTTGATGGTCCAGGCGGCGACCGTCGGTTTGCGCAGCGAACGGATGCCGCGGCCGAGACCGGCGTCGGCGGCATCAGCCCGCGCGTTGCGCGCCGCGGTGAAATCGGCCGGCGGCAGGCGGAGCAGCTCCGCGGCGACGGCATCGAGACCCCCGGTGCTCATCAGTGCCCCACCCGATCGGACCGCCGCTCAGCGGCGTCCGCGTCGGGGCATCAGCTCGCCGTCGACGACGTCGAAAGCGGGGATCTGCGCGAAGAGCTCCGCGTGCTCCGGCCCCGGGCTCGACGGGGTCGGATCGTCTTCGGGTCGCGGATCGGCAGTCATGACCCACCCACTCTCACTCCCAGGGAGTGGATGGTCGACCCCTTGACAACTCGCCGTGCCACGATCGCGGGCCGCCGCTAGGGTGGTCGCGTGGGAACGATCTACTACGGAGACGGCGCGTCGCCGATCCACATCGAAGACCGGACGCTGGCGCACCTGAAGGTCGTCATCGCGACCAAGCTCCGCCGTGGCGAGAGCTTCACCCTGTCGTGGCGGCACCCCGACGGCGAGCCGCACGGGCGCAGCACGATCTGGCTGCACCCGTCGATCCCGCTCCGCTTCGTCTTCGACGACCCGGAGCCCACGACCCTCAGCCGCGAATGGGTCGAAGAGCTCGCGAGCTCGGCCAACTCCTCGGGCGGGATCATGGTCGTCGCCGAGCACACGGACCCCAATCGTGAACCTGTCGCGGATCCGGACGCACCCGTCGAGAGCTGAGGCTCAGCCGACCTCGGGTGCGCCGTCGTCGGTGGGCTCGGGAAGCAGGGAGAGTCCGTTCGGGCCGCTCGCGCCCTGCATCAGCTCCTCCACCCAGTGGCGGTTGATGCGGGGCTGACGGCTGCCCGAGAAGTGGAACTGGAGCGGCACCGAGGGGTGGATCCAGTAGCTGCGACGCTCGCCGCCGCGCGGCAGATCGATGTCGAACATGAACGGTTCGGACCGGCGCAGCTTGTTCATGATGACGATGCGCAGGTGCGCGAGCGTCCTGTCGTCGATCTCGACCGAATTGCCGAGCGTGTCGTAGATGAAGCGGCCCACGGTGCGAGCCTAGCGCCCTCGGGTGCTCGCACCAGCCTCGAGCATCTCGGCCGCACCCTCTTCGACCCCCACGGGGACGACGAGAGGACGACTGGCGCTGAACGCCTCCCACTCGCGGAGCACGACGCGCTCCACTTCCGTGACGGTGGTGTCCGGGTGCGCGGCGGCGAGACGGGAGACGACGCCGGCGAACGTCGTCACGCTCTGGCCGTCGACGGTGAAGCGGTCCTCGAGGGGAGTGACCGAACTGCACATGTCGCCATGGTGTCACGCCGTCGCCGGCACGACGAATGTCAATCTGCGGGCTTTCTCGGTAGCCGAGATACTCCGGCTCCGTGCCGTGGCCGGTCTCAGACGCGGTCGGCCCGAGCCTGCTCCGCACGCGGGTCCGGAGCGTGGGCGTCCACCTCGTCGACGGCCTGCTGCAGGCGGCCGAGGCAGGCGATCACGGCGCGGGACTCGTCGGCGCTCATGCCCTCGACGGCGGCCAGCATGCGCTTGTGCATCTGACCGAGCGTGTCGCGCACCTCGTGGTCGGACTGCGTCGTGGCGACGACGTGGACGCTGCGTCGGTCGGAGGGATGCGGCTGGCGCACGACATGGCCGGACTTCTGAAGCCGGTCGATGAGGGCCGTCGTCGAGGCGGTCGAGATCCCGAGGTAGCGCGAGAGCTCGGTGGGCCCCACGAGACGTCCCTCGCCGTGCGCCTTGATCAGGTAGCGCAGGACGAGCAGCTCGTTCTCACCCATCGACATCGAGTCGCGCGTGCGGCGGCGCATCGCCGCTTCCGCAGCCCGGTACAGGCGGAAAGCCTGCAGAACGGCGATCCCGCGCTCGCGTGGCGTCTCGTCCCCATCCAGCTCCGAGGGGTACCAGTAATGCGAAGCCGTCGGGTTGTCGTCCACCTCCGCATCCTAGAACGACACGTCGGCGCCACGCAGGCGGCACGCTGACCGTTGACTCCGCGACCGTTTCATGGTGTGACGCCGACCGCGCACCCCTCGGGCCCGCGGATTACCGTGTCGACATGAACTCTCAGCACGGCGCAGCGCCGCCCGGAATCGATCCGCGCGGGCCCCGTTTCGCCGCCGGGATCACGGCGGTGCTGCTGCTCGCCGGCACCTTCCTCGCTCTCGTCGGCTCCGCCGCCCGACCGGGCACGACACTCGGCGAGCGCGTGGCCGACCCCGCCTTCGTGCTGCTCGTCGCCATCGATCTCCTCTTCGTCTGGGGGTTCGCCGCGCCGGCGAGCGCCCCCTGGGGCGCCGTCTTCCGTGCGCTCGTGCGCCCGCGCCTCGCGGCTCCGTCGGAGTGGGAGGATCCGCGTCCGCCGCGGTTCGCCCAGGTCGTGGGATTCGTCGTCGTCGGCGTCGGAATCGTGCTCCACCTCGCGGGCGTTCCCTACGCCCTGCCGATCGCCGCGGCGGCGGCCTTCGTCGCGGCATTCCTGAACGCCGTCTTCGCGTTCTGCCTCGGGTGCCGGCTCTACCTGCTGCTCACCCGCGCCGGGATCATCCGCACCGCCTGAGGCATCAGCCCTTCTCGTCGAATCCGATCGCCGGCCCCGAGCCGTCGATCTCGGGCACCCCGCGAGGCGCCGCACGACGCGCCGCCATCCGGAGCAGCACGGCCGCGAGCACGGCCGACACGAGCGTGCCGAGCAGCACCGCGAGACGGGCGCCGTCGGTGTGGACGCTGTCGGGGAACGACAGCCCAGCGATGAGCAGCGAGACGGTGAAGCCGATGCCGCAGAGGAGGCCGATGGGGGCGAGATCGCGCATCCGCACACCCTCCGGCAGCCGCAGCGGCGTCGTCCGGGTCAGGATGGCGGTGACGCCGAGGACGCCCGCGACCTTCCCCACGACGAGGCCGGCAACGATCGCGAGGACGACCGGCTGCGCGAGGACGGCGAGCGGATCGCCCGCACCGATCACGGTCACGCCCGCGGCGAAGAACGCGAAGACCGGCAGCGCGATGCCGGCGGAGATCGGCCTCACCGCGTCGTCATAGGTGTCGGTGCGCGCGACGGCCTCGCCGTGGAGGGCGCGCGCGGGCACGACGAGCCCCAGCATCACCCCGGCGATGGTGGCGTGGACGCCCGAGGCGTGCATGAAGCCCCAGGCCACGAGAGCAATCGGCAGCAGCGCCCACCAGCGGGCCCGGCGTCGACGGCTCACGACGGCGAAGAGGACGACGGCGGCCAGGGCGGCGGCGAGCGCGATCAGGTCGATCGCCGCGGTGTAGACGACGGCGATGATCACGATCGCGAGCAGGTCGTCGACGACGGCGAGCGTGAGCAGGAAGGTGCGCAGCCCGCGCGGCAGCCCGCGCCCGAAGATCGCCAGAACGGCCAGGGCGAAGGCGATGTCGGTCGCGGTCGGGATGGCCCATCCGCTGAGGGCCGTGGTGTCGCCGAAGGCCAGGACGACGGCGACGAAGACGAGCGCCGGCACGGCCATGCCGCCGACGGCCGCCAGCGCCGGGACGGCCGCCTGACGCGGATGCCGCAGGCTCCCGTCGACCAGCTCGTGCTTCAGCTCGACGCCGACCACGAAGAAGAACAGTGCCAGCAGCCCGTCGGACGCCCAGTGCGCCAGGGAGAGGTCCAGGCGCAGCGCGGCAGGGCCGACGGTGAGCTCGGACAGCGCCGCGTAGGCGGGCGCGGCGGGCGAGTTCGCCCAGATGAGGGCGATGGCGGCGGCGATCAGCAGCAGCGCACCGCCGGTGGTCTCTCGTGAGAGCCAGCGGCGGAGGCGGGCGGATCGGGGCAGCGCGTCGTACACGGAAGGTCTCCATCCTCCGCCGGCGGTCGCCGACGGGAGTGTCGACCAGACTTCCCGACGCGCCGCCCTCGATCCTACCGGCCGGGCTCGAGCACCGGTTCGCTCTCGCCCTCGTCCGCATGGCGCGTCACGTGCAGGCGGGCGATGCGCCGCCGGTCGAGCGCCGTGACCTCGATGCTGGCGCCGTCGACCTCGATGCGGTCGCCGACGCGCGCGAGGCGACCGAGCTGCTCGATGACGAACCCGGCGACGGTGTCGGAGGCGCCCCGCGGGATCGAGATGCCGGTGGCCTCCTCGAAGTCCTGCAGGTTGAGCCGGCCGTCGACGGGGCCGCCGTCACCCGTGAGCGGATGCGGCATGTCCTCCGTGTCGTACTCGTCGACGATCTCGCCGACCACCTCCTCGACCAGATCCTCCAGGGTCACGATGCCGTCGGTCCCGCCGTACTCGTCGACGACGACGGCGATCTGGCTCCCCTCGGCGCGCATCGCCGTCAGGGTCGGCAGCAGCCGCGCGGTCGAGGGGAAGTACGGGATCGGTCGGACGATCGCCTGCACGATCTGATCGGCATCGGTGGATGCGGCATCCAGCAGGTCGCGCACGTGGACGAATCCGGCGACGTCGTCGATCGTCTGATCGACGATCGGGTACCGCGAGTACGGCAGGTCGCGCACGCGGGCGGCGGCTTCGCCGACGGACTCGCGTCCCGTGAGCGAGACGACCTCGGGGCGTGGTCGCATGACCTCGCTGAGCTGACGGTCGCGCAGCGAGAGCACGTCGTCGAGGATCCGCCGTTCGTCCTCGGGCAGCCCCTCGTGGCTCGAGACGATGTCGCGGAGCTCCTCGTCGCTGAGCTCCTCGCCGGTCTTGTTCGGATCGCCGCCGAGGAGGCGGACGAGGACGTTCGTCGAGATCGACAGCAGCCAGATGACCGGCCGCATGAGGGTGGCGAACCCGTTCAGCACGGGTGCGACGGTGTACGCGAAGGCGGCGTTCCGCTGGATGGCGAGCCGCTTCGGGACGAGCTCGCCGAGCACGAGCGAGAGGTAGGCGATGATCAGCGTGAGCACGATCGTCGCGACCGTCATCGCCGCCCCTTCGGCCAGACCCCACGAGATCAGCACCGGCGCGAGCGAGGGTGCGATCGACGAGGCGCCGTAGGCGGCCGAGGCGAAGCCCGCGACGGTCACGCCGATCTGCACGGCGGAGAGGAAGGTGTTGGGATTACGTGCGAGCGAGGCGACCTTCTCGCCGCGCTTGCCGCGCAGGGCGAGCGCGTTCACCTGACTGTCTCGCAGGGTGACGAGCGCCATCTCGGTGGCGGCGAAGACGCCGCCGATGAGGACGAAGACGACGACGAGGACGATGTTGAGGAGCAGATCGCCGTTCATCGGCGGACCTCGCTCGAGGCGCGGGGTGCGCCCGGGGTCACCCGGGCGCCGGGACTGTCGGAGTCTGAGGCCGAAGCGGCACGATGCGTCATTGCGAAAGAGTAGCGGGCCGGCCTTTGTCTGGGCTGGGGGTTGCGGGCTCCCCGGGCCGCCCTCGGCCCTCGTGGGTGTGTCACGATTTGTGGATGGACGATGGCGTGACCGCGGAACTGCGAGCGCTCCGCGCCCGCGCCTACGGCCCCGACGCCGACATCGCCGCGGATCCCGTCGCCACGTCGCGTCTCGCCGAGCTCGAGGCGGCCGATCGGGCAGCTGCCGCGGCCGCACTCCGGCCTCGCGAACCCGAGCCCGAGCCCGAGCCCGAACCCGAGGTCGTGGACGAGGTCGCGGCGCTCTTCCCCGAGCCCGTCGGCTCCACACCCGATGCGCGGGAGGATGCGCCCGCCGATGAACGGACGGCGACCCCGCGGCCGCCGAAGCGCCTGCTGCTCACCTGGGCCGGGTCGCTCGCACTCGTCGCCGTCCTCGCCGTCGCGGTCACCTCGTTCACGACTGCGCGCTCGGCGGCCACCGCCACGACCCTTCCCGACGACGCGCAGATCACGCACGTGACGACGCTTCTGCCCACCGGCGCGGACGTCCCCGACGGTCTCCAGGATTTCAGCGACGGCCCCGCGCGCAGCTTCGAGACCTTCTTCGGCGTCGAGACCATCGAGGTCAGCGTCCCCTGGCTGCCCGGCGACTCCACCTGCATCCTGCTCATGAGCACCGAGCAGCGCGACGAGAACTCCTCGAACTCCTGGTCCGGTTACGGCCAGGGCTGCTCGGCTGGCGCGTTCCCGGCGTCGCTGTCGTTCGTCGTGGCCGACGAGCACCCCGAGCAGCTGCGCGAGCGGTATCCGGTCGGCACCGCGCTCCAGTTCGTCGCACGCGAGACCGGGGTCGACGTCTTCCTGTCGGAGGCGCCCACCACCGAGGCGACCGACTGAATCAGACGGCGGTCTGCGTGATCACCTCGGACTCCGCCGTCGTCCCGTTCAGTTCGACGTAGAGACGCCGCTCGGTGATCGAGACGGTCACGGTGTTCCGCCGGTCGAGGGCGCCGACGAGGTCGTCGATGAAGCCGGGCTCGAAGCTGTGCAGCGCGATCTCGTCGGCGCGGTGGATCTTCTTGCCCGCCCAGACGGCCGCGACCGGTCCCGGATTGCGGTGGGTGTAGACGGCGACCCGCTCGGCGAGCTTGCTCCCGTGATGCAGGCGCGCGGCATCCGGCGCCCCCACCTCGATCCACGCGAGGATCGAACCCGTGAGATCGCGGACGAGCACAGCCGGCTCGTCCTTCGCGGCGACGCCCTCCGTGAACGCGATGCCCTCCTCGTACTCGAGGCAGTACGCGAGCAGACGGGTGACCATGAAGGCATCCGTCTCGGAAGGATGCCGCGCCACGCGCAGCGCGAAGGACTCGTACACGCCGCGGTCGACGTCCGCGAGAGTCACGTCGAAAGTGTGGATCGTCGCGCCGGCAGCCATAACGATCGAGCCTAGCCGCCTCGTGATGTGACACGCTGATCCCATGCGGATCGCACTGACGGGATCATCGGGAAAGCTGGGCACGGTCGTGGCCCGGGAGTTGGCAGCAGCGGGGCACGAGGTGATCGGCCTCGACGTGGTCGGTGCGCGCGGTCCGTCGTTCGTCCAGATCGACCTCACCGACTACGGCCAGGTCGTCGACGCGCTCGGCGCCGTCGGCGATCGTCACGACGGTGTGGACGCGGTCGTGCACCTCGGGGCCATCCCCGCCCCCGGCATCCGGCCCGACATCGCGACGTTCCACAACAACATGACGTCGACGTTCAACGTCTTCCACGCGGCGACCCGTCTCGGCATCGACCGCGTCGTCTACGCCTCCAGCGAGACGGTTCAGGGCCTGCCGTTCGACGTGCCGCCGCCCTACATCCCGGTCGATGAGGGCTACCCGGCCCGCCCCGAATCGGTCTACTCGCTCGTGAAGCACCTCGAGGAGCAGCTCGCGATCGAGCTCGTGCGCTGGCACCCGCAGCTGTCGATCACGGCGCTGCGGTTCTCGAACGTCATGGTTCCCGAGGACTACGCGGAGTTCCCCTCGTTCGACGCCGACGCCCGGCGCCGCAAGTGGAACCTGTGGAGCTACATCGACGCGCGCGACGGGGCGCAGTCGGTGCTGCGGGCGCTCGAGAACGCCCCGGCGGGCTTCGACCACTTCCTCATCGCGGCGGCCGACACGGTGATGTCCCGCCCCAACGCCGAGCTCGTCGCCGAGGTGTTCCCCGGCGTCGAGGTACGCGGCGACCTCGGCACCCACGACTCGCTCTTCTCGACCGACAAGGCGAGGCGGCTGCTCGGCTACGAGCCGCAGCACTCCTGGCGCGACCACGTCTGACGCCGCGTCCGTCGGGCGCGGGGCGAGAAGGTGGCGCATGCTGCGGGAATCCCGCCCGGATAGTCACCACAAGCGCCACTTTCTCGGCTGCTGAGGCGTCTGCGGAGCGTCGGGTCGCGGCCGGGCGGATCAGGGTCGGGCGAGGATGCGGCGGGCTTGCTCGGCGGCGCCGAGGGCGACGTACTCGCCGGGCTCGGGCACCTCGACGTCGAGGCCGAAGACGAGCGGCGCGATCCGCTGGACGGCGTCCGAGCGCGCGCCGCCGCCCACGAGCAGCACGCGGCGCAGCGGCACCCCGAGCGCGCGAAGGGCGTCGAGGCCGGCGCCGAGACCCGACAGCATCCCCTCGACGGCGGCGCGCGCGAGGTTCTCGCGCGTCGTCGAGGCGAGCGTCATACCGGTGAGCGAGGCCGTCGCATCCGGCAGGTTCGGTGTGCGCTCGCCCTCGAAGTACGGCACGAGCCGCAGTCCGGCCGCTCCCGCATCGGCCTCGAGCGCGAGACGCGACAGCTCGCCGTGATCGACCCCGAGCAGCGCGGCCGTCGTGTCGAGAACGCGCGCCGCGTTGAGGGTGCAGACGAGGGGCAGATGGTGCCCGTCGGCCGAGGCGAAGCCCGCGACGATGCCCGAGGCATCCGTGACCGCCTGCTCGCTGACCGCGAAGACGGTGCCGGACGTGCCGATCGAGACGACGACGTCGCCGACTCCGGCGCCGACCCCGAGAGCGGATGCCGCATTGTCGCCGGCGCCGGGTGCGACGCGGCGGCCCGCGGCATCCGTCACCCACTCCTGCGCGTCGAGGACGCGCGGCACGATCGCATTCCGGCCGAGCGCGGCGTCGAGAAGCTCGCGGTCGTACTCGCCGGTCGCGGCGCTCCAGTAGCCGGTGCCCGAGGCGTCCGACCGGTCGGTGACGAGCTCGTCGAGGCGCGCGTCGGCGTCCGCGCCGGAGCCGCCGGCCGACCCGAACCCCCGCAGGCGCCACGTCAGCCAGTCGTGCGGCAGCGCGACGGCGGCGACCCGCTCGGCGTGCTCGGGCTCGTGGTCGCGCAGCCACCGCAGCTTGCTGATGGTGAACGAGGCGACCGGCACGAGCCCGGTGCGCTGGGCGAGCGCCGCGGCGCCGAACTCCTCGACGAGGTCGGCCGCGGCATCCGCCGACCTCGTGTCGTTCCACAGCAGGGCGTCGCGGATGACGCGGCCGCCGGCGTCGAGGGCGACGAGGCCGTGCTGCTGGCCGCCGATCGACCACGCCGCGACGTCGTCGAGGCCTCCGGCGAGCTCGATCGCCCGCTGCAGCGCCTGCCACCACGCCTCGGGATCGACGCTCGTCCCGTTCGGGTGCGGCGCCCTCCCTTCGCGCACGATGCGCCCGGTCTCGGCGTCGACGATCACGACCTTGCAGGACTGCGTCGACGAGTCGACCCCCATCACCAGCGCCATGCCGGCATCCCTTCTCTCATCACTCCGCGAGACAGCATCGGTGCACCGAGACGGCGTCCGACAGCTGCTGTCTCGGTGCCCGCCTGCTGTCTCGCGGTCAGCGGATGCCGCGCGCGCCGAGCAGGTGCTCGGTCGCGAGCTGCTGCAGCCGCACGAAGCCGAAGCCCTTACCGCCGAGGTAGGCGTCGGTGTCGAAGTCCTCGTAGGCCGACCGGTCGGCGACGAAGTCGTCGTAGGTCTCACCCTCGCCGAAGGTCGGCTGCGCGAGCTCGGCGACGCGAGCGGCCTCGAGAGCCTCCTGCACCTCGGGGTCGGCGCGGAAGGCCGCGGCCCGCTCCTTCAGCAGCAGGTAGGTGCGCATGTTCGCGGCGGCCGAGTCCCAGACCCCGGTCTCGTCCTCGGTGCGGCTCGGCTTGTAGTCGAAGTGGCGCGGGCCGTCGTACGCGGGGCCGCCGTTCGGGCCGCCGTTCTCGAGCAGATCGACGAGCGCGAAGGCGTTGTGCAGGTCGCCGTGGCCGAAGACGAGGTCCTGGTCATACTTGATGCCGCGCTGACCGTTGAGGTCGATGTGGAAGAGCTTGCCGTGGTACAGCGCCTGCGCGATGCCGGCGGCGAAGTTCAGCCCCGCCATCTGCTCGTGGCCGACCTCGGGGTTCAGGCCCACCAGCTCGGGACGCGCGAGCGAATCGATGAACGCGAGAGCGTGGCCCACCGTCGGCAGCAGGATGTCGCCGCGCGGCTCGTTCGGCTTCGGCTCGATCGCGAAGCGCAGGTCGTACCCCTTCTCGACAACGTAGTCGCCGAGGAAGTTCACGGCCTCGCGGTAGCGCTCGAGCGCCTGGCGGACGTCCTTCGCCGAGTCGTACTCGGCGCCCTCGCGGCCGCCCCACATGACGAAGGTCTGGGCCCCGAGCTCGGCGCCGAGGTCGATCTGGCGGAGCACCTTGCGGATCGCGAAGCGACGCACCGAACGATCGTTCGACGTGAAGCCGCCGTCCTTGAACACGGGCGCGCTGAAGAGGTTCGTGGTGACCATCGGAACGGTCAGGCCGGTGTCCGCGAGCGCGCCCTTCAGCCGGTCGATCTGCGTCTGACGCTCCGCGTCGCTCGAGCCGAATGCGAAGAGGTCGTCGTCGTGGAAGGTGAGGCCCGCTGCACCGAGCTCCGCGAGCTTCTCGACCGCGTGCACGACGTCCAGCGGCGGTCGCGTCGGTCCGCCGAACGGGTCGGTGCCGTTGTATCCGATGGTCCAGAGACCGAAAGTGAACTTGTCGGCGGGGGTGGGGGTGGGCATGAGTGCTCCTTCGCGTCCAGTGCTGAGCATCAGGCTAGGGACATTTGTCCTGTGCGTCAACAAACCGGCTGCACGTCGGCTGCGGCGTCTCGTAGGCTGAGCGCGTGAGCGTCGCACCCGGAACAGCAGAGCTCGTCCGACGCGCGAACCTCGCCCGCATGCTCGTCGCCGTCCACCGGGGCGGACCGCTCTCGCGAGCCGCGCTGACCGCCGAGCTCGGCCTCAACCGCTCGACCATCGGCGCGCTGACAGCCGAGCTGTCACGCCTCGGGCTCGTCGCCGAGACCGCCGGCGCCGCCGAGGGCCGTATCGGCCGGCCGTCTCCGATGGTCGCCGCGCGCCCCGACGTCATCGCGATCGCCGTGAATCCCGAAGTGGATGCCGTCACGATCGCCGCCGTCGGCCTCGATCGCCGCGTCCACGCCCGCCGCCGCGAGATCACGACGACCTTGATCTCGCCGGAGGGCCTGGCCGAGCTGGTCGCGGCGACGATCGCGGGCTGGCGAGGGGACGAGCTCGCCGCGGCATCCGTCGTCGGCGTCGGCATCGCCGTACCCGGGCTCGTGCAGCCCGCCGACGGCCTCGTCGTGCACGCACCGCACCTGAGATGGACCGACGCGCCCGTCGCCGACCTCGTCGCCGCGGCGACCGGCGTCCCGACGACGGTCGGCAACGACGCCTCGTACGGAGCCCTCGCCGAGCACCTGTTCGGCTCGGCGCGCGGCGTCGACGATGTCATCTATCTCAACGGCGGGGCGAGCGGAATCGGCGGCGGACTCGTCGTCGGCGGCGTCCTCGCCGGAGGCGCCCGCGGACTCGCGGGCGAGTTCGGCCACAATCCCGCCGTGTTCGAGGATGCCGCCGACCGCCGCGCCGGCGAGCGCGCAGCCCTCGAGGACGACGTGAACCAGCATCGCCTCGTCACCGCCCTGGGCCTGCCCGGGGCCACCGACGCCGAGCTGCGGACGGCGCTGAACGAGACGGCGAACCCCGCCGTCGTCGACGAGGTGCGACGACAGCGCCGCATCCTCGCCGCCGCCGTCGCCGGTGCGGTCAACATCCTCGACCCCGCGGTCGTCGTCCTCGGGGGCTTCCTGGCCGCGCTCGTCGAGACCGACGTCGACGAGTTCGCCGTCGCCGTCGCCCGTCGCACGATCGCCGGCTCGGCCCCGATGGTGCGGATCGCCGAACTCGGCGATGACCGACTGCTCGTCGGCGCCGCCGAGACGGCATTCGCGGCGCTCCTCGCCGACCCCGTGGGCACGATGGCCCCGGTCGCGTCAACGACCGATCCCACCCCCGCCTGACCTCGTACGATCGGAGCAGCGCCGCCGTTCCGGCTCGCCTCCGCGCCTCCCTCGACAGAAATGCCCGCATGGCCTCCAGAGCACCCCGTCCCGCCGATCCGCCGCTGCGTCAGCGCAACGCCCTCGTGCCGGGGATGATCGGCGCGGCCGCACTGGTGGCCGGGATTCCGCTCCTGGGCGGCGAGTTCGCCCTCATCATCCACTTCATCGTCGCGATCCTCGCGCTCATCGTCGCGTGGTTCGCCATCCAGGCGAAGCAGTGGTGGTGGGCGCTCCCGATGGTCGCGATCGCCGTGCTCTGGAACCCCGTCTACCCGCTCCACCTCGACGCCCCGGTACGGCTGGTGCTCACGGTGGTCGCGACGGCATCCTTCATCGCCGCCGGAGCCCTCGTCTGGGTTCCCCGTCCGGCCCCCGCCCGATGAGTCCCCTCGAGGAGACCCGGCGCGGCGCGCCCCGCCGGCCCGGCGGCGGCGTCGTGTGGGCCCGCGTCGAGGACGGCTTCCACGTCGGGAGCACCGACGGCGACTTCGTCGGCTACATCGACCGGCAGCCGGACGGCCGCTGGCACGCCTTCGACGCGCGCTCGCGGATGGTCGGGAGCTTCGCGGTCGTCACCGACGCGATGCGGGCTCTGTCGCTGCCGGCAGCCCCCGCCCCCGAGACGCCGCCGATCGATCTGTGGGAGATGCGATGACCGCGAACGACGACCTGTTGTCGGTCCTCTACACGAGCACCGCCCGTTCGCCGTTCGGCGACGACGAGCTCGCCGAACTGCTCACGCGCAGTCGCGCATCGAACGAGCGGCACGAGCTGACGGGCATGCTGCTGTACCGCGGCGGCCGGTTCGTCCAGGTGCTCGAGGGTCCGGCCGAGCGCGTGCGGGACCTGCTCGCGGTGATCGCGACCGACGAGCGGCACACCGCGATGCGGGTGCTCATCGAGCAGCCCATCGAGCGACGCGAGTTCGCCGACTGGACGATGGGCTACCAGCCGATCGCCGTGACGACGGCACCGGCGCCGGCGGGCTTCCGCGACACCTTCGACGACCTCGAGCAGTCGGGCGACCCGAGCGCGACACTGCGCGCCGCGCGCGAGCTGAGCCTCTGGTTCCGCGTTCGCGAGCGCCGAGCGCAGTCCGACGCTCGCTGACCGCGCTGGCGCGCGGCGGCAGCGGAGGATCAGAGCGGCCCGATGACGCGGATGAGATCGCGCAGCACCTCCCCGCGGGCATCGGGATGCCACGACGCCCACGCATCGACGAGGGCGTCGAACGTCGGCGGGTCGTCGTTGAGGTAGGCGGCGACGAGCCGCCCCCGGAGGAGCTCGGCGCTCGCCGCGTCGCGCGGAACGTCCGGGCGCCAGATCTGGACCGGCACCGACGACGCTGCGAGGCGATCGCCCGCCGCGACGGCGAGGGCGGCGAGCACCTGCCGCTGCTTCGGGCGGACATGCTGCGACTGCTCCCGGATCCAGGCCTCGAGGAGCGCAGCGGGTCCGGCCGGGGCGCGGCGCGAGGGCGCGGTCGACCGGGCGGTCGACGGGGTGCCGCGGAGGATCAACGCGAGATCGGCCATCGCGCTCTGCGCGAGCGGTCCGACCGCGGGCTGTCGGGGCACCGCGGCATCCCGTCGGCGGGGACGGGGCTTACTCGCCGCGGCCGGTCGCGTCCTGCAGTCGGTCGATCTGCTCCGACGCCTCGGCCTTGCTGAGGTTGCCGGGAAGCTCTTCGCCCGCCTCGCGGGCCAGGGTGTCGAGGTAGCTGCGCTGCGGGCCGGTCATCGGCTCGTCTCCGGTCACCCAGTTCTCGGGGTCCTTCACGGGCGAGCCCTGCCCGCCGCCCTCGGTGCCGCCGAGCGTGTCGGCCTGCTCGGCGTTGTGCCCGTCGGCGGCCGAGCCGGCGTCGGCAGCCGGCGGGGTCGGAGCGGTCGGCTCACCGGGAGCCGGAGTCGTGGGCTCGGTCGGCGCGGGGATCGTGGGCTCGGCCGGGGCGGGGAAGGTCGGCTCGTCGGGCGTGGGGATGCTCTGATCGGTCATGGCTCGACGCTAGGCCGATCGGTCGTCGGATGACAGGCACTTGCGCGGACGGCCGGAACCGGTCGCACGGGCGGGCTCGCAAGTGGCATCCCGCCCTCTACGCCTCCCGGCCGCACCCGTCCACCCCTTTTCCCCGGGAATGCGCTCGCGCCAGGGTAGGACCGTGCGAATGACAGACGAACTCGGCGCCTGGGCGGCGCGGCAGCGCTGGTACGCCGGCAAGAGCCACGACCCCCGCTTCCGGATCCTCGACGCTCAGGAGGTGCCGGGCGCGACCCGCTACCTCCTGATGGACGACGCCGGATCGCTGCCCACGCTCTACAACGTCCCCGTTGCCCGCGTCGCGCACGCGGCGGAGTCCGACGCCGTCATCGGCGGGGACGGCGACGAGACACTGGTGGATGCGGCGCGGCATCCGGACTTCACCATCGGCATGCTCGCCGACATGGGCATCGACGTCAGCGGGGTGACCGGGTCGCGGGTGCTGACCGGCGAGCAGTCGAACACCTCGATCGTCTACGACGTGGAGGGCGAGCCGCGCATCATCCTGAAGCTCTTCCGGACGCTCCACCACGGCGAGAATCCCGACGTGACGGTGCAGCGCGTCCTGAGCGAAGCCGATTCGCCGTACGTGCCGCGCTTCTACGGCAGCCTCGACGCCGAATGGCCCGATGTCGGACGCGACGGCGGTCGCGCCCACGGCACGGTCGGATTCGCGCAGGAGTTCCTCGCCGGTGTGCGTGACGGCTGGGCCGTCGCGCTCGAGGCGGCGGCCGAGGGGCGCGACTTCACCGACGCCGCGCGCGACCTGGGCATCGCGGTCGCGGGCGTCCACGGGGCGCTCGGCGCGTCGCTCGAGACGGTCGACGCCGCCTCCGAGGAAGTCGTCGCGACCGGAGGCGCCTGGCGCCGGCGGCTGCGCATCGCCGCGACCGAGGTTCCCGCCGTCGCCGAGCGGCTCGACGCGATCACTGCGGTCTACCGCGCCGCGCTCGACCGGCCGTGGCCGCGACTGCAGCGCATCCACGGCGACCTGCACCTCGGACAGGTGCTCGCCGTGCCCGGCGGCGGCTGGCGCATCGTCGACTTCGAGGGCGAGCCCCTCCGCCCCATGGCCGAGCGGGCGATCCCCGACCTGCCCCCGCGCGACGTCGCCGGCATGCTGCGCTCGTTCGACTACGCCAGCGCCGTCGGTGGTGGACCGGATGCCGCGCAGTGGGCGACCGCGTGCCGTGACGCCTTCGTCGATGCCTACGTCGGCGCCCCGGGATCGGTCGAGCTCGAACCCGCGCTGCTGCGCGCCCTCGTGCTCGACAAGGCCGTGTACGAGTCCATCTACGAGGCGCGCAACCGCCCCGACTGGCTTCCGGTGCCGCTGGCCGGGATCGACGCCGCGCTGTCCTGACCCGGGCCCGGCCCTGCCGAACCGGGGCGGGACGGGCGCCGCGCCGCGCGCGCCGCGTTGCAAGGGATCATTCACGCCACGCCGGCCGGAGACCCGGCATCCCGGCGTGTCCCGACCGATGCCTCGCATCCCGGCACCCGGCATCCCGGCATCCCGGCACTTCACATCGCGGCATCCGGCATTCGACATCCGGCGCTCATCACCCGGCACCCGTCAGTCACCCCGGGGTTGCGCCTGGACGTGCGCCGGCCACGGCCACGTGTCGCCGGGCCGCGATGCAAGGGATCCGGCCCGACGCGCCGGCTCGAGTCGCGGAATCACGGCGTGTCGTGCACGATCCCTTGCATCGCGGCACGGCGGCACGCAGGCACCAGGCCGCGGCCGCCGGTGTCAGACTGCGGCGGCCCCGGCGGCCCCGGCGGCCCCGGCGGCCCCCTCGGGCTCGGGCTCGGGCGCGCGCAGCAACAGGAACGTCGCCCCGTAACCGGGCAGCGACACCGAGAAGCTCTGCAGATCGTCCACTCGAGCGAGCGTCTCGCCCGTCGCGGCGTCCACGACCTCGCTCTGCGGGACGAGCCGCTCGGAACGGACCGTGCCCTCGATCGGCTCGGCGCTGAAGTTCAGCACGGTCACCTGCATCGCGGCGTCCGCGTCGGCGTCGCCCTCGTCGAGCCGGTGCACGAGCACGAGCATGCCGGCGTGCGCGACCTCCGGGATGTCGACCTGCGACGCCGTGGCGATCCCGTGCTCGCGACGCAGGTCGAGGATGCCCGACAGGCGTGACGCGAACGACTCCGGGTCCTCGAGCTGAGCGGGCAGCGGCCCGTAGAGCGCGCGGCCGCGCGGCATCCCCGACGCGGACTTCGTCGCCGTGGGGTCGGCGTCGAGCAGATCGTGCGCGCCGCGCTCGATCCAGCGGGTGTCGCCGTTGCGCAGCAGGTCGGCGATCTCGTCGGCCGGCAGGGTGAGCATGCCCACGAGGTCCCAGCCCGAGAGCGCGAAGACGCCCGGCTGCCAGGCGTTGTAGGCGCAGAGCAGCAGGTGCGCGTCGCGGATGCTGGGCACGTCCGCCTCGCTGATGTCGTCCAGCTGCGCCAGGCCCCGCGTCGCCGCGATGAGCGAGGTCGTCGTGCAGGCGATGCCGTTCTGGGTGAAGACGCGGTTGTAGTCGGCATCGACGGTCAGGCGCTGGGTCAGGTCGGCGCGGATCTCTTCGGCGAGCTCGGCGCCCGTGACCTCGCGGCCGCGGAACCGGTAGACGTCCTCTGCGTGACGGGTGGCCCAGTGGACGAGCTCGTACGTCAGCTCGTCGTGGTTCTGCATCCCGTGGACGAGCTGCACCGGGTGGACGCCGAGCTCGAGCGACGACGTCAGGGCCAGGCGCAGGAACTCCGTCTGACCGGTCGCGAGCGCGTGGTGGTATCCGGGCCGGCCGATGAAGTCGTAGGAGAGGTCGGCGCCGACGGCACCCGTGTCGCGGATGTCCTCGATCGTGAGGTTCAGCTCCTGGAACGTGAACCCGCCGACCTTGCGCACCATGCCCGCGATGATGTGGTTCGCCGCGTGCGAGAGGGGGTGCCCCTCCGACCAGGCGGGAAGACCCTCGGCGCTCTTCTCGACACCGAGGAAGCCGTTCGCGTCGAGGCGGAGGGCACTCGTGCCGAGCTCGCCCAGCGAGTGCAGCGCGTCGCCGATGACGAGACGCATCCCCGCGAAGGTCGGGTCGAGCCAGTTGATCGACGGCTGGCCCTGCTTGAAGTAGTGCAGGTACACCCAGCGGCGCGTCACGCCGTCGGGACCGGTGACGGGGGCCGTCGCGCTCCAGTTGGTCTCCTTCACGCCGGGCGTGTAGAAGATGACCCGCTGCAGCGCGCCGATGATGTAGCCGCGCTCGGCCAGTTCGTGCTCGGTCGCCGGGTCGAGGTTGACGCTGTCCTCGCCCTCGGGGATCGGGGGCAGCAGCTCCCAGTCCTCGGGCGGGATCTCGACCATGTGATAGATCCCGGGGTAGTCCTTGAAGCCCATCTCGGCGAGGCGGAAGTCCGCGCCCTTGCCCGTGTGGCCCGGCACGATGTCGTCGATCACGCTGCCGCCGTGGGAGTCTGCCACGTCGCAGAGCGCGCGGAACTCGTCCTCGGTGCCGAACGCCGGGTCGATCGACGTGCTGATGCGGTCGAAGTGGCCGTCGACGCTCGGGGTCTCGCGCCAGCCGACGATGCCTCCGGCGCGCTTGACGGGTCCGGTGTGAATGGCGGTGATGCCGACCCGTTCGAACGCCGACCACAGCGCGTCGTCGCCCAGCGCCGCGAGGAAGGACTGCCCGGGACGCGTGATCAGCGAGATCGGATAAGCCGTGAACCACACGTCGGTCGACGCGATCGCGCGGCGGGCATCGGGGCGGGCGTAGGGGTTCCGCCACATCGCCGGCTGACCCGACAGCTGACGGGCGAGCACATCGGCATCCTTCAGCATCGACTGCCGCACGAGCCACTCGACGTACGACGGGTTCGTGCCGTTCGCGGTGCGGGGGTCGGTCGTGTTGCGCCGGACGCTGCCGCCGCGGAACTGGTCGCGCGGGCGCAGGCGCCGCGGGCGCGCCGGGTACCGCTGTTCGTCGTAGCTGATCTCGGACTTCTCGAAGTCTGCTTCCTCGTCGCCGGCCGCCCCCGCCCCCGGGAGGGTGATGGGGGTGGTGTAGAGGTCCTCCGGCCGATCGTCGTCGCGCGCCATCCCTCCACGCTAGAGGCGCCGCCGAGACGGCGGGAAGGGCTGGTGCCCGGGCGGACGAACCATTATGGAGACGAGGCGGTCGGATGCAGCCGGCGCCGACCCGTCAGGGGTGGATCCGCGGGCTCTGGCTCGGCGCTCCGCCCCACCGGTACAACGGATGCTGTCCGCCGCCGCACCCGAGGAGACGAGCACATGATCGACCGAGACGGCCTCGCCGCCTTCCTGCGCACGCGACGCGCATCGCTCCAACCCGACGACGTCGGACTGCCCCGCGGCCGGCGTCGTCGCACCGACGGCCTCCGGCGTGAGGAGGTGGCCGGGCTCTGCCACATGTCGACCGACTACTACGCGCGCCTCGAGCGCGGCACGGGACCGCGCCCCTCCGAGCAGATGCTCGCCGCCATCGCCCTGGGGCTGCACCTGACGCTCGGCGAGCGAGACCACCTCTTCCGGCTCGCGGGGCACGAGCCGCCGACGCGCGGACCGGCGAGCGATCACGTGAGTCCGGGACTGCTGCGGATCCTCGACCGGCTGCACGACACCCCCGCCGAGGTCGTCACCGAGCTCGGCGAGACGCTGCGCCAGACTCCGCTCGGCGTCACGCTCCTGGGTGACGCGACCTCCCGCACGGGCGACGCTCGGAGTCTCGGATACCGGTGGTTCACCGATCCTGCCGCGCGGGAGGCCTACGACGACGAGAGCGAGCGGCGGGTGCTCTCTCGGGTGTACGCGGGCGGGCTGCGCGAGCTCGCCGCGCTGCGGGGCCCGTCGTCGCGAGCGGCGGCGCTGGCGGCATCCCTGGTCGAGGTCAGTCCGGAGTTCCGCGAGCTGTGGGAGCGGCAGGAGGTCGGTGTCGCACCGCCGACGGTCAAGCGGTTCCGGCATCCCGAGGTCGGGGTGATCGAGGTCAGCTGCCAGACGCTGCTCGATCCCGACCAGTCCCACCGCCTGCTCGTGTACACCGCGACGCCCGGAAGCGCGAGCCACGAGAAGCTGCAGCTGCTCGCGGTGATCGGGAGCAGCGCCGCCGTCTGACCGCGCCGTCCGACCTCTCCGCGCACGTGAGAGCGCGCGGAGGGGTGACTTCGCGATCAGCGGTTGCGGCGACTCTGGATGCCGCCGCGCCCCGCCCTCAGCATGGAGGCACCGGAGCACCTCGGCTCCGCGCACAGATGGAGACACCATGCCTCGCGACACCGATCCCGGCATCCGCTCTGACCTCGAAGGACGACTCGCCGTCGTGACGGGCGCCACCGACGGGATCGGGCGCGTCATCGCCGAGCGCCTCGCCGCAGCCGGCGCCGCCGTGGTGATGCCGGCACGATCGGCTGCGAAGGGAGCCGCCGCCGCGGAGCGCGTCCGCCGCGCCGTTCCGGGTGCCGAGATCAGCACGCCGCCGCTCGATCTGGCCTCGCTCGACTCGGTCGCCGACTTCACCCGCGACCTCGTGGCTCAGGGACGGCCGATCGATGTGCTCGTCAACAACGCCGGCGTGATGCACCCGGGGTCGCGGCAGTCCACCGCCGACGGCTTCGAGCTGCAGCTCGGCGTCAACCACCTCGGCCACGTCGCCCTCACGCTCGGGCTGCTCCCGCTGCTGCGCGCGGGACGGGCCCGCGTCACGCACCAGACGAGCGTCGCCGCCCGGTCGGGCGGCATCCACTGGGACGACCTCGACTGGCACCGGAGCTACGACGACATGGCCGCCTACCGGCAGTCGAAGATCGCGGTGGCACTCTTCGGCCGAGAACTCGACGCGCGCAGCCGCGCGGAGGGCTGGGGACTCTCGAGCAACCTCGCGCACCCCGGCGTGAGCCCGACGAACCTGCTCGCCGCGCAGCCCGGCATGGGCCGCGCGAAGGCATCGCCCGGTCGCTCGCTCATCGTGGCGCTCTCGCGCGTCGGGCTCGCCGGCACGGTCGAGTCCGCCGCAGGTTCGGCCGTGCTCGCGGCGGTCGGCCGAGACGCGCGCGGCGACGAGTTCTACGGGCCGCGTCGCCTGGCCGCCGGCGCGCCGCGTCGTCAGGAGTTCTGGGCGCCGTTCCGCGATCTCGCCGACGGTCCGCGCCTGTGGGATGCCTCGCTGCAGCTCGTCGGCGAGCGGTTCGCGGTGTGACGCGGCGGTCCCGCAGCACCGCGGAAAATGAAGAACCCCCGGATAACCGGGGGTTCTCATGGCGGTGACGGTGGGATTTGAACCCACGGTAGGGGTGAACCTACACAACATTTCGAGTGTTGCACCTTCGGCCGCTCGGACACGTCACCGTCGACGAGTTTACGACATCTCGAGGGATGCCGCGAACCGAGCCCGACGAGACCCGTGCACCGCCGCAGGCAACCCGTGGCGCAGACGTCCGCGCGGGCATAGCCTCGGGACCGTGACGCGCCCCTCGACCCCGCAGACGGCGCTCGTCGTCGCGATCGCGTCGCTCGCCTCCGCCGTCGCCTTCCTCGACAGCACCGTCGTCAACGTCGCACTCCCGGCGATCGAGCGGGAGCTGGGCGGTGGCCTCGCCACGCAGCAGTGGGCCGTCGACGGGTACCTGCTGACGCTGTCCTCGCTCATCCTGCTCGCGGGATCCGTCAGCGACGCCTACGGCCGCCTCCTCGTGCTCCGGATCGGACTCGTCGGCTTCGGCATCGCCTCGATCGCCGTCGGCCTCGCCCCCGATCCCCTGTTCCTCGTCATCGCCCGCGCGGTCCAGGGAGCGGCGGGCGCCTTCCTCGTGCCGAGCTCGCTCGCCCTCATCACCTCGCTCCTGCAGGGCCACGAGCGCTCGCGGGCCATCGGCCTGTGGACGGCCTTCACGACGGGTGCGACGCTCGTCGGGCCGCTCCTCGGCGGCGTCTTCGTCGACCTGTTGTCGTGGCGCTACGCCTTCCTCATCAACGTCGTCCCGGTCGCCGTGACGCTCTGGCTCGTCACCCGCCTGCCCGTCCACGATGAGCGGCGGTCCGACGCGGGCATCGACTGGTGGGGCGCCGTGATGTGCACGGCGGGTCTCGGTGGCATGGTCTTCGCCCTCATCGAGCAGCCGAACCTCGGCTGGTCCTCTCCCGCGATCTGGATGCCGCTGGCCGCCGGCGCCGTGCTGTTCGGCGCCTTCCTCCTCCGCCAGCGCACGACGCCGCATCCGATCCTCCCCCTCGGGCTCTTCCGTGCCCGCAACTACTGGACCGGCAACCTCGCGACGCTCTTCGTCTACGCCGCGCTGTCGCTCAACGGCTTCGTCATCGGGGTGTACCTGCAGGAGGGGGCCGGGCTCAGCGCGACCCTCGCGGGCCTCGCGAGCCTGCCGACGACCGTGCTCCTGATCGCGCTCAGCCCGTGGGCGGGATCTCTCGCCGAGCGTCTGGGCGGCCGGGTCTTCATGACCGCGGGACCGCTCCTCATGGCCGGCGGTGCGCTGCTCCTGCTGCTCGTGGGCGATCCGTTCGACTACGGGTGGCAGATGCTGCCGGGACTCCTGGTGTTCGGGCTGGGCCTCGCCGCGACCGTCTCGCCGCTCACGGCGACGATCCTCGGTGCCATCGACTCCGAGCGATCCGGCATCGCCTCCGCGGTCAACAACGCGGTGGCGCGGGTCGCAGGCCTCGTCGTCATCGCCTTCCTCGCGCCGATCGTCGGCGGCAGTCTCGACCTCGCCGGCTTCCACCGCGCCGCCGTCGTCACCGCCGCCCTCATGGCCGTCGGCGCGGTGATCGCCTTCGCCGGCATCCGGCGCACACCGAGCCCCGCCGGGACGACGCCGCGAAGGTGACGCCGCGAAGGTGACGCGTTCGGCGGTCTCCGCCGGCGGATAGCCGACGGAGGCGACACCTTCGCGCCGGCACCGTCGGGGTCAGCGCTCCGCTGCGAGGGGACCGAGCACCGCCAGCATCCGCATCTTCTCGGCGGCCGCCGACCCGGGCTCGGGCGTCAGCGTGAGCAGCGCCTGCGAGCGGTCCTCGGTGAACAGCACCTGGCAGTCGACCTCGATCTCGCCGACGGCCGGGTGCACGACGACCTTGTGGTCGGCGAAGCGCTCGGCGACCTCCTCGAGATCCCAGAGGGTCGCGAACTCGAGGCTCCGCGACCGCAGGTCGGCGACGAGCTCGGCGGCGCGCGAGGCGGGACCGCCCCGGCCCGCGACGGCCCGCAGGTTCGCGACGATCGCGCGGCTCTGCCGCGGGTGATCGGATGCCGGATACACCGCGCGCTCGGTGTCGGGATGCACGAACCACGACCAGGCTCCGCTGCGCTCCGGCCCCGTCCGCTGCTCGCGGACGCCGAAGATCGTCCGCGCGAGATCGTTCTGCGCGAGCGTCTCGTCGAGCTCGGTGATCACGAGCGCCGGGATGTCTCCGAGGCGATCGAGAACCCGCCGCAGGGCCGGCGCGACATGGTCGGCAGCGCCCGCGCGCTCCGGCGGCGTGTGGCCGGCGAGACGATGGAGGTGGTCGCGCTCGGACCGGGACAGGCGCAGGGCGCGCGTCAGCGCGGCGAGCATCTGCAGGCTCGGCTGCGGACCGCGCTCCTGCTCGAGCCGCGTGTAGTAGTCGCTGCTCATCGTCGCCAGCTGCGCGACCTCCTCGCGGCGCAGCCCCGCGACCCGCCGGCGCGCGCCCGCGGGCAGCCCGACATCCTCGGGCCGCAGCCGCTCGCGCCGGGTCCGGAGGAAGCTCGCCAGTGCCGCTCTGTCCACACCGCCATCCTCGCGCGCGGGCGCCGCCGCATCCAGGGACCGCCGCTCCCCCGATGCGGACGGCCTGGATGGATGCCGCGATCCGCCGCACGCTGGGGGCATGGACATCACCGGACGCACCGTCTTCATCCCCGGCGCGACGAGCGGCATCGGCCGCGCGTTCGCCATCGCCCTCGCCGAGCGCGGCAACACCGTCATCGTCGGCGGCCGGCGCCGCGAGCGGATCGACGCGATCCGCCGCGATCATCCCGCGATCGACGGGGTCGTCATCGACACGGCCGACCCCGACTCGGTCGCGCGCGCGGCGGCCGAGGTCATCCGGCGCCACCCGGACCTCGACGTCCTCGTCACGATGGCGGGAGTCATGGCCGCCGAGGACTGGCGCAGTCCCGGCGGCTTCGTCGCGAACGCCGAGCGCACGGTCACGACCAATCTGCTCGGCCCGATCCGTCTGATCGGCGCATTCATCGAGCACCTGCTCGCGCAGCCCGATGCGACGATCGTCACCGTCTCATCGGGCCTCGCGTTCGCGCCGCTGCGCCCGACCCCCAGCTACAACGCGACGAAGGCCGCGATCCACATGCTGAGCGAGTCGTTGCGACTGCAGTACGCCGAGACGTCGGTGGGCGTCGTGGAGCTCGTCCCCCCGAGCGTGCAGACCGACCTGATGCCCGGCCATGCCGAGAACCCGCAGGCTCAGCCGCTCGATGACTTCATCGCCGAGGTGATGGCGATCCTCGAGGGCGACCCCGACGTCCGGGAGGTGCTCGTGGAGCGGGTGGAGTTCCTCCGCCACGGCGAGGCCCGCGGCGACTACGACGAGGTCGTCCGCACTCTGAACCGCACGGACCCGCACGCGGCGCGCTGACCCGGCCGCGGACGGCGGATGCGGCATCCCGCCGTCCGCGGCAGGCACCCTGGCAGCTCATACGGGACCCCTGCCAGACTGAGGCCATGAGCGCGATCGAGAACTCGAAACTCACCGTCGTCGGCGCGGGCGCCGTCGGATCCAGCGTCGCCTACGCGGCCCTGATCCGCGGGTCGGCCCGCCACGTGGCCCTGTACGACATCGCCACGGAGAAGACCGAGGCCGAGGTGCTCGACCTCGCCCACGGCGCCCAGTTCACCGGGTCGAGCGACATCATCGGGGGCTCCGACATCTCCGTCGCCGAGGGCTCGCACGTCATCGTCATCACGGCGGGCGCGAAGCAGAAGCCCGGCCAGACGCGCACCGAGCTCGCCGGCACGAACGCGGGGATCATCGCCTCGATGATGCCGCAGCTGATCGAGGTCGCCCCCAACGCGACGTTCGTCATCGTCACGAACCCGTGCGACGTCCTCACCGTGCTCGCGCAGGAGTCGACCGGGCTCGCGCCCGAGCGCATCTTCGCCTCGGGCACCGTCCTCGACACCTCGCGCCTGCGCTGGAAGATCGCCCGTCGCGCCGGTGTCTCGATCTCGAGCGTCCACGCGTACATCGTCGGCGAGCACGGCGACACCGAGTTCCCGCTCTGGTCGCACGCCACGATCGGCACCGTTCCGATCCTCGACTGGGTGCCGCTCGACGGACAGCCGAAGTTCACCACCGACGAGCTCGACCAGATCGCCGTCGACGTCCGCGACGCCGCCTACAAGGTCATCCAGGGCAAGGGCGCGACGAACTACGCGATCGGGCTCTCCAGCGCCCGCATCGTCGAGGCGATCCTCCGCGACGAGGATGCCGTGCTGCCGGTCTCCACGGTGCTGCGCGACTTCCACGGGGTGGACGGCATGGCGCTGTCGGTGCCGTCGGTCGTCAATCGGCGCGGCGCGTTCCCGGTGCGCGAGATCGCCTTCTCGGAGCGCGAGCTCGAGCTGTTCCAGCACTCCGCGCACGCGCTCGGCGAGATCGCCGACTCCCTCCGCGGCTGATCGGCGCCGAGCTGCTGATACATCCGTCAGACCGGCGGTGCTGGAGTCGCCTCGCGCCGTCCGACAGGCTGCATCCGCACCGCTGACCTGACGAACGTATCGGCGCGGCCGGACCCGGAGCGCGGCGGGGCGCGCGCGGCGGCGGGTTCCGCCGGCCACGGTGCCGGGCGATGTCGGCGCCTCCGCCTAGCCTGGAGACATGGCCTCGCGACGACCCTCCCCCACGACGGCCTTCCGCTGCACCGAATGCGGGTGGACGACCGCGAAGTGGGTCGGCCGCTGCGGCGAGTGCCAGCAGTGGGGAACGGTCGTCGAAGCCGCCACGCAGACCGGCATCACGGCATCCGTCACCGCGGTGGCCCCCGCGGCCTCGCGAGCGGCACGGCCGATCACGGCGATCGACACGGCCGAGGCGCCCCGTCGATCGAGCGGCGTCGGCGAGTTCGACCGCGTGCTGGGCGGCGGCATCGTCCCGGGCGCGGCGATCCTGCTGTCGGGCGAGCCGGGCGTCGGCAAATCGACCCTGCTGCTCGAGGTCGCCGCGCAGTCCGCGCGCTCCGGCCGCCGCGTGCTGTACGTCAGCGCCGAGGAATCGCTCGGCCAGGTGCGCCTGCGCGCCGAGCGCACCGGGGCGCTCCACGACGAGCTGTATCTCGCGAGCGAGACCGACCTCGCGACCGTGCTCGGCCATGTCGACGAGGTCCGCCCCGAACTGCTCGTCGTCGACTCCGTGCAGACGGTCTCCTCCGCCCTCTCCGACGGCGTCGCCGGGCAGCCGAGTCAGGTGCGCGAAGTCGCGTCGACGCTCATCCGCGTGGCGAAGGAACGCGATCTGCCCGTGCTCATCGTCGGCCACGTCACGAAGGACGGCACGATCGCCGGCCCCCGCGTCCTCGAGCACCTGGTGGACGTCGTGTGCCAGTTCGAGGGCGACCGGCAGACGTCCCTGCGATTCGTGCGGGCGCTGAAGAACCGCTTCGGGCCCACCGATGAGGTCGGCTGCTTCGACATGGCGGGCGATGGCATCGCCGAGGTTCCCGACCCGAGCGCGCTCTTCCTCGGCCACGGCGACCCGGTGCCCGGCACCTGCGTGACGATCGCGCTCGAGGGGCGCCGCGCGCTGCCGGTCGAGGTTCAGGCCCTGACGCTGAAGACCGGGGCACCGAATCCGCGTCGAGTGGTCAGCGGCGTCGACGGCGCACGCGTGGCGATGATCCTCGCGGTTCTCGAGAAGCGCGGCGTCGCGGTCACGAGCGACCACGACGTGTACGTGTCGACGGTCGGCGGCGTGCGGCTCGTCGAACCCGCCGCCGATCTCGCGATCGCGATCGCCATCGCGGGAGCCGTCGGCGGAAGGGCCGTGTCGCGACAGGTCGCCGCCTTCGGCGAGCTCAGCCTCGCCGGCGAGATCCGGCCGGTCACCCAGTCGGGGCAGCGTCAGTCGGAGGCCCGGCGTATGGGTTACCGTGCGGTCATCGACGCCTCGTCCAAGACCATCGGCGGCGCGATGCGCGACCTGCAGGTGCGGCAGCCGCCCGCCTCCGCCGAGGGCGATCCGACCTTCTGAACCCCGCGTCCCGCCATCCGCGAGACATCAGTCTCGCGCCGAGAGCGCGGCCCGGAGCCGCGGTCTCGGCGCGAAAGTGCCGTCTCGCGATGAGGCCGCGGCTGCGGGATCGTCAGGCGTCGAGCGCGGCGATGACGTCGGCGGGTGCCGCCTGCATCGGGTGGGGGCCGGCGATGTCGAAGAAGACCGTCGTGATCTCGGCCTCGTGCGCACCGAGGAATGCGCGCAGGCCCGCGGGCGACTGCAGCGCGACGTGCGCCGGAAGCGCCTCGGGCTTGTTCGCCGCATCGCTGAACAGCAGCAGCGCGACGTCCCCCGTGTTGGGATCGCGGTAGGTCCAGATCTCGCCGACATCGCGGGGGTCGTCTTTCGCGCCCGGACGCATCAGCGGCACGACCGTCGGACCGTGGCGCAGCGCGAACGCCAGAGCGGCGATGTCCTGCGTCTGCAGCGCGTCGGCCAGCTGGGGGTTCCGGAAGTCGGGCACGCGGGGCGCGGGGCGCTTCTTTCCAGCCATCCCCCCAGCCTAGGCAAACGAAGGGGCCCTCTCGAACCCCCCATTGGGGACTGAGGGAATCGAGAGGGCCCATCGCTCACCGGAGATGGGGATCCGTCGTCACGTCACTGGGGGATTCGCGACATCACTGCTGGGACAGCGAGGGGGTTTCTCCGGGAGCTGACTCCAGGGTACGGCGGCACGCCACCGGTGTCGCCCCCCGAGAGGTGAGAAAAGTCTCACTCTGGGGGGCGTTCCGACGCGGGCTCTCAGCGCAGGACGAACTGGCGATCCTGGGGTGCGGCGAGGCCGCCGATCTCGACGGCGAGGTTGAAGTAGCCGGCGGGCGCGGCCGGACGATCGCCGTCGCAGGTGTCGACCGACGAGCGCGTGCGGTCCCACACGATCGGGGTCACGCTCGACACCGTCTGGCCTGGGTCGATCTGGACGACCTGGTCGCTCGACTCGCTCTGGCAGTCGGTCGAGCGCCACCAGACATCGGGACCGCTCGAGATCGTGAGCTTCTGGGTCGCCGTGCCGACGTTGAGCAGGCAGGCGCTGGCTCCGGAGTTCGTCAGCGAGATCGACAGCTGCGGGTTCTCGCCGCCGCCGTAGGCGTCCTTGTCCGTGACGGCCGACACCTGCACCGACCGGGCCGAGCACGGCTCGATCTCGGCGGCGGGCTCCTCCGGCGCGGGCGTCGCCGGGGCGTCGGCTGCGGCATCCGTCTCCGCCGCCGCCGGTGCGGATGCCGCCGGCGCCGAGGCCGTCGGCGTGGCCGCCGCATCGGGCTGCGACGGGGCGCCCCCGGCAGCCGCCGTGCTCTCCCACGGTCGCCAGATCGCGAGCACGATCGCAGCCACCACCACGAGCACGAGCAGCAGGAGCACGAGACGCCGACGCCGGTACACCGCGGGCGAGAGCCGGCGCGGTCGTGGGGTGTCGGTCATGCCCCCAGGGTAAGTCGCGGCATCCCCTGCGCCCCTCCGACGCGCTGCGAGAGGTCGACGCGCCGGATCGGTCGAGCCCCGGCGGCCCTCAGTCGCGGGATGGCGGGTCCGCCGGGCGGCGGTAGAGCACGACCTCGGTCGCGCGACGCACGCGCGTCCCGTGGCGCAGCGTGTAGACGGCGCCGGTCGCGCCGGCGGCGAACACGCGCGCGCCCGGTCGCTGCTGCACCTCGTCCCGCAGGCGCTGATCGAGCTCGCGCACCTCGCGGCGTAGGCCCGCCACCTCGTTCTCGAGCTCGAGGATGCGGGTGATGGCCGGCAGGCTGATGCCCTCGGCCGACATGCGGGCGACCTCGCGGAGCTGTCGGATGTGCCGCAGCGAGTACCGTCGCGATCCGCCCTGCGTCCGCCCGGGAACGACCAGGCCGAGCCGGTCGTACTGTCGCAGCGTCTGCGCATGCATGGCCGCCAGCTCTGCGGCCGCGGCGATGGCGAAGATCGGAGCGTCCTCGTCGATCTCTTCCTCAGGCATGACCGGTCACCTCCAGGTCGTGTCGCGAGCGGTGGATGCAGGAGAACTCACCGGTGCAGGACGGTTCCGCATGGATGGTCCTGCATCGGTGGGTTCTCCTGCCTTCGGGATGCCGCGGAGCGTCAGCCCCGCGCCTTGTTCATGAGGTCGGCGCGCGGGTTCTCGCGGGGCTCGAGCTCGGCGAAGCGCTCGAGCGCGGCCCGCGCGTCCTCGTCGAGATGCGCGGGCACGGCGACCTGGACCTCCGCGAGCAGGTCGCCGGTGCCCTTGGCGGTGGCGACGCCGCGCCCCTTGACGCGCAGCACGCGACCCGAGGGGGTACCGGGGGCGACACGGAGCTTGACCGGATCGCCGCCCAGGGTCGGGACCTCGATCGTCGCACCGAGCGCCGCCTCGGTGAAGGTCACCGGGACGACCACGCGCAGGTTCAGGCCGTCACGGGTGAACACCGGATGCGGCCGCACCGTCACCGACACGACGATGTCGCCGGACTCGCCGCCGTCGGGCGACGATCGCCCGCGTCCGCGGAGCCGGATCTTCTGGCCGTCGGCCACACCGGCGGGCACCTTGACCTTGAACGGCTTGCCGTCCTCGCCCTGCAGGGTGACGGTGTCGCCGCGCACGGCGGTCGCGAAATCCAGCGTGGTGCGAGCGGTGACGTCCGCCCCGCGCTGGGGCCCGCCGAAGCCCTGGAAGCCTCCGCTCGAGCGGCCGAAGCCGCCCGAGCCGAAGCGGCCGGATCGCCCGCCGCCACCCTGCTGATTGAACATCGCGAAGATGTCGTCGAAGTCCGCACCGCGCGCACCGGTGCCGCCCCGGCCCTGGTTGAACGCGCTGAAGACGTCCTCGAAGCCACCCGCGCCCTGGCCGCCCGCCGTGAACCGGGCGCTGCCCGAGCCCATCGCCCGGATCTGGTCGTACTCGGCGCGCTGCTCCGTGTCGGAGAGCACCGAGTACGCCTCGCTGATCTCCTTGAACTTCGCCTCGGCCGCCGGGTCTCCCTGCGTCGAGTCGGGGTGGTACTTCCGCGCGAGCTTGCGGTAGGCCTTCTTCAGATCCGCCTCGGAGATGTCCTTCGACACCCCGAGCACCTGGTAGAAGTCCTTATCGAACCAGTCCTGACTGGCCATGGTGTCTCCTATTCGGCCGGCACGGCGACGACGACCTTCGCGGGACGCAGTTCGATGCCGCCCAGGCGGTAGCCGACCTCGACGACCTCGAGGATCGTCGCCTCGGTGGTGCCGGGGGTCGGAGCCTGGAAGATCGCCTCGTGCTGCTGCGGGTCGAACGCATCGCCGGCGGCGCCGTACGTCTCGACGCCCAGACGCGACACCACGCCGCGGAGCTTGTCGGCGATCGCCGCGAGGGGCGAGCCCTCGACGAGGTCGCCGTGCTTCTCGGCGCGGTCGAGATCGTCGAGTACGGGCAGGAGGCCCTTGGCCACCGAGCCCTTGGCGCGCTCGATCTCGACTTCGCGCTGATCCTCGGTGCGCCGACGGTAGTTCGCGTACTCCGCCTGCACCCGCTTGAGATCGAGCAGCAGATCGTGCTCCTCGGCCGGGGCGTCGGCCACGGCCGCCTCGTCGGACTGGACCGATCCGAGGATGTCGTCGATGGTCAGCTCGTCGTCCGCGGGCGCGGTCTCCTCGTGCGCGTCGGGGTCGGACACCTGCGCGTCCGACCCCTCCTCGCCGAGGACCTCGTCGTCGCCGTGCGGCTCTTCGAAGTCCTTGTTCGCCATGGTTACTTCTTCTCGTCCTCGTCCTCGACGACCTCGGCGTCCACGACGTCCTCATCGGATGCCGCAGCGCCGGTGTCTCCGGTCGGTGCGTCGGTCGGTGCGCCCTGCGCCTGGTCGGCCTGACCCTGCGCGTAGATCGCCTCGCCGAGCTTGCCCTGCGACGCGTTCAGCTTGTCGAACGCGTTCTTCACGGCGTCGTCGTCCTCGCCCGCGAGCGCGGACTTCAGCGCGTCGACGTCGCCCTGGACCTCGGTCTTGACGTCCTCGGGCAGCTTGTCGGCGTTGTCGGCGATGAGCTTCTCGATCGAGTACGACAGGGTCTCGGCCTGGTTGCGGACCTCGGCGGCCTCACGGCGCTTCTTGTCCTCGGCCGCGTGCTCCTCGGCCTCGCGCACCATGCGCTCGATGTCGTCCTTCGGCAGCGACGAGCCGCCGGTGATCGTCATCGACTGCTCCTTGCCGGTGCCCTTGTCCTTCGCCGAGACGTGCACGATGCCGTTGGCGTCGATGTCGAAGGTGACCTCGACCTGCGGGATGCCGCGGGGCGCCGGCGCGATGCCGGTGAGCTCGAAGGTGCCGAGCGGCTTGTTGTCGCGGGTGAAGTCGCGCTCGCCCTGGAAGACCTGGATCGCGACCGACGGCTGGTTGTCGTCGGCGGTCGTGAAGGTCTCGCTGCGCTTGGTCGGGATGGCGGTGTTGCGCTCGATGAGCTTCGTCATGATGCCGCCCTTGGTCTCGATGCCGAGGCTCAGGGGGGTGACGTCGATGAGGAGGACGTCCTTGCGCTCGCCCTTGAGGACACCGGCCTGCAGGGCGGCGCCGACGGCGACGACCTCGTCCGGGTTCACCCCCTTGTTGGGCTCCTTGCCGGCTTCCTTCTTGACGAGCTCCGACACTGCGGGCATACGGGTGGAACCACCCACGAGCACGACGTGGTCGATGTCGCCGACCTTGATGCCCGCCTCGCGGATGACGTCCTCGAAGGGCTTCTTGGTGCGGTCGAGGAGATCCTTGGTCAGGTCCTCGAACTTCGCGCGCGACAGCGTCTCCGACAGCGAGACGGGGCCCGAGTCGGTGAGCGAGAGGTACGGCAGGTTGATCGATGCGGAGTTCGAGCTCGACAGCTCCTTCTTCGCCTGCTCGGCGGCCTCCTTGAGGCGCTGCAGCGCGATCTTGTCGCCCGAGACGTCGACGCCGGTCGTGTCCTTGAACTGCTTGATCAGGTACTCGACGATGCGCTGATCCCAGTCGTCGCCGCCGAGGCGGTTGTCGCCGGCGGTCGAGCGCACCTGGATGGTCGAGAAGTCGTCGTCCTTGCCCACCTCGAGCAGCGAGACGTCGAACGTTCCGCCACCGAGGTCGAAGACGAGGATGAGCTCGTCCTCCTTGCCCTTATCGAGGCCGTAGGCGAGGGCCGCGGCGGTGGGCTCGTTGATGATGCGCAGGACGTTGAGGCCGGAGATCTCACCGGCCTCCTTGGTGGCCTGACGCTCGGCGTCGTTGAAGTACGCGGGAACGGTGATGACGGCATCCGTCACGGTGTCGCCCAGGTACTGCTCGGCGTCGCGCTTGAGCTTCTGGAGGATGCGGGCCGAGATCTCCTGCGGCGTGTAGGCCTTGCCGTCGATCGCCTGGGTCTTCCAGTCGGTGCCCATGTGGCGCTTGACCGAGGTCAGCGTGCGGTCGACGTTCGTGACGGCCTGGCGCTTGGCGGTCTCGCCGACCAGCACCTCGCCGTCCTTCGTGAATGCGACGACCGAGGGGGTCGTGCGGAGCCCTTCGGCGTTGGCGATGACCTTGGGCTCGCCGCCCTCGAGGACGGCCACGACGGAGTTCGTCGTACCGAGGTCGATACCCACTGCTCGTGCCATGAGTTGTCTCCTTCTTCTGCGGTTCGGTGGTTCGGAAGTCTGCGGCGGCCCAACCTGAGCCGCGATGACTCAACGGTACTCCCGACCGCAGTGCGTGTCAAACGAAGTTGAGCCGCCTCATATCAAGTTTCCGGACGCCGCGTCGACGACAGCGCGCAGCGGGGCGTGGCGCCGCTCCGCTTGAGCGAAAGCTGAGAAAACCCGGGCTGACAACTCCGCCTACTCACAGCGGTGCGCTATATGTTGATCGCACCGATGACCGAACCCATTCACCCGAATCCGTCCGTCGCCGGTCCCACGCCCTCATCGGCGGGCCGACGCGCGGGTCGGCGTACCCCGCGCACGGCGGGAGGAGCATCATGAGTCGGTCGGTGGTCGTGATCGAGGACGACGACGACCTGCGGCGTCTTCTCACGCAGACGCTCGAGCAGGGCGGCTTCACGGTCAACGCGTACGCCGACGGCGCCGCGGGCGTCGATGCGGTGCGCCTGCTCCGCCCCGCGCTCACGACGGTCGACATCCGCCTCGGCGGGATCGACGGGTTCGAGGTGGTGCGCCGCATCCGCTCCTTCCACGACGGCTACATCCTCATGATCAGCGCGCTCGAGGACGAGACGGCCGCCGTCGAGGGATTCCGCAGCGGTGCCGACGACTACGTCCTGAAGCCCTGGCGCCCGTACGAGCTGCGCGCGCGCATCGACGCGCTCATGCGGCGACCCCGCAGCATTCGGCCGGCCTCCGGCGGCGAGAGCGCGTGGCTCGACGCCGGCGCGCTGCGTCTGCACGCGGGCTCGCGGCGCGCCGAGCTCGACGGCGCCGACCTCGATCTGACCCGGTCCGAGTTCGACGTGCTGCACGCCCTGATGCAGCGACCGGGCGATGTGCTCGAGAAGTCGTGGATCGCGCTCATGCTGCGCCGCCAGAACGGCACGCCCGGCGACCACATCAGCAGCCACGACCTCCACGCCGTCGAGGTGCACATGATGAACCTGCGCCGCAAGCTCGGCGACGACGGCCGCTCCGGCCGGTGGGTCGAGACGGTGCGCGGCGTCGGCTACCGCTTCGCCGGCCGCCCCGACTGACCGCCGCCGCACCCCCGCCGCCGCGCCGCGGCGCATGCCGGCGCCCTCCGGCTCCGGAACGTCTTGGACGGATACGCTGAGCGCGTCGCACCGATGCGGCGGCCGCCCCGGCGGCACCGACTGTTCACGGAGAGGCCCTAGCGTGCCCGGCATGTCACCCGAGACGAACCCCTCCGGCGGCGACGGCGCCTCGAGCGCCGACGCGCGCGGCGTCACTCCCCCGCCGACCGCGGCGGGGACGCAGGCCCTCGGGCGCATCGCGGACGTCCGCGACCAGAGCGGCGCCGAACGCCGCGTCCCCCGGAAGGCCGTCGTGTCGTGGGCGTTCTGGGATTGGGCGACCCAGCCGTTCAACTCCGTCCTGCTGACCTTCGTCTTCGCCTCGCTCTACCTCGTCTCGGACTGGTTCCTGCCCGCCGACGTCGCCGCCCTCGCCGACACCGATCCCGTCAAGGAACGGGCCATCGCCGACCTCGCGAGCGGCTACGGCGTCGTGTCGACGGCCGCCGGCATCCTGATCCTGCTCCTCGCGCCCGTGCTGGGTCAGACGGCCGACCGGTCAGGGCGCAAGAAGCGCTGGCTCGGGGTGTTCACGGTCATCCTCGCTCTCGCGCAGTTCGCCCTCTTCTTCGCCTACGCCGACCCCGCCTTCTTCTGGTACGGCGCGATCGTGCTCTCGCTCGGCGCCGTCGTGTCGGAGATCGCGGGCGTCAACTACAACGCGATGCTCGTCGAGGTCTCCACACCGCGCACGATCGGACGCGTGAGCGGCCTCGGCTGGGGGCTCGGCTACATCGGCGGCATCATCGCGCTCGCGATCGTCGTCGTGCTGACGTTCGCCGACTGGTTCGGCATGGACACCAGCGACGGCCTCGCCTACCGCCTGATCGCCGTCGGCTGCGGCGTCTGGACTCTCGTCTTCGCGATTCCGCTGCTGCTGAACGTCCCCGAGTCTCCGGCTCCGGTCGGGGTCGAGCGGGTCGGGTTCTTGGCCGGCTACGTGCACCTCGTGAAGGACATCGGACGCCTGTACCGCACGCAGCGCCCGACGTTCTGGTTCCTGCTCGCCAGCGCCGTCTACCGTGACGGGCTCGCCGGCGTCTTCGCCTTCGGCGGCGTGCTCGCCGCGCGCGCCTTCGGCTTCACGACGACCGAGGTCATGATCTTCGGCATCGCCGCGAACCTCGTCGCGGGGGCCTCGACGATCCTCGCCGGCCGGTTCGACGACCGGTTCGGCGCGCGCGCCGTCATCATCGCCACCCTGTCGGGACTGGTCGCCATCGCCCTGCTGCTGTTCGTGCTGCAGGATGCCGGATCCGCCGTCTTCTGGGTGGCCGGACTCATCCTGTCGGCGTGCGTCGGCCCCGCCCAGGCGGCGAGCCGGTCGCTGCTGGCCCGCGTGACGCCCGAGGGGATGCAGGGCGAGATCTTCGGCCTCTACGCCACGACCGGACGCGTCGCCAGCTTCCTCTCGCCCGCGATGTGGGCCCTGTTCATCGGCATCTTCGGCGCCATCATCTGGGGCGTGCTCGGAATCGCGGTCGTCCTCCTCGTCGGCCTGATCCTGCTGCTGTTCGTGCGCCTGCCGAAGCACCCCGGCGTGCGCTGAGCGAGCGTCAGACGGATGCCGCGGCGCGCCGCATCGGCACGTGCGGGATGTCGTCCTCCGAGAACTCCGGCCCGCTGATCTCGAACCCGAACCGGCCGTACCAGCCGGCGAGGTGCTTCTGGGCGTCGAGGTCGATCGCCGTGTCCGGCCAGCGCTCCTCCGCCCGCTCGACCGCTGCGCGCATCAGGTCGGCGGACAGGCCGCGCCCCCGCGCCTCGGCGGCCGTCGCCACGCGGCCGATGCGCGCAGCGCCCGACGCATCACGCAGCAGCCGGAGCGTCGCCAGCACGCGGCCGTCCGCCTCGATCCAGAACAGCTCGGTGTCGGGTTCGAGGTCGCGCCCGTCGAGCTCGGGATAGGCGGCGGCCTGCTCGACGACGAACACCGCCACCCGCAGCCAGAGGATCCGGTAGAGGGTGTCTGCGGAGATCTCGGACAAGCGCGAGCGGTGGAGCGACGGCATCCCCTCAGCCTAGGCGCGCGGGCTCAGCGCCTGAGCCGGCCGATCCACGGCAGGTGCAGCCCGCGCTCATTCGGCTCCTCGACCTCGAGGCCGTAATGGTCGCCGATGTTCTCGATGAACTGGGCGCGCTCGGCACGGGCGTAGGCGCGCCGCTCCCGCTGGAAGGCGAGAATCGTCGACCAGCACATCAGCAGCGCGACGATCGAGAACGGCAGGGCGATGAGGATGGCCGCCGTCTGCAAGGCGGTCAGTCCGCCCGCGAGCAGGAGCGCGCTCGCGAGGGCCGCCGTGAGGACGACGAAGAACGTCCGCACCCAGCGCGGCGGTTCGGGATTGCCGCCGGTGGCGATCATGCCCATCACGAGCGCTCCCGAGTCGGCCGAGGTGATGAAGAACACGGCGATGAGGATGATGGCGCCCACGGTCAGAACCCCGCCCGCCGGAAGACTCGCCAGGAGCTGGAAGAGCGCTCCCTGCAGATCGACGCCGCCGTCCGGCCCCTGCATGGACCCCGGCTGCTGCAGCTCCAGGAAAAGCGCCGAGCCACCCAGGACGGCGAACCAGAGGATCCCGATGAGAGTGGGCACGAGAATGACGCCGGCCACGAACTGACGGACGGTGCGTCCCTTGCTGACACGGGCGATGAAGATGCCGACGAAGGGCGCCCACGAGATCCACCAGCCCCAGTAGAACGAGGTCCAGGAGGCCTGCCACTCTTCGCCCGCGGCGCCCTGGAACGCGCTGGTGTTGAACGAGAGCCCGACGAAGTTCTGGATGTACCCGCCGATCGACTGCACCCACTCGCGCAGCAGGAATTCGGTCTGGCCGAAGAACAGGACGAACAGGAGCAGGAGGCCGGCGAGGATGAGGTTGAAATTCGACAGCCACTTCATGCCCTTGGTCACGCCCGACAGGACCGACAGCAGCACGAACACCGAGATCACCCCGATGAGGATGATCTCGGTCGCCTCGTTCAGCGCGGGCACGCCGATGAAGGCGAGCCCGGATCCCATCTGCGTGACGCCGAGCCCGAGCGAGGTCGCGACGCCGAAGAGGGTGCCGACGAGGGCGACGGCGTCGATGACGTTGCCCGCGGCGCCGCGGATGCGGTTGCCGAGCAGCGGCTCGAGCGCCCACCGGATGGAGATCGGGCGGCGGCGGCGGTGGATCGCGTAGGCAAGCGCGAGCCCGACGACGACGTAGATCGCCCACGCGTGCACGCCCCAGTGCAGATAGGTCTGGGTCAGGGCGCTCTGCGCGAGCTGCTCGGGCGTTCCCGTCACTCCCGGCCGCGGGTCGACGTAGTGGCTCAGCGGCTCGCTCACCCCGTAGAAGACGAGACCGATGCCCATACCTGCGGCGAACAGCAGCGAGAACCACGAGAGAGTCGAAAACTCCGGCTCGTCGTCGTCGCGGCCGAGCTTGATGTCACCGAAACGGCTGAAGCCGACATAGAGGGCGAACGCGACGAAGAAGGCCGCGATCAGGACGTAGTACCAGTTGAAGGAGTTGACGACCGTCGACTGCACCGTGTCGAAGAACGCCTCGGCAGGACCGGGGAAGATGATCGCGAATGCGCTGAAGCCGAGGATCAGGACGGCTGCGGGCCAGAACACCCAGGGAGCGATGGCACGGGCCTTGCCTGCGTTCGCGATGCGCTGCGCCGGGGGGAGGGTCTCTTCGGTACTCACGCACTCCAGGGTCGCAGGGTAGCCGCATACCGCCAAGTGCCCGAGCGCGCTTGCCTCGAGGCCGCGGAACAGGTAGGCGTCAGTCGCGGGGCCAGGCCTCGGCGAGTTTGTCGAGCAGGCGGGCGAGCTCGGCCCGCTCGATATCGGTGAAGCCGGTGAGGGCCGCGGCGAGGGCGGCGCGCCGCTCGCCGCGGACTCCGGAGGCGAACTTCTCCCCGGCTGCGGTGAGGGCGATGCGGGTGCGGCGCGCGTCGTCGGGGTCGGCTTCCCGCCGGGCGAGTTCGAGGTCGACGGCCTGCTGCACGAGGCGCGAGGCGCGGGGCTGATCGACCCCGATCGCCGCGCCGATCTCGCTGACGCTCAGCGGGTGGGATGCCGCGGCGAGCGCCTCGAGGAGGCGCAGCCGCGCGAGTCCGCCGCGGGGACCCGGTCCGCCGATGGCGTCGCCACCGCCGGGATGGTGGGGACGACCCGCCCCGTGGGCGTGGCCGGCGTGCGGACCGAAGCCGCCCCCGACGCGCCCGCCTCCGGACGCGGGGCCGAATGGTCCGCCGAACGGCGGGCCGGGCCGGCGCGGGCGGAGACGGGCGAGCGCGTCGGCGATCGCGTCGAGATCGGCGTCGTCTGGATGTGCCACAGATCGAGGATACATGCGACTTGACATGCATCGCGACCGCATGTCATGATGCATGCACATGCCCCGTGACATATATCCGGATCGGACCCGCCGATCCCTCGAAAGGAATCCCATGAACAACTCCGACATCACCCCCGATTCCTCGCCTGTCCGACCCGCCGACCGCGACCGCTCCCTGCGGTTCTGGCTGCGTGCGGCCGGTGCGGCGATGGCCGACGACCTGGCGCGCACCCTCGCCGACGACGGTCTCGACCGCCGCGACTGGATGGTCCTGAACGTCCTGACGGGCGAGAAGGACGCACCCGGACTGGCCGAGCGCATCCGCCGCGGCGGCAAGCGCGTCCGCGCTCTGGCCGCACGCGGCTGGGTGACCGAGGCCGACGGCGGCTGGACCGCCACCGAGCTCGGTCGCAGCGAGCGCGAGCGCATCGCCGCTCGGATCGCCGCCGTCCGCGGACGTGCCGCGGAAACGGTCGCCGCCGAGAACCTGGCCACCACGGTCGCGTCACTCGAGGCCATCGCCCGTGCCCACGGCTGGAACGAGAACACGGCACGCGAGGCCGGCCCGCGCGGACGGCACGGCTTCGGCCGCCGGTTCGGCTTCGGTCCCGGTTTCGGGCCCGGCCGCCGCTGCTCGGGCGACGAGCACGACGTGCGCCCCGACCACCAGGGTCGACCCCACCACTCCGGCGCTCACCCGCACGACCGCGGTGAGCACGGCGGACACCCGGGTCACCGCGGCGAGCGCGCGTTCGAGCGCGGCTTCACCGCCGGCTTCCGGGCCGGGCGCGACGTCGCCTGACCGCGGACAGGTCGCGAGCCGGTCGCGCAGCGCTCTGCGGGACCGGCTTTCGGCAGGGCATGTCCCAGAAGATGCTGTCTCAGCGCCCGCAGAACAGCAGAAAGTGGGACACGCCCCGCGAGAAGTGGGACACGCTCCCGCCTACCCGAACCCCGGTCAGGCGCCGCGCGAACCAGCGTCGAGGGTGCCGACGTCGGTGCGGTGGAAGTTCTGGAACGAACGGGATGCCGTCGGCCCCCGCTGCCCCTGATAGCGATTCCCGTAGGGCCCCGAACCGTAGGGGTTCTCAGCCTCGGACGACAGCCGGAAGAAGCAGAGCTGACCGATCTTCATGCCCGGCCACAGCTTGATCGGCAGCGTCGCGACGTTCGCGAGCTCGAGGGTCACGTGCCCCGAGAACCCCGGGTCGATGAAGCCGGCCGTCGAGTGGGTGATGAGACCCAGCCGACCGAGCGAGGACTTGCCCTCGAGGCGCGCGGCGACGTCGGACGGCAGCGTCACCTGCTCGAACGTCGAGCCGAGGGCGAACTCCCCGGGGTGCAGGATGAACGGCTCCGCCGGGTCGACCTCGATCAGGCGGGTGAGCTCGGGCTGGTCCTGCGCCGGATCGATGAACGGGTACTTGTGGTTGTCGAACAGCCGGAAGTACCGGTCGAGGCGCACATCGACGCTCGAGGGCTGCACCATCGCGGCATCCCACGGCTCCAGGCCGATCCGTCCTTCGTCGATTCCGGCACGGATGTCGCGATCACTCAGCAGCACGCCCTCAGCCTAGGGGCGCCGTCGTCTGCCGCGGCATCAATCGCGTCGGCAGGCGCACGTGCGTCGTGGGCGGCGTCTCGCCGCGCATGAGCGCGAGCAGCATCTGCGCCGCGGCTGCGCCGAGCCGCCCCATCGGCTGGCGCACCGTCGTCAGCGGCGTCACCAGGCGCGTCGCCTCGGGGATGTCGTCGAAGCCGATGACCGAGAGGTCGCGCGGCACACGCAGCCCGAGCTCGGCGGCCACCTGCAGGATCGCGATCGCCGAGACGTCGTTCGCCGCGAACACGGCGGTCGGCCGATGCTCGGACGACAGCATCTCGATCGCGACCTCGCGCACCGTCGCCTCGCGGTAGCGGCCGGCCCCGACGAAGGACGGGTCGAACGGGATGCCGGCATCCGCCAGCGCGCGGCGGTATCCGGCATCTCGAGCGATCGACGAGCGCAGGTCGGCGCGCCCCGAGATGTAGCCGATCCGGGTGTGTCCGAGCTCGATGAGGTAGGCCGTGGCCTCGCGGGCCCCGCCGAAGCTGTCGCTCTCGACGGTCGGCACGTCGGCCGTCGGCCCGGTGTGCGGATCGATCGCGACGAGCGGCACATCGGTCGCGGCGCTCACGACCGTGGGGGTGACCATGATGGCGCCGTCGATCAGCGTGCCGCTCAGACGCGAGAGCGAGCGGCGCTCCCAGCCGTCCTCGTCGCCGCGGGACCCGGCGTAGGCGAGCAGGTCGTAGCTGGTCTCGCGCAGCGCGTCGCCGACCCCCTTCAGGATCTCGGCGCTGAAGGGCTCGAAGTCCGCGACGAGCACACCGATCACGCCCGTCGAGCGCGCGCGCATGCTGCTCGCGATGAGGCTCGATTCGTATCCCAGCTCGGCGACCGCCGCCATCACCGCGTCGACGGTCTCGGTCGCCACCCCGTAGCGGCCGTTGACCGCCTTCGACACCGTCGAGACCGAGACGCCGGCCCGCGCGGCGACGTCGTGGATCGTCGGTCGCCGTGTCGCCATGGTCGCATGTTAGCCGCGATGGAAACCGTTTTCGAAAACGTTTGACACGCGTCGCGGCCGATTGAACACTTCTGCTGTCCGACAGCGGCTGCGCTCATCGGCAGATGTCCACTCAACGACGAGAGAAGGAATCACATGTCACGCACGATCACGGGCCGACGCAGAACCGCGGTCACCGCCGCCGTCCTGGCGGTGGGCGCCCTGGCTCTGACGTCCTGCAGTGGTGCCGGCGACGGGGGCGGCAGCGACGGCACGGTCGAGATGACCCTGTGGCAGAACTCCACGACCGGCGACGGCCAGCAGTTCTGGGAGGACGCGGTCGCCGCCTTCGAGGCCGAGAACGACAACGTCACGATCACGATGCAGTCCGTGCAGAACGAAGACCTGGACGGCAAGCTGCAGACCGCGCTGAACGCCGGCGATGCGCCCGACATCTTCCTGCAGCGCGGCGGCGGCAAGATGGCGGCGATGGTGCAGGCCGGACAGCTGATGGACCTCACGGACCTCATCGGCGACACCGCCCGCGAGGAGATCTCGGAAGGATCGTTCAAGGCCGAGACCTACGAGGACAAGGTGTGGGCGATGCCGCTGGCCGTGCTGCCCAGCGGCTTCTGGTACAGCTCCGACCTGTTCGACGAGGCGGGCGTCGCCGCCACCCCGACGACCGTCGATGAGCTCGGCGATGTGGTCGGTCAGCTGAAGGATGCCGGCATCGCCCCCGTGGCGCTCGGCGCGAAGGACGCGTGGCCCGCCGCCCACTGGTTCTACAACTTCGCTCTGCGCGAGTGCAGCGCCGCCACGATCGAGGAGACCGGCGACTCGAAGGACTTCGGCGACGCCTGCTGGCTGGCCTCGGCGGAGGACCTCGCCGACTTCGCCGCGCTGCAGCCCTTCAACGACGGGTATCTCACGACCTCGGCGCAGCAGGGCGCCGGCAGCAGCGCCGGCCTCATCGCGAACCACCAGGCCGGCATGGAGCTCATGGGCGCCTGGAACCCGGGCGTCATCGCGTCGCTCACGCCCGACGAGCAGCCGCTCCCGGATCTCGCCTGGTTCCCCTTCCCCGAGCTCTCCGGCGGCGAGGGAGAGCCCGGGTCGATGATGGGCGGCGTCGACGGCTACTCCTGCTCCGCGCAGGCGCCGAGGGAGTGCGCCGACTTCCTCAACTTCCTCGCGAGCGCCGAGCAGCAGGAGGCCTACTACCGCGCGTTCAGCGCTCCGCCGGTGAACACGGCGGCGCAGAGCGCGGTCGAGGAGGAGTACCTGCAGCAGGTGCTCGCGGCCTACAACGAGGCGCCCTTCGTGACGCAGTGGCTCGACACCGTCCTGGGCCAGAACGTCGGCAACGCCCTGAACGTCGCCGTCGTCGACCTGCTCGCCGGCAAGAGCACGCCGGAGCAGATGATCCAGTCGGTCTCCGACGCGGCGAAGAAGGGCTGATCCACGCCATGACGGTCAGCGAGACAGCCGTGGCGGAGACGGCCACCGGCACGGAGCTCGCGGTGCGGGGCGGGGGTGCGCAGACGGCGCCCCCGCCCTCGCGGCGCCGCCGCCGTGGCGACTGGTCGGAGCGGCTCGAGATCGCGGTGCTGATCGGGCCCGCGCTGATCATGTTCCTCGGATTCGTGATCTTCCCCGTCGCGATGGCGGCCTACTACGGCTTCTTCCGCTGGCAGGGCTACGGAGCTCCGAGCGAACTCGTCGGCCTGCAGAACTACGTCACGATCCTCACCGATCCGACGTTCGTCGAAGCGCTCGGGCACAACGCGGTCATCGTGGTCGCGTCGCTCGTGCTGCAGGGACCGGTCGCCGTCCTGCTCGCGCTGCTGCTGAACCGGCGCATGCGCGGCCAGTCGCTCATCCGAGTGCTCATCTTCGTGCCGTACGTGATCGCCGAGGTGGTCGTCGGCACCGGCTTCGGCCTCATGCTCCAGACGCAGGGCGCGCTCAACGGCGCGCTGGAACAGCTCGGGCTGGGCGCCCTGACGCGCGACTGGATCGCCGACCCGTCCATCGCGATCTGGACGCTCATGGGCATCCTCACGTGGAAGTACGTCGGGTTCGCCGTGATCCTCTTCCTGGCCGGGCTCCAGGGCATCCCCGAGGAGCTCTATGAGGCGGCCGCACTCGACGGTGCGGGGTACTGGCAGACGCACTGGCGCATCACGCTGCCCCTTCTCGCGCCGACGCTGCGGATCTGGGCGTTCCTGTCGATCATCGGGGCGCTGCAGCTGTTCGATCTCGTCTACATCATCTGGGGGCAGTACGTCGCCTCGACGGCCGGCACCTCGACCATGGCGACCTACATGGTCGTCAACGGCCGGAACGCCGGCAGCTACGGGTTCGGCAACGCCGTCGCCGTCGTGATCTTCGTCATCTCGCTCGTCGTCGCGATCGTCTACCAGCGCTACGTCCTGCGCCGCGACACGGCGGGGGCCATCACCGAAGGGAAGCCGCAGCGATGACCGCGCTCACCTCACCCACCACCCGCGCGATCGTCGCGCCGCCCGTCCGGGCCAGACGAGGACGTCCCGGCCGCACCCGCGAGCGCCTGCCCTGGGGGAGCCCCGTCGTCTACTTCGTCGCGCTCGTCGTCATCGCGCTGATGCTCGCGCCGGTGCTCTACATCATCATCGGCGGCTTCCGCAGCAACGCGCAGATCACCGTCGACCCCGCCGGCTGGCCCGATCCCTGGAACATCGAGAACTATCTCACCGTGCTGACCGGCCCGCAGTTCTGGCGTCAGGTGCTCAACTCCACGATCGCGGCGGTCGCGACGACGGCCGGCGCCGTGGTCCTCGGCCTCATGGCGAGCTACGTCATCGCGCGCTACCGCTTCCGCGGCCGCGGCGCCCTCTACGCGGTGTTCGCCTCCGGGCTCATGTTCCCGATCACCGTCGCGATCACGCCGCTGTACATCGTCATCCGCGACCTCGGGCTCATGAACTCGCTGGGGGGCATCATCCTGCCCCAGATCGCCTTCGCACTGCCGATGACGATCATCATCCTGGTGCCGTTCCTGCGCGCCATCCCCGACGAGATCCAGGAGGCGGCCTTCATCGACGGATGCGGCCGACTGTCGTTCTTCTGGCGGATGGTGCTGCCCCTGTCGATCCCCGGGGTCATCACGGTCGGCATCCTGGCCTTCATCGGGAGCTGGAACAGCTACCTGCTACCGCTGTTCATCCTGAACAACGAGGCGGCGTACACGCTGCCGCTGGGCGTGCAGGCCTTCTCGTCGCAGTACTCCGTCGACACGGCCAAGGTGCTCGCCTTCACCTCGCTCTCGATGCTTCCCGCCCTGGCGTTCTTCAGCCTGTTCGAGCGCCGCATCGTCGGCGGTCTCACGGGCGCCGTCAAGGGCTGACCCCACCACAGAAAGCACCGCACGTGACCCTCACCGACACCTCCGTCTCGACCGGCACCGTCTCGACACGCGTCGCCGACCTCGTCTCACGCATGACCCTCGACGAGAAGCTCGCGCAGCTCGTCGGCTTCTGGGTCGATCAGGGCGACGAGGTCGTCGCGCCGATGGCCGGCGAGATGGCGTCCTCGTCCGTATACGCCGACGCAACCGTGCACGGCCTCGGTCAGCTGACCCGGGTCTACGGCACGCGTCCCGTCGATCCGATCGAGCGCGCCGCGTGGCTGTGGAACGAGCAGCGTCGGCTCGTGCGCGAGACGCGCCTCGGCATCCCGGCGCTCGTCCACGAGGAGTGCCTGACCGGGCTCGCCGCATGGCAGGCGGCCACCTTCCCGACGCCGTTGGCGTGGGGCGCGGCGTTCGATCCCGGGCTCGTCGAGCGCATGGGCACGCTGATCGGCGAGTCGATGCGGGCGCTCGGCGTGCACCAGGGCCTCGCCCCCGTCCTCGACGTGATCCGCGATCCGCGCTGGGGGCGCGTCGACGAGTGCATCGCCGAGGACCCCTACGTCGTCGGAGTGCTCGGCACCGCGTACGTGCGCGGACTGCAGAGCACGGGCGTCCACGCGACGCTCAAGCACTTCGTCGGCTACTCCGCATCGCAGGCGGGCCGCAACCACGCGCCCGTGCACGCCGGGCCGCGCGAGATCGCCGACGTCTTCCTGCCGCCGTTCGAGATGGCCGTCCGCGACGGCGGCGCCCGGTCGGTCATGAACTCGTACGCCGAGATCGACGGGATGCCGGTGGCCGCGACGCCCGCGTACCTCACCGGCATCCTGCGCGATGAGTGGGGGTTCGACGGCACGGTCGTCTCGGACTACTTCTCGGTCGCCTTCCTCGAGACGATGCACGCGGTCGCGCGCGACCGGGGCGAGGCGGCGCAGCTCGCGCTCGAGGCGGGCATCGACGTCGAACTGCCGACCGGCGACGCGTTCGGCGCACCGCTGGCCGCGCGGGTGCGCGCCGGGCTCCTCGACGAGGAGATCGTCGACCGGGCGGTGCAGCGCGTGCTGACGCAGAAGGAGGAGCTCGGCCTTCTCGATGCGACGTTCGACGACCCGCCGTCGTCGATCGATCTCGATTCCGCCGCTCACCGCGCCGTCGCCCGGCGACTGGCCGAGGAGTCGGTGGTGCTGCTGAGCAACGACGGCGTGCTACCGCTCACGTCGCCGAGCCGGGTCGCGGTGATCGGGCCGAACGCCGACAGCGCCGAGGCGCTGCTGGGCTGCTACTCGTTCGTCAACCACGTGCTCGCGCACCACCCCGAGACGCCGATGGGGCTCGACATCCCCACGCTTGCGGCATCCCTCGTCGACGAGCTGCCGGATGCCGCGGTCACGGTCGTCCGCGGGTGCGAGGTCGAGGGCGAGGACCGGAGCGGCTTCGCGGAGGCCGAATCTGCCGCGAGGGCGGCCGACGTCGTGATCGTGGCGGTCGGCGATCGCGCCGGACTGTTCGGTCGGGGCACCGTCGGCGAGGGCAACGACGTGCTCTCGCTGGAGCTGCCCGGGGTGCAGCGCGAGCTCGTCGAGCGACTGGTCGCCACGGGGGCTCCGGTCGTGCTGGTCGTGCTGTCGGGTCGGCCGTACGCGATCGACTGGGCACTCAGCGGAGAGTCCGCCGTCGCGGCCGCCGCGCAGGCGTTCTTCCCGGGTGAGGAGGGCGGGCGTGCGATCGCAGCGGTTCTCTCCGGCACCGTGTCGCCGTCCGGGCGTCTTCCCGTCTCGCTCCCCCGGTCGGCGGGCGCGCAGCCGTTCACCTACCTGCACCCGATCCTCGGCGGCCCGAACGACATCACGAGCGCCGACAGCACCCCCGCGCTGCCGTTCGGGCACGGACTGACGTACACGTCCTTCGCGCGAGAGGGCCTGCGGGTCGCTCGCGAGGTTGCGGCCGGCGGCGCGTTCACGGCGACGGTGCGGGTGCGGAACACCGGGTGGCGCGCGGGGACCGACCTCGTCCAGCTCTACGCCCGCGACGTGCACGGCAGCGTCACGCGACCCGTCGCGCAGCTGCTGGGCTTCGTCCGCGTCGAACTCGGGGCGGGTGATGAGGCGACCGTGGACTTCGACGTGCCGACCGCGCGCCTGGCGTTCACCGGGCGGGACGGAGAGCGCATCGTGGAGCCGGGAACCGTCGAGCTGTGGGTCGGCCCGTCATGCGCGGAACGCGAGACCGAGGCCGTCGTCGAGATCGTCGGCGACCTGCACCGCGTGACGGCCGCGGACGAACGCCTCGTCCGATCGACCGTCGTGCAACGTCGGCAAGCGGATGCGGCGGCGCCGTCCGACCGATAGGTTTCGGCGCATGTACAACGACTACTCGGGACCGGCCGCCGCCTTCGGCATCGGCTTCGTCATCATCGCCGCCGTCGTCTACCTCGGCACGATCGCCCTCATCCTGTGGGTCAGCTACCTGCTGATGCGCACGGCGGTGAAGAACGGGATGCTGCTGGCCCTCCGCGAGAGCGGCCAGCAGTTCCCTCCGGGCGGATACGGCGGTCCACGCCCCGCGGCACCCCCGTATCCGCCGCAGATGCCGCCGTCTTCCGGTGGGGTAAGCTGACCGGGCGCCTTCGGGCGCACGGGGCTGTAGTTCAATGGCAGAACATCTGCTTCCCAAGCAGATAGCGCGGGTTCGATTCCCGTCAGCCCCTCGCATGTGACCTCATTCGGCAGAGGACGAAGGTGACACGTGGCCGACCTGCAACCGCCACCCGAGGACATTCCGGGGAACGAGTTCGAGGTGATCCCGCCCGCGCTGGCGGAGCGCATCGCCCGGCGCGGCGCCGGGGCCACCATCTACGACATCGCCGAGCTGGCCAACGTCAATCCGTCCACCGTCTCCCGAGCTCTCACCAAACCCGGTCGCATGAGCCAGAAGACCGAAGCCCGCGTGCGAGCGGCGGCCGAACGACTGGATTTCCGCTTCAACACGGCCGCTCGCGCCCTCCCCACCGGTCGCAGTCACATGCTGGCCGTCGTGGTGTCCGACATCACCAACCCCATGATCTTCGGCATCCTCCGCGGCGCGGAACAGGCAGCGGCGGCCGCGGGCTACGCCTTGGTCATCGCCGAATCACAGGAGTCGGGTCTCGCGGAAGCCGAGGCGATCCAGCGCCTCATACCGAGTGTGGACGGCTTCGTCCTCGCGACGACGCGGCTGTCGGATCTGCGCATCCGCGACATCGCCAGTCGACGACCGGTGGTGCTGATCAATCGAGACGTCGAGCACGTTCCCGGCATCCTCCCCGACGTACGCACGGGGGTCGATCAGTTGATGGACCATCTTCTCGGCGCCGGGCACCGCACCATCGCGTACCTCTCCGGGCCCACGTCCTCGTGGATCAGCCGTCGACGGTGGGAGCGCATCGTGGAGCGCGCGGTCGACGCCGGTGTCGCAGCCGTGGAGATCGGGCCCAATGCCCCCACCGTCGACGGAGGATCGGAGGCCGTCGACCGCGTCCGAGCCGCGAGGTCCACGGCCGTCATCGCGTTCAACGATCTCATGGCGATCGGTCTCATGCGTGCCGCCGCGGCTGCGGGCATATCCGTGCCCGGAGAGATGAGCGTCGCCGGCTTCGACGACATCTTCGGCAGCGAGTTCATCGTTCCGGCCCTCACGACCGTACGATCCGACCTCGCGCGGGCGGGGGAGCGGTCCGTCGAGCAGCTGCTCGGCGTCCTGGGCGTGGGTGAGGAATCGACACCGCTGAGCGAGCTTCTCGAGACGAGCCTCATCGTCCGCGGCTCGACCGCGCCGCTCGCGTGAGCGAGCCCGCATCCGCCTCAACGAACGCCGCGCACCATTGCCGCGATGACGCCGGATCCCCCGGCCAGAAGCACCGCCGCCGTCACGTACAGTGCGGCGAAGTTCCCGGACGGCGGCCCGCCGGGCAGCGACAGCAGCAGCGGACCCACGAGAGGCGCCAGCACGCTCGGCACCCTTTGCGAGAACATCATGATCGCCATGTAGCGCCCCGCCTGGGTATCTCGGTCGGGAAGCACATCCAGTCCGATCGCTGCACCGACCGACGTGAGTGTGGCGACGCCCAGCGACATGAGGAAGCTGCCGGCCAGAAGCACGGGGAGGCTCCACGCGGTCGCAGCGATCGCGCACCCGGTGGCGGCGACCGCCCCGCCGACGATCACGAAGGGACGACGCCGACCCGTTCGGTCCGACAGCCACCCGGCACCGAGTGAGCCGCAACCGAGACTGACGATGCTGAGCATCGACGTGACGGCCAGGATCCCGGCGACGTCGGGGATCTCCAGACCCAACCGCTGAGCGTAGAAGAACGTCGAATAACTCGTCGTGAGCGTCAGCCCGCTGAACACGATGAACCTTCCCGCCCACAGCCATGCGAAATCCGGCGCCTGGCGCGGACGGAAGCCGTAGCTGCGCACCACCCCCAGCACGGACAATCGCGTCGGCGGACGAGCCCGCCCGCTCGAGGGCTCGCTCACGAGGATCGCGAAGGTCAGCAGGCTCACGGCACCCACGGCGGCCGGAAGGGCGAAGAGGAGTGTCGTGTCGTGCGCGACCGATCCGACGAGCAGGATGCCGAACACGGGCGCGAGCTGCATCGTCAGACTCGTCAGGCCGCTCACTCTTCCCCGCTGACTCGAGGGGAGCCGGTCGGCTTGGAGATTCCGCACGGACGATGCCGCGGTTGCGAACCCGAGGGAGCACACCACCCATCCCGCGCAGAGCGTCAGGACGTCCTCCGCCAGCACGAGCACGGGAACCCCGGAAAGACCGAGCGCGACTCCGACGACGGTAAACGGTCGCCTCTTCCCCCACCTCGTGCGGGTTCGGTCGCTCAGCAATCCGCCGATCGGACTGGTGACGAGCGCAGTCGCCGCGCTGACAGCGATGACCACGCCGAGCAGCTCTGGGCGCCCGGGTGCCAGCTGGTCGATGCGCAACGCCAGCGAGAACGCCATGGGCACCAGGGTGGCGACGGCACCGCCGAAGGTGCCGAGGACGATGAGGAGGATGGTCCGGGCGTCGACGGGCCGACCGGGTGCGGGTTCGTCGCCCGATGACCCGTGTTCCATCTGCCCCACGCTAGGCTGGGCCTCGATACGTGTCAACCGGTTGCCACTCTGAGACAGGAAGTCATTGTGATCTCGATCGTCGCCTCGGGTCATCCGACTCTCATCGATTCTCCGCCCGTGTCCTGGGCCCTCGGAAGACTCCGATCGGCCGCAGCCGAGTCGCCTGGTCACGAAACGGGCGGGTCGATCCACCTGATCCTCGGGTCATCCGATGCCACGGCGGCGTCACCCCCACCCGATCGCGACGACCCGCGTCTCGAGTCCTACGCGCTGCGTACCGACGACATCGGCTCCGACCCACGCATCCGGATAACAGCCGGAGGCGACCGCGGCTTCGTCTACGCCATCACGGAAATCGCCGAGCGCTTGCGAGCATCCGGACCGGACGCGTTGCGCGGATGGGGCGAACAGGAGTCTCCGGCCGCCTCCCTCCGCGGCATCCAACGCAATTTCTCGAGCGTCCACGAGGACTCGCCCTGGTTCCACGACCGCGACTTCTGGGGCGCCTACCTCGATCACCTCGCCACTCAGCGATTCAACCGCTTCCAGCTCGCGCTCGGCATGCAGTACAACTACGGAACCGGCTGGGAGAGCCGCACCGTGTCGGACAACTACCTGGTCTTCGCCTACCCATTCCTCGTGAGCGCGCCCGGGTACGACGTCTCAGCCGACGGCGTCGCGGCGGAGGAACGAGATCGGAACCTCGCGTCCCTGAGATTCATCGCATCCGAGACGCGTCGCAGAGGAATGAGCTTCCAACTCGGGCTGTGGAATCACGCCTACACGTTCGGTGCCGACTCACCGGAGTGGTACCCGATCCGCGGACTGGACGCCGACAGTCACGCGGCCTACTGCGCGGCGGCCCTTGCCGAACTGTTGCGATCCGTGCCGGAGATCGACGGTCTGACTCTGCGCGTGCATCACGAGGGCGGCATCCCCGAGCGCGGCCGCGAGGCGTTCTGGGGCGGACTCTTCGAAGCGGCCTCCCGGGTGGGACGCCCGCTGGAGATCGACATGCACGCGAAGGGAGTCGATCCCGCTCTGATCAGGGCGGCGATGCGGCCGAATCTCCGTCCTGTCATCTCCGCGAAGTATCTGGCCGAGCACATGGGCCTTCCGTACCACCAGACCTCGATCCGCACTCGGGAGCAGTCGCCCGTGCGGTTCGCCGGGCAGGACGCCTCGGTCACGGGCGTCACCGACGGCCCTCGGCGCTTCACCCGCTACGGGTTCGCCGACTACCTCTCAGAAGACCGCGTGACCGACGTCGCCTTCCGCATGTGGCCGGGTACGCAGAAGCTCCTCCTCTGGGGAGACCCCGCGTTCGCAGCCGGCTACGCCCGATCTGCCACCATCGGCGGCGCGCAAGGGCTCGAGTACTGCGAGCCGCTCACGTTCAAGGGCCGGCGGGGCAGCGGCCGCCCCGGACGTCGGGATCCGTACGAGGATCGGACGCTTCGGCTCGGCCTCGCCGATTGGACCAAGTACCGCTACACCTACGTGCTGTGGGGACGGCTCCTCTACAACCCCGATACCGACCCCGAGGTCTGGCAGCGCGTGCTCCGCGCCGATCACGGCGAGGCCGCAGCGGACGTCGAGGCTGCGCTGGCAGCATTGAGCCGGGTGCTGCCGCTGGTCGCGCACGTGCACGGTGTCAGCGCAGCGAACAACTTCTACTCACCCGAGCTGTATGTCGATCTCCCGATATCGGACGCGATCCCATGCCGCCATTACGCGTGGGACACCGGGACGCCGCGAACATGGGAGGGGGTGAGCACCTTCGATCCCACCCTCTTCTCCAGCGTCGGCGAGTTCGTGGACGATGCACTCCACGGAACCCCGACCGCCCGATACACGCCGCTCGAGGTCGCGCGATGGTTGGAAGAGCTGTCCCGACGCGGCCGGCACCACCTTCGCGAAGCCGAGCGATCCGCCGACCCGGAGAGTCCGCAGACCCGGCGGACGATCATCGACCTGGAGATCCTCGCCGACCTCGGAGAGTTCTTCGCGGGAAAGTTCCGCGCTGCGGTCGAGTACGCCGTGTACCGCCGGTCCGGTGACGGCCGCGCCCTGGCCGCCTGCGTCTCCACCCTGGCAACCGCGCACTCCGCGTACGCGCGGGTCGCCGCGACCGCCGAGGGCGTGTACCGCTCGGATCTCGCCTTCGGAGTCGGCCGGTCGGACCGCGGCGCGTGGTCCGACCGACTCGACGCGATGCGGGCCGACCTCGCCGCGCTCCGCGACGAACTGGCGCGGGCTGACGAGCCTCCCGGCGCGACCGCCCGACCCGCCTTCGTCGGACGGAGTGACCGCTGGATCGCGGCTGCCCATCTGGACGCACCCGAGACGTTCGTTCGTGGCGCCGGGATGCCTGTCACCCTCCGCACTGACGAGGAGTTCACCCGCGTGGTTCTGCATTTCCGTCACCTCGATCAGTCAGAGTCCTGGCGGAAAGCGATGATGGCGCGGAGCCCCGAGGGCTGGGTCGCGGAGATCCCAGGGGAGTACACGATGTCGTCCTCGAGTCTCACCTTCTTCGCTGAGGTCTCCCGCGAAGGGTCGGATCCGGTGTTCGTCCCCGCGCTGGACGCGGCGCTCGCGAATCAGCCGTACCTCGTGAGATCCAGCGATCCATCACGCCGTCAGTGACCATCGTGGAGAATCGGCCTCGGCCCCGCACGAGCGTCGTCATCGTGCAGGGCCTTCCGCGGTGCTCCTAGAGGGAGATCGTGGCCGAGCTCCTGGTGTCGAGCAGCCCGGCTTCTTGCAGGCGGCGGCGAGCCGCGCGGCGCTCGCGTTGCAGCGTCGGGTCCGCCACCGGAGACGCGAAGAGCAGTCGCCGGGTGTAGGGGTGCTCCGGCCGCGAGGTCACCGCGTCCGCGAGGCCTTCCTCGACGATATCGCCCTTGTAGATCACCGCCACTCGATCGCTGACGTGGCGCACGACGGCGAGGTCGTGCGAGATGAAGAGCAGCGCGACGCCGGTATTGCGTTGGATATCCTGCAGCAGTTCGAGCACGATCGCCTGCGTCGACAGGTCCAGAGCCGATACGGCTTCATCGCACACGATCAGTTCCGGCTCCGGTGCCAGCGCACGCGCGATCGCGACTCGCTGGCGCTGACCGCCGCTGAACTCGCGCGGCAGCCGGTCCGCGGCATCCTTCGGCAGGCCGACGCGGTCGAGGAGACCGACCACCTTCGCTCGGGCATCCCGCGGCGTTGCGCCCTGGACGATCAGGGGTTCGCTCAGGATGTCACCGACGGTGAGCGCCGGATTCAGCGAGGAGTACGGATCCTGGAAGATGACCTGGATCTGGCGGGCGAGTTCCCGGCGGCGCTTCGGCGTCGCGTGGGTGATGTCCTCGTCGCGGAACCGGATGCTGCCCCCCGATGCCTTCACCAGGCCCAGGACGGCGCGTCCGATCGTCGTCTTCCCGGATCCGGATTCACCGACCAGCCCGAGCACCTCCCCAGCGTCGATCCGGAGATTCACGCCGTGCAGGACTTCGGTCGGTTTCGCGCGGAACCCACGCCCGGGAAACGATACTTTCAGTCCATCGACGGTCAGGAGTCCGTGGTTCATGCGCGCGTTCCGCTCGTCGTCGGCGTGAGGTCCTCAACATCGATCTCGACGAAGTCGTCATCGAGGATCGAGTCCAAGAGCTTGCGGGTGTAGGGATGTTCGGGATCACGGAAGACCGTGAACACGTCGCCCGACTCGACGATCTCGCCCTGACGCATCACCACGATCCGATCGCACATGTCGGCGACGACTCCGAAGTTGTGGGTGACGAGCAGAATCGCCATGCCCATCTCCGCTTGGAGGTCCCGGAGGAGATCGAGGATCTCGGCCTGGATGGTGACGTCGAGCGCCGTGGTGGGCTCGTCCGCGATGAGCACCTTGGGCTTTCCTGCGACCGCCGCCGCGATCAGCACGCGCTGCGCCATTCCGCCGGAGATCTGATGGGGATAGGACGCGAAGGTCGCGCGGGGGTCCGCAATGCCGACGCGCGCGAGAAGCTGCAGAGCATAGGCCCGGGCTTCGCGTTTGCTCCGGGACGTGGTCGCGCGAATACCTTCCACCAGCTGCGAGCCGATGGTGAACGTCGAATCCAAGCTCGACATGGGCTCCTGAGGCACATAGGCGATCGTTCCGCCGCGCAGCGAGCGCAGATCCTTCTCGCTGAGATCGAGGATCTCGCGGCCCTCGAGAAGGATCGACCCTGCTGTGATCCGTGCGGCCGGCGGGAGCAGGCCGAGGGCTGCGAAGGCCGTCTGCGTCTTGCCCGAGCCCGACTCGCCGACCAGGCCGAGGGTCTCGCCTACGCGCAGCTCGAGCGAGACCCCCTTCAGAATCTCTCGCATCTCGCCATCGGGTTTCGGGTACCCGAGTCGGAGGTCACGAATGGCGAGGACGACGTCCGACTGCCCCGCGGCGATGTTGGCGGGATCGCCGGTCGCGGCGCGGCGCTGTCTCGTCGCCTTCGTCCCCAGCTTGGCGGCCTGGGGCCGTTCTCCTTCGAGAGCGTCGCGGAGGGAATTGCCCAAGAGCACCAGGCTCGCGCTCATCAACCCCCACAGCGCCGCCGGCCAGATGAACTGCAGCGGATGAACGTAGAGGTTCTGGAACCCCGACGAGAGCATCGCCCCGAAACTGGGCTCCTCGGCTGACCCGAGGCCCAGGAAGGCGAGGCCCGACTGCACACCGATCGAGGTGCCGATCAGGAAGGCGGTCGCGATGATCACCGGTCCTCGCACGACGGGCATGACGTGTCGCAGGAGAATCCGGATCGTGCTCACCCCGGAGACGCGGGCCGCATCGACGAAGAGCTCCCCCTTCACACCGACGGTCACATTCCGGACGATGCGGTAGATGCCCGGGGAGAGGAGGATTCCGAAGATCAGCATCGTCGCGCGGAAGTCGCCTCCCGTCAGGGGCATGAGCGCGATGAGGATCAGCAAGCCGGGGAACGCCATGATCAAGCTGAAGAGCCATTCAATGCCGGCCCGCAGCCGCGTGCCGAAGTACCCGCCGATGAGCCCTGCGGTCATGCCGATCACGATCGCCACTCCTGCGCCGATCAGGCCGGAAATCGCGGCGGTGTTGATCGAGTAGATCAGCCGCGCGAAGATATCGCGACCGCTCTGATCGCCGCCGAGCAGGTATCCCTCCGTGCCCACCGGGGCGTTGACCGCGCTCAACGACGAGTCGTTGGGGCCGTGCTGGGTGATCAGCGGCGCCAGGACGCCCGCGGCGAACGCCAGCACCAGGAACCCACCCGTCAGCACTGCCTGCGAATCGCGGAGCAGGCGGCGCCAGGGACCGCGTCGCGGGCTCTTCGACGTGGATTCGGCTTCGATGAGGATGGTGTCGGTACTCAATGGACTCTCGCCTTCGGGTTGAGCCAGCCATTGACCAGATCGGTCACGAGGTTGACGAATACGACCAGGGAGACACCGAAGACGATGATCCCCAGGATGACGGGAAGGTCGCCCTGCAGCGAGGAGTTGAACGCGAAGGACCCGAAGCCCGGCAGCGCGAAGACGTTCTCGATGATGATCGCGCCGCCGAACATCCCGATCACCTCGAGCGACAGGACGACGAGGGCCGGCGAGGCCGCGTTCCTCAAGGCATGCTTGTAGACGATGACGCGGGTGGGGATGCCGCGCGACCGCAGGACGCGTACGTAATCCTTCTGCAGCTCGCCGATCATCGTGCCGCGGACCTGCGCGGACATGTTGGCCACGCCGTTGATGACCAGCACGATCACCGGGATCGTGATCGCCGCCGCCCATGCCGACGGACTCTCCGAGAAAGGCGTGAAGCCCGTCGCCGGGAACCAGCGGAGGTTGATGGCGAAGACGACGACGAGCGCGATCGCGATGAGCAGGTTCGGCAGCAGGTGACCGATGAGCGAGACGCCCTGCGCCGCGCGATCGACGGCACCCGCGCGCGACGCCGCCAGCACACCGAGGATGACGCTGAGGATCGTGCTGATCGCCAGAGCCACCAGCACGATCGAGAACGTCACTCCGAGACGTTGGATCACGGCGGGTGCCACCGGCTCGCTCGTGAAGTAGGAGATTCCGAAGTCGCCGCGGAACACCCCGAAGATCCAGTCGGCGTACTGAAGGATGAGCGGCCGGTTCAGCCCCAGCTCGGTCTTCTTCGCCTCGATCGCCTCCGGCGAGGCCGCTGCCCCGAGCAGGTTCGCCGCGATCCCGTCGAACGAGAAGCTCAGCAGCCAGTAGGTGATGAACGTCACGAGGATGGCGAGAACGACGCCGCTCGCGATGCGCCGGAGCGAATAGCCGATCACGACCGCTCCCCCGCCCGCACGGCCACGTCGTGGGGCCAGCGCGATCCCGGGTGCCCGGAGCGATGCCCAGGTCGGATCCGCCGAGCGGGACAGTTCAGCATGGAGCGACTCCTTCGTCATCGGGTCGGTGCCAGCGTCTGCCACCGCACACCTAGTGAACCACGCGCCCGATCTAGTTGCAACCGGTTGCCAAACAGAGGGACCGACTCCATACTCGTGTCGTGGGGAGAACTGACCATCGTGGTCCCCGGCCCCGCAGAGAGGCCAGCCGATGGCAGACAGAGACATCCGGAGCGTGCTCATCACGCTTCCCTTCCCCGCTGATGAGCTCGCTCAACTCGAGGCGGCCTTCGCCCCAGCCGACGTGATCGTGACGCGGCCGAACGATGCTGCGGCGATCGAACGGGCGCTCCAGCACGTGGACGTGGCTGTTCACGTCTGGGAGCTGGATGACAGATTCCTCAGAGCGCCTCTCCTGCGATGGGTCCACTGCGACCGCGCAGGGCTGGCCCGTTCGGCGCGACCCGAGGTGTTCGAGAAGGGGCTGATCGTCACGGGGTCGGCCGGGCGCTCGGCGCCGGCTCTGGCGCAGCATGCCTTCTTCTTCGCCCTGGGTCTGGCATTCGACGCACGGGCGCTGGCGGAGAAGCAGTCCCGCCACGAATGGGGCGGCATTCCGGGCTACCACGACCGGCTCGCCCTTCACGGTCAGACGCTCGGAGTGGTGGGGCTCGGCAGCACGGGGCGGGAGATCGCACGGCTCGCTCGAGCATTCGGCATGCGCACCATCGGCTACACCCGCAGTGCGAACGTGCCGGAGGGCCTGGTGGACCAGCTGCTCGTGGCGCAATCGGGGGACGACATCATGGATCTCATCCCACGATCCGACGTCATCATGATCGCCGCGCCCCTCACCGACGAGACGTTTCACCTCTTCGATGCGCACCGGATCGGCGCGATGAAGCCGTCGGCCACCCTCATCAACGTCGCCCGCGGCCAGATCGTCGATCACGACGCGCTCTTTCGTGCACTCACGACGCATCAGATCGCGGGTGCCGGGCTGGATGTCACCCATCCCGAACCGCTGCCGCCGGAGTCTCCCCTCTGGGACCTTCCGAACGTCATCATCACGCCCCACGTGTCTCCGAAGCTCGCCGACCGGACGCAGCGCTCCGTGGACATCATCGTGGAGAATGTCCGCCGCTATCGAGCCGGCCGACCGATGCTGAATCAGCTGCGTCCGGAGGATCGGTTCTCGCGCTGAGTTCGCACACCTCGACGACAGACGCGCGGCCCGCTTCGTGAGAAGCGGGCCGCGCGTCTGTCAGCACGTCTGCGGCGGTCAGCCCGCGACGCCGTAGAGTCGCACGGTCGAGAAGGGAGTGGTCCCGTCGCCGAGCCGCTCGATGCCGTCCTTGATGCCGAGGGTGGTTCCCAGGTAGAACAGCGGAGCGAAGAGGGCGTTCTCGGTCACCCAGCGGTTGATGTCCTGGTAGATCACAGCTCGCTTGTCGTCGTCCAGCTCGCTGTTGGCGGCGGCGATCAGCTCGTCGAGCTCGGGATCGTTCCACGTGAACGGGTTCTGCGCGGCGCTCTGCAGCTGACGAACCGTCTCGCGCTCCGGCGGCACGGCAGCCGACGTCGCGAAGAACGCCGGATACTGCCCCGTCGCTACGGCGGCGTTCGCGCTCCCGGCCGGCACCGCATCCCAGACGACGGTGATCCCGACATCGGCCAGCGCCTGACTGATGGTGGGCTCGAAGTTCAACGACACCGGCGAACTCGGCATCGTCAGTGTGAAGCCGTCCGCATAGCCCGCCTCGTCGAGAAGCTCCCGCGCCTTGTCGACGTCGTAGTCGTAGTAGCCCTCGAGCTCTTCGAGGTACGCGCTCCCCTTGGCATTGAAGAGCTGATCGGTCGCCTGCCCGGCCCCGAACAGCAGCTGCTCGACCATCTGCTCGCGAGGCAGGGCGTAGTTGATCGCCTGACGCACGCGAACATCGGCGAGAGCCGGCTCCTTGACGCCGCCGCGATCGGCGAGGTTGATGAAGGCTCCGGAGATCGCGGGCACGAACTGCGTGTAGATCCCGTTGCCCTCGACACTGCTCACCTGATTGGCCGGGACGCTGGCGACGTCGACCTGTCCGGACCGCAGCGCGTTCACCTGAGCCGTCTGATCCTGCAGCACCTTCACCGTGAACGTCTGGAACGGATACTGGTCGACGTTCCAGTAGTCCGCACGCCGCTCGAGAACGTAGCTCGAGCCGTTGACGCTCCGCTCGGTGTTCAGCGTGTACGGGCCCGAGCCGATGGGATTCGTCGTAGTGCGCTCGTCGTCGACGGTTGCGGGATGGGCGATCGCGCCCCCGTCCTGCGTCATGTTGAAGAGGAACGCGGGGTCGTGGGTGGAGAAGGTCAGCACCACGGTCTGCGCGTCGGGAGCCTCGACGGCGGTGACGTACTGCATCTTCTCCTGCTGCTGACCCGTGCGCTCCTTGTTGCGGTCGAGGGTCGCCTTCACTGCCCCGGCATCCACGGGGTCGCCGTTGCTGAAGGTCATGTCCTCGCGGATCGTGAAGGTGAGGGTCAGACCGTCCTCGCTCCATTCCCACGCGGATGCCGCGTTCGGCTGGATGACGCCCTCGTTGTCGCGGTAGAGGAGGGTGTCGTAGATCGACGACCAGACGAAGGCCTGCTGCCCCGCATCGAGATCGACGGGGTCCAGGGAACGCGGTGGGCTCTGCACCGCAAGACTGAGCGTGGCCGTGCTGTCGGCCCCGTCGCCGGACTGCGTGGTCGGCTCCGCGCCGGCGGCGCATCCCGCGAGCCCGATCGCGACCGTGACCGCTGCGGCGGCCGCGATGGCCCTGCGCGTACGTTTCATGAATGGCGTGTGCACAACCGAACTCCTTCGTTGGTGGCTCCGGCGCCGGGTGCCGGATGACTGGTGCACGATCACCATACGCGTGTGGCAACCGATTGACTAGACATCCGCGACGGAAATGACAACCGGTTGCCGATTCGTTACCCTGCTCATCAGAACCAGGCCGCTAAGCGACTCGAGGAGAACCGGTGAAGATCACGCACGTGGAGACGTACTCGCGCGGGCCACTACTGTCCGTGGTGCGAGTGCGCACCGACGACGGTCATGAAGGATGGGGACAGACCGCACCGTACTACGCCGACATCTCCACGGCCATGCTCCATTCGTACGTCGCGCCGTACTTCATCGGCTCGGATCCCTGGGACTGGGAAGCCCTCGTGGATCGGTTCACTCTCAAGGTCCACAAGGTCTACGGCTCGATCCTCTGGCGCGCACTGTGCGGGATCGACTCGGCGATATACGACCTCCTCGCGAAGTCCGTGAATCGACCCGTCTATCAGCTCCTCGGCGGTGCGGTGCGCACGAGGATACCGGTGTACGGCTCGTCGATGAGCCGGAAGACGACGCCGGAGGCCGAGGCGGATCGCATGCTCGCGTTGCGCGAGTCGCACGGATTCCGCGCCTTCAAGCTGCGCATCGGTACGGTCATGGGCAGGGACGCCGATGTCTGGCAAGGGCGCACCTCATCGATGATCACCACCGTCCGGGACGCCCTCGGTCCTGACGTCGTGATCCACGCCGATGCGAACGGCGGCTATTCGGCGCCCGAGGCCATCCGCGTCGGGCGCCTGCTCGAGGACAACGGGTACGGACATTTCGAGGAGCCGTGCGCGTACACCGACCTCGAGTCGACGGCGCACGTTGCATCCGTCCTGGACATCCCGGTCGCCGCCGGCGAGCAGGAGACATCGCTGCCGCAATTCCACCGGATGACCCAGACCCGGACCGTCGACATCATCCAGCCCGATATCGGATACGTGGGTGGCCTCGCCCGCGCCCGTAAGGTGTTGCAGATGGCGGAGGCTGCGGGCATCGCAGCCGCCCCGCACAGCGCGAACCCCTCGCTGATCCAGGTGTTCAACCTGCACCTCGCCGCATCCCAGCCGGCCGCCACCGGCCACCAGGAGTGGGGAATCGAAGCGTTCCCGTACTTCCAGGGGATCTATTCCCCGATGCCCGAGGTCATCGATGGTCATGTCGAGTTGGGCACCGCACCCGGTTGGGGCGTGGAGATCCTCCCGGAATTCCTGGAGGCAGCCGATCACGCGGTCACCGACACGGCTTCGACTCGCTGAGCGGCGCTCGCCGCCGACGGCGGCGAGCGCCCTCAACTACTGTGATCGGGACCCGCGCCTCGCATGCACCGATCGACCACCGCCAGGAGCCGCAAGGTCTCCTCGAGGCGGTCGATCCCCCTCCGCTCGGGGTGCGCTGTCGTCTTGACGCCGACGTACGCGAGGTCACGGGGCAGCCGCCGGACGGCGCTCGCCACCCGCGCCGTGGTGAGCAGCGACGTCGGCTCGTCGACATCGAGGGGCAGATGAACATCGCGCCACGGACCGCCGTAGGCGCTTTCCACGGCCGCCGCGCCCGAGAAGAAATACGCGCCCAGCAGCCCGGCGTCGAGGGCAAGATCGAGATGGTGCTCAGCTCCCTCGGGGGCCGCGGCCTCGATGGCGGACCGGCCCCAGTTCAGCGCGATCCTGAGCTCCGACCCGAACCGCGCGGACACCGCGGCCATCGCATCCATCTCCTCCGCCAACGACAGGTAGCCCTTCTGCACCTCGCCGGAGGATCGGAATGCGTCGCAGTGCTCCACGATGAGACGGCTTCCGCCCCAATCCCACGACACGATCTCCTCCAGGGACCGCTCGAGGTCGCCGGTCGTGGACCGCGCACGTCCACGGTTCGGTGCGGAATGGAGTTCGACCGCCAGCACAGGTCTTTCGAGCTCCCGGATGTGCTGCCGCATCGCGGCGACGTCCGCGACCGCGGCTCGGCGGCCGGCGTCGTCGGCGGAGGCGAGCCCGTACGCGGGATAGCGGTGTCCCGCGCCGAGCGTGCGTCGGATCGCGGTGACCACCACCGACCAGTCGGGATCGAGAAGGGCGGCGAGCCGTCCGCTTCCCTCGGGGTGCAGGCCGTTCGTGTACGACAGCTCGAGTCCGTCGACGAGGGGATCGGCGCGCAGCGCTTCGTACCACCGGGCCTCCGCCCGGTGGTCGTCGGCCAGCTCACGCGCCGCGGCGGCGTACGCGGAGACGATGCGTTCGGTCATCGTGCCGAACCACCCGGGTCTTCGGTCGAAGCTCGCCGCAGATGACGGCCGGCCCCGACGGGCTCCGTGCGCGCGAGCGCGACGACGTCGTTCTCCAGCACGCCCAGGGCTGCCATCGATATGCGGACGACGTTGCCTGCGCGCAGAGCTGCCCGCCCCGCCGGGCTGCCCGTCAGGATCAGATCTCCCGGCTCGAGCGTGAAGACGGCCGACGCCATCTCGATGATCTCGGCGATGCCCAACCTCATCGTCCGCACGCTTTCATTCGTCACCTCCACCCCGTCGACGCTCATCACGATGTTCTGGTCGGCGGGGTCGAGATCGGTCTCGATCCACGGGCCGACGGGGCAGAAGGTGTCGTACCCCTTGGCTCGCGTCCACTGCCCGTCGGCGGACATCAGATCACGGGCGGAGACGTCGTTGGCCAGCACGTATCCGAAGACATGCGAGAGCGCACGGGATGCCGCGACATTCCGCGCTCGACGGCCGATGACCACTCCCAGTTCGGGCTCCGGTTCGATGAGGTCGCTCTCCTCCGGGAGCTCGATCGACGCGCCACTGCCCACCACCGCCGACGGCGGCTTGAGGAACAGCACAGGACCGAGGTCCGGGCTCCAGCCCATCTCGCCGACGTGCGAGCGGTAGTTGCGTCCGACGCAGACGATCTTGGACGGCATCACCGGAGCGATCAGGCGCACGTCCGCTCGCGGTATGGCCGTCCCCGCCGTCGTCACCGTACCCGTTGTCGGGTCCCCGGCGAGCGGAGTGACGGCATCCGCGTCCAGAATGCCCCACGAGCTCCCCTCGCCGTACTCGAAGCGCACGAACCTCATCGGCTCCCGCCGATGCGCACATCCGCCCGGCGTTCCTCCGACTTCTTCGCGCGTCGCATCTCGTGCAGAAGCGGTTCGGTGTAGCCGTTCGGCTGCCGGGCGCCCTCGAAGATCAGCCGCCGCGCCGCGCTCAGGGCGAGCCCGCCCCCCGCGCCGCCGCTGAGCGGGGTGTAGAGCGGGTCGGCCGCGTTCTGCTCGTCGACGACGAGGGACAGTCGGCGAAGGCTGTCATCGACGTCGGCCTCGCTGATGACGCCGTGAAGCAGCCAGTTCGCCAGAAGCTGGCTCGAGATGCGCAGCGTGGCACGGTCCTCCATCAGCGCGACGCCGTGGATGTCCGGGACCTTCGAGCATCCGATGCCCTGATCCACCCACCGGACGACATACCCGAGAATCGACTGGACACTGTTGTCGAGTTCGCGCCGGACCGTGTCGCGGTCGAGGTCGCCCGCTGCGAGCGGGGGCGTCAGCAGATCCTGCTGCTTCGGGGCCGGCCGGTCCGCGAGCGCGTCCGCCACCTCCACTCCGTCGACGTCGTGGTAGTGCAGGGCGTGCAGTGTCGCGGCCGTCGGGGACGGCACCCAGGCGGTCGTCGCGCCGGCGCGCAGCTGCGCGCCCTTCTGCTCCAGCATGTCTCGCATGAGATCCGGCATCGCCCACATGCCCTTGCCGATCTGGCCTCGGCCGCGGAGCCCCGCTCCGGTGCCGACGGCGACGTTCGACTCCTCGTAAGCGCGAAGCCAGACCGCGTCGCGCATGCGTCCCTTGGCAATCATCACGCCGGCGTGCATCGAGGTGTGGATCTCATCGCCGGTGCGATCGAGGAAACCCGTGTTGATGAAGGCGACGCGGTCGTCCACGGCGTGGATGCATGCCGCGAGATTGACCGAAGTGCGACGCTCCTCATCCATGATCCCGATCTTGATCGTGGCGTGCGGGAGCCCGAACAGCGCCTCGACGCGGGCGAACAGCTCGCCGGCGAAAGCGACCTCAGCGGGTCCGTGCATCTTCGGCTTCACGATATACACGGAGCCCTCTCGGGAGTTCCGTCCCGCAACCGGGCCGCGGAGATCGGCGAGAGACCCGAGAACCGTCACGACCGCATCGAGGATCCCTTCCGGCACCGGGGAGCCGTCCGCGCAGCGAACGGCGTCGGTCGTCATCAGGTGCCCGACATTGCGCACCCACAGCAGGGCACGGCCGGGAAGGGCGATGGCGCGCCCGTCCGCGGCTGTGTACGTCCGGTCGTCCGCAAGGACGCGGCGGAAGGTCCGCCCGCCCTTCTCGACGTCGGCGCTGAGCGTTCCTCTCATCAATCCCAGCCAGTTGCGATAGCCGAGGACTTTGTCATCGACATCCACCGCGGCCACGGAATCCTCCAGGTCCATGATCGTCGTCACGGCCGACTCGAGGACGATGTCGGCGACACCCGCCCGGTCCGACGCTCCGATCGGGCTCTCGCGGTCGACGATGATATCGAGGTGCAGACCGTGGTGCTCGAGGAGGACGGACTTCGGCTCCCGGGGGTCCCCGGTGTACCCGGCGAACAGTTCCGGCTCGGCCAGCAGGCGTTCCCGACCGCTGCAGTCGGCGCGCAGAGCACCGTCCACGACGCGATACGCATCGACGTCTGCGTGAGACCCCGACTCGAGGGGCGCGACGTCGTCCAGAAGACGACGCCCGAAGGCGACGACGGCGGCACCCCGTTCAGGGTTGTACGTCTTCCCGCGGGCCAGGGCCCCGTGCTCAGAGATGGCGTCCGTGCCGTACAGCGCGTCGTACAGAGAGCCCCACCGCGCGTTCGCGGCGTTCACCGCGAACCGCGCGTTCAACAGCGGAACGACGAGCTGGGGGCCGGCGACGCGGGCGACCTCCGCGTCGACGTCCTGCGTCCGCACCCGCACCGTGGCGGGCTGCGGGAGGACGTACCCGATCGCCTCGAGGTGCCGGCGATAGTCGGCGGCATCCACTCGCCCTGGATTGCGCCGATGATAATCGTCGATCTGCGTCTGGAGCCGGTCGCGCTCGGCGAGCAGCTCGGCGTTGATCGGCGTCAGGTCGCGCAGGATGTCCGCGAGCCCGGCCCAGAAGGTCCCGGCATCGATTCCCGTCCCGTCCAGCGCCTCGTTCTCGATGAAGTCGACGAGAGGCGTGCCGACGTCGAGGCCGGCACGCTCCGTCCGTGATCGCGTGGTTATCATGATGCTCCCGTCGTGCGCCCCGGGGCGCCAGGTGTGAGGTGGACGATGTCGTCCTCGATGTCGTGAGGTGACCGGCCGGTCAGACCCCGTCGGACGTGGGCTTCCGGCCGCTCAGCCCGCTCCAACGAGCGCGGAGGGTGTGCGCTGCAGCTTTGGGCTGACGGTCGCGGGTGAAGATGCCCTTCTTGTTCCCGCCCACGCGATGCAGCCCCGCACCGGTCCGGAAGTCCGCGAAGTTCCAGACGTGTTCGCCGACGAACTCGGGGTAGTCGTCGAAGACCCGGTGATGCATGTCCAGGTACGCCTGCTGATATTCCTCGGACCAGGGCGCCGCATCGACGGCGTGCAGCCCGGCAAGGGTGTCCGCGCCGTACTCCATCATGAAGACCGGCCGCTGGAAACGCTCGATCCACGCTTCGATGTCCGCCCGCAGCTTCTGCTCCGCCGAGACCAGGTCCGCGAGGTCGATGTACCAGCCGAAGTATCGGTTGATGCCCACGACGTCGAAGAGGTCGGCGATCTGATCGTTCTGCGCGTTCGCCATCAGCCACGCGGTGTAGGTCAATGGGCGCGTCGGATCCAACTCTCGGGCCAGATCGGTCAGGGGCGCGAAGTACTCCCGCGCCCCGTCCTCCTGCCCCGCCGGTTCGTTGGCGATGCACCACATCACGACCGACGGGTGATTCTTGTCTCGGGCGATGAGCTCCCGAAGGTGCTGCGCATGAGTCGCCTGGGTCTTCTCCCCGAGCGTCTCCGGCGAGAACGTGGGCGGCGGGTTGCGCTGGGTCATCCCCCCGGCGACGCCGAGGTTGAAGCCCACCGCCGAGGTCTCGTCGATCACGATGATCCCGTGCCGGTCGGCGTAGTCGAGCACCTCCTCCGCGTACGGGTAGTGCGAGGTTCGGAAGGAGTTGGCGCCGATCCAGTCCAGCAGCTGGAAGTCGTGGACGAGGTAGGCGTCGTCGTGCCCCTTCCCGCGCACCGCGGTGTCCTCGTGCTTGCCGAAGCCCGTGAAGTAGAACGGTTCGCCGTTCAGCAGGAACTGTGTTCCGCGCACCTCGACCGTTCGGATGCCCACGTTCACCGTGTAGACGTCGGCCACCTCACCGCCGGCAGGATCGAGAACCGTGATCTCGAGGACATAGAGGTACGCCGCCCCGGCGCGCCACAGGTTGGCGTCCGGTACCCGGAGTCGGGCCGTCGTTCCCGACCCCTCCGCAACGACAGCGTCATCCTCGTCCCGCAGCACCAGGCGGATGTCCGCGGACCCCGTGGTCTCGAGGGCGACGTCGACCACGCCGGCGGTGTTCTCGATCGACGTCACCACGGTCACGTCCGCCACCCGCAGGTCGGGGACGTGCAGCAGCGATACCGACCGGGCGAGTCCGGCGTAGTTGAAGAAGTCGTGGTGGTACTGCTGCTTGCGGCGCCCGTCGGGGAGGTCGAAGATGTGCCCGGGCGGCACGGTGTGCTCGGTCAGCTCGTTGTTCACGCCGACGGTGAGTCGGAAACGCGCCCCGGGCTCGACCAGGTCGGTGACATCGAACTCGAAGGGCGTGTATCCGCCGATGTGCTCGCCGACGAAGGTGTCGTTCACGTAGACGCGACCCTCGTGCGTCGCCGCGTCGAACCGCAGGACGATTCGGCCGTCGACCCATGGCCGCGGCACATCGACGAAGCGCTGGTACCAGACCCACCCGACGTGATTGCGGATCGCCGGATCGACGAACTGATCGTTGTAGCTGGCAGGGACAGCGACGTCCAGCGAGCCGCGCAACGCACGCTCCCACGGGGTGGTGTCGTCAGCGTGATCCAGCGCGAAGCGCCAGATCCCGTCCAGATTGGCGATCTCGCGCGTGGCGCCGGCCTGCGGTTTCAGCATGTTACGTCTCCTGGTTCTCGTCGAGGTCGGCAGCCGATCAGTCCGGTGCCGGCCTCCGTGTCATCAAAGCATTCGGTCATGGTTTTGGCAACCGGTTTCCATCACGGACGTCGCGCGGCCCGTCTCCGGAGCCGGTATCCGGCTGCGCGAGCTCAGCCGGCGATGTCGAGTCGACGACTCCCCCGGCCAGACCGATGGCCGCCTCGCGCTCGGCGTCTGCGATCCGTTCGCCTCGCGTCTTCGTGCTGAGCGCGACCGGCGGCAGGCATGCGATGCATACGACGGCCAGCGCCGCGAGGCCCGCGCAGACGAGGTAGGCGTCTCCGACGCCGCGCGCATACGACTGCGCCACGACAGCCTGCACGGCAGCCGGCAGCGCGGCGCCGTCACCCCCGGACGTCGGGTCTGCTCCATCGAGGCTCACCCCTGCCTCACGGGCCACAACCGGAGCGAGAGCCGAGACACGCCACGCGACCATGGCGCCGAGCGCGGCCACCCCGACGGTCCCGCCGAGGGTTCGGAAGAACGTGATGCTCGCGGTGGCCACGCCCAGCTGTCCAGGGTGAACGCTGTTCTCGGCCACGAGGATGAGGTTCTGCATCACGCTCCCGATGCCGATCCCGACGAGCACGAGATACCCCCACAGCAGGGGAACAGGGGTCGCGATCGTGATGGTGCCCAGCAGAGCCAGGCCGAGGGCCTGGCATGACGCGCCGACGACCATCCACCGCTTCCAGTGACCGAACCGGCTCACGAGCGCACCGACGACCGTCGACGCCACGGTGACCGCGATGAGCTGCGGCATCGTGATGAGGCTCGAATCGGTCGCGCTGGCGTCGCGGGCCACCTGCAGGTACTGGCTCATGAATATCGCGACGCCGTACGTCGCCACACCGACGGCGACGCTCGCGCACACGGCCAGGACGAAGGCGCGGTTGCGGAACAGACTCAGCGGGATGATGGGCTCGCGGGCACGCGACTCGACCCAAGCGGCCGATGCGAGGGTGACGATCGTGCCGGCGAGCAGGACCGCACTGGTGATCGACAGCCAGGGGAAGTGGACGCCGCCGAACGAGACCCAGATGAGCAGCCCGGATATCCCCAGAGTGATGAGTGCGGCACCGAGGTAGTCGACGGACCGATGCCGGGTGCCGCGCGTCGCGGGGAGGGTGAGCGCGACGACAACCAGCGAGCCGAGAGCGATGACACCGGACCCGACGAAGTTCCATCGCCACCCGAAGAGATCCGTCACGAGCCCGCCGACGAGCGGACCGGCGATGGTGCCGGCGGCAGTGACCGCGCCGAGAAGACCCATGTACTTGCCGCGCTCGCGGGGACTGATGATGTCAGCCAGAACGATCTGGATCAGCGACAGAAGCCCGCCCGCCCCGATGCCCTGAACTGCCCGGCCGGCGATCAGGGTCAGCGCCTCGGGGGCGGCCGCCGCCGTGACCGAGCCGGCGATGAAGAAGATCAGCGCCGCGAGGACGAGCGCTCGGCGACTGAGCAGGTCTCCGAGCTTGCCCCAGATCGGAGTGCTCACGGTGATCGCCAGCAGCGTGGCGGTGACGATCCACGTGAAAGCCGTCTGCGACCCGTTCAGGTCCTGCACGACGCGCGGCAGCGAGGTCGACACGATGGAGGTCGCGAGCATAGCGACGAGGAGACCGCTGAGGAGGCCGAAGAGTGTTCGTCCGATCGGGGGGCGTGCTCCGGCGATGGCGGGCGATGGACTGTCGACGGGCACGGTCACCCTCGGTCCGCCGGCGCGCGACCGATGATGTCCCGCAGCAGCAGGTCCACACGGGCCTGAGCCCTCTCGGCAACATCGCCCCCGGGCGCGACGTGCACGCGACCCGCCGCAACGGCTTCCAGCGCGGCGTCGGCCACCTGGCGCGGGGAGAGGATGTCGGGCCGAAGGGAGCGCATGTCGACGGGGGGTCCCGATGGCGCGGAGATCGCTCCGAGGGTGGCCGAGTTCGCTCCCAGCGGCGTGTCGACGAGCCCCGGACACAGGACGGTCGCCCCCAGCGCCCCGGAGATCGCTCTCAGTTCGATGTCGAGCGTCTCGGTGAGCCCGACGACGGCGTGCATGGTGGTCGTGTACGGGGACCGGCCGGCCAGTGGTGCCAGTCCGGCGGACGACGCGGTGTTGAGCACGTGGCCGGACCCCTGTGCCACGAGGTGCGGAACGAACGAGCGGATGCCGTGGATCACGCCCATGACCTTGACCCGGATCATGCGATCCCACGTCGCCGGCTCTTGTTCCCATGCGGGCATCGCCGGAGAGACGAGTCCCGCGTTGTTGCACACGAGATCCACTCGACCGAACGCCTCCATGGTCGACGAGGCGAGGGCGTCGACGTCGGCAGCCTCGGACACATCGGCGCGCACGCCGATCGCCCTCCCCGGGGCGCCGCGTCCGTTCAGGTGCTCGAGAGCTGCGGGGAGGGCATCGTGACGGATGTCGGAGACGACGACGCTGCCGCCGCGGTCGACGACCGCCTCTGCCAGACCGAGACCGATGCCGCTGGCTCCGCCCGTGATGACCGCGACGGTCTCCGATGTGATGTTCACGATGTCCTCCTCGGGCCGTTCTCGGCAGGCGGGTTCTGGGCGGCATCCCGTACGCGGGAGACGAATGAGGGATCGGCGCCGAGGCGAGGGTCCACGACGGCGACCAGAGCGGCGCAGCCGTCGTCATGGGACCGGGCAGCCGCCACGTCGTCCCCGCGGGCATCGGTCATCGAATGCCCCGCGAGGACCCGGCGCACCCACGCGGCGAAGACGTCCGCGCACGCGGCAGCCGTCCGGCCCGCCCGCAGCTCGGCGAGCGCGACGGGCGCGATCCGCACCCGGAGCTTCGTCACGCTCTCCGCCTCGATCTGTGCGAGATCGTGCGCTATGCGGCTGTTGCCGAAGCGCTGCAGGAGCGCCGAGCGGTAGCGGGGGAGATCGAGATGACTCGGAAGGTGCGCGCACGCTTCGTCCCAGAACCGCTCCACGGCGCCGGCGCACCCGGGGTCGGCGATCGCATCCGCGACCGTGCCATGACCGCGGAGCTGACCGGCGTGCGCGAGAAGCGTGTGCGCTCCGTTGAGCAGCCAGAGCTTGCGGCTCTCGAACGGCGCGATGTCGTCCGTGAAGACCGCGCCCGCTCGTTCCCATGCGGGCCGCCCTGCCGGGAAATCTCCGCAGAGCGTCCAGCTCGAATACGGCTCCGTGATGACCGGCGCAGCGTCGTGCCACCCGGTCCGGGCCGCGACGGCCCGCACGTCGTCGGCGGTCGTCCGCGGCGTGATCCGGTCCACCGAGGTCGACACGAACGACACGAAGGTCTCGATCCAATCCGCGAGATGCGTGTCCCACGCTCTCGCGAAGGCGAGGGTTCCGGTCCGTACGTATTCGCCGTTGCCGGGGATGTTGTCGCAGGGGACCACGGCGATCGCGCCGCTTCCCACTCGTCGTCGGGCGGCGAGCCCACGGACGAGTCGCGCGAGCGGGCTCACGGGGACCTGTCCGCCGTTCGCGGATCGCAGAGCGAGGATGTCCGCCGCGACGATCTCGTCGCCGGGATCCGGGGATCCATCGGGGAGCAGGCGATATCCCGACTCGGTGACGGTCAGCGTGACGACCGCCGTGCTCTCGGCGGCGATGCGTTCGTCCCAGAGGTCGACGCGGTCTCCGGAAATGACCTCGCTGATGCTCGTCACGACGGTCGAGCGATCACCGTCGGGCCCCCGCTCGACGAGGGTGAACAGTCCGTCCTGAGGGCTGAGCAGGTCGGCCACCGCCGCTGTGCGACCGGTGAAGGCGGCGATGCCCCACTCGTTCGCATCGTCGACCTCAGCGGTGTACCACGCTTGATGAGCCCGCGCGAACGCTCCCAAACCGAGGTGCACGATGCGGACGGGCGCCCGGTCGGCGGCGGCTCCCCGGTCGACCGCGTAGGCGGTTCGGTCGAGCCGGGTTGCTTCGGCGACGTCGGCCGGTGCGGTGCCACTCACAGCTTGAAGGCCCGTCGCGGGATCGCGTCGACGAGATCGAGCGCGATGCGCTCCGCCTGCCGGATACTGAGGCGACCCTCGCGCACGTACCGGGCGAGGAAGCCCGCGTCGGAGCGGCGCGCCGCGTCGTGTCGGGCGGGGATCGACAGGAACGCTCGCGTGTCGTCGATGAATCCCGACCCGTTGTAGAAGCCGGCTGTCTCCGTCGTGGCCGAACGGAACCGCTGGATCGCATCGGGCGCGTCCAGGAACCACCACGGGGCGCCGATGAAGACGCTCGGATAGAAGCCGGCGAGCGGGGCGATCTCACGGCTGTACACCGTCTCGTCCACGGTGAACAGGATGAGGTGGAAATCCGCCGCCGTCCCGAAGCGCTGCAGCAGCGGACGCAGGGCTCGGGTGTACTCGGTCGCCACGGGGATGTCGTGGCCCGTGTCGGGGCCGTACGCCGCGAACGTCTCGGTGGAGTGGTTCCGGAGCACGCCGGGGTGCACCGTCATCACGAGACCGTCCCGCACGCTCATCTCCGCGGACATGAGCAGCATGTGTCCGGCGAACACTTCCGCCTCGTCCTCGGAGAGGCGGCCGGACACGGCGCGACGGTACAGACGAGCTGCCTCATCGTGCTCGAGCTCGACGGTGAACGGCTGTCGCACCCCATGGTCGGCGGAGACGGCGCCGTGCGCGATGAAGTACTCGCGTCGCGCTCGGAGTCCGTCCAGGTAGGCGTCGTAGTCGGCCACGGGGGAACCCGACCAAGCCGCCAGCGCCTCCGTACGCGACACGAACGACGGCGCCTGCGGATCGAGATAGGCATCCGGACGGAAAGTCGGGAGCACGCGGCCGCGAAGTGTCGCATCGGCAGCGAGCTCCCGGTGCGCGGACAGATCGTCGAGCGGGTCATCGGTGGTCGCGAGGACATCTATCGCGAAGCGCTCGAACAGCGCACGGGGACGGTACTCCGCGAGGCGGAGCTGTCCGGAGATGGCGTCGAAGTGAGCATCGGCTCGATCCGCCGAGGGCTCCTCGCGCAGTCCGAAGAGCTCCACGAACTCGTCGCGGAGCCAGTAGCCCGAAGCAGTGCCGGCGAACAGCTCCCACCGGGAGGCGAACGCTCGCCACACCTCCCGGGGATCGTACGGGCCTCCCCCCGCTCCGAGGTCCGCGAGATCCACTCCCGCCGAACGGAGGATGCGCGTCACATAGTGGTCGTGGACGATGAACAGTTCGGCGGGGTCGGCGAAAGGCCGATCCTCGCGGAGCAGGTCCGGTGAAACGTGGCCGTGCGGCGAGATGATGGGAGCATCGGCGACGGAGTCGTACAGATCGCGCGCGATGGCGCGGGTCGCGTCATCGGCGGGAAGCAGTCGGTCCGGATGCAGAACCGTCGTCGCTACCGGTGAGGAGGGTGTCATCGTCGTCCTTCTCGAGGCGAGGCTGTGAGGGGGCCCGGTTCGTCACCAATCGTGGACGGTGCCGTCCAACAGGCGGTTGTACGGGAGGTAGGCCTGCTCGTACGGGTACCTGCCCGCCTCGTCCACGTCGAGCTCCACTCCCAGGCCCGGCTTGTCGCCGGGATGCAGATAGCCATCGGTCCATGTGAACGACTGTTGGAAGACCTCGTCCGTTCTCCGTCCGTGCCTCATGTACTCCTGGATGCCGAAGTTGTGGATCGACAGCCCCAGGTGCATCGCGGCGGCCATGCCGACCGGCGAGATGTCGGTCGGGCCGTGCATTCCGGACTTGATCTGGTACATCGCCGCGTAGTCGAGCGTCTTCTTCAGCGGCGAGATGCCTCCCATGTGGGTGACGGCTCCGCGAACGTAGTCGATCAGCTGGTCGCGGATGATGTCCTTGAAATCCCACACCGTGTTGAAGATCTCGCCGATCGCGAGCGGAGTCGTGGTGTGCTGACGCACCAGACGCAGCGCTTCCTGATTCTCGGCGGGCGTGCAGTCTTCGAGCCAGAACAGATCGTACGGTTCGAGATCCTTGCCCAGCCGCGCAGCCTGGATGGGCGTCATCCGATGATGACCGTCGTGCAGCAGCGGGATGTCGGGGCCGAATTCGCTGCGGACGGCCTCGAACACAGCGGGCAGGTGGTTCAGATAGGCGCGGGTATCCCAGTCCTCCTCCACCGGCTTCGCCCCGCGGCGTGCCGGCTCATGGTCGTAGCGGACGGTCGCATCGCCCACGTCGGCCCCCTGCGCCGCGATGCCGTAGATCGCCTTCAGCGTCGGCACCCCTGTCTGGACCCGAATCGCCTTGTATCCCTGCTCCTGATGGGCGCGGATGGAGTCGAAAAGCTCCGGAAGCTCTTTGCCGGACGCGTGGCCGTAGGCCATCAGCCCGTTCCGCGACGCGCCGCCGAGGAGCTGGTACACGGGCATGCCCGCGATCTTGCCCTTGATATCCCACAGTGCCATGTCGACGGCGGCGATCGCGGCCATCGTGACGGGCCCGCGCCGCCAGTAGGCGCCCCGGTAGAGGAATTGCCAGGTGTCCTCGATGCGCGATTCGTCCGCCCCGATCAGGAGCGGGACGACGTGCTCCCTGAGATAAGCGACGACAGCGAGTTCGCGTCCGTTGAGCGTTGCGTCGCCGAGACCCGTCACTCCGTCGGCCGTCGTGATCTTGAGGGTGACGAAATTGCGATCCGGGCTGGTGACGACGACGTCGGCGCGGTCGATGGTCATTGAACTCTCCTTGGCCTGTGTGCGAACCGCTCATGCGTCGCTGCATCTTCCAGCGGCCCTTTCGGCCCCCGGCCGGTCGGCGTCCGAGCCGGTCATTGCGTTCAGTCAAACACAGCGTCGTTCGGATGGCAAGCGGTTGCCATCAAAGCCGGTTCCATGCCGTTTCTGCGCGGCGGGATAGGCTGGCGACCGAATGCCGGAATCCGCAGCTCGTACGCCGACGTCGAGGAGAAGGGATGGGAAGTGACCGAAGAGAACGATCTCGATGACGTCGCGGCGCGCTCTGCCGACGTCCCCCGCGAGATACGGGAACGGGTCGCGCGACGCGGAGCGGCAACGATCTACGACGTCGCCGCTCTCGCCGGAGTCAACCCCTCAACGGTGTCCCGCGCGCTGACGAAGCCGGGCCGGATCGGACGCAGTACCGAATCCCGCATCCACGCCGCAGCCCGCCAACTCGACTTCCACGTCAACCCGATGGCTCGGGCGCTGCCCACCGGGCGTAGCCATACCATCGGGGTGATCGTTGCGGATATCACCAACCCGGTGATCTTCGGCATCGTCCGCGGCGCCGAACAGGCGGCAGCGCTGGCCGGTTACACGTTGATCATCGCCGAGTCCCAGGAATCCGAGACCGCCGAGCTCGAGACGATCCGGCGCCTCCTCGCGAGTGTCGACGGTCTTGTGCTCGCGACGACCCGACTGTCGGACGACGCCATCTCGGAGATCGCGGAGCGCCGTGCCGTCGTCGTGCTGAACCGCGCAGTGGCGGGTGTCGCAAGTGTCCTTCCCGACGTGCGGAAGGGAGTCGCCGAGCTGATGGAACATGTCATGCATCTCGGTCACACCTCCGTCGCCTACCTCGGCGGGCCCACCGCCTCCTGGATCAGCCAGCGACGCTGGGCGGAGATCGCCGAGCACGCCGCGCGTTCCGGTATCGACGTGGTGAACATCGGGCCGAACAGCCCGACGATCGCGGGCGGAGACGCCGCGTGGGAGCGAGCCCGCGTGCACATGCCCACGGTCGTCGTCGCATTCAACGACCTGCTGGCGATCGGATTGATGCAGGCGGCCGCGCGCTCCGGCACGGACATCCCCGGCAGCGTGGCGGTCGCGGGTTTCGACGATATATTCGGCAGCGATCTGATCGTTCCGGCACTCACGACGGTGCGGTCCGAGCTGCCCACCGCGGGAGAGCGGGCCGTCCGCCACCTCCTCGCCGGGCTCGGCGTCGAGGGAGCGAGGAGCGAGGTCGATCGACTCTTCGACACGTCTCTGATCATTCGCCAGTCCACCGGTCCGCGCGCGGGGTGACGGAGGCCGGGACGACCCGCCGGAAGGTCAGCGGGGCGACTCGATGCGCGCGATGCGGTGCTCGAGTGCGGCGAGCGAGCTCGCGACATCCAGATCCGGGCTGATCACGTGCACGTGGACCGAACGACCGTCGATCTGCGCCGTGAGGCTCCCCGGCATGAGGTTCGCGACGAGCGCGAGCGCCGCGCGCCCCGTCGGCGACGTCAGCCCGGTGTCGTAGACGACCCACTTCGGCGCGACATCGGGACGCGGCAGCCAGACCGCGCGACGGGCGACGTCCACGCCTCCGACGAGCGTGCGCTGCACGCTATCCAGATCGCGAAGCCGGAATCATCCGCTGGTGTCGTGCGGCACGGCACGGTATGGCGCCGGTGACCCTAGGATCCGAGGGTGACGAGGATCCCGCTCGATGACTCCCCGGTCGTCGTGCTGCTGCACGGGTGGCCGGGTCTGCCGTCCGACTACGACGCGGTCGTCGACCAGCTCGGCGGCATCCGGGTCATCCGGCCCGATCTCGCCGGTTTCGGGACCGCGCACCGCGACCTCGCGTCGGATGCCGAGGCGACCGCCGAGGCGCACGCCGCGCGCATCCTCGCCGAGCTCGATCGCCAGGGCATCCGCGGGAACGCGATCATCGTGGGCTACGACATCGGCAGCCGGATCGCGCAGGCCGCCCTCCGCGCCGAACCGACGCGGTTCGCCGGCGCGGTCCTGACACCGGCCTATCCCGGGATCGGCGACCGCGCGGCATCCCCCGCCCTCGCCTCGATCTTCTGGTACCAGCACTTCCATCGCGAGCCGGTCGCCGCCGCGCTCATCGACGACGACGAGGATGCCGTTCGCACCTACCTCGGCTACATCTTCACGAGCTGGCGCGGCGACGACGCCCCGACGGAGCCGCCGCACCTCGACGAGATCGTCGCCGCCTACGCCCGCCCGGGCGCGTTCGCCGCGAGCCTGCGGTGGTACCGGGCGAACCGCGGCTACGCGGCCGACGCCGAGCCGATCGCCACGCCGACCGCGATGCTGTGGCCGGGCGGCGATCCGCTCTTCCCGGTCGACTGGTCCGACAACCTCTCGCAGCATTTCGCCGACGTCCGGCACGAGATCGTCGAGGGCTGCGGGCACGTCGTCCCCGTCGAGCGGCCCGATGCCGTGGTCGCGGCGATCCGCGGGCACCTCGGGAACGCCACCGGGGTCAGCGCGCCGTCCAGACCTCCGCGGGCGTGAGCGGGACGAGCGTCGGGCGCTCCGCCGTCGTCGTCAGCGTCTCGCGCCGGCCCGACGCCGCCGAGGCGGAGAGCGCGCTCATGATCTCGAGCACGTGGAGTCCGATGGCGCCGCTCGCGCGGGCCGCTCCCGAGGCGAAGTCGATCAGGCCGATCCCGCGCCCCGCGTCGACGTAGCCCGCGCCGGGCTCGACCGGCTGCCATCCCCCACCGCGCGCGTGCAGTCTGACCTCTCCGTCGAAACGGTTGGGGTCGGGGACCACGAGCGACCCGTCGACCCCGTGGACCTCGATCGGTGCCGCCGTCGACCGGACGCCGTCGAAGCTCATCGTCACCGTCGACAGCGCTCCCGACGTGTGATGCAGGATGCCGGTGAGGTGCGTGTCGACCTCGACGCCGATCCGTTCACCCACCCGCGGCCCCGAGGCGATGACGCGTTCGTCGCGCGAGCGCGTCGCGGCGCCCGACACCGCGTCGACGGGGCCGAGCAGCTGAACGAGGGAGGTCACGTAGTACGGCCCCATGTCGAGCATCGGTCCGCCGCCCCGGCGGTAGTAGAAGTCCGGATGCGGGTGCCACGCCTCGTGGCCGGCCGACACCCACATCGCCGACGCCGACACCGGCTGCCCGATGCGGCCGTCGTCGATCACGGCCCGCGCCGTCTGCACGCCGGTGCCGAGCACCGTGTCGGGTGCGCTGCCGACCCGGACCCCGGCGGCGGTCGCGGCATCGATCACCCGGGTCGCGTCCTCGAAGGTGGCCGCGAGCGGCTTCTCGCCGAAGACGTCCTTGCCGTGCGCGATCGCCGCGAGCGCGACCTCGGCGTGCGCCGCCGGGATCGTCAGGTTCAGCACCATCCGGATCTCGGGATCCGCCAGCAGCTCGGCATTCGTCAGCGCACGGCACCCCGGGATGCTCGCCGCGACGGATTCGGCCCGCGACGCATCCAGATCGGCCACGGCCGCGATGCTTACGTCCGACACGCGGCGGAGCGTCTCGAGGTACTGGCCGGAGATGACGCCGAGTCCGATGATCCCGAGGGTCGTCACCGCGCCGCCCACAGCATCCCCCGCTCGACGATCGTGCGGACGTTCGCATCCTGCAGCACCTCGGGGCTGTGGCCCGGTGTGGCGACGAACACCCGCCCGCGGCCCCAGTCGCGCGTCCAGACCGCCGGCGAGACGATGGGCCGATGCCACGGGTGGTACGGCTGCACGGGATGCGTGGTCGTCGCGAGGACGTCGATGAGCGAGTCGTGCAGGACCCAGTACTGCTCGGTGTGCAGCGCGAAGTCGTCGATGCCGGCGGTGATCTCGTGCGTGCGTCCGAGCCCGGTGATCTCGACGGTGTAGTCGAGGTAGTTGTCGCTCTGATCGCCGCGGACCTCGTCGGGGTGCTTCGAGGGGTGCGTCGCGAACTGGCCGCCGACCAGCTGCAGGTAGTCCGAGCTCGCGCGGAACGAGTCGGCGATGCCGCCGTGCCAGCCGGCCAGCCCGGCGCCCGCCGCGACGGCGTCGCGAAGACCCCGGATCGCCTCGGGCGATGCCGTGGACATGGTCACGGACTGGACGATCAGGTCGACCCGGGCCATCCGCTCGGCGTCGGCGTACACCTGCGGATCGTCCTCGACGGCGACCTCGAACCCGCTGCCGCGGAGGAAGGGGAGGAAGAGCTCGGTGGCCTCGACCGGATGGTGGCCGTCCCATCCCCCTCGGACGACGAGTGCGGTGCGGGTCATGCGTGGTTCCCTTCGACGGAGGTCAGGATGCTGTCGTGCGCGGCGCTCTGCTCGACCGCCGCGAGGACGCGCTGCACCTGCATCGCCTCGGCGAAGCCCGGCGACGCAGCCGTCCCTCCGGTCACGGCGCGCACGAAGTCGACGGCCTGGTGCGTGAACAGGTGCTCGTAGCCCAGGCCGTGACCGGCCGGCCACCAGGCGCCGGCGTAGGGATGCTGCGCCTCGGTCACCTGCACCCGGCGGAAGCCCTGAGCACTGTCGGGTGCCGCGTCGTAGACCTCGAGCTCGTTCATGCGCTCGAAGTCGAATGCGATCGAGCCGCGGTCACCGTTGATCTCGATGCGGTTGGCGTTCCGCCGCCCCGTCGCCATGCGCGTCGCCTCGAACACCCCGAGCGCGCCGCCGCCGAAGCGCGCCGTGAAGGCCGCAGCGTCGTCCACCGTGACGGGCAGCCGGTCGGACGCGTCGTCACCCGCACCGCCGAGCCCCTCGACCGCCGAGCGACGCGGCCGCGTCGGCACGAACGTCCGCAGCTGCGCCGACACGGCGGCGATGCGCCGCCCGACCAGCCACTGAGCCGTGTCGATGCTGTGCGCTCCGATGTCGCCGAGCGCGCCGGATCCGGCCCGCTCGCGGTCGAGCCGCCACGTGTGGGGGGAGTCGGCATCCGCCAGCCAGTCCTGCAGGTACTGGGCGCGGACGTGTCGGATCTCGCCGATCCGGCCCTCGGCGACGAGCTGACGCGCGAGAGCCAGCGCGGGGGTTCGGCGGTAGCTGAATCCGCACATCGCGACGGCGCCCGATCGCTCGGATGCCGCGGCCGCCGCATCCGTCATCTGCTGCGCCTCGGCGACCGAGTTCGCGAGCGGCTTCTCGCAGAGCACGTGCTTCCCGGCCTCGAGCGCAGCCAGCGCGATCTCGGCGTGCGTATCGCCCGGCGTGCAGATGTCGACGACGTCGATGTCGTCGCGGTCGACGGCCGTGCGCCAGTCGGTCGAGTGCTCCGGCCACCCCAGGCGCGCGGCGGCGGGCGCCGTCGCGGGGGCATCCCGACCGACGAGCAGAACGGGCTCGGGAGTCCGCGCGAGATCGAAGAACCGCGGCGCCGTCAGCCAGGCCTGGGTGTGCATGCGCCCCATGAACCCGGTCCCGATCATCGCGATGCGCAGCGGCGCCGTGCTCGTCGTCATCCTCGACCTCGCCTTCCGGCATCGACGATGCCACCGCGGCTCCCGCCGGTCGAGGTTCTTGCGCAAAACTGGAGGGGTGAGCTCACGTGTCACCCTCGCGGACATCGCGGCCGACGCCGGCGTGAGCGTCGCGACGGCCTCGAGGGCCCTTTCGGGCCGCGGAGACCTCAGCCCCGCGACGCGTCGGCGCGTGCTGGCGGCCGCGCAGTCGCGGGGCTACACCCGCGACCCGGCCGCAGGCGGCAGACCGCCCGGCTCGTCACGACTCGTCGACCTCGTGCTGGGCTCGTTCCACAACGCGTACGCCGACGAGGTCACGGCGGGTGCGCGCAGCGCCGCCGCCGCCGCCGGCTACGACCTCGTCCTGACCGAGGAGCGCGACATCCCCGACGACGATTGGCCGATGCGCATCCGCCGCCGAGGATCCGCGGGGGTCGTGCTCGGGCTCATCTCGCCGACGTCGTCGCAGCTGACCGCCCTGGCGGATGCCGGCATCCCCGTCGTCCTCATGGATCCGCAGGCCGAGACGACGCACGGCCTGACCACCGTCCGCACGACGGACCACGCCGGCGGCGTCGCCGCCGCCGAGCACCTCGTCCGCCGCGGTGCGACCCGGTTCGCCGTCGTCGTGGGCTCGCCGCCGTTCCGTTACGGTCGGGCCCGGAGCTCCGGCTTCCGGGCGGCGCTGCGGGAGTCGGCTCCGGCCGCCGAGGTCGCGCAGCTGGACGCGCAGTGGAACGGCGCGTCGTCGCGCGCGGCAGCGCTCGGGCTCCTGTGGGCCCTGAGGCCGGGCGACCGGCTGGGCGTCTTCGCCTGCACGGATGAGATGGCGGCCGGGATCTATGCCGCTGCGGCGGAGACCGGCCGGCGGATCCCCGACGATGTGCTGATCGTCGGTTTCGACGACCTCCGGGCGGCGCAGTGGCTGACGCCGGCCCTGACGACGATCCGCCAGCCGATCAAGGAGATGGCCGGCGCGGCCGTGGCGGCGTTGACCGCGGCCGCGGCCGGCGCGCCGTTGCACCCCCGACCCATCGTGCTCCCGACGCGGCTGATCGAGCGGGCGTCGACCTAGCCGTCGCGCGGACCGCAGGGCCAGCCGTCAGCCCCGGCCGCTCCCGCGAGCGAGGCGCCCGACCCGCACGACGGCCGGCGGGGCCAGCACCACGATGGCGACGATGATCGCGGTCACCCCGATCGGCGCGCTCTGCGGCTCTCCCGTGAAGCGCTCGACGGCCAGCCACGACAGGCCCCAGGCGAGCGCGAGCGCCGGCGCGATGCGCCAGCCGCTGCGCCAGGCGATGCCGAGCCCGATGAGCGCGACGACGACCAGGACGCCGATGCCGATGGCATCCGCTGCGCCCTCCCACTCCGCGGGCACGATCGTCGTCAGCCAGGCGGCGGTGTTCGCGACCGTGGCGAGCGTGACCCAGCCGAGGTGGAGGCCGGTGACCCCGTCGACGAGCACCGCGTCGACGACGCCGTCGCGGGAGTCCCGGGTGCGGACGGCCACGCGGAACGTGTATCCCAGAGCCGCGAGCAGCAGAACGATGACCACGACGGTGAGAACGAGCGTGCCGAAGCGCGCCGCGACGAGCCACAGCCCGTTGAGCACCATGGTCAGCGCGATGAGCCACCCCAGCGCGCGCTGGCGCGCGTTCGCCCGCTGCCGCGGGAGCGCCTGCCAGACGGAGTAGAGGATGAGGCCGATGTAGATCACCGACCAGATCGAGAAGGCCGGGCCGGCCGGCGCGAGGTAGGAGCCGTCGGTGTCGAGCGCGCCGCCCTGCTGGTCCTGCACGGCGGTGTTGCCGAAGGCTCCCGCACCGATGACGGCCGCGACGAGCATGAACGACACCGCGGAGAGGACGACGATCTGACGCGCGAGGTCCGAGCCCCGCGCTTTCCCTGTTGCGTTCATGCTAGAAAGCTAGAAAATCTAGGGAAACTTCGCCACGGGTTGACAAGCACTCAAGACCTCGATGCAAGGGATCGGATGCGGCGCGCCGGCCCCCTCCCGCCCCGGGCGGCGTGTCTCCGGCGATCCCTTGCATCGCGGTGCACCGCCCCGACCCCGCCGGCTCAGAGCGTCGCGATGTCGATCACGAATCGGTAGCGGACGTCGGAGGCGAGCACCCGCTCGTAGGCGTCGTTGATGCCGTCGGCGGCGATGAGCTCGGTCTCGGGTGCGATCCCGTGCTCGGCGCAGAAGTCGAGCATCTCCTGGGTCTCGGCGATCGACCCGATGTTCGAGCCGGCGAACGAGCGACGGTTGGCGAAGAGGCTGAACACGCGCAGCGGAAGCGGCTCGGGCGGAGCGCCGACGTTGACCATCGTGCCGTCGAGGCGCAGCATCCGCAGATACGAGTCGAGCTTCAGCGGTGCGCTCACGGTGTTGACGATGAGGTCGAAGGTGTTCGCGAGCTCGTCGAATGTCGCCGCGTCGCTCGTGGCGTAATAGTGGGAGGCGCCGAATCGCCGGCCGTCCTCCTGCTTCGACAGGCTCTGCGAGAGCACCGTCACCTCGGCGCCCATGGCGGCGGCGATCTTGACGGCGAGGTGGCCGAGGCCGCCCATGCCGACGACCGCGACCTTCGTGCCGGGACCGGCGTTCCAGTGCGCGAGCGGGGAGTAGGTCGTGATGCCGGCGCACAGGAGCGGCGCGACCGCCTCGTAGGGGATGCTCTCGGGCAGGCGCAGCACGAAGTCCTGGTCGACGACGACGTGCGTCGAGTAGCCGCCCTGCGTGATCGTGCCGTCCCGGTCGACCGAGCCGTAGGTCTGGGTGTTGCCCTTCAGGCAGTAGTTCTCCATGCCGGCACGGCAGTTCTCGCACTCGCGGCACGAGTTGACCATGCAGCCGACGCCGACGCGGTCGCCGACCGCGAACCGCGAGACCTCGGAGCCGATCTCGACGACCTCGCCGGCGATCTCGTGCCCGACGACCTGCGGATAGGTGACGGGACCCCAGTCGCCGCGGACGAGGTGGATGTCGGAGTGGCAGATGCCGGCGTACCGGATCGCGATCAGCACATCGTTCGGACCGGTCTCCCGTCGCTCGATCGTGATGGGGACGAGCGGTTCGGTCGCGGACGGCGCAGCGTAGGCGGAAACGGTGGGCATGGATTCTCCTGCGTGGATCGGTGAGAGATGAGACCTCTGCCCAACGTACGTGCAGATCGCGTGCCGAGGGAGGCTCTGAGGGGGAACCCCTCGGTCCGGTGTCAGCCCCGCTCGAATTCGACCCGGTCGCCGACGCGGACGATCCCGCCGCCGGCGGACGGCAGCAGCAGGATGCCGAGGATCGGCTCGTCCTGTCCGAACCCGGCCGTGAGGACGCGCAGCAGCCGGGCGTCCCGCTCGCCGCTGTCGGGGTTGGCGGCGATCGCGGCGCAGCGCCCGATGGGGCGCTGGATCTCGAAGGCGACGTCGCCGATGCGCAGGCGGCCCGACCAGTCGAGCTCGGCCCAGGCGTCGACGCCCGAGATCACGATGTTCGAGCGGAAGCGGCGGCTGTCGACGGGCGCCGGGACCGCGGCATCCACGGCAGCGACCGATGCCTCGCCGTGGAGCGAGACGTAGCCGCGAGCGCGGTCCTGGAAGCGCGACGTCTCGCCGTCTCCGATGAGCCGCAGCGGGAGCACGCCCGGGCGGTCGAGTCGCCGGGCATCAGGGGTCGACGCGACGTAGGCCGTCACCGCGTCCTCGAGCTCGCGGCGCCCCGCGTCGTCGAGGCCGGCCTCGGCGATCAGCCCCGCGTCGGTGCGCAGGCTCAGCCGCTGCGCCCGCGGGTCGAAAGCGAGCCGCACGCGCGCGAGCGCGGGGAAGTCCATCAGCGCGAGACCACGGCTCTTCGGCCAGGAGTCGAGGCCGCCGTCGTCCTCCGGCGCGACGGCGTCGGCGAAGCGGAAGGCGAGGACGCGGTCGCCGGCGATCCGGCCGTCGTCCTGCACGACGAGCTCGTCGTGCTGCTCCGGGGTGAAGCCCTTGACGGGGTAGCGGTAGAGCGCGGAGACGACGGGCACGCGTCTACTCTGCACCACGGCGGGCGCGCCGCCCGCGCACCGCTCGCACCGCCAGCTGCACCGCGATCGCGACGAGGAAGCCGGCGAAGAGGATGTTGGCGACCCGGGGATCGAGGGCGGCGGCGAGGAGCACCCCGAGCGGCGCCGTCGCGCACGCCGCGAGCCCGACGCTCAGCCCCGCCGCCAGATCGACGTTGCGGCGGCGGATGTTGCCGATCGTGCCGGAGAGGCTCGTCGGGATCATCATCAGCAACGACGTGCCCTTCGCGACGAGGTCGCTGGCACCGAAGACGAGGATCATGGCGGGCACCACGATGATTCCCCCGCCCACCCCGATCAGCCCCGACGCGGTGCCCGTGATCAGCCCGGTGAGCACGAGGGCGGCGCCCGACCACCCCGTGATCTCGATGTCGGCCCCCCGCGCGGGGATCACGACGAACAGGCTCACCACGACGACGAGCAGGAAGCCGACGAAGATCCAGCGCAGCACACTCTCGCGCAGTCGGTGCAGCAGCCGCACGCCGATCTGCGCCCCGACGACGGCGCCGGCAGCCAGGAGCCCCGCCGCGAGGTAGTCGACGTGGCCGGCGAGCGCGTACGACACCGCGCCCACCGCGGCGATCGGGATGATCGCCGCGGACGACGTGCCGGACGCGAGGCGTTGCGAGAAGGCCGCGACCGCGACCAGCAGCGGCACCACGATCGTGCCGCCGCCGACCCCGAACAGCCCCGACAGCACCCCGGCGACGAGCCCGATCCCGATGAAGCCGGCGATGCGGACGACGACACGGCGACGAGATGCGCTCATGAGACGGATGCCGCGCCGTCGCTGCGCGGGTCGGCCGCGGCGTCGAAGCCGGTCGCCGTGCGCCGCACGACGTTCGCGTGGCCGAGCATCTCGGTCAGGGGCGGCACCGTCACGATGGGGTGGCCGGCGTCGTGGAGACGTTGGACGACGGCATCCTCGACGTCCGCCTCCGCGTAGACCGCGTCGGAGCGGTCACCGGGAGCGTACGGTCCGAGCGTCCATCGCGGGGCTGAGACGGTCTCGGATGCCGTCGCGCCGCGCGCGAGGTGCAGGAGCAGATGGGCGTGGATCTGCGCCTGGGCTTTGCCGCCCATCGTCGCCTGGACGAACCTCACGCCGCCGCCCGGATCGGTGACCAGGACCGGCATCAGCGTGTGCGCGGGACGGGCGCGCGGCGCGAGGACGCCCGGCGCGTGCTCGTCGTCGAGCACGAAGGAGTACCCCCGGTTGTGGAAGAGCACGCCCGTCTCGGCATCGTGTACGCCGGAGCCGAACAGGTGGAACTGGCTCTGCACGAGCGAGACGGCCCAGCCCTCGGCATCGGCGGCGGCCACGCCGATGGTGTCGCCGCGCGCGAGGCGGGGGTCGGGCACGAGCTCGGGCTCGGCAAGATCGACAGCGTCCTCGATCAGCGCCCGCACGTCGACGCGCGTGCGTCGCGGGTCGCCGAGGCGGGTGTCGCGCAGCAGATTGCCCTCGGCGAAGAGCCGCGCGATCCGCAGCGGGTCCGGGGCCGAATCGGACTCCACCGCGAGCGCCGTGCGCAGGAGCGCGAAGCCCTGCGTGTTGGGCCCGAGGGTGTGCACGCGCATTCCGCGCCAGTCGCGCGCGAGAGGGGCGGCCGAGTCGACGGCGAACTCCGCGAAGTCGGCCGCCATCACCTCCGACCCGCGCGCGGCGAGCGCGGTGACGAGGCGCTCGGCGAGAGCGCCGGCGTAGAACGATCCGTACCCGCTCCGCGCGAGCTCGTCGAGCGTGTCGGCGAGTCGAGGCTGGCGCAGCAGGTCGCCGCGGCGCAGCGGCCCGTCCTCGCGGCCGCCGAACGTCGTGCGGAAGCTCGGATCGGTCAGGGTGGCCCATTCGCCCGCGAGGCACAGGGCGAGGGATGCGGAGACGGCGACGCCGTCGCGGGCGGCGGTGACGGCATCCCTCAGATGGTCCCGCCGCGAGAGTCGGGCGCCGAGGTGCGCGAGGGCCTCCCACCCGCGCACGGCGCCGGGCACCGTGACCGCGGCCGCGCCGCGCCGCGGGATCGCCTCGCCGTGCTCGGCGAGCGCGCGGTCCCGCGAGGCGGCGGCCGGAGCCCAACCCGTCGCGTTGACGGCGTGCATCTCGCCGTCCGGCGAGTGGACGAGTGCGACGAGATCGCCGCCGACACCCGTGTTGTGCGGGTAGACGACCGCGAGGACGGCGGCGGCCGCAAGGGCCGCGTCGATCGCGTTCCCGCCCGCATCCAGAGCGGCTCGTCCCGCCGCCGTGGCCCGGTGGTGCGGCGTCGCGATCGCGCCCGAGGTCGCGCCCATCAACGCACCTGCGCCAGGAACGAGGCAGTGCGCGGATGCTGCGGCCGCGCGAACAGCTCGGCTGGAGCCGCCTGCTCGATGATGCGCCCCTGGTCCATCACGACGATGCGGTCGGCGACGTCGCGCGCGAACCCCATCTCGTGCGTGACGACGATCATGGTCATGTCCTCGCGGGCGAGGTCCTTCATGACCGCGAGCACCTCCCCCACCATCTCCGGGTCGAGAGCGCTCGTCGGCTCGTCGAACAGCATCAGTTGGGGACGCATCGCGAGGGCACGCGCGATCGCGACGCGCTGCTGCTGACCGCCCGACAGGTTCCGAGGGTGCGCGTTCGCCTTCGCGGCCAGACCCACGCGGTCGAGCAGCGCCGCCGCGCGCGCTTTCGCCTCGCGGGCGTTCTGGCCCACGATCCGCACCGGTGTGTGCCAGACGTTCTCGAGCGCGGTCATGTGCGGGAAGAGGTTGAAATGCTGGAACACGAAACCGATCCCGCGGCGCTGAGCCGCGAGCGCCGAGGCCGACAGCTCGATGCGTCCGCGACCGCCGTCCCGGTAGCCGATGCGCGTGCCCGCGACGTGGATCTCACCGTCGTCGTGCGGCTCGAGGTGGTTGATCGTGCGGAGAAGGGTCGTCTTGCCGGCGCCCGACGGGCCGATGAGGACGACGACCTCGCCTCGCGTCACCTCGAACGAGCAGCCGTCGAGGATGACCTGATCGCCGATCACCCGGCGCACGCCGTCGACGCGCACGAGTGTTTCGACGCCGCTGTTCGAGTCACCGCCGGGCGAGGCGCTGCCGGGCGAGGCGCTGCCGGGCGAGGCACTCCCGGGCGAGGACGCCGTGAAGCGGTTCATGCGAGTCTCCTGTCTCGGAACGGCACCGACGTCAGCCGCGCCCAGGTGCGCGCGACCAATCCCGTCGGTACCGGGATGCCCACGCGGCGGTTGAGAGCGCGCTCGATCGCGGATTGGATGAAGGTCCACACGGTCGTGAGGATCAGGTAGTAGATCGCCACGACGATGAAGATCTCGAACGTCTTGAAGGTCACCGAGCTGATCGACTGAGCGACGAGGAACATCTCGCTGACCCCGATGATGCTGAGGATCGACGTCGTCTTCATGAGGCTGTTGAACTCGTTGCCGAACGGCGGCACGATCGTTCGGAGCGCCTGCGGGAGGATGATCCACCGCATCGCCTGGGCGGGTGTCATGCTCAGTGCTGCAGCGGCCTCGGCCTGGCCGCGATCGATCGCCTCGAGGCCCGAGCGGATGATCTCGGAGATGTACGCGCTCTCGTGGATGGTGAGACCCACGACCGCTGCCACGACAGCGCCGCGCACCAGCACGCCGAAGACCATCTGATCCTCGAACCGGAACAGGCCCGCCGCCGCGAAGCCGAGGTAGATCACCACGAGCTGCACGAGCACCGGCGTGCCCCGGATGACCCAGATGTAGATGCCCGCCAGCATCCGGAGCACCGTCCACCGCGACCGGCCGGCGATCGCGACGAGGAGCCCGAGGAGGGTCGCGAGGAGCATCGCGATGATCGAGATGACGATCGTGAGCGCGAAGCCGGCGAGGAAGGGTGCCGACGGTGTGACGAGGCTCTGCCAGAAGAACTGCCAGTCGAACTTCACGGATGGCCTTTCTGCGGATCGGATTCGGACATCGGCGGCGTCAGCCGAAGAAGGAGATGGCCTCGAGGCCGCGCTCGGCGAGGATGTCGTCGTACGTGCCGTCGGCGACCATGGCGTCGAAGGCCTCGGCGACGGCATCGTGCAGTTCGGTGTTGTCCTTGCGCACGGCCGCGCCGACCTCGAACGTCTCGAACGGCTCGCCCGCGACCTCGATGGCGCCCTGCGACTCCGAGGCGATGTAGTAGAGATCGGCGCTCGAGCCCGCCATGACGTCGAGTTGGTCGTTGAGGAGCATCTGCCGTCCGGTGGCCGCGCTGTCGACCTCGGTCAGGACGAGGGGCGACGCGCCGTCGCACTCGGCGGCGAAGTCCTTCATCGCGACGGCGGCCGAGCCGCCGGTCGTCACACCGACCCGCCTGCCGCAGAGGTCGTCGCCGAATCCCGAGACGGCGTCGTCGTCGTCGCTTCGGACGATGAGCGCCGATCCGGACTTCAGATAGGGCACGAAGTCGACGACTGCCGAGCGCTCGTCGGTGATGAACAGCGACCCCATCACGAGGTCGCACTGCCGCGCGTCGAGGGAGGGCACGAGCGAGGGGAAGGCCGTGGACACGGCCCGGTACTCGAGCCCGAGGCGAGCGGCGACGTCGCGCGCCATGTCGATCTCGATCCCCTGCGGCTCCTGGGACTCGTCGAAGTAGAACAGCGGCACGGCGCCGAGGCCCAGCGCGCTGCAGACCGACAGCACTCCCTCCTCGTTGACGGCCGGAGGCGCGATGGCGGCGACGACGTCGGGCGTCGACGCCGCCTCCTCGGCGACCGGAGAGCACGCGGTGAGGGCCGTGCTGACGATGGCCCCGGCGCCGAGCGCGAGAACAGACAGGCGGAGGGCGGCGGGACGGCGGGTACGTGTGGTGCGCATGAGAACTCCTTTGTACATTGGTCTGACCAATGACCGATTCTTCGGGCAGTTGCGTAGCTCGGTTCCAGGATGAGGCGCCCGGGGACAAGTGGCGTTACGTCGTTGTTTCGCCTGGGTTAAAGCTGGTTCGAGACGATAGCGCACTATAGAGTCGTTCACAATTGGTCCGACAAATAGAGGCTCAGATGAACAAGACGATCGACTGGGGCGCGGTGCACGAGCAGTCACCCTCGCTCGCGGACTCGCTGTCGATGTCGCTCGAGCGACTCGTGCTCGAAGGCGGCCTCCGCGACGGGGATCGACTGCCGCCCGAACGCGACCTGGCGGTACAGCTCGGCGTCTCGCGCGGGTCGTTGCGCGAGGCGCTCCGGGCGCTCGAGCTCCGCGGCCTGCTCGAGCGGACGCCCGGGCGCGGAACGATCGTTCGCGATGCGACGCGCTCGGCGCACGCCGATGTGCTCGTGTCGGGCCTGGCCCTCCATACCGACGACTTCATGCAGGCGCTCGAGGTGCGCGCGTGCATCGAGCCGCCGATGGCCGCCCGCGCCGCGCAGCGGGCGACCGACCTCGACATCGCGCAGCTCCGCCGCATCCTCGACGACATGGCCCGCGACATCGACGCCGCGGAGTTCTCGCGCCTCGACCGGCTCTTCCACCGCGCGATCGCGCAGTACACCTACAACCCGCTCCTCGTGCGGCTGCTCGACCGGGTGTCGGAGATCCTCGACGTCACCCGGTCGCAGCTGCCGATAAACCGTGCGACGCGGCGGCGGGCCCTGGCGGACCATCGCGCCATCCTGGACGCCGTCGCGAGCCACGACCCCGACGCCGCGAGCGCCGCCGCCGCCGCGCACATCGCGGGGATGCACGAGAGCTGAGCTACCCCACAGCCATCCCCGTCGCCGCGGCGGCGAACATCACCGCCATCCCGACGCGTTCGACGGCGAGCGCGCACCGGGCAGCGCGAGGAGCGGGCGCCGTGGCGCCGCTCGCCGTCGACCGACCGACCACGTGCGCCGGGCGCGCGAGGGCGGCCAGCGACCAGGCGAGGTACAGCCCCACCGCGGCCGCGAGCATCAGGTGCGGCGAGAGCACGCCCGTGTGGTGAGCGCCGGCTGGGAGCATCCCGATCTCGCTCGCCGCGCTCGCCCCGTGCCCGCCGGCTGGGAGCATCCCGATCTCGCTCGCCGCGCTCGCCCCGTGCCCGCCGGCCAGCAGCATCCCGCCCATCAGCACACCGCCGAGCGCCCGGTGCAGGTCCGCGAGACGATCGCTGCCCGTCCGGCGCCGAAGACCCGCAGCCAGAACGACGGCCGCGCCCACGAGTACCAGCGCCACGACCAGCCGCACGGCCGCGGGAAGCCACGGCACGCAGCCGAGAGCCATCACGACCGCGACCACCCGCGCCCGCCACCGGCTCGGCGCGACGCAGCACGCGCCGGCCGACACCGCGCCCGCGACGGCGACGATCCCGTCCATCATCCGCCCAGCGTGCGACATCCAGCACGACCGCGCTTGACCGCCGGCGCGGCCACCGTGTCGGCGGACGCAGACCTCCCCGCGCACCGGGCGATCCCACCGCGCGATCTCACAACGACGCCGCGGGCGAAGTGAGCAAGAGGTAACAGAGGCGACGAACGCCGTGCCGTCCGGGGAAACACCGCCGCCCTAGCGTCGAGCACCATACCCACCCCGGTCCCGAAGGAGGACGCGATGTCCTACGTCAAGCCCACCGACCTCGTGCAGAGCGTCATCGATGCCGGCGCCTCGAAGGTCATGCTGTCGACGCGCGACACCCTCATCCGTTCGATCATGGGCGGCGCGATGCTCACCATCGCCGCCGCCTTCGCCGTCACGGTCAGCGTCACCACCGGCGTTCCGCTCTTGGGCGCCCTGCTCTTCCCGGTCGGCTTCATCATGCTGTACCTACTCGGCTACGACCTGCTCACCGGTGTGTTCGTGCTCGCTCCCCTCGCCTGGCTCGACCGGCGCCCGGGCGTCACCCTCGGCGGCATCCTGCGCAACTGGGGACTCGTGTTCCTCGGCAACTTCATCGGCGCCTTCGCGATCGCCGTCCTCATGGCCATCGTCGTGACCAACGGCTTCGCGACCGCGCCGAACGCGGTCGGCGAGGCGATCGGCCACATCGGGGAGGGACGGACGGTCGGCTACGCCGAGCACGGCGCCGCCGGGATGCTGACCCTCTTCGTGCGGGCGGTGCTCTGCAACGCGATGGTCGCCACCGGGGTCGTCCTGGCGATGGTGTCGAAGGACGTCATCGGCAAGATCGTCGCGATGTGGATGCCGATCATGCTCTTCTTCTTCATGGGCTTCGAGCACTCGATCGTGAACATGTTCCTGTTCCCCTCGGGACTGCTCCTCGGCGGCGACTTCACGATCATGGACTACCTGATCTGGAACGAGATCCCCACGGTGCTCGGCAACCTCGTCGGCGGTCTGCTGTTCGTCGGACTCCCGCTGTATCTCACGTACGGCCGCCCGGCAGCGCCCCGTCGAGTGCGCGCCTCGAAGCGGGAGCGGAACGCAGCGGTCGCCGTCGCCACGTCCGACCGCGAGCCCGCGACGACGGGGGTGTGAGATGAGCCGCGCCGTAAACAGCACGAAACACTCCGCTGACGCCGGCGCAACCTCGCCCGCGTACCGTGCCGACATGAGCTCCACCGGCCCCACCCCGCGCATCGTCGTGGTGGGCGCCGGGATGGTCGCCCACCGATTCGTCGAAAGCCTCCTCAGCCGCACCGACGCCCCGTGGCACGTCACCGTGATCGGCGACGAGCGGCGCCGCCCCTACGACCGGGTCGCGCTGACCTCGTTCTTCGCGGGGGCGTCGGCCGACGACCTCGACCTCGACCCCGCGCCCTTCGACGACGCGCGTGTCGACTTCCGGCAGGGAACGATCGTCGCACGCATCGACCGCGACGCGGCCGCGGTCGTCACGGGCGACGGCGAGCGCATCGGCTACGACCGTCTCGTCCTGGCGACCGGCTCGTATGCGGCGCGCCTCGCCGTCGACGGCTACGACCACGAGGGCTGCTTCGTCTACCGCACGCTCGACGACGTCGCAGCCCTCGAGCAGTTCGTCGAGCGCCGTACCGCCGAGCTCGGCCGCCCGCTCACCGGAACCGTGATCGGCGGCGGCCTGCTCGGGCTCGAAGCCGCCGGCGCGCTGCAGGGGCTGAACGTCGAGAGCACCGTCGTCCAATCCTCCGACCGGCTCATGTCGGCGCAGCTCGACCTCCCCGCCGGCGACGCCCTCCGCCGCCTGATCGAGGCACGCGGCATCGGCGTCCGCACCTCGACGCTCACCACCCGACTCGACGCCGATCGCAGCGGCCAGGTCGTGGGGCTCGAGTTCCGCGACGGATCGTGGGAGCGGACCGACGTCGTCGTGTTCACCGTCGGCGTCCGTCCCCGCGACGAGCTCGCGCGCGAGGCCGGACTCACGGTCGACCCCCGTGGCGGCGTCGTGATCGACGACCGGTGCGACACCTCGGACCCGCGGATCCTCGCGATCGGCGAGGTCGCGAGCTTCGCGGGCCAGTGCGTGGGTCTCGTCGCGCCCGGCTACGCGATGGCCGAGGTCGCCGCGACCCGGCTGCTCGGCCTCGAGGCGACCTTCGGCGGCTTCGACCTGTCGACCAAGCTCAAGCTCTCCGGAGTGGACGTCGCGAGCTTCGGCGACGCCTTCGCCGAGACCCCCGGCGCCCTCGACGTCGTGTACGCCGACCCGGTGGCGGGCGTCTACAAGAAACTCGTGCTCTCGGACGACGCGAAGACCCTGCTCGGCGGCATCCTCGTCGGCGACGCCTCGGCCTACGGATCGCTCCGTCCGCTCGTCGGCGGCGCGCTCGGCGGCGATCCGGTCGCATACCTCATGCCCGAGAGCGGCGTCGCCGCCCCGACCGGCGAGCTGCCCGACGCGGCGCTCGTGTGCTCGTGCAACAGCGTCACCGCCGGCACGATCCGCTCGGCCGTCCACGACGAGGGCTGCACCGACGTCGCCGGTGTGAAGGCGTGCACGAAGGCCGGAGCCGCGTGCGGCTCGTGCGTGATGATGGTGAAGAAGATCGTCGGCGCCGAGCTCGCCAAGACCGGCGCCGCCCTCAGCACCGCTCTCTGCGAGCATTTCGAGATGTCGCGGCGCCAGCTCTTCGACGCCGTCCGCGTGTCGGGCGTGACCACCTTCAGCGCCGTGATCGAACGCTTCGGCACCGGCCGCGGCTGCGACATCTGCAAGCCGGCGCTCGCCAGCATCCTGTCGACCCTGACCGGACGACACGTGCTCGACGGCGAGAACGCCGCACTGCAGGACACGAACGACCACGTCATGGCGAACATGCAGAAGGACGGCAGCTACTCGGTCGTCCCGCGCATCCCGGGCGGCGAGATCACGCCCGAGGGACTCGTCGTCATCGGCCAGGTCGCGCAGGACTACAACCTCTACACCAAGATCACCGGCGGTCAGCGGATCGACCTGTTCGGCGCCCGCCTCGAGCAGCTTCCGGAGATCTGGCAGCGCCTCGTGGATGCCGGCTTCGAATCGGGCCACGCCTACGGAAAATCACTGCGCACGGTGAAGTCCTGCGTCGGGTCGACGTGGTGCCGGTACGGCGTGCAGGACTCCGTCGGCATGGCCGTGCGGCTCGAACTGCGCTACCGCGGCCTCCGCTCACCCCACAAGTTCAAGCTCGGAGTGTCGGGCTGCGCCCGTGAATGCGCCGAGGCCCGCGGCAAGGACGTGGGGGTCATCGCGACCGAGTCGGGCTGGAACGTCTACGTCGGTGGCAACGGCGGGTTCACCCCGCGCCACGCGGTGCTGCTGGCCGAGAACCTCGACGACGATCAGCTGCTCACCGCGATCGACCGGTTCCTGATGTACTACATCTTCACGGCCGACCGGCTGCAGCGTACCGCCCCCTGGTTCGAAGACCTCGAGGGCGGAATCGAGGGCTTGCGCGAGGTCATCTTCGACGACGCGCTCGGCATCTGCGCCGACCTCGACGCGGCCATGGCCCGACATCTCGACAACTACGAGGACGAGTGGGCCGCGACCCTCGCCGACCCCGAGAAGCTCCGCCGGTTCGCGTCGTTCGTCAACGCGCCGACCACTCCCGACCCGTCGCTCGCCTACACGGTCGAGCGCGGTCAGCCCCGCCCCGCGACCGACGACGAGCGCCGCGACGACCGCGTCCTCATCGCGGGCACGACCCTGGAGGTGCGTCGATGACCCTCGCGACGGATGCCGCGACCGCGGCGCCGATCAACACGGCGCCGATCACCACCTGGATCCCCGTGTGCCGGCTCGACGACCTCGAGATCGAACGCGGTCGCGCAGCTCTCGTCGGCGATGACCAGATCGCCCTGTTCCTCACGCACGAGGGACGCGTGCACGCCGTCTCGAACGTCGACCCCTACAGCGGCGCGGCGGTCATCTCGCGCGGGATCGTCGGCACGCGCGCCGGCGCCCCGACGGTCGCATCGCCGATGTACAAGCAGGTCTTCGACCTGCGCACCGGCGCCTGCCTCGACGCGCAGGGCTCGCACGCTCGGTCGCTGCGCGTGTGGCCCGCCGCCGTCGACGGCGGGACCGTGCTCCTGCGCTGCGAGGTGACCGCATGACCACCATGCTCGGGCTCTCGCTCACCGGGCGTCGCGTCGTGTTCGTCGGCGGCGGCGCCGTCGCGGCCCGTCGCATCGGGCGTTTCGTCGAGGAGGGGGCCGACATCGTCGTCATCGCGCCCGCGCTCGGCGACGAGATGCACCGCGCCGTCCGGGCGGCCGGCCTCACCTGGATCGCCCGCAAGGCGCGGGAGGCCGACGTCGCCGACGCCTGGCTCGTGCACAGCGCCACCGGCATCCGCCCGGTCGACGACACCGTCGCCGGCTGGTGCGAATTGGCGCGCGTGTTCTGCGTCAACACCTCGACCGGCTCGCACGGCTCGGCCCGCCTAACGGCCGAGACGCGAGCGGGCGACGTCGTCGTCGGCGTCGCCTCGGATGCCGGCATCGATCCGCGCCGAGCGGTGCGACTGCGCGACGCCATCGGAGCCGCCCTCCGCGCCGGGAGCCTGCCGCTGCGGCGCCGTCGCCGCGCGGGCGGCCGTGTCGACCTCGTCGGCGGCGGTCCCGGACCCGCCGACCTCATGACCGTCCGCGGCCGGCGCCTGCTCGCCGAGGCCGACGTCGTCGTGGCCGACCGCCTCGGGCCCACCGATGTGCTGGGCGAGCTCGACCCCGACGTCGAGGTGATCGACGTCGGCAAGCGCCCGGGCCACCACCCCGTCCCGCAGGAAGAGATCAACGCCCTGCTGGTCGCGCACGCCCGCGCCGGCAGGCGCGTCGTCCGGCTCAAGGGCGGCGACCCGTTCGTCTACGGACGCGGCGGCGAGGAGGTCGCGGCGTGCCTGGCCGCCGGCGTCGCCGTCGAGGTCGTGCCGGGACTCACGAGCGTCGTCTCGGTGCCGCAGGCCGCCGGCATCCCGGTCACCCACCGCGGTGTCGCCGCGGGGCTGCACGTCGCGATCGGGCAGGGTCCCGTGACGGATGCGACGCGCGCCGCCCTCGCCGATGACGCGACGACCACGGTGGTGCTCATGGGCGTCGCCGCCCTCGGACGCATCGTCGCCGCCGCGCGCGAAGCCGGCGCCCCGGCCGATCGCCCCGTCGCGATCGTCGAGCGGGGCCACACCCCGCAGCAGCGGACGACCCGGACGACGCTGGAACGGGCGGTCGCCGACGCGGCGACCGCGGGCGTCAGCAATCCCGCGGTCATCGTGATCGGCGACGTCGCCCGCGCCGGCCTCCTGCTGCCGGAGCACCGGCCGACGGAGGCGGCCCTGCAGTGACCTCTCCCGCTCCCGCCCGTCCCGCCCTGTCGGCCGCCCTCGGCGCCTGCACGATCGTCATCGCCGTCGACCGGCGATCGACCGAGCTCGCGACCGCGCTCGAGAGGCACGGGGCGACGGTGCGGCACGCGCCGGCGCTGAGCATCATGCCCCACATCGACGACGAGGCGCTGATCTCGGCCACGAGGCAGCTCATCGACGCGCCGCCCGACGTCGTCGTCGTGACGACCGGCGTCGGGTTCCGCGGCTGGATGGAGGCTGCCGACGAGGCCGGCCTCGCCGACGACCTGCAGCGCGCGCTCACCGGTGCCCAGATCGTCGCGCGCGGGCCCAAAGCGCGCGGCGCGATCCAGCAGGCGGGACTCACCGCCGACTGGGTCGCGGAGTCCGAGACGTCGTCCGAGCTGGGCGAGTTCCTCCTCGCCGAGGGGGTGGGCGGCCGCCGGGTGGCGGTGCAGCACCACGGCTCGGGCGCCGACGGCCTCGACGCGCTGTTCGCGCGGGCCGGTGCGGAGGTCGTGAGCCTCACGGTCTACCGGTGGGGCCCGCCACCGGATCCGGCCGCGGTGAGCAGATCCGTGCTGGCCACCGCCCAGGGCGACGTCGACGCCGTGCTCTTCACCTCGGCACCCGGCGCCGCCGAGTGGCTCGCGACCGCGCGGCGCGAATCGGCCCTCGAGGCGATCGCGGCGCGGGCGGATGCCGGTCGGCTGCTGGTCGCCGCCGTGGGGCCCGTCACGGCGGGGCCGCTGCGCGACGCCGGCATCCCGCCGCTCGTGGCCGAACGCGGCCGACTGGGCTCCCTCGTCCGCGCCGTCGTCACGCACTTCGGCGGCGGCCACGCGCCGGGGGTCGCGACCGCGGCGGGCCGGCTCGAGCTGCGCAGCGGCGGCGCGGTGCTCGACGGACGCGTCATCGCGCTCTCGCGCACGTCGCTGCTGCTCCTCGGCGTGCTGTCCGACGCCGCCGGCGGCGTCGTCTCGCGTCACGACCTGCAGGCGGCGCTCCCCCGCTCGGGCGACAGCGCCCACGCCGTCGACGTCGCGATCGGCCGGACCCGCGAAGCCCTCGGGGTGCCGACCCTCATCCGCACGGTGGTCAAACGCGGCTACCGCCTCGACGTCGCCGACGACATCGCCGACCACACCGCCGCAGGCGACGCGGCGAACCGACCCCGGGAGGACGCGTCATGACCCCGGCCCTCATCGCCTGCTCGCACGGCACGAGCTCGCCCGCCGGGCGCGCCGCGATCTCGGCCGTCGTCGACCGGGTGCGCGAGATGCTTCCCGCGATCGACGTCGCCGAGGCGTTCGTCGACGTGCAGCAGCCCGAGATCGACACCGTCGTGCAGCGGATGCCGGTGGGTGCCCCCGCGATCGTCGTGCCGCTGCTGCTGTCGACGGGTTTCCACACGCGCGTCGACATCGCGCGGGCCGTCGCCGCCGCGCGGGGGCCCGCCCTCGCCGCGCCCGCGCTCGGCCCGCATCCGCTGCTCGCCGAGCTGCTCGTGAAGCGGCTGACGGAGGCGGGGCTCGGGGAGGGTGACGCCGTCGTGCTCGCGGCCGCCGGCTCGAGCGACCCCGCGGCATCCGTCGACGTGACCGCGATGGCGCAGCTGCTCGCCGCGCGCCTTCGACGCCCCGTCGCCGTCGGCTTCGCGGCGGGCGCCGGCGTACGGATCGCGGACGCGGTGTCCGCGGTCCGCGCAGCCGGAGCACCGCGCGTCGTGACCGCGAGCTACGTGCTGGCGCCCGGCTTCTTCGCGGACCTCATCGCCCGTGCGGGGGCCGAGCTGCACACCGAGCCCCTCGCGCCCCACGACACCGTCGCGGAGATCGTCGTGGAACGGTTCCGCGCCGCGCTTCGGTCACTGAGCACGCCCGTCGCCGGCGTCGTCCGCGGAAGATAGCCGCCCCCGGCCTCGCGCCCGCTCCGCGTGGGCGCGCGCTTTCATCCGGTTGCCGCACGCCGCCATCGAGCACCACTTCGCGGTGCCCGGCCGGCTGTGGTCGACGAGGAACAGGTTGCACTGACCGTTCGCGCACGCCCGAACCCGCCCGGGGAACCGGGCGACGACGCTCGACCACGCGGCGACCGCCTGCACCGCGAGCAGTCGGTCGGCCGGCGCCGTCAGCCGCCAGGAGAGCCCGTCGGACGTCACGTGCGGCACCTGAACCGCGGGTGAGACGACCTCCGCCAGAACCGTGAGAGCCTCGGCATCCGAACTGCGGATCGCGGCATGGAGCGCGCTCCGCACGCGACGCAGCTCATCCCGCTCACCCGCGGATCCGGTGCCGCCCCAACTGCGCACCAACCGATCGCCGGGCTCACCGTCGAGGTGATCCGAACGGCGTCCGTCGATCACCGGCTCGCTGTTGAGCACCGCCAGGAGAAGCTCTTCGTCCTGCTCCACCGCCCACCTCCTCCGCCGTGACGCTTCGGCCATTGTGCATGCTATGGTCGCCCTAACCAGTATAACTGATTGAAAGGGTTAGCTCATGGTCGTCACCCACCACCGCACGGTCACCGTCGACGGACTCGATGTCTTCTACCGGGAGGCCGGTCCCGCTGACGCCCCGGTTCTTCTCCTCCTGCACGGGTATCCGTCCAGCTCTCACATGTTCCGGCACCTCATCCCGAGCCTGGCCGACCGATTCCGTGTCGTCGCCCCGGACCACATCGGCTTCGGGCGCTCCTCCGCTCCGACCGCCGACGAGTTCACCTACACCTTCGACGCGCTCGCGCAGACGACCCGCCGCTTCCTCGAGCTGATCGGCGTCCACCGCTACACGATGTACGTGCACGACTACGGCGCGCCGATCGGGTGGCGTCTCGCGCTGGCGGACCCGCACGCGGTCGTCGGAGTCATCTCGCAGAACGGCAACGCGTACGAGGACGGCTTCGTGCCCGAATTCTGGGCACCGTCATGGGCCGACGGCCTCGAACGCTCCCCCGTGACGCGCGACGCCCTGCGCCCCGCGCTCTCCCGAGCCGTCGTCGAATGGCAGTACACCCATGGCGTCCCCGACCCCTCGACGATCGACCCGGACGCCTGGGAGCACGACATCGCTCTCCTCAGCCGACCGGGACAGGATGACATCCAACTCGACCTGTTCCGCGACTACATCACCAATCGCGCGCTCTATCCGGCTGTCCACGAATGGCTGCGCTCCTCCGGAGTGCCCGTCCTGGCCATCTGGGGGCGCAACGACGAGATCTTCGACGCGGCCGGCGCCGTGGCTTTCGCCAAGGATGCCGGGGACGTGCGCGTGGAACTCGTCGACGGAAGCCACTTCCTCCTCGAGTCGCATCTCGACCGCGTGGTGTCATCCGTCCGGAACTGGCTCGGCGCGGCGTGAGCCCGATTCCCGCCGCCCGGCGTCGCGGCGGCGGGCGCGGGACGGATCAGCGCCCGTCGACCGTCCATGCCGCGAGCGCCGCGACGAGCGTGCGGTGCCCCGACGCGTCGAACGAACGCGAGTCGTGGCCGAGGACATCGACAGCGATCCGCGCGGCGCCGTGCTCGCGCACCCACGCGGCCGGTTCCTTCGCGCCGTCGCCCTCGTGCCAGGCGACGACCGTGCGGCGGCCCAGGCGCTGGAGCGCGCAATAGCGCTCGTCGTGCACATGGAAGGTCGTCGGCACCTCGGCCGGCACGGTGTCGGGTTCGACCTGAACGGTCATCTCGCCGGCATCCGGATGGAATGACAGTCCCGGGACCCACATGGCGCCGATCGCCGGTGCCCACTCGGGGTAGTCGCGCAGCGACGAGACGGCCGCGTGGACGGCGAGCACGCCGATCCCGCGTTCCAGGGCCGCGGCGAAGCCCTCGACCGCGGCCGGCGGAGCGCCGCGCTCGCCGCCGCGCCAGGGGTCGCCCGCGCTGACGGCGACGAGGTCGTACCCGTCGAGGCCCGCCATGCCGCCGTCGACGTCGTCGGACACGTCGACGTCCCACTCCCGTCGGATGAGGATGTCGGCGACCCGGCTACCCGTCTCGGCGAAGGGATGCCAGGGGTCGGCGTACCGACCCGAACCGGTCAGGACGAGTGCTCGATGCGCCACGGCGCTCCCATCATTCGATCGTGCGTGCGTGAGCCTCAGGCTATCCGGAGGGGGCGACGGGGGCGAGGCCCAGCATGGCCTCGAGGGACAGGGTGGTGAGGCGCACGCGCTCGGCGCCGTCGCGCCATGAGACGAGGGCGTGGGCGTTGAGTCCGTCGATCATCCCCAGCAGCTGCGTCGCGACCGCGCCGGGATCATCGGCGCGGAAGCGGCCGGCGGTGGCCCCGTCGCGGATGATGCGCTCGAGGAACGCCGTCCACGCATCCATCTGCGCCCGCACGCGCTCGGCGAGCGCCGCGTTGCGCCGACCGAGCGCCCACGCCTGCACCCAGATGAGGGTGACGTCCGACCGGCCGCCGTCCAGGAGCGTCGCGACGAGAGCGCGCAGGGCGGCCTCGGCATCGGGCTCGTCGGCGCGCAGCGCTTCCAGATCGGCCAGCTCGGCTCCGACGATCGCATCGAATGCGCCCGCGACGACGTCGTCCATGCTGGGGGCGTGGTGGGCGACGAGCGCCGAACCCACCCCGACTTCCGCCGCCACGGCCCGCAGCGTCACGGCGTCGAGGCCGCGCTCGCGTGCGACCCGTTCGGCGGCGGAGGCGATCTGCTCCCGTCGCTCCGCTCCGCTCCGCCGGGCACGCGAGGGCTCGGGAACGGGCTCCGCGAGCGCGGAATCCTTTGACGGCATGCCCGCCATTCTGTACGCTTCCGAGAAATTGATCAACCGATCAACTCGCAACGACCGATCACCTCGCGACGAGAGGACCCGTCATGGTCTGGCGGATGCCGGCGGAGACCGCTCCGCACGAGCGCACCTGGATGGCGTTCCCCCGTGCGGGCGTGACGCTCGGGGCGACCGACGCCGAGCGCGCGGAGGGCTACTCCGCGTGGACGGCCGTCGCGCACGCCGTCGCCGACTTCGAGCCGGTGTCGATGCTCGTCGACCCCTCCGAGACCGTCCGCGCGCGGGCCGCGCTCGGCTCGGCGATCGAGATCCTCGACACGCCCGTCGACGAGTTCTGGATGCGCGACCACGGCCCGACCTTCGTCGTCGACGACGAGCGACCGGGCGTCCTGGGCGCCGTCGATTGGATCTTCAACGGCTGGGGCGCGCCCGATTGGGCCGAGTGGCGGCTCTCGGCCGAGCACGCCCGCACCGTCGCCGCGCACGTCGGCGCCGAGCGGGTCACCTCGCTGCTCGTGAACGAGGGCGGCGGCATCCACGTCGACGGAGCCGGCACCGTGCTCCTCACCGACACCGTCCAGCTCGACCCGCGCCGCAATCCCCTGGCCGACCGCGCCCGCGTCGAGGCCGAGATGCTCCGCACACTCGGCGCGACGACCGCCATCTGGCTGCCCCGCGGCCTCACCCGCGATTACGACGAGTTCGGCACGAACGGCCACGTCGACATCGTCGCGACCATGCCGGCGCCCGGCCGCGTGCTGCTGCACGCGCAGCCCGACGCGGCGCATCCCGACCACGCCGTCATGCCCGCCATCCGCGCGGCGATCGAGGCGTTGACGGATGCCGCGGGCCGCCGCCTCGAGATCATCGATCTCCCCGCGCCGCCGCAGCTGCGCGACGCCGACGGCTTCGTCGACTTCAGCTACGTCAACCACCTCGTCGTGAACGGCGGCGTGATCGCCTGCGGGTTCGGCGACGCCCGCGCCGACGACCGCGCCCGCGGCATCCTCGCCGACGCCTACCCCGGACGCCGCGTCGTCACCGTCGACGCCCGACCGCTGTTCGCCCGCGGCGGCGGCATCCACTGCATCACCCAGCAGCAGCCCGCCGTCCCCCCGGTCGACTCGCCACGTTCTGCTGATGCCGCACCCGCCGCACCCTCGTTTTCTGGCGAGTCGACGGGGTCGGGGACGGGGACGGGGTCGGGGTCGGGGTCGGGGACGGGGACGGGGACGGGGTCGGGGCACGACCCGGGGCAGGGGCGACCCGCGTGATCGAGGTCGTGGAGGCGGGCATCGCGGAGCTCGGGGCGGCGCTCGAGAGCGGCGAGGCGACGGCCGTCGATCTCGTGCGCGCCTACCTCGCCCGCATCGATGCCTACGACGGTCCGGGCACCGCCACGGCGCTGAACGCCGTCGTCGTCCGCAACCCCGACGCCCTCACCGAAGCGGAGGCCTCGGACGACCGCCGCGCACGGGGCGCGGCACGCGGGCCGCTCGACGGCATCCCCTACACCGCGAAGGACAGCTACCTCGTCCGCGGGCTCACCGCCGCCGCCGGGAGCCCCGCGTTCGCCGACCTCGTCGCCCAGCGCGACGCCTTCACCATCGAGCGGCTGCGGAATGCCGGGGCGATCTGCCTCGGCCTCACCAACATGCCGCCGATGGCCAACGGGGGGATGCAGCGGGGTCTGTACGGCCGGGCCGAGAGCCCGTACAACGCCGACTTCCTCACCGCCCCCTTCGCGTCGGGCTCGTCGAACGGGTCGGGCACGGCCACGGCGGCCAGCTTCGCCGCCTTCGGCCTGGGCGAGGAGACGTGGTCGAGCGGGCGGGGCCCGGCATCCCACAACGCCCTCTGCGCCTACACGCCGAGCCGCGGGGTCATCTCGGTGCGCGGCAACTGGCCGCTCGTGCCCACGATGGACGTCGTCGTGCCGCACACGCGCACGATGGCCGACCTGCTCGCCGTGCTCGACGTGGTCGTCGCCGACGACGCCGAGACGCGCGGCGACTTCTGGCGGGCGCAGCCCTGGCTGACGCTTCCCGCGGCATCGGCCGTGCGGCCGCCGAGCTACGCCGGCCTCGCCGTCCGCACCGCCGACGAGGCGCGCGGCGCCCTCGCGGGCCGCGTCATCGGCGTTCCGCGCATGTACATCGGCGCCGATCCGGAGGCCGGCACGTTCGACGCCCGCGCGAGCCGACCCGGCATCGGAGGCCCGACCGGCACCCGCATCGAGCCCCGCCCGAGCGTGCTCGCCCTGTGGGCCGCGGCGCGCGCCGACCTCGAGGCCGCGGGGGCGACGGTCGTCGAGGTCGACTTCCCCGCCGTCTCGCGCTACGAGAACGACCGGCCCGGTGCCGGGTCGATCGCGACGAACGGCCGCGTGAGCCCGGAGTTCCTCCGACGCGAAATCCTCGATCTGTCGGCCTGGGCCTGGGAGGACTTCCTCCGCGCCAACGGCGATCCGGCGCAGAGCACCCTCACGGGGGTCGACGGGTCGCGCATCTTCCCCGCCCCGCCCGGCGCTCTCCCCGACCGCTACACCGGCTTCGACGACGACATCGCCGCGTATCCGGCGTGGGTCGCCGCCCACCCCGATGCGACGCTCGCCGGCATCCCCGATCTGGCCGACGGCCTCCGCGGTCTCGAGGAGACCCGGCGCATCGACTTCGAGGAGTGGATGGATGCCGCGGGCCTCGACGCCGTCGTCTTCCCCGCCGTCGCCGACGTCGCCCCGGCCGACATGGACGTGAACCCCGCGTCGGCCGATCTCGGGTGGCGGAACGGCGTGTGGATCGCCAACGGCAACCTCGCGATCCGCCACCTCGGCATCCCGACCGTCACCGTGCCGATGGGCGCCCTCGACGACATCGGGATGCCGGTCGGCCTCACCCTCGCCGGACGCGCGTACGACGACAGCGCCCTGCTGCGTCTCGCCGCCGCCTTCGAAGCGCTGCGTCCGCGGCGCGTCGCGCCCCCTCGAACCCCGGAGATCCGATGACCGAGCGCTTCCCCGCACGCATGCACGACGTCACCGACGAGACGCGCGCGATCGTCGACCTCGTGCTGGAGTACTCGCGGCAGCGCCTCCTCGCCGTCGACACTCCGCTCGACAAGCCGCTGCCGCCCGCCGAGCTGCGCCGGCTGACCGGACGCACGATCACCGACGACGGCATCGGTGCGCGGAAGGCGGTCGGGGTGTTCGAGCACATCCTGGCGCCCTCGTGCATCTCGACCGACGACCCGCGGTACCTGTCGTTCATCCCGAGCGCGCCGTCGAAGGCCGCGGCGGCGTTCGACGTCGTGGTCTCGGCGAGCGCCCTGTACGGCGGGTCGTGGCTCGAGGGCGCCGGTGCCGTCCACGCCGAGAACGAGGTGCTCCGGTGGCTCTCGGACGAGTTCGGCCTCCCCGCTTCGGCGGGCGGCGCGTTCGTGCAGGGCGGCACGCTCGGCAACCTCTCGGCCCTCGTCGCCGCCCGTGAGACGGCCCGCGAGGTCGCGCGGGAGCGCGGCGACGCGCAGCCGGACCGCTGGCGCGTCGTGTGCAGCGTCGAGGCGCACTCCTCGATCGCCTCGGCGGCCCGCGTCATGGACGTCGAGGTCGTCGCCGTGCCGGTCGGCGACGACGGGGTGCTGCGCGGCGACGCCGTCCGCGCCGCCCTCGACGAGCACGGCCGCAGCGTCTTCGCCGTCGTGGCCACGGCGGGGTCGACGAACTTCGGCATCGTCGACGACCTCGCCTCGGTCGCGGCCGTGACGCAGGAGGCCGGCGTCTGGCTGCACGTCGACGGCGCGTACGGGCTCGCCGCCGTGCTCTCGCCCCGGTCGCGCCACCGGTTCGCGGGCGTCGAGCACGCCGACTCGGTCATCGTCGACCCGCACAAGTGGCTGTTCGCCCCGTTCGACGCGTGTGCGCTCATCTACCGCGAGCCCCGGCTGGGACGCCAGGCCCACACGCAGCACGCCGAGTACCTCGATCACCTCACCGAGACCGAGGACTGGAGCCCCTCCGACTACGCCGTCCACCTCACACGACGCCCGCGCGGGCTGCCGCTGTGGTTCTCGCTGGCCACATACGGCACCGACGTCTACCGCGACGCGATCACCCGGTCGATCGAGCTCGCCGAGCGCATCGCCGACGAGATCGATCGCCGTCCGGGGTTCGCTCTCGTGCGACGCCCGCAGCTCGGCGTCGTCGTGTTCGAGCGCGAGGGGTGGGAGCGCGCGGACTACGGCCGCTGGTCGTCGGACCTGCTCGAGCGCCAACACGCCTTCGTCACCCCGAGCAGCCACGCCGGCCGAACGAACGCGCGCTTCGCGATCCTGAACCCCCGGACGACGTTCGAAGACCTCACCGGCATCCTCGACACGATGTCCTGACCCCCTCACCCCCTCACCCCCTCATCCCCTGTCGAGTCGCCACGAAACGCGGATCCGAGTGCCCCGGCATCGGCACTTCTTGGCGAGTCGACAGCGGCGGTCAGGTGGCGGGGACGAAGCGGACCGTCTGACCGGGGCGCAGGTCGTCGACGACGCCGCGGTAGGGCGCGGCGATCTCGCCGACGCGCGCCTGCCCGGCGTCGAGCGGCCGATCCGCGCGCATGAGATGCACCTCGCCGCGGTACCGCCCGTACGCCTCGAGGTCGACCTGGAGACTGCCGCGCTCCCGCGTGTCCGCGTTGCGGAGGCGTTCGGGCCGGATGCCGCCGCGCGACCCGTCGAGTCGGAACGACGCGGCCGCATCCTCCACCCGCAGCCGCCACGGGTGCTCGAGCAGGACGGATGCCGCGGCATCCAGCCCCGTGACGGGGAGGGTGACGACGCCGGTGGCCTCGACCTCGGCGATCCACGCCGCGTGATCATCGGCCACCGCGCCCTCCGCGCAGACCACGACGGCGTCGGGCACGAGCCGGCGCAGCTGCAGGAAGGTGCGCCACGCGTTGCGGTGACGCTGGTCCTCCAGAGTCGGCAGGCCGAGGTGCAGGGGCGCACGGAAGTCGCGCTCGCCCGGGATGAAGGCGAAGACGGGGAGTCCCCGAGCGGAGAACAGCTGCGACTGCGCGACGAGGAACGCCTCCGTCAGGCCGGTCTCGGGGCGCGGGTAGTAGTTGTGCCAGCCGGCGACCGGCAGATCGCCCAGCTCGTCGACGAAATGGCCGTCGACGGTGCTCGCGTTGACGGCGATGCGGCATCCCGACACCGAGGCGACCCGCCGGATCTCGTCGGCGTCGAAGCCGTAATCGAGCCGCAGCATCGTGATCCCGCGTCGAGCGAGCCAGCCCCACCCCTCGTCGCCCGAGACGACGTGCCCCAGCGCCGCGGGCGACACGTCGGCGCAGAATGTCGCGCCGCGCTCGGTGTGCGCCTCGCGCAGCAAGTCGCCGAACGCGGCGAGCTCCGCGGTCTCGACCGTGTGCAGCGAGGTGAACAGCATCCGCTCGGCAGCGGCAGCGGCAGCGGCAGCGGCAGCGGCCGAGCCGGCCGCCTGCTCCAGGACGGCTCGCCGCGTCTCGGGGGCATCGGTGGGGTAGATCGAGAACAGCATCCGTGACCTCCCCGCCTCAGCCGAGGCGCTCCACCATGTGCTCCTTGAACCCGAAGAACCAGGTGAGCACGAACCCCATGATGTACGAGATGACGAGGCCGCCGACGTACCAGAGCCACGCGCCGTTCGTGATGACCGCGGTCATGAGCACACCCGAGAGCCCCAGCGCCCCGGCCCCGAATCCGCCCGTGGCCTGGATTCCGAAGGCCACGAACGCACCGCCGAAGCCGCCGCCGAGGCACGCCGTGATGAGCGGGTAGAACAAGGGCAGCGAGACGCCGTAGATGAGGGGCTCCCCCACGCCGAGCACACCGATCGGCAGGGCCGCGCGGATGATGTTCTTCAGGCGCGTGCTCTTGGTCTTGAGGAAGATCGCGATCGCCATGCCGACCTCGCCGGCCCCGGCCATCGCGAGGACGGGCAGCAGCTCGGTGAAGCCGTGGTCGGTGATCAGCTGAGCGTGGATCGGCGTCAGCCCCTGATGGATGCCGAGCATCACGAGCGGCAGGAACAGCGACGACAGCAGATAACCGCCGACCACGCCGCCCCGCTCGAGGGCGAAGTCGATGAGCAGCCAGTTGATGCCCTGCATGAGCAGTCCCGAGATCGGCATGATCACGAAGATGCAGATGACGGCGCCGAGCAGGAGCGTCACGACCGGGACGACGAACAGGTCGGCCCACGCGGGCACGCGCTTGCGGATCCACTTCTCGATGACGGTGAACAGCCACGCCGTCACCATCACGCCGATGATTCCGCCGAGGGCGGGCCGGAGCTCGCCGAACAGCGGCAGCACGAGCGGCTGCGCGGGCGTCACGGTGCCGTCTGCGGCCGTCGTCGCGGCGATGCCGGCGAGCGCCGGCAGGTACGAGATGGCGCCCGCGATGAGGCCGAGCACGGGCGTGCCGCCGAACTCCTTCGCGGTGTTCAGACCCACGATGAGGTTGAGCGAGGCGACGACGATCGAGCCGAGTGCGGCGAAGACGAGGAACCACGCGTTGGTCGCGACGCCCGGATCGATGAGCTTCCAGATGTTGCCGATCGCCACGACGAGTCCGCACGCGATGAAGCCGGGGATGATCGGCACGAAGATGTTCGCGATGTGGCGGAAGAGGCCGTGGACGCGCGAGGTGTGACGCGACTTCACCTTCTGGGTGTTCTTCTGCTGCAGCGTGCGCAGATCGGCCGCGGCGTCGACGGCCTCGCCGCCGCCGGCTGCTCGCGCGCCCGCGGCCCGGTTCCCCGCCGCGGCCTCGGCGATGTCGGCGACCTCGTCCTCGGGATCGTCGACGGGCGCCTCGGCGGGGGCGTCGACGACCTCGGCGAAAGCCTCGCGCAGGCGCTGAGCGTGACCGGGACCGACGACGACCTGCAGCTGCGGGCCGTCGACCACGCCCATCACGCCGGTCAGGCGCCGGAGCGCCGCGACATCCGCCTTCGACGGGTCATGCAGATTGAGCCGCAGCCGGGTCATGCAGTTCGTGTACGAGGCGACGTTCTGCGATCCGCCGACGAGCGGCAGGATCTCCTCGCTGAGTTCGGGGTAATCCACGGTGATTCCTTCCGGCGGACGTGTTCGGGTGTCGGGATACGGCGGCGGATGCGGGGGTCGGGTGGGCGGTGCTCGGGTCCGGTGCTCGGTCAGCTGCGCGGACGCACGGCATCGCGGACGAAACCGGCCCCCGCGCTGAGGCGCTCGCGGGCGGTCTGGGCGTCGATGTCGCAGAGGACCGCGACGATCGCGGTCTTCGCGTGGCCGTCCGCCGCGGCCAGGGCGCGCCGCGCCGTCTCGAGGTCGCAGTCGGTCGCGGCCCGCACGATGCGCTCGGCGCGCGCGACGAGCTTCTCGTTGCTCGGCCGCACGTCGACCATGAGGTTGCCGTAGACCTTGCCGAGGCGCACCATCGTGGCGGTCGAGATCATGTTGAGCACGAGCTTCTGGCTCGTTCCGGCCTTGAGCCGCGTCGAGCCGGTGAGCACCTCGGGGCCGTTGTCGATCTCGATCGCGACATCGGCGTGAGCGCTGATTTCGGCGTTCGGGCTGCACGAGAGCGCCACGGTGGCCGCGCCGATCTCGCGGGCCCGGTCCAGCCCCCCGATGACGTACGGCGTGCGTCCGGATGCCGCGATGCCGACCACGAGGTCGCGGCTCGTCAGCCCGATGCCGTGCACGTCCCCGGCGCCCAGCTCGCGCGAGTCCTCGGCGCCCTCCACCGCGCGGAACATCGCATCCGGGCCACCGGCGAGCAGCCCGACGACCTGCGCCGGATCCGTGCCGAAGGTCGGCGGGCACTCGGCGGCGTCGAGCACGCCCAGCCGGCCGCTGGTCCCGGCGCCCTGGTAGACGAGACGGCCACCGGACGACAGGGCTGCGACGGCCAGGTCGACGGCGCGGGTGATGTCCGGGATGGCGACCGACACCGCGGCTGCGACACCGGCATCCTCGTCGTTCATGACGCGGAGGATCTCGGGGACGGACATGGCGTCGAGCGCGACGGTGAGGGGATTCGCCGTCTCGGTCGCGGGTGTGGGATGCGCGGTGGTCACCAGGCTCCTCAGGGCTCGTGGCACGTTGTTTCAGACAGAGTGCTCTTCGCGGCATACTTTGTCAAGATCTGTGGAACACTGAAGCGACATCCCGAGGAGGCACATGAAGGGCGACGTGCTCGAGGCGATCCGCGCGATCGTCCCCCGCCTGCGACCGGCCGAGGTGCAGGTCGCGCAGGCCGTGCTCGCCGATCCCCCGTTCGCGGTGACGGCGACGGTCTCGACGCTCGCCGAGCGCGCCTCGGTGTCGCAGGCCTCGGTCGTGCGCTTCGCCAAGAGCCTCGGCTTCGCGGGCTACCCGTCGTTCCGCGTCGAGTTGGCGCAGGAGGTGTCGCGTCGCGCGCTCGAGCTCGAGCGCTCGAACATCGCCGAGGGCGAGCTGAACCCATCGGACTCACCGGCCGAGATGGTCGCGAAGGTGGCCTTCCACGAAGCGCGCACGATCGAGCAGACGGGACGCATGCTCGACCTCGACGCGCTCGAGCGCATCGCCCACGCCATCGCCGCGGGCGACCGCGTCGTCACGTTCGGCGTCGGCGCGTCGGGCCTGGCCGCGGCCGACCTCGCGCAGAAGCTGCAGCGCATCGGCATCATGTGCCTGAGCTCGCACGACACGCACGTCCAGCTCGTCCACGCAGCCCTCGCCGACGAGCGCACGACGGCGATCGCATTCTCGTTCAGCGGCGGCACGATCGACGTGCTGCGAGCACTCGAGATCGCAGGCGGCGCCGGAGCCTTCACCGTCGCGATCACGAACGACACCGACTCCCCGTTGGCTGCCGCGGCATCCGCGACCCTCCGGACGCCCGCCCGCGAGGCGACCCTCCGCGCCGCGGCGCTCGCGAGCCGCATGGCGCAGCTGGCCGTGGCCGACTTCGTCTTCATCCGGGTCGCACAGCTGCGCTACCCCGACCTCGACGCCGCGCTCAGCGCCACCCGCGCCGCCGTCACCCCCCAGCACCTCGCCCCCTGACTCCCCCTCCCCCTCCCTCCTCCCCCGGTCGAGTCGCCACAAAGCGCGCATCCGGGCGCCCCCGCATCCGCATTATCTGGCGACTCGACCTCCGGGGGGGGGGGGGATGGTCAGGCGCACGATGCGAGGACACCGAGTCCGGCGAGCGAGACGATGGAGACCCGGGGGCGGTTCGTCGCCTCGGCCTCCCAGCCGCCGGGACCGATCGCGTAGAGCCGGAACTCGAATGTACCGAGCTGCAGGAGCCCGCCGCTGACCGTGACGGAGCGCGTCGACGAGGGGAGGGTGGGCGACCGCGCACCACCGTCAAGAGACCACTGATATCCGAGGATGGTCGCGTCGTCGGGAGGCGGGCTCCACGTGACGACCGCCTGCTGCAGCAGACCCTGGTTCGCGCACCGAACGGCGCCGGGCGAGGCCACGCGGAGCGTCGAGACCGAGCCGCTCGCCTGCTCGGCATCTGACCAGGCGGCGTCGCTCTCGACGGGCGGCGCGCCGGTCGCAACGCCGGCGCAGAGGAGCACCGCGACACCGACCGCGCCGAGGCGGTGACGCCGCGTCATCCGGGATGCCCTCATCCGGCGCCCTCCGCGGCCGCCGTTCGGCGCCGCCGGCGGCGCGGCCAGAACATCGCCACGACGAGCGCCGTCGCTGCGATCGTGACCGCGGCCATGACGGGCGGCGCCCCCGCCGCGGCAAACAGCGGCGCGACGCCGGGCACCGCGAAGAGCACGAGCCGCACGCGCTCGACGTCGTACGGGAACGGGTCGGGCACGGCGTTCGCGTCGCCCCGCATCGTGATCAGCCGCGCCTCGGCGGATCCGCCGGGGCTGGGGCCGACGCTCGTCACCCGATGCGTGATAGGCAGCTGCCCCGGTCGCTCGACGGTCACGACGTCGCCCACCTCGATCTCGTCCGCCGGGATGCCACGCGCCACCGCCGCGGCGCCCGCGGGGATCGTCGGAGACATCGACCCGGTGCTGAAGAGGGTCACGCGCACGTCGAAGGCGACCGTCGCGATCGCCAGCACGATGCAGACCGCCCCCGCGACCGCCGCCAGGGTGAGCAGGACGTCGCCGGCTCGCGCGAGGCCGCGCGCCCGCGTCCGCGCCCGCGTCTCGGAACGCATCGCCGCGCGTATCCCCGCCCGCGTCTCGACGCTCATCCGGAGGATGTCCCCGTGAAGGTCCACGTGACCGTGGCAGAACGCCCCTGGAGGGAGTTCGCCGCCTCCGGCGACATGCGCACCTCGACGCAGAAGCCGATGCCGGCGCCGGCGGGTCCGAGCGGGGTCGGCGTGACACCGCTCGGCGGCGTCTGCAGAACGGGAAGATATCCGGCGCCCGAGCCCGCGACGAACGGGTTCGCGCCGCCGAACGCGGCGGCACCGCACGCGCTCCCCGGCGCGAGGCCGGGCAGGCGCACGATGCGGTACTCCAGGGCCGAAGCGACGAGCGGCGTGGCCGGAGTCGTGATGGGCGGCGGCGGCTCCGACGACGAGACGCCGCTCAGCACGACGGTTCCGCCGACGGTCGACGCCGGCGAGGTGCGGACGTTGATCCAGGCGTGAGCCACGGCTCCCGGGTGCAGCGCGCCGCCGGTGAAGACGAGAGACGCCGCGCTGCCGGCCGGGTGGCTGGTGAACTCCGGCGTGCCCGCGGTCTGCGACTGCGTGTCGAAGACGCTCGCGGCGAAACTGCTCGAGGCGGCCTCGGTGTCGGTCCACGCCGCCACGGTCGACACCGTGCCCACCCCGAACACGACGCCGACCGCGAGCAGCGCCTGGATGCGGCGGCGCCTCAGCACGCGGCGCCGCCTCGACGCCCGGTGCTGCCGCCGCATCCCTCGCCGCGTCGACATCGCCCGCCTTACGGGAGCGGGTCGCCCGACGTGCCGGCGAACTCCCAGGTGATGGTGCCGTCTTCGCCCTGGGCGATGTCGCCGGCCGTCACGACGAAGCAGAGATTGACCGGATCCGCCGCCGCGTCGAGCTCGAACGCGTCGACGACCCCGGTCGCTCCGGCGGCGCGATCGACGAAGACGGCCGTCCCGCTCGGCGGCGTTGCGGCGCTGCACGTCGCGCCGAAGGCGTCCTCGACCCACAGCGAATAAGTGAGATCGTCGCCGATCGGGCCGCCGATCGCGTTCTCGACGGTCACGGCCGCTTCGTTCGTGGATGCCGCCGACAGCTGCACGGCGAAGGGCGCGTACACGACGTCGTCGGGCGCGAGGGTGTCAGCGTCGAGCTCGAACGTGAGCGTCTTGCCGGGAGCGACCGGCGAGCTGCTGAACGCGACGCCGTCGGTGCTCCCCTCGAGGTCGAACGAACCGGCGCCGAAGGCGCCTGTGACGAATTCGGAGTCGTTCCACACGGCGAGGGTCACGGCGGTGCCGACGCCCAGCACGAGGCCGCCCGCGACGAGGGCGAGGGCCATGCGGCGCCGGCGCGGGGAGCGATCGTCGTTCTCGAGGTCGGCCACGGGAGCAGCGGAGGCGTTCGGGGAGGTCATGTCTCGGACTGTAATTCCGCCGCGCGCTCGCGCGCGGGCGCCGGACGCGATCCCGGTAGGAACTCGGGGCGAACCCGGTACTACGCAGGCACGACTACCGAGGGGGGACTACTGAGAGGGCGGGCCGGTGCACGTCAGGGCAGCGGGCAGATCGCCACGGACGCGAGGTCGCCGTCCATCTGCTCGGGCGTCCACGGCAGGCCGGCCGGCGGCGCGGTCTCGCCGGCGGTCGCGGGGGCCTTCGACGCGATCGCCGCAAGCTGCCATCCGAGCACCCGCACCGCCTCGGCCGATGCGCGCGAGTTGTTCAGCACGGCGACGACGGTGAGGCCCGAGTCGCGGTCGGCGAAGGCGACCGTCTGATACCCCGGCACCGAACCGTACTGCCCGACGAGCGTGCCGGCCTGGTAGGTGCCGCCGCGGACCGTGTACCAGTTCGGCACACCCTCGGCGACCGGAAGCGGCGAGGCGAAGCGCGACTCGTCGTCGTACGGACGCAGGCCCGTCGCGAGCGCACGGGCGTAGCGGCCGAGGTCCGCGGCATCCGTCACGACACCCGACGAGGTGAAGCCGGCCGAGGTCGACAGCGCGGTGAGGTCCGTCGCGGTGGCGCAGTCGACCGCGCCCTCGGCGGTCAGCACCGACTGCGTTCCATGCAGACCGAGGTCGACCGAGCGCCCCGGAAGCGAGGACGCCGTCATCTCGAGCGGTGAGAAGACGTAGGTGTCGAACAGGTCGGCGGCCGTCCGGCCGGACGCCCGCTCGAGAGCGAGTCCGAGCAGGACGTAACCCGTGTCGGATTCGCCGTACACGCGGTCTGCGCTCGGAGCGCCCGCGGCCAGCCCGTAGGCGACGAGCTCGTGCGGGGTCCAGGGACGCGTCGGGTTGGTCTCCCATCGCGCCTGGAGCGGCGGCTGGTAACGGCCGACGCCCGACGTTCCGTCGCACAGGTCGCCGAGGGTCACGACGGGGGCGTCCGGGAAGCCGTTGACCCAGTCGGTGACGGGATCGTCGACCTCGACCACGCCGTCGGCAGCGAGGCCGAACAGCACGTCGCAGGTCATCGCGCGGGTGACGGGGCCCGCCTTGAACGTGTCGTCCGCGGACACGGCGGTGCCGTCGGGGTTCGACCCGAAAGCCTGCACCCACTCGCCCGCCCAGGGAACCCAGACGCCGACGATGGCCCCACCCGATCCGGTGCTCGCCATCGCCCGCTCGACCGCCGCGGTCAGCTGCGCCTGCGTGTCGTCGCCGAGCGCGGCATCCGCCTGCGGGGGCGCTTCGACGTCGCCGATGCCCGCCGGAGCGCACGCCGTCACCGTCAGCGCCAGGGCGACGGCCCCGACGATCCCCAGCCCGCGCCGCACGAAGCCCGCACGCGACATCGGCCACCCCCTCGCTCGATCCCTCAAGTGAATCACACCGACGTCGTCCCGCCCGTCTCTAGGGTGTGAGCATGACGCACAGCTTCGACGAGGCCGCCGTTTCCGGCGTGCTCGGCCACATGAACGACGACCACCGCGACGACAACCTCCTCATCGCCCGCGCCTTCGGGCAGCCCGACGCGACGACCGCGACGATGACCGGATTCGACGGCGACGGCGGCGTGTGGGATGCCGCGCTGCCGGGCGGCTCGGTCAGCTCCGTGCGCGTCCCCTGGCCCGGCGGCCCGATCACCGAGCGGCGCGAGGTGAGGCGCGAGATCGTCGCCCTCTACGACGCCGCGTGCGAGCGCCTCGGCATCGAGCCGCGTCCGCACGACTGAGGATTCGACCTTCAGGTTAGCTGTACCTAACTGCTACGCTCGCCGCATGCCCGAACTCCTCCCGTTCTCCACGGCTCTCCGCGAGCGCTCGAGCGCCGCCCATTCCGGCAGCGAGCACGCCGGCTTCATGGCCGACCTGATGCGCGGCGAGGGGACCCGTGAGGACTACGTCGCGCTGGTCGCGCAGCACTGGTTCATCTACGAGGCACTCGAGTCGGCGGCATCCCGCATGGCCGCCGACCCGGTCGCCGCGACCTTCATCAGCGACAAGCTGACGCGGCTGCCGGCCCTCGAGGCCGACCTCGAGTTCCTCATCGGCGCCGACTGGCGCGAGCAGATCACGCCGCTGCCGACGACCGAGCGGTACGTGACTCGCATCCGCGAGGTCGGGGCCACCTGGGCGGGTGGCTTCGTCGCGCACCACTACACCCGCTACCTGGGCGACCTCTCGGGCGGCCTGTTCATCGGCAAGCTCATGGCGCGCCGGTTCGGCTTCGAGACGAACGGCATCGGGTTCTACATCTTCGGCGACATCGCCGATCCCGGCGAGTTCAAGGAGCGCTACCGCGCCCAGCTCGACGCCGCTCCGTGGGACGAGGCCGAGCAGCAGCGGGTGATCGACGAGGTACTCGTCGCCTACCGGTTCAACACCGACCTGTTCACCGACCTCGCGGCCGCCAAGGCCGCCGCAAACGCCTCGGTCGTCGCCTGACCGCTCGCCCCGGGGCGGGCCGGGACGGGCTGGGTGAGCCGGCGCGAGCCCACCCGTTCCCACCGAGCCCACCCGTCGTCAGGCGCGAACAAGGCGTGGGCTCGATGCTCACGGGTGGGGTCAGCGCGAGCGGGGAGGTCGGCGGGCCGGACCGTCACATCCCGGCCGCGCGGACGGCGGCCATGAAGCGACGGACGTCGTGGTCGACGAGGATGTCGCTCGGCCGCAGCGGCCGCGACAGGTAGAGCCCGTCGAGCGAGGTCAGGCGCGAGAGCGCCACGTAGGTCTGCCCCGGCGCGAATGCGCCCGACCCGAGGTCGACGATCGCCCGGTCGTACGTCTTGCCCTGCGACTTGTGGATCGTCACGGCCCACGCCAGCCGGAGCGGGAACTGCGTGAACTCCGCCACGACCTCGCGGGTGAGCTTGCGCGAGCCCGGGTCGTAGGCGTAGCGGAACCTCTCCCAGACGGTCGGCTCGACGTCGTGCTCCTCGCCGTCGAGCTCGACGCGCACCGACGAGCCCGCGATGCGGGTGACGGTGCCGATCGAGCCGTTGACCCACCGAGGGCCGTCGCCCCCGAACCCGCCGCCGACGTCGTTGCGCAGGAACATCACCTGCGCCCCGACCTTCAGCTGCAGCTCGGGATCGGCCGGGTACCCCGTCTCGCCGCGCCCGAAGTCTCCGCTGACGTCGGCCTTCGCCGTCTGCACCGGCCCGGAGAGCGCATCGAGGTGGCGCTGATTGATGCGCGAGACGGCGTCGTTGCGGGTCGCGAGGGTGATGATCGGCGGCTCGTCGCCCGTCGGGGCGGGGGGCTTGCGCGCCCCCGCGGCGTTCAGGGCCGCGGCGATGTCCGCCGTCACGACGCCGTAGCGCACGGCGTTGAGCATGTCCTTGAACCCGCTGTCGGCCTGGCGGTGGATCTCGCCGAGCTCGGCGATGTGCAGGGGCGCGCCGACCCGGCCGAGATCGAGCAGTCCGTCGGAGCGGATCGCCCCGGCATCCGCCTTCGGCCCCGCCCACACCTGGGCGTCGAAGAACCAGAACGAGCGGTAGTGGTCCTGGATGTAGCGCAGCTCGTCGCCGCGCGGCGGCACGGGCGACAGCTGGTAGGGATCCCCGAACATCACGACCTGCACCCCGCCGAACGCCTCCGACCGGCGACGGCGGGCCTGCCGGAGCGAGCGGTCGATCGCATCCATGACGTCGGCGTTGACCATCGAGATCTCGTCGATGACGAGCGTGTCGATCGCGTTGAGGATGCGGCGGGTCTGCTCGGACTGGTCGAGCTCGCTGTCGGCGACGAGACCGATCGGCAGCCGGAACAGCGAATGGATCGTCTGCCCCTCGACGTTGAGCGCCGCGACCCCCGTCGGCGCGCAGATCGCGATCTGCTTGTCGGTGTTCCAGGCGAGGTGCTGGAGCAGCGTCGACTTGCCGGTTCCGGCACGTCCGGTGACGAAGACATGGTCGCGGGTGTCTTCGATCCGACGGAAAAGGGCTTCCTGCTCGGCGGAAAGCGGCGGCAGGGTCACCGATTCATGGTAGCCACAGGCGACGCTTCCTAGACTTGTGCTGTGGACCTTGCCGAGACGACGGATGCCGCGGACGCGCGCGCTCCGCGCCGACGCCGTCGCAGCCTCGCGTTCGACCTGACCGCGCTCGGCGTCGCCGGCGTCCTCGTCCTCGGCGCTCTCGGATTCGGAGCCGTGACGGTCTACACCCAGCTCTACAGCGCCTCGGCCTTCGTCGAGCGCTACCTCTCGCTCCTCGGATCCGGCAGCGCCGCCGACGCTCTCGCCGTGCCCGGGGTCGCGATGGACGACGGCGAACTCACGGCGGCCGGCCTGCCGAACACCGCCTCCGAGGTGCTGCTCCGCCGCGCCGCGCTGACGGCGCTGTCGGACGTGAGGGTCGTCGACGAGGAACCGCACGACGGCGTGACCGAGGTCACGGTTGCGTACTCGGCCGGCGGACATCGCGGGCGCACGTCGTTCCACGTGGAGCGGGACGGCTGGATCGGCGTCGCGCCGGCCTGGCGGTTCGCCGAGAGCCCGCTCGCGGCGGTGGATCTCACGGTGCGCGGCGCGACCCGCTTCAGCGTCAACGGCTTCGAGATCGACACGCGGCAGGTCGCGCCCGAGGGCGTGGACGCCGATCCGCTGACCCCCGTATCGATGCTCGTCTTCTCGCCCGGCGCGTACTCCATCGCGGTGGACACCGCGACCTCGACCTCGCCGGGTGTGGCCGTGCTCTCCGACATGCCGGGCAAGACCATCCCCGTCGATCTGCAGACCCAGCCGACGGACGAGTTCGTGAATGTCGTGCAGGACCGCGTCGACGAGTTCCTCGCCTCGTGCGCGACGCAGCAGGTGCTCCAGCCGACCGGATGCCCCTTCGGCTACTTCGTGCGCAACCGCGTCGAGGGTGCGCCGACCTGGTCGATGACCGAGAACCCCGAGGTCACCGTCGTGCCCGACGGCGCGCAGTGGGCCATTCCGACGACACGCGCCGTCGCCCATATCGATGTCGACGTGCGCTCGCTCTTCGACGGTCGCGTCAACGAGGTGTCGGAGGACGTGGAGTTCTTCCTCGGCGGGACGATCACGATCCTGCCCGACGGCACGGCGTCGATCCAGGTCTCCGCGGCGCAGGAGCCATAGCCCGCGCATAGGGAGCGTGAGGGACCGTCCAACCGGACGACCCCACTCTGGACTCAGCCCGGACGGACCGGGCACCGAGACCCGAGGAGGCCCTGATGGCCCGCGTTCCCGAGCCCGAGCAGACACCGGACGGCCCGTCCTACGAGGGCCGCCTCCTCGATCGCCCCGACGATGAGATCGTCGACCAGGGCGTCGGCTTCGACCTCGGCACCCTCGTGAGCCGGCGGAGCGTGCTCGGACTCGTCGGCCTCGGGGCGGGGGCGGTCCTGCTCGCGGCGTGCGCGCCCGCGGCATCGACCGCTTCGCCGACGGCCGCATCCAGCTCGTCGCCGACCCCCACCGCCGCGACGACGCCGACCGCGAGCGCGTCGGCGAGCGCAGCCGCGGGGTATGCGACCTCCGAGATCCCCGACGAGACGAACGGCCCCTACCCCGCCGACGGCACCAACGGGCTCAATGTCCTCGAGCAGTCCGGGATCGTGCGCAGCGACATCACCGCGAGCCTCGACGGCGGCACCGTCGTCGCAGGCGTCCCGCTCACCCTCACGCTCACACTCAGCGATCTGGCCAGGGGGAACGTCCCGTTCGCGGGCGTCGCCGTCTACGCCTGGCAGTGCGACGCGCAGGGCCTGTACTCGATGTACTCCGCGGGAGTCGAAGACGAGACGTACCTGCGGGGCGTGCAGGTGGCGGATGCCGCGGGTCAGGTGACGTTCCGGACGATCGTCCCCGGGTGCTACGCGGGCCGATGGACGCACATCCACTTCGAGGTCTACCCCGACGCCGGCTCGGCCACGGCCGGATCCAACGCGATCGCCATCTCGCAGGTAGCCTTTCCGGCGGACATGCTCACGCCGGTCTACGAGCTCGCTGCCTACTCGGGCTCTGCCCGGAATCTCGCCCAGGTCGGCTCGCTCGAGAACGACAACGTGTTCGGCGACGGCTCCGGCCTCCAGATGGGCACCTTCACCGGCGACACCACCGCCGGCTACGTCGGCACCCTCGCGGTCGCGGTCGACACCCGGACCGCCATGACCCTGTCGCAGGCACCCGCCGGCGGCGGACGCCCCTGATCCCTCGACTTCCGTCCGCGACCGGCTGCGCCGGATCAGCTGCGCGCGGCGTCGCGACGCGCGAGGTCGGCGAGCCGTTCGTTGTAGGCATCGAGCTCGAGGTCTCCGGCGCGGTCGACCTGGCGGTCGCGGCGCCGCTGCATCCGATCGTCCGACCGGCTCCACTGGATCGCGACGGTGATCGCGAGGATGAGCGTCGGGATCTCGCCTACCGACCACGCGACGCCGCCGCCGATGTACTGGTCTTCGAGGGGCGTCGGTCCCCACGTGCGGCCCATCGCACCGAACCACTCCGGAACGAACAGACCCGCCGACATCATGATCGCGATGCCGAAGAAGGCGTGCATCGCCATGATCGCGATCAGGGTGAGCAGGCGGAACGGATACGGCAGGCGATAGGGCACCGGGTCGATGCCGATGAGCGACAGCACGAAGAGGTACCCCGAGATGAGGAAGTGGGCGACCATCCACTCGTGGCCGATGTGGTCGAAGAGCGACCAGCGGAACAGATCGGTGTAGTAGAAGACCCACAGCGACCCGATGAACATCGCCGACGCGAACGCGGGGTGCGTGACGACGCGGGAGAACGGGGTGTGCACGGCCCAGAGGATCCACTCGCGGCCGCCGCGCGTGCCGTCGTCGCGCTTGCGGACGGCGCGGGCCGCGAGGGTGACCGGGGCTCCGGCGACCAGGCACACGGGGATCGCCATCGACAGCAGCATGTGGCCGACCATGTGCATGCTGAAGAGGTAGTCCTGGTAGGCGTTGATCGGGCCGCAGGTGACCCAGAACAGCAGCAGCATCCCGAACACCCACAGCACGGTGCGGTACACCGGCCAGGCGTCGCCGCGGCGGCGCAGCCGCCACGCTCCCGCGAGGTAGAAGAAGATGCCGAAGGCCGCGACGAACAGCCACAGGAGGTCGATGTCCCACCGCACGAACCACTCGTTCATCGTCAGCTCGGGGGGAAGCGTCGCCCCGGTGAGGATCTGCGCCGGGGTCTGATCCTCGGGCAGCGCGGTGTCGACCGGCGGCGGTGTGCGGGCGAGGGCCGCGGCGGCGCCGCTGGCAATGCCCATGAATGCGAGCTCGAGCGTGATCAGCAGCCAGAAGACGCCCGCGGCGCCGGCCGCGCCGAGCTTCGCGATCAGTCCGCGCCGGTACCAGGCGCCGAGCGCGCCGATGACGAGCAGCGCCACGACCTTCACGGCCAGCAGCGCACCGTACGCCGAGAAGAGGTTCTCGGGTGAGACGACGCCGACGGCGGCGCGGACGGTGCCCGAGACGGCGACGACCACGAACGCGACGAGCGCGATGCTCGAATAACGCGAGACGAGCGAGGCCATGGCCGCGCGGTCGAGGAGCGGCCGCACGATCACGAGCAGCACGAGTCCGCCGAGCCACACGGCGGCCGCGATGATGTGCAGCGCGAGAGCGACGACGGCGGTGTTGTGGTTCGCCTCTTCGCCGGAGTGGCCCTGCGTCGCCATCGGGATGAGGGATGCCGCGGCCAGCACGCCGACGAGCAGCGTCGCCGTCCAGCCGCGCACCGCGAAGGTGAGCACCGTCAGCAGGGCGCCCGCGATCGTCGTCAGCGACCAGGCGCGTCCGGCCTCGGTCTCGACGAGGAACCGGCCGAGCTGCTGGCCGAATTCGGCGCCGGCGCTCGGCGCTGCGCCGAAGAAATTGAGGAACGTGAAGAACGCGGTGATCGCGCTCGTGACGGTGAAGACGGCCGCCGAGACGGATGCCGTGTCGAGGGCGACGTCGAAGGGGCGCTCACCCGCGCGGAGGCCGAACAGCGCGACGACGAGCGAGCCGACCATCCCCGCCGCCGAGAGGTTGACGAGGAGCTTGACCACGGGAAGGCCCCAGCGCACGACCGGGCCCGGGTCGAGCAGCTGCAGCGGTTGCGCGCCACCCCCGACCGCGAGGCCGATGAGGACGGCGACGAAGGCCGCCGCGGCGAGGATCGCCGGACCGGCGACGCGCAGCGCTCGTGAGTCCACCCGACAAGCCTACGGCGCGCACGACGAAGGGGGATGCCGAGCGGCATCCCCCTTCGTCGACGTCAGCGTCGATTACTTGACGGCTGCCTTCAGCTTCGAGCCGGCGGTCACCTTGACGCGCTTGCCCGCGGCGATCTTGATCTCTTCGCCGGTCTGGGGGTTGCGGCCGGTGCGAGCGGCGGTGTCGACCTGCTCGAAGGCGATCCAGCCCGGGATCGAGACCTTGCTGCCCTTGGCGACAGCCTCGGAGACGGTGGTGAAGAGCGAGTCGAGCACGCCCGAGACGGCAGCCTGGCTCTGGCCGGTGGCGCTGGCGATGCTCGCGACGAGCTCGGTCTTGGTGATGGACTTGTCAGCCATAGGTTGTCCTCCAGACGGCGGACGACGGACGCGCCGCCGACAGCGTGGGTGGTTCCCGGGGAACTCGCGTTCCGCCGGTTGGTCGTTCGACCGGTCCCGAATATACGCGGATTCCGCGGAATTTCGCGGATTTGGGCGTCTCGGAGGCCTCATTCCTCCGGCGTGTCGTCCCTTTCGGGGGCCCGTGGGGCGGATGTGACGACCGCGGCGGTCCGCAGGGCGCTCAGCAGGGCGACCGTCGCCCCGGTCAGATCCGCCGCATCGCGGCGACGACCTCGGCCTCCCAGCGACGGGCCGCGGGGAGCGCGCCGACGTAGAGCGGGGTGTCGTGCGTGACGCCCAGGTAGCGCGTCGCACTGGCCTCGACGCCCGCGCGCCGCAGCTTCGCCGCGTACGCGGCGCCGTCTGCGCGGAGCGGATCGTACTCGGCGGTGAGGATGACGGCCGGCGGCAGATCCCGGTGGGATGCCGCCCGCATCGGCGACGCGTACGACTCCCGCGCGCGGGAGCGGTCGCCGAGATAGGTGCGGGCGACGGAGACGAGCTCGCGGACCGCGATGAACGCCGGGATGCCGAGGGCGTAGGTCGCGCGCAGGTCGATGTGCCGGCCGGTCAGATCGGTGACCGGCACCTCGAGGATCTGCAGCGCGATCGGATGCCGCGACCGGTCGCGGTTCAGCAGGGTCAGGGCGGCGGCGATGCAGCCGCCCGCCGACGATCCCGAGATGCCGAGGCGCTGCGGGTCGATGCCCAGCGCGTCGGCCTCGGCGTGCACCCACTCCCACACGGCGTGCGCCTGCTCGATCTGCGTGGGATAGCGGTGCTCGGGGGCGAGGGCGTAGTCGATGGCGATGAGGACGGCTCCGGAGGCCTCGGCGCGGCGGCGGCAGGCGGCATCCGCGGTGGGATAGTCGATGCCGCCGATGCGGAACGCCCCGCCGGCGAAGACGAGGAACGCGGGCGCCGGATCCGCGGCCGGCGCGGTGGTCGGGCGGTACACGCGCACCCGGACCGTCGGGTGCCCCGGCACCGGCACGCGGTGCTCGACGGTGTCGATCGGCGGACCGGCGAGCCCGGCGGTGCGGAGCTCCTGCCGATCCCACCGCAGCGCGGCGCGGCGATGCCGCTCGCGCGGCGTCAGGGCGCGCGCGGGCTGCTTCTCCGCCGGTCCCGGCGCGGGCTCCGTCGACCCGGCGGGCGCTGTGCCGGGGACGCCGTCCGCGGCGGGCGGCCGTGGCACGCCCCGCCACCCGGACGCGACACCCGCGACCTTTCCGGTCAGCGACGTCCAGGCCTGACGGAGCAAATAGCGGCGGTGCGTGCGCAGGCGCTCGGCGAAGAAGGGATCCAGCGGCATGCATCGACGCTACGCGGCATCCCGCCTGCGGCGCACCCCGTTGCGGCCTGCCGCCGCGGACCGAGCCCGTTCTCAGGAGAAACCGGCCCAGCCCGACTCGGGAGCAGCCGCGCACCCGATCGATCCTGACTCCGTGCACGCCGACGAGCCACCGCGCCCGAGCACCCGGGCGCGCTCCGACACCCGGACGCGCTCCGAGCACACACCGGGCACGGCACATGTGACGGCGACACCGTTCTCAGGAGAAACCGGCCCAGCCCGACTCGGGAGCAGCCGCGCACCCGATCGATCCTGATTCCGTGCACCGCGGGGGCGGCCACCGGACTCGGTCGTTCCCGGGGTACGACGAAGCCCCCGTCCCGAGAGATCGGAACGGGGGCTTCGAGATGCTCGACGCGGGCTGGCTTACCAGCTCGAGATGCTCGACGCGGGCTGGCTTACCAGCTCGACTTGGTCACACCGGGCAGCTCGCCCTTGTGCGCCATGTCGCGGAAGCGGACACGTGAGATGCCGAACTTCGAGAGGTGGCCACGGGGGCGACCGTCGATGGCGTCGCGCTTGCGCACGCGCACCGGCGACGCGTTGCGCGGCAGCTTCTGCAGACCGACGCGCGCGGCCTCGCGGGCCTCGTCGGTCGCGTTCGGGTCGACGAGGGTCTTCTTCAGCTCGGCACGCTTCTCGGCGTAGCGGGCGACGACCTCTTCGCGCTGGTTGTTGCGCGCGATCTTGCTCTTCTTAGCCATGAGATCAGCGCTCCTCTCGGAATTCGACGTGCTTGCGGACCACCGGGTCGTACTTCTTCAGCACGATGCGGTCGGGGTTGTTGCGACGGTTCTTGCGCGTCACGTAGGTGTACCCCGTGCCTGCGGTCGAACGCAGCTTGATGATCGGACGGACGTCCTGAGCCTTCTTCGCCATTAGAGCTTCACACCCTTCGCGATGAGGTCCTTCACGACCGACTCGATGCCGCGGGCGTCGATGACCTTGATGCCCTTAGCCGAGACGTTCAGCGTGATCTTGCGACCAAGCGAAGGAACGTAGTAGGTCTTCTTCTGCACGTTCGGGTCGAAGCGGCGCTTCGTCCGGCGGTGCGAGTGCGAGATGTTGTGACCGAAGCCGGGAACTGCTCCGGTCACCTGGCACACTGCTGCCATAGTGATTCTCCTTAGTACCGTGACACCGGACGGTGCCACCCAAGATCCCTTGTCTGCACCCGCGCTCCATCGGGCCGTTTCCGGCCGGAAGATGAAGAGTGGGTACGTACTGCGTGCTGGAGTGCGCGCAGACAAACACTCACTCTAGCACGGCGGCACCGCGCCCCCAGCGGAACGCCGACACCGTCGGGTCGCCCGGCACCCAGAAGCGCCACGGGAACGCCGCCGTCCCCGCGACCCCGGCGACACCCACGCGCGGGCCGGTCGCGACGTCCGCGAGGGGCTCGTCGCGCAGCAGCAGCCGCGCGCGTACGCCGGCCCGCTCCGAACCCGACACCGCGTCGATGCCGTCGTGCACCGGATGCCGCAGCCCCACCGCCTCGCCGAGCCTGCCCGGTCCCCGCGCGAGGTCGCGGTCCACCCGGGCGGCCGGGCGGCGGAGCCGCGCGGCATCCACGCCCTCGACGATCTCGGCCGCGCGCAGCAGCACACCGCCCGCGACGCCGGCCGGGCCGCAGACGACATTCACGCACGAGTGGATGCCGTGACTCAGGTACACGTAGAGGTGACCCGGCTCGCCCCACATCGTCGCGTTGCGCGCCGTCGGCCCCATCCGCGCGTGCGAGCCGGGATCGGGGCGGTCGCCTGTGTCGCGTCCGTGGTAGGCCTCGACCTCGGTCAGCCGCGCCACGACCACCTCCGACCCGACCGACTCCGACCCGACCACCGCGTCGACCTCGACCACGAGCAGCCCGCCGAGCAGGCGCGGCGCCACCTCCACCGGCAGCGCCGCCAGCTCGGCGCGCTGCGCGTGGTGGAAGCCGGCCGGGGCGGCGGCGGATGCCCCGCTCACGGCCGGGGTGCGCTCTGACACCACGAGATGTCGAAGCCGCCGAGCGCCGAGACCTCCTCGCCGGTGCCGAGGTCGACGATGTGCGTCTGCAGCCGCTGCGGCAGGGGCAGGAGGTACGCGTCGTACGGGTTCGAGACGGCATCGGGTGCGATGAGGAACGCGGCGTATCGGCTGCTCGGCGACACGCACGCGTGCTGCAGCAGTGCGCCGTCCGGCACGTCGAAAACGGTCCGGACGGCGCCGGACTCGTCGACCGCCGCGACGGAGGTCGACAGCACCGTGAATCCGTCGACCTGCGACAGCACGCGGAGTGTCTCGTCGGCGTTCCCCGGCAGCGCGACGATCGACTGCGTCTCGCCCGCCGCGGGGTCGGTGACCGGCAGCGACCGCTCCTCGGCCGTCGCGAGGTCGATCGCGACGAGACCGTCGGCGCGCTGCACGATCGCCTCGGTCGACCCGCGCGCGATCCCGTCGATCGTGATCGCGTTGCCGAGCGCGACCGGTGCGCCGCCGCCGGTCGACACCAGGGTCAGCGCTCCGTCGAAGGTGAGCAGCAGCACCGCGTCGCTGCCGGGGACGAACCGCCAGTCGTCGACCCGGGAATCGCCGCCGGCGATCTGCAGCTGGTCGGGCTCGTCGGCGGCGCGCGCCTCGGCGAGGGATGCCGTGTACAGCTCGCTCTCGCGGGTCCCGCCGCTGCCGATGTCGGCATCGGTGAAGGTGTAGCCGATGAGGTCGCCGCGGTCCGCGGACTGCAGATTCGTCACCGTCCCCGGTCCGGGCAGCGGGAGCTCCCGCGCGTTCTGCCCGTCACGATCGGTGACGGTGAGCGTCGACTCGCCCGCGTCGTCGGAGGTCACGATCGCGAGGTGGGTCGCGGTGGCGCGGAAGTCCTCGATCCGAGCGCGGGCGAACACGGGCTCCGCGTTCTCGCCGTCGAGGGTCGTGCGGAAGATCGTGTCCTCGTCGCCGCCGCGCTGCAGCAGGAACGTCTCGAGTGCGGGCGTCGTGAACCGCTCCTCGACCTCGCCGGTCGGCCCGCCGCCGAGCCCGCGCAGGCCGGAGATTCGCACCGTGTAGTCGGTGGCGTCGCGCAGCGGCAGGGCGAAGCGGATGCCGATCTGCCGCCCGGACGTGTCGACGGTGAAGTCGGCTGCGGGCTCGACCTCCACCTGGGCGGGATCGACCTCCTCGAGCGACTGCGTCGTCGTGACGATCAGGCGCGACCCCGCCGACTCGACGGCCGCCTGGGGATCGACGGTGACGTCCGTCGCCCGGGGTCCCTGCACGGTCGTGACGACCGCGCTCCCCGCTCCGACGAGGACGAGCACGCCGACGACGGCCGTCATGGCGACGACGAATCCCCGCGAGCGACGGCGCCGCGCGCGCGTGCGGCGGCCGTCAGTACTCATAGGGGTCCTCGGGCTCGTCGATCGTCTGCACACCGGTCGCCTCGACGACCAGGCGACCGTCGCGGTCGCGGATGACACCGGTGACCGTCACCCAGTCGCCCGTCTGCGGCGATGCCTGCGTCGCTCCGCCGATCGGGATGCTCGCCGGCTGCGCGTCGATCACACAGTGAGTGATGATGAGGCGGGTCAGGCCGAAGCCGCCGTCGGCTCCGGGCGTGACGAAGCCGGTGAGGCTGATCTCGTCGCCCTCGAACGCCTCGGGGTTCGTGGCCGTGGCGAAGACGCTCGCCCATTCGCCGACGCCGAACGCGGCCGTGTCGCCCGTCGTGGCCAGCGCGATCGAGTCGGCCCCCTGGAACAGCGGCGGCGCACCGGTGTCGCGCGACATCGCGAGCTCGGCCGAGAGCGTTGCGGGCGGGGTGACGAGCACGACGGCGACGAGACCCGTCGCGATGACACCGCCGGTGCCGGCCGCCGCCGCGCCGAGCACGAGCCGCAGGCGGTCGGGGGCGGGCCGCCGCAGTGGCGACACCGGCGCGGCGCGGCGGGCGCGCCGCATCCCGCCGTCGACGTGACCGTGCGCGACGCCGTGGTCGTGCGCGTCGCCGAGATCGTGGTCGTGGGCGTCGCCGTGGTCGTGGGCGTGGTCGGCCTCCGCGCCGAGGGGGAGCGCGAAGCTCACCACGGCGCCGATCAGCGCGAGCACCGCCATCCCGATCGCGAACCACGCGGATTCGGGGTTGATGTAGAGCCCGATGCGGCCGGTCGCGGCGAGCACGACGGTCACGGCCGCGAGGGCTGCGGCCAGACCCACTCCGAAGAGCCGGGTGAGGAGCGCGGACGACCTAGACAAGGAGGTTCACCACCCCTCCGACGGCGATCGCGAACAGGACGACGATCACGACGAGCGCGACGAGCACGCGGGTGCGGAAGGTCGTGCGCATGAGCGCGAGCATCTTGACGTCCACGAGCGGCCCCACCAGCAGGAATGCGACGAGCGAACCGGGCGTGAAGGTCGAGGCGAACGACAGGGCGAAGAACGCGTCGACGTTCGAGCAGATCGCGACGATCATCGCGAGGGCGATCATCGCAAGGATCGACAGGGCGGGGTTCGAGCCGATCGCCAGGAGGGCGTCGCGCGGGACGATCACCTGCACCGCGCCCGCGATGGCCGACCCGATCACGAGCGCCGGCATGACCGCCCGCAGCTCCACGACGTACTGCACGAGGCTCCGGCGTCCCTTTCCGCCCGGATCCTCGGCGGCGATCTCGCACGCCGCGAGGAAGCGCTCGGTGAGCAGTCCGTCGGGGTCGGGATGCCGCGAGTACAGCCAGCCGATCAGGTTCGCCACGACGTAGCCGCCGACCAGGCGGGCGATGAGGATGCCGTCGTCGAACCCGAACGCCTGGTGCGTCGTGATGATGACGATGGGGTTCACGATGGGCGCGGCGATGAGGAAGGTCATCGTCTCGGGCACCGAGAAGCCGCGGATCATGAGGCCCCGGGCGAACGGCAGGTTGCCGCACTCGCAGACCGGCACGAGCATGCCGAGCAGCGACAGCACCGCACGGCGGGCCCAGGCTCGGCGCGGCATCCACCGCTCGATCGCACCCGGCGGGACCCACACCTGCACGATGATCGACAGCAGCACGCCCAGCATGACGAAGGGCAGCGACTCGATGAGGACGCTCAGCCCGAGGGTCAGGCCGTCCTGCGCGCGCGTCGAGAGCGCGGCACCGGGCGTGAGGAAGGCGACGACGACGAGGATCACGACCGCGGCCGCGCCGATGCCGAGCGCAGCCGTCGTGCGCGTGGCGGGCGTGGGCGCGAGCCGTGCGGTCTTAGGCGCCGTCACGCTCGACCGAGGGTCGCGCGGCCGAGCAGGCGGCGCAGAGCCCGAAGATGTCGACGACGTGCTCGGCGGCGGTGAACCCGTTGGCCGCGGCGGTGCGGCGGGCCCATTCCTCGACGTCGGTCGCCTGGATCTCGACGGTCAGCCCGCACGAGCGGCAGATGAGGTGGTGGTGGTGTCCGTCGCTCGAGCAGGCCCGGTAGATGGCCTCGCCCTCGGGACTCTGCAGCTGGTCGGCTTCGCCGGCAGCGGCCAGGGTCGCGAGCGCGCGGTAGACGGTCGCCAGACCGATGCCGGTGTTGTCGTCGCGGAGGGCGGCATGCAGGTCCTGAGCCGACACGAAACCGCGGGCATCCGACAATGCCGTCCGCACGCGCTCGCGCTGCCAGGTGTTCCGCTGGGCCATGGCGGGGAGTCTACTCGGCGCTGCTCTGCGGCGGCTGGGTGCCCGGCTACGCGCCCGGCAGCGGCTGGGTGCGCTGGACGCGGCCGCGGCGCCCGCCGACGATGCGGCAGACCAGGTAGATGCCGAACGAGATCGTCGTGATGTACGGGCTCACCGGAAGCGTCCCCGCGACGGCGAGCAGGATGCCGCCCACCGCCGACACGACGCCGAAGACCGCCGCCAGCACGGGCACCGTCACCGGCCCGGTGGCGACCCGCATGGCAGCCGCGGCCGGGGTGACCAGCAGCGCCATCACGAGCAGCGCGCCGATGATGTGCACCGCCACGGCGACGATGAGCCCGAGCAGCAGCATGAAGCCGAGCGAGACGCCGACCGTGGGCACGCCCCGGGCGGCCGCCGACTGCGGGTCGAGGGAATCGAAGCGGAGCGGGCGCCAGATGAGCAGCAGGGCGAGGAGCACGAAGGCCGCGATGCCGATGAGCCAGCCGAGCTGCCCCGACTGCACCGAGACGATCTGACCGGTCAGCAGGCTGAACCGGTTGGCGCTGCGTCCGTCGTAGAGCGAGAGGAACAGGATGCCGAGACCGAGGCCGAACGGCATGAGCACGCCGATGATCGAGTTGCGGTCGCGCGCGCGGGAGCCGAGCCAGCCGATGAGGGCGGCGGCGACGAGCGAGCCCACGATCGACCCCGACACGACGTCGGCCCCGATGAGGAGGGCTGCGGCGGCCCCGGCGAACGAGAGTTCGCTGATGCCGTGGACGGCGAAGGCCATGTCGCGCTGCAGGACGAAGACGCCGATGAGGCCGCCGACGAGGCCCAGGACGGCTCCGGCCCACACGGAGTTCTGCACGAGCGCGAGGATGTCGCCGTACACCGGGAGACCGCCGAACATGGCGTCCCAGACGTCGGCCCAGGTCATAGGTGGTCTCCGTGGTCGTGGTGGTGGTGCGAGGCGTCGGCGTCGGGGGCGCCGACGACGACGAGGCGGTCGCCGGCGCGCAGCACAAAGACCGGCGCCCCGTAGAGGTCGGTGAGCACCGGCGAGGTGAGCACGTCCTTCGGGGTGCCGAGGGTGAACCGGCCGTTCGCGATGTAGAGGATGCGGTCGACCTTGCCGAGGACGGGATTGATGTCGTGGGTGACGAGGAGCACACCCGCGCCGGTGCGCCGGTGCTCGTCGATCAGCCGCACGACCGCCTGCTGGTTCGCCAGGTCGAGACTCGTGAGCGGCTCGTCGCACAGCAGGAGGCGCGGGTCGTCGGCGAGCGCCTGACCCACCCGCAGGCGCTGCTGCTCGCCGCCGGAGAGAACCCCGACCGGTCGATCGGCGAAGGCGCTCGCGCCGGCGGCCGCAAGCAGCCGGTCGACGCGGTCGCGGTCGCGGCGGCGGGGCAGCGGGATGCCGAAACGGTGCCCGTCCACACCGAGCGAGACGAGGTCGCGGCCGCGCAGCGCCGTGTCGGGCGGGAGCGGGCGGGCCTGCGGCAGATACCCGATCGCGCGATTGCCGCGGCGCCGCACCGGCTGGCCGAGGGCGGTGATGGACCCCTCGCTCAGCGGCTCGAGGCCGAGGATCGCGCGCAGCAGCGTGGTCTTGCCCGAACCGCTCGGGCCGAGGACGGCGATGAGCTCGCCCGGCTCGACGCTGAGGTCCAGTCCGCTCCACAGTTCGCGGCCGGATCGCCGCAGGGCGGCGCCGCGGATCTCGAGCAGACTCACCGGGTCAGCGTACCGGCCAGCTCGTCGACGTTCTGCTGCATCCATTCGACGTAGTCGACGCCGTCGGGCATGAGCTCGGTGAACTCGAGGACCGGGATCTGCAGCGAGTCGGCGAGGTTCACGACCTCGGTCGTCTCCGCTCCGCCGGTCTGCGCATTGACGATGACGGCGCGGACGTCGCCGGCGCGGAGGATCTGCTGCGCCTCGAGCAGGGTCGCCGGGGGCACGTCCTGACCCTCCTCGACGGCTTCGCTGAAGGCGTCGGGCGTCGCGTTCTCGAGACCGGCCGCGGCGGTGAGGTACAGCGGCACGGGCTCGGTCACGAAGATGCCGTCGCCGGCGTGGTCCTGGGCGATGCCCTCCAGCGAGGTCTCGAGCCCGTCGATCCGCTCGATCAGCGCGGCGGCGTTCGTCTCGAAGGTCTCGGCGTTCGCGGGGTCGATCTCGCCGAGCTGATGCGCGATGTCCTCGACCAGGTGCGCGACCGTGTGCGGGTCGTACCAGACGTGCTCGTTGAAGCCCTCGATGTGGTCGTGCCCGGCGTGGTCGTGGTCGTCGCCCTCGGCGTGGTCGTCGCCCTCGGCGTGATCCTCATCGCCGTGGTCATCGCCGTGGTCGTCGTGGCCCTCGGCGCCGGGGAAGTCGTGGGAGAACTCGACCGCGGTGAGAACCGGGGCCTCGCTGCCGCTGGAGTCGACGAGTCCGTCGAGGAACGAGTCGTAGCCGCCGCCGTTCTCGATGATGAGGTCGGCCTGCGACACCGTGAGCTGGTCGCGCGCGGAGGCCTCGTACGAGTGGGGGTCCTGCGAGAGCGACGTGATGATCGAGGTGACCTCGACGGCGTCCCCGCCCACCTCCGCGGCGAGCGAGCCGTAGACGTTGGTCGAGGCGACGACCTGGACGGCACCGCCGCCGTCCTGTCCGTCGCCGGGTGCCGTCGTGCCGGCGCAGCCGGCGAGAGCGAGGGATGCGGTGGCCACGAGGGCGGCGGCGGGCAGGAGACGTCGGGTCATGGCATCGACTATAGCGGCTACTGATAATCGTTCTCGCCATCGCGGTTTCGGCCGCCCGAAGGATTCGCTCGCCCGAAATGATGATAATCAGGCCTTTTGGTCCGGATCGCGGGTGCCGTGATGGCAAGCTCGACATCGGCTGAGAGTCGTCGAGGTGGCAGCCGCCGCATCCGATCTCCGCTCGATCCCGCTTTCCCGTCGATCCGAGGAGGACCCGTGTCGCCCTGGGCGCTGTTCGTCCTCGCCGTCGGCGTCTCCGCCGACGCGTTCGCCGTCGCGCTCGGAAAAGGGCTGCAGCTTCGTCGTCACGTCGTGCGCGGAGCGTTGCTCATCGCCGGCGCCTTCGGCGTCGCCCAGGCGGTGATGCCGCTCATCGGCTGGCTGCTCGGCAGCACGTTCGCCGCGGCCATCGCGCCGTTCGATCACTGGATCGCCTTCGCGCTCCTCGCCGCGATCGGCGGCAAGATGCTGTGGGAGGCGTTCCGTCCGGGCGACGACGAGGATCCGGCATCCGGCATCTCAGCGCGGGAGATCACGCTCCTCGCCCTCGCGACGAGCATCGACGCCCTCGCGGTCGGCCTGTCGTTCGCGTTCCTCGACGTGCCGCTGTGGGTCGCCGTCGTCTCGATCGGCCTCGTCACCTTCGTGCTGTCGTTCGTCGCGGTGCTCATCGGCCACCGGGTCGGCACGCGCTGGCGCAAGCCCGCCGAGATCATCGGCGGCATCGTGCTCATCGGGATCGGCGCTCAGATCCTCGTCGAGCACCTGCTGGCCGGCTGACCCCCCCCTCACGGTTCACCCCTATCGCGAAACATCACTCTCGCGCCGAGACAGTGGGTGTCACCCACGCCCTCGGCGTGAAACTGCTGTCTCGGGGGGGGGAGAGCCGGGATCAGGCGGCGAGCTCGGCCTTCACGTAGGCGACGACGGCGTTCGCGTGGCCGTGGCCGAGGCCGTGCTCGGTCTTGAGCGAGTCCACCACCGCCATGTGCGAGGCACCGGCCGAGAGCTGGTCGGCGGCGATGTCGAGCCAGTGCTGCATCGGCAGGCCGTACGTCTTCTCGATGCTCGGGAAGTACGACGCCGGGCCCTTCGGCTTGTACGCGGGGTCGATCTCGGGAGCGGGGACGCGCGGCGTGCTCATGCGCACAGGGTAGTGCGCGCATGCGCCTGGCGGACGCCGAGAACTCCGGAACGGAGGGCTCAGAGCAGCTGCCGCACCCGCTGACTGATGTGTTCTCTCAACACGATGGATGTGACGGTGCGTTGAACGCCTGCCTCGGCGAGGATCCGCTGTCCAATCTCGTACAAGTGATCGTTGTCACGAGCCAGCACCTCACACATGAGATCTTCTCGTCCGGATATGGCCACGGTCTCCACGACCTCGGGGATGCTCCGGAGGTGGTCGACGACCCTATCCAGCGCTCCTTGAGATAGTTCGAGTGATACGTAGGCGCGGGTAAAGTATCCGAGCATCTCGGGCGCGATCCGGACACTGTTCGCCCGAAGCGCCATCGCCTTCAACCGTTCGAGCCGGGTGTGCACGGTACCGCGGGCCAGTCCGAGCATGTCCGCCAGATTCGCAGTTGAACGGCGCGGGTCGATGTCCAGGGCCGCGAGAAGCCGGCGGTCGGTCGAATCGAGACCACGCAGATCGTCTGGTTGCATGGGAGCACACTACGACCAGATTGAACGATCTGTTCAACGCGAGGCGACGCCTTTGCCTTTATCCCGTCGAAGGATCATCCTTCGTGTGTGAATGAGGACTTGAAGGCGGTTACTGTCGGACGCTACCTCGCGCTGCGACTGCGCGAGCTGGGTGTAGAGCACCTGTTCGGGCTTCCGGGCGACTTCAATCTCTCCCTGCTCGATGAGATGCTCATGCACACCGGACTGGAGTGGGTCGGCTCCACCAACGAGTTGAACGCTGCGTACACCGCCGACGCTTACGCGAGAGTTCGACGAAGTGTCGGAGCGTTGGTCACCACCTACGGCGTGGGCGAGCTTTCCGCGATCAACGGAGTCGCCGGCGCGTACGCTGAGGACGTGCCGGTGGTTCAGATCACGGGCGCCACCTCGACAACCGCCGCGACGACGCGTGCGCTGCTTCATCACACCTTGGTTGATGGGGATCACGGTCATTTCGAACGCGCGTACCGAGAAGTGACCGCGCATAGCGAAGTGCTTCGCGTTGACAGCGCGACCCAGCAGATCGACCTGGCGTTGCTGCAAGCGGTGCGGACTTCGAAACCCGTATACATCTCCGTTCCCACTGACGTTGCGGTCGCAGTCGTCGACGGCAGCAACCTCACTTGGCCCCTCCGACGGCCGCAGAGCGACTCCCTCATGCTGAGCCAGTTTCGCGCCGCGCTCACGGAACGCCTCACCTCGACGCAGAACGTCACTGTGCTGGCAGGCCCAAGACTCCACCGTCGAGGTCTCGAGGCTGCGGTGACGTCGCTGGCTGAGACTCCCGGCGTGCGGATCGCCTCCCAGTCAGGGTCGAAAGCGATCCTTGATGAGGCACACCCTCGCAGCCTCGGCACCTACATGGGCCACATCACGCGATCCCAGACGGTCCGGGAACTCGTCGACAACGCGGACCCTATCGTGCTCGCCGGCGTCGTGCTCAGCGATCTCCTCACCGGCTTCTTTTCGCACGGTTTCGACGTCTCGGAGGCCATCGCGCTCGACCTCACCGAAGCGCGCATCGGGGGCAGTCGGTTCTATGGCGTACTCCTGGAGGACTCACTGCAGACCTTGAAAGAAGTGGTTTCTGATCTTGCGCTGGAGGACGAGCAGACAGACACGGCATATCTGGGTGTTGCCGCGACGGAAACGACGGGAGAGCCGCTCTCTCAAGCCGAGTTCTGGTACGCCGTGCAACAGTGGCTCCCCAAGAGCTCGACAGTGATCGCTGATGCGGGCACGGCCTTCTACGGGGCTCTCGAGCTAGCGATGCCCGCCGATTCGGACCTTCTTGGCCAGCCGATCTGGTCCTCCATCGGCTACACCCTCCCCGCCACCCTCGGAGCGAGCCTGGGCGACACCAGCAAGCGAGCGATCCTGTTCATTGGCGACGGGTCCGCGCAGCTCACCATCCAGGAATTGGCGACGATGCTGCACCGTGGGCTGACTCCCGTGGTGTTCCTCATCAACAACGCCGGTTACACGGTCGAACGAGCAATCCAGAGCCCCGACGCGGTCTACCAGAACGTGACCGGCTGGGACTGGTTGCGCTTCCCGCAAGCGTTCGGGGCCGGCGACAGAGCTGCCACCTACCGGGTGTCGACCGGCATAGAGCTGCAGGAGGCGCTGGCCGCCGCGTCAGACAACACCGCCACGTTGGTACTCATCGAAGTGATCATGGACCGTTTGGATACTCCGACGATCCTCACGGAATTGGCGGCGGGCCTCGCGGCAGCAAATACCGCACGCGAGGCTCGTAAATGACCAGTGACGCGCTAACGAACGCCATGTCGACCGGACCGCTTGCCGCGGCCCAGCAACAGTTACGGGAAGCTGCCATCCATCTCGGTTTGGACGACGGGACCTACCAGATGCTGTCCTCGGCTCGCCGGGAACTGAGCGTCAGCGTCCCGCTGCGCCGGGACGACGGAAGCGTGCAGACACTGCGGGGATACCGCGTACAACACAACCTCACTCGCGGCCCCGCAAAAGGTGGAGTGCGATTTCACCCCATGGTGAGCTTGGACGAAGTCCGCGCCCTAGCGATGTGGATGACGTGGAAATGCGCACTCCTGAGCGTCCCTTACGGGGGCGCGAAGGGCGGGGTGACAGTGGACCCACGCAACTATTCGGCCGCGGAGTTGGAACGCATCACTCGCCGCTATACCAGCGAGATCGCGCCCTTCATCGGACCGGACCGCGACATCCCCGCCCCCGACGTGGGAACAGACGAGCAGACGATGGCGTGGATGATGGACACCTTCTCCGTCAATGCCGGCCACACCGTCCTCGGAGTCGTGACCGGCAAGCCGCTCGGATTCGGTGGCTCCCGCGGCCGGGCATCAGCGACCTCCCGCGGCGTGACGCATGTGAGCCTTGCAGCACTGCAATCCCGCGGCATGTCCCCGGAAGGCAGCACCGCTGCCGTTCAAGGGTTCGGCAAAGTTGGACGCGGCGCCGCCGGGTTCCTGCAGCAGGCCGGAGTCACCGTCGTCGCCGTCAGCGACCAGTACGGTGCCGTGCGCAACGAGAGCGGCCTCGATATCGCCGCCCTCGGTGAATACGTGGACCGGACCGGGGCAGTGGTTGGGTTCCACAACGCGGACCCGCTGGAAAGTTCCGCGCTCCTCGAGCTCGACGTAACCCTTCTGGTTCCTGCAGCTGTGGAGGGGGTCATCACCGAGATCAACGCGCCGAGAGTGAACGCCCGGGTTGTCGTCGAGGGCGCGAACGGGCCAACGACCCCCCGCGCCGACGAGATCCTCAATGAGCGGGACGTCCTGGTCGTCCCCGACATCTTCGCTAACGCGGGCGGCGTGCTGGTCAGCTACTTCGAGTGGATTCAGGGAAACCAGGCCTACTGGTGGAGCGAGCAAGAGGTTGAAGACAAGCTGCGTGAACGGATGCTGCGCACCTGGGGAGAGTTGCGAGAGCGCTCCTCCCGGGACGGACGTTCGCTCAGAGCAACCGCGACGGCGATGGCGGTAGAGAAGGTGGCCGAAGCTCACCGGCTACGGGGCCTCTACCCGTGACCAATATGGGGCGCACCGGATGCAGCCCATCCCCTCAATGCTCCCCCCACGGCGCCGCTCAGGTGCACGACGATGTGGTCGACGTCCATCCGAGCGTGCTGGTGAAGGTCGAGTATCTCTCGGGGGTCGAGTACCGAGTTGGCGAGGAACTTCGCGGTCGGCAGCGCATCGTCCCCGAGGCCGCAGGAGCGGAGCAGCTCTCCCAGAGCAGGCCGCCACGCTTCGTCAGCAACGACGAGAATATCGTCGCTGGCAGCCGTGCGTTCCAAGAACCCCCGGCGGGATCGGAAGTGCACGAGCGCCGGTCCGCTTCTCAAGACAATCCGAACCCACTCCGCGACGGTATCCATGAAGCTCGGCGAGCCATCGGCGCGATCGGCGAAGCCGCGGAGGTCGGCAGCTTGCTGATAGGCGAAGGCATGCATGAGGTCTTCGAGGCCCGAGAAGTGTCTCCACGCGGTGGACGCGGCAACTCCCGCTCGCGCAGCCACCGCTTGCATCGTCAGTGCCCCTGGGTCCGCGCGCACGATCTCGCCCGCGGCTTCGAGCAGCGCGAGCTTGTTGCGTTTCAGGTCACTGCGCACGTCAGCCTCTCGGGTGGAGAACCGTTTCCTCGAACCCGTGCCCGCCGCGCAGCGGCCACGCGCCGCCTCTATGAAAGAGCACAATGATCTGCCCTGTTTGCGGTCTCGGACCGAAGTATTGCACGCCGCATCCGTCTCTCGAGGCGATTTCGACGATGACTTTGACTTCGAGCGCGTCACCGAAGACCCGGACGACGCCGCGCCTACCTGCAACGGACTAGGACCTCGATCGCGCAACAGCGTGCCTACGTTCGTCGCAGCGGATCCCGGTCCTTGTCGAGCCGCGCGGGAGAGTGAGCTGAGGACTCGACCACCACAGTTCTACCGTCGCGCACTGATTCCTCGATGGACAACAGAACATCGAGAATGTGCGCCGCGAACACCCCGGAAGCACGTTCCGGTTCACCCGCCCAGATTGACCGTGCCAAGTCGACAACACCCACCCCTCGACCTCATGTGCTAGTTCGGGACGGGATCATCTGGGGGTCGTCGAAGAGATCGGTGACGATGCGATCCCCGCTGAAGTGGTTCGGATCAGGCACCTGTAACGTCGCCGCCGGGCCGTAGAACTCACGCTGGTTGCGCCGCACACCGCTGTCGTAACTTGTCAAGAGCGTCGCGGTCGCACCGGATCGGAAGGTCAGCAGTGCGGAGGTGTGAGTGCTCACCGTGACATCGAACCGGGTTGCGCTTGCCGCTCCGACCCGCACAGTCCGGGTCGCTCCCGAGGATCCACCGGAGGCCACAACCGTCGCCACCGGTCCCATCATCTGCACGAGGGCGCTGACGTAATACGGGCCCATGTCCAGAACTGGCCCTGCCCCGGGGGCGTAGTAGAACGCCGGATTCGGGTGCACACCTTCGGGGCCAGGCGACTGCACGACGGCAAGGGCCGAGCGGACGTGCCCGACGCGCCCCGATTCGACAAGATGCTGTGCCATCTGCAGCGCACTGCCGAAATTGTGTCGGGGGCGCATCCGAGGCGGAGACCACGTTCAGCGGCGCATGCCTCCAGAGCCTCCGCTTGCTGCCGCGACGTTGCGAGCGGCTTTTCGCTCCAAACGTGTTTGCCGGCATCTAGGATCCGGGCGGACACGTCGAAGTGTGCGCCCGGAACGGTGAGTTCAGCACGATGTCGATGGTTGGTTCCGCAAGGACTTCGGTGACCGTCATCACCGGGATACCGAACTCTGAACCTACGCGCTGCGCTCGGGCCTCATGCTCATCTGCGACACCGCGCACCGCGATGTCGGGGTACTGGACCATATTCCGGAGGTAGTGCCGACTGATCACCCCAGCACCCACGATCCCGACGCCTGTCACGGTCCTGTCATCGGTGCCCTGCTTCCCCCGGGCCGCGCTGCGAAGTCAGCTGCGTGCCGAGTCGCCGGTCGCAGCGAGGGAGACAATGGTGTCCGGGTAGCCGACCGCGTGAACCGTCACGGTGATCGGCCCCGCCGCTCCTGTGCCGCGGATGACAGCGAGTGCTCGGCCGCGGTAGGTCATCGTTTCAGAGGACCGGAAGTCGTCTTCTGTGACAGGGTTGGCGCTCCCAAGACCCTGCAGGACTGCCGGGCCGGTGAGGCTCACTTCGAGCTGCGTGTCAGGTCCGAAGCAGCGCACGCCACTCTCGTCGACGAGGCTGATCTCGAGATGTACGAGCCCTCCGCTACCGCCTCGCAGCTCGTCCGAGTCGGCATCGATGCGAATGTGGGAAGCGGCGCCGGCGGTCGCGAGGATGTTTCGTGCAAGCTCGGTTCCGTTACGGTACGCGACCGCTTCGAGCGTGCCGACCCGGTAAGGGATTTCCGTCTCGATGAGGAACGGCCGTTTCTGTCCGACGGGACCGCGGGAGACTTCTTCCCCGTTGAGAATGAATGCCACTTCGTCGCCGGTCGAGTACGCCTCGACATGAATGGGTGTCTCCTCGGCGGTTTCCCACGTCCACGACGGGGTCACATCGGACCAGGTCCACGCCTTCGGCTCGATGACGAAACGGTCTGCTCGAGGGAGCCGTGCCGCCACGTACGGGACATCGGTGAGCCCGAAGACGACCTCCCGATAAAACGACATCGGTTTGCGGTCGCCGATGAGGTCGATGTCCCCGCATACCGCTGCGATCCACGGATACGGCGCGCGATGCACCTGAGCGTCTTCGGGGTAGACGTGACGCCCAGTCCCGACTTCGCCGAGGAAGTCCCACCCGGTCCAGGTGAAATCACCGAGCACGTTGTCGTTATCGGTGACGATGCGCCAGATCTCGTCGATACGTGTGGGGAAGGACTCCGATCCGAAGTAGACGCGGTTCGGGAAATCCGTTCTGTCGACGGCGTAACGGCTGTCACCGTAGTTCAAGCCGACAACGTCGAGGGTCGAGGCAGGCTCGAGGAGACGCTCACCAACTAGATCCGAGGCCATGACCCGCTCCATGAGCTGGGTGACCTGACCCAAATAGTCGTTCAGCCCCTTGATGACCGTGCTGTCGGAATCGACCTCGGCCCGAAGCTCGGGGATCTTGTCCCGCGCGATGTACATGCCCTGCAGGGCGTGAGTCGTGATCCGGGTGGGATCCAGCGCCCGCACACGTTCGGCGAGGAGCCGCCCCCACCTGGCGCCGTGGGTGGTGCCCGCCTCGATGATCTCGTTTCCGATGGAGTAGATGATCACCGACGGGTGGTTGAAGTCTTTGGCCACCAGCGCGTCGATATCCCGTTCCCACCATTCGGGGAACCGCCGCGAGTAATCGTCACCTGACTTGGGGACGGTCCACATGTCGAACGCTTCGTCCATGACGAGCAGCCCGAGCCGATCGCAGGCGTCGAGCATAGCCACGCTCAACGGATTGTGCGACGATCTCACCGCGTTGAAACCCGCGGCTTTCAGTTTCACCGCCCGCCGAAGCGCGGCGTCGGCGAACTCTGCTGCCCCCAGGATGCCGTTGTCATGGTGCACCGCCGCGCCTCGCAGCTTCACGGTGCGGCCGTTCAGGCGCAAGCCCCTGACCGGGTCGACGCTCAGCGACCGCACCCCGAATGTGGTGTGGTCGGCGTCGAGGACGTCGTCATCATGAGAGACGGTGATGGTGGCGGTGTAGAGGTTCGGGGTGTCGAGGTCCCACAGCCGGGGCTCGCGGATGTACGCACGTAACTGCACCGGAAGGGTCTCACCGCTGCGGAGGGTGATCCGTCCCCGCTCGCCGGCTACCGCAACCCCGTCCCCATCGGTGATGTCCACACGAACGTCGAGGGTGCGGGTGATGGGTTCATCGTTGACGATTTCGGCTCGCGTGATGACGGTGGCGAGATCGCTGTCCAAGTCCGGTGTGGAGATACGGAGGGTCTGGGGTACGACTCGGACGAGGTCCCCCACGATCAGGTGCACGGGACGGTAGATCCCGCCGCCCGAGTACCACCGTGAGTCGTCGCCCGCTTGCGCGTCGACGCGGATGGTGTTGGACTGCCCGAAGTTCAGGAACGGGGTGATGTCGACGAGGAAGCCGCTGTACCCATTGGCCCACTGTCCGGCGAAGGCGCCGTTGACGTACACGGTTGCGTCGCGGTACACACCTTCGAACTGAACCGCCACTCGGGTGCGTTCCCAGACCTCCGGCGCGTCGAACTGCTTCTCGTAGGACCACCTGCCGCCGAGGAAGTATCCGTTCTGTGGGCCGCCCGATCCCTCTGCCGCTCGACCGTCGGCGAGGAGTGCGTCGTGAGGGAGCGTAACGACGTTCTCGCTCGGCGCGGCGACGCGGATGGCTTCGTGGACGGATACGAGGGGGCCGAACTGCCAGCCGTCGTTCCAGGAGGTGCGGAGCATGCGAGGGGTACCTTGCTTCGAGAATCGGGTTACTTGACGCCGCCGGCAGTGAGGTCCGAGCGCCAGTATCGCTGGAGGATGGCGAAGGCGATCAGCAGCGGGATGACAGCCAGCAGCGACCCGGTGATCGTGATGTTGTAGGGGATGCCCTCGGTGAGTCGTTCGCGCCAGTTCACCAGTCCCACAGACAAGGGCTGCAGGTGGTCGTTGTTGAGCATCAGCACGGGCAGGAGGTAGTTGCTCCAGATGGCGACGAACTGGTACAGGAAGACCGTCACCAGGGCGGGCATCATGATCGGCAGGCCGATCTTGAAGAAGATGCGCGCTTCTCCCGACCCGTCCAGTCGCGCGGCCTCTAGCAGCTCATCGGGGATTGCCTGGCTGGCGTAGATGCGGGCGAGGTACACCCCGAACGGGCTGACGAGGCTGGGCAACAGCACAGCCCAGTACGTGTTGACCAGACCGATCTCGCTGAACATCAGGTACAGGGGCAGCGCAAACAGGACGGAGGGGACCAGGACCGCGGCGAGGATGATGTTGGCGATCAGTTTGCGGCCCCGGAACTCGTACTTGCCGAGCGCGAATCCGGTCATGGCCGACAGCAGGGTGCTGATGGCTGCGCCACCGACGCAGTAGATGATGGTGTTGCCGGTCCAGACGGCGAAGATGCCGTTCTGTTGTGCGAAGACGTCGGTGATGTTCCCCCACAGGTCGAAGTGGGAGAACCACATCGGGTTGGTGGTGAAGAGGAACTCCTTGTTCTTCGTCGCAGTCACCAGCAGCCACCACATGGGGATGAGGCTGTAGAGGCCGAAGATGGCCATGACGATGAACGCGCCGGCGCGCGGGGCGAGCGGGATGCGTCGTTCGCGGATGAAGGGCCGTCGGGTGCGGGTGCGCTGCTTGTCGCCCTGCACGATGGCTCGGGTGGTGACGGTGCTCAAGAGTCTGCGCCCTTCCGCTGGGTGAACTTCAAGAAGCCGAAGGACAGGATGAAGGCGACCAGCGCCAGGATGATCGACTGTGCTGCGGCGAGGTTGTAGTTGTTGGCTGCGGCGGATTGCTGCGCGGCCATGATGGGTGTGAATGTCGAGGAGATACCCGGTGCGACTTTCGCGAGGATCGCCGGGTCGTTGTACAGCTGCACCGTTCCGATGATCGAGAAGACCGCGCTGAGGATGATTGCGGGGCGCACCGCGGGGATCTTGATGTACCAGGACGTCTTCAACCAGCCGGCGCCGTCGAGGCTGGACGCTTCGGTGAGCTCTTCGGGAACTGCTTGGAGGGCGGAGTAGATGATGAGCATGTTGAAGCCGGTGTAGCCCCAGGTCATCATGTTGCCAATGGAGAAGAAGGCCAGGTCGCTGGAGAGGAAGTTCACGTCCAGTCCGATGGCGCTCAGCCAGTCCGAGAACGGTCCGATGCGCGGCTGGTAGAGGAAGGACCACATGATCGCGGCGATCACGGCCGGGAACGCGTACGGCAAGAAGAAGATCAGCCGGAACGTGCGCCGCAGCGGTGAGAACGCCGCGTCGAGGAGCAGTGCGAGCACCAGAGCGATGAGCATCATCAGCGGGACCTGCACCACACCGATGGCGAACACGCGCCCGAAGGAGGCGATGAAGTCGCTGTTCTGCAGCGCGGCGATGTAGTTGTCGATCCCCGCGAACAGTGTTTCGCCGCCATCGAGGCCGAGCCCACTGCGCTGAACGCGGAAGAAGCTCTGCACCAGGGCGTAGACGATGGGGGCGACCATGACCCCGAGGAAGAGGATCGCGAACGGCGTCAGCAGCAGCAGCGCCGATCTGGTGCGGTGATCCGCGCGACGAGGGCGCCGCTTGGCCGCTTCTCGTTGCGTGGCCAGCTCGGCAGGCAGGACGGGTGCCGACATGGCGGCTCCTTTTCTTCGGGAAGAGGATCAGGGGTGCCCGGGGAGGAATCCGGGCACCCTTGAAGCGGTTACTCGGTGACGGTCAGGCCCTGATCGGAGAGGGTGGTGACGGTGCTCTGCTGGGCCTCGTCGAGAAGGTCCGGGAGCGTCTTCTGGCCGGCTCCGACGAGCTTGAGGCCGTCGTTGATCTGCGGCTGCAGGGTAGTCATGTTCGGGCCCCACACCCACGAGTCGGGCGTGTTGCGCGCCGCAGTGGTGAACACGTCGTAGATCTTCTCGCCGTTGAAGAAGTCCGATCCCTCCGACAGCACGGGCAGGTCCTGGCCGCTGAGCGACGCGGGGAAGATGCCGGTGTTCTCGATGTACGCGTTGACGCTGTCATCGTTGGTGCTCAACCAGATGGCGGCCTCAGTGGCCTCCTCCGGGTTCGCGCAGCCCTTGAGCACTGCGTTCGTGGAACCACCGCGGTTACCCGATGCGTCGTCGCCAGCGTTCCACTGCGGCAGCTCCGCGACGGACAGCTTCCCGGCAAGCCCCGGCGCGTTCTGCTCCAGCAGCGCGACCGCCCATGCGGCACCCACGAAGGAGAGGACCCGGCCCTCCTGGATGCTGGTGTACCACGCGGTATCGAATGCGGGCTCGGCGACCACGAGCTGATCGTCGACGAGGCCCTGCCAGTAGTCGGCGACCTCCTGGGAGGCGGTGTCGTTGATGTCGACCTGCCATTCGCCGCCCTCGGTGCCGAACCACTGCGCACCGTTCTGCCACGCCAGAGCTCCGATGTCGTAGGTGCTCAGCGGAAGGGTGGTCATGTAGGCGTTGGGGTCGGCTGCGTGGACGGTCGCGGCGTCCGCGGCGAAGTCTTCCCATGTGGCGGGCGCGTCGAGGCCGTACTGCTGGAACAGGTCCGCACGGTAGAACAGCGCCATCGGCCCCAGGTCGACGGGGATGCCGAAGACCTGACCACCGACGCTCGCCAGCTGCCAGGCGGCGGGGGCGAAGAGGTCTTTACTCGAGTCTGCGAACTCGGTGATGTCCTCGAGCGCGCCGGCGGTCGCGAAGCTGGGGATGGTGTCGTAGGACACCTGCCCCAGGCACGGACCGTTGCCAGCATTCACCGCGTTCAGCATCTTCTCGTAGCCGCCGGCGCTGCCGGCCGAGATCTGCGTGTAGTTGATCTGCACGTCATCGTGCGCAGCGTTGAAGGTGTCGACCGCCTTCTCCTGCCCCAGGGCTGAACCCCAGAATTCGATGGTGATCGGCTCACCGTCGCCGGACGCCGAGGGTGATGCCGCGCCTCCGGCGGAACACCCGGCCAGAGCGGCGACCGCGAACGTTGCTGTCGCCGCTGCGGTGATGGTCTTGAACCGTCGCGAAGTCATGTGAACTCCTTGTGTTGTGCCACCCATGGTGACGGTGTGGATGCAGGTGGGGCGTTGTTGACCCTGGAACGGTCAGATGCGGATCCCGCGAGAAGGAGGTTGGTGATTGCGTCTCGAGTGCATACGTGGGCGGGTCCACCCGAGTTCGACCACATTGGAGCGGCGTTGCTCGGTCCAGCATAAATGAGATTCATATCTCAATTGGGATGAGTATGCGAGTTACTTCCGCACCCTGTCAAGCGGACGACAAGAGAAGCATCAAGGACGCTCGCCCTTGGAGTTGCGAATTCGGGCACGCAAGCGGTCTTCGGCGGCTTCGAGCCGCTCAACCTCTCTGGCGACAGCGGCAATGCGTCCCGCAGGAATCACGGCGACACCATCCGCATCGGCCACGATGAGGTCGCCCGGGTTCACGACAACCCCACCGCACGCCACAGGCGCCCCCACGGCGCCCGGCCCGTTCTTGAAGGGTCCTGCCGGCGAGAGCCCCCGCGCCCACACCGCCAGCCCGAGATCGCTGATTGCAGCCGCGTCCCGAGAGAGTCCGTCGATGATGACGCCCGCGATCCCGCGCGTCATGCAAATCTCCGCCAGCAGATCTCCGAACACAGCGCGGGCAGAACCGCCCTGCGCGTCGATGATGAGCACGTCTCCCGGTTCGGCATGATCGAGCGCGACATGGATGGCGAGGTTGTCACCTTCGCGGGTGAGCACCGTTAAGGCACGCCCCGCGCACCGGGCACGACCGTCGAGCGCGGAGATCCCGGAATCCATCAGACCAAACCGACCCATCGCATCCCCGACCAGCGTAGAAGCGGCGTGAGCGAATCGAGCTACGAGGTCGGGCGGCAGCTCCTCCGTTCGGTCGTGAACGTGGACAGTCGACGTGTCGGCGTTGATGAACATGCGGCTCCAATTGAAATATGACTATCAATTGGTAATCTACTCTTGCTTTGCTCGGTTGGGCAGTGCAACGACGCCGCCGTCCGGGCCGACAGGAGAGATCATGCAGCTGACTGAGACCATCGAGTCCAACGCCGCGCGACGCATAACGCAAGCCTCGCGCCGCCCGGCGACGCTCGGTTCAACCCCCGCCGACGCTGTCGCGCTCTCCATGGGCGAGCCGGACTCCGGGACACCGCGGGTGGTCGTCGACGCGGCGGTCGCGGCGCTGCACGCCGGGCGCACCCGCTACACGAACCTGACTGGCGACCCCTCCTTGCGCGACGCGCTCGCAGAGAAGCTGACCTCCAGCGCGGGACGCCCGATCAGCAGTGAACAGATCGTCGTCACCCACGGAGGCAGCGCCGGTCTTGCTGCGACGATGCTCGCTCTGGTCGACCCGGGGGAGAACGTCCTGATCCCCGAGCCGACGTACTCGCTGTATGCCGACCACGCCGCGATGGTCGGGGCGAATACGATTTGGGTTCCGAACCGCGCCGACGGTGGGCTGGACCTCGAAGCACTTGAAGAGCAGGCAGCGACGGCCCGGATGATTGTGCTCTGCAACCCCGGCAACCCAACTGGGCGCGTGTACTCCACAGCGGACCTCGACCAACTGACCAGGATCCTCCGTCATCACCCCGAGCTCGTGCTCCTGGCCGATGAGGCCTACGGCGACATCGTCTTCGAGGGAACGCAGTTCCGGTCGGCGTTGTCGTTTGTCGACGTCGCAGACCAGGTGGTCGTATGCAGCACCTTTTCCAAGTCGTACGCGATGACTGGCTGGCGAGTCGGATACGTCGTCGCGACCCCCGACATCGCGAGCCGCGTCAACCTCTTGCACCGCACCGTCAATGGATCCATCAATACCTTCGTTCAGGATGCCGCCGCCGTCGCCCTCGCGATCACCGACACCGACCTGCGAGAGACCGCACGGTCGTACCAGCTGAGGCGCGACCTCGTGGTCGCCGCTCTCGACGGGGTCGCGGGCCTGAGCATGCTGCCTCCTCAGGGCGCGTTCTACGCGTTCGTCGCCATCGATTCAGACCTCACGTCCGACGAGATGACGGCGCGCTTCGCCGATGGTGGCGTCGTCGTTCGCTCCGGAAGCGAGTTCGGCCCCTCCGGGGAGGGCTACGTCAGATTGTCATTCGCGACCGACCCCGACACGCTCCGCGAAGGGCTCCGACGTTTTCTCGTTGTCGCCGGCCAGATCACTCACCCCCGGCGATGACCCAACATGGCTCCCCGCGGAAACCTTTTCACGCGTGGGAAGATGAGGCCCCGACGATGCAACACGGAGGAATCGATGCGTAGCGACACACGACGCAACATCCGCCTACTGCTCAACGCTGTCGCGGAGGAGATCGAAGAGAACCCGACCGGCTTGAGCATGCAGTCCGCAGCGGCTCGCGCAGGCATCGGCACCGCTACCGCCTACCGCTACTTCTCCACCCTTGACGACCTCGTTGCCGCGTACGTGCTCGAAGTCTTCGAGGAGCTGAAGACCTTCTCACACGATGCGACGGAGAGCGGCGCCGAGTTGTTCAACGTTGTCTTGCGCGAATGGGTCGACGTCGTGCTGCGTAACGGACAGGCAATGGTGCACCTGCGATCGCGCTCCGGATTCCTGCAACGCTTGGATGCCGGGAACCCGGTGATAGACCGGTCTCGCGAGATCTGGGAACGCCCCCTCGCATCCCTTCTCGATGACATGGACGAGCCGGCGACCGATCTTCGCTGGGCGATGTTCCTCGCGAACATCCTGAGCGATCCTCGCGAGATCCTCGACCTGCACCGCGCGGCGGGACTCTCCGTCGACGAAATCTGCGCGAGCCTCGACGGCGCGATCCGAGGCGCCATCGCGGGGTGGTCTACTGTCACCTCCAGCACGGATATGCTCCTACCCGACGTATGAGCAACGATCGCCTGCTTCTCACAGGACGCGGTGTACGCGAGGCAGCCCGCTACCACGGTTCCGCGTCTCCTGAGGAGGTGGACAGCCGTCGCGCGTTGATAACGGGGCTAGATGCCAGCGAACTCCTAGATGCCAGCGAACACAGCGAGCGCCATCCATGTTCTGTGACGCCTCACATCAGTCGAGCAGCAGCGCGGGCTCCTCGAGCACCGAGGCCACGTCGGCGATGAAGCGGCTCATGCCGTCGCCGTCCACCACTCGGTGATCGAACGACCCCGACACCGTCGTGACGTAGCGGGGACGCACCTCGCCGTCGACGACCCACGGCTTCTGGCGGATCGTGCCCATCGCGATGATGCCGGACTCCCCCGGGTTGATGATCGGCGTGCCGGCATCCATCCCGAAGACGCCGATGTTGGTGATCGTGATCGTGCCGCCCTGCTGGTCGGCGGGCGATGTCTTGCCCTCCCGGGCGGTCAGCGTCAGCTTCTCGAGGCCCCGCGCGAGACCGCGCATGTTGAGATCCTGCGCATCCTTGATGTTCGGCACGAGGAGGCCACGGGGCGTCGCCGCCGCGATGCCGAGGTTCACGTAGTGGCGCACCCGGATCTCGGCGCCGGCCTCGGTCTCGACCCACGCGGCATTGACCATCGGGGTGCGACGCACCGCCCAGACGACGGCGCGCGCCATGATCAGCAGCGGCGACACCTTGATGTCGGCGAAGTCGGGCGACGCCTTCATCCGCTTGACGAGCTCCATCGTCCGCGTCGCGTCGACATCGGTCCACACCGACACGTGCGGCGCGGTGTACGCGGAATCGACCATGTGCTTGGCGGTGACCTTGCGGACGCCCTTGACGGGGATCGTCTCCACGCGCTCGTCGGCCGGTTCGCCCGAGACGACCGCCGGGGGAACCGGGATCGTGTGCTCGCGGACGTCGGGACGGGCCGGCGTCTGGAGGTTGCGGAACACCGACGCCTGCGACGCGTGCTTGACGACGTCGTCGCGGGTCACCTCGCCCGCCGAGCCGGTCGGCGTCACCGAGGCCAGCTCGACGCCGAGGTCGCGGGCGAGCTTGCGGATCGGCGGCTTGGCGACGACGCCGATCGCGGCGCGGGCCGGAGCCTCCGCGGGCTTGCGGCGACGCGACTGCACCTGACCGCCCCCGCCGTAGCCGACGAGGACGGAGCCGCTCTCCTCGGCCGCGGCCGGACGCTCGGGCTCAGGCTGACCGTGCTCGGAACGCCCGGCATCCGTCCCGGCGGAATCGGATGCCGCGGCCGCCGACGCGTCGATCGTGATGATCGCGGCACCGACCTCGACGGTCGCACCCTCGTCGACGAGCAGCTCGCCGACCGTGCCCGAGAAGGGCGAGGGCAGCTCGACGAGCGACTTCGCGGTCTCGATCTCGACGAGCACGTCGTTGACCGACACGGTGTCGCCCGCGGCGACGCGCCACTGCACGATCTCGGCCTCGGTGAGGCCTTCGCCGACGTCGGGCAGGTGGAAGGTCTGGGTGCTCATGAGGGGATCCTCTCGCAGGCGCGTCGGATGGTCAGTAGGCGAGGGCGCGGTCGACGGCCTCGAGGATGCGGTCGGCGTCGGGCAGGTAGGCGCCCTCGAGCTTCGCGGCGGGGAACGGCACGTCGAAGCCCGAGACGCGCAGCACGGGGGCCTCGAGCGAGAAGAACGCCTGCTCGGTCACGGTGGCGGCGACCTCGGATCCGAGCGAGGTGAACCCCGGCGCCTCCTGCCCGTAGACCATGCGGCCGGTGCGGCGGACGGAGTCGACGATCGGCGCGTAGTCGATCGGCGACAGCGAGCGGAGGTCGACGACCTCGCACGAGATGCCCTCGCTCTCGGCGAGCGCGGCGGCCTGGAGCAGCACGGTGACCATCGCGCCGTGGCCGACGAGGGTGACGTCGGTGCCGCGGCGGACGACGCGCGACGCGTGCAGCGGCAGCGCGCGGGCCGACGGATCGACCTCGCCCTTGGGCCAGTAGCGCGACTTCGGCTCGAGGAAGATCACCGGGTCGGGCGAGGCGACGGCATCCTGGATCATCCAGTACGCGTCGTTTGGCGTCGAGGGCGAGACGACGCGCAGGCCCGGGGTGTGCGTGAAGTACGCCTCGGGGCTCTCCTGGTGGTGCTCCACGGCGCCGATGTGCCCGCCGTAGGGGATGCGGATGACGACGGGGAACGACATGCGACCCTCGTGCCGGTTCGTGAGCTTCGCCAGCTGCGAGGTGATCTGGTCGAAGGCGGGGAAGACGAAGCCGTCGAACTGGATCTCGCACACGGGGCGGTAGCCGGCCATGGCGAGCCCGATGGCCGTGCCGACGATGCCCGACTCCGCGAGCGGCGTGTCGAGCACGCGTCGCTCGCCGAACTCGGCCTGGAGCCCCTCGGTGACGCGGAAGACGCCGCCCAGGCGCCCGATGTCCTCGCCCATGAGGAGCACGCGGTCGTCGTTCGCCATCGCGGCGCGCAGGCCCGCGTTGAGCGCCTTGCTGAAGGGCAGGGTCTGCACGCCCGTGGCCGTGTCGGCGCTGTCGATGCTCATGCGCGTCCCTCCTCGAAGGATGCCTCGTAGTCGGCGAGCCACTGGCGCTGCTGCTCGACGAGCGGATGCGGCTCGCTGTAGGCGTGCGTGAACATGCTGTCGGGATCGAGCGAACCGAGCTCGTTCGTGCGCACGCGCACATCATCGGCGTAGGCGGCGGCCTCGGCGTCGACCTCGTCGAAGAAGGATGCCGCGGCCCCCTTCTGCTCGAGGAATCCGCGCATGCGGGCGATCGGGTCGCGCTGCGCCCAGAACCGCTCCTCGTCGCTCGTGCGGTACTTCGTGGGGTCGTCGCTCGTCGTGTGCGCGCCCATCCGGTATGTCAGCGCCTCGATGGCGCGCGGACCCTCACCCGAGCGCGCCTCGTCGAGGGCGAGCCGGGTCACGGCGTAGCTGGCGAGCACGTCGTTGCCGTCGACGCGGATGGACGGCATGCCGTAGCCCTCGCCGCGCCGCACGAGCGGAACCCGCGACTGGGTCGAGACGGGGACCGAGATCGCCCAGTGGTTGTTCTGCAGGAAGAACACCTGCGGCGTGTTGTAGCTCGCGGCGAAGACCATGGCCTCGTGCACGTCGCCCTGGCTGGAGGCGCCGTCGCCGTAGTAGACGATGACGGCCTCGTCGCGCTCCGGGTCCCCCGTGCCGGTGCGTCCGTCGAACACCATGCCCATGCCGTAGCCCGACGCGTGCAGCGTCTGCGACCCGAGCACCAGGGTGTAGATGTGCGTGTTGCCGTTCTTCGGGTCGGTCGGGTCCCACCCGCCGTGGGTGAGCCCGCGCATCAGGCGGATGATGTCGATCGGGTCGACGCCGCGGATGGTGCAGACGACGTGCTCGCGGTACGAGGGGAAGAGGTGGTCCTGGGCGCGCGTCGCGCGCGCCGAGCCGACCTGCGCGGCCTCCTGGCCGAAGGACGGCGGCCACAGCGCGAGCTGTCCCTGTCGCTGCAGGTTCGTCGCCTGCCGGTCGAAGGCGCGCACCGTGACCATGTCGCGGTAGAACGTCTCGAGCTCGCTGTCGGGCAGCGCCTCGACGAGCGGAAGGTACCGCTCGGCCTCGGCGGAGGGCGCGAGCGTCCCATCGGCCGCGAGGACGCGGACGAGAGCGGGGTCGTGTGCGTCGGCGTCGGGGGTGGCGGGCATCGCCGCGGGAGAACCGGTCACGCTCTAACGCTAACGCGCCGCCTATGACCCGTTCTGCATGCGCCGCACAATGGATGCCGCGATTCGCCGTGCCGGTCGCACAAGGGCGCGCGGTGTCCGGGCTTCGCGCGCCCGTGCCGCGATGCAAGGGATCGTGGCCGACACGCCGGTGACCCGGCATCCGCACCGGGGTGTCGCCAGCACGACCTTGCATCGCGGATCGGGCGCGCGGAGGCGGCCCCGGCCCAGGGCGGTCGCCCCGGCCGAGGGAGGCGGCCCCGGCCCAGGGCGGTCGCCCCGGCCCAGGGCGGTCGGGCTGCCGGGCCCCGGCGCGGGTGGTCACCACGCCGCAGCACGGTCCGCGATGCAAGGGATCGTGGCCGACACGCCGGTGACCCGGCATCCCCACCGGGGTGTCGCCGACACACCGTTGCATGCCGGGGCGGCCAGGGCCGCGTCAGGCGCCCTCGTCGCGGACGTCGAAGGCGCGCAGGCGCCCGCACATCCCGAACCCGCGTTCGCCGGTGAGGGCCGGCGCCTGGCGCAGCGTCGCGTCCGCGAGGTGACCGGCGGTGCCGGCCGTCAGCGCCCGCACCACGCCGAGACTGCGCTCGGCCTGGGCGAGCGGCCCGTCAGCGACGATCGCCTCCCAACCCGCGGCGCGCTCGGCGACGAGTGCCGCCGCCGCCTCGTGGAATCGGCGCAGCGGGCCGTCGTCGCCGGCGACGAGGGCGTCGCGCAGCCGCAGGTAGCCCGAGACCGCGAGGTCGCGGCGGTGAGCGGCATCCTTCGCCCGGTTCGTCTCGGAACCGTGGCTCGGCAGAGTCGCGGCGGCGCGATAGCGCTCGGCGTCGGCGACGATCTCGGCGGGGAACGTCATGACGGCGTCGCCCGCCTCGGGAAGGCCGGCGTTGCCCATCACCACGAGCACACGCAGGTCGCCGTGGTTGACGGCGCGGTGGATCGTTCCCGGCGTGAACCACACGACCGTCCCCGCTTCGAGCGGCGTCTCGCGCGCCCCGGAGAGGTCGAGGGTGTGCAGGGCGCCCCGGCCCGAGATCACGACATAGCACTCGGTCGACGCGAGATGCATGTGCGGACTCCCGCCGACGAGACCGTCGGGAGCCGCGTCGTCGTAGACGTCGAGCATCGTGACGGACGTGCCGCCGGGGAAGGTTCCGACCGCGCCGGTCACGACCGGACCGCTCGGGCTGCGGCATCCGACGCGCCCTCCGCGAGCACGCCGCGGGCGAGTCCCGCGATCTCGGCCGCGCGCTCGGCCGTCCCGTCGGCGACCGCCACCGCGTAGCGGAACACGACGGTCCGGCCGGGCTCGACCGGCACCTCCTCGCTGAAGAATGGCGCGGGATTGATGCACGCGAACTCCTCCGTCCGCACGAACCACTGCGGCGGATGCTGCGGGTTGGCCGCATCGTCGACGAAGGCCAGCACGGACTCGGCGTCGATCTCGTCGTGCCGGCCCGCGAAGGCCATCCACTCGTGACGCTGTCCACGCATGTCGTTGCCCGAGCCGGATCCCGTGGGGCTGATGGCGAGGCCTCCCGTGAACGAGCGCGGTCCGCGCCAGAACAGTCCGCCGTAGCCGGCGTTCTCGCGCCCGCGGGTCGTCGGCGAGCCGATCGAGATCGTGGCGTCGGTCACGTTCGTCATCGCCGTCTCGAAGGTCAGCACCCACACGTCGTCCGCCGCGACGCGCGCCGTCAGGCTGCGCCGCTCGTCGAAGAGGTGGATGCCGCCTTCGGTGATCCACTGGAGCGTGTGCGCGAAGCGGGCGACGCCGCCCTCGACCGACTGCTCGAGGGTGGTCCGGTGCTCCTGCGACCCGTCGTTCGGCAGCTGGACGTAGAAGCGGCCCGGGACGAAGGTCGGTCCGCCCCAGAAGTTCTCGTCGTCGACGACCGGCAGCGACCACGCGATGCCCTTGTGCCAGACGTGGTCGTGCGGGCGGAAGAGGCTGACGACACGACCGGCGCGGGTGCGCAGCGGACTCAGGTACGGCTTCGGCGACTCCAGCTGGGGACTGTCGGGGACGAGGGTGTAGCGGAAGAGCTCGACATCCCCGTCGAGGACCGAGATTCCACTGTCGTCGCCGGTGATCCGGAGAGTGCTGTCGATGGTCATGCCGCCGCCCCCTTCAGGCGAGCCCACGGCACGACCCCGCCGTCCATGCTCTGCGAGAACGCGTCGTCCTCGCCGATCTCGCCCGCCCGGATCGGCGTGCCGCGGAACGCCGAAGCGTAGGTCGCCGCCGCGAACTCCAGGGTCCGCCGCGAGTCGTGGATGTCGACGCCGGGACGCTCGCCCGCCACGAGAGCATCGAGGATCGCCTCGATCTGCATCCGGTGGCCGCTGACCTCGGTCCCCTCCGCCCGCCACAGCTCGGCGAGATGCTCGTGACCCGGTGCCGGGGTGAAGGTCCAGTCGCGGTCGGAGTATCCGTAGAGATGCTCGACCTCGACGGTCGCGTACTCGTAGTCGAAGCGCAGGCGCGAGGTCTCGCGCGGCGAGACGACCGAGTTCACGACCGTCGCGAGCGCGCCGTTGTCGAACTCGGCCAGCGCCACCGACACGTCCTCCGTATCGGTCGGGCGGGACTGGCGCGCCGCGAAGGCCGTGACCTTCGACCACGGGCCGAGGATGGCGAGCATCAGATCGAACTGATGGATGCCGTGCCCCATCGTGGGTCCGCCGCCCTCGACCTCCCAGCGGCCGCGCCACGGCACGTCGAAGTACTCGGCGGGCCGGTACCAGAGGGTCTCGCATGTCGCGACCTGCGGCCGTCCGAGCGCCCCCGAGTCCGCGATGCGGCGCAGCCGCTGCGCAGCCTCGCCGTAGCGGTGCTGGAACACCGTGAGCACCGGCACTCCCGTCGTCGCCTCCGATGCGACGAGGACATCGAGCTCGCTGAGGCTCAGCGCGATCGGCTTCTCGACGAGTGCCGGGACGCCCGCGCGCTGCGCCAGCAGGGCGAGCGGCACGTGCGACTGCGGCGGCGTGCAGATGTGGACGAGGTCGAGACTCTCGGCGTCGAAGAGCGCCGCGGCATCCGTGTAGATGCCCGCCGCACCGAATCGCTCGGCGAAATCCCGCGCACGCGCCTCGTCGACATCGGCGACGGCGACGATCTCGGCTTTGTCGCTGAGATCGCGCAGCGCCTCGGCGTGCGCGTGGGCGATGCCGCCGGTGCCGATGATGGCGACGCGCGCCCGCGGATGGGTGACTGACATCGGGATCTCCTCGTTGTGATCGTTCACCTTTCGCTCGAACTTAGTGAACGATCACGTTTTGGGTCAAGATGGGGCCATGAGCGCACCGGGCGTCCCTCCCGCGAAGCGGCCGACCATTCTCGACGTCGCCCGTCTGGCCGGCGTCTCGCATCAGACGGTGTCGCGCTACCTGCGCTTCTCCGGTGAAGGTCTGAAGCCGCAGACCGTCGCGCGCGTCAGCGCCGCCGTCGACGAGCTCGGATACCGGCCGAACCTGGTCGCCCGGTCGATGCGCACGCGTCGCACCGGCCGGCTGGCCGTCCTGATCCCGACGGTCGCCTTCAACCCGGCGCGCATGCTCGCGGGCGCGAGCGCCGTGGCGCACGAGGCGGGCTACGCCGTCGACGTCATCAGCGTCGAGGGCGGTGCCGCCTCGCGCAGCGCGCGCCTGTCGGACCTCGTCGAGTTCGGACAGGTCGAGGGCGTCCTCTCGTTCGCCCCGCTGGATACCGAAGCCGTCGAGCGGATGCCGGCGGCGACCACCGTCGTCATCGCCGCCGAGCTCGACGACGAGATGCGCGGGATCGGCGAGCTGGCCGACGGGTCGGCGATGACCGAGATCATCGAGCGGCTCGCCGCATCCGGACACCGCCGCTTCTTCCACGTCGCCGGTGCGCGCGACTTCGCGTCGGCGCGGGCTCGGCGCGAGATCTACCTTGCCACGGTCGAACGCCTCGGGCTCGAGTCGGTGGGCATATACGACGGCGACTGGTCGGGAGAGTCGGGGGTCGCCGCCGTCGCGACGCTGCCCGACGACGCGCCGCCCCTCGCGATCCTCGCCGCGAACGACCTCGTCGCGGCCGGCGTGCTCGCCGCCGTCACGGCGCGCGGCTGGCGCGTTCCGGCCGAGGTGAGCGTCACCGGCTGGGACGATGTCGCCACGGCGCCGTTCCTCATCCCCGCCCTGACCTCGGTCGCGATCGACCTCGAGCGCATCGGCAGCGACGCGATGCGCCGCCTCCTCGCGGCGATGCGCGGCGAGGAGGCCGAGCTCCACGACGGCCCGACGAGCCGCGTCGTGTGGCGCGCCTCGACCGGGTCGCCGGAGGCGCCTCCCACGTGAGACGCAGCCGGCGCGTCACCCCGTGCCGCCCGGGGCCGCGATGCGAGGGATCAGGGCCGACACGCCGCCCCGACCGCCTCCGGCCCGGCGTGCCGCCGCAGAATCCTTGCATCCGCGCACGCCCCGCCGCGTTTCAGCCGCGCTTCAGCGTGCGCGCGACACACTGGGCGGGATGCGAGTTCTGGTGGTCGATGACGAGGTGCGCCTCGCCGACGGGATCAAACGCGGCCTCGAGGCCGAGGGCTTCGCCGTCGATGTCGCCCACGACGGCGTCGACGGCCTCTGGCGCGCACGCGAGACGCGGTACGACGCGATCGTGCTCGACCTGATGATGCCGGGGATGAGCGGCTGGAAGGTGTGCGCCGCGCTGCGCGCCGAGGAGAACTGGACCCCGGTGCTCATGCTGACCGCGAAGGACGGCGAATGGGACCAGGTCGAGGCGCTCGAGACGGGCGCCGACGACTACGTCACGAAGCCGTTCTCCTACCCCGTGCTCGTCGCGCGGCTGCGCGCGCTCATCCGGCGGGGCGGGGTCGAGCGTCCCGTCGCGCTCGAAGCCGGCGACCTGCGCGTCGATCCGGGCGCACGACGCGTGTGGCGCGGCGACGTGCCGATCGAGCTGACCTCCCGCGAGTTCGCCGTGCTCGAGCACCTGATCCGACACCGCGGGCAGGTGCTGTCGAAGCGCGCGCTCATCGCGGGGGTCTGGGACGACGACTTCGACGGCGACCCGAACATCGTCGAGGTCTACGTCGGCCACCTGCGTCGCAAGGTCGACCGCCCGTTCGGCCGGGATGCCATCGAGACGGTGCGCGGAGCCGGCTACCGATTGGCGGCCGACGGTGGCTGATCGCGTCGCCGCCGACGCCGCCGCCGATGCTGCGCAGAAGCGGATGCGGCGCCCGCGGTCCCTGCGCGCGCGCATCACCCTGCTGGCCACGGTCGCGGTGGCGATCGTCATGATCGTCGGGTCGCTCGCCTTCCACCTCGTGCTGAGCGCCAGCATCCACGCCGCGACCGAGCGCGCGGCCGAGACGCGCGCCGAGGAGCTCGCCGCGCGCATCGCGACGGGCGGACCGGGGGTCGTGGCGGCGATCGAGGACGACGCGGCGCAGCTGATCGACGACGCCGGCCGGGTGATCGCCGCCTCCGACGACGCCGACGACCGTGCGCTCCCCCGCGTCGAGTCCGGAAGGGTCGTCGACGTCGACGGCGACGCCCTGCTGCTCGTCCGCGAGGACGTCGACGGCGGGAATGCGGACGGCGGCCGTGAGCTGATCCTCGGGGTCTCGGTGGAGGACGACCGCGAGACGCTGGCGACGGTCGCGATGCTGCTGACGGTCTCCACGATCGCCGTCGTCGGCGTCGTCGCCGGCGTGACGTGGTGGGTCGTGGGCCGCTCGCTGCGTCCCGTCGCACGCATCCGCGCCGAGGTCGAGGCCATCACCGCCGACCGACTCGATCGGCGCGTCGCCGAGCCGCCGTCGGGCGACGAGATCGCGGCGCTGGCGGTGACCATGAACCGGATGCTGGACCGACTCGACAGCGCGTCGGCGGCGCAGGGGCGTTTCGTTGCGGACGCGTCGCACGAACTGCGCTCGCCCCTCGCGACCATCCGCCAGCACGCCGAGCTCGCGAGGGCGCATCCCGAGGCGAGCTCGCTCGACGATCTGGCCGGGGTCGTGACGGACGAGGGCGCGCGCATGCAGCACCTCGTGGACGCACTCCTGCTGCTCGCCCGCCTCGACGAACAGGCGCCACGGCGCGCCGATGCCGTCGATCTCGACGACATCGCCCTCGCAGAGGTCGCTCGCCTGCGGTCCCGAGGCGTCGCCGTGGACGCGTCGGGGATCGGCGCGGCCCGCGTGACGGGCGATCCGAGGCTGCTCGGTCAGCTCGTGCGCAACCTGGCCGACAACGCCGCACGGCACGCGGTGTCGCGCGTCGCGATCGCGGTCGGTCACGGCGGTGACCGCGTCGTGCTGACCGTCGACGACGACGGCACGGGCATTCCCGAGGACGAGCGCTCACGCGTCTTCGAGCGATTCGTCCGCCTCGATGAGGGACGGGCGCGGGATGCCGGGGGCAGCGGACTCGGTCTCGCCATCGTCCACGGTGTCGCGACGTCGGCGGGCGGGTCGGTCGCGATCGGCGACGGTCCCCTCGGCGGGGCCCGGTTCACGGTCGAGCTGCCCGCGGCATCCGGAAGCTGAAGCCGCCTTCAGGTCGCTTCAGGAGTGCTTCAGCACCCCCTGGGCACGATCGGATCATGACCGAGACGAACCACACCCCCGACAACCAGCCGACCATCCCCATCGAGCCGGCGGCTCCCGTCGAGCCGACGACCGCCGCGGCCGCCCCCGCGCCGAAGCGTCGCGGGCGCCTCGCCCTCATCGCCGGCGGTGCCGTTCTGGGCGCAGCCCTGCTGGCCGGTGGCGGTGTCGCGGTGGGCGCCGCCATCGCCGACGACGACGATGACGACGACCGCGCGAGCGCACGGGTGGACGACAGGACGGGCACGACCGGCGCGACGGGCGCGACCGACGCCCCGGGCACGACCGGCACGACCGGCACGACCGCGAGCGCCTGGGGCGCGGCATCCGCCGACGAGCTCGACGAGGTCGCGCAGGCGGCGAGCGCGGTCGCCGAGGGCCAGCCCGTCTCGATCGACGCGAACCGCGACGGCAGCTGGGACGTGACGCTGCGCGGTGCGGACGGCGGTGAGACCGAGGTGCGCGTCGCCGCCGACGGCTCCGCGGCCGTGCGCGAGACGGAGGCCCCCGACGGCGACGACACCGCGCCGCGGAACATCCTGGATGCCGCGACCCTCCGCTCGATCGTCGACGCCGCCCTGGCCGAATCCGCCGCCGCCGGCGGCCGGGTCGTGGACGTCGACGCGGACGACGACAGCCGCTCCCCGTTCGACGTGACGATCCTCGTCGCCGACGGACGCACCGTCGACGTCGAGCTCGACGCGGCGGGCGCCGTGCTCCGCACCGATCTCGACGACTGATCGCCGGGGCACGGCCGGCGCCGGATGCGATGATCGCGGAGTGACCACGACGTTCGAGATCGAGACCCGGGCACCTGTCGCGCTCGTGAAGCTCTTCGACGCCTCGCTCGACATCGACGCGCATATCTCGTCCATGCCGGGAACGCGCGAGCGCGCGGTGGCCGGGGTGACGTCCGGCCGGATCGGGCTCGGCGAGAGCGTGACCTGGCGCGCGTGGCATTTCGGCATCCCGTTCACTCTGACCTCGCGGGTCACCTCACTCGACCGGCCCGGACGATTCGTCGACGAGCAGGTCCGCGGGCCGTTCCGGGAGTTCCGTCACGAGCATCTCTTCCGACGGGACGGCGGCGCGACCGTCATGCTCGACCGCGTGACGATCGCGTCGCCGATCTTCGGCACGCTCGCCGAGCGACTGATCCTGGTTCCGTACCTCCGACGGCTCCTCACCCGGCGCGCTCGGCACCTGGTGGCGTCGCTGCCTCGGGACTGACGCGCCGCGAAGACAGGCGATCCGGCTGACGCAGGACGAATCGCGACCGAACGTCCTGCGGAGGCAGGATCGCCTGCCTCCGGCGCGCATGCACCGCCGAGCGCCGCGTCAGGCCGCGGGCAGCACGTTCCGCCGGGCCAGGTCGCCGAGCCATCCGAGGCTCGGCTTGGCGGTGCGCTCGAACGTGTCGTGGTCGACGTGCACGAGGCCGAAGGTCGGGCGGTACGACCCCCACTCGTAGTTGTCGAGCAGCGACCAGTGCAGGTACCCGCGGATGTCGCACCCGTCGGCGACCGCCGAGGCGAGGCCCTGCAGCGCCCCCGTGGTGTAGTCGATCCGCCGCGCGTCGTCGGCGGTCGCCATGCCGTTCTCCGTCACGAGCATCGGGACGCCGCCGGTCACCTCGCGCGTATGACGGAGCGCGTGGCCGAGCGCCTCGGGGTAGTACTCCCACCCCGTGAGCGTCCGCTCGACGTCGTCCGGGAACGGCACCGGCCCGTCCGGCCCGATGATGGTCCGCAGGTACGACTGCACGCCGATGAAATCGTCGTTCCGGGCCTGCTCGAGGTAGAAGTCCTCGCGCCAGTAGCCCCACTCGTCGCGCTTGCGCTCGGAGCCCGGCAGCGCCTGATAGACCTGGTTCGCGACGGTCCATCCCGACTTCACGCCCCCGAAGCCGCGCAGCACCTCGGTCGCGGCGTGGTGGGCATCGGCGATCACGCGGGCGACGTGCGGAGAGGGCCCGGGGAAGTTGACGCCCTGCTCGGTGTCGATCTTCGCCTCGGTCTGGTTCACCATCATGTTCGGCTCGTTGATCGTCACGACCCACTCGACGTCGTCGAGGATCCGCGTCGCGGTCTCGGTGTATCGCCGGAACCGGTCGACGACGTCGTCGGCGTACCAGCCGCCGTCCCGTCCCTGCCAGCGCGGCACCGTGAAGTGGTGCAGCGTCACGACCGGTTCGACGCCGGCATCCCGGCACGTGTCGATCATGCGCCGGTAGTGATCGAGCTGAGCTCGCGAGACGACCCCCTTCTCGGGCTCGATCCGTGCCCACTCGATCGAGAACCGGTAGGCGCGCAGGCCCGAAGCCGCGAGGAGCGCGATGTCTTCGGGGTAGCGGTGATACGAGTCGCAGGCGTCGCCGGAGGGCTCGGCGACCGTCGTGTCGTCGGCGTACTCGAACTCCCAGTGGCTCGTGTTGACGTTGCCGCCCTCGATCTGGTGGGCGGCGGTCGAGGCCCCCCAGAGGAAACCGTCGGGGGCGCCGGTGGCCGGGCCGGTGTAGGTCGTCATGCGTCTGTCGTCCTCTCGTCGGGTTCGGTTCGGAGATCGACAACCGCGCACCCGAAGGCATCCAGATGCAGGATGCCGGCGGCATCCGTCCGCGCGCGGTGGCCGAGGATGATCGGCCCGCCGCCCGCCGCGAACGTGCGGGGCGTGGCCGAGGGGTTGAGGGCGACGAGAAGCGACCCGCCGCGGCGGTAGACGAACGGGTAGGCGGTCTCGAGGACCTCCACCTCGCTCCGGGCCGACAGCCGCGGATCGCTGCGGCGCAGCGCGATCGCGGCACGCACGAACGTCAGGAGCGAGTCCGGGTCGTCGCGCTGCGCCGCGACCGTGGGAGCGGCGGGATCGGGGTCGGCCGGCAGATATCGCGAGTCGGACGCGGCCCGCCCGAAGAGCTCGTCGTCACCCCAGGCCATCGGCGTCCGCGAGCCGGCTCGTTCGTAGGTCGGTCCGAGCGACGAGCCCTCGCGGGACTCGAGGCCGGGCACGTATCGCATGCCGATCTCGTCTCCGTAGTAGATCGCGGGCATCGCCGCCCAGGTGCAGACGAGCAGCAGCGACGGCCGCACCTGCTCGGCGGTGCGCTCTCCGCAGACGAGCCGGGAGAAGTCGTGGTTCGCGGTCGGCAGACCGGCGATGCCGACGCTTCCGGCCGCGGCGATCGCCTCGCGTGCTTCGGCGGCCGCCGCGACGAAATCCGCCGCGTCGCCCCGGCCGGCGGCATCCGCCCATGGCGCCCGGGCGGGCCACGCCTCGTGCACCGTTCCGGATCCGTTCTCGACGAGCGACTTCAGCGGGAGCCCGTCGGAGTCGCCGCCGAACTGCAGGAAGAAGTCGACGTCGAAGCCCGCCGGAACGGCGCGCGCGGGGTCGCCCCACTCCGACAGCAGGATGCGGCCGGGGTGGTGGTGGTCGAGGCGTCGGTGCACCTCGTGCCACAGCTTCGCCGTCTCGACGTGCCCGGGATCGTCCTTGACGAGGGAGGCGGCCATGTCGACGCGGAAGCCCGCGACCCCGCGGTCGTACCAGTGGCGGACGATCTCGACGAGGGCGTCACGATTGCGGCGGGGGCCCTCGGCGTCGACGGGCTGGCGCCACGGCTCGTCGCGATCGGGCCGGGCGTAGCCGAAGTTCAGCGCGGGCTGGAAGTCGAAGAAGTTCGGCCGATAGAACCCTCGATCACCCGACGGCACCGGCACGAACCCCTCGGCCGCGACCGGACTGAACACGTACCGGCCGTCGCCCTCGTCGCCGAGCGCCCGCGCGAACCACGGGTGCTCGTCGGAGGTGTGGCCGGCGACGAGGTCGAGCACGATCCCGATCCCCCTCCGGTTCGCCTCATCGAGCAGCCGGTCCATCGCCGCATCGCCGCCGTAGCGCTCGGCGACGCGCTGGAAGTCCGCGACGTCGTAGCCGCCGTCGCGGAAGGGCGAGACGAACACGGGGTTCAGCCACACGGCGTCGACGCCGAGCCAGGCGAGGTAGTCGAGGCGTGCCGCGACGCCGTCGAGGTCGCCCATCCCGTCGCCGTCGGCGTCGGCGAAGCTCTGCGGGTAGACCTGGTACAGCACGATCCGGTCGAGGCGGTCGGCGAGCAGCGGTGTCGTCATCGCGGGGTCCTCCTGCAGCGGTGCCATCGATCTGGCGGCAGACGCTACCCGATGTATCCGGTTACATCCACCCCCGGAGCCGTCGCGGGCCGCGAATCACAGGTCGCGCCGCGCGGATCACCCCCGGATCGCGCCCGCGACCTCGGCGACGACGGCGTCCAGCCGTGCGGCGACACCCTCGCTCTCGGATTCGTGCAGGAACGCCGTGACTCCCCGGCGGCTGCCGCAGTAGTCGACGATGCCGTTCTCGATCTGCGTGCGCAGCGACGTGTCGTACCCCCGCCGGTCGTAGAGAGCGGCATCCGACGCGGCGATCGGGACGAGATGCGTCGTCAGTCGCTGCATCCCGGGGCGGATGCTGTCGCCCTCCCCGACACCGAAAGCCCACCCGTTGACGAACACGCGGTCGATCCAGCCCTTCAGCAGCGCGGGCATCGACCACCAGTAGACGGGGAACACCAGGACGAGGTGGTCCGCCCGGTCGATCCGGGCCATCTCGGCGGCGACATCGCCCGGATACTCGCCCGCGACGACGTACGAACGGCGATCGGCGAGGGTGAAGCGGGGGTCGAAGCCCTCGGCGGCGAGGTCGGCGACCTCGACCGGCTCATGCGCCGCCGAGAGGTCCTCCGCGAGGCGGGTGGCGACGGCGTGCGTGAGCGACGACGGATCGGGATGAGCGGTGACGATGAGCGTGGACACCCGTCCCATCCTTCCCGGACTCCGAGAGCGAGGGGTTGATGTAACCGGATACACGGCGTATGGTCGGCTCGTGTATCCGGTTACATCGCCGGGTGCTCGAGCGATCAGCACGAGGAGGTGCGCGCAGATGACCGAATCGCAGCGCGGCGCGAGCCGCCGGCATCCGTCGAACACGTCGACCCGCCCGACGATCCGAGACATCGCCCGCGAGGCCGGCGTCTCGGTCGCGACCGTCTCGCGCGTGACGCACGACGATCCGCGGGTCATCAGCGAGACCAAGCAGCGCGTGCAGCGCGCCATCGACCGTCTCGGCTACCGCCCCTCGGCCCTCGGCCGCGCGCTGTCGTACCAGCGCACCAGCACGCTGGGCATCGTGCTCCCGGGCCTCGGCGGCCCCTACTTCGCGCAGCTGATCGAGGGCGCCGAATCCGTCGCCGTCCAGCGCGGCGTCGTCATCAACGTGCTCGGCACGCACCTGCGACCGGATGCCGCGGACGCCGTGCGCCGGCTCGCCGAACGCACCGACGGACTCATCATCGCGGGCGGCACCCTGCCCGACGACGAGCTCGCCGCCCTCGCCGCCACCGGCCGCGTCATCGTCGTCGCCGGCGAGGTCGAGGGGGCGCCGACGGTCGTCACCGACGGCCGTCGCGCCGCCGCGGAGCTGACGTCCCACCTCGCCGACGTGCACGGCTACCGCCGGATGCGCTTCGTCGGCGAGCCCGACGGCTCTCCCGACACCGCCTGGCGGTACGCCGGCTTCTGCGACGCCCTCGCCGAGCGCGGCCTCACCGAGGCGGGCGAGCCGCTCCGCCTCGGCCTCGATGTGCGCAGCGGCGCGGTCGCCGCGCGCCTGCTCCACGACGAGGCCGACCTGCCCGACGCCCTGGTCTGCGCGAACGACGAGCTCGCGATCGGCATGCTCGCGACGCTGCCGGGGCTCGGCCACCGGATCCCCGCGGACGTCGCGGTGACCGGCTTCGACGACCAGTCGCTCGCCGAGATCGCCTCGCCGCGACTGACGACGGTCTTCCAGCCGACCGCCGAGCTCGGCGCCCGCGCCGCCGCCGGCGCCCTCGGCGACCCGATCGACGACAACACGATCCTGCCGACGCGCCTTGTCGTGCGGGAATCGTGCGGTTGCGAGCCGGAGCACGCTCCGAACTGATCACCACCGCGACCGGCCCGCGCAGGTCCGGCCGCATCGAGGGAACGAGGAGGTTCCACGATGAGGACACGCACGAGAGCGGCTGTCAGCGCAGCCGCCGTCACGGCGCTGCTCGCGACGTCCGCGTGCGCGAACGTCGGGCTCGTCCCCCCGCCGCCGGCGGAGGAGGGCATGATCGCCGAGATCCGGATGCCGTCCGAGGCCGGCGGATCGGTGCAGGGACTGCTCAACTACAACTGGCTCTCCCCCAACGCGACGGTCCAGAGCTGGCTGTTCGAGCCGCTCATGATCCGCGACCGCTTCACCTGCGAGGCCGTGCCGTGGCTCGCGACCGGCTACGAGTGGGAGCAGCCCGACCGGCTCGTGATGACCCTGCGCGAAGGCGTCGAATGGAGCGACGGCGAGCCCTTCACGGCAGACGACGTCGTCTACACCTTCATGGTCGGCAAGGAGTACCCCGCCGCCGACAAGGCCGGGCTCTGGGGCGACTTCTTCGGCGCCCCGGCCGAGAGCGTCACGGCGCAGGACGACCACACCGTCGTCTTCGACTTCGCCGGGGCCGCCGTGCCGAAGACCGACGCGATCCTGCAGACGACGAAGATCCTCCCCGAGCACATCTACGCGCCCCACGGCGACCCGACACTGTTCGTCGACGAGCAGGGCATCGCCACCGGCCCCTTCACCCCCGAGTCCTACAACGGGCGCCGGCTCGTCCTCGAGCGCAACGAGAACTACTGGAACGCCGACGAGATCAAGGTCCAGCGCCTGTCGCTCGAGGGTCAGTACGACGCGAACTCCGGCGCGCTGAAGCTGCGCAGCGGCGCGCTCGACCTGTACCGCGGGGATATCCCCAATCCGAACCGCTCGGTGGTCGCACCAGACCCCGAGAACGCGCACTTCTTCTACCCGCCGGACGCGACTACCGTGCTCGCGCTGAACACCGAACGCCCGGTGCTGAACGACCGGAACTTCCGCGAGGCGTTCGCCTACGCGCTCGACCGCGATGCGCTCAGCCAGCGGGCGAGCTTCGGCATCATGGAGCCGGCGAGCCAGACGATGCTGCTGCTGCCCTTCCAGGAGCAGGACATCCCCGAGAAGTGGCGCGGTCGGGAGTTCATCCCCTACGACCCCGACCGCGCGAACGAACTGCTCGACGCCGCCGGCTACCCGCGCGGCGACGACGGCTGGCGGGTCGACGAGAGCGGTCAGCCGCTGTCGTTCGTCTTCAGCGTCCAGGCCGGCTGGATGGACGTCATCGCGATGGCCGACGTCGTCGCCCGCAACGCCGCCGACGTCGGTGTGCAGGTGCGGATGGTCACGACCGACCCCAACGCCATCGAGGGCATGCAGAAGGCCGGCGACTTCGACATGACCGTCGACTTCGTCAGCGGCGGGTGCCAGCGCGCCCGCGACCTCGGGGCCAAGCTGCAGAGCTCGCAGATCTCGAGCGAGCAGGAGCTGCTGCTGAACCGCGCGCGGTACGTCGACCCCGAGATCGACGCGCTCGTCGAGGAGTGGACGAACACCACCGATGACAGCCGCACGGCCGAGATCGAGGGCCGGATCATGGATGTCTTCATGACCGAGTTCCCCTACATCGCGCTGCAGTACGCACCCAGCCGACTCATCTACCGCACGAACAACGCGGTCGGCTGGCCGAGCGACGAGAACCCCTACCCGGTCGACCAGCTGATCCGCATCGCACCCGAGCTGCGCCCTCCCGGCGCGACGGATGCCGGAGCCGCCGGCGACGCGGAGGACTGAGCGATGGTCTACTACGCGCGCAAGACCGGCTACTTCCTGCTCACCCTGTGGGCGGCGATCACGCTGAACTTCATCATCCCGCGCCTGCAGCCCGGCGACCCGGCCGAGATCATGGTGCGTCAGCTCAACGGGCAGGGCGAGATCGACCCGGCGCAGGTCGCCGCGGTCAAGACGATGCTCGGCTACTCGAACGACAACGTCTTCGTGGCCTACGTCGACTACCTCAGGCAGCTCGCCTCGGGAGACCTCGGGACGTCGTTCACGTACTTCCCCTACCCCGTCGCCGAGGTCATCGGCCAGGCGCTGCCCTGGACCCTCGTCCTCGTGGGACTGACCCAGGTGCTCTCGTTCGTGCTCGGCACCCTGCTCGGCGCGGTCGCGGCCTGGCGGCGCAACAGCCGGTTCGACGCGACGATCTCGGTCGGCTCGACCTTCGTCGGCAACCTGCAGTCGGTGTGGATCGGCCTCATCGTCCTGTTCGTCTTCGCCTACACGCTCGGGTGGTTCCCGGCATCCGGCGGCTACGGCTACACGACGCCGGGGCTCTCGCCGCTGCACATCGCCGACGTCGTCTCGCACGGGTTCCTGCCCGCGCTGACGCTCATGGTCACGGCGCCCATCGGGTTCATCCTCTCGATGCGCAACACGATGGTGCAGGTGCTCGGCGAGGACTACATCCGCCTCGGCGCCGCGGCCGGACTCAAGGGACGCACTCTCGCGCTCGGCTACGCCGCCCGCAACGCCCTGCTGCCGGTCGTCACCGGGTTCGCCCTGTCGCTCGGCGTCCTGATGGGCGGCTCGATCCTCATCGAGACGGTGTTCGACTACCCCGGCATGGGACGCCTTATGGGCGAGGCGACCTCGAACCGCGACTTCCCCCTGATGCAGGCGATCCTGCTCGCGACGATCGTCATCGTCCTGACGGCGAACTTCATCGTCGACCTCATCTATCCGCTCATCGATCCGCGGGCCCGCCGGGCCAAGGCGTGAAAGGCAGGTGACAGCCATGTCTCCCTCCGGAATGTCCGATGAGACCCCCCTCCCCCAGCCGGCGTCCATGCCGCAACCGGCCCGCATCGAGCCGGAGCGCACGCAGCCGACCCGCACCTTCCGCCGGCGCCTGACCGACGACGACGCGTCGACGAAGGAGGTCGTCGCGATCGTCCGCCCCGCGCGTTGGTACGCGGTGATCTGGTCGAGCCGCAAGGCCCGCGTGGGCATCGTGATGCTCGCGGTGTTCCTGCTCGTCGCGATCTTCGCCGACCTGCTCTCGCCCTACCGGCCGACCGATGCGACGTTCGCCCCGGCGCAGGATCCGAGCTGGGCCCACTGGATGGGCACCAACACCCTCGGCTACGACATCTGGACGCAGCTCGTCCACGGCACGCGGCTCTCGTTCGCGATCGGCGTGCTGGGAGGTCTGGCCACGATCGTCATCGCGATCGTCGTGGGCCTGCTCGCGGGCTACCGCGAGGGAGGCCTGCTCGACGACGTGCTGTCGTTCCTGACGAACCTCGCACTCGTGATCCCGGTGCTGCCGCTCATGATGGTGATCGTCGCCTACAGCGAGACCCGCGGCCTCGGACTCCTCGTGTTCGTCATCGCGATCACGAGCTGGGCGGGCGCCTCGCGCGAGATGCGGTCGCTCATCATCTCGATGCGCAACCGCGACTACGTCACCGCCGCGCGGTTCGGCGGCGACGGGATGCTGCGCATCGTCTTCCGCGAGATCATGCCGAACATGTCGTCCCTCATCGTGTCGGGCTTCATCGGCGCGGCGACGGCGGCCATCGCGGCCGAGGCCGGCCTGTCGTTCATGGGCTTCGGCGATCCGAACACCGTCAGCTGGGGCCAGATGCTCGCCCAGGCCAACGCCAACGGCGCCCTCGTCCAGGGCCTGTGGGTGTGGCTCGTCGCCCCGGGCGTGATGCTGGCGCTGCTCATGACGTCGCTGACGTTCGTGAACTTCGGCGTCGACATGCTGAGCAACCCGCACCTGCGCGAAGAGGAGAAGTCATGACCGCCGCATCCGTTCTGCCAGGCGCATCCGTTCTGAACGTCCACGACCTGTCGGTGCAGTACCGGCCGAAGCTCGGTCCCGCCCTCGACGCCGTCAAGCACGTGTCGCTGCAGGTGGCCCCGGGCGAGTTCGTCGGCCTCGCCGGGGAGTCGGGCTCGGGCAAGACGACCTTCGCGCAGGCCGTGCTCCGGCTGCTGCGGAGCCCGGGGCACATCACCGGCGGCTCCATCCGCTGGGGCGACCGGGACGTCACGACGCTCGACGAGGACGAGCTGCGGCCGCTCCGGTGGTCGTACGTGTCGACGGTGTTCCAATCGAGCATGAACTCGCTCAACCCCGTCGTGCGGGTGCGGAAGATGTTCGAGGACATCCTCGCCGAGCACACCGGCGCCGGCGCCGCGGCCTCCCGCGAACGCGCCGAGGAGCTGTTCGACCTCGTGAGGGTCGACGCGCGCTTCCTCGACATGTTCCCGCACGAGCTCTCGGGCGGAATGAAGCAGCGCGTGAACCTCGCGCTCGCGCTGGCCCTGAAGCCGCAGCTCGTGCTCTTCGACGAGCCGACCACGGGACTCGATGTCGTCGTGCAGAAGTCAATCCTCGACAAGATCCGCGAGCTGCAGGAGCGGGAGCGCTTCGGCGCGATCCTCATCACGCACGACATGGGCACGCTCCTCGACTTCGCCGATCGCGTGGCGGTCATGTACGAGGGCGAGATCGTCGAGGACATCAGCGCTCAGGATGCCGTGACCAGCGGCCCGCGGCATCCGTACTCGATCCACCTGGTCGGGTCCTACGCGGAACTCCTCGGCGAGGACGTCACCGGCTACTCCGGCGCCGAACTCGAGACGCCCGCCGAGGTGTCGGACGAGGCGCCGGTCGAGCACGCGCCGATCATCGAGGTCGAGGACCTGCACCGCCGGTTCTCGAAGCGGCAGGGTCTGCGCACCGAGCACGTCGACGCCGTGAAGGACGTCTCGTTCACACTCCGCGAAGGCGAGGTGACGGCCCTCGTCGGCCAGTCCGGATCGGGCAAGTCGACCATCGCCCGCATCCTCACGCGCATCGACGATCCGACGTCGGGCTCGGTGCGGTACTACGGCCGGGCCGACGGGCAGCCGCACGACATCACGGCCCTGCGCGGCCGGCTCGCCCGCGAGTACCGGCGGAACGTGCAGTACGTCTTCCAGGACCCGTATGCCGCGCTCAATCCGACCCTCACCGTCGGCTACTCGCTCGCGAGGCCGCTGGCGAACTTCCTGCACGTCGGAAGGCGCGAGGCGGTCGAGCGATCGGCGAGCCTGCTCGAGCAGGTCGGGCTCACCCCGGCCGGCCGCTACCTCGGGCGCCTGCCGCACGAGCTCTCGGGCGGGCAGCGTCAACGCGTCGTGATCGCACGGGCGCTCGCGGCCGAACCGCGACTCGTCGTGGCCGACGAGCCGATCGCGAGCCTCGACGTGTCGATCCGCGCCGAGATCCTCGAGGTGCTGCAGTCGCTCGTCGCCGATCACGGCGTCGGGATGCTCTACATCACCCACGACCTGCTGTCGGCGAAGAGCCTCGCCAACCACGCCCTCGTGCTGCGCGGTGGTGAGCTCATCGAGTCCGGCCCCGCCGCCGAGGTCATCGACAACCCGCAGGCCGAGTACACCCGGCAGCTGCTGGATGCCATCCCCAACCCTTTCGAGAAGAGGACCGCCGCGTGAGCACCCCCCGTCCCGCGTCCGCCCCGAGCGCCCCGACCGCCCCGCTGCCCGATGACATCCGAGAGCTGACCGAACGCGAGGTCGACGCCTCGATCCGCTGGCTCTGGCAGCACGCGACCGCCGACCTCGACAGCCCCGGCTGCGGGCTCGTGCTCGACCGCGACGACCTGCCGGGAGTCGCCACCGTCGCCGCGACGGGCTTCGCGCTCGCGGCCTGGTGCGTCGGTGTCGAGCGCGGCGTCCTCGCGCGCGATGCCGTGCGCGACCGCGTCGCCGCGACCCTCCGCACCCTCGAGGAGTCGGTGCCCCAGCGCGGCGGGTTCCTCGCGCACTTCGTCGACGCCGGCACCGGGGAGCGGCAGGGGCGGTCGGAGTACTCGACCATCGACACGACCCTGGCCCTGTGCGGTGCTGTCGCCGCGGCATCCTTCTTCGACGGCGACGGCGACGCCGGGCGCGGGATCGCCGACCGCGTCGACCGGCTGCTCGGGCGCATCGACTGGAACTGGATCATCGACGACTCCGGCGAAAGGACCGTCGTGCGCATGGCCTGGGTCGCCGACCGCGAAGACGACTACGCCGACGGCGCCGACGATGCCGGTTTCGTCAGCGCCTGGTCGATGACGGCCGAGCAGCTGCCGATGTATCTGCTCGCCGCGGGGCACGACGCCGTCTCGGCCGACCTCGCGCGCGATCTCTGGCGCGGCTTCGACAAGCCGGTCGGCGCGTACGGCGGCCACGCGTGCGTGCACGAGCCCGCAGGCACGCTGTTCACGTACCACTTCCCGCTCGCGTTCTATCCCTTCCAGCGTGTGCGCGACCTCGACGGACGCGACTGGTGGGCCAACGCCCGTGAAGCGTCGCTGGCCTCGAAGGCCTGGTGCGCCGATCAGTCCGACCGGTGGCGGACGTTCGCGAGCGGGCTGTGGGGACCCGCCGCGGGGCTCGGGCCCGGCGGTTACGTGGTGAACGGCGCGCGACCGGCGCTGCGCGAACCGCACGTCGACGGGACGGTGCCGCCGGTGTCGCTGTTCGGCGCGCTGCAGCTCGCTCCCGACGACGTGAGCCCGGCGCTGCGCGTGCTGCGCGACGAGCACCCGGAGGCGTGGAACGAGTGGGGCGCCACGGACGGTGTGAACCTCGAGGGCGAGGAGCCCTGGTACGCCGCACCGCGCTACGGGCTGAACAAGGGGGCGACGGCGCTGCTCGGTGCCGCCGCGCTCGGATCCACCCTCGTGTGGGACGCGTTCTCCCGGCATCCGTGGATCGCCCGCGGCGCCGACAAGCTCGGCTTCACGCCCGCCTGACCCCCGCCGCGCCCCGCCGTGCCCCGCCGTGCCGTGCCGCGATGCAAGGGATCAAGGGCGACACCCCGCGCCGGCCGCCTCGGGACCGGGGTGTCGCCGCGGAATCCTTGCATCCGCGTACGCGCCGCGGTGGGATGCTGGGCGCATGAGCCTGCCGCACCGTGACGAGTGGAACGCCGCGCCGGGCGGCTTCCGCAGGTTCGAGAGAACCGTGCGGGTGGGGACGGGGGATGCCGCGTGGCGACGTGCCCGTGGCGACCTGCTGGCCTGGCGGGTCAAGACGCGCTCCGGATTCCGGGTGGTCCCCGACGACGTGCCCGCGGCCGTCGGCGGACGACACTGGCTCGAGGCCGGCGTCGGCCGGTTCTTGCTCCGCGAGCCTGTCGCGGTCGTCGCGGTCGTCGACGAGCCCGATCGCGTGGGATACGTGTACCTCGCGCTCCCCGGCCATCCGCTGGAGGGCGAGGAGACGTTCCTCCTCACCCGCCGCGGCGACGAGGTGCTGTTCACCCTGCGGTCGCGGTCGCGACCGGCGCCGTCGCGGTTCTGGCGCCTCGCCTATCCGGCGGTCCGGGTCGTGCAGGTGGTGGTGCGCCGCCGCTACCTGCGCGCGCTCCGGCGCCGCGGCCACGGCGGCGGGTAGCCCCGAGGCGGCCGACGGGCCGAGGTCGGCCGGCGGACCGCGATGCACGGCATCGGGGCCGACGCGCCGCGGGATCGACATCCCGCTCGGGGTGTCGCCGCAGATCCCTTGCATCGCGGCACGCGCAGACGCGTCCGCGCGGCCGACCGACCGGGGCGACAGGCGCCGCCGGGTCAGCGGACGACGGATGCCGCGGCGGCCAGGATGCCGGCCGTCGACTCCTCTTCGCCGATCGAGATGCGCACGCCGTCGCCGGCGAACGCGCGGACGATGAGTCCCGCGGCGTCGAAGGCCTCGGCGACCTCCAGCGCCCGCTCGCCGACGGGGAGCCAGACGAAGTTGCCCTGCGCGACCGGCACGTCCCAGCCCGCGGTGCGCAGCGCCTCGGCGAGCGCGTCACGCCGCTTCGCGATGTGCCGCACGCGTTCGAGCAGCTCATCCTCGGCGTCGAGGCTCGCGAGCGCGGCCTCCTCGGCCTGGGCCGTCACCGAGAGCGGGATGCCGGTGCTGCGGGCGGCGTCGAGGATGCGGTGGTCGCCGATCGCGTAGCCGACGCGCAGGCCCGCGAGACCATAGGCCTTCGAGAAGGTGCGCAGCACGACGACGTTCGCGTGGCCGGCGCCGAGGACCGCGGCTCCGGTCACGGCGTCGGGGTCGGTCACGAACTCGGCGTACGCCTCGTCGAGCACGATCAGGACGTCACCCGGAACCCGGGCGACGAAGGCGTCGAACGCGGCCTGCGACACCACCGGACCGGTGGGGTTGTTCGGGCTGCAGACGATGATCATGCGCGTGCGGTCGGTGACGGCATCCGCCATCGCGTCGAGGTCGTGCCCCGCGTCGGCGGTCAGCGGCACCGGGACGGCCGTCGCGCCGGCGACGGCGGCCAGTCCCGGGTATGCCTCGAACGAGCGCCAGGCGAACATGATCTCGTCGCCCGGACCGCTCGTCGCCGAGGCGAGCTGGTAGAGGATCGACACCGATCCGGCAGCGACGTGCACCCCGTCGGGTGCCACCGCGTACCGGTCGGCGAGGCGCGCACGCAGCCGTGCCGCCGAGGCGTCGGGGTAGCGGTTGAACGTCGTCGCCGCGCGCACGGCCTCGACGACGCCGGGCAGCGGGTCGAACGGGTTCTCGTTGCTCGACAGCTTGAACGCGTCGGCGGAGGCCTGACGCCCCTGGCGGTAGGCGGGCAGCGCCGCGATCTCGGGTCGGATGCGCACGGGCAGGTCGGTCACAGCGCGAGTCTACGGAGTGCGCGTGTCGAGCGGATGCCGCGCCTCGGCCGCCGTGGCAGACTGGCGGCACTATGAGCCTCATCATCCGGCTGATCGTCAACGCCTTCGCGATCTGGATCGTCACGCTCATCCCGGCGCTGCAGGTGAGCGTCATCGCGTTCCCGCCGGGCGGCGACCTGCAGCTCGTCCTCACGCTGCTGCTCATCGCGCTCATCTTCGGACTCGTCAACGCGATCGTGGGGACGGTCGTGAAGCTGCTCGCGTTCCCGCTCTACATCCTCACGCTCGGCCTCATCTCCTTCGTGATCAACGGCTTCCTGCTGTGGCTCACCGGCTGGGTCACCTCGGGATGGGATTGGGGTCTGCGCATCGGCGACTTCTGGCTCGCCGTCCTGGCCGCGATCGTCATCGGTCTCATCAACTGGGTCGCGGGCATGTTCTTCCGCCCGAGCGCGGACGCGCGCGCTGCGCGCCGCTCGCGCCGGCACGACTGACGACGCGACTGACGGCGTCCCGGCCGACGAGCACGCGGTCTCAGCCCGACCGCCGGGCGTGGAAGAGCGTGGTGGTGGCGCGGCTCGCCCCGCCGAATGAGGCGAGCAGGCCGTGGATCTGCGCCACCCGCGGATCCCCGGAACCGTCGACGAACGCGGCCGTCGCCCGGTAGGCGTCGACGCCGTGGGCGCCGAGCCCGACGTCGCCCGGCGATCCGCCCGGATCGGCCACACGCTCGGCGACGAAGCTGCCCGGCGCGCCGGTGCCCGCCGGATGCCCGCCCGACTGCAGCGCCGGAACCGGGTCGTCGGTGTGACGCAGCGTGATGTCGATCGTGTCGGCGGGCGGGTCCACGTGAACCGGCGATCCGAGGGTCACGACGGCCGCCACGGCGAACTCGCTCTCCAGCGCGAGGCGCGCCACGGCGGCGCCGCCCTGCGAATGGCCGACCGCGAGCACGGTGTCGCCGGGCTTCGCCCCCGCCTCGCGCAGCGCCGCGGCGACGGCCTCGACCGACGCCGCCCGCTGCCCGGTGTAGAGGTCGATGTTGGATGCCATGTCCATCGGTTCGTCGCCGCCGAAGCCGAGCGGCGCACGGGTTCCTGCGACGTACACCGCGAAGCGCTGCGCGCCGCCCGGATCGACGTAGCGCTCCACCCGGATCTGCTCGTCGCGATCCTGCGGGATGCGCGCGGCGAGGTCGGCGAGATCCACCGGAGCGGATGCCGGCGGCGCCGCGACCCGCTCGAGATCGACGCTCGGAACGGGACCCGCCGAGCGCTCGGCCCGCTCCACCCGGCCGAGACCGAGCACGCCCGCCAACCCGAGGACGGAGCCCGAGACCAGCGGGGCGACGAACCCGATCAGCCCGAAGCCCGCCCCGGCCTGCGCGATCTGCAGCTCGAGCTCGAGATGGCGGCGGAAGGGCCACGCGGCGGCGAGGACGTCCGCTCGGGCGGCGGCCTCCGGCATCCGCTCGCGCGCCTCCGCCAGTCGTCGTTCGAGGACGAACAGGGCGCGCACGTCCCCACCCGCCGTCCCCGCGGCGCGCGCCGCCTCCAACTCGAGGATCTCGTACACGTCGGCCATCTCGCGAAGGCCCGCAGCGAGCCGACCGGCGGCGTGCACGGTGTCGGCGAGGGCGCGGACGACGCTTCCGCCGATCTCGACGGGGCTCCAGGCCGTCTCCGGGTGCCAGGCGAGTTCGATCGTCACCGACTCGACCTCGCGCTGGAGCGCGTCGAGCTCTCCGGCGAGGGCCGCGAGCTCGAGAGCAGCCTCCCGGAGCTCGGCGGTGTCGACGGCGACGATTCCGCCGGAGCGGATGTCGATCCCGTCCGCGCCGGTCACCGGACCGACCGACGAAGCAGCTCACCCTGCATCTCGAGGCGCGCGACGACGGACCGCAGCTCGTCATCGAAGGCCTCCAGGTGCGCGGCGCTCTCGTCGAGGCGATCGCGCCACGACGCCAGTCCCTCGCGGTACGCGTCGGCGGCGCGAGCCCGCCAGGCGGTCGCGACCGCGAGAACCGCCCCGGCGCGCCGGATCCCCTCGAGATCGCGTCGGACGCGGGAGAGCCGCGCGCGTGCGCGGACCGCCGTGTCGAGGACATCGTCCGAGGAATGCTCGCGGGCTGAGGTTTCACGTGACACCCTCCCCACCCTGACGAGCGCCGCGCTCGCGGGTGCCCGGACGGCGTATCGCTGTGCGCCGATCGTCACAGATCGTGCCTGTGCAGGAAACGCGGCATCCCCCACAATGGGACGGTGACCCGACGCGACGACCCCTTCCGCGTCATGTTCGTCTGCACGGGCAACATCTGCCGATCGCCGATGGCCGACGTGGTGTTCCGCTGGTTCGTGGAGCAGTCCGGTCTCGGCGACCGCGTCGCGTCCGCGAGCGCCGGAACCGGCGACTGGCACGTCGGCGAGCCCGCCGACGCGCGAACGCTCGCCGCACTCGAGCGACGCGGCTTCGACGGCGGACGCCATCGGGCCCGCCGGTTCACCCTCGTCGACTTCGACCGGTTCGACCTGATCGTGGCTCTCGACCGGTCGCACGAACGCGTGCTCGCGAACTGGGCGCGGACGACCTCGGATGCCGACAAGGTCAGTCTGCTGCTGTCGTTCGACCCGCAGGCGGCCGGCAACCTCGATGTCCCCGACCCCTACTACGCCGACGCCGGAATGTTCGATGAGGTGCTCGGTATGATCGAGAGCGCGAGCCGGGCGCTCTTCCGGCAGCTCGAACCCGCGATCCGCACCACGTCCTGAGCGCCCGTCAACGAACGGAGCCTCGTGACCTCTCTGCCCCCGCAGCCCCTCAGCCCCCTCGACGGACGCTACGCCGCCGCCGTCGGCTCGCTCGCCGACTACCTCTCCGAGGCAGGCCTGAACCGCGCCCGCGTCGAGGTGGAGGTCGAGTGGATCATCGCGCTGACCGACCGCTCGCTGTTCGGAAGCGCGCCGCTCTCCGACGAGCAGAAGACCGAGCTGCGCCGGCTGTACCGCGACTTCGGCCAGACCGAGATCGACTGGCTCTCGGCGAAGGAGGCGGTCACCCGCCACGACGTCAAGGCCGTCGAGTACCTCGTCCGCGACCGTCTGTCGGCCCTGGGGCTCGACGCGATCGCCGAACTCACGCACTTCGCGTGCACGAGCGAGGACATCAACTCGGCCTCCTACGCCCTCACCGTCAAGCGCGCCGTCGACAGCGTCTGGCTCCCGAAGCTCCACGCCGTCATCGAGGCGCTGGGCGACCTGGCGCGCGAGCACCGGGACGCCCCGATGCTCTCGCGCACCCACGGCCAGCCCGCGACTCCCTCGACGATGGGCAAGGAGATCGCGGTGTTCGCGTGGCGCCTCGCCCGCGTCGCGCGGCAGATCGAGGGCGGGGAGTACCTCGCGAAGTTCTCGGGCGCGACCGGCACCTGGTCGGCCCACCTCGCCGCCGAGCCCGACGTCGACTGGCCCGAGCTGTCGCGCTCGTTCATCGAGGGCCTCGGCGTCGACTTCAATGTCCTGACGACGCAGATCGAGTCTCACGACTGGCAGGTCGAGCTCTACGACCGCGTGCGTCACGCCGGCGGCATCCTGCACAACCTCGCCACCGACGTCTGGACGTACATCTCGCTCGGCTTCTTCGCGCAGATCCCCGTCGCCGGTGCGACGGGCTCGTCGACGATGCCGCACAAGATCAACCCGATCCGCTTCGAGAACGCCGAGGCCAACCTCGAGATCTCGGGCGGATTGTTCTCGACCCTCGCCTCGACGCTCGTCACGAGCCGGATGCAGCGCGACCTCACCGACTCGACGACGCAGCGCAACATCGGGGTCGCCTTCGGCCACTCGCTGCTGGCCCTCGACAACCTCCAGCGCGGACTCACCGAGATCTCGCTGTCGCGCGACGTGCTGCTCGCCGACCTCGACGCGAACTGGGAGGTCCTCGCCGAGGCGATCCAGACCGTCGTCCGCGCCGAGATCGCGGCGGGGCGCTCGCAGATCACCGATCCCTACGCACTGCTGAAGGACCTCACGCGCGGCCGGCGCGTCGGGGCCCCCGAGCTCGCGGAGTTCGTGCGCGGACTCGACATCGGCGACGCCGCGAAGGAGCGCCTGCTGGCGCTCACGCCCGCGGGTTACGCCGGTCTCGCCGACGAGCTCGTCGACCGCCTGGGCTGACCCCCTGTCGCGGCGGGGCGCCGGAGCCGTCAGCGGCCGTGCGCTCCGCCGGTGGAGCCGCTGTCGGTGCCGGCATCCGGAGTCTCGTCGGGATACAGGACGGGTCGATCCACCCGCTTCGACACCTGCGCCGGGTCGACCGCGAGCATCAGCAGCGCGATGATCACGAGCGTCGCGATGAACGCGATGCCCGCGACGATGAGAGCCATGACGATGGCGCGCTGCACCGACTCCTGCGGGATCGCCTGGAAGGCGCCCATCGAGACGAGCGTGATGACGCCCGAGAACACGGCGGCGGCGAAGGCGAGCCCCAGCAGGTGGAGCGGCCGCATGATCTCGCGACGGGTGGGCTGATCGCCGGTCACGATGCGACCTCCGGATTGACGTTGTGCGGGGAAGCGGATGCCGTGGCCTCGACGCTCTCTGCGGAGCGCGGCGCACGCGGCGAGAAGCCGGCGATGCCGAGGAACACCGCGATCACGGCGGCGTACCCGCCGAAGATGCCGACGCCGATGGTGATGCCGGTGAGGGTGTAGGCGCCGCCGGCCTCGGCGATGACGTACTCGAGGCTGTAGGCGGGGTTGACGAGCAGCAGCCCGAGGGCCAGCGCCAGCCCGAGCGCGCCGATGAGGATCTGGTCGCGAGCGACGGGTTCGCGGCGACGACGACGGATGCCTGCGGCCAGCTCGATCGCGCCGGTGACGGCCGCCCACGAGACGACGACGGCGAAGAAGCCGATCGGGGTGCGCAACGGCGGCAGTCCGCCGAGGATCGCACCGACGAGGGTCAGCGAGCCGAGCACGATCGGCAGCCGGCGGCGACCCGCGGGGTGGACGAGCCAGGCCGAGAGGAAGAACGCGATCGCCGACGCGGTGGCGAAACCGCTGAACACCGACATCCCGACGCTCGCGGAGTGATCGGGCGAGAACGTGATCATGATCGCCGCGATCGCCGCGAACAGGGCGCGCGCGAGCTGCTCATGGCGCACATCGACGGTGCGGACGGCGGGGGCTGCGGTCACGGCGGGACTCTCGCGGATCAGAACGGGATTCCTCCGATTCTACGCGTGGTGCTCGGACGTTGGCCGCGAGCGGACCGCCGCCGGGAATCCCGGGCGGGGTGCAACCGTTGTCCTCGGACATGAAGGCTCTCACCTACAGCGGATTCGGCGGCAACGAGCGGTTCGAGATCACCGAGCGCGACATGCCGCACATCGGCCCCGACACCCTCGTGGTCCGCGTCGTGGCAGCGGGGCTGAACCCCGTCGACTACAAGGTTCGCGGCGGCTACCTGCAGGGGCTCATCGACGTCACGCTGCCGGCGGTGCCCGGATGGGACGTGGCCGGCGTCGTCGAGAAGGTGGGCGTCGACACCCCCGAGTTCTCGGTCGGCGACCCGGTGCTCGCGTACGCGCGCGCCGATGTCGTGCACGGCGGATCGGTCGCCGAGTACATGCCGGTACCGGTGCGCACGGCCACCCGCAAGCCCGACGGTCTCGACTTCACGGCTGCGGCCGCGCTGCCGCTGACCGGGCTCACCGCCCTGCAGTCGATCGAGCGGTCCGGGCTCGGCAACGGCTCGACTGTGCTGATCCACGGCGCGGCCGGCGGCGTCGGCTCGTTCGGTGTGCAGCTCGCTCGCCTGCGGGGCGCTCGCGTGATCGGCACCGCGTCGGAGCGCAACCACGACTACCTGCGCGAGCTCGGCGCCGAGCCCGTGGTCTACGGCGACGGTCTCGCCGATCGGGTCCGCGAACTCGCCCCGGACGGGGTCGACGTGATCCTCGACTTCGCCGGCGGCGACTCGCTCGATTCCACCCCTGACCTCCTCCAGGACGACGGCACGGTCGTCTCGATCGCCGACCCGCGTGCCGCTTCGGAGTTCGGCGGCCACTATCTCTGGGTACGCCCCGACGCCGGTCAGCTGGCCGAGCTCGCCCGCCTCGCCGCCGACGGCGCGCTGCGCGTCGAGATCGCCGAGACATTCGAGCTCGATCGCGCGGCCGCGGCGTACGCCCGTCTCGAAGAGGGACACACGCGCGGCAAGATCGTCGTCACCGTCTGAGCATCGCACCGGGTCTTCCTCCACGGCACGGGAAGGCGACCAGTTGTCCACCAGTAGTACCCATATTCTATACTCGTGTCGGTGCCGCATGGCACAATATCGTTCATGGGGACGAAGCGATCGGGGAGCGACGAGGAGTCGTGGGCGCGGATCCGCGCCGCGCTCGAGCTCGTGGAGTCGGCGCTCCGGGCGAAGGATGCCGCCGAGGATCCGCAGCTGCGGATCCTCGCCACGCTCGGCCGTGAGGCTCTGTCCATGTCGAGTCGGAACGGGCTGCTGGGTTGTGAGACGGATATGCATCTGCGGGCTGTGGCGGCGGAGTTCGCCGCGATCGCGCGGTGCGGGGATCGTCGGATCCAGAACGAGATCGGCCGGGCGTTGGAGATCGTCGACGGGAACCCGTTGGTGCTCGCCGCGTGGGAAGCGGGCCGGCTGACGGCGCGGCATGTCGATGACATCGTCAAGCTCGGTCGGAACATTCCGCGTGAGAACCAGGAGGAGTGGCAGGAAGCGGCCATCGCTGTCGCGGAACGGGATGTGCCCGTCCGGGTGCAGGGTGCGTTGGAGGCGCTCGCGCAGCACTTCACCGCCCGCACCTTCGGGGAACGGCACAAGGCCGCGGTCGCGGACCGGGGCGTGTTCCTGCGGGATCTCGGTGACGGGATGTCCGAGCTCACTCTGCGGCGTGCGACGACCTTGTTGTTCGCGATCGATGATCGGCTCAACCAGATGACGACCGTGACTATCGACGCCGCGAAGGAAGCCGCTGCCGAGGCGCGTGCCTCGGGGGAAGAGCACGAGCCCGACATCCGCACCCGGCAGCAGGTCAAGGCCGACATCCTCTGCGACCTCGGCTTGGCCGGCGGCCCGTCGGTGGACCCCACCCACGGGGTGGACGGGAAGACCTCGCTCGGCGCGATCCGGGCGCGGGTGCAGCTCGTCGTCACCGCCGAGACCCTCGCAGGGAAGGACGACCGTGCCGCCGATCTCGTCGGCGCCGGCCTGATCGACGCCGATACCGCGCGAACTCTGGCGGGGGATGCGGTCCTGTGGGACCGGGTTCACCTGGATGTCACGACCAAGACCGTGACGCGTGTCGATCAGTACCGGCCACCGGCTGCGCTGCGAAGGATGCTGCAGGCCCGGGACCGACATTGCCGGTGGCCGGGATGCCACCTGCCCGCGATCCGCTGCGAACTCGACCATTCCATCGACCACGCCCTGGGTGGGCCGACGTGCGAGTCGAACCTGTGCAACCTGTGCCAACGGCACCACTCGATGAAGCAGTTCACCGACTGGCTCGTCCTCCAACTCGGCGCCGGCATCATCCAATGGAACTCACCCACCGGCCGCATCTACCGGGAAGACCTCCCTGTCCCCTCGGTCTGCTTCACCCCCGAGTTCGTCACCGAGCGGCCCCCACCCGAACCCCCGCCACCCTTCTGATACCCATCCGTCCTATCGGGATGCCGCGGCCGTGCCCTAGCCTCGGACGGAGGACGACACGGGGGTAGCGGATGCCGGAATGGCTGCTCGTCGCGATCGTGGCGGCGGTCTTCGCCGTCGTCGCGACATGGATCGCCCAGCGGGCTCTGGAAGCCCGCGTCGGATGGCTGCGGGGCGTCGTCGCCTCGCTGGCGGTGTTCTTCGTCTTCGCCCCGATGGGACGCTGGGCGCTCATCCAGGCGGACGTGATCCGCGACGATCGGATCGTCGCGGATCAGGCCGTGACGGTCGGGTTCGTGCTCCTCATCGTCGCCTGGATGTTCGCCTTCGTCCTGATCGTGCTGATCACGCTCGAGCTGATGTGGCCGGCCCGCCCGCCCATCGGGCCGATCAACGCCGTGCGCGGCGCTCTCCATCGCCGGCGCCGTGCCGTGCGCTACGCCCGCATCGTCGCGATCGCCTCACGTCATGGTCTCGGCGGGATGCGGGGCGAGTCCGTCCGCTCCGAGCTCCCGAAAGCCCTCGCCGCGACCCTCGACGACGCGGGCGTGACCTTCGTCAAGATCGGCCAGATCCTCTCGACCCGGAGCGATCTGCTGCCGACCGAGATCACCGGCGCCCTCTCGGCGCTGCAGATGGACACCACCCCCATTCCGTGGACCGAGGCGCGGACGGCCATCGAGACGCAGCTGCATGCACCGCTGACCGAGGTGTTCGCGCGCGTCGACGAGGTGCCGCTGGCCGCGGCATCCGTCGGCCAGGTCCACACGGCTCAACTCCGAGACGGCACCGAGGTGGTGCTCAAGATCCAGCGACCGAAGGCCCGTGCCGAAGTGGCGACCGACCTCGACATCATCGAGCGGGTCGCCGGCGACCTCGAGCGACGCACGTCGTGGGGCAAGGACGTCGGCGCGGCCTCCCTCGCGGCGCAGTTCGCGCAGGCGCTGCGCGAGGAGCTCGACTACCGCATCGAACTCGGCAACATGCAGATGCTCCACGACGCGACTCGGGCGATCGACGGTGCCGCGGTGCGCATCCCGACCGCGTACCCGGAGCTCTGCACCGAGCAGCTGATCGTCATGGAGCACGTGCGCGGCGTGCCCTTCAGCAAGCTTCCGACCGCTGCGGGCGAGAGCCTCGCGCCCGAAGACGCGACGCGCATCGCCGACGGAGTTCTCGACGCCGTGATCGAGCAGATCGCCGTGCGCGGCGTGTTCCACGCCGATCTGCACCCGGGAAATCTCATCCTCGGGGCCGACGGGACGGTGACCCTCATCGACTTCGGATCAGTCGGCATCGTCGAGAAGAGCCTCCGCCGCCTGCTCGTCCCCTTCCTCGTCGCCCTCCAGAACGAAGACGACGCGGGCGCGACGGATGCCGTGCTGATGCTCGTGAAGACGCCGGCGGGCCGGGAGATCGACGCGGCGGCACTGCAGCACGACATCGGCGTCATCCTCACACGACTGCGCAACTCCACCGCCGAGCAGCACCTCTTCGCGGCCCTCATCGACGTGCTGCGCCACCACCGCCTCGCGCTGCCGCCGGGCCTGCTCCTGGTCTTCCGCACGCTCGGGTCGCTCGAGGGGAGCCTGAAGCGTCTCATCCCCGAGTACGACATGATCAAACGCGCGCTCGAGCGGGCGCCGCACATCGCCTGGCGCATGAACGATCCCCGCAGCGCGGCGCTGAGCGCGCAGGTGCAGCTGCAGCTCGGTGCCGAGAGGCTGAGGGAGCTCCCGCGGCGCGCCGACCGGATCATCCGCGACCTCGAATCCGGCGAGCTGTCACTGCGACTGCGTGCGTTCGAGACACCGGCCGAGCGCACCTGGATCGAATCGCTCACCGGACGCTTCACGACGACCATCATCGGAGCCACGCTCGTCATCGCGGGCATCATCCTCGGCACCGCCGATGCCGGGCCGCTCCTGACCGAATCGGTTCCGGCTTACCCGTTCATCGGCAGCATCGTCGGTCTCGGCGGCCTGCTCCTGCTGCTGCGCTCACTCCGCACCTCCCTCGCACGGCGGGAGGCGGCATCCCGCTCGAGCTCATAGCACGTCGAGGATGTCCACCGAAAGGGGGACATGCCGGACGCTCGGGGGCGTAGAGTCGGCTCGCTGCAGAACCACACTGGGGAGCTGGTTAGCCCGCACCCCGCCCTTGGTTCTTTGGGGATTCCAAGAGCGCCCTCGGGCTCTCGCTACAGCAACCGTCCGGCTGGGGTCTCCATGAGACTCCAGCCGGGCTTCTGCCTCCGGGCGGCATGTCGGGGGTGCGCGGCATCCTGGTGCGGTGCCCGATCCGATGCCCGAAGCCTGCCGCGTGTGCGGCGGAACCGTCGGAGTGCGCGAGCGGCGACGCGGCGCGACGACCTGGTCGTGCGCCCGCTGCGGCTGGCAGCTGGGCGACGCTCCCGACCCCGACCTGCCGCGCCCCGTCGTCGGGGTCGTCTACTACCTCCGATTCGACAGGCGCGTGAAGATCGGCACCAGCGCTCGACCCCGGCAGCGGCTCGCCGCCATCCGGCACGACGAGCTGCTGGCGTTCGAGCTCGGCGGGCGCGAGCTCGAGCAGCGCCGGCACCGCGAGTTCGCGGCGCTCCGCGAGGGCGGCGAGTGGTTCACGCTGGCCGATCCGGTCACGGCGCACATCGCGGGGCTGCAGGCCGCGGCATCCGATCCGTGGGCGGCGTACGACCGCTGGCTCGGCGACGCCTACCGCGCTCAGTCGTCCTGATCGGTGAGGAACTCGATCGCGGCCTGCCGGAAGACGCGCGACCCCGGGGCGTTGAAGTGATGCCGGTCGGGGATCTCGACGAACCGGCCGTGCGGGCTCGCGGCGGCGAGCGCACGCGAGCCCTCGATGATCGCGTCGAGCGACCCGGTCGCGAACAGCACCGGCTGTGACGGGGCGTGCGCGGGGTCGGGGTCGACGCGTCCCGACCCGCGCAGGCCCTCGGCGATCGCCAGCAGCGCCCGCACGTCGTTTCCGGGTACCCGCTCGGTGAGGGCGATGTAGTTCTGCGTGACCGGATCGGTCACGGGCGTGCCGTCGGTCACGAGGGCGCGCACCTGTTCGATGTCGAGTCGCGCGAGCGGGATGCCGTCGGGCACACCACCGAGCACACCGCGGGTGATGCGATCCGAGAAGTCCTGCAGCACCTCCCAGCCCACGCGGGCGCCGAGGGAGTAGCCCACATAGTGCGCGGTGTCGACGAGATAGGTGTCGAGCACGACCTCCACGTCGCCGGCGAGCTGGCTCAGGTCGTAGTCGCGCCCCCGATGGGGCTTGTCGCTCGCGCCGTGACCGCGCTGGTCGATGCCGAGCACGCGGAATCCTCCGCGCAGCAGATCGCGGACCCACCCGGTCGAGACCCAGTTGTCCTTCGTGTTCGAGGCGAAGCCGTGAACGACGACCACGGTCGGCAGGGCGTCGTCTCCCCACGAGTAGGTCGCGATGCGGTGGCCGTCCTCGCCGCCGAGCACATAGGTCGGTTCGGGCATCTCGGTCAGACCGGGCGTCGCAGCGTTCACTCGCCTATCCTCTCGCGCCCGGCTCACTTCGCGGGGTCGTGGCCCCAGTTCATGAGCGAGTACCGCCAGGGCGTCTCGGCGATATCGCCCGAGGGCCGCTGCGCCAGGTGCCGACGGACGTAGCCGACAACTTTGCGCATGTGCGCGACGTCCGAATCGGTCAGGTCGTCCTTCTTCGTCCGCAGCAGCTCGACGATGCGGCGCCCGGACGCGTGACCGGTCGACTCGCCGCCGCCGTCCTTCTGCCCGACCTCGGCCGACTCGTCGGTGTCGAGCCACTTCTCGAGCTCGGCCGGGCTCATGTTGACCGCCTCGCGGAAATCGCGCCGCGTCGCGTCGTCGTCCTGTTCGCTCATCCTGCGATCGTCCCCGAGGCCGTCGCCACCGCGCCCGGCCTGGCCGCTCACGCCTCGATCTGATAGGGCGGGGGGTTCTCGCGCTGACGCACCGCACGCGGCACGACCGCGACCATCAGCACCATCGCGACGAGCTCGACGAGGGTCTGCGTCACGACGACGAGGGGGACGAGGGCGAAGGATGCCGGCAGGGCCAGCGCCAACGGCAGCACGACGAGCGAGTTCCGCGTCGCCGCGCTGAATACGACCGCTCGGCGTCCCGGCACGTCCAGCCGCGCGAGACGGGCGCCGGCCGCGCCGAGGAGTGCGGCGACCGGCGCGAACACCGCGAACAGTGGCATGACAGCGAGAAGTGATCCGAGTGCGCCGCTGACTGCCGCGATCTGCGAGGCGACCACGACGGCGAGGGTGATGACCATGATCGGCACCATCGCCGCAAGAGCCCCCGCGGAGAACTCCGCCGCTCTCGGGTGGCGGCGAGCGAGTGCCTGCGTCAGTGCGGCGAGCATCAGCGGCACGACGATCAGCAACACGAACGCCTGGGCGAAAGGGGCGGGATCGATCGCGGCGACGGTGTCGCCACCCGCCATGAGCCAGAGGTAGCCGGGCAGCAGGAGGAGCTGGACGAGCATGAGGAGCGGGGTGGCGGCGAGCAGTCGCTCGCGGGCACCGCCGGCGAGCCCGGCGAAGACGATGACGTAGTCGACGCACGGAGTGAGCAGCACGAGCAGCACCCCGACCAGCAGGACGGGGTCACCGGCGACGAACCGGCTGAGCGCGAAGGCGAGCAGCGGCACGGCGACGAAGTTGACGCCGAGGACGGCGATCAGGAACCGCAGGTCCCGAGCAGCCCGTGCGAGCGATCGGAACGGCACCCCGAGGAAGGTGACGTACAGCAGTACACCGAGGATCGGCGTGGCGGCGGGCTCGACCGCCGCCCCGAGTGCGGGAACGATCAGTCCCGCTGTCGCGCCGACGGTGATCGCGGCGAGGTAGAGGACGATCTGGTGGCGCTCGGCGCCCGCGACGATGTCCCTCACACCACCAGAGTGCCCGAGATCCCGGGCCGACGCCGACCGCTACGGCGTTGCGTCCTCCGCCGCGGCGACCTTGCGGTCGCCGCGCTTGCGCCCGGCGCGGGCGATGAAGAAGAGCACCGTCCCCACCACGATGTAGCCCGCCGTACCGAGCCAGACCGGACCGGTCTGCTGGGTGAGCAGCACGACGCTCGCGATGATCGCCAGCACCGGAACGACACGGGGCACCGAGAAGTGCTTGTGGTCGACCTTGTCCTTCTTCAGCACCAGCACGCTGACGTTGGCGGAGAGGAAGACGAGCAGCAGCAGGAGTACGGTCGTCTCGGCGAGCGTGCCGATGTCACCCACGACGGTCAGCAGCATCGTCGCGCCGGCGACGACGAGGATCGAGACCCAGGGCGTGCGGCGCTTCGTCAGGACGCGGCCGAACGCGTGGGGCAGGAGGCCCGATTCGGCCAGGCCGTAGCCGACGCGGCTCGCCATGACCATGAACAGGAGCGCGCCGTTGGCGATCGCCACCAGGGCGATCAGGCTGAACAGCCACGGCGGGATGGCGACGCCGCTCGCGGTCACGACATCGAGCAGCGGCCCGGTCGACTCGGCGAGCTCGGCGGGCGGGACCACGATGACGGCGCCGAGCGCGATGAGCAGGTACACGACGGCAGCGGTCGAGATGGCCCCGAACAGTGCGCGGGGGTACGACTTCGAGGGATCCTTGACCTCCTCCGCCATGTTCGCGGCGGCCTCGAATCCGAGGAACGAGAAGAAGGCGACGATGGATGCCGCGAACGCGCCCTGCAGCGGCGGGACGTCCGGGGCGAACTCGAAGATGCGGGCTGGCTCGCCGCCGCCGCCGGCGAAGACCATGGCGGCCACGAAGATGACGATCACGAGACCGGTGACCTCGATGATCGAGGCGACGAAGTTGGTCGCGAGCGACTCGCGGACGCCCCGGAGGTTGATGAGGGTCAGCACGGCGATGAACACGATCGCGACGGGGATCGGCGGAATGTCGAAGAGCGCGGCGAAGTAGTCGCCGGCGAAGGCGTTCGCGAGGGCCGCGGCAGTGGTGATGCCCGACGCCATCATCAGGAAGCCGACGAGGAACGACAGGAACGGCTTGCCGAACGCCCGGTCGACGTAGCGGGCTGCGCCGCCGGCGTGGGGGTACTTCGTGATCAGCTCGGCGTAGGTCCCGGCGGTGAGCAGCGCGACCACGAGCGCGATCAGCAGCGGCAGCCAGATGACGCCACCGACGTCGGTGGCCATCGTGCCGACGAGCGTGTAGATGCCGGCGCCGAGCGTGTCGCCGACGATGAAGGCGAACAGCAGCGGCGTGCCGATCGCGCGCTTGAGGCCCGGCTGCGCTGCGGGGGCCTGCGCGGTGGTGTCGTTCGTCATCGCATCACTCCAGCGGGCCGGTGCGAATCCCGACAACCCCTGGCGCAGCAGGTGGATCTGTGGTTATCCCGTTCGCGCGCCCGGCAGGATGGACCCATGACGCAGCCATCCCCCGCCCCTGGCGCGCTCCCCGCCTTTCTCGGCGGGGCGGCGACGCTCGCCCGCGGTTTCGGGTTCTGGGCGAGGCGACCTCGTCTGATGGCCTGGGGGCTCATCCCGGCCGCCATCGTCGGTGTGGTGCTGCTGGCGGCGCTCATGACCCTCGCGGTGTTCCTCACTCGCATCGTCGACGCGGTGACGCCCTTCGCCGACGCCTGGAGCGAGCCGTGGGCGTCGATCGTCCGCTTCGCGAGCGGCACGGCTCTCCTCGGCGGCGGCGTCGTGCTCGCGGTCGTGTCGTTCACGGCCCTGACCCTGATCGTCGGCGAGCCCTTCTACGACCGCATCTGGCGCGCGGCGGAGTCCGTCAGCGGTGCGACCCCACCGCAGGCGGACTACGGCTTCTGGCGGTCGGTCCGCGACGGCGTCGGCCTGGTGCTGCGCGGCCTCGTCGCCGCACTGGTCGCCGCGCTCCTCGGCCTCGTGCCGCTCGCCGGCGGAGCTCTCGGCGCCGTGACCGCGGTGACGCTCACGGGCTGGCTGCTCGCCGACGAGCTGACGACGCGCGCACTGTCGGCCCGGGGCATCGACGCGCGCGAGCGGCGTCGGCTGCGACGGGCGCAGCGCTCCCGCGTGCTCGGCTTCGGCGTCGCCACGCAGCTGTGCTTCCTCGTGCCGCTCGGCGCCGTGATCACGATGCCTGCTGCGATCGCGGGGTCGACGATGCTCGCGCACACCCTGCTGGAGGGCAGGGTGCGCGCGAACGCCGACGTCGCACCGTAAGGCGAATGGCATATTCGAGTACCAATTCTTGGTAATCTCGAGGCGTGAGCCAGAACACCTCGATCAGCCTCGACGACCACTTCGCCGGCTTCCTCTCCCGCGAGGTCGCCTCGGGACGATACCGGTCGGCGAGCGAGGTCGTGCGGGCGGCGCTGCGCCTCCTCGAAGATCAGGAGTCACAGATGAGCGCACTGCGCGCTGCGCTCGTTGCCGGTGAACGCAGCGGGGAGCCCGAGGAGTTCAGCTTCGACGCGTTCGTCGCCTCCAAGAGACGATGAATCGCTTCCGCCTCACCCCCGCTGCCCAGCGAGACCTGTCGAGCATCTGGGACTACACCGAGCAGCGATGGGGCGGAGTGCAGGCCGAGTCCTACCTCTTCGAGATCAGGGAAGCGATCGAGCGCATCGCGCACGACCCGGAACGCGGGATGCCTGCGGACGATGTTCGGCCGGACTATCGCAGATACAGCGTCGGCAGTCACCTCGTCTTCTCCACCGAAGCGCCGCACGGTGTCAGCGTGATCCGCATCCTTCATCAGAGAATGGACCCCGGTCGTCACTTGTGACATCGCACAGGCGCGGCGGCACCGGGTCGCCGGTTCCGGCCGCCCGTCCCTCGACTCAACGGAGAATCATGCGCAGCGTCCCCCTCGGCCCGAGCGGCATCCGTGTTCCCAACGTCGTCGCCGGCATGATGCGCATCGAAGATCTCGCCGATGCCGACATCCGCGCCCTCTATGAGCGCTCACGCGAGGTCGGCGTCGATTTCTTCGACCACGCCGACATCTACGGATCGAGCCGTCACGGCTGCGAGCGCCGGTTCGCCGAGGCGCTGCAGCTGAGTACGTCGGAGCGCGATCAGATCACGCTGCAGACCAAGACCGGGATCGTTCCCGAGGAATGGCACTTCGATCACTCCTACGAGCACATCGTCTCGTCCGCCGAGGCCTCGCTCGAGGCGCTCCGCACCGATCGCATCGACGTGCTGCTCCTCCACCGCCCCGACGCCCTCGTCGAGCCCGACGAGGTCGCGCGCGCATTCGACCACCTCGAGTCCTCCGGGAAGGTTCGCGCCTTCGGCGTCTCCAACCACACCCCGCGCCAGATCGACCTGCTGAAGACCGCCGTCACGCAGCCGATCGTGGCCAACCAGGTGCAGCTCTCGGTGACGCACTCGACGATCATCGCCCAGGGCCTCGCCTCGAACATGGTCGGCGAGGACGACGCCCTCACGCGCGACGGCGGCGGCATCGTCGACTACTCGCGCATCAACGACATCACCCTGCAGGCCTGGTCTCCGTTCCAGAAGGGCTTCTTCGACGGGGTGATCTTCGGCGCCGAGGAGTATCCCGAGCTCAACGCCCGACTCGACGCCCTCGCGGCGAAGTACGGGGTCACGCCGACCGCGATCGCGACGGCTTGGATCACCCGGCACCCCGCCGGGATCCAGGTCGTGCTGGGAACGACCAACCCGCAGCGCGTCGCGGATGCGGCCGCGGGCAGCGACATCCCGCTGTCGCGCGCCGAGTGGTACGGACTCATCCAGGCGGCCGGCCACAAGGTCCCCTGAGCCCGCCGCCCATGGCCGAGTACGTCATCGAGGGCGGTCGGATCGCCGTCATCCCCGACCTCTACGCCGAGCTCAACCGCCTCTTCATGGCGGAGGAGGACTGGACCCTCGGCGACAGCCTCGACGCGCTCGACGACCTGCTCTACGGCGGGATCGGCGCGCTCGTCGGAGACGCCCGGCCCCGCGTGGTCTGGCGCGAGTCCGGGCGCAGCCGCGAGGTGCTCGGCCGCGATGCGACCGCCGCGTGGCTGCGCGGCAAGCTCACGCAGCCCGACGTGTTCTCCACCGCGTCGACGCAGCGCCGGCTGGACGCCGTGATCGCGGGCACCGGACCGACGTACTTCGATCTCGTCGTCGAGGTGTTCGAGGCGCATCCCGGCATCGAGCTCGAACTGCGCTGAGAGGATCCGCGACCGCTGCCGCCGATTCTCCCCGGTGAGGGGCGGCGGGATACGGTTCGAGTTCCGACGGAAGGACGAGCCGATGCATCCCGACCTGCGCAGCCTGCCCAAGGCCGAACTGCACCTGCACATCGAGGGCACCCTCGAGCCGGAGCTCGCGTTCGCCCTGGCCGAGCGCGGCGGCATCCGGCTGCCTTTCGCTGACATCGCCGACCTGCGCCGTCACTACGACTTCACCGATCTGCAGTCCTTCCTCGACCTCTACTACTCCTGCATGGCGGTGCTGCGGACCGAGCAGGACTTCACCGATCTCGCCCTCGCGTACTTCGAGCGGGCGGATGCCGACGGCATCCGTCACGTCGAGATGTTCTGCGATCCGCAGGTGCACGAATCGAACGGGGTCACCCTCGACACCGTGCTCGACGGGCTGCTCGCAGCATTCCGCATCGCATCGGAGCGGTGGGGCATCACGGGCGGCCTCATCGTCTGCATCGTGCGCGACGAGCCCGTCGCCTCGGCGGCCGCGCTCATCGAGGAACTCGCTCCGCGAGCCGGCGAGGTCCTGGGGATCGGCCTCGATTCCGCCGAGGTCGGCTACCCGCCGTCGCTGTTCACCGAGGTCTTCGCCCGCGCGCGCGAGCTCGGCCTGCACCGGGTCGCGCACGCCGGCGAGGAGGCGCCCCCGGCCTACATCTGGGAAGCGCTGCGGCTGCTCGACGTCGAGCGGGTGGATCACGGCATCCGCGCGGTCGACGAGCCCGAGCTGGTACGCCACCTCGCCGAGCGCCGCGTGCCGCTGACGGTCTGTCCGCTGTCGAATGTGCGGCTGCGCGCGGTCGCCGACCTGTCGTCGCATCCCATTCGCGCCCTCGTCGACGCCGGCGTCGTCGTGACGGTCAATTCGGACGACCCGGCCTACTTCGGCGGCTACATCGCCGACAACTACGCCGCACTCGCTGCCGCGGGCTTCACCCTCGACGAGCTCGCCGACCTCGCGGCGAACTCCATCGACGCATCCTTCGCCGACGAGGCCCGCAAGACCGAGCTGCGGGCACTCGTCGCGGAGTGGCGAGGGCCGCGCCGCACCGCAGGCGACCCGCCGATCGGAGGACGACCCGGCGCGTGACCGTCCTCCGATGGCGTGATCTCCTGCGAACCGGAGCTCACCTCACGCCGGCACGTCCCCGCCGTCCCCGCCGGGGGCGAGCCACACGGTCGACTCGCCCCCGACCGCGCCCTCGAGCGCTGCACCGCTCCGAATGACCGGCTCGACGCCCGCGAGCTCGAAGGGCCGCTCGCCGAAGTTGGTCACGACCTCCCAGCCGTTCGGGCGCCGGAAGCGCAGCACGTCGTCGCGACCGGTCTCGACCCACTCGAGCCCCTCGGCCGCCTGCAGCCGGTGCCGGAGCTCGAGCGCACGCCGGTACAGGTTCAACGTCGAGTCCGGATCGGCGTCCTGCGCCTCGACCGCGTGCTCGGCGAACCATGCCGGCTGCGGCAGATGGGCGCCGTCGGGGCCGAAGCCGAACGACGACCCCCCCGACGTCCAGGGCAGCGGCACGCGGCATCCGTCCCGTCCGATCTCGGCGCCGCCGGTGCGGAAGAAGGTCGGATCCTGCCGGTCGGATGCCGCGATGTCGGCCACCTCGTGGAGCCCGAGCTCCTCGCCCTGGTAGAGGTAGGTCGAGCCGGGCAGCCCCAGGATGAACAGCGTCGCCGCAGCCGCACGACGTGCGCCGCGCTCCCGATCGAGCTGCGACTCGTCACCTCCTCCGAGCAGCCAGTCGCCGCCGTGCCGGGTCGGCGCCGCCCCGGGCTCGGCCGCGGGAAGCCCGTAGCGCGTCGCGTGACGCACGACGTCGTGGTTCGACAGGACCCACGTGCTCGACGAACCGGATTGCGCGGCGAGCGCGAGGTTGTCGGTGATGATGCTGCGGAACCGCCGGGCGTCGAAGTCCGCTTCGAGCAGATCGAAGTTGAACGCCTGCCCGAGACTTTCGGGACGGGCGTACAGATGGATGCGGGAGGGCTCGACCCAGGCCTCGGCCACGGCCGTGCGCGGCGGGTCGTAGGAGTCGAACAGCGCGCGCCACTCGGCGTAGATCTCATGCACGTCGTCGCGGTCGACGAGCGGGTGATCGCCGTCGCGCGGGATGAGCTCGAGCTCGCTGCGCGAGGGCAGCGGCTCGGTGAGATCCTTCGAGAGCATGTGCGCGACGTCGATGCGGAACCCGTCGACACCGCGATCCGACCAGAATCGGAGCGTCTCGAGGAAGTCGGCGCGCACGTCGGGGTGGTCCCAGTTCAGATCGGGCTGCTCGCGTGCGAAGTTGTGCAGGTACCACTGGCCGTCGGCCGCGCGCTCCCAGGCCGAACCGCCGAAGAGCGAGAGCCAGTCGGTCGGCGGCTCGCTTCCGTCGGGGCCACTCCCCTCGCGGAAGATGTACCGTTCGCGAGCCGCCGAGCCGCGACCTGCGGCGAGCGCCTCCTGGAACCAGACGTGCCGATCGGAGGTGTGGTTCGGCACGATGTCGACGACGACCCGGATATCCCGGCCGTGCAGCGCCGCCAGCATCTCGTCGAAGTCGTCGAGGCTCCCCAGCCGCGGATCGACGTCGCGATAATCGGCGACGTCGTACCCGCCGTCGGCCAGCTCGGACGGGTAGAAGGGGCTCAGCCACACCGCGTCCACCCCGAGCTCGGCGAGGTAGCCGACACGGGCGGTGATGCCGCGGATGTCGCCGAGACCGTCGCCGTTCGCATCCGAGAAGCTGCGCGGGTAGATCTGGTAGACCACACCCTGGCGCCACCACGGCGCGATGTCGTCGGCGAGCGGGTCGAGCTCGGAAGTGCGGGAGAGTTCCAGCGAGGGTGTCACGGAGAGGGTTCCTTTCGATGCGCGTGACGGTCGGATGGATGAGAAGCGGATGCCGCAGGCCTCAGCCCTTGACGGCGCCCTGGGTGACGCCCTCCATCACCCAGCGCTGGGTGAAGAGATAGGCGAGGATGGCCGGCGCCATCGCCATGAGGTACGAGGCGAAGGACACGTTGTAGTTGTTGCTGAACTGGGTCTGGAAGAGGTTCTGCCGAACCGGCAGCGTCTGCAGGTTCGGGTCGGAGATGATCAGCGACGGCAGCATGAAATCGTTCCAGGCGTAGAGGAACGCGAAGATCCCGACCGTCGCGCTCATGGGAGCCAGCAGCGGGAAGATCAGCTTCCAGAACGTCTGCCACGTGGTGGCCCCGTCGATGCGCGCGCTCTCCTCGAGCTCGATCGGGATCGAGCGGAGGAACGCCGTGAACAGCAGCACGCTGAAGCTCAGCTGGAACATCGTCGCCAGCAAAACGACGCCGACGGGATTGTCGAGACCGAGGCGGCCGGTGAGCTGGATCTGCGGCAGCGCGACGACCGGGAACGGGATGAACATGGCCGCGAGCAGGTAGAAGAACGAGTAGCGGAACAGCTTCCGATCCCAGTTGCGGACGATCGCGTAGGACGCGAAGGCGGCGAGCACGATCGTCGCGACGACGGTGCCGGCGGTGACGAAGAGCGAGATGCCCGCGCCGACGGGGAATCTCGTGAGGTTCCACGCCTGCACGAATCCGTCGATGCTGAAGGGCGCCGGCAGCGAGAACGCATTGCCGTCGACCGCCTGACCGGTGGTCTTGAACGCCATCGAGATCGTCACGTAGAGCGGCAGGAGCACCGTGACCGCGCACAGGATGAGGATGGTCGTCGTCGACCAGCTCACCTTCTCGGTGAGACGCCGGCGACGGCGGGGCGGGTCGGCGGGTCGATCGGCGGCGGTGAGCACGTCGGCCTGTTCGAAGGCGAGCGCGGGCTGGGTGGTGGACATCAGAACGAGTTCCTTCCGCGCGTGAGCGAGAGCTGGAGGAGCGAGATGAGCACGGCGACGACGAAGAAGATGGTCGCGTTGGCCATCTGGTAGGCGTAGTCGCCGCCGTTGAAGCCCGCGATGATCGTCATCGCGACGCTGCGCGTCGCCGTCCCCGGTCCGCCGTTGGTGAGGCCGACGATGATGTCGTACGCGTTGAGGAACCCCTTGAACCCGAGGATGACGTTGATGACGACGTAGCCGGCCACGAGCGGCACGGTGATGCGGAACAGCTGCTGCGTCTTCGACGCTCCGTCGAGATCCGCGGCCTCGTAGACGTCGCCCGGCACCGACAGGAGCCCCGCGATGTAGATGAGGAGCGTCCCCGGGATCGCCTGCCACGCGGTGACGATGACGATCGCGACCCACGCGAGGTCGGGGTTGGCGAGCAGGCTCGTCTCCAGCCAGGGCAGCCCGAGCGAGGTGCCCGCGGCGGGGATCGAGTTGGAGAAGAGGAAGTTGAAGACGTAGGCGATGATGATGCCCGAGATCACCATCGGGATGACGAAGATCGTCCGAAGCCCCGTCTTGAAACGGATGCGAGCGGTCAAGCCGACCGCCAGCAGGAACGCGAGCACGTTCACCACGATGACCGTGGCGATCGCGAAGCCGGCGGTGAAGAGGTAGCTCTGCAGGATGGCCGGGTCGCTGAAGAGGGCGATGTAGTTCGTGAGGCCGATGAACTGCCAGTCCCCGAGTCCGATCGAATCGGTCATGCTGAAGAAGATGCCCACGAGTCCCGGCACCGTGATCGCCAGGGTGAACAGGACGAGGCTCGGCAGCAGGAACAGGTAGTAGATCGGCTCGACGCGGCGAGCGCTCCGCCGGACGGTGCGGTCGCCCTTGGTCACGACGGTCGTCGTGGGGCTGGTCGTGACGGTCATCGCGTCGCCTCCTGTGCCTCGTTCGTGAGCGCCGGCTGACGGAACGCGAGTCGCGACCAGTCGCTGTCCATGGTGGTGAAGACCGACTGCGGGCTGTCGCCGAAGATCATCGCCTGCGCGTAGCTGAACACCGGGATGGTCTTGGGCACCAGCACCGAGGGCCCCTGGTAGATGCGGCCGTCGGCGTAGAACTCCTGCATGCCCGCGATGCGCGGGTCATCCGGCGGGGTCGCGTCGGTGGTCGGGGTGAAGCCCAGCTGCGAGGCGTTGTAGGCCTCGATCACATCGGGCTGGTACAGGTACTCGAGGAAGTCGCGAGCGGCATCCTGATGGCGCGAGGCCTGCGGGATCATCGCAGCGAGGTCCATGTTGACGCGGATGGCGCGGTCGGCGGGGTCGTCGGTCATCGGCAGCGGGAAGGTTCCGAGCGGGAGGTCCGGCGCGGTCTTGGCGATCTCGCTGAACGCCCACGGCCCCTGCAGGTACATCGCCGCCTCGCCGTTCGCGAAGGCGAGGTTGCCGTCGCCGTAGCCGCGGCTCGACGCATCCCGATTGACGTAGGTGGTGGCGAGCTGCAGCATCCGATCGGCCGGCTCCGTGAAATCCCGAGCGAACGACGTCGCCGAGTCGGGCCCGACGTCGGCGCCTTCGGCGGCGAGACCGTCGAAGAAGTCGAGGACGTCGAGCGAGCCGCCGATCGCGTAGTCGTACCAGCCCTGGGCGACGGTCCAGTCGTCCTTGAAGGTCGCGTAGAACGGGGTGACGCCGGCGGCTTCGAGCTCATCGCAGACGGCGATCAGCTCGGACCAGGTCTCGGGCACCTCGAGGCCGAGGTCGTCGAAGATCTGCGTGTTGTAGATCACCGACGACGCCATCACCGAGTACGGCAGGGCGCTGATCCGTCCCGCGCAGGTGCCGTACTGGTCCATGAGGGGCTGCAGATCGTCGCGGGTGCTCGACGCCGCGTCCGTGCCGGTGAGATCGGTGAGCGCGCAGCGCTGCACGAAACGGGCGACCTCGTAGTTGTAGTTCGCGAGCATGATGTCGGGCGGATTGCCGCGCACGAAGCTCGCGGAGACGACGTCCACGCCCGAGGTGTCCATCTCGACGCGCACACGGTCCTGCGAGGTGTTGTACTGACTCACGACGTCCTGCATGAAGGTGAGAGCCTCGCGCTTGCTGAAGGTGAATCTGATGGTCTCGCGGCCGTCGGCGGAACACCCGACGAGGAGGGCACCTCCGAGCGTCACGATGGCTGCGGAAGCGACGATCCGTCGCATCCGTCTCTTGCGTCCCGACATCCTGCTTCTCCGATCGCGCCGTTGCGTGGGGATCCGCCCGACTTGGCATCCTGATTAGATTTACTCGCCAAATCAAAGACTTGCGGGCAATATTGCAGGGCGGACTCCGAAAGGTCAATACCCGATGTCGACGACACTCATCCCGGCGCCGCCACGTCCGGCGAGCCAGGACGCGGTGCTCGCCTTCGCCTGGGATGCCGACGAGTTCACCGCCAGTGACGTCATGGGCGCGACCGGCTTCACCCGGTCGACGACCATCGACGCGATGGACGCGCTGGTCGACCTCGGCCTGCTGGCGGAGCTTCCCAACGCACGCCTGGCGGGCGACTACCGCAAGGGGCGGCCGGCGCGGCGATTCGTGCTGCGATCGGAGGCCGCTGTGCTCGTCGGCGTCGATGCAGGTCACGTGCACGTGACGGCCACCGTCACCGACCTGCGATCCCGCGCCCTCGCGACGCGGCGCGCGACGCTCGTCGTCGACGCCGACGAGGCTCGGGTCCGCGCCGAGCGCATCGAGAGCGTCGTCGACGACGCTCTCGCGGATGCCGGGCGGTCACGAGCGGACGTGCTGGCGATCTGCGTCGGCGTGCCGGCGCCGGTCGACGCCGCGGGACGATCGCCGCGGCATCCGAGCGGCTTCTGGGAACGGATGAATCCCGGCCTCGTCGACGCGCTCGCGTGGGCGCCGATCGTGCGCATCGACAACGATGCGTCCCTCGCTGCCGTGGCCGAGGGGTCGGTGGGCGCGGCGGCCGGATGCCGGGACTTCATCGCCCTGCTGGCGGGCAGTCGGCTCGGGGCCGGTGTCGTGGTCGACGGAAACCTGCTGCGGGGCCGTCACGGCGGAGTGGGCGAGATGGTCGCGTTCGATCACGTCATCGGCGTCGAAGGCGCCTCGGGCCTGGGGCAGCGGGCGACGGAATGGGCGTCGGAGGCGGCGGCGACCGGAGAGCTGTCAGCCGGCAGCGCGCTGTCGGCCATCCCGGCCGGCGAGCTCGACGCCCGCGCGATCCTCGAGGCCGCCGCGCACGGCGATGCCGACGCGCTGCGGATCGCCGAGCGCGTCGGCCACGCGCTCGCTCGGATCGTGAGTGTCCTCGGCAGCATGTTCGACCCGCAGCGCGTCGTCGTCTCGGGCGGCATCTCGGCCGGTGTCGAGGAGGTCGTCGCCGCGGCGCGGCGGTTCCTGCCGACCGATCTCGACCTGCCCGCGCCCGAACTCGTCGCCTCCGGACTCGGCGCGGACGTCGTCGTCGTGGGCGCCGTCGCCGCAGCCGCCGAGTCCGCGCGGACGTCCGCCCTCACCGTCTGGGCCTCCCCCGCAACCCGCTGACGACCGTCAGCGGGCACGGCGGATGCGGATCGGGCCTCTCGCGGTCGACGGGTCGACCACGACGCCGCGCTGGGTGATCTCGACCTCGCCGTCGGCCACGAGACGGCGCGCGGCGCGGCGCGCAGGTTCCATGAGATCGCGCCAATCGTCACCGCCGACGGCGCGCGCCGCCTCGGACGGGCAGATCGTCGCGTCGGCCGCGCGTGCGGCGAGCAGCTCGCGGATGGAAGCCGCCAGCCTCTCGTCGACGGGTCGGATGCCGCGCCGCCGACACGCGTCGGAGCAGTACCGCACCTCGTCCCAGTTCTTCGCCCACTTCGCGCGCCACTGCATCTCGCGCCCGCACGACGCGCACGTCTTCGGCGGCGGGGTCGGGGATCCGGAGCGGGTCATTCCTCCAGTCTCGGCAACTGGCACGCGCACCGCGACCATCTTGACGCCGCTCCCGCCGGCCGCCCGCCCTCGCGAGTTGCGGGACGGGTCAGGGGCGGACGAGCGGGATGACCTGCTCGGCGAAGCGCTCCAGCTCCTCGAGGGCGGGCGAGAACTGCAGCAGGAGGGTGTCGACCCCGACGTCCTCGAAGGCGCGGATGCGGTCGGCGACCTGCTGCGGCGTGCCGATCAGCTCGGGCCGGAGGCCGCGGTTCGACACCGAGTACTCACGCAGGCTGATCTCGACGTCGAGCTGCGACTTGGTCACGAAGTCCTGGTACGACTCGTAGGCCGCTCCGGAGCGCACGTCGGTGATTCGCGCGAGCTCGGCCTGTGCCTCCTCCTCGGTGTCGCGGACGATCGCGAACGCCGCCATCCCGAAGTGACGGAACGCGGGCTTGCCGGCGCGCTCGCGTCGCGCCCGCATGTCGCCGACCTTCGTGCGGAGCTCGTCGACCGTGCCGCCGTGAGTCACGTAGGCGTCGGCGAATCCCGCGATCGCGGCGCGACCCGCCTCGCTCTCGCCGCCCGCGTAGATGAGCGGCGGCGTCTCGGGTTTGGGCTCGAGGTGCGTGCCCTCGAGCGAGAAGTGGCGCCCGTCGTGGCTGAACGGAGTCTGCGTCCACAGCCCGCGCAGCACATCGACGTACTCGGTGGTCAGCGCGTAGCGATCATCGTGATCGGCGAACGAGATACCGTACTGGCGCGCCTCCTCGGCCCACCACGCCGACACGACGTTGAGGGTGAATCGACCCTGCGCGATCTCCTGGATCGTCGCGGCCTGCTTCGCGGCGAGCGCGACGGGGTGGTAGCTCGGACGCAGCGCGGCCATGATCTCGAGGCGAGAGGTCACCGCCGCGGTCGCGGTCGCGATGGCCCAGGCGTCGAGCGCGGGGCCGGCGTGCCCCTTGATGTCGTTGAGGTTGAGCTCGGGGACGAGCGTGACGTCGAAGCCGCCGTCCTCCGCGGCCCGAGCGATGCGGGCGATGTGCTCGAACGTCGCAGGGGTCTCCTCGTCGGCGACGTTGCGCAGCCATCCGCCGTAGGTGGGCGTCCAGTATCCGAATCTCATCCGTCATCCTCTCCGTGGTCGATCCTCACACGGTCCGACGGGGCGGAGCGGGGCCGCCGGTATCCGTTGTCATGCGCCGTCACGGATGCGCGGCACGGCCCGACGGGCAGGCGGCGGCGCTTAGCCTGGCGGTATGTCGGATTCGCCTCGGGTGTACGTGATCCATGAGAACGAGGAGTGGTGGCCGCCGTTCGCCGCCGCGTTCGAGGCCGCGGGGGTGCCCGCGGAGCAGTGGCTGCTGACCGACGGGTCGATCGATCTCGACGCCGAGCCGCCGCAGGGCGTGTTCTGGTCGCGCCTGTCGGCGTCGGCGCACACCCGCGACCACGCCGAGTCGAAGGAGTTCGGCCGGGCCGTGCTGCGATGGCTCGAGTCCTGGGGCCGAACCGTCATCGGCGGCAGCCACGTGCTCGAGTTCGAGGTCAGCAAGGTCGCGCAGCACGCCGCACTCCGGCGCGCCGGCATCGACGTGCCGCGCACGGTCGCGGTGTTCGGGACCTCCGACCTGAAGCGCCGCGCCCGCGAGTTCGCACCTCCGTTCATCAGCAAGCACAACCAGGGCGGCAAGGGTCTCGGCGTCCGCCGGTGGGACTCGCACGACGAGTTCGACGCCTGGGTCGACGGTGCCGAGTTCGAGCCGTCGCCCGACGGCATCACCCTGATCCAGGAGTTCCTGTTCGCCCGTGAGCCGTTCGTCACGCGTGCGGAGTACGTCGCGGGGGATTTCGTCTATGCGGTGCGGGTCGACACGAGCGCGGGCAGCTTCGAGCTGTGCCCCGCCGATGCGTGCGTGATCGACCCCGGCGCCGGCGCGCTCGAGCCGGTGTTCCCGCCGTTCGCGCTGCGCGACGAGGTCACCGGCGAGCACCCGCTCGTGGCTGAGCACCGCGCGTTCCTGCGGGCCAACGACATCCGCATCGCCGGGATCGAGTTCGTCGAGACGATCGACGGGCGCCTCGTGACCTACGACGTCAACACCAACACGAACTACAACCCCGACGTGGAGGCGCTCGCGCCCCTCTCGGGGCCGGGTGACATCGCCCGCTTCCTCGGCTCGCTCCTGCCCGAGCGCGTTCCCTCGGCCTGACCCGCGCCGCCGGACCCGACACACCGGTGCCTCACCCCGCATCGGAGGTGATCGGCGGGCCGGAGGTGGGATGCCGCGCGAAAGCCCTCCGGTGCGGCGATCTCCTCCGCAGCCCGGCGCGCACCGGCCCGCACCCACCCGATAGCGCCAACCCGCCGCGAACACAAGCGATAGGGGACGTCCGACGCGGTTCCTACGCTGACTCCGTGCTCCGAAACCTCGTTCTCGTGCTGGGCGACCAGCTCGACCCCGACGCGAGCGGGTTCGACGACTTCGACCCGGCGCAGGATGCCGTGTGGATGGCCGAGGTCGCCGAGGAGTCCACACACGTCTGGAGCTCGAAGCCCCGCACCGCCGTGTTCCTCGCCGCGATGCGCCATTTCGCCGCGGATCAGCGCGACGCCGGACACACGCTGCACTACACGGAGCTGGACGCACGGGGCAACAGGGGCACGTTCGCCGACCAGCTCGCCGCCGACCTGGCGAAGCTGAAGCCCGAAGCGCTCGTCATGACCGAGCCCGGCGAGTGGCGGGTGCTCGAGGCTCTGCGGCAGGTGGCGGATGCCGCCGGCATCCCCCTCGAGATCCGCGACGACCGTCACTTCTTCTCGACCGTCGCCGAGTTCGCCGAGCATGCCGAGGGGCGGGCGACGCTGCGGATGGAGTACTTCTATCGCGAGATGCGTCAGCGCCACGGCATCCTCATGACAGAGCGCGGTCAGCCCATCGGCGGCCAGTGGAACTACGACGCCGACAACCGGAAGGCGTTCCCGAAGCAGGGTCCCGGACTCGTTCCGCCGCGCGCCGCCTTCCCGCCCGACGAGATCACGCGCGAAGTCCTCGCGCTCGTCGAGAAGGAGTTCGGCGAGCACCCCGGCTCGCTCGACACGTTCGCCTGGCCGGTCACCCGCGCTCAGGCGCTCGAGGCCCTCGAGACGTTCGTCGACGAGCGGCTGCCCGGCTTCGGCGATGCTCAGGACGCGATGTGGCCGGGCGAGCCGTGGCTGTGGCACGCCCACCTGTCGTCGTCGATGAACCTGAAGCTGCTGCATCCCCGCGAGGTCATCGCGGCCGCGGAGACCGCCTACCGCGAGAAGCGCGCCCCGCTGTCCGCCGTCGAGGGGTTCATCCGGCAGATCCTCGGGTGGCGCGAGTACGTACGCGGCATCTACTGGACCCAGATGCCGGGCTACCTGCACCGGAACGCCTTCGAGGCCTTCGAACCGCTGCCCGACTGGTACTGGACGGGCGACACTCCGATGGCGTGCCTGCAGGATGCCATTGACACGACGCTCGAGAACGGCTACGCGCACCACATCCAGCGCCTCATGGTCACCGGCCTCTACGCGATGCTGCTCGGGGTCGACCCGCGCGAGGTGCACGCCTGGTACCTCGCGGTCTATGTCGACGCCGTCGAATGGGCCGAGCTTCCGAACACCCTGGGCATGAGTCAGTACGCCGACGGCGGGCTCATGGGCAGCAAGCCCTACGCGGCGACGGGCAAGTACATCGACCGCATGAGCCCGTACTGCAGGATGTGCCCGTTCGACCCGGCGAAGCGCGTCGGCGACGATGCCTGCCCCTTCACGACCCTCTACTGGGACTACCTCATCCGACACGAGGAGCCGCTCGCCGAGAACCACCGTATGGCGCTGCAGGTGAAGAACCTGGCGCGCCTCGACGACGACGAGGTCGCGGCGATCCGTGATCGCGCCGACGCCATCAGGAGCGGCGATGTCGCGGTTCCGAGCCACGGGTGATCGCCTATATCGCGGTCGATAACTCTCGGGGTACGGTGAGGTCATGGACATCCGTACGGAACGCGAGGCGGCAGGCATGAGCCAGTCGCAGCTCGCTCGGGCAGCGGGCGTGCCGCAGCCGAACATCTCCGCTTACGAGAACGGTCGCCGTCAGCCGACTCCCGCCGTCATGGACAGGATCCGGCGAGCTCTGCTCGCCGACCTCTCGGCGCGCGTGCATCGGCAGCGAGCGGAGATCCACCGCATCGTCGCCGAGCATCATGCGGCGGCGCCTCGCATCTTCGGCTCGGTGGCACGAGGAGAGGCGTCCGACGCGTCCGACGTCGACCTGCTCGTCGACTTCACCCCCGAGGCAGGCCTTCTCGACGAGGTCGGACTCCGTATCGCCCTCACGGATCTGCTTCAGGTCGATGTCGATGTCGTCGCCTCCGACACCCTCCGCGGCGACGTACGCGACCGCATCCTGAGCGAGGCCGTGGCGGTATGAGCGACGAGATGAGCAAGGCGCGCGACGCGGCCGCACGTGTCGTCTCGGTGTGCGATGTCATCACCGGCATCGTGGCGAGCGGCGAGGCTGCCTTCCTCGACGACATCCGGGCGCAGTGGGCGGCGGAGATGGGACTCATCCGCATCGGTGAGGCGGTCTCGAAGATCCCCCTCGCCGTGCGTGAGCGCTTCGACGATCAGCCATGGCGCCAGATCATCGGGATGCGCAACTTCGCGGCGCACCAGTACGACGATCTCGACCCGCGTCGCGTGTGGCGAACGCTCGTGACGGACGTGCCGCGGCTGCGCGAGTATCTGACCGCCACCGTCCTGGCGGATCGCGAATGACGACAGCCGATCCGAGGAGCACCGCCATCACCCGCCAGACATCGACCGCGGCGCGCCTCGTCCACATCTCGCGCCCCGTCCTGTGGATCAACACGATCGGCACCGGCGCCCTCGGCATGTGGCTGACGGGCCAGCTGATCGACGTCGCGGCGATCCCGCTCCTGGTCTGGCTGACGCTGCCGTTCAACCTCCTGATCTACGGCGTCAACGACATCTTCGACCAGGAGACCGACGCGCTGAACGCGCGCAAGGGCGGGGTCGAGGGCGCCCGCATCGAGCAGCGCGAGGTGAAGCTCATCGCGTGGGCAGTGGCGATCACCAACATCCCGTTCCTGATCTACTTCGTCCTCGCCCTGCCGATCGCCGCCGTCGGACTGATCGTGCTGTACTCCGCGGTGTTCGTCTTCTACTCCGCGCCGCCGCTGCGGTTCAAGGCGCGGCCCTTCCTCGACTCGCTGAGCAACGCCGCATACGGGCTGCCGCTTCTGATCATGCCGGTCGCGCTCGGTGCGCCGCCGGTATGGCCGGCGGTGATCGGCCTCCTCGCATGGAGCGTTGCCAAGCACGCTTATGACGCCGTGCAGGACATCGAGGAGGACCGCGAGGCGGGCATCACCACGACCGCCGTCCTCCTCGGCGCCCGCGGCACCGCCCTGTGGAGCGGGGCGTGGTGGCTTGCTTCGAGCGTGCTCTTCGCTCTCGTGAGCATCCCGGTCGCGGCGGTCAATATCGCGATCGCGGGCACTCTCGTCGTCTGGATGCTGCTCCGCCCGACGCCCGCGACAGGCCGACGCCTCTACCCGGTCTCGGTCGCGTTCCCGTACGTCGCCGGGTCGGTCGCGAGCGGACTGCTGCTGGCGGCCATGTTCCTCGGGGTCTACCCGTGAGCCGCATCGTCGTCGTCGGAGCGGGTCTCGGCGGGCTCGCGGCATCCGCTCTGCTCGCCCGCGCCGGCCACCGGGTGACACTGCTCGAGGCGGCCGATCGGGTCGGCGGCAAGAGCCGGCGCATCGAGCTGGGCGGCGAGCGCATCGACACCGGCCCGTCGCTGGTCACCTTCCCGGCCGTGTGGGATGAGCTGCTCGGGCGACTGGGCGTGGAGTCGGATGCCGGGGGGCTCGACCTCGTCCGCCTCGACGAGGTGGGCCGCTACTACTACGGCGGCGAAGAGGTGTCGCTACCCGTGCCGCACGACCACCCCTGGTACCCGGCGTGGCGGCGGTTCAGCGACGCGCACGCGCCGCTCGCGGGCGACGTCGCCGCACTGCTCACCGCCGACCCCCTCGATCGGGCGTCGCTGCCCGCGCTCCGCCGGCTGCTCTCGGTCTACGGCTCGCGGCTGAGCACGCGCGCCTATCTCGACAGCCTCACCTGGATGCCCGAGGGCCTCCGCGAGATCATCGCCATCCACACGCTCAATGCCGGCGTCTCACCGTCACGCACCCCCGCGCTCTACGCGAGCATGCCGGCGGTCATGGCTGCGGACGGCGTGTGGGTTCCGCGCGGCGGCGTCTACGAGATCGTGCTCGCGCTCCACCGGCTGGCGGATGCCGCGGGGGTCGACATCCGCACCGGCGAAGCCGTCACCGGGATCGAGCGCGGCCGGGTCACGACGGTCGACGGCTTCCACGAGGCGGATGTCGTGGTGAGCGGTTTGGATGCCGCGCGGCTCGACGGGCTGCTGGGTCGCGAAAGTCGGTCGCGTGCGCCGCGAACGCTGTCGTGCTCGGCCGTCGCGGTCTACGGCGTGCTCGCGGAGCCGTTGCCCGAGCGGATCGCGGCGCACAGCGTCATCCTGCCCACGAAGCCCGCCGCGCTGCACCGCAGTCTCGCCGCCGGCGACGAGCCCGCCGACACGATGGCCTTCGTCAACCACTACCGCGCGGGCGAGATCTACCCGAACGACCGCAGCACGCTCGCCGTGCTGCTCACGAGCCCCGCCGACGGTCAGGCCTCCTCCCTCGAGCACCCCTTCGTGGTCCGCGAGATCGAGCGCATCTCCCGCGTGATGGGGCTGGACGCACTGCTGACCGACGGCATGGTCGAGACCGCCGTGCTCGACCCGCGGTACTTCGGAACCTTCGGCGAACCGCACGGAGCCCTCTACGGCGCCGCCCGTCCGCTGTGGATGAGCGGACCGCTGCACCGACCTGCGCAGCACGACCCCCGACGCCCGTGGCTCTGGCGCGTCGGCGCCTCGGTTCACCCGGGCGGCGGCATCCCCGCGGTGCTCGGCGGAGCGATGATCGTCACCGCGAAGCTGCTGAAGCGGCATCCGGCCTGAACCTCGGAACTTCGGTTCCCCGAGCGCTCACGTCGGAGGACATCTGCCGACCGGAGGGCGCCGCGCAGTCTTCCATTCCTCCGACACACCGATCCCCTCAGCCGCGCTGCCGCCCGGATCATCGCGATGCCGTCTGCGCCCGCTCCCCGCGCCGACGTGCCCAACGGGCCAAGAAGTACAGCCCGACGCCGACCACGAGGAGGACGGCGCCGAAGACCCACACTCGGGCGCTCTGCTGGCTCAGCAGCAGCAGGCACGACGCGATGCCGAGCACCGGAACGAACGTCCTCACGCGGAAGTGATCGTGCTCGACGCGGTCGCGGCGCAACACGAGCACCGAGATGTTCGCGCTGAGGAACACGAACAGCAGCAGCAGGACCACCGTTTCGGCCAGCAGCGCCAGGTCGCCGACCAGCGTCAGCAGCATCGCGACGAGCGTCGTGGCGAGGATCGCCACCCACGGCGTCTGACGTCCGGGCAGCACCCGCGACAGAGCGCGCGGCAGCAGCCCCTGCTCCGCCATGCCGTAGGTGAGACGGCTCGCCATGATCATCGTCAGCAGCGCACCGTTGGCGACGGCGATGAGTGCGATCAGGCTGAACAGCCACGAGGGGATCGCGACCCCGCTCGCCTCCACCACCGCGAGCAGGGGTCCGCTCGAGTCGGCGAGCTCCTCCGGTGCGAGCGCGATGCTGCTCGCCAGGCCGACGAGCACGTAGACCAGCCCCGCGGCGCCGAGGGCGGCGAAGAGCGCCCGCGGGTACATCTTCGACGGCTCCTTGACCTCCTCGATCATGTTCGCCGAGGTCTCGAACCCCACGAAGGAGTAGTACGCGATGATCGCACCCGCGAGGATCGCGGTCGCCACGCCCGTCCCCTCCGGCACCTGCGTGACGCGCGACACATCTCCGCCACCGCCGGCGAGGAGGACCCCGACCACGACCACGACGATGACGAGGCCCGAGACCTCGATCGCCGTCATCACGAAGTTCGCGCCCATCGATTCGCGGATGCCGCGGGCGTTCAACGCCGCGAGCACCGCCAGGAAGAGGATCGCCACCGGAACGACGGGGACGTCGACGAAGGTCTGGAGATAATCGCCGGCGAACGCGATCGACAGCCCGGCCGCGCTGGTCACGCCGGCAGCCAGCATGCAGAAGCCGACGAGGAACGACACGAGCTTGTTCTTGAAGGCCCGTTCGGCGAAGACGGCGGCGCCGCCGGCCCTCGGATACTTGGTGACGAGTTCGGCGTACGACCCGGCGGTGAGCAGTGCGAGCACGAGCGCCGCCAGCAGCGGCGCCCACAGCATCCCGCCGACGCGCTCGGACAGCACGCCCATCAACGCGTAGACCCCGGCGCCCAGAACGTCGCCGAGGATGAAGGCGAACAGCAGGGGTCCGCCGATGCCCCGCCGCAGGCGGGACGGCGCGTCAGTGTCTGTTGAGCTCATTCCGCGCACGCTAGGGGGAGCCGTCGCGGATGCCGTAGCGGGTTGACATCGGACGGACGGACATCAGCCGTCAGCGATAGCGGCGGGGCACGGTCCAGGGGCGACCGAACTCCGCGTTGAACGATTCCGGGTCGAACGGACTGTCACCGCCGGCGGGGAAGCTCGTGAGCTCGCCGAACACGACGCGACCGTCGACGTCGTAGAGGTCGACGCGGACGAAGTCCGTGTCTTCACCGAGCCGTTCGGCGACGCGGATCATCTCGTCGAGGTGCGCCGGACGCTCGCGTTCGGGGTCGGCCCACGGCGGGCCGCCGCTCATCGGGATACGGCTCCAGTCGGGGCGATGGAAGTCCTGCGTGCGGCGTCCGAAGCGGCCGCTGTCGACCTGGACGAACCAGCACCGCCCGTGGAAGACGAAGAACTTGTAGTCGTCGGGGATGCCGCCGTCCGCCCCGACGAGCAGCTCTTCGACGATGACGCGTCGGGGGACCTGCCCGTAGACCCATTCGCGGTTGGGGCCCTGCCCGTACAGCTTCGCGACCCATCCGGCGGCGATCGCGGCGAGGTCGTGCGGGGTGACGACGTCGGGTCGGACGTGCCGGTAGACCCAGCCCCAACGCGCTTCGGGAAGCCGGGCATCCGCCGGAGCCGCGGGTGACACGACGATCGCCGCGCCGCTGCCGTGCGTCGGCTTCACGACATACGAATCCGGCCACTCGATATCGAGGAGGTCACGGGGATCGTCGACGATCGCGTACGCCCGAGGCAGGTAGTCGCGGCCGACGACGGCAGTGACGTACTCGCGCACGGCGGCCTTGTCGGCGAAGGTGACGATGAGGCTGCGGCGATCGCGCAGCATCTTGTAGCGCACCTTCTCGCGGAACGTCGTCGGCGTGCGGGTGCGCCAGAGGCGCAGCATCCGAACCAGGCGGCTCCGCTCGCGCCAGCGGACGCCGCCGTGCGCGACGCTCACGCGCGCGGCGCCATCGAGGTCAGCACGCGAGCACTCAGTCCATTCCCACGGCCATGTCGGTGAAGCGCGAGAAGTGCCCCTGGAAGGCGACGGTCACCGTGTCGGTCGGGCCGTTACGGTGCTTGGCGACGATGAGGTCGGCCTCGCCCGCGCGGGGGCTGTCCTTCTCGTAGGCGGCCTCGCGGTGCAGCAGGATCACGATGTCGGCGTCCTGCTCGATCGAGCCGGACTCGCGCAGGTCGCTGATGGCGGGCTTCTTGTCGGCACGCTGCTCAGCGCCACGATTCAGCTGCGAGAGAGCGATGACCGGCACCTGCAGCTCCTTCGCCAGCAGCTTGAGCGCACGCGAGAACTCCGAGACCTCCTGCTGACGCGACTCGACGCGCTTACCGCTCGTCATGAGCTGCAGGTAGTCGATCACGACCATCTTCAGTCCGACGCGCTGCTTGAGCCGCCGGCATTTCGCCCGGATCTCGACGAGCGTCATGTTCGGGCTGTCGTCGATGTAGAGCGGCGCATCGTTGATGCGGCCGCGCGTCGCCGCGACGGTGGTCCAGTCGCGCGAGTCGAGCGTGCCCTTGCGCATCGACTGCAGCGGCACGGCGCCCTCGGCGCTCATCAGACGCATCGCGATCTCGCTGCGCCCCATCTCGAGCGAGAAGAAGATCGTCGGCGAGTCGTTCTTGATGGCGGCCGCGCGGGCGAAGTCGAGAGCGAGCGTCGACTTACCCATGGCGGGTCGTGCGGCCACGACGATCATCTGGCCCGGATGCAGGCCATTGGTCAGCTGATCGAGGCCGGAGAAGCCCGTCGGGATGCCGGTCATCTGACCGTCGCGCCCGCGTGCGGCCTCGATGTCGTCGATGGCGGCCGTGACGGCGACCTCGAGCGGCACGTAGTCCTCGGCCTTCTCGGCGCCGGTGACGGAGTAGATCTCGGCCTGTGCGCTGTTGACGAGGTCCAGCGCTTCGCCCTGACCGTTGTAGCCCATCTGCACGATGCGCGTCCCGGCCTCGACGAGGCGGCGCAGCAAGGCCCGCTCGTTGACGATCGTCGCGTAATAGCCGGCGTTGGCCGCCGTCGGAACGATCGAGGTGAGGGTGTGGAGGTAGTCGGCGCCGCCTGCGCGTTGCAGCTCGCCGTTCTTGATGAGCTCGTCGGTGACCGCGACGACGTCGGTGGGTTCGCCGTGCGAATACAGGGAGAGGAGGGCCTCGTAGATGAGCTCGTGCTTGGGGACGTAGAAGTCCGTGCCGCGCAGCGTCTCGATGACGTCGGCGACGGCATCCTTCGACAGGAGCATGCCGCCGAGGGTGCTCTGCTCGGCGAGCATGTCGTGCGGCGGGGTGCGGTCGGGTTCACGCCGGCCACCGAGCCGGTCGTCCGAGATATCCGCGATCGACATCCGCACCCCCGCATCCTGACCCGTCGCCCGAGCCGCAGTACACGGTATGGACGGGGTCCGACACCTGCAAACCGGCCTGTGGATAACTCTGTGGAGAGGATGCGGGAAACGCCGCCGTGCGTGTGGAGAAGACCTGTGGAAAACGCCCGGAACGATGGTGGAATCGACGAATTTTTTACCCACTGATCGGGCACTTCCGATTCCACAGACTGTGGATGAGAATCGAGCTTGAAGTAGGCGTTGAAGGTTTGTGGATATCGCATCGAGTTGTGCAGAACTCCTCGTTTGTCAAGTCGAGTCGAGGCGACGCGGAACCATCCCGAATCGCACCGGATGTGTACCGACGAGGTCTAGACAGCTCGCTGTGAAGACGCTATGTTCCCGTGCAAAGCAACACCCGGTGAGCGGGTTCACGCCCGCACCGACGACAACGTTTTCGGGGAGGTGAACGTCCGTCGTGTCCCACCGCACTCGTGTTTCGCGCCTGCTGCCCGCCATCGGCATCGGGGCCGGCGTCGCGCTCGCCTGGACGGCGCTCTCGCTCGTGATGGCACCGGCGGCTCACGCATCCGACGACGACCACCGCGACGGGCTCGTGGGGAACCTGCTCTCGTCGGTCACGCAACCGGTCGGATCGGTCGTCGAAGAAATCGTCGCCCCGGTCGCGAACCACGTCGTGGCGCCGATCGCCGAGGTGGTCGCCCCGGTCGCGACCCCGGTCGTCGCGCCGGTCACGCAGCACGTCGTAGCCCCGGTCTCGACAGCTGTCGTAGCGCCGGTTGCCGACGTCGTCGCGCCGATCACGACACCGGTCATCGACAGCGTCGCCCCCGCGCTCGAGGCGGTGAGCGCGCCGGTCTCACCCGTCGTGGAGGCGGTGGCCCCGGCTCTCGCTCCCGTGACGTCCGCCCTCGACCCGGCGCTCGACGCACTGACCCCCGTGACAGACCCCGTGGTCGGGCTCGTCGACGAGCTCGTCACCCCGCTCGCCCCCGTTCTCGCGCCCGTCGGCGACGCCGTCGCGCCCGTTCTCGACCCGATCACCGACACGGTCGCCCCCGGTGCCCCCGGAACACCGATCCCGTCCGCACCGGCGGTCGACGGCATCGTGCCGCAGCCCCTTCCGGGCTCGCCCGCGGGAGATGTTCCGCCGCTGCCGGCGCTCGGTTCCGTGGCATCGGCGGCCGCGGACCCGACCCTGACCCACCGAGCGGCCCTCGCGCGCGCCGCCCTCGACCTCCGTGCGATCGTGCAAGCGAGCGCACCACCCCTGTCCGTCGACGCCGCGACCGGTATCGCACAAGCCTCCACAGCGTCGCTGGGCGGCCTGGCCGGCCTCGCCGCCGCGCCCCTGATGCTCGGTTCGAGCGGCAGCGCCACGGCATCCGCCACCGCTGTCGGCGGCATCGCGCCGCTTGCCGGCCTGGCGTTCGCAGCCGGGCTCTTCGCCCTCCTGCGCGTCGGCACGGGCCGCCGCGCTTCCGACGAGCGCACTCCCCTCGCGCCCGTCTACCCCACCGACGTCTCTCCCGACTGACGGCGGATCGACCGCGTTCTCGCGGCACGATCCATCGGCGCGTCTGCGCGCCACCACACCGTCATCTCAAGGAGAGAAAAGGAAATGAACACCATCGTCTCGCGCGCCCTCTGGGGCACGCTCCTCGCCGGGGGGATCACGATCCTCGGCGCGACCGCGGCGAACGCGGCCGATACATCAGGTGAGGACGGGCTGCTGTCGGGTACCCAGGGCCTCGTCTCGGTGAACGCACCGATCACGGTCCAGGGCACGGCGGTGTCGCTCCTCGGCGACGCCTCGAGCTCCTCCGAGAGCCACAGCGCACCGGCCGCATCGACGTCGCCCGCCGCATCCACGAGCGGCGTCGACGGCATCGGTTCGGGCACCCAGGCTCTGATCGACGTCGACCTGCCGATCAACGTCGACGGGCTGGCAGTGTCGCTCATCGGCGACAGCTCCAGCTCGACGGATGCCGCAGCTCCTGCGCCCGCAGCAGCTCCGGCTCCCGCCCCGGCCGCACCCGCCGCGAACGCAGCCACGGACGGCGCGGACGGCGTCGCATCGGGCACGCAGGTCGTCGCACCGATCAGCATCCCGATCGACCTCAGCGGCACCGCCGTCTCGGTCATCGGCGACGCGAACAGCGACGACACCACCGCAACCGCACCGGCCACCGGCACCTCGGCTCCCGCCACCGGCGCCGGCACCGACGGAACCGACGGCATCGCATCCGGCACCCAGATCGTCGCCCCCATCACGGCACCGATCAACCTGGGCGGCACCGCCGTCTCCGTGATCGGCGATGCGAACAGCGACACCACCAGCGGCTCGACGACCCCCGGCACCTCGGCCCCGGCCACCGGCGCCAGCACCGACGGAACCGACGGCATCGCATCCGGCACCCAGATCGCCGCACCGATCAGCATCCCGATCGACCTCAGCGGCACCGCCGTCTCGGTCATCGGCGACGCGAACAGCGACACCACCAGCGGCTCGACCACTCCCGGCACCTCGGCCCCGGCCACCGGCGCCACCACCGACGGAACCGACGGCATCGCATCCGGCACCCAGATCGTCGCCCCCATCACGGCACCGGTCAACCTGGGCGGCACCGCCGTCTCCGTGATCGGCGACGCCACCACCGACACCACCACCGGCACGACCGCCCCGGGCTCCGCAGTCCCCGGGGGCGTGAGCACCGGCGGCTCGAATGGCATCGGCTCGGGCACGCAGATCCTTCTGCCCATCTCGATCCCGATCTCGCTCGACGGGACGGCGATCTCGGTCATCGGCGACGCGACGACCGAGGTGAACACCCCGGCCGGTCCGGGAACCGGCCCCGGCACGACCGACCCCGGCACGACCGACCCCGGCACGACCGACCCCGGCACGACCGACCCCGGCACGACCGACCCCGGCACGACCGACCCCGGCACGACCGACCCCGGCACGACCGACCCCGGCACGACCACTCCCGGCGCGGGGGATGGCTCGTCGGTGATCGGCTCGCCGGCAGCAGCGACTTCGGTTCGCACGCTGATGGCGGCTCCCGCCGCGGGACATACCGCCCTCGCGGAGACCGGCGGGCAGACCCTTCTGCCCCTCGGCGTCGCCGCCGCCCTGCTGTCCATCGCCGGGCTCGTCCTGGTGGCGGCACGGCGCCGGGCACGAGTCTGAGCGCGAGAGCGGCACGGGCCTGACACACTGACCGACGCGGCGGCTGCGCAGAACGGATCCCCTGCAGCCGCCGCGTCGGCGCGCCCGACGTGGCATCGCCCCCGCGACCGTGCCCGTTCCCCGTTGCAAGGCATCGCGACCGACACGCCGGCGTCGGAGCTCTCGCGCCCGGGTGTCATCCACAAAGCCTTGCAACGCGGTCCGGGCCGTTCCGGGCCGGTCCGGCCCGGAACGGCCCGGAAACGACGGATGCCACGGACCGGCACTCGTGACGAGTGCGGGTCCGCGGCATCCTTTCCGCGGTATCCCGAGGGATTACTTGGCGGCGACCACCTGCAGGGTGATCACAGCGGTGAGGTCGTCGCGCAGGCGAACGGTCGCCTCGTGCTCGCCCACGGCCTTGATCGGCGAGGTGACGTGGATCTTGCGCTTGTCGAGGTCACCCAGACCGGCGGCCTTGACCGCATCGGCGACATCGACGGGCTTGACGGCGCCGAACAGGCGACCCTCGGCACCGGCCTTGACCGCCAGCTTGACCTTGTTGGCCTCGAGGTTGTTCTTGAGGGCCACGGCCTCTTCGTGGTCGTGGATCGCGCGGGACTCGCGGGCGGCGCGAATCGACGCCACCTGCTTCTCGCCACCGCGGGTCCAGGCCACAGCGAAGCCCTGGGGGATGAGGTAGTTGCGGGCGTACCCGTTCTTGACCTCGATGACGTCACCGGCGCTTCCGAGCCCGGCGACCTCGTTCGTGAGAATCAGCTTTGCCATGATCGTGCCCCTCAGCGGCCAGCGCCGGCGTAAGGCAGGAGCGCCATTTCGCGCGCGTTCTTGATCGCCTTGGCGATCAGACGCTGCTCCTGCACCGAGACACCGGTGATACGACGGGCGCGGATCTTCCCGCGCTCCGAGATGAACTTGCGGAGCGTCGAAACGTCCTTGTAGTCGATGACGCCGACGCGGATCGCCTTCGCGGGGGCCGCGTTCTTCGCGCCCTTCCGCGGCTTGCGGCGATCGCCGGTTGCCTTTCCAGCCATTGTGTTTCCTTACGAGTGTGATGATCGGATGCCGCGACGAGCGGCTTCCGGAATCCGATTCAGAACGGGGTGTCGTCGCCGTAGGAGGCGCCGCTGTTACCCGGTGCGCTCCACGCGTCGGGGGCCGAGGAGCCGGGGGTCGCCCAGGGCTCTTCCTGCACCTGCTGCTGCGGGCGCGACTGCTGACCGCCGCCGAAGCTGCCGCCACCGCCGCCGCCGGAGCCGGACGCCGCGCGCGTGACCTGTGCGGTCGCGTAACGCAGCGAGGGGCCGATCTCGTCGACCTCCAGCTCGATCGCGGTGCGGTTCTGGCCCTCGCGGTCCTGGTAGGAGCGCTGGCGCAGGCGGCCGGTCGCGACGACCCGCATGCCCTTGGTCAGCGAACCCGCGACGTGCTCGGCGAAGTCGCGCCATACGGACGCGCGGAGGAACAGCGCTTCGCCGTCCTTCCACTCGTTCGCCTGGCGGTCGAAGGTGCGAGGAGTCGAGGCGATCGTGAAGTTCGCCACCGGCAGGCCGTTCTGCGTGTAACGCAGCTCGGGGTCTGCCGTGAGGTTGCCCACGACGGTGATGACGGTCTCGCCGGCCATGAGCCTTAGGCCTTCGCAGCCTTCGCGGGCGCAGCAGCCTTGCGGGCGGCCTTCGCCTCGGAGCGCGCCTTCTCGGCGGCGACCTGTGCGATGGCCTCCTCGGCGCGCAGGACCTTGGTGCGCATGATCGACTCGCTCAGCTTCAGCTGGCGGTCGAGCTCCTGCGTGGTCTCGCTCGTCGCGGAGAAGTTGACGACGGCGTAGATGCCCTCGTTCTTCTTCTGGATCTCGTACGCCAGGCGGCGACGGCCCCAGATGTCGATGTTCTCGATGGTGCCGCCGTCATTCGTGATGACCTTGAGGAACTTGTCAAGGTTGGGAGCAACCTGACGCTCATCGATCTCGGGCTGGAGAATCACCATGAGCTCGTACTGGTACGTGTGCGTCACTGACCCACCTCCTTCGGACTAGAACGGCTCCCGGGCATTTCCCGGAAGCAGGAGGGTGTGTAGCACGTGCCCGACCGAGGTCGGACAACCACAACAGCCTACCTGATCGCACCCGGCCGTGCCGACCGGTCCCCGGTAGCGTGGGCGCATGAGCGTCCCGTTCGACCCGCGCCCCCTGCTCGAGCCGGTGTCGCCCGCCACCGCGCGCGCCTTCCGCAAGCATCTGGCCGAGACCGGGCGCCTACCCGGCGGGACCGGTGCCGGGCTCGTGATCGGCATCATCGTCGCGGTATTCGCCCTCGTCGTCTTCGGGGGTGTGGCCGCGGCGATCGTCGGCGCATTCGTCGTCGCCCTCGGCACGCAGTCGGGAGGCGGCGCAGCGGTCGCGGGGGCGACGATGGTCCCGCTGATCGTCGTCGTCGCGCTGGGTGCGCTCATCCCGCTCCTCGTCCGCCGCAGCCGAGCGGCGCAGGCAGCGCTCTGGTACCGCCTCGACCGCTTCGCGCGGGCGAACGGGATGAGCTTCGAACCGCAGCGGCCCGACCCGCCGCTGCCGGGGATGATCTTCTCCCAGGGGTCGGGGCGGATGGCGTCCAATCTCGTCCGCGGCGACCAGCCGCGCTTCGTCGAGTTCGCGAACTACCGCTACACGACCGGGTCGGGCAAACACCAGCAGACCCACACGTGGGGCTACATCGCAGTCCATCTCTCGACACCGCTGCCGCACATCGTGCTCGACGCGCTCGGCAACAACGGTCTCTTCGGGTCGAACCTGCCCGTCGCCTTCGACCGCGACCAGCATCTGAGCCTCGAAGGGGACTTCGACCGCTACTTCCGCCTCTCCTGCCCTCGCGGGTACGAGACCGATGCGCTCTACCTCTTCACGCCCGACATCATGGCGCGATTCGTCGACAACGCGGCGGCCCTCGACGTCGAGATCGTCGACGACTGGCTCTTCTTCTACGGCAAGCGCGACTTCTCGACGCTCGATCCGGCGACATGGTCGTGGCTGTTCGGGGCCGTTGCGGCGATGATCGACAAGCTCGCGCAGTGGGAGCGCTGGCGCGACGACCGCCTCGCCGGGACCGCCGCGGCGTCCGTTCCGCCGGTCGCGCCGGACACTGCGGCCGTCCCGTCCGCCGGGCCTGCCGCGCTGCCGGTCGTCCCGCCGCCGGGCCTGCTCCGCCCGCCGCCCGGAGTCGCGACACCCGGCCGGCGGCTGCGGACCGGGGTTCCGTGGGTCGCGGTGGTCATCATCCTCGTGGTGGTGACGGCGGGCGTGATCGGCCCCGTGATCGCCTTCCTCGGCGGCATCCTCGCCTCGACCCGCTGACGGTCGGTGAGCCTCAGCGCAGGATGCGGACGACGACGCTCTGGACCGGTCCCGTCAGGAACATGACGAACAGTCCCGCGTAGCCGACGGCGGGCCAGAGCAGTCCGACGGCGAGCGCCACCCCGAACAGCACGATCATCGAGACGTCGATCGACATGCCGGCGCGCAGGTCCGCCCGCGACGCGTCGTGCAGGTCGGGATGCCGCGCGAGATGGATGCGGGTGATGAGCAGCACCGCACTGGTCGCGACCAGCGTGCCGATGTAGAGGATCTTCTGCAGCGGATCGTCATCGACCTGGCCGGTGAGCGCGGTGACCACCGGCATCCAGACGATCGTGAGCATCCAGCCGATCGTGATCCAGGTGAGAGCGGCTGTCATGCGCTGGACCGCGACGAAGAGGCGGTGGTGCAGCATCCAGAACATCGCGATCAGCACGAAGCTGATGACGAAGCTCTGCAGCTGCTCGCGCTGGTCGACGAGCCACTCCCACGTGGTGTGATCGTGTCCAGCGGATTCGGTCACGCCCTCCATGAGCGGCAGGATCAGCAGCGTCATCGCGATGGCGACGACCGCGTCGACGAAGGCCTTCGTGCGCTCGGCGCTGAGCCCCCGGAACCCGGGGTCGCGCACGACATCCTCGCTCATGCCCTGGATGCTAGCGCGGCCCCGAGCTCACGTCGCCGGCGCGAGACCGAACGCGGCGAGCTCGGCGTCGTCGAGCATGCGCGACCGGATGATGAACCGCATCCCCGTCGGCCCCTCGACGCTGAACCCGGCCCCGCGCCCCGGGACGGCATCGATCGTGATGTGGGTGTACTTCCAATACTCGAACTGCGCAAGCGAGATGAAGACCTCGATGGCGTCGTCGAGGCCCACGGCGAGCTCGCCGAGCTTCACGTCGGCGGGTCCGGTCAAGAACATCCCGACCGGATAGCACATGGGCGCCGAGCCGTCGCAGCATCCGCCCGACTGATGGAACATCAGCGGCCCGTGCCGGATGGTGAGGTCGCGCAGCAGGGCCGCGGCGGCATCGGTCACCGCGACCCTGCTGTACGGAGCGGTGGTCATCAGAAGAAGCCCATCGCGCCTTCGGCGTAGGACACGAGCAGGTTCTTCGTCTGCTGGTAGTGATCGAGCATCTTGAGGTGGTTCTCGCGCCCGATGCCCGACTGCTTGTACCCGCCGAAGGCCGCATGCGCGGGGTACTGGTGATAGGTGTTCGTCCAGACCCGTCCCGCCTCGATCGCGCGGCCGGCGCGGTAGGCGGTGTCGCCCGAGCGGCTCCAGACTCCCGCACCGAGTCCGTAGAGCGTGTCGTTGGCGATCCCGATCGCGTCGTCGAAATCGGCGAAGCTCGTCACGGAGACGACGGGGCCGAAGATCTCCTCCTGGAAGATGCGCATGTCGTTCGTGCCCTCGAAGACGGTCGGCGCGACGTAGTAGCCGCCGCTGAGCTCGCCGCCCAGGTCGACGCGTTCGCCGCCGGTGAGCAGCTTGGCACCGCCGGCCTTCCCGATGTCGATGTACGACAGGATCTTCTCGAGCTGGTCGTTCGACGCCTGCGCTCCGATCATCGTCGCGGGGTCGAGCGGGTTGCCCTGCACGATCCTGCCGACGCGCTCGAGGCCGTCGCCGAGGAAGGCGTCGTAGATGGAGCGCTGGATGAGGGCTCGCGAGGGGCACGTGCAGACCTCGCCCTGGTTGAGGGCGAAGAAGCTGAAGCCCTCGAGAGCCTTGTCGTAGTAGTCGTCGCGCTCGCGGGCGACGTCGTCGAAGAACACGTTGGCGCTCTTGCCGCCGAGCTCGAGGGTCACCGGGATGAGGTTCTGCGAGGCGTACTGCATGATGAGGCGGCCGGTCGTCGTCTCGCCCGTGAAGGCGACCTTCCGGATGCGGCGGTGCTGCGCGAGCGGGGCCCCCGCCTCGATGCCGAAGCCGTTGACGATGTTGACCACTCCGGCCGGCAGCAGGTCGCCGATCAGGTCGAAGAGGAACAGGATCGACGCCGGCGTCTGCTCGGCGGGCTTGAGGACGACGCAGTTGCCGGCGGCGAGCGCGGGCGCGAGCTTCCACGTGGCCATGAGGATCGGGAAGTTCCACGGGATGATCTGCCCGACGACGCCGAGCGGTTCGTGGAAGTGGTACGCGACGGTGTCTTCGTCGATCTGGCTCAGCGACCCCTCCTGCGCGCGGAGCACGCCGGCGAAGTAGCGGAAGTGGTCGACGGCGAGCGGGATGTCGGCGGCGAGGGTCTCGCGCACCGGCTTGCCGTTCTCCCAGGTCTCGGCGACGGCGATCTTCTCGAGGTTCTGCTCGATGCGGTCGGCGATCCGGTTGAGGATGACGGCGCGTTCGGCGGGAGTCGTCTTCTTCCACGACGCGAATGCCTGCCAGGCGACGTCGACGGCGCGGTCGATGTCCTCGACGGTGCCCCGGCCGACCTCGCAGAAGGGCTTGCCGGTCACCGGCGTGATGTTCTCGAAGTACTGCCCCTTGACCGGTTCGACGAACTCGCCACCGATGTAGTGGCCGTAGCGGCTGCGGTACTCGGCGACCGAGCCGTGCTCACCGGGTGCGGCGTAGACGCTCGAGACGCCGTCTTCGACGATGGTCATGTCATCTCCCTTGACTCCATGCGGTGCCGCTGCGGTGCGCGGCCGTTGCCCGGCACGTTACGCCGGCGAACGTTGCATCGAGTTGCGGGATGCCGGCGGCTCAGTCTCCGCGTCGAGCGCGGGCGCGTTCGTCGAGTCGGAACCCCTCGGCCTGCTTGGCCTCGTCCGCGACGCGGACGCCGTAGCGGTAGGCGAGCTTGCCGCCGAGCCACCCGGAGGCGCTCAGGACCAGCAGGCTCACGACGCTGAACACGAAGCCCGCCACCGGGATCTCATCCGTGGTCGTCCGCAGGAAGAACTGGAACAGGTAGGCACCGCACACTGTGAAGTTCAGGCCCATGTGGATGGTGGCCGTGCTCGATGCGCGGGTGCGGTCGGGGATGCGCAGATAGTCGAGGATGCCGAGCACGATCGCGGCGATGCTGCCGACGAGTCCGATCGCGATGAGGACCCGCGACCCGATCGCGTACGGCGCGGGGTCCTCGGCGACGAAGCCGATGATGTCGAAGATGAGGCTACCGAGCCAGGCGCCGATCGGGGCCGTGACGGCGATCGCGTGGAACGGGTGTCCGTACGGCCCGGCGAGGGGGGTGAGGGGCCGTTTGTCGGGGCGGATGTCCTGATCGGTCATGGTGGCTCCTTCGATGCGGATCTGACGACGGATGCGGCGGGTCGAGGCGCGGTCAGGGGAGCCGCTCGAGGCCCTCGCGCTGGGTCGCCTCGGTGGCCACCCGCACCCCGAACGTATGGGCGAGCTTGCCGCCGAGCCAGCCCGACGCCGAGAGGATCACGAGCCCGGCGCCCCCCGCGACGACCGCGAGGGTCGGCAGCTCATCGGTGTTCCACCGGAGTGCGAGACTTCCGGCGAACAGGGCCATGGCCACGAGGTTCAGGATCATGTGGGCGATGCCGGTCGACCGCGCGGGTGTGCCCTTCGGGATGCTGCTCCAGTCGATGACGCCGAGGACCGAGGCGACGGCCGCGCCGATGAGCCCGATGAGGATGAGCAGGCGCGCTCCGACCGCGTAGATCTCGACGTCGCCCGAGACGAGTCCGATGACGTCGAACGCGACGGCCGACACCCAGGCTCCGATGGGGACGATGACGGCCATGGCGTGGAACGGATGCCCGTAAGGCCCGGCGATGAACGATCGGGGGTACTTGGCGCGGGTCACCGGTGCGGCGTTCATGGGCGTCTCCTCTCGACCGACGGCACGACCGTAGGCGCGGGAGGGCGGATAGCGCCTACCGGGTTGACATCGGCGGGTCCGCCTGCGATGACGACGGAAGGTCGAGCTGCGTCGGAGAGCCGCCCGAGGCCATCGCTCGACGGACGGACTCGACCAGAACGGCGAAACGCGGCAGGTCGGCGAGATCGTCGAGCAGGACGACCTCGCCGTCGGGGCCCGCGAGCGGGATCTGCCAGTTGGGGTACTCGGTGTCGGTGCCCGGCTGGTTCTGCACCCGGCGCTCCCCGACCGCGTCCACGAGCGACACCCCGACGAGCTGCGAGGGAGCCGCCGCGAGGAAGACGTGCAGCGCCTCGATGACCTCGGTCTCGGAAGGATCGTCGCCCAGGAGCCCGCGCGAGCGGAGCGCCGCCAGCATCCCGTCGCGCTCCGCCTCGAAGTCGGCCCACTCGTCCTTCTCGGGTCGGGTGAGCAGGTCGAGTCGCGCACGCAGCGCGACGTGTTCGCCCGCGAGGTAGCCGGCCGTCGGCGGCAGGTCGTGCGTGTTCACCGTTGCGAGGACGGCCCGCCGATAGCGCTCGGGCGGGAGCGGTCCCCCGTCGTCGTCGCTCTCGAACCACAGCACCGATGTGCCGAGGACCCCGCGATCGGCGAGGTAGTCGCGCACCCACGGCTCGACGAGCCCGAGGTCTTCGCCGATCACGACCGCATCTGCCCGGAGGGCCTCGAGTGCGAGGACGCCGATCATCGCCTCGTGGTCGTACCGCACGTACGTCCCCGCTCCGGGTCCGAGACCGTCCGGGATCCACCAGAGCCGGAAGAACCCGAGGATGTGGTCGATGCGCAGCGCGCCGGCGTGGCGGAGGAGCGCTCGGATCATGTCGCGCAGCGGCGTGTACGCGTTCTCGGCGAGTGCTCGCGGCAGCCACGGCGGCTGGTTCCACGTCTGGCCCTGCTGGTTGTACATGTCGGGCGGCGCGCCGACCGTGATCCCCGGCGCGTACATGTCGTGAAGCGACCACGCGTCCGACCCGTGACGGTGCACACCGACGGCGAGATCGTGCATGATCCCGATGGACATCCCGGCGGCCTCGGCCGAGCTCGCCGCCTCCGCGAGCTGCTCGTCGACGATCCACTGCAGCCAGACGTGGAAGGCGACGCGGTCGTGCAGCCGCGTCCGCAGCTCGTTCACGCGAGGGTCGTCGATGCGGATGCCGTCCGGAAGCCGCCGGCCGGTCTCGACCTCGTACTCGCGCACGGCGCACCACAGCGCGAAGTCCTGCAGCGCAGCGCCCTCGCGTCGCGCGAACTCGTCGAGACGCGCCTGACGGGCGGCACCCCGCGGCACGGCGAACACGCGTTCGAGCACCGATCGCTTGGCCTCCCAGACAGCGTCGCGGTCGAGGCGGGAGGCATCGTGGTCGCCCGCAGCGAGGGGACGACGCGCATCCACCGCGGCGGCGGCGTCGGGCTCGGAGAGATATGCCCATTCGGGAATCCGCTCCGGCCGGATGTAGAGCGGCGCGAGGAATCGCCGTGACGACGGCAGGTACGGAGACGGCTCGATCGGAGTCGTCACCTCGGCGGCGTGCACCGGATTGATCAGGAGGTAGTCGGCCCCCGCTGCACCGGAGACCGCCGCGAGGTCGGCGAGGTCGGCGAAGTCGCCGAGCCCCCAGGAGCGCTCGGACCGAACCGAGTACAGCTGCGCCATGAGCCCCCACGCCCGGCCGCCGGATCGCCCCGACGGCTCGGGCAGGCGGTCCGGGGTCACCACGAGCGCACCCTCGCCCTCCGACGGCCCGGTGGGGCCGGTCTGCCGAGCCCGCAGCACGTGCCACCCGAGGGGCATGTCGTCGGGCACCGGCACCGCCACCCGCCAGCGCGTCACGCCGTCGACGGTGCGGGCCACGGGCTGCTGCACGGGGATGTCGAGCGCTCGCGTCGATCCATCCTCGAGCACCGCCGTCACCGTCACATCGTGCCCGTCGGCGACGTGGAGATGGATCGTGCCGGACCCCGAGCGGACGACGGCGGATGCCGGCACCAGCCGCCGCCAGGGAGCGACCTCGGTCTCGCTGAGCGCGGCCGCGGCCTCGACGTCGTCAGCGGCCGGGACTCCCATCGCCGTCAGCACCGAGCGGAGCGTGCTCGCAGGAACGTGCACCTGCTCGCCGAAGAACGACCAGTATTCGGTCGCGACGCCGTGCGCCTGGGCGAGGGTGCGCAGGAGATCGGACGGGCGCGGATCGGACGCGGCCGGGTCGGTCGAAGCTGGGTCGGCCATGGGGCGGGCTCCTCTCGGGGCGGTCATGATCCGGTGACGCGTTCGAACAGCCCCGGATAGCTGAGCACGAACCCCTCGTCGTCGACACGGATGGTCCGCCGGAAGTCGCTGTCGAGGGACTCGAAGCAGTAGGCGGCGGGTCCGACACGGGTGTACCGCTGACGCCCGACGACGACGGTCAGATCGGGGACCGCGACCCACGCCGTCTCGATCTCCGCCGCGCCGCCGATCCGCAGCCCGAGGCGCCTGATCGGCAACGCGTTCGTGAGCGGGGTGGCCGTGATGTCGACGTCGACCGCGGCGTCGAGGTCGGGCCGCCGCTCGCCGTCGACGCTCCAGCCGTCGTCGGTGCGCTCGAGCCGGAGCTCGCGGCCGCCGCATTCGAGCGTGACTCCGCTCGTCCGTCCGTCGGCATCGACGCTCAGCGCGTAGCGGCACGCGGAGTCGCCGCCCTCGATCTGCGCGACCGCGCGGATGCCGGTCTCGGAATACTCGATGGTGGCCCGTTCCACGCCGGCGGATTCGAGCCCGGTCCAGGTCATTCGAATCGTGCCGATCACGCGTCCCACCTCTCGCCGACACCGCCATCCTGCCAGCAGGGCGACGCGGGGAGAACGCTCATCCGCGGGGGTTGCCGAGGCTGTTCAGGCGTGCGACGATGCCGGGCCGCTTCGGCGACCGAGCCGGCAGGAGTCGTAGGCACAGACGCAGGGCGTCCTCGTCGTCGCGGCCATCTGCCGTGTCGAGGTACGCGAGCATCACGTCGAGGGAGGCTTCGGCCAGCAGCGCCTCGCGGAGCGTCTCGCGGACGCGGGTGCGCAGCTCGTCGACGCCGGGCGCATCCGATCGAGGCAGGACGGGACCGGCGTAGGCGGTGAGCGCGACGCGATGCGCGCCGCGACCGAGGAGCGACACGACGTTCTGGGCGTCGGTCTCGAGATCGATGGGCAGCCGATAGGGCCGGGAGAGCGGAACGAGCTGGGGCGCCGCTCGTTCCAGCACCCGGCGCAGGCGCACCATCTCGGGTCGCAGGCTGTCGACGGCGGGCGCACCGTAGACCAGTTCGGCGAGCTGTTCGGCCGAGACCCCCTCCCGGTTCGCACCGAGCATGAGGAGGATCTCGGTGTGCCGGGCGCTGAGCTCGGTCGTGCGGGTCACGCCCGCTGCGGCGACATCGAGTAGCGCACGATCGCGGCCGAGCACCCGCAGGGTCGCGGCCGGCTGCGCGGTGACGCCGGGACGGTGCCGGGCGCCGGGGGTGCTGCGACGGGGCGTCGTCCTCTCGCGCAGCCGAGCGACGAGAAGCTGCGACTCGATCGCGCGGGCCGCCGCATCGACGAGCAGCCGCGCCTGCGGGGTGGCCGCCGCATCCCGGCCGGTGACGTCGATCACCCCGAGCAGGCCTCGTGTCTCGGGGTCGTGCACCGGTGCCGCCGTGCACGACCACGGCTGCACGAGGCGGTTGAAGTGCTCCGCGCCGCGGATCTGCACGGATCGATCGAGCTGGAGGGCGGTCCCCGGTGCCGACGTGCCGACGGCGCCTTCTGACCAGTCGGCTCCCGCCACGAATCCCACGTCACCGGTGAGGGTGCGCACCCCGGTGTCGCCCTCGACCCACAGGAGCCTGCCCGCGGCATCCCCGACGGCCACGACGACCCCGGAATCGGCGTCGGGCAGGAGGAGTGTCCGCACCATGTCCATGACACCGGCGAGCGGATGGGCCTCGCGGTAGGCGCGGAGGGCGTCGTCGTCGAGGTCGAGCGGCGGCAGCGTCTCGGCGCCGACGAGGTTCGCCATCGAACGGCGCCACGAGTCGCGGACGAGCCCGCGGATGTCGGCGAGTCGACGATCGCTGCCGGCGAGGAGGTCGTCGTGGGCGCGCTCGATCATCAGGCGGGACGACTCGGGAGCGGTGTCCCACGCGGTCGACCACGACGATGTCACAGCACTCCGATCGACGGTGAGGAGCGACCCCAGGATAGGCCGCGTCGCCCGCGAACGGTAGGTGGTCCGTCGAACGCGCGCGTCAGCGCTGCCGCTGCCGCGGCCGCTGCAGACGAGTCAGCCGCGCGCGGCCCACCAGGCGCGCAGCCGCTCCTCGGCTGCGTCCGGGCCGATCACGCCTTCGTCGAGACGGATGTCCATGAGAAATCGGTACGCCTCGCCGACCTCGCGCCCGGGAGCGATGCCGAGGATCTGCTGGATCCGGTTGCCGTCGAGCTCGGGACGCAGGGAGTTGAGCTCTTCTTCCGCGGCGAGCACGTCGATCCGGCGCTCGATGTCGTCGTAAGCCGTCCGCAAGCGCGACGCCTTGCGCTTGTTGCGCGTCGTCACGTCGGCGCGGGTGAGGATGTGCAGGCGCTCGAGCTCGCCGCCCGCGTCCCGGACGTAGCGTCGGACGGCCGAGTCCGTCCACGCGCCCTCGGAGTAGCCGAAGAAGCGAAGGTGCAACTCGACGAGTCGGGTCGTCGAGGCGATCGTGTCGGAGTCGAAGCGCAGCGCCTGCAGCCGTTTGCGGGCGAGCCGCGCGCCCGTGATGTCATGGTGGTGGAAGCTCACGCCGCCCCCGGGCTCGAGCTTGCGGGTGGCGGGCTTGCCGATGTCGTGCAGGAGCGCGGCGAGCCGGAGGACCACATCGGGCGGTGAGCCGGGGTGACGCTCCCGCTCGAGATCGATCGCCTGACGCAGCACCGTGAGCGAGTGCTCGTAGACGTCCTTGTGGTGGTGGTGCTCGTCGATCTCGAGGCGCAGCGCCGGCACCTCGGGGATGACGAGTTGCATGAGCCCCGCGTCGACGAGCAGGCGGATGCCGTCGTCCGGCGCATCGGTGCGCAGGAGCTTCACGAGCTCGCCCTGGATGCGCTCGGGGCTCACGATCGAGAGGGTGCCGGCGAGCTCGCTCATCGCCGCCCGGGTGTCATCGGTCACCGAGAACCCGAGCTGCGACGCGAAACGGGCGGCGCGCAGCATCCGGAGCGGGTCGTCGCCGAAGCTCACGGCGGGATCGCCGGGAGTGCGCAGCGAGCGCGCGACGAGGTCCTCGACGCCTCCCGCGGGATCGACGAGCGTGGGGCCGGGAACGCGCAGAGCCATCGCGTTGACGGTGAAGTCGCGCCGCGCGAGATCCTGCTCGAGCGTGTCGCCGAACTCCACGGTCGGCTTGCGGGTGACCCCGTCGTAGCTGTCGGCGCGATAGGTCGTGATCTCCACCGATTCGCCGCGCACCTTCGCGCCGATCGTGCCGAAGGCGCGGCCGATGTCCCACGTGGCGGTCGCGAGCGGCTCGACGATGCGCAGGATGTCGTCGGGTCGGGCGTTCGAGGTGAAATCGAGATCGTTCGTGGGACGTCCGAGGAGCGCATCGCGCACCGGACCGCCGACGATCGCGAGCTCGTATCCCGCCGCCGCGAACGCGTCGGCGAGCGCGGAGACGACCGGGGATGCCGCCAGGGCGCCCAGGCGCGCGACACCCTCGGCCATGTTCAGCATGGGATCGAGCCTACCCGCCGCGCCCGGCTGGCCCCGGCTGGTGCGTCGGCCGGCCCGTGGTCAGCCGACGAGCTGCAGGAACCCGGTGAAGAGCAGCTCGCGCACGCGGGGGAGCAGATCGGCGCGGAGCGCCGCCGCATCCGCCTCGAGCAGGTCGGCGATCGCCGCCACCAGCACGCCGACGGGCAGATCGCCGTCGCACGCGCCGACGAGCGCCGCGAGCGCCGGATCCACGTCGAGGATGCGGCCGAAGCCGCCGCCCTGCCGCAGCTCGATGACCTGGGGTGCCTCGACGCCGGGCAGGTGGTGGCGCGCCTCGGTCACGTCCGCGGCGACGCGGAGGATCGCGGCATCCAGCTCGTCGTCGGTCATGGACGAGAGCACCGTCGAGGTCGCGAGCGCCGTGTCGATGTGCGGGCCGAGGGCTCCGGCGATCGCGCCGCCGACGCGTTCGTACCGTGCGAGGGTCGGCTCGTCGGCGCGGCGCAGCACCAGGTAGCCGAAGCCGACTGCCGTCACTCCCCGTTCGGCGAAGTCGTCCAGCCACGCCTGGACGAGCGGAGCGTATGCGGGCGATCCCGGCGCGGTCCCGCCGTCGCGCACCCAGAGCTCGGCATACGCGAGCGGGTCGAGCTGCTCGCGCTCGATGATCCACGCGTCCAGAGGTACGGGCGACTCTGCCACCCAGGTGCGGACGCGGTCGAGACCGTCTTCGTCGGCGCGGTACTCCCAGTTGCCCAGCAGCTGTGCGACCCCGCCCGGCGCGAGCACGGCGCCGACGCCGCGGACGAACGAGGCGACGAGGTCGTCGCCGGCCATGCCGCCGTCGCGGTACTCGTACGCCGGAACGCCGTCGACACGCGGTGTGATGACGAAGGGCGGGTTCGAGACCACGCGGTCGAACTCCTCACCGGCGACGGGCTCGAACAGGCTGCCGCCACGGGTCTCGATGCCGGTGACGCCGTTCAGACGCGCGTTGAGGCGCGTGAAGGCGAGGGCTCGCTCCGAGATGTCGGTGGCGACCACCGTGTCGGCCGTGCGCCGGGCCCGGAGCGCCTGGATGCCGCATCCGGTTCCCACATCGAGCACGCGTTCCGTCCGCGAGGTGAGCTGCAGCCCGGCGAGGGTGAGCGATGCGCCGCCGACGCCGAGCACGTGCCCGGTCGGCAGCGGGCCGCCGACGGCTGCCTCGTCGAGGTCGCTCGCTACCCACCAGTGGCCCTCGCCCGCGGCGTCGCTCACGTCCTGCGGGCGGACGAGCGCATCGGGCACGACGAGGCCACCGTCGACGTGAGCGAGGTCCAGCTGGACGAGGCCCTCCGCCCGCACCGTCGGCAGGGCCGCATCCACGGCCGCGATGGACGCCGGGACGCCCAGGAACAGCAGTCCGGTCACGACCGCGAGGGGGTCGTCGCGACCGTCGAGCACACGCCGTGCCGGACCGGTGAGTCCGTGTCCGACCGCCCTGTCGACCATCGGGCCCCACAGTTCGCGGACCGCGTCGGCGCGGTAGCCCGCCGCCGCCAGATCGGTCGCGAGGGCGTCGCAGTGTGCGGGATGGGGATGCGCGTTCACCCGACCATTCAACCGCGTCGACGGCTCGCCTCGGATGACGCACAGCGAGCCCGCTCTAGACTCGGTGCGACCGTGCGGCCAGGCATCGCACCGCGTCGACTCTCGCCATGACCGATACTCCCGCCGCTTCCGGCCGCTCCCGCGCACGCGAGCTCGCGCGTCCCTTCGCACGCGCCCGCCGCGGCAGCGCGGCGCGGAGCGGGCGCGCCGCGATCACCGGCCTCCTGGTCACCGGTCTCCTGATCGTCGGCGGCGGGATGCTCGGATCGCCCCCCGCCGTCGCAGCCGCACCGACACCCACCCCATCGCCGACCCCGAGCGGAACGGTCGTCCTGAGCGCGTCGCCGACCGGCACCGGTCTGGTCGCCCTCGGCGCCGAGCCGGCGTTCTCGGTGCGGGTCCGGAACGACACCGCCCGCGAGGTCCCGGCCGGCGCCACCGTCGTCTCCCTCTCGCGCACGCCGCTCGCCTCCGACGCCGAGGTCGCCGGCTGGCTCAGCCCCGACAGCGGCGTCGACCCGGCCGAGGGACGCGCGTTCGACGAGGTCGCGCGTGCGGATACGGACGATCTCGGCGCCGGCGACGAACGCACCACCGGCATCGGTGTCACCGCCGAGAGCCTCGGCGACCTTCCTCCCGGTGTCTATCCGATCCTCGTCTCCGGCGCGGGCGAGGTCGCGCGCACCGTGCTCACCGTCGCCCGGCCCGACGCCGCGCCGCGGACCGTCGGCATCGTCGTGCCGGTGACCGCGCCGGCCCGCGAGACGGGACTGCTGACGAGCGCGGAGCTCGGCGAGCTGACCGCGCCCGACGGCGAGCTGACCGAGATCCTCGGGGCGGTCACCGGGACGCCCGCGATCCTCGCCGTCGACCCCGCCGTCACCGCGGCCATCCGCGTGCTCGGGTCGTCCGCGCCCGAGAGCGCGCGCGACTGGCTCGACTCCCTCATGGGCCTGCCGAACGAGCGATTCGCGCTGCAGTTCGGCGACGCCGACCTCGCCGTGCAGATCCACGCGGGCCTGCCCGGTCCCCTCCAGCCGACGACACTCTCCCCGTACGCCGATCCGGCCGACTTCCGCGTGAGCGGCTCGAGCGCCGCACCGACGGTGCCCGAGACCGGCGCCCTGCTGTCGGTCGGCGGCATCGAGACGACGGCATCCGACGTCTTCTGGCCCGCCACCGGCACTGCCGGCGGCGACGTCGTCGCGGCGATCGACGCGCAGGCCGGACCGGATGCGGCGGCGCTCAGTCTCGTGCCCGGTTCGACGACGCCGGGCGCCGCGGCCGCCGTCCGCGCCGTCGCGGGCTCGGCGGACCTCCTCGTGTACGACGACACGGTCTCACGCGAGCTGACCGCCGCTGCCGCTCAGACGGACGCGACGGAGCGGTCAGCGCGACTGGCGGCGGCCACGGCGCTCACGTCCCTGCGCGGCGATGCGCCGCTCCTCGCGGCGATCGACCGGCCCGCCGCCGTCGATCAGGCCTCGCTCCGAGCCGCCATCACGACGGTGACGTCGACCCCCGCGGCGGTGCCGGCCTCACTGACCGAGCTGCGGTCCGCCGCACCGGTGCCGGTCGAGGTCGCCGCCGTCGCCGCCGCCGAGGACCGTGTCTCCGCGCTCACCGGGTTCCTCGACCGTGAGGCCGACCTCGCGAGATTCGCCACCGCCCTCGTCGAACCCGATCAGCTGACCGCCCGCGAGCGCACGTCGATCCTCCAGGTGATGGGCAACGGCTGGTTCTCGGACCTCGAGGCGTGGCGCGTGGCGGCATCCGATCACGACGCCGCGACGACGACGACGCTCGGCTCGATCGGCATCGCGAACCCGGGCACCATCAACTTCCTGGCCACCAGTGCGCCCATCTCGGTCACCGTTCGCAACGACCTGCCCTGGCCCGTCTCGGTCGTGCTCCTGGCGGAGACCGACGATCCGCGCCTCATCGTCCAGCGGAGCACGACGGTCGAAGCCGGCGCTCAGCAGAACACGCGCGTCGACGTGCCCGTCGAGGCGCGCGTCGGCAGCGGCGAGACGGATCTTCAGCTCCGGCTGCTCAGTGCGGCGATGGTGCCGATCGGGTCGACCGAGCTCATCAGCCTGACCGTGCGGGCCGAATGGGAATCGGTGGGCATCACGGCCGTCGTCGTCATCGTCGTCGTGCTGCTCGCGGGCGGGATCGTCCGCACCATCATCAAGGTCAGGCGTCGCCGGGCCACGCCGAAGGAGAGCGTGTGAGCGGTATCGGCCGAGCCGGAGCGACCGTCGCGGCCGGCACCCTCGTCTCGCGCATCACCGGCCTCGTCCGCAACGTCGTGCTCGCCGCGGCACTGCCGGTCATCGCGTCCAACGCGACCGGCGGCGCCGCGGACGCCTTCGCGATCGCGAATCAGCTGCCGAACAACATCTACGCGATCATCTCGTCGGGTCTGCTCGCGGGCGTCATCGTGCCGCAGATCATCCAGGCCGCGAAGCACCGCGACGGCGGCAGCGCCTTCGTGTCGAAGCTGCTGACGCTCGGTCTGACCGCCCTGTTCGCGGCGACCGTCATCGCCGTCGTCGCAGCGCCCCTGCTCGTCTTCGCCTTCGGTTCCCGCCTCGGCCCGGAGGCATCGGCTCTGACGCTCGCCTTCGCCTACTGGTGCCTGCCGCAGCTGCTGTTCTACGGCATGTACGCCCTCCTGGGCGAGATTCTCAACGCGCGCGGGGTGTTCGGCCCATTCGCCTGGTCGCCGATCGTCAACAACGTCGTCTCGATCATCGGCTTCCTCGCGTTCATCTGGCTCTTCGGCGTCCAAGAGGGCGTCGTCGGCTGGACACCGACGATGGTCGCGGTCATCGCCGGGACGGCGACGCTGGGCATCATCGCCCAAGCCGCCGTTCTCCTGTTCTTCTGGCGACGCGCCGGTCTGCACGTCCGGCCGGACTTCGCCTGGCGCGGGATCGGCCTCCGTCACATCGGACGCCTCGCCGGGTGGACCTTCCTGATGGTCGTGGCCGGTCAGCTCGCCGGCCTCGTGCAGACGACGCTCGTGAGCGCGGCGTCGAGCTCGGGCGCGTCGGTCGCGGCGATGCAGTACGCGTGGCTCGTCTTCATGCTGCCGTTCTCCGTGATCGTGCTCTCCATCGGCACGCCCTACTTCACGCGCCTGAGCGAGCACGTCGCGCAGAATCGCCCGGACGCTCTCCGCGCGGACCTCGATTCGGCGACGCGTACGATCGGGATCTTCATGGTCGGCGCTCTCGCCGCCGTGATCGCGGCGATCCTTCCCATATCCCGGGTGTTCACCACCGGTCCCGAGACGGCGGTCTCGTTCGCCTGGGTCCTCGCGGCATACCTGGTGGCGCTGCTTCCGCTGTCGTTCCAGTTCGTGCTGCAGCGGACCTTCTACGCTCACCAGGACACCCGCACACCCTTCGTCTTCACGCTCGTGCAGGCGATCCTCGTCGCGGCGACAGCGCTCACCGCATACCTGACGCTCCCCGTCGAGCAGCTCGCCGTGGGCATCGCACTCGGTCAGTCCCTGGCCAACATCGTGCAGCTCGTCCTCGCCGTCGCCCTGCTGCGGCGGAAGATCGGCGTGCTCGGGCTCGGGGGCGCCGTCCGAGCCGTCGCGCGGTTCGTCATCGCGGGCGTGCCGGCCGCCGCCGCGGGATGGGGAGTCATCGTCGCCTTCGGCGGCCCGACCGGATGGCCCCTCCAGTCACGGGAGGCCGCTCTTCTCGGCGGCGCGATCGTCGGCGTCACCGCGCTCGGCGTCTACGTGTGCATCCTTGCCATCCTGCGCGCCCCCGAGCTCGCCGTGGCCGGACGGGCCCTCCGGAGATTCCGCCGACGCTGACAGCCCTCCCCTGCCACCCCAGTCGGGAATGCCCCGCGGCTACCATGGGTTTGACGTGTCGGGGCATCCGCGACGCGGATTCACCACCCCAGAAAGGGATGTCCACGTGCGACAGGTCATCATCATCGGTTCCGGCCCGGCGGGCTACACCGCCGCGATCTACGCGGCCCGGGCGAACCTGGAGCCGCTGCTCGTCGCCAGCTCGGTCGAAGCGGGCGGCGAGCTCATGAACACCACCGAGGTCGAGAACTTCCCCGGCTTCCCCGAGGGCGTCATGGGGCCCGACCTCATGACGAAGATGCAGGAGCAGGCCGAGAAGTTCGGCACGACGGTCCTCTACGACGACGTCGTCGAGCTCGACATCGACGGGCCGATCAAGAAGGTGACGCTCGGAAGCGGCGCCACGCACGAGGCTGAGAGCCTCGTCTTCGCCACGGGCTCGGCCCCGCGCAAGATCGGCATCGAGGGCGAATCCCGCCTCTCCGGCCGGGGCGTGTCGTACTGCGCCACCTGCGACGGCTTCTTCTTCCGCGAGCGCGTCATCGCGGTGGTCGGCGGCGGCGATTCCGCCATGGAGGAGGCGACCTTCCTGACGAAGTTCGCGTCGAAGGTCTACGTCATCCACCGCCGCGACGAGCTGCGCGCGTCGAAGATCATGCAGGACCGCGCGATCAAGAACGACAAGATCGAGTTCGTCTGGAACAGCGAAGTGGCCGACATCCTCGGCGACGAGGCCGTCACGGGCGTCGTGCTCCGCGACACGGTCGACGGGTCGACCCGCGAGCTCCCGCTCGACGGCATCTTCGTCGCGATCGGATACGACCCGCGTACGCACCTGGTCCACGGGTCGCTCGATCTCACCGAGCACGGCACCGTCTGGGTCGATGGCCGCTCCTCGCGCACGTCGGTGCCCGGCGTCTTCGCTGCGGGCGACGTCATCGACCCCACGTACCGTCAAGCTGTGACGGCCGCCGGCAGCGGCACCGTCGCCGCACTCGACGTCGAGCACTATCTCGCGGCTCTCGGTGAGGCCTCGGAGCCGGCGCCCGACGCGTCGCCGCTCCACGGTCGCCCCGACGAGGGCCTCGAATCCCTCGTCGCCGAGACTGAGAACGTCTGACCGGAACAATTCCCCCGCCGCCGTCGTTGACGTAGGCGACACTCTTTCTAAGGAGATCGAACATGACCGCCAAGGCAACGACCGAGAGCACCTGGCAGCAGGACGTCCTCGACGCCGACGGGCCCGTCCTCGTCGACTTCTGGGCCGCATGGTGCGGTCCGTGCCGCATGGTCGGACCCATCCTCGATGAGATCGCTACCGAGCACCCCGAGAAGATCACGGTCCTGAAGCTCAACGTCGACGAGAACCCCAATCTCGCGATGCAGTACCAGATCACCTCCATCCCGGCGATGAAGGTCTTCAACAAGGGCGAGGTCGAGAAGACGATCATCGGCGCCAAGCCCAAGTTCGCCCTCGAGCAGGATCTCGCCACCTACATCGGCTGAACCCGCCCCCGGTTCTCGAGCCCGGTCGGACACCAGTCCGGCCGGGCTCTTCCGTTCGCCCGAGACGTGCGATGCGCCGCGGGCATGCGCGTCAGGAAGCGTCGGCTCGGGTGCCGAGATCCCACCGCCGGTGAGGTTCGCTGCCGAGAAGACGCCAGACCGCCCGCGCCAGCGGCGGATGGTCGAACGCGATCTGGCGGAGGACGCGATCGTTGCGCGCGATGCTGGGGCGACCTCCGCCGTAGGCGGCGATGTTCTCGGCACGCAGGGTCAGCACGACGAGCTCATCGACCGTGGGGAGCTCCTCCATGAACTCCCACGGGTCCTCGCCTCGCCGCAGCCGCTCCTCGATGAGAACCGAGAGCTCGTCGGATGCCTCGGCACGCAGCAGTTCGAGGCTCGCTCGGGGCGGCGTTCGATCGGGACTCACCACTCAAGGGTACGCGTCCGGGCGGACATCACGGGTTCCGTCCGCAGGGGGATCAGCGCGACCCGTACTCCGGCTCATCCAGCTCCTCGAGGATCCGATTGAGATCCTGAATCGTTGCGAAATCGATCACGACCTGGCCTTTTCTGACTCCGAGCGAGATCCGCACCTTCGTGTCGAGACGGTCTCCGAGGCGCTCGGCGACATCGTCGAGGTGCGCTCGCACTCCCCCGGCCTTCGGAGCCGAACGCCGCGTTCCGGCCGCTTCGATCGTCTTCGCAGCCGCCTCGGCAGCCCTCACCGACAGGTCTTCATTGATGATCTTGTCGGCGAGCCGCTGCATCCCGTCGTCTTCGCCCACAGCGAGGATCGCACGCGCGTGACCGGCGCTCAGGACTCCGGCCGCGACACGCTGCTGGACGGGCACCGGCAGGCGGAGCAGCCGGATGGTGTTGCTGATCTGCGGACGCGATCGCCCGATGCGCGTGGCGAGCTCTTCCTGAGTGATTCCGAAATCCTCGAGGAGCTGCTGGTAGGCCGACGCCTCTTCGAGCGGATTGAGCTGCGAACGATGGAGGTTCTCGAGGAGCGCGTCGCGCAGCAGATTCTCGTCAGCGGTGTCGCGAACGATGACCGGGATGGTCGCGAGGCCGGCCTCGCGCGCCGCGCGCGTCCGCCGTTCGCCCATGATGAGCTCGTACTTGCCGTCTTCGTTCGTGCGGACGACGACGGGCTGGAGGACACCGAACTCTCGAACGCTATGGACCAGCTCGGCGAGGTCGTCCGCGTCGAAGTTCGTGCGCGGCTGGCGAGGATTCGGAACGATCTCGTTCGGGTCCACCTGGATGAGTGTGGTTCCCGGAACGGCGACGAGCTCGGGCTCATCGGACGCCACCGCCTGCGCGGAGGTCTGCTCGGGAGCGACGACAGGCGCGCCGGGGAAGAACACGTCGACGGGACGGCTTTCGTTCGGCTCCGATGTCGGGATGAGCGCGCCGATGCCTCGGCCGAGTCCGGTTCGCTTGGCCATCAGGCGTCTCCTTCTTCATGGCGTTCCGTCGCCGATCCTTCAGCGCGTCGAGCGATCTCCACAGCAGCCTCGCGATACGCGACCGCTCCGGCCGATTGACCATCGTAGGCGATCACCGTCTGCCCAAAGCTCGGTGCCTCCGACACGCGCACCGAGCGCGGAATGACCGTTCCGAGGACCTCGTTCGGAAAGTGCTGCCGCACCTCGTCGGCGACTTGTTGCGCGAGACGGGTTCGCCCGTCGTACATCGTGAGGAGGATCGTCGAGAGTCGGAGTGTCGAGTTCAGGTGCTTCTGAATCATCGACACGTTGCCGAGCAGCTGGCTCAGGCCCTCCAGCGCGTAGTACTCGCACTGGATCGGGATGAGCAGTTCGTGCGCAGCCGTGAAGGCGTTGATCGTCAGCAACCCGAGGGAGGGCGGGCAGTCGATGATGACGAAATCGACCTGTGCGTCTGCGGTCGCGAGGTACTGCTCGAGCGCCGAGCGCAGTCGATGCTCGCGTGCGACCTGCGACACGAGTTCGATCTCGGCCCCCGCGAGGTGGATCGTGCTGGGCGCGCACAGCAGATTCGGCGATTCCGGACTCGTCTGAACGACATCCGCCAAGGGCTCCTGGTCGATGAGAACGTCGTAGACGCTGGGGACATCCGCGTTGTGGGGGACACCGAGCGCTGTCGACGCATTCCCCTGCGGGTCGAGGTCGATGACGAGAACGCGAGCTCCGAGCGACGCGAGTGCTGCGGCGAGGTTGACGGCTGTGGTCGTCTTCCCGACACCGCCCTTCTGGTTCGAGACGGTGATCACGCGGGTTTCGCCGGTGAAGTCGATCGAGAGGTTCTGCAGCGCGCGCCGGCGGGCGCTGAGATCGGCCAGCTCACGCGCGAGCGGAGACTCGAACGATAGAGAACTGCCGGGGGATTCGGGGGGTGTCACCACATCAGCTCCTCGGGGTCTTCTCAACTCTAGAGATCAAGCGGATCGATGTTTCACGTGAAACGCAGACCTGTGCGGCGGATGTTTCACGTGAAACAGACGCCGTCATCGGCGCCAGACGAATCTGTCAGCAGAGATGTGTTTCACGTGAAACATCATCGGACAGTAGCGCGCAGGATGCGTGTCGGCTCTGGCAGCAGCGAGTCGCCGACAGTTTCGACGCGCACATGAGACAGCCGGAAACGACGGATCTGCTTCTCAGCAGCATCGATCTCAGACGCAGCGTTGGCGCCTTTGAGCAGGATGAGTTCGCCGCCGTCCCGGACGAGCGGTGCTGTGATCGGGATGAGCGTGCGCAGCGCACTGACAGCCCGGGCGGTCACCGCGTCGAGTGACGGACCGCGATTCCACTCTTCGGCCCGGGTCCGGAGTACCTCGACGTTGTCGAGCTCGAGATCCGCCGCCTGCTCCGTGAGCCACGCAACACGGCGCTCCATCGTCTCGATCAGCACCCATTCCACGTCGGGCCGTGCGATCGCGAGAACGAGCCCCGGGAGGCCGGCGCCGGATCCGACGTCGCCTACCCGACCGGAGAACAGCGGCGCCACGGCGGCGCAGTTGATGATGTGGCGACTCCAGAGACGCGGCAGTTCGAGGGGGCCGATCAGCCCGCGTTCCTCGCCGTGCGCCGCGAGAGACGCGGCGAACCGTCGCGCGAGGGGGAGACGTTCGCCGAAGAAGTGCGCCGCGACATCCGGCTCGACCTCGACGGATGTTTCACGTGAAACATCAGCCATGGCGGATGACCGTGTGACGGTCGGCACCCTCTCCATACGACTCGGAGATCACACCGCGCTCGGCAGCGATGTCGTGCACGAGCTTGCGCTCATAACTGGACATCGCGGGGAGCGAAGCCTGCGAAGCCCCGTCGGACAGACGCTCCACCGCGCGGTCGACGAGTCGCTCGAGCTCCTGCCGGCGCGTATCGCGCGACCCCCCGATGTCGAGGATCAGGCGCGAAAAGCGTCCCGTCTTGGTCTGCACCGCGATGCGCGTCAGCTCCTGGACGGCCTGAACGACATCCGGGTTCGAGAGCGGACGCAGCGACGCCGCGTCGTCGGCCTCGACCGACACATACGCACGTCCCGCGCGGACGTCGAGAGTGAGATCGCCGTCGATGTCGGCGATGTCGAGCAGTCCCTCGAGGTAGTCGGCGGCGATATCCCCCTCCTGCTCGAGCTCCTCGATGGTCGGGTCGATGCGCTCGTCGGCGGCGGCGTCGATGTGGTTGCTCATGGGATCCTCGCGAGAAAAGTCGAGAGCCGGACGGTCAGGAGTTGGTGGACCCGGTGGAGCCGCCGCGCTGCGCATCCTTCTTCGCGCGCTGCTTGCCCTTGGGCTGCTGTCGCTTGGGCTGCGCGGCCCGTGCTCGTTCGGCCTCTTCGAGCAGGCGCTGCTGCTCGGCCTCGTACTTCTCCATCGAGATGACACGACCCTTGGCATCGAGCGCCTTGCCCTTGCGCGCCAGACGCTCCTCACGAGCCTTCGCGGCTTCGGACCCCGGGGTCGGCAGGTTGCGGATCACGATGAACTGCTGCGCCATCGTCCAGATGTTGGACGTGAACCAGTACATGACGACGCCGAGCGGGAAGAACACACCCGAGAAGATGAACGCCAGCGGCAGGACGTAGAGCATGATCTTCTGCATCTGGTACGCCTGGCCGGTCTTGGCCTCGGGGGACAGGTTCTTCGAGATGATCTGCAGCTGCGTGATGAACTGCGACGCGATCATCAGCACGACGAGGATGACGAGGATGACGACGGTCAACGTCTCGCCCTGGCCGATCGCGTCGATCATGTTGGTGTGCAGCGGCGCCTCGTCGAACAGCTGCGCGTCGTAGAACTGCTTCGTCAACTCGGTGTTCAGCAGGCCGACGCCGCCGACGCCCCACTCGGCGTGCTTCTTCACATCGCTCAAGGTGTAGAACATGCCGAGCAGGATGGGCATCTGCACGAGAAGCGGCAGGCAACTCGATACCGGCGTCGTCCCGTGCTTCTTGTACAGGGCCATGGTCTCGCGACTCATGGCCTCGCGCGACAGCTGATCGCGCTTGCCCCGGTACTTCTCCTGGATCTTGCGCATCTCCGGCGCGAGCTCCATCATCTTCCGCTGGCTCTTGATCTGGCGCACGAAGAGCGGGATCAGGGCCGAGCGCACGACGATGACGAGACCGATGATCGACAGCACCCACGTCGCACCGGCGGCAGCCGGCATCCCGATCGCGGTGAAGATCGAGTGCCAGAAGACCAGGATCGCCTCGACCAGCCACTTGAAGGGCCACATGATCGTGCTGAAGAAGTCGGCACCACCGGGCGGCGGTGTCGTGGGCGTCGGAACGGCCGGAGTCGGCGTGGCGGCGAGGAAGAGATCCAGCACGGATCAGTCCTTTCTCATCGGCACGACGAAACCGTGCCTGGTCAGCTTGTGGCGAAAATGGCGCGAGGAGGGGACGTCGTCGACGCCGCCCGCAGCCCAGGGATGGCACCGAGCGAGTCGCGCGGCGGTCCGGGCGGTTCCAGCGATCAGACCGTGCTGCTGCACGGCGCCGACGGCGTACGCGGAGCAGCTCGGGTAGTACTTGCACACGTCCCCGTACAGGGGCGAGATCACCGACCGGTAGACATGAAGCACCGAAATCCCCAGGTTACGGGGCAGAAGCGGCACTGATCGGACGAGTGCGTGCGCGTGCATCCGGCCATCGCCCGTCGATGCCGCCGGCAGCGTGGTCCAGCTCATCGCGTGGCTCGCCGTCGCAGACACCTGGTCACCTCGTCCCGAAGACTCGAGAAATCGGATGCGGCAGCCGCCGGCAGCGCGCGGATGACGACCTCGACGCCCTCGGGCATCTCCGCCATCGCCTCCGCGCAGACGGCCTTCAGCCGTCTGCGCACGGTGTTGCGCACGACGGCTGATCCGACCTGCTTGCTGACGATGAAACCGAACCGAGGCGGACGATCCGAGCCGCTCGAAACCACATAGGTCACGGTGTGCGCTCCGGCACACCGTGCACCTCCGCGGACGACGGCCTTGTACTCCGCCCCGCGCGTGATCCGATTCCCGCGCGCCAGCACTGAGAGCTGCGTCAGGCAGAGAGCTCGGTGCGGCCCTTGGAGCGGCGCGCCGACAGGATGGCGCGGCCGGCACGGGTGCGCATGCGGGCGCGGAAGCCGTGCTTCTTGGCGCGGCGGCGGTTGTTGGGCTGGAACGTACGCTTGCTCATGAGGATCACTCCGGATCGGGGGTCGCCCGAACGCTTGAGACCGGGGACACGGGTTACAGGACTGCCCGTACGGGCATAAGTCAACCGACTAAGGGTACGTCGCACCGCCCGGTAACTCAAACCGAGGACCGGCGAACGGGCAATTATCCACCGCCGTCCACAGGCGCTGGCGGCGACACGCGGGCCGGATCTACAGTGGATTTTGCGCTGTCGGTGCCACCTGACTAGCGTGTCACGGTCAGTTATCCACAGTTATCCCCAGAAATCGGGCTCGCTGTGTGGAGAAGTATCGATCACTCGCGGGGGAACCTTTGGCTCAGCACGATCTCCCGGACGTCCCGGTCTGGTCCGCCGTCCTCGATCTGCTGGCCGACGACGAGCGCGTCACCCCGCAGATGCAGGGCTTCCTCTCCCTCGCCGTCGCTCAGGGCGTCATGAGCGGGACGCTGTACCTGGACGTCCCGAACGACCTGACGGCCGCGCAGCTCAACAAGCGTCTGCGCGCACCGATCATGGAGGCGCTCGCCCACGTCCACGTCGAGCCGGCTGCCTCGAGCTATCGCGTCGTCGTGAATCCGGAGCTCGCCGACACCCATCTGACCGCTCCGATCCCGGTGCAGTCGGCCTCCGCGCCCGCTCCGCTGCGCCCCGCCGGCGAGGAGTACGTCGAGACGCCGGTCTCGGCATCCCGACACGACACCCGGCTGAACCCGAAGTACACGTTCGACAACTTCGTCATCGGACAGTCGAACCGATTCGCCCACGCGGCCGCCGTCGCCGTCGCCGAAGCACCCGCGAAGGCGTACAACCCGCTGTTCATCTACGGCGACTCGGGTCTCGGCAAGACGCACCTGTTGCACGCCATCGGCGACTACGCGCTCAACCTGTACACCGGCGTCCGCGTGAGATACGTCTCCAGCGAAGAGTTCACCAACGACTTCATCAACTCGATCGCCAACAACCGTGGCTCGGCCTTCCAGGCTCGCTACCGCGAGGTCGACATCCTGCTGATCGACGACATCCAGTTCCTGCAGGGTCGGGCTGAGACGCAGGAGGCGTTCTTCCACACGTTCAACACCCTGCACGACCACGACAAGCAGGTCGTGATCACGAGCGACCTGCCGCCGCGTCACCTCACGGGGTTCGAGGACCGCATGCGCAGCCGCTTCGAGTGGGGTCTGATCACCGACGTGCAGGCGCCCGACCTCGAGACCCGTATCGCGATCCTCCGCAAGAAAGCGCAGTCCGAGCGGCTGCTCGTCCCCGACGAGGTGCTGGAGTACATCGCGACGAAGGTGTCGTCGAACATCCGCGAACTCGAAGGCGCGCTCATCCGGGTCTCCGCGTTCTCGAGCCTCAACCGATCGACGCTCGACATCTCGCTCGCGCAGACGGTCCTCCGCGACATCGTGGATCAGGATGACGCCAACGTCATCTCCCCGACCGACATCATCACCGCGACCGCGCAGTACTTCCGCCTGTCGGTCGACGACCTCTACGGTTCGAGCCGCTCGCAGGCTGTCGCCACCGCACGACAGATCGCCATGTACCTCTGCCGTGAGCGCACGAGCCTGTCGCTGCCCAAGATCGGACAGCTCTTCGGCAACCGCGACCACACCACGGTCATGTACGCGTACAAGAAGATCAGCGAGCTCATGAAGGAGCGGCGCTCGATCTACAACCAGGTCTCCGAGATCACGTCCCAGCTCGGGCGACGCTGACGACCGCGTCGCACAACGGCGCGACACGCCCGCCAGCGTTCGGTTTGACAGTGGCCGGGCCGACGCCCCATCATGCAGTTCTTCACAGTGTGGAAAAGCTGTGGATAACTTTCCGAACCCGCCGAAAAGATGTGAGCGAATTCCCTTCGTCCTGTGGACGGCGCTCCGCACGGCCCCCTCGTCCGAACTCTTCCCGTCGACGGTCATCCGCAGCCGGTTCACAAGTTACAAACGTGTGGTTCCCTACTCCCGCCCGCGATCGCGTCGGTTGTCCACAGTTTCCACAGCGGAGATGAAGAAGACGAGAAATAGAGAGAAGAAATGGGATTCGATCACCTCGACCGGCGGCCGGCCCGACCTCGACGTGCATCCGGACACGAACGACAGGGGCACTAGCATGGGAGAGCTTTCAACCTCGACAAGGGAGCGCCAGTGAAGTTCCAGGTCAATCGCGACGTCTTCAGCGAGGCCGTGTCGTTCGTCGTGAAACTCCTTCCGCAGCGCAACCCGCAGCCGATCCTGGCCGGTGTGCTCATCGAGGCGACGGACTCCGGTCTCTCGCTTTCGGCGTTCGACTACGAAGCCTCGGCCCGCACGACGATCGAAGCCACCATCGACGAGCCGGGCACGATCCTCGTGCACGGACGCCTGCTCTCGGAGATCGCGAGCCGCCTCCCCAACGCGCCGATCGAGATCACCGTCGACGACGACGGAATCCTCCTCACCTGCGGCTCGGCCCGGTTCACGCTCGCGTCGATGCCGGTACAGGAATACCCGGCCATTCCCGAGGTCTCGGGCGATCACTCCGGGGTCGTTCCCGCCGAGGATTTCGCGACCGCCATCGCGCAGGTCGCCTTCGCTGCATCCCGCGACGACGTGACGCCGGTGCTCACCGGCGTGCAGCTCGAGGTCACCGGGACGCAGCTGAGCCTCGTGGCCACCGACCGATACCGTGTCGCGCTCCGCGACATCCCGTTCGACAGCGGCGTCGCCGCCGACGAGAGCAGCACGACGGCGCTCGTGCCGGCGCGCACGCTCACCGAGGTCGGCAAGACGTTCGGACACTCGGGAGACATCACCGTCTCGTTCTCCGGCTCGGGCGACCGCGAGATCATCGCCTTCACCGCCGGCAACAAGACGGTCACCTCGTTGCTGATCAAGGGGAACTTCCCGCCGGTGCGCCGCCTCTTCCCCGAGCAGACCGACCATCACGCCGTCGTCAACACCGGCGAGCTCATCGAAGCCGTCCGCCGCGTCGCGCTCGTGCTCGACCGCTCCGCGCCGCTGCGCTTCACGTTCGGGCAGGACGGCGTGTCGATGGATGCGTCCGGCACCGAGCAGGCGCGCGCCACCGAGTCCGTCGACGCGACGCTCACGGGCGACGAGGTGACCATCGGTCTGAACCCGCAGTACCTCCTCGAGTCGCTCGGCGCGGTCAAGAGCGAGTTCACGCGGGTCACGTTCACCTCGAGCGACAACGCGAACAAGCTGAGCCCCATCCTCATCACCCCGCAGACCTCGGGTGGCGTGGAGAGCTTCAAGTACCTGCTCCAGCCCAACCTCCTCCTCCGCTGACCCCGGTCCGACCGGCGGTGTCGGGCGGGGCGAATAGGGTGATCTGATGATCGTGGAGCAGTTGAGCCTGGTGGATTTCCGCAACTATGCGGCCGCCGAGCTGAGCCTGGCTCCCGGCGCGAACGTCTTCGTCGGGCGCAACGGCCAGGGCAAGACGAACCTCGCCGAGGCGATCGGATACTTCGCCACCCTCGGGTCGCACCGCGTGTCGCAGGACGCGCCGATGGTGCGCGACGGAGCGGATGCGGCATTCGTCCGAGCCCGCCTGGCGCACGGCTCCCGCCGAGTGCAGCTCGAGGCCCAACTGAACCGTTCCGGGTCGAACAAGGCGCGGGTCAACGGCTCACCGGTGCGCACAGCGGAGCTGCCGCGCTATGCCCAGGTCGTCCTCTTCGCCCCCGAGGACCTGCAGATCGTGCGCGGAGATCCATCGGCCCGCCGCCGCTTCGCGGATCAGCTGCTGATCCAGCGTGCGCCGCGGCTCGCCGGCGTGCTCGCCGACTACGACCGCGTGCTGAAGCAGCGCAACGCCCTCCTGAAGTCGGCTCGCGCCCGCGGCGTCCGAGGCGAGGGACTGTCGACTCTCGAGGTCTGGGACGACAAGCTCGTCGCCCTGGGCACCGAGGTCATCCGCGCGCGACTGCGACTGGCAGCGGAGCTGACGGCCCCGGTCGCCGCCGCATACGCCGCCATCGCGGGAGACGACCACCGCCCGCGGTTGGAATGGGCGCTGTCGGTCGGCGGTGCCGACCCGGAAGAGGACGAGCAGAGCGGCGAAGCCGCGCCCCTGGATGCCGCCGCGATCGAGCAGGCGTTCCGCGCCGCCCTGGCCGCGCGCCGCTCGAACGAGCTCGACCGGGGCATCACTCTCGTCGGGCCGCACCGGGATGATCTGGTGCTCCGCATCCGCGACCTGCCGGTCAAGGGGTACGCGTCGCATGGCGAATCGTGGTCGGTCGCCCTGTCGCTGCGACTGGCGTCGGCCGAGCTGCTGCGCGCGGAATCCTCGCTCGGAGACCCGATCGTGATCCTCGACGACGTCTTCGCCGAGCTCGATGCGGATCGACGCGCCCGACTGGCCGGTGTCGTTGCCGATTACGAGCAGGTCATCGTGACCGCCGCCGTCGCTGCGGACGTCCCGGAACACCTCCGCGCGCGCACTGTGCGGGTGGAGGCGGGAACCCTGCACGAGGTCGCCGATGCCTGATCGCGACGAGACGCCGGAGACGATCGCGACGTACCTGCGGCTCCGCGGTCTGCAGCCGTCCGGGCGGTGGCGGTCGCGGCGGCGCACGGCGACGGACGACGACGAGAACCAGCCGTTCACCTCCGGCCGCGACCCGAAGGGGCTCGGCGACGTCATCGCCGATCTCACACGCCAGTCCGGCTGGGATGTACAGCTCTCGCGGGAGGACCTCGTGCTGCGGTGGGCCGAGGTGGCGGGCGAGGAGACGGCGCGGCACGCCTCGCCGGTCGCGCTGGCCGACGGCATCCTCACGGTCCAGTGCGACTCGACCGCCTGGGCCAAGAACCTCCATCTGATGCGTACCGCGATCACGACGCAACTCGTGAAAGCGTTCCCGCAGTCGGGTGTGCAGTCGGTGCGTTTCGTGGGGCCGGACGTCCCCTCCTGGAAATGGGGTCCGAGAGCCGTTCCAGGGCGGGGTCCACGCGATACCTACGGATGACCCACGTCCCCAGTCGTCGCTCTCGACTTTCGTTCGCCACAGGGGCGTCCACAGCCGCGCGGAGCTCGCCGACCCGGTAAACTGGGCAGGTCCGACCGAACCTGATGTGGAGCGCTCGAAACCCATGACGTCTCAGAACCCCGACAGCGTTCCCGAAGACCCCGAAATCGTCTCTCAGCCCGACGCCGAAGCCGCGGAGAAGGCGTCGTCGAAGGTTCCGAACGAGTACGGGGCCGACGCGATCCAGGTGCTCGAAGGGCTGGAGGCGGTTCGCAAGCGACCCGGCATGTACATCGGCTCCACCGGTGAGCGGGGCCTCCACCACCTCGTGTACGAGATCGTCGACAACGCCGTCGACGAGGCGCTCGCGGGGTACTGCGACACCATCCACGTCACGATCCTCGAGGACGGCGCCCTTCGCGTCATCGACAACGGACGCGGCATCCCCGTCGACCCGCACGCCTCCGACCCGACCAAGTCGACCGTCGAGGTCGTGCTGACGGTCCTCCACGCAGGCGGCAAGTTCGGCGGCGGCGGGTACGCGGTCTCGGGTGGTCTGCACGGCGTGGGCTCCTCGGTGGTCAACGCGCTCTCCACGCGATTCGAGGTGGAGATCAAGCGGCAGGGCTCGGTGTGGCGCCAGACGTTCAGCGACGGAGGCAAGCCGCAGGGATCGCTGCAGAAGGGCGAGCAGAGTGCGGAGACCGGCACGACCGTCACCTTCTGGCCCGACGCCGACATCTTCGAGACGGTCGACTTCGACTACGACACCCTGCGCACGCGCTTCCAGCAGACCTCGTTCCTGAACAAGGGGCTGCGCATCACGCTGACCGACGAGCGTCCCGAGGCCGTCGAGGTCGTCGACCTCGAGGAGGGCGGGTCCGAGACCCGTCAGCGCCGTGACGACTTCCACTACGAGCGCGGGCTCGTCGACTACGTCGAGTACCTCAACAAGCTGCGCAAGACCGAGGTCGTCAACGACGAGATCATCGAGATCGAGTCCGAGGACACCGTGCGCCACATCTCGCTCGAACTAGCCATGCAGTGGACGACGAGCTACACCGAGAACGTCTTCACCTTCGCGAACACCATCAACACCCACGAGGGCGGCACGCACGAGGAGGGCTTCCGGGCGGCGCTGACCACCAAGATCAACAGCTACGCGCGCGAGAAGGGACTGCTCAAGGAGAAGGACGACAACCTCACCGGCGACGACATCCGCGAGGGTCTCACCGCCGTGATCTCCGTCAAGCTGTCCGAGCCCCAGTTCGAGGGCCAGACCAAGACGAAGCTCGGCAACACCGAGGCGAAGGCCTTCGTCCAGAAGATCGTCGGCGACCAGCTCACCGACTGGCTCGACCGCAACCCGGCGCAGGCCAAGCGCGTCATCATGAAGGCCGTGGATGCCGCGACCGCTCGTCTCGCGGCCCGCAAGGCGCGAGAGACCGCCCGCCGCAAGAGCGTCTTCGAGTCGGCGTCGATGCCCGACAAGCTCAAGGACTGCACGAGCAAGGACCCCTCGATCTCGGAGATCTTCCTCGTCGAGGGCGATTCGGCAGGCGGCTCGGCCGTCCGCGGTCGCGACCCCGAGACGCAGGCGATCCTCTCGCTGCGCGGCAAGGTGCTCAACGTCGAGAAGGCGCGGCTCGACCGCGCGCTCGGCAACAACGAGATCCAGGCGATCATCTCGGCGTTCGGAACCGGCATCGGCGAGGACTTCGCGGTCGAGAAGGCCCGCTATCACAAGATCGTGCTCATGGCCGATGCCGACGTCGACGGCCAGCACATCACCACGCTGCTGCTGACCCTGCTGTTCCGCTACATGCGCGGTCTCATCGAGGCCGGCTACGTCTACCTCGCCATGCCCCCGCTGTACCGCCTCAAGTGGACGAACGCCGATCACGAGTACGTCTTCAGCGACAAGGAGCGCGATGCTCTCTACGCCGACGGCGTCGCGAACGGCAAGCGGATGCCGAAGGATTCCGGCATCCAGCGCTACAAGGGTCTCGGTGAGATGAACCCCGGCGAGCTGTGGGAGACGACCATGGACCACAACACCCGCACCCTCCGCCAGGTGACGATCGACGACGCGGCCGCGGCCGATGAGATCTTCTCGGTGCTCATGGGCGAGGACGTCGAGTCCCGTCGTACCTTCATCCAGCGAAACGCCAAGGACGTGCGCTTCCTCGACATCTGATCGAGCTGAGCGACACGAGGGAACAGAGAAGAACGCATGTCTGACGAAGAACGCCCCGACACCACGCCCGCGCACAACCACGGCAACATCGACCAGGTCGACCTCCAGGTCGAGATGCAGCGCAGCTACCTCGACTACGCGATGAGCGTCATCGTCGGGCGCGCGCTGCCCGACGTGCGCGACGGGCTCAAGCCCGTGCACCGCCGTGTGATCTACGGCATGTACGACGGCGGATACCGTCCCGACAAGAGCTTCTCGAAGTGCGCCCGCGTCGTCGGCGAGGTCATGGGCCAGTACCACCCGCACGGTGACAGCGCGATCTACGACGCCCTCGTGCGCCTCGTGCAGCCGTGGTCGCTGCGCTACCCGCTGGCCGACGGCCAGGGCAACTTCGGCTCTCCCGGCAATCAGGGCGCCGCGGCCCCCCGGTACACCGAGACCAAGATGGCGCAGCTGGCCCTGGAGATGGTCCGCGACATCGACGAGGACACCGTCGACTTCGAGGACAACTACGACGGCAAGACGCAGGAGCCGTCGGTGCTGCCGTCGCGCTTCCCCAACCTCCTCGTCAACGGGTCCGTCGGTATCGCCGTCGGCATGGCGACGAACATCCCGCCGCACAACCTGCGCGAGGTGGCCGAGGGTGCGCTGTGGTCGCTGGAGAACCCCGATGCGTCACGCGAGGAGCTGTTCGAGGCCCTCGTGCAGCGCGTCCACGGACCCGACTTCCCCACCGGGGCTCAGATCCTCGGCACGAAGGGCATCCGAGAGGCGTACCGCACCGGTCGCGGCTCGATCACGATGCGCGCCGTCGTGGAGGTCGAGGAGATCCAGAACCGGACGTGCCTCGTCATCACCGAGCTGCCGTACCAGGTGAACCCCGACAACGTCGCGCTGAAGATCCGCGACCTCGCCCGTGACGGCAAGATCACGGGCATCGCCGACATCCGCGACGAGACGAGCGACCGCACCGGCCAGCGCCTCGTCATCGTCCTCAAGCGGGATGCCGTCGCCAAGGTCGTGCTCAACAACCTCTACAAGCACACCCAGCTACAGGAGAACTTCGGCGCGAACATGCTCGCCATCGTCGACGGCGTGCCGCGCACGCTGCCGCTCGACGGCTTCATCACGTACTGGATCGAGCACCAGGTCGAGGTCATCGTCCGCCGCACGAACTATCGCCTGCGCGAGGCCGAGAAGCGCATGCACATCCTGCGCGGCTACCTGAAGGCGCTCGACGCCCTCGACGAGGTCATCGCGCTCATCCGCCGCTCCCCCACCGTCGACGAGGCGCGCACGGGTCTGCAGTCGCTGCTCGAGATCGACGAGATCCAGGCGGACGCGATCCTCACCATGCAGCTGCGTCGTCTCGCGGCGCTCGAGCGGCAGAAGATCGTCGACGAGGCCACCGAGCTCGAGGCCAAGATCGCCGATCTCAACGACATCCTCGTGACGCCGGCGCGCCAGCGCTCGATCATCGCCGAGGAGCTGACCGCGATCGTCGACAAGTTCGGCGACGAGCGCCGCACGCACATCCTCCACGGCTTCGACGGCGACATGTCGATGGAGGACCTGATCCCCGAAGAGGAGATGGTCGTCACCGTCACCCGCGACGGGTACATCAAGCGCACGCGCAGCGACAACTACCGCTCGCAGCACCGCGGCGGCAAGGGCATCAAGGGCGCACAGCTGCGCGCGGACGACGTCGTGGAGCACTTCTTCGTCACGACGACCCATCACTGGCTGCTGTTCTTCACGACCAAGGGCCGCGTCTACCGCTCGAAGGCGTACGAACTGCCGGAGGCCGGGCGGGATGCGAAGGGCCAGCACGTCGCCAACCTCCTCGCGTTGCAGCCGGGTGAGGAGATCGCGCAGATCCTCGACATCCGCGATTACGCCGCCGCTCAGTACCTCGTTCTCGCGACCCGTGACGGCAAGGTGAAGAAGACGGCGCTGTCGGAGTACGACACGAACCGTCAGGGCGGTGTCATCGCCATCCGCCTCCGCGGCCAGGAGGAGGAGACCGGCGGCGACGAGCTCGTCAGCGCCCTGCTCGTCGACGAAGGCGACGACATCCTGCTCATCACCCGCAAGGGCATGTCGCTGCGCTTCTCGGCGACCGACGACGCTCTGCGCCCCATGGGTCGTTCGACCGAGGGTGTGAAGGGAATCTCGTTCCGTGAGGACGACAGCCTGCTCTCGGCGTCGGTCGCCCGCAGCGAGGGCTACGTGTTCGTCGTCACCGACGGCGGGTACGCCAAGCGCACCTCGGTCGACCAGTACCGCACTCAGAGCCGCGGCGGTCTCGGCATCAAGGTCGCCAAGCTGAACGACGATCGCGGTGTCCTCGCCGGCGGTCTGATCGTCTCGGAGAGCGACGAGGTCCTCGTGGTTCTTGCCAGCGGCAAGGTGGTACGCTCCTCCGTGGCCGAGGTCCCGGCCAAGGGTCGCGACACCATGGGCGTCGTCTTCGCCCGGCCCGGTGACGACGACCGCATCCTCGCGATCGCCCGGAACGGCGAGCGGGGTCTGACCGAAGACGCGGCATCCGACGATGCCCCCGCCCCGGATGCCCCCACGTCCGCGGATACCGAAGAGAGTGGTACTGACGCATGAGCACGGTCGCCGACAAACTCGCCAAGAAGTCCACCAGCAAGACCAGCGCGAAGCAGGTCCGCCTGCGCCTCGTCTACGTCGACTTCTGGTCGGCGGTGAAGCTGTCGTTCCTGGCGGCGGTCGCGCTGGCGATCGTCACGGTGGTGGCGACCTTCCTCGTCTTCATGGTGCTGACGACCACCGGGCTCATCGACCGCGTCGACGAGCTGTTCGTGGCCTTCTCGAACGGCGACTTCTCGATCAAGCAGTTCCTCGGGCTCTCGCAGGTGATGGCGTTCTCCGCCATCGTGGCGATCCTGAACCTCGTCGTGATCACCGTGCTGGGCGCCGTCGTCGCCGGCATCTACAACGTCATGGTCAAGGTCACCGGCGGCCTGCTGGTCGGCTTCACCTCCAATTAGTGAATTGCCGGATTCTCCGGTAAAGTCTTGGAGGTTGACGGCGCGAGAATCGCGTCGAAACGGGGCTATAGCTCAGGCGGTTAGAGCGCTTCACTGATAATGAAGAGGTCCCAGGTTCAAGTCCTGGTAGCCCCACCCCGAACCCCTCGGGGCCTTAGCTCAGTTGGTAGAGCGCCTGCTTTGCAAGCAGGATGTCAGGAGTTCGAATCTCCTAGGCTCCACCGATCTGACGCCGGGTATCCGTTCCAACGGATACCCGGCGTCAGTGTTTCGCCGGCGGTGACCCGCACCTGCGCATGATCACACGTTCCGCTTGTCCGTGATGACGCCTAGGTCGCCGTCGCGACCGGCGTCCCGAGCGCTGTTGTCGCAAGCGTTGATGACCGCGACGGATCGGCATGCAGACCGGGTTGGCGACGACCCGGTCGATCCCCGCATACTGACAGGCGTGGAAGATTCGAGCTCCGACGGAGGCTTCGTCAGTGGATACGCTCCCGCGGGTGCGCGGCGTCGCGGCGTTCGCCGAGTAGGCGGTCGCGGAGCGGGCACCGTGATGCGAAAGTCGCGCAGATGGGGCGCGCCGGCGTGCGTGATCATGGCGGTGCTGATATTGACCGCTTGCACAGCGGGCTCTGCCGCACAGGCGACTGACCTGTATGAGCAGGCACGCGAAGTGAACCGCACCTTCAAAGAGACCGTCGCCGAAGTGCAGCGGCACATCTTCGACGGTGAATGGCGCGTGCGCAATTACGGCGATATGCCCGACCCTTGCGACGACGGGTACGAGTACTACCTCACGCGCGCGACGCCGGAGGAGTTCACCTTCGACGAGCAGGGCCCGCAGAGGATGCAGGAGCTGGAGGGCTGGCTCGTCGAGAACGGGTGGGTCGTCGCGCCGTCACCGACGTACGGCGAGGGGATCGACAACATCATCATCATGGCTGGCAAGCCGGATGCTTTCGTCAGCCGCCTCGACATCGACCTCCTCCCCGGGGTCGCCGCCGAAGGCACGGTCGACGTCCTTGCGATCCGCGCAACCTCGACGTGCCAGCCCGGTGATGCGAACGAGCTCATAATCGAGCTGTATCCCGGCTTCCCCGTGACACCGGCCGACCAATCGCACATCCCCGAGCGCGAGAGTCCCGACACCCCACGCTGGTTCGGATTGACGGAGGACGGCCAACCCCGACCCCTGTGAGGCACCGCGTCGACTGCTCTCGTGCTGACGTCAGCTCCGCCAGCCGCGCGGGCCGCCAGCCTCGTGGGTCAGCCGGTGGCGGGTGCGGAGATGTCCGCGACGGTCGCGCCGTAGGCGGCGATGAGAGCATCGGCGTCGACGAAGAGGCTGAAGCCGTGCGCTCCGGCGCCGATCGCGATGCGGCGTCCGACGATCGAGGAGTCGGCGAAGACCGGCCAGGCTGTCGTGCTCCCGAGAGGCACGATGGTGCCGCGCTCGTAGCCGGTCGCGGCGAGAGCGAGCTCGGGTTCGGGGAGGCGGAGCTTGTTCACGCCGACGACGGCACGGAGCTTCGGCCAGGAGATGGCACGGTCGCCCGGGACGAGGGCGAAGAGGTACGTGTCGTCGCTGCGCTTGACGACGAGCGTCTTGACGATGTCGGCGGGCTGAATGCCCAGCAGCGCGGCGGCCTCGTCGAGACTCGACGCGTCCGGTCGCGGACGCACCACGACATCGAGCCCACGCTCGGCCGCTGCGAGGCGGACACGAGACGTGGGCTCGATGTCGTCGTTCATTCCGTTCAGGCGTCGGGCGCGCGCAGCGGGTCGTCCGCCACCCACAGCTCGTCGTCGGCCCGGAGGGTCTGCCAGGCGGCGTAGAGGACGCCGGCTGCGGCGGAGACGCCGAGGATGATCGCGATGACCCCTCCGGCGCCGATGCCCTTCTTCTTGGGCTCGGGGATCGACGCGTGCGACTGGAACTTCTTGGTCGCCTTCTTGCCGTACTTCGCGGCCTTCTTCTTGACCGACGAGATGTCGAGGTCGACACCGCGGCCCGAGGCCAGCCGCGAACGCGTGTCGTTCGCGGCATCCCACACCGACAGCGCGCCGCCGACGACGGCACCGGCTGCGGGGATGAGCGCGCCGTTGTAGACCTTGCGCGTCGCGCGGACGCTCTTGTCGACGTACGGCGCCGCGTACTGCTCGTACGAGTGCTGCACGGCAGGCTTGACCTGCTCGCGACCGTAGTTGCCGAGCTGGTGACCGGCGTCGCGCGCGATGTGCGCGGCCTCGCCCATCAGGACCTGCTGCGACTCCCAGAGGGTGTTCGCCTGCTTCTGGAGCTTGCGGAGTTGCTTCTTGCGCTTGCGGCTGAGGCTCACGGGGGCCCTCCCTGCGTTCTGGGACGTTTTCCCTCATCTTGCCAGAGTGCCCGCCCGCCAGCAGGGCATTGACAGGTGCGAGAATGACAGACATGCCTCAGCACACCGCAGTAGCGACGATCCACACGAACCACGGCGACATCGTCGTCAACCTCTTCGGCGACCAGGCGCCGCGCACCGTCAAGAACTTCATCGGCCTCTCCGACGGCTCCGGCGAGTGGACCGACCCCGCCACGGGCAAGCCCGGTGAGGGCGCCCTGTACTCCGACGTCATCTTCCACCGCATCATCCCCAACTTCATGATCCAGGGCGGCGACCCGCTCGGACAGGGCGTCGGCGGACCCGGCTACAACTTCGACGACGAGATCAGCCCCGAGCTGGACTTCCAGAAGCCCTACATCCTCGCCATGGCCAACGCCGGACTCCGCCGCAACGCGATCACCGGCAAGGCCGAGGGGACGAACGGTTCGCAGTTCTTCATCACCACCGACCCGACGCCGTGGCTGCAGGGCAAGCACACGATCTTCGGCGAGGTCGCCGACGACGCGTCGCGACAGGTCGTCGACGCCATCGCCGCGGTGAAGACCGGCGCCCAGGACCGTCCCGTCGAGCCGGTCGTCATCGCGTCGATCGACATCGCCGCGGTCTGAGCGGTTCGTGAGCGCGCCCGAGACCTCTCGCAATCCCGACAACTTCTGCTACCGGCATCCCGATCGGCAGAGCTTCGTGCTCTGCCAGCGGTGCCTGCGCACGATCTGTCCGGAGTGCCAGACGCAGATGCCGGTCGGAGTGATCTGTCCGGAGTGCCTGCGCGACCAGCAGAAGGCCTCGGGCGCGCCGCGTCCCCGCCGCGCACCGCGCATCCTGCGCGCGGTGCGCTCGGGTGACTCCCGCCCCCTCGTCACCTACGCGATCATCGCGCTGACGGCGTTCGTCTTCGTCGTCACCCTCATCCCGGGCGTCGGCATCGTCGTGCAGCAGAGTCTCGCGATGTACGCGCCTTATCTCTATCCCGAATTCACCGGCACCTTCCAGCCCTGGCGCCTGTTCACGGTGCTGCTCGTGCACAGCGGATTCTGGCACCTCGGGCTCAACATGCTCGCGCTCTGGATGCTGGGAAGCAGTCTCGAGCCGATGCTCGGGCGCCTGCGATTCCTCTGGCTCTACCTGCTGAGCGGCCTCGGCGGATCGGTCGCCGTCGCCCTGCTCGGCTTCGGAACTCCGGTCGTCGGCGCATCCGGTGCCATCTTCGGCCTGTTCGGCGCCCTGCTCGTGATCGGCCGGCACATCGGCGCGAACATCACCGGCATCGCGGTCGTGCTGGGCATCAACCTCGTGATCTCGTTCCTGCCCCTGATCACCGGCGCGAGCGGCTTCCAGGTGTCGTGGCAGGCGCACATCGGCGGACTGATCGTCGGGGCACTGGTCGGAACCATCTACGCCCGCACGCGCGCCATCCGCAAGAAGCGGCTGCAGGTCGGCCTGCTCGTCGGCACGACCGTCGTGCTCGTCGCGCTTCTCGGCGTCCCGATGGCGATCTACGGCTGAAAGTTATCCACAGGTTTGTCCCCAGGTGGGGATGGAATCACACCGGTGTGATTCACCTGTCGGAGATCAGCGCCAGCGCGTCGTCATGAGGAACCCCACGAAGGCGATGCCGAAGCCGACCACGAGGTTCCACCCCCCGATGCCGGGGATGGGAAGCGTGGAGTTGCTCAGATAGAAGACGAGAACCCACACGAGACCGATGAGCATCAATCCCAGCATGATCGGCTTGAACCAGACCGGGTTGGGTGCGTCATCCGCGGGGCGCCGTTCCACGGTCGGGTCGTCGTGGTCGCTCGAAGATGCCATGGATGAATCCTAGCTGTCAGGTGCCCGATAGCCCGGGCGGCTAGACTCCGGCATCGTGGAGCAGACCGACGAGGCGACCCGCCGACAGCGGCGCGGACGACGCACCGCCCGGCCACGACGGCGGGTGAGCGTCGTCGGTGTGATCGGCGAGATCTTCCTGACCGCAGGCGTCGTGCTGCTGCTGTTCGTCTCGTGGCAGATGTGGTTCGGGGACATGATCATCGGCTCGCAGAAGCAGGCCGAGGCCAACGCGCTCGCGCAGCAGTGGGAGGCCCAGGCGGCCGAGAGCCCACCCGCCCCCGATGCGACGATCGAGCCCGAGCCTGCCGAACCCGTGGCGCCGGTCGAGCCGGCGGCGGTTCCGGTCATGTCCGAACCCGACCCGGGCGCTGAGTTCGGCATCATGTACGTGCCCCGCTTCGGACCCGACTGGCGGTTCACTATCGCGAACGGCACCGGCAAGAAGTCGATCCTGGATGCCGGCTACGTCGGTCACTACGAGGGTTCGGCCATGCCGGGTGCCGACGGCAACATGGCCGTCGCAGCGCATCGCTGGACCTCGGGCGCACCGTTCGATCCCGTCGACAAGCTCGTCGTGGGCGATGCGATCGTCGTCCAGACGCAGGACGGCTGGTACACCTATCGGTTCCGGAACGTCGAATACGTGCAGGACACCGCGATCGAGGTGCTCAACCCCGTGCCGCAGCAGGTCGACGTCGCCGCCAACGGAAAGTACCTGACCCTCACCAGCTGTGCGCCCAAGCTCAACATGCTCGAGCGCATCATCTCCTACGCGTTGTTCGAGGAGTTCACCCCGACGTCCGCCGGCCCGCCGGCATCCCTGAGCGAAGGAGGAGCGGCCTGATGTACGCAGCCCTCTGGCGTGTGCTGCCCGGCCCGTGGTGGGTGCGCACCATCATCCTGCTGATCCTCGCGGCGGCCGCCGTCTACGCGCTCTTCTACTACGCGTTCCCCGCGGTCGCGCCCTTCTTCTCTCCGGCAGAGGAGTCGACGGTCGGGTGACCGCGGTCCTCGTCGTCGACAACCACGACAGTTTCGTCCACACCCTCGTCGGCTATCTGCACGAGCTCGGCGCCGACACCCGGCTCGTCGAAGCGGACGCCGTCGGCGACCCCGTCACCGCGATCTCGGGTTCGCGCGGCGTGCTCATCTCGCCCGGCCCGGGCGGTCCCGACGATGCGGGCGCCTCGGTCGCTCTCGTGCGCGCCGCCGCCGCGTCGGGCGTGCCCCTCCTCGGAGTCTGTCTCGGCCACCAGGCGATCGCGCGTGCCTTCGGAGCGGAGGTGCGTGAGGCGCCGGAACTCATGCATGGCATGACATCCCCCGTCGCGCACGATGGTTCGGCGCTGTTCCGCGGCATCCCATCGCCCTTCGTCGCGAATCGGTACCACTCGCTCGCCGTCGACGCGGCGACGGTGCCGGCGGACCTCGTGGTCACCGCGCGCACCGACGCGGGCACGATCATGGGGCTCGCGCACCGCAGCCGTCCCATCCTCGGGGTCCAGTTCCACCCCGAATCCGTGCTGACGGAGGGCGGGTACCGGCTGCTCGGGAACTGGCTCGAGACGCTGGGCGTCGAGGGTGCCGCCGCGCGCGGGTCCGTCCTCACCCCGCATCGATCGACCTGACCGCCGGCGGGCGATGGCGTGGCGTCGTATCGGGCGTCAGGCGCCGGTGCACACGGTCAGTGCGACTGTCGATCCGATCGGCACCTCACCGGGGGCGAGCGACTGCGATGCGACGGTGCGACCGCCCGCGTTCGGGGGGCAGCCGGGATCCTCGGTCACCTCGGGGATGAGCCGCAGCGTGTCCTGCTGCAGCTCGCGCTCGGCGGCTTCGACCGTGTAGCCGGTGAGGTCGACGAGCGTCACCGTGCCGCTCGCGACGACCAGATCGACGCGCGCGCCCATGGCCAGCTCCGTACCCGCCGCGGCCGAGGAATCCATGACGGTCCCGGCCGGCAGCGACGGATCGTTGCGGGTGCGCACCGACCCGAGCTGAAGCCCGGCGGAGGAGAGCGAGCTGGTGGCCTCGTCGCGACTCAGGTTGAGGAGGGTCGGCACGACCGCCATCTCCTGTCCCGTGGACACGTACACCGTGACGCGCTGTCCCGGCGCGACGCTGACGCCCTCGGCCGGTTCCGTGTCGATGACGTCGCCCTCGGCGACCGCCGCATCGCTGCGATCGGATCGGACGGGTTCGAGGTCGGCGTCGCGGATGAGGGTCTCGGCGAGATCCCACGACTTGCCCGACACCTCGGGAACGGCGCGGGAGGACGGCGGCATGGTCGGATCGGCGTCGCGGAAGGCGAGCACCCAGATGAGCACCGCGATGAGGAGCGCCGCGAGCACCGCGACGCCCGCCCAGATCCAGCTCACCGGGGGACCGGACTGCGTGCGTCGCATCGTCGTGTCCGCGCTCAACTGCCGGAGGGAGCGGGCCGTCTCGGCGGCGTGGCGCGGATCGGGTCCGTAGAGCTCGTTCGACAGCGCGCCCATCTGACGCTTCGTCGGCTGCTTCCCGCTGCTCGCCTCGGTCAGCGCCTCGCGGAACTGCGTCGCATCCTGGAATCGCTGGAAGGGGCTCTTCGCGAGCGCGCGCAGCACGACGGCGTCGAGCGCGCGCGGGACGTCCTCGCGGACATCCGACGGCGGCAGCGGCGCCTCGCTGACGTGCTGGTACGCGACCGCCACCGGCGTCTCGCCGCGGAACGGGGCGCGACCGGTGAGCAGCTCGTACAGGACGACGCCCGCCGAGTACAGGTCGGCGCGCGCGTCGACCGGCTCGCCCTTGGCCTGCTCGGGCGAGAAGTAGGCGGCGGTGCCGATGATGGCGGTGGTCTCGGCGACGGTCGAGGAGGAGTCCGACACCGCACGGGCGATGCCGAAGTCCATGACCTTCACCGAGTCGCCCTCGGTGATCATCACGTTGCCGGGCTTGATGTCGCGGTGGACGACGCCGGCGCGATGGGAGTACTCGAGGGCTTCGAGGATGCCGTCGGTGTAGCGCAGGGCGTCGGCTTCGGCCAGGGGACCGTCGTCGAGCAGGTCTTTCAGGAGGCGGCCGGAGACGAGCTCCATGACGATGTAGGGAACCGGGTGCTCGCTGCCGTCGGCATCCGTCTCCGCGTCTTCGCCGGCGTCGAAGACGCGGACGATCGAGGGATGCGACATGCGGGACGCCGCCTGCGCCTCGAGGCGGAAGCGGGTGCGGAACCCGGGATCGTCGGCGAGCTCGCGCTTGAGCACCTTGATCGCGACATCCCGCCCGAGGGTGATGTCGTAGCCGCGGTAGACGCTCGCCATGCCGCCGCGACCGATCGGTTCGTCGACACGGTAGCGGCCCGACAGCACACGCTGCTCTGCTGACACGTCACTCCCTGCGTTCGAATCGATGGTTCTCTCCTGGCTTCCGGCTTCGGGATCAGCCGTTGTTGTTCCCGTTGCCGTTGTTGTTCCCGCTGCCGCTGTTGTTCCCGCTGCCGCTGTTGCCGTTTCCGTTGCCGCTGCCGTTGGCGGGCGGGGTGGTGGCGACCGGCTGAATGGTCGCGGCGGCCTCCGGCGACTGCGGCGACGGACGGTCGGCGCCCTCACCGGAGCAGGTGACGGTGTACGTGACGGAGACCACGCCCGAATCGCCCACCTGAAGCGAGGCCGGGCGCTGGTTGGCGCCGAAGCTCGCGGTGGACTGCGAGTTCGTGGTGAACAGTCCGCCGCTCGCCTCGAGCGTGTACGACGAGGCGGTGAGTCCGGCCGGGCACTGGTACGTCGACCACATCACCTGCACGGTCGATCCCGCGGTCACGCTCGTGACCGTCTGACCGTTCGACTGGATGGTCGGCGCCGCCGGCTCCGACAGCGGGCTCTGATCGCCGTACGCCGTCAGCGTGACGGTGTCCTCGGGGAACACGTTGCCGAGGGGGACGACGCTGTAGACCTGGCCGACCTGGCCCTCGTCGGGAGCGGGGTTGCCGGGCGAGCACGTGACGTTGAGGAGTCCCGCCTCCTCGGCGACGGCGAGGGCGTCCTCGCAGGTGCGTCCGGTGAGGCCGAGGTCGTCGACGTTGATCGACGCGGGCGTCGACGGTTCCGGCGTCGAGGGCTCGGGTGTCGGCGTCGTCTGCGCGGGCGTCGGGGTCGTCGGCGCAGGCGTCGGCTCGTCGTCGTTCGCGAAGAGCGCGGCGATGCCGAAGCCGAGGACGAGCAGGAGGAGGACGATGAGCGCGACGAGCGGCCACGTCCAGCGGTTCCGCTTGCGCTTGGTGTCGGCTGCCGCCGCGTCGTCGAGCGCCGCCGCGTCCGCCGCGGGCACTCCCGCGGCGGCGATCCCCGCGGCAGCGGCGCCACCGGCCGGCAGGAGAAGGGTCGCCGTGTCGCCGCCGGCGGGGGTCAGGAGCTGCGTGACCTCGTCGACGGATCCGCCGGCGATCGCGGGGACGGCGGCGTGCGCCGCCGCCAGGTCGCCTCGACGCAGCGCGGACGCGGCGCGCGCGACGGCCGACGCCGTCGCGGGGCGCTCATCGGGCTTCTTGGCGATCATCGCGAGGATGAGCTTCTGCACCGGATCCGAGACCGTCGGCGGCAGCGGCGGCGGCTGCTCGTTGATCTGCGCCATCGCGATCGCGACCTGCGACTCGCCCGTGAACGGGCGCTTTCCGGCCACGCTCTCGTACGCGACGATGCCGAGCGAGTAGATGTCGGTGGCGGGGGATGCCGGATGTCCGGACGCCTGCTCGGGCGAGAGGTACTGGACGGTTCCCATGACCTGGCCGGTGGCCGTCAGCGGCACCTGGTCGGCGATCCGCGCGATGCCGAAGTCGGTGATCTTCACACGACCGTCGGGGGTGATGAGCAGGTTCCCGGGCTTGATGTCGCGGTGGACGAGACCGGCCGCGTGCGCTGCCTGCAGCGCCGACGCGGTCTGGGCCACGATGTCGAGCGTCTTGTCGGACGAGAGCGAGCCCTCGCGCTCCAGCACGGTCGAGAGCGCCTCGCCCGGCACGAGCTCCATGACGAGGAAGGCGCTGCCGTTCTCCTCGCCGTAGTCGAAGACGCTGGCGATGCCCTCGTGGTTCACCAGGGCGGCGTGGCGGGCCTCGGCGCGGAAGCGCTCGAGGAACCCGGGGTCGCCCATGTACTCGTCTTTGAGGATCTTGATGGCGACGGTCCGGCCGATGACGTGGTCGGTGGCCTCCCACACCTCGCCCATGCCGCCGATCGCGATCCGCGAATCAAGCTCGTAACGTCCGCCGAAGCTCACGCCTTGCATCGGTCTCATCTGTTCAGCACCGCCTCGATAACCTTCTTCGCAATGGGGGCTGCGATCCCGCTGCTCGTTCCGGCCTGCCCCAGGCCGCCCCCGTTCTCCACCATGACCGTCACGGCGATCTCGGGGTCGTCCGCCGGCGCGAAGCCGGTGAACCACAACGTGTACGGATCGCCCGGCCCGTGCTCCGCAGTGCCCGTCTTCCCGGCGACGTCGACGCCGTCTATTCTTGCACCGCTGGCTGCGCCGTCACGGACATTGGCGACCATGAGGGTCCGCATCTGGTCCGCCACGTCCTCGGTCAGAGCGCGGCCGAATTCGCTCGGCTCGAACGTCTCCTGCACCGTCAGATCCGGGGCGACGACCGAGTCGAGCAGCTGCGGATTCATCACCACGCCGCCGTTGGCGATACCCGCTGAGACCATTGCGATCTGCAGCGGGGTCGCGACCACATCGCCCTGTCCGAAGCCCGAGAGCGCCGTCCGCGCGTCGTCGAGTCCGCGCGGGTACCGCGACACCGACGCGGGGAGGGGCGTGGCGAATTCCGCGTTGAAGCCGAACTTCTCCGCCTCCTCGCGGATGGCGTCGTCGCCGAGCTCGACGGCGAGCTCGGCCATCGGGATGTTGCAGCTCAGACGCAGTGCGTCGGCGAGGGTCACCGTCTCGCCGGGTCCGCACGTGCCGCGGTCGAAGTTGTAGAGCGTGTTGCTCGTGCCGGGGATCGTCCACGAACCGGGGTTCGGGAAGGTCGATTCCGGGGTGTAGTCGCCGGACGACAGCGCGGCCGAGGTGACGACGAGCTTGAATGTCGATCCGGGCGGGTTCAGGTCGCCGCCGATCGCGCGGTTGAACAGCGGCTTCAGCGGATCAGCGGCCAGCTGATCGTAGGCGGCGTTGACGCCGGCGGAGTCGTGGGACGAGAGCACGTTCGTGTCGAAGCTCGGGCTCGTCACCATGGCGAGGATGCGGCCGGTCGAGGGCTCTGTGGCGATGACCGCGCCCTCGTAGCCCTGGAGGGCGTCGTAGGCGACCCGCTGCAGTTCGGGATCGACCGTCAGCAGCACGTTCGATCCGCGTGCCGGTGCTCCCGAGATGATCTGCTCGAGGCGGGCGAGGAACTGCGTGTCGTCGGTGCCCGACAGCGACTGGTTCATGATCTGCTCGATGCCCGACGACGAGCCGAGCACCGGGTTGATCCAGCCCGTGATCGGCGCCCACATCGCGGCATCCGTGTACTGGCGCTGCCAGGAGTAGATGTCGTCGCTCGGTACGGACGCGGCGATGACGGACCCGCCGGCGATGATCGAGCCGCGCTGCACCTCGAACGAGTCGTAGAGCGTCCGCCGGTTTCCCGGGTCGTCGTTCAGCGCCTGCGCCTGGATCACCTGGATCCAGCTCGTCGAGCCGAACAGCGCGAGGAACATCGCGAGCATGACGATGCTCAGTCGTCGCATCTCCTTGGTCATCCGATCACCACCCGGGGTCGAGAGCGCACGGCATCCGAGATCCGCAGCAGCAGAGCCACGATGATCCAGTTCGCCACGAGCGACGAGCCGCCCGCCGCGAGGAACGGCGTCGTCAGGCCGGTGAGCGGGATGACGCGGGTCACGCCGCCGACCATGATGAACACCTGCAGGGCGATCGTGAACGACAGCCCCGTCGCGAGGAGCTTGCCGAAATCGTCCTGGCCGGCCAGACCGATGCGGACGCCCCGGCTCGTGAACACCATGTACAGGCAAAGCAGCGCGAAGACGCCGATGAGCCCGAGCTCCTCGCCGAGGCTCGGGAAGATGTAGTCGCTCTGCGACAGGGGGGTCATCCAGGGACGGCCCTGGCCGAGTCCGGTGCCGATGAATCCGCCCTTGGCGAGGCCGTAGAGACCGTTGACCAGCTGGAAGCTGCCGCCGTTCGCGTCGATGTTCGCGGGATCGAACGGGTTCAGCCAGTTCTGGAAGCGGCTGTTGACGTAGGGCAGCACCTGCGACGCGATGGCGACCCCGCCGATGACCAGCGCGAAGCCGATCATGACCCAGCTCGTCTTGCCGGTCGCGACGTAGAGCATCGCGATGAACATGCCGAAGATGAGGGTTCCCGTGCCGAGGTCGCGCTGCAGCACGATGATGCCGAGCGAGACGGCCCAGATGACGAGCACCGGGCCGAGTTCGCGGGCGCGCGGCCACGTGATCCCGAGGAACCGGGTGCCGACCGAGGTCAGCGACTCGCGGGTGCGCACGAGGTAGCCGGCGAAGAAGATCGCGAGCGCGATCTTCGCGAGCTCGCCGGGCTGGAACGAGACGATGCCGCCGATCGAGACCCAGACGTCGGCACCGGCCTCGAGGCCCAGCCCGGGGACGAACGGCAGCAGGAGGAGTCCGATGCCGACGAATCCGAAGATGTAGGTGTACCGGAACAGGACGCGGTAGTTGCGCAGCGCGATGACGACGGCCAGGGCCGCGGCCAGGGCGATCGCGCACCAGACGAGCTGGCGGACGGCCAGCATGTCCCACCCCTCGGCGGTGCCGTTCAGATCGATGCGGTAGATCATCGCGATGCCGATGCCCGACAGCAGCGTGGCGATCGGGACGACGAACGGGTCTGCGTCGCGGGCCCGCAGTCGCAGGACGACGTGGATGGCGAGGGCGAGGACGTCGAGCGCCGAGCAGTAGACGAGGAACGTCGAGTCGATGGCTCCCTGCACGCCGAGCTGCACGAGGGCGAGGGCGGCGGCGTTGATGACGAAGACGAACAGCAGCAGGCCGAGCTCGCGGTTGCGCTGCGTCTGCGCCGGGCGGAGCTTGCGCAGCGCCTTCATCACGGAGGTGTCGGTCGACACGGGTGCGCTGGTCACGATCCGCCTCCTTCCACGCGCAGGTTCTCGACGATCGCGCGTGCGTCGGCGAGCGAGTCGGCGCTGATCGTCTGCTGGACGGCCTGCAGCTGGTAGGCCGGCAGGTCGTCGAGCAGGATGCCGGTGTCCTCTTCGGGCGACGAGAGCGAGATCGGCCCGATCCCGGCCTGAATGCCGCGATAGATCACCACGGTGTCGTCGTCCGCGCCGACGAAGAACCGGCTCTGCGTCCAGTTGTACCCGGCGAAGAGCACGACGCCGATCGCGGCCAGGATGACGATGAAGCCGCCGAGCCACGTGAGGCGGCGGCGACGGGCGCGACGGCGATCCTCTTCGATGAGCTCCTCGAGGAACTCGACGGCCGGCTCGAAGTGGCTGGGCTCGTTCGCAGCCTGGCGGCCGGGGTGGAGCCAGCTGCTGCGCTGCGGCCGCGCGGCCGGAACGTCGATGCCGAGCGGGTGCGAGGCCGATCCGACGATGGTCGGGGGACCGCTGAAGAGCGGATGCTGCCCGCCCACATCGACGATGACGATCGTCACGTTGTCGGGGGCGCCGCCGTCGAGAGCCTGCTTCAGCAGGTTGTCGGCGGTGCGGCCGGGGGCCCAGCCCTGCCCGAGCGCCTTCGCGGTGTGCGCGTCGTCGATGACGCCCGAGAGCCCGTCCGAGCACAGCAGCCAGCGGTCGCCGGGCTGGGTCGGCATGATGAACGTGTCGATCTCGGGATCGGGGTCCATGTCGCCGAGGACGCGCATGAGGACCGAGCGGCGGGGGTGGTAGCGAGCCTCCTCCGGAGTGATGCGACCGGAATCGACGAGGCGCTGGACGAACGTGTGGTCCGTCGTGATCTGCGTGAGGGCGCCGTCACGGAAGAGGTAGAGGCGGGAGTCGCCGATGTGGGCGATGACGGCGTAGCTGTCGACCATCACCAGGGCGCTGACGGTCGTGCCCATGCCGGCGAGCTCGGGGCGCACCTTGACGGTGTCGATGAGCTCCGCAGCGGTGTCGGCGAGGGCATCCTGCAGGGCGGCCTCGGCCTCGGTCGTCGTCGAGAAGGCGTGATCGAGACTCTCGAGCCGCCGCACGGCGAGGCTCGACGCGACGTCGCCACCCGCGTGGCCGCCCATGCCGTCGGCGACGACGAACAGGTTCGAGCCGCAGAAGCCCGAGTCCTGGTTGTTGGAGCGCACCTTCCCGGTATGCGAGATGGCGGCGCTGGAGCCTTGGAAGACCATGCTGGCGGGGTTACTTCCGCAGTTCGAACGTCGTCGCGCCGACCTTGATCGGCGCACCGATCACCACGGCGACGGGCGACGCGACGCGCTCGCCGTCATGCCACGTGCCGTTGGTGGAGTCGAGGTCCTGGATCATCCACTGGTTGCCCCACAGCACGAGGCGGGCGTGGTGGCTGGAGGTGTAGTCGTCGCGGATGACGAGTCCCGACTCGCTCGAGCGGCCGATCGTCAGCGGCTCCGATCCGAGCGGGAGCTCCACTCCGGCCTTGGGGCCGCTCGTGACGACGATCCGGGAGACGGCGTCGGTCGTCGCCTTGCCGCCCTTGCCGGCGGGCGCGGGAGTGCCGACCGCACCCACGGCGGCGGTCGCGGCATCCGGACCCGAGGTCGCCGGACGGGTCACCGAAGGGGTCGCGGCGGCGGCACCGGCGGCAGCGGGCTCGGGGAGCTTCCGCACCTTGACGCCGAACAGGTCGGCACGCAGCGAGTAGACGACCGCGAAGACGAAGAACCAGAGCAGGACGAGGAAGCCGATCTGCAGCAGCAGGAGGGTCAGCGGGCTCACCGTGCGTCCCCCCGGGTGTCGAACATGCGCGTGGCGTCGGACGCGCTCAGGCGCGGGCGGGCGGGAGCCTGCGCCTGCGGGACGACGCGGAAGACGATGTCGGTGCGGCCGATCCGCACGACCCCGTCGGTCGGCAGGGGCGCCTCGCTGACGCGGGTGCCGTCGAGCTGCGTGCCGTTCGTCGAGCCGAGGTCGCGCACCATCGCGCGCTGACCGTCCCAGAGGATCTCGACGTGCTTCCGGCTCGTGCCGGCGTCGGGGATCGTGATGTCGGCGTCGCTGCCCCGGCCGATGACGGTGCGGGAGGCGACGAGCGGGTGACGGGTGCCGTCGATGTCGACGACCGCCTGCCACGAGACCTGCGCGCCGGCGGCGGAGCTGGAGTCGACGCGCACGACGCCGGTCGAGAGCCCGGAATCGGCGGTGATCGAGACCGACACCGGCGCGGAGAAGGAGTAGCCCTGCGCCTGCGCGTGCTTCTCGACGAGACCGCGCAGCTCATCGAGGAGCGCGGGACCCACGGCGTTCATGCGCTCGGCGTCGGCGTCGGCCAGTCGGACCGTCAGCATGTTGGGAACGAGGATGCGGTCGCGGCTGACGACGGCGGCCTTCTTGTCGAGCTCGCTGCGCAGCGCGGAGGCGATCTCCACCGGCTGGACACCGCTGCGGAAGGTCTTCGCGAAGGCGCCGTTGACGGCACGCTCGAGACCCTTCTCGAAGCTGTCTAGTAGTCCCACGGGGCTCCTCAGGCAGGCGGATGGTTGCTTCATCGTAGTCAGGCAGGCTGAACGGACGATGCATCCGGGGCCGGTACGCGGCTTTTCGGGGGGTGCCGGCGTGATATCCTCGGGAAGTTGAGTTCGTGGCGACACGTTCTCGCGCGAGTGGCGGAATAGGTAGACGCGCTGGCTTCAGGTGCCAGTGCCCGCAAGGGCGTGGGGGTTCAAGTCCCCCCTCGCGCACAGCGCAGGAAGACGAAGCCGGTCGGCGGTGCGAACCCCGACCGGCTTCGTCGTTCCCGGCCGGCGCAGGGTCATGCGCCGCGGGTCATGCGCCGCGGGTCACGCGCCGCGGGTCACGCGCCGCGCAGGGCGTGGCGTGCGAGGAAAACGGCGCTGCGCAGCGTGAGCTGCGGCTCGGCCTCGCGGAGGACGCGGATGGCGCGCAGCTCGTCGCCCCCGGCGCGGATGATCGGGTCGAGGACCTCGCGCGCCCAGGCCAGCGCGTTCTCGGGCGGCTGACCGCTCGCCGGCTCGTCGCCCCCGAAGATGGCGTGCAAGCGGCGCCGCGGATCCTCGCGGTCGCCGAAGATGAGCGCGTCGTTCCGGTTCTGCATGATGTACCTCCCCGCGTCACGCTACCGACCGGGCGATCGCGCTACGTCCGTCGTACGACGGATATATGCCATCAGTCACCGGGGGTCACGCAAGCGCCTCGAGGAGGCGCCGCTCGGTGCGCGAGACGATTCCGAGCAGCGTGTCGTCGCTGGCGTAGGCGCGCGCGAGGATGAGTCCGCCCTGGACGGCCGCGACCGCGTCGAGCGCGTGCGTCCGGGCGTCGTGGGGCGCCAGCCCGCCGGCGCGGAGGGCGTGAGCGAGGGCATCGACCCAGTCCGTGAAGTAGGTGCGCACGGCATCGGCGAATGTAGCTTGCTCCTCGCCGAGGGTCATCGCCGCGAACAGGCACACACGTTCGCGCGAGACGAAATAGTCCGCCACCTCGCCGAACGCGGTCGCGATCGTGGTGCGCGGGTCTCCGGCCGACCGCAGGGGCGTGAAGAGCCGTTCGTCGAACCAGTCGCTCACCTGCTCGAGCACAGCTCGGGCCATGTCTGTCTTCCCCGCGGGGAAGAAATGGTAGAGGCTGCCACGGCCGATGCCGGTCTCCTGCTGGATGACCGAGAGCGAGCCGCCCTCGAAACCTCGCCGGCGGAAGACGCCGGCGAGGGCGCGGACCGCATCCGCGCGATCGAGAACAGTCTTCGCCATCAGAGTCCGAGGTCGCTCAGGCCCGGGTGATCCGCGGGGCGGGGACCGGCGGCGTCCCAGAAGAAGAGTCGCTCGGAATCCTCGATCGCGACGTCGTTGATGCTCGCGTGGCGGTGGGTCATGAGCCCATCCTCGTCGAAGCGCCAGTTCTCATTGCCGTGTGCGCGGAACCAACGCCCGTCGGCATCGCGGTACTCGTAGGCGAAGCGCACCGCGATGACGTCGCCCGTGAACGCCCAGAGCTCTTTGATGAGTCGGTAGTCGAGCTCCCGCTCCCACTTCTGCGTCAGAAGATCGACGATGGCGGCGCGTCCCTGAACGAACGTGGAGCGATTGCGCCACCAGCTGTCCTCGCTGTAGGCGAGCGAGATGCGTTCGGGATCTCGCGTGTTCCAGGCATCCTCGGCGGCGCGTACCTTCTGCGCGGCGGTCGTCGCGGTGAACGGGGGAAGAGGGGGACGTGTCATGCGGGCTCCTTCGACAAAATGTACTGAAGAGTACAGACTGTACCGTAAGGTACACCGACATCACTCCGCCGGGGTCACCAACCGAGATGGTGGGCGGCGATGTCGACGACGCGGTCCGCAGCGTCATCGGCGGGGATGCCGGGCGCCGCCGGAATGCGCCCCGCCCGCACCGCGTTGGCGAGGCGCTGCACGCTGTTGCGCTTGGCGGCGCTGGTCTCGTCGGCGAGGACGACGTGGGCCGCCTCGGCGGCGCGGAAGGCGTCCGCGAGCACCGCCGTCAGCTCGTCGCGGAGCGCCGCGGCATCCGTGCCGTCGGCATCGTCCTCGGCGACGTCGACCGCCGCACCGGCGAGGCCGAACCCGAGCGCGCCGTCCATGATGAACGCGAGCGCCGCCGCCGACACCGTGAGCCCGTCGGCCGTCCGCTGCGCGACGGCGCGCAGATCGAGAGCGAGCTCCAGGATGCGGTTGCGAACGCTCTCGTCCACGGATCGCAGCAGGGGAGCGGGGACGACGCGTGATTCCGAGCACAAGCGCATGAGGGCGATGCGCGGCTCGATACCGGCGCCGACGCGGTCGCGGTAGCGGGCGACGTTCGCCGTCTCCGCCCCGTCGTCGACGCCCCGGCGGCCCGCCAGGTCGGCGATCTGCGAGATCTCCGTCAGCGGACCGCGCAGCTCGAGTTCGAGAACCTCGTCCAGGTCGCCCACCGGCAGCGAGAACGGACCGCGGTACATCGGCAGTCGGTGCTCGGGCAGGTAGCCGCTCAGCTCGGCCCGCGCCCACGACCGCAGCTCGGTCGAATCGAGGTGCTGTGCGAGCGCATGCACCTGGCGGAGCAGATCGGGGGTGGTGACCGCATCCGACGCCGCACCGGAGACGACGTCGTCGAGGAGGCCCATCCCTGAAGTATGCGCCGCGGTGGTCACCCCGGCGAAAACCGAGCGAACCCCGGGGTCTCGCAGAGGATCGGCGTCCGAACGGGGCGCAGTCCGTGACGTCGGGCGCGGAAAGAGCTGCGCCGGATGCTGCGAACTGCGCCCCATCGGGGGTTCGGGAGTCAGCCGATCGCGGCCCGGAGCTCCGCGGCGGCGGCCGCGACGTCCGGGGCACCGTACAGCGCACCGCCGACGACGGCGACCTCGGCGCCCGCGTCGCGCACAGCGCCGATCGTGCCGAGGTTCACGCCGCCCGCGATCGAGAACGGCACGCCGGCCGCCTCACCCGCGCGCAGCAGCGTGTCGAGCGAGTAGCCCGCCTGAGCCTGCTCGTCGAGACCGGCGTGCACCTCGACGAACTCGGCGCCCAGGGCGACGACCTCCTTCGCGCGTGCGACCTTGTCGGCGACGCCGATGAGGTCGACGACGACGCCCTTGCCGCGAGCGGCGGCCGACTTCACGGCTCCGGCGATCGTGCTGTCGTCGGCCGAACCGAGGACCGTGACGAGGTCGGCGCCGGCGTCGAAGGCGAGGTCGGCTTCGAGCTCACCGGCATCCATCGTCTTGAGGTCGGCGAAGATCACCTTGTCGGGGTGGGCGTTCTTCAGCGCCGTGATGGCGGAGCGACCTTCGCTCTTGATGAGCGGGGTGCCGAGCTCGAGGATGTCGACGTGCGCGGCGGCGGCCGCGGCGAGCTCGAGAGCCTTCTCGGTCGACAGGGTGTCGATGGCGAACTGCAGCTTCATGGGGTGTCCGATCTGTCGGGGTGTGGGTGGGAGAGCAGGGTCACTCGAGGTTCGCGTGGCGCGGCCAGAGCTCGTCCGCGCTCGATCCCCGTCGGTGCCAGAGCGTGTGGAAGAGGCCGTCGCCGAGGACGACGACCAGCTGCTCGAACAGGCTGCCCGCGTACTGCTGAGACGCGGTCGCCGAACGGTCGAGCTTCTGGGCCGCCGGCACGGTGACGACGACGTCCGCGACCTCGCCCAAGGAGGAGGTCGCGTCGGTGGTGATCGCCGCGACGCGGGCGCCCACATCCGAAGCCGTCCGTGCGGCGCGCACGACGCTCTCCGTGCCGCCCGACCCGCTCGCCGTGAGGAGGAGGTCGCCGGGGCGGATCGCCGGCGCCGTCGCCTCGCCGACGACGTGGACGTCGAGGCCGAGATGCATGAGACGCATGGCCGTCATGCGCAGGGCGATGCCCGAGCGGCCGGCGCCGACGACGAACACGCGCTCGGCGCCGAGCACCGCATCGGCCAGGTCGTCGAGCGCGCTCGCGCTGGCGACGGCGGTCCGCTCGGCGGCCCGGAGGAGCTCGTTCGCGACCAGCGACACCGCCGCGGAGGATGACGGCGCAGAGGACGACGGGGCGGAAGACCTCGGCGCGGCCGACGAGGAACGCGCGGCCGGGACGGACGTCGTGGATGCAGGCATGGCCACCAGCCTGCGCCGCTCGGACGGATCGACGCCCTCACCCACCCGAACGGTTTTGCCTACCCGAAATGACGGGTGCGTAGGATGGGCGACCATGCGCAGTGACGAGATATCGCCGGGCTCCGCACGGCGGGCGGCCGCCGACCACGCGCGTGCGCTCGCCGACCAGCGGGATCGGTACGCCCTGACCCTCGAGTCGCTCCTCGCGACGCTCCGCTCGTCGCGCCTCGACGACCGCTCGGCGCGCGCCGTCGCGGTCGACGTCGCCGCGGGAGCCCTCGTGGGCCTGCGCGAGCAGACCGACGAGCAGGGGGTCGCGCTCGAGCCGGTGGTGGGCGCGTTCGAGCGACTGCGGGGAGACCTGCGTCCTCTGGTCAGATACAGCGAGCTCGACGTGCAGTTCGTCGAGCCGCCCGCCAACGGTCGGGCACTGCCCGGGGAGATCGCCCACGCCGCGCGTACCATCGTCCGGAGCACCGTGCTCGCGATCGTCGATCGCGCGGAGACCTCCCGCATCCGCATCCAGTGGGACTGCGACGGCCTCCACCTGCTCATCGGCATCCGGGACGACGGCGACGGGGAGCTCTCGACGCACGACGACGCACTCCGACCGGTGGCCGAGATCGTCGCATCCCTCTCCGGACGCCTCGTCGTGACCTCGACGAAAGGATGGGGCTCGGAGGTGGCGATCCGGCTGCCCCTGGACCCGCCCGCGCTGCCGGGCGATGTGCCGGACGGCTTCGAGGTCAGCCCGCGCGAGCGTGACGTCCTGCGGCTCGTCGCGACCGGGCGGCGCAACCGCGAGATCGCCGAGTCCCTCGGGGTGAGCGAGAACACCGTGAAGTTCCACGTCTCGAACCTGCTCCGCAAGGCCGGCGCCGCCTCGCGCGCCGAGCTCGCGGCGCTCGCTCGCGCCTAGCGTCGGCGCGTCGGGCGCAGTTCGCCGCGTCGGGCGCGGATCTTTCCGCGCCGCACGTGCAGAAGTGCGCCCGAACGGATGCTGCGCCGCGCGCCGCCCGGCTCAGATGCCGTCGAGGGTGGGCGGCAGCACGAGGATCACCTCGTCGATCTCCGTGCCGCGGGCGGGCGCGAACGAGCGGGCTCGCTCGATCTCGCTGAAGCCGTTCGCCTGCAGGACGGCGAGGGAGGCGGCGTTGTCCGCCGCGACGCGCGCGTACAGCGGGCGCTCCGCCTCGCGCGCGATCAGCAGCCGGAGGGCGGCCGAGGCGACCCCGCGTCCGCGCGCATGGCGGGCGATCCAGAAGGTCACCTCTCGGTCGTCGTCGACGGTGAAGGCCGCGGCCGTGCCGGCGAACCCGCCGTCCTCGGTGACCACGAACATGCGCACGCGGTCGTCGGCGCGGTGCCGTTCGAGCCAGACGTCGAACGCGTCTCGATCACCCGGGTCATCGGCCGTGAATGCCGCTTGAGCCGCGGCATCCGGGTCGCTCATCATCTCGAACACGGCGTCGGCATCGTCATCGTCGAAGGGTCGCAGATCCACGTGAGCCATCTCGGCACGCTACCTCGATGAAATCCGTCTCATCTTCCGCTATCGGCGCGAGCCCGGAATCAGTACAGTTGAGGCGTCACGCACCGCGTGACGTATCCGGGGGGATCCGTCGACGCCCGGGCGCTGCCGTTCTGAGCACGCAGCCCGGGCGTCGAATGGGAGAACTCCGCCCTCACCCCGCGGACAGCAGCTCGGCGCGCAGCTGATCGGCGTCGTCTGCGACCGCGATCGCGCCGCGCGCCTCGTCGGGCGTGCTGAAGCCCCAGGTGACGAAGATCACGGGAACGTCGTACGCGCTCGCGCCCTCGACGTCGTGATGCCGGTCGCCGATGAGCACCGGCCGCGAGACGTCGATGCCGTCGGCGGTGAGGCGGCGCAGCGCTTCGCCGACGACGTCCGCCTTCGAGCTGAGGGTCTTCTCGTCGCTCGTCGCGCCGACGATCTCGCGCAGACGCGGCGCGAGGCCGAAGTGCTCCATGAGAGCGCGCACCTGCACCTCGGGCTTCGAGCTCGCCGTCGACTGCGGCACTCCGGCCTCGTCGAGCGCGACGATCAGGTCGGCCACGCCCGGATAGAGGCGCGCACCGGTGGTGTAGCCGTCGGCTTTGCCGAGCACGCGGTAGAACGACACCGCCTCGGTCGCCTTCTCGGGGGTCATGCCGAGGTTCTTCTGGAAGGAGTCGTGCATCGGCGGACCGATCCAGTCGATGAGCTGGTCGTGCGTCGGCGCGGGATGCCCGAAGTGCTCGAGCGTCACCGTCAGGCGGCGGAGGATCCCCTCGGAGGCGTCGACGACCGTGCCGTCGATGTCCCACAGGACGCAGGAGAACGGCGATCGGGTCATGGCTCCACCCTACGGGCCGGCGATCCGCAGCCGTGCCCGCGCGCCGCCGCGACCGCGAGGGATGCCGAGGGAATGTCTGGCGGACCGCGAGCGCTGGAACCCCCATGACGAACATCACCTCTCCCGCATCCGCCTCGGGCACGTTCCGCCTCGGCGGGGACCTCGAGATCAACCGACTCGGTTACGGCACGATGCAGCTCACCGGTCCCGGCGTCTGGGGTCCGCCGAAGGATCACGACGAGGCCGTCCGCGTCCTCAAGCGCGCGGTGGAGCTCGGCGTGAACTTCTTCGACACCGCCGACTCCTACGGCCCGTACGTCGCCGAGGAGCTGCTGAAGGAGGCGCTGCATCCCTACGGCGACGATGTCGTCATCGCGACCAAGGCCGGCCTCACGCGCACGGGTCCGAACCAGTGGCCGCCGCTCGGTCGCCCCGAGTACCTGCGTCAGGAGGCCGAGATGAGCCTCCGCCGCCTCGGGCTCGAGCGCATCGATCTGTTCCAGCTGCACCGCATCGACCCGCAGGTGCCGCTCGAGGATCAGGTCGGCGAGCTGAAGAAGCTGCAGGACGAGGGCAAGATCCGCCACATCGGTCTGTCGGAGGTCTCGGTCGACGAGGTGAAGGCCGCGCAGCGGATCGCGACGATCGTCTCGGTGCAGAACCTCTACAACCTCCAGAAGCGGGATGCCGAGGAGCTCCTCGACTGGTCGACCGAGCAGGGCATCGGGTTCATCCCCTGGTTCCCGCTCGCCACCGGCGGTCTCACCGGTTCCGACTCGCCGCTGAGCGAGCTCGCCGAGCGCAAGCAGGCCTCGCCGGCGCAGGTCGCGCTCGCCTGGCTGCTCAAGCGCTCGCCCGTCGTCCTCCCGATCCCGGGCACGTCCAGCGTCGCGCACCTCGAGGACAACCTCCGCGGCGCGAGCATCGAGCTCACCGACGACGAGTTCGCGGAACTGTCGGAGCTCGGCAGCTGACCGCTCCGGCGCGCCGCGTCAGAACAGGCGCGGCGCGCCGGACTCGATGCCCTTCATGGCGTCGTAGTCGAGGGTGACGCACCGGATACCGCGGTCGGCGGCGAGCACCTTCGCCTGCGGCTTGATCTCCTGCGCCGCGAACACGCCCGTGACCGGGGCGAGGTGCGGATCGCGGCCGAGGAGCTCGAGATAGCGGGTGAGCTGCTCGACGCCGTCGATGTCGCCGCGGCGCTTCACCTCGACGGCGATCGTGCCGCCCGCCGGGTCGCGCAGCAGGAGGTCGACCGGACCGATGGCGGTCGGGAACTCGCGGCGTACGAGGGTGAGATCTTCGCCGATCACCTCGACCTGCTCCGCCAGCAGGCGCTGCAGGTCTGCTTCGACGCCGTCCTTGACGAGGCCCGGGTCGACGCCGAGCTCGTGCGCGGAGTCGTGCAGCATCTCGTAGATGCGGACGACGAGGGTGTCGCCCGTCTTCGCGTGGCTCACGCGCCACTGCTCGAGGACCTGCTCTTCGACGTCGGGGTCGTCCTCGGGGGTTTCGACGGTGAGCGAGCACGGCGGGCTCATCCAGTTGAGCGGCTTGTACGAGCCGCCGTCGGAGTGGACGAGCAGGCTGCCGTCGCCCTTGTGCACCAGCAGCCGCGTCGCGAGCGGGAGGTGAGCATTGAGGCGCCCCGTGTACTGGACGGAGCAGCGGGCGATGACCAGACGCACCCGACGAGCCTATGCGCTAACCGCCGTATGAGGTCCCACTTGGGCCGGGCTCGGCGGTCCCTTTCCCGGCCCAAGTGGGACTTCGCCGCCGGGTCAGTGGTGGCCGGCGCCGACCTTCGCCCCGGGCAGCGGCTTCGCGGCGGACGAGGCGAGACCGGATGCCGCGACGAGACCCACGAGGATGAACAGCGTCGGCAGCAGGCCGATGTGGTCGCTGATGAAGCCGAGGACGGGCGGGCCGCAGAGGAACGCGACGTAGCCGATGGTCGCGGCCGCGCTCACGCGCGCCGCAGCGCGCTCGGGGTCGTCGGCGGCCGCCGACATGCCGAGTGGGAAGCCGAGGGAGGCGCCGATTCCCCAGAGCGCGGCGCCCACGAAGACGAGCGGCAGGTTGGGCGCGAGGATGAAGAGCAGGATGCCGCCGGTCGCCGCGATGGCGAGCACGCGGAGCGTCGCGACCCGGCCGAACCGGTCGACGAGCGGGCCGCCGAACACGCGCACCACGGTCATCGAGACGCTGAAGACCGTGAGGGCCGCCGCGCCGATCGCGGCCGTGCCGCCCTCGTGCTCCACGACGCCCAGGGCGAGCCAGTCGTTCGCGCCGCCCTCGGCGAACGCCATGCCGAGCATGATGATGCCGAGCGTGTAGGTGCGGGGCTCCCGCCAGGCCGACAGCGACTCGGCCAGACGTGTGCGCCAGTGCGGCCTGCCGGCGACCGCCTCCGCATCGGCCGGGTTCGCGGCATCCGTTCCGCCGCCTGCCGCGGCCGGACCGCCGACCTCGCGCCGCGGCACGTTGGCGATGGCGATGACGGCGAGCACGACGATCAGCCCGGCGATCGTCGCGCCGTGGGCGGCGACGCTGATGCGCAGACCGGCTGCGATCGCGCCGATGCCGGCGCCGATGACGGTGCCGAAGCTGAAGAAGGCGTGGAAGAGCGGGAGGATCGTCTTGCCCGACTGCGTCTCGATCGCCGCGCCGTCGACGTTCATCATGACGTCGAGGCAGCCGTTGCCGAAGCCGAACATCGCGAGACCGACGACGAGGACGCCGTAGGAGGCGAACAGTCCGCTGCCGAGGGCGAGGGTGGCCAGTCCCACCGACAGGATGAGCAGCATCGCGAACATCCCGGCGCGGGTTCCGAAGCGGGCGATGATCACCGAGCTCGCCGACAGACCGAGGATCGAGGCGACGCCCATGACGAGCAGCGCGAGTCCGATCTCGCGATTGTCGATCCCGAGGTCGGTCTTGATCGTCGGGACGCGGGCAGCCCACGTGGCGATGCTCAAGCCGCTCGCGGCGAAGATCGCGAAGACGGCGTTGCGCCAGCGCAGGTAGGTGGAGCGGGAGGTCACGGCGGTCACACGCACACGATAGCGAATCCCTCCCGAATCGATTCGACCCGCGCCACGATGCGTTCGCTACCATCGACACGTGAACGCGCGACGACCCACGATCGCCGACGTCGCCCGCGAGGCGGGGGTGTCGCCGTCGACGGCGTCGGTGGTGTTCAGCGGCAAGACGCCCGTGAGCGACGCGACGCGCGAGAAGGTCCACGACGCGGCATCCCGGCTCGGCTATCTCGGCCCCGACCCGCGAGCGGCCTCGCTCCGCCGCGGTCGCAGCGGCATCATCGGCGTCGTCAGCGGCGGTCGACTCGGCAGCGTCTTCGGCGATCCCGTCATGCGCACGACGATGGACGCGCTCGCCGACGCGGTGGCGCCGCTCGGCGCGGGCCTCCTCCTCGTCCGCGAGGGGAGCGTCGTCGCGGGGGAGCCCACCCTCCTCACCGCGCCGATCGACGCGGCCGTCCTCATCGGCTGCAGCGGCCTGCTCCGCGAGCATCTCGCGAGCGTGCGTGCCCGCGGCATCCCGGTCGTCGTCATCGAGGGGGACGGCGGCGAAGGCGTGCCCGTCGTGGCCCTCGACAACCGGGCGGCGCAGCGCCGGGCGGCCGAGCACGTGCGAGACCTCGGCCACGAGCGGGTCGTCGCGGTGACGATGCCCACCCGCTGGGATTCCGAGTCCGGCTGGATCTCGGCCGACGAGGAGCGGTCGACGTCGGTCGATGTGACGGCCGACCGTCTCGCGGGCTTTCGCGACGTGTTCCCGGACGCCGCGGCCTTCGCCGGCGTCGACAGCTCCATCGACGCAGGTGTCGCCGTCGGCCGCGTGATCTTCGGCGGGGGCGCCCCGCACCCGACCGCCGTCGTGGCGCAGACCGACCTCCTCGCCGCCGGCGTCCTGCGCGCGGCCGAGGAAGCGGGGCTGCGCGTGCCGCAGGACGTCAGCATCACCGGGTTCGACGGCATCGTCGTGGACGGACTCGCCCCCTACGAGCTGACGACCCTCGTGCAGCCGGCGGCCGCCAAGGGGAGGGCGGCCGGCGAGGCCGTCGCCGCTCTGCTGGCCGGCGAGAGCCCGGCTTCCTCGTCGCTCACGAGTATGTTCCGCGAGGGGAACACGACGGGCCCGGCGCCCGCGGAATCCTAGCCGACGGGTCATCGCAGGGCCACGGCCGGGTAGGATGGTCTCCACGACCCCCACGCCAACCGAGGAGGCCTCTTGCTGATCTTCCTCGGTGCGTTCGCGGTTCTCCCCCTCGTGCTGCCGTGGTTGATCAAGCGGATCGGCGCCCGCGCGTTCTACGTCGCGGCCCTCCTTCCGATCGCAGCGTTCATCGATGCTGCGCTGCGCGGCCCGACCGTGCTGAGCGGCGGCATTCCGTTCGAGTCATACGCGTGGATCCCTCAGCTGGACATCGCCCTGTCGATGCGGATGGACACCCTCGGGTGGATCATGTCGCTCATCGTCACCGGCGTCGGCGCGCTCGTCATGATCTACTGCCGGTGGTACTTCAACGGCAAGAAGGTCGGGGTCGGACAGTTCGCTGCCGTGCTGCTGGCCTTCTCGGGCGCGATGTACGGCCTCGTGCTGACCGACGACATCGTCGTCCTGGTGATGCTGTGGGAGGTCACGAGCGTCCTGTCGTACCTGCTCATCGGCTTCTACAACGCCCGCGGCGCGAGCCGCCGAGCCGCCCTGCAGGCGCTCCTCGTGACGACTCTCGGCGGCCTCGTCATGCTGATCGGCGTCGTGATGCTCGTCGTCCTCTACGGCACGACGAGCCTGAGCGCGATCATCGAGGGGCCGGCTCCGACCGGTCCGCTGCTGAACATCGCGATCGTGCTCATGCTGGTCGGGGCGCTCAGCAAGTCCGCGATCTTCCCCTTCCACTTCTGGCTGCCGGGCGCCATGGCGGCGCCCACCCCGGTGAGCGCCTACCTGCACGCGGCGGCCATGGTGAAAGCCGGCATCTACCTCATCGCCCGTCTCGCGCCGGCGTTCGCCCACGAGGACCCGTGGCGTCCGATCGTCATCGGGCTCGGCGTCTTCACGATGCTGCTCGGCGGCCTCCAGGCCCTCCGCGAATCCGACCTCAAGCGCATCCTCGCCTTCGGGACGGTCAGCCAGCTCGGCATGCTCACCGTCGTCCTCGGCTACGGAGAGCGCAACTCGGCCCTCGCGGGCCTCGCCCTGCTCATCGGCCACGCCCTGTTCAAGTCGTCGCTCTTCCTCGTCGTGGGCGTGATCGACCGTCAGCTCTCGACCCGCGACATCCGCGAGCTCTCCGGGGTCGGGCGCCAGGCACCGACGATCGCGGTCTTCTCGATCATCGCGATCGGCTCGATGGTGGGTCTCGCGCCGACGATCGGCTTCGTGGCGAAGGAGGCGGCGCTCAGCTCGCTGCTCGAAGCCGGAGCGGATCCCGTCGCGCTGGCACCGCTGATCGGGATCGTGCTCGGCTCGGTGCTCACCACGGCATACGGCGCGCGCTTCGTCTGGGGCGCGTTCTGGACCAAGCGCGGCAGGGACGGCCGGAAGCTCCCGACGACCGAGTGGCCCGACCCGCCCATCGGCTTCCTCGCGGCACCCGTGCTGCTGAGCGGACTGAGCATCGTCGGCGGTGTGGCCGCGCCGCTGCTGGACGCAGCGCTGTCGGGATACGCCGACACGATGCCCGAGGTGGCGGGATCGTCGGGGTACGAGTACCACCTCGCGCTCTGGCACGGCCTCGAGCCCGCACTCTTCCTCTCGATCGGCAGCATCGCCGCCGGCCTCGCGCTGTTCTGGTTCGTCGGTCGCGGCGGCGGTACCCAGAAGCGCTGGCTGCCGTTCACGGCCGTCGACGCCTACAACGGCACCGTGCGCGCCGTCGTGCGCGCGTCGGTGTGGACGACATCGCTCACGCAGCGCGGCTCGCTGCCCGTTTACGTCGGCACGATCTTCGTCGTCTTCATCGCTGCCGAGGGGACGGCGCTCATCGCCCACGCCGGCTGGCGGGCGGACCTCGACGCCTGGCAGACGCCGATGCAGATCCTCGTCGCGCCGGTCATGATCATCGCGGGCATCATCGCCGTCCGGGCGCGCAAGCGCTACACGGGCGTCGTCCTCGTCTCGGTGACCGGGCTCGGCATGGTCGTGCTTTTCGCCTCGAGCGGCGCCCCGGACCTCGCCCTGACGCAGATCCTCGTCGAGACGGTGACCCTCATCGCCTTCGCGCTCGTGCTGCGCCGGATCCCGGCACGGATGGGCGACCACAACGCCTCGGTGTGGCCGATCGGCCGCGCCGTCATCGCCGTCGGCGTCGGCGTGACGATGGCCCTCGTCGCGGTCGTCGCGACGGGCGCCCGCGTCGCACCGCCGATCTCCGAGGCCTTCCCCGACCTCGCCTACGACATCGGCCACGGCGCCAACGTCGTCAACGTCACCCTCGTCGACCTGCGCGGCTGGGACACGATGGGCGAGCTGTCGGTGCTCATCCTCGCGGCGACGGGTGTGGCATCCCTCGTCTTCGTCACGCACCGCTCCGACACCCTCTCGCGGGCCATCTCGTCGCTGCCCACCGGGGCGCTCCGCACGCGACGCCCCCTCGTCGAGACCGCCGAGGGACCGCGTCCCCGCACCCGCGGCAGCGAGCCGTCCCGCCAGGCGTGGCTCGTCGGCGGTCAGAAGATGCGCCCCGAGAACCGATCGATCATGCTCGAAGTGATCGTCCGCATCCTTTTCCATACGGTCATCGTGGTCTCGATCTACCTGCTGTTCGCCGGCCACAACCTGCCCGGCGGCGGCTTCGCCGGCGGCCTCGTCGCCGGCATGGCCCTCGTCATGCGCTACGTCGCCGGCGGTTCGTACGAGCTCGGCGCGGCGGCGCCGACGGATGCCGGTCGCCTCCTCGGCGCGGGAATGGCGCTCGCCGTCGGCGCGACCATCGTGCCGCTGCTGTTCGGCGCCGCGCCGCTCACGAGCACGTTCTGGGAGGGGGAGCTGCCGATCCTGGGTCACGTCGAATTCGTCACATCGACGATCTTCGACGTCGGCGTGTACCTCGTCGTGATCGGTCTCGTGCTCGATGTGCTGCGATCTCTGGGCGCAGAAGTCGACCGACAGCGCTGGCAGAGAGAGGAGGCGAACCGATGACCGTGTCACTGACCCTCATCATCATCATGGGCGCCCTCTTCGCCGCCGGCGTGTACGCGATGCTCGAGCGCAGCCTCACCCGCGTGCTCATCGGCTTCCTCCTGCTCGGGAACGCCGCGAACCTGTTCCTGCTCGTGGTGATGGGAGCCCCCGGGGTCGCCCCGTTCTACGGCTCGGCCGACACGAACGCCGAGTACAGCGATCCGCTGCCGCAGGCCCTCACCCTCACCGCGATCGTCATCACCTTCGCCGTCTCGGCGTTCCTCCTCGCGCTCATCTACCGCTCCTGGCAGCTCGGCCAGGCCGACACGGTCGTGGACGACGAGGCCGACCGCGCGGTGCGCGAGCGCGGTGCGGCCGACGACGAGGCGATGGAGCAGGAGATCCCCGACGAGGACGACGACGCGACGACCGACTTCGTGGGCGACGTCACCTCGCCGATCACGGTCCTCCGCCAGAACGACTTCGATGCGCTCGTCGACGATGCGCCCACCGACCGCCCGGGAGGAGACCGATGAGCGCGCTCGTCCCCCTGCTCGTCACCCTGCCCCTCCTGGGCGCGGCCGTCGCCCTCATCTTCGGGCGTCAGCGCCGCATCCAGGTGGGCGTGTCGCTCGTCACGCTGACGGCGACGCTCGTCATCGCCGCCGTCCTCCTCGCCTCGATCAACGCCACCGGCGCGCCGATCGCGGTCTCGGTCGGCGGCTGGCCGATCCCGTTCGGCATCATCCTCTACGTCGACCGACTCGCGGCGCTGCTCGTCGTCGTCTCGAGCATCGTGCTCCTCGCGGTGCTGCTGTTCTCGGTCGGTCAGGGCGCGGCCGACAACGACGACGACACCCCCGTGTCGATCTTCCACCCGTCGTATCTGATCCTCGCGGCCGGCATCTTCAACGCCTTCATCGCGGGCGACCTCTTCAACCTCTACGTCGGGTTCGAGATCCTGCTCGTCGCGTCGTACGTGCTCATCACGCTCGGGTCGACCGAGTCCCGCATCCGTGCCGGCGTCGTCTACATCGTCGTCTCGCTGGTGTCGTCGATCCTGTTCCTCGCCGCGATCGCCGCGATCTACGGCGCGCTCGGCACGGTGAACATCGTCCAGCTGTCGGAGCGGATGACCGAGCTCCCGCAGGAGACGCAGCTCGTGCTGCATCTCATGCTGCTGCTCGCGTTCAGCATCAAGGCGGCGGTCTTCCCGCTCTCGTTCTGGCTCCCGGACTCGTACCCCACCGCTCCCGCGCCCGTCACGGCGGTCTTCGCGGGCCTCCTGACGAAGGTCGGCGTCTACGCGATCATCCGCACCGAGACCGACATCTTCCAGAACAACGACGTCAACACCCTGCTGCTGATCGTGGCGCTCGCGACGATGATCGTCGGTGTGCTGGGCGCGGTCGCGCAGGCGGAGCTCAAACGCATCCTGTCGTTCACGCTGGTGAGCCACATCGGCTACATGATCTTCGGCCTCGCGATAGCGACGCCCGCGGCGGTGGGGGCGACGATCTACTACATCGTCCACCACATCGTCGTGCAGACGACCCTGTTCCTCGCCGTGGGCCTGGTCGAGCGGCGGGCGGGCTCGACCTCGATCCTCAAGGTCAAGGGGATGATGCGCGCAGCCCCCCTCATCGCGGTGCTCTACTTCATCCCGGCGATCAACCTCGGCGGACTTCCCCCCTTCTCGGGCTTCATCGGCAAGTACGCGCTCTTCGACGCGGCCGCCGACGAGGGCACGCCCCTCATGTACGTCCTGATCGTCGCGGGCATCATCACGTCGCTCCTCACCCTCTACGCGCTCATGCGCGCGTGGAACCTGTCGTTCTGGCGCGAGGAGAGCGAGAACGAGGGCGACGGCGAGTCGGAGTCCGACGCCCGCATCGCCTACCTCGGCGACGCCCCCGCGGCCGACACGCAAACCCGCAAGCGCGTGATCCCCCGCATCATGACCGCCACCACGGCGGGCATGGTCGCGGTGACCGTCGCGCTGACCGTCTTCGCGGGCCCGCTGTACGAGCTCTGCGCCGACATCGGTCAGTCGCTCCTCCAGCCCGTGACGATCGCCGACCTCGAGCAGGAGGCAGGATGATGTCTCCCGACTCCAAGCGCAGCGCCGCCACGGGCCTCTGGCGTCAGCTGCCCTTCTTCGTGTGGCTCGTCGCGCTGTGGATGCTGCTGTGGGGGCAATTCACCGTGCTCGCGGCCCTGACCGGGATCATCGTGGCGCTGTTCGTCACGCGCATCTTCCGGCTGCCGCCCGTCGAGCTCTCGGGCCGGGTCAACCTGTGGTGGGGCGTCGTCTTCTTCCTCGAGTTCCTCCTCTCCCTCGTCCGCGGCTCGCTCCTGGTGGCCTGGCAGGTCGTCGACCCGCGCCGTCAGCCGGGAGCGGCCATCATCGCCGTGCCGCTGCGCACCGACGACGACCTGATCATGACCCACGTGGCGGTGACGGCATCCCTCATCCCCGGGTCGCTCATCATCGACATCGACCGCGATCGCCGCATCCTCTATCTGCACGCGATCGGCGTGCGCTCGCAGGAGCAGCTCGACCGTCAGCGTCGCGCGATCCAGCACTGGGAGGAGCGCATCGTGCGCGCCGTCGGCAGCCGTGAGCAGTCGCGGGCGCTGGCCGATCTGCGGAGGGAGCGCTCATGACCGATCCGGTGAACTGGCTCGTCGTCGTCATCTCGGTCGTCTTCGCCGTCTCGGCGCTGCTGACGATGTGGCGCATCATCCGAGGACCGTCGATCCTCGACCGGGCGGTGGCGTCGGACGTGCTCCTGACGCTCGTCATCTGCGCCCTCGGCGCCGAGATGGCGATCAATCACCACACCCGCACGCTGCCGGTGCTGCTGATCGTCGCGGCGGTCGGCGTCTTCGGGTCGATCTCGATCGCCCGTTTCGTCGCGAGGAAGGACAACGTCGACACATGAGCATCACCGACGTCATCGCGCTCGTCCTCGTGCTGATCGGCGCGCTGCTGTGTCTGACCGCCGCGATCGGACTGCTGCGCTTCCGCGACGTGCCGACCCGGCTGCACGCTGCGACGAAGCCCCAGGTGCTCGGGTTCCTGCTGATCTGCGTGGCGGTCGGCGTCGCGCTGCAGTCGTGGGCGGTCGTGGCCTTCCTCGTTCCGGTCGCGCTCATCCAGCTCGCCACGGCGCCCCTGTCGGCGCACATGGTCGGTCGCCAGGCCTACCGCAACAAGACGCTCGACCGCGAGTCGCTCTTCGTCGACGAGTTCGCCGACGCCCCCACCCCCAAAGACGACCGCGACTGACCCGCCCCGGCAGGGGGCGTCAGCCGATCAGGCTGGGCTGCAGGTCGCGCAGGGTGCGGCGCTGCGTCATGCGCGTCACGCCGACGACCGCGAGCAGCAGCGCGCCGACCATCCAGGCGAACAGCACCGCGATGTCGAGCGGGATGCGGCTGAGGTCGCCGCCGTACATCCACTGACGCATCGCATCCACGACGTAGCCCATCGGCAGGACGTGGTGCAGGGCCGCGAGCGGCGCCGGCAGCGTCTGCCACGGGAAAGTCCCGCCCGCCGTGACGAGCTGCACGACCATCAGCACGAGTCCGAGGAACTGTCCGACCGAGCCGAGCCAGACGTTCAGGGCGAGGATGATGGCGGCGTAGGTGAACGACGCCGTCAGCAGCACGCCGAGCGTTCCCACCGGACTCGAGAAGTCGAAGCCGAGGGCGAGGGAGAGCACGCCGAAGAGCGCGACCATGCCGAGGCTGCCGAGAAGGGCAGGTGTGAGCCAGCCCGCGAGCGTGACGCGGACGGGGGAGCGGAGCGCCGTGACGGCACGGCGTGAGATCGGCTTCACGATGAGGAACAGGGCGTAGATGCCGATCCAGCCGGCCAGGGCCGCGAAGAACGGTGCGAGCCCGGCGCCGTAGTCGCCGGCACGGGCGAGGTTGCCCGAGTCCACGGCGACGGGGTCGGCGATCGTCCGGGCCTGCTGGTCGCGGACGGCGGAGGTGGTGTCGGGCAGCTGCGCCACACCCGCCTCGAGTCCGTCGCGCAGCCGGCCGGCGCCGTCGTCGAGCGTCGCGAGTCCGCCCGCGAGCGACGCCGCTCCCTCGTCGAGGGATGCTGCTCCCGCCGCGGCATCGCCGGTTCCGGTGGCGAGCTGGTCGGCCCCCGCGGACAATGTCGCGGTGCCCGTGGCGAGATCGCCGGCGCCGCCGCTGAGCCGCGTCGCCCCCGCACTCACCTGCGCGGCGCCCGCGGCGAGCCGGTCGACCTGCGAGACGGCGTCGTCGACACGGGCGGCTCCGGTCGCCAGCCGGTCGCCGATCGGATCGAGGGTGCGGAGGACCTCGTCGATCTGCGCCTGATCGAGACCGCGGTCCGCCAGGATCCGGGCGATGTCCGAACGCACCTCGGGCAGCCGCGCGGCCGCCTCGTCGACCGCGGATCCGGCGCGATCCGCGTAGCCCGCGATCGTCGCCGTGCCGTCCGCGACCTGCGCGGCCCCCGTCGCGAGGTCGGCGGCCCCGCCGGCGAGGGTCCGGCTGCCGTCGGCGAGCTGGGCGGCTCCACCGGCGAGCGACCGCGCCCCGTCGTCCAGCTGCGCGGTTCCGGCCGACAGCCGGCCGGCACCGTCGGCGAGCTGCGCGGCCCCGTCGTGGGCCTGACCGGCCCCGTCGGCGAGGCTCGTGGCGCCGGTCGCGGCATCCTGCAGCTGGACGCGGATGTCGGCGATGCCGGTGAGCAGTCGGGATGCCGCCTCACGGCCCACGAGCTCGGCGACCGAGCTGCGGATGCGCTCGACCGCCTGCGAGCCGATCGTCGAGGCGAGGTAGTTGTTCGCGTCGTTCGTCGAGAGAAGGATCGTCGCCTGCGTCGGCGCGTCGCCGGAAGGGCTGACGAGCGCCGCCGAGAAGTCGGCCGGGAGCGTCACGGAGAAGTCCACCTCACCCGTGCGCAGCGCCTCGCGCGCGGCGTCGGCGTCGAGTCGCCGCCATGCGAACGAGCCGTCGTCGACGAGCTGATCGGCCACCTGTGCCCCGTAGTCGACCGCGCCCGCCCCGTCGGCGGCCGGCGCGCCCTCGTCGAGGTCGACGAGGGCGACGGGGAGCTCCGACAGCTTGCCGTAGGGGTCCTGGTTCGCCCACAGGTACAGCCCGCCGTAGAGCACGGGCACGAGCATGAGGGCGATGAGCGCCACCACCGACATGCGTGTGGCGGTGAGACGGCGGAGCTCTGCGGTGAGAAGAGCGGGAATCTTCAACGGTCGGCTTTCGGTCGGGTGCTGCGCAGTCGGATGCCGCTCGGCAGCGGTCGGCGGCGGGGAGCGTCCTCGGCGAGCAGCGTCGCGGCCGCCTCGCCGGCGATGACGAGGACCGCGTACCCGCGACCGGCGAACTCGCGGCACAGCCCCCACCAGGCGCGCGGGTCGCCGCCGTGACGGTCGGGCGAGACGAGGACGATCGCCTCGACGCCCGGACGGAGCACCGCGAGCTCGAGCATGAGGCGGATGCGGTCGATGGCCGGGACGTCGCCGATCGGCACGCGCGTGAGGTGACGGAGGCCGTGCTCGTCGAGCCAGCGCCGGGCGGCGATCGGGTCGGCGGCGAACCCGGCGAACATCAGCTCCTCGCCCACGACGCCGACCGTCGCGATGTTCGGCGGCGGATCGCTCACCTCGGGCGCGTCGAGAAGCGCCGTGCGCCGGCGCAGCGAGCGCGCGGCCGACGCGCCGTCGACGCGGACGACGCCGGCGTCGGGGCGCATCCGTCCACTGGCGATGAGACCGAGCACGGTCGGCCGCTGCTCGGTCTCGGCGATCGCGAGAGTGGCGCGCCCGCTGCGGAACGACAGTGTCGTCGGCGGGAGGGCGAGATCGCGTCGGCCCTTCGCAACGTCCGTCAGCTCGACGCGCATCAGGCCGCCTCGCCCAGGATGTCGGGGTGGGCGCCGACGAGGGTCTCGGCCTCGCGCCACGACAGTCCCGCGATCGACAGAACCGCTCGAACGGCCAGCGACCCCGCCTCCGGCGAGGAAGCGTCCAGCCGCACGATCACGGTGCGCGCGGTCTCCTCGATCAGGCGGGCGAGGGTCGGTGCGGCGACGTCTGTGCGCAGCGATCCGTCGTCCTGGCCGCGGCGGACGAGGTTCATGACCGTGCGGCGCAGCGGAGCAAGGGCGGCGGCGGACTCGGCGACATGACGCTCGTCGAGCGCGATGGCGGCGGCGACCTGCACGTGCGAGGCCTCCGTCCACAGGCGGGCGGCGAGGCGGGCCAGGGCGACCGGCGCCGGACTCGAGGGGTCGGCGGACTGCTCGGCGATGTCGTTGAACCGCTGCGCGCCGGTGGCGATGAGCTCGCGCAGCAGCGCATCACGGTCGTCGAAGTGGCCGTAGAGCGCGCGGCGGCTGAGGCCCGCGGCGCGGGCGATGGTGTCGACGGAGGCGCCGGGGTCGGTGGCGAGGGTCTGCGCCGCAGCGGTCAGCAGGCCCGCGCGATTCGCCGCGGCATCCCGTCGCGGGCGGCGCATCGGAGAGGGGGAGGTCACACGGCAATGGTACGAACCTGCACACTATTGTGCAAGTTAGCGATGGTGCGAGCGGGATGCCGAGACTGCTCCGGCCGGGCGCTGCGCGCGCTCACCCATCCGACGCGGATCGACCCGCTGCATCCGATCGAGTCGGGCGCAGCGGGTCGATCCGCGCGGGAGCGGGACAGGGGTCAGTCGGCGCCGAAGTCGAACGAGGCGGATTCGCCGGCGGCATCCACCGCGTCGGCGAGAGCCTGATCGGTCTGCTCGACGTTGCCGGTGATCTCGGCCGCGCCGCCGCGCTCGAGGTCGCCGACGAGCTCGGCCGTCGGACCGCCGATGAGGCCGATGCCGGCGTAGTGCTCCAGGCGCGCGCGGGAGTCGGCGATGTCGAGGTTGCGCATCGTGAGCTGGCCGATGCGGTCGGTCGGACCGAACGCCGAATCGCCCACGCGCTCCATCGAGAGCTTCTCGGGCGAGTACGACAGGTTGCGGCTCTCGGTGTTGAGGATCGTGTAGTCCTCGCCGCGGCGCAGGCGCAGCGTGACGGTGCCACTGATCGCCGAGCCCACCCAGCGCTGGATCGACTCCCGCAGCATGAACGACTGCGGCTCGAGCCAGCGACCCTCGTACATGAGGCGCCCGAGGCGCCGCCCCTGCTCGTGGTACGTCGCGAGGGTGTCTTCGTTCAGGATGCCGTTGACCAGCCGCTCGTAGGCGATGAACAGCAGCGCCATGCCCGGGGCCTCGTAGATGCCGCGGCTCTTGGCCTCGATGATGCGGTTCTCGATCTGGTCGCTCATGCCGAGGCCGTGGCGACCGCCGATGGCATTGGCCGCCATGACGAGCTCGACGATGTCGGCGTACTCGACGCCGTTGACGGCGACGGGGCGGCCCGCTTCGAAGGTGACCGAGACGTCCTCGGTCTCGATCTCGACGGCCGGATCCCAAAAGCGGACGCCCATGATCGGCTCGACGATCTCGAGCGAGACGTCGAGGTGCTCGAGCGTCTTCGCCTCGTGCGTCGCGCCCCAGATGTTGGCGTCGGTCGAGTACGCCTTCTCGACCGAGTCGCGGTACGGGAAGCCGTGCGCGACGAGCCACTCGCTCATCTCGGTGCGGCCGCCGAGCTCGGTGACGAAGTCGGCGTCGAGCCACGGCTTGTAGATGCGCAGCGCGGGGTTGGCGAGCAGGCCGTAGCGGTAGAACCGCTCGATGTCGTTGCCCTTATAGGTGGAGCCGTCGCCCCAGATGTCGACGCCGTCCTCCTTCATGGCGCGGACGAGCATCGTGCCGGTGACGGCGCGGCCGATCGGCGTCGTGTTGAAGTAGGTGCGTCCGCCCGAGCGGATGTGGAAGGCGCCGCACGAGAGGGCGACCAGACCCTCCTCGACCATCATCGGCTTGCAGTCGATGAGGCGCGAGCCCTCGGCGCCGTACTGCAGCGCCCGGCCCGGGATGGAGGCGATGTCGTCCTCGTCGTACTGGCCGAGATCGCCGGTGTAGGTGAAGGGGACGGCGCCCTTATCGCGCATCCACGCGACCGCGACGGAGGTGTCGAGACCCCCCGAGAAGGCGATGCCGACGCGCTCGCCGACGGGCAGGGACTGGAGGACCTTCGACATGGGGTCAATCCTAGTGAGCGGGCGGGGTTGCCCGTTGCGGGGCGGTGCCGGGTGCGGCCGCCGGCGCCGGGCGGGTGTGTGCAGAACTCCGTCGATATCGCTCCTGCACGCGCGGTCGCCCCGCGGGCGGGGGCGAGACGAACGGGATCGACTGAGTTCTGCGCGCGGGGCCGCAAAGACGCGGGTGTCCGCACGCCGGCGCCCGCCGGGTCAGCCGACGGCCACGCCGGTGATGGTGACCGCCGTCGCGGGCGCGCCGTCGGCGGCGCCGCCCTCGGCTCCGGCTGCAGCGACCTCGCGCACGACGGCGAGACCGGCTTCGTCGAGCTGGCCGAAGACGGTGTAGGACGGCGGCAGCGCCGTGTCCTCGTAGACCAGGAAGAACTGCGAGCCGTTGGTGTCGGGCCCGGCGTTTGCCATCGCGACCGTGCCGGCGGGATACGTCTCGCCGCCGTCGAGCTCGTCGGCGTAGCGGTAGCCGGGGCCGCCGCGGCCGGTTCCCGACGGGTCGCCGCACTGCAGGACGAAGATGCCCTGTGTCGTCAGGCGGTGGCAGGGCGAGTCGTCGTAGTAGCCCTGCTGCGCGAGCGACACGAAGCTGCCCACCGTGCAGGGGGTGGTGTCGGCGTCGAGAGTCATCGGGATGTCGCCCACCGACGTCTGCAGCGTCGCGGCCACGGCGCCGGACACCTCGGCCTCGGCCGGCGGGGGCGAGACCTCGCGCACGCCGCCGGGTGCCTCGACGTAGGCGCAGGCGCCCTCGGGAACGGCATCGACGGTCGGAACATCGGCATCGGGTCCGGCGCTCGGCGTCGAGGAGCATCCCACGAGGACGAGGGCGGACAGGACGAGCAGGGTCGAACCGAGGCGAGCGCGCATGGGATGAGCCTACGGGGCTGGGCAGGACGGGCCGACGGTGGCACGATCGGATCGGATGCCCCGGCGGGGGCGCGGAACCGGTGCGGGGAGGATGTCATGGCGGACGAGGCGACACGGGGTGCGGGCTTCTCCGACGAGGAGAAGGCGGCCATGAAGCAGCGCGCCGACGAGCTGCGGTCGACGAAGGGGTTGAAGGGCGCTGCGAAGCTCGCCAAAGAGCTCGAGGCGTGCATGGCTGCCATCGAGGCCCTCGACGGGATCGACGGCGAGGTCGCCCGGGCGGTCCATCGCATCGTCTCGGAGGAGGCGGGCCACCTTGACCCGAAGACCTTCTACGGGTTCCCCGCCTATGCCCGCGAGGGAAAGGTCGTGATCTTCGTACAGCCGAAGTCGAAGTTCGACACGCGCTACCCGACCCTGAACTTCGACGAGACCGCGACCCTCGACGACGGCGCCATGTGGCCGACCTCGTTCGCGATCGTCGAGGTCACGCCCGAGGTCGAGGAGCGCGTGCGCGCCCTCGTCCGCGGCGCCGTCGACTGAGGACCCGCGCCGCTCGCGTCAGCTCAGCAGCGCCTCGGCGCGGATCGTCAGCGCGAGCGCCACGAGCGTCGAGAGCAGTCCGGCGGCCAGCAGCAGACCCGGGTGCGCGAGACCGATGACGACTCGGCGGGTGCGCGGCGCCTCGGCGAGGAGATGCTCCGGGATGCGGTGGCGGGTCGGCACGGCCGGCCAGCCGCGCAGGCGCACGAGGTACCCGGCGTAGCGGATGATCAGCACGCAGTAGAGCAGCACAGTCACCGGCGGCACGATCATCGCGAAGATCTCGATCGCGGCCCCCCAGGCCGTCGCGACGTCGGTGCCGCTCTCGTCGGTGAGCTGTACGGCGATCGCGCCGCCGATGACGACCGAGCCCAGCCAGAAGACGAAGGCGCTGAAGAGGGCGAGGAATCGCGCGAAGAAGTGGGTCAGGATCGACGGTTCGTACTCGAGATGCGAGCGGGGCGTCTGCGAGAGCACGACCAGCGTGGCGGCGAGCGGGGGCAGGGCAGCGGAGAGAGTCAGGACTGCCCGCAGCCACCCGGGGCCGCCGGCGATGTCGCAGACGACGAGGATCGCGACGACCGCGGCCATCCAGAGCCAGCCGAGGGCGGTCGGATGAGACGACATGAACGGCGGATGATGCGGCTCGAGGCGCGCGCCGGCGCGCTCGATCAGTCGGCGGCCCCGGTCGTTCGTCATCGACGTCAGCGTCACCGCATCGGACGGCGTCGCTCTGCCGAGCGTCGCCGTGTCACCCACACGGTGAACGAGCCCACCACGATGAACGCGACCGCGATGGCGACGACGTATCCGATGACCATCCCCCAGCCGCCCGGGCTGTTCGGGTTCAGGAACGGGTAGGGGTACCAGAACGGCTGGCCGGTCGTGGGGTTCGTCACGAGCGGGCCGCGGATGAGCGTGTAGGCCGTCCACAGCAGCGGGAACGACACGATGACCAGGAGCGCGCGCCAGCGCACGGAGCGACGCGGCGTGCCGATGACGAGGTCGAGGAGCAGGAAGGTCGGCCCGATCAGGTGCAGCACTTCGTTCGACCAGGGGACGGGCTCGGACCCCTGGGGCAGCGTGATGCCGCGCAGCAGAGCGTTGTAGACGACCCCGGTGATGATCATGTAGGTCGTCCCGCACGCCAGCGCGACCGACAGCGGCAGCGCGGCCGATCCCTCGCATCGACCGGAGAGGGATGCCGCGGCAGCCCACGTCAGCACGGCGGCGGCGATGACGTTCGAGAGGATCGTGAAGAAGCTGAAGAAGTTCGCGACCACGGTCGCCACGTCGCCGCCGGTCTCAGCCGTCCGGGTCATCGAGACGACGAGCTGGGTGACCACGGCCGCGACGATGACCGCTGACATCGCGAGTCGGAGGAGCGACCACACGGTCGCCGGTGTCGATGTCTTCGCAGTCCTCACGGGGGCACCCTAGCGCTCGCGCGCGCTCGTGACCGTATGTGGCGGGCCCGGGCGACGTGTCGCCCTCCAGCGACTAGCGTCGCCGGGCATGACGACTCTTCTCGAGGACGAGGCGGTCCGCTTCGTGCGGGAGCTCATCCGCATCGACAGCGTCAACACCGGCGACCCCGAGACGATCGGCGACGGCGAGACGCGGGCGGCCCGCCTCGTGCAGGAATGGCTCGCCGAGGCCGGCATCGCAGGGGAGTTCATCGAGCCGGCACCGGGACGCGGTTCGTTCGTCGCGCGCATCCCGGGCAGCGATCCGGCGGCGGGAGCGCTGCTGGTGCACGCGCACCTCGACGTCGTGCCGGCGGTCGCCGACGACTGGACGCACCCCCCGTTCGGTGCCGAGATCCACGAGGGCTACCTCTACGGACGCGGCGCCGTCGACATGAAGGACTTCGCCGGGACGCTCGTCGCCGTCGCCCGCCATTACGCGCGCGAGTGGATGGTGCCGCGACGCGACCTCGTGCTCGCGTTCCTCGCCGACGAGGAGAGTGGCGGGCTCTGGGGCGCCGACTGGCTCGTGCGGCACCGTCCCGACCTGCTCGCCGGCGTCACCGAGGCGGTCAGCGAGGTCGGCGGGTTCGCGGTGCCCCTCGACGCGGAACCGGCGGCGGGCTCGTCGTCGGACGCGGATGCCGCGACCGCGCGCCGCGCCTATCTCGTCGCCACGACCGAGAAAGGCGCGGCCGGCGCGACCCTCGTCGCGCGCGGTCGCGCCGGGCACGGGTCGCGTCCCACGGGCGACACCGCGGTCGTCCGGCTCGCGCGGGCGGTGGCCGCGATCGGAGCGCATCGATTCCCCGTGGTCCGGACCCCGGCGCTGCAGGGATTCCTGGATGCGTTCGGCCGCGCGCGCGGGCTGTCCTTCACCGACGCGACACTCGAGGACGACCTCGCCACGCTCGGTTTCGTGTCGACGCTCATCGGAGCCTCCACCCGCAACACGGTGACGCCGACGGTGCTCCGCGGCGGGTCGAAGGTCAACGTCATCCCCGCTGAGGCGTCCGCGCTGCTCGACATCCGACTGCTCCCGGGGCAGGACGCGGCGCTCCGCCGCGAGCTCGCCGACCTGGTGGGCGATGACGCCGAGGTCGTCGAGGGGCGGTGGTGGTCGGCCACCGAGGCGCCCGCGGCGGCGCCTCTGCTCGACGTGCTGCAGCAGGCCATCGGCGCCGAGGACCCGGACGGCGTCGTCGTGCCCTATCTGCTTCCGGCCAGCACCGACAACAAGCACTTCGCACGGCTCGGCATCGCCGGGTATGGATTCGTGCCGCTGCGTGTTGAGAAGGACTTCGACGTGTTCGCCCAGTTCCACGCGGCGGACGAGCGCGTGCCCGTCGACGCACTGCACTTCTGCGCACGCGTGACGGAGCGGATTCTGCGGACGGCCTGAGAGGACCCTGCCATGACCACCACGATTCCCCCCGTGCACGACCGCGAGGTCGACGAGGACGTGCGCGACAATGCCGCGTGGCACTCACTCGCCGGTGCCCATGCGCACCTCGCGATCGGGGACGACCTCGTGCGACGGTACCCGGACGACGTCGCCGGCTTCGTCGGCGTCCGCACCTGGGACGACCCGGCGGTGTGGGACTCGCTGACGGCCGTGGTCGGCTCCGGCAACGAGTTCAGCATCAGCGCGGCCGACCCGGAGCTCCCCGCGGGGTGGACGGAGACCTTCCGCGGCGCCGGCGTGCAGCTGGTCGAGACCGACCGGCTGCACCCGCGTCCCGACGAGGAGGCCGTGCTGCTCGGCGCCGACGACGTGCCCGACATGCTCGCGCTCGTCGAGCGCAACCGGCCCGGCCCGTTCCGGCCGCGCACCCACCTGCTCGGGCGGTACATCGGCATCCGTCGGGACGGTCGCCTCATCGCCATGGCGGGCGAGCGACTGCAGCCGGGGGAGTGGACGGAGATCAGCGCCGTGGCGACGGACGTCGACTTCCGCCGTCAGGGGCTCGCCTCGCGCCTGGTGCTGGACGTCGCGTTCCACATCCAGCAGCGCGGCGGTCGGGCGCTCATGCACGCCGCGGCGAGCAACGTCAACGCGATCGCGGGGTACGAGAAGCTCGGCTTCGAGCTGCGGCGCCGGACGAGCTTCGTCGGCGTGCGCGTCCCGTAGCGGCGCGTTCCGGAGCGGCGCGTTCCGGAGGAGATCGGCCCGGGAGAGGGCAGGATGCCGCGGGTGGCCCTCCCGGGCGTCGATCTCCTCCGCTGCGCGGGTGCCCGCGGGGGCGGCGTGCGCGGCCGGCGATGTTACGCCATGTTCCCGCGCATTGCGCCGTGTGTGCGGGCGGCGCGACGACGGCATCCGCGTCGCTCTACTGTCGGGCGATCCGCAGCATCCGCTCTGCCCGAGGAGGGCCCGCATGACCGACACAGCTCCGCGCGTCGACGCCGCCGGCACGGCCGCGCCCACGTCGGCGGCGTCCGCGACGTCATCGTCCGGTCGCGTCGACCTCGGCGACATCCCGGTCGTCCGCACGAAGCACTGGTTCCGCTGGACCATCGCCGCCATCGTCGTGTTCGTCGTCGCGCAGTTCCTCTGGTCGCTCGTCACGAACGAGAACTACGAGTGGGACTACTTCGCGCACTACTTCTTCTCCGAGCCGGTGCTGCAGGGGCTCTGGCTCACCCTCGTCTACACGGCGGTCTCGGCGACCATCGGCTTCCTGCTCGGCACCGTGCTCGCCCTCGCGCGTCTCGCGAAGTCGCCGCTGCTGAACGCCGCCGCGTGGAGCTTCATCTGGTTCTTCCGCTCGGTCCCCCTCGTCGTGCAGCTCGTCGTCTGGTACAACCTCGGCTACCTGTATCCGACGCTCGGTCTCGGCACCCCGTTCACGACCGACTTCTGGATCGTCGAGTTCCCGACCGTGCAGCTCATCAGCGCGTTCGCGGCCGGTGTGCTCGGTCTCAGCCTCCACCAGGCGGCCTACTCGGCCGAGATCATCCGCGGCGGTCTGCTCTCGGTCGACCAAGGCCAGCTCGAGGCCGCCGCGGCCCTCGGCATCCCGCCGCGCCGGCGCCTGTCGCGCATCGTGCTGCCGCAGGCGATGCGCTCGATCATCCCGAACGCCACGAACGAGGTCATCGGTCTCGTCAAGGGGACGTCGGTGCTCTTCGTCATCGCGATCCCCGAGCTCTTCTACGCGGTGCAGGTCATCTACAACCGCAACAGCCGCGTGATCCCGCTGCTTCTCGTCGCCGTCGTCTGGTACACGATCATCACGACGATCCTGAGCATCCTGCAGTACTACATCGAGCGTCACTACGCCCGCGGCGCCGTGCGCGTGCTGCCGCCGACGCCGGTGCAGAAGGCGCGTCACTGGATCGGCCTGCAGTGGGCGCGTCTGGGCGACGACGACCAAACTCCCGCTCCGCTGCCCGGCGCCGAAGCGCCACCGGTCGACCGCGCGACGCGCCATGCCGCACCCGGCGACGGCCGCCTCACGTCCGGAGGAGAGTCATGACGACGACAGCGGATGCCGCGACCCGCGGCCTCGTCGAGATCCACAACGTCCACAAGAGCTACGGCGGCGTCGAGGTCCTGAAGGGCATCGACCTGACCGTGCAGCCCGGCGAGGTCGTCGCGGTGCTCGGGGCGAGCGGGTCGGGCAAGTCGACCCTGCTGCGCACGATCAACCACCTCGAGACCGTCGACCGGGGCTCGGTCACGGTCGACGGCGAGCTGATCGGCTACGAGCAGCGGAACGGCAAGCTCTACGAGCTGCGGGAGAAGGCGGTGCTCGAGCGCCGCACGCAGATCGGCATCGTCTTCCAGAACTTCAACCTGTTCCCGCACCTCACCGCCCTCGAGAACGTCACGGAGGCGCCCATCGCGCTCGGCCGGCTTTCGAAGGACGACGCGCGCGAGCTCGTCCTCGGCCTGCTCGACCGCGTGGGCCTCGCCGACAAGGCCGGGCACTATCCGCGCCAGCTCTCGGGCGGGCAGCAGCAGCGGGTCGCGATCGCCCGCGCCCTCGCGCTCAAGCCGAAGGTCATCCTCTTCGACGAGCCGACGAGCGCCCTCGACCCGGAACTCGTCGGCGAGGTGCTCGACGTCATCCGCGATCTGGCGCAGCTCGGGACCACGCTCATCATCGTCACGCACGAGATCGGCTTCGCCCGAGAGGTCGCCGACCGCGTCGTGTTCGTCGATGCCGGCCGGATCATCGAGCAGGGTCCCCCGAGCGAGGTGCTCGTGGCCCCGCGGCATCCGCGCGTCCAGGAGTTCCTCGCGAAGGTCCTCGCCTGACCCGCCTTCCCCCTCTCCACCCGAGATCACCGACCCGCCACCGAGACAAGGAACCACAGCATGGCCATCAGCAAGAAGCAGGGGATCGCGGTCGGCGTCGGCGTCGTCGCGGTCGCCGCGATCGTGGGCGGCGTCATCGCCGCCGTGAACCTCAACCGGCCGGCGGAGGCCGAGGCGGCGTCGGCACCCGCGCCGACCACCGCCAACGTCGCGACCGACGACATCCACTGGGTGCACCTCGACGAGCCCGTCGCCGATGCGGTCGCCGCGCTCGAGGCGAGCGGGTTCACCCCGGTCGAGGAGGGCAAGCTCACCGTCGCCCACTCCGCCTACCTGCCGCCGCTCGGCTACATCCCCGAGGGCGAGACCGAGGCAGCCGGCACGGAGCCGAACATCGGCTCCCTCGTGGCCGAGGCGCTCGGCCTCGAGTACAACCCGGTCGTCGTCGCCTGGGCGGACTGGCCGCTCGGCATCCAGTCGGGCAAGTACGACCTCATCACCTCGAACGTCACCGTCACCGAGGAGCGCAAGGAGCTCTACGACTTCGCGAGCTACCGCGAGGACCTGCTGGGCTTCTACGTCCAGTCGGACAGCGAGATCGAGAAGATCGAGCAGGCCGCCGATATCTCGGGCCTGAAGATCGTCGTCGGGTCGGGAACCAACCAGGAGCAGGTGCTGCTGGCCTGGAACGCGGAGCTCGAGGCCGCCGGCGAGGCGCCCGCCGAGCTGCAGTACTACGACGACAACGCCGCCGCGGTGCTCGCGCTGCAGTCCGGTCGCGTCGACGCCACCTTCGGACCGAACGCCACGTCGGCGTGGTCTGCACGCGAGACCGGCGACACCAAGCTCGTCGGCGTCGTCCCGGGCGGCTGGCCGCTCACGGCGAACATCGCCGCGGCGACGGCGAAGGGCAACGGCCTGATCGAGCCCGTGAGCATCGCGCTGAACGCGATCATCGAGGGCGGTCAGTACGACGAGGTGCTCGAGACGTGGGGCCTCGAGTCGGAGCGCATCGAGGCGAGCGAGATCAACCCGCCCGGACTTCCGAAGTCCTGACCCCCCGTTCTCGAACCCGGTCCGGGCCCGCCTCGCGGTGGGTCCGGACCGGGTCGTCAGAGAGGTAGCGTCGCTGGCGTGACAACGACAACCGGCACGGTCGCGACGACCGTCACCATCCGCCTCGTCCGCACCGAGGAGTACGAGCAGGCCGGCGAGGTGACCGCGGCCGCCTACAGCCACAGCTACGGCGAGCTGTCTGCGCAGTACCTCGCCTCGCTGCGCGACGTCGCGGGTCGCGTGCGCACGGGCGACGTGTGGGTCGCGGTCGACGGGGGCTCCGACGGTGCCGACGCCGCGATCCTCGGCACGGTGTGGGTCGCCCGCCCGAATCGGCCGCTGGCCGAGGTCGCCCGCCCGGGCGAGACCGACTTCCGCCAGCTCGCGGTCGCACCCGAGGCCCGGGGACGCGGGATCGGCGAGGCGCTGACCCGTCACGTCATCGACCTCGCCCGCGCGCGCGGGTCTCACCGCGTCGTCATGAACAGCGGCCCGGAGATGACCGGAGCGCATGCCCTGTACGCCAAGCTCGGCTTCGAGCGGCTGCTCGATCGCGAGGGCGACTGGGAGGTCGAGCCGGGGCGCATCATCCGGCTCCTCTCCTTCGGCTACGACCTCGCTCCCGAGCCGGGTCGTCCGACCGAGACGCCCGGCGTCGCGCCGACCTGGGTCGTCGAGGCGGTCGCCTACGACGACCCGCGCGCGGTGGCGCTGCGCGACGAGATGGACGACGAAGTCGGCCCGCGCTACGCGGACCGGTTCGCGGCGGGCGATGCCGCCGAGGCGGACGCGGCGAACCGCGCGTTCGCGGTCGACCCGGCGACGATCGTCGCGACGGTGCTCGTGTCGGATGCGGCGGGGTCGCCCGTCGCGCACGGCGCCCTCCGCGATCTGGCGCACGACGGCATCCGCGACCTGGAGATCAAGCGCGTCTTCGTCCAGCCGCGCGCACGGGGCGCGGGCGCCAGTCGCGTGCTCCTCGCCGAGCTCGACCGCATCGCCCGCGGGCGGGGTGCCGCCCGGCTCATCCTGCAGACGGGCGACCGCCAGCAGGACGCCGTCGCGCTCTACGAGAAGCTCGGCTACACCCCGATCGGCATCTACGAGCCGTACACCGCGTTCGCCTTCTCGCAGTGCTTCGAGAAGCCCCTGCCGGACGTCGATCCGACTCGCTGAGTCCCCGACCCATCCGTTCCGCCCCCCGTACCGAACAACCTCTGCCGGGACGCAGCTCGCGAATCGATCAATCACGTTCGAGTCAATCGGTTTCGCCGGATGGACTCGAGCAGATGTGATTGATTCGCGAGCCGGCTGGCCCGCCGATCGAAGGGCGACTGGGATGGCAAAATCGACCACATCCGCGAAGCGCGGACTCTGGTGGCTGTGGAGCGCCATCGCCGGCATCGTGAGCGCGGCGGCGTTCCTCGCGATCGCCGAGCTCGCCGCGTTGCTCTTCGCGAAGGAGAGCAGCCCGATCCTCGCGGTCGGCGCCTTCGTCATCGACATCGTGCCGCAGCCGCTGAAGGAGTTCGCGATCGCGACCTTCGGGTCGGCCGACAAGGTCGTCCTGCTCGGCAGCCTTGGGCTCGCCGTCGTGATCGCCGCGGCGATCGCCGGCATCCTGCAGTACTACGTCCGACCCTTCGGCCTCGTGGTCATCGCCCTCGCCGGGGTGCTGTCTACCGCCGCCATCGTGACCCGTACGGGCGCCTCGGCCCTCGCCTGGCTGCCGCCCGTCCTCGGCACCCTCGTCGGCTGCGCCGTGCTCGTGCTGCTCATCAGCCGCTTGCGACGGTGGGCCCTCGGCCGCGAGGCCGGCGGTGTCGTCGCGGCATCGCGGTCCGAGCTCGTCACGCACCCGCAGACGGATGCCGCCGCGCCCGCACCGGCGGATCCGGCTCGACGCGACGGGGTCGCCCGCCGCGAGAGCGGGTTCGGTCGGCGCTCCTTCCTGACGGCGACGCTCGTCACCGCGGCGGCCGCGGCCGTCGTCGGGGTGGGATCGCGCCTGCTGAACGCGACCGCGGCCTCCGTCGACGCCCTGCGGCAGGAGCTCCGGCTGCCCGAGCCGCGGTCGACCGTGACGGTGCCGAACGGCGCCGAGCTCGACGTCGAGGGCATCTCGCCGCTGATCACGCCGAACGCCGACTTCTACCGTGTCGACACGGCTCTGACCGTGCCGACCGTCGATCCGTCGACGTGGCGCCTCGTGATCGACGGCATGGTCGATCAGCGGGTGGAGCTGAGCTTCGACGACCTCGTCGGCATGGGTCTCGACGAGTACGCCGTCACCCTGACCTGCGTCTCGAACGAGGTCGGCGGCGGCCTCGTCGGCAACGCGATCTGGCAGGGCGTTCCGATCCGCGACATCCTGAGCATGGCCGGGCCGCAGTCGGGAGCCGACATGGTGCTCTCCACCAGTGTCGACGGGTACACGGCCTCCACCCCGCTCGAGGCGCTCACCGACGACTCGATCGACGCGATCTTCGCGGTCGCCATGAACGGAGAGCCGCTGCCGCTCGAGCACGGCTTCCCGGTGCGGATGGTCGTTCCCGGGCTCTACGGCTACGTGTCGGCGACGAAGTGGGTCACGGAGCTCAAGGTCACGACGTTCGCCGAGGACGAGGCGTACTGGACCCCCCGCGGCTACGCCGCTCAGGCCCCGATCAAGTTCTCGTCGCGCATCGACACTCCCCGCGCCGGCACCCCGGTCGCCGCCGGGACCGTGGCCGTCGCCGGCATGGCGTGGGCGCAGACCGTGGGCATCGAGCGCGTCGAGGTGCGCATCGACGACGGCGACTGGCAGTCTGCGACGCTGTCGACCCCCATCAACGCCGACACGTGGGTGCAGTGGGTGCTCGAGTGGCAGGCCGAGGCCGGCACGCACTACGTCGAGGTGCGCGCGGTCAACGCGAACGGCGACACCCAGGTCGAGGAGCGCGCCGCGATCGCCCCCGACGGGTCGAGCGGCTGGCAGCGCGTGCTCGTCACCGTCACGGCTTGACCCGCGGGCAGGATCGTCGACTCGCCACGAACCGCGGATGCGGCGTGCCCGGCACCCACGGTTCGTGGCGACTCGACCGTCAGGCGATCACGCGCGCTCACGACACGACCTCGTGCGCGCGGCCGGGGATGGCGTCGATCAGGCGGCGCGTGTACTCCGCGCGCGGGTGTGTCAGGACGTCGGGGGTCGGTCCCTGTTCGACGATGCGCCCGCGCTGCATGACCGCGACCCGGTGGGAGATCTCGCGGACGACGGCCAGGTCGTGGCTGATGAACAGGTACGACACCCCGAGCTCGCGCTGCAGCTCGACGAGCAGGTCGAGGATCTGCGCCTGCACCGAGACGTCGAGCGCCGAGACCGCCTCGTCGAGGACGATGAGGTCGGGCTGCAGCGCGAGAGCCCGCGCGATCGCAACGCGCTGCCGCTGTCCGCCCGAAAGCTCGGCGGGTCGCCGCTCGGCGGTGCCGCTCGGCAGCGCGACCTGGTCGAGCAGGTCGCGCACGCGCGCCGCCCGGCCGGCGCGATCGCCGACCCCGAACGCGCGGAGGGGTTCGTCGACGACGTCGGCGACCGTGAAGCGCGGGTCGAGCGATGCGTAGGGGCTCTGGTGGACCAGCTGCAGTCGCCGGCGCAGCATCCGCACCTCCTCGCGTCGGGCGGCGACGAGGTCGACGCCGTCGAAGCGGATGCTGCCGGCGGTCGGCCGTTCGAGCCGCAGCGCGAGTCGCGCCGTCGTGCTCTTGCCCGAGCCCGACTCGCCGACGACGGCGAGGGTCTCGCCTCGCCCGACCGTGAACGACACGTCGTCGACGGCGAGCAGCGTGCCGCGGCCCGGGAGCGCGAACTCCTTGCGCAGGCCGGTCACTTCGAACAGCGGCCGGGCCGCCCCGGCGTCCGGCGCGTCGGAAGGCGCGCTCGGCGACCCCGCACGACGCGAGACGACGGCTTTCGCGTGCGGCCGCAGGCTCGGAGCCGCGGCGATGAGGCGGCGCGTGTACGGATGCTGCGGGGCTCCGAGGATCGTCCCGGCGTCACCCTGCTCGACGATGCGGCCCTGCTGCATGACGATGATGCGGTCGGCGCGATCGGCCGCGACCCCCAGGTCGTGCGTGACGAGCAGGACCGCGGTGTCGAGGGTGTCGGCGAGGGTGTCGATGTGGTCGAGGATCTGCTTCTGCACGGTCACGTCGAGCGCGCTCGTCGGCTCGTCGGCGATGACGAGCTGCGGCTCGGCTGCCAGGGCCGCGGCGATCAGCGCGCGCTGCTTCATGCCGCCCGAGAACTGGTGCGGGAACTGCCGGGCGCGCGCGGGCGCCTCGGGGATGCCGGCGAGCTCGAGCAGCTGCACGGCCTGCCGCTCCGCGGCGCGCCGAGAGGCGAGCCCGTGGATCACGACAGGTTCGCCCACCTGCCGGCCGACGCGCTTGACGGGGTTCAGGCTCGTGCCGGGGTCCTGCGGGATGAGGCCGATCCGTCGCCCGCGCACCTCGCGCCAGGCGCGGGGTGAGAGCGCGGCGAGGTCTTCGCCGGCGAAGCGGATGGCACCGGCATCCACCCGCGCGTTGCGGGAGAGCAGGCTGATGACCGCGTGCGCCGTCGTGCTCTTGCCCGACCCCGACTCGCCGACGATCGCGACGATCTCGCCCCGGTCGACCGTGAACGAGACGTCCTCGACGGCGGGCCGGGATCGCCCGTCGACGGTGTACGAGACGCGGAGTCCGGAGACCTCGAGGAGCGGGGTGCTCGGCGCGGTCATCGGGTTCCTCCGTTGCGCTCCAGGGCGCGCGAGATGCGGTTCGCCGACAGCACGACGGCGACGATCACGAGGCCGGGCAGGGTCGTGAGCCACCAGGCGACGGCGAGGTAGTCGCGGCCGCCCGAGACGAGCGAGCCCCATTCGGGCGTGGGCGGCGGGGCGCCGAAGCCGAGGAACGACAGTGACGAGATCGCCAGCACCATGACGCCGAACTCGAGCGCCGCGAGGGCCACGACCGGTCCCGAGGCGTTCGGCAGGACGTGTCGCCGCAGGATCGTGTACCAGCGCACTCCCGAGACGCGCGCCGCTTCGACGTAGACCGCCGTCGCGACCTGCAGCACCTCGGCGCGCATGACCCGGGAGAACGAGGCGACGCTCGCGAGTCCGACCGCGATGGCGACGTTGAGCGTGCCGAAGCCGAGCGCGGTGATGAGCGCGAGCGAGAGCAGGAGGCTCGGGATCGCGAGCAGGACGTCCATGAACCGCATGATCGCGTCGTCGACGATGCCGCGGAGGAAGCCGGCGAGGAGCCCGAAGAACGAGCCGACGGTCAACCCGACGATCACGGCCACGGTCGTCGCGGCGAGAGACGTCGCCGACCCGTGGACGACGCGGGCGAACAGGTCGCGGCCGAGGTTGTCGGTGCCGAACAGGTGCGTCGCCGACGGCGGCTGCAGGCGGTCGCGCGCGACGCCCTCGATGGGATCCCACGCGGTGAACCAGGTCGGAGCGAGGGCCCACAGCGTGACGAGCAGCAGCACGGCGATCGAGAGCACGAGCGTCGGCTGCCGGAGCACGTGCAGCAGGCGGGTGCGGATGCCGCGGCCGGGTCCCGCCGGTCGTTTCGGCGGACGGCCGGCGCCCGATTCGGGGCCGGAGCCGGGAACGGTGCCGGGAACGAGGAGCGGGGCGTCGAGGGTGGCGGTCATGGTTCCTCCGGCGTCAGGCCGCGACGAACGCGGTGCGGGCGAGCGTGATGCGGCGATCGATGAGGGGGTTGATGAGGTCGACGACGAGGTTCGCGACGACGAAGACGACGGCGGCGAAGACGACCACGACCTGCACGACGGGGACATCGCGGTTGTTGACGGCCGTCACGACGAGCCGGCCGATGCCCAGGCGCGAGAAGACCGTCTCGGTCACGACGGCGCCCGAGAGGAGGCCGCCGATCAGCACGCCGACCATGGTGAGGGTCGGGATGGCGGCGTTGCGGAAGGCGTGGGCGAACTGCACGCGCGCCTCGCCGGCGCCCTTGGCGCGCACGACTTCGACGTAGGGCTGCGCGAGCGTCGATCGGAGGCTCCGTGAGAGCAGCTGGGCGATGAACGCCCCCGACGGCATCGCGATCGTGATCGCCGGGAGCACCAGGCTGACGAAGCCCTCGTTGCCCATGGCCGGGAACAGCCGGAGCTGGAACGAGAACGCCTGCAGCAGCAGCAGGCCGATCCAGAACACCGGGATCGAGACGCCGATGGGCGGCAGCGAGAACAGCAGGTTCCGCAGCCAGGTGCCGCGGGCGAGCGACGCGGCCAGGGCGAGCCCGACGCCGATGACGATCGAGAGGAGGAAGGCGAAGCCGGTCAGCGCGAGCGTCGGCGGCAGCGCCTCGGCGAGCAGGTCGGCCGCGGGGCGGCCGGTCTGCGACGATGTCCCGAAGTCCCCGACCAGTGCGCGTCCGAGCGCCGACAGGTACTGCTCCCACAGCGGCCGGTCCAGCCCGAGCTCGGCGCGCAGCTGCGCCACGAGCGCCGGATCGACCTGCTCCTGGTCGCCGCCGCCGGCGAAGAGCGCGGCGGCGTCGCCGGGCAGCAGATAGAGGACGAGGAACGAGATCGTGAACGCCGCCCACAGGACGACGACTCCCTGCCCGATGCGTCGAGCGATGTATGCGACCCACATGATCTCGTTCCCCGTTCCTCAGTCGTCGTCGCCGCGGCTCACTCGGCGATCCAGGCGTCGTAGAAGTCGAGGCGGCTCGAGGCCTCGAACGTCAGACCCCGAACCCGCGAGGACGCCGTGATGGTCGTGGAGAGCTGGTAGATCGGAATCGTCGTGCCGTCCGCGATCAGCGCCCGCGCCGCCTCGTCCACGACGCGCTGCCGCTCGGTGGCGTCGATGATGGAGGACTGCTCGTCGAGCAGATCGTCGATGACCGTGCGCTCCGGGCGCCGCGTGTTGCCGGCGGGGTTGTCGGCGGTGAACACGGTCCGCAGCACGTCGGGATCGGAGCGGGTCAGGTTGCCGTAGCTGAAGTCGTAGGTGCCGTCGGCGTTCGCCGCCTGCACGTCGGCGAAGCTCGCGAACTTCAGCTGCAGGTCGACGCCGATCGCGCGGAGCTGCTGCTGAACGAGCTCGAGCACCTCCTTGGGAGACTGCCAGTAGGTCACGAGGAAGCTGAGCTTCTCGCCGTCCTTCTCGCGGATGCCGTCGGAGCCCACGGTCCAGCCGGCGCCGTCGAGGAGGTCGGCCGCGGCATCCGGGTCGAACGTGAGCTCGTCGCTGAGATCGGTGAAGTACGGCGTCGTGGACGACAGGGGCGAGACCGCCGGCTCGTCGTCGGGGCCGAGCAGCGTCGCGGTGATCTCGTCGCGGTCGATGCCTTTCTGGATCGCGAGGCGAACGTCCTCGTCGGCGAGTTTCGGCATGGACTGATTGGCGTACAGGTTGTAGACGACGCCGGGGTTGGCGCGGTTCTCGCTCCAGAAGTCCGCCGACTCGAACAGCACGGCGTCGGTCGCCGAGATGCCCGTCGTGGCGTCGATCTGGCCTGACTGCAGGCTGCCGGTGCGGTTCCCGGCCTCGGGCACGACGACGTAGTCGATCGCGTCGAGGTAGGCCTCGCCGGTGTGCGCGTTGGTCGAGGGGCCCCAGGCGTAACCCTCGCGCCGCACCAGCTTCGCTCCCTCGTTCGGCGTGTAGCTCTCGACCGAGAACGGTCCCGAGCCGATGACGTCGCCGCGGCAGCGGTCGGCCTGACTGACCGCCGCGGTCGCGGGCGAGAGCAGGCCGAGGCTGAAGGTCGAGGTCGCTTGCAGGAATTGCGCGCTCGGCGCCGAGAAGGTGATCGTGACCGTGCTGTCGTCGACGACCTCGATGCCGGCGAGGTCGGCCAGGTACGACGACCCGAGGCTCGCCTTCGCGCCGAGCGCGACGATCGCCTCGAAGTTCGTCTTGACGGATGCCGCGTCGATCGGCGCGCCGTCGGCGTAGGTCGCGCCGTCGCGCAGCGTGAACGTGAAGCTCGTCGCGTCGGCGTTCACCTCGAAGTCCTCGGCGAGCCACGGCAGGATCTCGCCGGTGTCGGGGTCCTGCGTCGTCAGGGAGGCGACGGTCTGACGTGCGATGGCGATCGCGTCGTTGTTGCCGACCTGCTGCGGGTCGATGCACTGGCTGTCGACGGAGATCGCGAAGGTCAGCTCGCCGCCGGCGACGGGTTCACCCGACGGGGTCGGTGAGCTGCCGCCCGGGGCGGTGGAGCTGCAGGAGGTGAGCAGCAGGGCTGCGGTGGCCGCGGCGGCGAGGGCGGCTGCTGCGGCGCGCGAACGGGTGCGGAGAAGAGGCATGTCCCTACGCTCCGCCTGCGGCGGGGGCGCGTGTCGTCGAGACGTCACACGCGGGAAGAACCCGTCTTCCGGCGTCGCGGCGCGTCATCCGACGTCATCACCCTCACGCTCCCGTCGAATCGCCAGAGAATGCGGATCCGGGGCACCCGGCATCAGCGATTCCTGGCGACTCGTCAGGCCGAGGCCAGGGCGGGTGCTGCGAGGGCCGCGAGGACGGCGCCGGCGGTCCGGTCGTTCTGGCGCAGCGGCAGCGCGTTCGCGGCGGGGCGCGTGAAGGCGCCGCCCTCGGTGAGCGACGTGAACGGACCGAGGGCGAAGAGGGATGCCGCCGGCGCGCCGTCCGCGGTGACGATCCGCCCGTCGTCGTCGGTGTGCACGCGCCCGAGCGAGCCGTCGAAATCGGCGTCGCGCACGCGAAGCTCGACGCCGTGGCGACCCGCCAGCTGGCGGAGCGCGGCGTTGTCGCTGACCACCGCGCCGGAGCCGGGCAACCACGCGTCGACGAGGCTGCGGGCGACCGTCTCACCGGGCACCCGGGGGCTCGACGCGACGAATCCTCGCCCGGCGTGGACGCTCACGCGCGTCTCAGGGCCGAGGAAGCGCACCACACCGGCGTCGGCCAGGGCGAGCAGCTCTTCGAGCCGGTGGGCGGGCGGCCCGCTCGCGACGTAGCTGAAGAACGTGTGCCACCGCACCGGCAGCGACACCGCGCGCGAGCGCGCCGTCCAGCGCTCGGTCGGGATCTCCGACAGCGCGAGGAACGACAGCAGCACGGCCAAGAAGACGCCCTGGGAAGCGCTGCGCTCCGGGGTCGTTCGCAACGCGAGGTCGGTTTCGATGTGCTGGACGACGCGATGGTGCGCCTCGGCGCCGTCGGCGAACACCTCCGCTGCGAGTGGGCGATCGAGCGTGCCGATGTCGAAGCGGTCGAGCGGATCGGGCACCGCCGACGCGATCGCAGCGAGGAGGGCGGGATCGTCCCAGGCATGCGCCTGGAGGACGGCGCGGAACGCGGCCCACTCGCCGACGACGCGATCGGGGTGGCCGGTGAACAGCTCGCGGTAGTGCCCGTGGAGCATCTCGCTCGCGATGAGCGGCCACACATCGGTGTCGAAGTCGACCGGCCGCGGGCGCGCGAGAAGTCCCGCGATCGCCGCTGAGGTCAGCACCTCGCGCTGCGGCGGTTCGCCCTGCAGCACCGACGACACCTTCGAGCGGTAGGGCACGCCGCGTCGCGATCCCAGGTGCAGACGCGGCTCACGACCCGACGGCGCGTAGCGCAGGCGCTCGCCGTCGGCGACGAACCGGCCGCCGCGCCCCTGGGTGAGCAGCACGACGAGATCCACCGCGGCCAGCCCCATGCCGCGCACGATGACGTCCTCGCCGGCGGCGAGGACCGACAGGTCGGCGTCGGCGGTGAAGGCCGGCGGGACGTAGACGAGGCCCTCCTCGCGGGCGGACGCGACGAGGTCGGCGGTCGCGGCGTCGGGCTCCCGTCCGTTATGGCCGACGGTGTAGACCACGACGTCGGTGTCGAGTTCGAGTCCGCTCGCGAGGGTCACGGTGTGGCCGGAGGCCGCGGCATCCGCCCGCTCCGTGACGCCGACGACGGTGTCGGCGCGCCACCGCACCGTGATGCCGGCGGGTGCCTCGGCGACGGTGCGCCGGAAGAACCAGTCGAGGTAGTAGCTGTGCAGCCGGCGCGTGGGGAAGCTGTCTCCGCGCAGGCCCCGGGCTTCGGCGGCGGCGACCTCGTCGTCGATCTCGATACCGCGACCGGATGCTGCGAGCTCGCCGCTGCGCCAGAGTTCCGCCCACTCGATGAGCGAGGGTCCCGGGCGGATCGGCCCCTCGATCGTGCAGCTGTCGTCGGTGAACACCGTGACGTCGCGCGCCATCGAGTTCAGCTTCAGCAGCGGCGACTGCGCGCGCCGCCAGATGCGCCCGGCGCCGGGCGGGTGGGGGTCGATGAGCTCGACGTGGAGCCGCGGTGCGCCGACCGCGCGGGGGTCGGTCTCACCGGAGTCGCCGACGACGTCGGCGCCGAACCGCGCGACGATCCGCTCGAGGAGCATGATCGCGCGCGGCCCGGCGCCGACGAAGAGCAGCCGACTCGCGGTCACCGGGGCGACCTCATCGACCGACGGCGGCGCCGGCCGGCACGGCCGCCGGCAGGCCGAGCAGGTCGCGCAGCGTGGCGCCCTCGTCGTAGGCCGCGCGGTAGGAGCCGCGCTCCTGCAGCAGCGGCACCACGCGGGTGGCGAACTCGTCGAGGCCGTGCGGGGTCAGGTGGCCGACGATCGTGAAGCCGTCGGTGGCCCGTTCCTGCACATATCGGTCGATCTCGCCCGCGATGTGCTCGGGTGTGCCGACGAAGGTGTGGTTGGCGGTCAGTCGGATGACGAGCTCGCGGATGCTGAGTCCCTCGGTGTCGGAGAGCTCGCGGAGCGTCGCGATGCGCTTCTGCACCGCGGCGTGGCGGTTCGCCCACCCTCGGGCGGTCTCGGCGCCGGTGTCGGGCTCGACATCCGGAAGCGGGCCGTCGGGGTCGTACCCGCTGAGGTCGCGGCCCCAGACCTGCTCGAGGTAGGTGAGCGCCTGCCCGGGCCGCACCTGCTGGAGGGCGATCTCCCGCGAGCGTTCGCGCGCCTCGGCATCCGTGTCGCCGATCACGAAGGTCGCCGCCGGCAGGATCTTGAGCGAGTCCTCGTCGCGGTCCCACGCCGCCAGGCGTCCCTTGACGTCGTCGTAGAACGTGCGCGCCGCGTCGAAGTCCTGGTGCAGCGAGAAGATGACCTCGGCGTGCTCCGCGCCGAAGTCGCGGCCGTCCGCCGAGTCGCCCGCCTGCACGATCACCGGGCGTCCCTGGGGCGAGCGCGGCACATCGAAGAGGGCGTCGACGTCGAACTGCGCGCCGGTGTGGCGGATGCGGCGGGGCAGCGCCTCGCCCTCGTCCCACGAGTCCCACAGCTTCTTCGACAGCTCGGCGAACTCCTTCGCCCGTTCGTACCGGTCGGCGTGCGCGAGGAAGCCACCGCGGCGGAAGTTCGCGCCGTGGAACGCGTCGGAGCTCGTGACGGCGTTCCAGCCCGCGCGCCCCCCGGAGAGGTGGTCGAGCGAGGCGAGCTGGCGGGCGAGCTCGTACGGCTCGTTGAAGGTCGTGTTGAGCGTTCCCACGAGGCCCACGTGGTCGGTCACGGCCGTCAGAGCCGCGAGGATCGCGAGCGTGTTCGGTCGCCCGAGCACGTCGAGCTCATGCACGCGGCCCTTGTGCTCGCGCAGGCGCAGGCCCTCGGCGAGGAAGACGTAGTCGAACAGGCCGCGTTCGGCGGTGCGCGCGAAGTACTCGAACGCCGCGAAGTCGATCTGGCTGCCCGAGGTCGGGTCGGTCCACACGGTCGTGCTGTTGACGCCGGGGAAGTGGGCGGCCAGGTGGATCTGGCGGGGCGCGGTGCTCACCGGGCGACCTTCTCTCGTGTGTTCGTGGGATGCGGGGAGTAGCGGCTGTCGGGGCGGGGCAGGCCGAGGCGTCGCCGCAGCGTCGCGCCGTCGTCCTCGCGGAGCACGCCGGTGGCGCGCAGGAGCGGCGCGATGCGCTCGGCGATCGCGACGACGTCGTCCGGCTGGCGTGCGGGGCGCAGGCGCACGCCGTCGATCCCGGTCCCGGCGAGCGAGCGGAGGTGGTCGGCGATCTCGGCGGGCGTGCCGGCGACGAGCCGCGCGTCGGAGTGGAACGCCTCCCCCGCCAGGTCGTCGAGGCGGGCAGCGGCCTCACGGGCGGCCGCCGAGGTCTCCTCGACGAGCACGACGACGTCGGCGAACACGCGCAGGCGCTCGCCGGTTCCGCGCAGCTCGGCGGCCGCACCGTCGAGCTCGGCGAGGATGCCGGTGGCCGCCGACGCGTCGTCCGGCGTGATGAACACGACGTCGGCGTGCTCGGCGGCGAGGCGGAACGGCACCGTCTGATGGGCGAGCACCGAGACGATCGGGCGGCCCTGGGGTGAGCGCGGCACGATCGAGGCGCCCGTGATGGAGAAGAACTCGCCCGCGACGTCGACGTTGTGGATGCGGTCCGCATCGACGAAGCGGCCGGTCGCGGCATCCCGGATGATCGCGTCGTCCTGCCACGAGTCCCACAGGCGACCGAGCGCATCGGCGACCTCGCCGGCCTCGCGGAAGGCGGTGTCGATGTCGGTGGCCTCTCGTCGACCGAAGTTCGCCCGTTCGGCGTCGGACCCGCCGACGACGAGGCGCACGCCGGCGCGGCCGCGGCTGGCGAAGTCGAGCGTCTGAATGCCGGTGGCCACGTGGAACGGCTCGGTGTGCGTCGTCGTCACGGTCGGGATGAGCCCGATGCGCTGCGTCAGCGGAGCCACGGCCGAGGCGAGCAGCACGGCGTCGATTCGCCCGCGCAGGCGGCCGGGCCGCAGGTCGTCGGCGCTCTCATCCCGCTGCGGAAGCGAGAGGGCGTCTTCGATCGTGGCGAAGACCAGCCCGGCCCGGTCGAGGGTGCGCAGCTGGTCGGCCCAGTGGCGCGGGGTCGTGAGCTCGTGCGGCCGGGCGCTCGACACGCGCCAGGCCGCCGGGTGCCAGCCGGTGCGCTCGAGCGCGGCGGCGAGGTGGATGCGGTGAGACATGACCCCACTGTCGGGCCGCCCCCGGGTGCCGCCAACACCGCCCGTCATCCGGCGACACCTGTCGTCACACTGTGTCGGCCGCGACCGGCCGGCGCGGACGATCGACGGCGTCGCCCCGCAGAACCGCGAGGCGCAGCCGGTCGGTCACTCCCTCACGGTAGCCAGACCCGCCCGGCGCTCGCCGCCCCGGCGGTCATCCGCCGACATGCGGCACCACGTCGGGCAGCTCGCGCACGGGGATGACGACGATGTCCTGCACCTTCCAGTCGAGTTCGACGCATCCCTCCCGCGCCGCCTCGAGGTCATCGAGCGACGGAGCCGCCCCGTCCACCGGCACGACGAACGATTCGATGTGGAAGACGTGTCCCTCGTCGCGGACGCGGCTCCCCGCGCGGGCGACCCACGGGAGGCCCGCGAGATGCTCGTCGATCTGCGCGGCGAGCGGGTGCGGCTCCCTGTCGTCGAAGGTCGTCGCCCGCGCATCCATCAGATCGACGATCGCTGCGCGCAGATTCTTGAGGCCGTCCTTGAGGATGCCCGCCGCGATGAACAGCGCCGCCGCGGCATCCAGCCACCAGATCCCCAGCCCGATGCCCGTGACGCCGACGATGGAGCCGACGGCCGTCATCCAGTCGGCCTTGTTCATGTCGGCGTCGGCGTAGAGCACCTTATTGTGCAGTTCGCGAGCGAGGGTGATCTTCGCCCGCCCGAGCAGCACCGGGGGGACGGCCGTCATCGCCATCACCGCGATCATGAGCCACCCGAGCCAGATCGAGACGCCGAACAACTCGACGGTGCCGATCGTCGGATGCTCGCCGCTCAGCAGTCCGATGCCCGACTCGACGACGAGGTAGGTGCCCATCGTCGACAGCGCGACGGCCGCGACGAGGTGCCCGACCCCGACGGAGCGGTGATATCCGTACGGATGCCGCGGCGTCGGGCGCCGGCGATTGACCCGGACCGCGATGAGGAAGGCGATCGGGGGGATGAACGACAGGAGGTCCTCGATCCACGCGGCCTTCATCGCCTGCGAGTTGCCGAGCACGAGAAACACCAGGGTCACGGTCACCGCGAGGAAGGCGATCGTCAGCCACTCCAGACGCGTCGCGCGACGGAGGACCTCGACCTGCCGTTCGGGGAGCTCGGTCTGGCCGAACCGGACCGCCGACGCGCTCACAGCGCACCCGCCGTCGAGCGCTCGGACAGGAAGGTCTCGAGGCGGGAGAGGAAGGCGTTCTCACCGAGGGGCGCGAGCATGACGAGCTTCAGCGTGCTGCCGTCCTTCGCGGTGGCCTCGGCGTACGGCCGCGTCACGCCGGCCTTGTCGGTCCACGGCGTCTGGTCGGTCAGGCCGCCCGCGATGAGGTCGAGGCCGCCGTTCTCCAGCTCGCGGACCAGGGCCTCCTCGGAGCCGACCGTCCACTCGACCTCGGCGTCGAGCGAGTCGGCGAACGCGCGGATCGCGTCGACCTCGATGCCGCGGGGGGTGTCGCCCGAGACCTCGACGAAGTCGCCGTTCGGCGTGACGCCGGCGCGGAGGGTCCCGCCCTCGACGGCGGCGAGCGTGCCCGACGGGTCGGTGGGGATGCTCAGCCCGCACCCCGACAGCGTCGCCGTCGCGAGGACGAGTGCGGCCAACACCGCAGGGCGGGAACGTGCGGACCGGGACATGGGTCTCCTCCTCGACGGCACGGCGGTGCGAACGGTCCGGAATGTACTCCCGGCCGCCGAAGCCGGCAGGGGGCTTGCGGGCGGGGTGCTGGATAGGATGGGGTGCAATCCCTCCTCGACAGAAAGGGAGATCCGCATGCCGGGAATCGTCATCGTCGGAGTCCAGTGGGGCGACGAAGGCAAGGGCAAGGCCACCGATCTGCTCGGTGACCGCACCGACTGGGTCGTCAAGTTCAACGGCGGCAACAACGCCGGGCACACCGTCGTCATCGGAGACGAGAAGTACGCCCTGCACCTGCTGCCGAGCGGCATCCTCTCGCCCGGGGTCAACGCCGTCATCGGCAACGGCGTCGTGGTCGACCTCGAAGTGCTCTTCGCCGAGCTCGAGGCGCTGTCGGCGCGCGGCCTCGACATCTCGCGTCTGAAGGTGAGCGCGAACGCGCACATCATCACGCAGTACCACCGCACGCTCGACAAGGTGACCGAGCGGTTCCTCGGCAAGCGGCAGATCGGCACGACCGGTCGCGGCATCGGTCCGGCGTACGCCGACAAGATCAACCGCGTCGGCATCCGCGTGCAGGACCTCTTCGACGAGAACATCCTCCGCCAGAAGGTCGAGGGCGCCCTCGACCAGAAGAACCATCTGCTGGTGAAGATCTTCAACCGGCGTGCGATCAGCGCAGACGAGATCGTCGACGACCTGCTGTCGTACGCCGACCGGCTGCGACCGATGGTCGCCGACACCGGCCTGCTCCTGAGCGACGCGCTCGACGCGGGCGACGTGGTCGTCTTCGAGGGCGGCCAGGCGACGATGCTCGACGTCGATCACGGCACCTACCCGTTCGTGACCTCGTCGTCGGCGACCGCGGGCGGCGCGGCCACCGGCTCGGGCGTCGGTCCGAACCGCCTCGACCGCATCGTCGGCATCGTGAAGGCGTACACGACGCGCGTCGGATCGGGTCCGTTCCCCACCGAGCTCTTCGACGAGAACGGCGACTTCCTGCGCTCGCGCGGCTTCGAGTTCGGCACCACGACCGGCCGGCCGCGCCGCGTCGGCTGGTACGACGCGCCGATCACCCGGTACGCGACGCGCATCAACGGCATCACCGACCTCGTGCTCACGAAGCTCGACATCCTGACGGGGCTCGACCGCATCCCGGTCTGCGTCGCGTACGACGTCGACGGCACGCGCTTCGACGAGGTGCCGGTGAACCAGTCGGACTTCCACCACGCGACACCGGTCCTGGAGTACTTCCCCGGGTGGAAGCAGGACATCTCGACGGCGCGCACGTTCGACGACCTCCCGATCGAGGCGCAGGAGTACGTCCTCGCCCTCGAGAAGATGAGCGGTACGCGCATCTCGGTGATCGGCGTCGGCCCCGCCCGTGACGCCGTCATCGTGCGTCACGACCTCGTGGACTGACCCGTGCGGCTGCTCCTGGGCGGCTACACCCCCGACATGGACGGTCGGGCCGCCGGCATCGGCGTGCTCGATGCGGGCGACCCGGACGGCGCTACCGTCGACGGGCAGCTGTCGCTGCATCCGGCGGTCGTCGCCGCATCGTCGCCGTCGTGGGTGGCGCGGCATCCGTCGCTCGACGTCGTCTACGCGGCGCTGGAGTTCCGCGGCGAGGTGCAGGCGTACCGCCGGACGGGTCCCGACTCGTGGGTTCCGCTCGGGGCGGCCGTCGCCGCCGGCGAGTCGGTCTGCCACGTCGCGGTCGCGCCCGACGGCGGCTCGCTCGTCGCGAGCTGCTGGAGCGACGGCCGGGTCGTGCGGATGCGGGTGGGTGCCGCCGGCGTGCCGTCTGCGCCCGTGATCGCCGCAGCCGCCGTCGATCCGTACGGCCCGGAGGGAGACGGCGGCGCGGACCGGGCGCTCGGCGGGGGCGGCTCGGCCGGCGACATCGACCTGGCTGCGGCTGCTCGCGCGCTCCGAGAAGCGGCCGGATCCGAGTTCGCCCACCTCGTTCCCGATCACGACCGGGAGCCGGTCGCCGGCTCGGCTGCTGCGGGGGCCGCCCCGGGTGAGGATGCCGCGGATCTTCGGCCGTCGCGCGCGCATCAGGCGCGGTACCTGCCGGGCGGGCTCATCGTGACGACCGACATGGGGCTCGATCTCGTTCGGTTCTGGCGTGACACGCCCCGCGGGCTGCGCCCGGCGCAGGAGGTCGCCCTGCCGCTCGGGAGCGGGCCGCGTCACACGCTGTGGCACCCGAGCGGACACCTGTACGTCCTGACCGAGCTGTCGCGCGAGATCTACGTGCTCGGCGCCGATCGTGAGGGCGTCTGGCGGATGCTGTCGGCCACCGGCCTCGAGGGGACGCTCGCGGGCGACACGGCGGCCGAGATCGCGATGACACCGGACGGCGAGACGGTGTACGCCGGTGTGCGCGGCAGCGACACGATCGGCGTCGCGCGGGTGCGCGGCGGCGGCGACCGGCTGCAGCAGCTGGCGCTCGTCGACGCCGGTGCGGCCTGGCCGCGCCACCACCTCGTCGTCCGCGACACGCTGCTCGTGGCGGGTCAGCACTCCGACGACGTCGTGTCGATGGCGCGCGACCCGCGCACCGGCATCCCGGGTCGCGTCCGCCACCGCGTCGAGGCGCCGAGCCCGACCTGCCTGGTCGCCCTGCCCTAGCGGCGACGGGATGGGAATTCCGGTCAGCGACGCGACGCGTCCTCCACAGGTTCGAGTGCATACGACTTCTCCACGGATAGTATCTATGTTCTATACTCATGTCGGTGCCCGATGGCATAATTTAAGACATGGGGACGAACCGATCAGCGAGCGACGAGGAGTCGTGGGCGCGCATTCGCGCGGAGCTCGACGGTGCTGTGGACGTGTTGCGGGCTCGGGATGCCGCGGAGATCGCGCATCTGCGCAAGCTCGCCGTGCTCGGCCGTGAGGCACTGTCGATGTCGCGTCGGAACGGTCTGTTGGGTCGTGAGACGGATATGCAGCTGCGGGCGGTGGCGGCGGAGTTCGCGGCGATTGCGCGGTGCGGTGATCGGCGGGTGCAGAACGAGATCGGGCGGGCGTTGGAGATCGTCGATGGGAACCCGCTCGTGCTCGCCGCGTGGGAGGCCGGCCGGCTCACGGCCAAGCATGTCGACGATGTCGTGAAGCTCGGCCGGAACATCCCGGAGGAGAACCACGACGAGTGGCAGGAAGCCGCTATCGCCGTCGCGGAGCGGGACGTGCCGGCCCGGGTTTACGGCGCTCTGGAGTCGTTGGTGCAGCATTTCACCGCACGGACCTTCGCGGAGCGCCACAAGGCGGCGGTGGCCGATCGGGGTGTGTACCTGCGGGATCTCGGTGACGGGATGTCGGAGCTCACCCTGCGGGGTGCGACCACCCTGCTCGTGGCGATCGACGATCGGCTCAACCAGATGGCGGTGTCGACGATCGACGCCGCAAGGGAAGCGGCCGTGGATGCTCGCGCGGCGGGCGAGGAGCACGAGCCCGATACGCGCACCCGCCAGCAGGTCCGAGCGGACGTCCTGTGCGATCTCGGCTTGACCGGGGGCCCGGCGGTGGACCCCACCCATGGTGTCGATGGGAAGACCTCGCTCGGCGCGATCCGCGCACGCGTACAGCTGGTCGTGACCGCCGACACCCTCTCCGGGAAGGACGACCGCGCCGCCGAACTCGTCGGCGCCGGCCTGATCGACGCCGACGAGGCTCGGACGCTGGCCGGGGACGCCACCCTCTGGGACCGGGTCCACCTCGACGCGACGACCAAGACGGTGACCCATGTTGATCAGTACCGGCCACCCGCGGCACTGCGGAGGATGCTTCAGGCGCGGGATCGGCATTGCCGGTGGCCCGGGTGCCACCTGCCCGCGATCCGGTGCGAACTGGATCATTCGATCGATCACGCCCTCGGTGGTCCGACGTGTGAGTCGAACCTGTGCAACCTGTGCCAGAGGCATCATTCGATGAAGCAGTTCACCGACTGGCTCGTCCTCCAACTCGGCGGCGGGGTGATTCAGTGGACTTCCCCGACAGGCCGGGTCTACCGGGAAGACCTCCCGGTGCCATCGGTGTGCTTCACTCCCGAGTTCGTCGCCGAACGGCCACCGCCCGACACGCCATCTCCGTTCTGACGCGAGTCGCACCCCTCGAGAGGGAGAGGGCTCGAGCGAGCGCTGCGAGCAGCGTCGGCAGGAAGCGCGCTACGCCTGCCGCTGCTTCTTCGCGTCCTGGCGGGGGATGACGATCTGGTTGATGATCAGCAGGATCGACGCCGTCACGGGGATCGCGACGAGTGCGCCGAGGAGGCCGAGCAGCGTGCCGCCGACCAGCGCCCCGATGACGACGAGGGAGCCGGGCACCGAGACGGTGCGGTTCATCACGCGCGGCGTGAGCAGATATGCCTCGACCTGCATGTACACGAGGTAGACGACTGCGAAGATGATCGCCTGCAGGGGCGCCGTCGGGTTGGTCAGCAGGGTCACGACAGACGCGCCGACCCAGAACAGCACCGTTCCCACCAGGGGGATCAGCGTGATCGCGAACGCGAGCACGGCGAGGAGCGCCGCGAACGGGACGCCCAGAATCGTCAGCACGATGAACGCGAAGACGGCGTTCATGAGGGCCAGCACGACCATGCCCGAGAGGTATCCGCCGATCGACTCGGTGATCTGCCGCGTCATGTCCGCGACGGTGCTGCGCGAGCGCGCGGGCGAGATGCGCACGAGGGCGTTCTTCATGCGCGGCAGCGACGCGAGGAAGTAGAGGCTCAGCACGAGCACGATGATCGCGCCCGAGATCGCCGTCACGACGCTGACGCCCACCTGCAGCAGGCCGCCGCCGATGGCCGCGATGTTCGCCGGATTGGTGACGAAGCTCTGCACCTCGTTGAGCACGTCGCTCAGGCTGTCGCCGAAGGTGTTCTCCAGCCACAGGACGGTGTCGCTCTGCAGGGCGTCGTTCACGATCGTCGGCACGTCGCCGACGAACTGCTCGATCTGCTTGACGACCGGGGGCAGGACGATCCACAGCATCCCGGCGATGATCACCGCCAACGCGACGAACGTGATGACGATGCCCCAGGCGCGGCTGATCCCGCGCCGCATCAGGAAGCGGACGACCGGATCGAGCGCGAGAGCGACGAAGAGCGCGATCGAGACGTAGATGAGCACGGTCGACAGGCTCGACAGGGCGAGACCCAGGAGTATTGCGGTGAGGGCGCCGAGGGTCAGGAAGAAGCCGGCCGCGAAGGGACGCGACAGCGCGCCCCACGTCGGCCGGTCGCGAGTGGAGGACGGCGACGCCGCGGCGCCGGTGTCGGGGTTCGCGTGGGGGCGCGGCGTCATCATGGTCACACTCTAGGTGGCGGCTGCGCGCGGCTGGGGGCGCGTGCTCAGCACCGAGGCGAGTGCTATGACGGCGAGCCCCGCCAGGGGGATGACCCACAGCGCGCCGCCGAGCCCGATGCGCTCCGATACGGCTCCGACGATCGGAGGCGATGCCAGGAAGCCCAGGCGCATCAGCCACGACACGAGTGTGAGTCCGGTGCCGTGCCGGAGGCCGGGCAGCGCGTCGGCGCCGGCCATCGCCGCGGGTACCAGGGTCGCAACGCCGAATCCGGCGGCCGCGAACCCGGCGATCGTGCCCGGCACCGTCGGGAGGAGCAGTGCGACACCCATTCCGGCCGCGACGATCACGCCGCCGGCCCGCGCGACCACGCGCTGACCGAACCGGTCGACGAGCGGGTCGCCCACGATGCGTCCGACGAACTGGGCGCCCACGAGCGCGATGAGCCCCGCGGCGGCCAGCGGCGCCGCGGCACCGAGGTCGCTGCCGAGGTAGAGCGCCGACCACGAGAATCCGGCGTCCTCGACGGTCGTGCCGGCGATGGCGATGACGACGAGCGCCGCCAGCATGACCATCGTGCGCGGCGCGACCCGTCGGCGCCGAGCTTCGCCGTCGGGACCGCCCGCCGGACCCTCCGGGCCGGCCGACACGTTCTCGGGATCGCGCCCCGGCAGAGCGAAGCGCAGCGCCACGAGCGCGACGAGCGCGAAGATCGCCGCCGAGATCGTCAGATGGATGCCGAGGGGCAGCCGCAGCGCGATGGCGGCCGCGGCCATCGCGCCCCCGGTCACCGCTCCGATCGACCAAATGGCGTGGAACGAGTTGAGGATCGAGCGGCCGTACTCGCGCTACACGCGCAGGCCGTGCGCGTTCTGGGCGACATCCGTGATGGCGTCCATCGCTCCGCCCAGCAGCAGAGCGCCGGCGAAGACGAGCGGCGTGGGCGAGAGGCCCGCGGCGAGGATGCCGATCGCGGTCAGGATCGTGCCCGCGACGGCGGCCGGCGCCGAACCTAGGCGCCGGATGACGAAGCCCGCGCCCAACCCGGCGGCGATCGCCCCGGCCGGGAACGCGATGATCGTGAGGCCGTAAGCGGCGTTGTCGAGTCCGAGGGCGTCCTTGATCTCGGGATAGCGCGGCAGGATGTTCGCGAACAGGGCGCCATTGGTGAGGAACAGCGCGCTCACCGCCATCCGGGCGCGTCGAGCGGCGGGCGGCGGCGCCGGAGAAGTCGATCGCATGTGTACGAGTGTACGCATAGTCGGTAGGCTGTCAGTATGACTGCGAACTACTTCGCCGACGACCCGCGCACGAACCGAGAGCGGATGCTGGCCGGCGAGCTCTACATCGCCGACGATCCCGAGAGCGCGCGCGTCGCCCGCCGGGCCGTCGAGCTCAGCGCCGCCTACGCCCGAGCCGTCGTCGAGGCGCCCGAGACGGCGCCGGCACACCTCAAGGAGCTGCTCGGGACCCTCGGTGACGACGTGGAGATCAAGCCGCCGTTCTTCGTCGACTACGGCGAGAACATCCACATCGGCGCACGCACCTTCATCAACGCCCACCTCACGGCGCTGGACGTCGCACGGATCACGATAGGCGAGGACTGCCAGATCGGTCCGAACGTGCAGCTGCTCACGCCGACCCATCCGCTCGACCCGCAGCAGCGCCGCGACAAGCTCGAGGCAGCGGAGCCCATCACCCTCGGCGACAACGTGTGGCTGGGCGGTGGGGTCATCGTGTGCCCCGGCGTCACGATCGGCGAGAACACCGTGGTCGGAGCCGGGGCCGTCGTCACGCGCGATCTTCCGGCCAACGTCGTCGCCGTCGGAAGCCCGGCCCGTGTCATCCGAGAGCTCTGACCCGCTCATGTCACCCCACCCGTCCGAGGCTCGCCGTGCCCGTCGCACCGATCCCGATCGGCGGGGGCGCATCGTCGACGCCGCCCTCGAGGTCATCGCGACCGGCGGCGTGGCGGGGGCATCCCATCGCCGCATCGCGGCCGCGGCCGACGTCCCGCTCGGATCGATGACCTACCACTTCGCGGGCATGGACGACCTGCTGCGAGCTGCCTTCTCGCGCTTCGCCGAGGAGGTCAGTCGAACCATCGATGACCGCCTGGCAGGCGTCTCGACCCGCGCCGAGGCCGTCGACGCCGTCGTCGCCCACATCGACGAGGACATCTTCGGCAGTCGTCGCGCCCTCGTGCTCACCCACGAGCTCTACACGCTGGCCGCGCGCGAGGAGTCGTACCGTGCACTGACGGCGGCGTGGATGGCCCGCAGCCGCGCCGCGCTCGAGCGGCACTTCGACCCCCTCACCGCACGGCTGCTCGACGCCCTGGTGGAGGGGCTCACGATCCACCGCGCCCTCGACACCGTCCCCGCCCGGCCCGGCCTGGCGCGCGAGGCCGTCGAACGGGTGTGCCGGCCGAGCCGGTAGGGTCGGCGGGGGAGGAGCCGCCATGACCGACGCCACGACCGAGCTGCAGCGCCTGCGCGCCAGCATCGACAACATCGACGCCGCCCTCGTCTTCATGCTCGCCGAGCGCTTCCGCTGCACGAAGCAGGTCGGCGAGCTCAAAGCCGAGCACGGGATGCCGGCATCCGATCCCGGTCGCGAGGAGCGGCAGATCGCGCGGCTCCGGAGCCTCGCCGAAGAGGCCGACCTCGACCCCGAGTTCGCGCAGAAGTGGTTCGGGTTCGTCGTCGCCGAGGTCATCCGCCACCACACGGCGGCCGCCCAGGCCGACAAGCCCTGAGCCCAGGACGCACCGCGGGGCCCGCACCTGGAACTTCCCGAATGCTCATACGTATTCACGAAATGTGATCGTTACCGACAGAGGTTCCGACTAAGGCTTCCCTAAGCGCTATGCATACGTATACGGTGTGGCCATGTCATCCACTAAGAAGCGCGCTTTCGCCCTCGTCGCCGCGGCGGCCGTGGGTGCACTCGCCCTCACCGGATGCGGCGCGGGGAGCCGCACGGGGAATGCGAATGCCACCGAGGTCACCTGCGACTACTCCGCACCCGATTCCGCGACCACGGTCAACGTGCTCGCCTACAACTCCTCCGCGATCGACCCCTTCACCGACACCATGGTGTCGAGCTGCTCGAAGGACGACGTCACGGTCAAGCACGACCCGATCGACTTCGGCGGGCAGGTGACCAAGACCACCGCGACCCTGGCCGGCGATACCGGAACGTACGACATCGTGGAGACGTACGGCTTCGTCATCCCGGGCCTCGCCACCGACGAGAAGCTCGTTCCGCTCGACGACCTCTTCGACAAGTACGCCGATGAGTACGGGCTGAACGAGATCAGCGAGTCGATGCGCACCGGCATGTCGTACGACGGAAAGCTCTACGCGCTGCCCATGCAGGCCCAGATGTTCGTCATGGCCTACCGGGCGGACGTCTTCGAAGACCTCGGACTCGACGTCCCGACCACGTTCGACGACGTCGTCGCCGCGGCCGAGGCCATCCGGGCGGCCGGCACGATGCAGTACCCCATCGCCCTGCCGTGGCTCGCCACGGCCGACGTCACGACGAGCTTTCAGGCCGCGATGAACTCCCTCGGAGCCGACTTCGTCGACGAGGCGGGGGATGTGACGCTCGACACACCCGAGGCGCAGCAGGCGCTCGAGGGCATGCTGGCACTGGTCCCGTACATGGATCCGCAGGTCACGACCTTCGATCAGCCGAAGGTGCAGCAGCAGATGTACAACGGCACCGCGGCGATGTCGATCATGTTCTCGGGCCGCATGAACGATCTGACCCTCGACACGAACAGCAATCTCGCCGACTCGTTCGCGTTCGCCGCCCCGCCCAAGCTCGACGCCGATGCACCGTACGCGTACAACCGCCTGTCGATCGACGGCTGGTCGATTCCGTTCAACACGCAGCTCGACCACGACATGCTCTTCGTCATGATGGCCTCGGCCGTCAGCGAGGACGCGTCGAAGGCATCGGTGCCCGCGGCCTACCCGGCACGCGAGGGCATGGTCACGGCGGACAACTCGCCCTACGGCGAGGCGGCGAACGACTCGATCGCCGCGGCGATGCCGCCGGTCGTCTCGCCGATCCTCGCGGATCTGACGAACGAGATCCGTCCCATCCTCGTGCAGGTGCTCTCCGGGAACCTCTCGGTCGAGGACGGCATGACCCAGATGCAGGCGGCCGGCGAAGCCTTCGTCGGCTGAGCCCCACCCGCCCACGTCACCGACACATCGATGACCGCGGCCTGGATCTCCGGGTTCAGGCCGCGGCCGGTCGAGGGGAGCACTTCATGAAGGCACGCGAGTTCTGGCTGCTGTTCGCTCCGAGCTTCGTGATCATGGCGGCGCTGCTGGTCGTCCCGCTCATCCGGACGATCCAGTGGAGCTTCGAAAGCGTCCGCTACGGGACGCCCGGCACGTTCGTCGGTCTCGAGAACTTCCTCGACGCCTTGACGGACGAGCGCTTCGGTCGCGCTGCGCTGTTCACCGTCGTCGTGACGGTCATCACCACGACGATCCTGCTCGTCCTCGGATACCTCATCGCGACCGGGGTGAACCGGCTGACCACCTCGCGCCCGCTGGTGCTCGGCATCATGCTCGTGTCGTACGTCCTGCCGAACCTGGTCGGGGCCGTCGCCTATTCGTGGCTGTTCGACGACAACTTCGGCGGCGTCGTCAACCGCTTCATCGGGCTGCTCGGCGGCTCGCAGGTGCTGTGGTTCACCGATCAGGTGCCGAATGCCGTGCTCGTCATCTCGAACACCGTCTGGCACATGCTGCCGTTCGCCATGCTGATCATCCTCGCGGGGCTGCAGGGCGTTCCCGTCGAGCTGCGCGAGGCTGCGAAGATCGACGGCGCCAACGCGGTCCAGACGCACCTGAACGTCATCATCCCGACCCTTCGCGGGGTGCTGGGCTTCGTCACCCTCATCTCGATCATGGACGTGCTGCGCATGTTCGACAATCTGATCCCGCTCTCGCCGCAGGCACAGGCGATCGGCAACGAGTCGATCATGCTCTACGTCTACTCCGTCGCGTTCGCCGACGGCGCTCAGAACCTCGGACTCGGCAGTGCCATCAACGTGCTGACCATCATCCTCATCCTGGTGATGCTCATCCCGTTCATCCGCGGCATCTTCACGGAAGCGAAGGCAGAACGATGACGCTCACCAGCGGCGACCTCTCCACCCGCGCGATCACCACGGCCGATATCGAAGGCACCGGCCGTCGTCGCCGCCACCGCGGTCGGCGTCCGGTGATCACCGGCCTGCTGCTCGGCATCCTCTGCGTCGTGATGCTCAGCCCGTTCATCTGGATGACGCTGTCGGTCACCAAGCCGACGAACGTCGCGTTCGCCAACCCGCCGGTGCTCTGGGACTACCAGCCGACGGTGCAGGCCTTCGTCGACCTCTGGCAGACGACCTACTTCGCCGACTACCTCGTCAACACCGTGGTGGTGGCGGTGGTCTCGACCGTGGTCGCCCTCATCATCGGCATCCCGGCTGCGTACGCCCTCTCGCGGTTCCCAAGCTACGTGTCGGCGATCCTCCTCGTGCTCGCGCTGATCTTCCGCGCGCTGCCGCGGTTCGCCGTTGTGCTGCCGATGTACGACATCAGCCGAGCCCTCGGCATCTACGACACGACGGTCGCACTCGCCATCGCGCTCGTCGCGATCAACCAGCCCTTCACCATCTGGCTGCTGCGGAACTTCTTCGCCGAGATCCCTCGCGAGCTCGACGAGGCGGCGATGATCGACGGCTGCACCCGCATCGGCATGCTGCGGCGCGTCATGATCCCGCTCATGGGTCCGGGCATCCTGACCGCGGGCATCTTCGTCTTCCTCTTCGCCTTCCAGGAGTACCTGACCGCCCTGGTGCTCACCGACTCGTCGTCCAAGACCGTGCCGGTGTTCATCGCGACGCAGCTCGGCCAGACGCTGCCGATGCTCCAGCAGGCAGGTGCGGCGTCGATGCTGCTGACGATCCCGGTGATCGTGATCGCGTTCATCGCGCAGAAGTACCTCGTCGCGGGACTGAGCGACGGGGCGGTCAAGGGGTGACGTGACGCCCCTCGTGCTGCTCGCGGGGATGAACTGCACGGCCGACCTGTGGCTCGGGTGCGGGCTGGACGACGCGGTCACCCCCCACCTGGACCGCGCCGGTGTCGACGATCAGGTCGACGCTCTGCTCGCGGTGCTCCCTCCGCGGTTCGTCCTCGCCGGGCTGTCGCTGGGAGCGATCGTCGCGATGACCCTCGCCGTGCGCGCGCCCTCGCGCGTCGCCGGGCTCTGCCTCGCGTCGACGAACGCGAAGGCACCCACCGAGTCGCAGCGGGTGTCGTGGCGATCGTGGATCCAGCGGCTCGACGAGGGCGCGTCCCCCGAGGATCTGCAGGGCGACATCCTCGACGTGCTGATCTCGCCCGCGGCGCGGCGGACGCATCCCGGCCTCGCGGAGCGCGCGCGGGCGATGGGCGCCCAGACTGCGCCGGCGACGCTCGAGGCGCAACTGCGGATGCAGCTGACCCGAACCGATCTCCGACCCGCGCTGGCAGGTCTGCGGCTTCCGACGCTGGTGCTGTCGGGCGAGCGGGACGCGCTCTGCCCCCCGGCGTTCCACGACGAGATCGTCGCGGCCATCCCCGGATCGCAGCTGCGATCGGTCGACGCCGGCCATCTGATGCCGCTCGAGCGGCCGGATGCGTTCGGGGCGGCCGTCGCCGAGTGGCGGGGCGTCGTCAGTCGCGCGCCGAGCGCAGCAGGCGAAGATGCGCCATGAGCGAGTGGGCGAGGTTGTAGACCACCAGCTGCGCGCCGTCCGCGAAGGCGGCGGCCGCCGCCTCGGGCGTCCCGACGATGTCCATGCGGAGCTTGCCCGCGGCCGCGACCGCCGCATTCACCCGCGCGCTGGCGACGTGCAGGGGGAGGTCGTCCGGCGTCGAGGTCGCCGCAAGATCGGACGGGCCGATCATCACCCCGTCCAGTCCCGGCGTGCCGACGATGGCCGCTGCGGCGGCCACTCCCACCGGGGACTCGATCATCCCGAGCACGAGGGTGTTCTCGAGGTACCAGGCGCGGTGCGCCGCGGCATCCGTTTCACCGAACCGGCCGGCGCGGCTGTAGGTCGCGAAGCCGCGCGTGCCCACGGGCGGATAGTGCGAGGCCGCCACAACCGCTGCCGTCGCCGCCGCGTCGTCGAGGTGCGGCGCCAGGATGCCCTCCGCGCCCTGGTCGAGGGCGCGGAGAAGCATCCCGTGGTCGCCTTCGCCCACCCGGACCACCACCGGAACCGCGTGAGCGGCGGCGACGGCGATGTGCTGGCGCAGCGCGAGGACATCGGCGGGTCCGTGCTCGCAGTCGATGAGGACGAAGTCGAAGCCGGCGACGGCGATCATCTCCACGAGCTCTTCGCCCGGCATGCGCAGCAGGGCTCCGACGAGGTGCTCGCCGGCCCGCGCGCGAGAGCGCAGCGACATCAGGCGACCATCCCGGCCGAAAGATCGACATCGGCGCCGCACATGCCGGGCATGCGCAGCATGGCCACGACAGCGGCGCCCACCTCCGCCTCGGTCACCATGCGACCGAGCGCCGATCGGGAGACGAAGGCCGCCTCGGCATCCTGCACCGAGCTGCCGGAGCGTTCCGCCTCGAGCCGGAGATTGCGGGTCATCCGCTCTCCGGCGACGGGTCCGGGCGAGAGGCTGTTCACGGTCACGCCCGCCGGACCGACCTCGAAGGCGAGCGTGGCGGTGAGACCGATCACGGCCAGCTTCGACGCCGTGTAGGGCGTGCGGTGGGCCAGAGGCCGCTTGCCCGACACCGACGCGATGTTGATGACGTCGCCCGAACCGCGGGCGACCATGGCGGGCAGGAGGGCGCGGCACATCAGGAAAGTGCCGCGGACGTTGACGGCGAAGACCTCGTCCCACGCCGAGACGTCGATGTCGGTGAGCGCGGCGACCGGTCCGGCGATGCCGGCGTTGTTGACGAGGATCGAGACGTCGGTGCCCGCGAGCTCGTCGCGGAGCCGATCGACGGATGCCGCGTCCGAGACGTCGCAGACGAGCGCGCGCGTTCGTCCCCCGAGCCCGTCGGCGACGGAGCTGAGCCGCCCCCGGTCGCGCCCCACGACGACGACGTCGGCTCCGGCCCTGTGCAGCGCGCGAGCGATCGCCGCGCCGAGGCCGCTGCCCCCGCCTGTGACGAGCGCCGTCCTCCCCGTCAGATCCGTCATCGCGCGCCCGCTGCCTGAGCGTCCTCGATCCACCGGAAGCTGCGGCCGCCGTGGCGCCAGGCCCGCGCGTCGCCGGAACGGGCATGGCCCTCGAACAGCTCGACGCGTGCCGCACGACCGCACACGTCTCCCAGGAGCGCCGAGGAGGCGGGGTCGCTGATCTCCTGGTAGGTGACGGTGCGGAGGTACTTGCCGACCCAGAGTCCGCCGGTGTACCGAGCGGCACCGAGGGTGGGAAGCACGTGATTCGTTCCGATCACCTTGTCCCCGTACGACACGCATGTGTTCTCCCCCAGGAAGAGGGCGCCGTAGTCGTGCATCTTCTCGAGGGCCGCACGTGGTTCCGAGGTGAAGACCTGGACGTGCTCGAAAGCGAAGGAATCGGCGAGGGCGTAGGCCTCGTCGATGTCGTCGACGACGATCACCTGCCCCCAATCCCGCCAGGCGGGCTCGGCGTAGTCACGCGTCGACATACCCGGCAGCAGCTCGTCGATGAGCGCCATCACGCGCTCGCCGAGATCGCGCGAGGTGGTGATGAGGACGGCGGGCGATTCCGGGCCGTGCTCGGCCTGGGAGAGCAGATCGACGGCGGTGAGGAAGGGGTCGGCGTCGTCGTCGGCGACGATGAGGATCTCGGTCGGTCCGGCGAAGAGGTCGATGCCGACCTCGCCGAAGAGCTGTCGCTTCGCCTCGGCGACGTAGGCGTTGCCCGGCCCGGCGATGAGATTGACCGGAGCGATGGTCTCGGTGCCCACCGCCATGGCCGTCACCGCCTGCACTCCGCCGAGGATGTAGATCTCGTCGGCACCCGCGAGTTTCATCGCGGCGACCGTCGCCGCGGGGATCTCGCCGCGGATGGGCGGAGTGCACGCGACCACGCGGGGGACGCCCGCCACCTTGGCCGTGATGATGGTCATGTGGGCCGACGCGGTGAGCGGGTACTTGCCGCCCGGTATATAGGCTCCGGCCGCCCGAACGGGCACGTGCTTCTGCCCGAGTCGCACACCCGGGAGCGTTTCGACCTCGATGTCGGTGAGGGTCTCGCGCTGAGCCTGAGCGAAGGCGCGCACCTGATCCTGGACGAACCGGATGTCGTCGATGACCTGCGGCTCGAGGGTCGCCATGATCTCGGCCACGCGCTCGTCGTCGAGGCGGAACGGCTCGTCCCAGCGATCGAACTGCGATGCGTACCGCTGGACCGCCTCGTCGCCGTTGCTGCGGATGTCGTCGATGATCGTCCCCACCCGCGCGGCCACGTCGCTCTGCGCCGTGTCGGTGAACGATTTGGTCGGCGCCGTCTTCAGGTAGAGGGGCATCAGTGCATCCTTCCATGCATACGTATGCTGGCAACTATGACTGCGTATGCATTGAACGTCAAGTCTCCGCTAGACTTCGAGCCGTAGCGCCGAGCCTGCAGGGGGGTCCATGGCCGTCACCAGCAGAGATGTCGCTCGACTCGCCGGCGTCTCGCAGCCCACCGTCTCGCGAGCGCTGCGGGACGACCCCCGCGTCTCGGACGAGACGAAGCGGCGCGTCCGCGAGGCGGCTGCGCTGCTCGGGTATGTGCCCAGCGAAGCCGGACGTGCCCTCTCGTCGGGACGCACGCGGCGCATCGGGCTGCTCGTGACCGACCTCGGGAACCAGTTCTACTCGCACATCATCGCGCCGCTCCACCGAGAGCTCGAGGCCCGCGGATACCAGCTCGTCCTGCACACCGAGACGACCGACGAATCGGTCGCCGAGCGGCTCATCGCCAATGGCCTCGACGGCGTGATCCTCGCCACGACGACGGTCGACTCGGTCGTCCCGGTCCGGCTGCGCGATCGCGGCCTGCCGTTCGTCTACTTCAACCGAACCGCCGCCTACGTCGATGCGGACGCCACCGTCGTGGCGCCCGCGGCGGGGTTCCAGGCGGCTGTGGACCGGGCAATGGAGCTTGGGCACGAGCGGATCGGAGCGGTCTTCGGCCCGGAGAACACCAGTACGGGTCAGTCGCGAGAGCTCGCCCTGCGCGCCGCGCTGACTGCACGCGGGGTCGGCCTGGATCCGAGCCGCGTGCGCCGCGGCCCGTTCGACACCCGGACCGGCGACGATGCCACGGCCTCCCTCCTCGGGCTGGCCGAGCCGCCGACGCTGATCTTCTGCGGCAATGACGTCGTCGCGTACGGCGCCCTCAACGCGTCCGGCCGCGCAGGCATCGGTGTGCCCGAGGACGTCTCGATCATCGGCTTCGACGATCTCCCTCCGGCGTCCTGGCCGATCATCCAGCTGTCGACCATCGCGTACGACTACGCCCACATGGCGCGCGAGGCGGGTCGGCTCATGGTCGAGCGCATCGAGGACGCGCCGAACGAATACGCGCACGTCGAGTTCGGCACGACCTTCGTGGAGCGCCGGACGCTGGCTGCCCCGCGCTCGCACTGACGGCGCCCGAGGCGGACCTCGCTCTTGCGGGCCAGTTGTGCATACGCATACACTGCGAGCGTCAGCCCCGCGCCGAACCGGCGCCGAACCCCCAAGGAGCAATGCGTGCCTCTCGACCCGGTCGCCTACTCGCCGTACGCCGACCCCGACGACTTCATCCGCGAGGTGACCGATCTGATCTGGGTGGACCGGTCGATCAGCTTCATTCGCGAGAACTACGAGCCCGACTCGATCGTGCACGGTGCGTACGGCACCTCGACGACACGCGATGAGGTGATCCAGGGCACCCTCATGCGCATCTCGGCGACACCCGACCGCACCGGTCAGGCCGAGGACGTCATCTGGGAGGCGCGTGGGGACGACGCCTTCCTGAGCTCGCACCTCGTGCTGTCGGGGCACCTGCAGACGTCGGAGTACAGCCGGACGATCGCGAACTGTCTCTACCGACGAGGGCGGATGGTCGAGGAGTGGGTCGTCCGCGACACGCTCGCCGGCGCTCTCGTCCGCGCCGTCGACCTCGACGAGCTGGCTCGTATGCAGGCGTTCCGGGGATACACCGGTACGTGGACGGCTCCCGCACCGGTCGATCCGATCACGGTCGGCGACTCCGGTCCGCGCCCGGACGACCATCGTCCCGAGGTGGAGCGCGTCATCGAACTCATCCAGACGGTCTGGAACGATCGCGACCTGCAGAAGGTGGAGAAGTTCTTCCACCGCGACCTCGTTCTCCTCACCGTGGGCAACCGGCTGGTCATCCGGCCCGAAGGGTACCGGCGCGCACTGCTGCGCTTCCTCGAGTCGTTCCCCGCAGGGCAGTTCGAGATCCGCGACATCCAGGCGAACTACGACGTGCGGTACGCGGGTCTGCGTGTCGCCGTCACGTGGCGCTTCGTCGGAGACTACGCGGGCGTCGCGAACTACGGGCCGCTCACCGGTAAGCCGGTGGACGTGCTCGGCATTTCGCAGTTCACGTTCCATCAGGGAGCGCTCGTGAAGGAAGTGCGGCTGTGGGACGACATCGCCCTGCGCGCCCAGATCGCGGGAATGCGTGGCGACGAGCCCGTCCACCTCGGCAACATCTACTGACCATCGGAGGGAAGAACATCATCATGAGCACGGATCATCTGAGCCACGACACCATCGTCGAGGCGGCCGAGATCGACCGCCGGACGATTCGCAAGAGCGACTGGGCGCCCCACAACGCCGCCTTCATCGACTGCCGCACACCGGGTTCGGACCGCAAGGAGAACTACGCGTTCATCGGCGGAGGCGTCTCGCAGAACGCCGGCCAGGTCATCAACCTGACCGAGGAGCACGGTTTCAACACCGGTGCCGCCGGGATGCCGCGGGGCATCTCCAACAATCTGCACCTGCACTTCACAGCGGAGGTCTTCGTCAACCTGGGCGGCGAGTTCCGGCTGCGGTGGGGTATCGACGGCAAGCAGGGCGAGTACGTCAGCACCGACGGCGACATCATCTCGATCCCGACCTGGATCTTCCGCGGGTTCACCAACGAGGGCCCCGACGACGGCATCCTCTGGACGGTCCTCGGTCGGGACGTGACCGGCGGGATCATCTGGGGGCCCTCCGTCCTGAAGGAGGCCGAATCGTACGGCCTGTATCTGACCGCCGACAACCAGCTGATCGACACGGTCGCGGGCGACGAGCTGCCCCAGGACGTCGCGCTCATCAAGCCGATCCAGCAGAAGTACATCGACGAGCTGACCTCGTTCTCCGTCGACGAGATGCGTCAGCGCGTCATCCAGCCCGCCGACCGCGTCTACAGTGCGAACGCGCTGCTGTGCGCGAGCCTGCCCGGCGGACACGCGGAGCTGAGCCTCGCGATCGGATACGGCATGACCGAGGACCGGCGTCAGGTGCCGCGCATCCACGAGCCGCACTCGTTCAACATGGCCTGGGTGCGCGCAGCCGAGGACGAGGGGCTGCTCCGCCATCGCCATGACCGCAATCAGGCGCTGCTCGTGAAGACCGGCCGGTGGGCGGTCACCCTCAACGGCGATTCGGCGACCACGGTCGAGCTCGGTCCGTCCGACTCGTTCTCGGTGCCCGCGGGTGCCTGGCGGTCCTTCCGATGCATCGACGCGGGCGAGGCCGGTGCCGGCGAGCTGCTCGTGGTCAACTCCGGCGACGACCGCGTCTACCTGGACTGGGCGCCCGAGGTCGTCGATGCCGCCCGCGACGCGGACTGGATGATCGACCCGAACGGCTATCTCGCTCCTGTCGGCGTCATGGTCACCGCGACGGAGGACGACTGATCGTCTCGCGCGAGCTCCGGGTCGCCGCGGCCTCCCCGCCCATTCGGGTGGGTGAGGTCGCGGCGAACCTCGCGGCATCGCGCAGCGCGCTGACCGAGGCCGTCGACGCGGGCGCGCAGCTCATCGTGCTTCCCGAGCTCGCGACGAGCGGATACGTCTTCCGGGACCGCGGCGAGGCGCGGGCCGCCGCGCTGACCGCCGACGACCCGCGGTGGTCCGATCTTTCGACGGTGCTGCCCGAGGGAGTCGTGGCCGTCGTCGGGTTCGCTGAGGACGGCGGCGACCGACTGTTCACCTCCGCCGCGGTTCTGACGCGGACCGGGATCATCGGCGGGTACCGCAAGGCGCACCTATGGGGCGAGGAGGCCCGCTTCTTCGCTCGAGGCGACGCTGCGGGCGCCGTCGTCGCCACCCCGATCGGGCGGCTCGGGGTCGCGCTCTGCTACGACAACGAGTTCCCCGAGGTGCCGCGCCGTCTGGCCCTGGCCGGGGCCGAGATCCTCGCGCTGCCGGTGAACTGGCCGCGAGTGCCGCGTCCGACCGGCGAGCGTCCGCCCGAGACGATCCAGGCCATGGCGGCCGCACGTTCGTCGCGCCTGGCCACCGTCATCGCCGACCGCCACGGCGAGGAGCGCGGGGTCGAATGGACCGGGGGCACCGCGATCGTCGACGACGACGGATGGATCGCCGCTGCCGGCGTCGTGGCCGGCGACGGCATCGTCGTCGAGACGCTGACGCTGCGGCATCCGGACGACAAGGCCCTGCCGCCGTACAACGATCTGTTCGGCGATCGGCGCCCCGAGCTCTACCGCTGAGGCCTCGTCAGAGGGCGGAGCGCCCCGGATGCTGGTGGAGTCTCTCTCGCAGCATCCGCTCGGCGAGCTCGGCCATGCGTCGCGCCGCCGGCGACAGATAGGCGCCCTCACGATGGGCGAGGGCGATCGTGTCGTAGAGCGGGTCGGCGAACGGCACGACGCGGATGCCGGCGGGGAAGCCGCTCGACTCCACGATCGTCCGCGAGACGATCGTGTCGGCCACCCCGGTCGCCACCAGACCCAGCGCGGTCTCGACGTTCTCGACCTCGATCGCGGGCTCGATCGTCCGCCCGTCGAGCCGCGCCCGCTCGAGCAGCTGGCGCCGGGTCGGATCCACCCGGCCGGCGTAGGCGTCGTAGAGCACGAGTTTCGCCTCGGAGACTTCGCCGATCGACACGGGTGCGGTCGGCGCCTCCGTTCGCGCCGACGCGTAGAGCACCTCGTCCCGGAACAGGGGCCGGATGCGCAGACCGGCGTCGTCGACGGGCAGGACGACGAGCCCGGCCTCGATCTCGCCGGCGGCGATCGACTGCGCCACGAGCGCCGAGTTGATGCCGACGAGGCGCACCCGCACGCCCGGGTATCGCTCGTGGAAGCGCTGCACGAGGTCGGAGAGGTCGTAGTAGGCGGCGTTGCGCAGGACCCCGAACGTGCATGTGCCCCCCTCGAGCGAGTGGAGCGCGCGGATCGTCTCGATGCCGTTGTCGATGGCCGAGACGGCCTGCTCGGCGTGCTCCCGCAGCGCGAGTGCCGCGTCCGTCGGCGTCAGGCGCCGGCTTCCCCGGCTGAACAGGCGGGCGCCGAGCTCGCGTTCGAGGCGCGCCACGAGCTCGGACACCGAAGCCTGGGTCGTTCGGAGCTCGCGCGCCGCGGCCGTGAACGAGCCGTGCTCGAGTGCCGCGAGGAACGCCGTCAATTGGGCGAGGGTCACGATCCAATGGTAAAACCTGTGGCAACCATCGGAGGTATCGGTCTTGTGGGGGTGTTGGCAGCGCGCCTAGCGTTCCCCTATGCGATTCACGCCCGCGCTTCTCGAGCGCCTCGACGGTTCCTTCCGACACCTCAAGACCCCGCTCGTCGATGCGCCCGCCGCTCAGCGCGACCCGGCCGTCATCGAGACGGTGTCGGCGATGCTCTCGGACATCCAGGCGCGCGGCATCGACGCGGTGCTCGATTACGCTCGTTCGCTCGACCGCTACACCGGGGGCGACATCGAGCTGACCCCGCAGCAGATCGCCACGAGCGGAGAGCGGCTGCCGGCCGACCTGCGGGCGGCGATCGAGCTCGGCTCGCAGCGCACGCAGGCCTTCGCCGCCGAGCAGCGCGCCCACCTGAAGGACGTCGAGACCGAGCTCGTGCCCGGCCTCGTCACCGGGGCGCGCTACATCCCGGTGTCGCGCGTCGGCGCCTACCTGCCGGCGGGTCGCTTCCCGCTCACCGCGAGCGCTTTCATGACCGTCGGGGTCGCGAAGGCCGCGGGGGTTCCGACCGTCATCGCCTGCACGCCCCCGCAGCCGGGCGGCGGCGCCAACGACGCCGTGGTGTACGCCGCGCATCTTTCCGGCGTGGACCGCGTCTTCGTGCTCGGTGGTGTCCAGGCCCTCGCCGCGATGGCCTTCGGTCTCCTGGGCGACCTGCCCGTGGACATGCTCGTCGGCGCCGGGAACGCCTACGTCGCCGAGGCCAAGCGGCAGCTCTTCGGCACCGTCGCCATCGACCTGCTCGCGGGGCCCTCCGAGGTGGCCGTAATCTCGGACGAGACCGCCGACCCCGAGATCGTCGCGGCCGATCTGCTCGGCCAGGCCGAGCACGGACCGAACTCGCCCGCCGCCCTCGTGACGACGTCGGCCGAGCACGGCGCTGCCGTGGTCGCGGCCGTCGAGCGTCAGCTCGCCGGGCTGTCGACCGAGCCGATCGCCGGCCCGGCGTGGCGCGACTACGGAACCGTGACTGTCGCAGACGATCGCGAGACCGCCGCGGCCCTGATGGACGACCTTGCTCCCGAGCACCTCGAGATCATCACCGCGGACGACGCGTGGTACCACGACCGTCTGCGCAACTACGGGTCGATCTTCCTCGGGGCGTGGAGCACGGTCGCCTACTCCGACAAGGGGATGGCCGGAACGAACCACGTGCTCCCGACGGCCGGCGGAGCCAAGCACAGCGCCGGTCTGTCGGTCTCGCGCTTCCTCAAGCCGCTCACCTATCAGCGGATCACCCGGTCGGCGACGCCCGACCTCGCCCACGCGGTGCAGGTGATCTCCGACTCGGAGGGCATGGCCGCTCACAGTGCGACGGCGACGATGCGCCTCGCCCGCCTCGAGGACTGAGCCGCCCGGGCCGAACCGTCAGGGCGTCGCGCGCCGCAGCACCGGGAACGAGACCCCGGCGAGCACGACGACGCTGACGAGCACGGCCACGGCGAGGCCGACCGGTCCTCCGTCGGCGATCGCGCGGAACACCGCCTCCCACGCGTCGAGTGTCCCGATGACCCACACCGCCGCGATGAGGAGCGCGCCGAGGGCCAGAACGACGATCGTGAGGACGAGTGTGCCGGCGCGCTTGTAGATCGTCGCGCCGACGAAGCCGATCACGAAGAACAGCATCGCGAGTCCGAAGTAGAGGATCCCCGCCAGCAGCGGACCGTCCACCCACAGCCAGTCGATGCGGAAGACGTAGCCGTTCATCCCCCAGCCGTTCGTCGCCGACTCGAGAAGTCCGCCGATCACGAAGAGGACGGCCATGACCGCCGATGCCCCGGCCGCGACGAGCAGGGTGCCGAGGTAGAACTCGCGGCGCGTCACGCTCATCGCCTGTGAGAACGGGAAGGTCAGCGTCAGGGCCTGCGCGCCGATCACCGCGAAGTACCACAGCGGCGCCTGAGCGCTGCCGGCGATCATGGGCCCGTCGCCGTCGACGACGGTCGCGCGCAGGACCACGAACAGCGCGAGGGTGATGAGGTACGCGCCGACGAGGATGAGGAGCGGGACCCAGACGAACGTCTGGCGGTTGACCAGCTGCATCCTCGCGACGTTGAGCGTGCGGTTCATCGGAGTGCTCCTTCGGAGGCGGGGGATGCTGCGGCGCGCCGGCTGGCGGCCTGCTGCGTGAGACGGACGACCAGCTGCTGCAGCGACACGGGCGTGACGTCGAGACCGGCGTCGCGGAGGACGGCGTGATCGGCCTCGGTGAGCGCGCCGAGCACCGTGACGCTCGTGACCCGACCGAGGCTGTCCCGGTGGAGGACTTCGCGGTCCGCGACGAAAGCGTCGACGGCGGCCGCGTCTCCGACGATCGTGGCGGCGCGGTCGCGGACGGCATCCGTCTCCTCGTCGAGCAGGATCGAGCCGCCGTCGATGAGGATGACGCGTTCGATGAGGTTGGCGACCTCGTCGATGAGGTGGCTCGACAGCACGATCGTGCGCGGGTGCTCGGCGTAGTCCTCGACGAGTCGGTCGTAGAAGATCTGCCGGGCGGTGGCGTCGAGTCCGAGGTAGGGCTCGTCGAAGAAGGTGATGTCGGCCCGTGAGGCGATGCCGATGATGACACCGACCGCCGACAGCTGGCCGCGGGAGAGCTTCTTGATGGTCTTCTTCATCGGAAGCTGGAACTCGGCGATGAGGCGATCGGCGAGCGGCTGGTCCCAGTTCGGGAAGAACAGCCGAGCGATGGCGAATGCGTGGCGGGGCGTGGCGTCGTCGGGGTAGCGCTGGCTCTCACGGACGAAGCAGATCCGACCGAGCACGCCGGCGTTCTCGTAGGGGTCCTCGCCGAAGACCCGGACCTCGCCCGAGGTGGCGAAGTTCTGCGCGGTGAGAATCGACATGAGGGTGGTCTTGCCCGCGCCGTTGCGGCCGAGCAGTCCGTAGATGGTGTTCTCGGCGAGACTCAGGCTCACGTGATCGAGGGCGAGCGTGTCTCGGTAGCGCTTGGTGAGGTCTGTCACCTCGATGGCGGTCATCGGTCGTTCCCTTCGGTGCGGATGCGGGTGGCCCGTTCTCGGACGAGGCGGGCGAGGTCGTCGGGGCTCAGGCCGAGCGTGCGCGCCTCGGCGATGAGCGGTTCGATGTAGCGGTCGGCGAAGGCCGCCCGGCGTTCGCCGCGCAGCTGGTCGCGAGCTCCCGGGGCGACGAACATGCCGATCCCGCGGCGCTTCACGAGCACTCCCTTGTCGACGAGCATGGCGATCCCTTTCGCGGCGGTGGCGGGATTGATGCGGTAGAACGCGGCGAGTTCGTTCGTCGACGGGGCGCGGCTGTCCTCCGCCAGACTGCCGTCCACGATCGAGTCCTCGACGCTTTCGGCGATCTGGATGAAGAGTGCTCGGCCGTCGTCGATCACACCGTCTCCCGGGTTCTGTGCTTACTCACTTAAGTAACTAACCACAGAGGCCGCCCGGCGTCAAGAATGACGTCGACGGCGCTGCGCCCGCCACATCTCTGACGCGCGCGCATGCGCCGCGCGTGATAACGAAGGGCAGGTCGGGTGGCAAATCGACGATCCGATTTGCGGCCTCGACCGTAACGTGAAACGTTGGATGAGGCCCACGGAGGGCCATACCCGACCAGTCCGCGGTCGTCGGTGGCAACCCTGGGGGGACGCCAGACCGGCGAGCGTACGGTCGGCGGCCCGTGCCCGTGGATCCGACATCCGCGCGCCGAGGCGGCGTCGAGAGGCGCTCGCCGGGGGGCTGCCACCCGGGCGCGACCTATGCAGCCACCGCACCGGGCTGCCGAGGTGTCCTGTGACCACTCCCGCTCTCGAAGCGAAGAATCTGTACAAGGTCTTCGGGAAGAATCCGAAGTCCGTCGTCGAGAAGCTCCGTGCCGGAGCCCGCCGCGACGAGATCTCCGACGCCGGGACCGCCGCCGTCATCGACGCGTCCTTCACCGTCCAGCCCGGCGAGATCTTCGTCATCATGGGCCTCTCCGGCTCGGGCAAATCGACGCTCATCCGCATGCTCAACGGCCTGCACGACGCGAGCGCCGGCTCGATCACCGTGACGGGCGACTCGATCACCGACGTGACCCCCGCGCGACTGCGCAGCATCCGTCGCGAACGGATCGCCATGGTCTTCCAGCACTTCGCGCTGCTGCCGCACCGCTCGGTCGCCGCGAACGTCGCCTACCCGCTCGAGCTGCGGGGCGTCGCCAAGACCGAACGGCTCGCCAAGGCCGAGGAGATCCTCTCGCTCGTGGGTCTCGAGGGCTGGGGCGACAAGCTGCCGTCGGCGCTCTCCGGCGGGATGCAGCAGCGTGTGGGCATCGCTCGCGCGCTCGCCGCCGACAGCGACATCCTGCTCATGGACGAGGCGTTCAGCGCCCTCGATCCGCTGATCCGACGCGAGATGCAGGAGCAGCTGCTCGAGCTCCAGCAGAAGCTCCAGAAGACGATCATCTTCATCACGCACGACCTCAACGAGGCGATGTTCCTCGGTGATCGCATCGCCGTCATGCGCGACGGCCGCATCGTGCAGATCGGCACTCCCGAGGACATCCTCACCGACCCGGCGAACGACTACGTCGAGCAGTTCGTGCAGGACGTCGACCGTGCCCGCGTGCTCACCGCCGCGAACGTCATGGAGCGCCCGCGTCCCGTCGTGGCGGAGTCGGCCGGCCCCCGCGTCGCGCTCAAGCAGATGCGCGACGCCTTCATGTCGGCCACCTACGTCGTCGGCCGCGACCGCAAGCTGCTGGGCGTCGTGACCGATCGGGATGCCGTGAAGCTCGTCCGCCGCGGCGAGTCGTCGCTCGCGTCGATCACCAAGCCCGCGCCGCAGACCGTCAGCCAGGACGAGGTGCTCATGAACCTCTTCGTGCCCGCCGTCGAGTCGCCCCTGCCGCTGGCCGTCACCGACGACGACGGCCGACTCGTGGGCGTCATCCCCCGCATCACGCTGCTCGCCGCGCTCGGTCCCGGACCGGGCGCGACCGAGGAGATCACGATCCCGCTGCAGCCGATGCCGCAGGCGGCGATCGACGAGGTGCTCGCGGAGGCGACCGCCGTCGACGGCGCGGCCCTCCAGAACGGGGAGGTGCGCTGATGGATGGATTCCGCATCCCCCTCGGTGAATGGGCAGTCGACGCGGTCGCCTGGATCCGCGACAACCTCTCGTGGCTGCTCAGCGCCATCTCCACGGCGGTGGGCTGGCTCGTCGGCTCGCTCGCCGACCTGCTGCTGAGCGCCCCGATCGTGGTCGTGATCGTGGTCGCCGCGCTGCTCGGCTGGGTCGTGCGCTCGTGGAAGTTCGCGATCGGCACGGCGCTGTCGTTCGCCGTCATCCTCGGCGTCGGTCAGTGGGTCACGGCCATGCAGACGCTCTCGCTCGTGCTCATCGCCACCGTCATCGCGGTCGCCATCGCCATCCCGCTCGGCATTCTGGCCGCCCGCAGCAATCGCTTCAGCGCCGTGATCAAGCCGGTGCTCGACCTCATGCAGGCGATGCCCGGCTTCGTCTACCTGATCCCCGCGATCGTCTTCTTCAGCATCGGCTTCGTGCCGGGCCTGGTCGCCACGGTGATCTTCGCGCTGCCTCCCGGCGTCCGCCTGACCGAGCTCGGCATCCGCAGCGTCGATTCCGAGACCGTCGAGGCCGGGCACGCGTTCGGCGCGACGCCCGGGCAGATCCTGCGGGGCGTGCAGCTGCCGCTCGCGATGCCCACGATCATGACGGGCGTCAACCAGGTCATCATGCTCGCGCTGTCGATGGCGGTCATCGCCGGTATCGCCGGTGCACCGGGCCTCGGCAAGGAGATCGTCCAGGCGATGTCGACGGTCAACATCGGCACGGGTGTCGAGGCGGGCATCAGCGTCGTGATCCTCGCGATCTACCTCGACCGGCTGACCTCGGCCCTCGGCGACATGCGCGGCCAGCAGGGCTCGCTGCTCGGCGAGATCGGCCGGCGTCGTGCCGGTGCGGCGGCGAGCCAGCGCGGCCTCGCCCAGGTCGCCTGAGGCACTTCCAGACCCATCCCCCCGGGGGCATCACCATCCCCCCTTGCACCACCACCCATACGGAACGAAACGAATCCATACGGAAGGCACACTGTGAACAAGCGACACCTCACCGCAATCGTGGCGCTCGGCGCCGCGGCATCCCTCACCCTCGCCGGCTGCGCGAGCGGAAACCAGGCCGAAGGCGGCTCGGGTGAGAACGGCGACAGCCTCGGCACGATCACCCTCGGCTTCCTGCCCTCGTGGACCGACGGCCTGAGCACGGCCTACCTGCTCGAGGACCAGCTCGAGAAGATCGGCTACACGGTCGAGATGCAGGAGCTCACCGAGGCCGGCCCGCTCTACGCCGGACTCGCTCAGGGCGACGTCGACATCTACCCGTCGGCTTGGCCCGAGCTCACCCACAAGACGTACATGGATGAGTACGGCGACCAGATCGAGGACCTCGGCGCGTACTACGACAACGCGAAGCTGACCATCGCCGTGCCCGAGTACGTCGACATCACCTCGATCGAGGACCTCGCCGCCAACGCCGACCGCTTCGGTGGCCAGATCTACGGCATCGAGCCGGGCGCCGGTCTGACGGCCCAGACGCAGGACTCGATGATCCCCGAGTACGAGCTCGACGGCACGTACGAGCTCATCACCTCGTCGACCGCGGCGATGCTCACCGAGCTCGACACCGCGATCGCCGCCGAGCGCGACATCGTCGTGACGTCGTGGCGTCCGTTCTGGGCCAACGAGCAGTACGGCCTCAAGGACCTCGAGGACCCGCGCGGCGCGATGGGCGACGCCGAGGCGCTGCACTTCCTCGCGACCGCCGGCTTCGAGGAGGAGTACCCCGAGGCGGCCGAGCTGATCGGCAGGATCATGCTGGACGACGAGCAGTACGCCGCGCTCGAGGACATGGTCGTGAACGAGTACGGCGAGGGCAAGGAGTCCGAGGCCATCACCGCATGGCTCGAGGAGTACGGCACCCAGGTCGACGGTCTGATCACCGACTGACCTCACCCGCGCGCGGCCGGTGAGAATCGGCATCCGTCGCGAGAATCGGTGTCACGCACCGAGTCTCGCTGCAGGATGCGATTCTCGCCGGCCGTTTCAGTTCGGCGCGGCGGGTGGCAGCTGCAGGGCCGACCGCTCAGCCAGGCGCTCCATCGCCTCGTCCGAGACCGCGATGAGGCCGTCGAGCTCGGCCCGCACGCGCTCGTAGGCGGTGCGCCGCTCGGCGGGCGTCGCCGCCTCGTCGATCGCCACGTTGAGGAGGCGCTTGGCGGTGTCGAGGCGTCGCCGCTCGGGCTCCGAGAAGCCGCGGTCGCTCAGGCGGCGCGCCTCGCGCTCGGCGACGTCGAAGGCGACCTCGGCGTCGGTGAGCGCGTCGCGGTAGGCCGCGAGGTCCGCGGGCGTGATCCGTTCGCGTTCGGATGCCGGGCGCAGCCCGTCAGCGACCTTCTTGGCGCGCAGGAACGCGGCGGTGAGCGGCTGCCGGCCGTCGCTCATGGCGGGGTAGGCGATGAGCTTCGCGACGTCGAGCTCGTACTCCAGCCAGCGATGGGTCAGGCCGTCGTGCGCCTCGAGCAGGCGCTGCATGCGCGCGCGGGTGCCGAGGTCCTCACCGGTGTCGTCGGCCGCCGCGCCGGACGCGGAGCGCGCGCCGTCGACCGCCGTCGGCGACTCGGCGCGGAGGAGGCCCTTCGCCTCGGCCTTGGCCCGGATGATCTCGAGGCGGCGCTGGTGGCGGCGCTTCGACGAACGCTCGAGCGCCTTGGCGCCACCGCCGATGGCCGGTCCGATGAAGAAGATCAGCCACCAGTAGCTGCCGGCGAACTGCCACAGACCCGTCCAGAACTCAGCCACACCGCCATGGTAGCCCCGGACGCGGGCGTCACTTCCGGGGGGTCTCGCCGCCTCGGTCGTCGCGGTCGCGCCGCATCCGGTTCCACAGCTCCGTCGACCGTGCGATCGCCCGCTGGGCGTTGTCGAGCAGGTCCTGGGCGACCTCGCCCCAATCGGCGCGGTCCGCCTCGATCGCCTCGGGCCGGGCGCCGCCGGGCACCCCGCCGCGTGCCTCGGAACGTGCGCTCCGCTCGGCGGCGTCGAACGCGTGCGTCGCCCGCCGCACGGCGTCGCGATAGGCGCTGTAGTCGGCGGCCGAGATCCGAGCGTCGCGGCTCGGCGGGCGCAGCCAGGACGCCTGCTGGTGCTCGCGCAGGAACAGGTCCATCGGTGGCCAGCGCGCATCCGTCATGGCGGGGAAACCGATCGCCTTCAGCGGATCGGTCTCGTACTCCATCCACCGCGCCGTCAGCGCGTCGTGCTCGGCCATGAGCCGAGCGAGCGGAAGCCGCTCGACGGCCGCCCGCGAGCCCGGCATCGTCGCTCGGGCGGCGTTCACGCCGGCCCGCCGCGCACGCAGGTCGGCGACGGCGGCGCGGGCGTGGCGCTCGGCCTGCTGCACCCGGCGGCGGGCCTCGGCGACGGCGCCGGCGGGCGCGCGGGATGCCGACTTCTCGGCCTGCGCGCGCAGCAGCTCGGCGCGAGCGACCTTGACCTGCGCCCGGCTGCGGGTCACCTCCTCGGCGGCGGTGCGGACATCCAGCCGCGCTGCGTCGAGTTCGAGGCGCCGCTGGTTCGGGCCGCGCCGACGCAGCCCGATCCAGCCGAGGGTGCCCGCTCCGGCTCCCGCCGGCGCGATCCACCACCACTCGGCCACGAGCGCGAGGATCGGATCCACCTGACCAGCCTACGTGTGCAGCGCTGCCGAGGTCAGGGGAAGAGCAGGGCGATCACCGTCGACCCGCCGCCCACAGCGCTGGCCGTAGCGCCGGCGGCGATACGTTCGTCGGAGCGGCGGGGCTTGTGTGGCTTTCGACCCGCGCGCGCACGACATCAGCCCCGACGACCCTGCAGTTGTATCGGGCGGCCTGCCGAGCCGGCCCGGGTCAGGGGAAGAGCAGGGCGATCACCGTCGACCCGCCGCCCACGAGAATCAGCGACACGATCGCCGCCCACGCGACGACCCGCATGCGACGAGAGCGCCCGCGAGCGAAGCCGGCGTACTCGTCGTCTTCGCCCGAGGGCGTCAGGTCGCGGCCGCTCATGAGGTGGGGACCTCGTCGACGATCTCGCCGAAGGCGGCGGGCAGCGTCGCGCGCGAGGCGGCGCGGATCTCGGCGACGGGAACCGTGAAGAGCCCCTGCACATCGAGCGTGGAGGTCACACCGTCGGCGGCATCGGTGACGCCGATGCGCAGCACCGGGTAATCGCGTCCCTCGCACAGCCCGCGGAACTTCACGTCCTCCTCGCGGGGCACCGAGACGATCACGCGCCCGGTCGATTCGCTGAAGAGGGCGGTCGCGGCATCCACGCCGTCGCGCTCGACGATCTCGCTGAGCCACACGCGTGCGCCGACGCCGAAGCGGGTCGTCGCCTCGGCGAGGGCCTGGCCGAGGCCGCCCGAGGAGAGGTCGTGCGCGCTCGAGATGAGTCCCTCGTGCGAGGCCGCCTGGATGAGGCCGGCGAGGCGCTTCTCCGCCGCGAGGTCGACCTTCGGGGGCAGCCCGCCGAGGTGACCGTGCACGGTGTCGGCCCAGGCGGAGCCGTCGAGCTCCTCGGCGGTCGTGCCGAGCAGGTAGATGTTCTCGCCGGCATCCTGCCAGCCCGACGGGATGCGGCGGGCGACGTCGTCGACGATCCCGAGCACGCCCACGACGGGGGTCGGGAAGATCGGCTGGTCGCCGGTCTGGTTGTAGAACGACACGTTGCCGCCGGTGACCGGCACGCCGAGCTCGAGGCACGCGTCGGAGAGACCGTCGACGGCCTGGCCGAACTGCCACATGACCTCGGGGTTCTCGGGGCTGCCGAAGTTGAGGCAGTCGGTGACCGCGGTCGGGTTCGCGCCGGTGACGGCGACGTTGCGGTACGCCTCGGCGAGGGCCAGCTGCGCGCCCGCGTACGGGTCGAGCTGGCAGTAGCGGCCGTTGCAGTCGGTCGCGATCGCGAAGCCGAGGCCCGACTCCTCGTCGACGCGGATCATGCCGGCGTCGTCGGGGAAGCTCAGGGCGGTGTTGCCGAGGACGTAGTAGTCGTACTGGTTGGTGATCCAGCTGGTGTCGGCGAGGTTCGGGCTCGCGACGAGCTGGAGGAACTCGTCGCGCAGCGCGTCACCCTCGGTCGCCCGGGGGAGGGATGCCGCCGAGTCGGCCTGCAGCGCGTCGATCCACGTCGGGTAGGCCACCGGACGGTCGTACACCGGGCCGTCGACCGCGACGGTCGAGGGGTCGACGTCGACGATCTGCTCGCCGTGCCAGAAGATCTGCAGGCGCCCGTCGCCGGTCACCTCGCCGAGGACGCTCGTCTCGACGTCCCACTTGCCGACGACCGCGAGGAAGGCGTCGAGCTTCTCGGGCGCGACGATCGCCATCATGCGCTCCTGGCTCTCGCTCATGAGGATCTCCTCGGGCGTGAGCGAGGGGTCGCGCAGCAGCACGTTCTCGAGGTCGACGCGCATGCCCGACCCGCCGTTGGCGGCGAGCTCGCTCGTGGCGCAGGAGATACCGGCGGCGCCGAGGTCCTGGATCGCCTCGACGAGTTCGCCCGCGTACAGCTCGAGGCAGCACTCGATGAGCACCTTCTCGGCGAACGGGTCGCCGACCTGCACCGCGGGGCGCTTGGTGGGTCCGCCGTCGGCGAAGGTGTCGGAGGCGAGGATCGACGCGCCGCCGATGCCGTCGCCGCCCGTGCGTGCGCCGAACAGCACGACCTTGTTGCCCGCGCCGGTGGCGTTGGCGAGCTTGATGTCCTCGTGGCGCATGACGCCGACCGCGAGGGCGTTGACGAGCGGGTTGCCCTGGTAGACCGAGTCGAAGACCGTCTCGCCGCCGATGTTCGGCAGGCCCAGGCAGTTGCCGTAGAACGAGATGCCGCTGACGACGCCGTGCACGACGCGGGCGGTGTCGGGGTGGTCGATGGCGCCGAAGCGCAGCTGGTCCATGACGGCGACGGGGCGCGCGCCCATCGAGATGATGTCGCGGACGATGCCGCCGACGCCGGTCGCGGCGCCCTGGAACGGCTCGATGTAGCTCGGGTGGTTGTGCGACTCGACCTTGAAGGTCACCGCCCAGCCCTCGCCGACGTCGACGACGCCGGCGTTCTGACCCATGCCGACCATGAGGCGGGTCTTCATCTCGTCGGAGACCTTCTGGCCGAAGCGGCGCAGGTAGTTCTTGCTCGACTTGTACGAGCAGTGCTCGCTCCACATGACCGAGTACATCGCCAGCTCGCCCGAGGTGGGGCGGCGGCCGAGGATCTCGCGGATCTTGGCGTACTCGTCGGGCTTGAGGCCCAGGGCTCCGTAGGGCTGCTCGCGCTCCGGGGTGGCGGCGGCGTTCTCGACGGTATCTGCGACAGGGGTGCTCACGCGCTGGGCTCCAAGACTCGGGATGCCGGACCCGCCCAGTCTAGTTGCCCGCCGCCGCGCGCCGACGCCGTCGAGTCGCCACGAAGCGCGCGTCCGGAGCCCCCGGCATCCGCAGTTCGTGGCGACTCGACGGCTCAGGGGGTGGGGGTCAGGGGGTGGGGGTCGGGGTGGGGGTGCGGTCGTAGGCGCCGAACAGGCCGGTGCCGTGCTCGACGAGCGCGTCGTAGGCCTCGCCGTAGGTCGTGGGCAGTTTGCTGCCCGGGTCGAAGCGGGCGGCGAGCAGGCCGAGGAGGCCCCGGGCGGGAGGCGTGAGCGGACGCTTGTGATGCTTCTCGTCCGCCGCCTTGCCGCCGCCCTTCTCGGGGTTGGGCGGAGTGTAGAGCGACTGCGGCTGGGGCCACGTGTAGGGCTGGCGCGGCGTCGTCAGGTTCACGGCGTTGAAGAGCGGGTTCGCGGTGTCGTCGCGCACGTTCAGCGGACGCAGCCCGTGCAGGCGGCACAGGGTGTTGATGACCGAGCCGTGGTGCATCTCGTCGTGGATGACCGTGCCGGCCGCGGTGTAGGCGCTCACGACGATCGCCGGCACGCGCAGGCCGAGCCGGTCGAAGGTGAATCCCATCTCGCCCGGTCCCGCCGGCTCGGGCGCCGCCGCCGCAGGCGGGGCGACGTGGTCGAACGTACCGCCGTGCTCGTCGAAGGTGATGACGAGCGCGGTGTTCATGGCGTTCGATCCGGATGCCGCCGAGCTCGTCCGCACGGCGTCGTAGACGTCCTGGGCGAGCTTGTCGCCGGCGCGGACGTCCGAGTCCGCGCTGTTGGCGAGGGTGATGCGGCTGCCGTCGGGAAGTTCGAGCTCACCGTCGCGCGTGGCTCCCCACGGCGGATGCATGTCGTTGTGGTTGAACACCATCCGGGGCTCGATGAACGCGTAATCGGGCAGGTTGCCGGTCGCGGCATCCTCGTAGAACTGCTCCATGACCCGGAAGTTCGTCTTCCAGTACCGCTCGAGGACGGGGGCGTGCAGCATCCCGGTGAGTGAGACGAGCTGCGTCGCGTCGTAATAGACGCGCCAGGTGCGGCCGGCGTCTTCGAGACGGTTGAAGATCGTCGGCGCGGGCGGGGCGTCGATCCACTTGTCGTAATCGTCGCCGGTGTGATTGACGACGAAGCCGTGCGAGGTGGACGCGTGGAAGAAGCTGCGGTTGCAGAAGGTCTGCGACGGGACGCCGGCGAACCACCGGTCGTAGACGGCGAACTGGCGGGCCAGGGTCGAGACGACGGGCAGCATCTCGGGCGAGAACCCGCCCATGGCGGTCGTGTACTCGTCGGCGGTGGGCTCGCGCTTCTTCGCCAGGCGGTAGTTGATGACGTAATCCCGCACGAAGCCGTCGTTCTGCGCGGCTGCGCCCGCCGCGGGTGCGTTGTAGGGCGGCTGCAGGCCGTTGCGCTCGATGTCGGCGTTGCCGGCGGGATCGACCGTGCCGAACAGCTGCGTGTTGACGTGCGGGTAGGTCTCGCCCGGGTCGGGCTGCGGCTGCTGCATGACGTGGTCGGTCGGGCCGGCGTACACGTGGGCGGCGATCGGTGTGCCGTCGGGGGCCGGATTGGCGTAGTCGCCCTGGGGCACGCCGTCGAACTCGTCGGCGGACTTCTCGGCCGCCGTGTACAGGTGGCCGAGCAGGTTGTCGAAGCTGCGGTTCTCGAACATGAGCACGACGACGTGGTCGAATCCGGCGACGTGACGGGCGGCCAGTGGGGCGAACTCGGGCGGGTGCGACGTCACGGCGGCGGTGAGTGCAGCACCGGCCGAGCCGCCGATCGCGATGCCCGCGGCGCCGAGGCCGGCGCGGCGGAGGAAGTCGCGGCGCGAGGACTTGCGTCCGATCCACGACTGGTCGCTGTCGTCGTGCCGCTCGCCCGCCATCGTCCGTCCTCCGCCGTAGGGTCTGGGCGAGACTTTACGCCCGATGAGGGATGCGGGGGATGCACTAGCCTCGCGCCATGGCAACGGATCTGCGGTTCGGTCGCGGCGCGCGCTACGGCGCGGCGATCGCCCTCGAGCTGTTCGCGACCTACCTCGCGACGGTGACGGACTTCTCGGCGATCCTGCAGGCCGAGTCGTACAGCGGCTCGATCCGCAACGACGTCCCGATCGTGGATGCCGTGCAGTTCGTCGTCATCGTCGGCGTCATGAGCGCGGCGGTGCTGCTCCTCCCGACGTCGGGCGCGCGGCGGGTCGGCGCGCTGACCCTCGTGTGCGTCACCTTCTTCCTCTGGGCGACGTTCGGCCTCCTGCGCGGCGCGGGCCACCTCATCGAGCCGGCGGGACTGTGGTCGTTCGTGCTGAACCAGGGGTTCATCGCGCTGCTCGCCTCGGTGGGCGGGTGGTTGATCGCGCGGGGGCGGCATCCGCTCACCTGGCTGCTCGCGGCCGTGGCCGTCGTGCCCGCGATCGTCGGACCGCGGCTCGTCGAGGCGAACGTCACCTCGGGGGGCTATGCGCTGGTGATGCAGGGGATCGTCATCGTCGGCGGACTGGGCGCCGTGTGGGCGGGAGCCGCGATCGATCGGATGCTGGTCAGTCGCCGGGATGCAGCGACGCGTCGGCCGGGGTCACCCGCCACGCGGTGAACTCGACCCGCAGCCCGCTGCGGGTGGGGGCGCAGCAGAAGGGGCCGGCTGCGACCTCTGCGTCGGGTGCGAGGGGCGCGACCCGCACGAGGCGCCAGTCGTCGTCGGCGCCGGGGGTGCCCTCGACGCGGGCCCGCACGGTCACCGCATCGCCCGACCGGCTCGCCCGCACCGTGACGATGCGTCCGCTCCAGCCCTCGACGGGCGCCAGCGACCAGTCCGAGACGCCGCGGGTGACGACGGCGCCGAGGCCGTCCACCCCGTCGCTGTGCTCGACGCCCGCCTTGATCCAGGTCTCGTCGTCGACCCGCAGGAACACCCCGGCCTGATCGAACTGCGCGGCGAAGTCGAGGCGGAACGAGACCTCGACAGCCGAGTCCGGTGCGAGCGGGGCGAGGAGCGCGTGCTCGGTGTCGTGCACGAAGCCGTACGAGGTCGTCCGCCAGGCGTCGCTGCCCTCGCGTGCGGTGACGATCAGGCTGTCGCCGGCCTCGTCGACGCTCTCCGGGTCGTGCGTCCAGCGGCCGGTCGACCAGGGGATGTCGGTCATGGGGTCTCCTCGGTGGTCGGGCGGTCGGGCGGTCGTCGGGCCCGGGGGTCAGCCGGACAGCTGGGCGAGCAGTTCGACGTCGCCGACCGTGCCCGCGAACTCGACGATGCGTCCGGCGGCAACGCGGTAGAACCCGAAGTCGGCGACGTTCGTGTGCCGGCGGGTGGGGGCGATGCCGCGGAACGCGCCGAGGTGGGTTCCGCTCGTGCGCAGGTGCGCGGCGATCCGGTCGTCCTCGATCACGAGCTGGATGCGGCGCGTCTGCCAGTCGGGAAACGCGCGGAAGCGGTCGTCGAGGTCGTCGATCCACGCGTCGGCGCCGCCCGGCAGGTGCGCGCGGCGCACGGCCGGGGCGACGAACGCGCGGATCGCATCGAGGTCGTGCCGGTTGCAGGCTTCGAGGTACTCCCCGAACCACTCCCGCAGCTCCCACGACTCCATCCCCCCAGTATCCCCGCCGCCTCGCCCCGCCCTCGCCGCGTCGAGTCGCCAAGAAACGCGAGTAACGGGCCGGCCGAATCCGCGTTTCGTGGCGACTCGACGGGCGGGAGAGAAGGGGGCGGGTCAGTCGGCGAGCAGGCGGTAGCCCATGCCGGCCTCGGTGAGAAGGTGCGTCGGGTTCGCGGGATCGGGTTCGAGCTTCTTGCGCAGCTGCGAGACGTAGAGCCGCAGATAGCCGGTGTCGTTGACCTGCTCGGTTCCCCACAGCTCCTTGAGCAGGTCCTGCCGGGTGACCAGCGCGCCCGCGCTGCGGGCGAGCACGTCGAGCATGCGCCACTCGGTCGGGGTCAGATGCACGCGCTCGCCGCCGCGCGAGACGCTCTTCGCCGTCCGGTCGACCTCGACGTCGCCGAAGCGCACCACGGGAACGGATGCCGCGCCCACGGCGCGCCGGGCGAGCGCCCGCAGCCGCGCCAGCAGCTCGTCGATCTGGAACGGCTTGGTCACGTAGTCGTCGGCCCCGGCGTCGAGGGCCGACACCTTGTCGGGGGATCCGGTGCGGCCCGACACGACGATGATCGGCACGGTGCTCCACCCCCGCACGGCCTCGATCACCGCGACGCCGTCGAGTCGCGGCATCCCCAGATCGAGCACGATGACGTCGGGATGCTCGGATGCGGCCGCCGAGATCGCTGCGGCTCCGTCGGAGGCCGCCACGACGTCGTAGCCGTGGGCCGCGAGCGTGATGCGCAGCGCGCGCACGAGCTGCGGGTCGTCGTCGGCGAGGAGCACCTTCATCCGTCGATCCTCTCGTGCCGCGCGCGTTCGGGGTCCGCGAGCGCCAGCTCGACGACCATCGTCAGCCCACCGCCGGGCGTCCGCTCGGGCGTCAGCGAGCCCCGCATCCCCTCGGCGAATCCGCGCGAGAGGGCGAGCCCCAGGCCGAGCCCCGTCGTGTTGTCGGCATCGCCCAGGCGCTGGAACGGGGCGAAGACGTCGTCATGGCGTTCGGGCGGGATGCCGGGGCCCCGGTCGATCACGCGGATCTGAGCCCGCGCGCCGAGCGTGCTCGTCGTCACCCGCACGGAGGCGCCGGTCGGCGCATGGCGGTGCGCGTTCGCGAGCAGGTTCACGAGCACGCGCTGCAGCAGGACGGCATCCGCCGCCACCTCGATCGGATCGCCCTCGAGCGCGAGATCGACCGCGCCGGGACCGAGGTGCAGCTCCTCCATGGCGGAGAGGATGACCCCCGACGCATCGACGGGCTGCACGGCCACGGCCAGCGCGCCCGCCTCGATGCGGCTGACGTCGAGCAGGTCGGTCACGAGCGCGGTCAGCGTCGTGAGGCTGTCGTTCGCCGTGTCGAGCAGCTCGTCCCGATCGGAATCGCTGAGTGCCGGCCCGGCCGCTCGCAGCCCGCCGATCGCCGCCATCGCCGCCGCGAGCGGTCGCCGCACGTCGTGGCTCACGGCCGACAGGAGAGCGCTGCGCACGCGGTCGGTCTCGGCGAGCACGGCCGCCTCTCGGGCCGATCGCTGCAGGTCGGCCTGCTCGAGAGCGCCCGCGAGCTGGGTGACGACGACGTCGAGCAGCCGTCGCTCGGAGCCCGACACCTCGGCGCGCTCCGGGTCGACGCCGTGCAGCTCGAGAACCGCGCGCTCGCCCACGGCCACGGCGCGATGCCGGCCGTCGCGCACGGGCTCGCCGTCGGACGCGAGCACGGTGCCGTCACCGGCGACCAGGCGCGCCCCCGACAGGCCGAATGCCTCGCGGGCCCGCGCGACGAGTGCCGGCACGGCTCCGTCGCCGCGGAGCACGCTTCCGGCGACGGCCGCGAGCAGGTCGGACTCCGCGGCGGCCCGCCGCGCCGCCCGAGACCCGCGCGCCGCCCGGTCGACGATCACGCTGACCAGGAGCGCGATCACGACGTAGAGCGCCAGCGCCCAGGCGTGCAGCGGATCGGAGACCTCGACGGTGTAGAGCGGGGCGACGAAGAAGAAATCGAGCGTCACACCCGACATGACGGCCGCGAAGACGGCGGGCCACAGTCCGCCGACGAGGGCGACCACGACGACGAGCAGCTGGTAGGCGAGCACGTCGCTCGTGATCGACTCCGGGCTGCGGAGCGCCACGAGGAGCCAGGTCAGCAGCGGGCCGAGCCCGAGGGCGAGAGCGAACCCGAGCACACGACGCTGGGCGCTCAGCGCGCCCCCGGCGATCCGCGGCAGCGCGAAGCGCCCGCCCGCGGCGGCGTGGGTCACCATGTGGACGTCGATGTCGCCGGACTCGCGGATGACGGTGGCACCGATGCCGGGTCCGCTGAGCGCCGCAGCCAGCCGGGCGCGCCGGCTCACCCCGACGACGAGCTGCGTCGCATCCACCGACCGGGCGAACTCGACGAGGGCGCGCGGGACGTCGTCGCCGACGACCTGGTGGTAGGTGCCGCCGAGCGCACCGACGAGCGCCTGCTGCTCGGCCAGCGCGGCGGGACTCCCCGAGCGCAGACCGTCCTGGCCCGAGACGTGTACGGCGAGCAGCTCGCCCCCGGCCGCCCGGGCCGCGATCCGCGCGCCGCGCCGCAGCAGGGTCTCCCCCTCGGGGCCTCCGGTGAGGGCGACGACGACGCGCTCGCGTGCCTGCCAGATGCCCTCGATGCCGTGCTCGGCGCGGTAGGTCTTGAGCGCGTTGTCGACCTCGTCGGCCAGCCACAGCAGCGCCAGCTCGCGCAGCGCGGTGAGGTTGCCGAGCCGGAAGTAGTTCGACAGCGCGGCGTCGATCCGCTCGGCGGGATAGACGAGGCCCGCCGCCAGGCGGTCGCGCAGCGACGCGGGCGCGAGATCGACCACCTCGACGTCCTTCGCCGAGCGCACGACGGCGTCGGGCACGGTCTCGCGCTGCGCGATGCCGGTGATCTGCTCGACGACGCCGCCGAGCGACTCGATGTGCTGGACGTTCACCGTCGTGATGACATCGATCCCGGCATCCCGCAGCGCCTCGACGTCCTGCCAGCGCTTGGCGTGCGGCGAGCCGGGCGCGTTGGTGTGCGCGAGCTCGTCGACGAGGGCGAGGCGCGGCCCGCGGTCGATGACGGCCGCGAGGTCCATCTCGTCGAGCGAGACGCCGCGGTGCGCGATGCGCCGACGCGGCACCACGGGCAGGTCGGCGATCTGGGCGGCGGTCGCCGCACGTCCGTGGGTCTCGACCACGGCGACGACGACGTCGACACCGGCATCCCGCAGCCGACGGCCCTCCTCGAGCATCTCGTAGGTCTTGCCGACCCCGGGCGCCGCCCCGAGCAGCACCCGCAGACGTCCCCGCTTCACGGCATCACCCTATTCCGCCCCGGCGCCGGCGCCGGCCCCGGCCCCGGCCCCCGTCCCGGCGCGGGACCGGGCGCGTGCCGCGATGCAAGGGATCGGCGCCACGAATCCCTTGCATCCGCGTCCGGCCGCGGCCCGCGGCGACCGGCGGCGCCCGGTGCCATGCCGGGGGTGATCACCGCGCGAGGCCGTCCAGCGCGGCGTCCTGCACGGCGTCCAGCGCGGCGTTCAGCTCGACGACGTTCACCCGCGGCTCGCCCAGGAACCCGAGGTCGCGACCGGCCGTATGCGCGGCGACGAGGTCGCGCACCTCGGCCGGAGCCAGTCCGCGCTCGGCCGCGACCCGTGCGACCTGCAGCTCGGCGTACGCGGGTGAGATGTGCGGGTCGAGTCCCGACCCGGAGGCGGTGACGGCGTCGGCCGGCACCTCGGCGACGTCGACGCCTTCCCGATCCGCGACGGCGGCCCGGCGCTCCTCGATCGCGGCGACGAGGTCGTCGCTGTTCGGACCGAGGTTCGAGCCGCTCGACGCGCCCGCGTCGTAGCCGTCGCCGGCGGCCGAGGGGCGGGACTGGAAGTACTGCGCGAGCGGGCGGCCGGCGGCATCCGTGAACGCCTGGCCGATGAGCGACGAGCCCACGACCTGGCCGTCGGCGTCGCGCAGCAGCGACCCGGTCGCCGGCGCGGGCAGGACGAGTCCGACCATCGAGACGAGCGCGGTGTAGCCGATGCCGAGGACGAGGGTGGCCACGGCCATGGCCCGGACGGCCACGCCGGTGGTGCGCAGCGTGCTGCGGGAGAGTGACATGAGAGGACTCCAGACGGGGCTCAGAAGCCCGGAAGAAGGCTGACGACGAGGTCGATCAGCTTGATGCCGACGAACGGGGCGACGACGCCGCCGAGTCCGTAGACGACGAGGTTGCGACTGAGGATCGACGCCGCGCTCGCCGCCCGGTAGCGGACCCCGCGGAGGGCGAGCGGGATGAGCACGACGATGACGAGCGCGTTGAAGACGATCGCACTCGTGACCGCGGATGCCGGCGACGACAGCTGCATCACGTTGAGTGTCGCCAGTCCCGGGAACACCCCCATGAACATCGCGGGGATGATCGCGAAGTACTTGGCGATGTCGTTGGCGAGGGAGAACGTGGTGAGTGCGCCGCGCGTGATGAGCAGCTGCTTTCCGATGCGGACGATGTCGATCAGCTTCGTCGGGTCGGAGTCGAGGTCGACCATGTTGCCGGCCTCCTTCGCCGCTGACGTGCCCGTGTTCATCGCGACCCCGACATCGGCCTGGGCGAGCGCCGGAGCGTCGTTCGTGCCGTCGCCGGTCATCGCGACGAGGCGGCCGCCCCCCTGTTCCTTCCGGATGAGGGCGAGCTTGTCCTCGGGGGTCGCCTCGGCGAGGAAGTCGTCGACGCCCGCCTCCTTCGCGATCGCAGCGGCGGTGAGCGGGTTGTCGCCCGTGATCATCACCGTACGGATGCCCATCGACCGCAGTTCGTCGAAGCGTTCGCGCAGTCCGTCCTTCACGACGTCCTTGAGATGGATGACGCCGAGCAGAACTCCGTCACTCTGCGGGCCCATGATCGCGACGGCGAGCGGAGTGCCACCCGCCTGCGCGATGGCATCGGCTTCTCGACGGAGTTCTGCGCGCGTCTCGGCCGAGACGGGCGCCGCCGCGTCGACGTCGAGCCACGCGAGCACCGACCCCGCCGCGCCCTTGCGCACCCGCGTGCCGTCCGGCAGGTCGACGCCGCTCATGCGCGTCTGCGCGGTGAACGGCACGGCCACCGCGTCGCGCGGAAGGTCGGCGACGATGCCCTGCAGGGCGGCGGCCAGCTCGACGACGGAGGTGCCCTCGGGTGTCGGGTCGGAGAGCGACGACAGGGATGCCGCGCGCGCCAGCGCCTCGCGCTCGACTCCGGCCATCGGCACGAAGTCCGCCGCGTGCCGGTTGCCGTAGGTGATCGTGCCGGTCTTGTCGAGGAGGAGCGTCGTCACGTCTCCCGCGGCCTCGACCGCGCGTCCCGACATCGCCAGGACGTTCCGTTGCACGAGCCGGTCCATGCCCGCGATGCCGATCGCCGACAGCAGCGCGCCGATCGTCGTCGGAATGAGGCAGACGAGCAGGGCGACGAGCACCGGGATGCTGACGGGTGAGGCGCTGTACGAGGCGATCGGGTTCAGCGCGAGCACGACGACGACGAACACGATCGACAGGCTTGCGAGCAGGATGTTGAGGGCGATCTCGTTCGGTGTGCGCTGGCGCGCGGCGCCCTCGACGAGGGCGATCATCCGGTCGACGAACGTCTCGCCCGGCTTCGACGTGATCCTCACCACGATGCGGTCCGAGAGCACGCGCGTTCCGCCGGTCACGGCGCTGCGGTCGCCGCCGGATTCGCGCACGACCGGTGCGGACTCGCCCGTGATGGCCGATTCGTCGACGGTGGCGATGCCGTTCACCACGTCGCCGTCGCCCGGGATCAGCTCGCCGGTCTCGACGATCACGACGTCCCCGAGAGCGAGGTCGGCCGAGGCGACGTCCTCCGTCGCGACCGATCGAGCCGCGGCATCCCCGCGCTCGTCGTAAGAGATGACGCGCCGCGCGATCGTCGTGGTGCGGGTCGTGCGCAGCGCCTGCGCCTGCGCCTTGCCGCGCCCCTCGGCCACCGACTCGGCGACGTTCGCGAAGAACACGGTCGACCAGAGCCACACCGCGATGCCCGCGGTGAATCCGACGGGGACGGTCGTCCCGCCCGAGGGCTCCGGGCCGCCGAGGAAGGGCTCGGCGATCGCGATGGCGGTCGTGAGCGCGGCGCCCACCCACACGATGAACATCACGGGGTTGCGCCACTGCGCTGCGGGGTTGAGCTTGCGGAGCGCTCCGGGTACGGCGGCGGCGACCTGCCCGAGGCTGAACGCGCTGCGTCTCGTCTCGATCGCTCCGGTATCGCCGCCGGACCTCGAGCGAGCGGAGCGAGTCGGAACGTCTGCGATTGATCGGGACATGTCAGGAGAGTCCTTCGGCGAGGGGGCCCAGGGTGAGCACCGGGAAGTAGGTGAGCGCGGTGATGATCACGACGACGCCGGCGAGCAGACCCGCGAACTGCGGCCGATGGGTCGGCAGCGTGCCGATGCTCGAGGGCACGCGGTCCTGGGCGGCGAGGGAGCCCGCGAGGGCGAGGACCAGCACGAGCGGGACGAACCGGCCGAGCAGCATCGCGACGCCCAGCGCGGTGTTGAGCCAGGGCGTGTTCGCGGTGATGCCGGCGAAGGCCGAGCCGTTGTTGTTCGCGGCGGACGTGAAGGCGTAGAGCACCTCGCTCAGGCCGTGCACGCCGGGGTTCCAGATCGACGTGTCTTCGACGTCCGCCCGCACCGCGGGGACGGCGAAGCTCAGCGCGGTGCCTGCGAGCACGAGCGTCGGCGTCACCAGGATGTACAGGCTCGCGATTTTGATCTCGCGCGGTCCGATCTTCTTGCCGAGGTACTCGGGCGTCCGCCCGATGAGCAGGCCGCCGACGAAGACCGCGATGACGGCGAGCACCAGCATCCCGTACAGGCCCGACCCGACACCGCCCGGGGCGATCTCGCCGAGCATCATGTTGAGCATCGGCAGCATCCCGCCGAGCGGCGTATAGCTGTCGAGCATGGAATTGACGGCGCCCGTCGAGGTGAGCGTCGAGGAGGCGGTGAAGAGTGTCGACGCGCCGATGCCGAACCGCGCCTCCTTGCCCTCCATCGCGGCGCCCGCGAGCTGAGTCGCCGCCCCGCCGCCCGCGACCTCCGCCCACGTGCCGAGGGCCAGTGAGGTGACGAACAGCCCGGCCATGACGGCGACGATGGCGTAGCCCTGCCGGTCGTCGCCGACCAGGCGCCCGAAGGCGCGCGGCATCGCGAAGGGGATGACGAGCATGAGGAGGATCTCGAAGAGATTCGTCCACGGCGTCGGGTTCTCGAACGGGTGCGCCGAGTTCGCGTTGAAGAAGCCGCCGCCGTTGGTGCCGAGGAGCTTGATGGCCTCCTGACTCGCGACGGGTCCGCCGGGGATCGACTGCGCACCGCCGGCGATGGTCTGAACGTCGGTGAACCCGCCGACGTTCTGGATCACGCCGCCCGCCAGCAGTGCGATCGCCGCGATGATCGCCATCGGCAGCAGGATGCGGCCGAGCCCGCGCACGAGGTCGACCCAGAAGTTGCCGATCGTGCCCGAGCGGCGGTGGGCGAAGCCGCGGACGAGGGCGATGGCGACGGCCATGCCGACCGCGGCCGAGACGAAGTTCTGCACGGCCAGACCCGCGAACTGCGCGGTGTAGCCGAGCGTCGTGTCGGGGGAGTACGACTGCCAGTTCGTGTTGGTCACGAACGAGATCGCGGTGTTGAACGACAGGTGCTCGCTGGGCGCCGGCAGGTCGAGGCTGTAGGGCAGCAGCGGCTGGATCCGCTGCAGCGCATAGACGATCACGACGCCGACGAGCGAGAAGAGCAGCACGCCGCGGGCATAGGCCTGCCAGGTCTGATCGGCGCGCGGATCGACGCCGATCAGGCGGTAGACGCCCCGTTCGACGACGAGATCGTGGCCCGACGTGTACACGCGGGCGATGTAGTCGCCCACCGGGCGGTAGAGCAGGACGAGGATGAGGGCGAGGGTCGCGATCTGGAGCGTCGCGAACTCGATCTGCGCGGCATCCACGTCAGAACCGCTCGGGTCGCACGAGGGCGACGACGAGGTAGACGACGGCGGCGATCGCGAGGCACGCCGCGAGGAGCGAGAAGACCGTCACAGCTTCTCGACCCCCTGGGCGATGAGGCCGACGAGGGCGAACAGCGCGAGGAGCGCGGCCAGGAAGATTGCATCGAGCACGAGATCCGATGGAACACCCGAGCGGATGCCGCATCCGCCGTCCTCACGGAATCCATACGCACCCGGGGCCGCTCCTCACGCGGTCCTCACACGGTGTCCTCGCGCGGTCCTGACGCGGGGTGGGGATACGCCTGTCGGGTCGCCGGGGCTGGTGACGGCTCGAACACGAGTTGAGGCGACACCCGCCCCACCGATCCGACAGATGTATCGGCCGCCGGCCGCCGCCCTTCGGCACCGGCCACCCGTCACCGGCCGGGCGGCGAGCCCGTCAGGGAGCGCCTGGCGAGGTCCCGTCGTCGATGACGCCGATGCCGACGGCCTGGTGGCTCGGCTCCTCGTCCTTCTGCTCGGGGGCCTTGGGCTCCTCGCCCGGCTCCTTCGCGACGCTGGGCTCCTCGAGCTCCTCCGTCGAAGGGTTCTCGTCGGGTGCGTGCTCGGCGCCCTCGTTCGCGTGCTCGGCGTCGTTTCCGTGGTGTTCGGTCATGTCGTACTCCCTTCCGGCCTCCAGCCTGCGACGGATGCGGGTCCGATGTCACCGGCTTGACGTAGGGTCGCTGGATGGATCCGGTGGCGAGCCTGCGGCAGCGCGAGGGCGAGCTGCGCGCGCTGCTGGTGCGGCTGGATGCCGACGACGACAGCCTGCGGCACGACCGTGCCGACGCGACGGCCGACGACGAGCACGACCCGGAGGGGTCGACGCTCTCGGGGGAGTGGCAGCGCGTGGAGGCGCTGCGGCGCGGCGCCCGCGCCGAGCTCGCCGAGGTCGAGGCCTCGCTCGCGCGGGTCGCCGACGGCGGCTATGGCATCTGTGCGCGCTGCGGTTCGCCGATCCCCGCGGAGCGCCTCGAGGTGCGCCCGCACGCGACGATGTGCGTCGCCTGCGCCTCCCTGTGACCCGGGCCCTCGCCCTGCCCGCCGAGCGCGCCGCGCGGGCTCGGAGAACCACGCGAATCTCGGAGACATCGGCGGTTTCGCTCCGAGTTGGGCGCCGATCCCCGAGCTCGGTGCAGCCCGGGGATTGACGCCGCCGCGTCGAGGCTCTAACGTGCAACCAAATGGTTGTACAACGAACGTCCGAGCCGAGCGAGCTCACCGATGAGGAGATCGACCGTGTCTTCCACGCCCTCGCGGCTGCGACGCGCCGCGACATCCTGCGCCGCACGATGGCGACCGAACAGTCGGTGTCGACCCTCGCCGCCGACTACGACATGTCGTTCGCGGCCGTGCAGAAGCACGTCGGCGTGCTCGAGCAGGCGGGTCTCATCATCAAGCGCGCCGAAGGCCGCGAACGCCTCGTGCGCGCGGACCCGGCCATGATCGCCCGCGCCCGCGCGCTGCTGGCCCGCTTCGAAGACCTCTGGCGTGCGCGCGTCGATCGCCTCGACGCGCTGCTCGCCGAACCCGAGACCGAATCCCACCACTGACCACCTCGCTGTATCCGTTTCGAAGGAGAATCCGATGCCCGTCACCGACATCACCACCGATGCCGAGAACCTCACGATGACGCTCACGGCCGACGTCGCCGCGCCGGTCGACCGGCTCTGGCGCGCGTTCACGCAGCCCGCTCAGCTGGAGCGCTTCTGGGGTCCTCCCGGCTGGCCCGCGACCTTCACGTCGTTCGACTTCACCGTCGGGGGCCACGCGCAGTACGAGATGACGAGCCCGCAGGGCGAGAAGTCGCGGGGCCGCTGGGAGTTCCTGGCGATCGACGAGGGCTCCGGATTCGAGGTGCTCGACGCCTTCGCGGACGAGCACGGCGAGCCGATGGCCGAGTTCCCCGCCATGCGGATGACCTTCCGGTTCGACGAGATGGGGGACGGATCGCGACTGTCGAACGTCACGCACTTCACCTCGGCCGAGGCCCTCGAGCAGGTCGTCGCGATGGGAGCGATCGAGGGATCGCGCCTTGCGATGAACCAGCTCGACCTCGTGCTGCAGGACCTGCGCGCCTGGTCGCAGGGCCGGGGCACCGACGTGGAGCTGCTCGACGACACGCACGTGCGGATCACGCGTCTCATCGCCGGGCCGCGCGACCTCGTCTGGCGTGCGCACCACGAGCCGGAGCTTCTGAAGAAGTGGATGCTGGGACCCGACGGCTGGTCGATGACGGTCGTCGAGCCGGCGACCGAGGTCGGGCAGTCCTACCGCAACGGCTGGGAACAGGACGGGGCGCCCGAGACCGCGTTCGGTTTCGAGGGCGAGGTGCTGCTGATCGACGCGCCGCGCCGCGAGGTGTCGACGGAGCGGATGGCGGGCTCGGAGGGACCGTCGACCACGAACGACCTGCAGCTCTACGAAGAGGACGGCGTGACGCTCCTGACTCTCCTCATCGAGTACCCCGACAAGGAGACGCGCGACATGATCCTGGCGACCGGCATGGCCGACGGCATGGAGGCCTCGTACGCGCGACTCGAGTCCGAGGTGCTCGCCGGCTGAGGCGGGTCAGGCGCGGGCGGGGCGCGGGCGGGGTGCTGCGGTCCGTTCTCAGGGGAAAGCCGTGTTGTGGTGCGGCCCAGGGCCGAACGGGAGCAGCCTTTCCTGAGTTCGGGCCGGCAACGGGACTCGGGCGGCGCGCGACGCCGTTCGGGTCAGGCGCGGGCGAGCCGATGCCCGCGGTCCGTTCTCAGGAGAACCGGGGCTGTGGGGCGGCCCGGGGCCGAGCTGGGTGCGGTTGTTCCTGAATTCGGGCCGGCGGCGAGACCGGGCGGGGCGCGACGCCGTTGGGGTCAGGCGCGGGCGAGACCGTCTTCGAGGGCCACCCAGGCGAGCATGGCGCACTTCACGCGGGCCGAGAACTTCGAGACGCCCGAGAGTGCCGCGGCGTCGCCGAACGTCTCCTCGTCGAGCGGGATCGTCCCGCGCGAACGAAGCGCCTCGCGGAAGCCCTCGATGAGGGCCTTCGCGTCCGCGCGCGTGATCCCGTCGCCCTCGACCTCCTCGGCCACGAGCGAGGCGAGCATCGATGCCGATGCCTGCGAGATCGAGCAGCCGGTGCCCTCCCACGAGACCTCGACGATCCGGTCGCCGTCGACGGCGACGCGCAGCGTGACCTCGTCGCCGCAGACCGGGTTCTTCTGGTGCGAATCGGCGTGCGCCGCGCCGCCGGCGTCGTGCAGCGGGTTGCCGACCGGGTGCTTCGAGTGATCGAGGATGAGCTCCTGATACAGCGAATCGAGACCGTTCACGCCGCGCCCTCCCCGGAGCCGGTGACGCCGAAGTAGCCGCGGATGCCGCGCACGGCGTCGAGGAAGAGGTCGACGTCCTCCTCGGTGTTGTAGAGCGCCGTGGACGCGCGGACGGATGCCGTCATCCCGAACTGCCCGTGAAGCGGCGCCGCGCAGTGGTGGCCGACGCGGACGGCGATGCCCTGCGCGTCGAGCACCTGCCCGGCGTCGTGCGCGTGCACGCCGTCGACGTCGAAGGACCACAGGCCGACGCGATCGGCGCCGGCGGCATCCCCGAGCAGACGGATGCCGGGGATCTCGCGGAGCCCCGCCCCCATCCGCTCCGCCAGCGCGGACTCGTGCGCATGGATGTTCGCGAGGCCGACGCCGTCGAGGTAGCGCACCGCGGCGGCGAGCCCGATCGCGGGACCGACCGGCTGGGTGCCGGCCTCGAACTTCTGCGGCGGCGGCAGATACTCGGCGCCGTCGAGGGTGACGGTCGTGATCATCGATCCGCCGGTGAGGAAGGGCGGCAGGGCGTCGAGGACCTCGGCACGCCCGTACAGTCCGCCGATCGCGTAGGGCCCGAGCATCTTGTGGCCGCTGAAGACGGCGAGATCGACGCCCAGAGCCGGCAGGTCGAGCGGCAGGTGCGGTGCCGACTGGCAGGCGTCGAGCACCGTCGTCGCGCCGACCGCCCGCGCGAGGGCGACGATCTCGGCGACCGGGTTCACGATGCCGAGCACGTTCGAGACGTGGGTGAAGGCGACGACCCGGGTGCGTTCGCCGATGAGGGATGCCGCGGCATCCAGATCGAGCGTTCCGTCCGGACGAGCCGGGATGTGACGGAGCACGGCGCCGGTGCGAGCAGCGAGCTCCTGCCAGGGGATCAGATTGGCGTGGTGCTCGATCGCCGTCGTGACGATCTCGTCGCCGGGCGCGAGCGCGAAGCGGGCGGAGGCCGGGGCGCCGCGGCCCAGGGTGGCGTTGCCGATCGCGTACGCGACGAGGTTGAGGCCGGCGGTCGCGCCGCTCGTCCACACGAGCTGCTCGGGCCGCGCACCGACGAAGTCGGCGACGGCGGCGCGGGCGTCTTCGAACAGATCGGTGGCCTCGGCGGCGAGGGTGTGCGCGCCGCGGTGCACGGCCGCGTTCGCGTGCGTGAGGAATTCGCGCTCGGCATCGAGGACCGCGGAGGGCTTCTGGCTGGTCGCGGCGGAGTCCAGGTATACCAGGCGGTGGCCGTTCACCTGCTCCGACAGGATCGGGAAGTCCGCCCGCAGCGTCACGGCGTCGAGCGGGCTGACGAGGCTCGGAGCGGAGGCGGGCGCGGCGGAAGAACTCACCCGTCTAGGCTACGCCGGGCTCAACGGTCCTCGGGCGGCTCGGTGTGCGCGACGAGCCCGTACGTCGTGGCGGCCCGGCCGGCGCGGTCGTCGCCGGGGAGCGGTCGCGACCGGCGGCCGTAGACGATCTCGGACGAGTCGAGAAGCCAGGGGACGAGGGTGATCTGCACGCCGTGGACCATCATCAGCTGCTGCGCGATGCGGCGCGCGCGCCGGTTGTGGAGGAAGGTCTCCCACCAGTGCCCGACGATGTACTGCGGCAGGTACACGGTGACCACCGATGAGCCGTGCTTCTCGCGGTACGTGCGGATGAACGCCGCCAGCGGCGAGGCGTACTGGCGGTAGGGCGATTCGATGATGACGAGCGGCACGGGGATGCCGTGCCGTTCCCAGTCCGCCTGGATCTCCTGCGCCGACTCCTTCGAGATCGCGACGTGCACCGCGATCGTCTTGTCGTGCTTGGCCGCGAGGGCGTAGTCGATGGCCTTCGCCACCGGCTTCTGCAGACGGTTGACGAGCACGAGCGCGACGTCGCCGGTCGCCCCGAAGTGCACGCCGTCGTTCATCTCGATCTCGTGCTCGACGTCGCGGTAGTAGCGGTTCACGCCGACCATCAGGAAGGCGAGGATCGGGATGGCGATGAACACGAGCCAGGCGCCGTGGGTGAACTTCGTGACCGTCACGATGACGAGCACGGCGACGGTGAACGCCGCGCCGACGCCGTTGATCAGCAGACCGACGCGGGCCTCGCGGCGGCCCGCGGCATCCTTCGGGTGCAGCAGTCGCAGCTCGCGCCGCCAGTGCTTCACCATGCCGACCTGTCCGAGCGAGAACGACACGAACACGCCGATGATGTAGAGCTGGATGAGGGTCGTCAGCTGCGCGCGGAACACGACGAGCACCGCGATCGCGGCGAGCCCGAGGATGATCATGCCGTTGGAGAACACGAGGCGGTCGCCGCGGGTGTTGAGCGACTTCGGGGCGTAGCCGTCGCGGGCGAGGACGGCGCCCAGGAGCGGGAAGCCGTTGAACGCGGTGTTCGCCGCGAGCAGCAGCACGCACGCGGTGGCCGCCTGGATGACGAAGAACGGGATCGAGCCCATGCCGAACGTGGCCGCCGCGATCTGGGCCATGAGGCTCGGCTGCGGCTGCGTCGCGCAGTCGAATCCGACGAGGGCGCAGGGGTTCTCGGCGTAGTGGACGCCGGCGATGAGGCCGAGGGCGGTGAGCCCCGAGAAGAGCAGGATGGCGATCGTGCCCATGAGCACGAGCGTCTTCTGCGCGTTCGCCACCTTCGGCGCCCGGAAGGCGGGCACGCCGTTGGAGACGGCCTCGACGCCGGTGAGCGCCGAGCAGCCGCTCGAGAACGCGCGGAGCACGAGCAGGATGAGCGCGACCTGCGAGAGGTTCTCGGCCTCCATCGCGTATTGGGCGCTGGAGGCGACGGGGGCGTCGCCGAGGGCGACGCGGACGAGACCGGTCACGATCATCAGGGCGACGGAGCCGATGAAGATGTAGGTCGGGATGGCGAACGCCGACGAGGCCTCGCGCACGCCGCGGAGGTTCACCAGGATGATCAGCACCACGAACCCGACGGCGAGCTCGACGCGCCACGGATCGAGGAACGGCAGGGCCGAGATGATGTTGTCGACTCCGGATGCGACCGACACCGCGACGGTCAGGATGTAGTCGACGAGCAAGGCCGCCGCGACGACGACCCCGGCCTTCTCGCCCAGGTTGGTGCGGGCGACCTCGTAGTCGCCGCCGCCCGACGGGTAGGCCTTGATGAGCTGCCGGTAGCTCAGCACCACGACGATGAGCAGCGCGACGACGGTCGCGGCCACCCACGGGCTGAAGGCGAGCATCGCGGTACCGCCGATCGCGAGGATCATCAGCAGTTCCTGCGGCGCGTACGCCACCGACGACAGGGCGTCGGAGGCGAAGATCGGCAGCGCGCGCCGCTTGGGCAGGAGCTGGTCGTCGAGCTCGTCGGAATCCAGCGGATCGCCGATCAGGATGCGTTTCGCGATCGGCGTGGTCTCTTCGCCCGGGTCGCGACTCTCAATGGTCACGGCGGGCGACACTACGCCTGCCGGAGCTCGCTGCGCAATCCCGCCACGCGGGTCGTCATCCGAGCGTTGTCAGACCGTCACCCCGAGGCCGGAGCCGGGTAACCGATCACAACAGCGAATACGGGCGGTATCGGATCTCGACGACCTCGGCGCCCGGCTCGTCGGTGTCCGCGAACACGCTGTAGACCAGCTGGTCGACGGGGCTGCCTTCCGAGAACATCACCGTGCGATCGATGTCGAAGGCGAAGATGTAGCCGTCACCACGCTCGGTCAGGTCCGATTCCTCGTCGGGACCCATACCGCGGACCGCGTCGACGGTCGACCCGATCGCGAGACCGAACTCCGCGACGATCGGGATCCCCGCGATCTCGTTGGTCCGGATGCTCGCCCACGTCGGTGTCGCATACTCGGAGCGGGCTTTGCCGTCGGCGGTGACGACCATGTCGTAGAGCGTGAAACCGCGCCAGTCGTACTGCGTGTAATCCGGGAAGTGAGTCCCGTCGCCGGGATGGACCGAGAGCTCGGGGGCGGTGCCGAACGCCTCGGTCAGCGCCTCGACGGCCGGCTCCGCGGCATCGCGCCACGCGAACTCGAAGATCGGCGAGCCGTCGGCCGCGTCGATGCTGAAGCCGGTTCCGCTCATGACGACCTCCGACGCTCCAACGGGTGGTGCGTTCGTCGGTGTCGGTGTCGGTGTCGGTGTCGGTGGAGGCGTGGACGGCGCGGCGGTCGAGGAGGGCGGATCGGCGCCGGGAGTCCCGTCGTCGCCTCGTGTCAGGACGAAGACCGCGACGACGGCAGCGATCAGCGCGATGCCGGCCACGATCCACAGCAACCACGGGGTTCGGCGAGGTCTGACGGCATCCATGGCGCGGTCCTCTCGGGTCAGCGGACGCGGAAGCCGTAGGTGATCGCCTGGACGCTCTGGCCGGCGGCATCCGAATCGACGTACGCGCTGAAGTTGCGGGCGCCGTCGTTGTAGAACGAGCCGCGATCGGCGCCGAAGACGAGGCGCACACCCCCGTCGGGAAGCGCCGATTCGCTCACCGGACCGAGCGCACGAGCCTCGGCGATCGGCATCCCGAGCGACACGCCGAACTCGTCCTCGACCGTGACGGGGTCGTCGATGTCGGTGTCGAACGACACGTAGGTCGGCGCCGGCACCTCGGTGCGCGGACGATTGCCCGGGCCGAGCGAGACGTCGTACAGACGGAAGCCCTCCCAGACGTAGATGTTGTACGCGTAGTTCTCGGCGTCGCCGTTCTGGAAGTCCTCCGACGGTGCGGCGCCGAAGACCTCGGTGAGAGCGGCGACCGCGGGAGCCGCGTCGCCCGCCCATTCGTGCGTGAACGTGACCTCGCCCTCGGTGTTCGCGATCGTGAAGCCCGTGCCGGTCACGTCGATGAGCGGACCTTCGGCCTCCGGCGTCGGCGTCGCAGTCGGCGTCGGAGCCGCGGGGGCGGAGCTCGTCGGCGGCGCCGTGGTCGCAGGGGCGGCCGGTGGCTCCGGAGCCGGGCTCGCCGAACGCGTGGACTGCACGAGATAGACCGAGAGCACGACGACGACGGCGATCAGCAGGGCGCCGGCGACGCTGCTGAGGATGATGAGGGTGCGACGCTCGGTCATGCCAGGAACTCCCGTGCCGCGACGACGAGGTTCTCGACGCCGCGCTCGATCGTGGGGTGCATGACGGGCGCGAAGAACGGCGAGTGGTTCGTCGGGATGTCGCGCTCGACGGTGCCGCCGGCGACGGCATCCGCGAACGTCTGCGGGTCGACCCCGCCCCAGAACCAGAAGACGAGCGGGACGCCGGCCTCGCGGGCGAACCACGAGACGTCCTCGCTGCCGGTGAACATGCCCGGGTCGATGACGCTGCCATCGCCGAAGGCGCGCTCGAACGCGGCGGTGACGCGCGCGGTCGCGGTGTGGTCGTTGATCGTCGGGGGCAGCGAGTGGTCGACGGTGATGGTCGGCTCGGTCTCGGCTCCGGATGCCGCGGCCTCGGCGCGCACGATGCGCTCGACCTTCGACATCACGCGCTCGCGGGCAGCGTCGTCGGGGTAGCGGAGGCTGAGCTCGAGCTTCGCCTCGGCGGGGATGATGTTGTTCTTCAGGCCGGCGTGGATCGATCCGACCGTGACGACGGCGACCTCGCGCGGGTCGACCTCGCGCGAGACGACGGTCTGCAGGCGCATGACGGTCGCCGCGGCCATGACCACCGGGTCGATCGTCGAGTGCGGCCGCGAGCCGTGCCCGCCGCGGCCGTGCATCACGACGGTGAGGCCGTCGGAGGCGGCCATCTGGGTGCCGGGGCGGACCCCGATGACTCCGGCGGGAAGCGGGGTGACGTGCTGTCCGAGCACGATGTCGGGCTTCGGGAAGCGGCCCAGCACGCGGTCGGCGATCATCGCCTGCGAGCCGGCGCCGTACTCCTCGGCGGGCTGGAACACCGCCACCACGGTGCCCGACCAATCTCCGCGGGTCGCGATGAGGCGCTCGAGGGCGCCGAGAAGCGCGGTGACGTGCATGTCGTGGCCGCAGGCGTGCATGACCGGCACGTCGTTGCCGGCCGGGTCGATGCCCCGTGCGGTGCTCGCGTAGGGGAGCCCGGTCTGCTCCGGAACCGGCAGGCCGTCCATGTCGGCGCGCAGCCACACGACGGGTCCGTCGCCGTTCTCGACCGTCGTGACGACGCCCGTGCGGCCGACGCCCTCCTCGGCCGTCAGACCGAGCTCGGCGAGCTTGCCGGCGATGACGGCCGCCGTCCGGGTCTCCTGGAACGACAGCTCCGGGTGACGATGCAGATCGGTGTAGAGAGCGTCGAGGTCCAGGGCCATGCATCGAGCCTACGGGAGGGTGCCTGCGCGGTGCCCGGCCGGGCCGAGCTTGATACGTCTGTCGGACGGGTGGGGCTGATGGGGGCGACCAGTGGCGACGAGGCCGCACGCGCACCGCCGGCCCGACGAACGTATCGCCGTCAGGCGGGAGGGGCCGTGCTCGAGCGTGCGACGAGGGCGAACTCGAGCCCGGCCGGCTGCTCGGGCGGCTGCGCGGGCGCGGCCGCCGCCGTGTCCGCGTGCAGCGCGTCGAGCATCGCCGCCGCGACCCGCTCGCCCTGTCTACTCGGGAACTGGTCGACCGTCGTGAGCCCGAAGAACGCGCCGAGATCGTGCCCGTCGACCCCGATGATCGAGACGTCCCCCGGCACGCTCAGCCCGAGCTCGCGCGCCGCGAGCAGGGCGCCGATCGCCATCTCGTCGGACGCGGCGAAGATCGCCGTCGGGCGGGATGCGGCATCCCGCAGCAGCCTCGTCGCAGCGTCGTGACCGCCGGCCATCGTGAAGTCCGCCGCGGCGAAGCGGTCGTCGCGCGGGGCGAGGCCGGCGTCGCTGAGTGCCGCCTCGAACCCGCGGCGACGCTGCGAGGGGATGTGGAAATCACCCTCGAACTGGGGGCGGAGTCCGATGTGGGCGATGTCGCGGTGGCCGAGGTCGAGCAGATGCTGCGTCGCGCACCGGGCGACGGCGATCTCGTCGACGACGAGGGAGGGGAGTCCGGCGAGACGCCCGCCCAGTCCGATGACGGGCAGACCGAGACCGGACAGCTGCTCGATCTCGCCCGCTCCGAGCGCCATCGACACGACGACGACGCCGTCGATGCGCTGACGGCGGAGAGACGCCTCGAACACCCGGCGGCGCTCGTCCGCGTCCGAGGTGAGCGCGTAGAGCGCGACGTCGTAGTCCGAGCGCTGCAGCGTGGCGGCGATGCCCGTGAGCACCCGCGAGAAGAACCAGCGGTCGAGGATCGGCACGAGCACGCCGATGTTCCGGGTGCGCCCGGATGCGAGGCTCGACGCGGCGGAGGAGACGACGTAGCCGAGATCGGATGCCGCGCGCAGCACGCGCTCGCGCGTGGCCGCCGAGACGATCCCGCGACCGCTGAGGGTGCGGGAGACGGTCGCCGTCGAGACGTCCGCGCGCCGCGCGACGTCGTCGATGCCGACCATCTCCCGCTCCGTCCCGTCCGCCCGGCCGGGGTCAGGCCGCGGCGATCCAGACCGCGCTGTCGACCGGCAGCTCGCGGCCGTCGATCGGACCGCTCGCGAGGAGGACCTCGCCCTCGGGGAGGCGGACCGCGGCGGCGCCGGTGTTGGCCACGACGAGCAGGTCGCCGTTGCGGAACGCCACGACGTCGTCACCCAGCTCGAGGTCGACCCAGGTGAGCGAGCCGGCGCCGAGGTCGCGGCGGCGGCGCTCGGCGAGCAGCTCGCGGTACAGCGTCAAGGTCGAGGACGGGTCGCCGATCTGCGCGGCGCGCGAGAGGCGAGCCCACTCCTCGGGCTGCGGCAGCCAGGAGGCGCCGGTGGTGCTGAAGCCGTAGGCGGGGGCGTTCGACTCCCACGGGATCGGCACGCGGCATCCGTCGCGGCCGTAGCGCTCGCCCGCGGTGCGGAACCACGTCGGGTCCTGGCGCGCGGCGTCGGGGAGGTGCACGACCTCGGGGAGGCCGAGCTCCTCGCCCTGGTACAGGTACGCCGACCCCGGCAGGGCGAGCATGAGCGTGGTCGCGGCGCGGGCGCGGGCGAGTCCCACGACGGCGTCGGGCTGTCCGGGGGACGTCGGCCCGAGACCATGCCCCTGCGGGTTCTCGGCCGTGAGGGCGAGGCGCGACGCGTGGCGCACGACGTCGTGGTTCGAGAGCACCCAGGTGGCCGGCGCGCCGACGGCGGGGAAGGCCCGCAGCGACTCGGAGATCACCTCGGTGAGGTGAGCGGCATCCCACTCGGTCTGCAGGTAGGGGAAGTTGAACGCCTGGTGCATCTCGTCGGAGCGCACCCAGAGGGCGGTCTCGTCGACGGTGGGCAGCCACGCCTCGGCGCAGAGGGCGCGGTCGCCCTCGTACTCGGCGAGAATGCGGTTCCAGCGGCGGTAGACGTCGTGGACGCCGTCCTGGCCCCAGTACGGAACGTCGTCGCTGTCGCCGCCCATCGACCCCGCGTCCTCGTTCGGAACGAAGTCGGGCAGACCCGCGGCCTTGATGAGGCCGTGCGCCACGTCGACGCGGAAGCCGTCGACGCCGCGGTCGAGCCAGAAGCGGAGGATGCGCTCGAACTCGTCGCCGACCTCCGGGTTGTCCCAGTCGAAGTCGGGCTGGGTGGAGTCGAACAGGTGCAGGTACCACTGACCGGGGGTGCCGTCGGCGTTCGTCGTGCGGGTCCACGCGGGTCCGCCGAAGACCGACTCCCAGTTGTTGGGAGCCAGCTCGCCGGTCTCGCCGCGGCCGTCGCGGAAGATGTAGCGGGCGCGCTCGGGGGCGCCCGGGGCGGCCGCGAGGGCCTGCTGGAACCACGCGTGCTTGTCGGAGGAGTGGTTCGGGACGAGGTCGACGATGACGCGGATGCCGCGCCCGTGCGCCTCGGCGAGCATCGCGTCGAAGTCGGCGAGCGAGCCGAACAGCGGGTCGACGTCGCAGTAGTCGGCGACGTCGTAGCCGGCGTCCTTCTGCGGGGACCGGAAGAAGGGGCTGAGCCAGACGGCGTCGACGCCGAGGTCCGACAGTGCGCCGAGGCGCGAGGTGATTCCGGCGAGGTCGCCGACCCCGTCGCCCGACGCGTCCGCGAAGGAGCGGGGGTAGATCTGATAGATGACGGCGGTGCGCCACCACTCGGCGCCGGGTCGGGAGTCGCCGATCGCCGCGAGCGTCGATGCGACGGTCTCGGTGTCTGCGATTCCGGAGTCGACGAGGTCCGTGCCGTCCGCGAGGTCAAGGGAGGAAGCCATCCCTCGACCTTAGTGCAAGCGCTTACATTCGGCGGTGTCCATCCGGACCGAGTGGTCTCGAACAGGAGTGCGTCGCGGGCCGCCGTCGGGAACCGGTGTCCGGGGAACCGGCATAGTGTGGTCCGGTGACATCCGACGCCCTCGCGCACGCCGAGTCCCTCATCGCGCTCATCCCCGATTTTCCCGAGCCGGGCATCCTCTTCCGCGACATCTCGCCGCTGCTCGCCGATGCGACAGCACTGCGGACAGTCGTCGACGCGATCGTCGCGCCGTTCGCCCGGGAGTTCGACGTCGTCGCCGGCGTGGAGGCGCGCGGCTTCCTCATCGCCGGAGCCGTCGCGGCGGCGTGCGGAGTGGGGATGGTCCCGATCCGCAAGGCGGGCAAGCTGCCGCGGCCCGCGGCATCCGTGTCGTACGACCTCGAGTACGGCCAGGCGACGATCGAGATGGCCGACGACCTCCCGCGCGGCACACGTGTGCTGCTCGTCGACGATGTGCTCGCCACCGGCGGCACGCTGCGCGCCGCGCAGCGCCTGCTCGAGGGACTCGGCCACCGCACCGTCGGCACGGCGGTGCTCATGGAGCTGAGCGACCTCGGCGGTCAGGACGTCTGCGGTCCCGTGCACACGGTCTTCCGCGTCTGACCTGCCGCTCGCCGCCCCGGCGGCCCCTCAGGGGGTGACGACGTTCCGGGGCTCCTCGCCGGCGGCCAGGCGCTCGATCTGCTCGCGCACCAGCCGCGCGATGCGGGGGCGCATCGCCTCGGAGGCGCCGCCCACGTGCGGCACGATGAGGGCGCCGGGCGCGTGCCAGAGCGGGTGGTCCTCGGGGAGCGGCTCGGGGTCGACGACGTCGAGAGCGGCGCGCAGGCGCTCGCGCTGCAGCTCGGCCACGAGTGCGTCCGTGTCGACGATGCTGCCGCGGCCGACGTTGACGACGAGCGCTCCGTCGGGCAGCAGGGCGAGCTGCTCGGCGCCGATCAGGCCGCGGGTGCCCTCACCGCCGGGGAGGGCGATCATCAGGATGTCGGTGGTCTTCAGCAGCTCGGCGAGCTCGTCGATGCCGTGGATGTGCTCGCCGTCCTCGTCGCGGGCACGCGAGGCGACCGGCACGATGTCGGTCTCGAACGGGCGCAGCCGTGCGGCGATCGCCTTGCCGACGCCGCCGTAGCCGAGCACGAGGACGGTGCTGTCGGCGACGCTCGCGCCGAACAGGGGCGCCCAGCGGCGCGCCTCCTGGTCGCGGACGTAGTCGGCGAGGTTCCGCTGCGCCGCGATGGCGAGTCCCACGGCGAGCTCCGCCGTGGCGGTCTCGTGCACGCTCGAGGCGTTCGCCAGCCGGGCGCCGTCGGGGACGTAGCCGGCGAGGCCCTCGTATCCGATCGACTGGCTCTGCAGCAGTCCGACGCGCACTCCGTCGAGAGCGGCGAGGATGCGGCGCCCCGACATGTACGGCGGCACGACCATGTCGAACGCGTCGCGCGGCGCCGGGGAGCGCAGATCCCAGACGACGGTCTCGACCCCCTCGGGCAGATCGCCGACGTCCGCGGCGAGCTCGTCGGAGGGCAGGCTGACGACGATGCGGGGGGAGTCGCTCATGCCTCCACGCTATCGAGGTGAGCTCGTGCGGCGGACCGCGCTCGGAGAATCGCGCGCTTCTCGGACCGGATCGGTGACATCCTCCGAGCTCGGTGCGATCGTCCGAGCTCCGAGGATGTCAGACCGCGGCGGTGACGACCGCGGCGATCGCGGAGGTGAAGAAGGTCAGCCCGTCGACACCCGATCGCATCGCATCGGGAGTGTTCGGACCGAAACCGGCCTCCACGGCGTGCTCGGGGTGGGGCATGAAACCCACGACGTTGCCGTGCTCGTTGGTGAGGCCGGCGATGTCGTCGAGCGAGCCGTTCGGGTTGACGCCGCGGTAGCGGAAGGCGACGAGCCCGTCGCCCTCGATCTGCTTCAGGGTCTCGTCCGAGCACGTGAAGCCGCCGTCGGCGTTCTTCAGCGGGATGACGATCTCCTGGCCGTTCTCGAAGCCGTTCGTCCAGGCGGTGTCGGCGTTCTCGACGACGAGCCGCTGGTCGCGGCGGATGAACTGCTGGTGCGCGTTGCGGATCAGGCCGCCGGGCAGCAGGTGCGCCTCGACGAGCATCTGGAACCCGTTGCAGATGCCGAGGATCGGCATGCCCTTCGCCGCGGCATCCTTCACCTCCGACATGATCGGCGCGAGCGCGGCGATCGCGCCGGCCCGCAGGTAATCGCCGTAGCTGAAGCCGCCCGGCAGCACGAGGGCATCGACGCCGTCGAGGTCGTGCGAGCCGTGCCAGAGGGCGACGGGCTCGCCGCCGGCGACACGGACGGCGCGCTGCGCGTCGCGGTCGTCGAGCGAGCCGGGGAAGGTGATGACCCCGATGCGGGCGGTCACTCCACGACCTCGATGCCCACGACGTCCTCGATCACCGAGTTCGAGAGGATCTCGTCGGCGATCCGCTGGGCGGCCGCGAGGGTCTCCTCGTCGGCGCGTTCGACGGTCAGCTCGAACCGCTTGCCGATGCGGACGTCGGAGAACCCGGCGACTCCGAGGCGGGTGAGGGCGCCCGAGACGGCCTTCCCCTGCGGATCCAGCAGCTCGGCCTTGGGCATGACGTCGACGACGATGGTGGGCATTGCAGGCTCCGGAGGTCGCGGGATGGGTGCGCGACAAGTCTACGGGGACGGATGCCGCGGCGTTGCGAGCCGGAATGCGATGCGCTCACGTCGTTGCGCGACCCGGACCGCCACGAAAGTGGGAGCGCTCTCTTGCGTTCGTGGGAGCGCTCCCGTACAGTCGCATCTCAATCGGTGAGAGCGCTCCCACGGAGCCCGCACCGCGCATCCGCACCGCAATTCCGCACCGCAACACCACCATCACAAGGGAGTGACACGTGACCTCACGCGCACTGCGACGGGTCGGCCTCGTAGCCGGCATCGCGACCACCTCGGCCATCGTCCTCGTCGGCTGCGCCGGCGGCACCGACGGCACGACCGGCGACGGAGGGCAGATCACCCTCACCGTCACCACGTTCGGCACCTTCGGGTACGACGACCTCTACGCCGAGTACGAGGAGCTCAACCCGAACATCAACATCGAGGCGACGAACATCGACACCGGCGGCAATGCCCGCACCGACGCGTTCACCAAGATCGGCGCCGGCTCGGGTCTGTCCGACGTCGTCGCCATCGAGGAGGGCTGGCTCGGCGCCATCATGGAAGAGGGCGTGGCCGAGACCTTCGTCGACCTCCGCGACTACGGCATCGAGGACCGCAAGGCCGACTGGATCGACTGGAAGTACGACCAGGTGACCGATCCCGACGGCCGCGTCCTCGGCTACGGCACCGACATCGGCCCGTCGGGCATCTGCTACAGCACGAAGGCCTTCGAGGCCGCCGGGCTGCCGACGGACCGCGACGAGGTGGCGACCCTGCTCGAAGGCGACTGGCAGCACTACTTCGACATTGGCCGGCAGTACAACGCCGCGACCGGCAAGGCCTGGTACGACCACTCCGGATTCGTCTGGAACTCCATGGTCAACCAGCTCCCCGAGGGCTATTACACCCCCGACGGCGAACTGAACGTCGAGGGCAACGCCGAACTGAAGGAGCGCTTCGAGCTGCTCGGCGCCGCCACCGAGGACGGGCTGTCGGCCGCGTCCACCGCGTGGAACTGGAACGACGGCAAGGACTTCCTCGACAACACGTTCGCCACGCTCGTGTGCCCCGGCTGGATGCTGGGCGTCGCGAAGGGTCAGATCGAAGCCGGCGGCGGCGACGAGACGAACGGCTGGGACTTCGCGCCGGTCTTCCCCGGCGGCCCGGTCAACTGGGGCGGCGCGTGGCTCTCGGTGCCGGAGACCTCGAGCAACAAGGAGGAGGCGGCGAAGCTCGCGAGCTGGCTGACCGAGCCCGAGCAGCAGGTGAAGCAGTCGGCAGCAGCCGGCAACTTCCCCTCCACCCGGGAAGCGCAGGAGACCCTGGCCGCCGAGGCGACGCCGAACGAGTTCTTCAACGGCGCTCCGACCGGCGCGATCCTCGCGGCCCGTGCCGAGGGCGTGAAGGCGCAGTTCAAGGGTCCCCAGGACTCGGTGATCCAGGAGAACGTCTTCGGTCCGGCGCTCACCGCGCTCGACAACAAGGAGACCGACACCGCCGGCGCCTGGACCCAGGCACTCGGTCTGCTGGACAGCGTCCTCGACTGACCCGATCGCGCGGGGCCCTGTGTGCACCACGGCGGGGCCCCGTGCAACCCGGAAAGGAACCGGTCATGACCCTCACCGCACCGCCGCGCTCCGTCGTGGACGATCGGGCCGCCGAGCCCGCCCGGTCCCCGCGACGCACGTGGCGTCATCGCCTCTCGGTACTCGATCAGAAGGGCTCGCCCTACGCCTACGTCGCGCCCTTCTTCCTGCTGTTCGGTCTGGTCGGGCTCTTCCCCCTCGTCTACACCGTGTTCGTGGCCCTCCACGACTGGGACCTGCTCAAGGGGCAGGGCGACTTCGTGGGCGCGACGAACTTCACCGAGATCCTCGCCGATCCGATGTTCTGGAACTCGATCGGCAACACCCTCAGCATCTTCATCCTCTCGGCCGTCCCGCAGCTCGCCGTCGCGCTGCTCGTCGCCTACCTGCTCGACCGGGGACTGCGCGCACCGACCTTCTGGCGGATGAGCGTCCTCATCCCCTTCGTCGTCACCCCCGTGGCCGTCGCCCTGATCTTCTCGAGCATCTTCAACGAAGCGGACGGGCTCGCCAACAACCTGCTGAACCTCATCGGCATCCCCGATCAGCTGTGGAAGCGCGACCCGTTCCTCAGCCACCTGGCGATCGCCATCATGGTGAACTTCCGCTGGACCGGCTACAACGCCCTCATCCTGCTCGCCGCCATGCAGGCCGTACCGCGCGACCTCTACGAGTCCGCCGCCATCGACGGCGCCGGCTCAGCGCGCCGCTTCTTCTCGATCACGCTCCCCTCGATCCGCCCGACCCTGATCTTCGTCATCATCACGGCGACGATCGGCGGTCTCCAGGTCTTCGCCGAGCCGCGCCTGTTCGATGTCTCCACGGCCGGCGGCATCGGCGGCAGCGAACGTCAGTTCCAGACGACCGTCCTCTTCCTCTGGGAGATGGCCTTCTTCCGCCGCAACCTGGGCGAGGCGTCGGCGGTCGCCATCCTGCTGTTCCTGCTCATCGTCGGCATCGGCCTCATCAACTTCCTGCTCTCGCGACGGATCGCCACCGGCGACGCCCGGCCGCCCCGTCGAGAGCGCAGCCGCATCCGATCCCGTGCCGGAGGTGCACGATGACCGCTCCCGTCACCGACCGACCCGCCGCCTCGGCGCTCATCGCGCCGGGGAAGCCGCGGCGGCCCCGTCGTTCGCGCGAAAGCGCCTCGGCAGGCATCGGCAGCCGACCCGGCTTCCTCACCTACGGCCTGCTCGCCGCCTTCATCATCGGCAGCGTCTACCCGCTGTGGTGGTCGGTGGTCGTCGCCAGCGGCACCAACGCCACCCGCGGCGAGACGCTGCCCCTCATCCCGGGCGGCAACTTCCTCGCCAACGCCGCCCGTGTGCTCGACGCGATCCCCTTCTGGACCGCCCTCGCCAACTCGGTGCTGATCTCGACGATCATCACGGTCTCCGTCGTGACGTTCTCGACCCTGGCCGGCTACGCCTTCGCCAAGCTCCGCTTCCGCGGGCGCAGCGGGCTCATGGTGTTCGTCGTCGCCACGATGGCCATTCCGACGCAGCTGGGCATCATCCCGCTGTTCATGGTCATGCGCGAGCTCGGCTGGACGGGGACCATCGGCGCCGTGATCGTGCCGACGCTCGTGACCGCGTTCGGCGTGTTCTTCATGCGCCAGTACCTGGTGGACGTCATCCCGGACGAACTCATCGAGGCGGCCCGTGTCGACGGCGCCAACCAGTTCCGCACCTTCCTCACCGTCGGCGTGCCCGCGGCGCGCCCCGCGATGGCGATCCTCGGACTGTTCACGTTCATGACGGCCTGGACCGACTACCTGTGGCCCCTCATCGTGCTGAGCCCGCAGAACCCGACCCTCCAGACGGCCCTCAGTCAGCTCCAGAGCGGCTTCTACATCGACTATTCGATCGTCCTCGCCGGAGCCGTCCTCGCGACGCTGCCGCTGCTGGTGCTGTTCATCGCCGCCGGCAAGCAGCTCATCAGCGGCATCATGGCCGGCGCGGTCAAGGGCTGAACGGGGTATAGCCTCCATGAGCACGATCTCCCAGGAGCAGTCCGCCGTCATGACGCCACCCGCATCCCGCCCGTTCCCGCAGGGCTTCCTCCTCGGCGCCGCCACGGCCGCCTATCAGATCGAGGGCGCCGCCTTCGAGGGAGGGCGCACCGCCTCGATCTGGGACGCATTCGCCCGCGTGCCGGGAGCCGTCATCAACGGCGACACGGGCGACGTCGCGTGCGACCACTACCACCGCTATCGCGACGACGTGGCCCTCATGAAGGACCTCGGACTCGACACCTACCGCTTCTCCACCTCCTGGTCGCGCGTGCGGCCGGGCGGCGGAGCGCTCAACCCGACGGGCGTCGACTTCTACGAGCGGCTCGTCGACGAGCTGTTGGATGCCGGCATCATCCCGTGGCTCACGCTCTATCACTGGGACCTTCCGCAGGCCCTCGAGGAGCGGGGCGGCTGGACGGCGCGCGAGACGGCCGACCGGTTCACCGAGTACGCCCTGGACCTGCACGACGCGCTCGGCGATCGCGTGCACCACTGGACGACGCTCAACGAGCCGTGGTGCTCGTCGTTCCTCAGCTACACCGCCGGCATCCACGCGCCGGGGCGGTTCAGCACCGGCGACGGCCTCCTCGCCGCGCACCACCTGCTGCTCGGTCACGGTCGGACCGTCCGCGAGCTGCGGGCGCGCGATGCGTCGCTGTCGCTCGGCATCACCCTGAACCTGACGGGCGCCGAGGCGGCCGATCCGTCCGATCCGGCCGATCGCGACGCGGCGCGGCGCATCGACGGACAGTTCAACCGCTGGTTCCTCGACCCGATCTTCCGGGCCGCGTATCCCGGCGACATCGTCGACGACCTCGAGCGCGTCGATCCGGATGCCGTGGCGCGCTGGCGCGAGGCGGTCCAGCCGGGCGACGTGGCGACGATCGCCCAGCCTCTCGACGCCCTGGGCGTGAACTACTACCACAACGAGTTCGTCGGCGGCCGTCCCGATCCGAACCCGCCGACGCCCGGCGATGCGCCGACCGATCGCGAGACCGGCTCGCCGTGGCCGGTGGGTCACGACATCCACTGGCACGAGCGCGGCCTTCCTCGCACGTCGATGCACTGGGAGGTGCAGCCCGCAGGGCTCACCGCGCTGCTCGAGCGGGTCTGGACCGAGTACGCGCAGCCCGTCGGCACGGCCCTGTACGTCACCGAGAACGGGGCCGCCTACGACGACGAGCTGGTCGTCGAGGACGGCGAGCCGCGCGTCCACGACACCGAGCGCACGCAGTTCCTGCTCGGACACCTCGGCGCCGTGCTCGACGCCCGCGAAGCGGGGGTCGACGTCCGGGGCTACTTCTACTGGTCGCTCCTCGACAACTACGAGTGGGCGTGGGGCTACGAGAAGCGCTTCGGCATCGTCCGGGTCGATTACGACACCCAGCAGCGCACGCTCAAGGACAGCGCGAGGGAGTATCGTCGGGTCATCGCAGAACGTGCGATGACACCGCTTCCCCCGCAGAGGTAGTTCCGACGTGACCACCGACGTACGAGCCGCCGCGCCGCGCAGCGCGGCGACGATCGAAGAGGTGGCGGCGGCCGCCGGCGTCTCGCGTTCGACCGTCTCGCGTGTCGTGAACGGCTCGACCGCGGTGAGCCCGACGGCGCTCGCCGCCGTGCAGCGCGCCATCACCGAGCTCAGCTACGTGCCGAACCGCGCCGCCCGATCGCTCGCCAGTCGCTCGACGATGGCGATCGCGCTGGTCGTGCCCGAAGACATCAGCCGCCTCTTCGGCGACCCGTTCTTCGCCGCGGTCGTCTCGGGCATCAATGCGCGGGTGAGCCGGTCGGACTACGTGCTGAACCTGATCATCGCCAGCAGCGACCCGGGCGACAAGACGGCGCAGTACGTCCGAAGCGGTGCGGTCGACGGCGCGATCGTCGTCTCGCACCACACGAGCGACACCTTCATCGATCGCATCGCCGCTGTCGTCCCCGTCGTGTACGGCGGGCGGCCGACCCGCCTCGTCGAGGGCGACTACTACGTCGACGTCGACAACGTCGCGGGCGCGCGCACGGCGACCGAGTACCTGATCGGTCGTGGCTTCACCCGCATCGGATCGATCGCCGGTCCGCCCTCGATGCAGGCCGGGGTCGACCGCGTCGACGGCTTCCGCGACGCTCTCGCCGCCGCCGGCCTCGAACCGGGGCCCGTCGCGGTGGGCGATTTCACCGTGGAATCCGGTGCCGCGGCGATGCGCGAGATCCTCGCCGGCGGCCGCGAGTTCGACGCGCTCTTCGTCGCGAGCGACCTGATGGCCCGGGGTGTGATCCCCGTGCTCGAGACGGCCGGTCGGCGCGTCCCGGACGATGTCGCGGTCGTCGGCTTCGACGACTCGCCCGTGGCCTCCACGACCGCGCCCGCGCTCACGACCATGCGTCAGCCGTCGTTCCAGCAGGGAGAGCGGATGGCCGAGGTGCTGCTGGAGCGCCTCGCCGGGGGCACGCCGCCCGAGGAGACGATCCTCGACACCGAGCTCGTCGTCCGCGACTCGGCCTGACCCCTCGCCTCCCCTTTCCCTTCCCCTCTCGCGCCGAGCCCACCCGCACGGCCCGAGCCCACCCCTTCAGCGAGCGGAACAAGGGGTGGGCTCGGATGCGAGGGGTGGGCTCGGCGCGGCGGGTCCGGCTACTGCGGGTCGCCGCCGAGCTGACCGACCGCGGGGATCGGTCCGCCGTCGTCGGCGCCGGTCTTGCGCAGTCGCGCGATCGCGTTGCCGGCGTGGTAGATCACCAGGGCCGCGACGGTGCCGAGGACGATCGCACCGAACTGCAGCGAGCCGAAGTCCATGGCGAAGCCGGCGATCGCGATCACGAACGAGACCGCGACGGTGTACTGGTTGACCGGGCGCGAGAAGTCGACGCGGTTGTCGACCCAGATCTTGATGCCGATGACGCCGATGAGGCCGTAGAGCGCCGTCGTCACGCCGCCGAGAACACCCGCCGGGATCGTGTTGAACACGGCGCCGATCTTGGGCGAGAACGCCAGCAGGATCGCCACGATGCCCGCGACCCAATAGGCGGCGGTCGAGTAAACGCGCGTCGCGGCCATGACGCCGATGTTCTCGCCGTAGGTCGTGGTGCCCGAGCCGCCGAAGCCGCCGGCGAGGGTCGTCGCGACACCGTCGGCGATGAGGGCGCGACCGGTGTGACGGTTGATGGTGGGATCGTCGGTCATCGTCGCGACGCCCCGCACGTGGCCGACGTTCTCGGCGATGAGCACGAGGACGACGGGCAGGAACATCGGCACGATCGACCACGCCGCGGCATCCGCGATCGCCACGAGGTGGAACTGCGGCAGGCCGACCCAGTCCGCCGCCTCGACGGAGGCGAAGTCCACCTGGCCGGTGACGGCGGCCACGACGTAGCCGACGATGACGCCGAGGAAGATCGAGATGCGGCCGAGGAAGCCCCGGAACAGCACGCTGAAGAGGATGACGGCGCACAGCGTGATCGTGGCGATCTCGGGCTGCACCTGGAAGTTGTTCCACGCGGCGGGGGCGAGGTTGAAGCCGATGAGGGCGACGATCGCGCCGGCGACCACCGGTGGCATGAGCTTCTCGATCCACCCGGTGCCGACGGCCTGCACGACGAAGCCGACCGCGGCGAGCAGCACCCCCGCGACGACGAGACAGAGCAGCGCCTGCGCGATCTGCTCCGGAGTCTCGAGGGCGTTGCCGCCGTTGAGGGCGGTGATCGGCGCGATGAAGGCGAACGACGAGCCCAGGTAGCTGGGCAGGCGGTTGCGGGTGATGAGGAGGAACAGCAGGGTTCCGACGCCCGAGAAGAGCAGCGTGGTCGAGACCGGGAAGCCGGTGAGGATCGGCACGAGGAACGTGGCGCCGAACATCGCGACGACGTGCTGCGCGCCGATGGCGATCGTGCCGGGCCAGGCGAGGCGTTCGCCGGGCTTGACGACGGCGCCGCGGGCGACGGTGCGGCCGTCGCCGTGGAGAGACCAGATGGGCATGGGACTCCTCGGAAGGATGAGCGGTTCGGTGGGAGTGGCGGAGAGAAGAGGCGCGGTCAGCCCGCGAGCACCTCGAGCAGTTCGCGGTACTTCGCGGACGTGCGCTGCGCGATGTCGTCGGGCAGCTCGGGCGGCGTGCCGGTCTTGTCCCAGACGGAGGCCAGCCAGTCGCGGACGATCTGCTTGTCGTAGCTCGCCATGCGCTCCTCCGGGGTCGCGCCGGTGCGCCAGGCCGCGGCATCCCAGTACCGCGACGAGTCGCTCGTGAGCACCTCGTCGGCGAGGGTCAGGGTGCCGTCGGCGTCGAGCCCGAACTCGAACTTCGTGTCGGCGAGGATCAGGCCCTTCGCCTCGGCGAGTGCGGCGGCGCGGGAGTAGATCTCGAGCGAGGTGTCGCGCAGCGCGACCGCGATGTCGGGGCCGACGAGCTCGACGGTCCGCTCGAACGAGATGTTCTCGTCGTGCTCGCCCAGCGGGGCCTTGTAGGCCGGTGTGAAGATCGGCTCGGGTAGGCGGTCGCCATTGACGAGTCCGGACGGCAGCGGGATGCCGCACACCGTCCCGTCGGCCTGGTACTCCGCCCAGCCCGATCCGGTCAGGTACCCGCGCACGACGCATTCGATCGGCTGCATGTCGAGCTCGCGCACGACCATCGAGCGGCCGGCGACCTCCGCGGGCGCCGCCGCGCCGGCGACGAGGTGGTTCGGGATCGCCCGTCCGCCGTCGGCGCCGCCCAGCTGGTCGAACCACCAGCGGCTGAGCCGGGTGAGCAGCTCGCCCTTGCCCGGGATGCCGGGCTCGAGCACGTGGTCGAATGCGCTCACACGATCGCTGGCGACCACCAGCATCCGCTCGGTCGCACCGCCGTCATCGGCACCGTCGCTCGTGCCCTCGTCGGGCCGGTACAGGTCGCGGACCTTGCCGGAGTAGACGTGCTTCCAGCCGGGCAGATCGAGGGCGCTCACCCGGCCATTATCGCGGACGCGCGCGTCGCCGCCGGATCGGGCGTATAGTCCACGTGGACTAATCGAGCGTCGATCCAATAGAGGGGTGCCATGACGGATGCCGTCGAGCGACTCACACCGCTCGGGCTGATGGTGCTCGCCCTTCTCGACGAAGACGACATGCACGCCTACGAGATGCTGCGGCTCATGCGCGCGCGCAACCACGGCCGCATCGTCGCTCTGACGCAGGGCACGCTCTACCACACGGTCGCCCGACTCGAACGGCACGGCATGATCGTCGATCTCGGCGTCGACCGGGCGGGCAACCGTCCCGAGCGGACGACCTACCGGCTGACGGATGCCGGGGCCGCCGCGCTCCGCGAGTGGGTCCGGCGCGAGCTGCCTCGCGCCGACCGACCCGACCGGTTCGCCGTCGCGCTCGCCGAGGCCCACAACCTGCCGCGCGACGACGTCATCGCTCTGCTGGGCGAGCGCCGGCACGCCGTCGCCCGACGCCTCGCCGAGCACATCGAGCGACGGGAGCAGGTCCTGGCCGCGGGCGTGCTGCCGCAGTTCCTCCTGCAGGCCGAGCGCGAGGATGCGCTCGCGGCCGCGGACCTCGACTGGCTGGATGCGGCGATCGACCGCATCCGTCGACCCGACCTGGTGTGGGGCGTCGCCGACATCCCGCCCACCGACCGCTATCTGGCACAGAGAGAAGCCGCCCGCTCATGAGCGAGAAGACCACCACCGCCGCCCCGGCCCGGGGCGCCGCCGATCCCACCGCGAATCCCTGGCCCGCTCTGTGGGCCATGGTCATCGGCTTCTTCATGATCCTCGTCGACACGACGATCGTGTCGGTCGCCAATCCGGCGATCAAGGCCGCGCTCGATCCGGGCACGGCGAACCTCGACAACGTCGTGTGGGTCACGTCGTCGTACCTGCTCGCCTACGCGGTGCCGCTTCTCGTGACGGGCCGGCTCGGCGATCGGTTCGGGCCGAAGAACATCTACCTGATCGGCCTCGCGATCTTCACCGTCGCCTCGCTCGCCTGCGGGCTCTCGGGATCGCTCGCCGTGCTCGTCGTCGCGCGCGCCGTGCAGGGACTCGGCGCCGCGCTCATGACGCCGCAGACCATGGCGGTCATCACCCGCACCTTCCCGCCGGAGCGACGGGGTGCGGCGATGGGCCTGTGGGGCGCGACGGCCGGTGTCGCGACGCTCGTCGGACCGCTCGCCGGCGGCCTTCTCGTCGACGGCTTCGGCTGGGAGTGGATCTTCTTCGTCAACATCCCCGTCGGTGTCGTGGCCTTCGTCCTCGCGTGGCGTCTGGTGCCGCAGCTCGAGACCCACGCCCACCGCTTCGACGTGCTCGGCGTCGTCCTGAGCGCCATCGCGCTCTTCCTCATCGTGTTCGGCCTCCAGGAGGGCGAGCACTACGACTGGGCCGCGTGGGTCTGGGGCATGATCGCCGCCGGCGCCGTCGTGCTGGTGGTCTTCGTCTGGACGCAGGCGCGCACGAAGAACGAGCCGCTCGTGCCGCTCGAGCTGTTCCGCGACCGGAACTTCTCCGTCGCGAACCTCGCGATCGTGGGTGTCGGTTTCACGGTGACGAGCATGGCGCTGCCCCTCGCCTTCTTCACCCAGCTCGCCCGGGGGCTCACCCCGACCGAGTCGGCGCTGCTCCTCGTGCCGATGGCGGTGCTCTCGGGAGGGCTGGCCCCGGTCGCCGGACGTCTGCTCGACCGGGTGGACCCCCGCATCCTGCTCGTTCCGGGACTCACCCTGATGGTCGCGGGTCTTGTCGGGTACGCCCTGCTCATGAACACGGATTCGCCCGTGCTGCTGCTGCTCATCCCGGCCGCGGTCATCGGCGTCGCGAACGCCGGCATGTGGGGTCCGCTCGCGACGACGGCGACGCGCAACCTGCCGCCGCGGCAGGCGGGCGCGGGCGCCGGCATCTACAACACCACGCGCACCGTCGGTTCGGTCATCGGCTCGGCCGCGATCGCCGCATTCATGCAGGCGCGACTCGAGGCCAATCTCCCCGGCGCGGGGGATGCCGCGGGCGCCGACTTCGGCGGCGGCTCGGGCGCGGGCATGCCGCCGGCGGTCGCCGAGGGATTCTCGGCGGCGATGGCCCAGGCCATGGTGCTGCCGGCTGTCGTCATCGCGCTCGCGGCGATCATCGTCCTGTTCCTGAAGCGCCCCGCGCACCTCGTCCGCGACTGAGTCGCGGCGTCGCTCGCGTCGCGACCCGGGTCAGTCCGCGACGCGGGCGGCGATGTCGGTGCGGTGGTGCGCGCCGTCGAGGGAGATCTCGCCCAGGGCGCGGTAGGCGCGTTCGCGCGCCTCGGCGAAGTCGGCTCCTCGCGCGACCACGTTGAGGACGCGTCCGCCCGTCGCCACGAGCTCCTCGGCGCCCGTGGCCGTGCTGAGAGCGGTGGCCGCGTGGGCCAGGTGCACGCCGTCGACGGATGCCGCGGCATCCAGACCCGTGATGGTGCGACCTGTGAGGGGGCTCTCGGGGTAGCCCTCGCTCGCCAGCACGACCGTGACGGCGGCGTCCGGCGAGAACGTCGGCTCGGGCTCGTGCTCGAGGCGGCCGCTCGCCGCGGCCATCAGCAGCTCCGACAGCGACGAGGTGAGCCGGGCCAGGACGACCTGGGTCTCGGGGTCGCCGAAGCGCGCGTTGAACTCGATGACCTTAACGCCGGCGTCGGTGAGGATGAGTCCCGCGTAGAGCAGGCCGATGAAGGGCGTGCCCTCCTGGTCGAGGTGGCGGATGACGGGCTCGGCCACCGTGCGGGTCACCTCGTCGACGAAGGCCTGCTCGCCGCCGAAGCCGTCCGCGAGCCAGGGGAGCGGCGAGTACGCTCCCATGCCCCCGGTGTTAGGGCCCGCGTCGCCGTCGTAGGCCCGCTTGTAATCCTGCGCGGGGCTCAGGGCGCGGACGGTGTCGCCGTCGGAGACGAAGAAGAGCGAGACCTCGGGCCCGGCGAGGAACTCCTCGACGAGCACGGCTCCGCTCGGCAGGTAGGTCTCGGCGTGCGCGAGGGCGGCGTCGCGGTCGTCGGTGACGATGACGCCCTTGCCGGCGGCGAGCCCGTCGGCCTTCACGACGTGGGGCGCTCCGAACTCGTCGAGCGCGGCGGCGACCTCGGCGCGGGTCTGCGCGCGGACGGCGCGGCCGGTCGGGACGCCGGCCTCGTCCATCACCCGCTTCGCGAAGGCCTTCGATCCCTCGAGCTGCGCGGCGACGTGGCCGGGGCCGAAGACCGGGATGCCGCGCTCGCGCAGCGCATCGGCGACGCCGGCGATGAGCGGCGCCTCGGGGCCGATCACGACGAGGTCGATGGCCGCGGCGTCGGCGTACTCGGTGACGGCGGCGGGGTCGTTCTGGTCGAGGCCCGGCACGAGCTCCGCGTCGCCGGCGATACCGGCGTTGCCGGGAGCCGCGAGCAGCTCGTGGCCGGCTCCCTCCGCAGCGAGAGCGAGGATGATGGCGTGCTCGCGCGCGCCCGAGCCGAGGACCAGGATCTTCACCCCGCCAGCCTACCGACGGCAGCGGTTCGCCCACCCGGCCGCCGACGCGGTCACCGACGCGATCGAGGGAGGCCCCTCCCCGCAACACGTTCTCAGGACATCAGGCGGGGATCGGGTCTGGCAGGGGCCCGACCGCGGGCTCGTCCTGAGAACCGCACGCTGCGAGCGTCGCGCGCAGATCATCCCCGCGCGTACGAGCCCTTCGGCCACGCACGTTCTCAGGAAGAACGCGGCATGCTGGCCGCTTCAGCCGCGCGGTCGCCGAGCTTTCCTGAGAACCGCCCCATTCGGGTGGCCGCCCAGCGGGGACCGCGCCGGCGGTACGGTGAACGGCATGGCACGCACGATCGACACCGGAGACGGGCGGGCGGCCCTCGCAGCCGTCACGGCCGCCGAGGCCGCCGGCGGCAAGCCGCCACGCACCGACCTCGCCACCGCCGTGCGCTATCTGCTGCAGCTCCTCGTCGAGAAGGCGCCCGGCACCTCGGTCGAGATGCGCGTGCCGCCCTTCGGCGCCGTGCAGGTCGTCGAGGGCCCGCGTCACACGCGCGGCACGCCGCCGAACGTCGTCGAGACCGATCCCGCGACCTGGATCGCCCTCGCGACCGGTGACCTCGCCTGGGCGGATGCCGCGACCGCCGGCCGCCTGCGGGCGTCGGGCACGCGCGCGGATCTCTCGCCGCTGCTCCCGCTGCGACCCTGAACGGGAGGCGGCACCGGCCGCGCTAAGGTTAGGTAAGCCTGACCTCATCTCGCATCCCGTCGCGGATGCGCGACCCGACCACAGGAGCCAGCGATGCGTTCTGCCGTCCTCCGCCGTGCCGCCGTGCCGGCGCTGATCGCCGCGACCCTGCTGACCGCGGCCGCACCGGCCGCTGTCGCATCGGCGGCGCCCGGGGTCGCTGCGCCTGCCCCCGCCGCCTGCACGATCACCGACGCGAGCGTCACCTGGGGATTCAAGGAGTCGTTCCGCTCCTACATCTCCGGCTCCATCGCGAAGGGGGCATGGGAGCCCTTCGGCGGCGTCGGCTACGAGACTCCGGCCTTCACCTGGACCGGCGGCGCGGGTGCGTTCGACCCGGCGACCGGTACCGGCTCGATCGCGTTCCCCGGCGGCATCCGATTCACCGGGCACGACGGACTGCTCGACACCACGGTCCAGAACGCCACCCTCGAAATCAGCCCCGGCACCGGGCGCGTGCTGCTCGATCTCTCCGGCGTCTCGATGGAGGACGTCCTCGCCGGCGATGCCACGGTCGCGACGACGCCGCAGGTCCCGCTCGTGACCCTCGACCTGTCCGCCCTCGCCGTCGATGCCTCGGGCGACGCGCTGTCGCTGACCGCGACGGATGCCGCGACGGCGATCACCGCCGAGGGCTACGACGCCTTCGGCAACTACGAGACCGGCACGGCCTTCGATCCGCTCACCCTCACGGCGTCGGGAACCTGCGCCGCCCCGACCCCGACGGCCGAGGAGACGCCCGAGGCCGCCGAGCCGGTCGTCACGTCGACGCCGGCCGCGGCGGAGTCGGACGATCCGCCCGGATCCGCTCTGCCGATCGCGTTGTTCGCGTCGATCGGCGGTGCCCTCGTGGCCGTCATCGGCGGCACGACGGCGGCGGTCGTGGCGACCAAGCGCAAGCGCGCCGGCGCGTGACGCGCCGCTCGCGGCGGATGCGTTCGGTCGTCGCCGCCACCGCCGCCCTGACGGTCGCTCTCGTGGCGTCGCTCGCGGGGTGCGCCCCGGCGGGTGCGCCCTCGGGCGATGTCGCGGTCGCGATCGATCGTCCACCGCTGGCCGAGCTGACGGCGCTCGATGACCCCCGGTCGTTCGAGGGACCCTCGACCGCGATGCTCGCCGATGCGGCCGTCGAGCCGGTGGCCGCCGAACCCGCGCAGAGTCTGCCGGTCACGATCACCTCACGCGATCTGTCGGGCGAGGTCGAGGTCACCGTGGCCGACACGTCCCGCGTCGTCGCGATAGATCTCTCGGGCTCCCTCGCGGCGACGGTCTGGGGACTCGGCTTCGGCGACAGTCTCGTCGGACGCGACGTGTCGACGACCTTCCCCGGTGCCGAAGACCTGCCGGTCGTGACCGGGAGCGGGCATACGGTCAACGCCGAGGCGATCATCGCGCTCGCCCCGACCCTCGTCATCACCGACGGCAGCATCGGACCCGTCGACGTCGTCCAGCAGCTGCGCGACGTCGGCATCGCGGTGGTCTTCGTCGATCGATCGTCGTCGTTCGACGGCGCCGCCGACCTCGCACGTCAGGTGGCCGCGGTCTTCGGCGCCCCCGCCGCCGGGGAGCAGCTCGCGGAGCGCATCGCCGGCGAGGTGGATCGGACGCGCGTCGAAATCGACCGACTGGCTCCGGATGCGGCATCCGATCGCCTCCGGATGGTGTTCCTGTATCTGCGCGGCTCCGCCGGTGTCTACTACCTGTTCGGCTCGGAGTCGGGGGCCGACGAACTCGTCTCGGCGCTCGACGGTGTCGACGTCGCCGGCGAGCTGGGGTGGGAGGGGATGCGCCCGTTGACCGACGAGGCCATGGTCGCGGCCGATCCCGACCTCATCCTCGTGATGACCGACGGGCTCGCGTCGGTCGGCGGTGTCGACGGGCTGCTCGGCGACAAACCGGCGATCGCGCTGACGACGGCGGGACAGCATCGGCGCATCGTCGACATGGCCGACGGCCAGATCCTGTCGTTCGGACCGCGCAGCGCCGCCGTCCTCGACGCGCTCGCGCGCGCGATCTACGCACCCGAGGCGGGCTCGTGACGGCGAGGCTCCATCGGCGGAACCTCGTCGTGATCGCCGCCGCCGGGCTGCTCGGCTGCGGCGTCGTCGCGTCCGCGGCTCTCGGCCAGCTGCCGATCGGTCCCGCCGAGGTCGTCGGGTCGATCGCGCGCGGCGTCGGCATCCCGAACGCGTGGGCTCCGGCCGAGCCGCTCATCGAGCAGACGCTGTGGCAGATCCGCTTTCCGCGGGTGGCAATGTCGCTCCTCGTCGGGGCGCTCCTCGCCGTCGCGGGCGCGGTGATGCAGGCGATCTTCGCCAACCCGCTGGCCGAGCCCGGCGTCGTCGGGGTCTCATCGGGCGCCGCCGTCGGCGCGGCAGCCGCCATCACGTTCGGGCTCACCCTGTTCGGTCCCTGGTCGATCGCGGTCTGCGCGTTCGTCGGCGGACTGATCGCCACACTCGTCGTCTACGCGGCAGCGCGGTCGCAGGGCCGAACGGAGTCCATCACGCTGATCCTCACCGGCATCGCGGTCAACGCGTTCGCGGGGGCGGCGCTCGCGCTGCTCATGTTCGCGGGCGACTCGGCCTCGCGCGAGCAGATCGTCTTCTGGCAGCTCGGATCGATGAACGGCTCGCGATGGAACGAGGTCGCGGTCGTGGCCACGGTCGGTCTCGTCGGCCTCGCCGTCGCGATCGTGCTGGCGCGGCGGTACGACCTGCTCGCCCTCGGCGACCGGACGGCAGCGCACCTGGGGGTGCGTGTGGAGGCGCTGCGCATCGGATCGATCGTCATCGTCGCCCTGTTGACGGGCGTCGCGGTCGCCTTCGTCGGCATCATCGCGTTCGCGGGCCTCGTCGTTCCCCATATCGTCCGGATGCTGCTGGGCCCGGCGCACCGCGCGCTGCTCGTCGTCTCGGCGGTCGGAGGCGCCGTCGTGCTCGTCTTCGCCGACCTGCTCGCCCGCACGCTCGTCACCTCGGCCGACCTGCCGATCGGCATCCTCACCTCCCTCGTCGGCGGGCCGTTCTTCTTCTGGCTCATCCGGCGCCAGCGTCGCCGGGCCGGAGGATGGGCATGAGCGGCGTCGCGTTCGCCGTCGAGCGGGTCGGGCTGCGACTCGGCGCCGCGAACGTGCTCGAAGACGTCTCGCTCGACATCCGCTACGGCGAGGTGCTCGCCCTCGTCGGTCCCAACGGGGCGGGCAAATCGACCCTGCTGTCGGTGCTGACCCGCGATCGGGTGCCGACGTCGGGGGCGGTGTCGCTCGACGGCCGCCCCCTCGACGCCTGGACCTCGCGCGAGCTGTCGCGCGCGCGATCCGTGCTGCTGCAGGCCAACGCCGTGGCGTTCCCCTTCACGGCCCGGCAGGTCGTCGAGATGGGGCGGACGCCGTGGGTGGGCACGGCGCAGTCGGATGCCGACGACCGCGTCATCGCCGAGGCCGTCGCGCGCGCGGACGTGGGCCACCTCGCCGACCGGGCGTATCCGTCGCTCTCCGGCGGTGAGCAGGCGCGAGTCTCGCTCGCGCGCGTGCTCGCGCAGAACACGGCCGTCGTGCTGCTGGACGAACCGACCGCGGCCCTCGATCTGCGACATCAGGAGGACGTGATGACGCTCGCGCGAGAGCTGACAGGCGCCGGACGCGCGGTCGTCGTCGTGCTGCACGATCTCTCGCTCGCGGCGGCCTACGCCGATCGCGTCGCGGTGCTCGCGGCCGGTCGGCTCGTCGCGCACGGCGAACCCGCAGCGGTGCTCACGGCGGAGCGCGTCGCCGACGTGTACGACATCGCCGTGCGCGTCATCAGCGACCCAGATACCGGGCGACCGGTCATCCTCCCGCGGCGTCCACCCGTCTGACGCGCTTTCAGCCAGTTCCCATCCTGTACTAAGGTGAGGCTAAGCTAACTTCGCATCAGGGGGATCTCCGCATGAACAGATCGAGGAGGGCGGCCGTGCACCGGTCGCTCGCGAGCGTCCTGACCGGCGCGCTCATCGCCATGGCCGCCGTCGTCGGTGTCGGCGCCCCGGCCTCCGCGGCCGGTGCCGCGCTGACCACGACCGAGGCACCGCGCTCCGGCGGAACGGTCACGGTCACGGGTTCCGGCTTTGCCGCCGTCGATCCGGGCGTCTACGTGGGCTTCGGCCCCGCGGGCCTGCCCGGCTTCTATGCCGGCTCGAGCGCCATGCTCGACGTCGTCTGGGTCGCACCGAAGAACGTCGACGGCACCGGCGACGCGGGCCGAACGGCCCACCTGGCGGCTGACGGAACCTTCTCCGTCACGTTCAGCGCCCCCGCGCACACCGCCGGCGCCGCGCTCGCCGTGTACACCTCCAAGGCGCACGGACAGGGCTTCGCCGACCCGAGTCAGAACACGACTCAGGCGGTTGCGTATGCACCTGCTCCCGCGCAGCAGACCTCCACGACGCTCGCCATCTCGCCGATCGGCACCGCGGTCGAGGGGGCCGAGGTGTCGCTGACGGCGACCGTCGCCCCGGCGGCAGCCGGCACGGTCACGTTCTCCGACGGCGCGAGCCCGCTCGGTTCCGCACCCGTCGAGGGCGGCGTCGCGACACTGAAGACGAGCTCGCTCGCCGTCGGAGCCCGCAGCCTCGCGGCGTCCTTCGCGCCGGCTGACACTGCGGCCTTCACCGCCTCGTCGTCGGATGCTGTCGCCTACACCGTCACGGCGAAGCCCACTGTGCCGGTCGACCCCGAGCCCGAAGAGCCCGCCCAGCCGCAGCAGGCGAGCGTCGTCGTCTCGAAGACGACCGGCCTGAACCCCGCCGGCGAGACGGTCACCGTCACCGGCTCGGGATTCCTGCCGAACGCGCCCGCGACCGACGCGACGCGACGGCCCCTCGCGACCGATACCGGCACGACTTTCGGCGGCGCCTACGTCGTCTTCGGCTCGTTCGCCGACTCATGGAAGCCGTCCGAGAAGGCTCCGAGCGCGACTCGATCGGTGCTTTCCCAGATGTGGGCTCTGCTGGCCGATGATGTTCCGAAGCTCGGTAACGCGGCGTCCAGTGCCGTCGTCGTGAACACCGACGGCACCTTCTCCACCGAGCTCGTCCTGACGCAGGATGACGCGAAGGCGATCGCGAACGGCACGTGGGGCGTCTACACCTACGCCGCCGGCGGCGCCGTGTACGCGCCGTTCGAGACCGCGACCCCGGTCACCTTCGCCGCCGCGCCCGTCGAACCGCAGCCCGAACCCCAGCCCGAGCCGCAGCCGGGCCCGAAGGTCACGGTCACGCCGAGCGCCGCACTCGACCCGGCACAGGACAACGTGCTGACCGTCGCCGGAACCGGCTTCACCGGACCCGGCGCTGCGAACGGCGCATATGTGCTCTTCGGTGAGACCTCGATCTGGTCGGGCGGAGAGAACAACCCGCTCCCCGCCGCTGGATGGATCGCGCAGGCGCACGTGCCCAGCGAGAAGAGCGGCGGGCTGAGGAACGGCGCCTTCTCCATCACGCTCACCGTTCCCGCCGGCGCCCTCGACGCGTCGAAGAGCTACCAGGTCGTGACGTCCGCCGCGCACGGCCTCTCCGAGAAGAACCGGTCGCTCGACACGTTCACGCCCATCGCCGTCGCGCAGCCCTCGAAGCCCTTCGTCGGCTTCCCGCAGTCAGCGACCGTCCAGCCCGGCGGCACGCTGCAGATCGTCGGCGGCGGCTTCGTTCCCGGCGACCTCGTGACCGCGACGGCGTTCTCGGAGCCTGTCGTGATCGGCACGGCCGCCGCCGATGCCTCGGGACGCGTGAGCTTCTCGTGGGCCGTTCCCGCGTCGTTCGCGGCCGGGTCGCACACGCTCGAAATGAGCGTGAACGGCGTCGCCGTGGCATCCGCGCCCTTCTCCGTCGTCGCGGCCATTGTGCCGCCGGCGGTCGAGGTGCCCGCCGCACAGCCGTCGTGCGTCGCACGCTCGGTCTCGGGAGCGACGATCCAGTGGGGAGTGAAGGAGTCGTTCCGCAGCTACATCACGGGTGCGATCGCGAAGGGCGAGATCTCGGGCGGCTGGGGCACCGGCTCCGGCGCGTTCAGCCCCGAGAACGACCGCGGCCGCGTCAGCTTCGGCGGGGCGGTGCACTACACCGGGCACGACGGCCTGCTCGATGTGACGCTGTCGAACCCGCGCATCCAGATCACCGGCCAGAACACGGCCGCGCTGATCCTGAACGTGCAGTCGAAGGGCTTCAACGGCTCGCCCGACGTGAACGCGAACGGGGTCGTCTTCGCGAACCTGTCGCTGCCCGCCGCGACCGAGTCCGCCGGACGCGTCAGCTGGAACGGCGCGGGCGCCACGCTGACCGCCGCCGGTGCCGAGGCCTTCGCCGGGTTCTACGAGGCCGGCGACGCGCTCGACAGCGTCAGCTTCACGTTCCCGCTCGGGGCCGAGGTCGCGTGCGACGGCACGACCGACGCGACGCTCGCCGCCACCGGTGGCGACGCTCCGGCCGGGACGCTCTGGCTCGGCATCGGAACGCTGCTGCTCGGTGCGCTCGCCCTGTCGATCGCACGGCGCCGCGTCGAGGCGTGAGCTCGCGGGGCGTCCGGTTCGATCCGGGCGCCCCGCTGCCGCTCTCGCGGTGAGCAGTGCGACCCCGCGACCGCTCTCGCGGTGAGACAATGAAAGCATGGCTGAAGAGATCACCGAACGGGTCGAGACGGCGAGCGTCCGTCGCGTCCCCAAGTACGGCGTATTCCTTCTGCTCGGAGCCGCCCTCGGCATCATCGCGGCTCTGGCCCTCACCTTCGGATTCGACGACGGCACGGCCACATCGGCGTCGGGACTCGAGTACTCGGTCGGTCAGGTCTTCGGCTTCACCGCTCTCGGCGCGATCCCGATCGGCATGGCTCTCGGCGGCGTCGTCGCCCTCGTGCTCGACCGCGTCAACCGTCGCCACACCCGTGAGGTGCGCATCGCGCACGATCGCGTGCGCGTGCTGCCCGACGACGAGCCCGCCGCTCGCGCAGCGGACTGAGCCGCCGGCATCCGTTTCAGGCGCACTTCTGCGCATCCGGCGCGGGTATATCTGCGCCCGACGCGCGAAAGTGCGCCGTACGCTGCGGAGCCCGGGCCAGACGCGGAACGGATGCCGCCGGGTCAGGCGATCTCGGCGATGATCGGCGCGATCGCGGCGTCGAAGGCCACGACGTCGCCTCGCAGGCCATCGGTCACCGCGATCGTCAACGAGCCGATCCACCAGACGCCGCGTTGGGTCAGCGGGAGCACCTGGACGTTCAGCTCGAACGAGTGTGCGCGGCGCCCGACGCGTCGCTCGTGCTGGGCCAGGGCGCTCGCGTATCCGCGGTAGGCGACGCCGCCCGCGGCCTCGGCGCGAGCGGCGTACCGGGCATGCGCCGACCGCGCGAAGTCGACGGCGTCCGCGGCGTGGGGAGCGATCGCGGATGCGAACTCGGCGAAGCCCTCTGTGGGAAGCGCGACGAGCGTCTCGAAGCCCTCGATGAGATCCAGCGGCACGGGAGAGGGATGCGCCTGCGGCTCGATCGTCATCTCCCAGTACGCGCGCCACTGCGCGGCGAGCACTTCCTGCTCAGCGGTCGTCCGCTCCGGCGGCGTCGTCGGCGCGATCCCTCGGAGGTGTGGCACCTCGTCGAGCTCGCGGATGCCGAGTACCTGACGCAGATGCAGCGCCACGAGCGCGGCCGGGGCGGCATCCTCCCGCACCACCCACTCCGGAGCCCCCGCCGCGTTCATGGCGCCCAGTTTAGGGCGGACGCGGTGCCACGCGGCCGGGCCCGACGGCGACGGGATGCCGCCGAGCCCGATGCCGCGCGCGGGTCAGACGAACTCGATCGTCGCCTGCTCGTTGTTCAGCACGATCACGGGGGTGATCGCGGAGTAGCCGGCGTCGCGGATGGCCGCGGCATCGAAGCGCAGCAGCTCTGCGCCGGCCCGGACCTCCTCGCCCTGCTCGACGAGCGGTTCGAAGCCGCGGCCCTTGAGCTCGACCGTGTCGACGCCGACGTGGATGAGCAGCTCGGTGCCGTCGGCGAGTGTGAGACCGATTGCGTGCCCGGTCGGGAACACGGTGGTGACGGTGCCGTCGGCGGGCGCCACCACCGTGTCGGCGGTCGGTTCGATCGCCAGCCCCGGCCCCATGGTCCCCTGCGCGAACATCGGATCGGGCACCTCCGACAGCGGGCGCACCGCACCGGCGATCGGCTGAGCGAGGCGCACGACCGCGGGCGCCGCGGTGACGGTCGTGGCCGCCGCGGCATCGGTCGACGCGGATGCCGCGGGCTCGACGGAGCGTCCGGCGATGACGTCCTCCATGGCGTCCTTCACGAACTGCACGTTGAGCCCGTAGACGACCTGCACTGACTTGGCGCCCGAGGTGATCGTGCCGGCGGCGCCGGCGCGCTTGAGGGCCGCGGCGTCGACGCGAGATGTGTCGGCGACTTCGAGGCGCAGCCGCGTCGCACAGTTGTCGAGCTGGACGATGTTGTCTCTACCGCCGAGTCCCGCGACGAACTTCTCGGCCGTCGGGCGGTATCCCGCGTCGCGGACAGCGGCCGGTCCGATGTCCTCGAGGAGCTCGTCGTCGTCCTCGCGGCCGGGCGTCTTGAGGCGGAACTTCAGGATGAGGAAGCGGAACACAACGAAGTAGACCGCGAACCAGAAGACACCCATCACCGGGATCATCCAGGGGTTCTGCGCGAGCGGGTTCACCCAGCCGAGCACGAGATCGATGAAACCGGCCGAGAAGCCGAAGCCCATGCGGGTCGGCAGCAGCGCCGCGATGAACAGCGAGATGCCGGTGAACGCCGCGTGCACGAGGTAGAGCCACGGGGCGAGGAACATGAAGGCGAACTCGAGCGGCTCGGTGATGCCGACGAAGAACGCGGCGACGGCCGACGAGAGCAGGATGCCGGCGACCGCCTTCTTGCGCTTGGTCTTCGCGGTGACGTACATCGCGAGGGCCGCGCCCGGGAGGCCGAACATCATGATCGGGAAGAAGCCGGTCATGTACTGGCCCGTGACGCCGTAGACGCCGTCACCGCCGGAGCCGGCGAGGAAGTTGTTGAGGTCGTTGATGCCGGCGACGTCGAACCAGAAGACCGAGTTCAGAGCGTGGTGCAGGCCGAACGGGATGAGCAGGCGGTTGAGGAATCCGTAGATGCCGGCGCCGACGGGACCGAGTGTGGAGATCCATTCACCGAAGGTCACGAGCCCGCCGTACACGACCGGCCAGACGAACAGCAGCACCACGGCGACGACGAGTGAGACGCCCGCCGTCACGATCGCGACCGATCGCTTGCCCGAGAAGAACGACAGGGCGTCGGGCAGTCGCGTGTCCTTGAAGCGGTTGTACGCCCAGGCGCCGATCAGGCCGCAGATGATGCCGACGAAGACGTTCTTGATGTTGCCGAACGCGGGGTCGACATCGGCGACATCGGCGATGCCGAGGAATCTGCCCACGGTCTCGGGCGCCAGGAGGGTGGTGACGGTGAGCCAGGAGACCAGCCCTGCGAGCGCGGAGGTGCCGTCGGACTTGTTGGCCATGCCGATCGAGATGCCGATGGCGAACAGCAGCGCCATGTTGTCGAGCACCGCAGCGCCGGCGGCGAGGAGGAACGTCGAGGCGATGTTGGCGCCGGCCGCCGCCACGATCCAGTTGCCGAGACCCATGAGGATGGCGGCGACGGGCAGGACGGCGACGGGCAGCATGATCGACCGGCCGAGTCTTTGGAAGAACTTCACGAGTCACTCCGATGTGCATGGGATCTGGGGGATCTGACAGGATTGATTAAGAACGTTTCCGAATTATCCTCGGGGAACTGTACTCGACCGGAAGGCGGATGGCGATGACACCTGCGGCAGCATCCATCTCCGCGCGGTCGCGCGGTCGCCGCATCCGTCCCGAGGACGCCCGCAGCAACAACCGGGTTCTGGTGCTCCAGGCACTCCACCGCGAGGCCGGACTCTCCCGCGCCGACATCGCCCGGGCGACCGGGCTGTCGCAGGTGACGATCTCAGACCTCGTGGGCGAGCTCGTGAGCGAGCAGCTCGTCATCGAGAGCGGACCGGCGCGACGCTCCGGTCCCGGCGCGCCCTCGCGCGCCCTCGCCCTCGCGAGCGCAGCGCGGAACGTCGTCGCCGTGTCGATCTCGAGCGGCGATACGTTCGAGGGAGTCGTCGCTGACATGGCCGGGGTCGCGGTCGCTCGGGAGGTACTCGCCCGCGACGGCGCGACCGGTGCCGACGCGCTCGCGCTGCTCGTCGACCTCATCGACCGTCTCATCGACCGCGCCGAGGCGCCGCTGCTGGGTGTCGGCGTCTCGACCCCGGGTGTCGTCGACGGCGCGGGGATCGTGCGCGAGTCGTCGCACCTCGCGTGGACCGACGTCGCGCTGCGCGACCTCCTGCGCGAGCGCACCGGACTTCCCATCGTCGTCGCGAACGGCCTCAACGCGGCGGGAGTCGGCGAACTCAGCCACGGGCAGGTCGACCACGACCTGCTGCTCGTGCGCATCGGCGCCGGTGTCGGCGCGGCGGCGATCGTGAACGGCTCGGTCGTACACGGTCGCAATTGGACGGCGGGCGAACTCGGCCACGTCGTGGTGACGGAGGGCTCGGGCCCGGTCTGCGCCTGCGGCCGAACCGGCTGCCTCGAGGCCTGGCTGTCGGTGCCGAAGCTCGAAGCGCGACTGCGGAAGGCGCCCGATGCGGATGCCGCGTCCGCCGTCCGCCGGCAGGCCGGATACTGCCTCGGCATCGCACTCGCTCCGCTGGTCGCGGCGCTCGGCCTCACCGATGTCGTCCTGAGCGGGCCGGCCGAGCTCATCGACGGCACCCTCGTCGACGCGGCGCGCGCGGCCATCGGCGCCCGCGTGCTCCCCATCGTCTTCGACGATCTCGTCGTCCGCCGCGCCGAGGCCGACGGCGATCTTCGTCTGCGCGGCGCCGTCGCGCTCGTGCTCGCCGAGACCCTCGGGCTCGCCTGAGCCGCCCGGCGCGGGCGTGCCGACCACCTGACCCCACCCGATCCATCCGACCGAAAGGCAGCAGCGCCATGGCAGAAGTGATCATCGTCCCCGGCGAGGAGGACGGCGGCCGTCTCGTCGCCGACGCCGTCGTCGACCTCGTCCGCGCCCGCCCCGATGCGGTGCTCGGCCTCGCCACCGGTTCGACGCCGCTCGCCGTCTACCGGCACCTCGCCGCACGCGTGCGGGACGAGGCGCTCGACGTCTCGCAGGTGCGCGGATTCGCGCTCGACGAGTACGTCGGGCTGCCCGCCGGACACCCCGAGAGCTATCGGAAGGTCATCGAACGCGAAGTCATCGAGCCGGTCGGCCTCGACCCCGAACGCATCGCGGTGCCCGCGGGCGGCCTCGACGGCGTCGAGACGGCCGGCGAGCGGTACGAGGCGGCCATCCGGGAGGCCGGCGGCATCGACCTGCAGATCCTCGGCATCGGACGCACGGGCCACATCGGCTTCAACGAGCCGGGCAGCTCGCTCGCATCCGCAACGCGTGTGAAGACCCTGACCGAGCAGACCCGCGCCGACAACGCGCGCTTCTTCGACTCACCGGACGACGTGCCGATGCACTGCATCACGCAGGGGATCGGCACGATCCTCCGCGCGCGTCACCTGGTGCTGCTGGCCTTCGGCGCGGCGAAGGCCGACGCCGTCGCCGCGGCCGTCGAGGGCCCGGTCAGCACCTCCGCGCCGGGATCGGCGGTGCAGCTGCATCCGCACGTCACGGTCGTCGTCGACGAGGCCGCAGCCGGCGCTCTCACTCAGGCGCCGTACTACCGGCACGCCTGGGCGAACAAGCCGGCCTGGCAGGGGATCTGACCGCGCGCGAGCCGCTCCGGCGGCCGCCGCGGCTCGGGAGTGCCGTCCCTGCCGGTACTCTGGACGACGTGGCCTCGAGTCCCACTGATCCCTATACCCAAGCCGGCGTCGACACCGCGGCGGGAGACCTCGCCGTCGAATTGATGAAGTCGGCCGTCCGTCGCACCCACGGTCCGGAGGTCCTCGGCGGCGTCGGCGGCTTCGCCGGCCTCTTCGACGCGTCCGCTCTGCTGGGCTACACCAAGCCCCTGCTGGCCACCTCGACCGACGGCGTCGGTACGAAGGTCGCCATCGCGCAGGCGATCGACAAGCACGACACGATCGGCCAGGACCTCGTCGGCATGGTCGTCGACGACATCGTCGTGGTCGGCGCCAAGCCGCTGTTCATGACCGACTACATCGCGTGCGGCAAAGTCGTGCCCGAGCGCATCGCCGACATCGTCCGCGGCATCGCCGACGGATGCGCGGCGACCGGCACCGCCCTCGTCGGGGGCGAGACCGCCGAGCATCCGGGCCTGCTCGGCATCGACGACTACGACGTCGCCGGTGCCGCCACCGGCATCGTCGAGTCCGCCGGAGTCCTGGGCGCCGAGCGCGTGCGGGACGGCGACGTGGTGCTCGCCCTCGCCTCGAGCGGTCCGCACTCGAACGGCTACTCGCTCGTCCGGCACATCGTCACGGGTGCCGGCATCGGCTACGGCGACCACGCCGCGGAGTTCGGACGCACGTGGGGCGAGCAGCTCCTCGAACCGACCCGGCTCTACACGACGCCGCTGCTGCGCCTGATCGAGCAGCTCGGCGACGGCATCCACTCCCTCAGCCATGTCACCGGCGGCGGCATCGCCGCGAACCTGGCTCGCGTGCTCCCGAAGGGCTCGTGGGTCGACGTCGACCGCTCCACCTGGTCGCCCTCGCCGGTGTTCCGGGTGCTCGCCGACCTCGGCGGTCTCGAGCTCGAGCGCACCGAGGGCACGTGGAACCTGGGCGTCGGCTTCTTCGCGGTCGTCGCATCGGACGTGGCGGATGCCGCGACCGCGGCGCTCCGGGCCGAGGGGATCGACACGTGGCAGGTCGGCGTCGTGGGCACGGGTGCCCGCCCCGCCGGAGACTACGAGCAGGGCGCCAAGGGCGTCGACGGCGGCGCCGTCCGCCTCATCGGCGCCTATCGCGAAGCAGGAGCGAACTAACACCCCATGTGCGGAATCGTCGGAATCGTCGGGCAGTCTCCGGCGAACCAGGAGATCTACGACGCCCTGCTGCTGCTGCAGCACCGCGGTCAGGACTCGACCGGGATCGCGACCGCGGAGAACAGCGGCGTCTTCCACATCTTCAAGGCGAACGGGCAGGTGCGCGAGGCCGTGCGCACGCGCGACATGCGTTCGCTGCTCGGCAACATCGGCCTGGGCCACGTCCGGTACGCGACGAAGGGAACGGCATCCAGCGAAGAAGAGGCGCAGCCCTTCTACGTCAACGCCCCCTACGGCATCGTGCTCGTCCACAACGGCAACCTGACGAACACGCGCGAACTGACCGGCGAGTTGTTCAGCAAGGACCGCCGGCACCTGAACACCTCGAGCGACACCGAGCTGCTCGTGAACGTCCTCGCCAACGAGCTGCAGACGACGGTCTCGGGTCTCGATCTCGACCCCGAGCAGGTGTTCCAGGCCGTCGAGCGGGTGCATGAGCGCGTCGAGGGCTCGTACGCCGCGATCGCCCTCATCGCCGGGCACGGCTTGCTGGCCTTCCGCGACCCCTTCGGCATCCGTCCGCTCATCCTCGGCACGCGCCGCGCCGAGAACGGCCGCGACGAGTGGACCGTGGCATCCGAGTCGCTCGTGCTCGAGAACGGCGGCTTCGACGTCGTTCGCGACGTCGAGCCGGGCGAGGCCGTCTTCATCGACAGCGCGGGCACGCTCTTCACGCGTCAGTGCGCCGAGCAGACGCAGCTGGCGCCGTGCTCGTTCGAGTACGTCTACCTCGCACGGCCCGACTCGATCATGAACGGCATCTCGGTGTACGAGGCTCGCCTGCGCATGGGGGAGCGCCTCGCCGACACGATCGCGAAGTACACCCCGCGCGAGGCCATCGACGTCGTCATGCCGATCCCCGACTCGGCGCGTCCCGCGGCGATGCAGGTCGCGCGCAAGCTCGGCATCGAGTACCGCGAGGGGTTCTACAAGAACCGCTACGTGGGTCGGACGTTCATCATGCCCGGCCAGGCCGTGCGCAAGAAGAGCGTGCGCCAGAAGCTCAATGCGATGTCGAGCGAGTTCACGGGCAAGCACGTCCTGCTGATCGACGACTCCATCGTGCGCGGCACGACGTCGAAGGAGATCATCCAGATGGCGCGGGATGCCGGGGCCACGAGCGTCACGTTCGCCTCGGCGGCGCCGCCCGTGCGCTACCCCCACGTCTACGGGATCAACATGCCGTCGCGCCACGAGCTCGTCGCCCACGGCCGCACGATCCCCGAGATCGCCGAGGAGCTCGGCTGCGACTACCTCGTGTACCAGGAGATCGACGACCTGAAGGCCGCGATCGTCGAGGGCTCCGACATCGACGACCTCGACATGAGTTGCTTCGACGGCCGCTACGTCACCGGAACGGTCAGCGAGGAGTACCTCGACTGGGTCGAGGGCACGCAGCAGTCGTGAGTTCGCTCTGGCGCGGCCGTCTCCTCGCCTTCGTCGGCGTGATCCTCGTCGCCTTCTCGCTGCGCTCCGCGGTCGCCTCGCTGTCGCCGATCCTCGCCGAGATCGACGCCGACCTCGGGGTCGCCTCGTGGGTCGCCGGGCTCATCGGCGCCGCACCGCCGGTGTGCTTCGCGGTCTTCGGTCTGCTGACACCCGCCCTGGAGCGCCGGTTCGGCCTGCAGCGACTGGCCGTCGGCGCGATGGTCGTGGCGGCGATCGCGCTGCTCGGACGCTCGCTCGCGCCCGACGCGGTGACACTGCTCGCCGCGACGACGGTGCTCTTCGCGGCGATCAGCATCGGCAACGTGGTGCTGCCGCCGCTCATCAAGACGTATTTCCCCGACCGGGTCGGCACGATGACGTCGATCTACTCGACGATGCTGGCGGTCGCCGCCTTCGTGCCGCCACTGGTCGCCGTCCCGATCGCGGATGCCGCGGGCTGGCGTCTCTCGCTCGGTCTGTGGTCGGTGTTCGCCTTCCTCGCGATCATCCCGTGGGTCACGGTGCTCGTACGATCGCGTGCGGCCGCCGGCGTCGCCGCGGACGGCGTGGAGGTCGCCGAGCCGGCGCCCCGGGCGCTCGCGCGCATGCTGCGGCTGCCGACGGCCTGGGCGATCGCGGTGACGTTCGCGGTCTCGGCATCCAGCGTCTACGCGTCGTTCGCGTGGCTGCCGGTCATCCTCGTCGACATCGCCGGCGTCTCCCACGGTGCGGCAGGTGCGCTGCTGGCCCTGTTCGGCGGGATGGGTCTGCCGTGGTCGATCCTCGTGCCGCTCGTGATCACCCGGTGGCGACGTCTCGGCGTCGTCTACGCCGTCGCCTTCACCGCGGGGATCCTCGCGGTCGCGGGGCTCCTGATCGCGCCCGGCTCGGCGGTGGTGCTGTGGGTCGTGCTGCTGGGCACGCCGCAGATGCTCTTCCCCGCGGCCCTCGTGCTCATGCAGCTGCGCGCGCGCACGCACGAGGGCACGGTCGCCCTGAGCGGATTCGCGCAGAGCGTCGGCTACGCCGTGGCGGCGATCTTCCCGATCGCCTTCGCGGTGCTGCACGAGGCGACCGGTGAGTGGGCTGCTCCGATCCTCATGATCGGGGTGCTCATGATCGCGACGATCCCTGCCGGAATCGTCGCATCACGACCCTCCACCGTCGAGGACGAGTGGGAGCGGCACCACGGACCGTGGCGCTGAGCGTCAGGCCTTCTCGTCCTCGTACTCGTCCGAGTACTGGTCAGCCCACTTGTCGACGTACTGTTCGTCGTCCTGGTGGCCCAGCTCCTTCTCGAGCGAGGAGAAGTTGACATTGTAGGTGTCGTACTTCAGCTCACGCGCGATCTTGGTGTGCTTAGCCTTCTGACGGCCACGCCCCATGCGAGACCCCCTCATTTCTGAGTCACGGGCAGTGCGGCTACGCCCGGAGCATTTCACGATCCGGCGCAACGCCGGCAAAGAGTAGCATTCAGAATAACACGGTGGCCACGGGCGCTCGCTGTCCTCGTCGCCGAGACGGGGGGAACGCCATGACCGAGCACCGGATCCACGACGACGAAGCGCGGCTGCCACGGACGCCGGTGATCGTCGGGGTGATACCCGGCCAGTACACCCGGGTCACGACGGAGGCCGCGCGCTACGCGAAGCTGCACGGCGTCGGACTCATCGTGGCTCACGTCGACGTCACCCGATTCGTCACCTACGAAGACCCCGACGGCTACGTCCACACCGCGCCGATCGACCTCGGCGCCGTCTCCAGCGCAGCGCAGCTCGAGCAGATCCGGGATGCCACGGCCGCCGCGCTGACAGGATCCGGGGTCGAGTGGGTCGTCCACCAGCTCGTCGGCGATCCGGCCCTCGCGATCAAGCACCTCGCCGACCGTCTCGACGCGCGGCTCCTGGTCGTCGGCACCCGTCGGCGCCGATTCGGCGAGTCGATCCGCGAGTTCCTCACCGGGTCGGTCGCCGCTCGACTCGCCCACCGGCAGAAGCGACCGATCCTGGTCGTGCCGCTCGGCGAGTCGGCGTCCGACGACGAAGAGCTCTGGACCGAGGCCTGACGTCGCCGCGATCGACCCGCGAGAATATCGAGGTGGCACTCACGCAGACCCTCGCCTCCATCGAGTTCGAGGTGTTCACCAGGTTCGGGCACCGCGAGATCGCCGACGAGCTGTGGCGCCGAGGTCTCGAGGTCGACCGGGATGCCTCCCGCGAGGCCCGGCGCCGGGTGCGAGCCCGGTTCGGCGAACGGTCTGAGTACGGCGGCCGCATCCTCCCCCTTCTGGGCGTCGCCACGATCATCGGGATGAGCGGGGCGATCGTGGGCGCCATCGCTCCGACGCACCGCAATACGCGTTACTCGCCGCTCGCGACGTACGCGGACGCGATCCTCCTCGTCTCCGTGGTCGGTCTCGTGCTCGTCTATGCGGTCGCCGTCGTCATGGCAGGATCGCGGCCGGTGTCGGCCGGCGTGCTGGGCTTCGCCACGCGCATCCTCCTGCCGTGGGTTCCCGCTGTGGCGGCGGCGGGCTTCGCAGCGGACCGCGCCGCGGCGCCGTGGCCGTTCGTCTTCGCCGCGACGGGAGCGGGCGTCGCCGCGCTGATGACCGGATGGTTCTGGATCGTCCGACGGTGCCGCCCCGTCGACGCGGGCACGATCGACGCGGCGCCCGCGTCGGCGATCGAGGAGCAGCTGCCGCTGCTGCGGGACGCTCAGGAGCAACTGCGGATCGACGTCGCCGAACGGCTGCGACAAGTCGGGGCTGACGAGGCGCAGCTCGTCGAGTGGCGGACGGGCGTCGCGGGCGAGCAGGGACTCGAGGATTCGGCCGCGGCGCCTGCGGGCGATGCGATGATCCGCGAACAGACGGAGCGATGGCTTCAACGCGACCACCGGTTCCGTTCCCCGGCGAGGGGAGCGGAACCGGTGGGTGAGGCGGGTGACGGGTCAGCCGCGTAGCGCGCGCTGGACCTCCGATCTCGCCGCGTCGAGGGCGGCGACGAGATCGTCGACGACGGACTCCTCGAGCGAGCCGCCGCGGGCGACGTGCGTGCGGAGGTCCGCACGCAGGTCCGAGCGGAAGCCGTCGACGGCCGCGTCGGCCCGCTGCACCTGAGCCCGGGACGATGCTCGTGGGCTCTCGGGCTCGGGTGGGCGCGTCGAAGCGGAGCGACCGGCGTCATCACGCGCCGCCGCGAGGTCCGCCTGCAGGCTCTTCATCGCCGCGCGGACGCTTCCACGCACCTCGTCGGCGATCAGTCGCACGGTGTCGGCGAGACCGGCCTGGATGCCGTCGAGGTCGCCGCGCCTCGCCTCGAGATGCTCGCGACCGGCATCCGTGATCTCGTAGACGGTCTTCCGGCCGTCGACGGTCTTGGTGACCAGGCCGTCCTCCTCGAGCTTCGCGAGGCGCGGATAGATCGTGCCGGCGCTGGGGGAGTAGGTGCCGCCGGTCCGGTCGGTCAGCGCCTGCATGAGGTCGTAGCCGTGACGAGGCGACTCGTCGAGCAGGGCGAGCAGATACAGGCGCAGATCGCCGTGGGAGAAGACGGGGGGCATGTCAGTACTCCTCGGGAGTCGGCTGCGAGGGCTCGGACGGGATGCCGGCGGCATCCGGAGCGCCGTCGAGCGGCGCGGTCGGTCGGCGCAGAACCGTGAGGTCGCCCGAGACCGAGTTCGCCCGGAGGTCGACGAACGAGCCGCTGAGCTCGCCGGTCGAACCGGCGAAGCTCGTCGTGGGGCCCGCGCCCTGGCCCGAGCGCACGACGCCGTCGATGAGTACCCGGCCGCTGACGCTGCGCACCTGGTAGTTGGCGGCGACGTCCTCGTCGAGTCGGACGGTCGCGTCGCCGCCGACGGTGTGCAGCGAGATCGACTGCACCGGCCCGGTGGAATCGACGAGCATCGCACCCGACACCGTGTCGATGGACGCCTTGCGCAGAGCTCCCGCGGCCGTGACGTCACCCGAGACCGAGTTGGCGCTGAGCGCGCCCTCGAGCCCACGGATCTGAACGTCGCCCGAGACGGCGTTCGCGCTGACGTCGCCCGTGATGCCGTCGACGATCACGTCGCCCGAGACGGTGTTGACGCGGGCGTCGGCGGCGAGCCCGGTGATCAGCGCGCTCGCGCTGACGACGCCCAGGTTCAGTTCGGTGCCGCGGGGGACGGCGACGCTGATCTCCGCTTTCGGTCCGACCGATCCGAAATTGCGGAAGACCTGCAGGAAGTTGTCCCAGCGCAGCTGGGGGTGGTCGATCTCGACGATGTCGCCGGTCGCCTCGATGCGCAGGTCCTTGCCGGTGACGGCGTGCACTTCGATGCGGATGCCGGGCTCGTCCGACGCGACGATGTCGATCTGGCCGCCGACGAGTCCGACTTTGAGCTTGCGGACGTCGTCGACGTCGATGACGCGGGTCTCGCCGGGGTGGACGATCCACTTCTGCAGAGTCATGGTGCTCCTTCGATTCAGCGACCGAGGCGGCCGTGTCGTTCGCGATATATCGCGTTCTACAGACGATAACACGATATATCGCGTCTGTCAGCCCCGTCCCACCGAAAACGCCGGACGCCCCCACCACAGGGCGGGGGCGTCCGGCGTGCGGTGCGCGTCGTCAGGCGCGCTTGTTACCGCTGATCAGTCGGAAGAGGAACGCGATGAGCGCGATCACACCCACGATCAGGGCGACCCAGAGCAGCCAGTTGAGGGCGCTGCTGAGTCCGCCGACGATCGCGAGCACGATCGCGACAACGATGATGATGATCAGGAAGATGTTCATGGGGGCTCCTTGTCTGTCTCCCAAAAGTCCGTCCCGGAGGACGAGCACGCCGGTGAGCGCTGATTGAACGTTAGAGATCCCCGAACATGCGTCGCGAGGTCTTGACGCCGAATCCGGCACGGTGGTAGCCGCGCGCCCGTGCGATATCGGGCTGTCACGGTGCGTCCGGCGTGTCAAGGACGTGCACGCCCGCGTCGAGCGCTCGTACGGTTCGACCAGGACTGGGAAGGGAGCGAGTCATGCCCCAGGGACGAGGATCGAACAGCCTCAAGGACCCCGAACTGTACGAAGAGCTCCGCGACGACGGCGCCTCGAAGGAGAAGGCCGCACGCATCTCGAATGCCGCCGCCCGTGACGGGCGGAAGGCGGTCGGACATCGCGGCGGCACCTCCGGCGACTACGAGGACTGGACGGTCGCCGATCTGAAGAAGCGCGCGAAGGAGCTCGGGATCTCGGGCTACTCGGGCAAGAAGAAGGCGCAGATCATCTCGATGCTGCGCGACCACTGACGTGCCGCGGCTCATTCGGGTTCGCCCCGACGAGGATGCCGGCATCCGCCGCGTCCGCGCGGGCAAGAACTTCCGCTACGTCGGCGCCGACGGCTCGACGGTCGGTCGCCGCGACCTGGCCCGCATCCGCGCCATGGTCATCCCGCCGGCGTGGAAGGATGTCTGGATCAGCGCCGAAGCCCAGGGGCACATCCAGGTCGTCGGCACCGACGATGCGGGGCGACGCCAGTACATGTACCACCCCGACTGGACCGCGCGCCGCGATAAGGGCAAGTACGCCCGCGCGCTCGAGCTCGCCGATGCTCTGCCGCGAGCGCGCTCGCGCGCGACCGCGGGGCTGCGCCGATCCGAGCTCGACCGGGAGCGGGTCCTCGCGACCGCGTTCCGCATGCTCGACCGGTCGGCGCTGCGCATCGGCTCGCAGCGCTACCTGCTCCAGCACGGCAGCCGCGGGCTGACCACGCTCCGGCGCCGCGATGCGACGGTCGCCGACGCGATCGTGAACCTCGCGTTCTCGGGCAAGAGCGGGCAGAAGCAGGCGCTGCAGATCGACGACCCCGATCTCGCGGCCGCCATCCTCCTTCTCATCGAGGGACGGCCGGCGTCGCCCCTGCTCGCCTGGCAGCGCGAGCGCCGACGCGTGCCGCTCACCCCGAACGACGTCAACGCCTACGTACGGGCGCTGACGGGAGGCCCGTTCACGGCGAAGGACTTCCGGACCCTCCGTGGAACGGTGATCGCTGCCGACGCCCTCGCGCGCATCGGCATCGCCGAGACCGCCCGCGCCATCCAGAAGGCCGAGGTCGAGGCTGTGCGCACAGCGGCGACCGCCCTCGGCAACACCCCGTCGGTCGCGCGCAGTTCGTACATCGACCCGCGCGTCTTCCAGCGCTACCGGTCGGGAATGCTCCTCGACACGGGAGTCTCTCCCGAGAAGGCGATCCGCGCCCTCGTGCTCGGCTGATCCGGTGGGTTCGCCCCGCCACGGGCGCCGGTGTGGCGGCAAGCGATCGGCGGCGCGCGACGCTACGGTGACGACGTGGCGCAGCCGGTGCGGATCTCACCCTTCACGCTGCTGGTCGTGATGATCGGCGGCGCGATCGGGGTCTCGGCGCGGGCCGCGCTCACCGTGCCGATCACCGGCTGGACCCATCCTCTCGTCGTCCCGGCGGTCACGCTCGGGTGCAACGTCGTGGGCTCCTTCCTCCTCGGCGTCGTCGCCGGCCGCCTGGGCGACGCCGCTCCACGCCGGCGCGCATTCCTCGGCACCGGCGTGCTCGGCGGGTTCACGACCTACAGCGCATTCGCGGTGCAGTCGATCCAGGTCGCGACGGCGGCGCCGGTCGTCGGGCTCGCTCTCGTCGCGCTCTCTCTGGCGGGCGGGGTGGTCGCAGCGGCGCTCGGCCTCGTCATCGGCGGTCGGGCACGTCCGCACACCGCCGACGGAGCCGCGTCGTGAACGGCGGGATGCTGGTCGCGCTCATCGTCGCCGGCGGCCTCGGAGCCGGCGTCCGCTACGTCGTCGACGCGCTGGTGACCCGCGGTCGGCAGGGCGCGTTCCCCATCGGCATCCTCGTGGTCAACGTGACCGGGTCGACGCTGCTCGGCCTCGTCACCGGTCTCGGCGCCCTCGTCGGGCCGGACTGGCTCGCAGTGGTCGGGGTCGGACTGCTCGGCGGATACACCACGTTCAGCACCGTCTCGCTCGACACCGTCGAACTCGCACGTCGCGGACGGCGGGACTGGGCCGTCGTCAACCTCGCGGGCACTTTCGCCGCTTCGGTCGTCGGCGCCGCCATCGGTCTCGTGATCGGCGGCATCCTGCCCCGTTGACCGCGGCGCCGGATCTCGCCGGGCCTCACGGTCGCCGCGCGGAGTGCGCGTGGGATACTTGCCTCGATACATCCGTGTATCGACCGGGTGATCCACCGCCCGGACTCACCGTCCCCGCCCGCACCGCAGACCGCGTCACCACCCCGACGCTCCGAGGGATCCCGTGTCGAAACTCGCCGTCCTGAGCCTCAAGAACCGTGCGCTCATCGCGCTCATCACGATCGTCGCCGCGGTCTTCGGCGGTCTCGCCCTGACCAGCCTCAAGCAGGAGCTCATCCCCTCGATCGAGTTCCCGCAGCTGTCGGTCGTCACGACCTACCCGGGCGCGTCGCCCGAGGTCGTCAACACCGACGTCTCGACGCCGATCGAGACGGCGATCCAGGGAGTGCCGGGACTCGAGAGCACGACCGCGACGAGCTCGACGAACGCGTCGATCATCCAGGCGTCGTTCACCTACGGCACCGATCTCGCGACGGCCGAGCAGAAGATCCTGCAGGCGATCAACCGCATCGAGAGCCAGCTGCCCGACGGGATCACCCCGAACGTGCTGAGCTTCTCCATCGACGACTTCCCCGTCATCCAGCTCGCGGTGACCGGCTTCGACGACGAGGAGTCGGTGCAGGCGCGGCTCGAGCAGACCGTCATCCCCGACCTCGAGGACGTCGACGGGGTCAACTCCGCGCAGGTCGTCGGCGGGCGCACCGAGCGCATCACCATCACCCCCGACCAGACGGCGCTCGCCGAGGCGGGCTTCACGCAGCAGGCGATCCGCGATGCGCTCGAGCAGAACGGCGTGCTCTTCCCGGGCGGTCAGATCGTCGAGGGCGACCAATCCCTCACCGTGCAGACCGGCGCGAAGGTCGCCTCGATCGACGAGCTCTCGGCGCTGCCGCTCGTCCCCTCGGACGCTGCGCAGCTGGCAGCCGGCACCACCACCATCGCGGATGTCGCCACGGTCGCCCAGGAGCCGTCGCCGATCACGTCGATCTCCCGGGTCGACGGCGAGCCGGCGCTCACCATCGCCGTCAACAAGCTCCCCGCCGCCAACACCGTCGACGTCTCGCGCGGCGTGCTGGCCGCGCTTCCGGCGCTCGAGGACGACCTCGGCGGCGAGGCCGCGTTCACCGTCGTGTTCGATCAGGCGCCCTTCATCGAGGAATCGATCGCCGCACTCGCCCAGGAGGGCCTGCTCGGCCTCGTCTTCGCCGTGCTCGTGATCCTCGTGTTCCTGCTCTCGGTGCGTTCGACGATCGTCACGGCGATCTCGATCCCGACGAGCGTGCTCATCACCTTCGTGGGCATCCAGGCGTTCGGGTACTCGCTCAACATCCTGACCCTCGGCGCGCTCACCATCGCGATCGGCCGCGTCGTCGACGACTCCATCGTCGTCATCGAGAACATCAAACGGCACTACGTCGACGGCGCCGACAAGCTCGCCGCGATCACGCTCGGCGTGCGCGAGGTCGCCGCGGCGATCACCGCCTCGACCATCACCACGGTCGCGGTGTTCCTGCCGATCGCGTTCGTCGGCGACCTCACCGGTGAGCTGTTCCGCCCGTTCGCGCTCACGGTCGCCATCGCGATGTCGGCCTCGCTGTTCGTGTCGCTCACGATCGTCCCGGTGCTCGCCTTCTGGTTCCTCCGTCCGGGAAAGCCGGTGACGGACGCCGCCGGCAACCGCATCGACCCGGAGCACCCCGACGCGCCGCCCTCCCGCCTGCAGAAGGCGTATCTGCCGGTGCTGCGCTGGACGCTCCGGCATTCCGCCGTCACCCTCGTCGTCGCGGGGCTCGTGCTGCTGGGCACCGGGTTCACGGTGCCGCTCATGAAGACGAACTTCCTGGGCGACTCGGGGCAGAACACGTTCACGATGACCCAGACGCTCGGCCCCGCGGCTTCCCTCGACGCCGAGGATGCCGCGGCCCGGCGCGTCGAGGAGGCGATCACCGGCATCGAGGGCATCGACGCCGTGCAGGTCTCCATCGGCTCGTCGGGCTCGCAGCTGCGCGACGCCTTCGCCGGTGGCGGCGGCGGGATCACGTACTCGATCACCACCGACAGCTCGGCCGACCAGCTCGAGATGCGCGACCGCGTGCAGCGGGCCGTCGCGGATCTCGACGACGTCGGCGAGATCCAGATCGCGGCCAGCGGCGGCGGGTTCGGCTCGAGCGACATCGAGATCGAGGTCACGGCGCCCGATCAGGGCGACCTGCAGCAGGCGACCGACGCGGTCATCGCGTCGCTCGACGGCGCCGACGGCATCAGCCAGGTGGCGTCCAACCTGTCGGCGTCGCTGCCGTACATCGCCGTGACCGTGGATCGGGAGGCCGCGGCATCCCTCGGTCTGTCGGAGGTCGCCGTCGGCGGCATCGTCTCGAGCACGATGCAGCCCCAGTCGATCGGCACGGTCGAGATCGACGACACCTCGGTCACCGTCTACCTCGCCGCGGCGCAGGCGCCCGCATCGATCGACGAGCTGCGCCAGCTGACGATCCCGACGGCGACCGGGCCGATCCCGCTGCAGGATCTCGCCTCGGTCGAGGAGAGTCAGGGCCCGACCTCGGTGACGACGCAGCGGGGTCAGCGCACCGCGACGGTCACCGTGACGCCCTCGGGTGACGACCTGACGACGGCCTCCGCGACCGTGCGGACGGCGCTCGACACCGTCGATCTGCCGCAGGGAGCCGACGCCGAGATCGGCGGTGTGCTCACGCAGCAGCAGGACGCGTTCGGCCAGCTGGGCCTGGCCGCGCTCGCAGCCATCCTCATCGTCTACATCGTCATGGTCGCGACGTTCAAGTCGCTGCGCCAGCCGCTGCTGCTGCTCATCTCGGTGCCGTTCGCGGCGACCGGTGCGATCCTGCTGCAGATCGCCACCGGCATCCCGCTCGGCGTCGCATCGCTCATCGGCGTGCTGATGCTCATCGGCATCGTGGTCACGAACGCGATCGTGCTCATCGACCTCGTCAACCAGTACCGCGAGAAGGGGCTCACGGCCCACGACGCCACGATCGCGGGCGGGTCGCGGCGCCTGCGGCCGATCCTGATGACCGCGCTCGCGACGATCTTCGCGCTGACGCCGATGGCGCTCGGCATCACGGGGCACGGCGGGTTCATCTCGCAGCCGCTCGCGATCGTCGTGATCGGCGGGCTCATCTCGTCGACCGTGCTGACGCTGCTGGTGCTGCCGACCCTCTACAACCTCGTCGAGGGCGCGCGCGAGCGCCGTGCGCAGCGGCGCGCCGGTGGAGCGCACGCCGACGGCGAGGACGAGGATCCGGAGCGCCACCCCCGCCGCGCGCTGCGCCACGCCGACGACCACTGACCGGTGCCCGGCCCGCGCGGCCCGGCCCGCTGCGGGGCCGGGTTCCCTGCGGGGTCGGGTTGGCTGCGGGGTCGGGTTGCCTGCGGGGTCGGGTTGCCTGCGGGGCCGGGATGCAAGGGATCGCACGCGACACCCCGGGGTCGGGGGCCGCGTGCCGGCGCGGCGGGCACATTTCCTTGCATCCGGGCTCATGTCCGGGCTCGGGGCGGGCTGCGGGGTCGGGTTGCCTGCGGGGCCGGGATGCAAGGGATCGCACGCGACACCCCGGGGTCGGGGGCCGCGTGCCGGCGCGGCGGGCAGGATCCCTTGCATCGCGGCGCGCGCCGCAGCGAACGAGGTGTCGGCGGACACGTCCGATTCCCAGGGGGATGCCGTATCGTTGGCGGGTCGGCTCGGGACAGCGCGTGATCGCGACAGGTTTTGTGAGTCCCTGGGGCCGATGGTGAGCGCCGATCGGCGCGCATGACCATCATGTGAATGGCCCCCGGCCGACGGATGTCCGGGTTTGCCCGCGTGCGCGCGGGCGCTGTTCTCGTGCAGAGAACCCAGAAGGACACACCCATGCCCAAGAACAAGAAGCCGGCCGGCGGCCGCGCCCAGAACTTCGAGCCCCGCTACGGCAAGAAGACCTCGTATCAGGATGCGAAGCGCCGCCCCGGCCAGTCCTCGGCGGGCACGCCCGGCAGCAAGAGCCCCGGTCACCGCGGGTACCGCCCGGAGGCCGAGGAGGCCCCGCGCAAGAACCGCTGGAACGCGCAGGAGCGCGCCGGGCGCGACGAGGCCCGTGGCATCCGTTCGCAGGCCCGCGACGATCGCGCGCCGCGCGGCGGCCGCGATGGCCGTGACGACCGCGCGCCGCGCGAGCAGCGCGGCTACGGAAACGACCGTCGCTCGGATGCCGGCGGCCGCCGCCCCTACGAGGGCCAGCCGCGCGACGACCGCCGCACCTTCGGCGACGCACGTCCCTCGTACCGCGACGATCGTCCGCGTCGAGACGATCGTCCGGCGCGCTCGTTCGATGACCGTCCGCGTCGTGAGTTCTCGGACCGCCCGAACCGAGACGACCGTCCGCGTCGCGACTTCTCCGACCGTCCGAACCGGGATGACCGTCCGCGTCGGGACGATCGTCCGGCGCGTTCGTTCGATGACCGTCCGCGTCGGGACTTCTCGGACCGTCCGAACCGAGACGACCGTCCGCGTCGGGACTTCTCCGACCGTCCGAATCGCGATGATCGTCCGCGTCGTGATGACCGTCCGGCGCGTTCGTTCGATGACCGTCCTCGTCGCGACTTCTCCGACCGTCCGAACCGCGATGACCGTCCGCGTCGGGATTTCTCGGACCGTCCGAACCGCGATGATCGTCCGCGTCGTGATGACCGTCCGGCGCGTTCGTTCGATGACCGTCCGCGTCGTGATTTCTCGGACCGTCCGAACCGCGATGACCGGCCCCGCCGCACCGACGGCCCGAGCCGCTCGAACTGGGCTGCGGAGACGGGCGCGAAGGCGCACCAGGATCACGTCGACACCGTGCACGAGCGGCTCCAGGCCGAGGCGGTGGATGCAGCATCCGTCGCCCAGTCGTCCTTCTCCGATCTCGGACTCGGCGACAACATCGTCCGCCAGCTCGACGCGCTCGGCGCGGCATCCCCGTTCCCGATCCAGGCGGCCACGATCCCGCCGATCCTCGAAGGCAAGGATGTTCTCGCGCGCGGCCGCACCGGTTCGGGCAAGACCATCGCGTTCGGCGCACCGCTCGTCGAGTCGATCCTGCGCAGCCAGGCCGGCAAGCGCCGCGAGTTCGGCCGGTCGCCGAAGGCGCTGATCCTCGCTCCGACGCGCGAGCTCGCCCTGCAGATCGACCGCACCGTTCAGCCCATCGCTCGCAGCGTCGGCCTCTTCACGACGCAGATCTACGGCGGTGTGCCGCAGGCCCGCCAGGTCGGTGCGCTGAAGAAGGGCGTCGACATCATCATCGGCACCCCCGGTCGCATCGAGGACCTGCAGAACCAGGGCAAGCTCGACCTGTCGGAGGTGCAGATCGTCGTCCTCGACGAGGCCGACCACATGAGCGAGTTGGGCTTCCTCGAGCCGATGCAGCGCATCCTGCGCCTCGTCCAGGACGGCGCCCAGAAGCTGCTCTTCTCGGCCACGCTCGACCGCGAGGTCGCCGCGCTCGTCGACGAGTTCCTCGTCGAGCCCGCGGTCTACGAGGTCGCCGGTGAGAGCCAGGACACCTCGACCATCGACCATCGCGTGCTCGTGCTCGACCACCGAGACAAGGCCGAGATCCTGAACTCGCTCGTCGATCGTGACGGCAAGACGCTCGTCTTCTCGCGGACGCGCGCCTACGCGGAGATGCTCGCCGAGCAGTTCGAGGACGTGGGGATCCCGGCTGTCGCCCTCCACGGCGACTTGAACCAGGGCAAGCGCACGCGCAACCTGCAGCGCCTGACCGACGGCAAGGTTCGGGTGCTCGTCGCGACCGATGTGGCAGCGCGCGGCATCCACGTCGACGACATCGACCTGGTCGTGCAGGCGGACGCGCCCGACGAGTACAAGACGTACCTGCACCGCTCCGGCCGCACCGGACGGGCCGGGCGTACGGGAACCGTCGTGACGCTCATCACCCGTCAGCGCCGCCGCCGCATGACCGAGATGCTCGAGCGCGCCGAGATCGAGGCGCCGTTCGACGACGTCCGTCCCGGCGACGACCTGCTCGAGGAGGTCTCGGGCCGCCAGGCGTCGAACGTCGACGCCTGACCCCGCCCGGGCCGACCCGCCAGCCGGCCCGATCGCCAGCCGGCCCGCGAGTCGAAGGATCGATTCGCGGGCCTGTGCGTGTGCGGGCGCGGGCGCACGTGCGTGCGCGCGCACGCGATAGTGGGGCGAGAGCGAGAGGGCTACGGGGTTGGCGCGTGGACGGGATGCCGGTGAGATCAGGGCATGCGACGACAGGCCACGCTCCGATCGTCCGTGATCGCCGCCGCGGGGATGCTCGTTCTCGCGGGATGCGCACCGCCGGCGGCGGAGGCCCCGGCGGCATCCGGATCCTCGACCGCGATCGCACCGGCACCGGACGCGACACCTGATGTGACGACGCCGTCGAGCACCCCCACGTCGGCTTCGAACGGCATCGCGACCGGCTTCGCGGTCCCGGCGTGCGAGCAGCAGGTCGACGAGGCGGCGGTCCAGTCCGCCTTCGGTTCCGACGTCTCGTTCATCGCCGACGTCACCGAGACCTGGGAGCCGGTGGGTCCGGCGGCGCAGGAGGCACTGGCCGGTGCGACCGCGGCCGTCGCGTGTCTCTGGGGCGTGCCGAACTCGGGCCGGGGCGTGTCGATCGCGGTCGCCGACCTCGGAGATCCCGCAGCGGACCTGATCGCCGCACTTCGCGACTCCGACGCCTACGTCGAGTCGGATGCCGAGGGCGCGCTGCTCTTCGCGGCGGACGCCATCGAGACCGGAGACGTGACGTCCTCTGTCGCGTACGTCTTCGACGGCGTCGCGTGGGTCAGCGTGAGCGGCGGCGAACTCGCCGATGCCACGTCCGCGCGCGAGGTCGCGCTGGCGGTGCACGCGGCCCTGCGCGCCGGATGACGCCCGCGCGTCAGAACAGGGTCGGTGCCTCGGCGCGGGCTGCGGCGGCGCGACCCCGCGCGGTGGTCACCACGGGCCCCGGGCGGAAGCGCCGCGTGGTGGGCTGCGCCTCCTCCTCCTCGAGTCCGCCGCGCATCCGATGCCGTGCGAGCAGCGGGCGGACCCGCTCGGCCAGCATCCGGCGGTACCCCTGCGGCGTCTGCACCGCGGCCCCCGGGTAGAGACCGCGGTACGCCGGCACCAGATCCGGACGCTCGCGCGCGAGCCACTGCTGGAACCACGGCTTCACGCCGGGGCGCAGGTGCATCGCGCCGTACACGACACGGGCCGCTCCGGCATCCGCGATGTCGCTCAGGGCGGCGTCGAGCACCTCCACCGAATCGGTCAGATGCGGCACGATCGGCATGAGGAACACCGTCACCCGGAAGCCCGCGGCGTTGGCCGCGCGGACCGTCTCGAGCCGCGCCGCGAACGTCGGCGCGCCCGGCTCGAGCAGGTGACGCAGCGGCTCGTCGAGGACGGCGATCGACATGGCGATGTCGACGGGCACGGATGCCGCGGCATCCGTCAGCAGCGGAAGGTCGCGACGCAGCAGCGTGCCCTTGGTGAGGATCGAGAACGGCGTGCCGCTGTCGACGAGCGCCGAGATGATGCCTGGCATGAGCCGGTAGCGCCCCTCGGCCCGCTGGTACGGGTCGGTGTTCGTGCCGAGCGCCACCTGCTCGCGGGCCCAGCTCGGCTTCGCGAGCTCCCGCCGCAGCACATCGGCGACATTGAGCTTGACGACGATCTGCGAGTCGAAGTCGGCTCCGGCGTCGAGGTCGAGGTACTCGTGCGTGCCGCGGGCGAAGCAGTAGACGCATGCGTGGGTGCAGCCCCGGTAAGGGTTGACGGTCCAGTCGAACGGCATCGCCGAGGGGCCGGGCACACGGTTGAGGACCGAGCGCGACATGACCTCGTGGAAGGTGATCCCCGCGAACTCCGGAGTCGTCACCGAGCGCACGAGACCGTTCAGGTGCTCCATCCCGGGCAGGGCGGTGTCGTCCGCCACGCCCAGCTGCTGCCCTTGCCACCTCATGCGTACATTCGAACATCGCTTCGACGAGCTGTCAACCTCGGCGGGCGCGGGGCACAATGGACGGGTGGCGGACCCGACCGATCCCGAGTCGCGTCGCGCGCGCCGACAGCGCGAAGCGGCGACGCGTCCGCTGCCGACCCGTCGCGAGGCGCGGGCCGCCGCCACGCGCGGCCAGCGCCGGCATCCTCCCGCCGTCTACCTGCGTCGGCGCATCGTGGCCGGCGCGATCGCCCTGGCGCTCGTCGGCAGCGCGGTCGGGGGCATCGCCGCCGGCGTCTCGGCTCTGCTGGGCACGTCGACGGTCGACACGGATGCCGCCGCGCTCGTCGACCTGCCCGCCGGAGTCAGCGCCTCGCTCGCCACCGTCCTCCCCGCTCCGGCGCAGACGGGTACGGCGGCGGCTCCCGACGCGGCCCCCGACGCCGCCGACACCGCTCCGGAGGGTGATGCGAGCGTCGCGGCGGCGTGCAACGATCCCGCCGTGCAGCAGGCCCTGGACGAGGGTCGCGACGGCGATGTCATCGCCGCGTTCGGCGGGGGCGAGGGGTTCCGCGCCGCGGTCGCGAACGGGGAGGCGCCGTGCATCGACCTGCACCAGGCCCGCCACGTCTGGGTCGTCGTGAACAAGCTGAACGCCCTCGATCCGATCGACTACTGGCCCGAGCCGCAGGCGCGTGCCGAGGGCGTGCAGCGTACGAGCGGCGGTCACATGCGCTCCGACGTCGCGGGTGCCGTCGTCGAGCTGGCCCGCGCAGCGGAGGACGAAGGGGCCGGCGCGATCGGGGTGAACAGCGGCTTCCGGTCCTTCGATCTCCAGACCTCGACCTACCGCGGCTACGTCGGACAGCTCGGCCAGGAGGGAGCCGACCTCACGAGCGCCCGCCCGGGCTACAGCGAGCATCAGACCGGTCTCGCGGTCGACGTCGTCGCCTGCGCGGACGGATGCGGCACGATCGAGCGTTTCGGCGGAACGGCGCAGTCCGAGTGGGTCGCCGCCAACGCGTGGCGGTTCGGCTTCATCGTCCGCTACGGCGACGGCGACACCCCGACGACGGGGTACGAGTACGAGCCGTGGCATCTGCGCTACGTCGGTGTCGACCTCGCGCGCGCCTACTCGGACGGCGGATACCGCACCCTCGAAGACTTCTTCGGGCTGCCCGCCGCGCCCGATTACGCCGACTGATCCAACCGGCCGTCCGTCGACTCGCCACGTTCTGCGGATGCGGGCGCTGCGGCATCCGCTATTTCTGGCGAGTCGACCGATGCGGGTCAGCCGGCGCGGCGGCGGGCGAGGCTGGCGACGCACAGGGCGAGACGCGCGCGACCCCCGACCGCGGCGAGCGGCTCACCCCGATGCCCGTTCGCTCGCGCCGATCCGCCAGTAGCCGACGAAGCTGACGCTGTCCTTCGACACCCCGCGCTCGTTCACGAGCAGCCGGCGCCCCGCCGCCACGAGCGACTGCTCGCCGACGATGAAGGCGTGCAGCGGTGCCGGCGGCAGGTCGGCGGCGGCGAGTGCGCCGAGGGCGGACGACCCCGGCTTCGCCCCGTGCCCGCGGACGAGCCAGCGGACCTCCACGCCCGTCGGCGCATCGAACGGGAGGACGTCGTCGGCGGTCGGCGCCTCGATCAGCGCCAGCCCGGATGCCGTCGCCGGCAGCGCGGAGCAGATGGATGCGACGGCGGGTGCCCCGGTCTCGTCGGCCACGAGGACGACGCGGTCGACCCCGCGGTCGGGATTGAACCGCAGCCCCTCGTCGATGATCACGACGCTCTCGCCGGCGTGCGCCTGCTCTGCCCAGCGCGACGCCGGACCCGCGGTCGGACCGGACCCGTGGAGGACGAAGTCGACGTCGATCTCGGGCCCGCCGGACGGGCCGGTCGCGCGATAGGCGCGCACCGAGTAGTTACGCATCACGGGGCGTTCCCCTTCGGGGATGCGCAGGTACTTGAGGTACCCGAACAGCGTGTTCGCCTTCGCGGGAACGCGGTCGAGACCAGCATCCCCGCCGACGGGCAGGAAGATGCGGAACCACTGGTCGTAGCCGAGGGGGACGAAGCCGCCGACATCGCCGCCGCCGAGTGTGACGCGCATCCAGTGCGGCGCGATGCGCTCGGCTCGGACGACCCTCAGGTGCAGCAGCCCGGCGGACGCTGGTTCGACGAGGCCGGCGGTTCGGGCCATGCGGGTGTCCTTTCGTGGAAGTTCGAGCGACGTCAGGGAGCCCAGGGGACGAGCGCGACGAGCACGACACCCGACACGAGCCAGAAGACGGCGACGAAGACGACGTCGCGGCGCCGGAACGGCACGGAGTGACGCTCGGTGCGGTCGCGGTGGGCCCCGAACGCGCGGGAGTCCATCGCCAGGGCGACGCGTTCGGCGTGCCGGATCGCACCGGCGAGGAGCGGCACGACGTAACCGCTCCACCGGGCGACGGCGGCGAACGGTCCTCGGCCGCCGTGCGCTCCGCGGACGCGGTGGGCCTGCCGGATGAGGTCGAGCTCGTACGCGAAGCGCGGGACGAACCGGAACGCCGCGAGTGCCGTGTAGCCGACGCGATAGGGCACGCGCAGCTGCTGCACCGTCGCACGGACGAGGTCCGGGCCGGTGGTCGTGAGGCCCGCGATGAAGGCGAGCGCCGCGATGGCCCCGAGCCGGAGGCCCGTCGCGAGTCCCACCTCGAGTGCGCCCGCATGCAGTGTCCAGGCCCCGAGGGACACGACCGCGCGCGTGTCCGACACGCGCGCGGCATCGACCCACAGCGACATGCCGAGCGAGAGCAGCGCGATGCCGATCGGCAGGGCGATCAGCAGCAGCGCGGCCGAGCGTGCGGTCCACCGCGCGCCGACGAGCAGCACGGCGTAGGCGATCCCGAGGAAGACGAGCGGCGTCGTCAAGTCTCGGGCGAAGACGAGCGCGAGCATCGCGGGAACCGGGGCGGCGAGCTTGGCGAGCGGATTCAGCCGGTACAGCGCCCGCCGCGACGGGACGGCGGGAGCGCACGGGTCGATACCCGTCGCGGCCGTCCCGCTCGTCGCGCTCATCGGAGGGGCGCTCATGCGCGCGCCCGCGGCAGGTCGTCGAGGCGGACGAGGTCCGACAGCTCGGGCGCGGCATCGAGGCCCTGCAGCGCCCGCCGGAGGGGTGGCATCCGCAGCGACGCCGAGCGCAGCAGGGCGTCGTCGCCGAGCACCTCCGCCACCGGGGCGTCGGCGAGGATGCGGCCGGCGCCCACCACGACGGCCCGGTCGGCGTGCTCGCTGACGAGCTGCATGTCGTGCGTGACGACGAGGACGGTCGTGCCGGCCGCGTTGACCTCGTGGAGGAGGCCCAGGAGTTCGTCGGCGCGGGCTCGATCCTGCCCGAACGTCGGCTCGTCCAGGGCGAGGACGGGGGCGCCGGCGATGAGCGCGGTTCCCACCGAGAGCCGCCGTTTCTGGCCGCCGGAGAGGAGGAACGGATGCCGGTCGGCGTGACGCTCGAGACCGAAGCGCGCCAGCATCCGTCCGACTCGATCGCGCACCTCGTCGTCGCCCAGCCCCTGACGGCGGAGGCTGTGCGCGAGCTCGTCGTGGACGGTGTGAGCCACGAACTGGTGCTCGGGGTTCTGGAAGACGAACCCGATCCGGCGGGCGAGCGCACGCGCGTCGGTACAGGTCGGATCGACGCCGTCGACGACGATGCGACCGCGCGGTGCGCGCACGACGCCCGCGATCGCCTGGATGAGACTCGTCTTGCCGGCGCCGTTGGCGCCCACGATCGCGACGAACTCGCCGCGGCGCACCTCGAGGTCCACGCCGTGCAGCACCTCGGTGCGGCCCCGCCGCAGCGTGAGCCCGCGCACGGACACCGCGGCATCCGACACCGCGGCCTCGGCGCCGCGCTCGCCGCGCTCGCCGCGCGCGATCCTCGGAGAATCGCGCCGATCTCGGACGATGGCGGCCGAATCGTCCGAGACCGGCGCGACCTTCCGGGCTTCGTGAGCGGATGCCGCGGCCTCGAGGCCCGCGCGGAGCTCCTCGGGCGTGAGGGGCAGTGGATCGAGTGTCCAGCCGGCGTCGCGGAGTCGGAGGGCCGCGAGCGTCGCGACCGGCAGCCAGACGCCGAGCGCAAGGAGTTCGGCGCCGCGGGCGCGGAGGACCTCGTCGACGGTGCCGTCTGCGACCGTCCGCCCCTCGTGGTCGAGCGCGACGACCCGATCGGTGAAGGCGATGGCGGCGTCGAGGTTGTGCTCGACGAGCAGGATGGCGCGGTCGCCGGCGGCGGAGATCTCCGCGAGTGCGGCGTAGACCTCCTCGATGCCCGCCGGGTCGAGGTTCGCCGTCGGTTCGTCCAGGACGATGAGCGGTGAGTCCATCGCGAGCGCGCAGGCGATCGCGAGGCGCTGCCGGCCGCCTCCCGAGAGCCGGTCGGGGTTGTCGTGTCGACGATCCCAGAGGCCCATGCGGCGAAGGGCCCGCTCCGCTCGGGCGAGCACCTCGTCGACGGGCATGCGGAGATTCTCGGGACCGAAGGCCACCTCATCGAGCAGCGACCCGGTCACCAGCTGCGCGTCGGGATCCTGGAAGACCATGCCGACGCGCGTGCTCAGCTGCGGGATGGGGGTGGTCGCGGCATCCATCCCCGAGACCCGCACCGCACCCTCGACGACGGCGGGGATCGACTGCGGGATCAGGCCGTTCGCGGTCAGAGCGATCGTCGACTTGCCCGACCCGCTGGGCCCGAGAAGCAGCACGACCTCGCCCGGCGCGACGTCGAAGGTCGCCCCGCGGGTGGCTGCGGCATCCGAGCCCTCGTACGTCACCGCGAGGTCGCTCACGGCGAGCAGCGGCGCGGGGGAGGTCACGGGCGTCCTCGGATCAGCGAGTCGGGTCGGGTCGGGTCGGGTCAGGTCGGGTTTAGCTTAGCCGACCCTAACTTCCGCCGCGGGGCGGAGTCAGCGCCGGGCGACGCCGGCGCGACGGAGGCCGGCCCCGACGCCGAGTCCGATCGCGGTCCACACGACCGGGCCGAGCACGGCGAGCGTCAGGTAGACGATCTGCGCCCACAGCGCGAGGGCCCCGAGATCGGCGATGAAGAACACCGCCAGAGCCACGACGAGTCCGATCACCACGGCGGAGACGAAGAACCGCCACGGCGCCCACGACCTGTACCGCACGAGGGCGGCGACCCCCTCCTGCAGAGCTCCGAACAGCAGCGCCGTTCCGAGGAAACGGAAGGTGTACGGGGGAGCGACGGCCGCCGAGGCGAGCGCGGCGATCAGGTGCGAGACGAGCGCGACCCAGGGCAGGCGCAGCACCTCCTGCGCGACGATGCCGGGCAGCACGTGCACGCCGAGGACGAAGCCGTAGAGGATCGGCGCCGCCGCGATCACCGGAGCGGCGAGCCACCCCTCGATTCCGCCGAGAAGGCCCGTGGCGACCCCGATGGCGGCGCACACGAGCAGAACGCGCGTGGAGAGACGGGATGCCGGGGCCACCCTCTCAGCGTAGCCGCGCGGCACCGCGTCCCGTTCCGGGTGTCGTCGGCCTCGGCGCAGACGAGCCCGACCTGACAGGAACCCCAGGGTTCCTTGAGCGCAGCCTGTGAGCTAGGTTCGACTTCACCGCGCGCCGACGACGCCGCGCGGATCGCTCATCCATCCCCCCACTGGAGCGCACATGGTTCGCACCACCCTGCGGACAGTCGCGGCCGTATCCCTGGCCGCACTGTTCACGAGCACCGCCGCAACGGCATCCTTCGCTGCAACGGGAGAGGGGGTGAACATTCCGGCTCCGGTCACCGGAGAAGACGGGCGCTACATCGTCCTCCTCGAGGAGGCGCCCGTCGCGACCTACGAGGGCGGCGAGTCCGGTCTCGCGCCGACCAAGCCCGACGAGGGCGATCGCCTCGACGCGCAGTCACGCGCGGCGACGGATTACTCCGACTTCCTCGAGCAGCGCCAGGAGGCCGTGGCCGACGAGGTCGGCGTCACGCCCGACACGACCTACAGCACGACCCTGAACGGCTTCGCCGCCGACCTCACCGCCGATCAGGCGGGCAAGCTCGCGGCGACGAAGGGCGTCCTCGGGGTCTTCCCCGATGAGATCCGCCACGTCGACGCCGTTCCGTCGACGGAGTTCCTCGGGCTCGAGGGCGCCGGCGGCGTCTGGGAGAAGGTCGGCGGTATCGACGCCGCGGGCGAGGGCGTCGTGGTCGGTGTCGTCGACACCGGCATCGCGCCCGAGAACCCGGCGTTCGCGGGCGACGCGCTCGGCACGTCGGCCGGGAACGCCCCGTACATCGACGGCGGCGACGTCGTCTACACGAAGGCGGACGGCGGCGAGTTCCGCAGCGCCATCGTCGACCAGGATGCCGGAACCAAGGACGCCTGGGACGCTTCGCTGCTGAACACCAAGCTCATCGGCGCCCACTACTTCGGCGAGGGTGCGGCGGCGAACGGGTTCTCGTTCGACGCCGACTACCTCTCGCCCCGCGACGGCGACGGGCACGGCTCGCACACCGCCAGCACCGCCGCCGGCAACGACGGCGTCGAGGCGACGGTCGAGGGAATCGACTTCGGTGCGATCTCGGGTGTGGCCCCGGCCGCGAAGGTCGCCTCGTACAAGGCGTGCTTCGTCGGACCCGACCCGCTCGTCACGACCGATGACATCTGCGCGCTGAGCGACCTGCTCGGCGCGATCGACCAGGCCGTCGCCGACGGCGTCGACGTCATCAACTACTCGATCGGCGGCGGCTCGGCCACGACCGTGCTCGCCCCGGAGGACATCTCGTTCTTCAACGCGGCAGCGGCCGGGGTCTTCGTCGCCACGAGCGCCGGCAACTCCGGTCCCGACCCGGTCACGGCCGACCACGCATCGCCGTGGTACGCGACCGTCGCGGCATCCACCGTCCCGACGTGGGAAGGCACCGTTCGTCTGGGTGAGGAGGGCGACACCGCCGCGGCGCAGTTCGCGGGCGCGTCGGTCTCGGTCGGCTTCGGCAGCACGATCTCGGGTCCGTCGGTCTTCGCCGGCGACGCCGGCCTGGCCGGTGCCGAGACGCCGAACCTCTGCCTGCTCGGATCGCTCGACCCCGCGGCGGTGACCGGCAAGATCGTCGTCTGCGACCGCGGATCGAACGCCCGCGTCGAGAAGTCGCAGGCGGTCGAGGAGGCCGGCGGTATCGGCATGATCCTGACGAACGTCACGCCCGCCTCGCTCGACAACGACTTCCACGTCGTCCCGACGGTGCACATCGCCGACACGGCCCGCGCCGCGGTGCTCTCGTACGTGCAGGGCGGCACCGACCGTGTCGTCACGCTGATCGGCGAGAACATCACGGGCATCGAGACGCCCGTGCCCCAGGTCGCCGGCTTCTCGAGCCGCGGGCCGATGCTCGCGGACGGCAGCGACGTCATCAAGCCCGACATCACCGCTCCGGGCGTCGCGATCCTCGCGGCCACCCAGAACGGAGTCGACGAGGACCCGACCTTCGGCATCCTCTCCGGCACGTCGATGTCGTCGCCGCACGTCGCCGGCCTCGCCGCTCTGTATCTCGGCGAGCGTCCGAACGCGACCCCGGCCGAGGTCAAGTCGGCGATGATGACCACCGCCTACGACACCGTGGACGCCGCGGGCGACGCCGTCACCGACCCGTTCACGCAGGGTGCCGGTCACGCCGACCCGACGAAGTACTTCGAGCCGGGTCTGCTGTACCTGAACGGTCCCGCCGACTGGGCCGCGTACCTGCAGGGGCTCGGGCTGCGCGACTTCCAGGTCGACCCGATCGATCCGAGCGACCTGAACCTGCCGTCCATCGGCATCGGCGCTCTCGGGGCGCCGCAGACGGTGAAGCGCACGATCACGGCGACGGAGGCGGGCACCTTCGCGGCGCAGGCCTCGGTTCCCGGCGTGGACGTCTCGGTCTCGCCGTCGTCGGTGACGCTCGCCGCCGGCGAGTCGGCCGACGTCGAGGTGACGTTCTCGCGTACCGACGCGCCGCTCGGCGAGTGGGCCACGGGGTCCCTGACCTGGACGGGCGGAGCGAACGACGTGCGCTCGCCGATCGCGGTCTTCCCGGTTCCCGTGGACGCACCCGCTCAGGTGACCGGCACCGGCACGAGCGGGAGCGTCGACGTGACCGTCGCGCCGTCGCTCACCGGTGAGCTGGCTCTCGGGTTGTCGGGTCTCGTGCCGCAGGAGCTGCTCGTGAACCCGGACTTCCCACCGGTTCCCGGTCACTCCGGTGACCAGGACTCGTTCTACGACGAGGGTGACGCCGGCTTCAACGCGTACGAGATCGTCGACGTCCCGGAGGGCACCGAGTACGTCCGGTTCGCCGTCGAGACGGAGCAGACGGAGACGACCGACCTCGACATGACCGTGTACCGCGTGGTCGGCCCGGACGACCTCCGGTACTACGAGCAGTGGTCGTCGGCGACGGCGTCGGCGAACGAGTCCGTCTCGCTCACGACGCCGACGGCGGGAACGTACCTGGTCATGGTGAACCGGTACTCGTACAGCGCGCCGTTCACCTACGACCTCACCTCGGCCGTGGTGGCCCCGGGCGTCAGCGGCGGAGACTTCACCGCGACCCCGAACCCGCTGCCGACGGTGCAGGGCGAGGACGCCACGTACACCCTCTCGTGGTCGGGTCTCGAGCCCGAGCGCACCTACCTGGGCGTCGTCCGCTACGGCGATTCATCGATCCGCACGATCGTCGAAGTGGAATCGGGTGCCGCCGCTCCGGTCGCCGTGGTGGCCCCCGAGGTCACCGGCAAGGCGAAGGTCGGCAGCACGCTGAAGGCCACGGCGGGCGAGTGGGATCCCGCCGAGGTGACGGTCGCGTACCAGTGGCTGCGCGCGGGCGAGCCGATCGAGGGCGCGACGTCGGCCTTGTACCGGGTGACCCGTGCCGACGTCGGCACGGCCCTGTCGGTGCGCGTCACCGCGACGGCCGAGGGCAACCCGACGGCGGGTACGTCGGTCTCGAACGAGGTGTTCGTGAAGTACAACTCCTCGACGACCGCGTCGGTGAACCGCTACGTCGGGACGTCGTCGCAGTCGTACGCCGTCACGGTGCGGGTCACTCCTACCGGTGGCGAGCCCGCGACCGGTGCGGTCGAGGTCTGGGTGAACGGTTCGACGTACGCCGGTGAGCTCGTCGACGGTGTCGCCCGGATCGAGCTGCCGAGGCAGTCGCGAGGCATCAAGATCGTGCTCGCGACCTACCCGGGCAGCGAGACGGTCGAGGGCTCGGTGGGCCTCAGCGGATTCCTCGTGCTGTGGTGATGACCGGCTGATCCCGCCTCCGCGGGAGCGCGCGGGGCGTCCGGACGTCGGTTCGGACGCCCCGTTCGTCGTGGCGGCGAGCCCGAACGCCCGCGTCACACGACGATCGGCCGCGGGACGACGACGTCTCCGCTGTCGATGACCGAGCGCAACCCGGTCAGGATCGCCTCCTCCGGTCGGTACGCCGGGAGATAGCCGAGCACGCGCTCGGACTTCTCGATCGACAGCACGTGGTTGCGGTGCAGGTGACCCCAGCTCGCGTCCGCGAACTCGTTCGTGGTCCCCGCCCGGAACGTGTCCCACCCCACCGACTCGAGGTGCGCCTGCTGTCCGAACCAGCCGGCGGCGATGTGCGCGAAGCCGGTCACGTTGAGTGCGGTCGCCGCGACGGCGTGGAAGTCCTCGCCTGCCGCCGCGTCACGCTGCTCGAGGGCGAGCTGGAAGAGCTGCGCGACGTCGTCGGCGTGCACGTGGTGCATGTACTCGGCGCCGCTTCCCGGTATCCGCAGGATCTCGCCCGCGGCGAGCGTCGACCAGGCGCGCGGGTCGAGGTTGCCGAGGGGGCCGATGGGCGCCCAACCGGGTCCCGAGATGTGACCGGGGTGGATCGACGTGGTCGTGAGGCCCCCGGCGGCGGTCTCGGCCTTCAGAAGCTGCGCGATTGCCTCCTTCTGTTCGCCGTACTCGTCGATGGCGGGCGTCCCCTCGCCCTCCGCGATCGGGGCGAACAGCGCCGGACCGTACCGCCAGAGCGACCCGCAGTGCAGCAGGTGCGCAACCTCGCCGCGGATCCCGTCGACGAGGGCACGCGCCGAGTCGGTGGTGAAGCAGAGGAGGTCGACCACGGCATCCGGTCGCAGGTCGGCGACGCGGCGTGCGAACACGCCGTTGCTGTCCTCCTGTGCGCGGTCGGCGGTGACCTGCTCGACCTCGCGCCACTCGACGGCATCGGTGTACGACGTGCGCGTACCCCGCGTGATGTTCACGACCTCGTGACCCGCTCGAACGAGGCGGGGCACCAGGAAGGTTCCGATGTGACCACTGCCACCGACCACGACGACTCTCATGCGACCCTCTTCCCCGCGGCCCGCACCATCCGACCGACGCCACCACGCTAGAGCGCGCGCCGTCGTCGGAACACGCACTGGCGCCGAGCGGAGGGACGTGCTTCGCGTGGATCGGGCCCGAGGGCCGACGGGCATGAGAGCATCGCGTCATGAGGATCACCCAGGTGCGCAACGCGACGGTGTTGATCGAGTTCGCCGGGTTGATGGAGTTCGCCGGGCTCCGCGTGCTCGTCGATCCGATGCTGGGGGCGAAGGGCTCGCAGCCGGGCTTCCTCGGCGTGCGGCGCAATCCGCTCGTGGATCTCCCCGTGCCGCTCGACGACCTGGTCCACCCGGATGTCGTGGTCGTCACGCACACGCATCCCGATCACTGGGATGCCGCGGCCGCCGCGCTCCTGCCGCGTGACGTTCCCATGCTCGTGCAGCACGCGGGTGATCGGCAGATCCTCCTCGATGCCGGTTTCGAGGACGTCACCGTCCTGAACCCGTCCCACATCGTCTCCGGGACGACTTTCACCCGCACCGGCGGCCAGCACGGGTCGGACGAGACGCTCGCCGCACGACCGGGCCTCGGCGAGGTGATGGGCGTGGTCATCGGGCGCCCCGGCGAGAGGACCGTCTACATCGCGGGAGACACCGTCCTGACCGGCGCGGTCGAGGATGCCGTGTCGACGCACCGCCCCGATGTGATCGTGCTGAACACGGGCGAAGCCGTCCTCCCCGGGCTGGACCCGATCCTCATGGGAGCCGACGACGTCGTCAGCGTCAACGCGCTCGCGCCGGCGGCCACCCTCGTCGCCGTTCACATGGAGGCCCTCGATCACTGCACCGTCACCCGGGCGCACGTGCGCGAGACGGCTGCGGCGCACGGCATCTCGGGAGTCGTCCTCGTTCCCGAGGACGGCGAGACGCTCGAGGTCTGACCCTCCCGTCGGGGCGACGCGCCCGGCCTGCGTCAGAGCGCGCTCTCGATGAGCCGCCAGGTCAGCTCCGGGTTCTCGAGGAACATGGCGTGCCCCAGCGAGTCCTCGCGGACCACGCGCCACCCTGCGGCCTCGAGCTGCGAGGGCAGCGGATCGGGAACGACGTAGCGGGCGTCGCCCGAGAGGATGACGGTGGACTCGGCTGTCTGCCGCACGACGGCGAACGGGTGCGTTCCGACATCCTGGAGCACCGCCAGCGCCATGCGACGATCCCAGCGGGTCTGCGCCGTGCGCTCGACCTCGCGGCGCTCGGGTGTGAGAGCGGGCGTCCGGATCCCGCGGCTCTGCGCCGCCGCGAAGAGGGGGATCGTCCAGCGTGCGCGGCGGACGAGGAACCCGCCGAGACCGCGGTCGGGAAGGGCGAGCTTGAAGCCGGGATCGAGGTAGACCGCGCGCCGCGGCCCCAGGCGGCCGACGGCGCGCGCGACGACGGCGCCGCCGAGCGAGTGCGAGACGACGGCGTGCAGGCCGCGGGGCAGCGTGTCGACGAGGTCGTCAGCGAACTCCTCGAGCGAGTAGCCCGGGGCGCGCGCCGAGCGACCGTGACCACGGAGGTCGACGGCCGTCAACGTGTACCGCCCGGTCGCGTCCGCGATCCCGAGGAGCTCCTCCCACACGGTCGCATCGTTGCCGAGCCCGTGCACGAACGCGACATGCTCCGGTCCCGAGCCTGCGCTCTCGACGTGCAGCTTCATGCTTCGACTCCGTTCGAATGCCTCGAGGTCAGACGCGTCGGCGGCGCGGCGTCAGCCGCACGTGGGGGAGCGGCGGGGCCGGAATGCGCTCGTCGCCGTGCCCGACGACATGGCCGAAGCGATCGGATGCCGCCTCCCACGCATCACGCGCGACCTCGATCTCGTCGTGGCTGCGGCCGACGAAGTTCCACCACATGACGATCTCGTCGCCGAACGGCTCGCCGCCGAGAAGGAACACGGTCGTGTCCTCGTCACCCGCGGCGAGGCGGACCCCGCCTCGCCTGTCGCCGAGGTAGACCAGGGCGCCGGGGGCGACGGCATCCGCGCCTGCGTCGTCCGCGTCGTCGGTCTCCACCCGGATGGAACCGAACACGGGCACGAGGGCGTGCTCCCATGCCGGGTCGAGAGGAAGGTCGACGGTGGAGCCCGCCGGCATCCGGATCTCCGCCCCGACGATCGGCGTGTGCATGGTCGCGGGCGAGCGCGTGCCGCCGAGCGAACCGACGACCACCGTCGCCTCCGCGCCTGCGCCGAACGCGAGGACGGGCAAGTCGTCGTGCCGTTCGAAGGCGGCGGCGCCGTGACGCCGTCCCTCCGGCAGAGCCACCCACAGCTGGAGTGCGTCCAGCGGGATCGGCTCGTCACCGACCGAGTACTCGGAGTGGGCGATCCCCGCGCCGCTGGTCATGATGTTGAGCGCCCCGCGCTCGATGACGACGTCGCTGCCGAGGGTGTCGCGGTGATGCACCTCTCCGGCGAGCGGCCAGGTCACCGTCTGCAGGCCGATGTGCGGGTGCGGCTCGACCCGCATCCGCGTGCGCTGCGGACCGAACCGGTCGAGGAAGCACCACGCCCCGACGAGCGGCAGGTCGCGCTGGGGCAGGAAGCGGTGCACCGACATCGCCCGCACCCCGCCGAGAGGAACCTCGCGCGCCTCGAGCGTGAGCGTGCGCGGCCCGGGCGAGCCGTCGCCGGGATCCTCGTCGACCGGTGCCGCCTCGGCGTCGAAGCGCGTCACGCCGAGGGCTCTCCCGTGTTCGGCGCCTCGGCAGCCGCGGGGGCGTCCTCGTCGCGCCAGTCGATCTGCAGTCCGGCGACCTCGTTCTCGCGCAGGTACTTCACGATGAACGGGCACTCGGGCACGACGATCTCGCCGCGCTGCGCGACGTCCGCGAGCGCGTCGGCGGCCAGCGCCTTGCCGAGCCCGCGTCCCGAGAACGCATTGTCGACCACCGTGTGATCGAAGACGAGCCGGTCGCGGCTGTCGCGGCGGAAGCCGGCGAAGCCGGCCGGGACGTCGTCCACGAACAGGTCGTAGCGGTTCTTCTCGTCGTTCCGGGTGACGGTGTGTGCAGCATCGGCCATCGGTCTGCTCCTCTCGCTTGTCTCCACCGTAGGCGTCGCCCGAATCGTTGCGCCAGGGCGTGCAGAACTCCGTCGATTCTGCTCCGCGCCGACCGGGCGGATGCAACCCGGTGCGCGGCGCGGCCGATCGGGCGACGATGGAGCGATGAGGATGATGCGCACCGGCTCGCTGCGCCGCCGACCGCCGCGCGGCCGATCCCGGCGCAGCCGATCGCCGCGCGTGGGCAGCGCCCTCGCGATCGGCCTCCTCGCGGCGGCGCTCGTCGCGGGGTGCGCCCCCGAGCCGGCGCCGTCCGGGACGTCCGACCCGGACCCGACGCCGTCGCAGGCCGCCACGAGCACCCCGACACCGACCCCGACCCCGACTCGGAACGCGGCCGACGAGCTCGGCGCCGCCGTATGCGTCGGTCAGCTGTTCATGGTCGGCACCGAGGTCGACGCGCTCACCCCCGAGGCCGTCGCTGCCGTGCGCGACCGGGGCGTCGGCGGGCTCTTCCTGCACGGCCGATCCACCGCGGGGGTGGCGGCGACCGCCGCGCTTGTCGAGCAGGTCCGCACGCTGGTGCCGGCGGCATCCCCTCGGCTGTGGGTCGCGACCGATCAGGAGGGCGGCGAGGTGCAGGTGCTCCGCGGGCCCGGCTTCGACGACATCCCGTTCGCGATCCGTCAGGCCGATCTCGGCCCCGAGGCGCTGCGCAGCGCGGCGGCGACGTGGGGCGGGCAGCTCGCGGCGGCGGGGATCGACGTCGACCTGGCACCCGTCGCCGACATCGTCACGAGCGCGGACGTCCGCTTCGACAACGCGCCGATCGGCGCCCTCGGGCGGCAGTACGGCTACGACGAGGCGACCGTCGCGGCGGATGCCGGGGCCTTCGCCGCCGGCATGCGCGATGCCGGCGTGATCCCGACGTTCAAGCACTTCCCCGGGCTCGGCCGCGTGCAGGCGAACACCGACTACTCCGCCGACGTCGTGGACACGACGGTGGGTCCGGACTCGCCGGACGTCGACGTGTACCGAACGCTGACGGCATCCGGGCCCGCGCTCGTCATGGTGGGCACCGCGCACTACGCGAACATCGATCCCGACAACCCGGCCGCGTTCTCGCCCGCGGTGCTCGATCTGTTGCGCGAGCGCGTCGGCTTCGACGGCGTGGTCATCACCGACGACCTGTCGGCGGCCGCGGCAGCCGAGGTGCTGAGCCCCGGCGACCGGGCGGTCTCGGCCATCGCCGCAGGCGCCGACATCGTGCTCGCCTCGGCCGACCCGACGGTGCTGCCGGCGATGCACGACGCCGTCGCGGGCCGTGTGCAGTCCGACGCGGCCTTCGCGCAGCGGGTGCTCGGCTCGTGCGAGCGGGTGCTCGAGGCGAAAGAGGCGGGCGTGCGGGGCTGACCGCCGCCGGCAGTGCCGCCGCCGGCCGACGCGGGTAAGGCAGACTCGAGGGATGACCGCTGCGCCGCTGCTCGACCTCATCGGGCCGGAGCCCTCCGACGACGCGATCTACGACGCGTTCACGGCCTGGGCCGACGGGCGCGGTCTCACCCTCTACCCGGCGCAGGACGAAGCCGTCATCGAGCTCGTCTCGGGCGCGAACGTCGTGCTCGCCACTCCGACGGGCACGGGCAAGTCGCTCGTCGCGGTCGCGGCGCACGCGGCATCCATCGCCCGCGGCGGACGCACGTATTACACCGCTCCCATCAAGGCGCTCGTGAGCGAGAAGTTCTTCGCCCTCGTCGAGATCTTCGGCGCCGACAAGGTCGGCATGGTCACGGGCGACTCGTCGGTCAATCCCGAGGCGCCGATCGTCTGCTGCACCGCCGAGATCCTCGCGAACCTCGCCCTCCGTCAGGGCGCCGACGCCGACGTCGACCAGGTCGTCATGGACGAGTTCCACTTCTACGGCGACCCCGATCGCGGCTGGGCCTGGCAGGTTCCGCTGCTGACCCTGCCGCGCGCGCAGTTCCTGCTCATGTCGGCCACGCTCGGCGACGTCACCGACCTCGCGGACGACCTCTCACGTCGTACGGGACGGCGGACGGCCCTGGTCACGGGCGTCGAGCGCCCCGTGCCGCTGCACTTCTCGTACGAGCGGCGTCCGGTGCACGACGTCCTCGAGCGCCTGCTCGAGGAGCGCGAGACGCCGGTCTACATCGTGCACTTCTCGCAGGCCGCCGCCCTCGAACGCGCCCAAGCGCTGTCGAGCGTGAAGATCACGACACGCGAGCAGCGGGACGCCATCGCCGAGGCGATCGGCGGCTTCCGCTTCACGACCGGCTTCGGCAAGACCCTGTCGCGCCTCGTGCGCGCCGGCATCGGCGTGCACCACGCCGGGATGCTGCCGCGCTACCGGCGCCTCGTCGAGACGCTCGCGCAGCGCGGCCTGCTGAAGGTCATCTGCGGCACCGACACGCTGGGGGTGGGCATCAACGTGCCCATCCGCACGGTGGTCATCACGGCGCTGTCGAAATACGACGGAACCCGGATGCGGCAGCTCACCGCCCGTGAATTCCATCAGGTCGCGGGTCGTGCGGGCCGGGCCGGTTTCGACCCGCACGGCAACGTCGTCGTCATGGCTCCGGAGTGGGAGATCGAGAACGCCGTCGCGCTCGCCAAGGCGGGCGACGATGCGGCCAAGCGTAAGAAGATCGTGCGCAAGAAGGCGCCGACCGGGGTGGTCAATTGGGGCGAGGGATCGTTCGAACGGCTCATCGACGCGCAGCCGGAGCCCCTGACGCCGCAGCTCCAGCTCAGCGCGGCGATGCTGCTCAACGTCATCGGCCGCGGAGGCGACGTGTTCGGCAACGTCCGGTCGCTCGTCTTCGACAACCACGAGCCCCGGGCGCGGAAGTACGCCCTCGCCCGCCGCGCCCTCGCCATCTTCCGCACCCTGGTCGCCGCCGGCATCGTCGAGATCGTCCGCCCCGCTTCGCCCGCGCCCTCCGTCGAGTCGCCACGGAATGTGGATGCGGCGGGTGCGGCATCCGCGATTTCTGGCGAGTCGACGATCAGGCTCACGGTCGACCTGCAGCCGAACTTCGCGCTCAACCAGCCGCTGTCGCCGTTCGCGCTCGCGGCGATCGAGCTGCTCTCTCCCGATGACGCCGAGACGGGCACCGGGCACTACGCGCTCGATGTCGTGAGCGTGATCGAGGCGACGCTCGACGACCCTCGCGCGATCCTGTCGCAGCAGGAGTACAAAGCCCGCGGTGAAGCGGTCGGCGCGATGAAGCGGGACGGCATCGAGTACGACGAGCGGATGGCGCTGCTCGAGGAGATCACCTGGCCGAAGCCCCTCGCCGACCTGCTCGCCCAGGCGTTCGAGACGTTCGCGTCGAGCCAGCCGTGGGTGCGCGACTTCGAGCTGTCGCCGAAGTCGGTGGTGCGCGACATGTTCGAGCGGGCGATGTCGTTCGGCGAGTTCGTGTCGTTCTACCAACTGGGTCGCAGCGAGGGTCTCGTGCTGCGCTATCTGAGCGACGCGTACCGGGCGATCCGGCAGACGGTGCCGGCCGAGGCGCGCACCGACGACCTCATGGACCTCATCGAGTGGCTGGGCGAGCTCGTCCGTCAGGTCGACTCGAGCCTCGTCGACGAGTGGGAGGCGCTGGCGAACCCGACCGACGACCCGGACGCTCCGGTGGTGCCGCCCGCACCGCCGTCGATCCTGACGAACCGTCGCGCCTTCACGGTGCTCGTGCGCAACGAGCTCTTCCGCCGCGTGCAGCTGGCCGCGCTGCAGGACGACGAGGCGCTCGAGGCGCTCGACCCCGAGGTCGACTGGCCCGCGGTGCTCGACCGCTACTACGACGACCACAACGTGGTGCTGACCGGCGGTCCGGCGCGCTCGCCGTCGCTGTGCGTCATCGACGAGTCGTCGACGGATGCCGGTGTCTGGCGCGTCGAGCAGATCATCGACGACCCCGCGGGCGACCACGACTGGCGCATCCGCGCCGAGGTCGACCTCGAGGCGTCTGTCGAGGCGGGCACCGCCGTCGCGCGGGTGATCGAGGTCGTCCGGCTCTGAGGGGTCGGCGGCGGGTGCGGCCCGCGGCGGCGCCGGATGGCGGCGGCGATGTGGGCGGGTGGCGGCATGATGGGCGCGTGGCCACACATCTCGGGTTCCTGCGGGCGATCAACCTCGGCGCGACGCGCGTCTTCCCGAAGGACGACATCCGCCGCGTGACCGAGGTCGCCGGGTTCGAGAACGTGCAGACGCACATCAATTCCGGAAACATCCGCTTCGACACCCGGATGCGCGCCCGTGCCCGGATCGAGCACGCGATCGAGCGCGCCTACGCCGCCGATCGGGGCTTCGACGTGCCGACGATCACCTTCCGCGCCGACGAGTTCGCCGCGCTCGCCGCCGACGCGGCGGCGCTGAGCGACGAGAACCCCGGGCTCGCTCGCCACTACGTCTACCTGCTCAAGGACGAGCTCGACGCCGAGACGTCGGAGCTCGTCGAGGCGCGGACGACCGATGCCGGGCGCATGATCGTCCGTGGCCGCGCCGTCCATGCACTGCTCCAGCCCGGCTATCAGGACGGCGTCGTCGACCCTCTCGGCGCCGCGAGACTGCTCGGCGTCGCCACGAACCGCAATCTCACCGTCGTGCGCACCCTCGCCGAGAAGTGGTGCTGAGCAGGCCGTCCCTGTGAGCTCGCGAGGCGGATTGTCGGATGCCGCGGCTATCGTGAATCGGGTGAGTCGAGAGCAGCCGTCCTGGGAATCCGACCCGTACGCCGACCTCGACTGGAACCCCGACGACGTTCCGCCGCCCGAGGACTTCGACGCGCCGCCGCCACCCGAGTTCGACGGATACGGCGCCGCGGTGGCGCGCGCCACGCGCGACCGGGCGGGGTCGGATGCCGGCGGCTCGGCCCCTGCCGGCTCGTACGCCACCGCGCGACGCACCGCCCGTCCGAACGCGAGCGCGGTGGCGGCGGCGCCGGCATCCGTCCTCTCGCTCGAGCGTCGCGACTTCACGAACGCCGATCCGCGCACCGTGCTGAAAGAGGTCTTCGGCTACGACGACTTCCGCGGCGATCAGGGCGACATCGTCGCCCACGTGGTCGGCGGCGGCGACGCGGTCGTGCTGATGCCCACCGGCGGCGGCAAGTCGATCACGTACCAGGTTCCCGCGCTCGTGCGTCCCGGCACGGGGCTCGTCGTCAGCCCGCTCATCGCGCTCATGCACGATCAGGTCGATGCCCTGATCGCCAACGGCGTGCGGGCGGCCTACCTCAACTCGACCCAATCGCCGGCCGAGCGCGCGGGCGTCGAGCAGGCCTACCTCTCGGGCGAGCTCGACCTGCTCTACGTCGCCCCCGAGCGTCTGAGCGTGCCTCAGACGACGCAGCTGCTCCAGCGGGGCGCCCTGAGCGTCATCGCGATCGACGAAGCGCACTGCGTGTCGCAGTGGGGTCACGACTTCCGGCCCGACTACCTCGCGCTGGGCGACCTCGACGAGCGGTTCCCGGGCGTTCCGCGCATGGCACTGACGGCGACCGCCACACGGGCGACCCATCAGGAGCTGACCGAGCGCCTGCGTCTGCCGCAGGCCCGGCACTTCGTCGCGAGCTTCGACCGCCCGAACATCCAGTACCGCATCGAGCCCAAGGTCGACCCGCGTCGTCAGCTCGTCACGTTCATCCGCTCGATGCCCGAGGGCTCGGCCGGCATCGTCTACGCGCTCAGCCGCAAGTCGGTCGAGCAGACCGCCGACTTCCTCGCCGCGCAGGGGCTCGACGCCCTGCCGTACCACGCGGGCCTGCCGGCCGAGATGCGCGCGAAGCATCAGTCGCGCTTCCTCCGCGAGGACGGCGTCGTCATGGTCGCCACCATCGCGTTCGGCATGGGCATCGACAAGCCCGACGTGCGTTTCGTCGCCCACATCGACCTGCCGAAGTCGGTCGAAGGGTACTACCAGGAGACCGGACGCGCGGGTCGCGACGGCGAGGCGTCGATCGCGTGGATGGCCTACGGTCTCGGCGACGTCGTGCAGCAGCGCCGCCTCATCGACCAGAGCCCCGGCGACCGCACCTTCAAGATGCGCATGGGTCAGCACCTCGACGCGATGCTCGCGCTGTGCGAGACGGTCGCGTGCCGGCGCCAGAACCTGCTCGGGTACTTCGGTCAGGAATCCGAGCCCTGCGGCAACTGCGACACCTGCCTCACGCCGCCCGACACGTGGGATGGTCTCGTCCCCGCGCAGAAGCTCCTCTCGACGATCGTGCGCCTGCAGCGCGAGCGCAACCAGTCGTTCGGCGCGGGACACCTCGTCGACATCCTGCGCGGCGCCTCGACCGAGCGCATCCGGCAGCAGCGCCACGACGAGCTCGCGACGTACGGGCTCGGCTCCGACCTGTCGGATCAGGACTGGCGCAGCGTCATCCGTCAGCTGCTCGCCCGCGGCATCCTCGTCGCGCGCGGCGAGTACGGCGTGCTCGCGGTCGGCGATGCCGGGGCGCCCGTGCTCAAAGGCGAGGCCGCCGTGCCGCTCCGCCGCGACGTGCTCGGCCGCGGCTCGAGCAGCGGCGGCTCGCGGGTGCGCAAGGCGGCCGCCGCCGAGCAGGTCGCCGAGGGCGATCGCGACCTGTTCGAGGCGCTGCGTGCGTGGCGCGCCGAGCAGGCCCGGGAGCAGGGGGTGCCCGCGTACATCGTGTTCGGCGACGCCACGCTCCGTGCGCTCGCCGATCGCCGGCCGCGCTCGGCCGCCGACCTCGAGGGCATCACCGGCATCGGCGCCAAGAAGCGCGAGGCATACGGCGACGCGGTCCTGGCCGTCGTGGCATCCCACTGAACACGCCCACCCCACCCGTCCAGCTCGCGAGTCGATCGACGTCGCGCGAATCCATCAGGGCAGCACGTCGGCGAGGTGCGCGGCCAGGTGCGCGGCGACGTCGACGGCGTCGTTGTCGTAGAGCCATTGGTACTGCAGGCCCTCCCAGAGCGCGAGCAGCCAGATCGCCTCGACCGCCGGATCGCGATGCGCTGACAGGATGCCGTCGGCCTGCGCGACCCGGAACAGCTCCGCGATCCCGTCCATCGCCCGCTCGAACCGATCGCGGAAGTAGTCGTGCGCGGGGTGGGCGTCCGGGATCGCCTCGCAGCTCAGCACCGCGTAGACCTCGATGAGTCCGGGTTCGTTCCGTGCGTTGTACGACGCGCCCGCGGACATCGCCCGCAGCTGCGACGCGGCATCCGCTTCGGCGACGGCCTCCGCCGTGATCGAGATGCGCGTGTCGCGTTCGAGGAGGACCGCGCGCAGCAGGTCCTCCTTGGTCGGATAGTGGTGCATCAGCGCCGACTTGGACGCACCCACAGCCGAGGCGATGTCGCGCAGGCTCGTGTCGATGTAGCCCTGGGTCGCGAAGAGCGCCATCGCGTCCGTGACGATGCGCTCGCGCCGGCGCCGTCCCACCCGATACCCCTCGGGCGGCGCCGCGATCCCGGGTGCGAGCGTCCAGCGGGGTTCGACGATCGAGCCGGGCTCCCGGCGCGGCGCCGTCGCGGGATCGACCCAGCGCGGCTGCCTTCGGAGGTGCTCCGCGTGCGTCGCGAGCGCGGCGGCGACGTCGACCCGATCGGGCAGGTACAGGCGCATGACCTGCAGGCCGTCCCACGCCGCGGAGATCCGGATGCTCTCGTCGCGCGGATCGCGGTCGGTGTGGACGGCGCCTGCGGCGGCGAACTCCCGCATCGACCGGGTCGCCAGCTCGCGCAGGCGCGCGTACCGCGCGGCCATCGGTCCGTGCGCGGGATGCGTGCGCGCGCATGCCTCGCCGCTGAGTGCCGCGAAGAGCTCGAGGTAGCCCGGTGTCCGTTCGTTCCGGGCGGCGAGGGCTGCGAGCGGCAGCTCGGCGCCGTCCGCCCCGGCGGGCACCAGCGCCTCGTTCTCGGCTTCGAAGGCTGCGACGATCTCGGCGAGCAGCTGCTCTTTCGAGGCGTAGTGCTTCCGGAGCCCCGGGTGGCTGATCCCGGCCTCGCCCGCGATGTCGCGAAGCGACGTCGTGCGGTAGCCGCGCTCGACGAAAAGCGTCCGGGCGGAGTCGAGGATGCGCGTGCGCGTGAGCTCTGCCCGCGCGCTGCGCGTCCGGCCCGGGGTCCGGCCCGGGGTGTCGGGGGTCGGCGTCCGCGCCGTCGATGCCGCTGTGGCCACGCCGTCCTCCTCGATGTCAGTCTAGGCCGTCGGGTTTCCGATCGGACGGATTTCAGTTACGGAGCGGTCGGTTTTGCGCGTACCATCGGTCGCACCGGCGAGGAAGCCGGCATCAGAGGAGTGACATGACCACCGAACGCCCCTGGCTCGACACGAGCCTTCCCGTCGCCGACCGTGTCGAGCTGCTCCTGGCCGAGATGACCGTGGAGGAGAAGGCGGGGCTCTTCTTCCAGACGATGATCGCCCTGGGGCCGGACGGCGAGCTCTCCGACGGCGACGCGGCCTTCGGCCTGCCCTCGACTGCCGAGTACGTGAACGAGCGGCACATGACCCACTTCAATCTGCTCGGGGCCGCGCCGACCGCCGGCACGATCGCGCGGTGGCACAACCGGCTGCAGGAGCTGGCGGCATCCACCCGTCTCGGCATCCCGGTGACGATCTCGACCGATCCGCGCCACTCGTTCACCGACAACCCGGGCGCGGCGATGCTGGCCGGGCCGTTCTCGCAGTGGCCCGATGCGCTCGGCCTCGCCGCGACGCGGGATGAGGAGCTGGTGCGCCGTTTCGGCGACATCGCCCGCCGGGAGTACCTGTCCGTCGGCATCCGGGTCGCGCTGCACCCGCAGGTCGATCTCGCGACCGAGCCGCGGTGGGCGCGCCAGCTGCAGACCTTCGGCGAGGACGCGGAGCTGTCGGCCCGCATGGGAGCGGCGTACATCCGGGGGTTCCAGGGCGACGAGCTCGGCGCCGAGTCGGTCGCGGCGATGGTCAAGCACTTTCCGGGGGGCGGCCCGCAGCAGGACGGCGAGGACCCCCATTTCGCCTACGGCCGCGAGCAGGTGTATCCGGGAGACGCGTTCGAGCTGCACCTCGAGCCGTTCGCCGCGGCGTTCGAGGCAGGTGTCAGCCAGGTCATGCCCTATTACGGGATGCCGGTGGGCACCGAGTACGAGGAGGTCGGCTTCGGCTTCAACAGATCGGTGCTCACGGGTCTGCTGCGCGAGCGCTTCGGTTTCGACGGCATCGTCTGCACCGACTGGGGCCTCGTGACCGACAGCGAGATCCTGGGAACAACGTTCCCTGCCCGCGCGTGGGGTGTCGAGCACCTCACGCCGGCGGAGCGCATGGCGAAGATCCTCGATGCCGGAGCCGACCAGTTCGGCGGCGAGAAGTGCACCGAGATCCTGCTGCAGCTCGTCGCCGAGGGAGTGGTGACCGAGGAGCGCCTCGACGTCTCCGCGCGCCGGCTGCTGCGCGAGAAGTTCGTGCTCGGGCTGTTCGACGCCCCGTACGTCGACGCCGATGCAGCCGACGACATCGCGGGTTCGGCGGAGTTCCGGGCGGCGGGGGATGCGGCGCAGCGCGCCTCGATCACGGTGCTGCAGTCGTCGTCCGCCCTGCCGTTCGAGCGCGGCGCGAAGCTGTACGTCGAGGGCGTCGACCCCGAGGTCGCCGCCCGATACGGACAGGTCGTGGCCACGCCCGACGAAGCAGACCTCGCGGTGCTGCGGCTCCAGGCGCCGTACGAGGAGCGGGGCTCGGCGTTCGAGAACTTCTTCCACGCCGGATCGCTCGATTTCGCGGCCGACGTCATCGCGCACGTGGCCGAGGTCGCTGCGGCGGTCCCGACCGTCGTCGACGTCTACCTCGACCGGCCCGCGATCCTCGGCCCGATCGTCGAGACCGGCGCGGCCGTCCTCGGCAACTGGGGCGCGAGCGCGGCGGCGCTGCTCGACGTGCTGAGCGGCACCGCGCGGGCCGAGGGGCGGCTCCCGTTCGACATCCCCCGGTCGATGGCGGCGGTCGCGGCATCCCGGCCCGACGTCCCGTTCGACACCGAGGACCCGCTGTTCCGGTTCGGCCACGGCGTGGCGCTGTAGCCGGCGCAGGAGATACGGCGGAGGCAGGACGTTCCCGAGGGATTCGTCCTGCCTCCGCCGTTTCGCCGGGCTTCGCCGGCGCCCCGGCCGTCCGGCCTATTTGATCGAGCCGCGCATGACCCCGGAGATGACCCAGCGCTGCGAGAAGATGTAGACGATCAGCAGCGGCGCCATGGCCATGAGGTACGAGGCGAAAGCGACGGTGTAGTCGGTGTTGTACTGCCCCTGGAACACGTACTGCGCGAGCGACAGCGTCCGGTCCGACGGCGAGGTCAGCACGACGAGCGGCATGATGAAGTCGTTCCACGCCCAGACGCACGTGAGGATGCCGACCGTGGCGTTCATGGGCATGAGCAGGGGGAAGATGATCTGCCGGAACACCCGCCAGGTCGACGCCCCGTCCATCCGCGCCGCTTCCTCGAGCTCGATGGGGATCGAGCGGATGAAGGCCGTGTAGATGAAGATGTTCAGGCTCAGCCCGTAGATCGTGTACAGGACGATCATGCCCGCGGGGTTGTCGAGCCCCAGGATCGAGGTCTGCTTCACGAGCGGCAGCATGATGATCGGGAACGGGATGAACAGCGCCGCGAGCAGGTAGTAGAAGACGCCCTTGAAGAACGGCCGGTGGATGTTGCGCGCCAGCGCGTAGGCGACCAGCGAGCTCGTGAAGAGCGTGAACACGACCGAGCCGACGGTGATGATCGCCGTGTTCATCAGGGCCTGCGGGAAGTCCGTGCGTTCCCACGCGATCGCGAAGTTGCCCCAGTTGATCGGCCACGGGAGCTCGAACCCGGTGCCGCCGCTGAGCTGGCCCGGTGTCTTCAGCGCGACGGCGACCGCGAGGTAGAGCGGGATGATGACCGTCAGCGAGCACACCGCGATGAGCGCGGTGGCCCACCAGTTGGTGCGGCGGGTGTCGTTCTCGGCGTCGCCGTCGCCGCGCCGACGGCGACGGGGGAGGACGACCGCGGTCGTCGATTCGGCGGTTTCGATCGGGGTGGTGACGGAGCTGGACATCAGAAGTCGGCCTCTCTGCGCTGAAGGACCCGGAATTGGAGGAGCGAGACGATCGTGATGACGATGAAGAAGATCACCGCGTTGGCCGTCTGGTAGGCGAATTCGCCACCGGTGAAACCGCCGCGGAATATCAGCATCGTCACGGATTCGGTGGAGGTCCCGGGCCCGCCGTTGGTGAGGGCGATGATCGGGTCGAAGACCTGCAGGAAGCCCTTCAGGCTCAGCACGACGTTGATCGTGAAGAACGCGCTGATGAGCGGGAAGGTGATCGAACGGAACTGACGCGCCGCGGTCGCGCCGTCGATGGATGCCGCCTCGTAGATGTCGGCCGGGATGGTCTGCAGCCCCGCGAGGTAGATGATGATCGAGAAGGCGCAGGCCTGCCAGACGGCGAGCACGACGACCGCCGTCCACGCCCAGTCGGGGTTCGTGAGGATGTTGTCGCGGAAGAGCGGGATGCCCGACAGAATCTTCGGCAGCGAGTTCGAGAACAGGAACTGGAAGACGTAGCCGACCACCAGCACCGCGAGGATGTACGGCACGAAGTAGACGCCCCGCCAGAAGTTCCGTGCCCGGATCTTCGCGTTCAGCCCCAGCGCGATGGCGAGCGAGATGGCGTTGGTGAGCACCGTCGCGACGATCGCGAAGAGGAACGAGAACTCGTAGGCCTCGAGCACGCGGTCGTCGCGGAAGATGTTCGCGTAGTTCGCGATGCCGACGAAGTCCCACGTGCCGTACCCGGCGTAGTTCGTGAAGCTGAAGAAGATGCCGATGACGACCGGGACGGTGTGGAACGCCGCGAAGGCGATCACGGCCGGCCAGACGAACCAGTAGTAGGCGCGCGGTGCGAGCGTCTTCCGGCGCCGCTCGGCCGGGCGGGTGCGCGAGATCGAACGGGTGCGTTCGTCGGACGCGGTGAGCGTGGCCATCTCAGTCCTCCGTCGGAGTGATCGTGCGAGCGGCGACCTTGCGCCACTCGTTGTCGAGCGTGCGGAGCGCCCCGTCGGCGTCGTCGTCGTACAGGAACTGCTGCACGACTCCGACGAGCGGGATGGCGGTGGGCACCTGATGGTCGATGAAGCCGGTGATGCGGCTGTCGTCGAAGTACGGCGCCACCGACTGCAGGGCCGGGTCGTCGCTGAGCGTCGCGCCCTGGACCGACGGCACCATGGTCTGGGATGCGGCGAACCGCTCGATCACCTCGGGCTGGAAGAGGTAGTCGATGAAGCGGAGCGCCTCCTCCTTGTGCGGGGTGTTGCGCGCCATGGTGACCGTGACGTCGACGCCCGATACCAGCATCCGATCGGCCGGGTCCTCGGGCACGGGGTACGGGAAGATCGCCGCGTCGATGTCGGGGTTCACCGCCTTGACCGGGCTGAGCGCCCAGATGCCCTGGAGCATCATGGCCGCGCCGCCCTGGGCGAACAGCGAGGTGCTGTCGTCGTACGACGCTCCGCGGTAGCCGTCCTGCGAGTAGGAGAAGAGCTGGGCCTGACGCGCCATCGCGTTCGGAAAGTCCTTCTCGAACGACACCGATGCGTCCGGCCCGACGTTCTCGCCCTCCGTGCGCATCTCGTCGAAGAAACCGTCCTGGCTGTAATAGGCGCCGATGCCGTTCCACGACGGCATCGCCGTCCAGTTCTCGGCGAGCGAGGTCGAGAACGGCGTGATGCCGCGCTCGACGAGCAGGTCGCACAGCGCGATGAGCTCGTCCCACGTCTCGGGGGCCTCGAGACCCTGCTCGTCGAAGATCGCGCGGTTGTAGATGATGCCGTTGGCGTTGTTGACGTATCCCAGGCTGTTGACCTCGCCGGGGGCGTTCCCGAGCTGCGCGAGGATGTCCTGCACTCCGGGGTTGATCGTCTCCAGCACCGGCTCGTCGCTGAAGTCGTAGAACACCCCGGCTTCGGCGAGCTTGCCGAAGTTGCCGTTGGCGTTCAGGGTGATGACGTCGGGCGTCCGGTCCTTCACCAGGAGGGTGCGGATGAGGGTCTCGGAGTCCGCGACCTGGTTCTGCACCACCCGGATGTCGGGATTCTCGGCCTCGAAGTCCGCGATGATCCGGTCGAAGTCCTCGAGGGCCTCGCCCTTGAACTGGAAGAAGTCGAGCGTTGTCACCCCGTTCGAGGGGTTCGCCGCGCAGCCGCCCGTCGCGATCGCCAGCCCGGCGAGGCCGACGACCGCTGCGGCGGCGCGAAGGAATCGATATCTCATGAGTGCGCCTCCTCGCGCTGATGGGGATGCCGCGTCTATGCGGCAGGTGTCTCTTCGGATTCGGCCGCGGTGATCTCGACCACCACGGACTGCTGCGGGTTCTGAACGGGCGGGCGAACGCCGACGACGCCGAGCTGGCGTCCGGTCAGGACGGTGTCGTGGTGCGCCCAGACGAGCGGCGACTGCGCCGGCTGCTCGACGATGCCGCCCGGGGTGACGAGGCGGACGCGGTACTCGCGGTCATCGTCCAGGCCCGGGAAGCGGACGCGGCCGGTGGGCGAGGAGATGAGCGTCTGCGTCTGCGAGATCGTGAAGAACGCGGCATCCCGATCCGCCGACACGACGCCGCGCACGTCGAGGCCCGGGTCGGCGACGTCGGTGTTCACGAGCGTGCCCGAGGCGACCAGCGGGCGGACCCGCTTCGAGAGCGCGACCCAGGCGCCGACGGCCGCGGCATCCTCGTCCGAGAGCGTCGTGACGTCCCACTCGATCCCGAAGTGTCCGAACAGGGCCACGGCGCCGCTCATCGCGAGCGAGACGGTGCGGCCGGTCGAGTGCACGTGCGGAGTGGTGAGGTGCATGCCCATCATCTCGGGCGGCACCACCAGTGCGGTGTAGCGCTGGTTCTCGAGGCGCTCGACGGGGTCGAGGCAGTCGCTCGTCCAGATGCGATCGGTGCGGTCGAGGATGCCGAGGTCGACCCGGGCCCCGCCCGAAGCGCAGCTCTCGATCTCGAGACCGGGATGCGTCGCCTTCAGCTCGTCGATGAGGCGGTACACCGCGAGGGTGTGCGCGTGCACCTGACGCGCCCCGCCGGGACCCGACGAGGCGTCGAGGAGGTCGCGGTTGTGGTCCCACTTGATGTACGAGATCGGGTATTCGTCGACGATCGCGTGGATCCGCTCGGCGAGGTACGCGTACGCGCCGGGATGCGCGAGGTTCAGCACCTGCTGCTGGCGTGCCGACGGCGGCAGCTCGATGCGTCCGCGGAACAGCCACTCGGGGTGCTCGCGCGCGAGGTCGCTCTCGGGATTGACCATCTCGGGCTCGAACCACAGTCCGAACTCGATGCCGAGCCCGGTGACGTGATCGGCGAGCGGGTGCAGGCCTTCGGGCCACACCGTGCCATCGACGTACCAGTCGCCGAGGCCCGCGGTGTCGTCGCGACGGCCGTGGAACCAGCCGTCGTCGAGGACGTATCGCTCGACACCCAGCCGCGCGGCGGCGTCGGCGAGCTGCATCAGCTTATCGAGCGAGTGGTCGAAGTAGACCGCTTCCCATGTGTTGAGGGTCACGGGGCGGGGGCGGGTGGGATGCTGCGGGCGTGCGCGCCACTCCTGGTGGAACCGCGCCGCGAGGGCATCGAGTCCGTCGCCCCAGGAGCCGAGAAGATCGGGCGAGGCGACCGACGCGCCTGGAGCCAGGATGATCTCGCCGGGCGCGTAGAGCTCGCCGCCGGAGAGGAAGACCTCGCCCGTGGTGCCGCGCTCGGCGAGCACGCGCTGATTGCCGCTCCAGGCGAGGTGGATGCCGTGGACGCGGCCGTGTTCGAAGCCGAAGCCCGGACGACCCGCCGCCAGCAGCAGAGTCGCATCGGCGCCCGGGCGACCGCGGCGGCTCTCGCGCAGGTGGGTGCCGAAGGTCAGGTCGTGGCGCTGCGACGACCGTTCGCGGAGGTGCCGACCCGTCGTGTCGAGAATCTCGGTCGCGTCCCAGGGGAGGGGCAGGAGCGCCTGCAGCGCCTGCACGGTGTACGGCGTCTCGCCGGTGTTGCGCAGGGTCGAGCGGCTCCGCACCAGGCCCGAGGTGCCGACGGAGAGCTCGATGAGCAGGGCGAGGCCGGATTCCTCGTCGACGAGCTCGAGCTCGAGGGCCGACGTGGTCGATCGTGCTTCGTCGAGCACGAGGAGGACGCTGACGCCCTCGCCGTCCCGGTGGCCTTCGACCGCCGGAGTACCGAGCCAGCCGGCGGCCTCGGTGGGGACGAGCGTCAGCTGCGCGGTCCGGTCGAGGCCGCCCGAGACGCGTTGCTGGCGCGCGGCGGCGGCGAGCGAGGACAGTGCGCGGTCGGAGGTCTCGCCGAGGTCCTCGCCCCAGTGCACGATCGCCGGGTTCGGCTGCGCGGCGAGGTCGACCACGACGCTCGTGCCGCCGTTGCGCAGGTGCACGACCGGCGTCGTGGCCGGCGAGACGAGCGATGCGGAGTGAGGGACGTCGTTGTCGATGTCGAGCATGGGTTAGTTCTATCACGGAAATAAAGGACGGACAATAGTCGGCTGGGGTCGGTCTGGCCCTCGATTCCGGCCGGAGTTCGTGCCAGGATGGAACAAACGTCAGGAGCATGATGAGCGACAGCGAGGCCGCACTCGCCCGTGCCGTGCTGATCCACGGACCGCTGTCGCGGCGCGACCTCACCGCTCGGCTCGGGCTGTCGGCGGCGAGCCTGACGCGACTCGCGAAGCCCCTCCTCGACAGCGGCCTGCTCATCGAACTCGACGACGTCGCCGATGGGTCGATCGGCCGCCCCTCGCGGCCGCTCGACATCGCACCGGACGCAGGACGATTCGTCGGCATCAAGCTCACCGGCGACCAGCTCGTCGCGGTGGGCACCGACATCCGGGCCGAACCCGTCGCAGCCCTCGAGCGCACGCTGACCGACCGCTCGCCCGATGCCGTCTCGGCGGCGATCGTCGATGCGGTGGGCGCCCTCGATCTGCCCGGAATCGTGGGCGTCGGCATCAGCCTGGGCGGCAACGTCCGTGACGGGGTCGTCCGGTACGCCGACTTCCTCGGCTGGGGCGAGGTCGATCTCGCCGGGCGGCTCGAGCCGGCGCTGGGGGTGCCCGTCACGGTCGAGAACGACCTCGTGGCTCTGACCGAGGCCGAGCGGTGGTTCGGAGCGGGGCGGGGCCTGCCCGGCTTCACCACGATCACGATCGGCGCAGGAGTCGGCTACGGCCTCGTCGTCGCCGGCGAGGTCGTGCGGACGGCCGACGCCTCGGTCGGGACGGGCGGGCACATCCCTCTCGATCCCTACGGGCCGCTGTGCTCGGGCGGTCATCGCGGATGCGCCCAGGCGATGCTGTCGTCGGGGTCGATCACGGCTCAGGTCTCCGCCGCGCTCGGTCGCCCCGTCGGCTATGCCGAGACGCTCGCTCTCGCGGCCGACGGCGAGGCTGTCGCGCGCTCCGTCGTCGCCGGTGCCGGACGGGCTCTCGGGCGGTTCATCGCGCTCGCCGCCAACCTGTCTCTGCAGTCCACCGTCGTGCTGGCGGGCGAGGGCATCGGCCTCTTCGGCGTGGCGGAGGCGGAGGTGCGCGCCGAGATCTCGGCCGGTCGCGACCCCGAGGCGACCCCGGTCGACATCCACGTCGACGACAGCGGCTTCCGTGCGTGGGCGCGCGGCGCGGCGGCGGTCGCCGTTCAGGCCGCGATGGCCCGCATGCAGTCCGCCCGCTGACGGCCGCCCGGCAGCGCGATGTAGCCCGGGCACAAGCCCCCGCGCAGACGTCGCGCGCACTTGTTGTGCGGATCAGCCAACGCAGTTGGGTGAGCGTTGTGGGAGTCCTACCGTGGACGGGTAACTCCGATCCTTCCGACGTCGAAAGGCACGTGATGACCGACGCCGCTGTTCGCCCGCAGAAGCCCGCGACCGCACCCCGCACCCCCGCCGGGGGTGCTCCGACCGCTGCCCACACCGCCGACGAAGCGCACGAACCGCGCATCGACATCGGCGGGGTGACCGATCTGCTCCTGGGCACGTGGGCGAAGACCCGGCGCGAGGCGCGGGAGATGATCAAGGATCCGGTGTTCTGGCAGATTCCGGGCGAGCCGATGGCCGAGCATCGGGAGCGCATCCTGAAGCAGTTGCACCTGCTCGTCGAGCGCGGCGCCTCCGGGCGGGCCTACCCCGAGGAGTACGGCGGCGGCGGCGACAACGGAGCGAACTTGGCCGGCTTCGAGGAGCTGGTGCTCGCCGACCCGAGCCTGCAGATCAAGTCGGGCGTGCAGTGGGGACTGTTCGGCTCGGCGATCCATCAGCTCGGCACCAAGCCCCATCACGACGCGTGGCTGCGCGACGCGATGGAGATGCGTCTGCCCGGAGCGTTCGCGATGACCGAGACCGGCCACGGCTCGGATGTCGCGGCGATCGGCACGACGGCGACCTACGACCCGGCGACGGAGGAGTTCGTCATCCACACGCCCTTCCGCGGCGCATGGAAGGACTATCTCGGCAACGCGGCGGTTCACGGCAAGGCGGCGACGCTCTTCGCGCAGCTCATCACGAACGGCGTGAACTACGGCGTCCACTGCTTCTTCGTCCCCCTCCGCGATGACGAGGGGAACTTCCTCCCCGGCATCGGCGGCGAGGATGACGGGGTCAAGGGCGGCCTCAACGGCATCGACAACGGTCGCCTGCACTTCGACCGGGTGCGCATCCCCCGCTTCAACCTGCTCAACAGGTATGGCGACGTCGCCCCCGACGGCTCGTACACGTCGGCGATCGAGAGTCCCGGTCGCCGGTTCTTCACGATGCTCGGAGCCCTCGTGCAGGGCCGCGTCTCGCTCGACGGATCCGCGACGACGGCGTCGGCGCTCGCGGAGTACATCGCCATCACCTACGCCAACCAGCGTCGGCAGTTCGACTCGGGCGCGGGAACCGACGAGGTGACCCTCCTCGACTACGGACGGCACCAGCGTCGTCTTCTGCCCCGTCTCGCGCAGACGTACGCGCAGTACTTCTCGCACGACGAGCTGCTCCAGGCGTTCGACGGCGTCTTCTCGGGCCGTACCGACACCCCCGAGGGGCGCGAGAACCTCGAGACCCTCGCCGCGGCGCTCAAGCCGCTGTCGACGTGGAACGCGCTCGACACGATCCAGGAGTGCCGTGAGGCCTGCGGCGGCCAGGGGTTCCTCGCCGAGAACCGCATGGTCGACCTCCATCACGACCTCGACGTCTACGTCACGTTCGAGGGCGACAACAACGTGCTTCTCCAGCTCGTCGGCAAGCGGCTACTGAGCGACTACGCGAAGCGGTTCCAGGGGGCGGATGCCGCGGCGCTCGCCAAGTTCGCCGCGGTATCCACCGCGGAGCGCGTCTTCCACGGCGCCGGGCTCCGCCAGCTCGGGCAGTCGGTCGCCGATTTCGGTCTCACCTCGCGCTCGGTGGAGCTCGGTCTGCGGGCTGACCAGCAGCACGAGCTCCTCGCCGGGCGCGTCGAGCAGATGGTGGCCGACGTCGCCGCCGCGCTGCGCCCGGCCGCGAAGCTCTCGCAGGACGAGGCCGCGGCGCTGTTCAACACGCATCAGTCCGAGCTCCTCGACGCGGCGCGCGCGCATGGCGAGCTGCTGCAGTGGGAGGCCTTCGCCGAGGGCATCAAGCGCGTCGAGGACGACGGCACGCGGCAGGTGCTCGTGTGGCTGCGCGACCTGTTCGGCCTGACGCTCATCGAGCGGCACCTCGCCTGGTACCTGCTGAACGGCCGCCTCTCCGCGCAGCGGGCGGGCTCGGTCACGCGATACGTCGATCGGCTCTGCGCTCGGCTCCGCCCGCACGCCCAGGATCTCGTCGACGCCTTCGGGTTCGCGCCCGAGCACGTGCGCGCGCCGATCGCCTCGGGTGCCGAACGCGCCCGTCAGGACGAGGCGCGCAGCTACTACGCCGATCTCACCGCCTCCGGCGAGGCGCCGGTGCCCGAGAAGAAGGCGGCGAAGGCCCGCGCGAACTAGCCGGGCGGCCAGGTCCGGCATCCCGGTCCCTTACGGCCGGTTCTCAGGACGAAGCGGGGGTACGGGCCGGTGGCGGCTGTGCCCGGTGCCGTTTCTCCTGAGAACGGACCGGCACGGCTGGCGGAGAGCCGCAGGCGCGGAGGGAGGGGTCGGACGTGCGGGCGCCTGCCTCCCGGGCGGCCCTTTCGGCCGGTTCTCAGGACGAAGCGGGGGTACGGGCCGGTGGCGGCTGTGCCCGGTGCCGTTTCTCCTGAGAACGGACCGGCACGGCTGGCGCAGAGCCGCGGGCGCGGGGAGGGGACGCGTGCTCAGCCGGCGCGATGGCAGCCGACGAGGTGGTCGTCGACCATGCCGCCGGACTGCATGAGCGCGTACATCGTCGTCGGGCCGACGAATCGGAAGCCTCGCGTGCGCAGCGCCGCGCTCATGGCGGTGGATTCGGGCGTGACGGCGGGGACGTCCGCGAAGCTTCGCGGCCGGGGGCGGCCCGGTGCCGGCGCGAATGACCACATCAGCTCGTCGAACGCACCGGGGGCCAGCTCGAGCAGGAGGCGCGCGTTGCCGATCGCGGCCTCGATCTTGGCGCGATTGCGGATGATGCCGGCATCCAGCATCAGTCGTTCGACGTCGTCGCCATCGAAGGCCGCCACGCGAGCGGGCTCGAATCCTGCGAACACCTCGCGGAAGCGGGGACGCTTGCGCAGGATGGTGATCCAGCTGAGGCCCGCCTGGAAGCCCTCGAGGCTGAGCTTCTCGAACAGCGCCCGGTCGCCGTGGAGCGCGCGACCCCACTCCTCGTCGTGGTAGCGGCGATACTCGGCGTCGTCGCCCACCCAGCCGCAGCGCGCGAGGCCGTCGGGTCCGAGGATGAGGTCCGGCATCCCGTCAGGCTAGCCGCCGGCCGGGGGACGAGGGGGACGCGCGGATGTCGGCATCGCACGCCATGATGAGAGACGACCGACAGGAGGGCCCGTCATGGCCGCGGCATCCGACGACCACATCGCCGACGCGCACGACACGATCCGGGTGCGGGGCGCCCGGGCGAACAACCTCACGGGGGTCGACGTCGACATCCCCAAACGCCGCCTCACGGTGTTCACCGGCGTGAGCGGGTCGGGAAAGTCCTCGCTCGTGTTCGGCACCATCGCCGCCGAGTCGCGCCGACTCATCAACGAGACGTATCCGACGTTCATCCAGCAGTTCATGGCGCAGATCGGGCGCCCCGATGTCGACGCGCTCGAGAACATCAGCCCGGCGATCATCGTCGACCAGGAGCGGATGGGCGCGAACGCGCGCTCGACCGTCGGCACCGCCACCGACGTGCACGCGATGCTCCGCATCCTCTTCAGCCGCCTCGGCCAGCCCTTCGTCGGATCGCCGCAGGCCTTCTCGTTCAACGTCCCATCGGTGTCGGGCGCCGGCGCCGTCACGATCGCCGTGGGCAAGGACAAGGGCAAGAAGGAGCGCCGCTCGTTCGAGATCACCGGCGGCATGTGCCCGAACTGCGAAGGCCTCGGCGAAGTCAGCGACATCGACCTCGACGAGCTGTTCGATCGCTCGAAGTCCCTCGCCGGTGGCGCGATCAGCGTGCCGGGCTACAGCCCCGACGGGTGGATGGTTCGCGGGTACAGCGAGTCGGGACTCCTCGACGCCGAGAAGCCGATCGGCGAGTACTCCGAACGGGAGCTGCAGGACTTCCTCTACAAGGAGCCCACCAAGGTCAAGATCCAGGGCATCAACATGACCTACGAGGGACTCGTCCCCAAGGTCACGAAGTCGATGCTGCAGAAGGATCGCGACGCGCTCCAGCCCCACGTCCGGGCGTTCGTCGATCGCGCGGTGAAATTCATGCCGTGCCCGGAATGCGACGGCACGCGACTCAACGAGGGTGCGCGGTCATCGAAGATCCAGGGTGTGAGCATCGCGGATGCCGCAGCCATGCAGATCACCGATCTCGCCGCCTGGCTGGCCACCGTCGACAGCCCCGAGGTCGCGCCGCTCATCGACGCGCTCCGGAGCGCCGTGAGCTCCTTCGTCGACATCGGGCTCGGCTACCTCTCGCTCGACAGGTCGTCGGGCACGCTGTCGGGTGGGGAGGCGCAGCGCACGAAGATGATCCGCCACCTCGGGTCGAGCCTCACCGATGTGACCTATGTCTTCGACGAGCCGACCGCCGGTCTGCACCCCCACGACATCCAGCGGATGAACCGGCTCCTCGAGGGGCTGCGCGACAAGGGGAACACCGTGCTGGTCGTCGAGCACAAACCCGAGGTGATCGAGATCGCCGACCATGTCGTCGACCTGGGGCCCAGGGCCGGGCGGGGCGGCGGCCGGATCGGCTTCACCGGCGACGTCGCCGGTCTCCGGGCATCAGACACGCTCACCGGCCGTCACCTCGATCACCGCGCGCGGCTGAAGGATGCCGTCCGCGTCCGGACGGGAGCGCTCGCGATCCGCGGAGCCGACCAGCACAACCTGAAGAAGGTCGACGTGGATGTGCCGACCGGCATCCTCACCGTCGTCACCGGCGTCGCCGGGTCGGGGAAGTCGTCGCTCATCCACGGGAACCTCCCCGGCAGGACCGGAGTGATCGTCGTCGACCAGTCGCCCATCACCGGCAACCGGCGCAGCAGCCCCGCGACCTACACCGGCATGCTCGACGCCATCCGATCGGCCTTCGCGAAGGCGAACGGCGTGAAGCCGGCGCTCTTCAGCGCGAACTCGCAGGGCGCGTGCCCCGCGTGCAAAGGGCTCGGCGTCATCGTGACGAAGCTCGGCATCACCGCTTCGGTCGAGACCCCGTGCGATCTGTGCGAAGGCACCGGATTCAGCGCCGAGGTGCTCGAGTACACCCTGAACGGCAAGAACATCGCCGAGGTGCTCGCCCTGAGCGCGGCCGAAGCGGCCGAGTTCTTCACATCCGGTCCGGCTCGCGCCACCCTCGGCCGGCTCATCGACGTCGGCCTCGGCTACCTCACACTGGGTCAGGCGCTCAACACTCTCTCGGGCGGCGAGCGGCAGCGCCTCAAGCTCGCGATCTCGATGGCGAACACGGGCGCGGTCTACGTCCTCGACGAGCCGACCACGGGCCTGCATCTCGCCGACGTCGACAACCTCCTCGCGCTGCTGGATCGCCTCGTGGATGCCGGCAACACCGTCATCGTGATCGAGCACCACCAGGCCGTGATGGCCCACGCGGACTGGCTGATCGACATCGGCCCCGGTGCCGGCCACGACGGCGGTCGCGTGGTCTTCGAGGGCACGCCGGCGCAGCTCGTCGCGGACGGCGACACCCTCACCGCACAGCACCTGCGCCGGTACGTCTCCTCCTGACTCACATCGGCGCGTCGATGCACATGGGGAGAACTCCCCATGTCAAGCGTGACGGGCCGGTCGACGCCTGACGTAGGGTTGACTCGCAGTTTGGTCCAGTGCGCGCCCGGTTTCTTCTCGGAGCTCGACGCCGCGCACTCGCCCGGGGGGAGCCGAGCACGATGAAATCCGCAGCGTGGCTGCGCGCACGTCCGCGCACGCTGATCTCGACCGGCATCGTCACGATCGCCGCCCTGACCGTCGGCACGCTCGCGGTCGCCTACGAGGGCGACCCCACCACCGAGGTCGACCTCCACGACGGCGGCGTCTGGGTCACCAAGCAGTCGAGCCTGCTCGTCGGGCACTTCAACAACGAATCGCGCGTCCTCGACGGGAGCCTTCGCACCGCGACTGCCGACTACGACATCCTCCAGTCCGGCGCACGGGTCATCGTCGTCGACGCCGACGGGTCGGCGATGTCGGCGGTCGACCCCGCCCAGGTCGTCCTCTCCGGAACGGCCGAGGTGCAGCCGGGAGCGAGCATCGCGCTCGGCTCCGACACGGTGTCGGTGCTCGACGCCGCCGGTGATCTCCGGACGGTCCAGTTCGCCGGCGTGAACGGCTTCAGCTTCGACGGGAACGATCCGATCGCCGAGCTCGGCGACGGCGCCGCTGCCACGGTCGGCACGGACGGCACGATCTACGCCGCCTCCGCGGCGGGCGCCTCGCTCTACGCCTACGCTCCGGTCGGCGACGGCACCGTCGCGCAGACCGCGGAGCGCGACCTCCCGGGCGTCGCGGAGGACCACCCCCTCGCGATCACGTCTCTCGGCCGCGTCCCCTTCGTCCTCGACGAGGAGACATCGACCCTCTTCGGCGGCGACGGGAGTCAGACCTCCCTGCCGAGCGAGGCGCGTCTGCAGCGGCCGTCGAACTCGACGGACGCGCTCACCGTGAGCACCAGCAGTGCTCTGCTGCGCGTGACCCCGGGCGGACAGACGACGACGATCGACGCCGGCGCGGAGGGCGTGGCGGCCGAGCCCGTCTTCGTGGGCGGCTGCGCCTACGGCGCCTGGTCGGGGTCGGGTATGTTCGTCCGCGACTGCCCCGGCGAGGCCGACGACGTCGTGCAGCAGATCGAGGGCATCGAGCCCACCGCGCAGCTCGAATTCCGGGTGAACCGCGACGTCGTCGTGCTCAACGACGTGTTCGGCGGCGCCGCCTGGCTCGCCAGCGAGAACATGCAGCGCGTCGACAACTGGCCCGACATCACTCCCCCCGAGGGCACCGGTGACGAGGAGCAGGAGACGACGGAGGAGACCGTCGAGACGGCTCTCCCCGAACGCAGCGAACAGAACACGCCGCCGATCGCGGTCGACGACCAGTTCGGTGTGCGCCCGGGCCGCACCACCGTGCTGCCGGTGCTCTTCAACGACACCGACGCCGACGGCGACGTCCTCGTCGCCTCGGCGACGAGCGATCCCGCCTTCGGCGAGATCTCGCAGATCCAGAACGGCGGGGCGCTTCAGATCGCCGTCCCCGAGGACGCCTCGGGGTCCACCTCGTTCACCTACACCGCCGATGACGGTCGCGGCGGGCAGGCGTCCGCCACCGTCTCGCTGACGGTGCGCGACTTCGACGTCAACTCCCCGCCCGCGCAGCAGCGCGTGACGCCGGTGACGGTGGAGGCGGGAGGCACCGCCTCGTACAACGTGCTCACCGAGTGGATCGACCCCGACGGCGACGACATCTTCCTGAAGTCCGTCGTCACGGACGGCGGCGACGAAGCCGACTTCACCTCGGACGGCCAGATCACCTACCGCGCGATCGGCGCCGTGCAGGGGCGCAAGGACGTCCCGATCATCGTGTCGGACGGCACCGACGACGGCCCCGGTGTCCTCCGCATCGATGTCCGCCCGCCGGGGACGACGGTACCGGTGACCAACGCCGATCACGTCGTCACGCGCGTCGGCCAGTCGGTGACGGTCTCGCCGCTGACGAACGACACGAGCGCCGGCCGCGAACCCCTCCGCCTCACCCGGGTCGACGACGTCGAGGGCGCGACGATCCAGACCGACTTCGCCGAGCAGACCTTCACGTTCTCCTCCGACGTCGTCAACACCTACTACGTCGACTACCTGGTCTCGTCGGGGCCGAACAGCGTTCCCGGCCTCGTGCGCGTCGACGTGCTGCCGGCCGCCGACACCGATCTGCCGCCGGTGGCGGTGCGCGATGTCGCGCTCCTGCCGACGGGTGGCGACGTGCTCGTCAACGTCCTCGGCAACGACACCGATCCCGCCGGCGGCATCCTCGTCGTCCAGTCGGTGACGTCCGATTCCGAGAGCGGCGTCAACGCCGCCGTCCTCGGGCACGAGACCGTCCGCATCACCGACCAGGGCTCGCTGAGTCAGCAGACGCGGGTGTCGTACACGATCTCGAACGGCAAGCAGTCGGCCACGGGCGAGATCGTCGTCATCCCGATCCCGGCACCCGAGCGCCTGCGGCCTCCGATCGCGAACAACGACACCGCCGTCGTCCGGGTCGGCGACGTCGTCACGATCGATGTGCTCGCCAACGACTCGCACCCCAACGGCGACAAGCTCACCGTCGCGCCCGACCTGATCCCGCCGCTCATCGACGAGGCCGACGGCCAGATCTTCGTCTCCGAAGACAAGCTCCGCTTCCGCGCCGGCCCCGAGGCCAAGACCGTCAACGCGACCTACGAGGCCGTCGACAGCACCGGCCAGCGCGCGGGTGCGTACGTCACCATCCAGATCCTGCCGATGCAGGACGAGGCGAACGCCGCGCCGCGACCGCGCGACCTGACGGCGCGCACGCTGAGCGGGTCGCGCGTCACGATCCCCGTGCCGCTCGACGGCATCGACGAGGACGGCGACTCGGTCGAACTGACCGGTATCGCGAGTTCCCCGGGCAAGGGGCGCATCGTCGAGACCGGATCGAACACGTTCGTCTACGAGGCCTTCGACACGAGCGTCGGCTCGGACTCCTTCACCTACCGGGTGCGCGACCGCCTCGGCAAGGAGGGAACCGCCCGCGTGCAGGTGGGCATCGCGCCGCCCGAGACGACGAACCAGGCCCCATACGCGGTGAAGGACTCGGTCATCATGCGCCCCGGCCGCCAGGTGGCGGTCTCGGTGCTCGAGAACGACTCCGATCCCGACGGCGACCTCTTCGGTTTCGCAGCCGACGCGCTCGAGATCCCCGACGTCCCGGGCCTGGATGCCGAGGTGTCGGGCGAGCAGGTCATCATCACCGCTCCGCCCGAGCCGATGAACACCAGCATCCAGTACACGATCGAGGACGCCCGCGGCCTCCAGGCGACCGCACCGGTGCAGATCACGGTCGAGGAGGACGTGCCGCTCCAGCGGCCGATCGCCCGCGACGACCGCGTGCGCGCCGAGGACGTCGATGAGAACGGCGTGGCCGAGGTCGCCGTCCTCGACAACGACGACGACCCCGACGGCACGCGAGCCGCCCTCGAGGTGACCCTCGGTGAGGGGGCGGAGAACGCGACGCTGCTTTCCAGCAAGTCCGTCAGCGTGCAGCTGACGGAGGCGCGCCAGCTCATCACGTACTACATCACCGACGAGGACGGCCTGACGGCCGCCGCCTTCATCCACGTGCCGTCCCTCACCGAGCTGCCGCCGAGCCTCATCTCGACCGAGCCCCTCGTCGTCCAGAGCGGTGAGACGGTCGACCTGCCCCTCGCCGAGTACGTCCGGGCATCGGGCGGGCGGACCGTCGTGGTGACCGAGGCCGAGAAGGTCACGGCCGCACACGCCAACGGCGGCTCGCTCATCAAGGACGAGCAGACCCTCACCTACACCTCCGCGGCCGACTACTTCGGCCAGGACGCGCTCACCTTCGAGGTGACCGACGGCGCCGGGCCCGACGACCCGAACGGTCGCAAGGCGACGCTGATGATCCCCATCACGGTCACCCCGCCCGACAACCGTCCGCCGACCATGACCGGCGCACAGCTCGACGTCGCGCAGGGCGAGGATCCCCGCACGCTCGACCTCGCGGCTCTCGCGTCGGATCCTGATCCCGACGACGCCGGCAACCTGGAGTTCGATCTCGCCGGCGGCACACCCGCGGGCATCAGCGCCTCCGTGGACGGCTCGGTGCTCTCGGTCTCGGCCGACACGACGATCCAGAAGGGCACGACCGTCTCGCTGCAGGTCAGCGTGACCGACGGTGAGTCCGACCCGGTGACCGCGGCGATCGCGGTGACGGTGACGGCATCGACGCGTCCGCTGGCGACGGCCAACGACGACGTCATCACCGAGGCCGACCAGGGCGCCACCATCTCGGTGCCCGTGCTCGACAACGACGTCAACCCCTTCCCCGAGACACCGCTGAAGGTCGTCGGCGCCTACACCGAGACGACGGGTGCCGACGCCATCGTCTCCGGCGACCGCGTCGAAGTGACGAGCCGGTCGGACTTCGTGGGCACGCTCGTCGTCCGCTACCGCATCGCGGATGCCACGAACGACCCCGACCGCGAGGTCGAGGGGCACATCCGCATCACCGTGCAGGGGCGTCCCGACGCTCCCGGCAAGCCCACGGTCACGAGCGTCGAAAGTCGCACCGTCGTGATGTCGTGGTCGCCGCCGATCGACAACGGCACGCCGATCACGGGGTACACCGTCACGTCGACCTCGGGTGGGTACACGAAGGCCTGCCGCTCGACGACCTGCACCCTCGACGGTCTGACGAACAACGTCGAATACAACTTCGTCGTGACCGCCACCAACCGCGTCGGCGAATCGGACCCCTCGCTGCCGTCGGAGACGGCCCGTCCCGATCAGCGTCCGGAGACGCCCAATCCGCCGAGCCTCGTGTTCGGGGACCGCAGCCTGCAGGTCTCGTGGACGGTGCCCCGCACCGAGGGCTCGCCCGTCGAGAGCTACAGCCTCCAGATCTCGCCCGCGCCGCCGAACGGCGTGGCGGAGAAGACCGGCGTCACCGGCACCACCATCACGTGGGACGGCCTCCAGAACGGCATCTCGTACCAGGTGCGCGTCCGCGCCCACAACCGCGCGCCCGAGCCCTCGAGCTGGAGCGTGTGGTCGCAGGCGATGGTGCCGGCCGGCAAGCCGGATGCTCCGAACGCGCCGAGCACGCAGCGCCTCGATCCCGTCGGCAACCGCTCGCAGATGCAGGTGTCGTGGAACAAGCCCGCGACCAACGGCGACGAGATCGCCGGGTACCAGCTGAACGTGCAGCGTGGCGGATCGGTCGTCAATACGATCAACGTGCCCGCCGGGCAGACCAGCCAGGCGGTCACCGTCGACACCTCGACGACCGACTACACCTTCACCGTCCGCGCCCAGAACAAGGCCGGCTGGGGCGAGTGGAGTTCACCGTCCGCGCCGCGCCGTGCCTTCACGCCGCCCGGCGCGCCGACCGGGGTGGCCGCGACCGAGGGTGACAACCGTGTGGGCGTCACGTGGACCGCGGGTCCCCTCAACGGCGCGAACGCCGGCGAGGTCCGCTACGAGTACTCCGTCAACAACGGCGGCTGGCGCAGCGACTGGGCCGGCGGCGGCAACGGCGGATCGGGCACGATCGGCAACGGTCAGGTCAACAACAACGGCTCGTACTCGGTGCGGGTGCGCGCCATCGCCAGCGCCGACGGGTCGACCTACACGAGCGATCCCTCGGGAGCATCGAACCAGGTGGCGCCGTACGGCCAGATCGGCAACCCGTCGGCCAGCGCGACGCGCGACGGCAACCGCGTCACGCTCTCGTGGTCGTCGCCGGCACGGAACGGCCGGGACATCACCACCGAGATCCGCATCAACGGCGGCGGGTGGCAGCGGGTCGATGCGAGTGGCACGAACAACCGTGGCGACGTCGGCTGGAGCAGCACCCAGTCGATCGAAGTGCGCACGAGCGCGGCGGGCAGCAACACGACGTCCGCCTCCGCCTCGGTGCGCACGCCGGATCAGCCGCCGCCGCCCCCGGCGCGCGCGTGGGTCGAGAAGGGCACCCCGGTCGGCGGCTGCGTGAACGGCTGCTTCCGCCTGCGCGTGCACACGTCCAACTTCCCGGGCGGCAGCTACAACGTCGACTGCTACGACGCGGGACGCAAGTTCAACACGTGGAGCGGCCCGTACAACGTGCCGTCGAACGGAACGTTCGAGCTGCAGTGCTACATCGGTGCGGACGGTCGCGACATCTACGCCAAGATCGTCGGCTGGGGTGACACCGAGCATGCGCCCTGGTGATCGGCGCGTCGGCACGATCGCACGGAAGACCCGCGGACCCCACCCCTCATGAGGAACGAGAACGAACGATGAGCATGACACCCGAACAGGCGGCCTGGTTCCGGGAGACCTTCACGCGCCTGATCGACAACGTCGACACCGCGGTGCTCGGCAAGCGCGAGGTCGTCGCGCTCGTCCTCTCGGCGATGCTCGCCGAGGGGCACGTGCTGCTCGAGGACGCGCCCGGCACGGGAAAGACGAGCCTCGCGAAGGCGATCGCGGCCAGCGTTCAGGGCACGTCGAACCGCATCCAGTTCACGCCCGACCTGCTGCCCTCCGACGTGACGGGTGTCACGATCTACGACCAGGCGAACAAGCGGTTCGAGTTCCACCGCGGGCCGATCTTCTCCTCGATCGTCCTCGCCGACGAGATCAACCGCGCCTCGCCGAAGACGCAGTCGGCCCTGCTGGAGGTCATGGAGGAGTCGCGGGTCACCGTCGACGGCGTCGCCCACGAGGTCGGTCGTCCCTTCCTCGTGATCGCGACGCAGAACCCGATCGAGCAGGCCGGAACCTACAAGCTCCCCGAGGCCCAGCTCGACCGCTTCATGGTCAAGACCTCGATCGGCTATCCGACGCTCGCCGTCTCGGAGCGGATCCTCGTGGGCGCCGTCGACCGCAACCCGTCGGCGGGACTGAAGCCCGTCATCACGACGCGCGCGGTCGGCGAGATGGCCGACCTCGCCTCGACGGTGCACATCGACCCCGTCGTCGCCCGCTACGCCGCCCAGCTCGTGGAGGCAACGCGCGACGCGCCCACCACCCGACTCGGCGTCTCGGTGCGCGGGGCGATCGCGATGATCCGCATCGCCAAGGTCTACGCCGCCGCGCAGGGCCGGCACTACGTCGTGCCCGATGACATCAAGCTGCTCGCCGTCCCGGTCTGGGCGCACCGCCTGGTGCTCGACCCCGAGGCGGAGTTCACCGGCACGACCGCCGAGTCGGTCATGACGAACGCCCTCGCCGACGTCGAGGCGCCCCTGGCGCGGGCAGACGCTCGATGACGACAGCCCCGGCGGCCGAGACGACGGCCGCGAACACCGCAGCCGAGACGACGGTCGGGCGGACCGTGACGGTCGGGTCGACGACACTGTCGGCGGATGCCGCACCCGTCACCGCGGTCGCGCCCACGCGCGTCGAGGTGGTGCGCGAGCGACTCGAGACGTGGTGGGGCGTCACCCGCCGTGCGATCGCTGTCATCACCCGGACCGTCCGCCCGCTCGGCTGGGTGCTCCTGGCGGCGACCGTCGTGCTGTGGTGGGTGGCTCTGGCCTTCGGATGGCAGGAGATGATCATCGCCGCCGTCGTGCTGACGGCGATCGTCGTGCTGAGCGTGCCGTTCCTCTTCGGCGGCACCGCCTACGACGTCGAGCTCGACCTGACCCGCACGCACGTCGTGGTGGGCGAGCGCGCCATCGGCGGGCTGTCGCTCGTCAACAGCACGTCCCGGTCGATCCTGCCCTCCCGCGTTGTTCTGCCGGTCGGCTCGGGCCGCGGCGAGTTCGATGTGCCCCGGCTGGCGCCGAAGGCCGAGCACGACGAGCTGTTCGCCATCCCCACGACCGCGCGCGGTGTCCTCGCGGTCGGCCCGGTGAGCGTGCTGCGCGGCGACCCCCTCGGTCTCTTCGAGCGCAGCAGCGACCGCCGTCAGGCCGTCGACCTCTACGTCCACCCCCGCACGGTCGCTCTCGAGGGACTCTCGCTCGGTCGCCTGCGCGACCTCGAGGGTCTGCCGTCGACGCAGCTCGCGAGCGACGACGTGTCGTTCCACGCCCTTCGCGAGTACCAGCCGGGGGACGACCTCCGGCACGTGCACTGGAAGTCGACCGCGCGCGTCGGCGAGCTGATGATGCGGCAGTACGAGGAGACGCGCCGCTCGCACTTCGTGCTCGGGCTCTCGACCCACCCGTCGGACTACGACGGCGCCGAGGAGTTCGAGCTGGCCATCTCCGTCACGGGGTCGCTCGGCCGACGCGCTCTGCGCGACTCGCGGATGCTGGAGGCCCGCACCCAGCGCGGCCCGCTCCGCACCGACGGCGGCCGCCGCCTCCTCGACTCCCTGTCGGCGCTCGACTACTCCCGCCCCCGAGACGGCGGCATCGTCGCCCTGGCCGGGACCATCGCGGCCGAATCGCACGCGGCCGCCATCGTCGTGCTGATGTGCGGATCGGGTGCCGCCGCGGCCGAGCTCAAGCTCGCCTGCGCGCGGCTGCCCCAGGGCGTGCGCACCCTGGCGGTCGTGACCGATTCCTCGGTCGACTCGCCCCTCCTCCGGCGCGTCGGCGACGCCGACGTGGTCAGGATCGGCGCGCTCGACCAGCTCGCGCCCGCCATCCGCAAGGTGCTCTCGTCATGACCCTCGTCACCCGCCGCCTGATCCTCGACCTCACCGCGGTGGCGCTGCTGCTCGCCGTCGCCGTTGTCGGCTTCGGACCGACCTTCGACGGGCCGGCCCACCTCGTCGCCGGATTCGGCGCGATCGTCCTGGGCCTCGGCATCGCCTGGCTGTGCGCGTGGCGCCGGTGGGGGATCCTGCCGGCGGCGGGCCTGACCGTCGCCGCCTACTTCCTCTTCGGCGGCGCGCTCGCGCTTCCCCAGACGACCGTCCTCGGCGTCATCCCGACCCTCGACACGTGGAATCAGCTCGCCGTCGGCGCCATCCAGTCGTGGAAGCGGCTGCTCACCACCGTCGCCCCGGTCGCCCCGTACGACGGGCACCTCATCGTCCCGTTCCTGCTGACCCTCGTCGCGGCGGTGCTCACGGCATCCCTCGCGCTGCGCCTGCGGCAGGCCGCGTGGAGCCTCATCCCCGTGACGGCGTTCCTGACGGGCCAGATCCTCCTCGGCATGACCGAGCCCGCCGTGCCGATCGTGCAGGGCGTCGTCTTCGCCGTCGTGGCCGCCGTCTGGCTGGCGCTGCGCCAGGCGTGGGACCCGAACAATGCGGCCGTCCGCATCGAGCCGACGGACGTCTCGGACGCGCAGACCGTTCGCCATTCCCGCATCCGCCGACTCGTCTCGGGAGCCGCGGTCGTCGCGATCGCGGTCGGAGCGGGCGTCGCCACGGCGGCCTTCGCGAGCACCCCCACCACCCGGTACGTCCTGCGCGACATCGTCATCCCGCCGTTCGACGTGCAGCAGTACGCGAGCCCGCTGCAGTCGTTCCGCGGGCTCGTGCGCGACGACGCCGACACCGAGCTGTTCACCGTCTCGGGCCTGCCCGAGGACGGCCGCATCCGTCTCGCCACCATGGACGCCTACAACGGCATCGTCTACAACGTCTCCAACGACGGGGCGGGTTCGTCGAGCTCGTTCACGCCGCTGCGCTCGAACATGTCGCCGGATGCCGTCGGCTCGCCCGCCGAGCTCGACATCACCATCGGCGACCTCGGCGGCGTGTGGCTGCCCGATGCCGGGGCCGTCCGCAGCATCGAGTTCACCGGCGACCGTGCCGACGAGCTCCGGCGCACGGCGCACTACAACGACGCGACCGGGACGGCGGCGGTGACGGCGGGGCTCACACCCGGCGTCACCTACACCGTCGACGCGGTCATGCCCACCGTCCCGAGCGACGCGGCTCTCGCCGATGCGGAGTTCGCACCCATCAAGATGCCGCGGCAGGACGGCATCCCCGATGGCCTGTCGCAGGTCGCGACCGACGCGGTGGGCGACGCCGACACCCCGATCAAGCAGGCTCGCGCCCTCCAGACCTGGCTCTCGACCGACGGCTACTTCAGCCACGGGCTCGAGGACGACCCGTACTCCCCGTCGGGCCACGGCGCGGCGCGGATCACGAGCTTCTTCGGCGGCGACGAGATCATCGGCGACGACGAGCAGTACGCGGCCGCGATGGCGCTGCTCTCCGCTCAGCTCGGCATCCCGGCGCGTGTCGTGATGGGCTGGCGCCCCGACGAGGGCGCGCCGTCCGGCGACTTCGTGGCGACCGGCGACAACGTGCACGCCTGGGTCGAGATTGCCTTCGACGGCTTCGGCTGGGTCCCCTTCGATCCGACGCCCGACGAGGACAACGAGCCCAACGAGCAGACGACCACACCGCGCGCCAACCCCAAGCCGCAGGTGCTCCAGCCCCCGCCGCCCGCGCAGGAGCCCGCCGAGCTGCCCCCCGCGATCGCCAACGACCGCGATCAGGAGGACGAGGAGGAGGCCGGCTTCGACTGGATCGGCGCCATCCTCGCGCCGGTCGGCATCGGCCTCGGCGTGCTGATCGTCCTGTTCGCGCCGTTCGTGATCATGGGCGCCGTGAAGACCGCCCGGCGGACGCAGCGCCGGAACGCCGCGCGTCCGGCCGATCGGATCTCGGGCGGATGGGACGAGCTCGTCGACCGGGCCGTCGACCTCAATGCGCCGGTGACCGCCGGCGCCACCCGCACCGAGAGCGCCGCGATCGTCGGCACCGCTATGGCCCAGCCCGAGGTCACCGAGCTCGCCCGCTCGGCCGACGCGCGGGTCTTCGGTCCGGGCGATCCGACGGCGGAGGACGTCGACGCGTTCTGGCGCGAGGTGGACGCTATCGTCGTGGGCATGACATCGCGGGTCTCGGTCTGGCGGCGACTCGCCGCCCGGCTCAGCGTGCGGTCGCTGCGGCGTCGGCGTCGATCGGCGACGGCGCCGGAGGGGGTGGCCCGATGAGCGCGCTGCTGTACGACACCGAGCCCCTCTCCGGGGTGCCCCACCTGCACTCCGGGGCGCGCGCGACGCTGCGATGGGACGACGGCGCCACGATGGCGGTCTACGGTCGCACGGTCTTCGGCCGCGATCCGATCCGCGTCCCGGGCAGCGACACGGTCGTTCTGCGGGACGAGACGCTCACCCTGTCGCGGACGCATTTCGAACTCGTGCCGCTCGCCTCGGGCGGTCTGGCCATCATCGACAGGTCGTCGACGAACGGCGTGGTCGTCGACCGCGACGGCGGGCCGCGACCGCTCGTGGCGGGTCAGCCCATCGAGCTCCGCAGCGGCGACCGGCTGCAGCTCGGCGATCGGTGGCTGACCGTCGAGGTCGCGCGGTGACCGCTGTCGCCATCACCGTCGGGCACGGCGCAGCGACCCACCCGGGCCTGCGCGGTCGCGCGAACGAGGACGCCTACCTCGCCGCGTCGCCCATCTTCCTCGTCGCCGACGGCATGGGCGGACACGAATCGGGTGCGCGCGCCAGTGCGGCGGCGATCGGCGAGTTCCAGCGCTTCGTCGGGGCGTCCAGCGTGTCGAACACCGACGTGCGCCAGGCGATCGCCCGCGCGCGCGAACGTGTCGACGCCCTCGCCTCCGACCAGCGCGCCGCGGGCACCACGTTGACGGGCGTCGTGCTGACGCTCGTCGGCGACGCCGGGTACTGGCTCACGCTGAACATCGGCGATTCGCGCACCTATCGCTGGGCGCGAGGCGCCCTCGAGCAGGTGAGCGTCGACCATTCGGTCGTGCAGGAGCTCGTCGACGCCGGCGAGATGGACGCCCTGACGGCGGCCACGCACCGGCGCCGCAACGAGATCACGCGGGCGATCGGGGCGGGCAGTCGGGGCGAAGCGGATTTCTGGATGCTGCCGGCCGAGCGCGGCGACCGCATCCTGGTCTGCTCCGACGGCCTGTCGACCGAGCTCGACGACGAGCGCATCGCCCGCATCCTCGACGAGGAGCGCGAGCCGCAGGATGCCGCGCAGCGCCTGGTGCACGAGGCTCTGCTGCACGGGGGCCGCGACAACGTGACCGTCATCGTCGTCGACGCCCTGGGAGACCCCGGCGACGACGACTTCGACACGGTGCCCGCGGGCGGACGCGATGCCGACACCGACACCCGGCCGCGTGCGGCCCTGGGAGGGAGATCCTGATGGTCGAGGTCCGGTACGTCCCGGCGACGGGAACGGAGCCCTGGCGGGTCGCGCTGGCTCCGGCGACGGTCGTGGCGCTTCCTCCGAACGTGTCGATTCCGACGGTGGAGGCGGTGTGGCGCCGCCTCGGCGAGCGGGGCATCGGCGCCGTCATCGAAGCGCTGACCGGCGCGTTCGGAACGTCGCTCGCGGCGATCCCGGACTTCGTGCTGGTGATCGCCGAAGAGGGCGGCCTCCGCGTCGCTCTGCGGGGGCCGGTCGAACTCGTCGTCGAGACGGCGACCGAGCCCGTCGCGATCTCCGGCACCGGCGTCTCGACCTGGGTGGAGCGCTGGGTGCCCGATGCCCACCGCGCCACGGCGGTCTTCGGAGAGGGAGCTGACGACACGCTCGCGCTGCCCGTCGTGCAGGGAATCGTCGCCGCCGACGCCGTCGCGGTCAGTCTCGCGGCGATGCGCCCGCTGGCGCGCCCGGCGGCGGCGCCCGAGCCTGCGGCGCCCGAAGCCCCAGCGCCCGAACCGGCCGAGCCGGCCGGACCGGCCGAGCCCGCCGCCGATGCCGAAGCCGATGCCGGTGATCGGGAGCCCGCGGTCGACTCCGTGCCCGTCGCGCTCATCGTGCAGTCGGCCGAGCCCGCGCCGGTCGAGCCCGCGCCGGCGGAGACCGTCGTGCCGTCGACCGGCGAGACGGCCGCCGCCGACGACCACCTCGCGATCTGGGGCGAGACGATCGTGCGCGAGAGCCCGGCGCCGAACGAGGCGCCGTCCGACCCGCACGTGCCGCTGTCGCCCGAAGACGAGGCGACGATCGTGTCGACCCCTCCCGCGGTCGTGCCGATGGATGCCGCGGCCGCGCCGCGCGCGGGAGACCACGACGGCGAGACGATCGCCGTCGCCGACATCCGCGCGATGCGCCGGGGCGCGGCGGGCGATGCAGGCGCGGCGGTCTACGAGTCGACGGAGATCCCGGCGCCGCGGCGGCGCGGCCGCATCCGGATCTCCGACGGCCAGGTCATCGAGCTCGACGCCACCGTCATCGTCGGGCGCCGACCGCGTTCGCCCCGCGCGACCGGCGACGCCCTGCCGACGCTAGTCGCGGTGGAGAGCCCCGAGCAGGACATCTCGCGCAACCACCTCGAGATCCGCGCCGAGGGAGAGCACGTGCTCGCCGTGGACCTCGACACGACCAACGGCTCCGTGCTGCTGCGCGGGGGGCACGACCCGGTGCGGCTGCACCCCGGCGAGCCGACGATGATCGTGGGCGGCGACGTGATCGACATCGGCGACGGCGTCACGATCTCGTTCGAGGATCTCGCGTGAACGCCAAGCGACCGCCGGCGCCACCGCCCCAGCTGCCCGGCTTCACCTACCTCGAGCTGCTCGGCTCGGGAGGGTTCGCCGACGTCTACCTCTACGAGCAGCACCTGCCGCGGCGCAAGGTCGCCGTGAAGGTCCTGCTCCCGGAGAAGATGGCCGGGGGATCGGCCGAGCAGTTCACGGCCGAGGCGAACGTCATGGCCATGCTCTCGACGCACCCCGCGATCGTGACGATCTACCAGGCCGGCATCGCCGAGGACCGCAGGCCGTACCTCGTGATGGAGAACTGCCCGCGGCCGAACCTGCAGGTGCGCTATCGCGCGGCGGCGTTCTCGGTCGCCGAGGCGCTGCGGGTGGGCGTCCAGGTCGCGGCGGCCGTCGAGACCGCGCACCGCGCCGGCATCCTGCACCGCGACATCAAGCCGGCGAACATCCTCGTCACCGAGTACAACCGCCCCGCCCTCACCGACTTCGGCATCGCGACCACCACCGACGCCGCCGACGCGTCGGCGGCGATGTCGATTCCGTGGTCGCCGCCCGAGGCGTTCGGAGAGGGCCCCGACTCCGGCGTGCGGTCGGACGTCTACGCGCTCGGCGCCACCGTGTACACGCTGCTCGCGGGCAGGTCGCCGTTCGAGGAGTCGGGCGGGCGCAACGGCGCCGCCGACCTCATCACCCGCATCGAGACGACTCCGCTGCAGCCTCTCGACCGAGCGGACGCGCCCGCCTCCCTGCAGCAGGTGCTCGCCCGCGCGATGGCCAAGAGCCCCGGCGAGCGGTTCGACACGGCCGTCGCCTTCGCGCGTGCGCTCCAGCGTGTGCAGATCGAGCTCGCGCACTCGGTCACCCCGATCGACATCCTCGACGATTCGCCCGAGCCCGAGGAGGAGGACGACGCCGAGGGCGAGCTGACGCGCGTCCGCGGCATCGTCAGCATCGAGCCGACGACGGCGCCGCCGGCGGGTTCGACGCGTCGCAAGGACGCCGCGCCCGCGTCGGGCGGGGTCGGGTCGCCGTTCGCGCCCGGTGCCGGGTCGCCCGGCACGCCGACGGCCGGCTCGCCGTTCGCCCCCGGCGCGATCGACGACGCGACGGCCCTCCGTCCCGGGGGCGACCCGACCGTTCGCCGCCCGCGGACCGTGGCGCCGTCCGCGCCGCCGGTCGATGCCACGGTGCAGCGGCGGTCAGCCGCGCCGTCGCACGGCGCAGCATCCGCGAGCCCGGACGCGACGGGTGCCGCCGTCGCCCCGGCGACGACGGGTGTCGACGCCGCCCACGGCGCAGGAGCCGGCGTCGCCGGTGGGGCGGATCCCGCGCCGAAACGGTCGCGCACCGGTCTCTGGGTCGGGCTCTCGATCGGCGCCGCGGCGCTCGTCGTCGTCGCGATCGTGGCGGGCGCGACGCTCCTGCGGCCGCCGGCGGCTGCGGAGTCCGATCCCACGGCGACCCCGACCGGCGCGCCCCAGGATCCCCTCGCCGGGTTCGTCCCGAAGCTCGGCGACGTCGCGGGAACGGCCGCGGGAGCAGACGTGGTCTTCACGTGGACCAATCCCGACCCGCGCGAGGGCGACAGCTATCTCTGGTACCCCGTCACCCTCGACGGTGAGGCCGCGGCACCGCAGCGCGTCTCGGAGGCGACGGCGACGCTCCCCGCGGATGCGTCCGGCCGCACGTGCATCGAGGTGCAGCTCGTCCGCGAGAACGGCGGCGCGGGCGAGGCGACGCGCAGCTGCATCCCCTGAGCCCCGCCCCGCGAGTCCCGCTGGGTGCGGGATCAGACGGCGCGCGCGCCCAGGACCTTGACGATGATCGACCGGCGGCGGAGCTCCGCGATCGTGCGCGTCTCCTCGTCGGCATCGCGCCCGAGGGCATGCACGTCGGCGACGACGACGACGTCCCCCGCGGTCAGATGCCCGAACAGGCGCGAGAGGCGCTGCTCCCAGCTCTCGCCGATCTCGGGCGCCGGATGCCGGAACCCCTCGATCGGCACCCCGAACTGCGCGAGGGCGTCGCGCTGGGCCACGATGGTCGGCATGTCGTCGCGTGAGACGACGAGGCCGACGAGACGCGCACCGGCGGGACGGGCGGCCCACCAGGCGGGATTCGGCTGCAGTGCGGCGATGCTCGCCGGCAGCTCGCCGGCGTCGGCCACGGCCTCGGCCAGCGCGATCGTCTGCGACTCGGCGTAATCGGCCGGAGGCAGCGGGGTCCGGTCGTCATCGGTCGGCGTCGTCACGCTTCCATTGTCGCCGAACCGGTGCCGAATCCGACACGTCACGGCCCGACACGCGTTCAGTCGTCGCTCTGGCGCATCTCGAGACTCACCTGCTGCGCGTCGAGGCGGCGCTGCGACTCGCGCAGGGCCTCCGAGGAGTAGGCGCCGGCGCGCGCGAGCTCGAGAAGTCGTGCTCGCATCGTCGTGATCGTGAGCAGCTGGAGCTCGCGGGCGAGTATGCCGGCATCCTCGTCGGCCGCCCGTTCGAGGCGCGCGCGGGCCCGTGACACCGCGACCGGATCGAACCTCCCGCCCTCGTCGGTCGTCAGGGTCGGATCGGCCAGCCGCTCGAGCGCCGCGATCCGCAGATCCCGCTCGAGCGCCGCGCGCTCCTCGCGTTCGAGCGTCGCATCGTCGCCGCCGGGGATGCGCAGCATCCGGACGAGGGCGGGAAGGGTCAGCCCCTGCAGCAGCAGGCTGATCACCGCGACGAGGAAGGCGGTGAGGATGAGGAGCTCGCGATCGGGCGTCTCGCGCGGCAGGGTCTGGGCCGCGGCCAGGGTGACGACGCCCCGCATCCCGGCCCAGACGATGATCGTGCCGTGCTTCCACCCGAGCGGAGACGCCTCGTAGTAATCGAGGTCGTTGAACGCTCGGGTGACGCGGTCGCGCATACCCGGGAGTCGGCGCCGGGTGATGCGCGGGTCGCGCCACCGGCGCTCGAAATCGGGCGGGAGGTTCTCGAGCCGCTCCGAGATCTGCTCGAGGCGGTCTCGCTGCCGGCTGCGGGCGCGGCGGCCCTGGACGAACAGCAGCGCCGACACGTACAGGGCGCGGATGAGCAGCAGGATCGCGAGGGCGGCGACCGCGAGCAGCAGCGCCTTGCCGGGACCGCTCTGCTGCCGGTAGTTGTCGTCGAGGATGCCGCGGAGCTCGAGCCCCATGAGAAGGAAGACGCCGCCCTCGAGGATCAGCTCGACCGTCCGCCAATTGATCTCGTCCGAGACGCGCTGCTCCGCCGTGAAGCGTCGAGCCGCGCCCTGACCCGTGGTGATGCCGGCGGTGACGGCGGCGACCAGTCCGGAGCCGCCGAGGTGCTCGGTCGGGAGGTACGCGACGAAGGGGACGACGAAGCCGAGGGCGGTCGCGGCGACCGTGTTCATGCGGGCGCGGATCCACAGGTTGAGCAGGCCCACCAGGATGCCGACCACGACGGCGGCGACGATGCCCCAGACGAACATCCCCACCGTGTCGGCGAACGCGAACCCGCCTGCGATGGCCGCGACGGCGCTCCGGAGCAGCACGAGAGCGGTGGCGTCGTTGAGCAGGCTCTCGCCTTCGAGGATCGTGACGACGCGCGGCGAGATTCCGAGGCGCTTCACGATCGAGGTCGCGACCGCGTCGCTCGGAGACAGGATCGCCCCGAGCGCGACCGCGAGAGGGAACCCCAGCTGCGGCAGCACGAGCATGAGGAAGCCGCCGATGGCGAGCGCGCTGACGACCACGAGGGCGACGGCGAGGCCCGAGATCGAGGGCAGATCGCGTCGGAACTCCACGGCGGGCAGCCGCACGGCCGCCGCATAGAGCAGCGGCGGCAGGACGCCGATGAGGATCCATTCGGGATCGACCTGGATCGGGGGGAAGAACGGGAGCCACGACGCCGCGAGCCCGATCGCCACCAGGATCAGCGGGCCGGCGACCCCGAGGCGCTTCGACAGCGACGTCGAGATCGCCACGACGACGACGCCGAGGATGAGAGCGGGGAGGAGTTCCACGCGTGGCGGTTCAGATGAGACCGAGCGCGCGGACGGCGTCGCGCTCCTCGACGAGCTCGGCGACCGAGGCGCCCAGGCGCGCGCACCCGCGGTCGTCGAGGTCGAGGTCCTCGACGATGCGGTAGCCCGAGCCGTCGCTCGTCACGGGGAAGGAGCAGACGAGGCCCTCGGGCACGCCGTACTCGCCGTGGGAGACGACCGCCGCTGAGGTGCGGCCGCCGCCGGTGCCGAGCAGGTCGTCGCGGACGTGGCGCAGCGCGGCATTGGCCGCCGAGGCCGCCGACGACGAGCCGCGCACCTCGATGATCTCGGCGCCGCGCCTCGCTACGCGCGGAACGAACTCCTCGTCGAGCCAGCGGGTCGCGGCATCCGTGCCCCCCAGACGCTCGGCGAGCAGCTCCGGTGCCGCGCGCCCGCCCACGGTCGCGTGGGCGATATCGGGGAACTGCGTCGCCGAGTGATTGCCCCAGATCGCGACGCCGGTGACGTCGGCGACGGGCGCCTCGAGCCGTGCCGCGAGCTGGGCGACGGCACGCTCGTGGTCGAGACGGGTGAGAGCGGTGAAGCGCTCGGCGGGAACCCCGTCGGCGGATGCCGCGGCGATCAGCGCGTTCGTGTTCGCCGGGTTGCCGACCACCACGACCCGCACGTCCGCGGCGGCCGCCGCGGCGATCGCCGCACCCTGCGGAGCGAAGATGCCGCCGTTCGCCGCGAGCAGGTCGCCCCTCTCCATCCCGGCCGAGCGCGGCCGGGCGCCCACGAGCATCGCGACGTTCGCACCGGCGAAGGCGGCCCGCGGGTCGTCGGTCACCTCGACGGCCTGCAGCAGGGGGAACGCGCCGTCCTGCAGCTCGAGCGCGGTGCCCTCGGCCGCGCGGATGCCGGCGGGGATCTCGAGCAGGCGGAGCCGGACCGGGCGATCGTGCCCGAGCATCTCTCCGGCCGCGACGCGGAACAGCAGCGCGTAGCCGATCTGACCGGCGGCGCCGGTGACGGTGATGGTGGTGGCGTCCATGCCACCGAGCCTATGCCCGGCGTTCCACCGTCGCGAGGCGCAAGTCATCTCATTTGACCTATACGGTCGTATAGTGAATAGTGAAGCTCGCGAAGCCGCACGAGTGGGGCTTCTTGACATCACATCCATGTTCGCTTATATCGGTGACTTACCCATTTGAGCGCTCGAGAAAGAGAAATGCCATGGTCACCTACACACCCGTCGGCCGCGACACCCTCGCCCTCCGCGGCCGGTACGGCTGGCCTGTCGCCGCCGGATCGCTGATCGCGACGGGCGGGGTGCTGCTCACCGCCGCCACCGCGATCGAGGTATGGGTCGGTGTCGCGTCTTCCGCGACCGCCGCGGTGGCCTTCTGGTCGTTCTTCGTCGTGAGCACGATCGCGCACGTAGCGGCGATGTTCCCGCTCGCGCTCGGCGCCGGCGACGGCCGCGGCGCCGCCGGTTCCTCGGTGATCGGCAAGGTCGCGCTGCTCGGCTTCGGCGCGGTCCTCCTCACCAACCAGAGCACATACCTCCTCCGCGCCTATCTCCTGCCGGAGGCCGCCCCCCTGGCGCCGGGCGGTGCGGCCTTCCTCCTCTCCCTCGGTGTCGCTCAATCGCTGTTGTTGGTCGCCGGTGGATTCGCCATCGCGCGGGCCCGGGTCCTGCGAGGGTCCGCGCGCTGGGCGGTGCTGGTGCTGGCTGCGGTCGCGCTCCTGCTCGGCGTCACCATCACCGTCAGCACCGACCTCGATGTCGTGACCACCGCGTACTTCGCCTCCACGATCAGCCAGATCGTCGCCGGCATCCTGATCGCACGAGCGGCCGTCTCCGCGCAGGCGAAGTAGCGTTCTCTCGTGACCCGCAGCTACCACTCGCCGCAACGCCAGGCGGAGGCGGCGTCGACCCGCGCGAGCATCGTCGACGCAGCGGCGCGCCTGTTCGTCCGCGACGGCTACGTCGCCACGTCGGTCAAGGCCATCGCCGCCGAGGCGAGGGTGTCCATTCCGACGGTGAACCTCAACGGGCCGAAGCACGCCCTCCTCATCGCCGCCTTCGAGCGATCGTTCGCGGGAGACGAGGGCCGGCACTCGCTCACCGAGCGCCCCGCGCTCGCCGCCATCATGGCCGAGCCCGACACGGAGCTCGCCATCACTCGATACGTCGACTTCCTCATCGCGGCCAACCAGCGATCCGCCGCCATCGTGCGCGCCATGCTTGCGGCATCCGACAGCGACGACCACGTCCGTGCGGCCTATCGCGATCTGGAGCTGCGCCGCCACCGCGACATGACGCTCGCCGCGGGATGGTTTCTGCAGCGAGGGCGCATCCGCGTCGAGCAGCTCGCGGTGGCGGCCGACGTTCTCGGGCTGATCACCGGCCCCGACCCCTGGACTCACTTCACGGTGGTCCGCGGATGGGATGTCGACGCGTACCGCGCCTGGCTGATCGCGCAGCTCGTCCACCTCGCCGAGAATCTCGGCGCCGGCATCGCAGCCCCGGGGGCGAGAGCGTGAGTCGGTCCGCTCTGCTGTGCAGCATGCCCGCCGTCGGCCACGTCGGCCCGCTGCTGGTCGTCGCGAGGGAGCTGCAGCGACGCGGCTGGCGGGTCCGGATGCTCACCGGAGCCCGCTACGAGTCGATGGTGACCCGCGCGGGCATCGCATTCCACCCTCTCCCTCCCGAGGCCGACACGCTCGACTCGATCGGCGAGGACGACCGCGACCGCGGACTCGCCACGATCAACCGGGGCGTGGAGCGTGCATTCGTCGAGCCCGCCGCTCCGGCCGCCGCGCGGCTCGAGGAGCTGCTGCGTGCCGAGCCTTCCGACGTGGTCCTCCACGACATGACGTTCCTCGGCGTGCAGACGCTCTTCGGGCGCCCCGCGTCCGAGCGGCCCCTCACGGTGATGTGCGGCATCGGACCGGCGGGCTTCTCGAGCAGGGATGCCGCGCCGTACGGCCTCGGCATCACGCCGACCCGACCGCGCGTGGTCAATCGCGTCCGCAACCGGATGCTGGGCGTCACCGCGCGGGCTGTCCTGCGTCCGGTGCACCGGGCGCTCGACCGGTTCCTCGCGGATGTCGGTGCGCCGCCGCTCGACGGCGCCTTCTTCATGGACGCGCTGTCGCGCAGCGATCTGCTCGCGCAGTTCACGGTGCCGGGTTTCGAGTACCCGCGCAGCGACGCCCCCGGGCATCTGCAGTTCTACGGGCCGATGACGGAGCCGTCGGCCGATCGCACCGCGGCGCCACCGTGGTTCGCGGACCTCGATCCGAGTATTCCGCTCGTCCACGTGACCCAGGGCACGGTGGCCAATACGGACTTCCACGAGGTCGTCCTCCCCACCGTGACGGCGCTGGCCGACGAGCCCGTGCAGGTCGCCGTCACCACGGGCGGCCGCGATGTCGCCGACCTCCCGGATCTGCCGCCGAACGCATTCGCCGCGAGCTACCTGCCCTACGATGAGTTGCTCGAGCGCACCCGTGTGCTCGTCACGAACGGCGGGTACGGCGGCCTCCACCACGCCATGCGTCACGGCGTGCCGATCGTCATCGCGGGAGATTCCGAGGACAAGGTCGAGACATCTGCGCGGGTTCAGTACGCCGGCGTGGGAATCAACCTGCGAACCGGCACACCGTCGGCGGACGCCGTCCGGGTGGCCGTGCGGCGCATCCTCGCCGATCCGAGATACGCGGCGAACGCGCGGCGCCTGGGCGACGCGGTCGAGGCCTCCCGCGGAGCCCGGGGCCTCGTCGACGACATCGAGGCGGCGCTCGCGGTGTGATCGCGGACGGTACCGGTGGCAGCGGCAGGCCGGAGCCGCCGGTACCGTGAAAGCATGACTTCCTCCACCGCCGCGGGTACGCGGTGAGCGTGCCGTCGGTGCTGGCCGACGTGCTGTACCCCGACCTCGAGCCGTACGAGACCGGCTTCCTCCTCGTCGGCGACGGCCAGCGCGTCTACTGGGAGCAGTCGGGCAACCCCGACGGCAAGCCCGTCGTCTTCCTCCACGGCGGCCCCGGCGGCGGGACGAGCCCCTGGCATCGGCGGTTCTTCGACCCCGAGAAGTACCGCATCATCCTCTTCGACCAGCGCGGATGCGGCCGCTCGACCCCGCATGCGAGCGACCCCGCCGCCGACCTCCGGTACAACACCACCTGGCATCTCGTCGCCGACATCGATCTGCTGCGACGCAACTTCGGCATCGAGCGATGGATGGTCTTCGGCGGCTCGTGGGGGTCGACGCTCGCCCTGGCCTACGCGCAGACGCACCGCGACGCGGTGACCGAGCTGGTGCTCCGCGGCATCTTCACGCTGCGCCGGCACGAGCTGGAGTGGTTCTACGAGGGCGGTGCCGGCGCGCTCTTCCCCGACCTGTGGGAACGCTTCATCGCACCGATCCCGGTGCTCGAGCGCAGCCGCATGATCGAGGCGTATCACCGGCGGCTGACCGACCCCGACCCGGAGGTCCACGGCCCGGCCGCCCTCGCCTGGACCACGTGGGAGGCCTCGACGATCACCCTGCGGCCCGACCCGGGTCTGGTCGCCTCGATGACCTCGGCCGAGGCGGCGACGGCGTTCGCCCGCATCGAGAACCACTACTTCGTGCACGGCGGGTGGATGCGTGAGGGCCAGCTGGTGGCCGATGCCGCCGCGGGTGCGCTCGCCGGCATCCCCGGAGTGATCGTGCAGGGACGCTACGACGTCTGCACGCCCGTGATGACCGCCTGGGACCTGCACCGCGCGTGGCCCGAGGCCGACTTCGTCGTGGTCGACGACGCCGGGCATTCAGCGGCTGAGCCCGGCATCGCCGCAGCCCTGGTCGCCGCGACGGATCGGTTCGCCGCGGCATCCTGACCGCGAACGCGAGAAGTCGTCGCGACCTGCTGCCTCCCGGGGCGGGAAACAGCGGATCGCGACGACTTCTGAGAGCGGATGCCGCGGGTCAGCGGCTGCTGCGACGTCCGGCGCTGTTCTGGCGGACGACCGAGCCGACCATGAGCTTGCCGCCGGCGCCACCGGTGGAGGAGGCGCGGCGACCGGTGCGGCGCGGGTTGCCGGCGGGCGCGGCATCCCGCGTCTCGCGCGGGGCGCGCTCCGCCGGCTGACCGCCGCGGGCGGGCTGCTGCGCGCCGCGACCCGACTGCTGACCGCGGCTCTGCTGACCGCGACCGCCGGCGCCGCCGTCGCGGGTCTGGCCGCCCTGGCCGGACTGGCCCTGGCCGCCGCGACCGCCGCCCTGGCCGCCGCGGCCGCGACCGCCGGAGCGGCCACCACCCTGCGGGGCGGCGCCGTCGCGGGCATCGCGAGCGGCGCGCTTGCGCTGTGCGTTCGCACCCTGGCTCGTGCCGCGGGGAGTCGCCTCGACCGGGGCCGGGGTGACGTAGGGAGCGACCGTGCCGACGAGCGCGACCACCTCGGGCGAGGTGGCGGTGACCGACTGCGGGGTGACCGCGATGGCGGCCTTGCGCAGCAGATCCTTGACGTCGCGCTCCTGGCCGGGCATGACGAGCGTGACGACCGCGCCCTCGGCGCCGGCGCGGGCGGTGCGGCCCGAGCGGTGCAGGTACGCCTTGTGCTCCATGGGCGGGTCGACATGGACGACGAGCTCGACGTCGTCGACGTGCACACCGCGAGCGGCGACGTCGGTCGCGACGAGCACCTTGGCCGTGCCGGCCGAGAATGCCGCGAGGTTGCGGTCGCGCTGCGGCTGCGAGAGGTTGCCGTGCAGGTCGACTGAGGGGATGCCCTGCGAGGTCAGCTGCTTGGCGAGCTTCTTCGCGGCGTGCTTGGTGCGGGTGAAGAGGATGCGGCGGCCCATACCCGAGGCGAGCGCCTTGACGACGTCCTTCTTCTCCTCGGCGCCGGCGAGGTGGAAGACGTGGTGGGTCATCGCGGCGACGGGGGAGTGCGCCTCGTCGACGGAGTGCAGCACCTCGTTCTGCAGGAAGCGCTTGACCAGCTTGTCCACGCCGTTGTCGAGCGTGGCGCTGAACAGCATGCGCTGTCCGTCGCGCGGCGTCTTGTCGAGGATGCGCGTGACGGCCGGGAGGAAGCCGAGGTCGGCCATGTGGTCGGCCTCGTCGATGACCGTGATCTCGACCGAGTCGAGCGTCAGGTGGCGCTGCTGCAGCAGGTCTTCGAGGCGGCCGGGGCAGGCGACGACGATGTCGACGCCGGCGTTCAGCGCCTGCACCTGGCGGGTCTGGTTCACGCCGCCGAAGATCGTCGTGGTCTTCATGCCGTAGGCCGCCGCGAGCGGGGCCAGGGTCGCGTTGATCTGGGTGGCCAGCTCGCGGGTGGGGGCGAGGACGAGGCCCAGGATGCGGGTCGCGCGACGGGTGCCGCCGGCGAGCTCGCCGCCCAGGCGCGCGGCCATCGGGATCGAGAAGGCGAGCGTCTTGCCCGAGCCGGTCTTGCCGCGTCCGAGGACGTCGCGGCCGGCGAGGGTGTCGGGGAGGGTGTCGACCTGAATCGGGAAGGCCGTGGTCTTGCCGTCCTTCGCGAGGGCGTCGACGAGCGGAGCGGGCACGCCGAGCGTGCGGAAAGTGGTGTCAGTCATGGGGAGTTGTTCTCCGGGCGCACGTCGGCGCCCTGGTCGGTGGCCCGGATGCGGGTGCGCATGCGGGGTCGCCGTACGAAAGTGTCCGCGGGATGCCGGTCGTGACCCGGTGCGCGGAAGGCGTTCTACGACGCGTGCGGCGCGAGCGCGCCACAAGTCCCCCCAGCCTACCAGTGCCCGCCCGTCCGCCGGTCGCCGCCCGGGCGGCCCTCGAGTGCCTGTGGTGCGGTCGCCGCCCTGTGCCTCACGTGCCGCTTGTGCCGCCTGCGCCGCGCGTGCCGGGATGCGAGGTTTCCGACCCGACACGCCGGCTCACCGGCATCCGCTGCGGCGTGTCGGTCCGAATGCCTTGGATCGCGGCACACGGCGGTGGTCCGGCAGGGCGGTGGTCCGGCGAGGCGGTGGTGCGGTGGTGCGGTGGTGCGGTGGTGCGGCTGCAGCTCGGTCCGGCGGGGGACGAAGAGCCGGCAGTCGGTCCGAGCCGGTCGATCGGATGCCGCGGTGCCTGTGCCGGGATGCAAGGTTTCCGACCCGACACGCCGGCTCACCGGCATCCGCTGCGGCGTGTCGGCCAGAATGCCTTGGATCGCGGCACGCGGCGGTGGTCGGACGGGGCGGTGGTCGGACGGGGCGGTGGTCGGACGGGGCGGTGGTCGGACGGGGCGGTGGTCGGACGGGGCGGTGGTCCGACAGCGCGGTGGTGCGGCTGCCGCTCGGCGGGGCACCGCACGGTTCGGAGTCGGCAGTCGGTCGGAGCCGGTGGATCGGATGCCGCGGCGCCTGTGCCGCGATGCAAGGTTCTCGACCCGACATGCCGGCTCACCGGCATCCGCTGCGGCGTGTCGGCTCAGGTCCCTTGCATCAAGGCACGCGCCACGCACGCGCCAGGCGCGCGCCACGCACGCGCCCGGCGCCACCCCGGGGGGAGCGGGTCAGATCAGCGACAGCTCGCGCAGCTTCGCGGCGACGTCGTCGTTGCTCGGCTCGACGTGGTGGGTCGCGTCGGGGTAGACCACGACGGGGATCTGGGTGCGACCGGAGATCTCGCGGGCGACGTCCGCGGCGGCGGGGTCGGCCTCGAGGTCGACGTAGGTGTAGGCGACGCCGAGGTCGTCGAGCTGCGACTTGGTGCGACGGCAATCGCGGCACCAGTCGGCGCCGAACATCGTGATGGTGGCGGCGTCGTCGATGGTGGCGGTCTCGGGAGAAGTCATGATCCCAGGGTACGTCCGCTCAGTACTCAGCGGCTCGGGCGCGCTCGGGGGCGACGGCGAGCGAGGCGTCGACGGGCTGGCGCTTGGGCGCGTACACGACGAGGGCGTGGAAGACGAACCGCACGACGAACGCGGCGATCAGGGTGAGCCCCGCGGCGATGACGCTCGGGATGTGGGCGTTCTCGACGAGCACCCACAGCACCGGTATCCGGATGATCGCCTCGACGTTGTTGAACGTGAACGACTTCACGAATCGCTGCCGCATACTGCCGGACTCGGCGCGCATGTCGGAGAAGACGAGGTACTCGAGCAGCAGGAAGTTGCCGATGATCGTGATCTCGCTCGCGATGATCGACGCCGGCAAGTAGTCCATACCGAGGCGGATGAGCCCCCACATGATGACGAGGTTCGCGATCGCGCCGACGCCGCCGACGAGGGCGAACGCCGACATGCGGCCGAATCGGAGCATGAGCAGCTGCGTCAGGAAGCGGATGCCCTGCGTGAACGACGCCTTCGACGCGCCGGCGAAACGCGATGCGAAGGCGAACGGGACCTCCCCGACGCGCAGGTGGCGCCGGGCGAGGATCTCGAGCAGGATCTTGAACCCGCGCGGCCGGAGCGCATCGATGTCGATGGCGTCGCGATTCACGAGGAAGAATCCGGTCATCGGGTCGCTGCAGTCGCCGAGCTTGCGGGGGAACATCGACTTCGTGAGCAGGGTCGAGGCCCGCGAGACGGTGGTGCGGGTCGCGTCGGCGAGGCCCTTCGAGTCGCCGCCGGCGATGTAGCGCGATGCGACGACGACGTCGACGTCGTCGCGGTCGGCCCGCGCGAGCAGGCGGGGGACGTCCTCGGGCGGATGCTGCAGGTCGCCGTCCATCACGAGGCACCAGTTCGAGGTCGCCGCCCGGAGCCCCTCGACGACGGCGCCGCCGAGTCCGGCGGTGGGCGCGTCGCGGTGGATGAGGCGCACGGGGAAGTCGGCGGTCTGGGCGGCCGCGGCGATGATCTGCGGGGTGTCGTCGGTCGAGTCGTCGACGAAGACGACCTCGAAGAGCCGGTCATCGACCGCGTCGCCGATGCGACGCAGCAGCTCGGCGACGTTCGGACCTTCGTTGAAGGTCGGCACGACGATCGTCAGATCCATGTGTCGCTCGCGTTCTCCTGGCAGGGAACTCTCAGATTAGTGACGATCGGTGAACGGTCGCTGAAGTTGTCCTATGGCTATCCAATGAGCACAGCCGGGGGTATCGTTCCCGGTTCCGCGCCCGCGAGCCGTCAGCCGATCGCACGTTTCAGGTCGTCGACCGTCATCCCGTAGTTGATGCGGATGCAGGGGAGGGCGAGCTTGTCGGTGCCGATCGAGACGTAGCCCTGCTCGATCGTGCGGGCCATCTCGAACCCGGCCGCGGCGACGCCCTCCTTCGCGGTCTCGTTGTAATGGCCGAACGGGTAGGCGACGACCTCCTTCGTGCCGCCGAGGACGCTCGCGGAGGTGTCCAGATCGGTGACGATCTGGTCCTTCGACCAGTTCACGATGCGGCCCTGGCCGTTGTCGCCGGCGGTGTGCATGTCGTGCGTGTGCGACCGCTTGAGCACGTAGGGCGTGAGGTCGGGGCCGGGGCCGTTGACCGTGATGACGAAGGAGGTGGTCATCACCTGGTGCTTCTCCACGAGCGGCACCGCCAGCTCGAGCCACGACGGATCGGCGTCGTCGTCGGTGACGATGACCGAGTGATCGGGCAGGTAGAGGGCGCCGTCGATGAAGGCGCTGAGCTCCGGCCAGGTCGGCAGGTAGAACTGCTGCTCGGAGATGTAGGCCAGGTGCGCGTCCCAGTCGCCGACGTACGCGTAATTGCCGCGCAGCCAGCCCGACTCGCCCTCGGGCTTCGTCGTGAACTGGTGGTACATGAGGATCGGGATGCGGGTCTTCGCCGCCTCGTTGTCGGCGGGGCTCATCCAGGATCCGTAGAGGGTGCGTTGCTGCGCGTCGCAGGCCACGGCATCCGCTCCGTTGATCCGGCCGGGGATGGCGCGGGCGGCAGCGTCGTCGGGCGTCGCGTACCACCCGGCGAACACCTCGCCGTCGCGCGTCGGGATCGGGAGCGACGCGTACAGCGATCCCTGGCTCTCGAGGAGCGGGGCGAGGTCGATGCCCTCGCCCGCGAACGACACGGCGCACGCCGCCGGGTCGGTCGTACCGGCGAGCAGCTGCTGGGCCGGGGTGAGCGGCGTGGGGTCCGGCGTCGGCGTCGGCGTCGTGACCGCGGGCGTCTCGTCGCCGGCGGCCGGGGCGCTCGGCGGTTCGGAGCGCTGCAGGACGGTGACGACGCCCACCGCGGCGACGGCGACGGCGGCGACGACCGCGCCGGTGATCGTCCCGATGAGGATGCGGCGGCGTCGCTGCTGCCGGCGGCTCGTCGATCGTCGTGTCGCGGCCATCGGGTGTCTCCTCACGCGGGCGCGTCGCTGCGCGCTCCGTCCCGCATCCTAAGGCGCCGAAGCCGGGATCCTCTGGTGCCGAGGCCGGGCGGCGAGGAGGATGACGGCATCCGAGTCGATGGGGGATGCCGCCGTGCCGATGTATCTGATCTCGTTTCCGAGCGCCGCGATGGTCGTCGCGGACGATGAGCTGCCCGCGGTGTCGGCCGCGTCGCGAGTCGTCGTCGATGAGGCGCGTGCTGCCGGTGTGTGGGTGTTCGGCGGCGGAATCGACGGGTCAGTGCCGCCCGTTCGTGTCGACGCCGACGGCGTGGCGGTCGCCGGCACCTACGAGCAGACGCGGAGCCTCGAGGGCGGCTACGCGGTTCTCGACCTTCCGACCGTCGAGGACGCGCACGCGTGGGCGGCGAAGCTCGCTGCGGCGTGCCGGTGCGCGCAGGAGGTGCGGCTCTTCGGCGACGGTGCGGGCACCTGATCTGCGCGGCGCCTGTCTCAGCGCCGTAGTCCGGCTCGCTCGCTTCCGACAACCCCCTTCGCCGAGGCGCCGGGGTCGGGATAGTCCTGGGGCATGAGCAGCCCCGGCATGCGCGGTGAGAAGAGAGGCCGTGTGCGGATCGGCATCTCCGGCTGGCGTTACCCGAGCTGGCGCGGCGACTTCTACCCGCCCGGCCTCGTGCAGCGACGGGAGCTGTCATACGTCGGCGAGCGGATGACGACCGCCGAGGTGAACGGCTCGTTCTATTCGCTGCAGCGGCCGGAGAGCTACTGCCGGTGGCGGAGCGAGGTGCCGGCGTCGTTCGTCTTCGCGGTGAAGGGCTCGCGCTACGTGACGCACATGCTGCGGCTGCGCGGTGTGGAGACGGCGCTGGCGAACTTCTTCGCGTCGGGCGTGCTCGCCCTCGGAGATCAGCTCGGGCCGGTGCTGTGGCAGCTGCCCGAGCGAGAGGCGTTCGATCGCGACGTGCTCGAGGAGTTCCTGGCCGTCCTGCCGCGGACGATGTCCGCAGCGCTCGCGCTCGCCGAGCGCCACGATGAGCGGTTGGACGGGCGCGCCTGGCTGCAGATCGACGAGGACCGTCCGATCCGGCACGCGCTCGAGCCGCGCTCGGAGACCTTCGGAACCCCGGATGCCGTCGCCGTCCTGCGTCGCACCGGCACCGCCCTCGTCGTTGCCGACACGGCGGGGCGCTGGCCCCGGTTCGACGAGGTCACGGCGGACCACGTCTACGTGCGGTTGCACGGGGCGACCGATCTCTACGCGAGCGGGTACACCGAGGCCGAGCTCGCGACGTGGGCGAAACGGATCCGGGGATGGGCGGACGGCTCGGATGCGCCGGACGGACGTCCGCGCGACGTCTGGGTCTACTTCGACAACGACGCTCGCGGTCACGCCCCGCACGACGCGGTGGCGCTCGCGGCGCGCGTGGCCGCGTCGTACGGGGGATGACGGATGCCGCGTGTGCTCGGGGAGCGCGTCGCCTGTCAGTAGGCGGCGGACTGCCCGCCGTCGATCGGCAGCACCGTCGCATTGACGTACGAGGCGTCGTCCGAGAGCAGGAAGGCGACGACCGCCGCGATCTCGGGAGCCTCGCCGTACCGCTTGGTCGGGTTGGCCTGGATGAACTCCTCGGCGGCCTTGCGGGGGTTGTCGGGGTCGATCTGCTTCATCGAGTTCTCGACCATCGGTGTCCAGATGGCTCCGGGGGCGATCGCGTTCAGGCGAACGCCGTACCGGCCGTACTCGACGGCGGAGTTGCGCGTGAGGCCGACGACGCCGTGCTTGGCGGCGGCGTAGCCGGACTGGTTGCCGACGCCCCGGATGCCACCGACGCTCGCGGTGTTCACGACGGAGCCCGAGCCCTGCTCGCGCATGATCGGCAGCACCTTCTCGAGCCCGAGGAAGACGCCGCGCAGGTTGATCGCCACGACCTTGTCGAACTCGTCGGCGGTGAAGTCCTCGGTGAGGTTCTGCTTGCCCTCGATGCCGGCGTTGTTGAAGAAGCCGTCGATGCGGCCGAACTCGTTCTTCGCCGCGTCGACGTAGTCCTGCACCTGCGCCTCGTCCGACACGTCGGCGACGGTCGTGATGACGCGGGCATCGGGTGCGACCTCGCGGATGGCGTCGACCGTGGCGGCGAGGCCCGGTTCCGACACGTCGACGAGCGCGAGGTTCGCGCCTTCTGTCGCCAGTCGCACTGCGGTGGCTCGACCCAAGCCGGAACCGCCTCCGGTGATGAGGATGGTCTTGTCGGTGAAACGGGCGTCCGTCATATCTGCCTCCTGGGCTCGAGATGCGACGATCAGCGCCCCGTCGCGTGGAGCGCCGGTCGGGCCGGCCGTCGTGGGCCGACCGTCGTCAACGCTACGTCGCTGCGCGCCCACGGGCACGGGGTTGCGGCGGTCCGCCGCGGCACCTACCGTCGCGCGCGCCCGATGCTCGTCTGAGTCCGGCCGCCCGGCGGCGCTTGTCGGCGCTTATGCTCGGGCCGTGACCGCGCCAGCTGCGACACCGTGGGTGTGCCCCACCTGCGGTGATGCGCTGCGCTTCGAGATCCTCGACGACGAGTCCTTTCTCGTCGCGTGGTCATGCCTGACCTGCGGACTCGTCCGGATGAGCGAGCCCGGGCAGACCGGCTGAGCCAGGGCAAAGCAAAACCCCCGCCATGTAGAAGCTAGGCGAGGGTTTCTGGGACCGTTGTAACGACGGTCCGTGTGGCTCCGACGGGCGTCGATCCCGTGACCTCACGATTTTCAGTCGTGCGCTCTACCAACTGAGCTACAGAGCCGCATGGCTTCGAAAAAGCCACGTCCTACACGACAGGCCCTCTGGAAACCAAAGGGCCCGTCGCTTGAGAGCGACCCTGACGGGACTTGAACCCGCGACCTCCGCCGTGACAGGGCGGCACGCTAACCAACTGCGCTACAGGGCCATGCTTATTCAATTGTGGGTGTGACCCCAACGGGATTCGAACCCGTGCTACCGCCGTGAAAGGGCGGCGTCCTAGGCCGCTAAACGATGGGGCCGAGTGAGTCCCAGAGGATCACGCTTACCGAGGGTCAAGCATACGAGAACTTTCGCGAATGTGCGAATCGAGGGCGCGGCGTCCCCCGATCGGGCGTGTCGCACGGTCAGACTGAGCCGAGTCGCGCGATCGGATGCCGGCATCCCGACGCTTTGGTCCTGTGACGTGTGTTGCTACTGTGAACGGAGTTGTTCACGCGATAGGGAAGGTCACCCGCGTGCGATCCGAAAGCCTGGAATCCCCCGAAGAGTGCGGCTGCGCGCCGACTCCTGCCGAACGCAGCAGACTGGCGCAGCTCATCTCGCGGCGCGGCGCGCTCGGACTCGGAGCCGTCGGCTTCGTGGCAGCGACCGCGTTCCTGGCACCCGGCGGCATCCCGTCGGCGTTCGGCATCGAGGGGTATCCCTCGTGGGACGACGTGCAGAGGGCGAAGAACAACGAGGCCGCCAAGGGCAGCGAGATCGCCCGCATCGAGCAGCTCATCGCCGACCTCACCGCCGACGTCGCGAACAAGCAGGCCGAAGCCGAGCGCCTCGGCCAGGAGTACGCCGTCGCGCAGTCCGCCTACGAGGACGCCGTCTACCGCGCCGAGTCGCTGCAGTCGCAGGCCGACGCGCAGGCCGCCGCCGCGACCGAGACTGCCCGCCGCGCCGGCAAGCTCGCCGCGCAGCTCTACCGCAACGGCGGCGACGACACGAGCCTCAAGCTCTTCTTCTCGGACTCCGCAGCCTCGGCCGACGACCTGCTCGCGCGCCTGGGCACGATGGACAAGCTCCTGCAGACGAACCGCGGCGTCTACGCCGACGCGGTCGCCGCCCGCGACACGGCGCAGAGCCTCAGCGACCAGGCGAGCGTCGCCCGCGACGAGCGCGACCGCCTGAAGCAGGAGGCCGAGCAGAAGCTCATCGCGGCGCAGAACGCGGCCCAGGCCGCGCAGGAGGCCCTCGCCGCGCAGACCGAGCACATGGCGACGCTGCAGGCGCAGCTCGCCGCCCTCAAGGACGAGACCGCCGCGACCGTGGCCGGCTACCAGGCCGGTGTCGAGGAGGAGCGTCGTCGCGAAGAAGAGCGCAAGCGCCGCGAGCGCGAAGAAGCAGCGCGCCGCGCCGCCGAGGAGGAGCGCCGGCGCCAGGAGGCCGCCGCGGCGGCTGCCGCAGCCAACAGCGGTGGCGGAGGCGGCGGTGGCGGCAACTCCGGCGGCGGAGGCGGCGGCGGTGGCAACTCCGGCGGTGGCGGCGGCGGCGGCGCAGGCCAGGTCCAGCCGTCGGGCTGGGTGCGCCCGGGTCCCGGCTACATCAGCTCGTGGTTCGGCAACCGCGGCACGATCTGCTCGAGCGCCGGCTGCACGACCGGACACCGCGGCATCGACTTCGCCGGCGGCTGCTCCGCCCCCATCTACGCCGCGGCGTCGGGCACCGTCGTGCACGCCGCCTGGACGGGCGACTGGGGCAACTACATCAAGGTCGACCACGGCGGCGGCATCGTCTCGGCCTACGCGCACATCCAGAACGGCGGCTACGCCGTCGGCTGGGGTCAGCGCGTCTCGGCCGGTCAGGTCATCGCGTACGCCGGCAACACCGGCGTCTCGGCCGGCTGCCACCTGCACTTCGAGATCTACCAGAACGGCACCCGGATCGATCCGGCGCCGTTCCTGCGCAACCGCGGCATCTCGGTCTGACGCCGGCCCGGTTCCGCAAAACAGCGAGGGGCGGATGCTGCAGCATCCGCCCCTCGCTTCAGCCTCTGATCAGAGGGAGTTGGGCGCTTCGCCCTCACCCTGCGTCTTGGTCTGGCCCTCGTGCTCCTCGAAGCGGTCGAACGCCTCGCCCACGAGGCGCTCGGCCTCGGCGGCGTTCGCCCACTCGTCGACCTTGACCCACTTGTTCGGCTCGAGGTCCTTGTAGTGCTCGAAGAAGTGACCGATCTCGTTCCTGGTCCACTCGTCGATGTCGTCGACGTCCTGGATGTGCGCCCAGCGCGGGTCCTTCGCCAGCACGGCCACGACCTTGTCGTCGCCGCCGGCCTCGTCGCTCATCTTCAGCACGGCGACGGGGCGGACCTTCGCCAGCACGCCCGGGTAGATGTCGCGGTCGAGGAGGACGAGCACGTCGAGCGGGTCGCCGTCCTCGCCGAGGGTGTTCTCGAAGAAGCCGTAGTTGCTGGGGTATCCCATCGGCGTGAACAGCACGCGGTCGAGGAAGACCCGGCCGGTGCCGTGGTCGACTTCGTACTTCACGCGGCTGCCGCGGGGGATCTCGATGACGGCGTCGTACGCGCCCATACCTGTGCTCCTTCGATAAGACGGTGGGATGCCGCGACCAGCCTACTGGCGACCGGCCGCCCGCCCGGGCAGCCCGTTCTCAGGAGACCCCGGGCCTCACCGGCCGAGCGGACGGATGGGCCGGCGGGATTCCTGAGATCGTGCCCGTGCGACGGCGCGCTGCCAGATGCCAGCCGGTGCTGCCGGGCGACCGGACGCTCCCGCCGGCGCCCGCCCCGCCCCGCCGGCAGCCGCCGCAGGCACGATCTCAGGAGACCCCGAGGTGCGCGGCGCGTGTGGGGACGCTCGACCGGCAATCCTCCTGAGATCGTGCACGCGATCGGGAGGCAAAGACCGGGCGGATACGGTGGGCTGGTGCCGAGCCTCGACCCCGCCATCGCCGAGATCCGCCGCGCCGTCCGCGCTGCGCTGAGCTCGCTCACCGCGGGCTCGACGGTGCTCGTCGCCCTCTCGGGCGGTGCCGACTCGCTGGCCCTCGCCGCCGCGACGGCGTTCGAGGCGCCGAAGCTCGGGTTGCGCGCGGCATCCGTCACGGTCGACCACGGCCTCCAGTCGGGCTCGGACGCGGCGGCCCTCGCGGCCGCCCGCGCCGCTGCCGCGCTCGGCCTCGACCCGCTCGTCGTCCGCGTCGAGGTGGGCACCGAGGGCGGCCCGGAGGCCGCCGCCCGCGAGGCGCGCAGGCGGGCTCTCCGCGACGCGGCTCGGGGTGCCGGCGCCGCCGCCGTGCTGCTGGGACACACGCTCGACGACCAGGCCGAGACGGTGCTCCTCGGGCTCGCGCGCGGCGCGGGCGCGACGAGCCTGGGGGGCATGGCCGCCGACCGCGCCGACGATGAGACCGGCGTGCGCTGGCTGCGTCCGCTGCTCGCGGTGCGCCGCGCGACGACCGCCGCCGCGTGCGGCGCGGCCGGGCTCACTCCGTGGCGAGATCCGCACAACAGCGACGACCGATTCCGCCGGGTGCGCGTCCGCGAGCGGGTGCTGCCCGTGCTCGAGACGGAGCTCGGACCGGGCATCGCCGAGGCCCTCGCGCGCACGGCCGAGCAGCTTCGCGAGGACGCGCAGGCCTTCGACGACATGATCGCCGAGACCATTGAGGACATCGTCGAGCCCGCCGAGGCCGGCATCGCCGTCTCGGTGGCCGCACTCGCCGCCAATCCGCCGGCGCTTCGTCACCGCATCATCCGTCATGTCGTGCAGAGCGAGTTCCACGAGAGTCTCACGCGGGCGCAGACCCTCGAGGTCGCCCGCCTCGTCACCGACTACCGCGGGCAGGGACCGATCGACCTCCCCGGATGCCGCGCCCGCCGCACCGGACGGCTCATTGAGTTCTCGGCCGCGCCCGGCGCCGCCTAAACTCGTCGCATGCGTGCCGCCGAGATCGCCGACCAGCTGACCGACGTCCTCGTCACGGAGGAGCAGATCCAGGCGAAGCTCGTCGAGCTCGCCGAGCGGGTCGAGGCCGACTACGCGGGCAAGGAGCTGATCCTCGTCGGCGTCCTGAAGGGCGCGGTCATGGTGATGGCGGACTTCGCCCGCGCCCTCAAGCGCGACATCACGATGGACTGGATGGCCGTCTCCTCGTACGGGGCCAGCACCAAATCGAGCGGCGTCGTGCAGATCCGCAAGGACCTCGACGCCGACCTGCACGGCAAGCACGTGCTGATCGTCGAGGACATCATCGACTCGGGTCTGACCCTCAGCTGGCTCCTCGAGAACTTCCAGTCGCGCGGCGCCGAGTCGCTCGAGGTGCTCGCGCTCCTGCGCAAGCCCGAGGCCGCGAAGGTCGAGATCGACTGCCGCTACGTCGGCTTCGACATCCCGAACGACTTCGTCGTCGGCTACGGCCTCGACTACGCCGAGAAGTACCGCAACCTCCGCGACGTCGCGATCCTCGCCCCGCACGTCTACAGCTGATCCATCCCGGTACGCCCAAAACGAACGCACAGACCCCCCATAGTCCGCGCGGGGTAGCCTGATCGCACCATGGACGTCAAGAAAGTCACGCGCAACCCGCTGGTGTACGTGCTCCTCATCGGCGCGCTCCTGCTGATCGGCTTCATGCTGATCTCCAGCCTGACGGGCGCGAAGCAGATCACCACCCAGCAGGGATTCGAGCTGCTCCGCGGCGACACGGTCACCGAGGTGCAGACCACCGATGGCGACCAGCGCGTCGACTTGACGCTCGCGCAGCCCTTCGAGGGCTCGAATCAGGTGCAGTTCTACTACACCTCCGCGCGCGCCGACGAGGTCGTCTCGGCCATCGACGCCGCGAACCCGTCGGACGGGTTCAACGACCTCGTGCCGCGGCCGTCGTGGTTCGACGGCTTCCTCTCGCTCCTGCTGCCCCTCGTGCTGCTGGGCCTGCTGTTCTGGTTCCTCATGTCGAGCGCCCAGGGCGGCGGCAGCAAGGTCATGCAGTTCGGCAAGTCGCGCGCCAAGCTCGTCACGAAGGAGACGCCCACCGTCACCTTCACCGACGTCGCCGGCTCCGACGAGGCGATCGAAGAGATGCAGGAGATCAAGGACTTCCTGAAGGACCCCTCGAAGTTCCAGGCCGTCGGCGCCCGCATCCCGAAGGGCGTGCTGCTGTACGGTCCCCCGGGAACCGGAAAGACGCTGCTCGCGCGCGCCGTCGCCGGCGAGGCGGGCGTGCCGTTCTACTCGATCTCGGGCTCGGACTTCGTCGAGATGTTCGTCGGCGTCGGCGCGAGCCGCGTCCGCGACCTCTTCAAGGAGGCGAAGGAGAACGCGCCCGCCATCATCTTCATCGACGAGATCGACGCCGTCGGACGCCACCGCGGCGCCGGCATGGGCGGCGGGCACGACGAGCGCGAGCAGACGCTGAACCAGATGCTCGTCGAGATGGACGGGTTCGACCCGAAGGTCTCGGTGCTCGTGATCGCCGCGACGAACCGCCCCGACATCCTCGACCCCGCGCTCCTGCGTCCGGGCCGCTTCGACCGTCAGATCGGCGTCGACGCCCCCGACCTCAAGGGGCGCCAGAAGATCCTCGAGGTCCACGGCCGCGGCAAGCCGCTCTCGCCCTCGGTCGACCTCGCCGTCATCGCCCGCAAGACCCCCGGCTTCACCGGTGCCGATCTCGCCAACGTCCTGAACGAGGCGGCGCTGCTGACGGCGCGCTCCGATGCGCAGCTCATCGACATGCGCGCCCTCGACGAGGCGATCGACCGCGTCATCGCCGGTCCGCAGCGGCGCACGCGCGTCATGAAGGACAAGGAGAAGCTCATCACGGCGTACCACGAGGGCGGCCACGCCCTCGCCGCCGCGGCGATGAACCACTCCGATCCGGTGACGAAGGTCACGATCCTCCCGCGCGGCAAGGCGCTCGGCTACACGATGGTGCTGCCGCTCGAAGACAAGTACTCCGTCACGCGCAACGAGCTGCAGGACCAGCTCACCTACGCGATGGGCGGACGCGTCGCCGAGGAGGTCGTGTTCCACGACCCCACCACGGGGGCATCGAACGACATCGAGAAGGCCACGGGCATCGCCCGCAAGATGGTCACCGAGTACGGCATGACCACCGAGGTCGGCCCCGTCAAGCTCGGTTCCTCGTCGGGCGAGGTGTTCATGGGCCGCGACATGGGTCACGGCCGCGACTTCTCCGAGCGCATCGCGGAGCGCGTCGACGCCGAGGTGCGCCTTCTCATCGAGCAGGCCCACAACGAGGCGTACGAGGTCATCAACGCCAACCGCGACGTCCTCGACAAGCTGGCGCTCGCCCTCCTCGAGGAGGAGACGCTCGACCACCTGCAGCTCGCCGAGATCTTCGCGGACATCAAGAAGCTCCCGCCGCGCCCGCAGTGGCTCTCGAGCGACGACCGCCCCGTCTCGAGCCTGCCCCCGATCGACGTCCCGAAGCGTCGCGAGGAGGCCGGTCTGGCCGCATCCGCCGTCGCCGAGACCGAGGCCGAGGCCGCCGCCGAGCGCTCGCCGCAGCGTCGCCCCTCCGGGCAGGCGCGACCCGCGACCGCGTAGGCTCGCCGCGTGGCCGTCGACCGGGAACGCGTCGCCGCCCTCGTGCGGGACCTGCTCGAGGCGATCGGGGAGGACCCCGACCGCCCGGGCCTGAAGCAGACCCCGCAGCGGGTCGCGGACGCCTACGCCGAGTTCTTCTCGGGCGTCGGGGCGGATGCCGCCGAGCCGCTCGCGCACACGATCTCGGTCGCGCGCGGGCCCGCCCCCGACACGCTGCCCTCGGGCGCGGTGATGGTGCGCGGCATCCGGTTCCGATCGTTCTGCGAGCACCATCTCCTGCCCTTCGCGGGGCACGCGCACATCGCCTACCTGCCCGGCGAGCAGGTCGTGGGGCTCGGCGCCCTGCCGCGCGTCGTCGACGTGCTCGCCGCGCGACCCCAGGTGCAGGAGCGCCTGGGAGAGCAGATCGCCGACACGATCGACGCGGCGCTCGACGCGCGCGGTGTGCTCGTCGTGCTCGACGCGGCGCACGAGTGCGTCACGATGCGCGGCGGTCGGCAGACGGATGCCACGACCCTCACCGTCGCCGCGCGGGGCGTCTACGCCGACCCCGTCGCTCGGGCCGAGCTCATCGCCCTGATCGCGGGAGGCGGCGCATGACCGTCATCATGGGGATCCTCAACATCACCGCCGACTCGTTCAGCGACGGCGGCTCCTATCTCGATGCCGAGGCCGCCCTCGCGCACGGACTCGCGCTGCGCGACGCCGGCGCCGGGATCGTCGACGTCGGCGGCGAATCGACGCGCCCCGGCGCCACGCGCGTCCCCGGTGAGGTGGAGCGCGCGCGGGTTCTCCCCGTCGTCGAAGCGCTCGCCGCGACCGGGGTCGCGGTGAGCATCGACACGATGAACGCGGCGACCGCCGTGGCCGCCGTGGCCGCGGGCGCGACGATCGTCAACGACGTCTCGGGCGGTCTCGCCGACGGCGACATGCTCGCGGCCGTAGCCGCGTCCGGAGCCGACCTCGTCATCGGGCACTGGCGGGGGCACTCGGCCGACATGTACGCCGGTGCGCGCTACGACGACCCGGTCGTCGACGTGCTCCGCGAGCTCGAGGAGCGCGTGGGCGCCGCCGCGCATGCGGGCATCGACCCCTCGAGGATCGTGCTCGACCCGGGCATCGGCTTCGGCAAGCTGGCGGCGCAGAACTGGCAGCTGCTCCGCCACCTCGACCGGCTCGTCGCAGTCGGGCGCCCGGTGCTGGTCGGCACGAGCCGCAAGGGCTTCCTTCGCGACGCCCTCGGCGAAGACCCCGCCCAGGAGCGACGGGATGCTGCGACCGCCGTCACGAGCGTCCTCGCCGCCGAGGCCGGGGCGTGGGGCGTGCGCGTCCACGACGTCGCGGCGACGCGCGACGCGCTCGCGGTGCGCCGGCACTGGCGGGGGGAGTCATGACCGACCGCATCCGTCTCACCGGCGTTCGTGCGCGCGGCTTCCACGGCGTCTACGACGCCGAGCGTCAGCACGGCCAGGACTTCGTCGTCGATCTCGACCTCGAGCTGTCGCTCGCCGCGGCGGCGGCCAGCGACGACGTCGCCGACACCGTCCACTACGGCGAGCTCGCCGAGCGCGTCGTGGAGATCGTCGCGGGCGACCCGGTCGACCTCCTCGAGACGCTTGCGACCCGCATCGCCGAGGCGGCCCTCGGGTTCGGGCTCGTCGACGCGGTCACCGTGACGGTGCACAAGCCGCAGGCCCCGATCGCCGTGCCGTTCGGCGACGTCAGCGTCACGATCGAGCGACGGCGGGCCGGACGATGAGCCGCCGTCTCGCGCAGGAGAGCCCGGGGGCGACGCCCGCGGGATCCGTTCCCGCCGTCCGCGCCGTCATCGCGCTCGGAGCGAACCTCGGCGACCGCGCGCAGGCGATCCGGGCCGCGCTCGCCGCGCTCGACGCGCTGCCGCTGACGACCCTCGTCGCCGCCGCCGACCCCATCGAGACGGTCGCGCTGACCCTCGACGGGCCGGATGCCGCGGCGCCCGCCTACCTGAACACGGTCGCGCTCGTCGACACCCGCCTCGCGCCGACCGTGCTGCTCGGCTACCTGCACGCGATCGAGGAGCGCCACGGCCGCGCGCGCGGCGCGCAGGTGCGGCGGTGGGCGGATCGCACCCTGGATCTCGACCTCATCGTCCACGGCGACACCGTCGTGGACTCGGCCGCCCTCGCGCTTCCGCACCCGCGGGCCGCCGAGCGCGACTTCGTCCTCGAGCCCTGGCTCGCCGTCGACCCGGTCGCCGAACTACCCGGACACGGCTCGGTCGCCGCGCTCCTGGAGCGGCTGCGCGACGGCGGCGGAGGAGGTGCCGCGTGAGGCGCACGTCACCCGCCGTCCTCGCCGCGACGGTCGCGATCGGCGTCGGCGCCGGCTTCGTCCTCGACCAGGCGCTGACGGGGTCGGGCCGCCCGACCTTCACGCCGTCGATCATGCTGCCGGTCCTGTACGTGATGCTCGGTGCCGCTGTCGTGGCGGCGGCGCTCCCGATCCGCCGTGCGGTGCGCGGGGGAGCCGTGCGCGTCGACCCGTTCCGGGCCCTCCGTATCGCGATGCTCGCGCAGGCCTCGAGCCTCGTCGGAGCCTTCACCGGCGGCATGGGCCTCGGTCTCCTCCTGTTCCTCCTCACACGTCCGGTGCCGCCGTCACTAGGCTCGACTGGTGCGGTGATCGCCGCGGTCGTCGGGGCAGTGGTCCTGGTCGTGGCCGGCATCGTCGCAGAACAGCTCTGCACGATTCGGAAGGACGACGATGACGACCAGCCCGGACCACCCGAGCCCGACGCCACTCCCTCCCACCACTGAGCCCGCAGCCGCCGGCGAAGCCGGTCCGGGACGGGTGCTCGACGACGGCGCGTACGACCGGCTCATCGAGCCGCGGAGCGCGAACCGCCTCGAGCTCGAGCGGGGCATCTGGCATCAGATCTCGCGCAAGTACCTCATCGTGCAGCTCATCGGGAACGGCTTCTGGCTCGTCGTGATCCTGGCGGCGGTGGTCGCCTTCGTGCTGTGGCTGGACCAGCCGTGGGCGTTCATCCCCGGAGTCGTGGTCGCCGTGCTGCTGCTCGCCACGATGGCCGTGCTGCCGCGCCAGGTGCGCTCCATCGGATACCAGCTGCGGGAGGACGACCTCGTCTTCCGCCGCGGCATCCTGTGGCAGCGCATGGTCGCCGTCCCCTACGGCCGGATGCAGCTCGTCGACATCACGCACGGACCGCTGGACCGCGGGTTCGGCATCGCCCAGCTCAAGTTCGTCACCGCCGCCGCAGCCACGGGCGTCACGATCCCCGGATTGACACAGCAAGCCGCCGAAGCGCTGCGCGACCACCTCATGTCGGTCGCCGAGTCGCGGCGGACCGGCCTGTGACCGACCCCCGGCCCGCGGGCGCTCCCGAGGCGCCTCCGGCCGATCTCGTCCGCTCGCCCCTGTCGGACGGCGAGTGGCACCGGCTGCATCCGCTCACCCCGCTCCTGCGCGGCGGGCTCGCGCTGCTCGTCGTGCTGGGCATCGTGGTCGCGAACTTCCGCGACCGCCTGATCGCGATCTTCGTGCCGGTGTTCGCCCCCGATGCGCCGGTCGACCGGTGGCAGGACTTCGAGAGCTCGGGCGATCCGGTCGACTTCGTGCTCGCCAACAACCTCGTGCTGGTCGCGCTCGGCGTCGTCGTGGTGGGCCTCGCGGTCATCATCGGCGGCTTCTATCTGTCCTGGCGGTTCCACACCTTCCGCATCACCGACGACGACGTCGAGGTGCGAAGCGGCATCCTCTCGCGGACCCAGCGCCGCGCGCCGCTCGACCGGGTGCAGGGCGTCAACCTCACCCGTCCCGCGATCGCGCGCCTGCTGGGCGCGGCCAAGCTTGAGATCATCGGCGCGGGCGCCGACGCCAACGTCAAGCTCGAGTACCTCTCCACCGGCAACGCCGAGACCATCCGCGCCGACATCCTGCGCCTCGCCTCGGGGCGACGCCTCGCGGCGGAGGGGCGGGCCGAGGGCGCTCGCGGCGACGCCCGGTCGGCGATCGCGGGCACCGTCAGTCGCGGCCTGACCGGCATGATCGACGGCGACGATGCGGATGCCGCCGAGCCCGCGTCGGTCGTGAGGATCCCGCCGGGCCGGCTGATCGCCTCGCAGGTGGCCGGTTGGGGCACCGTGATCATCCTCGCCGGTGCGGTCGCGTTGGCGGTCGCGGCCGCCAACAGCGTGTTCTGGGTCTTCTTCGCCTATGTGCCGGCGCTCCTCGGTCTCGGTGCGTACTGGATCCGCACGATCGTGCGGTCGCTGCGGTATTCGATCGCCCCGACGCGCGACGGCGTCCGCATCACGTTCGGTCTGTTCACGACCGTGTCGGAGATCCTTCCGCCGGGGCGCGTCCACGCGATCGAGATCTCGCAGCCGATCTTCTGGCGCGCGTTCGGCTGGTGGACCGTGCGGATCAACCGGCTGAGCGGGCGGAGCGCGACCGACACGACGACCGATCAGTTCACGACCGTGCTCCCGGTCGGCACGCGCGCGGACGTCGAGCGCGTGCTCGGACTGCTCCTGCCGACGGTGCCGGAGCAGGCGCGAGCCGCCTTCGTCGCCGAGGGGCTCCTCGGTCCCGTCGCGGGCGACCCGTACGTCACGACGCCGCAGCGAGCGCGCATCCTGCGCCCGCTCTCGTGGCGCCGCAACGGCTACGCCGTCGCCGACGGGATGCTGCTGCTCCGCGTGGGCATGGTCTGGCGCCGACTGGCGGTGGTTCCCCTCGCCCGCCTGCAGAGCGTCGGCATCCACCAGGGGCCCATCGCCCGCGCGCTGGGGATCGCGCGCCTGCGCGCCCACACGGTCGCCGGCCCCGTCATCCCGTACGTCGGGGCTCTCGACCGGCGCGACGTGCTGACGGCGTTCGAGCGCGTGAGCGAGGTCGCCGTGTCGGCGGCCGCGACCGATCACTCGCACCGGTGGGCGGAGGACGAGCAGGCTTCGTCGAGCGCCGAGGCATCGATCGCGCCGCCGCCTCCGCCGCCGTACCTTCCGGGTTCCGGGGCCGTCGGCACGCCACCGCCTCCGCCCCCCTACGTGCCCGGTGCGCTCGGCGCCCCCGGCGCGCCCGTGACGCCGCCCCCGCCGTACGTGCCGCGGACGCGTGCCGAGGCGCGAGAGAACGCCGCCACCGCGGGCGCCGCTCTCGACCCGGCGGCCGACGGCACGGCCGAGGACCGGTCGTGACGGCCGCATCCCGCCTCGGTGTGGGCGTCATCGGCGCCGGGCGCGTCGGGCCGGTGCTGGCCGCGGCTCTGGCCGGCGCGGGACACGCGCTCACCGGCATCACTCCCGGGTCCGATCGCGACCGCGTGGAGGTCATGCTCCCGGGCGTCCCCGTGCTCGACGCCGACGAGGTCGTGCGCCGCAGCGAGCTGGTCGTCATCGCCGTGCCGCACGACGAACTGCCGCGGCTCGTCGCCGGCCTCGCGGACGTCGGCGCCTGGCAGGTGGGGCAGCTCGTGCTGCACACCGACCCCGCCGCCGGCCTCGATGTGCTCGCCCCCGCGGCGGCGCGCGGCGCGATCCCGCTGGCCGTCCACCCCGCCATCGCCTTCACCGGCTCGACCCTCGACCTCCGCCAGCTGGTCGGGGCGTACGCGGCCGTGACGGCTCCGGCCGCGGTGCTGCCGATCGCGCAGGCGCTCGCGGTCGAGCTGGGCTGCGAGCCGGTCGTCGTCGCCGACGCCGACCGGGCCGCCTACGGCGAGGCGATCGCGACGGCCACCCAGTTCGCGTCCTCGATCGTCCAGCAGTCAGCGGCGCTCCTTTCGGAGGCACAGGTCCCGGCGCCGGGGCGCTTCCTCTCCGCGCTCGTGCACTCCACCGTCGACCGTGCGCTCGTGGCGGCCGGTCGCGGCTCGGAGCCCGACGAGGAGCTGCTGTGATCGGCATCCGATCGTGAACTGGGAGCCCGCGTGAGCGACGTCGAGCTCGCGCAGATCCCGGCCGGCGAGCTGCGGGGGCCCGGAACCCGTCGCCCGATCGAGGTCGCCGGGTTCGAGATCGGCGTCTATCCCGTGACGCAGGAGCAGCTCGGCGAAGTGCTCGGCATCGCGGCGTCCGCCCCGCGACGTCCGGCCGTCGAGCTGTCGTGGTTCCGCGCGGTGCGATTCTGCAATGCGCTCTCGGAGTGGGAGGGTCTCGACTCCGCGTACGCGGTCGACGGCGACGAGGTGCGCTGGCACCGCGATTCCGACGGATACCGGCTGCCCACCGAGGTCGAGTGGGAGTACGCGTGCCGGGCCGGGTCGACAGCCGCGCACTACGGACCGCTCGCCCAGATCGCGTGGAGCGCCGCCGACGGGGTCTCGTCGCCGCAGCCGGTGGGCGGCAGGCATCCCAACCTCTTCGGACTCTTCGACATGCTCGGCAACGTCTCGGAGTGGTGCTGGGACCTGCTCGATCCCGCCGGCGACCGGCCCGACCGCGTGTTCCGCGGCGGCGGGTTCGCCGATGACGCCTGGTCGCTGCGCGCCGGAACGCGCCGCGGCGCACCCCCGCGGGCGGTGTTCGACGACGTCGGCCTGCGCGTCGCGCGCGGCGCCGCAGACTGACCCCGCCCCGCCCCGCCCCCGTGGGCCTGCGCCGACCCCACCCCATCGTGCCGAGCCCACCCCTCCTTCCCTGCCAGGGAGGGGTGGGCTCGGTGATGACGGGTGGGGCCGGCGCCGCTGATCATCCGGGTGCCGCAGGTCGCTCGGTAGACTGGCGAGTCGAATCCCGAGGAGTTTGTCTGTCATGAGCGACGCGCCCGTGCCCCCGACCGCCGACGTCCCCGACGCCGGTGAGCAGGACGTCATCGAGCAGAAGGCCGTGCGTCTCGCCAAGCGCGAGCGCCTGCTCACCGAGCGGACGGATGCCGGGGGCGGCGCCTACCCGGTCACGGTCGCCGTGACCGACACGATCCCGGCCCTGCGTCGCCGATACGCCGAGCTGGCCGCGGGCGACGAGTCCGGCGACATGGCCTCGGTCGCCGGCCGGGTGGTGTTCAGCCGCAACACGGGCAAGCTGTGCTTCGCGTCGCTGCAGTCGGGTGACGGCAGCCGAATCCAGGCGATGGTCTCACTCGCCGAGGTCGGCGACGAGTCGCTGCAGGCGTGGAAGGAGCTCGTCGATCTCGGCGACCACGTCTCGGTCACCGGTCAGGTCATCTCGAGCCGCCGCGGCGAGCTGTCGATCATGGTGTCGGGATGGCAGATCGCGGCCAAGGCCCTGCTCCCGCTGCCGAACCTGCACTCCGAGCTGAGCGAGGAGAGCCGCGTCCGCTCGCGCTTCCTCGACCTCATCGTCCGCGACACCGCGCGCGAGACGGTCGTCGCTCGTGCGAAGGTCAACGCGTCGCTACGCCGCACGTTCGATGAGCACGACTTCCTCGAGGTCGAGACCCCCATGCTGCAGGTGCAGCACGGCGGCGCCGCGGCCCGGCCGTTCGTCACGCACTCGAACGCGTTCGACACCGAGCTGTTCCTGCGCATCGCGCCCGAGCTGTTCCTCAAGCGAGCGGTCGTCGGCGGCATCGATCGCGTCTTCGAGATCAACCGCAACTTCCGGAACGAAGGCGCCGACTCGACGCACAGTCCCGAGTTCGCGATGCTCGAGGCCTACCAGTCGTACAGCGACTACAACGGCATCGCCGACCTGACCCAGGAGCTGATCCAGAACGCCGCGGTCGCCGTCGCAGGATCGACCACCGTCACGTGGGCCGATGGTACGGAGTTCGACCTCGGCGGGCAGTGGGACCGCATCTCGATGTACGACTCGCTGTCGGATGCGGCCGGCCGGGCCATCACGCCCGAGACTCCGCTCGACGAGCTTCAGGCGCTCGCCGCGGAGGTGGGCGTCGTCGTGCCCGAGAAGGTGGCGACGCACGGCAAGCTCGTCGAGGAGCTGTGGGAGCACTTCGTCAAGGGCGGCCTCGAGCGGCCGACGTTCGTGATGGACTTCCCGGTCGACACGAGCCCGCTCGTGCGAGAGCACCGCAGCATCCCGGGCGTCGTCGAGAAGTGGGACCTCTACGTCCGCGGTTTCGAGCTGGCCACCGGATACTCCGAGCTCGTCGACCCCGTCATCCAGCGCGAGCGCTTCGTCGAGCAGGCGAAGCTCGCCGCGCGCGGCGACGACGAGGCCATGCGCGTCGACGAGGAGTTCCTCCGTGCCCTCGAGCACGGGATGCCGCCCACCGGCGGTATGGGGATGGGCATCGACCGCCTCCTCATGGCGATCACCGGGCTCGGCATCCGCGAGACCATCCTGTTCCCGCTCGTGAAGTAGGCGGGGTGGGGCGACGGCGTCGCCTCCTCCTCGCTCCGGACGCCCCACCGCGCCGTCCACAATCGGTCCGTGCCGCCGGGGGTGGCGCCGGCGATCCGGCCAGTCTGGTCGCCATGACCACGACCGTTTCCGCCGCGGGTGCCGCGCACTTCCTGTCCCTCGTTCCGCTGATGCTCGGCTTCACCCCGACCGACAGCCTCGTCATCGTCCCCTTCGCCGGGTCGACGAGCCTCGGCGCGCTGCGCGTCGATCTGGCCGAGGACGAGGATCGCGATCTCGGCAGCCGCGCGTCCACCGTGCTCGGGATGGTCTGCCGCATCCCCGATGCGACGGGACTCGCGGCCATCGCGTACTCACCCCGATCGGCAGCTGCGGCGCTGCCGGGCGCACCGCAGCTGCGAGAGATCCGCCTCGCCGCGGAGGCGTGCGGGATCCGCGTCGTCGACCTGCTCACCGTCGCGAGTGACGGCTGGGGGTCGCACCTGGGGCCCGAGACGCCCGCGCGCGGCCGACCGCTGCGCGAGATCGACGCGGCGCGCCGCGGCGATGCGGTCGCACGCCGGGCGGCTGCGCGCCGACCGCCGCGCGGCGACCAGGCATCGGGGTCGCGGCTGCCCGGCTACAGCAGCCCCGACCGCCGGGCCGTCGCAGCGGCGCTCGAGTCGGTGAACGTCGCGGCGGAGGCGGTCCGCGGCATCCTCAGCCTCTCCGGAGGGGGCATCGCGCCGACGGCCCTCGCGACGGTGCTCGAGCTGGACGACCCGCCCGAGCTCTTCGAGAACGCGCTCGATCTGGCCCTGCCCGGCGTCGCTCCGGCCGACCTGCACTCCTCCGATCCCGACCTGCTGCGGATCGCGCTGCTCATCTGGTGCCTGGCCCGGCCGTCGCTGCGCGACATCGCGCTCGTGCAATGGGTCCTCGGTCGCGACGGCGGCGATGATGCCCTGGTGGCGCAGCAGGGCTGGGAGGACGGCGAGGCGTACCCCGAGCACCTCGCTGCCGTCGTGTGGGGCGACGGCGAGAGACCCGATCCGGTGCGCCTCGAGCGCGCGCTCGAGCTCGTGCGCCACCTCGCCTCGCTCGCCGGCCGCGCCGAGCGTCCCGGCCCGCTCGCGCTGTGCGCCTGGCTCTCGTGGGCGCTCGGGCGCTCGACGCACGCCGACCGGTACGCGCGACGCGCCCTCGAGATCGACCCCGATCACGGTCTCGCCGAGATCATCCTGACCTTCGTGCAGAACGGACATCTGCCCGACTGGGCGTTCCGCGCCCGGCGCACCGTACGATAGACCCGTGGACGAATACGTGGGCGCGGTCATCTGGGCGCTGCTGCCCACCCTGGTGGTCTCGGTCCTGTTCGTCTTCGTGCTCCGCAGCATCCTCCGGATGGACCGCACCGAGCGGCGTGTCTACGCCAAGATCGAGGCCGAGGAGCGCGCCGCGCGCGGTCTCGACGCCCGCGCCGCCGACGGTTCGACCGCCTGAGCGTCGGCGTGACCACGTGACGCTGGAGTTCCCGACCTTCGAGCTCCCGACGTGGTGGCTGTACCTCGTCTTCGTCCTCGACCTCGTCATCCGCATCGCGGCGATCATCGTCGTGCCGCGCAACCGCCGCCCCACCGCGGCGATGGCCTGGCTGCTGGCGATCTACTTCATCCCGTTCGTCGGGGTGGTGCTCTTCCTGGTCATCGGCAATCCTCGGCTGCCGCGCAAACGTCGACGGATGCAGCGGCAGATCAACCAGTACATCCGCGAGACCAGCGAAGGTCTCGACTTCGGAACGCTCCGGCCCGACGCACCCGAGTGGTTCACCTCGGCCGTCACCCTCAACCGCAACCTCGGCGCGATGCCGCTCTCGGGCGACAACGCCGCGGAGCTCATCTCGGACTACGAGGAGAGCATCCGGCGGATGGCGGAGGAGGTGCGCGCGGCGAAGAACTACGTCCACGTCGAGTTCTACATCCTGCAGTCCGACAAGACGACCGACGTCTTCTTCCGCGCCCTCGAGGATGCCGCTGCGCGGGGCGTCACGGTCCGCGTGCTGCTGGACTACTGGGCCAATCGCGGCAAGCCGTTCTACCGGGCGACGGTCGACCGGCTGACGGCGATGGGCGCCGACTGGCACCACATGCTGCCGGTGCAGCCGCTGCGCGGCAAGTACCAGCGGCCCGACCTGCGCAACCACCGCAAGCTCGTCGTCGTCGACGGCAAGATCGCCTTCACCGGATCGCAGAACATGACCGACTCGACCTACAACCTGCGCAAGAACATCAAGCGCGGGCTGCACTGGGTCGACCTCATGGTGCGCATCCAGGGTCCCGTGGTGGCGAGCATCGACGCGGTGTTCCTCTCGGACTGGTACAGCGAGACCGAGGAGGCGCTGACGGAGGACGTCGGCCTCTTCGACGTCGCGCCGGGGCCGGGCGACCTCGACTGCCAGATCATCCCGTCGGGTCCGGGGTTCGAGTTCCAGAACAATCTGAAGCTGTTCACCGCCCTGCTCTTCGCCGCTCAGCACCGGGTCATCATCGTGAGTCCCTACTTCGTACCCGACGAGGGCCTGCTGCTTGCGGTGCAGACCGCGTGCCAGCGCGGCCTGCAGGTCGAGCTGTTCGTGTCGGAGGAGGGCGACCAGGCGATGGTCTACCACGCGCAGCGCAGCTACTACGAGGCGCTGCTGCGGGCCGGCGTGAAGATCTGGATGTACCGGCGGCCCTACATCCTCCACACCAAGAGCCTCACGATCGACGACGACGTGGCGATCATCGGGTCGAGCAACATGGACATGCGCTCCTTCGGTCTGAACCTCGAGATCTCGATGCTCGTGCGCGGCGAGGAGTTCATCGAGCAGATGCGCGAGGTCGAGGACCGGTACCGGTCGCTCTCGCGCGAGCTGACCCTCGAGCAGTGGATGAAGCAGCCGCTCCGCTCGACCGTTCTCGACAATCTCGCCCGGCTCACCTCCGCTCTGCAGTGATCCGCCGGTTCCGGCCGACCCCGGCGGAACTCCGGTGAGACGGAAGCCGCGGTCGTGACACTGTGGGGGTGAACCGGAAGGATCGACTCATGCCCACGACACGAATCGCCGCAGCATCCGCCCTCGCGCTGTTCGCCGCCCTCGCCCTCGCCGGCTGCGCCACGACCCCCGGGGGCGGCGCCGCCGTCCCCTCGGATCCGTCGTCGCCGACCGCGTCGCCGTCGGAGGGCGGTGCTGCGGACGACAGCGAGCTGGATGCCGCGTGGCTCTCGGGCGGCCAGGGATTCGGGCTCGTCACGTGGGGCAGCTCGACGTGCCTGCCGACGGTGGGGGAGGTCACGGCATCCGGTCAGACCGTCACGGTCGAACTCGTCGACCCGCAGGACCGGATGTGCACGATGGACTACGTCCCGCGGGCGTCGTACGTCGCGCTCCCCGCCGGGGTCGACGCGACGCAGGAGGTCGAGATCGCCGTGACCGGCGGGACGTATCGCGGCGACACCGACCTCGACGGGCTTGCGGAGGCCGTGCCGCCCGCGACGGGCGACGAGGCGGACTTCGCGGCCAGCGCCGGGTGGTTCGGCGACGGCGGCATCGTCCTGCTGACCTACGGCTCGTCCAGCTGCCCGCCGGTGTTCGCGTCGGTCGAGGTGTCCGGCGCCGAGGTGCAGGCCAGCATCGCCGAACCGCCGGCCGACCAGGTGTGCACCGCCGATTACGCCCCGCAGCTGAGCGTGCTGCAGGTCGAGGCGACGGACCCCCGTCCCGCCGAGCTCGTCCTCCTCTCGCCGCCGGCGCAGGGCGCCGACCCGCAGCGCATCGCCATCCTCGCCTGACCCGGGTCGCGCCCAGCCGGCGCCGAGACAGGCGATCGCCCCGGGGCAGGACGCTTCACGCCGCGGCATCCTGTCTCCGGTAGTTCGCCTGCATCGACCGTGCCGCGAGCCGGGGGCTGCGAGGTGGAGCGGTCGCGTTCGGATGCTGCTGGGCTCAGCCGTAGGCGATCGGGAGGTCCTCGTCGGCGCGTGGCGGTTTCGCGATCAGCCGCGCCGCGTCCTCACGGCCGACGTGGGTGGGGAAGTTGTACCGGGAGAATCGGCCCTCGGGGTCTTCCGGGGCTCGAGGCACCTCGATCGAGGACGCGTGCACGACGCGCGCGACGAGCTCGCGCTCGTCGGGTGTCATGACGAGTCGGTCGCGTCGACGTACCGGCAACGGGACCCGTCGTCCATCGGAGGTCGCGAGGGTGAGGAAGACCGTCCGCGGTGAGCCCGGCCATACGCGCATCGCGGACACCTGGGCCGATACGAGGTCGGCCCAGACGATTTCGTCGTCCCGGATCCGGATGAGGCTGCGCCGCTCGTCGACCCAGACCTCCGGGTACCTGCGGAATGCCCAGGCGGCGCCGCCGACCAGCACGCCCATCGCCACGGCTGCGCTCACGACGAACCCGACCGCGCGCCCGCCCGCCAGTTCGCCCGGCAGCCGAACCACCTGGAGGAGCAGGTACGCGACGAGCACGAGCACGGGCGCGCTGTACAGCGCGATGGTGACGGGATCCCGTCGGCTGACCCGTCGCCAGCCGGAATCGTCGGACGAGTCCGCTCCGAGGGCGGGTTCCGTATCGCCGTCCGGGAGGCTGCGCGAGCGCCCGAACCGGATCAGGGTCACGCCGGTGATGATCCCCGCAGCCGTCACGATCGTCAGGCTGACCGACGCCGGACCGAGGCCGCCGACGACGGTCGCGACCGCCACCATCGTCAGCGATCCGAGCGAGCTCACGATGACGACGAAGCCGGTGACGAGGGCGGTCCGGCGTGAGCGCCGGATGCGGACCGCGGCGTCCGGTTCGACGGCCGCGGGTTCCGCACCCCACGTCGTGCGGGTCGTGCAGGCGACCCCGAGTCCCACGCCCGCCATCGAGGCGCTCAGAACGACGGCGGCGACCAAGCCCCACCACCCCGATGTCGTGAGGAACGCCGCCGCCGCGACTCCCGCGACGACGGATGCCGTGATCAGCGTCGCTCCGGCTCGCCTCGGACTCATCGCGCCTCCTCTGCCCGCGACCTGCATACCCGGAGGGGGCGGCCGCGGTCCAGACCTTGCGCGCGTCGGCGTGGCGATGGCGCGCGCCGGGACAGGCGTTCGCCCCGAGGCAGGACGCTTCCCGCCGCGGCATCCTGTCTCCGCCGGTTCGCCTGCAGCCGCGGTTCCAGGACCGCGCCGGGCGGCCGGCGCAGGCGAGCGGCGCGGGGGTCAGTCCGCGCGGACGAGGAGGTCGCCGATCTCGCAGTCCAGGGCGCGGCAGATCGCCGAGAGGGTCGAGTAGCGGATGGCGCGGGCTCGGTCGTTCTTCAACACCGAGAGGTTCACCACTGAGACGCCGACCATCTCGGACAGGCGGGTGAGGGTCATCCCGCGCTCGGCGAGCAGCTCATCGAGGCGGCAGTGGACGCCGCTCGGGCCTTCTTCGTCTGCGGGGCTCACACCAGGCCTTCCGTGTCGCGCTGCAGGCGCACGCCGCGTCGGAATGCGACCGCGATGAGGCCGATGGTCACACCGACCGCCCATACCGGCGCCCATTGCCAGAAGTCGAGGAAGTGCAGCGGCTCCACCTCGCCGACGCCCAGAGCGGTGAGGATGCCGTTGCGCCCGACGTTCTCGAGGATGAGCACGACGAATCCTCCGCCGACCAGCGCCCACCCGATGACGTCGAAAGCGCGAGCGGTCGCCGGGACGAAGAACCGTCCGCGCAAGAAGCTGCGTGCCACGTACATCACGGCGGCGATGACGGCGAGGCACGTGATGCCCCACACCACGATCGAGCCCGCGAGCGCGGCTGCGGTGCCGCCGTCGACCTCGGGCGCGATGACGAGGGCGTTCTGCACGATGCCGTCGACGTACCCCGTGCCCGACCCGACGGAGGCGGAGAACGGTTCGTCGTCGATGTCGATCCGCCAGGCGACGCCCGCCTCTCGAAAGACGTCGAGGAAGCGCGCGACGACTGTCAGGACGACGGTGATCGCCGCGCCGGTGCCGAGCAGGAGGACCGTGATCGCGTCGGCGGCATCCGAGCGGGGTCCGCGGGTGAGTGTCATCACACCAGTCCTTCCGTGTCTCGTTCGAGTCGAGAGCCGTACCGGAACACCGCGGCCAGCGCGGCGAGGCCCAGTCCGGCAGCGATCGGCCAGAACGGGAGAGTGACGTTGAGTGTCGCTTCCGGCCACCACGCGAACGGATCGTCGATTCCGGGGATCTCGGTCCACTGCGCGCTTCCCCGGGCGAACAGTTCCTGCGATGCCATGCTGCCGGCGAGGTCCGAGAGCACCTGAGCGGCGGTGCCGCCGGCGGCGACGATGACGGCGGTCGCCATGGTCACGCGCACGATGATGCGATCGAAGGCGCGTCGGGCGAGCAGCTGGAAGCACGCGACGGCGATGAGCGCCGCGATCGCGGTGGGAATGAGCGTCCACAACGCCTGCCCGGCGGTCCAGAGCCCGCGCGCGAGCGGGCTGATCCCCGCAACGTCGACCTCGGCGACCATGAAGCCGCCACCGGCGACCTCGGCCGTCGGGCCCGCGTCGATCGTGACGCCCGGGAGCAGGTCGGGCCAGAACGGCGCGACCGGAACGCTCATGCGCGGCGCGTCTGCGGCGAGATTCTGAATCACCGAGATGACCGCCCCGAGCAGGCCGAATGCCGCCCAGGCGGCAGACAGGGTGAGCGCGAGGCTCACGACGGGAGAAGGGTCGCCACGGCGACGGGCGCGGGCCGCGGCGGCGACGAGGAGTGCGATGGCCACGACGAGAGCGGCCGCAGCAATCCACACGATCGGGCCGATGGTCCAGAGGCTCAGCATTCGAGAACGCTCCATATCGATAGTCGTTGTTATCGACAAACGTTATGCTTCGGTCCGGCCGACCGCAACCCCGCCGGACGCTATGCCGACGGCGAACACGGGCATACCCGCATCCCCGCCTGGTTACTCTCTTTCGTATGCGCCCGGACTCGCGGCGCTCGAAGGAGGCTGACGATGTTCGAGAGATTCACTGATCGTGCCCGTCGCGTGGTCGTGCTCGCCCAAGAAGAGGCGAAGATGCTGAACCACAACTACATCGGGACCGAGCACATCCTCCTCGGCCTCATCCACGAGGGCGAGGGTGTCGCCGCGAAGGCCCTCGAGAGCCTCGGCATCTCGCTCGACGCCGTGCGCGAGCAGGTGCAGGACATCATCGGCCAGGGGCAGCAGCAGCCGACGGGTCACATCCCGTTCACGCCGCGTGCGAAGAAGGTCCTCGAGCTGTCGCTGCGCGAAGCGCTCCAGCTCGGCCACAACTACATCGGAACCGAGCACATCCTCCTCGGCCTCATCCGTGAGGGCGAGGGAGTCGCGGCTCAGGTGCTCGTCAAGCTCGGCGCCGACCTGAACAAGGTCCGCCAGCAGGTCATCCAGCTGCTCAGCGGCTACCAGGGCAAGGAGCCCGCCGGCGCGACCGTCGGTGCGGGCGAGCAGGCACAGGCGCCGCAGGGCGGCTCGGCCGTGCTCGACCAGTTCGGGCGCAACCTCACGCAGGCCGCGCGCGACAACAAGCTCGACCCCGTGATCGGCCGGGAGAAGGAGATCGAGCGGGTCATGCAGATCCTCTCGCGTCGCTCCAAGAACAACCCCGTGCTGATCGGCGAGCCCGGCGTCGGCAAGACCGCCGTCGTCGAGGGCCTCGCCCAGGCCATCGTCAAGGGCGACGTGCCCGAGACGCTCAAGGACAAGCAGGTCTACTCGCTCGACCTCGGCTCGCTCATCGCCGGTTCCCGCTACCGCGGTGACTTCGAAGAGCGTCTGAAGAAGGTCACGAAGGAGATCCGCACCCGCGGCGACATCATCGTCTTCATCGACGAGATCCACTCGCTCGTCGGTGCCGGTGCCGCCGAAGGCGCGATCGACGCCGCCTCGATCCTCAAGCCGCTGCTCGCCCGCGGCGAGCTCCAGACGATCGGCGCCACGACGCTCGACGAGTACCGCAAGCACTTCGAGAAGGATGCCGCGCTCGAGCGCCGGTTCCAGCCGATCCAGGTCGGCGAGCCCAGCATCCCTCACGCGATCAACATCCTGAAGGGCCTGCGCGACCGCTACGAGGCGCACCACAAGGTGCAGATCACCGACGGCGCCCTCGTCGCCGCGGCGAACCTCGCCGACCGCTACGTCAGCGACCGCTTCCTGCCCGACAAGGCCATCGACCTGATCGACGAGGCCGGCGCGCGCCTGCGCCTGTCGATCCTGTCGTCGCCCCCCGAGCTGCGGGAGTTCGACGAGAAGATCGCGAAGGTCCGCGAGGACAAGGAGCGCGCGAGCGAGGAGCAGGACTTCGAGAAGGCCGCGTCGCTGCGCGACGAGGAGAAGTCTCTCCTCGCCGAGCGGCTGCGTCTCGAGAAGCAGTGGCGTTCGGGCGACGTCGCGACCCACGCGGTCGTCGACGAGGGTCTGATCGCCGAGGTTCTCGCGCAGGCCACCGGTATCCCGGTGTTCAAGCTGACCGAGGAGGAGACCAGCCGTCTCGTCTTCATGGAGAAGGCCCTGCACCAGCGGGTCGTCGGACAGGAAGAGGCGATCGCCGCGCTCTCGCGCACGATCCGTCGTCAGCGTGCCGGTCTGAAGGACCCCAAGCGCCCCTCGGGCTCGTTCATCTTCGCGGGCCCGACCGGTGTCGGAAAGACCGAGCTCGCCAAAGCGCTCGCCGAGTTCCTCTTCGACGATGAGGGCGCGCTGATCTCGCTCGACATGTCGGAGTTCGGCGAGAAGCACACGGTTTCGCGTCTGTTCGGTGCCCCTCCCGGATTCGTCGGGTTCGAAGAGGGCGGCCAGCTCACCGAGAAGGTGCGTCGCAAGCCGTTCTCGGTCGTGCTCTTCGACGAGATCGAGAAGGCCCACCCCGACATCTTCAACTCGCTGCTGCAGATCCTCGAAGAGGGACGTCTGACCGATGGTCAGGGCCGCGTCATCGACTTCAAGAACACCGTGATCATCATGACGACGAACCTCGGTTCGTCGGCGATCGCCGGCGGACCCGTGGGCTTCCAGGTCGAGGGCAACGCGCAGACGAGCTACGAGCGGATGAAGGGCAAGGTCGACGAGGAGCTCAAGCGCCACTTCAAGCCCGAGTTCCTCAACCGCGTCGACGACGTCATCGTCTTCCCGCAGCTGAACAAGACCGAGCTCCGTCAGATCGTGGGCCTGTTCACGAAGCGGCTGAGCGACCGTCTCCTCGACCGCGACATGACGGTCGAGCTGTCCGACGCCGCGAAGGACCGCCTCATCGAGATCGGGTTCGACCCGACGCTCGGCGCTCGGCCGCTGCGCCGTGCGATGCAGCGCGAGGTCGAGGACCAGCTCAGCGAGAAGATCCTGCACGGCGAGCTCAACCCGGGCGACCACGTGAAGGTCGACGCCGAGGGCGGTCGGTTCGTCTTCGAGACCGCACCTCGCGAGGGCAAGGTCTCGGTCGGCGTCGGAGCCGCGGGCGAGATCGCCGCGACCCCCGACATCGCCGCGTCGGGCGACTGACCCGGGCCGCGCGAGCGCGGGTTCACACGAAGGGGCGGATGCTGCGGCATCCGCCCCTTCGTCGTCCTCCGCGCCTCGCGTGCCGCCGCTCCGCGCGTGCCGGGATGCAAGGGTTCGTCGACGACACCCCGGGGCCGGCCGCTCCGCGGCGGCGTGTCGGCCGCGATCCCTTGCATCCGCGCACGACTGGGGGCGGGATGCGGGGCACCCGATCAGGGGGCGAGCGGGGCCACGTCGACCGAGACGCGCAGGGTCGAGGTCTTCGCCTCGGTGAAGATGATGCCCTTGACGGGGGAGACGTCGCCGTAGTCCCGACCCCACGCGACGGTGATGTAGCGGTCATTCGCCCACTGGTCGTTGGTCGGATCGATCGCGAGCCACTCGTCGGTGCCCGGCAGCCACACGGCCAGCCAGGCGTGCGAGGCGTCCGCGCCGAACACCCGCTCCTTGCCCGGCGGCGGCTGCGTCGCGAGGTAACCCGAGACGTAACGGGCTGCCACGCCGTGCGAGCGCAGGCAGGCGAGGGCGACGTGCGCGAAGTCCTGGCAGACTCCGGCGCGCTTCTCGAGAGCATCGCCGACCGTGCTGGTGACCGTCGTCGCGGTGCTGTCGTAGTCGAAGTCGGTGTAGATCCGGCGCATGAGGTCGGTCGCCGCCTCGCCGATCGGGCGGCCCGGCTGCAGCGAGACGGCGCCGTAGGCGGCTGTCGCGTCGGACTGCGCGACACGGGGCGAGGGCAGCGCGAACTCCGCGGCCCGCCACGCGTGATCGAGCTCGGGATGCCGCAGCGGCCGCGCGAGCTCCCAGGGCTGCGCGAGGGCGGCATCGTCGTAGGCCGGCGCGGTGACGGCGACCTCGCTCGAGGACTCGATCGACAGCGCCTCGTGCGGATCGGTCACGTGGAAGTAGGTCGACCAGTTGCCGAAGTAGTCGGTCTCGCGCCGCAGGTCGCCCGGATCGGGCGAGAGCGTGACGGCCGCGTCGCGCACGCTCTGCCACGCGAGCTCGCGCGGTGTCAGGTGGAACTGCCCGACGCTGTCGTCGACCGGCGCACTGTAGGTGTAGGCGGTGCGGTGCCAGACCCGGTACTGCTTCACGCGCGGACCTCCATGAGCTCTTCGATGAGAGCGAGCGACGACAGCGCGACGGGCGGCGGACCGCTCTCGAAGTGCAGGTCGCCGATGGCGTCGCCGAGCTGCTCGAGCTGGGCGGTGAGCTCGGCCAGCAGATCGGCGAGAGCGGTGCGGATGCCGTCGGGCGCGGCCACGAGGTCCGCGGCGTCGACCCCTGCGACGAAAGCCTCGACGTCCTCGACGAGCCGCTCCGGCCGCGTCGAGCCCGTGGAGGCGGGGGCCGCGGCGAGGTGCGTCCGCAGCTCGGCGAGCGCGAAGGCGACCGAGCGGGGATTGTCGGGGTCGCGAAGCAGCAGGTCGAGCACGTCGGCGGGACGCACGGCTCCGCGGTACCGGCGCCGATGGGTCACGATGCTCTCCGAGGCCGACAGCAGACCTTCGAGAACCGACCGCTCGGTGCGCGCGTCGCGTCGCTCGATCGCCGTCTGCAGCAGGAACGTCACCTGCAGCGCCCGCTCGAGGAAGCGGCCGGCCTCGATGAGGTGCCACGCGGCATCCCGCATCATGTTCGCCGTCACGCCCTGGAGTGACAGGATGACGGTGAGCATCCGCCCCGCCGACTCCGCGGTGCGGTGGGAGTGAGGCGATGCGCGCAGCGCCCGCGACGCCCGCTCGATGCCGGCGAACACGCGCCAGGTGTCTCCGGAGAGCTGGTCGCGCACCCCCTCGAGCGCATCCCGCATCCGGGCCAGGGCGTGAGCCGTCGATCCGGTGCGCGAGGGATCGAGCAGGAGAGAGCGGAAGTCCGCGTCGGCATCGTCGGACCGGGCTGCGGAGGCGGCGGGCACCGGGGTCGGGGCGGGCCCGGCGAGACGGTGGATGGCCTCGCGCAGCGCGCGGGCGCTCGTCTGCGGTGCCCGTCCCGCGCCGGCGAGGTCGATCTGCTGCTGCGCGGTGATGACCAGGCGCAGCAGGTCTTCGGCGCGCTCGGCGTAGCGGCCCGACCAGAACATGTCGGCGAGGGCGCGCGGGGCGACGCTCGGGTTGCTGCGGCCGCCCGGGAGAGGAGCGATCTCGGTGAGACCCTGATCGGGGTCGGTCTCGGCGGCCTTGAGCACCCAGACGTCCTTCGTCGTCGGCGCGGATCCGGCGTCGGCGCGGACCGTGGCGAGCCCGCCGAGCAGCGGCCGGTAGACCGAGCCGTGCCGCAGCGTGAAGGCGCGGAGCACGAGCGACTGCGCCGCCGCTCCCGCCCCGGCCCACACGGGCGCCTGCGAGAGCGGCAGTCGCTCCTGCCCGACGAACCGGTGCGGCGCGGCGGCGATGCGGGCCGCCAGCGCCTCGGGGCTCATTCCCGCCACATCATGGCGCGAGCCGTCGATCGTCTGCACCACGAGAGCGGGGTCGCCGGAGCGCAGGCGATCCAGCACGACCTCCCGACCCGTGTCGTCGCCGCACCACCACGTCGGCACGGCCGTCAGGCGCAGCTGCTCGCCGAGGAGCGCCTCGGACGCCGCTGGAAGGAACGGCAGCAGCCCGGGGTTCTCGAGCACCCCGGCGCCCAGCCCGTTCACGAGGCGCACGGTGCCGCGGCGGACGGCCTCGGCGAGACCGGCGACGCCGAGGCGGGAGTCCGGGCGCAGCTCGAGCGGATCGCACCATTCGGCGTCGACGCGGCGCAGGATGACGTCGACCTGCTCGGTCGGTTCGCGACGCGGCCACCCGACGGGCTTCAGCCACACCCGCCCGCGGCGCACGACGAGGTCGCTGCCCTGCACGAGCGGCAGACCGAGACCGCGGGCCAGGAACGCCTGGTCGAAGGCCGTCTCGGAGTGGGGGCCCGGGGTCAGGACGACGACGCGGGGTTCGTCGACGCCCGCCGGGGCGGAGGCGGCGAGCGTCGCGTGCAGCGCGGAGAAGTACGGCTCCATGCGGTGCGGGTCGCTCTGCTGGTAGAGGTCCGGGAGCACCTGCGAGAGCACCCGCCGGTTCTCCATGGCGTAGCCGAGACCCGACGGCGCCTGCACGCGGTCGGCGAGCACGCGCCATTCGCCGTCGGCGTCCCGGCCGAGATCGGTGGCCGACAGGAGCAGTGGATGCCGGTCGCCACTGTCACCACCGTCGCCGCGGGCGACCGGCCGGACGAATCCGGCGTGGCCGAGCACGACGGCTGCCGGCACCACGCCCGACGCCAGCAGCGTCTGCGATCCGTAGAGATCGGCGAGGACGGCCCCGAGGAGTTCGGCGCGCTGCGCGAGCCCGGCCTCCAGGCGCGCCCAGCTCGCCGCGTCGACCACGAGCGGCATGGGGTCGAGCTGCCACGGCTGCGCCCCGGTGTCGGGGCGGACGTACGTGACGCCGTCGTCCGCGAGGAATCGGGTGATCTCGCCCTCGACGCGCCCGAGCTCGGCCGGGGTCAGGGCGAGGGCGAGTCCGGCGAGGGACTGCCAGGCGGGACGGAGCCCGCCGTCGCGGTCGACGACCTCGTCGTAGCGAGCGGTCGCGTTCCCCACCCCGGCGCCGGGCACCTCGAGGGGCAGCGTCGGCTGGGACACTGCGGCGGCGTAGTCGCGGAGCACGCTCACGTCGGCACTCCTGGGCGGGACGGATCTCGGGTCGGATGCCACACTACCGGCGCGCACTATCGTTGAGGCGTGACCTCCGACTCGCCCGCCTTCCTCGTGCGTCCCGCGCGCGCGAGCGATGTCCGCGGCATCCGCGCCATGCTCGAGCCATGGGTGCAGCGCCGCATCCTGCTGGGCAAGGACCTCGTCGTGCTGTTCGAGTCCGTGCAGGAGTTCGTCGTCGCCGAGGCGGATGGCGAGCTCGTCGGATGCGGCGCCCTCCACGTCATGTGGGAGGACCTGGGCGAGGTGCGCACCCTCATCGTCGTCGACGAGTGGCTGCATCGCGGTGTCGGCGGCGCGATCGTCGAGCGTCTCGAGGAGGGTGCCCGCGAGCTGGGCCTCTCGCGCCTGTTCTGTCTGACCTTCGAGGTCGACTTCTTCGCTCGGCGGGGTTTCGAGACCATCGGCGAGCAGGTCGTCGACGCCGACGTCTACTCGCAGCTGCTGCGGAGCCCCGACGAGGGCATCGCGGAGTTCCTCGACCTCGCGCACGTCAAGCCGAACACGCTCGGCAACACGCGCATGCTCAAGCACCTGGGCTGAATCGGGCGCGTCCTCGCAGGACGAGCTCAGGCGGGTGGCAGGCGCAGGGTTCCCGGGGTCTCGCCGACGGTCAGGTCGTCGACCACGCGGAGCGAGCGCGCGAGGTGATCGAGCTCGTCGAGCGCCGTGCCGACGCGCTCGCGGTCGCCGAAGACCGCGGTCAGCGTCACGAGGTGGGTGCCCGTGTCCCACGTGTACGACACGAACGGCGGGGTGCGCGCGTCGGGCGGAAGCGTCATGACGAGCTTCTCGCCGGCTCCGAGATAGGGCGAGCGGAAGTCCTCGGTGTCGTCGTACTCCATCGGCATCATCGCCCGCGCCGTTCGCAGCTGCGACGTGAGCTCCTGCATCTGCGCGAGCACGACGACGACCTCGGGGTCGGTCTTCCACATCCAGGCGCGGACGCGGCCGCCGGCGCGTCGCATGAGCGCGGGCACCGCCTGGCTGGCGGCCCACGCGGCGAAGCGGCCGCCGGGGCGCGGTGCGGCGCCCATCGCCGTGTTCGCCTGACTCAGCAGCATCCCGATCGCGCGCTTGCGGGCGCGGCGGCCGGAGAAGCCGAAGGATTCGGTGACCGGGACCCAGCGGGCGGGGTCGGCGTCGGCGTCGAGTCGTGCCATGGCCCCAGCCTAGGGATGCCGCCTGGACAACAGCCCGCCGCGGCGGAATCGCGGAACGGGGTGTGGCTCCGAGGGGCGCTCGGCCCGCTCGGGTAAGCTCGGGGCGCCGTCGCGGCCACAGCCGCCGGCGCACCGCCGCACAGATTGGCCCTAACCCCCGTGACCGAATCCGCGACGACTCCGAGCGCATCCCGCGACACCTCGCGCCGCCCGCTGCGCATCGTGATGGGAGCCGACACGTTCGCTCCCGACGTCAACGGAGCCGCCCGTTTCGCCGAGCGGCTCTCGGCGGGACTCGCCGCGCGCGGTCACGAGGTGCACGTCGTCACCCCGAGCGTCACCCATTCGCAGTCGGGGGTGTTCACCGAGAACATCGAGGGCGCCGATCTGACGATCCACCGGTTGCCGGGATGGCGCTGGTACCCCCACGACTGGCTCCGCTTCGTCCTGCCGTGGCGCTCGAAGCACTACGCCCGCCGGGTGCTCGACTCGGTGAAGCCCGACGTCGTCCACAGCCAGTCGCACATCGTCATCGGCCGCGGTCTCACCCGCGAGGCGGTCAAGCGCGGCATCCCGGTCGTCGCGACGAACCACGTCATGGCCGAGAACGTCATCGACTTCACGACGCTGCCGCCCATCATCGACAAGCCGCTCATCAAGCTCTGCTGGGACGACGCCAAGCGCACCTTCGACATGTCGCGTGCGGTAACCACCCCCACGCGCAAGGCGGCGGAATTCCTCGAGAACACGATCGACATCACGGGCGTCATCCCGATCAGCTGCGGCATCGACAAGCGCAACTACACCCCGGACCTCTCGCCGCGGGAGCACCGTCGCATCCTGTTCGTCGGTCGCCTCACGACCGAGAAGCACGTCGAGGTCACCCTCCAGGCCGTCGCGAAGCTGGCCCCCGAACTCGACGTGCACTTCGACATCGTCGGCGGCGGCGACCAGCGCCGGAACCTCGAGCAGGCCGCGCAGCAGCTCGGCATCACCGAGCGCGTGACCTTCCACGGCCGCACCGACGAGGCCGAGCTGCGGGCCGCGTACACGCGCGCCGACGTCTTCTCGATCGCCTCCATCGCCGAACTGCAGTCCATCGCGACGATGGAGGCCATGGCCTCGGGGCTCCCGATCGTCGCTGCGGATGCCGTCGCCCTCCCGCACCTCGTGCAGTCGGGTGTGAACGGCTACCTGTTCGAGCCCGGCAACGCCGACGATCTCGCCGACAAGCTGCGACGGGTGCTGACCGCCGGCCCGGAGGAGTACCTCCGGATGCAGCAGGCCTCCCTCGACGGCGTCGAGATCCACGACATCGAGCGCACCCTCGACACGTTCGAGAAGCTCTACCGCGGCGAGCCGCTCGACGCCTGACGATGCGCCTCTTCTTCGACGCGCGCTACATCCGCACCGACTTCCACGACGGCATCAGCCGTTTCTCGCACGAGCTCGCGCACGCGGTCTTCGCTGCGGCGCCGGCCGAGGACGTCGAGGTCACCTTCGTCGTGCACGATCCCGCGCAGGTCGCGTTCCTCCCGGAGGGCGCGCCGCACGTCTCGCTCCACGCGCCGACGTCGGTGCTCGAGCCGCTGGCCGCCCTCCGCCTCAACCGTCATCGGCCCGACGTCGTCTACTCGCCGATGCAGACGATCGGCGCGCTCGGCCGGCGCTTCGGCCTGATCCTGACGCTCCACGACACGATCTACTACCGTCACCGCACGCCCCCGCGCGACCTGCCGTGGTTCGTGCGGCTGGGGTGGCGGCTGTTCCACCTCACCTACGCGCCGCAGCGTGCGACCCTGAACGCCGCCGACGTCGTCGCGACCGTGAGCGAGACGAGCAAGCGGCAGTTCGCGGCCGTGAAGCTGACCAAGCGCGAGGTCGTCGTGCTGCCGAACGCGCCGCAGCGGCTCGCCGACCTCGCGCCGGCGGGCGCGATGCCGGGGGCGGCGGCGCCCCGCAACGTCGTCTACATGGGGTCGTTCATGCCCTACAAGAACGTCGACACGCTCGTGCGGGCGATGCAGTGGCTGCCGGGGCGCACGCTCCACCTGCTGAGCCGCATCTCCGGGACCCGACGCGCCGAGCTCGAGAAGCTGGCGCCGGCCGGCGCTCGGATCGTCTTCCACGGCGGGGTCACGGACGCCGAGTACGCGGCACTGCTGGCGGATGCCGGCGTGCTCGCGACGCTCAGCCTCGACGAGGGGTACGGTCTGCCGATCGCGGAGGCGCTCGAGCTGGGCGTGCCCGCCGTCGTCAGCGACATGGAGATCTTCCACGAGGTCGGCGGCGACGGCGCGCTGTACGTCCCGGCGCGCGACCCGCGGGCGTTCGCCGCCGCTGTCGAGTCGCTCGACGACGACGACGCGCGGGCTGCGCTCGTCGCGGCCGGTCGGGAGCACATCGCCCGGTTCACGTGGAGTGAATCCGCGTCACGGCTGCTCGCGGCATCCCGTCGCGCCCGCGCGATACGCGCCCGCTGACTGCCGGAGCCGCTGCGGGGGCCGCCGCGGCGGTGACGTCGGTGGGCGGGAGAGCGCGGGCGGGATCGGTGGGGACGCGGCGGTAGCCGTCGCGGAGGACCAGCATGAGCGTGCCGACGACGCCCGCGGCCGCGAGCATCGCGAGGACGAGAAGAAGCAGTGTCGTTCCCATGGCAGGAACGCTACGATGGTCGTCATCCTGCCGAGAAGCGGCAGGCGAGACAGCGTCCGGAGGAATACTGCCATGCACACCGTCGCCTGCATCGTCCAGCCCGGGTTCGCGCCGTTCGAGTTCGGCCTCGCCTGCGAGGCCTTCGGCCTCGACCGGACCGACGACGGCATCCCGAACTTCGACTTCCGCATCGTGACCCCCGATCCGGGCGCCGTGCCCGCGAACATCGGCTTCTCGATCAACATCGACGACGACCTGGGCTTCGCCGACGAGGCGGACCTGGTGGTCGTGACCCCGATCCCGCGGTCGTCGTGGGATGCGGTCGACCGCCGTGTGACCGACGTCATCCGACGCGCGGTGGAGCGCGACGCCTGGGTTCTGACGGTCTGCAGCGGTGCGTTCGCGGTCGCCGCCGCCGGGGTGCTGGACGGCAGGCGCGCGACGACGCACTGGCGCTACGCCGAGACGATGAAGCGGATGTACCCCGAGATCGACGTCGACCCCGACGTGCTCTACGTCCAGTCCGGTCGCATCATCACCTCGGCCGGAACCGCGGCCGGTCTCGACGCGTGCCTGCACCTGCTGCGGCTCGAGCTGGGTCCCGAGGCGGCCAACACGATCGCGCGGCGGATGGTGGTGCCGCCGATGCGCGACGGCGGTCAGGCCCAGTTCATCGCGCGCCCCCTGCCCGAGGTCGCCTCGCTGTCGCTCGCGCCCATCACCGACTGGATGATCGAGAACCTCGATCTCGACCTCTCGGTCGACCTGCTCGCGTCGCGGGCGCACATGTCGCCGCGCACCTTCGCCCGCCGGTTCAAAGCCGACTACGGCACGACGCCCGCGGCCTGGCTCGGGCGGCAGCGGATCCTGCGCGCGCAGCACCTGCTCGAGAAGACCGATCTCGGGCTCGAGCAGGTCGCCGCCGACAGCGGGTTCGGGTCGGCCTCGGTGCTGCGGCAGAACTTCGCCCGGGCGCTGGGCCTCAGCCCGTCGGCGTACCGCGCGCGCTTCGCCTGCACCGTCGACGAGGCTGTGGCATCCTGAACGATCCGATGCTAAAGTTGAGCCACCCAGACTCAACTTTGAGCCGATCAATATCAGGAGACGCATGAACGCCACGCAGCAGCCCGGACAGGAGGACGCGCAGAGCGCCCTCGAGCAGTTCGGCATCAACCTCACCGACCGGGCCCGGCAGGGCAAGCTCGACCCCGTGATCGGCCGAGACGGCGAGATCCGCCGGGTCAGCCAGGTGCTCACCCGGCGCACGAAGAACAACCCCGTCCTCATCGGCGAGCCCGGCGTCGGCAAGACCGCCGTCGTCGAGGGGCTCGCGCAGCGGATCGTCGCGGGCGACGTCGCCGAGAGCCTGAAGAACAAGGAGCTCGTCTCGCTCGACATCTCGGCGCTCGTCGCCGGTGCGATGTACCGCGGGCAGTTCGAGGAGCGCCTGAAGAGCGTGCTCAAGGAGATCACCGAGTCCGATGGCCGGATCATCACCTTCATCGACGAGCTGCACGTGCTCATGGGCGCCGGTGGCGGCGAAGGCTCCGTCGCGGCATCCAACATGCTCAAGCCCATGCTCGCCCGCGGTGAGCTGCGCCTGATCGGCGCGACCACCCTCGACGAGTACCGCGAGTTCATCGAGAAGGATGCCGCGCTGGAGCGCCGCTTCCAGCAGGTCTACGTCGGCGAGCCGAGCGTCGAGGACACCATCGCGATCCTCCGCGGGCTGAAGGAGCGCTACGAGGCGCACCACAAGGTGGCGATCGCCGACGGCGCGCTCGTGGCCGCGGCATCCCTGTCGAACCGCTACATCCCGGCGCGCCAGCTGCCCGACAAGGCCATCGACCTGATCGACGAGGCGGCCTCGCGGCTGCGCATGGAGATCGACTCGGCGCCGCTCGAGATCGACGAGCTGCGCCGCCACGTCGACCGGCTGAAGCTCGAGGAGCTCGCGCTGAAGAAGGAGAAGGACGCCGCGTCGCGCGAGCGCCTCGAGGCCCTCCGCGCGACCCTGCAGGCCGAACAGCAGAAGCTCGACGACCTGCACGCCCGGTGGGAGCGCGAGCGCGCGTCGCTGAACCGCGTCGGCGACCTCAAGACGCGCCTCGACGCCGCCCGCGTCGAGGCGGAGCGCGCGCAGCGCGAGGGCAACCTCGAGAAGGCGTCGCGCCTGCTGTACGCCGAGATCCCCGCGCTCGAGCGCGAGGTCGTCGAGGCCGAGCGGGCGGAGACGGCCGTCGACGGACCCGAGCGGATGGTGGGCGACCAGGTCACCGACGAGGACATCGCCGCCGTCATCGCGGCGTGGACCGGCATCCCCGTCGGACGCCTGCTGCAGGGCGAGACCGAGAAGCTCGTGCGACTGGAGTCCGAGCTCGGCAAGCGCCTCATCGGGCAGAAGGTCGCGGTGAAGGCGGTCGCGGATGCCGTGCGCCGCTCGCGTGCGGGGATCAGCGACCCGAACCGGCCGACCGGATCGTTCCTGTTCCTGGGCCCGACGGGTGTGGGCAAGACCGAGCTCGCCAAGGCGCTCGCGGAGTTCCTCTTCGACGACGAGCACGCCATGGTGCGCATCGACATGTCGGAGTACGGCGAGAAGCACTCGGTCTCGCGCCTCGTCGGCGCCCCTCCCGGGTACATCGGGTACGAGCAGGGCGGCCAGCTCACCGAGGCCGTGCGGCGGCGCCCGTACTCGGTGGTGCTGCTCGACGAGGTCGAGAAGGCGCATCCCGAGGTGTTCGACGTGCTGCTCCAGGTCATGGATGACGGCCGCCTCACCGACGGCCAGGGGCGGACGGTCGACTTCCGGAACGTCATCCTGATCCTCACCTCGAACCTCGGCTCGCCGATCCTGATCGACCCGGTGCTGACCCGCGAGCAGAAGCGCGAGCAGGTGCAGGTGCTGCTGCGCCAGGCGTTCCGGCCCGAGTTCCTCAACCGGCTCGATGACACCGTCATGTTCGAGGCGCTCAGCCAGGACGACCTCGCGCAGATCGTCGAGCTGTCGGTCGACGCGCTGCAGCGGAGGCTGAAGGACCGGCGTCTCGCCCTCGCCGTCACCCCGGATGCGCGCGCCTGGCTCGCCGAGCGCGGCTACGACCCGGTGTTCGGCGCGCGGCCGCTGCGGCGCCTCATCCAGTCCGAGATCCAGGACCGCCTCGCGATGGCGATCCTCTCGGGCGGGGTGCGCGACGGCGACGTCGTGCGGGTCGATGTCGCCGCCGACGGCGGGACGCTCGTGCTGACGAGTGCGGGACCGGCCGCCGATCCTGCGCCTGTGGACGGCGATGAGGTCATCGAGGCGGAGCTGCTCGACGACTGACGCGCAAGCCCCGGGTGCCGTGCTCCGCGGTCGTGAGAGCATCGGGGGATGCGCACGCTCCGGGCCCTCTGGGGCGCCTCCCACCCCGGACCCTCGGTCGTCGTCACCACGCTGTCATTCGCTCTCGGACTCGCGGTCGGCCTGGATGCGTGGCGACTCGCCCTGCTCGCCGTGGCCGTCCTGCTCGGACAGCTCTCCATCGGCATCTCCAACGACGCCCTCGACGCCGAGCGCGACCGGGCCGTCGGACGCCGCGACAAGCCGCTCGTGCGCGGCGAGGTGTCGCGCCGCACGGCGTGGATCGCCGCGGCGCTCGCCGTCGTGCTCGCTCTCGGGCTGTCGGCGCCGCTCGGGTGGGCGATGCTGCTGGCGCACGCCGTCACGATCGCGTCGGGGTGGGCCTACAACCTCGGGCTGAAGGCGACGCCCCTCTCGGTCGTCCCGTTCCTCGTGAGTTTCGGGCTCTTCCCGTCCCTCGCCTCCCTCGCCGCGCCGGAGCCGAGCCTCGCCGCGCCGTTCGCGTGGATCGCCGGCGCCGCGCTCGGCGCGGCCGTGCACCTGACCAACGTGCTGCCGGACCTCGATGACGACCGGCGCACCGGCATCCGCGGGCTGCCGCACCGACTCGGGGCGACCGCCTCCGTCTCGATCGCCGTCGCGGGCATCGTCGTCGCCGCTGTCGCGGTGCTTCTCGGCGGGCGGAGCGACGGCGTCGTGCCGTGGGTCTTCTTCGGCGCCGTGCTGGTGCTCGCGGTCGCCGTCGTCGTGCGGATGCGGCTCCACGGCCCCGATCGCGTCGGTTTCCGGCTCGTGATGGCGGCCGCGCTGCTGCTGGCCGCGCAGCTGGTGGTCGCCGCCGGCGGGCTCACCTGAGCCCGATCCCACCTCGGCTGAGCCTGAGCCCACCCGGTGCGCCCGAGCCCACCCTTCGTGGCCGAGAACGGAGGGGTGGGTTCGGCGATGACGGGTGGGTTCGGCGGCAGCGCAGCCCCGCCCCGCTACCTCAGCGCGCGGCCGCGTCGAGCCCCATCGCGTAGGCCCGCGGGACGAGCGATCCGGTCGCGCTGAGGACGGCTCCCAGCGACCGCGCCCGCAGCGCGTGGGTCGGCGCGCTTACGGGTCGTCCCAGCCGCATGTTGACCGCGGCGATGCGACCGGCCGTGCGGGCCGACCGCAGGCGCTCCCGCTCCCACCGGGCGAGAGCGTCGGCCGGTTCGCGGCCCGTGCGGACCCAGTCGCCCAGCAGGGGCGCGAGGGTCGCGGCATCCAGGAGTCCGAGGTTCATGCCCTGGCCGCCGATCGGGCTGATCTCGTGGGCGCTGTCGCCGATGACGAGGAGCCGCCCGCGGCGCATCGCGGGAGCCAGGACACGGCGCACCCGGAACCCCGTCGCCCCGGTCAGGGCTTCGGCGGCCTCGGGTTCGCCGCGCTCGCGCATCGCCGCGCGCAGGCGCGCCAGCCGGGCGCCGGGGGAATCGTCCGGTCCCGCATCCGACTCCCCGTCCCAGGCGACGAAGCGTCGTCGATCGCCGGGCAGGGGGAAGGACTCGAGCACGCCCCCGCGGGCGAGATGCACGACGGCGACGTCGGCGTCGGCACGGCCGGGCACCGCCACGTCGCTCATCAGGTACCGGTCGGGGTACGACGTGCGCCGCACCGCCGACGGCCGGAAGACGAGGTCTCGGGCGCCCACGCCCGCCGCGACCACGACGATCGGCGCGACGCGTTCGCGCTCGGCGCCCGCGGCGTTCGTCGTCGCGACGTGCGCCCGATGGCCGTCGAGGCGGATCCGGCGCACGGTCGTTCCGCGCTCCGGCTCCGGCGCGCCGGCCGACAGCGCCGCCTCCGTCATCGCCTGCGGGAGCGTCGCGACGTACGGATGCCGGAGCGAGAGCCGGTCGAAGCGGACGGTTCCGATGAGCTCGCCGTCGGAGCGGGCCTCGCCGCGCGACACGCGGAGCGCGTGCTCGAGGATGCGGTCGGTGGCCCCGCCCGCCTCGAGCGCAGCCAGGACCGGCGCGTGGAGTCCGATCGCGCGCGAGCCGCCCCCGCTGGTCTCCCGCCGCTCGAGCACCGCGACGTCGACGTCGCGCCGCGCGAGCTCGGCGGCGAGCAGCATACCGACCGGTCCCGCGCCGACGACGACGACGTCAGTCACGTTCGCGTCCGACCGCCAGCACCCGGAACGGCGCCGGTCGCAGCACGTGCCACTCGCCCTGGGACGCGAGGGTCTGCCGCAGCTCCGTTGCGCGATAGCTGCGACGGATCGAGCGCAGCCCGTCGGTGCGCAGGAACGTGCCGCGCTGCAGGGGCAGGATGCCGGCGGCGTACAGCGCGTACGCGATGCGGCCGCGCTCGATGTCGGCGTGGAGCACGAGTCCGCTCGAGAGCGCGCGGGAGTCGGCGAGGAAGGAGCGCAGCTCGGCGTCGCCGAGGTGGTGCAGGACGTGGTTGGAGACGACCGCGTCGAACCGCTCGCCGGTGGCCCGCAGGGCCGCCGAATCGGTGCTGCGGAACTGCAGCCCCGGTCGCGCCCGCTCCCGGGCGACCTCGAGGGCGCGGGGATCGGGGTCGATACCGACCCACTCGACTCGGACGCCGTCGCGCTCGGCGAGGCGGGCCAGTCGGGCGGTGACATCGCCGCCGCCCGACCCGATGTCGAGCACGCGCGCCGGTCGGTCCAGCCGCTCGAGCGCCGGACGCAGGTGACGCCGCCACACGGTGCCCCACGCGCTGACGACGCGGTTGACGGTGTCGAAGCGACGCAGGGTCGCGGCGAGGGCGACCGGATCGCAGTCCGGGTCGTCCATCAGCTCGCGGAGGGCCGTGTCGCGCCGGCTCAGGTCCACGATGCGACGGGCTCGGCGAGGGGGCGTGCGGCCCCGGCGGCTGCCGGACTGCCGGCGGTCGCTGCGACGCCGGCGGTCAGCATCGCGGCCTCCAGGGTGAGTCCCGGTCCGAAGGCGAGCGCCGCGATCGTCTCGCCGTCGCCGAGCGCCTCGCCGTGCAGGAGCGAACGCAGGATGAAGAGGATCGTCGCGCTCGACATGTTGCCGTGGTCGCGCAGCACCGCCCGCGACAGCTCCAGGGCGTCGGGCGCGAGGCCGAGACCCGACTCGACGCGATCGAGCACGCTCCGCCCGCCCGGGTGGACGGCCCAGGTGTCCACCCGGGCACCCGCGACGACTCCGTCGACCGCGGCGCGGATCTCCCGTCCGATGATGCGGGGCACCTCGGCGGAGAGCACCATCTCGAAGCCGGCGTCGCCGACGGTCCACGTCATGTCGCTCTCGCCCTCGTCGGTGACGGCCGTGCCGAACCGGTCGAGATCCAGCCAGCGCTCGCCGCGTCGGGCGGGATCGGCGCTGACGACCGCGGCGGCGGCCCCATCGGCGAAGAGCGACGCGGCGAGGATCTGATCCGGGTCGTCGGCGACGCGGAAGTGCAGGGTGCACAGCTCGGCGCACACGACGAGCACGACGGCCTCCGGGTCTGCGGCGCACATGCGGGCGGCCGCGCGCAGCGCCGGCACGGCGGCGGCGCAGCCGATGAAGCCGAGGTGGTACCGCTCGACGCTCGTTCGGAGCCCGAGGTCGCGGACGAGCCGGTAATCCGGCCCCGGAGCGAACATCCCGGTGCACGAGACCGTCACGACGTGGGTGACGTCGGCGGGATCGACGGATGCCGCCCCCAGCGCCTCGCGGGCTGCGGCGGCGAACAGGCCGGGCGCCGCGGCGATGTACGCGTCGTTCCGGGCGCCCGTGGTGGGGGAGAGGAGGGCGCCCGCGTCGGAGATCACCGGCAGGCGGGCAGGTGCGGCATCCGACGGTGCGGCGTCCGTCGCCGGGTCGCCGAGCGCGCTCGCCAGGTCGTCGAGCACCGTGTGGCGCGTCTCGATCGCGGAGGCGTCGAAGGCGGCGCGGACGAGCCGCTGCGAGAGTCGGCCGATGCCCGGCTGCGACGCGAAGAGGTCGCGCACCTCGTTCTGGCGGAGCAGGGCCGGAGGCACGGCGGTGCCGATGGCCAGGATGCGGGCGGTCATGCTTGACCCTAACTCCCGTCGGCCGTGGCCGGAGCGGGACTGTCGGATGCCGCGGCCCTCGTCTATGGTGCGCCGGCGCCGCGAATGCGACAGCGCCCCGCCGGCGGATGTTCGGCGGGGCGCTGTCGTCCGACCAGCGCGGTCAGTCGTCGATGAGCACCGACTCGGCGACGGGGCGGCGGGTACGGGGCGACAGCTCGCGCTCGCGGATCGCGGCGGGGGCGCCCTCGACGTCGCCGAGGTCGCCCACGGCCATCACGGTGACGGGGACGAGGGGCGCTTCGATGCCGAGATTCGCCGCGAGCAGCTCGGCGTCGTACCCGGTCATCTGGTGGGTGTAGAGGCCGTCGGCGTGCGCCTGGACGGTGAAGTGCGCGGCTGCCTGGCCGAGGTCGTAACGCGCGGTGGGCACGGGCTTGCCGTCGATCTCGGTCTCGGCGACGAAGACGACGAGGGCGGCGGCGGGGCCGGCCCAGGCCTTGTTGAAGTCGACGAGCGCGTCGACGACCTTCGCGTGGGTCCCGGTGCCGCGGCGGGCGACGACGAAGCGCCAGGGCTGCGCGTTGAAGGCGGACGGCGTCCAGCGGGCTGCCTCGAGGGCGCTCGCGAGGGCGTCCTCGTCGATCGGCGACACGTCGTCGTAGAGACGCGTGCTCCAGCGCGCGGCGAGGATGTCGAGGACGGGGGCGTCGGTCTCGGCGACGCGCTCTTCAACGAGGGACATGGGATTCTCCCGATCTGTTCAGTGGACTGCGTCGGACCCCATTGTCCTGACACCGCCCAACGCCCGGTGCTCCGCCGTCATTCCCCGACATGCCGGGTCGGTCCAAGGCCCTCTTGTGCGGGTGTCGCCGCGCCGCGACCCTGAGGGCATGAGCGCATTCACCACAGACGGGGCCTTCAGCGGCTTCAGCGTCGACGACATCGATGCCGCCCGCACCTTCTACGCCGACACCCTCGGGCTCGATGTCGAGACCAACGCGATGGGGTTCCTCGAGATCCGGCTCGCCTCCGGCGGCGGCATCCTCGCCTACGCCAAGCCGAACCATGCGCCGGCGAGCTTCACGATCTTGAACTTCCCGGTCGACGACATCGACGCCGCCGTCGACGATCTGCGGCAGCGCGGCGTCGAGACGAAGATCTACCCCGACGACCTCTTCGCCTCCGATGAGCGCGGGATCGTCCGCGGCGAGGGCCGAGGCCCCGACATCGCCTGGTTCCGCGACCCCGCCGGCAACGTGCTCGCCGTGATGCAGGCCTGAACACGCAGAAGTCGGCGCCAGCCGCGGTCATCCGACCAGGGATGCCGCAGCTGACGCCGACTTCTGCCGTGCGCGAGACCCGTCAGCGCTTCAGCGCCTCCGACAGCTTCACGCGGGCGCCCATGCGCAGGAGCGAGTTCTCGTAGATCTTCGCGCCGACGAGGATCGCCCCGACGCAGGTCGCGAGGAGCACGGCGAGCGAGAGCAGCGGCTCCCACCACTGCGCATCGCCGAGGAACAGGCGCATCGGCATTCCCACGGGCGCCGAGAACGGCACGTACGACATGATCCCGAGGATGAGCGGGTTGTTCCAGGCGAAGATCACGAGGAAGTACGGCGCCATGATCAGCATGAGCAGCGGCGTCGTCGTCGTGCCGATGTCCTCCTGGCGCGACACCATGGCGGCGGCCGCGGCGAACAGGGCCGCCAGCAGCACGAAGCCGAAGAGGAAGAACACCGCGAACCATGCGATCGGCGCGCCGATGCCGGTGAGGAGCTCGGTCTGATCCGTCACCGTGAGACCGATCACCGCCACGGCCGCGAGGATGAGGATCTGCCCCATCGCGAGGACGGTGTTGCCGATCACCTTGCCGGCCAGCAGCGCCCGCACCGGCACCGCCGAGATGAGCAGCTCGACGACGCGGGTCTGCTTCTCCTCGACGACCGACTGCGCGATCGTCGCGCCGAAGATCTGCGCCGAGATGAAGAAGACCGCGCCGAAGCCGACGGCGACGAGGTAGCCGAGGAAGCCGGCGTCGCCCGACGGATCGAGCAGCTCGACCGGCGGCAGCTGGGCGAGCGAGAGCAGGATCGTGTTGGAGACCGCCGTGTCGCCGATCACGACGAAGCCGGTGGGCGAGGAGCTGTCGGCGACGATCGCCGCGTCGACGTCCCCGCCGCGCACGGCCGCCTCGGCGGCGGCGCGGTCGGCGACCTGCTGCACCTCGAGGCCCGGGGCGTTCTGCACGTACGAGGACGCGTCGGAGGTGACGGCGACGGGCGATCCGCTCGCATTGCCGGCGCTGAAGCCGCCCCAGATCACGAGGGCGAGGGCGGCGAGGAAGAGGATCGCGAACGAGATGATGAACGACTTGCTGCGCAGCTTCGAGCCGATCTCGCGCTCGGCGACGAGCCACGTGCTCTGGGCGAACGAGGGGGATGCGGTGCTCATGAGGCGACCTCCTGGGTGCGGTCTTGCGGCATCCGGTCTTCCGGGGACGCGTCGTCCTGGATGACCTGCGCGAAGATCTGGGCGAGGGTGGGATGCTGCGGGCTGAAGCTCAGCACGTCGCCGGCGGCGACCGCGCGCTGCAGCACGCGCTGCGCGGTGCCGTCGCTGTCGACGTCGAAGAGGGCGTAGCCGCCGTCGAACTCCACGACCTCGATGCCGGGTTCACCGCGGAGCCATCCGGCGTCGCCGGTCGAGACCAGCTCGTAGCGGTGGCCCTCGTGGCGGCGACGCAACTCGTCGCGGGTGCCGGCCGCGCGGATCGTGCCGCCGGCGATGATGACCAGGTCGTCGCAGAGGCGCTCGACGACATCGAGCTGGTGGGAGGAGAACAGCACGCCGACGCCCTGCGCCGCGCGGGACTGCAGCACGCCGGCCACGACGTCGACGGCGAGGGGATCGAGCCCCGAGAACGGCTCGTCGAGGATCAGCACCTCGGGGTCGTGCACGAGGGCCGCCGCGATCTGGGCTCGCTGCTGGTTGCCGAGCGAGAGGGTCTCGATGTTGTCGTCCAGCCGTTCGCCGAGTCCGAGCTCCTCGAGGAGGGCGCGGGCGCGGGTCGTGGCATCCGTCTTCGAGAAGCCGTGCAGCCGCGCGAGGTAGACGATCTGCTCGAGCACCTTCATCTTCGGGTACAGACCGCGCTCCTCGGGCATGTACCCGAAGCGTCGACGGTCGGATGCCGTGAGCGCGGCGCCGTCGAGGGTCACCTCGCCCGCGTCTCGGGAGAGCACGCCGAGCATGATGCGCATGGTCGTGGTCTTGCCCGCGCCGTTGCCGCCGACGAAGCCCGTCAGGCGACCGTCGGGGACGGTGAAGCCCACGTCGTCGAGGACGCGGTGCGTCCCGTAGTTCTTGGTGATGCCGCGAAGTTCGAGCATTCCGTCTCCTTGAGCGGTCCGTCATCCGGTGTTCTCCGGTGACTCAACGCTAGGGATCGGGCCGGGGTCGAGACATCCCCCGGTCGGCGGATTCCGGCCCGTGACGGCCCCCGTCCGGCGGGGGAGGCATCAGTGCTGCGGGCTCAGTGCTGCGGCCACCCCTCGGGGGAGGAGACGCCGGCCGGGTACTCGTCCATCGGCACCTCGCCGGCTCGCCACGCGTCGAGCACCGGCTGCACGATCCGCCAGCATTCGACGGCCGCGTCGCCGCGCACCGACAGCATCGCGTCGCCGTCGAGGATGCCCGAGAGCACCTCGGCGTACGCCTTCAGGGCGCCCTCGCCGAGGTCGGCGACGAGATCGGCGCGTTCGAGCTCGAACGGGTCGGCACCGCTGTTGACGTTCATCTCGAGCGTCATGGTGTCGGGGCCGAGCGAGAAGCGCAGGATCGTCGGGTCGGGGTCGCCGCGGAATCCCTGCGGCAGATGGCGCACCGGATGGAAGCGGACGATGACCTCGGCGTCCGCGTGCCCCAGTGCCTTGCCCGAGCGGAGCGTGATCGGAACACCCTGCCAGCGGGCGTTGCGCACCTCGACCGTCACCTCGGCGAGGGTCTCGGTGTCGCGGGCCGGGTCGACGCCGGGCTCGTCCACGTAGGAGGGGAAGTGCCGGCCCTCGATCTCGCCGGCGGTGTAGCGGGCCCGCCGCGACGAGGCCGCCGGGTCGTCGTTCCAGATCGCCGTGGCCCGCAGCACCGCGGCTGTCGCGGCGCGCAGGTCGCGTTCGTCGAGGGATGCCGGCGGCTCCATCGTCGCGAACGCCATCACCTGCAGCAGGTGGCTCTGGATCATGTCGATGAGCGCACCTGCGTGGTCGTAGTAGCCGGCGCGGCCCTCGAGCCCGAGCGACTCGTCGTACTGGATGACGATCGACGCGATGTCGTCCGCCGACCACACCGGCTCGACGAGGCGGTTGGCGAATCGAACGCCCAACAGGTTCAGCACCGTCGAGCGGCCGAGGAAGTGGTCGACGCGGAACACCTGCTCCTCGGGGACGAGGTGCGCGAGCGTCTCGTTCAGCTCGGTGGCGGTGGCGGCATCCGAGCCGAACGGCTTCTCGAGTGCGAGGATCGTGCCCTCGGGGATCTTGACCGACGACAGGGCCGTGCACGCGGCGGCCGCCACAGCCGGCGGCACGGCGAAGTAGAGCGCCGGACGCCCCTCGGCGCGGTCGAGGAGCGCCTGCAGGTCTTCGGGCCGGGTGATGTCGGCGCGCGAGTAGGCGGTCTCGGCGATGGCCTCGAACGCGGCGGCCGAGTCGGTCGTCGCGAACGATTCGCGGACGCGGTCTCGCCACCGGTCGTCGCTCCAGTCGTCGACGCCGGCACCGTGCAGGCGCACCCGGCGCTCGGGCTCGCGTGCGAGGAGCTGCCCGAGAGCGGGCAGCAGCAGCCGTGCGGTGAGGTCGCCCGAGGCGCCGAGGATGATGAGGGTGGTGTCGGCGGTCATGGGCGCCACCCTACGGGCGCCGCACCCGCGGCGCCTGTGATCGCCCGATGCTTGTCGTGCGGGTCCGCGAGGGGGCACAATGACGACGATGCCCGCCCCGATCGAGAGCTACGCGCTGCTCAGCAGCTGTCGCACGGCGGCCCTCGTCTCCGACGCCGGGAGCATCGATTGGCTCTGCCTGCCGCGCTACGACTCCGCGTCGATCTTCGCCGCGCTGCTGGGAGACGAGACGGCGGGATGCTGGAGCCTCCGGCCCGTCGATCCCGATGCCGTCGCGACTCGCCGGTACGACGGCGACACGTTCGTGCTGATCACGCGGTGGGAGAGCGCCGCGGGCGTCGTCGAGGTGCACGACTTCCTGCCGACCGACGACGGCGTCGAGGCCGTCGTGCGGCGCGTCCGCGGGGTGTCGGGCACGGTGGCGATGCGGACGCAGCTGCGACTGCGCTTCGACTACGCCCGGGCGGTGCCGTGGGTGCGCCAGATCGTCGACGACGACGAGCCGGTGCTGCTCGCCGTCGCGGGGCCCGACGCCGTGACCCACCGCGGACCGCGGCTGCGCGCCACCGACACGATGCACGAGGGGCAGTGGCGCGTGACGGCCGGCGACGTCGTCGATTCGGTGCTGCGCTGGGAGCCCTCGTTCGGAGCGCTGCCGGCGGCCTTCGACGTCGACGCGGCCCTGGCGTCCACGCGGGAGCGCTGGCGTCGCTGGGCGGAGCCGGTCGACCGTTCCGGCCCCTGGGCCGCGCACGTGCAGCGATCGATGCTCGTGCTGCGGGCCCTCACCCACGCCGACACCGGCGGGATCGTCGCGGCGGCGACGACATCGCTGCCCGAGACTTTCGGCGGCTCGCGCAACTGGGACTACCGCTACGTGTGGCTGCGCGACGCCGCGCTCACCCTCGAGGCCTACATCGCGCACGGCTACCTCGACGCCGCCGAGCGCTGGCGCGACTGGCTGTTGCGCGCCGTCGCCGGCGACCCGGCCGACGTGCAGATCATGTACGGCATCGGCGGCGAGCGCGACCTGCCCGAGCGCGAGCTGCCGAACCTGCCCGGGTACGCCGGATCGGCCCCCGTCCGCATCGGCAACGGTGCCGTCGACCAGTACCAGGCCGACGTCATCGGCGAGGTGCTCGTGGCCCTCGAGGCCGCGCGGCTGGCGGGAGTGGCCGAGACGCCGTACTCGTGGGCCCTTCAGCGCGCCCTGCTCGATCAGGTGGCCGATGAGGTGGATCGTCCCGATCACGGCATCTGGGAGATGCGCGGCGACCTGCACCTGTTCACGCACTCGCGGGTCATGGTGTGGGCGGCGTTCGACCGCGGCGTGCGTGCCGTCGAGGAGCAGGCCATGACCGGCGACGCAGCGCGGTGGCGGACACTGCGCGACCGGGTGCGGGCGCAGATCGACGAGCAGGGTGTGAGCGCGGCGGGCGGCCACTTCACGCAGCACGAGGCGACCGACGAGACGGACGCGTCGCTGCTGCTGCTGCCGCAGGTCGGATTCTGCGCGGCCGACGACCCGCGCATGCTCGCCACCGTGGAGCGCATCGAGCGGACCCTTCTGCGCGACGGTCTCGTGCTGCGCTACCGCACCGGCGGGAACGTCGACGGTCTCAGCGGCGACGAGCACCCGTTCCTCGCATGCTCGTTCTGGCTCGTGCAGCAGTACGCGGCGAGCGGCCGGAACGAGGATGCGGCGGCGCTGATGCAGCGGCTGTGCCGGCTCGTCAACGACGTCGGGCTGCTCTCGGAGGAGTACGACACGGGTGCGCAGCGGCAGGCGGGCAACACGCCGCAGGCGCTGTCGCACCTCGCGCTCGTCGGTGCCGCCGACGCCCTCGCCGGCCATTCCGGACGCGCGGCTCACCGCAGGTGACGGGAACGTCCGCGGCATCCGGAGAGACGCGTTCACTTCCCGCTCATGCCGCGGCCCTATGATGCCGTCGTGACGTCCACCCCGGCATCCCCCCGCCCGGCGACCAGGCGAGAGCGGCTCGCCGCCTTCGGTCGCACCCGTCGGGGCCTCGCGACCGGGTTCGTCGCCCTGCACGCGGCCTACATCCTCGCCCTTCTCCCGCTCATCGTGACCGGCGGAACGGAGGGCGATCTGCCGCTGTACCGGCAGTGGGCGCAGGACGCCGTCCAGGGCACGTGGCCGATCGTCGACTTCGACTGGGTCTATCCGGCCGGCGCCCTCGTGCCGATCATGCTGCCGATCGCTCTGGGGCCCTACCTCTATCAGCTGCTCTGGCTGCTCATGATCGCGGGGGCGAACTGGCTGGCCCTGGCGGCGCTCGCCGGTCCGCGGCTGCAGCGGCGCTCCGGCTACCCGGCGGCCTGGTACTGGCTTCTCAGCGTGCTGCTCCTCGCGCCCGTCTCGATGCTCCGTCTCGAGGGCATCGCGGCGCCCCTCGCGATCGCCGGCCTCGTGTGGATCGCGCGTCGTCCCGTGGTCGCCGGCGCCCTCATCGCCTGCGCGACCTGGGTCAAGGTCTGGCCCGCCGCCATCGCCGCCGCCGTCGTTGCGGTGAGCCGCACGCGGTGGTGGGTCACCCTCGGCGGACTCGCCGCGAGCGTGGGCATCATGGTCGCCGTGGTCGCCGCGGGCGGCGGCTCGAACCTGTTCAGCTTCCTGACCATCCAGGGCCAGCGCGCCCCGCAGCTCGAGGCGCCGGTCGCGACCCCCTGGGTCTGGGCGACCATCTGGGAGCTGCCGGGTGCCCGCATCCGCCAGAACTACGAACTCGCCACGCGCGAGGTCATCGGTCACGGCGCCATGGCCGCGGGCGAGATCGTCGGCTGGCTCATGATCATCGCCTTCGTCGCGATCGCGCTGCTGCTGCTGCGGGCCCGCATGACCTGGGTCGGCGACGCCCGCCGCACCGACATCGCCGAGAGTCAGCTCATCGTGCTGGGAGCCTTCGCGATGACGACGGCGCTCATCGTGTTCAACAAGGTCGGATCGCCGCAGTACATGCTGTGGCTCGCGCCGATCGTCGCGGTCGGCATCCTCGTCGATCCCGACCGCTGGCGGACGCCCGCCCTGTGGATGGCGATCACGAGCTTCTTGACGACCCTCGTCTTCCCGATCTTCTACATGCCGCTCGTCCGCGCCGATCCGTTCGCCGCCTCGCTGCTGCTCGCGCGGAACGCGCTGCTGGTGGCGCTGTTCGTCTGGAGCGTCCACGCGCTGTGGCGCGTCGCGATGCCCCGGCGCACGCGCGACGAGCCGGTGCACATCGCTCCGCAGCGGCCGCGCCTCTCGCCCATCGGCGACCCGGTCTGACCGGACCTCGGCCGTCGGCCGCGGTCTCCGGCGCCGGCCTCAGACGAGGCCGTGCCGGTGCGCGAAGACGACGGCGGCGACGCGATCGCGCACGGCGAGCTTGATGAGGATGTTCGACACGTGCGTCTTCACGGTCGCCTCGCCGATGAACAGCTCGCGGGCGATCTCGGCGTTGCTGAGCGCCGTGGCGAGCAGGCGCAGCACGTCGCTCTCGCGCTCGGTGAGGCCGACGTCGCTGCCCGCGACCCGCGCCGGCGGTGTCGGTTCGGGCCCCGGCGCGGCGTCCCCGGCGAACCGCGAGATCACCCGACGCGTGACCTCCGGCGCCAGCAGCGCATCCCCGGCGGCCGCGACCCGCACGGCGGCGGTGAGCTCCTCGGGCCCGGCGTTCTTGAGCAGGAATCCGCTCGCGCCTGCCTCGAGCGCCTGGAACAGGTAGTCGTCGCGGTCGAAGGTCGTCACGATCACGACGGCGCTGGTGTTGCCGGCATCCGCGATGATGCGGCGGGTCGCCTCGAGGCCGTCCATGCCGGGCATCTGCACATCCATGAAGACGACGTCCGGACGCAGCCGCGACACGAGGTCGACCGCCTCCGCGCCCGTGCCCGCCTCGCCGACGACGTCGATGTCGCCGCCGGCCTCGAGGATCATCCGGAACCCCGCCCGCATGACGGTGTGATCGTCGACGAGGACGATCGTGGTCGCGGCCGGCGCGGTCATGCGAGGACGCCGTGATCGGTCGTGGCGGATACGCCGCCGGATGCCGCTCCCGCCCCCGCGGGCACGCGCGCCCGCACGAGGAAGCCGCCGCGCGGCCGGGGTCCCGCCTCGAGCCAGCCACCCGACGCCGCCGCGCGCTCCCGCATGCCCACGAGCCCGAGGCCCGGCGTGCCGCCGTACCGCACGCGTCCGTCGTTGGCGATCTCCAGCTCGACCTGGTCGCCGTCGAACCGCAGCCGCACGTCCGCACGCGCGTCCGGCCCGCCGTGCCGGCGCGCGTTCGTGAGCGCCTCCTGAGCGATGCGGTAGAGGTTGACCTGCGCGACCTCGGATGCCGCGATCGGCTCGCCGACGACGGTGAGGGTCGTCGGCATCCCGTTCTCGGTCGAATACCGCACGAGCTCGCCGATCGCGTCGAGCCGCAGGGTCGACCCGCCGGGCGATGCGGTGTCGGAGGTGCGCAGCGTCTCGAGGAGCTGGCGCAGCTCGACGAGCGAGGCGCGCGCGGACTGCTCCACCACGGCGAGAGCCCCGCGCGCCTTCTCGGGATCGCGTTCGAGCACGGTGCGCGCGGCTCCCGCCTGCACGCCCATCGCCGAGACGTGGTGGGCCACGACGTCGTGCAGCTCGCGGGCGATGCGCACGCGGTCGAGCGCGACGGCCTGCGCCGCGGTGAGTTCGCGCTCCCGTTCGAGCTCGCGCGTGCGCTGCTCGAGCGCCTCGCGACTGAGCGCGCCGACGTACGCGCGCTCGCCGAAGGCGAACGCGCCCGCGAAGAACACGACGTTGAAGAGGAACTGCAGCATCATCAGCGCCGCGGCGGGGGAGAAGAGCGAGAACTCCGCGGCCGTCTCCTCGCCGGCGGTCGCCGCCGAGCGGAACATCGACGCGAGCAGCCAGACGAACATGCCCACGATCACGACGACGCGCACGATCATCGCGCGGCGTCGATCGGTGACCCACGCGCCGACGGAGTACATGGCGATGAACAGGGCGATGCTGCCGACGTACATCTCCGGGATGTGCACCGACATCCCCACGAAATAGACGATCGCCACGACGACGAGCGCGATCTCGGGTGCGCGACGACGCAGCGCGAGCGGGGCGGTCAGGGCGACCGAGTAGAGCAGCCCCCAGCCGAGATGGGGCGGCTCGAGGGCGTACACGCCGGCGACCTGACCGAGCCAGGTGCTGAGGATGGCGCTGACGAGGAGGGCCGCCGCGAGCCAGACGTCGTTGCGCAGCTGCTCGGGTGTCGCGGCCGGGCGCTCATCGGGGGCGGAGGAGACCACGGGCATGGCCACAACGCTACGGGGCGGGTGGTCGCGCGGCATCCCCCGCGCGGGGGAGCAGCGGCGTCGAGCGGGGTGCTGGTCAGAAGATCATCGGGCGGTCGTCGTCCTCGGTGCCGTCGAGGTCGAGGTCCACGACGACCGGTACGTGGTCGCTGGGCGCCTCCCCCTTGCGCTGATCGCGGTGGATCGCGGCGCCGACGACGGCGTCGGCGAAGGGCGCCGAGCCCAGGATGAAATCGATGCGCAGGCCCTCGTTGCGGGGGAACCGGAGCTGCTTGTAGTCCCAGTACGTGAACCCCGTCGGCACGAGCGGGCGCACCGTGTCGGCGAGTCCGGCATCGAGCAGCGCCTGGAACGCCGCGCGCTCGGGCGGGGACACATGGGTGGTGACGCCCTCGACGAGCGTCGGGTCGCCGACGTCGTCGGGGGTCGGGCAGATGTTGAAGTCGCCGGTGAGGGCGAGTGCGAGATCCGGCCGGGTGCGGAGCGTGTCGCGCGTGTAGCGCTCGAGCGCCTCGAGCCAGTGCAGCTTGTAGGCGTAGTGGGGATCGTCGAGCGATCGGCCGTTCGGGACGTAGAGGCTCCACACGCGCACGCCGCCGACCGTCGCGGCGATGGCGCGGGCCTCCTGCGGGGCGTCGGGACCCTCGTGGCCCTTGAGGAAGCCGGGCATGCCCGGGAATCCGACCTCGACCTCGGTCATCGGCTCGCGGCTCGCGATCGCCACGCCGTTCCACTGGTTCAGGCCGTGCAGCTCGACGTGGTAGCCGGCCGCCTCGAACTGCTCGAGCGGGAACTGCTCGGGCTTGCACTTGATCTCCTGCATGGCCAGCACGTCGATGTCCTCGTTCACCGCGAACCCGACGATGCGGTCGACGCGTGCTCGGACCGAATTGACGTTCCAGGTGGCCAGGCGCATGGTGTCCAGCCTATTGCCCGCGCCCGCCCGCGCCGCTGCCCGCCCGCGCCGCTGCCCGCCGGCGCCGCTGCCCGCCCGTGCCGCTGCCCGCCCGCGCCGCTGCCCGCCCGTGCCGCTGCCCGCCCGTGCCGCTGCCCGCCCGTGCCGCGATGCAAGGGATCATCGCCGCCACGCCGCGCGCCGGGCCCTCGCGGCGGCGCGTCGCGCAGCATCCCTTGCATCGCGGTCCTCGCGGTCGTCTCGACCATCGGTGATCCGGTCCGTCGTGCGGTGCGGCTCGCCCGCGCCGCGATGCAAGGGATGGTGGTCGACATGCCGCGCGCCGGGCCCTCGCGGCGGCGCGTCGCGCAGCATCCCTTGCATCGCGGTTCGGGCCCAGCGCTTCGCGGCGGCGCGTCGCGCAGCATCCCTTGCATCGCGGTTCCGGGCGTTCTGGTACGCGGTCGAGCGCGCCGGCCGGGTACCGTCGGGTATGGCCACGACCCTGCTGCTCATCGCCGACACGCACATCCCCGGGCGCGCTCGCGCGCTGCCGGATGCGGTGCTCGCGGCCGCCGACGCCGCGGACCTCATCGTCCACGCCGGCGACTGGGTCGCGGCATCCGTCCTCGACGAGCTGGAGCGGCACGGCGAGGTGCTCGGGGTCTACGGCAACAACGACGGCGACGATCTGCGCGCCCGGCTTCCCGAGGTCGCTCGGCGACGGGTGGAGGACGTGCGGCTCGCGGTGGTGCACGAGACGGGCGCCTCGACGGGACGCGAGAAGCGGATGGATGCCGCGTACCCCGACACCGATGTGCTCGTGTTCGGACACAGCCACATCCCCTGGGACACCACGACACCGGCCGGTCTGCGTCTTCTCAATCCCGGGTCGCCCACGGATCGGCGCCGGCAGCCGCACAAGACGTTCCTGACGCTCACGATCGACGGCGCCGAGCTGCGGCACGTCGACCTCGTGGTGGTCTGAGCGCGGCAGGCGGCGGCAGCGGCGGCAGCGGCGGCAGCCGCGGCATCCGAGAACCCGCGGCTCGTAGAATCGGCGGTATGACCGTCGCCGCGACCGCCGAACTCGAAGCCGACCGCCAGGCACTCATCCGCCTGATCCAGGACGAGGCGGTGTTCCACGGCGACTTCACCCTCTCGAGCGGCAAGAAGGCGACCTATTACGTCGACATGCGCCGCCTCACCCTCGATCACCGCGCCGCTCCCGCGATCGGCCGCATCATGCTCGACCTCGTCGCCGGCATCGACGACGTCGTCGCCGTGGGCGGGCTGACCCTCGGCGCCGATCCGATCGCGAACGCCGTGCTGCACGAGTCGGTGCGCGCCGGGACGCCGCTCGACGCGTTCGTCGTGCGCAAGGAGCCGAAGGATCACGGCCGCGGCCGGCAGATCGAGGGCGCGGATGTCGCGGGCAAGCGCGTCGTCGTGGTCGAAGACACCTCGACCACCGGGCAGTCGGCGCTGAAGGCCGTCGAGGCGCTCCGTCGCGAGGGTGCGGAGCCCGTCGCCGTCGCCGTCATCGTCGATCGCAAGACCGGCGCGCAGGCCGCCGTCGAGGCCGCGGGACTGCAGTGGCTCGCCGCGATCGACCTCGACGACCTGGGGCTGCAGCCCCAGTAGCCGTGGCGCCCGAGCGCGCAGCTCGGAATAGCCGACGGGGTCGCGGCGGTTGCCCCTCGTCATGAGTCTGTACGAGCCCACCCGCTTCGGCGCCCTGAACCTCTCGAACCGCGTCGTGATGGCGCCGCTGACCCGCACCCGTGCGACCGAGGACGGCGTCCCGACCGACATCATGGTCGAGTACTACCGGCAGCGCGCGGGCCAGGGGCTCATCGTCACCGAGGGCACGTGGCCCGTCGCCGAGGGCAAGTCGTACCCGGGTCAGCCGGGCCTGGTCACCGACGAGCAGATCGCGGGCTGGCGACGGATCGCCGATGCGGTGCATGCCGCTGGCGGCACCATCGTCATGCAGCTCATGCACGGCGGCCGCGTCTCGCACCCCGACATCACCGGCGCCGATCGTGTCGTCGCGCCGAGCGCGCTCGCCGCGCCCGGCCAGACGCGCACCCCGAAGGGCAAGGCCGACATGCCCGTCGCGCACGCCCTCACCGAGGACGAGATCCCGACGGTCATCGAGCAGTTCGTGCAGCAGGCCCGTGCAGCTGTGGCCGCCGGTCTCGACGGGGTCGAGGTGCACGGCGCCAACGGCTACCTCGTGCACGAGTTCCTCTCACCGGTCTCCAACGTCCGCGAAGACGCGTACGGCGGGTCGCCCGAGAACCGCGCACGCTTCGCCGTCGAGGTCACGCGCGCGGTCGCGGACGCGATCGGGGCGGACCGCACCGGCATCCGACTCTCGCCCCAGCACAACATCCAGGGGGTGCTCGAAGAGGACGATGCGGATGCCCGCGCCACCTACACCGCGCTCGCCGAGGGTCTCGCCCCGCTCGGTCTCGCCTTCGTCGACGTGCTGAGCGCCACCCCGACGGGCGACCTCGTGCAGCACATCCGCCGCACCGTCGGCGCGCCGCTCGTGCTGAACTCCGGCTTCGGATCGCCGACCACGCGCGACGAGGCCGAGCGCCTCGTCGACGAGGGATGGGCCGAGGCCGTCGCTGTCGGCCGCCCGGTCATCGCCAACCCCGACCTCGTCTCGCGCTGGCAGCAGGATGCCGAGCTCAACGCGCCCCGGCCCGAGCTCTTCTACGGCTCGACCGCCGAGGGCTACACCGACTACCCGACGCTCGACGAGGTGCGCGCGGCGGTCTGATCCGCGCGACGGCTGTCGGTGCTCCGGGGCGACTCAGCCCTGGAACACCGGCAGCTGCGAGGCGAGCGCGAGCACCAGGCCGAGGAACGTCAGCAGGATGAGACCGCGCCGGGTCGAGCCACGGTTGGTGCCGTCGTCGCCGATCCGCTGATTGCGCACGAAGATGACCAGCGCGATGAGCAGCACGATGAGGCCCGTGAGGGCGAGGACCACCGCCATCAGTCGTCCTTCCCGCGGCGGCGCACGAGCTGGACGACGACGATCACGAGCGTCGTCGTCAGCATGAGGGCCGCGCTGATCAGCAGCAGGTTCTGCTCGATGTCGTTCATGGGATGCCGGTGACCGCCGATCGCGTCAGAGGAGGTCGGATTCCTCGACCTCGTACGGCTCGGCGCTGAGGAGGTCGGCCACCGAGTCGAGGATCTCGTCGGGTCGGAACGGATAGCGCTCGATCTCGGCGTCGTCGGCGATGCCGGTGCGCACGAGCACGGTGTGCAGGCCCGCCTCGATGCCCGCGACGACGTCGGTGTCCATCCGGTCGCCGATCATCCCGGTGTTCTCGGAGTGCGCGCCGATGCGGTTCATCGCCGAGCGGAACATCATCGGGTTCGGCTTGCCGACGACGTAGGGCGCCTTGCCGGTCGCGTGCGAGATGAGTGCGGCGAACGAGCCGGTCGCCGGGACCACGCCCTCGGGCGTCGGCCCGGTGGCATCCGGGTTCGTGATGATGAATCGCGCGCCCGCGTTGATGAAGCGGATGGCCTTCGTGATGGCGTCGAACGAGTAGTTGCGGGTCTCGCCGACGACGACGTAGTCGGGGTCGGTCTCGGTCATGATGTATCCGGCCTCGTGGAGGGCCGTCGTCAGGCCCGCCTCGCCGATCACGAACGCCGAGCCGCCGGGATGCTGCGAGCGCAGGAAGTCCGCGGTGGCGAGCGCCGAGGTCCAGATGCGTTCCTCGGGCACCTCGAGGCCGGAGCGGGCGAGCCGCGCGCTGAGGTCGCGCGGGGTGAAGAACGGGTTGTTCGTGAGCACGAGGAACGGCGTGCCGGTCTCGCGCCACTGCGCGAGCAGCTCGGCCGCTCCCGGGATGGGGTGGTTCTCGTGGACGAGAACGCCGTCCATGTCGGTGAGCCAGCACTCGATATCGGCGCGTGTCCGCATGGCCCCAGCCTAGTGCGGCGCTCCGCGACGTAGTCTTCACTCGTGGCGCGCGACGACTGGGACCCCCGGAAGCTTCCCGATCTGTCGGGCAAGCGTTACCTGGTAACCGGATCGAACGCGGGCCTCGGCTACTTCTCGTCGCTGCAGCTCGCCTCGGCGGGCGCGCACGTCATCATGACCGGCCGCAGCCCGCAGCGTCTCGCGACCGCCCGCGCCTCGGTGCTGCGGGCCCTGCCCGAGGGCGTCGGATCGGTCGAGACGCTGCTGCTCGACACCAGCAACCTCGGCTCGGTGCGCGCGGCCGCCGCCACCGCGCGCGGCCGCAAGCCGCTGCACGGGCTGCTGCTGAACGCCGGCGTCGTGCACCCGCCGCGCCGCCGCAAGACCACCTACGACGGTCACGAGCTGGTCTTCGCGACCAACGTGCTCGGTCACTTCGCCCTCGCGGGCGAGCTGCTCATCGCCCTCGCGGCCGGCCGCGGCCGCATGGTGTGGCTCGGATCGGTGTCGACCTCGATCTGGAAGTACGACCCCGCCGACATCGAGCTCGAGCGCGAGTACTCGCCGTGGCGCGCCTACGTGCAGTCGAAGGTGGCCACGACGGCGCTGGGGCTCGAGGCCGACCGCCGCCTCGCCGGGGGCGGCGTTCCCGTCGACAGCCTCGTCGCGCATCCCGGTTACTCGACGAGCGGGCGCACCCGCGGCATCGCCGGAATCAACGAACCGTCGCGCCGCACGCGGTTCGCCGACGGCCTGCAGGCAGCGGTCACGCAGTCGAAGGAACAGGGCGCCTGGCCGCTCGTGCGCGCCCTCGTGGATCCGGATGCCGTGGGCGGCGAGTTCTACGGACCGTCCGGCGTGCTGCGGGGCGCGCCGGTGCGCGCGACCCCCGCCGCCATCACCCGCGATGCCGACGTCGCGGAGCGCGTCTGGACGCATTGCGAGCAGGCGACCCGGGCGCCGTGGCCGTACCTCAAAGCGAGCCGGACCCGCGCGAAGGGCTGAGGGCGCCCCGGGCGGGGTGCCGGGGGCGGGCGCGACCGGAGGTCAGGCCGTGATCCAGACGGCGCTGACGGCGCCGTCCGGCAGGGCGACCGGCTCGGCCGCGTCGATCGCCACGGCGCCTCGGCCGGTGACCGTGACGCTGTGGCCGACGTCGAGGCCCGCTTCCTCGAGCGCCCGCAGCAGGGCCGGGTCGCGGTCACTCACCCGCAGGATGCGTCCGAGGTGGCCGACCGGGGCGTCCGCCAGCAGCACGAACGGCTCGCGATGGACCTCGCCCGCGGCATCCGGGATCGCATCGCCGTGCGGATCGAACCGGGGATCGCCCAGGCGCGCCGAGATGCCGGCGAGGAGGCGGTCGCTGATCGTGTGCTCGAGCACCTCGGCCTCGTCGTGCACCTCGTGCCACGCGTAGCCGAACTCGCGGACGAGCCAGGTCTCGATGAGCCGGTGCCGCCGGATGACGGATGCCGCGCGCAGCCGCCCCGTCCCGGTGAGGGTGACGGGACCGTACGGCCGATGCGAGACGAGGTCCTGGGCGGCGAGCTTGCGCACCATCTCGGTGACCGTCGAGGGCGCGAGCCCGAGGTTCGCGGCCAGCTGCGACGGGGTGATCGGCGCGGTCTGCCACTCGGTGTGGTGGTAGATCGCCTTGAGGTAGTCGTCGACGGCGGGGGAGGGCACACCCCAGGATATCCAGCCCCCGCCGGCGGCCGAGTGGACGGCATCCCGTCGAGTGCACGGCACGCGGACGTCTGGATGCCGTGCATTCGGCGCCCGGCCGTGCATCCGGCTCCGGATAGCCTGGGTCGGTGGATGCAACCGACCCGGCGGGCGAGCCCGAGCCTCAACTGCCGGTCGGGGTGGGACCGTGGCCGGGCGGCGCGGACGCCTGGCCGGACGATCCGCGATTCGACCCCGAGCTGCTCGCCGAGGGCGATCGGCGCAACGTCGTCGACGGATACCGCTACTGGCGGCTCGAGGCGATCGTCGCCGACCTCGACGAGCACCGGCATCCCTTCCACGTCGCCATCGAGAACTGGCAGCACGACATGAACATCGGCTCCATCGTGCGCAGCGCCAACGCGTTCGGCGCAGCCGAGGTGCACATCATCGGGCGCCGGCGGTGGAACCGGCGCGGCGCGATGGTCACCGACCGCTACCAGCACGTCCGCCACCACGAGGACGTCGCCTCCTTCGCCGCGTGGGCGGCGGATGCCGGCATCCCGGTCGTCGCGGTCGACAACGTCGACGGGTCGGTCCCCGTCGACCGGGCCGATCTGCCCGAGCGCTGCGTGCTGCTGTTCGGACAGGAAGGGCCGGGGCTCTCGCCGGAGGCGGTGGCCGCGGCATCCGTCGTCGTCGAGATCACCCAGTACGGCTCGACACGCTCGATCAACGCGTCGGCCGCGGGCGCCGTCGTGATGTACGAGTGGTGCCGCCGCTGGGCGTGACCGCTCGGACCCCGAGACCGCTCAGACCGCGATGCGCAGCCAGTCGCCGCGCCGCACCCGCCAGCCGAGGGTGAGCAGGCGGGCGAGCATGTAGACGCCGAAGAAGGCCGTCGCGAGCAGGGCGAGCCCGCCCGCGCCGGCGGGCTGCAGAGCCGCCACCACGACGAGCGCCGGGACGAACGGCACGAGGTTCAGCCCGCCGACGATCGCGAGGTAGCGGGCGTCGCCCGCTCCCATCAGCACGCCGTCCAGCACGAAGACGACGCCGCAGATCGGCTGCGCGACCGCGAGCACGAGCAGGGCCGGCTGCACGAGCGCGGCGACCGCGGGCTCGCCGGTGAACAGCAGTCCGATCGCACCCGAGAGCGCCGCGATCGCCGCGCCGACGACGACGCCGAACCAGGCGCCCCACGCGACGGTGCGCCGCAGCACCCGCTGCACGAAGGCCTCGTCGCCCGCGCCGAGGCCGCGTCCGATGAGCGCCTGGGCGGCGATCGCGAGTGCGTCGAGTGCGAAGGCGGCGGCCGAGAAGATGGTGAACGCCACCTGCCAGCCGGCGAGCTCGTCGGTGCCGAGCCCCGTCGCGACGGCGACCGTCGACAGGAGCGCCACCCGCAGCGACACCGTGCGCAGGAAGAGCCAGCCGCCGAGGCGCGCCGAGCCGCGCATGCCGTCGGCGCGAGGACGCAGGGATGCCGCGTGCCGCCGCGCGAGGCGGCCGACGACGACCGCGTACGCGCCGACCATGCCCCACTGGGCCACGATCGTGCCGAGGGCCGAGCCCGCGATGCCCCACCCGAAGCCGTAGATGAAGAGCACGTTGAGCACGGTGTTCGCGCCGAAGCCGAGCCCGGCGATCCAGAGCGGCGTGACGGTGTCCTGCATCCCGCGGAGGAGCCCGGTCGCGGCGAACACGATGAGCATCGCCGGCAGCCCCCACATCGAGAGGCGCAGGTACGTCTCGGCGTCGGCGGCCACAGCGTCGGAGGGGCCGAACATCCCCACCAGCAGGGGCGTCGCGGCCGAGCCGACGACGGCGAGCACCGCTCCGAGGCCCAGGGCCAGCCAGAGTCCGTCGATGCCCGCGCTGACGGCGCTCGTGGAGTCGCCCGCTCCGAACCGCCGTGCGACGGCGGGGGTCGTCGCGTAGGCGAGGAACACCATGAGGCCGACGATCGTCTGCAGCACGGCTCCGGCGATGCCGAGCGCGGCGAGCGGGACGACCCCGAGGTGACCGATGAGCGCCGCGTCGACGATGAGGAACATCGGCTCGGCGATGAGGGCGCCGAGGGCCGGAACCGCCAACCGGAGGATCTCGCGGTTGAGGGTGCGGGCGCGGGCCATGCTCCGAGCCTAGGGGCCCGTCCTCGGCGTCCGCGTCTTGCACGTCCTGCGTGCGCTGTCGAGCGACCCGGCGCACCCGGGCCGCTTCGCTACGGTTGATCGCTCGGGACGTGTGCGACTTCGCCGCGTCGGGGAGGAATCGGATGCGGCTGCTGCAGCGCCTGGCGATCGGGCGCCTCTACGCCCGCCTGCCCGAAGGGGTGCGCATCGCCGTGGCGGTCGTCGCCGTCGTCCTCGGCGTCGTCATCGTCATCCGCCCGACGACCGCCCTCGACGTGCTCGCGTGGCTCCTGGGCGGCGGCATGGCTCTGACGGGCCTGCTCGAGCTCACCGGTCGCGACGGCGAGGGCGAGCGCCCGCGCTGGCGGACGGTCACGGGCGCCGCGTGGCTCCTGGGCGGGGCGATCGTGCTGCTCGCGCCCGGCCTCACCGTCCGCGTCGTCGCCGTCGTGGTCGGCGTCCTGCTGCTGCTCGGCGGCATCCTCGGGGTCCTCTCGGTCTTCGGGCGCGGACGCACGCTCGATGCGCGCATCGCCGACGGCGCCTTCGGCGTCTCGGGCGTCATCTTCGGCGCGCTCGCCCTCTTCTGGCCCGACATCACGCTGCTGGTCGTCGCGGTCGTGTTCGGCGCGCGGCTCATCATGAGCGGCGTGGTCGACCTGTGGACGCGCCTGCGCCGCCGGCGCGACGAGCGTGCCGGCGGCGCGGAAACCGACGGGGCCCCGCGTCGCCGGTGGGGGCGCACGGTCATCGCCGTCGCCTCCGTGGCGCTCGCCGTCTCGACGACGATCGTCACCACGCCGCTGCGCGAAGGGTCGACGGTCGTCGACGACTTCTACGCCGCCCCCCGCGATCTGCCCGACGAGCCCGGCCGGCTGGTGCGCGCCGAGCCGTTCACGGGCGGCATCCCCGCGAGTGCCGAGGGGTGGCGCATCCTCTACACGACGACCGGGGTCGACGGCCGGGTGCGGGTCGCGAGCGCGATCGTCGCCGTGCCGCGCGAGGGCGACGGCCGCTGGCCGGTGATCGACTGGAGCCACGGGACGACCGGTTTCGCCGAGCACTGCGCGCCCTCGTTGCAGCCGCGCGGCCTCTGGGCCGGCGCGTTCTACATGCTCCCGCGCGCGATAAAAGAGGGGTGGGCGGTCGTCGGCACCGACTACATCGGGCTCGGCACCGAGGGGCCGCATCCGTACCTCGTCGGTCCGCCGAGCGCTTACGCCTCCCTCGACGCCGTCCGCGCCGCGCGCGAGCTGGAGGAAGCCGACCTCGGTGCGCGCACCGTCGTGTGGGGCCACTCGCAGGGCGGCGCCGCGGCGCTGTGGTCGGGGTCGCTCGCCAGAGAGTACTCACCCGACGTCTGGGTGCAGGGCGTCGCGGCCCTCGCCCCGGCGAGCGACCCGGCGGCCCTCGTGCAGGGCATCTCGAGCGTGACCGGCGGCAGCATCTTCGCGTCCTACGCGTTCCGGTCGTTCTCGGAGATCTACCCCGAGATCGACTACCGCGACTACGTCAGACCGGGTGCCGAGACGGCGCTGCGGCAGATGTCGGAGCGATGCCTCTCCGACCCCACGATCGTCCTCTCCGTCGCGGCGGCGCTCGGCATGAGCCGCGACCCCGCCCTCTTCTCGCGGTCCCCGGCATCCGGTGATCTGGGAGCACGCCTGCGCGAGAACACGGCGCCGCTGCGATCGACCGCGCCGCTCCTGCTCGCCCACGGCGGCGCGGACAGCGTGATCCCGGTCGCCTCGCAGGCGGCCTTCGTCGACCGGATGTGCGCAGCGGGGCAGGACGTCGACTTCCGCATCTACGACGGGTTCGAGCACGCCGGCGTGGTCGAGCGGCCCTCGCCCCTCATCGACGAGCTGTTCGACTGGACGCGGGACCGCTTCGCCGGTCTGCCGGTAGCCGAGGGGTGTACCACCACGGAACGCTGAACGCGCTCCTCAGGTAGCGTCGGCGTCGCGGCCTAGCATGGGTGCCATGACCGATCCCGCCTCCCGTTCCGGCATCGCCGTCGACGAGCTCAGCACCGACATCCGCCCCCAGGACGACCTCTTCCGGTACGTCAACGGCAGCTGGCTCGAGCGCACCGAGATCCCCGACGACAAGGCCCGCTGGGGCTCGTTCCACCTCATCGCCGAGCAGGCCGAGAAGGACGTCCGCGCGATCATCGACGACGCCGCCGCCGCCGAGCCGGGCACGGTGGAGCGCAAGGTCGGCGACATGTTCGCGAGCTTCATGGACACCGGCCGCATCGACGCCCTCGGCGCGGCGCCGCTGCAGCCCCAGCTCGCCCGCGTCGATGCGATCGACTCGATCCCCGCGCTCCTGCGCACGGTCGGCGAGCTCGAGCGCGAGGGCATCGGCGGGATGATCGGCACCTACATCGAGCCCGACCCCGGCGACCCCCGGCGCTACGTCTTCTTCTTCGTCCAGGGCGGGCTGTCGCTGCCGGACGAGAGCTACTACCGCCTCGAGAGCTTCGCCGAGACCCGCACCGCCTTCCGCGGGTACGCCCAGCGCATCCTCGAGCTCGCCGGCGTCGCCGACGGCGAGGAGCACGCCGAGCGGATCCTCGCGCTCGAGACCGAGCTCGCATCCCATCACTGGGACAACGTGAAGAACCGCGATGCCGTCGCGACCTACAACCTCATGCCCTGGAGCGCGGTCCAGGAACTCACCGGGATCGATCTCGAGCCGTGGCGCGACGGACTCGCCCCGCGCCACACCGACGGCTTCGCCGAGATCAACGTCAATCAGCCGAGCTTCCTCAGCGGCCTCGGATCCCTCCTGGTGCCCGCGCGCCTCGAGGAGTGGAAGTCGTGGCTGCGACTGCAGGTCGTGCGGTCGTCGGCGCCGTTCCTGCCCGACCCCTTCGTGGCCGAGAACTTCGCCTTCTACGGCACGCAGCTCAGCGGCGTGCCGGTCAACCGCGAGCGCTGGAAGCGCGGCGTGAGCATCGTCGAGGCGGCCCTCGGCGAAGCGGTCGGCCGCATCTACGTCGAGCGCCACTTCCCGCCGCAGGCGAAGGCCGAGATGGACGAGCTCGTCGCGAACCTCATCGAGGCCTACCGACGGTCGATCGAGCAGCTCGAGTGGATGACGCCGGAGACGCGGGGGCGCGCGCTCGAGAAGCTCGCGGCCTTCACGCCGAAGATCGGCTACCCGGTGCGGTGGAAGGACTACTCGGCGCTCGAGATCGACCCGACCGACCTGCTCGGCAACGTGCTGCGCTCGACGGAGTGGGAGTACGAGCGTCAGCTCGGCAAGCTGGGTCGCCCGATCGACCGCGACGAGTGGTTCATGACGCCGCAGACGGTCAACGCGTACTACAACCCGCTGATGAACGAGATCGTCTTCCCCGCGGCGATCCTGCAGTTCCCGTTCTTCGAGTCCGATCGGGATGCCGCGGCGAACTACGGCGGCATCGGCGCGGTCATCGGCCACGAGATCGGCCACGGCTTCGACGATCAGGGAAGCGCCTTCGACGGCACCGGCGCCCTCAACGACTGGTGGACCGACGAGGACCGCGCCGCGTTCCAGGACCGCACCGGCGCGCTCATCGAGCAGTACAACGCCCTCGTCCCGCAGGGGCTCGCCGCCGAGCACACCGTCAACGGTGCGCTCACGATCGGCGAGAACATCGGCGACCTCGGTGGGCTCGGCATCGCGATCAAGGCGTACCGTCTGCACCTCGCGGCGACCCTGCCGGCCGAGGAGCTCGCCGAGGCGCCCGACGGCCCCGTGATCGACGGGTTCACCGGCATCCAGCGCCTGCTGCTCAGCTGGGGACAGATCTGGCAGCAGAAGGGACGCGACGCCGAGACGATCCGGCTGCTCACGATCGACCCGCACTCGCCCAACGAGTTCCGCTGCAACCAGATCGTGCGCAACATCGACGCCTTCTACGACGCGTTCGACGTCTCGGATGCCGATGAGCTGTGGCTCGAGCCGGAGCGCCGCGTCACCATCTGGTGACCCGTCCGGCGAGGATCGGAGACCGGCGAGTGATGTGCGAGAAGCGAGGGAGATGACGGTGGACGGCTCCGAGCGCACTCCCGAGGCCGCTCGCTCGCGCTCCGAGCAGCGTGCGGCGTCGCATCCGCGGCGCCGCAGCGCTCCGGTGCGTCGGGGCTTCGCGGCGACCGAGAAGACCCTCGACGCCCTCGCCTCGGCCGGGGCGCGGGTATCGGTGCGCGTGAGCGACCTCGATCGCGGCACCCCGGTCCTCGTCGGCGACGACTTCGTGACCCTCCCCGTCGCGGGTCTCGGGATCGTCCCCCTCCTGATCGAGGTGGCGGCGCGGTTCGAGGCCGGGTCGCTCGACCCGCTCGAGATCGTCGACCGCTCGGCCGGCGACGAGGTCGGCATCGCCGGCCTCTGGCGCCATCTCGCCGCCCCCGCGCTGCCGCTCGGCGACCTCGCCGTTCTCGCTGCGGCGACCGGCGACGCGCGGGCCGCGAACGCGCTCCTCGACCGCGTCGGACTCGACGCCGTGCGGGCGCGGCTCGGGAGCCTCGGCTTCCCGAGGTCGGCGCTCCTCGACCGGTTCCGCGACGAGCGCGGCCCCGACGACGCGCCGCACTACGCGCTGGGCACCGCGCGCGAGCTCGCAGCGGTCTTCGCGGCGCTCGTGAACACCGCCGTCGTCTCACCCCGGGTGAGCGCCCAGGTGTCGGAGTGGCTGAGCCTCAACCACGACCTCGCGCTCGTGGGTGCCGCGACCGGCCTCGATCCGTTCGCGCACGACGACGACCCCCATGGGCTGCTGTTCGTCAACAAGACCGGGCGCGCCGACGGCATCCGGGTGGATGCGGGTGTGCTCGCCGGGCCGCGCGCCGGTGTCGCGTACGCGCTCATCGTCGCGTTCGACGACGTCGCGATCGCCGACCGGCTGCGGGCGCACGAGGCCTTCCGCGCCTTCGGCCTCGACCTCATGGAGTACGTGTTCTGACGTCGGGCGTGCCGTGACGGACGACGCCGCGCGCGTCAGAAGACGATCGTGTGGTTGCCGTGGCGGATGACCCGGTCCTGCGCGTGCCACAGCACGGCGCGCGAGAGCACCTGGCGCTCGACGTCGGCACCGCGTCGCGCGAGCTCGGCGGCGGTGTCGGCATGGGTGACGCGGATCGTGTCCTGCTCGATGATCGGCCCCTCGTCGAGGTCGGTCGTGACGTAGTGGCTCGTCGCTCCGATGAGCTTGACGCCGCGCTCCTTGGCCTTCTTGTAGGGCTCGGCGCCGATGAACGCGGGCAGGAAGGAGTGGTGGATGTTGATGACCGGCACGCCGAGCTTCTCGAGGAAGTCCGACGACAGGATCTGCATGTAGCGCGCGAGCACGACGAAGTCGACGTTGCCGACGAGGAGCTTGAGGATCTCGGCCTCCGACGCCGACTTGTCGGGTCCGGGGGTGGAGGGGACGTGGAAGAACGGGACGTTGAACGAGCGGACGTCCTCGGCCGAGGTGGTGTGGTTCGACACGACCATCGGCACCGTGACGGGCAGGTCGCCGCGTCGGTGCCGCCACAGCAGGTCGAGCAGGCAGTGGTCCTGCTTCGACGACAGGATCGCCATGCGCTTGGGCACCGACTGATCGGTGAGCGACCACTGCAGGTCGAAGCCCGTGAGCGTCTCGGCGATCTCGGCCTCGATAGCCGGCCGGTCGACGGTGAAGTTCGGCCGGTGGAAGACCACGCGACAGAAGTACGCGCCGCCGGTGGGGTCGTCGGAGTACTGGTCGAACGCGACGATGTTGCCGCCGACCCGGGTGACCATCGCCGAGATCGCCGCGATGATGCCCGGCTTGTCCTGCCCGAACACGATGAGGCAGGCGTGGGCGGGATGCAGCGCGGAGACGGTCATCCTCCGATTCTGCCCTGTCGCGGCGCTCGCGCGAGCACGGCGCCTTGCTCCGGGGCCTCAGTCGACGTCGAGGTAGTCCTCGATGATGAAGGCGGCCTCGCCGGCGTGCGTGGCGGGGAAGAGGTGCCCGCCGCCGTCGAGGGTGACGAGGCTGACGAGGTGCGGGTGGGCATCGCGGAGCCGCTCGCCGTTGGCCGGCGGGGTGACGTCGTCCTCGCTGCCCTGGATGAGCATGACGGGCACCGTCGGCGCGATCGCCTGCCACTGCTCGGCCGAAGCGGATGCCGCGACCGCCGCCTGCAGCGGTTCGAGATCCGTGCGGGGCTCCGGCCCCTCGGCGCCGAGCAGCAGCACGCCGTCGACGCGGTCGGTGTGCAGGGTCGAGATCGTGCGCGCGACGACGCCGCCGAAGGCGTGGCCGCCGATCCAGGCGTCGCCGAGGCCGACGTGGTCCATGACGTCGACGACGTCCTGCGCGAGATCGGCGAGGGTCGCACCCTCGGTGCGCCCCGTGCGGTAGCCCACGCGCAGCAGCCGGAAGTCCTCCTCGGCGAGCACGTGCGCGAGGGTTCCGAGTGCGGCGATGTTGCTGAATCCGGGGATCAGGACCAGCACCGGCTCGCTGCCGGCATCCTCGATGTACGGGATCGCGCGACCCTCGGGCTCGAAGATGCGGGTGTTCGTGTCGGTCATGGCTTCCTCTCGAGCGGTGCTGCGACCCTCCACGGTAGTCGACTCGCCGCTGCGCCCGCGGGCACGGATGCAAGGCTTCGTGGGAGGCATGCCGTCCGTGGGGTCCTTACGGCGGGGTGTCGGCCCGGATCCCTTGCATCGCGGCGCGGGGCCGGCCGCCGGGGCGGCCCGGGGCGGCCCGCCGTGTCGGGCTCAGGCGCGGCCGGCGGCGATGCGGGCGCCCTGGCCGAGCGAGGCGAGCTTCGCCCAGGCGAGATCGGGATGGATGCGGCCCCCGAGGCCGCAGTCGGTCGAGGCGATGACGCGGTCGACGCCGACGATGCGCGCGAACCTCTCGATGCGCTGGGCCACGAGCTCGGGATGCTCGACGACGTTGGTCGCGTGGCTGACGACGCCGGGCACGAGCACGAGGTCGTCGGGCACCGACGCCTCCGCCCACACCCCGGACTCGTGCTCGTGCCGGACGTTGCCCGCCTCGAACGAGATCGATCCGACGTTCGCCTCGAGGACGACCGGCAGGATGTCGGCGAGCGCGACGTCGGTCGTGTGGGGCCCGTGCCACGACCCCCAGCACAGGTGCAGGCGCACGAGCTCTCTCGGCAGACCGGCGATCGCGTGGTTGAGCGCCTCGATCCGCAGGCGGGTGAAGGCCTGGTAGTCGGCGATCGAGGGCTCCGGATCGATCTGGTCGAAGTTCTCGGCGAGCGAGGGATCGTCGAGCTGCACGATGAGCCCTGCGTCGGTGATGGCGCGGTACTCCTCGCGAAGCACGTCGGCCCAGGCGAAGAGGTGCTCCTCGTCGCTCGCGTAGAAGTCGTTCCGCACGCGCGAGGCCGACCCGGGGGCAATCGCGGTGAGGAAGCCCTGCTCGCCCGGCCGGAGCGTCGCCGTGAGATGCGCGATGTCGGATGCCACGGCGTCGTGTCCGCGGTACGACAACGGTCCCGTCGTGGTCGGGAAGGCGGTGGCGCCGGCGCCGACCTCGACGGCCTCGGCGTAGACCGCGGGGAAGAGCTGCCGATCGCGGCGACCGAGGAAGGACGTCAGGCGGATGCGGCCGGGTTCGGAGTGCACTGCGGGTTCGTTGAACGCGTTGACGTCCGTCAGCGACAAGCCGGCCGCGCGCTGGAAGGAGTACGACCACCACGCGCCGTAGTCGACGGCGTTCGACATCGCCTTGCCGAACTCGCCGTCGCCGACCTGCGTGATGCCGGCGTCGCGCTGCCGCTCGACGACGTCGGCGACCGCGCGCGCGGTGAGTTCGCCGACCTCCGCCGAGGACTCGAGCGTGAAGCCGTCGTCGGCGAAGGTGCGCGCACCGTTCGCCGCGATGAGAGCCGGCGTGCGGGGGAGGCTGCCGGCGGTCGTGGTCTGGATCTCGGTCATGGCGTGGCTCTCTCGTCGGGGACTGTCGCGACTCTATTGCCGGGTGCGGCGGCCGGCCGCATCCGTTTCAGCCCGTGACGGCCAGCATCAGGTCACCAGATCGTGCCGCCGCCGATGGAGATGCCGCCCCAGGTCAGCAGCACGAAGATCGCGGCGAACACGACGGGGCCGATGCCTTTGCCGCTGCGAGCGAGGCCTTTCAGCAGCCCGATCACGATGAGCACCGCCGCCACGAGCGACAGGCCGCCGCCGAGGATCAGTCCGATGAAGAGGGGGATGGGCATGAGGGCGAGGCCCAGCAGGGCGGTCCAGAAGGCGGCCCAGGCGGTCCGGTTCGTGCGGCGTTCGATGGAGGACGACATGCCACCATCCTCTCCCGCTCCCGCGTCGGGGATCGAGGGGTTGCGCTCGTGGTCAGCGCACGTCGCGCATGAGGGCGAGCACCGGGCGCCGGGCGAGGGCCAGGGCGATGCCGAGCGCGATGGCGATCGCGCCGAGGATCGAGAAGTAGCCCACTTCGTTCTCCGGGTCGTAGAACTGCGCGAGCCATCCCGAGATGGCCGTGCCGAGCGAGACCGAGAGGAAGAACAGCGCGACCATCTGCGTCTGGAAGACGGCGGGAGCGAGCTTGGTGGCCGCCGACAGGCCGACCGGCGAGAGCAGCAGCTCGGCGACGGTGAAGACGAACAGGATGCCGACGATCGCCAGCAGCGGCGTCGACATCGCACCGCCGCCGGCGAACGGGAGGAACAGCAGGAAGGCGACGCCCATGATGGCGACACCCGCGGCGAACTTCACCGGGGTGGAGGGCTGCCGGCTGCCGAGACGCGTCCACAGGGCAGCGAAGACGCCCGACAGGATGATGATGAAGACGGGGTTGATCGACTGCACCCAGTCCGGCGGCATCTGCCAGCCGAGGAGGTTCAGGTCGAGCCGCTTCTCGGCGTAGATCGGGATCACGGTGAACTGCTGCTGGTACAGCGACCAGAACGCGACGCTCGCGATGAACAGCGGAACGAAGCCGACGACCCGTGAGCGCTCGGCCCGGGTGATGCGGGCGCTGGCGAGGATGACCGCGAAGTAGGCGATCGTCGCGGCGATGACGACCACGATCACGACGAGCGACAGGTTGTCGGCGCGGATCACCCCGACGGCGACGAGAAGGGCGACCGCGGCGATCGCGGCGACGGCGATGCCGATGGCGAGCGGATAGCGCGACCGCGGCAGCGGATTGGGCACGCGCCGCGCCGCCTCCGGCAGCGAGCGCCGACCGACGGCGTACTGCAGCAGTCCGAGCGCCATGCCGACCGCGGCCGCACCGAACGCCCAGTGGAAGCCGAGACTCGTGCGGAGGAAGCCGGTGAGCAGCGGTCCGGCGAAGGCGCCCAGGTTGATGCCGAGGTAGAAGAGCGAGAAGCCGGCGTCGCGTCGCGGGTCGCGCTCGGCGTACAGGGTGCCGACGACAGCGGTGGCGTTGGCCTTCAGACCGCCGGATCCGACGGCGACGAGCACGAGGCCGACCCCGACCGAGAGCAGCCCCGGCAGCACCGCGAGCGCGATGTGCCCGGCGACGATGACGATCGCGCTGACGAAGAGCACGCGCTCCGACCCGAGGAGCCGGTCGGCCACCCAGGCGCCGAGGATCGTCGAGAGGTAGACGGCGCCGCCGTAGGCGCCGACGATACCGACGGCGGTGGCCTGCGGCATCCCGATGCCGCCCTCCGAGACCGAGAAGTAGAGGTAGTAGACCAGGACGATCTGCATGCCGTAGAAGCTGAAGCGCTCCCACATCTCGACGCCGAACACGTGCGCCAGCGCCCAGGGCTGACCGAAGAACCGGGTGTCGCGATCGCCGGTGCGCTCCGATGCGATGGTGGCTGCATCCTTCTCGCTCATGGGTGTCGAGGGTAGTCCGGTCAGGGCAGCGAGGGGCGGGCCTCGTGGGGATCGCGCCGCTGCGGTATGCACAGCGCGACGACGAGCGCGATCGCGGCGGCGGCGATGCCGAGCACGAACGACATCTGGAACGCGGCGGGTGTCGGCACGGCGACGCCGCCCCGCGGCACCGACAGCGTCGCGAGCACCGCGCCGACGAGCGCGGCCGCGAGGCTCGTGCCGAGCGAGCGGAACAGGGCGTTCAGGCCGTTCGAGGCGCCCGTCTCGGTCGGCGGCACCGAGCGCATGATGAGCATCGGCATGCCCGCGTAGCCGAATCCGATGCCGACGCCGATCAGGAGGTTGGCCACCAGCAGGTGCCAGACCTCGGTCGCCCAGAGCAGGGAGAACCCGTAGGCGGCGATGAGGGCGATCGAGCCGAGCACGAGCAGCAGGCGCGGTCCGACGGTGCGGGCGAGGCGACCCGAGAAGGGGGAGAGCACCATCATCACGAGGCCGGCGGGCATGACGATGAGGCTCGCCTGCAGCAGCGTCAGCCCGAATCCGCCGAAGGATGCCGGCAGCTCGAGCATCTGCGGGTACGACACGTTCGAGGTGAACAGCGAGAAGCCGATCGCGACCGAGGCGAGGTTCGTCAGCAGCACCGCGGGGCGCGCGGCGACGCGGAGGTCGAGCAGCGGCTCGGCGATGCGCAGCTCGTACCAGCCCCAGACGAGCAGCACGGCCAGGCCGCCGATCCCGCAGCCGAGGGTCGCGGGCGACAGCCAGCCCCACTCGTTGCCGCGGGAGACGGCGAGCAGGACTCCGGTGAGACCGACGGCGAGCCCGATGGCGCCGACGAGGTCGAAGCGACCCGGGGTGCGCAGCACGCTCGGCGGGATCACGAGAACGACCAGGACGAGGACGATCGCGCCGAGGCCCGCCGACATCCAGAACAGCACGTGCCAGTCGCTCGTCTCGGTGATGATCGCGCTCACCGGCATCCCGACCGCTCCGCCGACGCCGAGAGTGGCCGACATCAGTGCGATCGCGGAATCGACGCGGTTCTCGTGCAGCACGTCGCGCATGATCGAGATGCCGAGCGGTACGACGCCGGTCACGGCGCCCTGCAGTGCGCGGCCGACGATGATGCCGCCGATGTCGGTCGAGACGGCGGCGACGACGGATCCGACGATGAGCAGCACGAGCAGCACGAGCACGATCCGGCGCTTGCCGTACATGTCGCCGAGGCGGCCCGCGATCGGGGTGAAGACGGCGGCGGCGAGAAGGGTCGCGGTCACGACCCATGCGGTGTCCTCGCGGCTGGCGTCCAGCAGTTCGGGCAGCTTCGACTGGATCGGCACGACGAGCGTGAACATGAAGGACGAGGCGAGGCCGGCGATCGCGAGGACGGCGACGATCGCGCCCTGCGGTGGCATGCGGGTCAGTCGTCGTCGATCATTCTCCCGCGATGGTGCCATCGGATCAGGCTACGCCCGGCAGGAGACGCCGGACGTCGTGCGGGCGCCGTCGGCGTAGGGTGGCCTCATGAGCGAGACCGTCCCCCCGATCGACGCCGAAGTGCCCGCCGGGATCGACATCCGCCCCCTCGAGACCGTCGCCGACATCTTCGCCGGAGCCGCCGTGCTGCGCGAGGTGTGGGGCGGCGACCGGGATTCGGTGCCGACGAACCTCATGCGCGCGCTCGCGTACTCGGGCAATTACGTCGTGGGCCTCTACGACGGCGACCGCGTCGTCGGAGCCTCCGTCGCCTTCTTCTCGGCACCGGGCGAGCGGTCGATGCACTCCCACGTGACCGGCGTGCTGCCGCAGTATCAGCATCAGGGCCTCGGCCGGGTGCTCAAGCATCACCAGCGCGCCTGGGCCTTCGCCCGCGAGGTCGGCACGATCACCTGGACCTTCGATCCGCTCGTCGCGCGCAACGCCGACTTCAACCTGCGCGTGCTGGGCGCGCGCATCAGCGATTACCTCGTCGACCAGTACGGGCTCATGGACGACGGTCTCAACCGCGGCAACGTGACCGACCGCCTCATGGTGACGTGGCCGCTGGCGGCTCCGCCGCAGCAGAACCCGGCCGACGACCGCGTCGTCGCGTCGATCGCCGTGCCCGCCGACATCCACGCGATCCGCGCGCAGTCGTCCGACGAGGCCGACGCCTGGCGCACGCGCGTCCGCGATCAGTTCGCCGAGCACCTCGGCGCCGGACTCGTCGTCGGCGGCTTCGACACCGAGCGCGGCTACCTGCTCGTCCGGCCGTAAGCCCTGCCGTCGCCTGCCAGACCCAGCGAGGTCCCACTTGGGCCGGATATGGGTTGCGCATAACCGGCCCAAGTGGGACCTCGGGGTGTGGGTGCGTCGCTACTCGGCGCCGGCGCTGCGCCATTCGTCGGACTCCAGGTGCGACCCGGCCTGCGGGCCCATGTGCAGCATCCCGCCGTCGACGACCCAGGTCGCCCCGGTCACATACGACGACGCCGGCGACGCGAGGAACGCCACGACCGCAGCGATCTCCTCGGGCTTGCCGGGACGCGGGATCGGGATGCCGGCGCGGTGCGTGCCCTCGGCATCCTCGCCCTCCATGTCGTTGATCGGCGTGGCGATCTCGCCCGGGGCGACGGAGTTCACCGTGATGCCGCGGTCGCCGAGCTCCTGCGCCATCGTCTTCACGAGCCCCTCGAGCCCGTGCTTGGAGGCGACGTAGGCGGCGGAGCCGACGCGCGGCTGCGAACCGTGAACGCTCGTGACCGCGATGATCCGGCCCTCGCCGCCAGCGCCGGCCATGAGCTTCGCCGCCGTCTGCATGCCGAGGAACGCGCCGTCGAGGTTCAGCGCGACCACCGTCCGCCACCCGTCGAGGTCCAGGTCGAGAACGGGTCCGCCCGTGCCGCCGCCGGCGTTGTTGACGAAGACGTCGAGGCCGCCGAGGTCGGCGGCGAGCTGCTCGATGACGCCCGGGACCGCGTCGAACTCGGTCGCGTCGAACTGCGCGACGACGGCCTTCCGACCGCGCTCGCGGACGGCGGCCGCGGTCTCGTTCGCGCCGTCCTCGTCGGAGTGCCAGGTGACCCCGACGTCGAGGCCGGCGTCGGCGAGGGCGATGGCCGTGGCGCGGCCGATGCCGGAGTCGGAGGCGGTCACGATGGCGCGGCGGGGAGTGAAGGTCATGCCCCGACGCTATGAAGCTCCGAGCTGCTGTCGCACCCGGTTGACAAGGCGCAGGCTTCGAGAGAGAGAGAGGCGTCGGTCGAGGTCTGGACTCGCGAGAAGCACGACCCGACGCCGGTATGTCGTGTCTATCCGGGCGGCGGGCTCCGGTATTTCCCGAGTTCTGCACCGTCGGCGGTTCTCACGCCGACGGTGCAGAACGCGAAGCGCCTCATTCCGCGGGAGAGATCACTCCGCCGAGGTGTCCTCCGGCGTCGGGATCGTGGTGTCGGCCGGGCCCGTGGGTGCTGCGGCGGACGCGGGCCGGCGGGTGCGGGCGGCGGCCGGGGCCGCGTCGTCGTCCTCGCGCAGGCCCTGCGCGACCCCGCGGCCGGTGGCCTGGCCCTGGATGATCTGACGCAGGTCGATGCCGGTGGTGGCCTGGACCGCGTCGAAGGTGGCGCGCATGCTCGAGGCGCTCTCGGAGGCGATGTGGCTCGAGGCCCCGTCGCCGCCGAGGACCGTGATCGAGCCGACCTTGTCGAAGCCCCGGGCGAACTCGGTCATGAGCGGCACGAGCGCCTCGATGGCGCGCTGGGCGAGCAGCGCCTCCTGGTTCTTCGCGATGGCCGCGGCCTCGGCCTCGATCGCCTCGGCGCGGGCCACGCCGGCGAGGCGGACGGCGTCGGCCTCGGCCTCGGCGCGCAGGCGTGTGGCCTCGGCCTCCTGCGCGGCGATCTGGGCGCGAGCCTCGGCGGCCTTGACCTCGCCGTAGGCGGCGGCGTCGGCCGAGCGCTGGCGCTCGTAGAGCGAGGCGTCGGCGACCTTCTTCACGTCGGCGTCGAGCTGGGCCTGCCGGTTCTCGGCACCCTGGAGGAGGACGTCCTGCTCGCGCTGAGCGCGGGCAAGGGCCTCGGCCTGCTCGGCCTCGGCGCGGGCGCGACCGACCTCGGCCGACGCGGCGGCGGAGTTCTTGTCGTACGCGGTCTGCTCGATGAGGTTCGCCTCGTCGGTCGCGAGCTGGCGCGCACGCACCTCGCGGGCGGCATTGATGCGGGCGACGTCGGCCTCGCGGCGGACGCGCTCGACCTCGGTCGCACCGAGGGCGTCGATGTAGCCGTTCTTGTCGGTGATGCCCTGGATCTGGAACGAATCGAGGATGAGGCCCTGGGCGAGCAGGTCGCTCTTGATGCCCTCGGCGATCTGGTCCGACAGCTTCTGCCGGTCCTTCATGAGCTGCTCGACGGTCAGCGTCGCCACGACGCCGCGGAGCGCACCCTCGAGCTGCTCGGTCGTGAACTGCTCGATCGCGCCGTCCTGCGAGAGGAAGCGCTCGGCCGCGCGGCGGACGAACTCGGGGTCGGATCCGATCTTCACGAGGGCGACGCCCGCGACGCTGACGGTGACGCCGTTGGACGCCTGAGCGGTGGGCTCCATCTTGATCTGCCGGGCGCGCAGCGAGATCATCTCGGCGCGCTGCGTCAGCGGGTTCACCAGGGCGCCGCCGCCGGTGATGATCGAGATCCTCGAGGAGTCGCCCGCGGCGTTCTTCTGGTTGCGACCGACGATGACGAGCGCCTGGTCGGCCTTCGCGACCTTGTACCAGGCGCGCACCATGATGAGCAGGAAGATCAGAAGGACGATGACGCCGACGACGGCGATGCCGGCGATGACGAGCGCGCCGCCGGTGAGCACTGGATCCATGACGATGTTCCCCCTACGTAACGATGTGTCCTTCGACCGTATCGGGGTCCGCCTCCGGCGCGCGACTAGAATCGGGGATGCCGTTGCCTGCGGCATCCTGCGCTCTTCTGCGCCTCTCGACAACGACCATTTGGAGCCACCTGTGGCCGAGCAGTCCCGTCTCGACAAAGTCATCGCCCTCGCCCGCCACCGCGGGTTCGTGTTCCAGGCGGGCGAGATCTACGGCGGATCGCGCTCCGCATGGGACTACGGCCCCCTCGGCACCGAGCTCAAGGAGAACATCCGTCGCCAGTGGTGGCAGACGTTCGTGCGGGGCCGCGGCGACATGGTCGGTCTCGATTCGTCGATCATCCTGCCCAAGCGCGTGTGGGAGGCGTCGGGTCACGTCGCGACGTTCACCGACCCGCTGGTCGAGTGCCTGCAGTGCCACAAGCGGTTCCGCGAGGACACCCTCATCGAGGACTTCGAGGCGCGCAAGGGCCGCCCCGCCGAGAACGGTCTGGGCGATGTGCCCTGCCCGAACTGCGGCACGAAGGGCCGCTACACCGAGCCGAAGTCGTTCTCGGGTCTCGTGAAGACCTACCTCGGCGTCGTGGATGACGAGTCGGGCCTCCATTTCCTGCGCCCGGAGACCGCGCAGGGGATCTTCGTGAACTTCTCGAACGTGCTCACGGCGAGCCGCAAGAAGCCGCCGTTCGGCATCGGCCAGGTCGGCAAGGCGTTCCGCAACGAGATCACGCCCGGCAACTTCATCTTCCGCACCCGCGAGTTCGAGCAGATGGAGATCGAATTCTTCACTCCGCCCGCCGAGGCGCAGGAGTGGTTCGAGCACTGGGTGGAGGCCTGCTGGAGCTGGTTCATCGACCTGGGCATCGACGCCGACAACATGCGCCGCTTCGACGTGCCCGAGGACGACCGGGCGCACTACTCGGCCGGCACCATCGACGTCGAGTACCGCTTCGGCTTCCCGGGCAAGGAGTGGGGTGAGCTCATGGGCGTCGCGAACCGCACGGACTACGACCTGGGCAGCCACACCGAGGCGTCGGGGCAGTCGCTGACGTACTTCGACCAGGCATCCGGCGAGAAGTACACGCCGTACGTCATCGAGCCGTCCTTCGGCCTCACCCGCGCCATGATGGCCTTCCTCGTCGACGCGTACGACGAGGAGGAGGTGCCGAACGCCAAGGGGGGCGTCGACACGCGCACCGTGCTGCGTCTCGACCCGCGCCTGGCTCCCGTGAAGGCCGCCGTGCTGCCGCTCAGCCGCAACGAGCGCCTGTCGCCGCTCGCGCGCGAGGTCGCCGACACGCTCCGCGGTCGCGGGTGGAACGTCGACTTCGACGACGCCGGCGCGATCGGTCGCCGCTACCGCCGTCAGGACGAGGTCGGCACGCCGTTCTGCGTCACGGTCGACTTCGACTCGCTCGACGACCGCGCGGTGACCGTGCGCGACCGCGACACGATGGCCCAGGAGCGGGTGCCGCTCGACGCGCTCGAGGCGTACCTGGCCGAGCGCCTGCGCGGCGCCTGACGCCCGCCCGCGGGTCAGGAACCCGATCTCGCGGCGGCCTTCGCCGCGCGCTTGTACTCGCGGACCTTCGTGAGCGACTCGGGCGAGACGATGTCGGCGACGGATCGGAACGATCCCTCCTCGCCGTAACCGCCGGCGGCCTCGCGCCAGCCCGCTCCGGTGAACCCGTACTGCTTGCCCAGGAGCGCGAGGAAGATCCTCGCCTTCTGGTCCCCGAACCCGGGCAGCGCCTTCAAGCGCGTGAGGACGGTCGCGCCGTCGGGGTCTCCCGCGGTCCAGATCGCCGCAGCATCCCCGCCCCAATCGCCCACGATCGTCTGGCAGAGGGTCTGCACGCGCCCGGCCATCGAGCCGGGGAAGCGATGCACCGCGGGGGTCTCCCGGAACACCTCGACGAACTCGTCCGGATCCCGACCGGCGATGGCGGCGGCATCGAGCGAGCCGGTGCGCTGCTGGATCTTCAGCGGTCCGATGAACGCCGTCTCCATCGCGATCTGCTGGTCGAGCAGCATCCCGATGAGCAGGGCCAGCGGACTGGTCGTCAGCAGCGCGTCGGCGTCGGCGTCGTCGGTGATGTGCAGGCTCATGCCCCCATGCTCTCACCACCTCCTCGGCCTCGCCCGGGCAGGATGGGAGCATGACCGATCTCGCCGCCCGCGCGCAGCAGAAGCACGTCGTCGTCGTCGGAGGCGGCATCGCCGGCATCGTCGCCGCGCTCGAGTGCGCCAGGCTCGGCCTGCGCGTGACGCTGCTCGAGGCCGCAGGGCACCTCGGCGGATCCCTCGATCGCGTGCAGCTCGGCGACCTGACGGTGGATGCCGCTGCCGAGGCCTTCCCGGACGGGGCGCCGACCCTGTCGGCCCTGGTCGAGGAGGTCGGCCTCTCCGGAGAGCTCGAGCCGGCGCGGGGCGACGTCACGTGGCTGGTCGGTGCGAACGGCGCGGCTCCGGCACCGGCCGACACGGTGCTCGGCATCCCCGCGAACCCCTGGGCGGCCGACGTCCGCCGCCACATCGACACCCGCGGATCGTGGCGGGCGTACCTCGACCGCGTGCGGCCGCCCCTCACGATCGGCCACCGGCACAGCCTCGGCGAGCTCGTCGAGAGCCGGATGGGGGAGCGGGTGCGCGACCGGCTCGTGGCTCCCTACGTGCTCGCGGTGCACGGCGTCGCGCCCGAATTCGTCGACGTCGACGTCGCGGCGTCGGGGCTCAACGCCGCGCTCACGCGGACGGGCTCGTTGAGCGGCGCGGTCTCGCTCATCCTGCGCGAGCCGCGGCGACGGATGTCGCTGCGCGGCGGCCTGTTCCGCCTCGTCGACGCCCTCGCAGCGCGTCTGCACGACTACGACGTCGACGTCCGCGTCGCTGCGCCGGTGGCCTCGCTCGCCCGCGCGGGCGCCGGCTGGACGGTCGGCGTCGACGCCGCGATCCCGAGCGAGCCGGATGCCGCGTCCCCGCCTGCCAGCCTGCCCGCCGACCTGCTCGTCCTCGCCGTCGACGAGGAGACCGCCCGCTCGCTTCTGCGCGGGCACGTCGAGCTGCCCGAGAGCGCGGGGCCGCGCCCCGCTCCGCTGGAATCGGCGATGCTGCGCGTCACCGGCGTCGACCTGCCCGATCGCGGCGCCCTCGCGATCGGTGCCGGTGCCGATCCGACGACCGTGCGCACCGTGTCGCGGACCTGGGCCGGTCTGGCCGCATCGCTCGCCGCCGACGAGCACGTGCTGCGGGTGACGCTTCCCTCCCGGCCGGGCGACGAGGACCGTGTGGTCGTCGAGCGGGCGCGCGTCGCTGCATCCGCTCTGTTCGGAGTCGAGGTCCCGCCGCAGGCGGTGACGGCGTCGGCCCGTGTCGCGTACCGCCGTGCTGCGCCGAACTCCCTGCTCGGTCACGCCGAGGCGACCGAGCGCATCCGAGCGGTCATCCGGCGCGAGCCGGGGCTGGCCGTCGTGGGCGGCTGGCTGTCGGGCAACAGCCTCGAGCGCGTGGCCGCGGACGCGCGCGACGAAGCTGACGCCGCACGGCACCGGACCCTCTGGGACGCCCCGGCCGGCGAGAACGACCCGGCATGATAGCCCCCAGCCGCGGGTTGCGGGAGTGGATACCCCGCGCGGCATACGGCGATAGCCTGGGACCACGCAGCAACGCCGAACGTGAGGAGACCCCATGAAGGGCAAGATTGGCATCGCCGTCGGGCTCGCCGCGGGCTACGTGCTCGGCGCTCGCGCCGGGCGCCAGCGCTACGAGCAGATCAAGCAGAAGGCGCAGCAGGTCTGGGAGCTCGACCCCGTGCAGAAGCAGGTCGACAAGGTCGCCGAATTCGGCAAGTCGGCGGCTCTCGCCGTGCCGAGCGTCGTCTGGGACGGCGCGAAGCGGGTCGTGAAGGCGATCAACAAGGGCGATTCGGCCGGCGAGAAGATCGACAACGCCGCAGCCGAGGGCAAGAAGGCCGCCGACGATGTGCGCAAGGCCGCTGAGCGCGACGCTCGCAAGGTCGCCGACGCCAGCGCCGCGGCGGACAGCTGAGATGAGCACGCCCCGCGGCTTCCGTGATCGCGCCGACGACAGCCTGCTGAGCCTCGTCGGCGAGTTGCCCGAACTCATCCGCAACCTCGTCGTCGCCGAGATCGACTCGGCGAAGGCGTGGCTGAAGAGAACCGGGAAGGATGCCGGACTCGGCGGCGCCTGGTTCATCGTCGCGCTGTTCTTCCTCTTCTGGACGATCCCCGCCATCGGCGCGTTCGCGATCATCGGTCTGTCGTCGTGGCTCGCGCCGTGGCTGTCGGCCCTGATCGTGATCGGGATCCTCGTGCTCGCCGCCATCGTCTTCGCGCTGCTCGGATGGCTGCGGTTCAAGAAGCTGAGCTCGCGACAGAACCCCGCCCAGGCGCTCAGCGCAGACGCGAAGATCGTGAAGGATGTGGCCGATGAGTTCTGAACTCCCCTCCACCGCCGTGCCCCTCGGCATCACCGACCCCGTCGAGAAGGCTCGCGCAGAGCTGAAGGCGGCCCTCGCCGCGATCGAGCACAAGGCGAACCTGCCGAAGCGCATGATCCTCGCAACCGAGGATGCCACCGGGCAGGCGCGGGCCTATGCGCGCCGCAATCCGGGAGGTGCGACCGCGGCCGCCGTCGGCGCCGCGGTGGCGGTCGGGGTCGCCGTCTGGGGCATCGCCCGGCTCCTCGCGCGCTGACCCGAGACCGGATCGATACGTCCCGGGCTGGGCTCGGGACGCGGACCCGGGGGTATGCTCGGGAACCAGCAGCGGCGATGGAGCGAAGGCTGCTGATGCCCCGCACCCGGAGCGCACCGGTCCGGGTGGAAGTTCGCGCGTCGACCGCTCCGATCACGAGTGGCGTCGCCCCAGGAGAGCCACGGAATGAACACTGAGCCCGAGACCGGAGAGATCCGCAGACCGCTGCGCGGATGGCGGGTTCTGGTTCCTCGGGGCGGACCGTGGGGCGATCAGGTCGCGGCGCTGCTGCGGACCGAGGGGGCGATCCCCGTGATCGCGCCGCTCGTGAACTTCGCGCCGACCACAGAGGTCGCCGAGCTCGACACCGCGCTCGCCGATCTGGCGTCGGGCGCGTTCGACTGGATCACGCTGACCAGTGCCACGACGGTCGACGTGCTCTACGCCTATCGTGCCGTGATCCCCGCGACGACGCGCGTGGCCGCGGTCGGCGAGACGACGGCCGCCGCGCTCACCGCTGTCGGCTACCGGGTCGACCTCGTCCCCGACGAGGACGACTCCGCCGCGGGACTCGCCGAGCAGATCATCGATCTCGAGACCGAGCCGCGCCGCGTGCTGGCGCTCCGGAGCGAGGTCGCGAAGCCCGTGCTGACCCGCCGCCTCATCGAGGCCGGTCACGATGTCCGCAGCGTCGTCGCGTACCGCACCGTGGGGGTGCCGGTCACCGAGCGGATCGCGGCGGACGTCGCCAGCGGCCGTATCAACGCTGTCCTCGTGACGAGCGGGTCGGTCGCCGAGCAGGTGGGCGAGCAGTTCCCCGATCTCCCCGAGACGACGCTCGTCGCCGCGATCGGCCCGCGCACCGCGCGCGACGCCCGCAAGCTGGGCCTGCGGGTCGATGTCGTCGCCGCCGAGACGAACGTTCCGGCCCTCCTCGTGGCGATCTCCGGTCAGCCGGTGCCCGAGACGGGTGACGTCCCGCGCTGAGGAAGGCGCAATCGTTGCCGGTCTGTGAGCAAACGCCGGGGACCCGGCTGGCAGACTGAGCGGATGGTCACCCTGCTGCTCGATTCGACGCAGCTCGAAGTCGCCCTTTCGGCGACCGAGCGGGCGATGTCATTCCGGCGCCGGAATGTCACGGTCGCGCGCGAGCACATCGTCAAGGTGCAGCTCACCGACGACGCGTGGAACTGGCTCCGCGGGGTGCCGCGTCCGGGCGTCCTGGTGCCCGGAGTCGTCGCGATGGGGTCGTGGGAGTCCGCCGGGGGACCCGATTTCGTCGTCGTCCGGCGCCGCCGGCCATCGGTGGTCGTCGACCTCGAGGGCGACCCCGAATTCCACCGCCTCGTGCTCTCGACCCGTCACGGGCTCGCGCTCGTGCAGGCGCTCCGCCTCGACGTGCGCGACGAACCGGTGGACGTCGTCGACATCGTCGGCGGCTGAGGCCCGCTCAGACGACGTCGCGACGCCACGACAGGATGCCGCCGAGCACCAGCAGCACGGCGGCATACCCGGCGAGGACGAGACCGCCCGCCCACCATTCGAGCGCGTCGGCGGTGCCCCCGCCGAGCGCGTTGAAGACGCTGTCTCCGGCCAGCGCGTCGGACGCGGCTCCCGGCAGGAATCGCACGACCGGGGCGAGACCGTCGACGAGGGCGGCGCCGAGGCGGGCGATCGGCTCGACGAACTGCGTGAACGCGAGGACCCCGACGACGGCGCCGATCTGATTGCGGATGAGAGCGCCGAGGGCGATGCCGACGAGGACCCACAGGACGAGTGCCAGCAGCATCCGGCCGATCGACGCCCACGTGGCGGGCTCGGTCAGCTGCGGGTCGACGCCGAAGACCGCGAACATCGCTGCGCCCGCCCCGACCGTCGACACGACCGCGGCGACGCCGTAGAGAAGACCCATGACGACGCCGGCGAGGACTTTCGCCGCGAGGGCGGCACCGCGCCGCGGCGTGGCGAGGAAGGTCGGGGTCAGCGTCTTGTGCCGGTATTCGCCGGTGACCATCAGCGTGCCGACGATGAGGGGGAAGACGTAGCCGATCGCGGTGGCGGTGCCGTAGACGATGACGGGCAGGCGGTCGCCGAGCCCGCCGGGAAGCGACGCGGCGCCCGCGAGCCCGCTGTCGCTCGCGCCGAACGCCGCCGCGAGCGACCCCGCGGTGCCGCCGACGTAGAGCACGAGGACGATGAGCAGGATCCACCAGACCGACACCGAGAACTGCTTCGCGAGCTCGGAGCGCGTCGCGTTCATCAGAGCGCTCATCGGCTGTCCTCCTCGGGTGCGAAGGCGGGATGCACGCGCACCCCGCTGACGAGATCGAGGAAGACCTCTTCGAAGGCGGGCCCCTTCCGCTGCAGCGCGGTGAGCGGGATGCCGGCCGATGCCGCGATCCGCCCGACGGCGGCGGTGTCGGCGCCGCGGACCGCGAGGCCGGTCCGGCGCTCGTCGGTCGCGTACCCCGCGCCCTCGATCGCGGCGCGCAGCGCATCGCGGTCGTCGGCGTCGACCACGGTGGCGATCTCGTCGGCCGGGACGACGGACTCGATGCCGCCCTCGTAGACGAGACGTCCGTGGGCGATGATGAGGAGCGAATCGACCGACTGCTGCACTTCGGCGAGCAGGTGGGACGACACGAGAACGGTGCGCCCCTCGGCGGCGAGGGCCTGCAAGAACCGGCGGATCCAGCGGATGCCCTCCGGGTCGAGCCCGTTGGTCGGCTCGTCGAGCACGAGCACGCCGGGGTCGCCGAGCAGCGCCGTCGCGAGCCCGAGGCGCTGGCGCATGCCGAGCGAGAACCCGCCCACCTTGCGACCCGCGACGTCGGCCAGGCCGACGAGTCCGAGCGTCTCGTCGATGCGCGTCAGCGGGATGCCGCCGGCGAGCGCCGACACGCGCAGGTGCCCCGCCGCGGAGCGCCCCGGGTGGAAGCTCGAGGACTCGAGCACGGCGCCGACGGTGCGGAGCGGATGGCGCAGGTCGCGGTACCGCTCACCGCCGATGGTGGCGAGACCCGAGGTCGCGCCGACGAGACCCAGGAGGATGCGCAGCGACGTGGTCTTGCCCGCGCCGTTCGGGCCGAGGAAGCCGGTGACGGCGCCGGGCTCGATGCGGGCGGTCAGATCGTCGACGGCGGCGACGGCGCCGAACCGCTTGCTCACGCCGTGGAACTCCAGAACCTCGCCCGTCGCCATCACGCCCCCTTTGTCGCGTCGATGCTCCCCCCATCCTGCCCGAGGCGGCCCGTCGATCGCGAACCCGAGGAGGCTGCCCGGACGCCCCGCCGGTAGCGTGAGCGGGGTGACCGACCTCGAATCGAACGCCGCGGCATCCGGGTCCGCCGTCCAGGTGCGCGTGGACCGCGCGCTCGGGCACCTCACGCTCGACCGGCCGCGCGCCATCAACGCGCTCGACCTCGGGATGCTGCGGATCCTCCGACGCACCCTCGAGGCCTGGGCCGTCCATCCCGGTGTCGACGCCGTGCTCCTCGACGGCTCGGGCGACCGGGGCTTCTGCGCGGGCGGCGACGTGCGCGGGCTCCGCGAGCAGGTGATCGGCGGTCGCATCGGCGACGTCGCGTCGTTCTTCCGCGAGGAGTACGCGGTCGATGCGCTCATCGGGTCGTACCCGAAGCCCGTCGTCGTCTTCGCCGACGGAGTGACGATGGGCGGAGGCATCGGTCTCGCCGGTCACGCCGCCGTGCGCATCGTCACCGAGCGGTCGCGCCTCGCGATGCCCGAGGTGCGCATCGGCTTCACCCCCGACGTCGGCGGCAGCCTGCTTCTCGGGCGTGCGCCGGGACGCGTGGGCGAGTACCTGGCGCTGACCGGCGGAACCATGGATGCGGCCGACGCGATCTACGCGGGATTCGCCGACCACCTCGTTCCCGCCGACAGGCTGGGCGACCTCCGCGAGGCGCTCACGAGCCGCGCCGACCCGCAGACGCCGACCGAGCTGGCGCTGCTGTTCGACGAGACGCCCGAGCCGTCGCGGCTGTCGCTCGCCCGCCCGTGGATCGACGACGCGTTCGCGGGTGAGAGCGTCGACGAGATCGAGGCGCGACTGCGCGCGCGCCCCGAGCCGGAGGCGCAGCGGACCGCCGATGACCTCGCCGCTCTGCCCCCGACCGCGCTGACCGTGACCCTCGCGGCGGTCCGCGCTGCCCGTCAGCTGCCGGATCTGCCGGCCGCCCTCGAGCGGGAGTACGGACTCGTGATGTGGTTCGCGCAGACGCAGCCCGACCTCGCCGAGGGGATCCGCGCCCGCCTCGTGGACAAGGACGATGCCCCGACGTGGAGCCCCGCGTCGAGGGCCGAGCTTGCTGAGCGCCTCGTCGACGAGGCGTTCTCGTTCGAGCCGCGACCGCCGCTGTGGGATCGCCCCGACCCCGACCCCGACCTCGGGCGGGGCTGACGCCTGACAGGCCGGTCATAGCGCGGGGCGGATAGTCTCGGGGTGCTGCATTGCAGCGCGTCGAGGAGGGGTTCGTGTTCGACAGTCCGCTGTCCGCGTCGGCATACGAGGTGATCGGCGTCGCGCCCGACGCGTCCGACGACGACCTGCGCAAGGCGTATCGCCTGCGGCTCCGCGAGACCCACCCCGACACCGGCGGCGATGCCGCGCGGTTCGTCCAGGTGCAGCGTGCGTGGGATCTCGTCTCCACCCCCGAGGCCCGCGCGGCATACGACCGCGGTCACGGGTTCGCCGATGCGCCCTCCTACGCACCCGATGCGCCGACATGGCGACCGCCGCAGCGGACGGCCGACACGCGCCCGCGTGCCCGCTCCTTCGGCCAGCCCGGCGGCTGGCGCCGCGAACGCTACCTCGGACTCATGCGCGAGTGGGTCGGTCGGGGTGCGCCGCTCGAGGACCCGTACGACCCCGCGCTCGTCCGCACCGCCCCGCACGAGATCCGGCATCTCCTCGCCGACGCGCTCGCCGAGGAGGCGACGGCGCGGATCGTCGCCGATCTCGGCATGGGCTACACGGTCTGGCACGACGTCGCAGCCGACCCGCGGGATCCCGAGGCGAAGCTCGACCACATCGTGCTGGGACCGTCGGGGCTGTATGCGATCCTGTCGGAGGACTTCGGCTCGGCCGTGCGCACGCGCCGGGGCGAGCTCATCGGCGAGGGCGTCGACAACCCCGTCGCGATGCTCGCGCAGCGCGCCCGGGCGCTCGGGCGCGCAGCCCGCGTGAAGTTCAGCGGCGCGATCGTCGTGCTCCCCGACGACGACGTCGTGCAGCCCATCGAGGAGCTGGGCCGCGTCCGCGGCATCGCGGTCGCCGTCGCCGGGCGCTCGGCCCTGTCGACGGTCCTCCGCCGCGGTGTCGCCGGCGCCCGCGAGATCGGCGGCAACGAGCTGTTCGATGTCCGCACCCGCCTGCAGCAGACGGTGCGATTCGTCTGAGCCGGTCTGAGCCGGTCTGAGCCGGTCTGAGCCGGTCTGAGCCGGTCTGAGCCGGTCTGAGCCGGTCTGAGCCGGTCTGAGCCGGTCTGAGCCGGTCTGACGCGCGTCAGTCGATGAGGCCCCAGAGCTCGAGCGGGTGGGTCAGGCGCCACCACGCGTCGGGGTCGGGGATGTCGGCCGAGAGCGTCACGGGGGTCGAGGCGCTCGCGAGCGGCCCGGTCAGCGTGAACTCGCCGGCGGTCGCGCCGGCGGTGCGCGCGTCGCCGAGGTCGAGGACCGCGGCGGTCTCCGCGGGCTGGGTGTTCCACAGCGGCACGCGCAGGTCGCCCGCGGTGCGCAGGTCGGCCGAGGCGCCCCACGGCGTGGTCACAGTTCCGGCGACCGTGCCCGCCGGCAGTCCGGGCGTCTCGGCGATCTCGGCGATCGTGCGGTCGAGGACGGCGGCGGCCGTCGCGTGGCGCGCGTCGTCGTCGAGCTGGCCGAGCACGACGGCATAGGCGCGGACGATCGTGCCGTCGATGTCGGCGTCGCGGGCGGCCACGAGGTTGTACTCCCCGAACAGGCTTCCGGTCTTGATGCCGACGACGCCGGGATCGGCCAGCAGCGCGTTGGTGTTCTCGATCGTGCCGACGCCGGGGAGCTCGGCCGTTCGCTGGCGGACGATGTCGGCGATGACCGGGTTCGCGAGGGCCGCGCGGCCGAGGGCGATGAGGGATGCCGGGTCGGCGGCGTTGCCCGGATCGATCCCGCTCGAGTCGGCCACCGTGATCCCGCCGAGCCCGTGCTGCTCCAGCCACGCGTTCGCGGTTCGGGCGTAGACCTCGTCGTTCGGCCAGATCTCCGAGACGAGGCGGTCGGCGTAGTTGTTCGCCGAGGCGATGAGCACGCCCTGCAGCAGCTGGTACTGCGTCAGGGTGCCCCCGACGGGCACATCGAGGGCGGACTGGTCGTCGGCGAGGTAGTCGCGGTACTCGCGTCGGTCCGCGGCGGTGAAGGAGAACTCGGGACCCGCCTCGCCGGCGGCGAGCGGCATCTGATCGAGGACGAGGAGCACGGTGACGAGCTTCGTGATGCTCGCGATGGACGCGGCATCCGTCGTCGTCGCGGCGACGCCGCCCAGACCATCGACCGCGGTCGCCGCCGAGCCGTCGACGGGCCAGGCGGGCGCCGCGGGGGCGGCGATCGGCGCCGTGACGGCGACCGTCGTCGCGACCGGCGGCACCGCCTCGAGCGGCCACATCAGGGTCGCGGCGGCGTACGTGCCCGCCGTCAGTGCCGCCACTGCGAGCAGCGGCACCGTCGTGCTCGCGCGGACCGGGGAGCGGCGCGGGCGGTCGGCGAGCAGATCGGCGTGGGCGAGGGCGTAGGGGCCGGCCGACGCGGCCAGATCGCCGCGCGTGCTCCGGGAACCGACGGCGTCGTCGTCGACCCAGCCGAGGGCGACGGGCCGGCCCGGTTCCGCGGCGAGGTCGGCGATGAGCTCGGCGGCGTCCCGTATCGATCGACGCGTCGCGGGAGGCGCGTCGATCGGGTTCACCCGCCCAACGTACAACCCGGTGCGTGGTTATACTTCATCGAACCCACGGGAGTCCGGTGAGCCGGGCTGAGAGGAAGCGATCCACGCTTCGACCGTCGAACCTGATCCGGATCATGCCGGCGCAGGGAGGAGAGAGACATGCACACTGCTGCGTCTACCCGCACGAGCAACGCACCCGCCGACCACGGTCGCCGTTCCCCCGGCCGATTCCGGTGGCGAGTCGTCGACATCGTCGTCGCCAGCGTCCTCGGCGTCGCATCCGGCCTGATCTTCCTGCTGTGGAACATCGGCTACCTCGGCCCCAAGACGCTGCTCGAGCCGCTGCTCCCGGGGCTGCAGGGGCTGCTCGACGGGCCGTGGCTGTTCGCGGGCGTCCTCGGCGCGCTCGTCATCCGCAAGCCCGGCGCGGCGCTGTACACCGAGACGCTCGCCGCGGTCGTCTCGGCGCTCGTCGGCAACACGTGGGGCGGCTTCCTGACGATCGAAGCCGGTCTCGTGCAGGGTCTGGGCGCCGAGCTGATCTTCCTGCTCTTCTTCTACAAGCGCTTCAGCCTGCCCGTCGCGACGCTCGCCGGCGCCGGCGCCGCACTCGCCGGTGGCATCAACAACCTCGTGCTCTGGTACGCCGGCGCCGATGCCGCCTTCACGGGGGTGTACCTCGTGTCGACGGTCGTCTCGGGCGCCGTCATCGCCGGCGCGCTCTCGTGGGTCCTCGCGCGGGGGCTCGCGGCGACCGGCGCCCTCGACCGGTTCGCGATCGGACGCGAAGCGCGCGCACGTGTCTGACGTATGACGGGCGCCGCTTCCGTCGAGGTCCTCGGTTGGGGCTGGCGCCACGCGTCGCGGCGGGCCTGGGCGGTCCGGGGCGTCGACCTGGCGATCGCCCCCGGTGAGCGGGTGCTGCTGCTCGGGGCCTCCGGTGCCGGCAAGTCGACTCTTCTCCACGGCCTCGCCGGCGTGCTCGGCGGCGACGACGAGGGCGAGTCCGAGGGCGAGCTGCTCGTCGACGGGATGCCGGCGGGCGCCGCGCGCGGTCGCGCCGGCCTCGTGCTGCAGGACCCCGACTCGCAGGTCATCCTGGCGCGCGTGGGCGATGACGTCGCGTTCGGCTGCGAGAACCTCGGCGTGCCGCGCGCGCAGATCTGGCCGCGCGTCGACGCCGCCCTGAGCGCCGTCGGCCTCGACCTCGCGCGTGATCGCCCGACGAAGGAGCTCTCGGGCGGGCAGAAGCAGCGCCTCGCGCTCGCCGGCGCGCTCGCGATGCGCCCCGGGCTGCTGCTGCTCGACGAGCCGACGGCCAACCTCGATCCGGGCGGTGTCACCGAGGTGCGCGACGCCGTGGCGGCCGTGCTGGCCGATCGCGCCGCGACCCTCGTGGTGGTCGAGCACCGCATCGACGTCTGGCTGCCGGTGGTGGACCGGGTCATCGTCCTGGGTGCGGCGGGGTCCGGCGTGCTGGCCGACGGCGACCCGGCGCACGTGCTCGAGGTGCTCGGCCCGCAGCTCGCCGCCGCCGGGGTATGGGTGCCCGGCATCCCGCCGGCCGTGCCGGGTCCGCCCGTCGGTCGCGGGGTCGAGCTCGAGACGGCGCGGGAGCTCGCCGTGCAGCGGGTGGCCGGCCGGCCCGTGGCCAGCGGCATCCGACTCGAGGTGTCGGCCGGCGAGGTCGTCGCCGTGACGGGCCCGAACGGCGCGGGCAAGTCGACGCTCGGGCTGACGATGGCCGGTCTGCTGAAGCCCGCGTCGGGCGAGCTGACCGCCTCGGCCGAGCTGGCGGGCGAGGCCGGGCCCCGCCCGATCTCGTGGACCTCGCGGCAGCTGCTGACGCGTATCGGCACGGTCTTCCAAGACCCGGAGCACCAGTTCCTCGCACGCACGGTGCGGGCCGAGCTCGAGGTCGGCCCCCGGGCCCTCGGGCAGGATGCCGGCGAGATGGCGGCGCGGGTCGATCAGCTGCTCGAACGGCTGCGGCTGGCCGGCCTCGCCGAGGCCAACCCCTACACGCTCTCGGGGGGCGAGAAGCGGCGGCTCACCGTCGCCGCGGCACTGGCCACCGCGCCGCGGATGCTCGTTCTCGACGAGCCGACGTTCGGGCAGGATGCGCGCACCTGGGCCGGGCTCGTGAGCCTCCTCGCCGAACTCCGCGACGCCGGGTCGGCGATCGTGGTCATCACGCACGATCTCGCGCTCGTCGATGCGCTGCACGCTCGTCACGTCCGCCTGGGGGAGTCGGTATGACGCTTCTCGACGCGCGGGCGCGGACGGGGATGGTCGCGCGGATCAATCCGGTGGCGAAGCTCGCCGCCAGCGGACTGATCGCCATCCCCCTCGTCCTCACGCTCGACTGGCTCTCGGCCGGGGTGGCGCTGCTGCTCGAATGCCTGCTGATCCCCTTCGCCGGCCTGCGGTGGCGCGAGTTCTGGGTCCGTACCTGGCCGGTGTGGCTCGCCGCGCCCCTGACGGCGCTGACGATCGCGCTGTACGGCGAGGCGTCGGGTGAGATCTACGTCGAGTGGTTCCTCGTGCGGGTGAGCGAGGGGTCGCTCGTGCTGGCGCTCGCGACCCTCGTGAGAGTGCTCGCGATCGCCCTGCCGTCGGTGGTGCTGTTCGTCACCGTCGACCCGACCGACCTCGCCGACGGGCTCGCTCAGGTCGTCCGGCTTCCCGCGCGGTTCGTGCTCGGTGCGCTGGCGGGCCTCCGCATGATCGGGCTCTTCCTGGACGACTGGCGCGCGCTCGAGCTCGCCCGCCGGGCGCGGGGAGTGGCGGATCGCGGTCGGATCCGGCGCTTCCTGGGCATGGCGTTCGCGCTGCTCGTGCTCTCCATCCGACGGGGGTCGAAGCTCGCGACGGCGATGGAGGCGCGCGGTTTCGGAGCACCCGGACGGCGGACCTGGGCGCGTGAGTCGCCCTTCGGCGGACGCGAATGGCTGCTGCTCGCGATCGGCGCGCTGATCGCGGCGATCGCCGTCGGTGCGGCCGTCTGGGCCGGAACCTGGAACTTCATCCTCGGTCCGTCCTGAGCCGGCGGTTCAGAGGTCGTAGGCGAAGCAGACCGAGCGCGGCATGGTCTCGACGTACGGCTCGTACACCGGGATGCGGGTGAACCCCATCGAGGCGTAGAGCTGCATCGACTCGGGCTGCTGCAGCCCGGTCTGCAGGATGACGCGCGACGCGTCGCCGTCGCGAGCGATCGCGAGGGCAGCGGCGACGAGTCCGCGCGCGATGCCGCGCCCGCGGAAGGGCGCCGCGACGACGAGGCGCTTGATCTCCCACTCGTCGTCGAGTCGGCGCAGCACGACGTGCCCCGCCGGCTCGTCGGCGTCCGTCACGGCGATGAGCGTCGCGATGATCTGGTCCGGATGCAGCGCGAGCGCTCGGGCCCGGGCGATGCGCCGCTCCTCGGGCTCCTCCCCGTGAAAACCGTCGTAGCGGGCGCCGAGGTCCTCGTCGAGCTGCCGCCGGAGCTCGAGGGCGCGGGGGTCGTCGGAGGGGACGCCGATGATGCGCCACGGCTGATCATGCACCGACCGAGCCTAGCCGTGAGCATCCCCGGAGGGATCAGAGCCGGTCCACGAGGCGCCGGGGCGCCGAGCGGCGGAAGGACGCGTCGAGGAGTTCGGCGAGCTCGCCCGGTGCGGTGTCGGCGACGTCGATGCCGAGCCAGCCGCGTGGACCGAGGTATGCGGGCATCCAGAACCTCTCGTCCTGGCGCATCGCCGGCTCGTCGTCGTGATCCGGGAGGATCAGCACCGAAGCCGGATGCTGCACGTGGTCGCCGGGGCCGCGACGCTCCCCGCCGCCGTAATAGGCGAAGACCTTCGTCGTAAAGAACGTCGGCCGCCCGTGCGCGATCTTCTCCGCCGCCTCGGGCAGCGCGAGCGCCGCCGCGCGGACGATTGCCAGGAGGGGATCGTCGTCGTCGAACATCCGGGGGTGCGCGGCCATGCGCCCATCATGTCGCGTTCGACCGCGCGCGGTGACGGTCGAACGGCACAGGCGGGACGTCTGCGTGTCGGTCGAGACGCGGAGGCGGTGGGCGGTGTCAGAACGGCGGTGGGTGTTCGGGCGGGGGCCGTTCGGCGACGAACTCGGGTGAAAAGCACACCGAGGGGACGGGGAGGTCTTCTCGGTAGACCCGGCCTGTCGGGGAAGTCCATTGGATCACCCCGCCGCCGAGTTGGAGGACGAGTCAGTCGGTGAACTGCTTCATCGAATGATGCCGCTGACACAGGCTGCACAGGTTCGATTCGCACGTCGGCCCGCCGAGGCGTGGTCGATCGTGTGGTCGAGTTCGCAGCGGATCGCGGGCAGGTGGCATCCCGGCCACCGGCAATGTCGATCCCGCGCCTGAAGCATCCTCCGCAATGCAGCCGGTGGCCGGTACTGATCGACACGCGTCACCGTCTTGGTCGTCGCATCCAGATACACGCGGTCCCAGAGGGTGGCATCCCCGGCGAGCGTCCTGGCGGTGTCCGCGTCGATCAGTCCGACGCCGACGAGTTCGGCGGCGCGGTCGTTGTTGCCCGAGAGGGTGTCGGCGGTGACGACAAGCTGCACCCGAGCGCGGATCGCGCCGAGCGAGGTCTTCCCGTCCACGCCGTGGGTGGGGTCGACGGCGGGTCCGCCGGTGAGGCCGAGGTCGCACAGGACGTCCGCTCGGACCTGCTGGCGGGTGCGCGTGTCGGGCTCGTGCTCCTCACCTGCAGCACGGGCATCCGCGGCTGCTTCCCTCGCGGCGTCGATCGTCGACACCGCCATCTGGTTGAGCCGGTCATCGATCGCGACCAGCAGCGTCGTCGCACCTCGCAGGGTGAGCTCCGACATCCCGTCACCCAGGTCACGCAGGTACACACCCCGGTCCGCGACGGCCGCTTTGTGGCGCTCCGCGAACGTGCGGGCGGTGAAGTGCTGCGCCAACGACTCCAAAGCGCCGTGAACCCGCGCGGGCACATCCCGCTCAGCCACCGCGATCGCGGCTTCCTGCCACTCGTCGTGGTTCTCCTCCGGGATGTTCCGCCCGAGCTTCACGATGTCGTCGACGTGCCGCGTCGTCAGCCGGCCATGTTCCCACGCGGTGAGCACGAGCGAGTTCCCGTCGACGATCTCCAGCGCACGCCCGATCTCGTTCTGCACCCGCCGATCCCCGCACCGCGCGATCGCGGCGAACTCCGCCGCGACCGCCCGCAGCTGCATGTCGGTCTCACGACCCAGCAGGCCGTTCCGCCGCGACATCGAGAGAGCCTCACGGCCGAGCACGGCGAGCTTGCGCAACCGGGCGATATCGGCAGCATCCTGAGCCCGAACCACATCGAGCACACCGTCGAGCTCGGCGCGGATGCGCGCCCACGACTCCTCGTCGCTGCTCGATCGGTTCGTGCCCATTTCTTACATCATGCCATACAACACCGACATGAGTCTAGAACATAGCTACGACTCGTGGAGAATTCGATCCGTGCCTCGCCTGTGCAGGCGCCCATGCGCGGGACGTGCCTGCGATCGCGAATCCCCTCAGGTCGCGTTCCATAGCTCCCGGTAATAGGACATCCGGGCGGGATCGGGGGGCACCCCGTACGCCTCGACGAGAAAGTCCTCCCACCCGGGGCCGTAGTTCCATCCCGTGGACATCGCGGCCACCGCGATGTCGGCCCACCGGTCGGCGACCCCGAGGGCGCCGAGGTCGACGTGGGCCACCCACCGGCCGTCCGAGCCGATGAGGGTGTTCGGACAGCAGGCATCGCCGTGACACACGACAGCCCGGTCCACGGGCGGCGGCGTGCGGAGCGTCCGGGGAACGTCGATGCCGCGGGCCGCGGCGTTCACGAGGCGTGCGGCGACGCTCCAGTCGTAGGGGCAGTCCGCGACGGGCAGGGCGTCGTGCAGCTTCCGCAGTCCCGCCCCGACCGCCCGCACCGCCGTCGCCGGGTCCGCGAGCCAGCGCGGGTCCACGGCCGAGTGCCCGGGGAGCGCGCGGGTGACGAGCCACTCGACGTCGTCGCGTTCCCCGGCATCCATCACCTCGGGTACCGGAGTGAACCTCCGGGCCCACCGCATCCGCTCCGCTTCGGCCGTCATCGACGTCTCGAGATTGCGCGGTCCCGCCTTCACGACTCGGCCGTCGTCGGTCGCGAAGGTGGCACCCCCGATCTCGTTGCGCCACAGCGGCGTGAGGGCGGCGGTGCCCGCGAGCCGTCGCACCTGAGCGTCGACGTCGGCCCGCATCGGCGCGTCGAGGTCCGGCGGCGGCAGGGGCATCAGGCCATCCTGCCGGGTGCGCGGGCGAAATGTGCGAGGGTGGGAAGCGAGTTCGAAGGAGAACGATGAGCGACACGATCCTGCTGCGCCGCGACGGCGCCCTGGCCCGGATCACCCTCAATCGGCCTGCATCGCTGAACGCGGTGGACACCGAGATGGCGGCGCGCTGGCGAGATGTCGCTGCCGAGGTCGCGTCCGACGCGAGCGTCGGAGCGGTCATCCTGGACGCCGCGGGGCGCGCCTTCTGCGCCGGCGGCGACGTCTTGTCGATGTCGACCTCGGGCCTCGGCGGCGCCGAGGTGACCGACACCGCCCGCATCATCAACGACGGCATCGTCTCGCTGACCTCCAGCGCCGTCCCGATCGTCGCCGTCGTCCAGGGCGCGGTGGCCGGCGGTGGCCTCGGCATCATGCTCGTCGCGGACTACATCGTCGCCGCGCCGACGGCCGCCTTCGTCAGCAAGTACGCGAACATCGGGCTGACACCCGACCTCGGCGTCTCGACGCTGCTGCCGGCGGCGATCGGCCAGCGGCGCGCCCTGCAGCTGCTGCTCACCGACACCACGATCGATGCCGAGACCGCCCGATCCTGGGGTCTCGTCGCCGAGGTCGACGCCGACCCGGCGGGGCGCGCCGAGGCGATCGCGCAGTCGTGGCTCACCGGGGCTACCGGGGCGTTCGGTCAGGCCAAGCGCCTCGTCCGCGGCGGATCCGACCGCCCGTTCCACGACAGCCTCGACGACGAGGCGCGGACGATCGGCGGCCGGTTCGACACCGACGAGGCCCGCACCCGCATCGAGGCGTTCGCCGCGGCATCCGCCCGCCGCACCCGACCCGAGGAGACAGCATGACCGACCGGCGCCCGCTCGAGGGCAAGACGATCCTGATGTCGGGCGGCAGTCGCGGCATCGGCCTCGCGATCGCCATGCGCGCCGCCCGCGACGGCGCCAACATCGCCCTCCTCGCGAAGACCGATCAGCCGCATCCGAAGCTCGAGGGCACTGTCCACACGGCTGCCGCGCAGATCGAGGGGGCCGGCGGGCGGGCTCTGCCGATCGTGGGCGACGTCCGCGACGAGGACTCCATCACCGAGGCCGTGCTCATGGCGAACGGCGAGTTCGGCGGCATCGACATCGTGGTCAACAACGCCTCCGCGATCGACCTGTCGGGCACCCTCGATCTCGCGACCAAGCGATTCGACCTCATGCAGGCGGTGAACGTGCGCGGCACGTTCCTGCTCTCGCGGGCGGCGCTGCCGATGCTGCGCGAGAGCGCGAACCCGCACATCCTCTCGCTCTCGCCACCGCTCAACCTCTCGCCGAAGTGGCTCGGTGCCCACACCGGCTACACCCTCGCGAAGTACGGCATGACGATGGCGACGCTCGGCATCGCCGCGGAGTTCGCCCAGGACGGTATCGCGGCGAACACCCTGTGGCCGCGGACCACGATCGCGACGGCGGCCGTACAGTACTCGCTCGGCGGCGACCGGATGATGGCCGTCAGTCGCACGCCGGAGATCTACGCCGACGCGGCCTACGAGGTGCTCGTGCAGCCGGCTCGGTCGTACACCGGGCAGACGCTCATCGTCGAGGATGTGCTGGCGGAGGCCGGCATCACCGACCTGTCTGAGTACGCCGCCGTGCCCGGCACCCCCGACACCGAGCTCTTCCCGGACGTCTTCCTGGATTGATCGGCCGGTCGCGGCTGATCAGCCGATCGGGACGGACCCGTCAGAGCTGCTTGCGGAGGAAGACCTGGAACGTGCCGTCGTCGTGCGGCACCCGTTCGGACTCGGCGTAGCCCTCGCGCTCGTACAGGCGGAGGTTCGCCTCGCTGAGTGATCCGGTGAACAGTTCCGCGATGCTCGCGCCGGCGTCGCGGCCGCGGTCCTCGACCGCCGACAGCAGCGCGGTGCCGAGCCCTGCTCCCTGCTGGTCGGGGGCGATGGCGATGCGGCCGATGAGCAGCACGTCGCCGTCGGCGCGCGCCCGCACCGCGCCGACGATGCGGCCGGCGTCGACGGCGACGCAGCCGAGGTTCTCTTCGAGCTCGGCGCGCAGCTCGTCGAGGCTCTGGGTCAGCGGGGGCATGTCGGGAGAGCCGTAGATGAGGGCCTCGCTCACGAACGCGGCACGCTGCAGCGTGAGCACCTCGCCGGCGTCGTCGGGCCCGATCGGGCGGATGTCGGCCGTCACGCGGCCGTTCCTTCGGCCGTGCCGTCGACCGTGCCGTCGATCAGGCCGTGGCGCACGAAGGCGTTCCAGATGCCGTCGTCGAGCACCCCGGTGGTGACCTCGCCCGCCAGCTCCTGGAGCACGGGATCGGCCTCGCCCATCGCGATCGGAGTGCCGACGACCTCGAACATCTCGACGTCGTTCCAGCTGTCGCCGATGCCCACGGCCTCGTCGGCGGTGCGCCCGAGGTGCTCGAGGATCGCCACGATGCCGGTGCCCTTGTTGGTGCCGCGCATGCCGATCTCGCCGTTGGAGCCCTCCGGCAACGGCATGCTGCCGGGGATCACGTGGAACCGCTCGCCGAGATCGCGCTGGGCGCGCTCGACGGTGTCGGGATGCGGGCTGACGAAAACCGCCTTCGCGATGCGGTCGAGGTCCGCCTCCTCGACCGGGGCGAAGTGCGGTCCGTCGCTCGGGGCGTCGTCCTCGGCCGTGCCGATGGTGGCGACGTCCTCGGCGTGTCGGCGCCGACGCTCCTCGATGAACTCCGCGATGTAGGCGCGCACCCCGGCGCTCGCGTAGACCCCGTGGTGGGACTGGACGAAGTAGCGGATGCCGTGCTCGTCGAAGTACCGCATGACCTGCTCGACCGCGGCCCGGGGCATCGTCTCGGCGAGCACCGTCTCGTCGCCGGCGACAGCGAGGGCTCCGCCGTTGGAGATGGCCCCGTCGAAGCCGATGTCGAGCACGCGGGCGTTGATGTCGCCGGCGGCACGCCCCGTGCAGAGGTACACCAGGTGCCCGTTCGCACGGGCGGCGCGGATGGCGGCGACCGTGGACGGGGCGATGGCGTCGCCGTGCGCGAGGATGGTGCCGTCGACGTCGAGGAAGATGATGCGAGATTCCGACGTCACCCCTCCAGCGTAATGCGCCGGCTCTAGAGTGAGCCCGTGCCCGATGTCCGCGACGCGCTCGCCGTCCGACCGCTCGTCCTCGACGGGGGGCTCGGCACGTGGCTCGAGGATGCCGGCCACGACCTGACGGGGGACCTGTGGTCGGCGCGGGTCCTCGCCGAGGAACCCCACGTGATGCGCGCGGCACACGCGAGCTTCGCCCGAGCCGGAGCCGACATCCTGACCACCGGGTCGTACCAGATCGGCTTCGACAACCTGGCGACCGCCGGGTTCGATCGCGGCGAGATCGAGCACCTGCTCGCGCTCTCGGTGCGCGTCGCCCGCGACGGTGCGGCCGATGCCGGCCGGAGCGCGTGGGTCGCGGCATCCGTCGGTCCATACGGGGCGACGCGGGCCGACGGCAGCGAGTACACCGGCGACTACGGGCTGGGGGTGGCCGAGCTCGCGCGCTGGCACCGCCGCCGGCTGGAGGTGCTCGCCGCAGCCGCGCCCGACCTGCTCGCGGTCGAGACGATCGCCTCGCCCGTCGAGGCCGAGGCGGTCGCCCGCGCGGTCGAGGGCGTCGGCATCCCGTCGTGGATCGCCCTGTCGGCGGCGAGCACCGCCTTCACCGAGACCTCGCTGCGCGACACGCTCGTCGCGGTCTCGCGCACGCCGGGCGTGATCGCGGTCGGCGTGAACTGCTGCCCGCCCGAGGCCGTCGCCCCGGCGCTCGCCGATCGTGCGGCGGCGCCCTTCGTCGTCTATCCCAACAGCGGCGAGAGGTGGGACGCCGCGGCGCGCGGGTGGACGGGCGAGCGGGGTCTTCCGCTCGCCGACGTCGATGCCTGGCTCGCGGCCGGTGCGCGGATCGTCGGCGGATGCTGCCGCACGACGCCCCACGACATCGCGACGCTCCGCGCGCGCATCGCCTGACGCCGTCGCCCGGCCCGGGGCCGGCTCAGATCAGGCGGTGGCGAACGAATGCGTTTCGGATGCCGTCGTCGTCGATCGCGGTCGTGACCTCGTCGGCGAGGGCCTGGACCTCGGGGGAGGCGTTGCCCATCGCGATCGCGGTGCCGCAGACCTCGAACATCTCGACGTCGTTCCAGTTGTCGCCGATGCCGATCGCGTCGGCGGGATCGACACCGAGGTGGGCGAGCACCTCGAGGATCGCCGCGCCCTTGTTGACCCCGCGCGGCGCGATCTCGCCCGAGCTCCCGTCGGGGAGCGGAATGGTGCCCGAGACGACCGCGAAGTCGGGGGCGAGATCGGCGAGCAGATCGGCGACGGTGCCGGCGTCGTGCCCGAGGATCACGGCTTTGGCGACCTCGGCGTCGGAGAAGTGGATCTCGTCGTCGAAGGTCTTCATACCGATGCTGAAGAACTCGAGCTCGTCGGGATCGACGCCCGCGGCACGGGCGCGCTCGGCGTGCAGCACGCGGTCGCGCTCGAGGCGGTCGGCGAGGAGCGTCGGCAGCCCGGGACTCGCGAACAGGCGGTCGTAGGACTGGAAGTACCAGTGGATGCCGCGGGCGTCGAACTCCGCCGAGAGTCGGGCGATCTCGGCCGCCGACATGAGCCGCGACACGACCAGCTCGTCGCCGATGCCCGCGAACGCGCCGCCGTTCGTCACCGCGCCGTCGAAGCCGATGTCGAGGATCGGCCCGCGTAGCTCGGCCATCCCGCGGCCGGTGCTGAGGAGGACGAGGTGGCCGTTCTGGCGGGCGCGGCGCACCGCGGCGACAGCCGACTCTGGCAGGTGGGTGCCGTTCTGGAGCAGCGTCCCGTCGACGTCGAGGAAGACGGCGCGGCGACGGGCGGGGGACTCGGTCATGGTTTCCTCGGGGTGGCGAACGGGCCCGGCCCCGAGTCGACGATCGAGTCGGGGCCGGGCAGGAGCGGGGACGACGTCAGCGGGTGAGGGAGGCGCCGTTCGTGCGGATGACCTCGGCGTACCAGTTGAACGACTTCTTCTTGTAGCGCTCGAGCGAGCCCGAGCCGTCGTCGTTCCGGTCGACGTAGATGAAGCCGTAGCGCTTGCTCAGCTGCGCGGTCGAGGCCGACACGAGGTCGATGCAGCCCCACGTCGTGTACCCCATGAGGTCGACACCGTCGGCGACGGCCTCGCCGACCGCCTCGAGGTGGGCCTGCAGGTACGCGATGCGGTAGTCGTCGACGACGGTCTTCGCGCCGTCGACCTCGACGAGCTGATCCTTCGCGCCCAGACCGTTCTCGACGATGAACAGCGGCTTCTGCCAGCGGTCCCAGAACTGGTTCAGGACGAGACGAAGGCCCACCGGGTCGATCTGCCAGCCCCACTCCGATTCCTTGAGCGTCGGGTTCTTGACCCCGCCGAAGAGGTTGCCCTCTCCCATGACGCGCTTCGATTCGTCGGTCGTCTCGCAGATCGAGGAGTAGTAGCTGAATGACACGAAGTCGACGGTGTTCTCCTTCAGGAGCGTCCGGTCCTCGTCGGTGATCTGCAGCTCGACGCCCTGCTCGCGGAGGCTCCGCAGGTAGTAGCCGGGGTACTCGCCGCGCACGTGGATGTCGCCGAAGGCGAGGTTGACGCGCTCGGTGGTGAGTGCGGCGAACACGTCGTCGGGGTTCGGGGTGAGCGGGTACACCGGCATCGACAGCACCATGCAGCCGATCTGCGCATCCGGTGCGAGCTCGCGGGCCACCTGGGTCGCCAGGGCGGACGCCACGAGCTCGTGGTGGATCGCCTGGTACAGGTCGGTGGGCGAGAGCTGGTCCTTGGGGGTGTTGATGCCGCCCGACATGAACGGCGCGTGGACGATCGAGTTGATCTCGTTGAAGGTCAGCCAGTACTTCACACGGGCGCCGTAGCGCGAGAAGAGCGTCCGCACGTAGCGCTCGTAGAACCCGATCATGTCGCGGTTCACCCAGCCGTCGTAGGTCTCGGCGAGGTGCAGCGGGGTCTCGTAGTGCGAGATCGTGACGAGCGGCTCGATGCCGTGACGCTCGAGCTCGTCGAGGACGCGGTCGTAGAAGGCGAGCCCGGCCTCGTTGGGCTCGGTCTCGTCGCCCTTCGGAAAGATCCGGCTCCACGCGATCGAGAATCGGTAGGTCTTGAAGCCCATCTCGGCGAAGAGCGCGATGTCCTCGGCGTACCGGTGGTAGAAGTCGATGCCGACCTGCTTCAGGTTGTCGTCGGTCGGGCCCTCGCTGCGCGGGGTCATGATGCCCTGCGGCATCACGTCCTGGATCGACAGTCCTTTGCCGTCTTCGAGGTACGCGCCCTCGAGCTGATTGGCGGCGGTCGCGCCGCCCCAGAGGAAGCCGTCGGGGAACACGGTGGTGCTCATATCTCTCTCGTTTCGTATGGGTTCGGTTTCGAGTGATGGGACCGGGCGGAATACGGAGTGCACCCCGCCCGGTCCGCGGCGATCACTTCGCCAGCGCGGTCTCGACCGAGACGGCTGTGAACAGCGGCTCGCCGTGGGCGAGGGGGCCGGATGCTGCGTCGGCGAGGTTCGGGTAGAGCTCGCCGTTGGTGATGATCACCGGCGTGGTCAGGTCGTACCCGGCGCGCTCGATCGCGTCGCCGTCGAACTCGACGAGCAGATCGCCGGCCTTCACGTCCTGCCCGGTCGTGACCTTGACGTCGAAGTGCTCGCCGGCCAGCCGAACCGTGTCGATGCCGATGTGGATCAGCAGCTCGGCGCCGTCGGCATGACGCAGTCCGATCGCGTGGCCCGTCGGGAACGCGGCGGCGATCACGCCGTCGAACGGGGCGTAGACGGCACCCGAGCGCGGCTTGATGGCCACACCGTCGCCCAGGCTCCCCTCGGCGAACGCGGCGTCGGGCGTCTCGCTCAGCGGGACGACCGTTCCGTCGAGCGGGCTGAGGACGATGACGTCGTTGCCGGATGCGGCAGCCGTCGCCACCGCGGGAGCGGCGGTCTCCTCGGGCTCGCGGAAGCCGACGATCGCCGTCAGCAGGAACGGCACGACGATCGCGACCGCGAGTCCGATGACCAGCATCACCATGTTGCCGTTGCCGAACAGGGCCGGGAGGGCCAGGCCCGAGGGCACGACGAATGCGGTCGAGAACACGCCGCCGAGCGAGATCAGCGCACCGCCGATGACACCGCCGACGATGCCGAACGCGAAGGGGCGCTTGAGCGGCAGGTTGATGCCGTAGATCGCGGGCTCGGTGATGCCGGCGAGGAAGCCCGAGAGGGTCGCGGGCGCGGCGAGCGACTTCAGGTTCTTGTTGCGGGCGCGCACCCAGACACCGGCGACGGCGGCGGCCTGTGCGAGAACGGCGGCGAACACGGGGCCGATGAGGAGGATCTGACCGGTGGTCTGGTACTCGAGCGTGAACAGCGGGACGAGGCCCCAGTGCAGACCGAAGATGACGAAGACCTGCCAGAAGCCGCCCATGATGGCGCCGCCGGCCCACGGAGCGTTCTCGAAGACCCAGCCGATGCCGTTGCCGAGCGCGCCGCTGAGGATCGCGGAGATCGGCCCGATGACGACGAAGACGATCGGCACGGCGATGAGCACGACGATCATGGGGGTGACGAAGCGGCGGACGGCGCCGGGGAGCTTCGCGTAGAGGAACTTCTCGGCGTGGCTCTGCAGCCAGACGATCACGATGATCGGGATGACGCTCGAGACGTAGGTCACCATCGTGAAGGGGATGCCGAAGAACGTCAGGCCCTCCGCGCCGACGAGCGGCGTGATGGTCGGGTAGAGCAGGGCCGCCGCGATGGCGAAGGCCGTGAACTCGTTCGCCTTGAAGTAGCGTGCGGCGGTGAAGGCCAGTGCCATCGGGAGGAAGTTGATGAGGCCGTCCGACAGGGCGTTCAGCACCGCATAGGTGGAGTTGTCGGTGCCGATCCACCCGAAGGTGACGGCCGCGGCGAGGAACGCCTTCAGCAGGCCGGTGCCCGCGAGCGCCCACAGCAGCGGGGTGAAGATCGACGAGATCATCTTGATGAAGCGGTTGAAGAGGTTTCCCTTCGGGCCCTCGTCGACCGCGGAATCGTCCTGACCGCCGCCGAACTTCGAGATCTTGCCGATCTCGGCGTAGACCTCGGGCACGTCGTTGCCGATGACGACCTGGTACTGGCCGCCCGCGCGGGCGACCGTCACGACACCGGGAACGCCCTTGACGGCGGCTTCGTTCGCCTTCGACTCGTCCTTCAGGACGAAGCGCAGTCGGGTCGCGCAGTGCACGAGTGAGCGTACGTTCTCCTCGCCGCCGACGCCCGTGAGGACCCCGGCCGCGGTCTTCGAGTAATCCATCGGGACTGCTCGCTTTCTGCCGCAGCTTCGCGGCTTTCGGGTGGGGGAGAGCCGCCGCATCCTGTTTTCGGGCAACAAAAAAACCTGAACTCGTTCACCGCTCGAAGAAGCGATGTGAGTTCAGGTTTTGCCCGCTGCCGCGGTAACAATCCGGAGACTTCCACAGGGCTGCAGCGCCCTGCGCCGGTCACTCTAACACGGGTGGCGGGGTCGCGCCAGGATCGGCACCGCGCGGGGCGGCCGGCGCCACCTGGTTCGCGAGCCGCTCGACGTGGACGATGACGTAGAGCAGCTCCTCGTCGGTGAGCTCGGACTCGGTCGCCGCCCGGACGTACGCCTTGACCTCCTGCGCGATCGCGTACGACCGCGGGTAGCTGTGCTTCGCGAACTCGAAGAACGAGGTGTCGGCGCTGCGCAGCATCGTCTTCGAGACGAGCCGCTGCAGCAGGAACTGGATGTGGAGGATGAACCGCGCGTAGTCGGGGCTGTCGACGTCGAGCTTCACCCCGAGCCCGTTCTCGACCGTGAGGACGACGTGCTGCAGCCGGCGGAAGAGCAGCGCTGCGGTGCCGTTGGGCTCATCGCGCGTGGCGTTGAGGAGGTGCATGGTGAGGAAGACCGCTTCCTCCGCGGGCAGCGGCCGGCCGAGCGAGTCGGCGATCGCGGTCGCCATCCGCTGCGCCGCCGAGAATTCGTGAGGATGCAGGACCCGGAGCTCGGGCATGTTCGTCGCCGGAATCCGGATGCCGCCGTCGAGCCGCTCGAGGACGAACTGGATGTGGTCGATGACCGCCATCGTGAAGTGGCGGTCGAGGTGATGCCCGAGGCGGCGCTCGGCCTCGTCGACGGCTCGGGTGACGGCCTCGATCACCGGGTAGGGCACGTCGGTGAGGAGCTGCCGTTCGCGATCGCCCTGATCGCCGGCATCCAGGATGAAGGTCTTCTCGACCTTGTCGGGGTCGAGCGCGTCGTCGGGCTTCAGCTGGAAGCCGAGTCCTCGGCCCATCAGCACGCGCTCGCGGCCCTGTTCGTCGAGGGTGATGACGACGTTGTTGTTCAGCACCTTGTGGACGACGGTGCCGCGCGGCGGCGGAGCGTCGGCGGTCGGCATGGGTGCAGTCTAGGCGGGCCGCGTGAGCGGGATAGCGTGGTGCGGTGACCGCGAGAACGCCCCCGTGCCCGAGCTGAGCGTCCTCGCCTGGTCGCTGCTGGCGCTCGGCGCCGTGGTGATCGGGCTGTCGAAGGCGGCCCTTCCGGGCGCCGGCACGATCGCCGTCGCGCTGTTCGCCGCGGCCCTGCCGGCGAAGCAGTCGACCGGCACGATCCTGCTCCTGCTCATCGTCGGCGACCTCTTCGCTCTGTGGGCCTATCGCCGGCACGCCGATCTGCGCGTGCTCGTCCGCCTCATCCCCGCGGTGGTGGCCGGACTGCTGCTGGGTGTCGTCTTTCTGGCGTTCTCGTCCGACGCCGTCGTCCGCCGCGTGATCGCCGTCATCCTGCTGGTCGTCATCGCCGTCACCCTCTGGCGCCGACGCGCCGGCGCCGCGCTGCCGACCGACGGGGCGACGCGGCCTCATCCGGTCGTCGCCGCGGTCTACGGCGGACTCGGCGGCTTCACGACGATGGTCGCGAACGCGGCCGGGCCGATCATGTCGATGTACTTCCTGGCGCTGCGCTTCCCGGTCCAGGCCTTCCTCGGCACGGCCGCCTGGTTCTTCGCGATCGTGAACGTGGCGAAGATCCCGTTCTCGGTCGGCCTCGGCCTCATCACCCCGTCGGGGCTCGTGATCGTCGCTGTGCTCGTGCCGCTGGTGATCGGCGGCGCCCTCGCCGGTCGTGCCATCGCGACGCGCATCCCGCAGCGTCTGTTCGAGCGGCTCGTGATCGTCCTCACGATCATCGGTGCGCTGTACCTGCTGCTGCCGCTCTGACGAGCGCCCGGCGGGCGCCGGAGCGTGGCCGGCCCACGGGCGGGCTCACGCTCCTCAGCCCTCGCGCAGACGGCCCCGGTAACCTGGAGACCATGACCGATACACCTCCCGTCCGCGGGACCGCTTCCGCCGTGCGCTCCACCCAGCCGCGTCAGATGCAGCCGCGCCAGGTGCGTCCGGCGACCGAGGGCTGGTCGCAGCAGAAGGACGAGTCGGGTCGTCCGCTGCTGCAGTTCGCGAGTCCGAAGCGCGGCAAGCCGCCCGTGCACCTCGCCGATCTCACACCCGAGCAGCGCGTCGCGAAGGTGAAGGAGCTCGGCATGCCGGGCTTCCGCGCGAAGCAGCTCGAGAAGCACTACTTCACGCACTTCACCTCGGACGCCGCCCAGATGACGGACCTGCCGGCCGCGGGCCGCGACGAGCTCGTCGCCGGGATGCTGCCGCCGCTGCTGACGGAGGTGCGCCGCCTCGAGACCGACCGCGGCGACACGATCAAGTTCCTGTGGAAGCTCCACGACGGCGCCCTCGTCGAGTCGGTGCTCATGCGCTACACCGGCCGCATCACGCTGTGCGTCTCGAGCCAGGCGGGATGCGGCATGAACTGCCCGTTCTGCGCGACCGGCCAGGCCGGGCTCACCCGCAACATGTCGGCGGCCGAGATCGTCGAGCAGGTCGTGCGAGCCAACCGTCTCATCGCCGACGGCGGCCTCGGCGACCCGCGAAAGGTCGGCCACGAGGGCGAGCGCGTCACGAACATCGTCTTCATGGGCATGGGGGAGCCGCTCGCCAACTACGCCCGCGTCATGCAGGCGGTGCGCACGATGGTCGACAAGGACCACGGCATCGGCATGAGCGCGCGGGGCATCACGGTGTCGACCGTCGGACTCGTGCCGGCCATCCAGAAGCTGACGAAGGAGGACATCCCGGTCACCTTCGCCCTCTCGCTGCACGCCCCCGACGACACTCTCCGCGACGAGCTCATCCCGGTGAACTCGCGCTGGAAGGTCGACGAGGCCCTCGATGCCGCCAAGGCGTACTTCGATGAGACGGGCCGTCGCGTGTCGATCGAGTACGCCCTCATCAAGGACATGAACGACCACGCGTGGCGGGCCGACCTCCTCGCCGAGAAGCTCAACGCGCGCGGCCGCGGCTGGGTCCACGTCAACCCGATCCCGCTCAACCCCACGCCGGGGTCGATCTGGACATCGTCCGAGCCGGAGGTGCAGGACGAGTTCGTGCGGCGCCTGAACGAGGCCGGCATCCCGACGACCCTCCGCGACACCCGCGGCAAGGAGATCGACGGCGCCTGCGGTCAGCTCGTCGCGACCGAGGACGACGAACGCGCCGCGGACACCGTTCCCGCTCCCTGATCCCCGTATCGGATGGATCGGCTGTGAGGCCGCCCCGCGGGCTCCCTCCGGCGGTAGCGTTTTCGCATGGAGTATCGCTACCTCGGCAACAGTGGATTCAAAGTCTCGGAGATCACCTACGGAAACTGGGTGACCCACGCATCGCAGGTTGAGAACGACGCGGCGATCGCGACCGTTCACAAGGCGCTCGACCTCGGCATCACCACCTTCGACACGGCCGACGCCTACGCCAACACCGCGGCCGAGGAGGTGCTCGCCGAGGCGCTGAAGGGCCAGCGCCGCGAGAGCCTCGAGATCTTCACGAAGGTGTACTTCCCGATCGGGCCCAAGGGGCCGAACGACCACGGCCTGTCGCGCAAGCACATCATGGACGGCATCAACGGGTCGCTCCGTCGTCTGAACGTCGACTACGTCGACCTGTTCCAGGCCCACCGCTACGACCACGAGACCCCGCTCGAAGAGACGATGCAGGCCTTCGCCGACATCGTCCGCCAGGGCAAGGCGCTCTACATCGGCGTGAGCGAGTGGACCGCCGAGCAGCTGCGCGAGGGCCACGCCCTCGCCACGAAGCTCGGCTTCCAGCTCATCTCGAACCAGCCGCAGTACTCGGCGCTGTGGCGCGTCATCGAGGGCAAGGTCGTGCCGGCCTCGGAGGAGCTCGGCATCTCGCAGATCGTCTGGTCGCCGATGGCGCAGGGTGTGCTCTCGGGCAAGTACCTGCCCGGACAGCAGGCACCCGCGGGTTCGCGTGCCACCGACGAGAAGAGCGGCGCGCAGTTCATCCAGAACTTCCTCCGCGACGAGACGCTCGAGGCCGTGCAGAAGCTGAAGCCGGTCGCCGAGCAGGCGGGTCTCACGATGCCTCAGCTCGCGATCGCGTGGGTGCTGCAGAACTCGAACGTCGCCGCAGCGCTCGTCGGAGCATCCCGCCCCGAGCAGCTCGAGGACTCGGTGAAGGCATCGGGCGTCACGCTCGGCGACGACACGCTGCGCGCGATCGACGAGGCGCTGCTGCCGGTCGCCGTCACCGACCCCGAGAACACGTACTCGGTGTCGCCGAAGGCGCGCCTGGTCTGAGACGCCGGACCGCGGGCCCGGAACCGACATGGCGACGACGAGCGCCGGCATCCTGCTGTACCGCCTGACCACGGACGGCGGGGTGTCGGTGCTCGTCGCCCACATGGGAGGGCCGTACTGGGCGTCGAAGGACGAGGACGCCTGGTCGATCGTGAAGGGCGAGTTCGAGGCGGCGAGCGAGGCGGCGCTGGATGCTGCGAAGCGCGAGTTCGGCGAAGAGCTGGGGCTCGAGCCTCCCGCCGCGGACTACGCCGAGCTCGGCACCTTCGCGTACTCCTCGGGCAAGCGCGTCACCGTCTTCGTCGCGGACGGAACCGGGTTCGACACGGACGGCGCGACGTTCGGCGAGTTCGAGATGGAATGGCCGCCGCGGTCGGGGCGCACGGCATCCTTCCCCGAGGTCGATCGCGTCGAGTGGGTCGCTCTGGCGAGGGCTCGGGATCTGATCGTGAAGGGTCAGCGACCGGCGCTCGACCGGCTCGAGGAGCTCATGGGCGACCTCCGGGCGGAAACCGCCCGCTGAGCCCGAGCCCGCCGCCGCGACCGAGTCGCCCGCGAGGGTCAGCGCTTCTTCTTCGGAGCCTCCGACACGTCGAGCTTGTCGTGCAGCCCGCCGAGCGACGACCACGCGCTGGCCGTGCCCTTCGCGGCGTGCTCGGCGCCGCGCACGGCGCGCTCGTCCGCCCACTCGTTGAGCACGTGGCCCCGGTGGCCGCGCACGTGCTCGAGCACGACGTCGGGCATACCGCGGCCGCGCCGCTCGTCGCGGACGGCGATGAGCTGCTCGAGGATGTCGCGGTTCTTCGTCGGGGCGCCGGTCGAGGTCTTCCAGCCGCGCCGGCGGTGGCCGTCCATCCACGACGCGTAGGTGTCGATCGCGTACTTCGAATCGGCCTGCACGACGAGCTCGCGGACGTCGGGGTGGTCTTCGATCGCCTTGAGGAGGCCCAGCAGCTCGCCGATGTTGTTCGTGCCCTGCGGCAGGGCGCCGGCGGCCCAATGGCCGTCCTCGCCGACCCAGGCCCAGCCCGTTGGTCCGGGATTGCCCTTGCAGGCGCCGTCGGTGGCCACGGTGTAACGCTCGGAACTCACTCGGGCAAGGGTACCGGGCGGTCGTCGTCGCTCGAGGCGGAAACGCAGCGGGGCCCGGATGCCGCAGCATCCGGGCCCCGCGAAGATCGGGCGACGCGGGTCAGCTCACCCGGCGACGACGCGCGCCCACGAGCACGCCCCCGGCCACGAGGGCGAGTCCCGCCGCCAGGGCGATGCCCATCGGCAGCGCCCCACCGCTGTTCGCGAGCTGTCCGGTCGGCGCCGCGGCGGTGACCGTGACGCCCACCTCGATGGGTGCGAGCGCGCCGGAGGTGATCACGAGGCGATGGGCGCCGACGGCGAAGTCGCGCGGGATCGATACGGTGAACGACAGGCGTCCGTTCGCGTCGGCGGCGGGGATGCCCGAGACGACGAGCGGCTCGCTGAACAGCGTCGCGTCGATCCGCTGACCGGGCTCGAGGCCCGATACGGTCGCCGTCAGGCTCCCGCCCTGCGCGACGGTCGACGAGCCGAGGGCGACGAGCGCCCAGGGCTGCGCCGGCTCGCCGGCGCCCGGGCCCCCGCCGGGGTTCTCACCGGGGTTCTCTCCCTCGCCGGGCTCGCCCTCACCGGGGTTCTCGCCCGGCGCGCCGGGCCCGGGGAAGCCGGGCTGCTCGACCGGCGGCTGCGCACCCACGAGGTAGGCGCGGCCGAGCGGAGCGGGTGCGACCGGTCCGACCGCCGCGAAGAACTCCACGGTCGCCTGGAGGTCGACCTGGCCCGAGTCGGCCACGCCCGTGCCCGTCGCCAAGGAGGCGAAGTTGTCGCCCCCGCCCGCGAGGAACGAATTGGTGACGACGCGGATCTTCGTGGTCGTGTCCTCCGGCGCCAGCTGCTCGCCGTTCAGCTGCATCGAGCGGATGTGCTGGCCGCGAGAGGCCGCGGGGTCGTACTCGAAGGTGAATCCCTTCGACACGCCCAGGGCGAGCTTCGCGCGCGACGCGCCGTCGGGCTGCCACTGCTCCTCGAGCGCCTGCTTGATCTGCGCGGGCGTGAGCTCGAGGGTGACGAGCGTGTTGGCGAAGGGCTGCACGTTGGCCACCTCGCGGTACGACATCGCACCCCCGTCCGTGCCGTACAGGAGGTCGGCGCGGAGGCCGCCCGGGTTCATGAACGCGACCTCGGCCTTCTGACCGCCGTAGTTCGGGTTCTGCGTCGTCGCCCACAGGTACACGTCGGCGACGGTGTTGCCGAGCGTCGAGTGGATGCCGCGGTCCTCCGACCCCGAGGCGGTCTTGCCGCGCAGGATGTCGGCGGTGATGGTGCCGACCTGCACCCTGCCCTTCTCTTCCGCGACGGTGACCGCTCGGTCGACGACGGCCTTCGTGTCCGCCTGCGGGTACGCGATGTACTGGCCCAGCGTCTGGTTGTACAGCGAGACGGTGCCGCCGGTGATGGACTCGAGCTCACCGGCATCCGTCAGCTCGATGTCGAGCGTGCCGAGCGTCGTGCCGTACTGGTGGGCCTGGATGACCGGACGGCCGCCGATCTCGCACGCGTACTTCTGGTGCGTGTGGGCGGAGACGATCGCGTCGATGTCGGCCGACGCGCCGCGCACGATGTCGCCGAAATCGCCCGACTCGGTCGCGATCGCTGCGCAGTCCGATCCCGCCGACCCCTCGTGCGAGAGCAGGACGACGACGGCCGCGCCCTCCTTCTTCGCCGCCGCGGCGGCCTCGTTCGCGGAGGCGACCTGGTCGCGGAACTCGATGCCCGCGATGCCCTGCGGGCTCACCATGCCGGCCGTCTGCTCGGTCACGGTGCCGACGAAGGCGACCCTCGTGCCGTCGACCTCCTTGATCGTGTACGGCTTCAGGGCGTGCTCGTCCGTTCCCGCCACGTACACGTTCGCGCCGAGGGCGAAATCGCTGAACGCGTCGGCGTTCTCGTCGCCCTCGAAGCGCGGGATGACCCGGTCGGTGAGGTCGGCGAAGCCGCGGTCGAACTCGTGGTTGCCCACGGCGCTGACGTCGAGGCCGGCGGTCTTCAGCGCGTCGATCGTCGGGTTGTCGTCGTCGATGAACGACTCGAACGCCGAGGCGCCGATGTTGTCTCCGGCCGAGACGAAGAGGGTGTTCTCGTTCTGCTGGCGGTACTTCTCGATCGCGCCGGCGAGCACCGAGGCTCCGGCGACGCCGTTCGATTCCTGCACGAGGCGGCCGTGGAAGTCGTTGATCGTGAGCACCTGGATGTCGGGCTGCGTGGCGGGTGCGCCGCCGACGAGCCGGTCGATCGCGTAGACGGTCGTCGTACCCGAGACCTCGCTGCCGGTCACGAGCAGCGGCTGGCCCGTGGGAGAGCGCTGCGCACCGATGAACTGGACGCCCTCGGGCCCGAGGTCGCCGGCTTCGGGGGTGCCCGGCTTCGCGCTGAAGTCGCGGTTGTTCACGTAGGTGACGTAGGACGCCGCCGTCGGGTCGGTGATGTCGTAGACCATCACGCCGCCGACGCGCTCGAACACGATGAACGCGTAGGTGCGGTCGTCGATCGTCCCGATCGCGACGTTCTCGGGCTCGGGCCCCTTGTCGTCGCTGCGGCCCTTCAGGTTCGCCTCGGAGTGGTTGGAGTTGAAGTACTGGGGTGCGACGCGCGCGAGGATGCGCTCGAACTGGTCGCCGGAGTCGAAGACGCGCGTGCCGTCGGTGCCCCAGATCGAGAAGGAGCGACCGCCGAAGGCGTAGAGCTCGCCGTAGCAGGGGGTGCCGTCGGGGCCGGTGCGCAGGCCCTCCTCGATCGAGACGTTGAGGCGTCCGAGGTCGTTGTCGCCGAGCTGAGTGGCGAGCTCGGAGTCGGCGCAGACGGGGGCGAGTCCGTCCTTGCCGAGGTCCTTCACGCGAGCGGGCTCCTCGTAGTCGCCCCATTCGCGTGCGTCGCCCTCGTTCGCGGTCACGAGGTAGGTTGCGGTCTTTCCGGCCACGGCGGCGGAGTAGGACGCGATGCCGTCGGGCATGGGGATGCCCTTGACGCCCGGATGCGGCTTGATGTCGATCACGCCGCCGCGGTCGCTCGCGTCGAAGCCGTTGCCGGCGAGGCCGTGATCCGTGAAGCGGAGCGGGAGGATCGAGGTCACCTCGGCCCTCGGCAGGTCGATGACCGCGATGGCGTTCGCCTCCTGCAGGGCCGCGTAGGCGGTCGTGCCGTCGACGGTGATGTACTCCGGCTCGAGGTTGCGGCTCACGCGGTTGGCGCTGAGCGGCTTGTCGCCCTGGTCGGGCGCGGCCACGTCGGGGCCGAATACGCGGACGTTGTCGTGCAGCTTCTTGGCGCCGTCCTCCTCGAACGCACCGAAGCCGGCGATCCTGACCGCGGACTGCGCCGGCGCGCTGACGGTCTTCGGCAGGGTCACGATGCCGATCGAACCCTCGGGGTCGACCGAGAAGTCGCCCGCGGGCTCGCCTTCGTTGGCGACGACAGCGTAGGCGCCGTCCTTCGAGATGGTGACCATGTCGGGCAGCGCGCCGACGGTGACCGCGCCCAGGCGCGCGCGCTGCGGGGCGTCGGCGTTGGCGTCGAAGAAGACGAGCGAACCGTTCGCGGTCTTGTCGTCCGCTTCGAACGCGATGACGCCGAGTCCGTCGTCGCGGATGGCGAGCGAGTTGGCCGTTCCGGTGTCGGCGAGCGAGAAGAGCTCGGTCGGCTCAGTCGGGTCGCTGTTGTCGAGCACCGTGACCGAGCCGGCCTGGGCGTTCACGACGTAGAGGCGATCGCGGTAGGACTGCACGATCTCAGCAGCCGACTCGTCGAAGACGCCGGTGTCGTGGCTGCCGATGGGGGTCAGCTTCAGGGCGGCGCCGGCAGCGGCGTCGGAGATGGGGCTCGGCACGACCGCGGCCGACGCCGCGGCGAGCGGCGTCAGCGCGAGCGTGCAGGTCAACGCGGCCGTGGCGACGGCGGCGACCGTGCGGGGAACCGTGCGGTTCCGGGCAGGCGAAGGCATGGGTGTCCTCTGATCGGGTGAACGGGTGCCCGTCGTGTGTACCGCCGCCGGGTGGCCGGACGGTGAACCACGGGGATCCGATCGGGGTCGCCGATGAGGACTGAGGGCGCGCGGAACCGAGGTGAGCTGCCTGCGGGAGGTCGAGATGCGGCATCCCGAACCGCCGGAGTGCGGATCGCCTCCGCTGCGCGGGCGAGGCCGGACGCGGGTCAGCGGGTGAAGCGGACCTCGGTCAGCGTCTCGCCGAGGAACGGCTCGGTGTGGGTCGCGCCGTCGAGCGCGAAGCCGTTGCGCTCGTAGAACCGGTGCGCACGAGGATTGTCCTCGGCCACCCAGAGGTAGAGCTCCTCGTCCTTCTCGACGGCGGCGTCGAACAGGCGCTGGCCGATGCCGGTGCCGTGCCACGCATCGAGCAGGTAGATGAAGTAGAGCTCGCGCAGGCGCGGGGCGTCACGATCGCGAGCCGGTCCCGAGCCCACGAAGCCGACGATCTCGCCGCGGACGAGAGCCGCGTGCATCCGGAAATCCGGCCCCTGCGCCGCCCAGTGGGTCCACAGCTCGGCGAGGCGACGGGGCGAGACGCTCTGCAGCGCAGCGGAGCTGATGAGGTGGTCGTAGGTCTCGTGCCAGCAGGTGGCGTGGACGCGACCCAGGGCTTCGGCGTCGACGTCCCGCACCGGACGGACGACGATGTCGGTCTGCAGTTCGGGTTCCATGGCCAGACTCTACGCGCGGCCGACGATGGCAAGAAATCGAGCCGACGGCCTTCGCACGTGGTGCTAGGGTCGGGTCCCGACACGGGGTGCCCGCATCCGCGAGCTGAGATCAGACCCGTCGAACCTGCTCCGGTTAACACCGGCGAAGGGATGTCGTATGCGCTCCGTCGTACCCACCGCTCGAGACCCCCGCGAGGCGCTGACAGCGCTGCGCGCGGCAAGCCCCCTCACTCACTGCCTCACCAACAACGTCGTCAGCGGGTTCACGGCGAACGTGCTGCTGGCCCTCGGCGCCAGCCCTGCGATGGTCGACATCGAGGGGGAGGCCGGCATCTTCGCGGGCATCGCCGACGGCGTCCTGGTGAACCTCGGCACGCCGTCTCCCGAGCAGCGCGCCTGTGCACGCGAGATCGTCGCGGCGACCGACCGCTGGGTGCTCGACCCGGTCGCCGTCGGCTCACTGCCGGTACGCACGGCGCTCGCCGCCGAACTCGTCGCCGCCGGTCCCGCGATCATCCGCGGCAACGCCTCCGAGATCCGCGCGCTCGCCGGTCACAGTGCCGGTGGGCGCGGCGTCGACAGCACGGATGCCGCGGACGCGGCGTCCGAGGCGGCGTCCGAGCTCGCCGGCGAGACCGGTGCCGTGGTCGCGGTCTCGGGCGAGGTCGACCTCATCGTCGGAGCAGGCCGAACCGTGCGGATCCCCGGCGGTGACCCCCTCCTGACCCGCGTCACCGGCGGCGGGTGCGCGCTCGGCGCCACGATGGCCGCCTTCCTCGGGGTCTGCGATCCCTTCTCGGCAGCCGTCGCCGCCTCGGTCGTGCACGGGCGGGCCGCGGAGCGCGCGGCATCCCTCGCCTCGGGGCCGGGATCGTTCGCGGTCGCGTTCCTCGACGCGCTTGCCGCCCTGTCGCCCGAGGAGCACGACGACGCGGTGCTCGACGCGGAGCCGATCGGCGCCGAGCGATGACGGTGAGGGACCGCGACCACGACCTCGCGCTGCATCTCGTCACCGACGACCGCATCGAGTTCGACGTGCTCGTCGGGGTCGTCGACCGCGCCATCGCGGGCGGGGCCACGATCGTCCAGCTCCGCGACAAGCGTGCGACGGCGCGCGAGCTGCTCGAGCGCGTGATCGCCCTCACCGACGTGGTCGACGGCCGCGTGCCCGTCGTCGTCGACGACCGTCTCGACGTCGTGCTGGCTGCACGCGACGCCGGTGCGCGGGTCGACGGGGTGCACCTCGGGCAGAGCGACATCCCGCCTCTCGCCGCGCGCCGTCTCCTGGGCCGCGACGCGATCGTCGGCTGGACGGCGAACGAGCCCGCGCACCTCGCCGCTGCCGCCGCAATGCCGTCGGGCACGCTCGACTACCTCGGTGTCGGTGTCATCCGGCCCACCACGACCAAGCCCGACCATCCGCCGGCGCTCGGGATCGACGGGTTCGCGCGCCTTGCGGCGGCGACGGCGCTGCCGTGCGTCGCGATCGGGGGAGTCGCGCCCGGAGACGTCGCTCCGCTGCGCGCGGCGGGTGCCGCCGGCGTCGCCGTCGTGTCGGCGATCTGCGGCGCGATGGATCCGGCCGCGGCCGCGCGGTCGTTCCGAACGGCGGCGCCGGCCGCGGAGGTGCTCCGATGACGGCCCCGAGCGCCCCGCACGGGGTCGCCGACCGCAGCCAGGCGCGGGCGAGCGCTGCTCCCGAGACAGGCGATCCTGCCGAGGCAGGACGATCCGGGGGCGAACGTCCTGCCTCGGCAGGACCGCCTGCGTCGACGGGTACCCCGGGCGCCCCGCACGCGGTCGCCGGCCGCGGCGAGATCCGGCCGCGCGCGATCCCGCGGGTGCTGAGCATCGCGGGGACCGACCCCGCCGGCGGGGCCGGCATCCACGCCGACCTGAAGACGATCGCGGCTCTCGGCGGCTACGGCATGGCGGCGGTCACCGCGCTCGTCGCCCAGAACACGCGCGGCGTGCGCTCGGTGCACGTGCCGCCGCCGGCGTTCCTGCGCGAGCAGCTCGACGCCGTGAGCGACGACGTCGAGGTCGACGCCGTCAAGCTCGGGATGCTGCATTCCGCCCCGCTGATCGACGTCGTCGACGCGTGGCTGGCCGACCACGAGGTCGGGATCGTCGTCCTCGACCCGGTCATGGTCGCCACCAGCGGCGACCGTCTGCTCGACGCCGATGCCGAGGCGGCGATCCGTCGCCTGTGCGCGCGGGTCGATCTGGTGACCCCCAACCTGCCCGAGCTCGCCGTCCTCGCGGATGGGCCGGTGGCACCGGACTGGGAGACCGCGGTGACCCAGGCGCGGGGGCTCGCCGCAGCATCCGGCACGCTCGTGCTGCTCAAGGGCGGGCATCTCGACGGCGCCGACTGCCCCGACGCGCTCGTCTCGGATGCCGGGATCGTCGCCCGCTTCGACGGGCGACGCCTGGCCTCGACGAACACGCACGGCACCGGCTGCTCCCTGTCGTCGGCGATGGCGACGCTCCGCGCGGCAGGCCTCGCCTGGCCGGACGCGCTGGAACGTGCGAAGACGTGGCTCGCCGGGGCGATCGTCGCGGGCGCGGCGCTCGAGGTGGGGCGCGGGAACGGGCCGGTCGATCACCAGCACGAGCAGCGGGCGGATGCCGCGGCAGTCGCCTCGGCCGGGGCGGCCTTCTCACGCGACGCGTGGGACGCCTCCGCCGACGTGCGCGCCGCCGTCGACGCGTGCGCATTCGTGCGCGGGTTGCGCGACGGCGACCTCTCGAGCGCGTCGTTCGACTGGTACCTGGCCCAGGATGCCGCGTATCTGGTCGAGTACGCACGCGTCCTCGCGCGGGCCAGCGCGCTCGCGCCCGACCCCGCCGACCAGGTCTTCTGGGCGCGCTCGGCGGCCTCGTCGATCGCGGTCGAGGCCGAGCTGCACCGCTCGCGGGTGGGCTCGGCGCTGCCGGAGCCGGCGCCGGCGACGCTCTCGTACACCGACCACCTCCACGCGGCGGCGTCGCGCGGGTCGTACGGCGAGCTCGTCGCCGCGCTGCTGCCGTGCTTCTGGCTCTACTCCGACCTCGGCGCGAGCCTCGCGGCGGCGAGTCACCCGGCGCATCCGTACCGTGACTGGCTCGAGACCTACGCCGATCCGGAGTTCGCCGAGGCCACCGCGACCGCCGTCGACATCGCCGACCGTGCCGCGGCATCCGCCGGCGCGGTCGAACGCGAGCGCATGCGCACGGCTTTCGCCCGCTCGATGGCGCACGAGCTCGCCTTCTTCGAGGCGCCGACCGCGACCGCCGGACGGTGGGAAATCGTCGCCAGATGCGCCATCGCGGGGTGTGAGGCGACCGGTGGCGCCGGGTTTGAGGGGCGGCGAGGGGCGGCGCGGGGCAGCGTGGCGTGAAGTCGTCGCCAGATGCGCCATCGCGGGGTGTGAGGCGACCGGTGGCGCCGGGTTCGCGGGCGGGGGGCGGGTGGCGACCGCGGCGGCGCCTGCGCCGGGGCCTAGTCTGAGCAGATGCCGCACGAGCGATCCGGCCGCGCCACCATGAAGGACGTCGCCGCCCTGGCCGGGGTCTCGGCCAAGACGGTGTCGAACGTCGTGACGGGAACCGCCGTCGTCCGGCCCGAGACGCGTGAGAAGGTCGGCGCGGCCATGCGCGAGCTCGACTTCGTCCCCAATCTCAGCGCCCGCGGACTGCGCAACGGCCGGTCGGGCATCATCGCCCTGGCGTTGCCCGATCTCGCCACGGCCTTCTCGGCCGACATGCTCCACCACCTCGTGGAGGCCGCGCACGAACGCGGGTTCGCGGTTCAGATCGAGGAGACCGCGGCCTCGCCCGAGCGCGAGCGGGACCTGGTGTCGCGAGCCCGCACGCATCTCGTCGACGGCCTCATCCTGAATCCGATCCGCATCGAGGACAGCGTCATCGAGCGCGACGCACGGCTGCCGCCGATCGTCGTGATCGGCGAGGTCGAGCAGCACTCCACCGACCGCGTCCTCGTCGACAGCCGCGCGGGCGCGCGGGACGTGGTGGCGCACCTCATCGCACAGGGTGCGCGGCGCATCGCCGCCATCGGTGGCGACTCCCGCGCCGAGGGCGCGACCGCGACGAGCCGCCTGCGGCTGGCCGGGATGCACGACGCGCTCGCCGAGGCCGGGCTCGAGCCCGAGCCCGATCGCGAGGTCGACACGCTGCCGTGGAACATGTCCGCGGGAGCGCAGGGCGTGCGCGAGCTCCTCACCCGCGGCGCGGCCTTCGACGCGGTCTTCTGCTTCACCGATTCCCTCGCGGTCGGCGCCCTGAGCGCGCTGGCCGGCGCCGGCATCCGCGTGCCCGGTGACGTGCTCGTGTGCGGCTTCGACGACGTCGAGCTCGCCCGATACACGACCCCCGACCTCACGACGGTCTCGTTCGATCGCGCCGATTTCGCTCGGGCGACGATCGCCCTGCTCGAAGAGCGCATGGCGGATGCCGCCGCGCCGGTGCGCGCGGTCGCCGTGCCGCACCGCGTGGTCACCCGCTCGAGCACCACTCGCCACGGCTGAGGCCGCAGCCGACGGGGCTCACCCGACGGGGACTCTGCACGGCAGGGTCTTGCGCGGCGATTACATCGATGTAATGGTGGGACCACCTCGGATCGTCGGATCGTCGGATCGTCACAAGGGAGTGACCCATGGCCCCACCGCTCGAACTCAGTCGGCGCCGGTTCCTCACCGGAGCCGCCGCCCTCGCCGGAACGGCGTTCCTCGCGTCGTGCGCCGCCACCCCCGGGGGCGCCGGGGCGAACGCGCGGACGCTGCAGTTCTGGCATCTGCTCTCCGGCGCCGACGGCGTCACGATGTCGGGACTGCTCGACGCCGTCAACGGGGCGCAGAACGACTACCGCATCCGGCCGACCGTGCTCGCCTGGGGCGAGCCGTACTACACCAAGCTCGCGATGGCCGCGGCGGGAGGTCGGGCGCCGGACGTGTCGATCATGCACGCGTCGCGCGTCGTCGGCTACGCCCCGGGCGGTCTGCTCGACACGTGGGACACCGGCCGACTCGCCGAGCTCGGCGTGAGCGCCGACAACTTCCCCGACGCGGTCTGGAACAAGGGCTTCATCGGGGACGATCTCTACAGCATCGCCCTCGACGCGCACCCGTTCATCCTCATGTACAACACCGACATCTGCGGCGAGGCGGGAGTGCTGGATGCCGACGGCAAGCTCCTGCCGGTCGGTTCGCCGGACGAGTTCCTCGAGCTCGTCCGGTCGGTCGCCGCCGTCTCGCAGTCGCACGGCCTCTCCTACGGGTATCTCGGCGACGGCGCGCAGATGTGGCGCCTGTTCTACACGCTCTACACGCAGCACGGCATCGAGATGGAGCTCCCGCAGGGCGGCCCGGCCGAGATCGACGACGACGCCGCGCTCGCGTCGCTGACCTTCATGCAGCAGCTGCTCGACGACGAGCTCGCCGCCCGCAGCGCCGACTACCAGAGCGCCATCGCCGAATTCGCGACGGGTCGCAGCGGACTGTTCCTCACCGGCGTCTGGGAGCTGCGGTCGATGCAGCAGGCCGGCCTGCCGATCGATGCGACGATCATCCCCACCCTGTTCGGCACGCCGTCGGTGTACGCCGACTCGCACGCCTTCACCCTGCCGCACCAGAGCGCGCCCGACGAGGCGTCGCGCGACCTGGTCTACCGCTTCGTCGCCGACATCCTGAAGGGATCGTTCGACTGGGCCGAGGCCGGGCACATCCCCGCCTACCTGCCGGTCACGCAGTCGCCGGCCTACGCCGAGCTGCTGCCGCAGGCGCATTACGCCGAGGCGGCGGAGCTCGTCCGCTACGACCCGCCGGCGTGGTTCACCGGCTCGGGGTCGCGCTTCCAGGCCGACTTCGGGGCCGCGGTGCAGAACGTCCTCCTGCAGGGCGCCGATCCCGCGGCGGCGCTCAGCCGCTTCCGCGCCCGCATCGACCAGCAGCTGCAGACACCGAATCCGGCCGACCCCGACGGATCCGCGGGAGGTGCGGCATGACCCTCGACACGAGCTCGGGGCGCACCGGCATCGCCGACACCGCCGCCACCCGCACGATCGTCACCGGCCAGCGCGGCGGCCGGCACCGGCACGTCGGCGACCGGGGCGAGCAGCGGATCGCGTGGGGTTTCCTCGCGCCGTTCCTCGTCGCCTTCGCCCTCTTCCTCGTCTGGCCGCTGCTGCACGGGCTCTACCTGAGCTTCACCGACCAGTCGCTCACCGGCACCGGCGGATCGTTCGTCGGCGTCGCCAACTACGTGGAGGCGCTCGGCGACCCCGTCATGTGGCGCTCGCTGGGCAACACCGCGTGGTTCACGGTGCTCTCGACCGTGCCGCTCGTCGTGCTCGCCCTCGTCATGGCGCTGCTCGTTCACCGGGGGCTGCCCGGTCAGTGGCTCTGGCGGCTGTCGTTCTTCATGCCCTACCTGCTGGCCTCGACCGTCATCTCGCAGATCTGGGTCTGGATCTTCAACCCGCAGATCGGGGCGGCCAACGGCCTCCTCGAGGCCGTCGGACTCGAGCCGATCGCGTGGTTGCAGAACCCCGACACCAACATGCTCGCGATCGTCATCGCGACGGTCTGGTGGACGGTCGGCTTCAACTTCCTGCTCTACCTCGCGGCCCTGCAGAACATCCCCGAGACGCAGTACGAAGCGGCATCCATCGACGGCGCGGGGGAATGGCGCAAGCTGTTCTCGATCACGATCCCGCAGCTCGGTCAGATCACGCTGCTGATCGTGATCCTGCAGGTTCTCGCCTCGCTCAAGCTGTTCGACCAGGCGTACCAGATGCTCGGAGGCATCGCGAGCGAGACCACCCGCTCGATCGTGCAATACGTCTACGAGGCCGGCTTCGTCGGCTACCGCTTCGGGTACTCCGCCGCGATCTCGTACGTCTTCTTCGCCGTCATCGTCCTCATCGGGGTCGTCCAGGCCCTCGCCACGCGTCGCCGGAAGGAGCACTCGTGAGCACGACAGCACCGGGCACCGCAGCATCGGACACCGCCGCGCCCACCCGCTCGATCGTCGCGCCGGGCGTTCCCGCCGACCGACGCGCCTCCGGAGCCGGGCACCGCCGGTTCGGGCCCCTCAACATCATCGCGTTCATCGCGCTGGCCCTCATGGCGATCGGCTGGTTGCTGCCGTTCCTCTGGGCGCTCGCCACCGCCTTCAAGACCGAGACGGATGCCGCATCCGGCGCCGGCGGCTGGGTCGGTGAGAGCGGACCCACCACCGAGGCCTTCACGTCGATCCTCTCGCAGGGCAACGTCTGGATCTGGGCGGGCAACAGCCTGTGGACCTCCGCCGCGATCACGCTCATCACGCTCGCGATCTCGGCCGTGGCCGCCTACGCGTTCTCGCGATTGGAGTTCCGCGGCAAGCGGCTGCTGTACGGCGCCGTCATCGCCTCGATCGTCATCCCGCCGCAGGTGCTGATCATCCCGCTCTTCTACGAGATGCTCGCCTTCAACCTCGTCGACACCCCGTGGGGCCTGATCCTGCCGCAGGTCGTCGCCCCGGCGATGGTCTTCATCCTGAAGAAGTTCTTCGACCAGGTGCCGGTCGAGCTCGAGGACGCCGCGCGCGTCGACGGCGCCGGACGCTTCCGCGTGTTCTGGTCGATCGTGCTGCCGTTGTCGCGCCCGATCCTCGGCGCCGTCGCCATCTTCGTGTTCATCACGGCGTGGAACAACTTCCTCTGGCCCTTCCTCGTGATCAACGACACGACCCTCATGACCCTCCCCGTCGGCCTCCAGACCGTCATCAGCGCCTACGGCGTGCAGTACGCCCAGGTCATGGCCCAGGCCGTGCTCGCCTCGCTGCCGCTGATCATCGTCTTCCTGATCTTCCAGAAGCAGATCGTCCGCGGCGTCGCGACGACAGGCTTCGGCGGTCAGTGACGCGCGGCCGCACCGACATCCCCACCCCGAAAGAACAGGAGCATCATGCCCCGCGCCCGCATCGTCATCGATCGCGACTTCACCGTGGCCGAGGTGCCGCGCCGCCTCTTCGGCTCGTTCGTCGAGCACATGGGCCGCTGCGTCTACACCGGCATCTTCGAGCCCGGCCACCCGCAGGCCGACGAGCGGGGGTTCCGCCGCGACGTGCTCTCGCTCGTGAAGGAGCTCGGTGCCACCGTCGTGCGCTACCCCGGCGGCAATTTCGTCTCGGGATACAACTGGGAGGACGGGGTCGGCCCGGTGGCCGATCGCCCGCACCGGCTCGACGGCGCCTGGCACACGGTGGAGACGAACGCGTTCGGACTCCACGAGTTCGTCGACTGGGCTCGTGAGGCCCAGGTCGAGGTCATGGAGGCGGTGAACCTCGGCACGCGCGGTGTGGACGAGGCCCGCGCGCTCGTCGAATACGCCAACCACGCCGGAGGCACGTACTGGTCGGACCTCCGACGCCGCAACGGCTCGGCCGACCCGTTCGACATCCGCCTCTGGTGCCTGGGCAACGAGCTCGACGGGCCGTGGCAGATCGGGCACAAGACCGCCCACGAGTACGGACGGCTCGCGCAGGAGACGGCCAAGGCGATGCGGCTCGTCGACCCCGACATCGAGCTCGTCGCGGTCGGATCGTCGAACCGGCAGATGCCGACCTTCGGCTCGTGGGAGCACACCGTGCTCACGCACGCCTACGACGAGGTCGACTACATCTCGATGCACGCCTACTACCAGGAGGACGGCGGCGACGCGGCATCCTTCCTCGCCGAGGCCGTCGACATGGACGCCTTCATCGACGGCGTCGTCTCGACGATCGACGCGGTCAAGGCCGCCGGAAAGCACCGCCGGCAGGTCGACATCTCGTTCGACGAGTGGAACGTCTGGTACCAGCGCGGCCTCGACACGGAGGACCAGCCGCACATCGTCTCGGCGTCGAAGCAGTGGCGCGCCCACCCGCGGCTCATCGAGGACGCCTACAACGTCACCGACGCCGTCGTCGTCGGCACGTTCCTGCACAGCCTGCTGCGCCACGGCGACCGCGTGCGCATCGCGAACCAGGCGCAACTGGTCAACGTCATCGCCCCGATCCGCTCGGAGGAGGGCGGGCCCGCGTGGCGCCAGTCGATCTTCTGGCCGTTCGCGCGGATGTCGCAGCTGGCTCAGGGCCGCGTGCTGCGCCTCGCCGTCGACGCCGACCAGACCCCGACGGCGAAGTTCGGCGATGTGGACGTCGTCGACGCCGCCGCGACGTGGGACGACGCGACCGGCCGCGTCGCGCTGTTCGTCGCGAACCGCTCGCTCGAGTCCGAGACCGAGATCTCGCTCGAGCTGCGCGGACTCGGGGCGTCGAGCGTCGTGTCGGCCGAGGTGCTGACCGTTCCCGAGGGCGGGGACCGGCTCGCGGCGAACACCGAGCAGGACCAGGATGCCGTCGGCCTCAAGCCCCTGCGCGGGGTCGGGCTCGACGAGGGCGTGCTGCGCGCGACGCTGCCCGCCCTGTCGTGGTCGGTCATCGTGCTGGAGGCCGCGCGGGCGTGAGCCCGGCCGGCGGTGTCTTGTCGGAAGGGGACAACGGATGCCGCCGGGGGGATGCGGCATCCGCTAGTGTCGCCCCTCGTGAACGTGTGGTGGCGGACCCTTCTGACCATGTGGCGAGCGCGGGCGCTGCTGCGCCGGCAGGGAGCCCGGCCCCCGATGACCGTCGGGCGGCTGCGGCTGCGGACGCTGCCGACCGACATCGACCTGCTCGGCCACATGAACAACGGGCGCTACCCGTCGCTGTTCGACCTCGGCCGGTTCGATCTGCTCATCCGCACCGGCATCTGGGGCGTCTTCGAGAAGCAGGGCTGGTACGGCGTGGTCGCCAGCAGCACGATCACCTTCCGCAAGTCGTTGAACCTCTGGCAGCGCTTCACGGTCGAGACCCGGCTGCACGGGCACGACGACAAATCGGTGTACATGGTGCAGCGCGCCGTGGTGGACGGCGAGGTCTACGCCGAGATGCTCGTCCGTTCGCGCTTCCTGCGCCGCTCCGGCGGCATCGTGCCGCTCGACGAGCTCTTCGCAGCGCTCGGGCGGCCCGACGACCTGCCCGAGCTCGAGCCGTGGATGGCCGAGTGGGCCGCGGCGACGGCGCTTCCCTCGACCCGCGCCGAGGCCCCGAGCATCTGGACCTGACACCGCGGCCGTACCGCCGCGACGCGAACCGGAGCGGCGCGGCGACGCCCGGTGGGGTGCGACATAGGCTGACGGCATGTCCGACACCGTCCCGTCCGGCACCACCCCCGCCGGCTCCTCCGACACTCTGGCCGGTCGCGCCGTCGCCCTCGCCGAACGATGGGTCCACGCCGAGGCGGAGGTGGCCTCGGATGCCGCGGCGCAGCGCCTCGCCGGTGTTCTGAACGACCCCAACGGACTGCCCTTCACGATCGGCTTCGTCGACGGCGTCATGCGCCCCGAGAGCGTCGCCGCCGCGGCCACCCGACTGCATCACGTCGCCCCGCTCGTTCCCGGCTTCCTGCCCTGGTACCTCCGCGGCGCGGTGCGGATCGGCGGGGCGGTCGCTCCCGTCCTCCCGACGCCGGTGGTGCCGATCGCCCGGGCGGCGCTGCGCGAGATGGTCGGGCACCTCGTGGTCGACGCCCGACCGCACAAGCTCGGACCGGCGCTCGCCCGCATCCGCGAGTCGGGCGCGCGACTGAACCTCAACCTGCTCGGCGAGGCGGTGCTCGGCGAGGCCGAGGCGGAGCGGCGGCTCGCCGGCATCCACGACCTCATCCGGCGGGACGACGTGGACTACGTCTCGGTGAAGGTGTCGGCGATCATGAGCCGCATCTCGATGTGGGCCTTCGACGAGGTCGTCGCGGACGTCGTCGAGCGGCTGCTCCCGCTGTATCTGGACGCCGCGCGCGACGGCACGTTCATCAACCTCGACATGGAGGAGTACCGCGACCTCGATCTGACGATCGCCGTCTTCACGCGGCTGCTCGAGGACGAGCGGCTGCGCGGACTCGAAGCGGGCATCGTGCTGCAGGCCTACCTGCCCGACGCGGGCGAGGCGCTCGACGAGCTGACCGCCTGGGCGGCCGAGCGGGTCGCCGCCGGCGGCGCTCCCATCAAAGTGCGCCTGGTCAAGGGCGCGAACCTCGCGATGGAGCGGGTGGATGCCGCGATGCACGGCTGGGCCGAGGCGACCCACGCGAGCAAGCTCGACACCGACGCGACCTACCTGCGCTGCCTCGACGCCGCGCTCCGTCCCGAGCGCACGAGGGCCGTGCGGATCGGAGTCGCCGGTCACAACCTGTTCGACATCGCCTTCGCCTGGCTGCTCGCGACCGAGCGGGGCGTCACCGCCGACGTCGAGGTCGAGATGCTCCTCGGCATGGCCCAGGGTCAGGTCGCCGCGGTCTCGCGCGAGGTCGGGCAGGTGCTGCTCTACGTCCCCGTCGTGCGTCCCGACGAGTTCGACGTCGCCATCAGCTACCTGGTGCGCCGCCTCGAGGAGAACGCCTCGAGCGAGAACTTCCTCTCCGCCGCCTTCGATCTCGCGACCGACGCGTCGCTGTTCGAGCGCGAACGCGATCGGTTCCTCGCGTCGCTCGAGCGTGCTCACGATCCGGGGCTCCCGACCGGTCCGCGCCGCATCCAGGACCGCACGGTCCCGCTGCGGGCGCTCCTGCCCAACCGCATCACCCGCGACCCGGCGGACGGCGACGACGGTCTGACCCAGGCGGTGCTCGGGATCGCGGATGCCGCGCAGGCATCCGACACCACCGCGCTGAGCGACGGCGACGATGTGCTGTTCGGCGGCGAGAGGTTCGTCGAGACCGCCGTCTACGCGCCGCGCGAGTCGCGCAGCACCCCCGCGCTCGGCGCCCCCGGCTTCTCGAACGCCCCCGACACCGACCCGGCGCTCGCCGTCAACCGCGCGTGGGCCCGCGGCATCCTCTCGCGGATCGACGGCAGCACCGCGGGGGTCGAGACGATCGCGGCGGCGCGGGTCGCCGACGCGGACGCGCTCGAGGGGATCGTCGCGACCGTGGCCGGCGCGGCCGGCTCGTGGGGCGCCCTGCCCGCCGCCGACCGGAGCGCCGTGCTGCTGGCCGCGTCGCGGGCCCTCGAGTCGCGCCGGGCCGAGCTCATCGAGGTCGCGGCGGCCGAGACGGGCAAGGTGCTCGCCGAGGCCGACGTCGAGGTCAGCGAGGCCGTCGACTTCGCCGCCTACTACGCGGCGACCGCTCGCGAGCTCGACCGTGTCAGCGGCGCCCGGTTCGTGCCGGCCGCCGTCACCGTCGTGACACCGCCGTGGAACTTCCCCATCGCGATCCCCGCCGGCGGCGTGCTCGCTGCGCTCGCGGCCGGCTCGGGCGTCGTCTTCAAACCCGCTCCGCAGGCGCGGCGGTGCGCTGCCGTCGTCGCCGAGGCGCTGTGGGAGGCCGGCGTGCCGCGTGAGGTGCTCGCGCTGGTCGACATCGACGAGGGCGAGCTCGGGCAGCGGCTGATCACGCACGACGCCGTGGATCGTGTCATCCTCACGGGATCGTGGGACACCGCGGCCCTCTTCCGCTCGTGGCGCGCCGACCTGCCGCTGCTGGCCGAGACGAGCGGAAAGAACGCGATCGTCGTCATGCCGTCGGCCGACCTCGACCTGGCCGCCGCCGACCTCATCAGGAGCGCGTTCGGCCACGCCGGCCAGAAGTGCTCCGCGGCGTCGCTCGCGATCCTCGTCGGACCCGTCGGACGCTCGAAGCGGTTCGCGCGGCAGCTCGTCGACGCGACGCGCTCGCTGCGGGTAGGGCCGCCGAGTGACCCGACGAGCGAGGTCGGGCCCGTGATCGAGCCGCCGAGCGGCAAGCTCGAATGGGCGCTGACGACCCTCGACGAGGGGGAGCGGTGGCTCGTCGAGCCCCAGCGGCTCGATCCCGACGGCGAGGACTCGGGGCGGTACTGGAGCCCCGGCATCCGCACCGGCGTCAGCGCGGGGTCGCGCATGCACCTCGAGGAGTTCTTCGGTCCGGTGCTCGGCATCCTGCACGCGCGGACCCTCGACGAGGCGATCGAGCTGCAGAACGCGGTCGCCTACGGGCTGACCGCGGGGCTCCACACCCAGGACCCCGACGACCTCGAGCGCTGGCTCGACCGGGTCGAGGCGGGCAACCTCTACGTCAATCGCGGCATCACCGGGGCGATCGTGCAGCGCCAGCCCTTCGGCGGCTGGAAGCGCTCATCGGTCGGAGCCGTCACGAAGGCCGGCGGCCCGAACTACCTCATCGGTCTCGGCTCGTGGCGCGCGACGAGCGGCGCGGCATCCTCCACCCTTCACCTGCGCGGCCTCGACTCGCGGATCACGACGATCATCGAGGCGGCGCAGCCGACCCTCGACTACGAGTCCTTCGAGTGGCTGCGCCGCGGCGCGCTCTCGGACGCCGTGAGCTGGGACCGCGAGTTCGGTCGCGTGCGCGACGTCTCGCGGCTGGGTGTCGAGCGGAACCTGTTCCGCTACCGGCCCGTCGACACGGCGGTGCGGGCGACGGCCGATGCGCCGTGGCAGGCGGTGCTGCGCGTGCTGGTCGCCGGGATCCGGGCCGGCTCCGCGGTGAGCCTGAGCGTGCCCGTCGGGCTGCCCGCCGAGGTGCGCCGCGCGCTGGGAGACGTCGACATCCCGGTGTCGGTCGAGACCGACGGCGAGTGGCTCGAGCGACTCGCCGCGCCCGGGCGCCGCCCGGCGCGCGTACGTCTCGTCGGCGGTGTCGGGGACGACGGCCGTGCCGCTGTCGACGACCTGAGGGGGCTGCTCGCCGAAGCCACCGGCGGAGATCCCGATCTCGCGGTGTACGCCGATGAGGTGACCACCGCCGGCCGCATCGAACTGCTGCCGTTCGTGCACGAGCAGTCGGTGACGATCACCGCCCACCGCTTCGGCAATCCCGACGACTGGTCCGCGTCGGTCATCTGAGCCGCGGCCGAGTCGGCGCCGGGTTGCGGCCGGCCTGATGGTGCCGTGCGGACCCGCAATGCCCGAGCCGGCCCCTCATTCGCGGTCTGCACGGGGTGGGTTGCAAGCTTTCGGGTGGGCTGGGCGTCATGGCGTGCCGGTCCTCGTCGGGGCCGCCGGCGGTGCGGTGATGCTCGTCCACGGCATCCTGCGCCGTTCGGCTGCCGGCTGCACCGCGGTTTGCGCCCGAGCCCACCCCTGACAACCGAGCCCACCCCTTCCGCCCTGCTCATTCAGGGTGGGCTCAGGCAGACGGGGTGGGCTCGGGAGGACCGCGGTCAGACCTCGATGCCGAGCGAATCCGACAGGCGGGTGAGCTCGTCGGAGGAGAGCTGCAGGTCGGCGGCCTTCGCGCTGTCGACGATCGACTCGGCCCGACGCGCGCCCGGGATCGGGATGACCGTGTCGCCGAGGCTCAGCTCCCACGCCAGCACGACCTGCTGCGCGCTCACGCCGTGGTCGCGGCCGACGTCGGCGAAGGCGGCGAAGCGCTCGCCGACCGAGCGACCCGGACCGCCGGTGCCGCCGAGCGGGCTCCACGGCAGGAACGCGAGTCCGTGCTCGGCGCAGTGGCGCAGCTCGTTGTAGGCGAACGGATGCCGCGGCGAGAACTCGTTCTGAACGCTCACCAGGGTGTCGCCCAGCACCTCCTGGGCGATGGCGATCTCCTCGACGCTCGCGTTCGAGATGCCGAGGGCGCGGATCTTGCCCTCCTGCTGGATCGTCTTGAGGTTCTCCATCACCTCGCCATAGACCATCCAGCGGTCGGGCCGGTGGTACTGGTACAGGTCGATGACGTCGACCTCGAGGCGGCGCAGCGAGGCGTCGACGGCGCTGCGGAGGTAGTCGAGCGATCCATCGCGGCCGAAGTCCTTCTCCTCGGTGCGGGTGATGCCGCCCTTGGTGGCCACGACGATCTGCGACCGGTCGCCGCCCCACGACGAGAGGGCCGCCGCGACGATCTCCTCGTTGTGGCCCATCGCGTCCCAGCTGGGGGCGTAGATGTCGGCGGTGTCGATCAGGGTGACGCCGGCGTCGAGGGCGGCGTGCACGGTGGCGACGGCGTCCTCGCGCTCGGGGAGCTGGTTGTCGCTGTTCATCGACATGGGCATGGCGCCGAGGCCGATGGCCGAGACGGTGAACGGTCCGAGGGTGCGCTGCTGCATGGGTCTCCTTCGACGGGGTGGGGTCTCAGCCTGGCAGGCGGATGCGGGCCGGCGACAGAGGGTTGCGCCGGGGTATAGGCGCCCTTCAGTGATACATCCGTCGGACGGGCGGGGCTGCCGAGCCGTCACGGGCCGTTCGAGCGCACTCGTGCACCACATGCCCGACAAACGTATCGCTGCGTCGGGGCGCGCCCGAGTCGCCGACGCCCCGAACGGGCACACGGAACCGGCGCGCCGGTGTCAACACGGCGGCGGGAAACACTGGCGCAACACGGCCCGGATTAGGCTCGCACCCATGGGTGACCTCTTCGACGGCTACGGCTCGACCCTCGCGCCCCGCAAGACCGTGTCGGGCGTGCCGGCCTTCGACGAGATGTTCGACACGAGTGCGGGACCGGGGGCCACGGCATCCTCGCGCGGCGCCTACCGCGAGCTCCACCAGGCCCTTGCGCAGATGACGCAGGAGGAGCTGCGGGGCCGCACCGAGTCGCTCGCGAGCTCCTACCTCGCGCAGGGCGTCACCTTCGACTTCGCGGGCGAGGAGCGGCCCTTCCCGCTCGACGCCGTGCCCCGCGTCATCGACTACGACGAGTGGTCGCACGTCGAGTCCGGGGTCAAGCAGCGGGTGCGGGCGCTCGAGGCCTTCCTCGACGACGCCTACGGCCACCAGTTCTGCGTGCGCGACGGGGTGCTGCCGGCGAAGCTCATCGCCTCGTCGCAGTACTACTACCGGCAGGCCGCCGGCATCCGCTCGGCCAACGGCGTGCGCATCCAGGTCGCCGGCATCGACCTCATCCGCGACGAGCACGGCGAGATGCGCGTGCTCGAGGACAACGTGCGGGTGCCCTCGGGCGTCAGCTACGTCATCTCGAACCGGCGCGTCATGGCGCAGACGCTGCCCGAGCTGTTCGTCTCGATGCGGGTCCGCCCCGTGGGCGAGTACCCCAACAAGCTGCTGCAGGCGCTGCGCGCGTCCGCCCCGCCCGGGGTCGACGACCCGAACGTCGTGGTGCTCACGCCGGGCGTGTACAACTCGGCGTACTTCGAGCACACGCTCCTCGCCCGCCTCATGGGCGTCGAGCTCGTCGAGGGTCGCGACCTCGTCTGCTCGGGCGGCAAGGTCTTCATGCGCACGACGCGCGGCCCGCAGCGCGTCGACGTCATCTACCGCCGGGTCGACGACGACTTCCTCGACCCGCTGCAGTTCCGCGCCGACTCGATGCTCGGGGCTCCCGGGCTCATGCTCGCCGCGCGCCTGGGCAACGTGACGATCGCGAACGCCGTGGGCAACGGCGTCGCCGACGACAAGCTGCTCTACACCTACGTGCCCGACCTCATCCGGTACTACCTCGCCGAGGAGCCGATCCTCAAGAACGTCGACACGTGGCGCCTCGAGGATCCGAACGCCCTCGAGGAGGTGCTCGACCGCCTCGACGAGCTCGTCGTGAAGCCGGTCGACGGCTCGGGCGGCAAGGGGCTCGTGGTCGGTCCCGACGCGTCGCCCGCCGAGCTCGAGAAGCTCCGCAAGAAGCTCCTCGCCGACCCGCGCGGGTGGATCGCGCAGCCGGTCGTCATGCTCTCGACCATCCCGACGCTCGTCGAGGACGGGATGCGCCCGCGTCACGCCGACCTGCGCCCCTTCGCGGTCAACAACGGCGACGAGGTCTGGGTGCTCCCCGGCGGCCTGACGCGCGTCGCGCTGCCGGAGGGCCAGCTCGTCGTCAACTCGAGCCAGGGCGGCGGTTCGAAGGACACGTGGGTCGTCGGCGGCGACGCGCCGCGCACGCTCGAGTACAGCCAGGGCAACCTCGCCGGTCTCGTCGCCGATCAGGCGTCGACGCAGGCGATCCCGATCATCTACGAGGAGCAGGACGAGCCCGCCCACTCGCCGCAGGATGCGCCGGGCGGCCTGAGCGAGCAGCAGGAGCAGCAGCAGCAGGCCGGGGGGGCGACGTGCTGAGCCGCATCGCCGAGAGCCTCTTCTGGATCGGTCGCTACATCGAGCGCAGCGACGGCACCGCCCGCATCCTCGACGTGCACCTGCAGCTGCTGCTCGAGGATCCGTGGATCGACGAGGACACCGCGTGCCGGTCGCTCCTGTCGGTCATGGGCTCGTTCCCGCCCGAGGGCCAGGATGCCGTCACCCGCCAGGACGTCCTGACCCGCCTCGCGGTCGACCGGACGAACCCCTCGAGCATCGCCTACTCGCTGCAGTCGGCCCGCGAGAATGCCCGCCGCGCCCGTGAGATCGTCTCCACCGAGCTGTGGGAGACCCTGAACACGACGTACTCCCGGATGCCGCGGCGCCTGAACGCCGAGAAGGTGCACGAGTTCTTCGGCTGGGTGCGCGAGCGCGCGGCGCTCGCCGTGGGCGTCACCGACTCGTCGACGAGCCGAGACGAGGCCTGGCAGTTCTTCACGCTCGGCCGATCGATCGAGCGCACCGACATGACCGCGCGGCTGCTCGCGACGCGCTCGCTGACCGAGGAGTCCGGGCCCTCGTGGACGACGATCCTCCGCTCGTGCGGGGCGTACGAGGCCTACCTGCGGACGTATCGCGGGATGCCGTCGGCCCGCAACGCGGCGGAGTTCCTGCTGCTCGACCGGCTCTTCCCGCGCTCGATCATCCACTCGATCCAGCGGGCGGAGGAGTGCATGAGCGCGATCGACCCCGTCGCCGATCGCGTCGGCCATTCGAACGCGGTGCTGCGGGCACTCGGCCGCATCCGCAACGACCTCGAGTACCGGCCGCTGCCCGAGATCCTCTCGGAGCTGCCCGAGCACATGGACAACGTCCAGCGGGTGACCCGGGAGGCGTCGGAAGCCATCCGCGGCCGATTCTTCCCCACCGCCGCGGAGCCGAACTGGATCGGAGAGACCTCGTGAAGCGTCTGCGCATCGAGCACGCCACCGGATTCACCTATCCCGGCGACGTCGGTGCGTCCTACAACGAGGCTCGGATGCTGCCGAGCTCCACCGACAGTCAGTTCGTGCTGAGCTCGCAGCTCGACATCGAACCCACCACGGCGGTCAACCACTACGCCGACTACTTCGGCACGCGCGTCGCCGCCTTCGACGTGCTCGCCGCGCACCGGTCGCTCTCCATCACCGCGCGGTCGCTCGTCGAGGTGCGCCCGCGCCCGATCGAGCACCGCGGGATCTCGTGGGACGACCTGGCCGCCGAGGCGGAGCGCTCGATCCACACCGTCGAGCAGCTCGGTCAGACGGCCCGCACCGCCCCGCACCCCGAGGTCGCGAAGCTCGCCCGCGAGATCGCGGTCGCGCACGACGAGCCGGGTCCGGCGGCGCACGCGATCGCGATCGCGATCGGCGATGCGGTCGAGTACATGCCCGGTGTCACCGGCGTCCACTCCACCGCAGCGGAGTCGTGGCCCGAGCGCAAGGGCGTCTGCCAGGACATCGCCCACATCACGCTCGGGGCGCTGCGCAGCGTCGGCATCCCCGCGCGGTACGTGTCGGGGTACCTGCATCCCGATCCGAACGCCGAGGTCGGTGTGCCCGTCACGGGCGAATCGCACGCATGGGTCGAGTGGTTCGCGGGCGACTGGCAGGGCTTCGACCCGACCAACAACATCGAGATCAGCGATCGCCACGTGCTCGTCGGCCGCGGGCGCGACTACAGCGACGTGCCGCCACTGCGCGGCGTGTTCGCGGGACCCTACAAGAGCGCGCTGCACGTGGCCGTGACGATCACCCGCGAGGCCTGAGGCCTCTCCGCCGCGTCGGCGAAGTCGGCGCGTGCTGTCATTTCGCGCCCGCGGCGACGACAGGTGGCGCCGGGTTCGTACGGGGTGCGGTTGGCGGGGTCGGCGAAGTCGGCGCGTGCTGTCGTTTCGCGCCCGCGGCGACGACAGGTGGCGCCGGGTTCGTGCGGGGTGCCTCAGGAGGCGCGGGTCGCGTCGGGAGCGCGCTCCTCGTCGCGGCGCGCCCCGCGGCCCAGCGACAGAGTGGCCAGGAAGCCGAGCACGAGGAATCCGCCCGCGGCGAAGCTCGCCGCCTTCGTGCCGTCGGAGAGCGCGGCCTTCGCGTCGTCGGCGATGGCGGCGGTGTCGGGCGACGCCTCGAGCCCGGCGATGGCACCGCCCGCGCTGTCGACGACGGCGCTGACGACCTGGTCGCGCTGGTCGGCCGGGATGCCGCGGTCGTCCAGGCGTGAGGCCAGCGCGCCCGAGGTGGTCGTGAAGAGGATGGTGCCGAGGATCGCGATGCCGAGCGCGGCGCCGAGCTGACGTGCGGTCGACTGCGTGCCCGAGGCCTGGCCGCCCTCCGAGATCGGCACGTCGGCGAGGACGACCCCGGTGAGTTGCGCGGTCGCCAGTCCCACGCCGATGCCGTAGACGAACAGCGCCGGCACGAGAAGGCCCCACGTCGCGTCGGGGGCGATCACGAAGCCCACCGCGACGACGCCGACGATCTCGGCGAGCAGGCCCGCGCGGACGATCCGGACCGGCGCGACCTTGCCCGACAGTGCGCCCGCGATACCGCTCGCGACGAACGAGCCGGCCGCGAGCGCCAGGAGGATGAGGCCCGTCTGCACCGCCTCGAACCCCAGCGCGAACTGCAGCCACAGGGGGAGGGCGAGGATGATGCCGAACTCGCCGAGTGCCACGACGGTGGCCGCGATGTTGCCGTTGCGGAACGACGGGATGCCGAACAGCCCGAGGGCGAGCAGAGTCGGACGCCCCTGCCGCCGCCGGTGCACGCCCCAGCCGATGAACGCGGCGATCGCGACGAGGGAGACGGCGAAGGACAGCGGGATGGGGGAGAGGTCCCCGGGCCAGGACCAGTCCCCGATCCGGAGCGGCTGATCGACGGTCCACCACCCGTAGGTGCGTCCCTCGATGAGACCGAACACGAGGGTGCCCATCGCGATGACCGACAGCACCGCGCCGACCGCGTCGATGCCGGCCGCGCCGCCGCGCGATTCTCCGACGGTGAGGAGCACGCCGACGACGATGACGATGCCCAGGGGGATGTTGATGCCGAAGGCCCAGTGCCAGGAGAACGTCGTCGTGAGCCAGCCGCCCAGAAGCGGGCCGACCGCCGCCATGCCGCCGATGGTCGACCCCCAGACGGCGAAGGCGATCCCGCGCTCCCGGCCGCGGAAGGTCGCGTTCAGCAGCGAGAGCGTCGTCGGCAGGATCATCGCGCCGCCGACGCCCTGGACGAGCCGGGCGAGGATCAGCAGGTCGCCGGTCGTGGCGAGGGCGGCCCCGATGGACGCGAGGCTGAACACGACGACGCCGATGAGCAGCATCCGTCGTCGTCCGAATCGGTCGGCGAGGTTGCCGAACACCAGCAGCAGCGAAGCGAAGACGAGGGTGTAGGCCTCCTGCACCCACTGAACCTGCGTGGAGGTGATGCCGAGGTCGTCGACGATCGACGGCACGGCGACGTTGACGATCGTCGAGTCGACGATGATCAGCGCGACCGCGATGCTGATGAAGACGAGGCCGGCCCAGCGCCGGCGCACCATGGTGTCCATAATCGCTAGAATAGCTAGCAAAATGGAAACCGCAAGCGGGTTCCGGGCGTGGGCCCGCGGCGGCGTCTCGGCGGACGTGCGCCAACTCCTCAGTCATGCGCCGACGCGAGGCCGGTGGCACGGATCGGGGACAGGTCGTCCCGATTCGTGAGGAGTTGCCGCGGCGCACGCGGACGACGCCCGCCGACGGGCGGTCGCCGGGTCAGGCGGGAGCGTCGCCGGGGTCGAGGGTCTTCAGCATGTCCTCTTCCGCGGCGTTGTCGGCGGTGAGTTCCTCTTCGGTCGTCTCGTCGCCGCCGGTGGGCGCGTCCTCGGTGATCGACTGCTCCGCGCTGGTGTCGTCGAGGTGCCGGTCGCCGGTGGTCTCCCCGGTGGTCTCGCCGGTGATCTGGTCGTCGGTGGTCTGGTCGTCGGTGCTCATGCGGGCGACCCTATGCGCGGCGGCGGGCTCAGCGGCATCCCTTGACACCCGGCATCCCCGCGCTTCGTGCCTGTGTCCCGCTTTCTGCTGTCTGCGGTGGCCGAGAACAGCAGAAAGCGGGACAGCCGGCGGAGGGGGGTCAGGCGCGCGGCTCGTAGCGTCGGGGCGCGTGGGTGCGGGCGACGAGGTCGCGCAGCGACTCGAGCGACCCCGACACGAACCCGGCGGCCCGGGCCTGCACGAGGACGTTGCCGAGGGCCGTCGCCTCGACCGGGCCTGCCAGCACCGGCATCCCCGACCGATCGGCGGTGCGCTGGCAGAGCAGCTCGTTGAGCGATCCGCCGCCCACGATGTGGATGCTGCGGACATCGACTCCGCCGATGCGCGCGGCGTCCGCGACCGAGTCGGCGAAGGCCTGGGCGAGCGACTCGACGATCGACCGGGTGTACTCGGCCCGGGTCCGCGGGCGCGGCACGTCGTGCTCGTCGCACCAGGCGTCGATGCGGGGCGTCATGTCGCCGGGGGCGAGGAAGCGCGGGTCGTTCACATCGAAGACGGGACCGTCGGCCTCCTCGGCCGCATCGAGCAGCGTCGGCAGGTCGATGCGGTGCCCTTCGCGTCGCTCCCACTGGCGCACGGCCTCGCTCAGCACCCACAGTCCCATGACGTTGTGCAGCAGCCGGATGCGGCCGTCGACACCGCCCTCGTTCGTGAAGTTCGCCTCCAGCGCCGCGCGGCCGAGCACGAGGTGCTCGACCTCGACGCCGACGAGACCCCAGGTTCCGCACGAGATGTAGGCCGCGGCATCCGCCTGCATCGGCACCGCCACGACCGCCGAGGCGGTGTCGTGCGAGCCGACCGCGGTGACCGGGGTGTCGTCCGACGCGCCGAGCGCGGCCGCGACCGACGGCCGCAGCGCGCCGAGCCGATCCCCGGGGGCGATCAGCGGAGGAAGGATGCCGCGCGGCAGCCCGAGCGACGAGACGAGTCCGTCGTCCCATGCCGCCTGCAGCACCCGCAGCAGCCCCGTGGTCGAGGCGTTCGTCACCTCGGCGCGCGCGACGCCGGTCAGCCAGTACCCGATGAGGTCGGGGACGAGCAGGGCGGTGTCGGCGAACTCCAGGAGCTCGCGATCTTCGGCGGCGAGCTGGTAGAGCGTGTTGAACGGCAGGAACTGCAGTCCATTGCGCTCGAACAGCTCGGCGTGCGGCAGGCGCGCGTGGACGGTCTCGACGCCGCGTGCGGTCCGCTCGTCGCGGTAGTGGAACGGCTCGCCGAGCAGCCTGCCGCGCCGCAGCAGGCCGTAGTCGACCGCCCACGAGTCGACGCCGATCGAGGCGATCTCGGGTGACGCGCGGAACGCCTCGCGCAGTCCGTCCAGCACCGAGCCGTACATGCCGACGAGATTCCAGTGCAGGCCGTCGCCGGCGACCACCGGATCGTTCGAGAACCGCGTGACGGTCGTCGTCTCGAGGGTGTCGGGACCGACGCGCCCGACGATCACGCGTCCGCTCGTGGCCCCGAGGTCGACCGCCGCGACGGCTCCGGTTCCGACTCCGGCAGTCACGTGGTCGACCCCGTCGAACCCACCCGGTTCACCCGAGTCCCCCCGGAATCCGCGGTGGATGACGGGTGGGCTGGGCGATGACGGGTGGGGTCGGCGACGAGCCCGAGAGCCCGGTTCATCGCAGGAAGGCGGCGGCGACGCCGGAGTCGACGGGAATGTGCAGGCCCGTGGTGCGCGAGAGCTCGGGACCGGTCAGCACGTAGACCGCGTCGGCGACGTTCTCGGGGACGACCTCGCGCTTGAGGATCGTGCGGTTGGCGTAGAACTGGCCGAGGTCCTTCTCGTCGACGCCGTAGGTCGCGGCGCGGTTGGCGCCCCAGCCGGCGGCGAAGATGCCCGATCCGCGGACGACGCCGTCGGGGTTGATGCCGTTGACGCGCACGCCGTGCTCGCCGAGCTCGACCGCGAGCAGGCGCACCTGGTGGGCCTGATCGGCCTTCGTCGCCGAGTACGCGATATTGTTCGGGCCCGCGAAGACGGAGTTCTTCGACGAGATGTAGATGACGTCGCCGCCCATCTTCTGCTCGATGAGCGCCTTCGCCGCGGCCTTGGAGACGAGGAACGAGCCCTTCGCCATGACGTCGTGCTGCAGGTCCCAGTCCTTCTCGGTGGTCTCCAGCAGCGGCTTCGACAGCGACAGGCCGGCGTTGTTGACGACGAGGTCGATGCCGCCGAAGGCCAGCAGCGTCGCGTCGATCGCGGCCTGGACGCCGTCGGCGTCGGCGACGTTCGCTGCGACGCCGATCGCGACGTCGGTGCCCCCGAGCTCGGCCGCTGCGGCCTGCGCCTTCTCGAGGTCGAGGTCGGCGACGACGACGCACGCGCCCTCGGCGGCGAGACGGGTCGCGATCGCCTTGCCGATGCCGGATGCCGCGCCCGTCACGAACGCGATGCGGCCCTGGTGCGTCTTGGGCTTCGGCATCCGCTGGAGCTTGGCCTCTTCGAGCGCCCAGTACTCGATGCGGAACTTCTCGGCGTCCGAGATGGGGGCGTAGGTCGAGAGCGCCTCGGCGCCGCGCATCACGTTGATCGCGTTGACGTAGAACTCCCCGGCGACCCGGGCCGTCTGCTTGTTGGCGCCGTAGGAGAACATGCCGACGCCCGGGACGAGGACGATGAGCGGGTCGGCGCCCCGGATCGCCGGCGACTCGGCGTCGGCGTGGGCGTCGTAGTACGCCTGGTAGTCGGCGCGGTACTCGGCGTGCAGCTCGTGCAGACGCGCGATCTGCTCGTCGACGGAGGCCGTGGCGGGGACGTCGAGGATGAGCGGCTTGACCTTCGTGCGGAGGAAATGGTCGGGGCAGCTCGTGCCGAGCGCGCCGAGGGCCGGAGCCTTCTCGGAGGCGAGGAAGTCGAGGACGACGTCGCTGTCGGTGTAGTGCCCGACCATCGGCTTGTCGGTCGAGGCGATGCCGCGGACGGTGGCGGCCAGGGCGGCGGCGCGAGCACGACGATCGGCCTCGGGAAGCGCTTCGAAGCCGGCGCGGACGCCGCCGAAGGGCGCCTCAGCGCCGTGCTGGTCGATGTAGGCCTCGGCGGTCTGGATGATCCACAGGCTGTTCGCCTCGGCCTCGTCGGAGGTGTCGCCCCACGCCGTGATGCCGTGTCCGCCGAGGATGCAGCCGATCGCTTGCGGGTTCTGCTTCTTGATCTCGGCGATGTCGAGGCCGAGCTGGAAGCCGGGGCGTCGCCAGGGCACCCAGACGACCTTCTCGCCGAAGATCGTGGGGGTGAGCGCCTCGCCGTCGGCGGCGGTCGCGATGGCGATGCCGGCGTCGGGATGCAGGTGGTCGACGTGGGCCGCGTCGACGAGGCCGTGCATGGCCGTGTCGATCGAGGGGGCTGCGCCGCCCTTGCCGTGCAGGCAGTAGTCGAAGGCCGCGACCATCTCGTCCTCGCGGTCGACACCGGGGTAGACGTCGACGAGCGCTCGCATGCGGTCGAGGCGCAGCACCGCGAGGCCCGACTCGGTCAGCGTGCCGAGGTCGCCGCCCGATCCCTTGACCCACAGCAGCTCGACCGGCTCGCCCGTGACGGGGTCGGTGTCGACGCCCTTCGCGGAGGTGTTGCCGCCGGCGTAGTTGGTGTTCTTCGGGTCGGCCCCGAGGCGGTTGCTGCGCGCGATCAGGTCGGCGGCGGTCGAGGTGGTCATGGTTCTCCTTGCGTAGAGGTTCGTCAGATCTGGGGCGCGGCGAGATGCGCCGCGATGCGCTCGATGGATGCCGCGGCCTGCGGCAGCTCGAACCGGTTCAGGTGTCCGTGCACGGTGCCGGGCTCGACCACGAGGTCGACCGCGCGTCCGGCCGCGCGCAGGTTCGCCGCGAACACCTCGGCCGACACGGTGAGCTCGTCGTGGTCGCCCGCGACGATGAGGGTCGGGGGGAACTGCGCGAGCTCGGCGATCGAGGCGAGACCCGGCACCGCGTCGATCGGCGCACCAACGACGTCGCCGCCGAGGTAGTTCTCGTACATCGCGCGGACGCTGTCGTACCCGAAGCCGTCGGCCTCCGGGCGGGCGTCGAGAGCGGCGCGCAGCCGCGGACCGGGCGCGGGCTGCAGGGCCAGCAGGGTCGGGTACGCCAGCACGACGGACCGCGGCAGCACCGCCGGGTCGTTCGCCGCGAGCAGCCGCAGCACGCTTCCCGCGGCGATGTTCGCCCCGGCGCTGGCCCCGCCGATCGCGAAGCGCTCGACGCCGAGCGAGGCCGCGGCATCCTGCGCCCACCGCCAGACGCGGGCGACGTCGTCGAGGGCCGCGGGATACCGGTGCCCGGTCCGTGCCTCGGCGCGGCGGTGCCGCCAGTCCTCCGGCACGGGGGCCAGGCGGTAGTCGACCGACACGACGGTCACGCCGCGCGCGGCGAGCTCGCGCGCCACCGTGTCGGCCTCGGGCATGTCGAGGTCGCCGTAGGCGAACCCGCCGCCGTGGAGCCAGACGAGGCCGGCGACCGACGGGCCGGTGGCGGGGTAGACCCGCGCCAGCCCGTCGGTCGCGGCGTACGGCTCGCTCATCGCGCTGCGGGCGAGGCGCCCGATTCCTCGGCGATCGTCGGAACGTGCCCGCCGTAGCGCTCGTGCTCGATCTCCTCGAGCGACTTGCCCTCGGTGCGCGGGGCCCAGATCGTGCCGATCAGCAGGGCGGCGACGAGAAGGCCGAGGATGATGACGCCCAGACCGCCGAGTCCGAGGCTCGTCAGCAGCGTCGGGAAGACGACGCTGAGGAGTCCCACCATGACACGGGCGAGCATGAACAGCATGCCCTGCGCGCTCGCGCGGTAGCGGGTGGCGAAGAGCTCCGCGGTCCAGAGGCCGTAGAAGGCTTGCGCTCCGATGCCGGCCGAGATTCCCCACGTCACCGCGAAGAACAGCAGCGAGAAGAGGCCCGGCGGCGCGTAGATGAGCACGGCCCAGGCGACGATGCCGAGCGCGGCCCCGCCGAAGTAGAGCCACTTGCGCCGCACGCGGTCGCCGTAGCGCATGAACCCGAAGTAGGTGCCCGCCGCGGTGAGCGACCACACCAGCACCTGCAGCAGGTTCTGCTGCATGGGATCGTGCAGACCCGCGGCGTCGTACACCCGGGGCTGGAAGATGCCGGCCTGCCCGGCGACGGTGTTCCACAGGCCGTAGACGCCGATGAGGAACGCGAGGGCCCCCCAGTTCTTCGGCTCGCGGAGCAGTCCGATGATGCCCGAGAAGAACGAGGGTCGGTTGCCGGCGGCGATGGCCGCCTCGCGCTCGGCCTTCCAGCGGCGCGACTCGGGGAGCCCGCGGCGCACCCACCACGTGACCGCCGCGATCACGAAGAGGTGGAAGAAGATCAGCCGCGACCCGAGCAGACCGAGCGGCCCGACGACGACGGCCAGGAGGAACCCGATCGCGGGACCGATCGACCACGCGAGCTGCGCGGTGCCGACGTGCGCCGCGCGGTGCTCGTTCGGCGCCTCCTCGGCGATGTACGTCCACGACGCCGGCACCCCCGCGCCGACGGCGATGCCCATGAGGATCACGCCGACGAGGAGGACCGTCAGGTTCGGCGAGAAGGTGACCGCCAGGGCCCCGATCATGAAGACGATCAGGTCGTAGGTGTAGATGAACTTGCGGCCGAGACGGTCGCAGAGCGGTCCGCCGATCGCGGCGCCGATGGCCGCGCCGAACGCGTTGGCCGACAGGGCCGCGACGACGCCGACGACCGCGTCGTCGAAGCCGAACGCCTCCTGCCAGAGCGACAGGCTCGTGGCCAGGGCGATGATCGCGCCCGCCTCGATGTAGTTCGACATCGCGACGGCGATCGTCGCCTTCCATGCCGAGAGCGGACGACGACCCGTCGCGGTGCTCGAGTTCGCGGTGTTCGAGCTCATGCCCCCCACCCGGCCTGGGTGCCGCCGACGCGTTCGGACTCGATCTTCTCCTGGTAGCCGGATGCCGCGAATGCGGCCATCGGGTCGGCGGGGAGCCCCCGCGACTCGCGCCACTCGGCCAGCGCGGGGCGGACGTCGGTGTAGAACGCGTCCATGAACACCGCCTGCGCCCCGAGCACGTCGTTCGCCGACTGCGCCGCAGACAGGGCGGCGTGGTCGATGAGGAGCGCGCGCGCCGTCATCTCCTGCACGTTCAGCACCGAACGGATCTGACCGGGGATCTTCGCCTCGATGTTGTGGCACTGGTCGAGCATGAACGCCACATCGGGGTTGTTCAGGCCGCCGCCGCGGATGACCTCGACGAGGATGCGGAACAGCTGGAACGGGTCGGCTGCGCCCACGATGAGGTCGTCGTCGGCGTAGAAGCGGGAGTTGAAGTCGAACGAGCCGAGCTTGCCGAGGCGCAGCAGCTGCATGACGATGAACTCGATGTTCGTGCCGGGTGCGTGGTGGCCGGTGTCGAGGCAGACCATCGCGCGCTCGCCGAGCGTCGCGACCTGGGCGTACGACGTCCCCCAGTCGGGAACGTCGGTGTGGTAGAACGACGGCTCGAAGAACTTGTACTCGAGCACGAGGCGCTGCTCGCCCGTGAGGCGCTCGTAGATCGTGCGGAGCGAGTCGTTCAGGCGGTCCTGGCGGGCGCGCATGTCGGTCTGCCCGGGGTAGTTCGACCCCTCGGCGAGCCAGATCTTCAGGTCGCGCGAGCCCGTGGCATCCATCACGTCGATGCACTCGAGGTGGTGGTCGATGGCCTTGCGGCGGATGCGGTCGTCCTCGTGGGTGAGGGCGCCGAACTTGTAGTCCTCGTCCTGGAAGGTGTTCGAGTTGATCGTGCCGAGCGCGACACCGAGGTCCTCGGCGTGACGGCGCAGGGCGGCGTAGTCGTCGACCTTGTCCCACGGGATGTGCAGGGCGACGCTCGGGGCGAGACCGGTCACGCGGTTGACCTCGGCCGCGTCGGCGACCTTCTCGAAGACGTCGCGCGGCGTGCCCTCGGTCGTCCAGACGCGGAAGCGCGTTCCGGAGTTGCCGAATGCCCAGCTGGGCAGCTCGATGCCCTGCTTCTCGAGCAGGGAGAAGTTGTCGGGGGTGAGTGCGCTCACGATGCGTCGTCGCTTTCGTCGTCGGAGCCGGTCGCGGATGCCACCAGCTGGTCGTGCAGGTTGAAGACTTCGGTCAGGGGGGTGGCCGCCTGGTCGGGCCGGCCCGCGAGGCCGACGAAGAAGCGGCCCATCTCGGCCTCCCAGCGGGCGGCGACGGGCGAGGCGGCGAGGTACTCCTGCGCGGCCGCGTCGTCGTCGACCTCGTAGTAGCCGATGAGTAGGCCGCCCTCCGCGAGGAAGAGCGAATAGTTCCGCCGACCGGATGCTGCGATCTCGGCGAGCATGTCGGGCCAGACGGGGGAGTGCCGCTCGATGTACTCGTCGAGGAGTTCGGGATGGACCTGCAGCTGGAAGCAGACGCGGGTCGGGGACGGGCTCGTCATCGAGACTCCTGATTTTCGGTGAGGGTGCCGGTCGTTCTGAATCGTTTCATGGATCGTAGCGCGTTCGAGCGACGACCTCAACCGGCAAGCGTTTACCGATGAAGGCCGTCACGGATGGGCGGGGGCGGTAGCGTTGAGCGCGCCGGTGCGCATCGAAGCCGCCCGCGAAGCAGGAGGATGGCATGGCGGTGAGCGTTCGCGACGTGGCGGTCGCGGCATCCGTGTCGGTGGGGACCGTCTCGAACGTGCTGAACAACCCCGCCAAGGTGTCTCCCGAGATGGTCGTGCGGGTGCAGCAGGCGATCGCCGAGCTGGGGTTCGTGCGCAACGACGCGGCGCGGCAGCTGCGAGCGGGGCGGAGCCGGAGCATCGGCCTCGTCGTCCTCGACATCTCGAACCCCTTCTTCGCCGAGGTGGCCCGCGGCGCCGAAGCCCGCGCTGCGGAGAGCGGCATGACCGTGCTCCTGAGCACGAGCGACGAGAAGCTCGAGCGGGAGGGCGCGCACCTCGAGCTGTTCCGGGAGCAGCGCGTGAACGGCGTGCTGGTCACCCCCGTGGGCGATGATCTCGCCCGGCTGCGCTCGCTCCAGGCCTCGGGCGTGCCGGTCGTGCTCGTCGACCGCGAGACCGATGACGACGCCTTCGCCTCGGTCGCCGTCGACGACGTCGAGGGCGGGTATCTGGCCGTGTCGCACCTGTTGTCGGCCGGGCGCCGGCGCATCGCGTTCGTGGGTGGACCGGCATCCCTGCGACAGGTCGCCGACCGGCTCGAGGGCGCGCGCCGCGCCGTGGCCGAGGTCGACGGTGCGACCCTCGTCGAGGTCGAGATGCCCGCGCTGTCGGTGCTGAACGGCCGCGCCGCCGGCGAGGAGCTGCGCGGGCGCGCCGGTGCGGACGCCGTGGACGCGGTCTTCGCCGCCAACGACCTGCTCGCCGTCGGCCTGCTCCAGGGGCTGGCCGTGCTCGGAGGAGTCCGGGTTCCCGCAGACATGGCCCTCATCGGATACGACGACATCGACTTCGCCTCGGCGACCGTCGTGCCTCTCAGCTCGGTGCGCCAACCCGCGTACGAGATCGGCTTCCGGGCGGTCGACCTGCTGCTGCGCGGCCTCGACGCCCCGGACGGCGCTCATGAGCGCCGCGTGCGCTTCCGCCCCGAGCTCGTGGTGCGCGAGTCCACGACCGGTTGAGGGATCCGCGGGCTCACCGGGTGGCCTCTTCGAGCAGCTCGAGCACGTGCCGGTAGTCGGAGCCGGTCGCGCGGGTCATCCCGAGCTCGCACGTCCGGTTGCACGACGCGTGCGCGTCGGCGCCGAGCGCGCGCACCTCGGCGGCCTCGGCGGCGGTGGCCGAGGCCGTGAGCTCGGGATGCAGCATCCCGCGGTCGCCGGCGAAGGCGCAGCATCCCCACGCCTGCGGCACGACGACCTCTGCCGCGACCGCCTCGCCGAGCGTCCGCAGTGCGGGGTCGAGCCCGAGCTGGGTCGACGAACAGGTGGGATGCAGCACGAGAGACGGGATGCCGGGGGCGGGCACCGCGAGGCGCGGCAGCAGCTCGCGCACGGCGAACGCGACGACGTCTTCGACCCGGACCGCGGCGCCCGCATCGGCGAGCAGGTGCGCGAAGCCCTCGGTGCAGCTCGAGGCGTCGGTGACGACGGTCAGCTCGCCGTCGCGGGTCGCCTCACGCACGGTCGCGGCGACGCGTCGCAGCATGACCTCGCGGCCGTCGGCGAACCCCTTCGAGGTCCACGGTGTGCTGCAGCACAGGCTGTCCACTCCCGGCGGTACGACCATCCGGATCCCGGTGCGCTCGGCGAGCCGGCGGACGGCCTCGGTCACTCCGATGCCGGCGCCGCCCTCCGCGGCGCCGAACATCGTGTTGACGCAGGCCGGCAGGTAGACCGCGATCGGATCGCCCGCCGGCGCGCCGACCGCCGCTCCGAGCCTCCCGCGCGACCGGCCGCCGCCGGGCAGGTCGGACGTGTAGCGCGGGACGCTCTCGCGGCCGAGCGCAGCGCGTGCGATGTCGGTGACGGCGCGGGTCGGTGCGGTCGGCAGAGCCTCCGCGGCGGTCAGGGCGAGCGCGGCGCCGCGGGTCACGGGCGCCCAGGCGCGAGCCGCCGCCGACCACGCCGCCTCGGCGACCGGCTGACGGCGCTCGCGCCGCAGTCGCTTGACGAGATCGCCGGTGTTGATGAGTACCGGGCAGGCGGTCCGGCACATGCCGTCCGCGGCGCACGTGTCGACTCCGTCGTAGTCGAAGGCGCGCTCGAGCTCGGTGACGAGCTCGCCGTCACCGGCCGCCTCGGCCCGTGCGATCGCCCGGCGCGTGACGATGCGCTGGCGGGGCGTGAGCGTGAGGTCCTTGCTGGGGCAGACCGGCTCGCAGTATCCGCACTCCACGCACCGATCGACCTCGGTCTCGACCGTTTCGGCGAGTTTGATGTCGCGCAGGTGGGCGTCCGGATCGTCGTCGATGATGACGCCCGGATTCAGGATGCCGGCGGGATCGCACAGCCGCTTCAGCTGCACCATGACGTCGTAGAGCTCGTCGCCGTACTGACGCCTGACGAAGGGAGCCATGACGCGGCCGGTGCCGTGCTCGGCCTTGAGGTTGCCCCCGGCGCCGAGGACGAGGTCGACGAGGTCGTCGGTGAATCCGGCGTATCTCGAGAGCTGATCGTCGGTCTCGAAACGATCGGTCAGCATGAAGTGGATGTTGCCGTCCTTCGCGTGGCCGAAGATGACGCTGTCGCGGTAGGCGTAGCGCTCGAAGAGCTCCTGCAGCGATGCGCATGTCGCGGCGAGCTCCGGCACCGGCACGACGATGTCCTCGAGCAGCGCGGTCGTGCCGCTCGGCCGCGCGCCGGCGACCGATGCGTAGAGCCCCTTGCGGAGCTTCCACGCCGACGCGCGTGCGTCGGCGTCGGGCGAGAGGCGAGCCGGGGCGACGAGCGGCAGGTCGCCGAGCACGCCGGAGCCCGCCGACACCAGGGCGGCGAGCTCGTCCGCCTCGGGCGCCTGGTACTCCACCAGCAGGGCGGCGTGGTCGGCGACGTCGAAGCCGGTGATGGCGGCGGGCGCGTCGGCGAAACCCCGGCCGACGCGGATGCTCGTGGCATCCATCAGTTCGAGGGTCGCGGCTCCGGTGGCGACGAGCCCGGGGAGCGAGCGGGTGGCGGCGTCGAGATCTGCGAACACCGCGAGGGTCGTGGCCGCGTGCGCCCGCACGGGCACCGTGCGGAAGGTGGCCTCGGCGACGAAGGCGAGCGTCCCCTCGCCGCCGATCACGAGCCGCGAGAGCAGCTCGGCGGGCGAGGAATGATCGAGGAACGCATTGACGCCGTAGCCCATCGTGTTCTTCATGGCGAACATCCGCCGGATGAGGCGCACGCTCTCGGGGTCGCCGGCAACCCGACGCCGCAGCCGCTCGAGTCCCGCGACGAGAGCCGGTTCGGCGGCGGCGAGGGCGCGATCGGCGTCGGGTGCGGCGGTGTCGACGATGGTGCCCGAGGGCAGCACGAACACCATGCTCTCCAGCGTCCGGTAGGTGTTCTCGTTCGTGCCGCAGGCCATTCCGCTCGAGTTGTTGCTGACCACGCCGCCGATCGTGCAGGCGGCTTCGCTCGCGGGGTCGGGACCCAGCCGGTGGCCGAAGCGGGCGAGACGCGCGTTCACCTGGCGCACGGTCGCGCCCGGCTGGCAGCGCACGCGACGACCCCCGTCGAGGACGTCGACGCGGCGGAACCCGCGGCGCACGTCGAGCAGCAGACCGTCACCGGACGCCTGGCCCGACAGGCTCGTGCCGCCCGAGCGGAAGGTGACCGGCACGCGGCGCACGGTCGCCGTCCGGAGCAGGCGGGCGACGCTCGCAGCGTCGGTGGCCGCCGCGACGGCGCGCGGCGTCAGGAGCACGTGCGACGCGTCGGCGGCCTGCGCCACCCGGTCGAGCGACCGGGTCGAGACACCGCCCGCCCCCGTCTGGTCCCCGAGGGCGGCGCCGAGGTCGGCGACGACGTCGTCGGCGAACGCGGGTGCGAGCGAAGTGGTCGCCATCGGGAACCTCTTTCGATAAACTGACACCACATTCATAACAGAATGGATATTCATTATGCGGCAGCGCAGCCTCGGCGACACCGGCATCCCGGTCGACGCCATCACTCTCGGCACCTCCTCACTCGGGCGCGGAACGGTTCCCGGATCGCGGGAGGAGGCGGATGCGGTCGATACCGCCCGGGCCTTCCTGACCGGTCCGTTCGCCGTCGTCGACACGTCCAACGAGTACGCCGGTGGTCGCAGCGAGGCGGTGCTCGGCCTCGCGCGGGCGGACATCGGCGCCGATGCCTCGGCTCGCAACGTCAGGAACCGCATCTTCACCAAGGTCGATCGCGACCCCGACACCGGCAGGTTCGATCGCGACCGGGTCATGCGCTCGTTCGAGGAGAGCTGCGCGCGTCTCGGCGTCGACCGGGTCGACGTCCTGCACCTCCACGACCCGTACAGCGTCACGTTCGCCGAGGCGACGGGGCCGGGCGGGGCGGTCGAGGGGCTCCGAGAGCTGCGTGAGTCCGGAGCCGCGGCCGCGATCGGTATCGCGGCCGGGCCGGTCCCGCTCATGACCGCCTATGTCGAGACCGGGCTCTTCGACGTCCTCCTCTCGCACAACCGCTTCACGATCGTCGACCGGTCGGCGGAGCCCCTGTTCGAGCTGGCGCGCGGCCGCGGCATGGGCGTGTTCAACGCGGCCCCGTTCGGCGCCGGCATCCTCGCCACGGGCGCGCGCCCGGATGCCTCCTACGGCTACCGGCCCGCCGGAACCGACCTCATCGCGTGGGTCGCTCAGGTCGAGCGGATCTGCGCGGACGCCGGCATCCCGCTGCAGGCGGCCGCCCTGCACTTCTCGCTGCGCTCGCCGCTCGTGGACTCCACCGTCGTCGGGGTGTCGTCCCCGCGCCGGCTCGACCAGCTCGTGGAGCTTCAGGGCTCGGCCGTTCCCGACGATGTCTGGGCCCGGATCGACGACCTCGGCCCGGCGCCGACGACGATCGAGGACGACGGAGAGGTCGCGTGACCTACTGGGAGAGCACCGAGCCCGGGGCTGGACGGCGCTCACCCCGAGCGGATGCCGTCACCGACGCCCGCGTGCTGGATCTCTCGGGCACCTGGCGCTTCCGGCTCGCGCCCACCGCGGCGGGTACGGGGGAGGCGTTCCTCGGCGCCGACTTCGACGCGTCGGGGTGGGACGAGATCCGCGTGCCCTCCCACTGGGTGCTGGAGGAGATCACGCCCCTCGCGGGCGGACCCGCCCGATCGCTGCTCGGCACGGCGGAGGGCCCGCTCTACACGAACACCGCCTATCCGATCCCGCTGGATCCGCCGCGCGTGAGCACCGAGAACCCGACCGGCGACTATCGCCTCGTGTTCGACGTGCCGGCCGACTTCGGCGCCGCTGTGCTGCGCTTCCAGGGTGTCGATTCGTGCGCGAAGGTGTGGTTGAACGGGCGCGAGCTCGGCTGGTCGAGCGGCAGCCGGCTCCCGTTCGAGTTCGACGCGCCGGTCGAGGCCGGGCGCAACGTGCTCGCGGTCCGCGTCCATCGGTGGTCGAGCGGCACGTACCTCGAGGACCAGGACATGTGGTGGCTCCCGGGGATCTTCCGCGAGGTCGAGCTGATCGCCCGCCCGGAGGGCGCGATCGACGATCACACCGTCCACGCCGACTACGACGCGGCGACCGGACTCGGCACGCTCCGCGTCGAGGCCTCGACAGCGGCGACGGTCGAGATACCGGAGCTCGGGATCCGGATGCCGGCGGGCGAGACCGCGACGGTCGCGGTGGCCCCGTGGAGCGCCGACAGTCCGAGGCTGTACCGCGGCACGCTCAGCACGGCCGGGGAGAGCGTCGAGCTCGCGATCGGGTTCCGGACGGTCGCGATCGTCGACGGGGTGTTCACGGTCAACGGCCGGGCGGTCGTGTTCCGCGGCGTGAACCGGCACGAGCACCACCCGCGGACCGGCCGCACGCTCGACCGCGAGACGATGCTGAGCGACATCCTGATGATGAAGCGGGCGAACGTCGATGCCGTCCGCACAAGTCACTATCCGCCGCATCCGGAGTTCCTGCGCCTCTGCGACGAGTACGGCCTCTGGGTCGTCGCGGAGTGCGACCTCGAGACCCACGGCTTCATCTACGCGGGGTGGGAGGGCAACCCGCCGGCCGAGCCGGTGTGGCGCGACGCGCTCATGGACCGGCTCCGCCGCACCGTCGAGCGCGACAAGAATCACCCGAGCATCGTCGTGTGGTCGCTCGCGAACGAGAGCTGGGTGGGCGAGACCTTCGGTGACATGCGGCGGTGGCTCGACGAGCGCGACCCGTCGCGGACGGTGCTCTACGAACGGGATCCGAGCTACCGGGACTCGGACTTCTCGTCGCTGATGTATCCCTCGCTCGAGCTGCTCGAGCTCATCGGCAGGCGCGAGGAGCCCCGCGGCGGGCGGGTCGGGATGCATGGACTGGTCTTCGACGGCTCCGCTCCGCCGGTGCCGGCTTCGGCGAGATCCGCCCCGGGCGAGGTGAGCGAGGCCGACGACGAACGCCGGCGCGGGCTGCCGTTCCTCCTCGTGGAGTACGCCCACGCGCAGGGGAACGGCCCGGGGTCGCTGTCGGACTACTGGCGGATCATCCGGGCGCACGAGCGCCTGTGCGGAGCGTTCGTCTGGGAGTGGATCGACCACGGGTTCACGGCGGTGGACGACAGCGGCGGCGAGCACATCATGCACGGCGACGACGTCGACTACGAACCGCGCGGCGGGCGCTTCGGTCTGCACGGTCTGGTCTTCAGCGACCGGACGCCCACGCCGGGTCTCGTCGAGCTCGCGAAAGCACACGAGCCGTTCCTGATCACGATCGACGTCGACGGTGTCGGCGGCGTCGAGATCGCCAACGATCGGCACAGCGCCGACACCGCGGACATCCGGTGGCGGTGGTCTCTGTCGGAGGCCGGCGTCGAGGTGGCGGCGGGGGATCTCGACGTGCTGCCGCTGGCCGCGGGGATGCGTGCGCAGCTTCCGCTCCCGGCCCGGGTGCGGGCGCTCGCTCGCGCGGACGTGGGCGACCCGAGCGTGCTCACCATCGAGGCGGTGCTCGCGGACGACGCCCGGTGGGCGCCCGCTGGGCACGTCCTCGCCTGGTCGCAGGCTGAGCTCGCGTCGGCCGCGTCGTGGCCGCATGTGCCGGCAGTGACCCTCGACCGGCGAGTCGCGGCATCCGCGCCATCGGTTGCGACAGCGGGGAGCATCCTGCATCTCGGTCCCGGTGAGTTCGACGCCGGCACCGGTCGGATCCGGCGACTGGGCGCGCTGGTGCTCGACGGGCCGTCGCTCGACCTGCACCGCGCCCCGACCGAGAACGATCACGGTCAGGGCGAGACGAACAACATCGCCGCCGTGTGGGTGAAGACGGGGATGGACCGGATGCTGCACCGTGTCGACGCGGTCGAGGTCGCTGACGCGATGATCTCGGTGCGGGGCCGGACAGCGCCCGCGGCGCACCCGCATGCGGCGCGGTGGAGCATGACGTGGCGCGTCGACGCCGACGATGCCCGCGCGCTGGTGCTCGACGTCGTCGTCGACTTCGAGGGGCCGTGGGTCGACACGCCCTACCAGCACCGCGACATCTGGGTGCCGCGTGTGGGGCTGCTCTTCGCGCTTCCGGGGGCCGCCGCCGAGGTGGAGTGGCTCGGACGCGGACCCGGTGAGACGTACCGCGATTCGTTCGAGGGATCGCGGTTCGGCCGGTGGCGGTCGAGCATCGATGCGATGCAGACGCCGTATCCGGTTCCGCAGGAGAACGGCAACCATGTGCAGACGCGCCGCCTGCGGGTGTCGGGTGACGGCATCCCGGATCTGCGGGTCGACGGGATGCCGGAGTTCGACTTCACCGCCCGGCGGTGGACGTCGCTGGATCTGCAGCGCGCGCAGAAGCCGCACGAGCTGCGCGACAGCGGTCGCGTGTGGCTGAATCTCGACGCCGGACAGCAGGGCATCGGATCGGCCTCGGTCGGCCCCGCCCTGCCGGAGCGCTATCGGATGCCGCGCGAGCGCACGACGTGGTCGCTGCGCCTGTCGGCCGGCTGACGACGGCGGCAGACGCCTCGTTAGGCTCGCATCATGAGAATGACACGAACGGCCGGTATCGGCGTGACCGTGTTGGGATGCGTTCTGTTGGCGGGCTGCACATCGCCGACGAGCAGCGACTCATCGAGCACCGGGGTTCCGTCCTCGTCGGTCACGGCGTCCGAGGCGCCCGAACCTTCGGGGGCGCCCCAGCCCGTCGGGGCCGTGACGATCCCCGACGGCGACACCGCCGCGATTCGCTGGACTGATCAGGTGGGAGCTCCGTCGGCCGAGACGGTCCGTGTCGCGGGAGGGAGCATGACCATCTCGATCCGTGTCGCCTGCGATGCCGAGGACGCCACGGTCACCGTCCACGTCGACGGGCTGCTCACCACCGCGTCCACATGCTTCTTCGATCCGAGGATCACGCGGGGAGAAACGGGCGCCGACGTCAGCACGATGCAGACCGCCGTCGATCAGGATGCGGCGGTCACGGTGACGACGGAACCCCACGACGCCCGCTGGTCGGCGGCGATCTCCACGTCTCCGTGAGTCGCACCCGATGTGCAGCGGGGCGGCTGTTCGCGGGGTGAATCGGGCGCTACGGTGGGGCGATCCGGCGAACGACGAGGGGAGCGGCGTGAGCACCGCGAAGTTCATCACCGAGCTCGACGCTCATGAGGTGTTCGTGTTCGGATCCAACGCGGCGGGTGCGCATGGCGCCGGCGCTGCCCGCACGGCGTATGAGAAGTTCGGTGCAGTCTGGGGTGACGGTCACGGCCACCACGGGCAGAGCTACGCCATCGACACCATGAGCGGTTTCGACGAGCTCGCTGCCGAGGTGTCGAGGTTCTGCACGTATGCGGCGACACGTTCGGAACTGACGTTCCTCGTCACCGAGGTCGGCTGCGGGATCGCCGGCTACGCACCCGAGCAGGTGGCGCCGCTGTTCGTCGGCGCTCCCGGCAACGTCGAGCTTCCCGAATCGTTCGAGCGGGTCATCCGATCGCGCACCTGAGGAAGTGAGGCGCGGCCAGGTGGGTTGTGTCAGAACGGGGGCGGCGGTCCGGGCGGAGGCCGGTCGGCGACGAACTCCGGTGTGAAGCACACCGATGGCACCGGGAGGTCTTCCCGGTAGACCCGTCCGGTGGGTGAGGTCCATTGGATCACCCCGCCGCCGAGTTGGAGGACGAGCCAGTCGGTGAACTGCTTCATCGAGTGGTGCCTTCGGCACAGGTTGCACAGGTTCGATTCGCACGTCGGACCACCGCGGGCGTGATCGATCGAGTGGTCCAGTTCGCACCGGATCGCGGGGAGGTGGCATCCGGGCCACCGGCAATGTCGATCCCGCGCCTGCAGCATCCTCCGCAGCGCGGCCGGTGGCCGGTATTGATCGACACGCGTCACGGTTTTGGTGGTCGCGTCGAGGTATACCCGGTCCCACAGGGTGGCGTCCCCGGCGAGGGTCCGGGCGGTGTCCGCGTCGATCAGGCCCGCGCCGACGAGTTCGGCGGCGCGGTCGTCCTTCCCCGAAAGGGTGTCGGCCGTCACGACGAGCTGCACCCGTGCGCGGATCGCGCCGAGCGAGGTCTTCCCGTCGACACCGTGGGTGGGGTCGACGGCGGGTCCGCCGGTGAGGCCGAGGTCGCATAGCACGTCCGCTCGAACCTGCTGACGAGTGCGCATGTCGGGCTCGTGCTCCTCGCCCGCAGCCCGGGCCTCCGCCGCCGCTTCCCTCGCGGCGTCGATCGTCGACACGGCCATCTGATTGAGCCGATCGTCGATCGCGACCAGCAGCGTCGTCGCACCCCGCAGGGTGAGCTCCGACATCCCGTCACCGAGATCCCGCAGGTACACACCCCGGTCCGCGACCGCTGCCTTGTGCCGTTCCGCGAAGGTGCGGGCGGTGAAGTGCTGCGCCAACGACTCCAGAGCGCCATGTACCCGCGCCGGCACATCCCGCTCCGCCACCGCGATGGCGGCCTCCTGCCACTCCTCGTGGTTCTCCTCGGGGATGTTCCGGCCGAGCTTCACCACGTCATCGACATGCTTGGCCGTCAGCCGGCCGGCCTCCCACGCGGTGAGCACGAGAGGATTCCCGTCGACGATCTCCAACGCACGGCCGATCTCGTTCTGCACCCGCCGATCCCCGCACCGCGCGATCGCGGCGAACTCCGCCGCAACAGCCCGCAGCTGCATGTCGGTCTCGCGGCCGAGCAGCCCGTTTCGGCGCGATATCGACAGAGCCTCACGGCCGAGGACGGCGAGCTTGCGCAACCGGGCGATATCGGCAGCATCCTGAGCCCGAACCACATCGAGCACGCCGTCGAGCTCGGCGCGGATGCGCGCCCACGACTCCTCGTCGCTGCTCGATCGGTTCGTGCCCATGTACTACATCATGCCATACAACACCGGCATTAGTCTAGAACATAACTTCGATACGTGGACAAGTCGCGTCGAGGCTGATGTGAGGAGGGCCCGATGCGAACGGCTTCAGCCGGCGAGCCCTCGAACGCGTTCGAAGAGGTCGTCGTCGCCGACCTGGCCGCCCTTGAGCAGCAGCTCCAGTCCGTCGACGGCCTCGTCGCCGGCGTGAGCGCGCAGCAGCACGACGTTGCTCCAGGGGTTCGCCGCGATCGACAGGGAATGCGCGCCGAGCAGCACCGTCACGCGGCTCGACGTGTCGCCGCCGCACACGATCACGCGACGCGTCGCGCCGGTGCGGGCGGCACGCAGGACGACGGATGCCGCGGCCGCCGCGATCGTCTCGAGCAGCGCATCGCCGGCGCCGACACCGGTCCCGCCCGCATCGACCGCGTCGTCCGAGGTCAGCACGACGCTCCGGCCCGAGGCGAGTGCGCGCAGCACGTCGTCGATGGCATCGTCCGTTCCGAGGCCCAGCGGTCTCACCAGCCATCCGGCTGCGGCCGCGGCGTCGGCCTGACGGCGCGTGGCGGGTGATCTGCTGCCCGAGACGACGAGCACCGGACCCGACGCGGTCGACGCCGTGGGGATCGACTCCGCGTCGCGGCGGTCCGCGGCGCTCAGCCCCCAGCTCAGGCCGCCGGACCCGACGACGAAGACCGGGCCATCGGCGGCGTCGGCGAGGTCGGCGATCGCGGCGCCGACCACCTCGAGGTGAGCGGAGTCGAGCGCGTCGAGAACGACCGCGGCCGCCGGGCTGCTTCCGAGCGCCGCCGCCAGATCCTCGGACGAGGTGTAGGCCGGGAAGGCGAGCGATGCGATCGGCAGATCGGTCTGGTGCCCGAGGTGCACGGCGAGATCGGACTCGGTCATGGGCGTCGACGGGTGCGTCGACATCGTCGGCTGACGATCGAGTCGGTACACGGTGCCGCGCTCGGCGGCGAAGTGATGCCCGAAAACGGTGTACCGGCCGAAGTCCGGCTGCGCGAACAGCAGCGGAACCGGAAGCGCCGTGCCGCCGGCATCCGCGACGGCCGACCGGCCGACCTCGATCACCCGGCCGAGACTGCCGGTCCCGGGCGACGAGTCCGCGGTCGAGCAGGCCTTGTACTGCAGGACGGCGGGATGCAGCGACACCAGCTGCGCGAGCGCCGGACGCAGCTCGGCCTCGAGCTCGGCCGGGGCCAGCGACCGTGCGATCCCGGCGATGCCGACGACATCGCACGCGGCGGCGGCATCGGCCAGATCGTCGGCGGCAGGCGTGCCGACGAACAGCCGCCCGCTCCAGCCGTTGCGCGCGAATTGGAGCAGGGCATCGACGCTGCCGGTGAAATCGTCGCCGTAGAACGCCGCGGCGATCGACGCGGCGCCAGCCTCAGACACGAGAGTCAGACACGAACCGGGCCGAACCTCTCTGCCGCTCGCCGGAGGGCCGGCGACGAGGCGTACGCGGCATCCACCGGCTCGCCGCGCTCGGCCGATGCCCAGGCGTCGCGCATGCTCGCCACTCCCGCGGCGGCGCCGTCGGGGTGACCGTGGATGCCTCCCCCGGACAGTACCAGCAGGTCCGTCGTCCCCACGGCGGCATAGGTGGCATGGGCGAGGCCCGCCCACTGTCCCGACGAGAGCACCGGCACGGTCGAGGTGAGGCCGAGGAGCGGCGTGCGCACCGCGGCGATGGAGTCGAGCACCTCGGCATCCGTCTCGTAGAACTTGTTGCTGATGCCGTTCGTGTGCAAGTGGTCGGCTCCGGAGAGGCGAGCCAGCTGCTGCCACGCCCGGAAGGAGATGCCGATCTGATCGCTGCGCGCGATCGCGCCGAGCATCGCGCGGTGGCCGTGGATCGGCACCTCCGCGTGGGTGCGCAGGAATTCGAGTCCGGCGAGGCCCACCATGTTGATGCAGGCCATGACGCACGTGCCGCCGTGGCTGACGACGAGGTCGTGATTGGCCTCGAGGCGTCCGATGTCGTCGGTGATGTTGAAGGCGTACATGGGCTTGCGCCCGGTGCGATCGGCGTAGCGCTCGAGCACCGGCATCACAGCCTTCACGCGGGCCTCGAGCGGCGTGTACGGGTTGTTGCCCTGCAGCTCGTCGTCCTTGATGAAGTCGATCCCCGCCTCGGCGAGCTCGCCCACGACCTCGGCGAGGTCTTCGGCGGCGAGGCCGATGCTCGGCTTGATGATCGTGCCGATCATCGCCCCCGACGGACGGCCGACGAGAGCGCGCGTGCCGGCGACGCCGAACTGCGGTCCGGCATAGCGCACCGCGAACGCGGGCGGCAGTTCGAGGTCGACCAGCCGGATCGCCGCGAGCTCCTTCAGCTCGAAGAGATTGCCCGCCACGGCGGCGAGGAGATTCGGCAGCGACGGCCCGAAGTTGTCGAGCGGGAAGCGCAGCCGCAGGCGCGCTCGGCGACGCGCGGCCGGATCGCCGACCGTTCCGGGCAGGGCGCTCGCGCCGGTGAGGGGGAGCTCCTCGAGGCTCTCCACCTGCGCGGCGAACCGGGCGCGCACGTCGTCGGACTCGCGCTCGACGCGCACGAACGTCCCGGTCGACTGCTCGCCCGCGAGCACCTCGGCCGCCCGCGCGAGCGGCAGCGAGGTCTCGATGATGTACGTCGCGATGACGGATGCCGCGGTCATCGCCGGATCACCAGACCACCGGGAGCCACACCGACATCTCGCCGGCCCCCCGATTGCCCCACGCGAAGTAGGGGATGAGGCGCACGGCCGCGGGGCGAAGCGGTGTCTCGGCGACGTCGGCGTACAGCGCCTCGTCCGAATCCACCGGGAGGACGGCGACCTTCGTCTCGAGGGCGACGACGCGCGTCCCGTCGATCTCGGCCTCGACGGGACGCAGCGCCGCGCCGCGGCGGAGCGCCGCCTGCTCGAGCCGAACGTCGTCCGGCAGATCCGCGCTCTCGAGGCAGTAGACGAGAGGTCCGCGCTGCACGGCGACCTGATTCGTCAGCTCCTCGGCGAGGCGGTGGCCGCGCAGCATCCGCACCGGCAGCGGCAGGACGAGTTCCACGACGTCGCCGACCTGCCAGTCCCGCTCGATGCGGGTGTAGGTGCCGGGCTCCGAGACGGGGACCTGCTCGCCGGCGACCGTGAGGACCGCGCCCGACGACCAGCCCGGGATGCGCAGGTGCAGCGGCAGGGCGCCCGTCGCGGCGGTCACCGTGAAGACGATCGTGCCGTCCCACGGGTAGTCGCTCGTCTCGCTCAGCGCGAGGGCGTTGCCGGCGTCGTCGGCGACATCGATGTCGCTGCCGCCGTAGAGGTGCACGTACAGACCGTCGGCCGACAGCGACGCGGCGCGCTGGTGGAAGCTCGCGAGGGCGCGCGCGATGTTCGGCGGGCAGCAGAAGCACGAGAGGTAGCGCTCGCGCAGACGCTCGTCCGACGGCGGGGGCGCGGGGACGTCGACCTGACCGGTGTCTCCCGGGCGCCGCAGGTCGAACGGCAGGCCGCGAACCTGTCGGAGCGCGTTGGTGTAGAAGTACTCCGAGCCGCGGAGGCTGATGCTGCCGAGCAGGCTGTTGTAGGCGACCTGTTCGATGACGTCGGCGTAGCGTGCGTCGGGGGCGAGGGCGAGCATCCGCTCGCTCCAGAAGATCATCCCGATGTTGGCGCACGATTCGGCGTGGGCCGTCGTGTGGGGCAGCTGGTACGCGCGGCCGTAGGCCTGGTGGACGCGGCTGATCTCGCCCTGCCAGGGGTTGCCGTCGGGGGACGCGCCGTCGTACAGCGCGCCGCAGCCGCCGGTGATGTAGAGCTTCGTGTCGACGACGTCGCGCCAGAGGCGTTCGAGCACCACCCGCAGTTCGTCGTCGCCGGTCTCGGCGACGAGGTCGGCGAGCCCCGCGTAGAGGTAGTTGGCCCGCACCGCGTGGCCGGCGACGACGGTCTGCTCGCGGACGGGGAGACGGTCCTGGTTGTCGTCGCCGCCCTCGTCGAACTCGTCGCGAACCCGCACGAACGCCTCGGCCAGCCGCAGCCAGCGCTCGTCCGAGGTCGCCCGGTAGAGGTCGATGACCGCCATGTAATGCGACGGGCAGATGGCGCTGCGAGCGAGCTCGACGGGCTTCTCGGTCGCGAGCGACTCGAGGAAGACGGCGGCCTTCTTCGCCGCGTCGAGCAGTGTCTCGCTGCCCGTGACCTGCCAGTGGCGGACGCCCGCCGTGATGAGGTGGCCCAGGTTGTAGGTCTCGAAGTTGAATCGATCGGCGAGTGCGCGGACATCCTCGCCCCCGCGCGCGGAGATGAACGTCGGGGTGTGCAGGTAGCCGTCGTCGCGCTGGACCGACGCGATGAGCTCGGCGATGTGCTGCAGCCGTGCGGCGAGCTCCGCGTCGGGATCGGTCTCGAGGCGGTCGACGGCGGCCTCGAACCACTTGTAGAAGTCGCCGTCCATGAACGGCGGGCCGACGTGGGAACCCGTCTCCGTGCCCGCGGCGAGGTGGAAGTTGCGCAGGCCCGGGCTGACCTGCGGGTCGCTCAGGGAGTCCCAGATGCTCTCGACGGTGACATCGCGCGTGCGTGCGTGGACGTCGCCCCAGAAGCCGCGCGCCCACCGGGCCTGCTCGGCATCGAGCGGCCTCAGGGGGGCGTGCGCGCGGGGCGCGGTGGTGGCGGGCATGGGGTGGGTCCTCTCGGAGTGCGGTTCAGTCTCGCGCCGGTTTCGGGAGGCCGGCAAGCGGGCGCTTCACCGATTGAGCCATAAAGTGAATAGAATTTCAACCCTGACTGTGTTGACACTTTGGTCGTTCGACCCTACTGTCATCGATGTACCCGCAATCGTTGGCCGCCAACCCGCACAACGCCCATGGTCGTCGTCAAGGAGGACGCTATGAACATCCGCACCCCGCGGCGCAGCATGATCGTGACCGGTCTCGCGCTCGCTTCCATCGTCTCGCTCGCCGCCTGCGCCGGCGGAGCCGAACCGGCCTCGTCCGGCGACAGCGCCGGCAGCGGCTTCTCGGGAACGGATCCCGAGAACTTCACCGTGCTCACGGCGAACGAGAACCCCACGCTCGAGGCTCAGCTCGACGCGCTCGCCGCCGACCAGTGCAAGGCCGAGAACGAGGCGCTTCCGCTCGTGCACGAGAAGACGGCCCAGGCCGACACCGTGCAGAAGGTCACCCTGCTCGCGAGCCAGGACGCGCTGCCCGCGCACTTCATCGCCGGCACCGCGATGGTCCGCCCCGACGGCGACCTCGGCGTCGCCGACCTCGTCCTGAACTACGAGGACCTCCTCACCCAGACCGGTGCGTGGGAGAACATCCTCCCGGCGGCCGCGTCGACGGTGAACAACGTGTACGGCCAGATGGTCTCGCTGCCGTACCAGTACAACCTCGAGGGCATCTGGTACAACAAGGCCGCCTTCGCCGAGGTCGGGCTCGAGGAGCCGCAGACCTTCGACGAGCTGACCGCCGCGAGCGAGAAGCTCGCCGCCGCCGGCTACCAGCCCTTCGCCCAGGCGGGCTCGCAGGGATGGCCTCTGACGCGTCTCATGGGCATGTACATCTTCCGCAACGTCGGCCCCGAGGCGATGACCGACATCCGCGACGGCAACGCCCAGCTGACCGACCCGGAGTACGTCGAAGGGGCGCAGGCTCTTCAGGACATGGCCGCCGACGGCTTCTTCGGCGACGGCTTCAACTCCGTCGAGCCCGACGCCGCGACCGCTGCGTTCCTGACCGGCAAGGCCGCGATGAAGTACGACGGCACGTGGCTTCTCAGCAACATCAACGACGAGTCGCAGAACGAGATCGGCATCGACAACGTCGGCTTCATGCCGTTCCCCGCCGTCGAGGGCGGCGAGGGCTCGATCGACCAGTGGCCGGCGAACGCCGGAACCGCGATGGCCGCCAGCCCGAAGCTGGCCGGGCCGAAGGTCGCGGACTGGTTCTCGTGCATCGCCGAGAACTACGGACAGCAGGCGCTGCAGGATGCCGGTGTGCTCTCGGGCTTCAAGGTGAACGGCGAGGTGACCGACGTCCCCGAGACGACGAGCTTCGTCCAGGAGAAGATCTCCGAGATCACCGAGACGGTGCTGTGGTTCGAGGCCCTGCTGGACGCGAAGTCCAACTCTCTCGCCTCCTCGAACGTCACACTGCTGACGACGGGCCAGATGACCCCCGAGCAGTACATGACGGACCTGCAGGCGAGCGTCGACGCGAACCGCTGATCTCCTCCGCCCGGCGCCCGCCGTCGGCGGGCGCCGGGCCCCTCACGACCGCGGAAGGACGCCGATGAACCGCGTCTTCGGGGATCGCAAGACGATCCTCATCCTCCTCATCCCGCCGCTGGCGATCTACGTCCTCCTGAAGGTCGTGCCGGTCCTCTGGTCGCTCGGCCTCGCGTTCTTCCAGGGCAACACGCTCCGCGGGTTCGAATTCGTCGGCATCGACAACTTCACGACGTTCGCCACCGACGGCGCCGCCCTGCAGTCGCTGTGGGTGACAGTCGGGTTCGCCATCGCCGCGACGGTGTCGCAGGTGACCTTCGGCTACCTGCTCGCCCTCCTCTACGTGTTCGTGCTCCGCAAGGGCTCGGCGTTCGTCCGGACGGCCGTCTTCTTCCCCATGGTGCTGCCGACCGTCGCCGTCGCGCTGCTGTTCCGCAGCTTCGTCGCGGTGGGCGACAACCAGGGTCCGATCAACGACCTCATCAACTTCTTCGGGGGCGACAGCGTCGAGTTCATGGCGTCGACCGCCGGCACGATGGTCACCGCCATCGTCATGACGCTGTGGAGCTCGATGGGCTTCTACGCCGTCCTGCTCTACACGGGACTCCTCGACATCCCCGACGAGATCATCGAGTCCTCGCGCCTCGACGGCGCCGGCGGATTCCGCCTCGTACGCCACATCATCGTGCCGCTGTCGGCGCCGATCCTGCTGTCGTCGATCATCTTCAGCCTCAATTCGACGCTCAAGGTGTTCGACAGCCTGCTGGCGCTGAACAAGGGCGGCCCGGGCACGTCGACCTCGCCGCTCACCCTGTACATGTACCGCACCGCGTTCGAGTACGCCGAATACGGATACGGCAGCACGATCGCCCTCGTGCTGACGCTCCTGTGCCTCGTGTTCACGCTGACCGTGTTCCGCTCGTCGAGCAAGCGCGTGGAGGACTGAGATGACCGCCACCCAGACCATCACCCAGGCGCGGCCGCAGTCGCGCAAGGTCACCGCCCCGCGCCGCCCGCGCCGGCTCATGCGCTACGTGCGCCGCATCCCGGTGTGGCTCGTCGTCACAGTGCTGCTGATCGTCGTGCTCTACCCGCAGCTGTGGATGATCCTCGGCTCGTTCAAGACGCAGACCGAGTTCTTCGAGAACCCGACGTGGGCGCTGCCCGAGACCCTGACGCTCGACAACTACGTCGCGGCGCTGACCCGCGGCAACGTCGCGATCAACTATCGCAACAGCCTGCTCGTCACGATCCCCTCGGTCGCCCTCATCATCCTGCTCGGCGTCGCCGCCGGCTACGTGCTCGAGGTGATGATCTGGAAGGGCCGTCGTAAGGTTCTGCTCTTCATCCTGGCGGGCATCATGGTGCCGGGTCAGATGATCCTCGTGCCGCTGTTCACGGTCTACTTCCGGCTGGGGCTGACGAACTCGCTCTGGCCGCTCATCCTGACCTACACGGCGATGGGCATCCCGCTGACGACCTTCCTCATGGCGGCCTACTTCCGCTCGGTTCCGCGGGAGATCTTCGAAGCGGCGACGATGGACGGCGCGAGCCCGCTGCGCTCCTTCTTCGTGATCGCGCTGCCGCTGATGAAGAACTCGATGCTCACGATCGGACTCGTCCAGTTCTTCAGCGTGTTCAACGATCTCCTCATCGCGCTGACATTCACCACGAAGCCCGATCTGGCTACGATCCAGGTGGGCCTGCTGAGCCTGTCGGACGAGTACGGATCGACGCAGTACGGGCCGCTGTTCGCGGCGATCAGCATCAACATCGTCGTGCTGCTGGTCGTCTTCGTGTTCCTGAACAAGAAGATCATGGCCGGTCTCGCGGCCGGCTCGCTGAAGGGATGACCATGACGCGCATCGCGTTCCTGCACACCGGCGCTGTCAACATCGCCCCGTTCGGCGCGCTCGCGGCCGAGCTGCTGCCGGACGCCGAGGTCGTCAACTACCTCGACGACCGCATCGTCGCCGACCTGCGGAACGACGCGCGCGCGGCCTCGGTGCCGGGCCGGGTCGAGGCCCTCGTCCGCGCGGCCGCGGCGGGCGGCGCCGACGCCGTCATGTTCACCTGCTCGTCGATCTCGGAGCTCGCCGCCCCCGCGGCCGCGGCGGCCGGGGTGCCCGTGCTCCGGGTCGACGAGGCGATGGCGGATGCCGCGGTCGCCGCCGGTCGGCGGGTGCGGGTGCTCGCGACCCTCGCGACCACGAGCCGACCGACGACGGGGCTGCTGCGCGAGCGCGCCGAGCTCGCCGGACTCTCGCCCGAGATCACCGACGAGGTCATCGACGGCGCGTTCGACGCCGTGGTGTCGGGCGATCGCGCGACCCATGACCGCCTGGTCGGCGAGGCGATCGAGCGCGGCGCGGCGGAGGCCGACGTGATCGTCCTCGCGCAGGCGTCGATGGCCGGCGCCGCCGAGGCCGTCTCGGTGGACGTCCCGGTGCTCACGAGCCCGCGTCCGGGCGTCGAACGCCTCGCGGCGTCGCTGGCCTGACCGGCGCTCGTCATTCGGCGGCGAGCAGCTCGGCGGTGCGCAGGTCGGTGATGAGGGTCGTCACCCAGCCGCCCGCGACGGCGCCGCGGATCGCGTCGAGCTTGCGGGGCCCGCCCGCGACGCCCACGCGGCGCGGGATGCGGCGGAGGTCATCGACGGGGATGGCGATGATGCGGTCGTCGATGTCGCCGCGCACGAGCGAGCCGTCGCCGCGGTAGATGCGGTGGCAGATGTCGCCGACGGCTCCGGCGGCCAGCAGCGGTGAGCGCTCCTCGGGCGAGAAGGCATTGCCGCTCGTGGCCAGGACGTCGGAGGGCTCGACGCTGCCGATGCCCATGATCGCCATCGTCAGCTCGCGCCAGCGCCGGGTGACGTCCTGCATCGACGCGTCGGCGAGGAGGCTGTCGCGGATGTCGGGTCCGGCGACGAGACCGGGTGCCGGAACGTACACGGGCTCGGCGCCCAGCATCCGCGCGAGCTCGCCGAGGATGCGGTGCGAGTGGCTCTGCGCCTCGGCGGCACCCATGCCGCCCAGCAGCTGCACGACCTCGGTTGCGCCGCGCGTCGGGAACGGCCGCATCCGATCGACCATCGCGAGGATCGTCTGACTCCACGACGAGACGCCGATGCGGTCGGTGCCCGACAGGGTGGCCTCGAGGTAGGCGGCGGCGCCGGCACCGATGGAGGCGAGCGTCTCGGTCTCGTCCGCTTCGGGGTCGACGTCGACGATGACGACCTCGGTGAGCCCGTAGCGCTGCTCGAGCTGCTCCTCGAGCTCGGTGTAGACGCCCGGTGCGACCGTGACGATCGTGCGGACGATGCCGAGCGCCTCGGCCCGTTTGAGCAGCCGCGACACCTTCGCCTGCGAGATGCTCAGCGCTTCGGCGATGTCGGCCTGGCGTGCGCCGCGCTCGTGGTACATCCGCGCGATCTTGGTCATCAGGCGCACCTGCCCGTCATGCGGACGCGGATAGCGGCTCATCGACACGCGGGCTCCGTTCAGGATTCGACCGGGGAGAGGGTGGGATCGTGCACAACAAGGATGCCATCCGAGCCCCGCGACGGAGTCGGGCGGGCGAGGGATCCCGTCCGGTCGAGCGGCATCCGACCACCCATGTAAACAATCCTCACTATAGAATGATTATGCACCGGCGCACCGTGCCGAGGCTGAATCCAGGGGTGTGGCGATGATCATCGGCGTGACAGGCAGTGGCGGAAAGCTCGGGCGGGCGACGGTCGAGCGACTGCGCTCCGACGGTCACGAGGTGATCGGGTTCGATACGGTCGGACACCCGGGGCCGGGGTTCACCCGGATCGACCTGACCGACTACGGCCAGGCTCTCGACGCGATGCTCGGGGTCACGGCCCGCCACTCCGGCCTCGAGGCCCTCGTCCACCTCGCTGCGATCCCCGTCAACGGGCTCGTCCCCGACGCGGCGACATTCCACGCCAACGTGGCCGTCACCTTCAACACGCTCTTCGCGGCCCACCGCGCCGGCATCCGGCGCGTCGTGTTCGCTTCGAGCATCACCGCCATGGGGTTCCCCTTCGACGAGGCGCCGCCCGCGCTCCCCGTCGACGAGTCCTACAGCGCGGCCAACAACACCTACGGACTCGGCAAGGTGGTCGAAGAGGCGATGGCCGCGCAGATGGCACGGTGGGGCGAGGACGTCTCGATCACCGCACTTCGCTTCACGAACGTCGTGGCTCCCGACGAGTACGAGATCTTCGAGCGCGCGAGCGAGCCGGACTACCGGCGCGACCTGATCGGATCGTGGATCGACGCGCGCGACGGAGCCGCCGCCGTCGCCCTCGCGCTCGCCGCCGGTCGCCCGGGGTTCGAGGTCTACAACGTCGCCGCCCCGACCTCGGGCACGCGGCAGGCCTCGCGTGCTGCAGCTGCGCGCTGGTTCCCCGGAACGCCGGTGGCCGATGATCTCGGCGAGTTCGAATCGCTCATGTCGACGCGCAAGCTGCAGCGCGAGCTCGGCTTCCGCGCCGAGCACGACTGGCGCTGAGGGCGCGCCGATGACCGACGCCGTGCCGGCGTACGCACCGGTGGAGCTCGCCTTCGCGGGGCCTGCTGTGCCGATCCCCGCCTCGCGCACTCCGTTCACCCTCGATGTCGGCCTCGGCGATCGGCGCCTGCGCGTCCCCGGCTTCTGGGACGGCGGCGACCGTTACGTCGCGCGCTTCCTGCCGGAGACGGCGGGGGAGTGGTCGTGGTCGACCGCAAGCGAGGCGCCCGAGCTCGATGGCCGCAGCGGCACGGTCGTCGTGTCGGGCGCCGCGGGGCATGGTCCGGTGCGGGTGGTCGAACGCTTCCACTTCGCCCACGCCGACGGCACCCCGCACCGACCGGTCGGCGCGACCGTGTACAACTGGCTTCATCAGTCCGACGAGCTGTTCACCGCCACCGCCGACGCGATCGCCCAGGCGCGCTTCACCAAGCTGCGCTTCATGGTCTTCCCGCAGGCGGGCGACTACGTGGAGCATCATCCCGAGCTACTGCCCTTCGAGCGCGGCCCGTCCGGGTGGGACGTCGATCGGCCGAACGTCGCCTTCTTCCGCCGGCTCGATGCGGCCGTCGCGCTGCTGGGGGACCGCGGCATCCAGGCCGACGTCCTCATCCTGAACGCGTACGACGGCGGTCGCTTCGGTCTCGACGGGCTCACCGAAGAGCAGGATGCGGTCTACCTTCGCTACCTCGTGGCGCGGCTCTCGGCGTTCCCCCACGTGTGGTGGTCGCTGTGCAACGAGTTCGACATCCTCGACCGCCCCCGTTCGCGGTGGGACCGACTGGGGACTCTCCTGGCCGAGACCGATCCGCACGATCACCTGCGCTCGATCCACAACTGGATCGAGCTGTTCGACCACAACCGTCCGTGGATCACCCACGCGTCGATACAGAACGGTCACGTCACGACGGAGCTCGGACGGGCGGGACTGTACCGCGACGTCTACGACAAGCCGATCGTGCTCGACGAGATCAAGTACGAAGGCGATATCCCCGAGCGCTGGGGGCATCTGAGCGCCGAGGAGCTCGTGCACCAGTTCTGGGTCGCGACGGTGTCGGGATGCTATGCCTCGCACGGCGAGAGCTTCGCGCTCCCTGGCGGCAGCCTGCACATCGTCGAAGGGGGCGCGCTGCTCGGGCGCTCTCCGCAGCGCCTCGCGTTCCTCCGACACGTGCTCGACGACCTCGTCGTCCCCGGGATCGATCCGATCGACAAATGGGACGATCCCGAGTTCGTCGGCGGCGTCGCGCGTCGCCAATATCTGCGCTACTTCGGCCGGTCCGCGCCGCCGTCCTGGCGCTTCCGGCTTCCGCAGGCGACCAATGTGGGCGAGCGGCTGCAATCCGGTGACGCGTTCACCGTAGACATCATCGACACGTGGAACATGACGGTCACCGCGGTGGAGCGCCCATTCGTGCTCGACGACGTGCGGCGCAACGAGGCGTTCGCCCCGGAGGCGATCGCCCTGCCGGCGGGCGAGGCGATCGCGCTCCGCATCACGCGGACGCGGTGACGGGGGCCGCTCGGCCGGCCGGATCCCACGCGACGGAGCGGACATGCGTTCCGTGCCCGAGCTCCTCTGCCGCGGTCCCGGGCAGCTCGAGGACCGCCGTCGCGCCTACGGGCACGGCGATCTCCGCCTGCAGCGTCGTCCCCTCGATCCGCCAGGAGATGGCGGCGTCGCCGTAGGGTGTCCGATGGCGTGCACTCGCGTGCGAGAGGCCGCCGCCCGGCTGCGGTGCGAACCGGATGCGGCGGTACCCCGGTTCGGCAGGCGCGAGCCCCGCCACGGCGCGATGCATCCAGTCGGCCACCGCACCCAGGGCGTAGTGGTTGAACGAGGTCATCGTGCCGGGGTTGACCGTGCCGTCGGGCAGCATCGAGTCCCAGCGCTCCCACACGGTGGTCGCCCCCATGCCGACCTGGTAGAGCCACGAAGGGCATTCACGCTCCATCAGCAGGGCGTACGCGGCGTCGGCCTCGCCCTCCGAGCTGAGCGCGTCCGTCACGTAGGGTGTGCCGACGAAACCGGTCGCGATGCGATTGCCCGACTCCTCCACCAGCTGCGCCAGTCGGCGCGCTGCGGGCGCACGCAGCCCCGGCGGCAGCAGCTCGAAGCGGAGCGCGACGGCGTAGGCGGTCTGCGCGTCGGAGGTCATCCGTCCATCGGACTCGACGTAGCGGCCGACGAACGCCTCACGGACCTCGTCGGCGAGACGCCCGTAGCGCGCGGCCGCCTCGGCGTCGTCCAGCACGCCGGCCATCCGCGCGACGATCCGCGCCGAAAGGGCGAAGTAGGCCGTTGCGACGAGGTACTTGTCGGTCAGGCCGGCGGCAGGATCCTGCGGCGGCGCCGCGGGGTCGAGCCAATCGCCGAGCTGGTAGCCGGTGTCCCACAGCCGCGAGGGGCCGGAGATGTCGGCGATGAGGTCGACCCAGGCGCGAGCGCTGTCGAACTGGGCGCGCAGGATCCCGACGTCGCCGAAGCGTTCGTACAGGGTCCAGGGCACGACCGTCGCCGCATCGCCCCACGCCGCGCCCGGACGCATCGGCGTCCACATCGTGTCGGCCGGGATGACCGGCACGTACCAGGGCACGGTGCCGTCGGGCAGCTGCTCGGCGGCGAGATCGCGCAGCCATCCCGCCAGCATCCCCGAGCTGTCGAAGAGGAACGACGCGGTGGGAGCGAACATCTGGATGTCGCCGGTCCATCCCAGGCGCTCGTCGCGCTGCGGGCAGTCGGTGGGGATGTCGACGAAGTTGCCGCGCATGCCCCAGACGACGTTCTCGTGCAGGCGGTCGAGATCGGGCTCGGACGAGGTGAACCAGCCGGTGCGCTCCAGATCGGTGTGGATGACGCGGGCCACCAGGGCTCCCTCGGCGACGTCGGCGTCGAGGTCGCCCGGCCAGTCCTCGATCTCGACGTAGCGGAATCCGTGGAAGGTGAAGCGCGGCTCCCACTCCTCCGGCTCATCGCGGCCGGCGAACGTGTAGCGGTCGGTGGATGCCGCGTCGCGCAGCGGGCGGCGGTAGAGCTCGCCGTCCTGCAGCACCTCGGCGGTGCGGAGGGTCACGGTGTGACCGGCGGCCGCTCGCGCCCGCAGTCGCACGACGCCGGTCAGGTTCTGGCCGAAGTCGAGCAGCCGTCGTCCGGACGGCGAGGTGAGCACGCTCAGCGGGAGGCGATCCTCGGTGACGCGCACCGGTGGCGCGGTGGGGGCGACGAGTGTCGCCGGGTCGCGTCGGCGCAGCTGCACACGACCCCAGTCGGCGTCGTCGAAACCGGGCGCGGACCACCCGGTCTGCTCCTCGCGCGCGTCGTAATGCTCGCCGTCGTAGATGCCCGAGGCGATGATGGGGCTCGGTGCCGCCCGCCACGAGGTGTCGGTCGCGACGGTGTCGCGGGAGCCGTCGTCGTAGGTCAGTTCGAGCTGACCGAGGAACGAGAGGTCGTCGCCGTACACGTTGCGGAAGCCGCCGCGCCAGCCCAGCCGCCCGCGATACCAGCCGTCTCCGAGCCAGGCGCCGATCGCGTTCTCGCCCTCGGTGAGCAGGTCGGTCACGTCGTAGGTGTAGTAGCGCAGCCGCTGCCCGTACACGGTCCATCCCGGCGAGAGCACATCGTCCCCGACGCGGCGTCCGTTGATCTCGGCCTGGTACACCCCGTGGGCGCTCGCATACAGGCGCGCACGTGCCAGGTCCGGACGTACGACGAAGGTGCCGCGGACGAGCGACGGACGTCGGGTGTCGGTGAGCGGGTTCTCGTTGCGGATCGATCCGATCGGACCCGCCGTCCAGTCCGACGGCGACAGGAGCCCGGTCTCGAGCCGGAGGGGCTCGCTCCACGCCGAGCGTTCGCCGTCGCCGCCGACGACGCGCACCCGGACCTGCGCCAGCTCGCGGGAGCGCAGCGGCGCATCGGGCCAGGGGACGAGAACCTGGTCGCCGGAGGGCACGAGCCGGGTCCGGGCGGGACCGTCGCCGCGGCGGACCTCCACCTCGTAGGCCTGCTGGCGCCAGCCCGCCGGGGCATCGGTCACGATCCACGACAGGCGGGGCTCGGCCTCGCCGATGCCGAGGGCATCGCGGTGGTGTTCGGCGCGCACGGCGCGGACGGTCGTCGTCATGATGCTCATCCCTTCACCGCACCGGCGGCGAGGCCTTTCATGATCCGCTGGTTCAGGAACAGGTACAGCAGGAGGATGCCGCCCACGGTGATGCAGATCGCGGCGAACAGCGGGCCGTAGTTGGTCGATCCGTACTCGCCCGAGAAGTTGAGCAGTCCGACCTGGATCGTGTTGAGGCGTCGCTGGCCGGCGAAGATCAGGGCGAAGAGCAGATCGTTCCAGATCTGGAAGAACTGCACGATGGCCACGGTCAGGATCGCGTTGCGCATCATCGGCATGCCGATCGCGAAGAAGGCACGCACCATCGAGGCGCCGTCGATCGTGGCCGCCTCGAAGATCTCCCGCGGGATGGCGCGGAAGTAGGTGGCCATCATGAAAACCGTCAGCGGCAGACCCGACGCGGTGTAGATGAGGATCAGCGGCAGGAGCGAGCCGGTCGCACCGATCGTGAAGGCAGCCGTGAACAGGGGCAGCACGATCATCTGGCCGGGGATCATGATGCCCGCCAGGAACAGCAGCAGGATCGTGGCGCGGCCGCGGAACACCAGGACCTCGAGGGCGTAGCCCGCGGCGGTTCCGAGGATGACGAGGAGGATGAGCGAGGGGAACGTCACGATCACCGAGTTGACGATCGTGGTCGACAGGTTGGCCGTCTCCCACCCGGTGATGTAGTTGTCCCAGCGCCACGACTCCGGCAGGGCGTAGGACGGGTTGTTGAGGAAGTCGCTGTTGGACTTCAGCGAGTTGATGAACATCCAGAACAGCGGATACGCCGTGATGAGGATGAGGAAGGCGATCGTCAGCAGCGCGGGGATGCGGCGAAGCCCGCGGGCGGCCGCAGCGCCCGCGCCGCCGGGACGCATCCGGGGTGCGCGAGGGGAGCGGACGGCGACGGTGTCGAGCGTGGCGGTCATGTCGGCCCCTTCAGACGGTGATGTCGCGACGCGACGAGCGGAAGATGAACAGGGTGATCACCAGGCACATGATCGTCAGCAGCAGCGCGATCGTGGAGCCGTAGCCGTAGTCGCTGTACTGGAAGGCCGTGCGGTACATGTACAGCGTCAGCGGGGTCGTGGAGCTGCCGGGTCCGCCGCCGGTCAGGGCGAACACCGAATCGAAGACCTTGATGGTGCCGTTGATCGAGAAGATGAACGACGCGAACAGGATCGGCAGCGACATCGGCAGCACGATGTGGCGGAAGAGGCTCACTCCGCGCGCGCCATCGAGACGGGCCGACTCGATGATCTCGTCGGGGATGTCGAGGAGCCCGGAGAAGATGAGGATGCCGTAGAAGCCGATCGAGCGCCAGACGTCCATGATGACGATGACGATGAACGCCGTCGTCCCCGCGCCGAGCCAGTCGACCGAGTCCAGGCCCACATTCACGAGGAGCTCGTTGACGAAGCCGTCGCTCGGCGCGGACTGGAAGATCTTCTGGTACAGCAGCGAGACCGCCACGGTGGGCAGCACGACGGGGAAGAACACGAGCGTCCGCACGAGCACCGAGGACTTTCGCAGCACGAAGTTGTACAGCAGGGCGAGGCCGTAGCCGAGCACCACCTGGCACAGCGTCACCAGGACGGCGTAGCGGACGGTGAACCAGAACGCGTCCCACACGGCACTGTCGGCGATGAGGCGCTCGAAGTTCGCCAGACCGGAGAACTCGAACCCCATCAGCGGGCTCCCGGAGAAGAATGTCAGCCCCAGCGACCACACCACGGGCGCGAGCATGATCACGGTGTAGACGAGGAGGGCGGGCGTCAGCAGCAGGATGATCGCCTTGCGATCGCCGAGGACGGACTTCATCGCGGGCCTTTCGGAGATGAGGAGGAGGGGCGCGGGGGTGCCCTCGGCGCGTCACCGCACCGAGGGCACCGCGTCTCACGGGTTGTCGATCGCGTCCTGGACGAGGGTCATGAACTCCTCCGGCGTCAGCTGACCGGTCGCCAGCAGAGCCGCGTTGGTCGAGGAGATCTGGCTCGCCTTCGCCGGGAACAGCGCTTCGAACCAGAGCACACTGTCGGTGCTGGTGGCGATCGTGTCGGCGACCTTCTGCGAGATCTCGGGGAGATCCGCCTCCTCGTCGGCGACGAAGCCGGTGATCTGACCCTCCTGCAGTGCCGCGTTGCCGTAGTTCTCGGCGATGCAGCCGAGCCAGCCGGCGACGTCGTCCGAGTACGCGTCGGCGCTGAACGTGGCGGGAAGCCCGACGTTCGAGGGGTACTGGTCGATCGACCCTGCCCCGCCCTCGACGGCGGGGAACGGGAAGAAGCTCATGTTCTCGGCGCCCACCTCGTTCCCGTCGCCGTTGATGTTGCCGAGGATCCAGCTGCCCATGTAGATCATGGGAGCCTGCCCGGTGAGGAAGAGATTGTATGAGCCGTCGATGTCGAGCGAGGTGACGTTGTCGCCGAAGTAGCCCTGGGCGCCGAGATCGGCGATGGCGGCGGCGGCCTCGACGTACTCGGGATCGGTGAGCTTGGCCTCGCCGTCGGCCACCTTCTGCAGTGCGTCGGGTCCGACGGAACGGAAGAGGTAGGTCGAGACGAGTCGCGTCAGCGGCCAGCCCTGCTCGCCCGAGGCGGAGAAGGGCGTGAGGCCGGCGGCCTTGGCCTCGCCGGCGATCTCGACGAGGTCGTCCCAGGTCTCCGGCACCTCCCAGCCGTTCTCCTCGAAGATCTGCGTGTTGTACCAGATGCCCTCGATGTTGTACTGGAACGGCAGGAAGTTGAACCCGCCGCCGTAGAGCTTCTCGATCGTCGAGACGGCTCCGGGGGCGATCTTGTCGCGCATACCCAGATCGGTCAACGCCTCATCGAAGTCGACGAGCGCGCCCGCTTCGGCCAGTCGCGCCCCTTCGGCGGGGTTGCCGCCCGCCGAGAACATCGGAGGCAGGCCGCCCTGGCTCGCGAGCAGCTGGATCTGCGCGTCGAGCTCGGCCTGGGGCACCGAGCTGACCTCGAGCGGCAGCGCCTCGTTCTGCTCGGCGCACGCACCGTCGATGAGTGCGTCGAGGACGGGCTCGGTGGTGGTGTTCTCGGCGTTCTTCAAGAACTCGAAGGCCGACGGGGTGCTGCCACCGCCCCCGCCACCGCCGGAGCAGCCGGCGAGAGCGAGCGCTCCGACGCTCATCAGACCGAGAGCGCCGAGCAGCGGCTTGCGGAGCCGACGCGTTGATGCTGTGGACACGATTCCTCCTTGAATGGTGCGCGTCTCCGGCCGGTGCCATGGTTGAGACGTTTCAAGTCAGATGGTAGGTCGCGTCTCTCATGCTGTCAACAGTCCAGAACATGTCGCGTTCCGTGTGCCGGGGCCTCGTCATTGAAACGTCACAATATGTCGCTGAATCGCTGGCGCTGCACTACTGTCGGAAGGCAGCGCGAACAAGGGAGGTCGGTGTGCCGAGAGTGGGGATCCGCGACGTCGCGGCGCTCGCCGGCGTCGCCGTCGGCACCGTCTCCCATTACCTGAACCACCCCGATCGGGTCTCCGACGAGAAGGCCCTGCGCATCCGCGGCGCCATCGAGACGCTCGGATTCGTCCCGTCAAGCGCCGGGCGTCAGCTGCGGCTGGGGGTGAGCGCCGTCGTCGGCTACATCGCTCCCGACGTGAGCAACCCCTATTTCGCCGAGATCGCCGAAAGCGTCGAGCGGCGCGCCTCGGAACTGGGCCTGAGCATCTTCCTCGCCAACTCGCACCGCAGCAAGGAGCGTGAGGACGCGTATCTGAAGGTGTTCGAGGAACACCGCGTACGCGGGCTCATCGTCTCGTCGCACCACCCGATCGAGGAGCGGCTCGAAGCGGTGCGGCTTCGCGGCACGCCGTCTGTCCTCGTGGGCCAGCGCGCTCATTCCGCACAGCAGGCCTCGGTCTCAGTCGATGACGAGGAAGGCGGGCGCCTCGTCGCCGGGCACCTGCTCGAGCAGGGGTGCCGCCGCCTGGCGTTCGTGGGCGGGCCTCTCGACATCCCGCAGGTGGCGGCGCGTCTGGCCGGTGCCGGCGAGGCCGTGCGCACCTCCGGTCCGGCGACCCTCGAGATCCTCCCGCAGCCCGACCGGACGGTCGAGGGCGGGCGCGAGATCGGCGCCGTGATCGCGTCGCGTCCGCCCGAGCTGCGGCCGCAGGGCGTCTTCGCCGTGAATGACCTGCTCGCCCTCGGCATCTTGCAGGAGCTCGCGCGCGCCGGCATCCGGGTGCCTGAAGATCTCGCGCTCGTCGGCTACGACGACAACGTGTACGCGCAGGCGTCCCTCATTCCGCTGACCACCGTGCGCACGCGGCACGTCGGATTCGGGGTGGCGGTGGTCGACGTGCTCTCCGACGTCCTCTCGGGGCGCTCCATCGACGAACCGCATCGGGTGTTCCGGCCCGAGCTGGTCGTCCGCGAGAGCAGCCTCACCTCGCGCGGGTGATCGACCCGGCTCAGAACTCCCACACCGGTGCCCGGTCCTCGAGGAACGCGATCATCGTCAGCGCGAGGAAGTTCCAGTTCTGGAAGCCGTGCGTGATGATCGGCTCCCCCGTGTCGGGGTGGTAGTACTCGTGGAGCGAGCCGTTCGCCTCGAGGTCGGCGCCGAAGAGCGCGACGGTCTTCTCGGCGAGATCGCGCGCGTCGTCCACGAACCCGTACTTCAGCAGTCCGCGGAACACGAGGTAGTTGCTGATGCCCCACACCGGCCCGAGCCAGTTCGAGGGGTTGTTCGACGCCCGGAGGTCGAAGCCCTTCTCCAGCCGGGAGAGGGTGCGGACCCCGTAGTTGGCGTGGAAGGTGCGCGAATCGCGGTACCGTTCGACCATCCGCTCGGCCTGGACCTGGCTCGCCAGTCCCGCCCACATCGGCAGGAAGCTCGACCAGCTGTCGACGCGCAGCAGCAGCCCTGACCAATGCCGTGGCGCGCCCCGGTGCAACCAGTCGTCGGGGTCGATTCCGCGCAGGCCGATGTCGACGCTGTAGAACGTACCGTCGCGTTCGTCCCAGGCGGAGGCGTGGAGAGCGTCAGCCAGGTCCTGGGCGCGCCCGCGCCACCGGTTGGCGGCGACGGGATCGCCGAGCTCCTCGTGGAGGTAGCCGGCGGCGAGCAGCTCCCGGTACAGCAGGCTGTTGAGGAAGATCGCCGCCGTGCTGCGATCGGGCCGGTAGTACACCGACGGGTCGTTGTCGACACCCACGGCGAAGTCGGTCTGCCAGTACGCGAGCCCGGTTCCGGCGTGCAGATGGCTCGTCAGGTAGCGCTCGAGGAAGGTCTCGAGCACGTGCAGGTGCGGCCGCATCCACTCCGCGCTTCCCGCGCGGCGAGACAGCAGGGCGGCATGCTGGGCCAGCACGGGCTTGTGCATGTTCTGCCGGAATCCGCCGGCGCGCCCGGACTCCCCGTGCTGCAGCGACCCCGACGGGCTGAGCTGGATGGGCATGACCCCATCGGCATCGGTGTGGTCGAGGAAGTTCAGGATGCTGCCGCGCTCGTACTCGGCGAAGTGGCCCGGTCGGTCGGTGTCGCGCTCGACCTGGCCGAGGGCGATGCTGATGGTCCAGGAGTCCCAGTCCCAGAGCGCATGCGAGTAGTACGGCGAGTCCGGGTCGCTGGGAACCGTGTACGGGTGCGCCAGGATGCCTTCGGGCTCGCGTGTCATCCGATCGGACCGCGCGCGGACGAACGTACTCAGTTCCTGTCGCCAACGCTCCTGCATCACTGCTCCTGTTCGAGGTCGAGCCGGCGCCACGCGCCCGCGGGGATGTCCAGAACCGTGTGCCGACCGGCGGCGTGCAGCTCGGCGCGGCGCGGGACACGATCCAGGTTCGCGGCCAGCACCGAGATGCCGTCGGCGGTGCGGGCGGCGAGCGCCCAGATCAGCCCGTCGGGGCTGCTCCCACTCTCCGCCTCGTGACCGGCGAGCAGCGCGAGAGCGCGCATCGCGGCCGCCACCGGACGTGCCACACCGCTCGCGTCGAGGATTCCGCGCGGACCCCACGACTCGAAGAACGTCAGGCTCGCCACGCCCGGCACGGCGAGGGCGGCGGCGCTCGCGATGGTCCAGGCCGCGAGCTCGGGCGCACTCTGGCGCGAATCGTCGGCGTCGATCAGGTGCGTGCCGTAGCCGCTCGACAGATCGGATGCCGCGGGGCGCGGCGGCGCCGTGGTGGCGACGTCGTTGAAGTGCGGACGCAGCGTGATCGGGCCGATGTGCACCGGCGTCCCCCGGGCGACCTCGACCGCCTGCGCGGCGACCAGACGCTGCACCGCGAGCGACTCGACGAGCTGCTCGGTGTCGCGACTGTGGAAGAGCGGGGTGACGCTGAAGACCGTTCCGGCGAGGTCGCCCGGCAGCCGGTGCCGCTCGCGGTTCAGCTCGGTGAAGTGGGCGCGCGAGCCGCCGACCACCGGAACCTCGAGGCCGGCTCGCTGCAGCGCGGTTCGGAGCAGCGCGACCGAGACCGCGTCGGAGATATGGCGTGCCGGCCCGGTGGGCTGGAAGGCGGTCACACGGACGAGGGGATGCGCGGTGAGGGCTGCGATCGCTTCCGCGAGTACGGCGGCGATCCCGGCATCCGCTTCAGCCGACACCCCCGCCTCGGCCGGAAGCACGAGCCGCGCATCGAGGGGCCGCCCCTCGGTCACCGCGCGGTCGAGCGCCGCCCGCCACCCGGGCCAGGCCAGGTCGAGCTCGACGAGCGTGATCGCGACGTCGGACCCCGATCCGACCCGCGCGCCCGTGGTGCGCCCGACATGGTCGGGCGCCCGGTCGGGCGCCGTCGAAGCGCTCAGTCCGATCATCGGGAAGACCCCCGCGGGTCGCAGGTCGACCACGGCATCGTCCGCGTGCGCTGCGGGCGGCGCGCTGACATCGGCCGTGATGAGAACGGCCTGACGCACCCGCTCTCCCGCGTCGACCGGGTAGGGGAACGGCAGCGACAGCGGCCGGCTGTAGACCTTGAACGACGCGTCCGTCCAGTTGCGCTGATCCTCGATCTCGAAGACGTCGCCGTCGAAGGCGAGCCCGACGGCGAGGCCGTCTTCGGACCACCGGATGCCGGCGACGTCGAGAACCGGCTGATGCGGACTGATGGCGACCGGCAGCGCTGTGGAGGACGCGGTTCCGGTCGCGTGCTCGACGTCGAGCCGGGCGCCTGCAGCGGCGGGCGGGATGAGGGCGACCAGTCCGGTGCGGTTCGTCTCGACGGGCTCCGCCGCCTCGAGGTCGCACAGCACGCGCAGGTCCGCGCCGCGCACCTCTGCGCGGACGACGCCGCGGAACGGCATCCGATCGTCGTCGGTGCGGACGTGCAGCGTGAGGCTCGACTCCGCCGGCGTGACTCGGTCGACGACGAGATCGATCGTGTTCCAGTCGCGGTCGCGGACGACGGCCCGGATGCTGCGGAGAACGCGGCGCCCGCGCCAGGCGAGATCGGCGAACTCGTCGCCGCGCAGGTCGAAGGTCCACTCGCCGAGCTCGCGTCGGTCGACGGCCTCGCGCCACCAGGTCATGGCGTCTCCGATCAGAGGGTCGTCATGCCGCCGTCGACCGAGAAGGTCGCGCCGGTCGCGAAGGAGCCCTCGTCGCTCGCGAGGTAGACCATGATCCCGGTGACGTCGGCGGGCGTGCCGGCGCGGCCGATCGGGATGCGCGAGACGATCGCGGCGCGCGAGTCGGGGTCGTCGGTGATGGCCGCGACGAGCGGGGTCTCGGTGTAGGCCGGCTGCACCGTGTTCACTCGGATGCCGCGATCGGCATACGCCGCCGCGACGGTGCGGCCGAGCCCGTGGACGCCCGCCTTCGACGCGCTGTAGGCCGTGAAGTCGCGTCCCTCGCCGTTCACGGCGGTCGGGCTCCCGGTCAGGATGATCGACCCGCCGCCGCGCGAGAGCAGGGCGCGGACGGCGTACTTCACCGTCAGGAACGTGCCCGTCAGGTTGATGTCGATCGTCCGCCGCCACACGTCGAGGTCGAGGTCGGCCGCGGGTGCGTCGTGTCCGAAGAGCTGCACCCCCGCGTTGGCGACGACGACATCGGGCGTCCACCCGGCCGCCTCGAGCTCGGCGAAGGCCGCGGCGACGGCGGCCTCGTCGGAGATGTCCATCGTCGCCGCCCGCGCGAGCGGACCGAGTGCGCCGGCGGCCTCGGCGACGGCCGCCGCATTGCGGTCCGCGAGCACGACCCGCGCGCCCTCGGCGATGAAGCGCTCGGCGACCGCGTACCCGATGCCCATCGCGGCACCCGTGACGAGCGCCGTCTTGCCCTGGAGTCTGGTCATCGTCGTCCCTCAGCGCTCGATGTGGTCGAGGTGCAGCATCCGAGCGAGGTTCTTGTCGAGCTCGTCGTCGCGGAAGATCTTCTTCCAGTCGTCCTTGATGATGCTCTCGCGACCGTAGTCCATCGCGATGAGGCACGCGTCGCTGAAGGGGTTGTCGCCGCGGAGGCCATTGGCGAGGGCCACCTGGGTGTGGCCGTAGAGGATGCTGCGCGCCGCCGCCTCGGGAACGCCCATCGTGTGGATGGCCTCGTCGAGCGCCTCGTTCAGGAGCGAGCCGATCATGCAGGCGACCGTCTCGACCAGGGTCGGCTCGAGCTGCGCCAGCTGCTTCACGGTCACGAAGTGCACGTCGACGACCGGCGCGTAGATGGCACGCACGGTGGCCTCGACGATCTCGCGGTGCACCGGATCGTCCGATTCGACGGCGGCGATCGCATCCTGCGGCGCGGCGATGCCGCCGAAGGTGTCGGCCCATTCCTCCTTCGTCGTCCGCTCGAGGAAGACCGAGGGGTGGCACGGGTGGGCGACCGCCTGGACGACGTCGTCGCGCGTCGTGAGGAGCCCCGCGTACGCGGCGGCGGGGTCGAGGGTCAGCACGATCGCGCCGGACTTCAGCTGCGGCACGAGCTCGGCGGTCACGGGCCCCAGGGCGAGGTCGGGCACCGCGAGCACGACGATGTCGGCATCGGCGACGGCGTCGCGGGCGTCGGTCAGCTCGCGTCCGGCGGCTATCGTGCGTTCGCGTCCGGCGGGGGAGTTCTCGACGTAGCGGACGGAATGGGCGGTCTTCACGAGGTTGTTCGACACCCGCATCCCCATCTTCCCGCCGGCGCCGACGACGGCGATCGTGTAGGTCTCGGTCGTTGCGGTCATGGTGTGCTCCTCAGATAGTCGATGGCGGTGCGGGTCCACGCCCGCTCGGTTCGGACGGTCGTCTCGGCGTCGCCCTGCCAGGGCAGCCAGTGCTCGACGATCTCGTTCACCCCGGGCTCGTCGCCCCCGGGCTCGTCGCCCCCGGGCTCGTCGATCCCGCGCCCGCGCGGGCGGACGGTCTCCAGCAGCCGGGGGTAGTCGTGCAGGCCCTCGCCGAGGGGAGCGCCGGAGTAGGTGAAGCCCACCCAGCCGGGCTGACGGTCGAAGGCGAAGTCCTTGGCGTGGATGTTCACGACGTGATCGGCGGCGAGCTCCACGCACGTTTCCGGCAGCTCGAGCCGCGCGACGACGTTCGCGGGGTCGAGGCAGATCCCCAGGCGCGGGCTTCCGATCGACGCGACGAGCCGAACGAGGTCGGCCGTGGCCACCTGCTCGTACGTCTCGAGCGCGAGGGTGACGCCGGCGCTCTCGAACGACGGCAGGATGCCGCGCAGCCACGCCTCGGCCTCGCTCATCGTGGGGCGGGAGTCGGGGCCGAGCAGCATGCTGCGGACGAGGCGCGCGTCGAACACGTCGGCGATGTCGAGGAAGCGCCCCAGCCGTGCGGGCTCGATCCCCTTGGTGCCGAGCTCGATCGCGAGGCCGAGGTCGCGTGCGGTCGCCGCGGCGTCGGAGATCTCGCGGCCGGTCATCGACTCGAGGGGAGCGAAGTCGCAGATCTGGAACAGGTCGACGTCGAGCTCGCGCGTCGCTTCGAGCGCGCCGCGCAGCGTCAGCGGCTCGTCGACGCGCTCGGAGTGCTGCCAGAAGAACGCGTAGGTGCCGAGGCCGATCATCGGCTGCTCCGCCGCGCCGCGAGATCGGCAGCCTCGTCGAGCACCGCCGCGAAGGCGGCCGGATCATGCGCGAACCGGCCGAGGAACAGGCCGTCGACGTCATCGCCGAGCCGGGCGAGGAGGCCCGGGCCGGCGGATCCGCCGTAGACGACGCTCGAGCCGGCGCGGTCGGCGTCGGCGTCGAGGGCGCCCCGCACGGCGCGGGCGACGGCCGCGACGTGCGTCGGCGGCGCCGGTTCGGGCGCGCCGATCGCCCAGACCGGCTCGTAGGCGACGACGACCCGGCCCGCGGGCGCGTCGGCGAGGGCGGCGCGCAGCTGATCGACGGACTCGCGGGCGGCGGCCGCGGCATCCTGTCGCTCGACCTCGCCGATGCACAGCACCGGGGTCAGGCGGTGGCGGAGCGCAGCGGCGGTCTTCGCCGCGACGACCTCGGGGGTGTCGCCGAGGAGGCGCCGCCGCTCGGCGTGGCCGATCTCGGCGTAGGTGACCCCCGATTCGGCGAGCTCGGCCGCGGTGACCTCCCCGGTGTAGGCGCCGGGCTCGAAGGCCGAGACGTCCTGCGCGGCGAGGGCGATGCCGGTGCCGTCGACGTAGCCGCGGGCATCGTCGATCTGCAGATAGCTCGGAGCGACGAAGACGCTCACCTCGCCGCTGCGGACGGCCGCGTTGCCGCGCGCGATCCCGGCGATCTCGCCGAACCAGACGCGGGCGCGTCGACGGCCGAAGTACGCCTTGAGGCTGACTCCGACGACGACCGCCATCAGCAGTGTCCCGTGGTCTCGTACTCCCCGATGACCGCCACCTTCGCGGCGGACGCGGACGCGGGGTCGAAGCGGTAGCCGAGCCACTCGCGGACCAGTCGCCGGGCGAGCTCGATGCCGATGACGCGCTGGCCCATCGTGAGCACCTGCGCGTCGTTGGAGAGCACGCCGCGCTCGACCGAGAACGAGTCGTGGGCGGTGACGGCACGGATGCCGGTGACCTTGTTCGCCGCGATCGCGACCCCGAGGCCGGTGCCGCAGATGAGCAGCGCGCGGTCGGCCTCGCCGCGCGCGACGCGCTCGGCCGCCTCGATGGCGACCTTCGGGTACGCGGTGTGCCCGTCGGCGTCGACTCCGACGTCGACGACGGACGCGACGGCGTCGCTCGCCTCGAGATCGCCCTTGAGGATCTGCTTGTAGTCGAAGCCGGCGTCGTCGCTGCCGATCACGATGCGCAGGGGAGTGGTCATGAGGGGGTCCTCTCGGATTCGCGTGCGGCGTCCTGCAGCACGTCGGCGACGGCGGTGACGATGAGGGCGAGCGAGTGCGCGCCGGGGTCGGGGGTGCCGAGGCTGTGGTCGCCGTGGGTGCGGGCGCGACCCCGGCGAGCCTGGAGCTCGGCGGTGTCGGCGGCGGCGGTCGTTGCCGTCGACGCCGCGGTGCGCCATGCGGCCGCGGCGTCGGCGCCGGCGGACGTCTCGGCGCGGAGCGTGTCGGCGAACGGCTGCAGCGCGTCGACCATCGTCTTGTCGCCCGGCTGCGCCCCGCCCGAGGCGGAGACCGCGTCGGCGGCGGCCGCGACGGCGTCGGCGACGGACGCGGCGGTCGGGGAGCCGGTGTCGCCGATCCGAGCGCCGAGGGTGCGGAGGATGATGCCCCACAGGGCGCCGGAGGTGCCGCCCGCGCGATCGGACCAGGCGTCGCCGGCTCTCTCGAGCACCGATCCGGCGCCGGCCCCGTCGGCCACCGCCGTGCGCGCGGCGGCGATCGCGGCGGTCGCGCCCCGCTGCATCCCGATGCCGTGGTCGCCGTCTCCGGCGACGCTGTCGAGGCGGCCGAGCTCGTCGACGTGGCGGTCGATCGTCGCCGCCGTCACCGCGATCGCCGCCAGTACGGTGCGGGCGGCGTCGCGGGATGCGGCGTCGGCGGGCGCCGCCGCGGGTGCAGCCGCGGTGCGGATGTCGTCGGAAGTCGGCGCTGCGGTGGTGGCGGTCGCGGCATCCGAGATGGTCCGGGCCGGGTCGACGCTGCCGCGACGGTACGCGGGAGTGTCGACCGGCGTCTCCCACAGGTCGGCGAGCTCGTCGTCGAGCCAGAACAGCGTGAGCGATGCGCCCGCCATGTCGAAGCTCGTGCAGTACTCGCCGACGTGCGGATCGACGATCGTGACGCCCGCATCGTCGAGCAGTTCGGCGATGCGGCGGTAGACGACGAACAGCTCCTCGTACTTCAGCGAGCCGAGGCCGTTGAGCACGGGCACCACCCTGCCTTCGATGCCGGCGTCGTCCGGGCGTTCGGCGAGCACGCGCTCGACCAGCAGTTCGGCGAGACCGTCGGCGGACGGGATGCCGGTCTCGTCGATGCCCGGCTCGCCGTGGATGCCGAGGCCGACGGCCATCCGTCCCTCCGGCACCGTGAACAGCGGTGCCGGGGCTCCGGGCAGGGTGCATCCCGTGAAGGCGACGCCGAACGAGCGGGTGCGGTCGTTGGCGTGGCGAGCGACGCGAGCGACCTCGGCCAGGGGCGCTCCGGCGGCCGCCGCGCCCGCGGCGGCGCGGAAGACGGTCAGGTCGCCGGCGATGCCGCGCCGTTCGCCCGCGCGCTCGGGCGGTGCGGAGGCGATGTCGTCGGTCACGACCACCGTCTCGCACGCGATGCCCTCGGCGCGCAGACGCCGCTGCGCCTCGTCGAAGTTGAGGACGTCGCCCGCGTAGTTGCCGTAGGAGAAGAGGATGCCGCCACCGGCGTGCGCGGCGCGGGCGACCGAGACGATCTGCTGGGTCGACGGCGAGGCGAAGAGGTTGCCCATCGCGGCGCCGTGGGCGAGGCCGGGGCCGACCAGGCCGCCGAACGCGGGGTAGTGCCCCGACCCGCCGCCGATCACGACGGCGACCTCGCCCTCGGGCACGGCGGTGCTGCGGACGACGCCGCCGGGCACGCGGCGGACGGAGCGCGCGTTGGCGGCGACGAACCCGGCGATCATCTCGTCGGCGAAGTCGGCGGGGTCGTTCCACAGGCGGGTCATCGCGGGCCAATCGACGGTGATCAGAGGGATGCCGCTCGGGCTGCGGCGAGATCAGTTTGGCAAACCGGTTGACCAATTGCAACCGGCATCCGCCCGGCTGCGGGTAGGTTGTTCGCATGCCCGCCTACCGTGACACCGGCGCGCCCGACCTCACCGCGGCGCTCACCTCGTTGCCGGCGCGCACTCCCGTCTCGGAGGTGGCGCGCCGCCTCATGGACCTGTTCACGAGCGGCGACGTCGCGCCCGGCACCCGCCTGCCGCCCGAACGCCAGCTCGCGGCGACCCTCGGCGTCGGACGCTCGGCGGTGCGCGAAGCCCTCGCCGCGCTCGAGATCCTCGGCATCGTCGACGTTCGTCCCGGGTCGGGCACCTACCTGCGCGGCGCGGCGAGCGAGCTCCTGCCGCAGACGCTCCGCTGGGGGCTCCTCATCGGCGAGCGCAACACCCGCGAGCTGATCGAACTCCGCTCCGGACTCGAGATCTACGTCGCGCGTCTGGCCGCGGGCGCCGCCGCCGGCGACGGGGGCACGCTCGGACGCTTCGTCGACCGGATGCGCGACGCCCTCGACGACCTCCCCGCCTTCGCCCGAGCCGACCTCGCGTTCCACCACGAGCTCGCCCGTCTGGCGGGCAACGCGATGCTCGTCGACCTCCTGCACGTCGTCCGCTCGCTGCTGCAGGTCTACGCCGACCGGGCCGTGCACGATGCCGAGCAGGCGAGCCGGGCGCTCGCCGAGCACGAGGCGATCGCGCGGGCGGTCGCCGCCGGCGATGCCGATGCCGCGGCATCCGCCATGGCCGGGCACATGGCCACCGCGGCTCAGCGCATCACCGCCGACCACGCCCTCTGACCCGCCAGCTGTCACTGCCCGCCCGCACCGCCGCTGGCTGTTCCCGCCGGCGCGATCGCTGGCACGCATCGGGCGCCCCCGCGAAGTTCAAGAGCCTGCCGGGAACGATCGTTTGCGGCGGTGAGCGAGGTGGCCGGCCGCGATCTGTCAGACGCGCTCAGCCTGGAGGAGTGTCTGCAGCAGTGATCGTGCTCTTGCGTGTCGGCTGCGCACGGTGGCGGGGTTCATCCCGAGGTGTAGCGCGACGTCCGTCAAGGTGAAGCCGTCCCAGTAGACGAGGCGGATGATCTCTTGATCGACGGCCTGGAGCTCGGCGATCGCGGCGCGCACGTCGGCCGCGTGATCGTGTTCCTCAGCCGGCGCCAGATGGGCGAGGTGGTGGGCGAGCTTGTCCGTGAGTGAGTGCCGACGCGCACGTGACCGCCAGCTTTGAGAGAGGATGCGGCGAGCGATGCCGAACATCCACATCCGCGCCTCGATGGGGTCGGCGGGGACAGACCGCACCTTCCGCCACACGACGACGAGCGTCTCACCCAGAAGGTCAGCGGCATCTTCGCGATCGGGAACTCGCCGAACGAAGTAGTCCAGGAGCGAACCGGCGTGGTCCTTCACCAACTGAGCGACCCGCTCGTCGTTCGTCACAGCGACTTCCGGCGCCCCCGTCAATGCAACTCTCCCGTGCAGTCGGTGTCGCTGCCGACACCACCGTCGCCGGGGAGGATGTACTCGTCCGCGCCAGCGAAGATCACATCCTGCGCGGCCCCGAAAAATGGTGCGAAGTCACCGGCCGCGTCGCGTTTGACGGCCTCGTCGTAGATCCGCTGTCCCACGCCCTCCCAGTTCTGCGCCGCGATGAACTCGACGGCTTTCGTGTTGGTCTCGGCGTAATTCATTTCGCCGTTGAAGAGCTCGATCGAGCAGGAGACCTCACGGCCGGTGTCGGTGACGTACGAGATGGGGATCTCGAAATCGGGGATCATTCGCGGGTCGGTGCCGGCTGTGGACGCGAGTGCGATCCCCGGGAGGGCGAGCACGGGCACCGCGACCCACGACAGACGCCGGACGCGTCGTCGCCGCGCTGCGTGAACACGCGCCGCGATCCCAACGCGATCGATTTCAGCTGCGACCATTCCGTCCGTTGATGCGCGGTGCGGGGCACTTGCCCGCAGCAGGTCATCGATCGATGTGTCCATGGCGTCCTCCTAGATGCTCACCACGTACATGGCCGGCACCCGCCTAAACGTTGCACGCGAGTGGAAATTCACCCTGCGCCTCGACACCGGAGGAGGAACATCGGATGCCCGGTTCATCTCCCGACACGGCGAGGTGTCAAGTTCGGCCTCGTCAGCAACACCATCCATCAGGTCGAAAAACACGTCCGCCTCGATGATCTCGAGGCATTCACCGAGATCTACCGCACCGCGCTGGCGGACTTCTTCGCCCGCTGAGAGGCCGGAACAGTCAGCCGAAGACGGTCCGCCAGAGCAGAGTTGTGACGATCGTTACTGGTGCGTCAACTTGCCCGCAACGGGCGACTCCCGCAAACGATCGTTTTCGGCAGGCCGACAAGTGCCGACGATCTAGTGGGCGACACGCCGAGAAGCTATCCACCGAAACCCCCTGCCGAAACCTGAACGCGCCGAAACTTCGGCGGTACCGTTTGCGGCATGAGCCACGAAGTTGGATACGCCCCCGTCTCGAAGCGGGAACAGAATCTGGAGGCGCAGGCGGTCGAGCTGCGAGCCGCCCGGATGTGAACGGGTTTTCGTCGATCGCGGCGAGTCCAGCCGAGTCGCAGACGCCTCTGGCGCGATCTCGGGATCCCCGTCACTCGGGAGCTCCACCCGACTGAGTACGTAAACGGTCGGAGTCGAATATCCCGTCGGTTCCCTGACCGACATCGCCACGACGGAGTTGAGTTCTGGAAGGACCTCGGCCGTGAAGTTGCAGCTGAATGCTTAGAGGCGCTTCGTTGTACCGAAGGACTCACCGTCGGAGCCGTCTTTCGCCACGGCGATCCGAAGCAGCTCGCTCAGACGCGCCACTCCGCATATACGGCGCTTGTCGAACGATTTGAAAGCGAGCTCGACGCGCATGATGCTCTAGGCATGGTGTTCATGGACGGCGATGGATCGGACCCCACGTACCGCACTGCCCACCGGGCACTCAAGCTGGATCAGCGACGAGTCATCGAAGATGCGATCCACCTCGATTCGAAGCACTCTCAGCTCGAGCAGATGGCGGACCTCGTTGCGTGGAGCGCCTACGCCTCTTTAGACCACCATGGAGGAAACGAATTCGCCTGGGACTGGTACGCCACATCCCTCGCTGAAAGAGACATCAACCGGGGGCCGCTGGAAATCTGACCGAAGACACAGCAAGACCCCCTTGATCCACGTGTGCGGGGGGGGGTCTGCGATGTACAGCATGCCCGATTGCCAACGATGGATACCAGTCGTCGGCGGCTCGCACCCGCATCGACACCCGGCCGGGGGGCTTATTTCATTCGGCCGAAGGTCGCATCGATGTCGGCCATTTCCATCGCTGCGGTCGCCTCGATGAGTTCGCGCAGCTCAGCGTCGGCGCCGGGGGAGAACTCTTCGAGCCGCTCCGGTGCGATCGTCATCGGTGCGCCCACCGGTGCTTGTTCGCTCGCATCGAGCTGCGTCCCGTCGTTCGACGGAGAGGCGCCCTGGAAGATCTTGCCTGCCTCGGACTGGTTGCCGAGGTCGAACGAGTACTGCTTGCTCTGCAGGCCGAGGTCGAGGAGTCGCTTCACCTCGGGGAACTGCTCGGCGTTGGTCTTGGGGATCGGCAGGGACGTGCGCCAGTTGACTCCGAGGGTTTCGAGCGCTTTGGCGTACGCGTTCTCGTGGGCCTGGTCGCGTACGATCAGATAGGAGATGGTGCTGCGGGCCGTCTTGTTGTCCGTCATCTCGTAGAGGCGGCATTTTTGCAGGCGCCCGGTCGATTCGAGCATCAGGTTGTAGAGCAGATCGAGCACGAGGTTTCCGGAGTTGTAGACGTAGCTCCCCGACCAGGGGTTGCCGACGGAGTCCACGGGCAGAGCGCCCTGGGCGCCCACGAGGTAGTGATGGATGTTGCCGTGATCGACCGCGATGCTCAGGGGCGTCGCACCGCCGGCGCCGGGCTGGTCCACCGGGTCGCCTTTCTTGCCCTGGTACGCCGGCGAGCCGTCGAGTAGGCGCGAGATTGTGGTGCCGATCAGCTCGACGTGGCTGATCTCCTCGGTGCCGATGCCCTGGATGAGATCCTTATACGCCTTCCCAGAGGGGCCGCGGAAGTTCATGCTCTGGAAGAGGTACTGCATCATCGTCCGCATCTCGCCGAATTGACCGCCGAGACCTTCCTGGAGGGCGTTGGCTGCGGCCGGATCCGGTTCGTCCTGCGCGATCTCGTTGATGAATTCCTGGACGTGGAAGTACATGTTTCCTCCAAGGGCGGTTGGTGCTCCGACACTGGAAGCTCGGCGGGCGTTCACCTACCCCCTCGCTCTGAGCGCGAGCGCGCGATACCCTCCTGATCTGAACCTGTCGGGTCCTGTCTCGTTCACTGACCGCGGCGGCGAAGTGAGGTCGACAGTCGGCGTGAAGCGCACTTCGTAGGTGTGATCGTTGCCGGGCGCAAACTGCTCAGTGGATCGTGGGATGTGCGCGCCTTCGATTTTCTACTTGAGATCGCATCGAGTCGAGCCGCGGGAGAAACCGCCTAGCGAACCGCCGGCGTGAACAAAACTGGTGCTTTCGATTGCCATCTCGAGACCGCGCGTTGTGGCGGTCCGCACCGAGTTGCGTTGCTCGCAGGCTTGCCTCGCCGTGAGTCGAACAGAAACCCGCTCGCTCACGTCTGGCGTAGCTGAGAGGGTTGCGTATGCGTTCGTTCCGTTCACTGTCTTTATGGGTGCTGGCGCCGACGATGTTCATCGTCCTGGGCGGTGTGTGGTTCCTGGGCGGGCTGCTTGCTGGACCAGCTCTGCTCCATTGGGGGCGTCTGATGGGTGCGCTGGTCTACGCCAGTGTGATGACTGCGTTCTTCACGTTTTGGATCGCGCGGGCACGTCGGCGAGCCGGCGGCACCGTCGAACTGGCTCGGATTGGAAGGAGCGTTCATACCGGTCAGGTGCCGGCGGACGTCGACGTCCCAGCTTGGGTAGCCGCGGTGGAGGTCCAGCACCGGCAGCTACGCCGCAACTTGTCGATGGGGCCGGTCGTATTCGGGCTGATGATCGTACTGTCGTTGTGGCTCGCAGTAGCCCAGAGCCCGTACTGGTTGTTCGGTACAGCATTTTTCGTTGCCTTCCTCATCTACTCCGCGATCGATACCCCACGGAATCTGCGGAAGGTAGCGGTGGTGCGAGATGAGCTGGTTCGGCGCAGAAGCGGTGGTTCGTTCACGCCCGACTCTCGCGCTGACAGTCGGTGAGACCGCCGAGCGAAATGGCGCCGCGACTCGCCCTCGAGCAGGCAGCCACCTCGTCACAGATGGACTTCAAGCCGCGGGGGTATGTCGCTGAAGGCGCCCGCGCTACTCCAGGTCTGCCGAATCGGTAGGGGTGTGATGAGTAGTGGCTTTCTAGGTGGGATGCAGGCCGTTATCGCGTATCCTTGAGGAATGTCCACGATCATCGAGGCCAATAGGCTTGCTGCTTTCAACGAGTCGATTCGTCAGGGTTTGCCTCAGATCGTTTCGGAACTGAGAAGCCGGCTTGGCGCGAAGCTCGTTGCGTATATCGCGAATGTCACGGAGACTCGCGCGGTTCGTTCATGGGCGGACGGCGAGCGTGTGCCGACGCCGAACACAGAGCGACGGCTGCGTCTGGCTTTTCAGGTCGCGGCCCTCATCGATCTCAGCGAGGGCGACGGTGTCGCTGCGACCTGGTTTCAGGGGATGAACCCGCAGCTTGGAGATCGGTCGCCTGCTTGGGTGCTTCATGAGGACCGCAGCGACGATGCCCTGGACCGTGTTCTTGACGCCGCAAAGGGATTTGTCGGTTCCTGATGGCGGCGCTCGAGCTGCAGCTGGCCGATGCGGCCGGCGTGACTGTCTGGCGTGTCGGCCGCGCGCCGGATCCTTGGGCGTGGATCGACCACCAGTACGCCGGAAAGGCAAGGTGGGACGACCCGGCGGTGACGTTCCGCACGATCTACGCCGCCGACTCTCTGTTCGGCTGTTACACCGAGTTGCTTGCCTATGCGCGGCCCGATCGTAACGATGACGGGTCTGACCTGCTCGCCAGTATCGACGAGGACCCTAAGGATGCGGCAGATTTCCCCGTCCCGCCGGCGGGATCGATCGAACGCCATTGGGTAACCGGGCGGATGGTTGGGACCGCCTCTCTGGACGGTACTTACGTCGACGTCCGTGCTGCGGCCACCGTCGCTGCCTTGCGGCCGAGGTACCTCACGTACGCGCGGACCCTCGGATTCGATGACTTCGATGCTGCCGCGCTTAAGCGTGCTCACCCTCGCGAGCTCACACACCGCCTGACGGTCGACTTCTACGCCATGACTCGTAGCGATGGCACCCCCACACTCGACGGGGTCCACTTCGGGTCCCGCCACGGCGACGACCTCGCCCTCTGGGCCATCTACGAACGTCCCGGCGACGATCCCTCCAGCCACCGGTTTCGCCAGCAAGACGCGCACCTCGTACGCGAGGACGACGACGAGCTACTTCGCGCGATGAGACTCCACGGACTCACCTGGCGCCACTGACGTCGATGCGCAATTCGCCAACGGCCGTTGGCGAATTCAGCGCCCGTTCGAGGTGTCCCTCGGCGGTTCGTGTCGTTGCGCGGCGATTGGTGCACCGTGTGACGCTGCGCCCCGGCGTCTCCTGCCGAGAGCAATCCATGTCTCCGCACCATCGATCATCAAGAGGGCGGCGATCAGCTCGGGTGTCGCGTCGCGTTCGTAGTAGCCCGCCCACATGCCGGCGGTCTGCGCGAGGATGTCGGTCCGGTCACCCGCGGTCGCGCGCAGTTCTTCGATGACGGGGGAGACGTCGCGGCGGTATCTCGCCCTCGAGCACATCGCGGACAACGTGATGTCAAGCAGCACGTCGGGGTGAAGTCGTGGTCGCATCGGCCGGGTCCCATCTCCCGGCCGGAGGAGGCCTCATCGTACGCCGCGGCAACGACTACGATCGGCGCATGCGATGGTGGCGCACCAGCATCCGAACATGGTCCGGACCGGCATTCCCGCTGCTCATCATGCAAATCTTCGTGTGCGGAGCGATGGTGGTCACGAACGGCCTGGGGCTGCTTTTTCGCGAGTACGAACCGATTCGCGTTTGGTTTCTCGCCGGCTTTGGCTCGCTCCTCATTTGGTGGGTCGCGACCTTCGTCGGGGTTCTCCGGCAGAGAGCTTCAGATCGACGGGCCGCGGAGCAGGCCACCTGAGGTGACGCGCGCCGCCCGGGCCGATGTGCTGTCGAGCGAGCACGGGAGCGGTAGTGAGCCCGAACCTGACATAACGTTGACTATCCGCGCGATCAAGAATCTGAGATGCCGCACTCTGGGGGACCTACCGTATCTGGGATTGACCAGCCTGCGCCCGAGCTCGGTCATGGTTCCCATCGGGCGTTTGAACTACAGGTCAAAACGCAGGAGGTGCCCGCAGCCGTAGCTGCGGGCACCTCCCGGTGGTTTTGACTGGGGTCAGTTCAGAACGCGGCGACGCTTGCTGACGACGAGTGCTCCCGCACCGGCGAGCAGCGTCAGTGCGGCGATGCCGAACATCAGCGAGGGGTCAGCCCCACCCGTTGCCGCGAGCGTCGGGTTGGTCGGGTTGGCGGCAGGAGCCGCGCCCGATCCGCCACCGGCCGGGGCGGGCACCGGAGCGACGAGCGAGAAGTTCACCGGTTCCGAGGCAGCGGAGAGGCCGGTGGCGCCCTCCGGGTCGGCAGCCTGGATGGCGACGACCGTGTAGTTCTCGGGCAGCAGGGCGAGCGTGACGGTCCAGTTGCCGTTCTCGTCGACCAGGATAGGGTCGGCGGGGTCAGCGGGAGCCGGTGCGGCGGCGCGCGCCTGGGGCGCGGCATCCTCGACCAGCTCGGTGGGAACGACGAGCAGGCCGATGTAAGCGCCGGGCGTGCCGGTGCCTTCGAACGTGACCTGCGTGCCCGTGACGGTCTGGCCCTCGGTGGGGCTGGTGATGACCGGTGCGGGCAGCTCTGCGGGAGCGGGGGCCGGGAGGGTGAAGTTGACCGTGGCGTTGCCGCGGCCGGCGCCGCCGGTGACCTGGTTGATGTTGACCGTCTGGGCGACGGGGGCGTCGTCGGAGTAGGTGACGGTAGTGCTCCACTGGTCGTCGCCGTTCACGACAGCCTGGGGTGCGGCGCGGTTGCCGTCGACGTCGAGGACGTTGACGGTCGAGCCCTCGGTGCCGGTTCCGGTGAAGGTGACGGTGCGCGACTCGACGGTGGAGCCGTTCTCCGGTGCGGTGACGGTGAAGTTACCCACCGGCACGACGGCCGGGAGGGTGAAGTTGACCGTGGCGTTGCCGCGGCCGGCGCCGCCGGTGACCTGGTTGATGTTCACGGTCTGGGCGACGGGGGCGTCGTCGGCGTAGGTGGTGGTGGTGCTCCACTGGCCGGCGCTGTTCACGCGGGCCTGGTCGGCGGCGCGGCTGCCGTCGACGTTGAGGACGTTGACGAGCGAGCCCTCGGTGCCGGTTCCGGTGAAGGTGACGGTGCGCGACTCGACGGTGGAGCCGTTCTCCGGTGCGGTGACGGTGAAGTTACCCACCGGCACGACGGCCGGGAGGGTGAAGTTGACCGTGGCGTTGCCGCGGCCGGCGCCGCCGGTGACCTGGTTGATGTTCACGGTCTGGGCGACGGGGGCGTCGTCGGCGTAGGTGGTCGTGGTGCTCCACTGGCCGGCGCTGTTCACGCGGGCCTGGTCGGCGGCGCGGCTGCCATCGACGTTCAGCACGTTGACGAGCGAGCCCTCGGTGCCGGTTCCGGTGAAGGTGACGGTGCGCGACTCGACCGTCGAGCCGTTCTCCGGCGCGGTGACGGTGAAGTTGCCCACCGGTGCGGGGGCCGGGAGGCTGAAGGTGAGCCGCTGCTGCGGGATGCCGCTGCCGCCGTAGAAACCACTGACGATGACCGTCTGCGAGGTGGCCGCGTCGTCTGCGAATGCCGGGAGTGTCACCGAGTACGGTGCGGGCTGTCCGAAGGTTCCGCGCACGTTGGTGCGCGCGAGCTCCACGGTGTCGTCAGCGTTGCGAATGGTGACGGTGGAGCCACCGAAGACTTCACCCGAGATAGTGACGGTGCGCGAGTCGACGGTGGATCCGTTTACCGGGCTGGTGATTGTGAGGCCTGCCGGCGCCGCAGAAGCGGGCGCGGCGGTGAGAGCCACGCCGCCTAGGGCGAGGGCGAGGGCGGCGGGAACAGCAAGCGCTTTCCGCCAGAACGAACTACGAGACATCTTTGCCTTTTCGCTGGATCATGCATTGATCTCGCAGGCGATCACAGAGTTGCGACGGCCCGCTTGAATGGGGCCCGAGAACGCACCCGCCCCCCAGAATGATGCGCTGCTGCCAGGCTACGGACACCATGAGAGTTTTGCCACATCGCAGTCCAAACCGCGAAAGCTCTTGCGCAATGCTGCACTGATGATGCATAGGGAGGAGTAGCGATAGTGAACCAGATGACGAGAGTCGATCGGCGAACTGACATAAGATCCAATATCGGCCGGATGGTCGATTGGCCGGTCCAGCAAGCAGACGGCAAGCGCCGGGAGCACGCACCCAGCGGAAGCAGCGGCCGCCGCAACCCGCCGCGCGAGCGCCGAACATCACCGCTGACATCCTCCGCAGCGCACGACGTGTCCGTTGCGCCATTCAGTCGCCGAGGCGGGTGAGGCGCACCGCCATGAACTGCCGGCCGGGGAGCTCGACGCGGACCTGACCGCGCTGCTCGCCGGGCACCTCCTCGACGGTCATGTTCCAGGTGTCGACGACCTCGACGCGCCACGCCCCCTCGTCGAGGATGAGGTTGCGGAACCGCGGCCGGTTGAAGCCGAAGTACCCGACCTTCACAGCCCCCGCGACCCCGCCCCACGGCACGTCCCAGTCGCTCGGCAGCGGATCCCACACGCCCGTGGGCGACTCGGCCTGCAGGCGCTCGAGGAAGGCGATGCGCTCGGGTGACGAGCCGTGCAGCGCGCCGCCCTTCGACCACCACAGCACCTCGTCGTCGTCGCCGAAGGAGCCGGCGCCGTCCAGCGCGGGCGGGTAGTAGGTCTCGCCGTGGCCGACGTAGCCGCCGCGCACCGCGCCCTCCCAGAACCGGCGGGTCATCTCCTCGCCGGTGATGTTGCCCCAGCCCTGATCGATGTCGCCCTCGTAGGCGCATTCGTCGATGACGACGGGCTTTCCCCACTGCTCGCGCCACTGGTCGGTGTTCTCCGCGGTGCGGTAGACGTCGACGCGCTGGATGCTGACGTGGGTGATCCACGGCTTGTCGTAGTCGTACACCGGCCGGCAGTTGTGGATGGAGTTCAGGTGGCCGAACGCATCCTCCGCAGCGACGACGGCGGCGAGGCGCTCCCAGTCGTCGAGGTCCTTCGACCACAGCAGGTCGTACTCGTTGGCCATCGACCACCAGACGTTCGCGAAGCCCGCGAGGCGGCGGACGACGTAGCGGAGGTATCGCTCGTCGACGGCGGGGCCGAGGTCGGCGAAGCCCCACCGGTCGTAGGCGTGGAAGAGGATGAGGTCGGCCTCGAGGCCGAGGTCGCCGAGCTGGCGGATGCGCTCCTCGAGCCGGCGGAAGTGCGCCGGGTCGAACCGCGTCAGGTCGAACCCGTCCGCCAGCGACCCGACGAAGGGGAAGTCGGCGGGCTCGTTCGCGTTGTAGAGGTACGACTTCGGGAAGACGCACATCCGCAGCTTCGCGAACGGGGATTCGGCGAGCGTCCGGAGCGTCTCCTCCTGCAGGGCGCCCGGCTGGTGCGTCCAGGCGTACGCCGTCGTCCCGACCGGACGGTGGCGCGTGCCGTCGGCGTGCCGGAAGTGGAACCCGTCGACCCGGACGGGTCCGTGCCGACCATCGAGCGCCGCGACCACCTCGACCTCGCCGGCGATGCCGTCGAGCGATCGGGCCGTCGAGCGGGTGCGGAACGACCAGGTGCCCTCGCGGTCGGCGAGAGCGCGGATGACGTAGGCGCCGTCGCCGTCGTAGAACCCGCCGACGCGCACCTCCTCACCCTCGCGGGTGAAGACGGCGTCGAGCTCGACGTCGACGAAGGGGTTGCCGTGCGACGGCCCGGCGAGCCGGATCTCGAGCGGCTCCCAGAGCGCGACCGCACCGGGCAGCGTCACCTCGGCCGATCCGGCGGGGACGGAGTCGTCCTCGAACCCGGGGTCGGGTTCGATCGCCGGGGCATACGGCGCCCTCGCCGACCCCTCGCCGATGTCGGCGAGGGCGGCGAAGAAGCGCTGCCGCTCCTCGACGTCCTCGAGCGCCGGCACCAGGGCCAGGAGCTGGCCGAGGCGGCCGCCCCGGAACTGCGTCGCCATGGGGGATGCCGCGATGCCCGGCAGGTACCGCTCGAGGATCGCGCGGGCGTCGGGGTTGTCGAGGGCCTCGCCGAAGGTGCTGGCGCGGTCGAACATGGGATCTCCTCGGGTCGATTCGGGACGTGACGGTCGGGACCGGTCGTCGGTCGGGACGGGGCGGTCAGGACGGCGCGGTGGCCCGCCGGATGGCCGCGTCGACGGCGTCCTGCACGGCGGGCGGGGTGAACATGAGGGCGGTGGTGACGGGGCGTCCCGACCCCCAGCGCGTCTCGCCGCGGACGGTGTCGACGCGGTCGGGGGCGACCTCGGCGAGGGTGTCGAGCAGCGCCGCATAGGCCCGCGGGTCGTCGATCACGTCGGCGAGCGATGCGCGGATGCCGTCGAGCTCGGCGCGCGCCGCGTTCGGCGTGTCGGCGAACCGCCACTCGTGCGCGCCCGAGCCGACCTCGTCGCTCAGGCCGGGCAGGTCCACCTCGGCCCGGGTGTTCGGCGGAACGACCGCGCTCACGACGATCTCGGAACCCTCGCGGCGCCACGAGACGGCGGCCTCGCCGTAGGGCGTCCGGTGCCGCGTCGAGGCCGACCCGAGCGTGCGGAGCGGACGCGGTGCGATCCGCAGGCGCCGATAGCCGGGCGCCGCGGGGGCGAGGCCGGCGACCGTGCGGTGCAGCCAGTCGGCGACGGCGCCGAGGGCGTAATGGTTGAACGAGGTCATCTCGCCGGGATTGACCGAGCCGTCGGGGAGGAGCGAGTCCCACCGCTCCCACACCGTCGTCGCCCCCTGCGTGACGGGGTACAGCCACGACGGGCATTCGGTCTGGGTGAGCAGGCGTTCGGCGGCGTCGAGATGACCGCCGCGGGTCAGTGCGTCGGTCACCAGCGGCGTGCCGACGAAGCCCGTGCCGATGCGGTAGCCGCCCTCGCGGACGAGGTCGGCGAGCCGTTCGGCCAGACCCGCGCGCACGGCGGCGTCCGTCACGAGGTCGAATTCGAGAGCGAGCGCGTAGGCGGTCGGCGCGTCGCTCATCATGCGCCCCGCGGCGGTCACGTACTCCGCGACGAACGCCCGCCGGCTGTGCTCGGCACGCGCCGCGTACGCGTCGGCGTCGGCCCTGCGGCCGAGCAGGCGTGCCGCCTCGGCGACCTGGCGGAGCGACCGGGCGTAGTACGCGGTCGCGACGATGTCGGAGTCGACCTTCGCCTGGCCGGGCTTGTCGGGCGGGGCGGCCGGGTCGAGCCAGTCGCCCAGCTGCATCCGTCCCGCCCACAGGCCGCTGTCGCCGGCGTCGCGCCCGACGGCGTCCACCCAGGCGCGCATGCTCTCGTACTGGTCGGCGACGACCGAGCGGTCGCCGAACCGCTCGTGCATCACGGTCGGCACGACGGTCGCCGCATCGCCCCAGGCAGCCGGGCTCACCCCGAACGCGCCGAAGCCGGTGAGGGCCGCGGGCACGACGACCGGCACCGAGCCGTCGTCGCGACGCTGCTCGTGCGCGAGGTCGCGCAGCCACGAGGTCAGGAAGCCCGCGCAGTCGTACAGGTACGACGCCGTGGGGGCGAAGACCTGCAGGTCACCCGTCCAGCCGAGTCGCTCGTCGCGCTGCGGGCAGTCGGTGGGGATCGACAGGAAGTTGCCGCGCATGCCCCACACGACGTTCTCGTGGAGGCGGTCGAGGAGCGGGTCGGAGGAGGAGAACCATCCGGTGCGGGTCATGTCGGTGTGCAGCACGACGGCCTCGACGTCGCCCGGCGACACGTCGACGCCGGTGATCTGCGCATATCGGAACCCGTAGAAGCTGAAGCGCGATTCGAGCTCGTCGTCGCCGCCGCTGAGCTCGAACGTCGCCGTGGCCGCGGCGTTGCGCAGGGGGCGGAGGGCGAGCTCGCCGTCGTCGAGCACCTCGGCGTGGCGGATGACGACCCGGGTGCCCGCGGCGCCGCGCACCCGCACGCGGACGCGCCCGACGAGGTTCTGGCCGAAATCGAGGATGCTCCCGCCGGCGGCGGCGAGCACCTCGGCGACCGGCAGGGTCTGGATGCGGCGCACCGGCGGCGCGATGCGCGCCTCGGGCGTCGGGACGTTCTCGTAGCCCGGTCTGGCCGCGGCTCCCACGCGGGCGGGTGCGAACGCGCGCGGCGAGCGGCGGAGGTCCTGATGCTCGCCGGCGTAGATGCCGCTGTCGACGATCGGTCCGTCGCCCGCGGCCTCCCACCCGTCGCCGGTCGGGGCGATCGTCCGGGTCGAACCGTCGGTGAAGGTCACCCGCAGCTGCGCGAGGAACGACGGCTGGGTGCCGTAGAGCCGGTCCGCGAAGGCGAAGAACCCGTACTTCTCGGTGTACCACGCGCCGGTGATCGTGGCCGACAGCTCGTTCTCGCCGGGACGGACGAGCGCCGTCACGTCGACGGTCTCGTGCACGAGGCGGTCGCGGTAGGCCGTCCAGCCCGGAGCGAGGACGTCGCCCGAGACGGGGATGCCGTTGACCTCCGGCTCGGCGGCGCCGAGCGCCGTCCACAGCAGCACCGCCCGCTCGACCGGCCGGTCGAGCGCGAAGCGCGTGCGGACGACGGCGGGCTGGGCGTCGCGCTCGGGCTCGGCGAGCCCGACGGGCAGCGCGACCCACTCGTCGTCCGCGAGGAAGCCCGCGACCACCTCGACCGGCTCGCTCCACGGCGTCCACGCGGCATCCGCGGGCGTGATCCCGCTCGCCGTCCCGCGCACGCGCACGCGCACGGTGCGGCGCTCGCCGGCCCGCAGCGCCGCGAACGGCCACGCGATCAGGACGCTGTCGCCGGACCCGATCGACGCGGATTCGACGCCCCCGGCCCCGCCCGTCGCCTCGATCTCGGCCGCGACCTGCGACCAATCGCGCTCGTCGGTCTCGACCGTCCAGGTCAGGCGCGGACGCGCGGTGGCGACGAACGTCGTGTCGTCGCGCTGCTCGGCGCGCAGGGTCGCGATACGGGCGCTCATTCGTCGTCTCCGTCGATCGTCCAGTCCGTCACCGCGATCTCGCCCGAGACGGCGTAGGCGCCGATGACGCGCCCCGTGAACGACTCGGCGGTCTCGGCGGAGAGGAGGCGGCCGTCGATGCGGGCGAGCTCGACGACGTCCCCGTCGATGGTCGCGGACAGGTGGAACACGTCGCTCGTGCGGAGGAGGCCCGTGGCCTCCGGCGGACGCGAGGCGATGTGCAGCCGGAGCACCGGTCCGGAGATCGGATGCCGCCACTCCTGCACGAGGCCGGCGGCGACCGCCCGCGCGGTCACCGCGTCGGCGCTCACCTCGAGCTCGACGTGGAAGTTCTCGTCGTATCGCACCGCGAGCCCGCCGACTCCGGCGCTCGCGTCGACGGTGGCGGAGGTCTCGTTCGTCAGGTGCTCCTGCCGGCGTCCGACGAAGGCGGGGCGGGGATCGCTCAGCGTCGCGCCCGTTCCCCGCAGCACGAGGCGTCCGTCCCGCTGCTCGGCGACCGCCTCCGGCAGCGCGCGCACGGCGATCCATTCGCCATCGAGCGGGCTTGTGAAGTCGACGTGGACCGATGTGCCGGGGCGCGGGTTGAGCTCCACCGGGTCGATCTCGGGCCACCCGTCGCCCCGCCAGCGCACCGGCGTGACGAAGCTCTCGCGGCCGAGGGCCGAGAAGGCGCGGGTCATCGATCGGGGGCGGACGCCCAGCAGGACGCACAGCCAATCGCCGGCGGGGCCCACAACGAGGTCGCCGTGGCCGGTGTTCTGCACGGGGCGCACGGTCGAGCGGGCCGAGACGAGCGGGTTGTGGGGTGCCTTCTCGAAGGGACCCTCGGGGCCGTCGCCGCGCGCGATCGAGATGCCGTGGCCGCGCTCGGTGCCCCCCTCGGCGATCATCAGGTACCACCGCCCGTCGCGGGAGTACAGGTGCGGGGCTTCGGGGAACGCCCCGGTGCTGCCCGACCAGAGCGAGCGCGGCTCCTCGAGCGCCACGTGATTCTGGAGATCGACCCGCACCTGCTGGATGCCGAGGTGCTCGCCCATCCGCGGCCCGCCGAGGATGAGGCCCGAGAACGTGATGTAGACGGTGCCGTCCTCGTCCCACGCGATGTCGGGGTCGATCCCGTCGATCGACGCCGAGCCGCCGGCGGAGCGGATGAGCTCGCCGTCGCTCCAGGGCCCCGCGGCATCCGTCGCGGTGAAGTGCAGCATGCCGCGCCCCATCGCGTCGGTGATGACGAGGTGGAAGACCCCGTCGCGATGACGGATGGTCGGTGCCCAGGCGCCGCCGGCGGTCGGCACGTTCTCGACCCCGAGCTGGCCGGGCCGGGTGGCGACGTGGCCGATGAGCTCCCACGTCTCGAAATCCGTCGACCGGTGGATCGGGATGCCGGGCAGGTACTCGAACGTCGAGGTCGCGAGGTACCAGGTGTCGCCCACCCGCACGACCGAGGGGTCGGGGTGGAAGCCGTTCAGCAGCGGGTTGTACAGCGTCGTCATCGAGCGCTCCGTTCGAGGGCGGGGGCGGGCTGAGCCGAGGTGGGGGTCAGGTCAGGATGCGACCGAGCTCGGCCGCCAGGGCGACGGCACGGGGGTCGGCGCCGCCCGGCCAGGGCCCGCGGGCGATGGTCCACGCGAAGGCGAGGCCCGTGTCGGGGTCGACGCACGCGAGGGCTCCGGCGGCGCCGTCGTGCCCGAAGGCGCGCGGCCCGCCGAACGCCAGCTGCTGCGACGGCTTCTGGAACACGATCGCGTGCGCGCGGTCGTGCTGGTGGAGCACCTCGTCGTAGCCGCGGATCTGCTGCTGTCCGATTGCGGCGACGGTCTCGGCGGACAGCGCCGGCTCGGCGCCGTCCAGGCCCGTGACCATCACGGCGAACAGGCGCGCGAGTCCGCGCGCCGTGCCCGTCCCGCTTCCGGCCGGGTGGCCGTAGCGCCAGCTGCGCGGGGAGTTGCCGAGATCGACGTCTCCCGTCATCGCGCCGAAGACGAGCGGACCGAGCGCCGAGGTCTGCCGCGTCTGGTCGGCTGAGACGGGGGCGATCATCGGCAGCACGTCCGCGCGGCGGTCTTCGAGCTCGGCGGGCAGCCCGAGGCGGAAGTCGATGTCGTGCGGTGCGCGGATCTCGCTCTCGTAGAACTCGTGGAGCGTCCGTCCGGTCACGCGGAAGACCAGCTCGTCGGCGAGGTTGCCGATCGTGATGGCGTGATAGCCGAACGCGCTCCCGGGGTGCCAGAACGGCACCGTGTCGGCGAGGCGCTCGGCCGCCGCGTGGTGATCGAGCAGCTCGTCCCATGTCAGCGGCGGCTGCGCCTGCGGGAGCCCTGCCTGATGCGACAGGAGCTGGCGGATCGTCACCGCGCCCTTGCCGTGCGCGGCGAACTCCGGCCACACCGAGGCGACGGCGGCATCCAGGTCGAGCTCGCCTCGCTCGATCAGGAGGCCGATCGCGAGTCCGATCGTGTTCTTCGTCACGGAGTACGGCACCATGACCGAGTGCTCGCCCAGATGCGGCCCGCCCCAGGCGTCGAGCACGAGGTCGCCGCGGTGATAGGCCGCGACCTGGAACGACAGGTCGGGGTCGGCCGCGAGGTAGCCGGCGAGGCGATCGACGACGGCCCCCAGGCGTTCGTCGGCGGTGCCCGAGAGCGCTCCGTTCAGCACGGCGCTCATTCGGCGACCGTCCAGGTCAGCTCGAGGGGGAGGTCGACGACCGACGCTCCGATCCGGATCGTGTAGGCCCCGGGTTCGACCAGCCAGCCGTCGGCCCAGTGGGCGAGGCGCCGTTCCGGCAGATCGATCGTGACGGTGGCGCTCTCGCCGGGCGCCGCGTGGACCGGCGCGAACCCGACGAGCCAGCGCACCGGCCGCTCGACCCCGGAGTCGGCGCGCTCGGCGTAGACCTGGACGACGTGCTTGCCGGAGCGATCGCCCGTGTTCGTCACCGACACCTCGACACCGCCCTCGTGGCGGCGCGCGGCATCCCACGACCACGACGTGTATCCCAGGCCGTGCCCGAACGGGAAGGCCGGGGCGGCGCCCTGTCGGAGCCAGGCGCGGTAGCCGATGTGCAGCCCCTCGGTGTACCGCAGCACGCCGTCTTCGGGGGCGACGTCGGTGACCGGGACGTCGGCGAGGCTCGCCGGCCAGGTCGTCGGCAGGCGCCCGCCGGGCTCGTCCGCGCCGGTGAGGATGCCGGCGATCGCCGTGCCGAACTCCTGACCGCCGAAGTATCCCTGCACGACCGCGGCCACCTCGCCCGCCCAGGGGAGGACGACGGGGGAGCCGGCGTTGACGACGACGATCGTCGGCGTGCCGGTCGCGGCGACGGCGCGGACGAGCTCGTCCTGGTGCCCGGGCAGGTCGAGGTTCTCGCGGTCGTATCCCTCCGATTCCACCTTCGCGTTCGTGCCGACGACGACGACGGCGACCTCGGCGGCGGCGGCCGAGGCCACGGCGCGCCGGATGAGCTCGCCGGGCTCGGTGCGCTCGGGGGCGATCCCGACCGTCGCCGACAGGGCTCCCGACAGGGCGCCGGCGCCCGCGCGCACGAACTCGACGCGGATGTCGATCGCCGAGCCGCCCGTGACGTGGACGGGGGCGGTGACGGACGGCGGGTTGAGGAAGGCGGCGCCGAGGTCGCGGCCCTCGATCACGGGGGCGTCGTCGAGGACGAGCGCGCCGTCGACCCACATCCGCGCCGGGTTCGCCCCGGCGAAGCCCAGCTCGATCTCGCCGTCGGCCTCGGGCGTGTAGCGCGTCTCGAACACGACGGTGCGGCTCGCCTCGATGGGGGCGTCGCCCCCGAACCAGACGAGCGCCGTCGAACGGCGGTCCTCGGCGAAGAGCTCGCGGCCGTCGGCGTCGTGGAAGCTCACACGGATGCCGGGACCGCCCGTGACGGGGTTCTCGAGCTGCGCGAGCGGGATCTCGGCGACCCCCTCCTGCACGACGGCGCCGATGTCGTAGGTCACCTCGGCGCCCGGCAGGGCGGCCCGCAGTCCCTCGAGCGGCGAGACGGTGCGCTCGGGCAGGACCGTCGCCGACCCGCCGCCCTGCGTGCGGGCGTCGCGGGCGTTGTGGCCGATGACGGCGACGCGTGCGAGCGTGTCGGCGTCGAGGGGCAGGACCCCGTCGTTGCTCAGCAGGACGGTTCCGGCGACGCCGGCCTCGCGGGCGAATGCCGGTCCGTCGAGCGGGGCGGTCTCGGTCGGGGTCGCCGTTCCCAGCGCGCCGACCCGCTCGGCGAGCAGCAGCAGCCGCAGCACCTTACGGTCGAGGTCCGCCTCGGAGACCTCGCCGGCGCGGACGGCCGCCACGAGCCCCGCCCAGGCCGGTGCCGGTCCGGGCATCGCGAGGTCCTGCGCGGCGGGCACGGAACCGAGCGAGCGCACGGCGGTCCAGTCGCTGACGACGACGCCGTCGAAGCCCCACTCGCTGTTCAGCGGGGTCTCGAGCAGCTCGTTCTCGGTCATCGTCACGCCGTCGACGGAGTTGTAGGCGCTCATGAGCGCCCAGGCGCCGGCGTCGACCGCGCGCTCGAACGGCGCGAGGTACACCTCGCGGAGGGTCCGCTCGTCGACATCGATGTCGACCGTGAAGCGGTCGGTCTCGGAGTCGTTGGCGACGTAGTGCTTGGGCGTGGCGGCGACGCCGTTGTCCTGCAGCCCGCGGACGTAGGCGGCGCCGAGCTCGCCGGTGAGCTCGGGATCCTCCGACAGGCATTCGAAATGCCGGCCGCCGAGCGGCGAGCGGTGCAGGTTGATGGTCGGACCGAGCACGACGTCCACGCCCTTGCGGCGGGCCTCGGCGGCCGCGGCGGCGCCGTAGCGATAGGCGAGATCGGGGTCCCAGGATGCGGCCAGCGCCGATCCCGACGGCAGGTTCAGTGACGGCTCCCGCTCGTCCCACCGCGGACCGCGGACGCCGGCAGGCCCGTCCGAGAGGGTCATCGCGCGCAGGTCGATCCCGGGGATCGGCACGGTCGTCCAGAAGTCGGCGCCCTGGACGAGGGCGGCCTTCTGCTCGAGGGTCAGCTCCGACAGGAGCGGCCGGAGGTGGTCGGTGGAATGGGTCACGGAATGCTCCTCGAGCGGCGTAGGGGGTGGGGGGATGCCGGAGGCGGGTGCGAGTCACCGTCTCCGGCATCCGGTCATGCGGCGTCGGTGCCGGCCTGAGCGGCGGCGCCGGCCTCGGACGCGAGGAAGGCGCGGCGCGCGGCGCGACGCTCCTCCTGCTTGTCGGGGTCGGGCACCGGAGCGGCCATGAAGAGCCGCTGCGTGTACGGATGCCGCGGCCGCGACGTCACCTGGTCGCCGTCGCCCGACTCGACGATCTCGCCGCGGTACATCACGGCGACGCGGTGGCTGATGTGACGGACGACGGCGAGGTCGTGCGTCACGAACAGGTAGGCCACGCCCGTGCGCTCCTGGATCTCGATGAAGAGGTCGAGCACGCGGGCCTGCGTCGACAGGTCGAGCGCCGACACCGGCTCGTCGCAGACGATGAGGCGCGGGCGCAGCGCGAGCGCGCGCGCGATCGCGACGCGCTGACGCTGACCGCCCGAGAACTCCCGAGGCAGCCGGCTGCGCGCGTCGGCCGGCAGGCCGACCTGGTCGAGCAGGTCGCGGACGCGGTCGCGCGCCTCGCGCGTGCCCACACCGGCGGCGGTGAGGGGCTCGGTGAGGATCTGCTCGATCGTCATGGACGGGTTGAGCGAGGAGTACGGGTCCTGGAAGACGACCTGGATGTCCGAGCTCAGCGCCCGCCGGTCGCGCCGGTTCAGGTGCGAGATGTCGCGACCGTCGAAGCGGATCGTGCCCTCCGTGACCGGGGCGAGCCCGAGCGCCGCACGGCCGAGCGTCGTCTTGCCCGACCCCGACTCGCCCACGAGACCGACGGTCTCGCCGGGGAGGATGTCGAGCGAGACGCCCTTCAAGGCGCGGAACGGCTCGGCGCGGAATCCCTTCCCGGGGTACTCGACGACGAGGTCCGAGATCTCCAGCAGCGGAGCGGTCATGCTCCGACCTCCTTCGATGACAGCGCCGGGCGGGCGGGACCCTCGTCGAGGATCGCGTCCAGCAGCGCCTGCGTGTACGGGTGACGGGCGTCGTTGAAGATCGCGCGAACGGGACCCTGTTCGACGAAGAGGCCGTTCTGCATGACCGTGACGCGGTCGCACAGGTCGGCGACGACACCGAAGTTGTGGGTCACCAGGAGCATCGCCATGTGGCGCTCGGCCTGCAGATCGCGCAGCAGCTCGAGCACCTCCGCCTGCACCGTGACGTCGAGCGCCGTCGTGGGCTCGTCGGCGATGATCAGGTCGGGATCGGTCGAGACGGCGCCGGCGATCAGGACGCGCTGCGCCATGCCTCCGGAGACCTCGAACGGGTAGGCGTCGAAGGTGCGCTTCGGCTGCGGGATGCCGACCCGGTCGAGGAGGTGGAGGGCGCGGTCGGTCGCATCCTTCTTCGACATCCCCAGGGTCTTGCGCAGCGGCTCGACGAGCTGGCTGCCGATCGTGAACGACGGGTCGAGGTTGCTCATCGGCTCCTGTGGGATGTAGCCGATGCGCTTGCCGCGCATCGCGCCGTAGACCCGGTCGGACTCGTCGGCGAGCTCGGTGCCGTCGAACGAGATCGAGCCGCCGGTGACCCGGCCGCCGCGGGGGAGGAGCCCGAGCACCGCGAACGCGGTCTGGGTCTTGCCCGAGCCGGACTCGCCGATGAGGCCGTGCACCTCGCCCTTGCGGACATCCAGCGAGACGCCGTGGACCACCTCGATGTGCGATCCGTCGGGCTGGTCGTAGCCGACGGTGAGGTCGCGCACCGTCAGGAGCTTCGCGCTCGTCTTGCTGCGGGCGTCTTCGCGGTGGATCGTGACGCCGGCTCCCTCGATGACGGGCAGCTCGTCGAGGTCGGTGATCGGCTCGCCGCCGCTCGTGCCCACCGAGGTCGTCACGGCCGCGACCGAACCGGTGGCGGTGGTGACCGCGCGACGGCGCTTGCGGCGTACCGTGACGGTGCGCTCGAGCTCGTCGCGCATGACGTTCGCGAGGAGGGTCAGGGCGATGCAGGTGAGGGCGATCGCGAGCGAGGGCCAGATCATCAGCACGGGTGCCTTGTAGATGTTCTTGAAGCCGTCGGTGAGCATCGAGCCCCACGTGGGGACGTTGACATCTCCGAGGCCGAGGAACTCCAGGCCCGACTGGATCGCGATGGCGATGCCGGCGATGATCGCCGCCTGGATGATGATGGGCGCGCGGACGACCGCGAGGACGTGGCGCCCGATGATGCGGCTGTCGCTCAGGCCCGAGACCCGCGCGGCGTCGACGTACAGCTCGCCGCGGACGGCGGTGACGGCGGCGTAGACGAGCCGGAAGAAGGCCGGAGCGAGCAGGATGCCGAAGATGAACATCGAGATCCACACCGACGGGCCGAGGACGGCCCGCGCGGCGAGCAGCACGACGATGCCCGGAAGGGCCATGTTCAGCTCGGTGACCCACGTCGCCGCAGCGTTGAACCAGCCCTGGTAGTAGCCGGCGATGAGGCCGCTCACGACACCGAGCACGATCGCGACCACGACGGCGATGAGCGCGGCGGCGATGCTCGTCTGCGTCGCCGACAGCAGCCGCGAGAGCACGTCGCGGCCGCTGCCGTCGGTGCCGAGGATGTGAGCCGCGCTCGGGCCGGCGAGGACGCTGCGGATGTCGGCGTAGTTCGGATCCTGCGGGGCGATGACCGGGCCGAGGACGGCGATGACCGCGACGAGGGCGAGGAAGGCGGCCGAGACGATGCCGAGCGGCCGGCGCATGAGACGGCGCCAGAGGTGCACGCGGACGGGCGCGATCGCGACCGCCGGCGACGAGGGGACGGGAGGGACGTCGATGGCGGTCATGACAGTCTCACCTTCGGGTTGAGGGCGGCCTGGGCGAGGTCGATGAGGAGGTTGACGATGACGACGATGATCGCGAACGCGATCACGAGCCCCATCACGACGGGCACGTCGCCGAGCGTGGTCGAGCGGACGCTGAGCTGGCCCATCCCCGGGATGGCGAAGATCTGCTCGACGACGACGGCGCCGCCGAGGAGGCCGACGAACTGGACGGCCAGCACCGCGAGGGCGGGGCCGCCGGCGTTGCGCAGCACGTGCTTGTAGATGACGGATCCGAGTCCGAGCCCGCGCGAGCGGAGCGTTCGGACGTAGTCGCGAGACATCGCGTCGATGACCGAGCCGCGCACCTGAGCGGCGACCGTCGCGATCGCCCCGATCGACAGCGCGACGATCGGGAGAATGACGGATGCGACCCATCCGCCGAGCGAGGACGTGATCGGCACGTACCCCGTCGCCTTGAACCAGCCGAGGTTGATCGCGAAGACGAGGACGAGGAAGAGGGCGATGAGGAAGCCCGGGATGGCGAAGCCGACCAGGGAGAGGAACTGCACCGCGCCGTCGACGGCGCCGCCGCGGCGGGCGGCCAGGACGCCGAGGACCACCGCGAGGATGGCGGAGACGATCGTGGCCCCGACGACGAGGGAGAGGGTGACGGCCAGTCGGCCCGACACGCTCACCGAGACGAGTTCGCCGGTGAACCAGCTGCGGCCGAGGTTGCCGGTGACGGCTGAGGTCACCCAGTCGGCGTACTGCACCAGGAGCGGGCGGTTGAGGCCGAGCTCCGCGGTCTTCTTGGCGACGGTCTCGGCGGTGGCGTTCTCGCCGAGGATGCGGCGGGCGATGTCGCCGCCGCCCATGTAGAGGAGCAGGAACGCGATGAACGAGATCACCACGATCAGCACGACGCCCGAGGCGAGGCGCCGGAGAATGAATGGCAGCATGATGCCTTCCCGGAGGGTCGGCCCGTCCGCCTGACCGGTCGGGCACCGGTCAGGCGGACGGGGATCGGATCAGTTCTTCGGCGAGAAGTCGAAGATCGACGGGTAGGCGTTGGTGGGCCAGAACTCGAGGTTCGTGTTCGCGTCGGTGGCGAACGTGCCCTGCACGCGGAAGAACGGAGCGAACCAGGCCTGGTCGACGAGGTACTTGTTGAGGTCCTTCAGCGCCTGGTCGGACTCCTCGGGGGTGCCGAACTGCACGGTCTGGATGTAGCCGTCGACGGTCGGGTCCTCGTAGCCGAACGGGTTGAACGTCGCGTCGGGTCCGACCATGAAGTTGATCAGCTGCCAGTCGGGGTTCTGCTCGAGGGCCATCCAGGTGGCGGGGTACTTCGGCGCGAGCATGTCGGTGATGAAGTTGCCGGTGCCCGGGTCGGTGTAATTGACCGTGATGCCGATGTCGTCGAGCTGCTGCGCGACGAGGTCGAACGTGGTCTGGAACGCCGGCGTCGACATCATGTTCAGCGTGAAGCCGTTCGGGTAGCCGGCCTCGGCGAGGAGGTCCTTGGCGGCATCCGGGTCGTAGGAGTACGTGCCGTCGAGCGACTCGTCGTAGGCGACGGAGGTGGCCGGGAAGACCTGCTCGGTGACGGTGCCGTAGCCGCTCTGCAGCGACTGCAGGAGCGCCTCGCGGTCGAAGGCCATGTTGATCGCCTGACGCACCTGCACATCGGCGAGCTCGGGCGCCATCGTGCCGGCGCGGTCGAGGAGCAGCAGACCCTGGAAGTCGAGCTCGTTGGACTCGATCGTCCAGCCGGCCCCCTCGACCTCGGAGATCGTGTTGTTGTCGGCGATCTTGGCGCCGTTGGCCTCGCCGGCCTTGATCGCGTTGGTGGTGGCCGTGACGTCCTCGAGGACGTTGATCGTCAGGTTGTCGTACTTGACCGCGTCGGCGTTCCAGTAGTCGGGGTTGGCGGTGTAGTTGTACGTCGTGCCGGTGACGCTCGAGGCGGTGTCGAGGATGTACGGGCCGGAGCCGATCGGGTCGGTCGCCGAGTCGGGGTTGCCGAACGTCGAGGGTGCCTGGATGAGGCCCTGGGCGTTGGAGAGGATGTTCACCAGCGACGGGTCGGGCGCCGGGAGCGTGATCGTCACGGTGGTCGCGTCGGGTGCCGCGAACTCCTTGCCGGCGAGGGTCGCGGCCTGCGGTGCGGTGCCGTCGCGGAAGTGCTCGAGGCTCGCCACGACCGCCTCGGCGTCGAGGGCGCTGCCGTCGCTGAAGGTGATGCCTTCGCGGAGGATGAGGGTGAGGACGGTGTTGTCGTCGTTGTACGACCACTCGGTCGCCAGCCACGGCTGCGTCTCGCCCGAGGAGTCCTTCATCAGGAGGGTGTCGAAGACCGCCTGGAAGAACGGGCTGCGGTTGCCCCACTCGGCGCCCTGGCCGATGTCGTAGCTGGTGGGTGCGGTGATCGCGGTGAGGGTCAGTCGGTCGGCGCGACCGCTGTCGCTGCCGCCGGATCCGTCATCCGTCCCCGCGCATCCCGCCAGGGCGAGCGCTGCGACGACGGTGAGGGCTGCTGTGGCCTTCCATCGGAACATCTTCGGTCCTTCTCTCAGGAGGCGATACCCCGGTGGATCGCCCTGGCGCTGGACGCTAGCAGCAAAATCTAACGAGGACTAGGTTTTCAAATATAAATTTCTAGTAACTACTAGGTTTTGGGATCGCTGCCATGCAGACTGGCCTCAGCGCCCGCCAACGACGGTCGGCGAATCCCCCACGACGGCGAGGAACATGACCGAGACGATCGCCCCGGCACGCGGCCGCCGGGGCAGCTATGCGAAATCCGAGGCGACGCGGCAGGCGATCCTCGACGCGGCCCTCGAGGTGTTCTCCCAATCGGGCTACCGGGCGGGGTCGCTTCGCGACATCGCGCAGCGCGTCGACATGAGCGAGGCGGGGCTTCTGCACCACTTCCGCAACAAGAGCGCCCTCCTCGAAGCGGTGCTCGAGCTCCGAGACGAGCAGGCCCGCGCTCTGGTTCCGATCGAGTCCGGGGACGGCGTCGAGCTGCTGCGCGGCCTCGTCGGCCTCGCGGAGTACAACGCGTCGATCCCCGGCGTCGTCGAGCTGTTCACGACGCTCTCCGCCGAGGCGACCGCGCCCGACCACCCGGCGCACGCGTACTTCCTGCGGCGCTACGAGTACACCCGACGCAACATCGAGCGCGCCTTCCGCGATCTGCGCGACCGGGGGCTCCTCCGCCATGGGATGACGCCGCGCCGCGGGGCCGTGATCATGGTCGCCCTCATGGACGGGCTGCAGGTGCAGTGGCTCCTGCATCGCGACATCCTCGACATGGCCGAGGAGCTGCGCGCCGTCTTCTCGACCTTTGTCGACATCGACTGGAACGCGGCCGGAACCGACGCGGTTCCGGAGTCGGTCCCGGCATGAGCGAGCGGTGGGCGCGTCGACTGGCGGACGGTCAGCGCTGCCGCGTGCACGTCTACGACACCGTCAGCCGGCGGTCGGAGGTCGTCCACGTCGACGAGCGGATTCTGCTGGAGGCGCCGAACTGGACGGCATCCGGCGATCTCGTGCTCAACGGCGACGGCGACCTGTGGACCATGCCCGCCGACGGCTCGCGCGCTCCCGAGCGCATCCCGCTGACCGGCGCCCCCGAGCTCAACAACGACCACGTGCTCGATCCCGACGGGCTGCGGATCCATCTCTCCGGCAATGACGGCGCGCTCTACACCGCGCCGCTGGCGGGCGGGCGGGCCGAGCTCGTTCCGGGAACGGGGGATGCCGGCATCCGTCACTTCCTCCACGGCGTCAGTCCCGATGGCGCCCGGCTCGCCTACGTCGCGATCGACCCGGCGGCGGGCTGGGGGAGCGGAACGGTGCGCACGATCGGCGTCGACGGGTCCGACGACCGTGCTGTGACGAGCGGCGCCGGAGCGGACGACGGGTCCGAGTACACGCCCGACGGCGCGTGGATCTACCTCAACACCGAGCGCTTCTCGCAGCAGCCGGGGCACGCGCAGATCGCCCGGGTGCGGCCGGACGGTTCGGGGCTCGAGCAGCTCACCTTCGGCGACCGCGTCAGCTGGTTCCCGCACCTGGATCCGACGGGCGCGCGAGCGGTCTTCATCTCGTTCCCGGCCGGCACCCTCGGCCACCCGGCCGATCTGCCCGTCCGCCTGCACCTCGTCGATCTCGGCGGTGCCGACGGTGCCGACGGCGCGGATGGCTGGCGCGGCGAGGACGCGATCGTAGATCTTCTCGGGGGTCAGGGGACCATCAACGTCAACAGCTGGGCGCCCGATGGGCGGCGCTTCGCCTACGTCGACTACCCGGTCGGATGAGAAAAGCTTCATGAGGTTTCGCTGAGCCGGCGCATAGGCTCGAACGACGCAGGAAAGCGCATTCCGATTGGAACGATTCAATGGCGAAATCACTCAGATCGACCCTGCTCGCGAGCGTCGCGGCAGGCTCCCTCGCCCTCGGCGGACTGGCCGTCGTGCCGGCTGCCGTCGGCGCCGAGCAGACCGGCGCGGAGGCTCCCGTCCCCCGGCTCGAGGCCCTCGACCGCGGTCTCGTCGCGGTCTCGACCGACGCGGGGGTCTTCCTCTCGTGGCGCCTCCTCGGGGGTGAGGCGAGCGGCGCAGACGAGACCGGCCTGACCGGCACCGACTTCGTGGTCTACCGCGACGGCGAACGCATCGCGACCGTCACCGACAGCACGAACTTCCGCGACGAGGGCGGCTCGACGGCATCCGTCTACCGCGTCGCCGCGGTCACTGCGGGCGTCGAGGCGGCGCCGAGCGACGAGACGGCGCCGCTCGCGCAGAACCACCTCGACATCCCGCTCCAGAAGCCCGCCGACGGGGTCACGCCGGTGGGCGAGGCGTTCACCTACTCGGCCGGTGACGTATCGGTCGGCGATGTCGACGGCGACGGCCAGTACGAGTTCATCGTGAAGTGGGACCCGTCCAACGCGAAGGACGTCTCGCAGGTCGGCTACACCGGCAGCGTCTACATCGACACCTACGACCTCGACGGGACGCTGCTGAACCGGCTCGACCTGGGACCGAACATCCGCGCCGGTGCGCACTACACGCAGTTCCTGACCTACGACTTCGACGGCGACGGCCGCGCCGAGACGATCCTCAAGACCGCGCCGGGAACGAAGTCGATCACGTACGCCGCGGACGGCTCCGTCGAGAGCGAGCAGTACATCTCGATGCCGGACGAGGACCTCGCCGCGGGGTACTCGCACGACGACGACTACCGCCTGAGCGCCGACGACTACTACGAGCACCTCGTCGAGATGTTCCGCGGGTGGGCGACGCGCGAGGAGGTCGTCTCCGGCCAGTGGCCGGCGACCCTCGAGCAGGCCTTCGGCATCGAGGCGCGCTACGACTATCCGCTCTCGGACGCCGACGCGCGTGCGCTCGTCGATCACTTCGTCGACGTCTACGCCCCGGCGCGGAGCAGCCGCAACCTGCTCCGCAACTTCGAGGGGTTCATCCTCGACGGCCCGGAGTACCTGACGGTCTTCGACGGACGCAGCGGCGCCGAGCTGCAGACCGTGCGCTACGAGCCCGGTCGCGGCGACGACGGCCTGCTCTGGGGCGATTACGCGATGTCGCGCATCGAACCCGGCAACCGCGTCGATCGTTTCCTCTCGGGCGTCGCCTACCTCGACGGCGAGGAGCCCTCGGCCGTCTTCGCGCGCGGCTACTACACGCGCTCGACCATCGCGACCTACGACTGGGACGGCGAGAACCTGTCGCAGCGGTGGTTCGTCGACAGCGGGCACGCCCCCATGTCGAACCCCTTCAACGACGGTCCGCACGGCGTCGACGGCACCGACCCGGTGTACGGCACCATCACGACGCAGGGATTCCACAGCCTGTCGGCGGCCGATGTCGACGGCGACGGCAAGCACGAGATCGTCTACGGCTCGGCGACGATCGACGACGACGGCTCGCTGCTCTACAGCTCGTTCGCCGAGATGCCCGAGGGTTCGGCGCAGCCGGGCGAGAACGTCCGGCTCGGCCACGGCGACGCGATGCACGTCGCCGACATCGATCCGACCCGACCCGGCCTCGAGATCTTCACCGTCCACGAGGGCGGCGCGTATGCCCCCTACGGCACGGCGCTGCGCGACGCCGCCACCGGCGAGGTGCTCTTCGGTGCCTACTCCGGTCGCGACACCGGCCGCGGCATGATCGGCGACGTCCGCTCCGATGTTCCCGGCATGGAGGTCTGGTCGAGCATGCCGGGCGGCACCGATGCGTCGGGCCTGCTCTCGGCCACCGGCGAGGTGCTCTCGAGCGCGACGCCCGGGACCAACCAGTCGATCCGCTGGGCCGGCGACCTGACGACCCAGCTCGTCAACGGCTCGGGTGCGACGACCCCGACGATCGACGACTGGACGCGCGGGACGGTGCTCACGGCATCCGGCACGCTCACCAACAACGGCACGAAGGGCAACCCGGGCCTCGTCGCGGACGTCTTCGGCGACTGGCGCGAAGAGCTCGTCGTGCGGACGGCCGATTCGTCGGCGCTGCGGATCTACATCTCCACCGAGCTCACAGAGCACAAGCTCTACACGCTCATGCACGACCCGCAGTACCGCGCCGAGGTCGCTCGCCAGCAGACGACCTACAACCAGCCGAGCTACACGAGCTTCTACCTCGCGTCCGACATGGACTTCGGCGGCGTCCCGCTGCGTCCCGCGGCGGCTCCGGTCGCGGCTCCCGGCATCGGGGTCGACTCCGGGGGCGTCAACGTCACGTGGAAGGCGGCGGAGCAGGATGCCGGCGGCCCGGTCACCGGGTACGTCGTGACGCTGACCGGCGCTGACGGAGCCGTCGTAGCCGAGCAGACGGTCGGCGCCGAGGCCCGGCGGGCGAGCTTCGCCGGACTCGCGGCGGGACGGTACCGGGCGAGCGTCGTGGCCGAGAACCGCTACGGCGCCTCGGCGGCCTCGCCGGCGTCGGCCGCGGCGACGGTGGCGGCCGGTCAGCCGCTGCGGCTCGCGGTCAACGCCAAGGCGCAGTGCGTGAACGGCGAGGCGCACGTCGCGGTCTACGCCTACAACGACGCGGGACGCGCCGTCGATGTCCGACTCTCGGCCCTCGGCCAGAGCAGCGCCTCGAAGGGTGTGGCTGCGGGCAAGGCCGCGTACGCCCTGCTCGACAGCGGCTCGGCCTCGGTGCCGGCGGGCTCGGCGACGATCACGGCGTATGCGTGGGTCGACGGCGTGGGCTACCACGCGACCTACCCCGCTGCGTACGCGGCGGTCCACTGCCGCTGACCTGCGGCTGTGTTCGGGGCGGGCGATACGTTCGTCGGACGGCTGGGGCTGGTGGGGCTGGTGACCTCGATCGAGTGGTCACCGGCCCCACCCGTCCGACGTTCGTATCGGCACCGCCGCCCCGGCCGCCCGTGGGCGGGGCGTGCCGCTGACCTGCGGCTGTGTTCGGGGCGGGCGATACGTCCGTCGGACGGCTGGGGCGGGTGGGGCTGGTGACCTCGATCGAGTGGTCACCGGCCCCACCCGTCCGACGTTCGTACCGCCTGCTCGCCGGGCGGGTGCCGGCTCAGTGCGCGGGGCGGGTGCGCGGGCGCTCGCCCGGCTCGGGCGCATCCGGCAGCGGGATCGCCGTCGTGCCGGCGACCTCGTCGCTGAACTCCTCGGGGGACACCACCGAGATCGGTCGGGTCTCGTCGAGGGCCAGCGCGAATCGGCGCGAGCTCGAGCGGTGGACGCGTCCCGAGACGAGCATCCAGGTCACCCCGACGCCGAACGCCGCGAGGGCGGCGATCGCCCCGAGGCCGATCGCCGCGCGCGGGCCGAACTCGTCGGCGACCCAACCCACGATGGGTGCCCCGATGGGGGTGCCGCCCATGAGGATCGCCATGTACAGCGCGAGCACGCGGCCGCGAAGCGCCGGATCGGTCGTCGTCTGCACGTAGCCGTTGGCCGTCGTCAGCGTCGTCACGACCGCGAAGCCGGTGAACATGAGCGTCACGGCGTAGAGCCAGTACGTCGGCATGAAGGCCGAGACCGCCGCGGCGACCGCGAACAGGCCGGCGCCGAAGATGACGACGCGGATGCGGGCGCGGTCGCGGCGCGCCGCCATGAGCGCCCCCGCGAGCGACCCGATCGCGAGGATCGAGCTGAGCAGGCCGTAGCCGTCGGCATCCCGGCCGAACTCGATCGCCATCGTCGAGGCGAAGATGGGGAAGTTCATCCCGAACGCGCCGAGCAGGAACACCATCGCGAAGGCGACCATGAGGTCGGGGCGGCCGCGGACGTAGCGGAAGCCGTCGGCGAGGCGCGCGGCGCCGGTCGAGGCGGCTCGCGGGATCAGCTCGGCCGGGCGGATGAGCACGAGCGCCACGATCATCGCCAGGAACGTCAGCGCGTTGATGAAGAAGACCCACCCGGTGCCCACGGCGACGATCACGACGCCGGCGACGGCCGGGCCGATCATGCGCGCACCGTTGAAGGATGCCGCGTTCAGCGCGACGGCGTTGGCGGCGATCTCGCGCGCCACGATGTCGGAGACGAACGCCTGGCGGGCGGGGTTGTCGAAGGCCGAGATGAGGCCCAGGCCGAAGGCGAACGCGTACATCAGCGGGAGCGTCATGACCCCCGCGAGCAGCAGGATGCCGATGACGAGACCGACGAGCAGGAGGGAGCTCTGCGTGATCATCAGCAGCCGTCGCCGGTCGAACCGGTCGGCGACCCATCCGGTGACGCCGACGAGCAGCAGCGGCGGGGCGAACTGCAGCGCCATCGTCACGCCCATCGCGCCGGCGTCGTTGTCGGTGAGGCCGGTCAGCACGACCCAGCTGAGCGCCGTCGCCTGCATCCAGGCACCGACGTTCGACACCAGGGCGCCGATGAACCAGACGCGGTAGTTGAAGACGGAGAACGAGCGGAACATCGCCGAGCTCATCGGCCGGCCACCTCCCGCATGACGAGGGCCGCGGCCGCCAGGATGCCGCGCTGCTCGCGAGACAGTGCCTCGAGCGCGTGCTCGAGCCACGAGTCGCGGCGGCGCGTCGTCTCGGTGACGACCGTGCGTCCTGCCTCCGAGAGGGCGATGTTGACCTTGCGCCGGTCGCCGTCGTCGGTCGTGCGCGTGAGGTAGCCGAGGACCTCGAGGTGGTTGACCGTGCGATTCATCGACGGCGGCGAGACGCGCTCGCGCTCGGCGAGCTCGCCGAGGGTGTGCGGGCCGTGGACGGCGAGGTTCGCGAGCACGGCGAACTGGCCGTCGCTCATGCTGTCGACGGCGCGCTCGGCGCGCAGCCGCCGGGCCAGCCGGAAGGTGGCCATGCGCAGGTCGGTGGCCTCGTGCGCGAGATCGCCGGCGCCGGGGGCGAGTTCGGCGGCTGTCGGGGAGGGGACGGGAGAATCCGAGGAGGGGGGATCGTTGCTCATGTCTGATACTTAGCCTAGCTCATTAGCCTTGCTAAGAGGCGGGTCGCCGTAGACTCACGCGCATGCCCGAGTTCATCGACGCGCACGGCGTCGCGATCGTCTACGACGTCCATGCCGCGGGAGGGACGCCCCGGGGGATCGTGCAGCTGCTCCACGGGGTCGGCGAGCACGCCGGCCGATACCGCGAGCTCGCCGGCATCCTGACCGCGGCCGGGTTCGCGGTCTACGCCGACGACCACCGCGGGCACGGGCGCACCGGCCTTCGTCAGCACGGCGGCCCGGAGCGGCTCGGTCGCCTCGGCGTCGGGGGACTGCGCGCCGCGCGGGACGCGTGCGCCGAGCTCACCCGCGTCATCGAGAGGGAGCATCCGGGCGCGCCGATCGTGCTCCTCGGCCACTCGTGGGGGTCGTTCCTGGCTCAGATGCTCGTCGACGAGCGGCCGTCGGCCTACGCCGGCGTCGTGCTGTCGGGGTCGGCGCTGCGCTGGCCGGGCTCGCTCAACTCGGGTGATCTGAACGCCCCGTGGAAGGACGCGCGGGCGAACGGCGTCGAATGGCTGTCGACGGATGCCGCCGTGCAGCGAGCCTTCCTCGACGATCCGCTCACGACGACCACCCCTCTCCTGCGCCTGTTCGGCCCGATCGAGGCCGCGAAGCTGTTCGGCCGGCCGCGGCGCGACCTCGGAGTCGACGTGCCGGTGCTCCTGATGGTCGGTCGCGACGACACGGTCGGCGGGCCGCGGAGCGTCCACCGCCTCGCCGAGGCCTACCGCAGTCGCTCGGGTCTCACCGACGTGCGGGTGCAGGTCTATCCCGGCATGCGCCACGAGATCTTCAACGAGGTCGGCCGCGCCGAGGTGTTCGCCGACCTCGTCGCCTGGCTCGACGCGCGCTTCCCCCGCGCCTGACCCGCCGGCCGCTCACCCCGCCGGCCGCCCACCCGCCGGCCAGGCGGCGCGGCGGTCGCGGGGCGGCGCAGCGGAGACAGGCGATCGCGCCGAGACAGGTGGATGCGGCATCCATCGTCCTGCCTCGGCCGGGTCTCCTGTCGGGGCGGCGCGCGCTCGCCCGGCCGGGGCGGGCCGGGCGGTCCTAGGCTGGACCCATGCACGGTGAATACAAGGTGCCCGGGGGCAAGCTCGTCGTCGTCGACCTCGAGGTCCGGGACGGCAGGATCGCCGACTTCCACCTCGCGGGCGACTTCTTCCTCGAGCCCGACGACGCGCTGGCCGACATCGACGCGGCCGTGAACGGCCTGCCCGAGGAGTCGGACGTCGCGACGATCGCGGCGGCCGTCCGCTCGGCGCTCCCCGCGGGAGCGCAGCTTCTCGGATTCACGCCCGAGGCGGTCGGCACCGCCGTCCGCCGCGCGATGATCACGGCGCCCGGCTGGCGCGAGTTCGACTGGGAGGTCGTCCACGACGAGGCCGTCTCGCCCGCGATGAACCTCGCCCTCGACGAGGTGCTCACCACGCGGGTGGGCGACGGCCGCCGCAACCCGACGCTCCGCATCTGGGAATGGAACGAGTCGGCCGTCGTGATCGGCTCTTTCCAGTCGTACCGCAACGAGGTCGACCCCGACGGGGCGGCGAAGCACGGCTTCGACGTCGTGCGGCGGATCTCGGGCGGCGGCGCGATGATGATGGCCGCGAACTCGATCGTGACCTATTCGCTGTACGTCCCGGCATCCCTCGTCGCGGGCCTCACCTTCGCGGACTCCTACGCCTTCCTCGACGACTGGGTGCTCGAGGCGCTGCGCTCGCTGGGGATCGAGGCGACCTATCAGCCGCTGAACGACATCGCCTCGCCCTCGGGCAAGATCGGCGGCGCGGCGCAGAAGCGGCTCGCCAACGGCGGCGTGCTCCATCACGCGACCCTCAGCTACGACATGGACGGCCAGGTGCTCACCGAGGTGCTGCGCATCGGCCGCGAGAAGCTCAGCGACAAGGGCACCGTCTCGGCCGCGAAGCGCGTCGACCCGCTGCGCAGCCAGACGGGTCTCGCGCGCGACGCCATCATCGAGCGGTTCATCGAGGTGTTCTCGAAGCGCTACGGCGCCGTCACCGGCACCATCTCGCCCGAGGAGTACGCCGAGGCCGAGGAGCTCGTCGCGACGAAGTTCGGCACCGACGCCTGGCTCAAGCGCGTTCCCTGACGTTCCCCCGGGGCAGTGTGTTGTCTGTCCCGGTTTCTGTTGTTCTGCAGGCCGCAGGGCGACAGAAGCGGAGACATCCGCCGCGAAAAGTGGGACGCGCGGGAGGCGGGGGCCGTGCGGGCGGGCTCAGCGCCGGACGAGAGCGGCGACCGACGCGTAGCCGTCGGCATCGACGTCGGCTGTTGCGCCGTCGACGTCCGTTCCGCCCGTGTCGTCGCCGGATGCCGCGGCGCCGAACACGCGCGTCGAGCCGGGCTGCGCCGACCACGACGTCCATCCCGGATCGCCGGTGCGGACGAACGCGACCGCTGCGCCGTGCATCGCGTCCGCCAGTGCCTGCGGCGGCGCGTCGCCGGCGAGCCGCGCGACGCCGGGTGCGTCGAGGCGGTTCCACCAGTACGGGACGTCGAGGCAGTGCAGCGACCACCGCAGGGTGGGGGAGGCCCACGCGAAGCGGTAGGCCCACGTCGACGCCGTGGCCCGCGCCCGGGCCCGCCCGACCTCGGGCACCGTGACCCGGAACACCCGGTCGGTGGCGTAGCGTCCGATGAATGCAGCGGTGCCCAGCCGCCGCTTCGGCGCGTTCGCGCGCACGTAGCGCACTCGCGCCGCGTGGTGCACACCGAGCAGCGCGAGTGCGAGAGCGGCGGGCACGCGGCGGAGACGGTCGGTGAGACCGTCGGTGATCATCGTGAACTCGTCGTCGGTGGTGCCGAGCACGAGCGGCTTGTCGCCGCCGACGCCGTCGGCCAATGCGTCGAGCGTCGGCTGCGGGACGAGGTCGCCGTCGATCACCGGGCCCCACGACAGGCCGTCGGCGAGGCGGCGGCGCACCGATGACAGCACGCTTCCCCGCCGCTGCTTCTCGAGCTCGCGCTGCGCGTGGAGGAGGGTCAGCTCGTCGACGCGCGCGAATCCCTCCCGGGTCGGGGCGACGCCGACGAGCTCGGCCAGCCGTGTCGTGAGCGACGCCGCTCGGGCGGGCGGCACGTTCGTCAGCGCGGCCGAGATCGCGAGTCCGCGCGAGAAGAGGTGCTGCGCCGCCGGCATCCCGAGCAGCGTGAGCACCGCGCCGCCGCCGGCCGACTGTCCGGCGACGGTGACGTCGCCCGGGTCGCCGCCGAACGCCGAGATGTTCTCCCGCACCCACTCGAGCGCTGCGATCCAGTCCCGGACGGCGCGGTTGGTCGGCGCCCCGGGCATGAGCCCGAAGCCGTCGAAGCCCAGACGGTACGACACCGTCACCACGACGATGCCGGCCCGCGCGAACGCGGCGCCGTCGTACCAGGGACTCGCGGGCGAGCCCTGCACGAATCCGCCGCCGTGGATGTAGACCAGGACGGGGCGGCCCGCCGCATCCGAGTCCGTCGACGACGGGACGCCGGGTGCGAAGACGTTGATACTCAGGGTGTCGTCGCCCGGGATCGACGGCTCGGGGATGAGGGTCTCGCCGAGGTCGCCGCGCTGCGGTGTCGCGCCGTACGAGAGCGCGTCCCGAATGCCGTCCCACGGCGTCACCGGCTCGGGCGCGGCGAAGCGCAGCTCGCCGACGGGCGGCTTCGCGTACGGGATGCCGAGGAACGCGACCGTGCCGTCCGGGCGATGGCCGCCGCGGACCGGTCCCGCCCCGGTCGCGACGACCGGTCCCGGGGCGCTGGCGGAGTCGGGTCGCACGAATTCGATGCTCACGCCCCGACGCTAGCCCAGCGCGACTCAGTCGGCGACGCGGCCCGGCCTGTTGCGCCCCTGCATGTCCCACTTCCTGTCGCGCTCAGCGCGTTCGGGCAGCAGAAAACGGGACACGCCGTGCGGAAACGGGGACATGGCCCGCCGACGGCAGGGCAGAGGCGGCGCCGAGGTCAGGCGATGCGGCGCACCTGCACGCTGACCCGGTCGACCGTCGGATGCTGCAGCAGCACCTCGTCGGCGACGGCGCGGGCGACATCGGGGGTGCGCGACGACGAGCTGATGCTCACCGCGGCGGATGCCGTCGAGCCGGCGCCGTCGGAGGCGATGAGGATCCCGTCGATCGGGGGCGCGGAGTCGAGGCGCAGCGCCGAGGTCGCGGCGCCCAGCGCACGCGAGAGAGGCGGGCGGGGATCGTAGACGTCGGCGACACCGGGCACCTCGGCGAGCGGACGCGGAACCGGGGCGGCGGCGGAGAGGGGCTCGATCATGAGAGGTCCTCGCTCGTGAGAGGGGCGGGCGGATAGGGGCGGTGGAGGTCCTCGATGGTGACGTCGATCGCGATGACGTTCAGCTCGGTGTGCCGCGCGAGCGCGTCGCTCACGGCGCCGCGCACCGCGCCGGCAGCTCCCGGCAGGGACTCCCCCCAGGCGACCGAGGCGGTGATGTCGATGGATATCGGGGCGCCCGGCGCCTCGACGTCTCCGACGATCTTCGAGTGCCCGATGAAAACGCCCTCGATGGCGTCGCCGCTCGCGCGGATGAGCGCCTGGACCGCGCCTTCGGTGACGGTCATCGTCACCCGCGGATCGGGATGCGACAGGGGGATCGACCGGCCTGCGCGCAGCTCCGCACGCACCGCGGTCATGACCCCGTGGAACCAGCTCTCGGACGGCTCCGGGAGCTCCGCGGCATCCGCCGCGATCAGCTCGCGCGACAGCCGTCCGGCGCGGGAGAGGGCGTCGAGGGCGTTCAGGCACTCGGGACAGGTCTCGATCTCGGGATCGTAGGGACTGCGGCCGCTCTCGAGATAGTCGCTGATCTCGTCGATGGTCTTGCCGCAGTCGAGCGTCATCTGCTCGGCATCCATCATCGCCACCCCGCCATCTGGATCGTGATGCTCGCGCGGGCTCGGGAAAGGTTTCCTCGGACGGTGCTGACGGGAAGATTCATCTCTTCTGCGATCTCGGTATAGCTGAGCGACCCCACCTCGCGGAGCAGCCAGCAGCGGCGCTGCGGCTCGGGAAGGGCGTCCAGGGCTTCGGAAAGTGCGTGCAGCTGTGCGTTGCGTATCGCGGCCGCCTCCGGCAGGAGGCCGGACTCCGCGGCTCTGTCGAACCCGTCCAGTGTGTCATGCGACGGGCGCCGGCGCAGGTGGGCGTACGCCTCGCGGCTGGCGATCTTCATGAGCCAGGCTTTGACCGCGGCGGGATCCCGCAGCGTCGGGAGCTGTCGCCACGCGGTGAGGAACGCCTCCTGGACCACGTCGTCGGTCTCCGACAGCGTGCCGACGATGCGGTAGACGTAGGCCCGGACGATGGCGGTGTGACGATGCAGCACGTGGTCGAACGCGTCGACGTCGCCGCCGACGGCGCGCGCGACCAGGATGCCGTCCGGTGCGGCGGCGAGGTCGGTCGCCGCCGCTTCCTCGTCGGTGTCCATCGAGCCCCCGGAAAGTCGTCGGAACTTTTTCGTGACGATTCCGTCGGAGTCGCCCTCTCATCTGCAGAGCGAACGTAACGCTCACCGATGGCGGCACCGAGTGCTTGCATCGGACCACGCAGACAGATAAAGGACACGTCATGGCTGAGGACCAGAAGAACACGACTCCCGCTTCCGCTCCGGTCGCCGAGACCGCGAAGCCGGCCGCCGCGCCGAAGACGCCCGCGTCGCGCGTCGATCGTTCGTTCTCGTCGGCACGCATCCCCGCCGACACCGGCGCGGCCGGGAAGACGACGATCGCCGACGGCGTCGTCGCGAAGGTCGCCGGCATCGCAGCCCGCGAGGTCGCCGGGGTGTACGCCCTCGGTGGCGGCGGAGCCCGTGCCTTCGGCGCGATCCGCGACGCCATCAACGCCACCGACCTCTCGCAGGGCGTCAAGGTCGAGGTGGGCGAGACGCAGGCCGCCGCCGACCTGACGATCGTCGTGGAGTACCCGGCCCCGATCCAGGAGGTCGCCGACAACGTGCGCGCCGCCGTCGCCGGTGCGATCAGCCGCTTGGTGGGCCTCGAGGTCGTCGAGGTCAACGTCGAGGTCAACGACGTCCACATCGCCGGCAGCGACGACGATCACGAGTCGGAGTCGCGCGTCGCATGAATGCCGCCGTCACCGGCGCGCTGATCGGCGCGATCCTCGCCGTCGCCGCTCTGCTGTTCGGCTTCTGGGGCTTCGTCCTCGTCGCCGTCCTCATGGCGATCGGCGCGGCGGTGGGGCGCATCGCGTCTGGTCAGCTCGACGTCCGCGGGCTCGCCGACGTGCTGACAGGCCGACGTACCTCGTCCTGACCGCCCGCGCCGCGCTGCGGACCGGGTTCGCGACCGTGGCAGCCGACCCCTGCTGCCGGGCGTGTCTGCCGGGCGTGCCGCTGCCGGGCGTGCCGCTGCCTTCCGCGGCTGCCTGTGCCGCGATGCAAGGGATCGGGGCGGACACGCCGGCCGGCCGGCATCCTCCCCGGCGCGTCGTTCGCGATGTCTTGCATCGCGGCACGGCGGCCGGCGAGGTGCAGGCGGGTGGGTCAGGATGCCGCGGCGCCGTGCCTTCCGCGGCTGCCTGTGCCGCGATGCAAGGGATCCGGGCGGACACGCCGGGCGGCCGGCATCCTCCTCGGCGCGTCGTTCGCGATGTCTTGCATCGCGGCACGGCGGCCGGTGCAGCGAGGCACGGGGCGACGCGGGCGGGCGGGCGGGTCAGGATGCTGCGCGCCGAGCCTCCCAGCCCGTGCGCACCATGTCGTCCACCGTGTAGCGGTTGCGCCAGTCGAGGTCGCGCGCGGCGAGCTCGCCGGTGGCGACGATCCGGTCGGGGTCGCCGGGGCGGCGGGCGCCGATCCGCGGCGTGAAGTCGATGCCGGTGACGCGGGCCATCGCGTCCATGATCTCGCGGACCGAGAGGCCGTTCTGCGAACCGAGGTTGTAGGCGGGCTCGACGCCCTCGCCCGCGGCCAGGCGCTGCGCGGCGACCACGTGCGCGGCCGCGATGTCGGCGACGTGGACGTAGTCGCGGACGTTTGTGCCGTCCTCGGTGTCGTAGTCGTCGCCGTTGATCTGCGGCGTCTCACCCGCGATGAGCTTCTCGAAGACGATGGGGAACAGGTTGTGCGGGCTGGTGTCGTAGACGCTCGGGTCGCCCGATCCGACGACGTTGAAGTAGCGCAGCGAGGTGTGGCGGAGCGGCTGGGCGCCGTCGGCCGTCGCGACGGCCTGGTCGCGGATGAGCCACTCGCCGATGAGCTTCGACTCGCCGTAGGGCGAGGCCGGGCGCTTGGGGAGGTCCTCGGTCACGAGGGGGACGTCGGGGGTGCCGTAGACGGCGGCGCTCGAGGAGAACACGAGCTTGTCGGCACCGGCATCCGCCATCGCCTGCAGCACGACGCGCGTGCCCTCGACATTCTGCTCGTAGGTGTGGAGGGGGCGGGTCACCGAGACTCCGGCGTACTTGTAGCCGGCGACGTGGATGACGCCCTCGACGCCGTGCTCGCGCATCGTGGCGACCAGCAGGTCGCGGTCGAGGATCGAGCCCTGCGCGAACGGCACCCCGGCGGGAACGAACGACGCGTGTCCGCTCGAGAGGTCGTCGACGACGACGGGCTGGAGTCCCGCCTCGGAGAGCGCGCGGACGACGTGGGCACCGATGTAGCCGGCACCGCCGGTGACAAGCCAGGACATGGTTCCATCCTGCCGTACCCGCGGACGCGCGATCAGCGGCCGGACACCACGGCGTTGTCGAGTGCGTCGATGTCGACGCCGGGGCGCTCGGCGCGATTGGTCAGCAGGACCCACGCCAGCCCCGCCCCGGGGTGGATCCAGAACTCGGTGCCGGCCCAGCCGCCGTGGCCGAACACGTCGGTGTCGATGAGGCCGGGTGCGGCGTGGCGGAGGTTCCAGGTGAAGCCCCAGTCCGACCCTCGCTCGTCGGGATAGGGGTCGAGCGCCGGGATGCCGGAGGTCAGCGGCCGACGCATCATGGCGAGCGTCGCGGGAGCCACGATGCCGTCGGTCGCTCCCGCGGTGGTGCGCAGGAGCGATCCGCCGATGTTCAGCAGGTCGAGGGCGCGGCCGGCGAGGCCCGCGCCCGGGTTGCGCTGAGCCGCGAAGCCCGCGACGTCGAAACCGACGGCGCCGGCGTCGACGACGGGCGTCGCCGTCTCGACATCGAACCCGAGCCCGGTGGCTCCGACCGGGGTCGCCCAGTCGAACAGCTCGTCCTCCCACGACCGGCCCGTCGCGTGCTCGATCATCGCCGCGATCCCCGTGAAGGCGAGCGTCGAGTATCGCGTCGCGGCGCCCGCGGCGAAGTCTCGGCCGCGGGCGACGAGCTCGGCGCGCAGGTCGTCGCGGGTGTCGAGCTGGGGCTCGGCGATGCCGCTCGTGTGGCTGACGAGATGGCGCAGTCGCACGACGTCGTCGCGGTTGCCGCCGAAGCCCGGAACCGCCTCGGCGAGCGGGGTCTGCGGGGTGAGCAGGCCGCGCTCGACAGCGCGCGCGGCGGTGAGGCCGGCGAGGGGCTTCGTGATCGAGAAGAGCGGGTAGCGGTCGTCGGTGCGGGCCGAGAACGCGTCGAGGGCGAGGATGCCGTCGGCCGAGACCACACCGAGCACGGCCGAGGGCAGGCGCCCCGCGGCGACGTGTCGGCGGGCCCAGTCGAAGGCGGCGTCGAAGGTCATGCTCCCAACTTAGGAGGCACGGGCATCGGCGGAGACGACGAGACGGCCGTTGCGCCGGTGCGGGATCGCCGCGAGGTTCTCGTCGCGCAGCTCGGCCGGGAGCAGGCGCGCGGGCGCATCCTGGAACGTGACGGGCCGCAGGAAGCGGCGGATCGCCGACGCGCCGACCGAGGTGTGCAGCGACGTCGTGGCCGGCCACGGTCCGCCGTGCTGCTGCGACCAGGTCACGGCGACGCCCGTCGGCCAGCCGGCGAAGAGCACCCGTCCGGCCCGCTCCTGGAGCAGGGCTAGCGTGTCGTCGACGTCGTCGGCCTCTTCCGCGTGCAGGGTCGCGGTGAGGCTGCCGGGCACGGCGCGCAGAGCCGCGTGGAGGTCGTCGGCGCCGTCGTAGGCGACGAGCAGCGTCACCGGGCCGAAGCACTCCTCGAGTAGGGTCTCGGGACGCTCCGCCACCGCCGCGGCGTCGGTGCGCAGCACGATCGGCTGGGCGCCGCCGGCGGATTCGGCGCCGCGAGCGACGACGGCGACGGCGGGATCGTCCGCGAGGGCGTCGATGCCCGACGGGAAGGCGTCGGTGATGCGCTCGGTCAGCAGCGGCCCGCCCGAGACGCCCGGCACGGCCGTCGCGACGGCATCGACGAACGCATCGGCGCCCCGCGGGACGAACACGACGCCCGGCTTCGTGCAGAACTGACCGACGCCGAGGGTGAAGGAGCCGACGAGGCCCTGCGCGAGCGCGTCGCCGCGCGCGGCGGCGGCACCCGGGGTCACGACGACCGGGTTGACGCTGCCGAGCTCGCCGTAGAACGGGATCGGGTCGGGCCGGCCCGCGGCGAGGTCGAACAGAGCCCGCCCGCCCGAGAGCGAGCCGGTGAAGCCCGCGGCGCGGATGGCGGGATGCTGCACGAGGGCGTTGCCGGCCTCGCGACCCTCGATGAGCGCGAGGGAGCCCTCGGGCGCGCCGGCCGCAGCGAGTGCTGCGCGGGCGATCTCGGCGGTGCGGCGCGAGAGCTCGGGGTGACCCGAATGCGCCTTGACGACGACGGGGTTGCCGGCAGCCCATGCCGAGGCGGTGTCGCCGCCGCACACCGAGAAGGCGAACGGGAAGTTCGAGGCCGAGAACACCGCGACCGGGCCGACGCCCACCAGCACGCGGCGCAGCTCGGGCCGCGGGGGCGTGGCGGACGGGTCGGCGTCGTCGACCGTCGCCTCGAGGTAGGAGCCCTCGAGTACGACGTCGGCGAACAGCCGCAGCTGTCCCGTCGTCCGCCCGACCTCGCCGCGCAGCCGGGTGGTGCCGAGATGCGTCTCGCGGTCGGCGATCTCGACCAGCTCGTCGGTCGCGGCGTCGAGCGCGTCGGCGACGGCGCGGATCCAGGCGGCGCGGGTCGCGGCCGGCGAGGTGCGCCAGAGCGGGGCGGCGGCGGTGGCCGCGGCGGCGATCTCGTCGAGTTCGGGGAGCGTGGTGGTCATCGCGATCACTTTCGTCGGGGGAGGGGCGGGCGGGTCGAGAAGGAGCGGGCAGGTCGTTCCAGCGGGCAGGTCGTGCCAGCGGGCGGGTCAGCCGAAGCGGAGGCCGAGGCCGAGGTGGGGCTCCTCGCGGAGCCGGCCGTCGGCGATCGCGACCGGGGCGGGGCCGTCGAGCGCGCCGAGCTCGCCGAAGCCGGCGTCCTCGACGTCCTCGACCCACGGCTCGGCGATGTCGCCGGGCAGCGTGAGGGCGAGCTGTCCCGAGAGCTCGGGAAGCAGGTGCGGATGCAGCGCCGCCCCCGCCTCGCGCGCGATCTCGGCGATCTGCCGGAACGGCGTGATGCCGCCCACGCGCACGATGTTCGGCTGCACGATCTGGGCCGCGCCCGCGCGGAGGAAGTCGGCGAAACGGTGGCGGTTGTGCAGGTTCTCGCCCACCGCGATGGGGATGCCCGAGCTCGCGCGCAGGCGCGCGCCGAGCTCGGTGTGACCGGCGAGGTCGTCGGCGCGCAGCGGCTCCTCGATCCAGGCGGGCGAGACCTCGGCGAGCACCTCGAGCGACCGGGTGGCGCGCTCGAGACCCCACCGCTGGTTGGCATCGATCATGAGGCCGCGGTCGGAGCCGAGCACCTCGCGGACGGCGCGCAGCCGGTCGAGGTCCTCCGCGACGTCGGGCTTGCCGACCTTGACCTTCACGGCGGGGAGCCCGGCGGCCACCCAGCGGCGCACCTGCGCGACGAGCTCGTCGAGCGTGTAGTGGAGGTTGACGCCGCTGCCGTAGACGGGGGCGCTCGCGCGGCGGCGGCCGATGAGGTCCGACACCGAACCGCCCGCGGCGCGGGCTGCGGCATCCCAGATCGCGAGATCGACACCGGCGAGGGCGATCGTGGTGACCCCGCCGCCACCGGCCTCGTGGATGTGCTCCCAGAGCCCCTGCCACGCGTCGCCCGGCTCGGCCGAGCGGCCGACGGCGGCCGGAACGACGTCGTGCTCGAGGAGCGCCCGCACCGCCTCCGCGCCGATCTGCGGGGTCCAGGCGAAACCCCAGCCCTCGGCGCCGTCCGAGCGCACGAGATGCGTCGCGATGACGCCGACCGAGGTGACGTCCGCCGCCCACGGCCGCGTGAGCGGCACGCGCAGCAGACGCGCCTCGATCGAGGCGATCGTCGCGGTGGTGAGCGCGGCGACGGGCGCGGCGGCGAGGCTCACAGCAGCGCGCGCCCTGCGTCGAGGATCTCGGCGAGGCGACGCTCCTGATCGGCGGTGGGGTCGACGAGTGGCGCGCGGACGCCGCCGACGGCCGATCCGCTCAGGCGCAGGCCCGCCTTGATGAGCGAGACGCCGAAGCCGGGCGTCTCGTCGCGGAGCGCCACGAGCGGCGTGTAGAACGCGTCGAGGATCTCGAGACGCCGCTCCTCGTCGCCCCCCACGTACGCGCGGTAGTACGCGTTCGCGACCTCGGGGATCATGGCGAACGCCGCCGAGGAGTAGAGCGGGATGCCGATGCCCCGGTACGCGGCCTGCGTGAGCTCCGCGGTGAGGAGGCCGTTGAAGAAGGCGAAGTCCGCGCGTCCTGCGTCGGCGACCGCGCGGACGATGAGCTGCGCCGCGCCGATGTCGCCGGCACCGTCCTTGAAGCCGACGACCTTCGGGTTCTCGGCGAGACGTCGCATCGAGGCGGGGGTGAACTGCGCGTTGGCGCGGTGATAGACGACGACCGGCAGATCGGATGCCGCGGCGACCGCCTCGACGTAGGCGACGAGACCCGCCTGCGTGCCGCCGACCAGGTAGGGCGGCAGCACGAGCAGCGCGTCGGCGCCCGCGTCGGCGGCGCCGCGTGCGACCTCGAGCGCGTGCCCGAGGGGGCCGCCCGTCCCGGCCACGACCGGCACCGCCCCGTTCACCTGCTGCGCCGCGGTACGGACGACCGCGCCCGCCTCGGCGGCGGAGAGGGCGTGGAACTCCCCGGTGCCGCACGCGGGGAAGACGCCGCCTGCCCCGGCGACGACACCGGCGCCGACGTGCTCGGCGAGCAGGTCGTGGTCGATGGCGCCGGCGCGGTCGAAGGGGGTCACGGGGAAGAAGAGGATGCCGTCGAAGTTCATACCGGCACGTCCTTTCGGGCTTCGGTTCTGCGGGAAGGGGAGAGGGCGATGGGCGCGTCGTCGTCGTCGACGAGCTCGGTCCGCCACGAGTGGCGGGGCGCCCAGTCGAGCAGGCGCCGGGCCTTGGCGTTCGAGAAGGCCGGCAGCGTGCCGGTGAGGCCCGCCGCGAGCTCGTCGGAGCCGGGCACGAACTGCGGCAGCAGGTCGGCCAGCGGGCGGCGCGCGAGCGCGTCGTCCGCACCGACGAAGAACGTCTCGGCGTTCGGGATGCCGCCGATGTCGGCCAGCAGCGCGTCGACGAAGTGCGCGACGTCGCGCGCATCGACGTAGTTGAACAGCGCAGGCGCCGAGAGGGCCGGATCGTCGAGACGCTCGCGGACGGTGTGGCCCTGCTGCGTCGGAGCGCCCCGCCATTCCTCGGGGGCGATCACGTAGCAGGGGCGGAAGGCGGCGAGCCGCACGTCGTCGCCGGTCTGGCGCTGCAGCATCCCGATCGTCTGCTCGATCACGAGCTTCGACAGGGCGTAGGCGTTCCACGGCCGCGGCGGGGTGTCCTCGTCGAGCGGCAGGCGGTCGGGCAGCCAGCCGCCCGGGGCGTTGTAGCCGAGCACGGTCGGGCTCGAAGCCGCGACGATGCTCCGGATGCCGGACGCCGCCGCGCCCCCCAGCACCGACAGGGCGAGGGCCGTGTTGGTGCGGATGATGACGTCTTCGGGCGCGCTGAAGGGCACCGCGATCGCCGCGAGGTGGATGACGGCGTCGGCGCGCTGGGCGCGCAGCGCCTGCTCGGTGGCGGGCGCGTCCAGGAGGTCGATCGCGACCTGGTCGGCCCCGGCGAGCTCTGCGGCGCTCGAGGTCTCGCGGTCGAACGAGACGACCCGGTGCCCGGCGTCGACGAGACCGGCGACGAGGCTCCGGCCGAGCCGCCCGGCTCCGCCGGTGACGACGATGCGGCTCATCGGGATCCCTCGGCGAGCAGCCGCACGCCGAGCTCGTCGGTGCGCACCGGGAGCCCGGTCTCGAGCGATCGATTGCCGGCGATGCCGACCGCGATCGACTGCACGCCGTCGCGCCACCCGGCGGGGCGGGCGAGGGGGTCCTCGCTCGGGCCGACGAAGACGTCCGCGAGCAGCAGGGCGTCGCCGCCGCCGTGGCCGCCGGAGCCGTTGACGATCTCGATCTCCTCGGCGTCCTCCCAGTGCCGCTGCACGAGCAGCCGCTCGCCCTGGGGGCGGAGGGACGCCTCGGCGCCGGCATCGACGGCGGAGGGGTCGAGCACGGGGTGGAGTCCCTCGTCGGCGAGCACCGCACCGCGTTCGACGACCTCGAGCTCGGCGCGGCCCTCGGTGCCGTTGACGGCGACCCGGTAGCCCTCCCACGGGGCGTGGGCGTTGAGCGAGTACGACAGGGTGGCGCCGCCGGCGTAGTCGACGACGAGGGCGAGGTTGTCCTCGATCGTGATGCCCTCGCCGAAGACGTCGCGGTCGCGGAGGTAGCCGTCGTGGCTCTCGGCGTCGAGGTACAGGGCGCGCAGGCGCTCGTCGTCGCGCAGATCGAGCTCGAACGGGTCGTGCTCGCCGTCGTGCGTGCCGCGCTGCGGGCGGGCGCCGAGCGCGCGCTCCTGCGCGTTGGCGGCGCCGTAGAACCGCAGGCCGCCGGAGGCGAAGACGCGCGCCGGGACGTCGCGGATCCACCAGTTCACGAGGTCGAAGTGGTGGCTCGACTTGTGGACCAGGAGCCCGCCGGAGTGCTCCTTCTCGCGGTGCCAGCGGCGGAAGTAGTCGGCTCCGTGCTTGGTGTCGAGCATCCAGGAGAAGTCGATCGACGTCACGCGGCCGATGCGGCCGTCCTGGATGACCTGCCGCAGGGCGGAGTTCCGGGGCGAGTACCGGTAGTTGAACGTCAGCACGACGTCGCGACCGGTGCGCTCCACGGCATCCTCGATGGCGGCGGCGCTCGCTGCGTCGATCGTGAGCGGCTTCTCGACGACGACGTCGGCGCCGGCGTCGAGGGCCCGGACGATGAGCGGTGCGTGCAGGTCGTCGCGTGCGGTGATGATGACGCGCTCGATGCGCGCGTCGGCGATCATCCGCTCGAGGTCGTCCGGCTGCCAGAGCGTCGGCTCGGCGCACCCTCGCTCGACGAGCTGATCGCGGTACACCGCGGCCCGCACCGGGTTCGGCTCGCAGATCGCGACGAGTTCGGCGCGATCTGCGTAAGTGTCGGTGATGGCGTCGACGTACATCTGGGCGCGATGGCCGGCCCCCACGAGGGCGTAGCGCGTGCGTGTCATGGCTCTCCTTTGTGCCGGACTCGCGGGACCTGAGTCCAGGAAACGTTTTCTCAGGCTAGCACGGAACGACGTCGATCCGACCAGAACGGTTCGGAATGCGGTGCGCGGCCGCGTCAGCGTGCGGGCGGTGCGGTGCTGCCGCGGAGGATGACCTCGGGCACGACGGTGAGTTCCGCGGCGGGCTCGCGCCCCTGCAGGAGGCTGCGGAGAGCCGCCCAGGCGTGTGCGCCGAGCTGGGACGTCGGAACGGCGGCCGTCGTCAGGGCGGGCGAGGTGTACCGGGCGAAGGGAATGTCGTCGAATCCGGCGATCGACAGCTGCCCCGGAACCGAGACGCCGCGGTCGGTCGCCGCGCTCAGGAGACCCATCGCGGTGAGGTCGTTGAACGCGAGGACGGCCGTCGCGCCGGAGTCGAGAACGGCCGAGAGCGAGGCGGCGCCGGCCGCGAAGTCGACGCCGGCGGGGATCTCGACGATCTCGCACGCGGCGAGCTGGGTGCGGGCGTCGTCGAGGGCCGCCAGGCGCTGCGCGTTCGATGCGCTGTGCCGCGATCCCGCCAGGTACGCGATGCGCCGGTGCCCGAGTCCGTACAGGTGGTCGATGATCGCCCGCAGCGGCGTGCGGTAGTCGGCGGCCACCGAGGGGGCCGCGCCCGCGCGGTTCACGAGCACGACCGGCGCGACCTCGCCGAGGACGTCGGCGAGCGCGGCGTCGCTCATGCGGGGCGCGCAGAGGATGAGTCCGTCCGACCGCCGGCGCGATTCCAGCGCCAGCACGCGCTCCTCGTCCTCGTGCTCGTCGGAATCCGAGATGAGGACGTGATACCCGTCGGCGACCGCGGCGCGGCTGAGACCGCGCAGCATCCCCTGGAACGTCGGGTTCGCCAGATCGGGAACGACCACCGAGATCGTCTGCGTGCGGCCGAGCACGAGGCTGCGGGCGAGCGGGTTCGCCGAGTAGCCGAGGGTCGCCGCGGAGCTCTTCACCCGCTCCGCCAGGGCCGGATCGACCGACGTGTTGCCGTTCATCACGCGCGACACGGTCGCGAGCGAGACCCCCGCGTGCGCGGCGACCTGCGTGATCGTCGCCTGCTTGGGCGCTGCGGCCATCGTTTCTCCCCGGATGCGGTCGTGTGCACATACTATGCGAGGGAAAACGTTTTACGACGGGAGACATCGATGTCCACGACCGCCGACCTCGCCGCCGAACGCGCGGGTGATCGCGCCGCCGATCGCATCGTCGATCGCGCCGCCAAGCGCGCGCGGCTCCGGCCGCTGATCGACCGCGGCGGCGGACGACCGCTCGTGCTGAGCTCGCACGAGGCCCTCGCCTGGTACCTCGAGGGGGCGCGCACCCATGTCTCGCTCGCGGGGCCACCCGTGCTCGCCGTCCGAGTCGACGCCGATGGCGACACCCTCTTCGTCTCGGCGAACGAGGCCCCGCGCCTCATCGCCGAGGAGCTCGTGCCGGGCGATGTCGAACGCGTGGTGGCCGTGCCGTGGTCCACCCCCGCCGTCGCTGCGGCGACCGGATCCGGCGCCGCGCTGACCGAGGCCGAGGTCGCCGGTGAGCTGCGTGCCGCCCGCGCCGAGCTGCTCCCCGCCGAGACCGAGCGGTATCGCCGGCTCGGGCGCGACACCGCCGCCGCGATGACGGATGCCGCGGCGCACTGGCGCCCCGAGACGACCGAGCGCGCGGCCGCGGCCGACCTCGCCCGCGCGCTCGTCGAGCGGGGGATCGACGCGCTCGTCGTGCTCGCAGCCGGCCACGGGCGGCTCGGCCACCGGCATCCGCTCCCCACCGACGCGCCGCTCGGGCGCCGCGCGATGGTCGTCGTCTGCGGGCGCCGCCACGGCCTGATCGCCAACGCGACGCGATGGGTCGGCGAAGCGGGTGCCGACGACGCGCGCATCCTCGAGGTCGAGGCCGCGTTCTTCGCCGCCACGCGCGCGGGTGCGCGCCTCGACGACGTCTTCGCCGCGGGATGCGCGGGCTACGGCACCGCGGGCTTCGACGCCGACGAGTGGCGGCGCCACCACCAGGGCGGCCCGACGGGCTACGCGGGCCGCGATCCGCGCGCCACGAGCGAGACGACAGACCTCGTGAGCGCGCGCCACGCGTTCGCCTGGAACCCGAGCGCCCCGGGCGCCAAGGTCGAGGACACCGTGGTCGTCACCCCCGCGGGGATCGAGGTGCTCACGGTCGACCCGCGCTGGCCGACCGTCGACCACGCCGGGCTCGCCCGCCCCGCCGCGCTGCCGTTCTCCTGACGGTTCGGCGGCAGGGCGCGCGCCCGCTCAGGCGGTGATCGACGATCCGCGTGCCGGCTGGTCGCCGTCGCGGCGTTCGATCGCGCGCAGGGAGCGTGCCACGAAGCGCGCGATGATCTGCGCGCCCTCCCACCGGAAATGCGTGTCGTCGGTGAGGCCGTCGGGCCAGGCCGCGGTCTCGCCCGGGGCGTAGTGCGACAGCAGTCGGGCGGATCCCTCGTCGCCGAGGTGCTCGTACAGCCATGTTGTGAACACCGTCAGGTCGATCAGCGGCACGTCGAGCGCGGCGGCGAGGTCCCGCACGGCGTTGGGATAGTCGCCGTGCGTCGGGGTGATCCGCTCGCCCGCGAACCAGCGCCGCTCGCACGAGGTGCACAGCACCGGCTCCCCGCCGCGGTCGCGCACGTCGGCGACGAATCCGCGCAGTCGCTCCGTGTAGCCGCCCCGCGCATCGAGCACCCCCGGGTGCTTCTGATCGTTGTGGCCGAACTGGATGAGCACGGTGTCGCCCGGCGTCACCTCGGTGAGCAGCCGCTCCCAGGTGCCGGTCTCGGTGAACGACAGCACCGTGGCGCCGCCGAAGGCGAGGTTGCGGACCGGTGCGTCGACGAACCCGTCGAGGGCGTGCCCCCACCCCGACATCGGCTCTTCTCCGGGGCGCATCGGTGCGACGGTCGAGTCTCCCGCCAGGTGATACGTCATGCGCCGAACACCCGCTCGAGGAAGGCCAGGCGAAGCGGCACGTGATGCTCGCCGCCGCCCTCGTGCGCGTTGTAGGGGTACACGACGATGTCGCGATCGTCTCCGCCCCACGCGTTGTAGGCCGCGAAGACCGTCGAGGGCGGGCAGGTGATGTCGCGCAGACCGGTCGAGAACAGCACCGGGGCGTCCGCGCGCGCCGCGAGGTTCGCGCCGTCGACGTAGGAGAGGGTGCGGGCGACCTCGTCGGCGCGGTCGCGGTACTTCGAGAGGTAGGTGAGGATCTCGGCGTACGGCATCCCGTCGGTGATCTCGAGCGCCCGCTCGAAGTGGCAGAGGAACGGCACGTCGACGAGCGCCCCGGCCAGACCCTCCGACAGCGCGGCGGCCGCGATCGCGATACCGCCGCCCTGGCTGATGCCGGCGACCGCGACGCGCGCGGGGTCGACCCACGGGAGGGTGCGAGCGGCATCCACCAGCATCGCGGCGTCGGTGAAGACCCGGCGGTAGTAGTAGTCGTGCGGGTCGCGGATGCCGCGGGTCATCACGCCGGGGATGGTCGTCTGTCCCGCCTCGGCCGCGGGGTCGCTCGTGTCGTTGAGCGTCGTCCAGCCCTGGCCCCGCGCATCCATCACGATCTGCACGTGACCGGCCTCGGCGTAGGTGTGGTCCTGCCAGGGGAGCCCGCGCCCGCCGGAGTAGCCGTGGAACTGCACGACGGTCGGCAGCGGTCCGCTCGCGCCGCCGGGGACGTGCACCCAGGCGCGGATCGGATGCCCGCCGTATCCGCTGAACTCCAGATCCCACGTCTCGACGAGCCGGAGCCCGGTGTCGACCCGCGTCGTGCGCGCCGACCACGCGGCGGCGCGCGCCTCGGCCAGGGTGTCGGTCCAGAACGCGTCGAAGTCGTCCGGGCGGCGCAGGGACGGGCGGTACTCGTGCAGCTCGGCGAGCGGAAGGTCGAACAGGGGCATGCGTCGGCTTTCTGTGGGGGCGGACACGGATGCGGCGGCCGGTGGATGACCGGCCGCCGCATCCGTTCGGATCAGCTGACGAGCACTCAGCTCGCGTCGAGCGCCGTCTTCACCTGTGAGAGGAGTTCCTTCGCGGCATCCGCCGGCGTCGTCTTGTCGAAGGTGACGTCGTCGAGCAGCTTGGTGATGATCGGACCGAGCTGCGAGGTGGGCAGCTTCAACGGGTTCTGCGGCACGCCGCCGGCGGCCGACAGCCGGTCGATGAACGCGACCTGCGCCTTCTCGGGCTCGGTGAGCTCGGGAGTGATCGCCTCGAGGACGGCCGGGTCGGCCGGGATGCCGAGGGTCAGCTTGTTGAGCGGGCCGGCCTCGTCGCTGTTGAGGAGGAAGTCGATCAGCATCGCGGCCTCCTTCGGGTGCTTCGACTTGGCGTAGACGGCGTACTGGACGGTCGGCTGGATGACGAGGCCGATCTTGCCGGCGCTGTCACCCGGGACGTTGAGGATCTGCAGGTCCTGACCCGAGGCGTTGGCGTAGATCGAGATGAAATTCAGCGGCGCGAACGTCATGCCGATCTTTCCCTGGCCCATCAGGCTCTGCTCGAGCGAGGCGCCGGCGTCCTCGGCGGCGGTGGAGGCGTCGGGCGACGCGCCGGTCGACTGCAGCTCCTTCGCGAACTCGAAGAAGGACTGCGCCGTCTTCTCGCTCACGCCGAACTCGCCGTCGGCGGTGTAGAGGTCTTCGCCCTTCTGACGCGCGAACGCCATGAGGGACTGGTCGTTCGTGATCTGGGCCGATCCGTAGGTGCCGGACGGGCTCGCGGCACTCACCTGTGCGGCGATGTCGATGTACTCGTCCCACGTCCAGCTCGAGTCGTCCGGGATCGGGATGCCGGCTGCTTCGAACACGGCGGGATTCACGATGATGCCGCGAGCGCCGACGCCGGTGGGGAGGGCGTAGAGCTTGCCGTCGATGATGCCCGCGTCGAGAGCGCCGGCGGCGAACGTGTCCTGATCGATGTCGGCCGAGATGTCGGCGATCGCGTTCTTGCTGACGTACAGCGGCAGGGCGTCGTATGTGATCTGGATCGCATCGGGAGCGCCGCCGCCGGCGACCTGCGTCGCGAGCTTGTCGTAGTAGCCGTTGTACTCGCTGGGCTCACCGGCGACCGTGATGTTCGGGTGCGCCTTCTCGAAGAGCGCGATCTGCTCGGCCTTGATGGCGTTCAGCTCGTCGCTGCCCCACCACGCGAAGCGGAGCGTGATCTGCTCGTCGTCGCCCGAGCCGGACCCCGTCCCGCCGGCGCAGCCGGCGAGCGAGACGGCGAGGGCGACACCGGCTGTCAGGGCGAGGAGTCGTCGGGTGTTCATGGGTTTCCTCTCGGGCGTGCGGTGAGCCAGCGCCAAGGCCGCTCCGTCGCGGATCAAACGTTTTCTCGGCAGTGAGAAAACGCTTACTGGAGGACGTTAACGGCAGGTTGTCGCCGTGTCAACGTCTGAGGCGGTGGCGCAGGTCACAGCCTCATCACGGTCCGACGGGCGTCCGGCTCGATCTCATGCGCGGAGCGTCCGCGCGAAGAACGCGCGCGCCTCATCCTGCATCGCCGGCGACGAGACGTGCCCGTCATCGAAGAAGGTGCCGGTGTAGCCGGGGGTCCCACGGAGCATCGCGTCGGCGTCGCGCATCCCGCCCAGGGGGAAGAGGGGATCGCGCTCGCCGTACTGCACGAGCGTCGCGTGCGCAGCATCCGGTCGGGCGAGCTCGGGCCAATCGCCGGCCGCGCGGATGCCGGGGCTGTTGAGCAGCCAGGAGTGCGTGTCGATGCGACTCGGCACGAGCGAGTCGAAGGTCGCCATCATGCAGGTGACGACGGTCGCACGGACGCGGTCGTCGAGCGCGCTGAGCAGGACGGCGCGGCCGCCGCCCCCGGAGAGGCCGAAGGTGCCGAGCCGCTCGGAGTCGACGCCGTCCAGTCCGGCGAGCACGTCGAAGGCGGCGAGGTCGTCGGTCGCCACGGCGCCGGCGAGGCTCGTTCCGAGCATGCCCGCGGCCTTGGCGAGGGAGTCCTCGTGCAGTCCCGAGAGGGTGTCGAAGCGCCGCTCGGGCGTCGGCGACTCGCCCCGCTCGCGCCACAGCGCCTCATGGGCCGCCAGGGCGCCGGCGAGGCGCGGCGTGGGGTGCGAGAGGTCGAACGCCCGGCTGCCCCACGAGAACGTGTCGTGCGCGAGGACGACGAAACCGTCGCGCGCGAGGTCGTTGGCGGGGGAGCGGCCGCCGTAGATCTCGGCGCGCAGGCGCGCGGCCGACGGGTGCGGCTCGGTGCCGGTGTCGACGAGCTGCTCCGCGCCGGTGGAGCGGACACCGCCGTGGCAGTGCAGCCCGAGGATGCCGGGCAGCGGGCCGGCTGCGCCGGCGGGGCGGAGGACCCAGGCACGGGTGCGCGGCCCGAAGGGCAGGTGCCAGCTGATCTCGGCGCCCTCGATGCCGTCGCCCCGCCAGGTGCGTTCGGTGCGGATGTCGGTCGCGACCGCGCGCCGCGCCCCGATCGCGCGTGCGAGCGCGTCGGCGCGCGGCGACTCGGACGCCAGGATCGGCGTGCGACCGAGAAAGCCCGGCCATTCCGGATATCCGGCGATGGGTCCGAGGTCGGGGGAGCTCTGCGGTGTCGACATCATCGTCCTCTTTCGCTGCGCGTCACGGCTCCGGTCTCGCCGCGTCATCGGGGTGGTTGCGTCCGTCCACCGATAGTGTATCTTCGCAGAAAGCGCTTTCTGAGCGCTGCCGCACCGGTCGATGTCGTCCGGTGTTCGTGTCGAGGAGGACCGGATGAGCGCGATCAGCGAGCTGTCCCAGCTGCGCGGGCCACGAGGCCGTGGAGTGCGGGAGAAACCACGCGACAACAAAGCGGCGCTGGTCTTCCTAGCGCCCTGGCTGCTGGGTCTGGTGCTCATCACGATCCTTCCGATCGTCGCGTCGCTCTACCTGTCGTTCACGAAGTACGACCTGTTCAACGCGCCCGAGTTCATTGGCATCGACAACTACGTCCGCATGGCGCAGGACCCCCGGCTCGCCGCGTCGCTCGGCGTGACCTTCGTCTACGTGCTCGTCGGCGTGCCGCTGTCGATGGCGGCGGCGCTCGGCATCGCGCTGCTCCTCGACAAGGGCCTGCGGGGACTGGCGTTCTACCGCTCGATGTTCTATCTGCCGTCGCTCCTCGGCTCGTCCGTCGCCGTGGCGATCCTCTGGAAGCAGATCTTCGGCGTCGACGGGCTCGTCAACCAGTTCCTGGCGATCTTCGGCATCGAGGGCCCCGGCTGGATCTCCAACCCCGACACCGCGCTGTCGACCCTCATCATGCTGAGCATCTGGGGCTTCGGTGCACCGATGGTGATCTTCCTCGCCGGTCTCCGCCAGATCCCGGTGATGTACTACGAGGCCGCCTCGGTCGACGGCGCCGGGTCGGCTCGCCAGTTCTTCTCCATCACGCTGCCGCTGCTGAGTCCGATCGTCTTCTTCAACCTCGTGCTGTCGATGATCGGCGCGTTCCAGACCTTCACACAGGCGTTCATCATCTCGGGCGGGTCCGGCGGGCCGTCTGATTCCACGCTCTTCTACACGCTGTACCTCTACCAGAAGGGCTTCACGGCCTTCGACATGGGGTACGCCTCGGCGATGGCCTGGCTGCTCGTCGCCATCATCGCCGGATTCACCGCCGTGAACTTCGCTCTCTCCAAGCTGTGGGTGTTCTATGACGACTGAACTGATCACGACCACCGACCGCCGCGACGCGCGCGAGAAGCAGCGCGAGCGCCGCCGCCAGGCGGCCACCCCCGGCAGCCGGTCACGGCTGAGCCGGTTGGCGCGGCACGTGTTCCTCATCGCGACGACGGCGCTGCTGCTGTATCCGCTGCTGTGGATGATCGTCAGCTCGCTGCGTCCGAACGACGAGATCTTCCGACTTCCGGGACTGTGGCCGCTGTCGTTCGAGGTCGACAACTACATCGACGGGTGGAACGCGCTGTCGCCGTCGTTCGGGACGTATCTCTTCAACTCGCTCGTCATCGTGGCCGGATCGATCATCGGCAACCTGATCTCCTGCGCGATGGCCGCCTACGCCTTCGCGCGGCTGAACTTCACGTTCAAGCGCACCGCGTTCGCGATCATGCTGGTGACGATCATGCTGCCGGTGCACATCGTGATCGTGCCGCAGTACATCATGTTCAGCCAGCTGGGCCTCGTGAACACCTTCTGGCCGCTGATCCTGCCGAAGGCCCTGGCGACCGACGCGTTCTTCATCTTCCTGATGGTGCAGTTCATCCGCGGCATCCCGAAGGAGCTGGACGAGGCGGCGCGCATCGACGGCGCCGGCCACGCGCGGATCTTCCTGCAGATCCTGCTGCCGATGATGACCCCCGCGCTCGCGACGACCGCGATCTTCACGTTCGTCTGGGTGTGGAACGACTTCTTCGGAGCCCTCATCTACCTGAGCAACCCCGACCTGTTCACGGTGCCGCTCGCGCTGCGTCAGTTCATGTCGGCCCAGGGCGCGTCGAACTTCGGCGGCATGTTCGCGATGTCGGTCGTCTCGCTCGTGCCGGTGTTCCTGGCGTTCCTGTTCGGCCAGCGCTTCCTCATCCGGGGCATCGCGACGACCGGCATCAAGTAGCCCGGGCCGCCCGGTGGCGCTCGCGGCATCCTCTGCTGCCGAGCCCACCCCGCAACACCGAACCCACCCTCAGCGCACGCGCGCCGACGGGTGGGTTCGGTGTTCTCGGGTGGGCTCGGCCGCGGTGGCGCGGGAGGAGGGGCTGGGGCTGGCGGGCTGGGTCCGGCGCGGCGAACCTGCGGGCGCGGGTCAGACGCGCAGCATCCGGACCACGTCGTCGTCGGCCAGCCGCCCGTCGGCGACGAGCAGGCGGTAGCTCCGGCGCACCGGCTCGGCGGCGCTCGTCTCGACCGGGGCGGCCCACGCGAGGGAGGCGCCGATCCCCGGATAGCCGGCGACCCGCACGAACCACGGATCGCGGCGCGACGCCTCGTCGAGCGGGGCGAGACCGACGGTCGCCTCCGCGCCCGAGAACACCCCCGACCACGCGAGCCAGCCGGACGCGGTGCCGTGCACGCCGTCCTCTCCGCGCGCGTCCGCCGTGCGCACGTCGACATCGGAACAGGCGGGAAGCCGCCAGCTGAGTCCGCCGTAGCCGCCGCCGACCCGGCCGTTGCTGCCGGGGCTGCCGAGCGACACCGTCCGCTCGCCCGCGGGAGCGAGCGTGAAGGTCAGGTCGACGGTGGCGTGCCGGTCGTCCGAGGCCGTGACGTTCATCGTCCGCTCCTCGGCGAGCACGGGGGCGCCGTCCGGTCCGACCCAGCGCAGCACGGCGTCGACGGTGGAGTCGGAGGCGGTGAGCGACGCCGTCTCGATGCGGCCCTGATCGCCGCGCCAGATGTAGTCGCGACCGGGCGTGTAGGTGCGACCGCCCCAGAAGTTGGCGCCGTCGACATCCTGCAGCGTCACGCTGAGCCCCAGGTGCCAGTCGTGGTCGATCGGGTGGTGGTCGCTCACCACGACGCCGCCGGGGGTCGTGATCGGATGCAGGTAGGGGCGCGGGCTCGAGGATGCCGCGGTGCCCGCACCGTCGCGCAGCGCCGCGATCGCGCCGCCGTCCGCCCTGCCGCGGAGGGTCGCGAGTACGCGTCCCGAGTCGGCGGCCGCGAACGGCAGGTGGAGCTCGGCGAAGGTGGCCGCCGCGTCGACGGCGCGCTCGATCCCCTCGACGATCCCCGCGACGACGGGTCGCCGCGCGTCCCCCTCGCCCACGAACGACAGGTGCTCCGGATCGATCGGATGCGGCGTCGTCCGCCGCACGGCGTCGGCGACCCGCACGAATGCGCCGGTCGCGGCGAGCGGCGCCAGGAGCGGCGTGCCGACGTCGCGGTGATCGAGCAGGTTCTCGAGCAGATCGACGCGCCCGAAGTCCTCGCGGACCCCGCCCGCCTCGACGACGTCCGCCGTGTAGAAGAAGCGTGCGGCTCCGCGGGTGCCGCGCACCACCACCCACGGCTCCACCTGTTCGGGGGCGCAGAGGGTCAGGCCGGACGTGACCCGGATGCCGGCGGTCGTCGACACGCGCACCAGGCTCGTGTCGTCGCCCTCGATCTCGTTCGCGCGGTACAGGTCCGTCGTCACCTGGGTGACGTCGCGGGCCCCGGTCGCACCCGCGATGGCGAGCGCCGTCGCCGTCGCGTGCGCGAGCGGGTTCGTCACGACGCCGTCGACGACCGCGACGCCGTCGAGCTCGCGCCGCCCGGCCCACCGGCTCCGCTTCCAGTAGGCCGCGTCCCGGGCCCAGAGCCCGACCGCCCCGACCGCCTGGATCGCGCCGATGTCGAAGCGGTCGGCCGCCAGCGCCGGCAGCGCGAGCGAGCCGAGGCTCTGGAAGCCGACCTGAACGCGCGCGCCCGATGCGGCCGCGGCATCCGACAGTGCGGCGAAATCGGACGACGACACGACCGGGGGCTTCTCGAGGTAGAGGTCGATCCCGCGTGCGAGGACCGTCGCCGCGAGGGCGGCGTGCGTGTGCAGGGGCGTCGCGACGATCACCACGTCGATGCGGTCGATGTCGCCGCGGTCGGCGGCTGCGAGGAGGCCGGTCAGATCGCCGAAGACGCGCGTGCGATCGGGCAGCTCGCCCGCGGCGGGCGGCACCGGGTCGGCGACCGCGATCAGCCTCACCCGGTCGCCGAGTCGGCGCAGGTTCGCCAGGTGGACGGCGCCGTAGCCGTGCACCCCGACGAGAGCGATGGTGGTGATGGGGTGAGTCACGGGAGCCTCCTTCGGCCTCGTCCCATTCTGTCAGTAAGCGCTTTCCCTCGCGAGAACTCCCCCGCCTCCCCGTCGACTCGCCGCATATAGCGGATGCGCCGACTCGGGCATCCGCGATTCGTGGCGAGCCGACCGAGTCGCTGGCGGCTGACGGATATCGACCGGGCCGGTGCCGGGGAAGGGGGATCGGGCTACCATGGGAGGCGTGGCACGGAAACCGCTTTCCCAGCCCGCGGACCTGATCGACGGCGCTCACCCGACCCGATCCGTCCTCCGGCTGCTCGCCCGACGGCCGGGGCGCATGACGGTGGCCGTGCTCGCGTTCGCGATGAAGGAGATCCCGCTGTGGTTCCTCCCGGTCATCACCGCGGCGATCATCGACATCGTCGCCGGCGGGGGAGAGGTCGCGGCCGTCCTGGGCTGGTTCGCGCTTGCCGCAGCGCTGCTCCTGCAGAACTACCCGAACCACATCCTCTACACGCGCAGCTTCATGACCGTCGTGCGCGACACCGGCGCCGACCTGCGGAACGCGCTCGCCGCGCGCCTGCAGAGCCTCTCGATCGGCTACCACTCGCGGGTGAGCTCCTCCATCGTGCAGACGAAGGTCGTCCGCGACGTCGAGAACGTCGAGCTCATGCTCCAGCAGGTGACGCACCCGCTGCTGTCGGCCACGATGGTCATGCTCGGCGCCCTGTCGATGACGGCGGTCGCCGTGCCGCAGTTCCTGCCGGTGTACGCCCTCGCGGTGCCGATCGCCATCGGCATCCGCTACGGGATGCGCAACCGCTCGCGTCAGCGCAACGAGATCTTCCGCCGCGAGGTCGAGGTGCTCTCGGCGCGCGTGGGCGAGATGGCGTCGCTCATCCCCGTCACCCGTGCGCACGGTCTCGAGCAGACCGCTGTCACGCGTGTGACGACCGGCGCCGAGGGGGTGCGCCGGGCGGGTCTGCACCTCGACATGCTCAACGGCCACGTCGCCTCGATCTCATGGGTCGCGATGCAGCTGCTGGGTGTCGGCTGCCTCGTGCTGGCCGCGGTCTTCTCGCTCACCGGCATCCTTCCGATCTCGCCGGGCGAGGTCGTCCTGCTCTCGACCTACTTCACGCTGCTCACCCAGGGGCTCACGCAGCTGCTGATGCTCATCCCGGTCGGTGCCCGCGGTCTGGAGTCGGTCCGCTCGATCGCCGAGGTGCTGCAGGAGCCCGACCTCGAGCAGAACGAGGGCAAGCGTCGCGTCGACGCGGTCGTCGGCGACATCCGTCTGGATGCCGCCAGCCACCGCTACGACGGGGCGGAGGAGGACGCGCTCCACGAGATCGACCTGCACATCCCGACGGGGCGCACTTACGCCTTCGTGGGTTCGTCGGGCTCGGGCAAGTCGACGCTGCTGAACCTCGTGCTCGGGTTCGTGCGGCCCACGTCCGGCCGGTTGACGATCGACGGCGCCGACGTGCAGGAGCTCGACCTCCGCACCGTGCGCCGTGCCGTGTCGGTCGTGCCCCAGGAGTCGGTGCTGTTCGAGGGGACGATCCGGGAGAACGTCGCGTACGGCCTCGAGGACGTGCCGGACGCGCGCATCGAGCAGGCCCTGCGCGATGCCAACGCGTGGCAGTTCGTGCAGGACCAGCCGCAGGGCTGGGACACCGTCGTGGGCGAACGCGGCGCTCGGCTCTCGGGCGGTCAGCGTCAGCGTCTCGCGATCGCCCGGGCGCTGGTGCGCGATCCGCGCATCCTGCTGCTCGACGAGGCGACCTCGGCACTCGATCCGGAGTCCGAGGAGCTCGTGAAGGAGGCCCTCGGGCGTCTCATGGCGGGGCGCACGACCCTCGTCGTGGCGCACCGTCTCTCGACCATCCGCCAGGCCGACCGCATCGTCGTGCTCGAGCGCGGCCGTATCGTCGAGCAGGGGAGCCACGACGACCTGCTGGCCGCCGCCGGCCGCTACGCCCACCTGCACGCGACCCAGTCCGGCCTCGCGTGATTCCCCCCGCCCCCCGCCCCCGCCCCCGCGCCCTCGGTCGAGTCGCCGCGAATCGCGGATGCCGGGGGCCCGACACCCGCACTTTCCGGCGAGTCGACAGAACCGAGGAGACACCATGACCACCACGCTCCGCTGCGCGCTCGTCGGCACGGGCGCCGTCGCCGGGCATCACGCCCGGGCGGTCGCGGCGCACCCGCGCGCCGAGCTCGTCGCCGTGACCGACCTCGACCCCGCCGCCGCGCGCGCGTTCGCCGAGCGGCACGGCTCGCCGCGGGTGCACGAGAGCCTCGACGCGCTGCTGGCCGACGAGCAGCCTGACGTCGTGCTCATCTGCACCCCGCCCGGGGTGCACCGCGAGCAGGCGGTGGCCGCGCTCGCCGCGGGAGCGCACGTCGTCGTCGAGAAGCCCCCGGCCCCGTCGCTGGACGAGCTCGACGAGATGCGGGCGGCGGCGGATGCCGCGGGCCGGCGCCTCGCGGTCGTCTTCCAGCAGCGCACCGGCACGGCCGCCGCGCACGTGAAGCGGCTGCTCGTCTCCGGCGCGCTCGGGCGCCCTCTCATCGCGACCTGCCAGACGCTGTGGTTCCGCGACGCGGACTACTTCGCCGTGCCGTGGCGAGGCGCGTGGGAGACCGAGGGCGGCGGGACGACGCTCGGCCACGGCATCCACCAGCTCGACCTGCTCGCGCACCTGCTCGGCGACTGGCACAGCGTCGAGGCGCGGATGTGGCGCCTCGATCGCGAGACCCGGACCGAGGACGCCTCGACGGCGACGATCCGCTTCGCCTCGGGCGTCATCGCGCAGGTCGTGACGAGCGCGGTCTCGCCGCGGGAGACGAGCTCGATCCGCATCGACACGCAGAAGGCGACGGTCACGGTCGACCACCTCTACGGGCACGGTCACGAGAACTGGCGGATCACACCGGCGCCGGGGTTCGAGGGCGAGGCCGCGGGCTGGACGCTCCCCGAGGCGGAGGAGCGCAGTGACCATGCGCCGCTGCTGCGCGACGTCTTCGACGCGATCCTCGCCGACGCCGCGCTTCCCGACACCGCCGATGCGCCCGCCCGCTCGCTCGAGCTCGTCGCGGCGATGTACGCCTCGGCGGCCGCCGACGGCGCGGTCGTGACCCCGGGCGAGCTGGCGCAGCATCCCACCCACCGCCGGAGCTTCGCGAGCCCGGTGACCGATCTCCGAGGCGGAACCCCATGACCTCGGCGCCGGCCCTCCCGCGCGAGCTCTACCGCGATCCGGTCTACGACGGCGCGACCGATCCCGTCGTCGTCAGCGATGCGAGCGGCGGCTGGTGGATGTTCTACACGCAGCGGCGCGCGATCCATCCCGACCCCGGCCCGGGCGTCGCGTGGGTGCACGGCAGCCGCATCGGCGTCGCGCGCTCGGACGACGGCGTCTCGTGGTCGTACGTGGGCACTCTCGAGCCGGATGCCGCGGGGCTCCGCCTCGCACCGGGCGCGCCGCCCGCCGAGGTCGACCGCACCCACTGGGCGCCCGAGGTCGTCTGGGACGGCGACCTCTGGTGGATGTTCCTCACCGAGATCGACGGGGTTCCCGACCGGTGGCCAGGATTCGCGCGGACGATCGTCGCCTACACCTCGCACGACCTCGAGGTCTGGGAGCGCCGCGCACCGCTCGCCCTCTCGAGCGACCGCGTCATCGACGCCGCCGTGGCGCGGACGCCCGACGGGCGCTGGCGCCTCTGGTACAAGGATGAGGCGGCCGACTCGGTGACGATGGTGGCGGCATCCGACGATCTGTCCGCCTGGGAGCTCGAGGGCTTCGCTCTCGGCGGTCGCCCGCACGAGGGGCCGTCCGCGTTCGAGCTCGACGGGCGGTGGTGGCTCATCGTCGACGAGTGGCGCGGAATGGGCGTCCACCGCTCGGACGACGCGCTGACATGGGAACGCCAGGGCGATGCGGATGCCGTCGTCCTCGGCGCCGGAACGGTGCCGGGCACGGGCTTCGGCCACCACGGCGCCCCGGTCCGCGACGGCGAGCGGCTCTGGTACTACTTCTTCGCCCAGCCGTCGACGACCCCGGACGCCGGCGGCGACGGCGCGGACACCGACGACGTCGACGCCCGCCGCTGCGCTGTCTACCGCGCGGAGCTGCGGGTCGTCGACGGCGTGCTCGTGTGCGAGCCCGACGCCGGGGGCTGAGCGCGGCCGCTCATCAAACGGGTTCGTCCTCGTCGCCGCCCCTCGGGAGCAGGTGACCGATCAGAGCGAGGTTCTGGATCGCGGCCAGACCGTACTGCGCCGCGTCGTTCGTCGAGATCGAGGGAACCTCGTCGACCGGGTTCAGCACGTGCGGGGGAAGCACCCGGGTGCGGCGGAGGTCGCGCCGGTGCAGGAGCCATTCGCCCATGCCCTCGAACGCCTGCCAGGCCAGGGCCGCGAGCGAGGCGTCGCCGGTGCGCGCTGCGGCGTGCGCCGCCAGACGGCTGTGCGCCTGCTCGAGGTGGATGCCGGTGAGCGGCCGGCCGACGGCCGCCTCCTGCTCGGCGGCCGTCGCGAGGTAGAGGCGGCAGTACTGCTCCCACGCCGACGCGAAGCCGGGCACCTCGACCAGATCGATGAGCTCGCTGCACACCTCCACGAGACCGAAGACCGCGCTCAGGTGCGACACCGCGACGCGATCCCGCCTCGTGTCGAAGCGGCCGGTGTCGAGGTCGTAGAGCGCCTCGCCCGTCAGGAACCCGTGCGGCAGCGCGCCGATGTCGGCCATCGTGCCGAGCAGGCGATCGCGCGACCAGGCATCGCCCGTGCGCTCCCAATCGGTCAGCCAGGTCGCGGCGAGCGCGCCCCAGTCGGTGCCGAGCCCGACGGCGAGCGCGCCGCGATCCGGTCGGTAGGTCGCGGCATCGGGTCGGACCTTCCGCGTCGGGTCGGTGTCGAGGAACCGCTCGTCGCTGTGACGCAGCTCGCGGAGCAGGTCGCCGACGCGCTCGTCCGCGGTCAGGTAGTGGAAGATGCGTCGGTAGATCGGACTGCTGATGCGCAGCTGCTTGGCGCTGCATCCCCAGTGCTGGACGTTGTGCCGTGACCCCAGTCCCGCCCAGCGTCCGAGATGGTAGACGTCGACCTCGCCGGTGTGCCGGGTCATCGCCTCGGCGAAGCGGAAGACGTCGGCTCGGCCCGTACGCAGGTAGGAGTACCAGAGCCAGAGGTCGGGGGAGAGCTCGCTGTTGTCCCAGGCGTAGCCGCCGACGTCGTAGCGCCACACGTGACGGTCGAGATCGTACGCGTGCATGACGTCGCCGTAGTTCCAGAAGCCGTACCACCGCCGCTGGTCGACCTGTCCGAGGTAGTGCTCGAGCAGGAAGTCGAGGCTGTCCTCGATCTCGGCGCGTGCCGGGGTCGATCGGTCGACCGGCGCCCAGTCGCCGAAGACGCCGGCCCCGTGCAGGTGCGCGGGAGTCGGCTGCAGCAGCGGCGGTCGCTGCAGCTGGACGACGTCGTCGGCGAGATCCGCGGTCGCGGGCGTGGCGCCGTAGCCGAACAGGGTGAGCTCGTGGGTGCGGGCGACGCCGTGAGCGTCGCCGAATCCCGGCTCGTAATCCTCGTAGGTGATCTCGAGCGCGTCGAGCTGGCTGGCGTAGTCGTCCTGCCCGAGGCCGTCGTGGTAGAACCGCATGTCCATCGGCGGCGCCTCGGGCGAGTGCAGCCAGGCGGTGACCGTCGCGCGGTCGCCCGTGGCTCCCCGCACGTCGAGCTGGCCGGGGTGCGACTGCCAGAACGAGCGCACGCCGACGCCGTATCCGCCGCCCGTGTCGGTGAGTGAGACCAAGCCGTCGGCCCGCGTGCCGGCGCCCGCGTCGATCCAGGCATGACCGGGGGCCGTGCGCTTGCGGATCGCGAAGCCGTCCGCGCTCAGCTGGGTCAGGGTCAGGTCGGCCCACGCCGGAACGAGGTGGAGCCGGTCGGCGACGGCGGGGTCCCAGGTGTCGAGCGGTGGGGTCGCGCGGCCCGCGATCTGGGCCGCGCGCACCTCGTGCCCCGGATCCCGCCGCAGCCCCGTCACTCCCCGGACCGCTTCGGCGAAGATGCCGCCGTCCGCGCCCGCGACGCGGACGTGGCGGTCGTGCAACGGGGCGCGCAGGGGCACCTCGGCCCGCAGGCCCAGCCCCGCCAGGAAGTCGCGCTCGGCTCGGCCGTCCCACACCACGCTGTGAACCAGGCGGAGGCGATCGGATCCGGCCGTGGCGACCACGCGGACGGTGAAGGGGAGCCACTCCCGGTCGCCAGCCGTCTGCCGGTGCACGCCCTCGACGCGCACCACCGCGCGCACGGGGCCCTCCTGCTCGACCTCGACCGCGCGGACGCGCGATCGGTAGCGATGCCGCGGCGCGGTCTCGCCGTCGTCGGCCCACTCGTGCTGGACGAGGCTCACCAGGTGGATGTGCTCGGCCACGACCGCGTCGCCCCGCCGCATCCGTCGGATGACCGCTGCGCCGTCGCCCGGCGCTCCCGGGAGATCGAACTCGATCTGGAGCGGACCGGTGTCGAGGGTCAGCTCGGCGGCGCCGCGTCGGACGTCGACCCGGATCGGATTCGCGGGAGCGGCGGAGTCGTCGACGACGATCTCGTAGTCGCCGGGCCGGTCGGTGGCGCCGAGGGCGGCACCCACCCATTTCAGGCTGCCGTCCGGCCAGGTCGCGAGCGGCCAGAACTGGGCGGCGACGAGACCACCGCCGACCTCGCTCAGGCGCAGCGCATCCGTCGAGGCGACGCGGCCGCGCGGCAGCGGCGAGCCCCACGTGACGCCGCCGGGCAGACGCGACGGCGCGACGTCGTCGAGCCAGCGGAGCGGAACGGTTGGTCGGGCGTCGGGCGTGGTCACAGCGTCCGAACCTCCAGGTTGCTGTAGCGGGCGGTGAGCGGCGCCATCTGGCGGAAGCCGATCCGGCCGCCGCCGACGGGGTGTCCGGTGTCGGCGGGGTCGGTCGCCGCGAAGAGGGTCAGTCCGTCGACGGCGAACTCGACGTGCGAGCCGTCCTTATGCACCTCGACCCGGTACGGCTCGGCGACGTCGCCGACCGAGGGAAGGGGGTCGGCGCCCTGGGCCACGAGATGGAACCCGGGGGCCTTCCGCAGGTTGCAGGTGTGGAGGGCGCGTTCGTCCGGCCACCGGCGGCGGAAGTACGACACGTGCAGGGCGCGCAGATCGCCCGAGTGGTACTCCGGGTAGGCCCCGGTCCGCGGGGCCGCATCGGCGTCGAAGATGCTCGCGCCGTCGACGGTGGTCGCGCCGAAGAAGATCATCGCGAGACCCGGTTCGGCGACGGGGGTGAAGTCCCACGAGATTTGGATGCCGTCGCCGAACTCCTCGGGGCACCACAGCGTCCAGTGGCCGTCGTCGTCGCCCCCCGATGACGAGAGCTCGACCCCCGTCGGCGTCTCGGCCACCGCGACGGGTCCCTCGCCGATCCAGTCGGCCAGATCCGCCGGTGAGCGCAGCGGGTTGCGGTAGAGCAGCCGGCTCATCCCTTGACCGAACCGATCAGCATCCCCTTCGCGAAGTGCTTCTGCAGGAAGGGGTAGAACAGCAGGATCGGCAGCGTGGCGACGACGATGACGGCGAACTTGATGCCCTGGGCGGGAGGCAGCTGGCTCGGGTCGGCCTCGACGATCGAGAGGTCGGTCGCGACCGTCACCTGGCGCAGGAACATCTGAAGCGTCCACATCGAGTTGTCGTTCAGATACAGCAGCGGCGACATGAAGTCGTTCCAGATGCCCACGGCGTAGAAGAGGGCGAAGGTCGCCAGTACGGGCTTGGACAGGGGGAGGATGACGCTCCACAGCGTCTGCAGCTCGTTCGCCCCGTCGATCTTCGCCGACTCCTCGAGCTCGGCGGGGAGCTGCTGGAAGAAGTTCTTGATGATGATGAGGCTGAACGGGTTGATCGCGAGCGGCAGGATCAGCGCCCAGTACGTGTTCAGCAGCCCGAGGTCCTTCACCATGAGGAACGTCGGGATCATGCCGCCCGAGAACACCATCGTGAACACGACGAGCGAGAGCATCAGGCGTCGCCCGGGCAGGTTGCTCTTGGAGAGCGGATAGGCCATCGAGGCCGTGAGCATGAGCTGGACGACCGTGCCGACCGCGGTGACGCAGATCGTCGTGATCATCGCGCGCAGGAACGCGGGGCTCGTGAGGATCGCCTCGTAGGCGCGGAGGCTGAAGGTCTCGGGCCAGACGAAGAACGCCCGCGTGGCGAGTTCGGACTCCGTCGCGAACGAGCCCGCCGTGACGTAGACGAACGGCAGGAGCGCCAGGAGGCCGAGCGCCGTGAGCATGACGACGTTGACGACGTCGAACACGCGGCCGCCGGGGGTGTTGAAGCGGTACTTCTCGCGAGCCATCAGAAGATCCCCGTCTGGTTGAAGCGGCGCGCGAGCCAGTTCGCTCCGAAGATCAGAACGACGCCGACGAGCGCTTTGAACAGGCCCACCGCGGTGCTGTAGCTGTAGCTGCCCTGCGTGATGCCCATGAAGTACACGTAGGTGTCGAACACGTCGGCGACCTGCCGGTTGAGCGAGTTCGTCATCAGGTAGATCTGCTCGAATCCGGTGTTCAGCACCTGACCCATCTGCAGCACGAGCATCACCACCACGGTCGGCATGATCGAGGGGAGCGTGATGTGCCACACCCGCTGGAACCGTCCGGCGCCGTCGATGATCGCCGCCTCGTACTGCTCCTGATCGACGCTGGCGAGGGCGGCGAGGAAGATGATCGTGCCCCATCCGGTGTTCTTCCAGATGTCCTGCAGCACGATGATCGGCCGGAACCACGCCGGGTCGGTGAGGAAGTTGATGTCGGTGCCGAGGACGCCGTTGATCGCCTGGAACAGCGGACCGATGTCGAGGGCGAACAGCAGGTACGTCAGCGAGGCCACGACCGTCCACGACAGGAAGTGGGGCACGTAGATCAGGGTCTGCACGGAACGCTTGACGAGGTTGATGCGCAGCTCGTTCAGGAGCAGCGCGACGACGATCGTCAGGGGGAACGCGATCACCAGGCTGAGCAGCGCCAGGATCAGCGTGTTCGCCAGCAGGCGCGGGAAGTCGGGACTCGCGAAGAAGCTCGCGAAGTGCTCCGTGCCGACCCACGGGCTGTCGGCGATCCCGAGGAAGGGGACGTAGTCCTTGAACGCGATGATCGCGCCGTACATCGGGCCGTAGCGGAACAGCGCGAAGTAGATGATGCCCGGCAGCAGCAGCAGGTACAGCCACTTGAACTGGGTGACGTGGACGCGCACGCCTCTGCGGCGTCTGCGCGGGGGCACGACGAGCGCCTCGGTGGCGGCGACCGTCCGATCGAGTACAGCCATGATTGATCCTGTTCCGCGACGGCGGGGGCGGATGCCGGAAGCACCCGCCCCCGGGCATCAGTCCGCCTGGGCGGCCAGCTCGTTGATCTCGGTGATGATCGTGTCGCCGCCGCTCGAGCGCCAGCGATCGATCGCCGACGTCAGCCCGGCGCGATCGATCTGGCCGGCGATGTACTGGATGCGCGCATCCGAGACGATCGTGTCGAGCTGCGCTCCCTGCGAGATGTAGGTGGGGGAGACGAAGGCCGCCGCGGGGTCGTAGACGGCCGACTCGAGGTCGGATGCCTCGATCGCGCGGCGCTTGTCGTACAGCTCCTGCTCGAACTCGCTCGCCTGCTTGGGCTGGTAGCCCTGGAAGCCCGTGACATTCATACCGAGCTGCGAGTAGCTGAGGACGGCATCCTTCAGCGTCTGCGGGGCGTCGTCGACGGGGACGGCGAGATCGCCGTCGAGCGTGTAGGTGACGCCCTCGATGCCGTTGTTGAGCACCGGACCCGCCTCGGCCGAGTTCAGCTTGTCGAGCACCTCGAGGACGGTCCGCAGCTGCTCCTCGGTGCGCACCTGGGCCTTGGGGATAGCGAGGAAGCCGCTGTACCCGGTGGTGGGGTGCGCGTGGAGCTCGCCGTCGGGACCGACGAGGTTGCCGGTGATGTCGACGTAGTTCGCGAACCCCTCGGGGTCGGACTCCTTGAACAGGCTGACCAGGACGCCCGCGCGGGAGTGGACGTCGATGATGATGCCGCCCTTGCCGTTGAGGAAGGGCTCGTTCCAGTTCGCCGAGTCGAACGTGGCGTAGTCGGGGTTCACGAGTCCCTCGTCGACGAGCCGCTTCTCGTAGTCGACCGCGTCGAGCCACTCGTCGGTGGTGAAGTTCGGCACGAGCTCGCCGCCGCGCTCGGTCCAGCGGTTGCCGGCGCCGTACCAGGTCTCGATCACGTCGTAGGGGCTGCTCGTACCGATCGCGCCGGGCCACTTCGGGATGATGAGCCCGTAGGTGTCGTCGGCGCCGTTGCCGTCGGGGTCCTGCTCGGTGAACGCCTTCGCGACCGCGTAGAGGTCCTCGGTGGTCTCGGGGGCCTCCAGCCCCAGGTTCTCGAGCCAGTCCTTGCGGATGATGACCGAGGCCCGCATGACGTCGCGGGCGCGGAAGATGCCGTAGACCTTGCCGTTCACGCTCGCGGCCCGCTGGACCTCGGGGAAGGTCGTGGACAGGTTCGGATAGTCGTCGAGGTAGTCGGTCAGGTCCCAGAAGGCGCCCGCCTCGGCGTTCCGGACGAAGCCGGGATCCTTGCCCTGGATCACCATCACGTGCGGAACGTCGTCGCCGGCCAGCGTGATGTTCGTCTTGTCGCCGTAAGAGGAGTTGGGCACCCAGTTGATGTCGAGTCCGACGCCGGCGATCTCCTCGAGCTTCTGCTGGATCTCGTTGTCGGCACTCGGGGCGTTCGTCACGAGATACGGCACCATCATCGACAGCGAGTCCAACGAGTCGGATGCCGCGTCGTCGGTGCCGGCCGAGCAGCCGGCGAGCGCGACGGCTCCGGCCGTCACGAGGGCCAGCGCGGCGAGGCGTGGGCGGTGTTGCATGATGAACTCCTTCGTTCGTCGGGGTGACATCGGCGGTTCGGGATCAGAGGGCGCGGGCCGGGGATGCCGCGGGCCGCGGGTCGGCGGCGGTGTGGGGGCGTCCCGCGGCGGAGCCGCTCTCACGGCGTTCGATCACGGCGCGGTCGTTGGCGGCGAAGAACGCGACGCACAGCGCCGTGCTGATCGAGAGCCAGGCGCCGATGGAGACGAACGGGATGAGGCCGGGCACGACGGCGCTCGCCGTCACGACGAGGGTGGCCGCCGCGGCCAGCAGAAGCGCGTGGGCGAGGTTGCGCAGCATCCATCGCGAAGCCGTCGGCAGATAGGCGCGCCGGGGCAGGTCGTAATGCACGTAGAGCGGCACGAGGATCGTCGTGACGATCGTGGCGATCGCCGCCGCTGTGACCAGAAGCACGTCGAGGGGCGATCCGAACGCGTCTCGCCGCACGGCGGCGACGCTCTGCAGCAGGAGGAGCGTCGCGACGATCAGCGCCGGCGTCACGACGATGTGGGCCCCGCGGAACTCCCGCCGCCAAGTGTCGGCGAACTCGCGCCAGACCGGGAACGATTCCCCGCGAAGACGACGACGCGTCACGTGCGCGGCGGCGACGCTCGCCGGCGCGGCGCCGAGCACGACGGCGCCCGCGAGCGTGAAGACGAGCCACAGGACGTTGAGCGTCATCGCCCACAGGATCCAGTCGCAGGCAGCGTGCAGGCGCAGGGCCCAGGTGCTGCCGGAGGCAGGAGCATTCATCGCCACTCTCTTCGTCGACGGGCGGAGCCTTCGACCGCGACATTGCCGGGAAGGCGTTTTCCGGCACAGTAGCCACCTCGTCGAAAGGGTGTCAACACGGCGCCCCGGCTCCGGCCAGAGCTGGCGGGACTCGCCCGCGGCGCGTCCGCGCCGCGTTCCTCGGCGGTCGAGCCGGGCCGCGGGGCGTCCGTCGACGGGCACGGCGGGGCGGGGTGAGGGTGGCAGACTGAGACCGGTAACAGCCCCGTCGCTCAGCGGGGAGTCACGGCTCGGAATCGGTTCGCGTCAGCTTCTTGCGAAACGTTTCATCGCGTAGTAGCGTGACCGGCAAGCGCTTTCCCATGAGGGCGCCTGCACCTGGACACACGGACAACGAACGTTCGCGGTTACCGACACGACGACGTTCGGCAGAGAGGACAACGATGTTCAACCGAAAGCGGGCACTGGCCGGAGTCGCCATCGCGACCGGCGCCGCTCTGGCACTGGCGGGCTGCGCGGGGGGCGACACCCCCGCCGGCGACGCGACCTTCGACCCGAACGAAGAGGTCACGCTGAACCTCGCGTTCTGGGGCAACGACGTCCGCGCGGGCCTCTACAACGAGGTGATCGCCGCGTTCGAAGAGGAATACCCGAACATCACGGTCAACTCCTCGTTCCTCGACTTCCCCGCCTTCTGGGAGCGTCGTCAGACCGAGGCCGCGGGCGGCAACCTGCCCGACGTCATGCAGTTCGACTACTCGTACCTGCGTCAGTACTCCGAGAACAACCTGCTGCTCGACCTCGACCCGTATCTCGACGGCATCATCGAGACCGAGCCGCTCGCGCAGAACATCCTCGACATCGGCAAGGTCGCGGACACGACCTACGCGATCCCGACCTCGACCAACGCGTGGGGCATGTACACCAACCCCGTCCTCCTCGAGCAGGCGGGCGTGGAGGAGTTCGCCGGCGGCAGCTGGGACGACTACTCCGACTGGATCGCGAGCGTCACCGAGGGTGCCGGCGGCCAGTTCTGGGGAGGCACGGACTACACCGGCCGTATCCAGAACTTCGAGCTGCAGCTGCGCGCCGAGGGCTCGTACCTCTTCAGCGAGGACGGCGAGCCCGGCTTCGACGAGGAGCGCCTGGCGCAGTTCTGGGAGGACGGCGCAGAGCTCCGCGACAGCGGAGCGGTCATCGGCCAGCAGCGCCTCGAAGAGAACCTGCCCCTCTCGGGCTTCGACAGCGCGCTCACCGCGAGCGAGCTGACGTGGGACAACTTCGGCGCCGGCTACCTCGGCAACCTGGGCGAGGCCTACCCGTCGCTCGGTCTCGTCGCCCCGCCGGTCACCGAGGAGGGCGCGAAGGACCTGTACCTGAAGCCGTCCATGCTCCACGCGGTCGCCGCGAACACCGAGCACCCCGAGGCTGCGGCCACGCTGGTGAACTACCTCATCAACTCGCCGAAGTCGGGCGAGGTCTTCGGCACGAACCGCGGGCTCCCGGCATCCTCGACCGCTCTCGAGGCGGCCGACCTCGACCCGCTGAGCCAGCAGATCGCCGACTACGAGGCATCCATCGAGGACCGCCTCGGCGACGCCCCGCCGGTCCCGATCGTCGGCTACGGCACCATCGAGGAGCAGTTCCGCACGCTCGGCACCGAGCTCGGCTTCGGCACCATCACGGTCGACGAGGCGGTCAGCCGCTTCTTCACCGAGATGGACGTCACCCTCAACCAGTAAGCACCCGCTCGGGGCTCGGTCGCAGCGCGACCGGGCCCCGAGCCACCCCCGCCACCCGAGCGATCCGGAGAACCAGTGAGTACGACAGCGACGAGAGTCATCGTCACCGGCAAGGAGCAGTCGCGCAGCTCCGTCCTGCGCAAGCGCCGGCCCGAGATCGCCCAGCGGCCGGGTCAGCGTCGCCGCGAGCGGCGCGAGACACTCGCGGGGTACGGGTTCCTCGTCCCGTGGCTGATCGGGTTCTTCGGGCTGACGCTCATCCCGATGGTCTACTCGCTGTACCTCTCGTTCACGCGGTACAACATCTTCCAGGCCCCGCGCTTCATCGGCCTCGACAACTACATCCGCCTGTTCACGCAGGACCCGCAGTTCATTCAGTCCGCGACCATCACCCTCATCTACGTGCTGGTGGGCACCCCGATCATGCTCGCCGCCGCCCTCGCGGTCGCGATGCTGCTCAACTACCGCGATCGCGGCGCGGCCTTCTTCCGCTCGGCCTTCTACGCCCCCTCGCTCATCGGCGCCTCGGTCTCGGTGGCGATCGTGTGGCGCGCGATGTTCGGCGGCGACGGACCGGTCGACAGCATCCTGAGCTCGGTCGGGATCAACATCGGCTCCTGGGTGGGAAATCCCAGCCTGGTCCTGCCCGCCATGATCATCCTGTCGGTGTGGCAGTTCGGCTCGACGATGGTCATCTTCCTCGCCGGCCTGAAGCAGGTCCCCAAGGAGCTCTACGAAGCGGCCGAGATGGACGGCGCGAATGCGATCCAGCGATTCCGCGCGGTGACCCTGCCGATGCTCTCGCCGGTCATCTTCTTCAACCTGCTGCTCGGCCTCATCGGCGCCTTCCAGGTCTTCGCCTCGGCGTACATCATCTCCAACGGCAGCGGCGGCCCCGCGGGCATGACGAACTTCATCACCCTGTACCTCTACAAGCGCGGCTTCGCCGACGGACAGTACGGCTATGCCGCGGCGATCGCCTGGGTGCTGCTGGTCGTCGTCGCGATCATCGCCGCCATCCTGTTCCGCACGCAAAGGAACTGGGTCCACTACTCGGGAGACAACCGATGAGCACCGCCAACGCCGCCCCCACCTCGCCCGGAGGGTCCACCCCGGTCCTCGCCCTGCAGCAGACGACCCCGATGCCACCGACGCGCCGGCCTCGCGTCAAGCGCAAGACCTGGCAGACGGTCATCTGGTTCGTCGTGCTGCTGGCCATCACCATCGTCGTGCTGTACCCGCTCGTGTGGCTGCTGTTCTCGACCTTCAAGCCGAACTCGGAGTTCGGCCAGAACGCCGGCCTCCTGCCGAACAGCCCGACGTTCGACAACTACCTGCGGGTGGCCGAGGGCATCGCCGGCATCCCCATGGCGCAGTTCTTCTGGAACTCGTTCGTGCTGGCCGCCCTCGCGGTCATCGGCACGGTGCTCTCGTCGGCTCTGGCGGCCTACGCCTTCGCCCGCGTGCAGTTCAAGGGGCTCGGCATCCTCTTCGCCGCGATGATCGGCACGCTGCTGCTGCCGTTCCACGTCGTGATCATCCCGCAGTACCTGCTCTTCAACCAGCTCGGCATGGTCGACACCTTCTGGCCGCTCGTGCTGCCGAAGTTCCTCGCGACCGAGGCGTTCTTCGTGTTCCTGCTCGTGCAGTTCATGCGTCAGATGCCGCGCGACATGGACGAGGCCGCCCGCATCGACGGCGCCGGCCACATCCGGGTCTTCTGGTCGATCATCCTGCCCCTGGTGCGGCCCGCACTCATCACCTGCGCGATCTTCGCCTTCATCTGGTCGTGGAACGACTTCCTCGGTCCGCTCATCTACCTGACGAGCCCCGACAACTACCCGCTCCCGATCGCGCTGCGTCTCTACAACGACCAGACCTCGACGAGCGACTACGGTGCGACCGTGACCGCCTCGTTCGTGGCGCTGCTGCCGATCCTGATCTTCTTCATCGTGTTCCAGCGCTTCCTCGTCAACGGCGTCGCGACGCAGGGTCTGAAGGGATGACGATGACCTCGCCGCGTTCGGAGCGTCGGGCGGCCCGTGCCGCCCGGCGCGCCGACGCCGACGGCAGCGGGCCCACGCTCGGCGATACGCCGCGCCTGCGCAACCCGGGTGCCGCCGGAGCGTTCGCGCTCTTCGGCGAGGTCCTCCTCGTGGGGCTCCTCGTGAGCCTCGTCTCGCTCCCCGTCCTCACCCTGCCGGCTGCGCTCGCGGCGGGCGTGCGCCACCTCCGTCGCTACATCGCCGCGGACGACTCGCGCGTCCGGTTCTTCTGGCAGGACGTGCGGGCGGCCCTGCTCCCCGGACTCGTCGTCGGCCTCGCCGCCGCCGTGGCGACGGTCGTGCTCCTCATCGACATCGACCTCGCCCGCTCGGGCTTCCTCCCCGGCGGACCGGTCGTCGGCGCGATCGGGTGGGTCGGGCTCGCGGCCGTCGCCGTCTCGCTCCTTTTCGCCGCCTCGCTGTGGAGTCCGGACCTCGGCTGGCGCGGCGCGATCCGCGCCATCCCCGAGGCCGTCCGCGGCGACATCGCCGGCGCGTTCTACCTGCTCGCCGCGGCGGGCTTCGTCGTCGTCGTCACGTGGATGCTGCCGCCCCTGTTCGTGGCGGGCATCGGCTGCGCGGTGCTGGCCGTCGTCTCGATCCCGTCGCGTCCCCGCCGTCGCTGACGGCATTTCCCGTTCATCCGCCGCCGCTGGATCTCCGTATCGGCGCGGCGCACCATCCCCGCTGAGAGCCGCATGTCCCACGCCACCGCGATCCTCGATCCCCGCCTCGCCGTTTCCGACATCGATCGCCGCATCTTCGGCGGCTTCGTCGAGCACCTGGGGCGCCACATCTACGACGGCATCCACGAGCCGGCGCACCCGACCGCCGACGCCGACGGCTTCCGCGCCGACGTCGTCGAGCTCGTCCGCGAGCTCGGGGTCTCCAGCATCCGCTACCCCGGTGGCAACTTCGTCTCGAACTACCGCTGGGAGGACGGCATCGGGCCCCGCGACGAACGCCCCCGTCGCCTCGACCTCGCCTGGCACTCGACCGAGACGAACGAGGTCGGCCTGCACGAGTTCGCCCGCTGGCTCGAGCTCGTCGGCAGCGAGCTCATGCTCGCCGTGAACCTCGGCACCCGCGGCACGGCCGAAGCGCTCGACCTGCTCGAGTACGCCAACGCCGATGCCGACACGACCTGGACGCGCCAGCGCGCGGCGAACGGCCGCCCCGCTCCGTTCGGGGTGGGCATGTGGTGCCTCGGCAACGAGATGGACGGTCCCTGGCAGGTCGGGCATCGGAACGCCGACGACTACGGCAAGCTCGCATCGCAGACCGCGAAGGCGATGCGGATGCTGGATCCCGGCATCGAGCTCGTCGTCTGCGGATCGTCGAGCAGCGGCATGCCGACCTTCGGCTCGTGGGAGCGCACGGTCCTCGAGCACACGTTCGACGACGTCGACTTCATCTCGTGCCACTCCTATTACCAGGAGCGTTTCGGCGATGCGCAGGAGTTCCTCGCGTCGGGTGTGGACATGTCGCGCTTCATCGCCTCGGTCGTCTCGATCGCCGATGCGGTGGCTGCGACGAAGAAGAGCGACAAGCGCATCATGATCTCGTTCGACGAGTGGAACGTCTGGTACCTCCACAACGACGAGGGCGGGCAGGACGACAAGCCGCTCGAGCCGGGCTGGCCCGTCGCGCCGCGCCTGCTCGAGGATCAGTACAACGCGATGGACGCGGTCGTCTTCGGCGACCTGCTCATCACGCTGCTCCAGCACAGCGACCGCGTGCGCTCGGCGTCGCTCGCGCAGCTCGTCAACGTCATCGCGCCGATCATGACCGAGCCCGGCGGTCCCGCCTGGCGTCAGACGACCTTCTTCCCGTTCTCGCTGACCTCGCGCCTCGCGGGGGAGCGCGCGATCCGGGTGCCCGTCGAGTCGGGCACGTTCACGAGCGAGCGCTTCGGCGAGGTCGCCACGGTGAACGCCGTCGCGACCCTCGACGACGATGGCGTGACGCTGTTCGTCGTGAACCGGTCGACGACGGATGCCGAGAGCCTCCGCGTCGACGTCGCGGCGGTCGCGGCATCCTTCGGTCGCGATCTCGGGATCGTCGAGACCCATCTGCTGCACGACGACGACCGTTACGCGGCCAACACGCTCGCGGACCCGGAGCGCGTGGGCGTGGTGCCGGTGCCCGACGCGCAGGTGGTCGACGGTTCGCTGCAGCTCTCGCTGCCGCCGATCTCGTGGGCGGCCGTGCGCCTGGCCTGACCTCTACGGCGGCGCCTCGGCCGGGAATCGCACAGCCGATTCGGGCCGATTCGCCCCTTCTCGCCGATCGACGGTTGCGCTGGCGAGCCGCTGCGACCTACAGTATGGAAAGCGCTTACCCGCACGGATGTGGGAGGCACGAACAGAAGGACAACACGTGTCAGAGACGACCACCCTCAGCCCCGCGCCGGCCACGGCGACCGCCCCGCAGGTCCGCGAGATCGGCATCATCATGAACGGCGTCTCCGGACGCATGGGCTACCGCCAGCACCTGGTGCGCTCGATCCTCGCGATCCGCGACCAGGGCGGCATCGAGCTCGCCGACGGGACCAAGGTCACCGTGAAGCCGCTGCTCGTCGGCCGCAGCGAGGCGAAGCTCGCCGAGCTCGCCGCCCGTCACGGCATCGAGGACTACACCACCGACCTCGACGCGGCCCTCGCCGACCCGCGCTGGGAGATCTACGCCGACTTCCTCGTCACGAAGGCGCGCGCCACCGCGCTGCGGAAGGCCATCGCGGCCGGCAAGACCATCTACACCGAGAAGCCGACCGCCGAGTCGGTCGAGGAGGCGCTCGAGCTCGCGAAGCTCGCCGCCGAGGCGGGCGTGAAGACGGGCGTCGTGCACGACAAGCTCTACCTGCCGGGCCTTCAGAAGCTCAAGCGCCTCATCGACTCGGGCTTCTTCGGCCGCATCCTCTCGGTGCGCGGCGAGTTCGGCTACTGGGTCTTCGAGGGCGACTGGCAGCCGGCGCAGCGTCCTTCGTGGAACTACCGGGCCGAGGACGGCGGCGGCATCATCGTCGACATGTTCCCGCACTGGAACTACGTGCTCGAGAACCTCTTCGGCGAGGTCAAGAGCGTCTATGCCCAGGCGGCCGTGCACATCGCCGACCGCTGGGACGAGAACGGCGAGCACTACACCGCCACCGCCGAGGACGCCGCGTACGGCGTGTTCGAGCTCGAAGGCGACATCGTCGCCCAGATCAACTCCTCGTGGACCGTCCGCGTCAACCGCGACGAGCTCGTCGAGTTCCACGTCGACGGCACGCACGGCTCGGCCGTCGTGGGTCTGTTCGGTGCGAAGATCCAGCCGCGCAACGCCACGCCGAAGCCGGTCTGGAACCCCGACCTCGAAGACGGCCACGACTACGACGCCGACTGGCAGAACGTCCCCACGAACGACGTGTTCCTGAACGGGTTCCGTCAGCAGTGGGAGGAGTTCCTCGCCTCCTACGTCACCGACACCCCGTACGAGTTCGACCTCCTCGCCGGCGCGCGCGGCGTCCAGCTCGCCGAGGCCGGTCTGCAGTCGAGCCGCGAAGGCCGCAAGGTCACGCTGCCCTCGCTCGACCTGCGCTGACCCGATCGGAGCACCGAGATGACCGAGCTGACCCTCCTCGGCGCCGATGGCGCCGTGACCCGCACCCCGCTGCAGGAGGCACCCGCCTTCGCGAAGCCGACGGCGCCGCTGCGCAGCCGTGTGGCCTACGCCGCGGCGCACGTCGTGCCCGTGACCTCGGCCGACAACACGCCCGGGCAGCCCGCGCAGGTGGACTGGGACGCGACCCTCGGCTTCCGCCGCGCGGTCTACTCCTGGGGCCTCGGCGTCGCGGACGCGATGGACACCGCGCAGCGGAACATGGGGCTCGATGCCGCCGCCACCCGCGAGCTGATCTCGCGTTCGGCGGAGGTTGCGCGCGAGGAGGGCGGCTCGGTCGTCGTCGGCGTCAACACCGATCACCTCGAGGCCGAACGCGTCTCGCTCGACGAGGTCGTGGACGCCTACAAGGAGCAGCTGCACTTCACGGAGGAGCAGGGTGCCGGTCCCGTCCTCATGGCGTCGCGCCACCTGGCCCGGGCGGCCGAGACGGCGGAGGACTACCGCCGCGTCTACCGCGAGGTTCTCGGCGCGGCATCCGGGCCCGTCGTCCTGCACTGGCTCGGCACCGCGTTCGACCCCACGCTCGAGGGCTACTTCGGGTCGACCGACTGGCGCGCGGCATCCGAGGTTCTGCTCGAGGTCATCGGCGAGAACACCGACAAGGTCGCGGGCGTCAAGATGAGCCTGCTGGATGCCGCCTCGGAGGTCTCGGTGCGCGAGCGCCTGCCCGAGAGCGTCCGCATGTTCACCGGCGACGACTTCAACTACGTCGGGCTCATCGGCGGCGCCGACGTGCCGCAGGCGCGCCAGCCCGAGCGCGACGCCGCATCGCGCCGTCAGCATTCCGACGCGCTGCTGGGCGCGTTCGCCGCGATCACCCCGGTCGCCTCGGCGGCCATCCAGGCGCTGGATGCCGGCGACGCCGACCGGTACCTCGAGATCCTCGAGCCGACCGAGGAGCTCAGCCGGCAGGTCTTCGCCGCCCCGACGTTCTACTACAAGACCGGTGTCGCGTTCCTGTCGTGGCTGAACGGCCACCAGGCGGCCTTCCAGATGGTCGGCGGCCTGCACTCGGCGCGGAGCCTTCCGCACCTCTCGCGCATCGTCGAGCTGGCGAACGCCTCCCGCGCGCTGGAGCAGCCCGAGCTCGCCGCAGACCGCTGGCACGCGATGCTCCGTCTGAACGGCGTCACCGCGTGAGCGTCGACCCGCGCCTGTCGATCAATCAGGCCACCATCAAGTACGCCGACCTCGCCACCGCGCTGCGGGTGACGGCCGACGCCGGCGTGGCGGCCATCGGTCTCTGGCGCGAGCCGGTGCAGGAGGTCGGTCTGGCGACGGCGGCCACCATGCTCGCCGACTCGGGACTGCGGTTCACCACGCACTGCCGCGGCGGCTTCTTCACGATGCCCGAGGGCCCCGCCCGTCGCGCCTCGATCGACGACAACCGCGTCGCGATCGAGGAGACCGCGGCCCTCGCGGCCGCCGGCGCGCCCGGCTCGACGGCGATCCTCGTGCTCGTCGCGGGCGGCCTCGTCGACGGGTCGCGCGACATCGTGGGCGCGCGGGAGCGCGTGCGCGACGCGATCGGCGAGCTGGCGCCCGAGGCGCAGGCCGCCGGGGTCACCCTGGCGATCGAGCCGCTGCATCCCATGTTCGCGTCCGACCGCTGCGTCGTCTCGACCCTCGGCCAGGCCCTCGACATCGCGGCGGACTTCGCGCCCGAGGTCGTCGGCGCGACCGTCGACACGTTCCACATCTTCTGGGATCCCGACGTGCTGAGCTCGATCGAGCGGGCCGGACGCGAGCGCCGCATCGCGACCTACCAGGTGTGCGACTGGAAGACGCCGCTCCCCGCCGACGTGCTGCTCAGCCGGCACTACCCGGGCGAGGGCGTCATCGATTTCGCGTCGCTGACGCGCGCCGTCGTCGAGACCGGCTACGACCGCGACATCGAGGTCGAGCTGTTCAACGCCGACATCTGGGCGACCGATCACGCGGAGGTCGTCCGCCGCACGGCCGAGTCGTTCGGAGCGGCCGTCTCGCCGCACCTCGCGGTCTCGGGCGCCCGCACCGCCTAGACTCGCGTCGTGGGACAGACGGGGTTGTCGTCGCGTGGGTCGGCCACGCTGCATGATGTGGCGCGCGAGGCGGGAGTGTCGCTGGCGACCGCGTCGCGCGTGCTGAACGGCTCGACGCGCAAGGTCGCCGAGGCGTACCGGGAGCGGGTCGAGCACGCCGCGAAACGCCTCGGCTACACCGCGAACCTCTCGGCGCAGGCGACGGCGCGCGGCACGTCCGCGATCGTGGCGCTGCTGGTGGCCGACATCGCCGACCCGTACTTCGGCAAGATCGCCTCGGGCGTCGCGCGCGGCGCGGACGAGGCGGGCCTCGTCGTCACGGTCGCGATCACCGAGCGCGACCCGGCGCGCGAGCTCCGGCTGGTCCGCGCTCTCCGCGGTCAGCGGCCGCGGGGACTCATCCTCGCGGCATCCCGCACGGCAAACGAGATCGGCCCCGAGCTGGCCGACGAGCTCGACCTCATCGCCGCGTCCGGCGGCACCGTCGTCGCGCTCGGCGACGGTGCGCCGGGCGTCCGGACTGTGACGATCGACAATCGCGGCGGCGCCCGGGCCCTCGGCGCGGCGCTCGCCGAGCGCGGCTATCGCGACGCGATCGTCCTCGCGGCCGCCGAGGGAGTCGTCACGAGCGATGACCGTCTCGCCGGCTTCGCCGAGGGCTTCGCCTCGGGCGGCGGAGCCGAGCCCCGCGTGTATCGCGGCGGCTTCAGCCGAGAGGCGGGCGGTGAGTCGATGACGCGGGCGCTGGCCGACGGCATCGCACCGGGCACCGTCGTCTTCGGCATCAGCGACGTCGTCGCGATCGGCGCGCTCACGGCGCTGCGGCTGGCGGGCCGCGAGCCGGCCGGCGACATCGCCCTCGCGGGATTCGACGACATCCCGACCAGCCGCGACGTCAGCCCCACCCTCACGACCGTCCGCGTCCCGCTCGAGGAGGTCGGCTACCGCGCGCTCCGCGAGACGGTGAACGGCGGTGTCGACTCCGGCGACGGGGCGGATGCGGCATCCCTCGCACTCGAGGTCGTGCTGCGCGACAGCACGCCGGTGCGCGCGTGAGCCGTCGGATCGTCGTCGCGATCGACAGCCTCAAGGGATCGATCTCGGCCGCCGACGCCGCCGCAGCCCTCGCGGCCGGCTGGACCGAGGCGGCGCCGGCGGACACCATCGACCTGCGCCCGATGGCCGACGGCGGCGAGGGGACGGTCGACGCCTTCGCGGCGGCAGTGCCCGGCTCGCAGCGGATGCCGGTGACGGTGACCGGTCCGGACGGTGCCGAGGTCGCGGCATCCTGGCTCCTGCTGCCGCCGACGCGCGACGCACCCGCGGGCACCGCCGTGATCGAGCTGGCCTCGACCTCGGGCATCGAGCTGCTCGGCGATCGCCGACACGGCCTCGACGCCGACACGACGGGCTTCGGTCAGGCGATCGCGGCGGCGTTGGACGCCGGTGTGTCACGTCTCGTGCTCGGCATCGGCTCGAGCGCGTCGACCGACGGCGGGGTCGGGATGCTGCGTGCCCTCGGTGCGCGGGTCACCGACGGCGCCGGCGTGGACATCGCGCCCGGAGCCCGTGGGCTCTCGGAAGTCGTGAGCGTCGATCTGAGCGGCGTGCGACCTTTGCCCGACGGAGGCGCCGTCGTGCTCTCGGACGTGTCGAACCCGCTGCTCGGCGCCGCCGGTGCGGCCGCGGTCTTCGGGCCGCAGAAGGGGCTCGACAAGGCAGGCGTCGAACGCGCCGATGCCGGCCTCGCGCGCCTCGTGCGGGCGGCATCGGAGGCCGGCCTCGCAGCACGCGCAGCGGCGGAGTCGGCGGGCGCGGGGGCCGCCGGCGGCACCGGCTTCGGCCTGCTGCTGTGGGGCGCCCGGCTGACGCCGGGAGCGCCCGAGGTCGCCGCGCTCATCGGCCTGGCCGACGCGATCGCGGGGGCCGATGCCGTCGTGACCGGCGAGGGATCCTTCGACGGTCAGTCCGCCGCGGGCAAGGTTCCCTCGTTCGTCTCGGGCGCGGCTCGGGATGCCGGTGTGCCGGCCGCGCTGGTGGCGGGACGCATCGCGAGCGATGCCGACGTCTCGGCGTTCGCGGCATCCGCATCGCTCACCGGGCTCGCCGGCAGCCCGCAGGCCTCGCTCGCCGAGCCCGCGCGCTGGCTGCGCGCCGCCGGCACCGCGCTCGCGGAGTCGTCCGCCCTCACACGCTGAGCTCCGCGGCTGGATGACCGCGCGAGCTGAAACCTTCGCGCGGGGCCGGCGGTGAAGGTGGCGCTATCGGTGCTTTCCGCGGCTGGATAGGCGCGCGAGCTGACACCTTCGTGCGGGGGTGGCGCCGGGCGAGCCGACACCGGCGTGCGCGGGAGGCGGCCGTGAGCGGCGGTCACTCCTCGCGGGGGCCCAGCAGCGGCGCCTCGACGAAGCGCGCGACGGCGGGGGCGGGCTGCTCGAGCTCGATCACCGTGATGCGGTTCCCGCCCGCGCGGGTTGCGGGCCCGGGGACGTACAGGGTCCGCTGCGGCCCGTTCGACCAGTAGCGCCCCAGCAGCAGGTCGTTCACCACGACGTACCCCTTGCCCCAGCCGGCGGTGTCGACGAACAGGTCCGCGGGCCGGTCGAGCGCGAATTCCCCCGTCCGCACCGTCAGCTCGGGAGCGGATGCCGCGGCCTCCAACGCCACCGGCGTCGCCCGCCAGCCGCCCAGCTCCCGACCGTCGATCGCGACAGGGCCGATCAGGCCCTTCGCCTCGCCCAACCGCACGTCGTAGTTCACGCGCCCCTGCTCCTCGACGAGCACGCTCAGGCGCGACCCCGCGGGCAGCCGCACCGAGCGCTCGTGGCGCGTGCGCGACATCGCGCCCACGCGCACGCCGTCGACCGAGACCCAGGCGTGATCGCGCACCTCCGCGACCGTCAGCTCGCCGCCGGCGAACCCGTCGGGCAGGTCGGTCTCGTAGCGCAGCAGCGCGCCGAGGTGACCCACCTCCTCGAACGTCGGCGGCTGCGGCGACGCGGCCGAGGGCGCCGCGCCCGTACCCACGGCACCCTCGGCCGAGGACCCGATGCCGCCCGGCGCCGATCCGCCCGGCGCCGATCCGCCCGGCGCCGACCCGACCGGCACCGACCCGAGCGCGACCTCGAACACCGGCGCGGGCGCAGCAGCCGCCGGCCGCTCGTCGGGCACCGGTGCGTACCGCGCGATGACCTCGCGGAACGCTTCGAACTTCGCGGTCGGATCGCCCGCCTCGTCGAGCGGCGCGTCGTAGTCGTAGGAGGTCGTGATCGGCAGGTAGCGGCCCTTGTCGTTCGCGCCGTTGGTCAGTCCGAAGTTCGTCCCGCCGTGCACCATGTAGATGTTGACGGACGCGCCCGCCGCGAGCAGCGCGTCGAGCTCCGCGGCCGCGGTGATCGCATCGGTGGTGTGGTGGACGCCGCCCCACCAGTCGAACCAGCCGTCCCAGAACTCCGAGCACATGAGCGGTCCGGTGGGCTGGAAGCGGCGCAGCGTCTCGAGGCGCTCGGCCGCGCGCGACCCGAACGAACCCGTCGTGTGCAGCTCCGGCAGGGTGCCGGCGGCGAGCATCCCGGGCTCGGGCTGGTCGACGGTCGTCAGCGGCACGGTGATGCCGGCGTCGCGAGTGATCCGGACGAGTTCGGCGAGGTAGGCGGCATCCGACCCGTAGGCGCCGTACTCGTTCTCGATCTGCACGAGCACGACGTTGCCGCCGCGATCGATCTGCCGCGGGGCGACGATGTCGTAGACGCGGCGGAGGTAGACCTCGAGCGCCTCGAGGTAGGCGGCGTCGGAGCGGCGGAGGGCGATGCCCGGCGTGCTCGTGAGCCAGACCGGGAGGCCGCCGTTGTGCCACTCGGCGCAGATGTAGGGTCCGGGCCGGACGATCGCGTGCATCCCCTCGGCGGCCACGAGATCGAGGAAGGCGCCGAGGTCGATCGCCCCGGTCGCATCCCATTCGCCGCGCACCGGCTCGTGCGCGTTCCAGGCGACGTAGGTCTCGATCGTGTTGAGGCCCATCAGCCGGGCCTTGCGGATGCGGTCGGCCCAGTGGCCGGGGTGGATCCGGAAGTAGTGCAGCGCACCGGAGATGACGCGGTGCGGCCGTCCGTCGAGGAGGAAGTCGGTGTCGCCGATGGCGAAGGTGCTCATGAAGACCTTTCGGAGCTGCTGGTACGGTCGGTCGGGTGCAGACAGTGGGGTGGGCGATTCTCGGCCCGGGGCAGATCGCGCAGAGCTTCGCCGAGGGTCTCGCCGCGTCGCGGACCGGGCGCCTCGCTGCGGTGGGGAGCTCGGATGCCGCGCGCGCCCGCGCCTTCGCGGAGCGTTTCGCCCCCGGTAACAGCACCGGAAACACCGACGGGGCGTTCGCGGGGCACTACGACGCGGTGCTCGGCCGTGACGACGTCGATGCCGTCTACATCGGCACCGTCCACCCCGCCCACGCGGCGCTCGCCGAGGCCGCGCTGCGCGCGGGGAAGGCGGTGCTCTGCGAGAAGCCCCTCACGCCCACTGCGGCCGAGACCGATCGGCTCCTCGCCGTCGCGGCCGACGCCGGCCGACCGCTCGTGGAGGCGTACAAGAACCGCTTCTCGCCGTTCGCGCGTGAACTCGACGCGCTCGTGGGCGCCGGAGCCGTGGGTGCGCCCCGCCGGCTGACGGCCTCCTTCGGCTTCGCATCCGATGAGCGCGCCGGGCGCCTGTTCGATCCGGAGCTCGCCGGGGGAGCGCTGCTCGACGTCGGCTGCTATCCGCTGTCGCTCGCGGTGCAGATCGCGGCCGCCGCGGGCGTCGATCCGGCCGCGCTCCGGGTCGTCGAGGCGGACGGACGCATCGGACCGACCGGCGTCGACGAGGACGCGCGGGCGGTGGTCGCAGCCGAGGGGTTCGAGGCCCACCTCTCGACGTCGATCCGTTCGACGCTGCCGCGCTCGGCCGAGATCGTCGGCACCGCCGGCACGATCGACCTGCCCGACGCGTGGGGCTCGCGCAGCGCGTCGGCGTCGACGATCCTCGTGCGCCGCGCCGACGCGTCCGGCGGGGGAACGGCGGAGCGCACACCGCGGGAGCACACGACCGCGGTCGTCCACCCCTTCGCCGCCGAGGCCGACGCCGTCGCACGGCTGCTCGACACGGACGCGTGCGAGGCGCGCGAGCTGCCGTGGGCGCACAGTCGCGCGATCGCGGGACTGCTCGACGCGTGGGCCGCGGCGCTCCGCGCCGCCTGACTCACCCACCCGAGCGGCGCGGGATCGGAGCGGGTTCGGGCCGGTGGACACCGCGCGGCCGGTAGCCGAGCCCGTCGGCCACGCCGAGCAGATCGGCCAGGTACCAGACGATCGCGAGCCACATCTCGGTGCCCTGGAGCCCCGGATCGTCGCCCGCGAGGCGGAATGCCATGCCGGCGCCGGCGTGCCAGCCGTCGAGGGCGTGATCCAACAGGTCGGCCGCGACGGCGCCGACCTCGTCGGCGCGGTAGCCGCTCGCCCGCGTCAGCCACAGCGGGTGCGCGACGTCGAGGACGTTGCACGCGTCGAGCCGGTCGGGAGCGAACCAGCGGTCGTCGCGCACGTGGCGGAGCACCGTGTCGACGACGGCCTCCGGGTAGGGGACCGGCAGCCCGTGCTGCGCGAGCGTGCCGCGCGAGGCGCGGTAGAACCCGTTCACGAGCAGTCGCAGTCCGGCGTCGGCCGATGCCGCGCCCCACATGCCCGTGCCCGGATCGGCGTGCGTGAGCAGCCATCCGAACAGCGCCGCCTCGACCCCGGGGGCGAGGGCGTCGCCGCGCCGCTTCGCCCACAGCAGCGCGGTGCCGAGCGCATCGACGTCGGCGCCCGCGTGCCACGGGTCGGTGTCCCACGGCAGGGCGTCGAGGCGGGCGATGACGGATTTCGCCGTAGCCGCCGTGACGAGCCCGACGGGATGCCGGAAGCCCGCGCCGAGCAGGTCGAGCGCGTAGCCGGTGGTCAGCACGTGGTACGCCGCGTCGGGATCGTCCCAGCCCGCGGCGGCCGCCGCGTCGGATGATCCGGGAGACGGCAGCGGCCGCACGACGCCGGTCGCGGCATCCTGCCACCCCTGCATCGTGACGATGAGCTCGGCGCGGTCGCCTCCGGGCGGCACCGATGCGAGCAGCAGGTCGGCGATCTCGACCGCGTCGCCCAGCGCGCGCACGGTCGGCGCGGCGCCGGGCCGGTCGGCGAAGAGCCCGCTGCCGGCGTCGACGGTGCGTCCGAGGAGGGCCGGCGCATCGGCGCGCGCCGACGCCGCGAATGCCGCGACCCGTGCCGCGAGGTCCCGCGACGGCGCGCCCCCGCCCGCACCGGCCGCGCCGTCGCCGGTAGGGGGAGTGCGCCAGCGGAGGACCCGGGCCGGGTTCCCGCCGACGACGGCGCCCGCGGCCACGTCCTTGGTCACGACCGCGCCGGCGGCCAGCACCGCGCCGTCGCCGACGGTGACGCCGTCGAGGACGACGACGTGCGAACCGATCCAGACGTCGTCGCCGATGCGGATGCCGCGACTCGACAGCGGCTGACGGAACACCGGCGTCCCCGGCTCCATCGAGTGGTTGAAGCCGAGCACCGAGCTGAGGGCGCCCATCCGCACGCCGTCGCCGAAGACGACGTCGCCGCGCACGACGGCGTTCGGGTTGATCGTGCAGTCGGCCCCGATGCGGAGCGTTCCGGTCAGGTAGGCGCCGGCGGCGACGTACGACCGGTCGCCGAGGGTCAGCTCGTCCGCGTCGAGCGCGGCGAGCTCGGCGACGAAGCAGTCGCGACCGAAGCTCCAGCCCGGGTGCTGGGCCGTCAGGGTCCGCTGTCTCGCGAGCTGCGCGTCGCGCTGCTCGGCCGAGGCCGCCGTCCAGAAGTCCCAGGGCGAGTGCTCGAAGCGGTCGATCATGCGATCGGCCCGCCTCCGGGCGCCGCGGTCGATCCGCGGACGACGAGGCGCGGATTGAGGGTCACGCGACGCGTCGGCCGCTCGGGGTCGGCCAGGCGCGAGACGAGGAGGTCGACCGCGGTCTCGCCGACGCTCACGCGCGGCGGCGCGATCGCGGTCAGGGCCGGGGTGAACAGCTCGGCGACCTCGTCGTCGTACGCGACGATCGACAGGTCGCCGGGCACCGAGATCCCGCGGTTGAGGGCGAGGTCGACGAAGGCCATCGCCTCGGGGTCGGAGTGCACGAGGAGGGCCGTGACACCGGTTCCGAGCGCTCGGTCGAGCGTCGCGTCGACGGCCGCCGAGAACTCCGGGCTGCCCCGGTCGGGGAGGGTCGTCTCGATGTGCTCGGCGGGCGTGAGGCCGAGCTCGTCGCACGCCGCGAGCCATCCCGCGGCGATCTTGCGCGAGGTGGGGGAGTTGCGCGAGAGCACGAGCCCGACCTTGCGGTGTCCGAGCGATGCGAGGTGTCGTGCGGCGAGCACGGCGCCCAGGGCGTGATCGGTCGTCACCGCCTCGGCGGGAACCCCCTCGGGCTGCACGATCGCGTCGCGTTCGACGAGGACGCTCGGCGTCCCGCAGTCCGCGAGCCACTGCACGACGTCCTGCGCGTGGGGCGTCTCGGTGTTGGGTGCGACGATGAGTCCGCGCACGTTGCCGGCGCTCACCAGGCGCTCGAGCACGGGGCGCTCGTCCTGCAGCTCGTACGAGGCGCCGCGCAGCTGAACGGTCAGCCCGTGACGACGCGCGGCGGTCTCCATGCCCCGGACGACGCCCGGCCAGTAGTAGTTCAGCGACGGGACGAGCACGGCGATCGCACCGGCATCCGTCTCGGGGGTCGCGGGCGCCGCGGCGGCGCGGCGGTTCTGCCCGCCGGGCGGGATCGCGCCGCCGTGCACGCGCTGGAGCAGCCCCTCCTGCTCCATGAGGGCGAGATCGCGCCGCAGGGTCACCGTCGCCGCGCCGAGCTCGTCGGTCAGCTGCGAGATGCGGACGGCGCCCTCGCGCTCCATCGCCGCCAGGATGTGGGCGCGGCGTTCGGCGGCCAGGGGAGCCGCTGCGGGTTCGGTCATGATGGCACGTCCTCGTTCGGTTCCTGTTCTATCGTGACCCGCAGCTCGTCGCGGTCATCGACGTGGATATCCAGTCGCATCAGGCGCTCGCCCCAGACGCCCGAGAGCATCGGGTCGTCGAGCTCCCGCACCGCGAGGGTGTGGCGCGCCGACTCCGGCCAGCGGATGACCACGGGGGCCGCCGCCGCGACGGGCACGATCCGCGCGCGGCCGGGCTCGGTCGCGACGTCCCCCGCCAGCAGCAGTCGCACCGTGGTGCCGGGTGCGGCATCCCGCCATCGGTCGTCGATCGTCACGGATGCGCCCGTCTCGCCGTCCGGCCGGTCGAGACGCACCGATCGGTGCCACGAGGCGGCCGCGCCCGCGGGATACGCGCGGGCGAGCTCGAGCCCGAACGACGCCGCACGTCCGTCGGCCGCGGTCTCGACGTCGGCGGCGGCGAACGTGCGCCCCACCCCCTGCGGCACGCCGCCGATCTCGGGCACGCTGTGCCACGAGCTCTGCATCGTCCAGATGTCGTAGCGGCGCGGCCCGAAGGTCTGCTTCGTGTAGGTGGGACGCCCGGCGTCCACGACGACCGGCACGCCGTCGGAGGCGACGATGACCGAGCCGACGTCGTTGTGGTTGTGGTTCTCGTCGTTGTGGCCGCCCTTGACGACGACCGTGAGCCCCGAGGCGCTGCCCGCCGCGGGTCGCGCGACGAGCACCTGCGTCGACGGGAGCCAGACGTCCCGCGGCATCCAGGAATCCGGCGGCGACGTCTCGGCATCGGACGCCAGCCACGCGGGATCGGCGAGGGCGCGCAGCAGGCGCCCCAGCCCGGCGTCCTCGGTGGCCGCGGGTGCGCCGGGAACGCGATGGGATGCCGCGTGCCGCCGCGCGTCGTCATCCCCGACGGCCCGGGCGGCACGGTGCAGCGCATGCCACGGCTGGTCGGCCGGGGGTCGCGCGGGTCCGTCGGCCAGGTTGACGTACCACGGGCCGCCGAGGTGCGAGCGGTGGGGGAAGGCGACGGTCTCGCGGAGCGCCGGGACGGCGGCGACGGCATCCCAGGCGCCGCCGGTGGCGAAGGCGAGGACATCGAGCGCCTCGAGCGCGCGGCAGGCGCCGTTCCACCAGTAGGCATAGCCCTCGTCGATCGCGCCGTCCGCGGGGAGGGCGGCGATGTAGCGGTCGATGCCGGCGGCGGCCAGCGCGACGATCCGCTCCCGCCGCGCCGGGTCGTCCTGCAGCGCGAGGGCGGCCACGAGGACGTTGCCGTGGATCCACGGGTTCCAGTTGTGCACGTGGCCGTCGAGACCGATCCAGTGCCAGTCGCGGCGATCGAGGAACGGCGAGAACACCCGCACCTCGGCCTCGTGGCGGACGCGGGCGCGCAGGCCCGGGTACCGCTCGTCCAGACGGTCGCCGAGGACGTGGTCGATCCAGGCGAGCTGCCCGACGACCTCGCCCGCGCCGAGATCCAGGTAGGGCGCGGCGACGTCGGCGAGGACGGCGCCCGACCGCTCGCGCACGTCGTCGTGGGCGGGCCAGCTCCAGGTCGACTGCTCGGCGAGCATCCAGACGCCGTCGGCGACCTCGTCGAGCAGGTCGTCGTCACACGTCGCTGCGGCGGCGACGACCGCGCGGCTCAGGCGCCGCTGCCGCGCGAAGACCTGCTGCTCGTACCCGTCGCGGTCGCCGTCGCCGTGCACACGCGCCGCGGCGCTCGCGAGAGTCTGCGGCCAGGGCGTCCGAGCGTCGGCCCGCGCGGCCGCGACGATCGGAGCGAGGGTCGCCGCATCGAGGCCCGCCCAGAAGTCCCGATCGGATGCCGGCGGCACCGGCAGCGCCGAGCCGGCGGCTCGCAGCTCGGCCGGCGCATCGGCGCAGGCCTCGGCGAGCGGCCCGGCGAACTCGCGGGCGTTCCACTTCACGGCATCTCCTCTTCGAGCGGCGAATCGATCAGAAACGATCATAAAGAATCCAACTGGATCTTGCAATGATCGAAATGCGTTGCTAATCTCCGAAAGCGGTCAGGCGTTGATGCCCGACCGAAGCATTCGAAGGAGAAGCCCGGTGGCACTGGAGCACCCGATCCCGACGCGAGCCGATCTCAGCCGCGACGAGTGGCTGGCCCGTGCCGACGCGCTCCTCGAGGTCGCTCGGGCGCACGCGACGCCGGGCGCGGGACGCATCCTCTTCCCGGGCGACGAGGGCGGCTACGGCGCCGCCGTGGACGGTCTCGAGGGGTTCGCCCGCACCTTCCTCCTCGCCGGCTTCCGCATCGCCGGAGCGCGCGGCGAGGGTGTCGACGAGCTCATCGACTTCTCGGCCCGAGGTGTGGCCACCGGCGTCGACCCCGACGCCGCCGATCGCTGGGTGCGCATGGACGAGCACGCGCAGGCGAAGGTCGAAGCCGCCTCGATCGCCCTGGTGCTCGATCTCACGCGTCCCTGGATCTGGGACCGGCTGAGCGAGCTCACCCAGCACCGCGTCATCGCGTGGCTCGCCCCCGCCGTCGGCGACGACACCTACCCGCAGACGAACTGGGTGTGGTTCCGCCTCGTGGTGCAGACGTTCCTGCGCTCCGTGGGCGGTCCGTGGTCGGCGGGCGACGTCGCCGCCGACCTCGCCCGTCACGACTCGTTCGTGCGCAGCGGCGGCTGGCTGGCCGACGGACCCGAGCGCGCCTTCGACCACTACGTCGGCTGGGCGCTGCACGTCTACCCGATCCTCTGGTCGCGGATGTCGGGCGCCGCCGAGCTGGCGGGGGGCCGCACCCCGGCCGACATCGCGCGTCTCGACGACTTCCTGGGCGACGCCCTCGATCTCGTCGGCGGCGACGGCTCGCCGCTCCTGCAGGGCCGGAGCCTCATCTACCGCTTCGCGGCGGCGGCCCCCTTCTGGGCGGGCGTCATCGCCGGCGTCCCCTCGCACACGCTCGGCCGCCTCCGCCACGCCGCCGACCGCATCGTCACGCACTTCGCCGATCACGGCGCGCCGGATGCCGCCGGCATCCTCACGATGGGATGGCACCACGAGTGGCGTCCGCTGGCGCAGTCCTACTCGGGCCCGGGCTCGCCCTATTGGGCCGTCAAGGGCTTCCTCGGCATCCTGCTGCCTGCCGACCACCCCGTGTGGACGGCACCCGCCGAGGCGCTGCCGGTCGAATCGGGCGACGTCCTCGCCGCCATCGAGACGCCGGGATGGATCGTCTCGGGCACGCGCGCCGACGGGATCGTCCGCGTCGTGAACCACGGCACCGACAAGGCGCTGGCCGGCGCCCGCACCGCCGACTCGCCGCTCTACGCCCGCATCGGCTACTCCACGGCGACGGCTCCGCTCGTCGACGAGCGGGGCTGGCTCGAGCCGCTCGAACAGTCGGCCGCGCTCGTCGACCACGCCGGTCGTGCGACCTCGCGCACCGCGATGACCCTCGTCTCCGCCCGCGTGCAGGACGACGCGGACGGCCGCGTCGGCATCGGCGCCTCCGTCTCCGACGCCCACTGGGTCGACCCCGATCCCACCGCGCACCGGCACGGCGCCGGCCTCGCGGGGACGGTCTCGAGCGCCGGCACCATGCGCGTCGTCTCGATCGTCCGCGGCTCGAGCGAGGTCCGCCTCGTCACCGTCGAGGAGCTCGCCGCCGGGGTGTCGGCCGACGACCTGCGGCTGCGCATCGGCGGCTGGCCGGTCGCGTCGGACGCCGTGCGCGCCGGCACCGACGGGAGCGGGGCCTGGGCCGCCGCGAACGGGCGGGTGAGCGGCATCCGCGCCCTGGCGCTCGACGGCCGGGCAGCCGACGGCGTCGCCGATGTCGTCGCGCGGCCGGACGCGAGCCCGCTCGGTGCCGACGTGCGCATCCCCGTCACCGAGCACCCGGTGCGCGTCGGCGAGACCGTCGCCGTGGTCCTCGACCTCGCCGGGGGCGCCCCCCAGGCCGCGCCCACCGCGACGCTCGACCGCGACGGTCGCACCCTCGCCATCACCTGGGCCGACGGCATCCGCACCGTCTCGACCCTCACAGACTCCGAGTCGCCCGTCCCGGCAGCTCGGCATCACGAGGTCCGAAGTGGGACCTCGCACGCAATCGCAAAGGAGCAGCACGCATGAAGCGAAAGTTCGCAGCCGCGGCGGGGATGGCGGTCGTCGCCACCCTGTCGCTCGCCGCCTGCAGCGGGGGATCCGAGCCGGCCGAGACCGCCGACGGTCCCGTCACCCTCACCCTCTCGGGCTGGAGCCTCGACACGACGCCCGAGTTCCAGGTCCTCGCCGACGCCTTCCACGAGAAGAACCCCGACGTCACCGTCGAGCTCAAGCAGTACGACGCCGCCGAGTACAACACGCTGGTCACCGCCGACCTCGCGGCCGGTGTCGGGCCCGACATCATCACCCAGAAGGAAGTGAAGTTCGTCACGACCTTCCAGGAGGGCGGCCAGCTCATGGACGTCTCCGACATCGAGCTGCCCGACGGCGTCGGCGGAGCCTCGTCGTACGAGGTCGACGGCACCGCCTACGGCGTGCCCTACCGCCAGGACCGCTGGGTGCTCTTCTACAACAAGGCGCTCTTCGACGCCGCCGGCCAGGAGTACCCCGACGGCACGTGGACCTGGGAGGACTACGACGCCGCCGCCGAGGCCATCAACACCTCGGGCGCCGCCAAGGGCGCTTACCAGCACCGCTGGCAGTCGACCGTCCAGGGCTTCGCGAGCGCCCAGGAGGACACCGACGTGCTGTCGGGCGACTACGGCTACTTCGCCGACTACTACAACCGCGTCCTCGACCTGCAGAGCTCGGGCGCCCAGGTCGACTTCAACACCTCGACCGCGAACCAGCTCACCTACCAGGGCGAGTTCGGCACCCAGAAGGCGGCCATGCTGCCGATGGGCACCTGGTACGTCGCGACCCTCATCTCCCAGCAGGCGTCGGGCGAGGCGAACGACTTCGAGTGGGGCATCGCGCCCATCCCGCAGCTCGACGACTCGACCACCGGCACCGACAACACCCCGGTGACCTTCGGCGACCCGACCGGCTTCTCGATCAACGCGAACATCGACGGCGCGAAGACGCAGGCGGCGAAGGACTTCCTCGCCTACGCCGCGAGCCTCGAGGCCGCCGAGGAGCTCGCGAAGATCGGCATCACCCCCGCCGCATCGAACGACGCCGTCACCGAGGCCTACTTCGCCGTCGAGGGCGCGCCCACCGACGACCTGTCGAAGTTCGCCTGGTCGACGGGCGACGTGCACCCCGAGAACCCGACGTCGAACAAGACGGCGGCGATCCAGAACATCCTCAACGACATGCACAGCGCGATCCTCTCCGGCTCGACCCCGGTCGAGCAGGCCATCACCGAGGCCGAGGACCGCGTCGCGAACGAGGTCGGTCTCGACTGATCCTGCCGCCGACCCCGGTCGGCGACACCGTGCGGCCGGCGCGACGCGCCCGCGCCGGCCGCATCCCCCGACGTCCTCCCCAGGAGACACCATGACCACCACCGCCGCCGCCCCGAAGGCCGGCCGCACCGAACCGACGCAGCGTCGTCGCCGTTCGAAGCTGACGCTGCGCAACACGCTGCTGGGCTGGAGCTTCATCCTGCCCAACTTCGTCGGGTTCGCCCTGCTCACCCTCGTGCCCGTCATCACGCTGTTCTACATGTCGCTGACGAACTGGAACATCTTCGGCACGGCGAACTGGGTGGGGCTGGCGAACTTCGAGCGCCTGCTCGGCGACGGCAGCTTCCGCACGTCGTTCGTCAACACCCTCTACTACGCAGCGCTGCACATCCCGCTGACGATCATCGCGTCGCTCGGACTCGCCCTGCTGCTGAACAACAAGCTGCGCGGCGTCGCGTTCTTCCGGACGGCCGCGTTCTTCCCCTACATCACCTCGATCGTCGCGATCGCCGTGGTGTGGAACCTGCTCTTCAGCCCCGAGTACGGCCCCATCAACGAGATCCTGCGGGCGGTCGGCATCGCCAACCCGCCCGGCTGGCTCACCTCGTCGGAATGGGCCATGCCCGCCGTCGTCATCGTCAGCACCTGGCGCGACATGGGCTACTACATGATCCTGTTCCTCGCGGGCCTGCAGACCGTGCCCCGCGAGCTCTACGAGGCCGCCCGCATGGACGGCGCGAACGCGTGGGAGCGCTTCGTCAACGTCACGCTCCCGTGCCTGCGGCCGACGATGTTCTTCGTCACCGTCATGCTCACGATCAACTCGTTCAAGATCTTCGACCTCATCCTCGTCATGACCGAGGGCGGGCCGGGGCAGTCGACGCTCGTGATCTCGCAGTTCATCTACCGCAAGGGCTTCGAGGAGAACCAGTTCGGCTACGCGTCCGCCGCCGCCGTGGCCCTCTTCTTCCTCTGCATCTTCGTGACCATCATCCAGTTCATCTGGAACAAGCGGAGGAACGTCTGATGACGAATCTTCTCGTGCCGCAGGACGATCGCCGGGCGCTGCGCAAGCTCGCCGCCGACGCGACTCCCGAGGGCCACCGCCCCGACACCGTCACGCCGCTTCGCCGTGTCGGCCGCATCGCCGGATACATCGCGCTGATCATCGCCGCCGCGGCGCTGCTCCTGCCGTTCTTCTGGATGATCATGAGCTCGCTGAAGTCGGCCAACGAGGTCTTCTCGGTGCCGATCCAGTGGATCCCCGAGGTCTTCGTCTGGCAGAACTACGTCGACATCTGGTCGCAGTCCGGGATGCTGACCTGGATCCGGAACACCCTCGTGCTGGCCGTCGTCGTCACCTTCCTCCAGGTGCTCACCGGTTCGTTCGCGGCGTACGGGTTCGCCCGCATCCGCTTCCCCGGCCGCGACGTGCTGTTCCTGCTCTACATCGGCACCATCGCGGTGCCGTGGCAGTCGTACATGATCCCGCAGTTCATCCTGCTTTCGAACGCGAAGGTCTCGAACACCCTCTGGGCCATCATCCTGATCCAGGCGTTCGGCGCGTTCGGGGTGTTCCTCATGAAGCAGTTCTACGAGACCATCCCCGAGGAGCTCTCCGAGGCCGCGCGCCTGGACGGTCTCAGCGAGTACGGCATCTGGCGCCGCATCATGCTGCCCCTGTCGGTGCCGGCGCTCGCGAGCCTCACGCTCCTGACCTTCGTCAACACCTGGAACGACTACCTCGGGCCGCTCATCTACCTGCGCAACCCCGACCTGTGGACGATCCAGCTGGGTCTGAAGAGCTTCGTCAGCAACCTCTACGACACGAACTACGCGCTGCTGTTCGCGGGACTCGTGCTCTCGGTCGTGCCGATCGCGCTCATCTTCCTGCTCGGACAGAAGTACTTCGTCGAGGGCATCGCGACGAGCGGGATGAAGGGCTGAGGCCGTGAAGCGCATCTCGCACAACACCTACGCGACGGTGTTCGGGGTCGCCTACCTCGGCCTCATGACGAACCTGCTGCTGCTGGCGTCCTGCCTGCCGTTCGTGGTGCTGCTCGTCATCACCGACCCGGCGCTGTCGTGGCCGATGCTCGCCGTCGTCGCGCCGCTGTGCGCGCCCGGCATCACCGCGGCGTTCGCGACCTTCCGCGCGCACGGCGAGGGCGAGAACCGGGTGGTGCGCACCTTCCTCCGCAGCTGGAAGCGGTCGTGGCGGAAGGCGATGCTGCTCGGCGTCGTCGTCACCGCGGGGCTCGTCGTCGTGCTCGTCGACGTCCGCTTCTTCGCCCCGCTCCAGGCGGGCGTCGCGGTCGTGCCCGTGCTCGCGGTGCTGACCGTGGTGCTCCTCGCCGGCGCGCTCGTGGCCTTCGCCGCGCTCGCGGAGGAGCCGGATGCCGGGCTCCGCCGCATCGCTCGGGCGTCGCTCTACCTGAGCGTCCGGCGCTGGTGGCTCAGCCTCGTCTCGCTCGCGGTCATCGCGCTGCAGGCGGGCCTGTTCGTCACGATGCCGGCCATCGCGCTCGGCCTCACCGCCGCGCCCGCGCTCTACCTGGCCTGGGCGAACGCCCGCTACATCCTCCGCCCGGTGCTCGGCGACCCCGAGCCCGCGCGCGCCCGACCCGCCCACCACAGCGTCTGAATCGCCGACACGGCGTCTGAATCGCCGACACGGCGTCTGAATCGAAGGACACCCCCGAATGACATCCCTCCCCGACACCGAGACGTCCCTCGTCGCCGATCCCGAGATCGACGCGCCGGTGGGCGCCGCGATGGATGCGGCACTCAGCATCCTGCGTCGCAACATCGAGACGTTCGGCTCGCGCTATCCCGACGACACGACCGACGGCGACCGGTACCCGCTGCGACCCGCCAGCGGACGGTTCCCCGAGGGCGCCAACCGCGGCTGGACCACCAGCTTCTGGCCCGGCATGATGTGGATCGCCTTCGAGCACACCGGGGATGCGTTCTTCCGCGACGCCGGACTCGCGCACGCCGCGGACTTCGCCCGGCGCGTGCGCGACGAGGACGACCTCGACACCCACGACCTCGGCTTCCTCTACACGCTCGCCTCCGTCGCGCCGCACCGCCTCCTCGGCGACGAGGACGCTCGTGCGGCGGCCCTCGACGCCGCCGACCACCTCATGCGCCGGTTCCTCGAGCCGGCCGGGATCATCCAGGCGTGGGGCGATCTGTCCGATCCCGCACAGCGCGGACGCACCATCGTCGACAGCCTCATGAACATGCCGCTGCTCACGTGGGCGGGGGAGCAGACCGGCGAGCCGCGCTTCGCCGACGCCGTCCGCCGGCACACGACGCAGGTCCGCACGCACATCCTGCGCGCCGACGACACGACCTTCCACACCTTCTACTGGGACGCCGAGACGGGCGCGCCGCTGCGCGGGGCGACCGAGCAGGGCGCGTTCGACGACTCGTGCTGGGCACGCGGCCAGGCCTGGGGCATCTACGGCTTCGCGCTGAACCACCGGGCCACCGGCGATGCGGAGCTCCTCGCCGCCTCGCGCCGGTGCGCCGAGCGCTTCCTCGCGCATCTGCCCACCGACAAGGTGCCGTACTGGGACATGGTCTACACCGACGGGGCCGACATCCCGCGCGACAGCTCGTCGGCGGCGATCGCCGTCTGCGGACTGTTCGAACTCGCCCTCGCCCTCGAGGAGGCGCGTGCCGACGAGACGGATGCCGAGGACCACGGGGCCGCCGAGCGCTACCGCGCCGCGGCGCACGAGATCCTCGCCTCGCTCATCGCGAACTACACGCCCGAGACGCCCGAGGCCGCCGACGCCGTCATCCTCCACAGCGTCTACGACCTCCCGAAGTCGGTCGGCGTCGACGAGGGCACCCTCTGGGGCGACTACTTCTACCTCGAGGCGCTCATGAGGGCCGCCCGTCCCGGCTGGAAGCCGTACTGGTGAGGCTCGTCCGCTACCGCTCCGACGCCGGCGTGCGTTCGGGAGTCGTCGTCGCGGTCGACGGATCCGACCGGGTGGTCGACCTCGGGCCGGCGCCGCTGACCCAACTTCTGGCGGAGGGCGCGGATGCCGTGCACGACGCCGCGCGGCGCGCCCCGGCATCCGCGCCCCGCCTCGCGGGCCTCGCGCTCGCGCCGCCCGTGCGGCCCGGCAAGATCCTGTGCCTGGGCTACAACTACCGGGGGCACGTGCCGGACGGCGTCGACCCCACCGCCGACGATCCGGCCTTCCCCGACGTCTTCGTCAAGACGCCGAACACCCTCGGCGGGCCGGCCGACCCCGTCGTGGTGCCGGCCGTCGCCGACGACGTGGACTACGAGGGCGAGATCGCCGTCGTGATCGGCCGCCGCGCGAAGGACGTCTCGGAGGCCGACGCGCCGGCGCACGTCGCCGGGTACACGATCCTCAACGACGTCTCGGACCGCTCGTGGCAGCGCCGGCAGAGCCAGTGGGCGATGGGCAAATGCTTCGACGGCTTCGCGCCGCTCGGCCCCTGGCTCGTCACACCCGACGAGGCCGGCGATCCGCAGGACATGCTCGTCGAGGTCGTCCGCGACGGCGTCGTCACCGTGTCGCAGTCCACCGCCACGACGATCTTCCCGGTCGCGTCCGTGGTGTCGTACCTCAGCTCGGTCATGACCCTCGAACCCGGCGACGTCATCTCGACGGGCACCCCGCAGAAGCTGCCCGAGGCGCAGGAGGCGCACCGTCCGCTCCGGCCGGGCGACGCCGTCACGGTGCGCATCGAACGGCTCGGCGAACTGACCACGACCTTCATCGGAGGCCCCGCATGATCCTCGACTCCTTCCGCCTCGACGGCCGCGTCGCCCTCGTCACCGGCTCGACCCGCGGCCTCGGCCAGGCGATCGCGCTCGGCCTCGCCGAGGCGGGCGCCGACGTCGCCCTGCTCGACCGCGGCGACGCGACCGAGACGGCGGAGCGGATCACCGCGCTCGGCCGGCGGGCGCACCGCATCCGTCTGGATCTCGGCACCGCGACGCCCGAGCAGCTCGCCGCCGCGGTCGCCGAGACGGTGGCCGAGCTCGGGCGCATCGACGTCCTCGTCAACAACGCCGGCACGATCCGCCGCGCCCCCGCCGCCGAGCACCCGGTCGCCGACTGGGACGAGGTGCTCGCCGTCAACCTCGACGCCGTCTTCCACCTCTCGCAGGCGGCCGGGCGCCGGATGATCGAGCAGGGCTCGGGGCGCATCATCAACGTCGCCTCGATGCTGTCGTTCCAGGGCGGCATCCTCGTTCCCGGGTATGCGGCGTCGAAGCACGCCGTCGCCGGTCTCACCAAGGCGCTCGCCAACGAGTGGGCCGCCTCGGGCGTGACGGTCAATGCGATCGCGCCCGGGTACATGGCCACCGACAACACCGCACCGATCCGCGCCGACGCGGCGCGCGAGGCCTCGATCCTCGCCCGCATCCCCGCCGGCCGCTGGGGCGAGGCGACCGATGTACAGGGCGCCTTCGTCTTCCTGGCCTCGGACGCCGCTGCCTACGTCACCGGGGCGATCGTCCCCGTCGACGGCGGCTGGCTCGTCCGTTGACCCCGTCCTCCTCCGCCCGAACCACCCCCAGAAGGGACCTCCCATGCAGCAGCGTTACGCGACGAACCCCGCGCAGATCCCCGGCATGACCACCGCCGACCTCCGCGCGCAGTACCTCGTCCCCGAGATCTTCGTCCCCGGCGAGATCACCGTCGTCTACACCCACCACGACCGCATCGTGCTGGGCGGCGCGGTCCCCGCCGGTCGCGACCTCGTGCTCCCGGGCTACCCCGAGATCCGCAGCGACTACTTCCTCGAGCACCGCGAGGTCGGGATCATCAACGTCGGCGGCGCCGGCACGGTCACCGCCGACGGTGAGACGTGCACCCTCGTGACGGGTGCCTGCCTGTACCTCGGCCGCGGCGTCCGCGACGTCGTGTTCGCCGACGCGGGCGAGGGCGACGAGTCCGGTGCCCAGTTCTACCTCTTCTCGGCCCCGGCGCACACCGCCTACCCGGCGGCGCTCGTGTCGCCCGGCGAGGGCACGGTGCGCGAGCTCGGCGACCAGGCCACGAGCAACCGTCGCACGCTCAACCAGTACATCCACGAGAACGGCGTGAAGAGCTGCCAGATCGTCATGGGTGTCACGAGCCTCCACGAGGGCTCGATGTGGAACACGATGCCGGCGCACACGCACGACCGCCGGACCGAGTGCTACCTGTACTTCGATCTGCCCGAGGACGCCCGGGTCATCCACCTGCTCGGCGAGCGCGAAGAGACCCGCCACCTCGTCGTCGCCGACCGTCAGGCGATCATCTCGCCGAGCTGGTCGCTGCACTCGGGCGTCGGCACCGCGGCCTACTCGTTCATCTGGGCGATGGCGGGCGAGAACCAGACGTTCGACGACATGGATGCCGCACCCGTCACCTCGCTGAAGTGACCGGCCCAGCCCTCCGGCCGGGCGGTCTGCTCGCGGTCGGCGAGACCATGGCGATGGTGGCGCCGGTCGCGGCCGAGCCGGTCGAGCACGCCGAGGTCTTCCGGATGGACGCGGGCGGCGCCGAGTCGAACGTCGCGGCGCACGTCGCCGCCCTCGGCGTCCGTGCCGCGTGGTTCTCGCGCGTCGGCGACGACGCCCTCGGGCGCCGCGTCGCCCGGCGGGTCGCGGCGCGCGGCGTCGACGTCTCGCGCGTCGCGGTGGATGCGCGGCATCCGACCGGTCTCTACGTGAAGGATCCGGGCGCCGGGGTCGCCTACTACCGCGCCGGCTCGGCGGCCGCGCACCTCGCGCCCGGCGATGCCGATGCGGTGTCGTGGGACGGCGTGGCCGTGCTGCACGTGTCGGGCATCACCGCGGCGCTCGGCGACACGGCGCCGGCGTTCCTCGACCGCCTGATCGAGCGGGCCCGCGCGGCCGGCGTCGCCGTGGGCTTCGATGTGAACCACCGGGCGCCGCTGTGGTCCGTCGCCGCGGCGGCGGCACCGCTGCTCGACCTCGCGCGCCGGGCCGACATCGTGTTCGTCGGGCGCGACGAGGCCGAGGTGCTGTGGGGCGCGGCGACCGCCGAGGCGGTGCGCGAGCTGCTCCCGGCCGCAGCGCAGCTCGTCGTGAAGGACGGCGCGGTCGGCGCGACCCTCTTCGACGGCGACGAGACGGTGTTCGAACCGGCGCTGGTGGTCGAGGTCGTAGAGCCGGTCGGCGCGGGCGACGCCTTCGCCGGGGGATACCTCGCGGCGCTTCTGGCGGGGGCGGATGGAGCCGAGCGGCTGCGGTGCGGCCACGCGCGGGCTGCGCTCACGATGGCCACGACCGGCGACTTCCCCGACCCGATCGCCTCCGCGGCGATCCACCCCGCATCCTCCGAGAGGACTCCCGCATGACCACGGCCCGACCCGACACGACCGCCGCGCTCGACGAGATCTTCGCGGGTGCGCCGCTCATGGCGATCCTCCGAGGCATGGGCGTCGAGCGATCGGTGCGGCTGGCCGCCACCGCGTGGGATCTCGGCATCGACTCGGTCGAGGTGCCGCTGCAGACCGACGAGGACGAGCGCGCGCTCCGCGAGGTCGTGCGGCTCGGCGCCGAGCGGGGCAAGGCCGTCGGCGCCGGCACCATCCTGACCGCCCGGCAGGTGGCGCTCGCCGCCGAGGCGGGGGCCGCCTACGTCGTCTCGCCGGGCCTGGACGCCGAGGTCGTCCGCGCGGCGGAGGAGCGCGGCATCCCGATCCTGCCCGGTGTCGCGACGCCGAGCGAGGTTCAGCGTGCCGTCGGCCTGGGGCTCACGTGGGTGAAGGCCTTCCCGGCCCAGTGGCTCGGCGCCGACTGGTTCCGGCACATCCGCGGTCCGTTCCCGGGCGTGCGCTTCGTCGCGACGGGCGGGATGGATGCCGCGAACGCGGGCGCCTTCCTCGATGCCGGCGTGCGCGTGGTCGCCGTCGGCTCGGCGCTCGAGAACGAAACCCAGCTGCCGAGGCTCGCCGCCCTGCTCGAGCGCTGACCCCGCTCTCGCGCCCGCCCGAGCCCCTACCCCCCTCGGCCCCGAGCCCACCCCTTGCGCCCGAGCCCACCCCTCGCGTACCGCGGATAACAGGTGAGCTGGGGGCCAAGGGGTGGGTTCGGCGCCGCGCGCCGTGTTGCGGGTTGGGTGACCGGTGCGAGGCCCGGCTCGGGCGCGGAGTGCAGGTCCAGGTGCAGGTCCAGGCCAGGTGCAGGTGCAGGTGAGGTCCGGCCGGCGCCGGGTCTCACTCGTGTGCGGTGGCGGCTGAGCCAACCCGAAAGCGCCGAGCCCACCCCTTGCACACCGCGCATGCCGGGTGGGCTGGGGGAGGAGAGGTGGGTTCGGCGCGAAGCGCCGAGCGGATGCTGCGACTCAGCCGCCGAGCGCGGCGGAGACCACGGCGCGCGCCTCGGCCTGCACCTCGGCGAGGTGCTCGGGGCCGCGCAGGCTCTCGGCGTAGAGCTTGTACACGTCCTCGGTGCCCGAGGGGCGCGCGGCGAACCAGGCGTGCTCGGTCTGCACCTTGAGCCCGCCGATCGCGGCGCCGTTGCCGGGCGCGTGCGACAGCTTCGCCGTGATCGGCTCGCCGGCGAGCTCGGTGGCCGAGACGGCATCGCCCGACAGCTTGCCGAGGGCGGCCTTCTGCTCGGGGGTGGCCGCGGCATCCACCCGCTGATAGGCCGACGACCCGAACTCCGCCTCGAGCTCGGCGTAGCGCTGCGAGGGGGTCTTGCCGGTGACGGCGAGGATCTCCGCGGCGAGCAGGCAGAGCAGGATGCCGTCCTTGTCGGTCGTCCAGACGGATCCGTCCGTGCGGAGGAAGGATGCCCCCGCCGACTCCTCGCCGCCGAAGGCGACCGAGCCGTCGAGGAGCCCCGGGACGAACCACTTGAAGCCGACCGGCACCTCGAGCAGGTCGCGCCCGAGCGAGGCCGCGACGCGGTCGATGATCATCGACGACACGAGCGTCTTGCCGACGGCGGCGTGCGCCGGCCAGCCCGGACGGTTCGCGAAGAGGTAGTCGATCGCGACGGCGAGGTAGTGGTTCGGGTTCATCAGTCCCGCGTCGGGCGTCACGATGCCGTGGCGGTCGGCGTCGGCGTCGTTGCCGGTGAGGATGTCGTACTCCGCGCGGCGGGCGACGAGCGCGGCCATGGCCGACGGCGACGACGGATCCATGCGGATCTTCTCGTCCCAGTCGAGCGTCATGAACTTCCAGGTGGGATCGACCTCGGGGTTCACGACGGTGAGGTCGAGACCGTACACCTCGGCGATGAGGGCCCAGTACTCCACCGAGGCGCCGCCCAGCGGGTCGGCGCCGATGCGGATGCCGGACTCCTTGATCGCCGCGACGTCGATGATCGAGCCGAGGTCGCGGACGTACGCGTCGCGGAAGTCGTACTGGCCGAGCGCGTCGAGGTCGATATCGGCGTGGCGGGTGCGGTGCACGCCCGCGAGGCCCGCGGCGATGAGCTCGTTCGCGCGGTCGGCGATCCACGAGGTGGCGTCGGTGTCGGCCGGTCCGCCGTGCGGCGGGTTGTACTTGAAGCCGCCGTCGCGCGGCGGGTTGTGCGACGGGGTGACGACGACGCCGTCGGCGCGGCCCGCGTCGCCCTGCGAACGGCCGCGGTTGTAGGTCAGGATCGCGTGGCTGAGGGCGGGCGTCGGCACCCACGCGTCGCGGGAGTCCACGCGGACGTCGACGCCGTTCGCGACCAGCACCTCGATCGCGCTGCGCTCGGCCGGGAGGGAGAGACCGTGGGTGTCGCGCCCCAGGAAGAGCGGTCCCTCGATGCCCTGGCCGCGCCGGTAGTCGACGATCGCCTGCGTGGTGGCGAGGATGTGGTCCTCGTTGAAGCTCGTCGACAACGACGATCCGCGGTGGCCGCTCGTGCCGAAGGCGACGCGCTGCGCGGGGACCGCGGCATCCGGCTTCCGGTCGTAGTACGCGGCGATCAGCTCATCGATGTCGATGAGATCGGATGCTTCGGCGGGCTGTCCTGCGCGGCTCATGGGAACAGTCTGCCCGCTCCGGGGCCGGCCCGCGGCGGATTGACACGGCACTCACGGCGCGCTCCGCCGATCGTGGCCGTCCCGGCGCGGCTCGCTGTGCGAGACGAGGGCGGCGAGGGCCGCCCGGAGCGCGGGCGCGTCGGCCTGCGAGCGCCGGTGCACCGCGGAGATGTCGCGGGTCGAGGCGGGGTCGATCGTGGGAACGGCGACGAGATCCGGTCCGAGGTCGCCGCGGCCGAGACGCGGCACGAGCGCGACGACGGCGCCGGTCCGGGCCAGCTCGAGGTGGTTCTCGAACTCCATCGACTCGTACCGGATGAGCGGCGCACCGCCGATCCCGTCGAAGAATCGTCGCAGCCACTGCCGGCAGATCGTCGTCTCGAACGTCGCGACCCACTGCTCCGCGGCCAGGTCGCCGGGGCGGAGGGCCGCGCGGTCGGCCAGCGGGTGGTCGCGGTGCAGGATCACGTCGGCGACGTCGGTGAACAGCGGCGTCACGACCAGGTGGTCGGGGATCGACAGGGCGACCCCGCCCCATTGATGCACGATGCCGAGGTCGCGCTGTCCCGATGCGACGAGCGCGACGGTCTCCCAGGGCTCGCTCTCGCGCACCAGCAGGCGGAGGGCCGGATGCTGCTCGGCGAGCTCGACGAGCAGCGGTGCCAGCAGGCCGCGGACGACCGTCGAGAAGGCGGCGACGCGCACCTCGCCCGACACCGTTCCGTCGTCCGGAGTCGCGGCGTGCAGATCCGCGCGCAGGCGCTCGAGCTCGGCGAGGATCGGACTCGAGCCGACGACGAGGTGGGTGCCGGCGGCGGTCAGCGCCACGCCGCGTCCGACGCGTTCGAGCAGGCTGACGCCGGTCTCGCGCTCGAGGCGCTTGATCTGCTGCGACACCGCGGACGGCGTGAAGCCGAGGGCGGATGCCGCGGCCGCCACACTGCCCTCGCGTGCGACGGTGCGGAGCGACTGCACGGCATCGAGATCGATCATGAAGCGATGCTACCGATTCGCGAGCAGAAAGCGTCGCTTGTCGTTCACGGTCGTTGCGGCTGGACTGAACGGGTGAACCGTCGCGACATGCTCCTCGCCGCCGTCGTGGCGGCGCTGTGGGGCTTCAACTTCCTCGTCATCGACTGGGGGATGACCGGCATCCCGCCCCTGCTGTTCGTCGCGATCCGCTTCGCCGTCGTCGCGGCGTTCGTCGTCGTCGTGCCGCGGCCGATGGCATCGTGGCGCGCGGTGGCGGGAGTCGGGGTCTTCATGAGTCTCGGGCAGTTCGCGCTGCTCTACCTCGCGCTCGCCCTCGGGCTGCAGCCGGGTCTCGCGGCGCTGCTGATGCAGGCGCAGGCGGTCTTCACCGTCGTCATCGCCGCCGGCGTGCTGCGGGAGCGTCCGACGACCGGGCAGCTGCTCGGAGTCGGGCTCGGCGTCGTCGGGCTGGCGACGGTCGCGGCCGGCCGCGGGGGAGACGCACCGGCGCTCGCCGTCGTCCTCGCGCTCGGCGCCGCCCTGTCGTGGGCCGTCGGAAACGTCATCTCGCGCCGCGCGGGGGTGGTGGCGGGGCCGGGGCCGCTCGGGGCGCTCTCGCTCACCGTGTGGTCGGCGCTCGTCGTACCGGTGCCCGCCCTGCTGCTGTCGTTCGTCGTCGACGGCGGCCCCGCGATCGCGGCCGGACTCGCCGCGTTCGGTGGGCGCGCCCTGCTGTCGACGATCTACACCGCGGGGCTGTGCACCCTGGTCGGGTACGCGATCTTCAACGCCCTGCTCGCGCGGAACCCCTCGGCGGCCGTCGTGCCGTGGGTGCTCCTCGCCCCCGTCGTGGCCATGAGCGCGGCCGCCGTGCTCCTCGGCCAGGTGCCGGCGCTCGCCGAGGTGGTCGGGGGCGTGCTGCTCGTGACCGGCGTGCTCGTCACGACAGTCATGCGCGGTGCACGGCGCGCGACGCGGTCTAGGCTTTCTGCGTGACGCCCGAGCACGAGAATCCGCCCGCCCGCCGTACCTACAGCTATCTCGGCCCGTCGGGGACGTTCACCGAGGCGGCCCTCGCCCAGGTGCCCGAGGCCCGCGATCAGATCTGGCGACCGGTCCGCAACGTCGGCGAGGCGCTGACCGATGTCGTCGAGGGCCGCTCGGACGCGGCGATGATCGCGATCGAGAACTCCGTCGACGGCGGTGTCTCGACGGCCCAGGACGCGCTCGCCACGATGCCGGGCCTGCGCATCGTGGGCGAGTACCTCGTGCCGGTGAACTTCGTGCTCGTCGGACGCCCGGGAGCGACGCTCGCCGACGTCTCGCTCGTGGCGGCGCACCCCGTCGCCTACGCGCAGTGTCTGCAGTGGCTGCTGCGGGAACTGCCCGAGCACGCACACCTGCCCGCGGCGAGCAACGTGGCCGCGGCGGTGGGGCTGGTGGACGGCGAGAGCGACGCCGACGCGGCGATCGCGCCTCCCGGCATCCTGGAGCACCATGACCTCGAACTGCTCGCGTCCGACATCGGCGACAACAAGAACGCCGTGACGCGGTTCGTGCTCGTGAGCCGGACCGTCGCCCCGGTGCCGCCGACGGGAGCCGACAAGACCTCCCTCATCGCGGAGCTGCCCGACGATCACCCCGGAGCGCTGCTGGAGCTGCTCGAGCAGTTCTCGACCCGCGGCATCAACCTCTCGCTCATCGAGTCGCGGCCGATCGGCGACGCGCTCGGTCGGTACCGATTCGTCATCGACGCCGACGGCCACGTCGCCGACGAGCGGATGGCGGACGCGCTCATGGGGCTGCGTCGCTTCAGCCCGCGCGTGACCTTCCTCGGCTCGTATCCGCGCGCCGATCGGGCGATCAACCGCTATCCGCAGCGCTACTCCGACGACGTCTTCGTCGAGGCGCGCGACTGGCTCCGCGGCCTCATCTCCGGCGAGCCGGGCGCGTAACCTCCTCACCCCGGTCGACTCGCCACGAATCGCGGGTGTCGGGGCGCCCGGACCCGCGTTTGATGGCGAGTCGACTCGCGGACGCAGGGCTAGGCGGCGAGAAGCTCGAGCGTGCGGATGCGGGAGGGCGCGGCATCCGGCTGCTCGCCGTCGTAGGCGGCCGCCACCGGCGAGATCATGACCTCGTCGACGCCGTGCGCCGCGGCGAACGCGGTGAGCGCCGCCTGCGCGGCGGGACCGGTGCCGACGAACCACCGTGAACGGAGCGCATCGAGCACGGGTGCGGCGAGCTTGTCGTCGGCTTCGGCGGCCGCCGCCTCCTCGACCGTCTCGAGGGCGACGAGCGGGCGACCGCCGCGCAGGCGCGCCATCATCCGGGCCTGCGGCAGCATGAGCGCCTCCGCCTCGGCGTCGCTGTCGGCGACCACGGCGTTCGCGGTGAGGAAGGTGCGCGGCGCGTCGAGCGTCTCGGACGGCCGGAACTGGTCGCGGTAGAGCCCCACCGCACGGTCGAGGCCGTCACCCGAGAAGTGGTTCGCGAAGACGTAGGGGAGGCCGAGAGCGGCGGCGAGCTGCGCCGAGTAGTCGCTCGATCCGAGCAGCCAGACGTCCGGGATCGAGGTGGCGGCCGGGGTCGCGTGCACGTCGTACGTGCCGCCCGAGGTGAAGCGGACGGTCGCGCCGTCACCCGAGACGAGGGCCAGGATGTCGCGGATGTTGTCGGGGAAGCGGTCGACATCGCTCGTCGTGCCCGACTGGCGCAGCAGCTGCGTGATGACCGGATCGCTCCCCGGCGCGCGCCCGATGCCGAGGTCGACGCGGCCCGGGGCGATGGCCTCGAGGGCCGCGAACTGCTCGGCCACGACGAGGGGCGAGTGGTTCGGCAGCATGACCCCGCCCGATCCGACGCGGATGCGGGAGGTGCGCGACGCCGCGGCGGCGATGAGCACCGGCGGGGTCGTCGAGGCGACGGCCGGCATGTTGTGGTGCTCGGCGAACCAGTACCGGCGGTAGCCGAGCTCGTCGGCGCGCTGGGCGACCGTCAGCGAGGCCGCGATCGCCTGCGCGCTGGTCTGCCCGGTGCGCACCGGGACGAGATCGAGCACGGACAGGGCGGGGCGGGCTGCATCAGTCATAGCCCTTCCCGAAACCCCGCGGCATCCGTCGGCATTCCCGACGCGCCGGGCGATGCCCGCCCTCGCCGGTCAGCGCGCCCGCTTGACCGCCTCGTAGGCCTCGAGCGCGGCGGCGCGGGTCGCGCGCAGGTCGACGATGGGTTCGCGTTCGGCGCTGTCGGGCGCCCACTGGCCGATGTACAGCCCCTTCGGGTCGAACCTCTCGGCCTGACGCTCGGGGTTGAAGATGCGGAAGTAGGGGGCAGCATCGGCGCCCGACCCGGCGACCCACTGCCAGTTGAAGGCGTTGCTGGCACCGTCGGCGTCGACGAGGGTGTCCCAGAACCACTGCTCGCCCAGGCGCCAGTCGATCAGCAGGTTCTTCGTCAGGAAGGATGCCGTCACCATCCGCACCCGGTTGTGCATGTAGCCGGTGTGCCAGAGCTCGCGCATCCCGGCGTCGACGAGGGGGATGCCGGTCTCGCCCTTCTCCCACGCGACCAGATGGTCCGGGTCGAGCTGCGGCCACGGAAAGGCGTCGAACCCCTTCCGCCAGTTCTTCGTCGCGAGGTCGGGGAAGTGGTAGAGCGTGTGCCAGGCGAACTCCCGCCAGCCGAGCTCCGAGAGGAAACGCGAGGCCGAGGTCGCGCCCGCCCCGGTGCCGCCGCCGGTCTCGACCCCGGCGTGCCAGACCGTGTGCGGGCTCAGTTCGCCCCAGCGCAGTCGCGGCGAGAGCAGCGAGGTCGCTCCGGCGCTCGGCTCGTCGCGTGCGGCGTCGTAGGTGCCGAGGTCGTCGTCGAGGAACGTGCGCAGGCGCGCCCGCGCGGCGTGCTCGCCCGGCACCCAGCGCTCGCGCAGTCCGCCGGCCCAGTCGGGTGCCGTCGGCAGCAGCTCCCAATCCTCGAGCGCGTCACCGGCGGGGGCGGAGCGGACGCCGGGGATCTCGCGGGGCTTCGGCAGCGGTTCGCGCGGCGCGGGCAGGTGGCGGGCGGCGTTCCAGAAGGGGGTGAAGACCGAGAAGGGGGTGCCGCTGCCGGTGGTCACCGTCCACGGCTCGAACAGGACGTTCGCGGCGAACGAGCGCACCTCGACGCCGCCTTCGCGGAGCCCGTCCTTGAGGTCGGCGTCGATCGTCCGCTCGGCACCGCCGTACCGGCGGTTCCAGAAGATGGCTCCCGCCCCGGCATCCTCGATCACCGACCGCACGACATCGCCCGCCCGTCCGCGCCGCAGGACGAGTGTCGAGCCGTGCTCGCGCAGGTCGTCGGCGAGCGCGGCGAGCGAGTGATGGATCCACCATCGCGCGGCGCCGCCCAGGGGTCGGATGCCGTCGGACTCCTCGTCGAGCACGTACAGCCCGATCACGGGCTCGCCGCGGTCGAGGGCGGCCCGGAGCGCCGGGTGGTCGGCGAGTCGCAGGTCGTCGCGGAACCAGACGATCGAGGGCGAGGTCATCCCGTCATCCTGCCCGTGCCCGTGGCTCTGCTACGAGCAGTTGACAGGGGCGAGCTCCTGAGCCGTGCAGAACCCAGTCACAACATCCACCGCGTCCGGCGAGCCCGCGGGATTCACCCGCGACCGGCACCCTGTCCGGCCGGATCGACGGAGTTCTGCACGCGGGGCGTCCCGGGTTCAGGCGTGCGGCAGCTCGTGCCCCGGCGGGACGGCGACGACCAGGCCGCCGGCATCCACCCGCGTCTGCACGTGCCGTGCTTCGCCGAACTCATCGCCGTCGAGCTGCACCGGGTGCGGCTCCTGCGGAGCGAGGGCGACGCCGCGGCCGCGGGAGTAGACGACGGCGCTGTCCTTCGTGCGCAGCGAGAGCACCCGCCGACCGGCGCGGAACTTGCGGAGGAAGCTGTTGTCCCACGCGACGCGCCGCCACACGAGCAGCCACCCCCAGAAACCCTTGGGCTGCATGATCACGACGTCGAGCTGTCCGTCGGTGACCGACGCCTCGGGGATGAGTTCGAGCCCCGCCTGGAGCGACCCGCAGTTGGCGAACAGCACGCTCTGAACGCGCGCAGCGTGCATCCGGTGCCCGTCGAGCTGGTAGACGACGCGGAAGGGCTTGGCGTTCACGAGCGATCGGGTCGCGCCGTCGACGTAGGCGACCCAGCCGACGGACTTCTTCAGCTGTGGATTCGTGTTCGCGATCATGGCGGCGTCGAGCCCCATCCCGCCCATGACGACGAACGCGTGCTCCTCGACCTCGCCGCCGTCGCGCGTGAGGCGCGCCCAGCCGACGTCGATGGGGGTCCGGTCGCCCGAGAAGGCCGCGCGGATCATCGCCTCGGGGTCGGCCAGCGGCAGTCCGAGGTTGCGGGCGAGCAGATTGCCCGTGCCGCTCGGGACGATCGCGAGCGGGATGCCGCTGCCGCTCATCTCGCCCGAGACCGCCCGCACCGTGCCGTCGCCGCCGGCGACGAGCACTGCGTTCGCGCCGGCCTCGAGGGCCTGACGGGTGACGTCGTCGCCGAGGTCGTCGACGGTCGTCTCGTAGAACAGCGGCTCCTCCCACCCGGACTCCTCGGCGATCCGCACGACCTGCTCGCGCAGCGCGTCGCCGTCGACCTTGATGGGGTTGTAGACGAGCGCGGCCTTCGGGTTGGGCTTCTCGGCGCCACCGGCCATCGGCTCGGTCTCGCCCTCGGGGCCGACGCGGCGCGCCTCGCCGGTCTCGCCGTCGGCGGTGTCGGGTGCGACGTCGTCGGGCTCGCGGATGACGTCGTCGGGGGCGGCGGCCCGCTCGGGATCGGGCGAGGGCGCCGGTGCTCCGGCGTCGCCGGAATCGGTCGTGTCGCGCGCGGGGATCTGGTCGGACTCGGTCGCCATGGCTACACCCTAGGGCCGGGTGGTCGGCGGCATCCGCCCCCTTGCGCAGGCGACCATAGACTTGTCGGGTGATCGACCTCGCCCTTCTCCGCGACCAGCCCGACGTCGTCCGCCGCTCGCAGATCAAGCGCGGCGAGTCGCCCGACACCGTCGACGACGCCCTGGCCGCCGATCAGGCGAGGCGCGCGGCCATCACGGCGTTCGAAGAGCTCCGCGCGGCGCAGAACGCCCACGGCAAGACCGTCGCGAAGGCGCCGAAGGACGAGAAGGCCGCGCTGGTGGCCGAGGCGAAGGAGCTCAGCGAGCGGGTGAAGGCCGCTCAGCACGCCGTCGCCGAGGCCGAGGCCGCGGCCGATGCGGCCCTGTCGCGCATCGAGAACATCGTCATCGACGACGTTCCGGCCGGCGGCGAAGCCGACTTCGTGACGCTGCGCACGCACGGCGAGCCGGCCGCGTTCGACTTCGAACCGCTCGACCACCTCGCCCTCGGCGAGAAGCTCGGCGCGATCGACATGGAGCGCGGCACGAAGGTCTCGGGCAGCCGGTTCTACTTCCTCACCGGCATCGGCGCACGCCTCGAGCTCGCCCTCATGACGCTCGCGCTCGACCGGGCGCTCGCCGCCGGGTTCACCCCGCTGATCCCGCCGACTCTCGTGCGGCCCGAGGTCATGCGCGGTACCGGATTCCTCGGCCAGCACGCCGACGAGATCTACCATCTCGACGACGACGACCTCTACCTCGTCGGCACGAGCGAGGTGCCCCTCGCCGGGTTCCACATGGACGAGATCCTCGACCTCGGTCGCGGCGCCAAGCGCTACGCCGGCTGGTCGACCTGCTATCGCCGCGAAGCGGGGTCGTACGGTAAGGACACCCGCGGCATCATCCGGGTGCACCAGTTCAACAAGCTCGAGATGTTCGTGCACACGACGCCCGAGGACGCCGAGGCCGAGCACCTGCGTCTCGTCGAGATGCAGGAGCGGATGCTGCAGGACCTGGGGCTGTCGTACCGGGTCATCGACGTCGCCGCGGGCGATCTCGGCTCGAGCGCCGCGCGCAAGTACGACGTCGAGGCGTGGGTCCCCACGCAGGGCGCCTACCGCGAGCTCACCTCGACCTCGAACTGCACCACCTACCAGGCGCGCCGACTCGACATCCGCTACCGGCCGGACGGCGGCAAGACCGCGCCGGTCGCGACGCTCAACGGCACCCTCGCCACCACGCGCTGGATCGTCGCTCTGCTCGAGACCCACCAGCGTGCCGACGGGTCGGTCGTGATCCCCGAGGTGCTTCGCCCGTACCTGGGCGGCCTCGAGATCGCGGAGCCGCTCGCGTGACGGCCGGTGCCGACGGCGGTGCGCTTCCCGAAGCCGCGCCGGATGTCCTTCCCGACGCTCTGCCCGACGCCGGCAGCGTCGAGGTCGCCCCGCCGGCCGAGGCGGCGGAGATCGTCGAGGACGTCGCCGACCGGATGCCGGTGGCCGCCGGCGCGGCACGGCTGCTCATCGTGCTCGACATCGACGGCACCGTGCTGCTCGAGGACGAGACGCTGAGCCCCGGCGTCGTCGAGGCCGTCGCCGACGCGCACGCCGCCGGCCACGAGGTCATGCTCGCGACGGGCCGGTCGTGGGAGGGGACCCACGGCATCCTCGGGGCGCTCGCGCTGACACCGGACTACGTCGTCTGCTCGAACGGCGCCGTCATCCTCAAGCGCACCGACGAGGCGTTCGCCGACGCTCTGGCGTACGAGCGCTTCTACATCGAGACGTTCGACCCGAGCGAGGTGCTGGGGCTCCTCCGCGAGCACCTGCCGCACGCGCGCTACATGGTGGAGCTGCCCGACGGGCGCCGGCTCTACACCGAGGAGCTGCACGACTGGAACCTCCACGACGCCGACAAGGTCGCCTTCGAGCGCCTGTCGGACCAGGAGGTCTGCCGCGTCGTCGTGGTCTCGCCCGACGAGACCGACTCGGACTTCGTCGAGCTCGTGGATCGCATCGGGCTCAACAAGGTCTCCTACGCCGTGGGCTGGTCGGCGTGGCTCGACATCGCGCCGCAGGGGGTCGACAAGTCGACCGCGCTCGAGCGCGTGCGGGGGTGGCTCGGCATCCCGCCGACCGACGTGCTCGTGATGGGCGACGGACGCAACGACGTCGGGATGTTCCGCTGGGCCCGCGAGCACGGCGGCCGGGCGATCGCGATGGCGCAGGGACCGGCCGAGGTGCTGGCCGAGGCGTCGGAGACGACGGTGTCGGTGCAGGAGGGCGGCGTCGCCGCCGTGCTGCGCGCGCTCTGAGCCCGGCGCGAGGTCACGTTTTCCGCGCTGCGAGCCGGGTAGGATCGGGGTTCAGCGGTTCGCCGCTGGGAGGGTTGTCCGAGCGGCCGAAGGATCCAGTCTTGAAAACTGGTGGGCAGCAATGCCCCGTGGGTTCGAATCCCACACCCTCCGCCACGTGTCCGTCGCCGAGTGCGGCGCGGCCGGTGCCGCACTCAGCCGACGCTCAGCCGAACGCCGCGTCGTACACCGCGGTCAGGCCGGCATCGGCGACCCCGCTGACGCCGCACGTGACGATCATCCCGTCGCTGTTCGCGCTGATCAGGTAGCTCTCGCCGTCGACGAACACGATCGGCTCGCCGTCGATGCCGCCGCCGGTGCCCTGGGTGACCGTGACGGTGTCGCCGACCTCGCCCTCGAAGCGGTCGGTCACCGACAGCGTCACCGTGCCGTCATCGATGCCGGTGACGTCGGCGCGGAAGGCGGTGCCGAAGCCCGCGACCGCGTCGGGGGTGACCTCGGCGCACATCGCCGCCGGCCCACCCGCGACGGGCTGGGTCAGCTCGGTCGCGGCCATCGACGTGCCGACGAGGGCGGGCACCGCGAAGGCGGCTGCGGCGACGGCGGCGACGCCGGCGCCGAGTCCGCCGACGAGCAGCCCTCGACGGTTGGCGCGCGTGCGGGTCGGGGTGTTCTGCGTGTTCATGGTGTCCTCCACGAGTCGAACGATCTGATCGCTCCGCAGCGGCGGCAGCGATGAAGCCGGGTCGCCCGCTCGGAGCAGTCGGCGCGTGTGGTCCTGGTCTGCATCGTTCACGGTTCGTTCCCTTCTCTCGTAATGACCTGTCCGGAGGACGGTTGCGTCTTACGCCAGGCATCCTCGAATCGCCGACGTGCGCGGTGCAGCCGCACCGTCGCGGCGTTGACAGTGACGCCGAGCACTGACGCGATCTCTCGCGGGGCGAGCTCGTCCCACGCCCACAGCCGCAGCACCTCGGCATCCGCGGGGCGCAGGTCGGCCAGCGTCGCCCGCACCTCGTCGTCGACGGGGCCGCCGGGCTCCGCCACCACCGCGGCCGGCGGATCGAGCACGGCGATCTTCGCTGCCAGCCGGTCACGCCGTCGCGCCGCGCGCTGCGCGTTCGCGAGCTGCAGCCGCGCGACGCCGATCGCCCAGGGGACGACCTCGGCTACCGCCGGCGTCCGGTCGCTGCGCCGCCAGAGCACGGTCAGGGTCTCGGCGAGCACATCGTCCGCGGTCGCGGCGTCGGTGCGCCGCCGCAGATAGCGGCGGACGGGGTCGGCCACGAGCCGCACCGTCTCCTCGAACCGCGCGCGGGCGGACAGCGGTGACACATTCTCCACGCTGGACCATGTCCGGCACGGGCGCGACTCTTACACACCCCTGAGCGCGAGATTTCTCGTCCCGGGCCGGAGGGCGGGCTGGGGCCGCAGCGCGTGCCCGGGCTCGTTCTCAGGAGAAGACGCGTGTGGGCGGGACTGAACGAGCCGACGAGCGCACGGTTCCTGAGAAAGTGAGCGCGGCGCGGCGCGGCGCGGCGCGGGGCGGTGCGGTCGCAACGCGCGACGCGGTGAGGGCGAGTCGTTGCGGCCGAGGTGAGCGACGAGCGGGGAACGGGCTCGCGATCGTGCTCGTACTCAGGAGATGAGGGCGGCTCCGATCAGTTGCCGGCGGATTCTCCGGCGCGTCTCCTGAGAACGTGCACGGGCGCGGCGAGGGGACCCGGGCCGGTGGGCGGGCCGGGGCCGCAGATCCGAGCCGCGGTTCAGAGCAGGCCGCGGTCGGCCAGCTGCTGACGGATCACCGGGGCGAGGTGCTCCGCGAACGCGACCGTCAGGTGCGTCCGGTCGTATCTGGTCGGGATGTCGCCGGCGAACGCGGGGCAGACGTTCTCCCAGCAGCTGAAGGGCAGCGAGCTGATGGCGGTGTCGCCGGATGCCGCGGCCACCCGCTCCGCCGCGTCCTCCATCTGCAGCCACGTCGTCGAGACGCCCGCCGCGCAGTCGTAGGGCGAGCGTGTCGGGGTGTAGCACCGGCCGAGGTCGGCACCCTCGGGCGGCGGAGCGAGATGGACGATGCGACCCGGCATCCCATAGGTCGCCGCTTCGGCCTGCTGCGATGCCAGCAGTGCGTCGGGGGAGAGGTTCGAGCCGCCCGGCGTGTGCCCGAGCGTGTAGGCGTTCGAGACGACGACGAGGGTCGGTGCGTCCGCGGCGATCATGGCCCGGACGTCGGCCTTGCGCTGCGGGCACGCGTCCATGACCCCGGCGCCGTCGTTCTGCACGGCGAGGTCGGTGAAGCGGCATCCGTAGAGTCCGACCGTCGTCACGCGGATGCCGCCGCCGCTGTCGTCGGCCATCTTCCGGAACGCCGGGGCGTACGCCATCGCCGTCGAGTCGCCGACGAGGTAGATGCGGGTCGGAGCGTCGCCGCGGCCGACGCTGCAGCGACCGGCATCGGGGCTGACGTCGGGGGCGAAGCAGTCCCGCGCGGGGTTCGAGGTCGAGGAGCGGGCCATCACCTCGTCGAGCGAGGGATGGAGCTCCGGCCACGAGCTCGCGCCGACGGCCGCGGCCAGCTCGTCCTGGACGGCCGCCGCGGCGTCCACCGTCGGCGAGTCCGCGCCACCGGCCGGGTCCGCCGCGTCGGCGACGGGGGCGTCCGGCAGGAGCGGTCCGAGCACCGATCCGCCGTAGGCCGTCTGGACGACCAGTACGACGACGAGCGCCGCGACGGCGACGCCGAACGCCGAGCCGAGGGCCCGCGGTCCGAAGCGCGCGCGCCAGGCCGCCCAGGGCGAGCTCGCGGCGTCGGCTCCAAATGCGCGGGGGTCGCCGGATGCGTCGTGCGCCGCCTCGGCGGGCGTCGCCCCGACCGGTGCCGACTCGACCGCGGCGGTCGCGGGGTCGACCATCGCCTGCGCGGGGACCCGTCCGGGGTAGTACCGCGTTCCCGGCGACCAGCCCGCCGGGCGCGTGGACAGGGCGGGAGCGGGTGTGTCGGCGGGCGTCGTCGCGCCCGCGTCGGCGCTGGGGTCGGCGCTGGGTGCGTCGGCGCTGGGGTCGGCGCTGGGTGCGTCGGCGCTGGGGTCGGCGCTGGGCGCGGTGGTGGGGGCATCAGCCTCGACCGCTGTCGCCCGTCCCCGCCCCGGGACGTGCCGCAGCGGCTGCTCGATCGCGGCGTAGGACGCGATCGCGAGCACAGCCGTCACCCCGAGCACGAGACCGGTCGCGACCGCGCCGCCCGGCAGCAGCGCGGCCGCGAAGACGATCACCGGGAAGTGCCACAGGTACAGCGAGAACGAGATGTCGCCGACGAACACCGCCACGGGGTTCGTCAGCGGGAACAGGTGCCGGTGACGCGGATCTCCCGCGGCGCCGCCGGCGATGACGAGCGCCGTCGCGGCGACCGGGAGCGCCGCCCACGGGGCGGGGAACGCCGACGCCTCGGGATCGATCACCGCGAACGCCGCGACGATGCCGGCGACTCCCAGCCAGGCCGATGCGCCGCCGATCACCGGCGGGATGCGCCGCAGCAGCGGCAGCGCCGCGGCCAGCAGCGCGCCGACGCCCAGCTCCCACGCGCGGGTGACGGTCGAGAAGTACGCGACCGTCGGGCTGTCCGCCGTCTGCGCGAGCGCCCAGACGAAGGATGCCGCGACCACGACCGCCGCGGCGGCTCCCACGAGCACCCTGCCGGCGCGCCCCCGTCGTGCGGCCCTCGGCAGCAGCCCGACGAGCAGGAGCAGAGCCACCGGCCAGACGATGTAGAACTGCTCCTCGACCGCCAGCGACCAGAAGTGCTGCAGCGGTGAGACCGCGTCGCCGGCGTGGAAGTAGTCGGTGCCGAGGTCGGCGAAGCGCCAGTTCGCGGCGAAGACGGTCGACCACGCGGCGTCCTGCAGGGTCTGGGCCGTCCGGGCGGACCCGAAGACGAGCGCGGCGACGCCCGCCGTCGCGGCGATCACGGTCAGCGCCGCGGGCAGGATGCGGCGGACCCGTCGCATCGCGAACGCACCGAGACGGATGCGGCCGTGCGCCGCCAGGTCGCGCAGCAGGCCGCCCGTGATGAGGAAGCCCGAGATGACGAAGAACACGTCGACGCCGACGAAGCCGCCGCGCGGCCACCCGACGGCGTGCGCGCCGATCACCGCGAGGACGGCGAGGGCGCGCAGGCCCTGGATGTCGCGTCGCGCGGGGGTTCGGGTGGGGGTCGGGGTAGTCACATGCGTTTCCGGAAACCGCGACACAGCCTAGTGGGAGCGATACCACCGACGGTGAACGTCACCGCGGCCCTGCACCAGCGACGGCTCCGGCGCAAGCCCCGCGCGGGTCTCGCCCGGGATGTCGTCCACTCGGTGCATGCACGCCTCCGCCTCCCGTCCCGTCGCAGCAGCGGCCCCCGCAGCCTTCGCCGGGCGGATCCTCCGGACGGTGTTCGCCGGGATGCTGGTGCTGCGCCGGCCGCGCCCGATCCACGCGCGCGGCGAGCTGTTCGACGGCGCCGTCCGATGGCTGCGCGGGCCGCGGGACACCGGTCTCGGCTGGGTCGACGACCCGGAGCCGGGGTCCTCGGTGCCGGTCCGCGCGCGGCTGTCGCGCTCCCTCGGGCTCCCGGACGGGCTGCCCGACGTGTGGGGCCTCGCCCTGCGGGTGCCCGGTTCGGATGCCGAAGGCGCACAGGACGACCTCGACCTGCGGGCGCGCGCCGCGGACGCGGACGACGCTCACATCGAGTTCGCCTCGACGGGCGCCGGGGTGCCCCTGAGGTTCGCCCTGGTGCCGCACCGCCGACCGGAGCGGGCGCGCCTCGGCATCCTGCTGCCGTACCGCGGCAGCCGGGGACCCGTGCTGCTGCTCGCGCGCACGATCGCCGGCGACCCGCACCATCGCCTCGGCTGGCGGCTGCTGCTCTCGACGGCGTCGCCGCTCGGGCGCTGGCGCGCGTTCGCCGAGCTCGAGCTGCGCCCGTCGCCGGATCAGGACGACGCGCTGCGCTTCGACGCCGGCCGGCATCCGCTGCCCGGCTCGGACGTGTACCCGTGGGTGCGGGCGTTGCGCCAGCCCGCGTACGACCGGGTGCAGCGGGCGGGCGCGTGAGCGCGGCGGTTCCACATCGCGCCGATCGGCGCAAGCCACCTGCGACAGAGCCCGCGCCGGGATGGACTGGATCCGTGCAGCCCGACGAGATCGCCCGTGTCGCCCGAGAGTCCTTCGGCATCGAGGAGCTGCGACCGCAGCAGCTCGACGCCATCGAGGCCGCCGTCGCCGGACGCGACGTGCTCGTCGTGTGGGCGACGGGTGCGGGCAAGTCGGCGGTCTACCAGGTCGCCGCGGCGCTCCGGCCCGGTCTCACGGCGATCGTCTCGCCGCTGATCGCGCTCCAGGAGGATCAGCTGGCGCGGCTCGTCGACGCACCGGACGCCCCCGACGGAGTCGCGCTCAACTCCGCGCGCGGTGTGCGGGCGCAGCGCGAGGCATGGGATGCGATCCGCTCGGGGGAGGCGTCCTACGTGCTGCTGGCCCCCGAGCAGCTCGCCAAGGACGACGTCGTCGCCGAGCTCGCCGCGGTGGGCGTCTCGCTCCTCGTCGTCGACGAGGCGCACTGCATCGCGGCATGGGGTCACGACTTCCGTCCGGACTACCTCCTCCTCGGCGACGTCGCCGAACGGCTCGGCCGTCCGCCCGTCCTCGCGCTGACGGCGACGGCGACCAGTCCCGTCCGCACCGAGATCATCGAGCGGCTCGGCATGGACGACCCCACGATCCTCGTGGGCGACGTCGACCGCCCGAACATCGAGCTGAACGTCCGCCGGCACGAGACCGAGAGCGAGAAGCGGGATGCCGTCGTGGACGAGGTGGCGGGGCTGCCGCATCCGGGTCTGCTCTACACGGCGACCCGTCGGTCGACCGAGGAGTACGCGGAGCGGCTGAGCGACCGCGGGGTCCGAGCCGTCGCCTACCACGCCGGGCTGACGGCGAAGGAGCGCACGCGCGTTCACGAGGCGTTCCACGACGGCTCGGTCGACGTCGTCGTGGCGACCTCGGCGTTCGGGATGGGCATCGACAAGGCCGATGTGCGATTCGTCGTCCACGCCGACATCCCCGACTCGGTCGACGCCTACTACCAGGAGCTCGGACGCGCCGGACGCGACGGAGAGGCGGCGACGGCGACGCTCCACTATCGCCCCGAGGATCTCTCCCTCCGCCGGTTCTTCGCCGCCTCGGCGCCCAAGCGCGGCGAGCTGAAGCGCCTCGTCTCGGCGATCTCCGGCGGCACCCGGCGCCGTGGCGAACTGGCCGAGAAGGCGGATCTGTCGTCGCGGCGGGTCACCGCGCTCCTCACGGTGCTCGTGGACGCCGGCGCGGTGCGGGAGGCGCGGGCAGGCGCGGCGCTGCGTCGGGGCATGACGATCGAGCGCGCCGTGACCGCAGCGCTCGAACGCGCCGACGAGCGCGAGCGCATCGACCACTCGCGCATCGACATGCTGCGGGCGTACGCCGAGACGCGGCGGTGCCGCCGCGCGACGCTCCTCGGCTACTTCGGTCAGGACTACGTCGAGCCGTGCGAGAGCTGCGACACGTGCCGGGCCACCGCCGCCGACCGCACCGCCGCGGCGACGGACGGCGCGGAGGCGGCGGGTGCCGACGCGGCGACGGATGCCGAGGCCGCCCCGTTCGCCGTCGATGAGACGGTGCGTCACCACGAATGGGGCGAGGGCACCGTCATGGCCGTCGAGGACGACCGCGTGACCGTCTTCTTCGAGTCGCAGGGCTACAAAGTGCTCTCGATCGAACTCGTCGAGGAGCGCGGGCTGCTCGCCCCGGCCTGAGGCGGCGCGTCAGCCTGCGCTGCCGCGTCCGAACCTCCGCACGAGCTCGCGCCGGCTCGGCAGGCCGAGCCGGGACAGGATGTTCGCGACGTGGAAGTCGATCGTCTTCTTGGAGAGGTAGAGGATCTCGGCGATCTCGGCACTCGTGAAGCCTTCCGTCACGAGCTCGGCGACGCGTCGCTGCTGCGCCGTGAGGGTCGCGAGCGCGTCGCCGCTGACGCGCGACAGCTGTGCGGCGGTGCTCTCGATGATGCGGGTGCACAGGCCCTCGAACCCTCGGGCGCCCATCGCCGACAGCTCGCCGCGAGCGGCCTCGTACGACTCCATCCCCTCGGTGGGGTCGCCGTAGAGCGAGACGATCGTGCCCACCACGAGCCGCACCCACGTGCGTCCGAGCGGATCGTCGCCGTCGCTGATCGTCGTGCGCGCCCGGCGGGCCGCCACCAGGGCGGCGTCCGACTCGCCGTCGATCTGCGCGAGCAGTGCGGTGTGCGCCCAGAAGTAGGCGGTGTCCTCGGCGCCGGATTGCTCGTCCCGCCACGATCGCACGAGCCGTCGGTACCGGTCGTGCCGCCCGAGGTTGCGCAGGGCCATCCCCCGCAGCGCACGCCACTCGTGGTCGGTGTAGATGCGGCGGTACCCGGGCTCCTCCGCGTCGTCGAGCAGGCGCAGCATCCCGGACCAGTCGTTCCGTCCGATCACGATCGCGAGCTGCGCGTGGAACAGCATCGTGGATCCCTGCACGCTCGGCTGCTCGACGAGCACGGCCTGAGCCGCGCGGACCCGCTCCGACGCGGTGCGCAGGTCGCCGCCGGTCGCGGGATGCAGCGTGTCGACCGACGCGAGGAGGCCTCGGGTCCAGGCCGCACCGACGACGTCCACGTCCCGGACGAGCTCGGCGGCGCTCCGCGCGCCCTGCCAGTCGCCTTGGCGGTACTTCACGTGAGCGAGCCGCGCGTTGGCCGATGCGCGCAGATGGGACCGAGGCGGCAGCAGCGGGATGCCGCGCGCGATGCTCACGGCGCCGGCACCGAACTCGCCGCGGGCAGCGAGCACCTGGCCCATCGCGACGAGGGCAGGGCCGTGGTGAGAGCGCAGCAGATTGCGGGCGCGGGGCACGGCGAGGGCTTCCGCGAGCGCGTCGAGGCGGGCGGTTCCGTCGAAGGTGTTCCACTCGACCATCACAGCGGGCACCATCATCCGGAACCACAGGGCCTCGATCGCCGATTCCGGCGCGCCGGCCGCGCGGGCCCGGTGCAGAGCGGCGTCGGCGGCCTCGACGAACCAGGTCGATTCCGCCCAGCGGGCGCGGTCGATGAAGATCGTCGCGGCGCAGGTCGCGAGCGTCGCCGCCAGGAGGTCGTCATCGCCGCGCAGCCCCGAGACCGCCGAGCGCAGCGCCGACATCGTGCGCTCGTCGTCGGGGTCGTGGAGGGCGAGGAGGAAGGCGCGCGCCGCTTCCGTCACAGCGGTCCGCGGAAGCGCGGCCAGCTCGTCGGTGTGCGCGGCCAGCTGGGGGAGAGCGATCAGCTGGGTGTCGAGTGCCACGATCGGCGCGATCAGCCGCGGGTCGCCGTGATCGGCGGCGAGGGCGAACAGCTCATCGGCGACGACGTCCCATTCCGAGCGCGCCCAGGCGCCGCGGACCCGGTCGGAGGCGTCGTCGGGCAGCACGTCCGCCCATGCGTCGTCGAGAGCCATCCGCGACCTCCCCTGGGGTCCATGCTCACACATCGGCGCCGTTCGGCCGGGATCCCAGTTCCCCGACCCGGGGGCCTGGGATCGGATACCAGTTCCGGCTGTTTCCGGCATGCCGCGGCTCGCCTGCGAACTAGCGTCGACGTCGGAACGGTCGTGGGGCGGCCGTTCGCAGCGCGGTACCCGGGGATGCCGGGTGGTGGCGGTCGTCTGGGGGGCGTCATCACCCGGCATAACGGTTCGGCGTACGAGCACGCGCGCGCGGCGGGTCGGCCGGGTCTTCCCAGGCTTTCCCGACGCGCCTTTCGTAGGATGAGTCGATCACTGGGGGAGTGCTCCGTCCGCGCGCAGGGTGCGCGCGGCATCCGGGAGCCTCCTCATCGGCTCGTCGAGAGGGACATCCGTGAGCGCACGTTCGGATGCGAGAGCATCGCGTCGTCACCGCCGCCCCGTCGCGCGTCACGGCGTGCTGACCTCGCCGAACCCCTTCGTGCAGGTGCTGACGGTCCTCGGCGTCATGGTGCTCGTCGTCGCGATCAGCGCCGGCGCCGTCGGTGCGTTCGCGGTCTGGGACGCGTCGCGCTCGGTCGCCGACAACAGCGTGGCGCTCGAGGGCGACGACGTCGCCCAGCTGCCGCCGACGATCGGCGAGATCGAGGGCGGCGTGAACATGCTCATCGTCGGCACCGATTCGTGCGAGGGGCAGGATCTCGCCCTCTTCCCGCGCTGCGGCATCGACGACGACGGGCTCGAGCGCAACGACGTGACGATGCTCGTGCACATCAGCGACGAGCCGCGCCGCGTGACGGTCGTCTCGTTCCCGCGCGACATGGTCGTCCCGATCCCGTCGTGCCCCGACGGCGAGGGCGGTCGCCACTCGGCGATGAGCGCGCAGATGATCAACGTCTCGTACGGCTACGGCGGGCTGCCGTGCACGGTGCTCACGGTGGAGGAGCTCACCGGCATCGACATCCAGTTCGCGGCATCCATCCGCTGGACCGGCGTCATCAACATGTCCGACGCGATCGGCGGCGTCGACGTCTGCGTCTCGGAGGACATCAGCGACCGCCACACCGGCCTGAGCCTGACGGCCGGCACCCACACGCTGCAGGGCGCCGAGGCGCTGCAGTTCCTGCGCATCCGTCACGGCATCGGCGACGGCTCGGACCTCGCCCGCATCTCGAACCAGCAGCAGTTCATGAGCTCGATGGTGCGCAAGCTCCAGTCGGATGCCGTGCTGGCGAACCCGCAGGCGCTGTTCAACATCGCGACGACCGCCCTGCAGCAGGTCAACAGCCAGCAGCTGCAGCTGAGCGAGTCGCTCGCGAGCCCGACGCGCATGGTCCAGATCGCCATGGCGGTCAAGGACGTGCCGTTCTCGGACATCAACTTCCTGCAGTATCCGACGTACTACGCGCCGGACGGGCTCCGCGTGATGCCGAACACGGACTCGGCCGCGACGCTGTTCGACGCCCTCGCCAACAACCAGCCGATCCAGCTCACCGGAGATGCGAGCCAGGGCTACGGCGTCGAGGTCGTCGGCGAGGCCGAGCAGCCCGCTGCGCCCGCCCCGACCGAGACGGACGCCGCGCCCGCGACGCCGGAGGGCGAGCAGCCGGCACCGGATCCCGCCGCGACCGACGCGACCCCGCCGGCGACGGAGTACGTCGAGCTGCCGAGCGACATCGCGGGATCGAGCGCCGCCCAGGTTACCTGCACCGTCGCGGAGCGCTGAGTCTGCCGGGGCCGATTCGGAGTCAGCCTGGGAGCGGGTTATGATTGCCGGGTGCATCCGCGCCGTCTCGCGTCGGATGCCGTGGAGACGTCGCATAGTCAGGCCTAGTGCACCACCCTGCTAAGGTGGAGTCCCCGTAAGGGGACCGAGGGTTCAAATCCCTCCGTCTCCGCCACCCGAAAGCCCCGGTCCGCCGGGGCTTTCGCCGTTCCCGCCCCGCGGCTCCCGCGGATTCGCCGAGACAGCACCGGAGCCCCGAGACAGCGTCCGGCAGCTGCTGTTTCGGTGCTCGGATGCTGTCTCGCGGATGCCGCGGCGGACGCCGCCGGGTCAGCGGGGGGCGGGGGCGGCGGTCGAGGCCCGGACGATCAGCTGCGAGCCGAGGGTCGCCGAGCGGGCGGGCGCGGTGCCGGCGATGGCCTCGGCCAGGAGGTCGACCGCGAGCGCGCCGCACCGCGCGATCGGCATGCGCACGGTGGTGAGGCCGGGGGTCACGGCACCGGCGAGGTCGATGTCGTCGATCCCGACGATGCTGATGTCGTCGGGGCAGGTGACGCCGAGCTCCGAGAGGCCCGCCTCGAGACCGAGCGCGACGAGGTCGTTGTAGGCGATGACGGCGGTCGCGCCGCTCGCCGCGGTCGGGGCGGCGGCGGCGCGTCCGCCCTGGATGGATGCCGCCTGGTGACCGAGCCGGGTCAGCGTCACCCCGTGCCGATCGCAGGCCTGCTCGATCGTCAGTGACCGGCGGGCATCGGCCCAGGAGCCGCGCGGCCCGGAGGCGTAGGCGACGTGACGGTGGCCGAGGGCGACGAGGTGCTCGACGGCCTGGGTCGGTCCGAACTCCGTGTCCATCAGCACGCTCGGCAGGGGATCGATCGAGCGGTTGACGACGACGCACGGCGCCTCGCCGACGATGCCCAGCACCTCGTCGTCGGGCAGGCGCGGTGAGCACAGCAGCATCCCGTCGAGCTCGCGGGCGCGTTCGATCTGCTCCCGCTCCCGCCGGGGGTCCTCGTCGGCGTCGAACACCGCGATGCGGTGGCGGCTGTGCCACGCCTGCCCCTGGATCGCCTTGAGGAGGGTCGCGTAGACGGGGTTCGCGACGTCGGGGAACACGACGCCCAGGGTCCGCCGCGCGGTCGCGGTCTGCGATGCGACATAACCGAGCTCGCCCGCCGCGACGAGCACGCGGTCGAGGGTCGCCGCCGCGAGTCGGTCGGGTTCGCCGAAGGCCCGCGAGGCCGTGGCGATCGACACGCCGGCCCGACGTGCCACGTCCGTCAAAGTCGCTGCCACCGTAGCTCCCGCCATCCGCCGTCCTTCCATGATCGCCCATGTGTCGATGTAAAGGCTTGACAAGTTTGTACAACAACATCATCATAGTTTTCATGACGATCAGCGACGATCTCCCGCGCCTCGGCCGCTCGGCATCCGATGCCCCCGCGCCGAGCGGCGCCGGCATCCTGCACCTCGGTCTCGGCAGCTTCCACCGTGCGCACCAGGCGGTGTACACGGCTGCGGCGCTCGAGCGCGACGGCGGCGACTGGGGGATCGTGGGTGTCGCCTCGCGATCGCGCTCCGTCGTCGACGCGATGCACGCGCAGGACCTCCGCTACACGGTCGCCACGATCTCCCCGAACGGCACGCGGCTGAGCATCCCCGGCGCGCACACCGACGCCTACGTCGCCGCCGACGACCCGCAGCGCGTCGTGCGCCACCTCGCCGACGACGGCATCCGCGTCGTGACCCTGACGGTCACCGAGAACGGATACAGCTACGCGCCCGCCTCGCAGCGCCTCGACCTCGACGACCCGCTCGTCCGCGCCGATCTGGCCGGCGAGGCGCCGCGGACCACCATCGGACAGCTCGCGCGCGGTCTGCAGCTGCGCGCATCGCGGGGCGGCGCGCCCGTCTCGGTGCTCAGCTGCGACAACCTCGCCGCGAACGGCTCGCACACCGAGAAGCTCGTCCGCGAGTTCCTCGCCGAGCTACCGAGCGGCGAGGGTGCCGAAGCGCTCGCGTTCCTCGACGCGTCGGTGAGCTTCCCCTCGAGCATGGTCGACCGCATCGTCCCCGCGACCACCGACCGACTGCGGGCTGAGGTCAGCGTCCTGCTCGGCGCGATCGACGAGGTGCCCGTACCCGCGGAGCCCTTCACGATGTGGGCGATCGAGGACCGCTTCGCCGGCGGCCGCCCCGCGTGGGAGGCGGGCGGCGCCGTGTTCACCGACGAGGTCGGACGCTACGAGCAGCTCAAGGTGCGCCTGCTCAACGGCACCCACTCGCTCATCGCCTATCTCGGCGCTCTCCGCGGCGCCGCGACCATCCCCGACGCGATCGCCGCCGGCGGCATCGAGGCGGCAGCACGCGCGGTGCTCCGCGGCGAGTACGAGCCGTCGGTGCAGGTGCCCTCCGGCGTCGACGTCCGCGAGTACGAGCGGCAGCTCTTCGAGCGCTGGGGCAACAGCGCCCTCGGCCACCGCACGTCGCAGGTCGGAAGCGACGGCTCGGTGAAGCTCCGCCAGCGCATCCCCGAACCCGCCCTGCTCGCCCTCGCGTCGGGCCGGATGCCGCACCTCATCGCCCTCACGGTCGCCGGCTACCTCTCGTGCATCGCGCCGCTTCCCGGCTTCGACGCGGGACCGCACGCCGAGGCGATGACGGATGCCGCGCAGCACCGCCTCGCCGAGCTCGCCGCCACGGCGAGCGGGGGGCGCGACCTCGCGTCGCGCGTCATCGCGGAGCGTCAGCTCTTCGGCGAGCAGCTGGCGGCGGAGACCGCCTTCATCGATCGGGTCGGCGACCTCGTCGACACGATCGCCCGACACGGCGTCGACGCCGCGATCGACGAGTGCGTCGGCGCATCCGCCGGCGCGGCACGACCCACGACCGAGACGGAGCTGCGATGAAGACGCTCGCCATCCACGGGGCAGAGGACATCCGCTGGGAGGATCGGGAGATCCCCGAGCCCGGGTCCGGGCAGGTGCGCCTGCGCGTAGCCTTCGTCGGCATCTGCGGTTCCGACCTCCACTACTACTTCCACGGCGCGAACGGCGAGTACACGATCCGCGAGCCGCTGACTCCCGGGCACGAGCTCTCCGGCACGGTCGACCTCGACCCGTCGGGTCGCCTGGCCGCGGGCACCCCGGTGACGGTGCACCCCGCCCGTTTCGGGCCGGAGGCCCCCGGTCTGGAGGCTCACCCCCACCTGCGCGCGGGCGGCGACTACCTCGGCAGCGCGGCCGCCGACCCCCACCGCCAGGGCGGCGCCTCGGAGTACCTCGTCGTCGACGAGCACATGGTGCGCGAGCTGCCGGAGGGTCTCCCGCTCGAGCGCGCGGCGCTCGCCGAGCCGCTGGCCGTCGCGCTTCACGCGGTGGGGCTCGCCGGCGACGTCGCGGGCGCGCGCGTGCTCGTCGTCGGCGCCGGCCCCATCGGTCTGCTCGTGGCCGCGGCGGCCGTCCGCGCCGGGGCCGCGACGGTGGCCGCGAGCGATGTCCGGCCCGAGCCCCTCGAGCGCGCCCGCGCGCTCGGTGCGACCGAGACCTTCCTCGTCGGCACCGACGCCGTTCCGGACGAGTCCTTCGACGTCGTCCTGGAGTGCTCCGGCGTCGGCGTCGCCCTCACCCAATCGGTGCGCGCGGTCCGCCGCACCGGCACGATCGTCCAGGTCGGGATGCTGCCGAACACCGAGATCGGGGTGAACCTCGCGCCGCTCCTGGCGAAGGAGGTCACCCTCCGCGGCGCCTTCCGATTCTCGGACGAGATCGACGACGCCGTGACGATGCTCGCGGCATCCGATGCCCTCGACTCGGTGATCTCGCACGCGATCCCGGCAGCCGATGCCGTGAACGCGTTCGCGATCGCCCGCGACTCCTCCGCTTCGGCGAAGGTGCTGCTCTCCCTCTAGCGATACCGCGGCGTCGCCGTCCCGCACGGCCCACGACCCACCGCCGCACCCGACACCCCTCCAGGTCCGAAGGAGTACCTCCCATGTCAGACGCCACCACGACGGCCTCGGCCGCCGATCCCACCGCGAAGCGGTCGGTGCGCGACCTCGTCCGCGCCGCCATCTCGGGCTGGCTCGGCACCGCGCTCGAGTTCATGGACTACCAGCTCTACTCGCTGGCCGCCGCGCTCGTGTTCGCCGATCTGTTCTTCTCGTCCGAGAACCCCGCCGTCGCGGTCGTCGCCGCGATGGCCACCTACGGCGTGGGCTATGTCGCCCGCCCCGTCGGCGCGTTCTTCTTCGCCCGACTCGGCGACAAGACCGGCCGCACCAAGGTCCTCTTCTACACGATCCTGCTGATGGGTCTCGCCACGACGCTCATCGGCTTCCTGCCGACGTACTCGCAGGTGGGCATCCTCGCCCCGATCCTCCTGGTGCTGCTGCGCATCGCGCAGGGCTTCGGCGCGGGCGCCGAGATCTCGGGCGCGGGCGTCATGCTCGCCGAGTACGCGCCCGCCAAGCGTCGCGGCATCATCGCATCGCTCGTCGCGCTCGGCACGAACTGCGGCACGCTGCTCGCGTCGGGCATCTGGGCGATCCTGCTCGTCGCGTTCAGCGAGGACGAGGTCATCGACTGGGCCTGGCGCATCCCCTTCATCGCCAGCGCGGTCATCATGCTCTTCGCGATCTGGGTGCGCTTCAACCTCAAGGAGACCCCCGTCTTCGAGGAGCGCGACGACGTCGTCGACGGCAAGGCCCTCACCCGTGCCGAGGCGCTCCAGCTCGCGACCGAGACCGGCGACGTCCGCACGCTCGAGGCCATGCAGCGCAAGCCCTGGAAGGCCTTCTCGATCGCCCTGCTGCTGCGCTTCGGACAGGCCGGCAACTCCGGCATGATCCAGACGTACCTCATCAGCTACATCACCGTGGTGCTGCTGCTCGACCGCTCCATCGGCGTCAATGCCGTGATCGTCTCGTCGCTCGTCGCCTTCATCACCGTCCCGCTCTCGGGCTGGCTCGGCGACCGGTTCGGCCGCAAGCGCATGTACATGGTGTGGGCGATCGTCGCGCTCATCGTCATCGTCCCGACGATGCTCATGATCAGCAGCGGCGACACGGCGCAGGTCTTCATCGGCTACGTCCTGCTGCACAACCTCGCGGTGATGAGCTTCGCCTCGCTCGAGAACCTGACGCTCCCCGAGATCTTCGGAGCCCGCAACCGGTACACCTACACCGCCATGGCCCGCGAGATCGCGGCGATCGTCGCGACCGGCGCCGGCCCCGTCATCGCGGCGGCCTGGGTGTCGGCCGTCACCGGCTCGTTCATCCCGATCATCATCATGCTGATGTTCTTCACGCTCTGCGCGCTCGTGGCCTCGATCTGGATGCCCGAGGTCGCCGGGCGCGATCTCACCGACCCGCGCGACGCGATCTGACCCGACCGACCACGATCCGGGATGCGGCGGCACGAGTCGCCGCATCCCGCCCTCTCAGGAGCACCGCATGACCATCGAACTCGTCGATGTGAGCGTCACGAGCCCCGGACGCAACTTCGTCACCCTGAAGATCACGACCTCCGACGGTGTCGTCGGCTGGGGGGACGCGACCCTCAACGGCCGCGAGCTCTCGGTCGCCTCGTACCTGCGCGACCACCTCGCATCGACCCTGATCGGCCGCGACGAGGATCGCATCGAGGACACCTGGCAGTACCTGTACCGCGCACCGTACTGGCGCCGCGGCCCCGTGACGATGGCGGCGATCGCCGCGGTCGACATGGCGCTGTGGGACATCAAGGCGAAGAAGGCCGGGGTGCCGCTGTACCAGCTGCTCGGCGGCGCGAGCCGCGACGCGCTGCGGGTCTACGTCCACGCGTCCGGTGCCGACTACGCCTCGCTGAAGGATGCCGTCGCCGCCTACGTCGACAGCGGCGTCACCGCGGTGCGGGTGCAGACCGGCATCCCTGGCCTCGGACAGATCTACGGCGTCGCGACCGCCAAGCCGGGCGCGAAGTACGACTACGAGCCGGCCAAGCGCGCCGCGGACGGTTCGTCGGCCACCCGTCCCGCCGAGGAGGCGTGGGACACGCGCAAGTACCTGTCGCACATGCCCGGCGTCTTCGGCCGACTCCGCGAGGACTTCGGCACCGATCTGCGCATCCTGCACGACGGCCACCACCGCATGTCGCCGATCGAGGCCGCCCGGTTCGCGAAGGACATCGAACCCTACGACCTGTTCTGGCTCGAGGACTGCACCCCCGCCGAGGACCAGACCGCGCTGCGCACGGTGCGCCAGTACTCGACGACGCCCCTCGCGATCGGCGAGGTCTTCAACACGGTCTACGACTATCAGACGCTCATCACCGAGCGGCTGATCGACTACGTCCGCTCGGCGGTCACGCACACGGGCGGCATCACGGCGATGAAGAAGCTGCTCGATTTCGCGGCGATCTACGGCATCAAGTCCGGGATGCACGGACCCACCGACATCTCCCCGGTCGGCATGGCCGCGGCGCTGCACCTCGGGCTGGCGCTGCACAACTTCGGCATCCAGGAGTACATGCCCCACAATGACGCGACGCTCGAGGTCTTCCGGACGTCGTACCGATACGATCGGGGGTTCCTGCACCCCGGCGATGCCCCCGGACTCGGGGTCGAGCTCGACGAGGCCGCAGCCGACGCGTTCGAGTACACGAAGGCCTACCTGCCGGTGAACCGGCTCCTCGATGGGACGATGCATGACTGGTGAGACCGCTCCGAACCGCGCCGCGCTGCCGACGCTCACCCGCGACGGGCGACTCGTCGTCGTCGCGCGGGCCCGACGGGCCGAGGACTACGAGCGGGTTCTCGACGTACTCGTGGATGCCGGGGTCCGCAGCGTCGAGGTGACGCTCACGACTCCCGGGACCTTCGACCGCCTGCCCGCGCTCATCGAGCGGTACCGCGGCGCCGCCGACATCGGGGTGGGAACCGTGACCGCGCTCGACCAGCTGGAGCGCGTCATCGACGCCGGAGCACCGTACGCGGTCACCCCGATCACCTCGGCGACGCTCGTCGAACGTGCCGTTGCCGCGGGGCTCCCCATCGTTCCGGGCGGTCTCACCCCGACCGAGCTGTTCGCGTCGTGGTCGCTCGGCGCCTCGGCGGTGAAGGTGTTCCCCGCCGGACAGGTCGCGCCCGGCTACGTGAAGGACCTCCGCGGCCCGTTCCCCGGCATCGCCGTCGTCCCCTCGGGCGGCGTCGACCTCGACGGCGCGCGCGCCTGGCTCGCCGCCGGCGCGGTGGCGGTCAGCGTCGGCGGTCCTCTCCTCGGCGACGCCTTCGCGGACGGCGACCTCGCAGCTCTCCGCGAGCGCACCGCGCGCTTCGTCGCGGCGTGCGCCGAGGGCTCGGGCTCGTGAGCGCGGCGGCGCGTCCGGTCGTCACCCTGGGGGAGACGATGGCGCTGCTGCGGGCGCCCGAGATCGGCTCGCTCCGCCACATCGGCTCGCTCGCCGTCGGCATCGGCGGCGCGGAGTCGAACGTCGCGATCGCGCTCCGCCGCCTCGGCGTGCCGGTCGCCTGGTTCGGCCGCGTGGGCGACGACCCGCTGGGCGAGCGCGTCGTGCGCGAGCTCCGCGCGGAGGGCATCGAGGTCGCGGCGCACGTCGACCCGGCCGCTCCCACGGGCCTCATGCTGAAGGAACGACCGACGGCGGCGACGACCGCGGTCCACTACTACCGTGCCGGCTCCGCGGGCTCCCGCCTGCAGCCCGCGGACGTTCCCGAGGGGCGCGTCGAGGATGCGGCGCTCCTGCACGTCACCGGTATCACCCCGCTGCTGTCCGCGACGGCCGCCGATGCTGTGCGCGACGCCGTGGTGCGCGCGCGTTCGGCGGGGGTTCCCGTGAGCTTCGACATCAACTACCGGTCGGCGCTGGCGGCATCCGTCGTCGCGGCGCCGCTGCTGCGAGAGATCGCCGAGAGCGCCGACATCGTCTTCGGCGGCACGTCGGAGCTCGAGCTGATCGCGGGGACCGACGCCGACACCGCCGCCGTCGCCCTGCGCAGCGCCGGCGTCGCCGAGGTCGTCATCAAGCGCGGCGCCGACGGCGCGACCGCGCACGTCGGGAGCGAGATCGTCGACGCGCCCGGCTTCGCGATCGACCCGCTCGACACCGTCGGTGCCGGCGACGCCTTCGTGGCCGGCTACCTCAGCGTCCGTCTGGCAGGCGGCGGCGACGCCGGAGGCCCCGGCGGCTCGGTGGCCGAGGCGCTGCACCGCGGCAACACGTGCGGCGCGATCGCCTGTCTCGGCCCCGGCGACTGGGAGGCCTCGCCGACCCTCGCCGACCTCGCCCGCTTCCACGCCGTCGGCGCCGACCCCGTCCAGCGCTGATCCCGAGCCCGGCTGATCCCGGACCGGCTGATACGGGCCTGCTGGTATCGGGCCGGCCGCCTGATCCCGGGCGGCTGCACACGCCGGGAGCCGATACGTTCGTCGGGCGGCTGGGGCGGGTGGTGCCTGTGCGGCCGGCCGGATCCTCTCCTGCCCCGCGGGTCCGACGAACGTATCGCCGACCCGCGCCCCCGCCCCCGCGCCCCGACCCGCGCCCCCGCCTCCGCCCGCGCCTCCGCGCCGCCTCCGCGTCCGCCAGCCCCCCCCCGTGCCACGAGACAGCACTCTCGCGCCGAGACGGTGGGTTCGGCCCACGGGCTCGGCGCGAAGGTGCTGTCCCGCGATGTGCGGGCATCGGGACGAAACCTGCGGGCGTACCCTTTCCCTCATGGTGACGAAGCCCCCGGCATCCGACATCGACGAGACCCGGCTCGGCGTCTCCGCTCCCCAGAAGAAGGCGGTCGGCGTGCCGGCGGTCCTTCACGCTCTGCAGATCGCGAACGAGCAGATGGGTCTCGTGCGTTCGGCGCAGACGCTGCTGCGGATCAATCAGAAGGACGGCTTCGACTGCCCCGGCTGCGCCTGGCCCGAGGAGGACAAGCGTCACGTCGCCGAGTTCTGCGAGAACGGCGCGAAGGCCGTCGCCGAGGAGGCCACGCTGCGCCGCATCGGCCCCGAGTTCTTCGCCGCGCACAGCGTCGACGACCTGCGCGGGCACGACGACTGGTGGCTCGGCCAGCAGGGCCGGCTGACGCATCCCATGCTGCTCGACGAGGGGGCGACGCACTACCGGCCGGTGTCGTGGGACGACGCGCTCGACGTCGTGGCCGATGCGCTGCGCGAGCTGGATGATCCGGATGCGGCGGTCTTCTACACCTCGGGTCGAACCTCGAACGAGGCGGCGTTCCTCTATCAGCTGCTCGTCCGGGGGCTCGGCACCAACAACCTGCCGGACTGCTCGAACATGTGCCACGAATCGAGCGGCTCGGCGCTCACCGAGACCATCGGCATCGGCAAGGGCACCGTCTCGATCGACGACATCCACGAAGCGGATCTGCTGATCGTGGCCGGGCAGAACCCGGGAACGAACCACCCGCGCATGCTGTCGGCGCTTGAGAAGGCGAAGCAGCGCGGCGCGAGGATCATCGCCGTGAATCCGCTTCCCGAGGCGGGTCTCCTGCGGTTCGAGAACCCGCAGACACCGCGCGGCGTGCTGCTGGGCGGCACGGCCATCGCGGACTCGTTCGTGCAGATCCGCTCCGGCGGCGACCAGGGCCTCTTCCAGGCCATCGGCAAGCATCTGCTCGAGGCGGAGGAGCGCGACGGCGGCGTCCTCGACCTCGACTTCATCGCGGCGCACACGAGCGGTATCGACGCCTACCGCCGCGCGATGACGGCGGTGCCGTGGTCCGAGCTCGAGCGCGCGACCGGCATCGACGAAGCCGGGCTGCGCGAGGTGGGCGAGGCGGTCCGCACCTCGAGGGCGACGATCGTCTGCTGGGCGATGGGGCTGACGCAGCACAAGCACTCCGTGCCGACGCTGCGCGAGGTCGTCAACGCGCTGCTCCTCCAGGGCAACATCGGTCGCCCCGGGGCCGGTGTGTGCCCGGTGCGCGGCCACTCGAACGTCCAGGGCGACCGCACCGTCGGCATCTACGAGAAGCCCGGCGACGACTTCCTCGACGCGCTCGACCGCGAGTTCTCCTTCCGCTCACCGCGCGAGCACGGCTTCGACACGGTCGCCGCGATCCGCGCGATGCGCGACGATCGCGTCCGGTTCTTCCTCGGCATGGGCGGCAACTTCGTCTCGGCGACCCCCGACACCGAGGTCGTCGAGGCCGGCATGGCGCGGGTCGACCTGACGGTGCACGTGTCGACGAAGCTCAACCGCTCGCACACCGTCACGGGACGGCGGGCGCTGATCCTGCCCACGCTCGGCCGCACCGACCGCGATCGCCGCGGCGGCGCCGACCAGCGCGTCACCGTCGAGGACTCGATGGGCGCCGTCCACGCCTCACGGGGCCGTCTCGCCCCGCCCGCCGACGACCTGCTGAGCGAGGTCGCGATCATCGCGCGGCTGTGCGAGCGCGTCTTCTCCCGCAGCGCCCCTCCCGCGTCGCCCGGCGGTCCGGTCTCGCACGACGGCGACCCCGAGCGCGGTCTGCCCGAGCACGGGATCGTCGAACCCGAGCGTCCGGATGCCGCCGGCGCCGACATTCCGGCGAACGTGCCGCACGCCGACTGGGCCGCCCTCGAAGCCGACTACGCGCTCATCCGCGGGCACATCGCACGGGTCATCCCGGGGTTCGAGGAGTACGAGGCGCGGATCCAGAAGGGCCGGACGTTCTTCCTCCCCAACGGTCCGCGCGACGCCCGCCGCTTCGCGACGGAAACCGGTTCCGCCCGCTTCACCGTCAACCCGCTGGAGTACCCGGTGATCCCGCCGGGCCGCCTGCTGCTGCAGACGCTCCGCTCCCACGATCAGTACAACACCACGATCTACGGCAAGGACGATCGCTACCGCGGCATCTCCGGCGGCCGCCGTGTCGTGCTCGTGAACGCCGACGACATCCGAGACCTCGGCCTGCGCGCCGACCAGATCGTCGATCTCGTGTCGGAATGGCGCGGAGCGGACGGAGCGATGCAGGAGCGCCGCGCCGAGAGCTTCCGGGTCGTCGCCTACGACACGCCTCGGGGCAACGCCGCCGCGTACTATCCCGAGACGAACGTGCTCGTGCCGCTGGACTCGGTGGCCGACGTCAGCGGCACACCGACCTCGAAGGCGGTCATCGTGCGCCTCGAACCTCGAGCGTCGGTCTGAATGGGACGCCTCACCGCGCTCTCGCCGGTCACCCGCATCATCGTCGACGAGGCGGGGGTGTCGGCGTCCCGCCGACGGCCCGACACCCTCGCGGTCGAGGAGCCGCTCGAGATCCGGGTCGGCGGCACGGCACTGAGCGTCACGATGCGCACGCCGGGTCACGACGTCGAGCTGGCTGCGGGCTTCCTCGCCGGGGAGGGGATCATCGCGGCGGGCGCCGACGTGCGGTCGGCGATCCACTGCGGCGGTCCGGGCACGCCGGGGCTGTCGGGGACGTCGGGGGCAGTCGATGTGCCGACCGCGACGCCGGCGGCAGCGGCATCCGAGAACACCTACAACGTCCTCGACGTCACGCTCGCGCCCGGTGTAGCGCCGCCCGCTCCCGAGGTCGCACGCAACTTCTACACCACGAGCTCGTGCGGGGTGTGCGGCACCGCCTCGATCGAGCAGGTCGCGAAGATCGCGCGTTTCGACGTGTCGGCGGATGCCGTGCGCATCGACGCCGCCTGGCTCGCGCGCCTTCCGGACGAGCTCCGTGCGGGGCAGCAGGTGTTCGACAAGACCGGCGGGCTGCACGCCGCCGCCCTCTTCGACGCGGCGACGGGCGAGCTCCTCGTCCTTCGCGAGGACGTGGGCCGACACAACGCCGTCGACAAGGTCGTCGGCTGGGCGGTGCTCGCCGACCGGCTTCCGGCATCGGCGACCGTGCTCCAGGTGTCGGGTCGTGCGAGCTTCGAGCTGGTCCAGAAGGCGGCGATGGCCGGCATCCCGGTGCTCGCGGCCGTCTCGGCGCCCTCGTCCCTCGCAGTCGCGCTCGCCGCGTCGGCGGGGATCACGCTCGTCGGGTTCTCGCGCGGCCGATCCCTGAACGTCTACGCGCACCCCGAGCGCATCGCGGTCTGATCACTCGCGGCGATCGGTCCGCATGACCACGGCGGCGACGCGCACCGGCTGATCCCCGACGGACGCGATCCGGATGCGGACGGCCCGCTGGCCCTCGCGATCGATCGCGCTCGCCGCCACGAGAGGTGCCGGCAGCCGGAAGCGCAGCACGCGCCAGGCGTTCGCCGCATCCGGGGCGTCGTCGAACCCCTCGGCCGCGATGACCGTGTCGGCCGCCCGCACCTCGAGACCACCGGCGTCGAGCCCGCTGCCGGTCTCGAGCTCCAGCACCCGGTCGCCCGGTGCGGTCCCCACGGCCAGGTCGTACGAGAACCACCCGCCCGGCGCCGCGTCGCGGAACCGCCGCCCCGCTTCCTCGCCGGTGCGCGACCGCGACCGGAGGTAGCGCTTCTCGGCCTCGGCGTTGCTGTCGTCGAAACCGAGCACGCGGTCGGTGACGTCGGAGTCGCCGACACCGGTGCCCGTCCGGTCGGCGTCGGCTGCGCTCGCCGCCCCGGCCTCGGTGTCCGCGCCGGCGCCAGCCGCTGCGGCGACGGGCTCCACCGCGAACGCGATGCCGTAGCGGGCGTCGTCGAGGGTCGCATAGGGCTCGAACACGAGCGCAGCCGCCCGCTCGTCGACACCGCGCAGGCGGAATCGGAGCGGTCCGTGCTCGGGAGCGGGCACGACGGACGAGCCGGGGTCGGCGAGCCAGGCATCGGGATCCGCGACGGTGATCGTGCGCGGGGCGTCGCGGTCGGGGAGCCCCATCCGCACGAGCACCCCCGCGCGGTAGGTGTCGTCGGGGTCGGCGGCCCCGAAACGCGCGGCCAGCAGCGCCGGTCCGTAGGCGAAGGCGACCCAGTGGTCATCGCCCGGAGCCGGGACGACCCGAACGCGCGCGGGCAGCCGGTAGCTCAGGCGGTCGCCCGCGCTCACCCGCACCGCGAGGAACCCGTCCGCAGCCTCGGCCGCCGCGGGTTCGCCGTTCCGTTCCAGACCGACGCCCGCCCCCACCCAGTCCGGCACCCGCAGACGCAGCACCATGGCGCGATCGCGGTTCCCGGATGCCGGTGACCTACCGCTCTGGCCGGTCCCAGCGGCCTCGTCCGCCGCGGCATCCACCGCGATCTCGACGACGTCGGAGGACGGCAGGTCCGACTGGACCGACACCACGAGTCCCCGCTCCGGCACCGCGATCCGCGCGGCCCAGAACTGCGTGAGCACCAGCCCGTCGTCGTCGGCGAAGGCGATCGCGTCGCCGAGGCCGGCGAGCGACTCGATGCCGGTGCCGTGGTCGCACCAGAACTCGTCCTGCGGCGCCCCGAACACCTTGGCGTAGCCCGAGGTCATCGGCTGGAAGTAGGTCACCATGCCGGTCTCGGGTGAGGCGGAGGCGACGATCGAGTTTCGCAGGGCATGGTCGTCGTAATGCGCGAAGCGCGCGTCGCCGGTCGCCTCGAACAGGCCCCGCGCGAGCTTTCGCATGTTGTAGACGTTGCAGCCCTCGGCCGTCGAGTTCTCGCCGTAGCCGACGACCGATCCCGAGGTCGCCCACGATCGCAGCGTGCCCGGCTCGCGGAAGTGCTCGGCCGCGCTGTTGCCCCCGTTGGCGTAGGTGTAATGGCGCAGCACGAGGTCGAAGAAGCGCTCCGCGGCGCGTCGCGACATGGCCGTGCGCTCGCGGGCCGCGACGGTCTCGATCGAGGCGAGCGCCGGGTCGCTCAGCACGCGCGCGCGGGCGAGCGCCCCGATCAGCTTCGGAATCGTCGTGTTGGCATGGCGACCGGGCAGCGGGTCGTCGCCGGCGGCGAGTGCGGCGAAGAGGTCGAGTTCGTCGAAGTGCTCGGCGGCGCGGCGGTGGGAGACGTCGCCGGTGATCTCGTACAGGCGGTAGAGCGCGTCGTTCATGCCGCCGTACTCGGTCGCGAGGAGCGCCGCGTCGTCGGCGAATCGGTCCGCCCAATCAGCGAGCCAGCTGCCGAACCCGCCGGCGACCTCGAGCGCGATCCCCGCCGTGGTCGCCGGTGCGTACCGGTGGACGTCGAGGAGCCCCGCGAGCACCTTGTGGAGGTCGTAGAACGGCACGAGCAGACCGTCGGCGCCGGCGGGCAGGCTCGTCACGGAGAACGGGGCGACGTAGCCCGCATTCCGCGGATCGACGACGGCGTACGCCGCCTGCGCGCGGGCGAGGCCGTCGACCGCGACCGCCAGCGACCCCTCGAGACGACGGCGCTCATCGGCGGGCGCCGTGACGCTCGCCCGAGCCGCGGCCGACAGGTAGTGGCCGAAGAAGTGCCCGGTGAAGCGCGCGTCGGTCTCGCGCTCCCACCCGCCGTAGCCGGGCTTGGTCGACGGCGGCAGCCCCGCGTGACGCAGCCACGGATGCAGGAAGCGCTCGGGCTCGAGCGAGAGGAGGTAGGCGCGGCTGCGCTCCCTGAGCGTGACCAGGAGCGGGTCGGCCACGTCGATCGCCCGCGGGTCGAGGGCGCGGGCCGGTCTGTTCTCAGGAGTCTCGGGGCCTGGCGGGGTGGTTCCGTGCCCGGACGCGGCTGTGTTCCTGAGGTCGTGCGGCTGCGGCGGGGTCATGGCTCCTTCTCCGGTGCGCGTCGTCGCGCGCGAGCATCACGGGTACTGTGACATCGATCATGAAGTCCGAGCGACGCCCGCGCCGGGAGAGCACCGGCCGCCCCACCGTGTACGACGTCGCCGAGCTGGCGGGCGTCTCGACGGCGACGGTGTCTTTCAGCTTCTCGCGTCCCGAGCGCGTGCGCGAGGAGACGCGGCGGGCGGTTCTGGAGGCGGCCGACGCGCTCGGCTACGTCCCCTCCGCCGCCGCGCGCGGGCTCGCTCGCGGCAAGACCGGGGCGATCGGGCTGTACGCCTTCGACTACCTGCTCGATCCGGCCGAGGAGCCGGCGACCGAGGAACGCCTGGTCGAGCGCGCGCTCGCGCGCTCCGACGCGCGCCTGTTCCCGCTGTACTCCGACGAGGTCCAGCGCGGCGTCCAGCTCGAATGCCGACGCAACGGCTACGCGCTCATGCTCGGCGCCGGGCATGCCGCGCACGCTCCGGGGGTCATCGATGTCGCGGGCCGCGTGGACGGCCTCATCACCTTCGCGGGCGCCGCGCCGCACGACGTGCTCGTGCAGCTGGCGAGTCGCATCCCGATCGTCGAACTCGGCGGATCGGGCCGGCGTCCCGGCATCCGCACGGTGCTCGTCGATCAGCGGACGGCCATGGCGGAGCTCGTCAGTCACCTCGTCACCACCCACGGTCACCGGAGGTTCGCCTACTTCGGCGAGCTCGACATCCCCGAGTTCGCGGCGCGCTACGCGGGGGTCGGCGACGTGCTGACGGCGGCCGGTCTGCCGGTTCCCGCAGCCGTCACGAGCCATCCGGGCGACGACGAGTCGACGGTGCGCGCCGTAAGACAGGTCCTCGCGGGTGAGCTCCCCGACGCGATCGTGTGCTCCACCGACCAGGAGGCGCTCGTCGCGATCCGTGTGCTCGCCGAGGCCGGCATGCGGGTTCCGCACGACATCGCCGTGACCGGCTTCGACGGTGTCATCGCGGGGCGTCTGAGCTCGCCCGTGCTCACGACCGTCCGCCAGCCGATGGAGGCCGTCGGGCGGGTCGCGGTGCGGGTCCTCCTCGACGTCCTGCGCGGCGACGGGGCCGGCGGACGCGCTGCGGACGCCGATGCGGTCCTGCCCTCCCGGCTGTGGCTCGGCGTCTCGTGCGGCTGCTCGGTCGACGACGCGCAGAGCTGACGACACCGGCATCCTCCTCGGGTACTCCCGCTTCGACGGCTCCTCGTGCGTCGAAGAATCGGTATTGCGATATCGCGATGTTATGCGCTTAGATTAGCGAGCCGGATGCCGGGCCGCAACGCCCGGGCCCGGATCGACGCACGCCCGAGGGACGAGGAAGACCCATGGCCACCATCACGCAGAGCCCGCCCGCCGACGACCCGATCGTCGAGCCGGCGCTCGAGAGCGCTGCGCGGGAACCGGTGGTCGCCGGGTTCCACCCGGACCCGAGCATCTGCCGCGTCGGCGACGACTACTACCTCGTTCATTCGTCGTTCGAGTACCAGCCCGGGCTGCCGATCTGGCACAGCACCGATCTCGTGAGCTGGACCCAGATCGGGAACGCGCTCGATCACGCCGCCCTCGCCGGCGCCTCGAACGCGAGCGGGGGCATCTACGCCCCGACGATCCGCCACCGCGACGGGACTTTCTGGATCATCACGACCGACATCGCCGCCGGCGACGGCCAGCTCGTCGTCTCGGCGACCGACCCGCGCGGCCCGTGGAGCGCGCCGTGGCGCGTGGAGGGGGCGGTCGGGATCGACCCCGACCTGGCCTGGGACGAGGAGGGCTGCATCGTCACGTACTGCTCGGGCGACCCGGAGCTCCGCGGCATCGCTCAGGTGCGGGTCGATCTGCCCAGCGGGCGCCTGCTCGAACGGCCGCGTGCGGTCTGGCCCGGAGCCGGGCTCGCCTTCCCCGAGGCGCCCCACCTGTACCGCCGGGGATCGTGGTGGTACCTCATGCTCGCCGAGGGCGGGACCGAGCGCGGCCACGCCGTCACCATCGCGCGGTCGCGTCATCCCGAGGGGCCGTTCGAGGCGCATCCGCACAACCCCGTCTTCAGTCACCGCAGCTCGACCCACCCCGTGCAGAACGTCGGTCACGCCGACCTCGTCGAGCGTCCCGACGGCTCGTGGGCGGCGGTCTACCTCGGAGTCCGTCCGCGCGGCACGACCCCGATGTTCCACGTCAACGGGCGCGAGACGTTCCTCGCCGGCATCGACTGGGAGGACGGATGGCCGGTGTTCGTCGAGGATCGCTTCTCGGTGCCGGCTCCCGACCGCTCGTTCGTCGAGATCTTCGCCGCGCCGCTGTCGCCGCGCTGGGTGTCTCCCGGTGCGCCCGTCTCGGCGCAGCTGACCCCGCTCGCCGACGGCCGCGGCGCTCGCGTCACGCCCGTCCAGACCGGATCCCGGGCGACCACGGCGGTCGTCACGCGGGTCACCGACCTGCGGTGGCGATTCGACGTCGACCTCGACCGGATCGACGGCTCGGCCGGCATCCTGCTGCGCCTCGACGACGCCCACCTCGCCGAGGTGCGCGTCGAGGCGGCCGCCGGTGGGCCGATGGCCTCGTGCACCGTGCGGATCGGTCCGCTCGAGCAGCGTCTGGGCGACGCCGTCCACTTGTCCGACGGCGACGCCGTGACGGTCGTGATCGAATCGGTCGACCCCACCACCGGGGGGCCGGACGACATCGTCCTCGGGGTCATCCAGTCCGGTCGCCGGCACGACTTCGCCCGCATCGACGGGCGCTACTTCTCCACCGAGGTCGCGGGCGGGTTCACCGGCCGGGTCGTCGGCTTCCGCTCACGCGCCGGCTCGTTCTCGATCACCTCCGCGACCTACACCGCCCACCGCATCGAAGCGGGGTGATGCGCCGCCGCTCCCTCCGACCTCGCGCGTCCTGAGATCGCAGCGCTCAACCCGCCGCGATCGCGCGCTCGACCCCGGTAGTTCAGAACCTCGTCACCGTCGACAGAAGGACCATGATGTTCCGCAGATCACCCGCCCCGCTCCGCCTCCTCCTCGGCCTGACCGCAGCCACGGCGCTCGCCGTCAGTCTCGCCGCCTGTGCCCCCGGCGGCGACTCGGGGGCCACCGCCTCCGACGCCGACACCCTGATCACCGTCGGTGGTCAGGGCGACATGCAGATCAACTTCAACCCGTTCTCGCCCTCGAGTATCGGCGGGGTCGGCACCATCTACGAGCCGCTCTTCTTCATCAACAAGGTGGGCGACGCCGAACCCGAGCCGCTGCTGGGCGTCGACCAGAGCTGGAACGAGGACGGCACCGTCTACACCGTGACCGTCCGCGACGACGTGACGTGGTCCGACGGCGAGCCCTTCACCGCGGCCGATGTCGCGTTCACCTTCTCGATGCTCAAGGACAACCCCTCGATCAACAACATCGGCTTCGACGGCGAGGTGGCAGCCGACGGCGACTCGGTCGCGTTCACCTTCGATTCGCCGTCGTACGTGAAGGGTCCCGACATCCTGAACACCGTCATCGTGCCCGAGCACCTGTGGGCCGATGTGTCGCCGACCGAGTTCCTCGACGAGCAGCCGGTGGGCACGGGCGCGTTCGAACTCGCCGACTTCAAGCCGCAGGCCTTCACGCTCGCCGCGAACCCGGACTACTGGGGCGGCGAGCCGGAGCTCAAGGCGATCCGCTACATCTCGCTGTCGGGCAATCAGGCGCAGGCCGACGCCCTCGCCGCCGGCACCATCGACTGGCAGACGAGCCCGGTTCCCGACATCCAGAACGTCCCCGATCGCTACCCGGGTTACGTCAACGTCACCGCGAATCAGAATCAGACGGTTCTCGCCAGCTGCGCGAGTGCCGAGATGGGCTGCTCCGGGCCGCAGACCGACCCGGCCGTCCGCCAGGCGCTGTCGCTCGCGATCAACCGCGACCAGGTGAACGCGCTCGCCTTCCAGAACACGTCGACCGACATCTCGCCGACATTCGTCCTGCTCGCCAACCAGGAGCAGTGGATCTCGCCGTCCGTCGTCGACCCGGTGGTTCCGACGACGCCGCAGGCCGATCAGGCCCGCGCCCTCCTCGAGGGGGCCGGCTGGGCGCTCGGCGGCGACGGCATCTACGCGAAGGACGGCGAGCGCCTCTCGCTCGGCGTCGAGGTCGTGACCGGGTGGACCGACTACATCACGACGATCGACACGATCGCCGCGCAGGCGCGCGAGGCCGGCATCGAGGTCGTCCCGGTGCAGTCGTCGTGGAACGAGTGGACCGACAAGAAGCAGCGCGGCAACTTCGAGCTCGCGATCGACTCGCTCGCCCAGGGCCCGGCGCCCGACCCGTACTACGTCTACAACAACTTCTTCGCCACCACCGTGCCGGTCGGGGAGAGCTCGGGCAACAACTTCTCGCGTTACGCCGACCCCGACGTCAGCGCGGCGGTGGAGGCGCTGCAGGCGCTCGCCTTCGACGACACCGCGGCGCGGGAGCCGCTCATGGCGACGATCCAGGACCGCATCGTGGCCGATCTGCCATACATCCCGGTGCTCACCGCGGGGACCTCGAGCCAGTGGAACGTCGCCAAGTTCGACGGCTGGCCGACCGACGACGACCTGTACGCCTTCCCGGCGGTCTGGTCGCGGCTGGACTCGGCCGAGGTCTTCAAGAAGCTGAGCCCGACGGGCGAGTGATCCGCGGGGCGGGGGCCGGAGCTCCACGGCCGGTCCCCGCCCTCTCCCGAGCCTGGAAGGCACCATGAGATTCCTCCTGCGAAAGCTCGCGTTCTACGCGATCGCGCTGTGGGCGGCGCTGACGATCAACTTCGCCCTGCCCCGCCTGCTGCCCGGCAACCCCGTCGACATCCTGCTGGCGAAGCTGCAGCAGCGCGGCGGCGCGGTCTCCGACGACACCCGGCGCGCCTACGCGCTCCTGCTCGGCGGCGACGATCAGACCCCCCTCCTGCAGCAGTACGTCGACTACCTCGGCAACCTGCTCCGCGGGGACCTCGGCGTCTCGGTGTCGTATTACCCCGCCCAGGTGACCGATGTGATCTCCACCTCGCTGGCGTGGACGATCGCGCTCGTCGGCATCGCGACGGTCCTCGCGGCGATCCTCGGCGTCGTGCTCGGCGCGCTCGCCGGCTGGCGACCGGGCAGCTGGCTCGACTCGCTCGTGCCCGCCACCACGCTGCTGTCGGCCGTGCCCTACTTCTGGCTCGCGCTTCTGCTGGTCTACCTGCTCTCGCTCCAGCTCGGCCTCCTCCCCGGCAGCGGCGGCTACAACGTCGTCCTCACCCCCGGGTGGAACTGGCCGTTCATCTCCTCGACGATCCAATACGGGTTCCTGCCGGCGCTCACGATCGTCATCGCGTCGGTCGGCGGCTGGCTCCTCGGCATGCGCAACATGATGGTCTCCACCCTCTCGGAGGACTACATCATGACCGCGCGCGCCAAGGGCCTGCCGGAACGGCAGATCCTCATGCGCTACGCGGCGCGCAACGCCGTGCTGCCCTCGGTCGCGGGCTTCGCCATCTCGCTCGGCTTCGTCGTGTCGGGCTCGGTCATCACCGAGCAGGTCTTCTCGTATCCCGGCATCGGGTCGAAGCTCCTGGCGGCCGTGACGAACAACGACTACGCCCTCATGCAGGGCGTCTTCCTCTACATCACCCTCGCGGTGCTCGGCGCGAACCTCGTCGTCGACCTCCTCTACGGCCTGATCGACCCGCGCACACGAAAGGGATGAGCCATGACCAACATCACCCCGCGCGTCGAGCCCGACATCACGGAATCGACCCGCACGCTCGCCCTCCAGGCATCCGGTCGCGGCAAGCGCCCGCCGCGATCCGCGTGGCGACTGATGCTGCCGACCCCGACTCCCTGGCTCGTGCTCGGTCTCGTCCTGGCCGCCGTGATCGCCCTCTTCGGCATCCTCGGGCCCCTCCTGGTCACGGATCCGACGACGATCCGCGACATCGGGATGACGCCGCCCTCGGGCGAGCATCTCCTCGGCACGACGCAGACCGGCCAGGACGTGCTCGCGCAGCTGGCCTACGCGACCCGCGGCTCCCTGCAGATCGGGCTCCTCGTCGGCGTGCTCGCGACCGTGCTCTCGCTGGTGTTCGGCATCTACGGCGCGTACCGCGGCGGCCTCGTCGACGAGGGCTTCTCGCTGCTGTCGAACGTCTTCCTCGTCATTCCCGGCCTGCCCCTGGTGATCGTCATCGCCGGGTTCGTGCCCCGCGAGGCGCGCGGCTGGTGGACCATCGCGATCGTGCTCGCCATCACCGGGTGGGCCGCGGCATCCCGGGTGCTCCGCGCGCAGACCCTCTCGATCCGCAGCCGCGACTACGTTGCCGCGGCGCGGGTGTCGGGCGAGCGGTCGTGGCGGGTCATCACGGTCGAGATCCTGCCGAACCTGCTGCCGGTGATCGCCTCGCAGTTCGTCGGCGCCGTGATCGCGGCGATCCTCGCCGAGGCAGGCCTCGCGTTCATCGGATTGGGGGCGTCGAATTCGGCGACCCTCGGGACGATGCTGTTCTACGCGCAGAACGGCTTCGCGCTCTCGCTCGGCGCGTGGTGGTGGTTCGTTCCGCCGGGGCTCATCATCGCCCTGTTCGGGATGGGCCTCGCCCTCATCAACTTCTCGATCGACGAGGTCATCGACCCCAAACTCAAGGACGTGCGCCTGCACCGCCGTCGCGCTCAGCGCGCCCGCCGTCTCGAGAGGACGAACCGCTCATGACCACCTCGCGCCGACCCGTCCTCACCGTCGACGGCCTCTCGGTCGTGTACGAGACCGAGAGTCCCGTTCACGCCGTCTCGGACGCGTCCTTCGAACTCGGAGCCGGGGAGATCCTGGGCCTCGCGGGAGAGTCCGGATGCGGCAAGACGACCCTCGCCTACGCGATCAACCGGCTGCACCGTCCGCCCGCCCGCATCGCCGGGGGACAGGTGCTGTTCCACGACGCGTCGGGCGAGACGATCGACGTGCTGGGGCTCGCGCCCGACGCGCTCCGCAGGTTCCGCTGGAGCAAGCTGTCGATGGTGTTCCAGGGGGCGATGAACGCTCTGAACCCGGTCACGAGCATCCGTGCGCAGCTGCACGACACGATCCGCGCGCACCGACCCCGCACCTCGCGCGCCGAGGCCGAGCGGCGTTCGATCGAGGTCCTCGAGCGCGTGGGCGTCGACCCCGCCCGCATCGGCTCGTTCCCGCACGAACTCTCGGGCGGCATGCGCCAGCGCGTCATGATCGCGATGGCGATGATCCTCGAACCGCAGGTCATGATCATGGACGAGCCGACCACGGCCCTCGACGTCGTCGTGCAGCGCGACATCCTTCGCGAGATCGTCCGGCTGAAGGACGAGCTCGACTTCGCGGTGATCTTCATCACGCACGACCTCCCGCTGCTGCTGGAGATATCCGATCGCATCGCGATCATGCTGCAGGGGCGGATCGTCGAGCTCGACGCGGCAGACCGCCTGTACCGGGATGCCGCGCACCCCTACACACGCAAGCTGCTGGGGTCGTTCCCGAGCCTCTCGGGGAGCCGGGGCGACTTCATCCGAACCGGCGTGATGGCCGACGAGACTCCGGGAGGAGCATCATGACCGCAGTCGAGGTGTCGGGTCTGGGCAAGGAGTACGTCACCCGGGAGGGGCTACGGCGCCGACGGCTGCACGCCGTCGACGACGTGTCGTTCGACCTCGTGCCCGGCCGCACCGTTGCGCTGGTGGGGGAGTCGGGCTCGGGCAAGTCGACCATCGCGAAGCTGCTGACCCGGCTCGAGCGGCCGAGTTCGGGTGCCATCCACGTCCGCCGGGGCGATGGGACACCGGTGTCGGCGAAGGAGTACCGCCGCCACGTGCAGATGGTCTTCCAGGATCCGTTCGCCTCGTTGAACCCCTTCCATTCCATCGAGCACCACATCGCGCGGCCGCTGCGGATCCACCACCGCACGCGCGGAGCGGCCGAGACGCGCGAGCGCGTCCTGCAGATGCTCGAGCGGGTGAATCTCACCCCGGCCGAATCCTTCCTGCACCGCCGCCCGCACGAGCTGTCGGGCGGACAGCGGCAGCGGGTCGCCATCGCGCGCGCCCTGGCCCCCGGCGCCCAGGTGCTCATCGCCGACGAACCCGTCTCGATGCTCGACGTGTCGATCCGCCTCGGGGTGCTGAACCTTCTCGCTCGGCTGCAGCGCGAGGACGATCTCGCGGTGCTCTACATCACGCACGATCTCGCGACGGCCCGCCACTTCTCCGACGAGATCCTCGTGCTCTACCGGGGGCGCATCGTCGAGCGCGGGCCGGCGGATGCCGTCATCCTCGACCCGCACCACGATTACACGAAGCTCCTCGCGATGGCCGCTCCCGACCCGGAGCGGGTCGGGAAGGTCGTCGCCGGCGAGATCGCCTTCGATCGCTCGCGCATCGACAACACGACCTGTTACGACCACGCACGAGGAGAGTGGGTGGGCTCGGCCGTTCCCGCCGGTGTCTGACGTCGCGCCGCCCCGGGCGGCGTTCGAGCGAAGGTGGCGCGTGATGCGGCATCTCCGCGGGCGTAGCCACCACACGCGCCACCTTCTCGGCTGCGCCCGGGATCGGCCACGCCACCGAGCCACGCACCGGAGGGCAGCCGTGCAGCTGGCCGCCGTTCACCGGGGATGCGGAACCGGTATGCACAGAAGCTGATTCGAACGGAATCTGTCCGTCAGCGCGCCACTGTGTATACAATCGGGGCGCGGGGGTGCCGAATGCGAGTCAGCGATCGAGTGAGCGACAACGTCGGAGCTCGAGCCAGCGATCGTGTGTATTCGACACTGCTCACCGAGATCCAGACCGGTGCCCTCGCGCCCGGAGCGGTTCTCGCGGAGACCGAGCAGGCGGCCCGGTTGGGCGTGAGCCGGACGCCGCTGCGAGAGGCGATCGCGCGCCTCGCCGCCGACGGACTGGTCCAGCAGACATCGCCGCGCGTGACGGTCGTCTCGCCGATCGATGCGGACGACATCCGAGCCCTGTTCGATCTGCGTGGCGCCCTCGAGGAGGCCGCAGCCCGGCTGGCGGCTCGCCGCGGAGACCCGGGCGTGTTCGATGCGCTGGCCGCGGAGTTCGCGCACGCGTCCGTCGACGGGGAGGCGGCCCGCGACGCCTACTACGCCCTGATCGCCCGGTTCGACGCCGCCGTCGACGCGGCGATCGGGAACGACTATCTCGCCGCGTCGCTGCGCACCGTGCGCACGCACCTCGTGCGGGTGCGCCGCCTCGCCCGCTACAAGCCCGAACGGCTCGCCCGCTCCGTCGACGAGCACCGCGTCATCGCGGAGGCGATCGCCGCCCGCGACGCCGAGCTCGCCGCGCACGCCACTCATGTTCATCTGAAGCTGGCGCTGGCCAGCATCCTCGACTCCCTGGAGGTACCCGCATGACCGTCGCCCACTCCGTCCGCGTCCACCGCAGCGACGAGGAGCTGTCCCGGGACGGCCAGCTCGCGTGGAAGATCGCCGAGGTCGCCGTCGACCCCGTCGCCGTCGACCCGGACGTCGTCGAGATGATCGTGAACCGCATCATCGACAACGCCGCCGTCGCCGCAGCATCCCTCACCCGCGCTCCCGTCAGCTCGGCTCGCGCGCAGGCGCTCGACCACGCCGTCTCGCGCGGCGGCGCCGGGGCGGGCGTGTTCGGCGTCACCGAGGTCACGAGCCCGGAGTGGGCGGCGTGGGCGAACGGGGTGGCCGTCCGCGAGCTCGATTACCACGACACGTTCCTCGCGGCCGACTACTCCCACCCGGGCGACAACATCCCGCCGATCCTCGCGGTCGCGCAGCACGTGGGTGCCGACGGCGCGGCGCTCGTGCGCGGACTCGCCACCGGGTACGAGATCCAGATCGACCTCGTCCGCGCGATCTGCCTGCACAAGCACAAGATCGACCACGTCGCCCACCTCGGTCCCTCGGCCGCCGCCGGCATCGGCACGCTGCTCGGCCTCGACGCCGCCACCATCTACGAAGCCGTCGGTCAGGCGCTCCACACCACGACCGCGACCCGCCAGTCGCGCAAGGGCGAGATCTCGACCTGGAAGGCACACGCGCCCGCCTTCGCCGGCAAGCTCGCCGTCGAGGCGGTCGATCGCGCGATGCGCGGTGAGACGAGCCCGAACCCCATCTACGAAGGCGAGGACGGCGTCATCGCCTGGCTGCTCGACGGACCGGACGCCGCCTACAGCGTGCCGCTGCCGGCCGCGGGCGAGTCGAAGCGCGGCATCCTTGATTCGTACACGAAGGAGCACTCCGCCGAGTACCAGGCGCAGGCCTGGATCGACCTCGCCCGCAAGCTGCACGGCGCGCATCCCGAACTGGCCGACCCGGCGAACGTCGAGGGCATCGTGCTGCACACGAGCCACCACACGCACTACGTGATCGGGTCGGGGGCGAACGACCCCCAGAAGTACGACCCGTCGGCATCCCGCGAGACGCTCGACCACTCGATCCCGTACATCTTCGGGGTCGCGCTGCAGGACGGCGGATGGCACCACGTCGACTCCTACACGCCCGAGCGGGCGGCGCGCCCCGACACGGTCGCGCTCTGGCAGAAGATCACGACGGCCGAAGACCCGGAGTGGACCCGCCGGTACCACTCCGAGGATCCCGCCGAGAAGGCCTTCGGCGGCCGGGTCGAGATCCGCCTCGCGAACGGCGAGACGATCGTCGACGAGATCGCCGTCGCCGACGCCCATCCGCTGGGGGCGCGCCCGTTCGAACGCGCCGACTACGTCCGCAAGTTCCGGATGCTGGCGGGGCCCGTGCTCGAGTCCGCCGAGATCGACCGGTTCCTCGCCCTCGTCGAGCGCCTGCCCGAGCTCACCGCCGCCGAGGTGCGCGAGCTGAACATCGTCGCCCGCGCCGGCGTCGTCGACGCCGCGCCGAACCCGCGGGGTCTCTTCTGATGCTGCACAGCACGACCTCCGCGACGGAGAAGCGACGGCTGCTCCGCGAACGGCTCGCGAGCGGTGGGATCCTCCGCTTCCCGGGCGCGTTCAATCCGCTCTCCGCACGCCTCATCGAGCGGAAGGGCTTCGACGGCGTCTACATCTCGGGCGCGGTGCTCTCGGCCGACCTCGGGCTGCCCGACATCGGGCTGACGACGCTCACCGAGGTCGCCGGGCGCGGGCAGCAGATCGCGCGGACGACGGAGCTGCCCGCCCTCATCGACGCCGACACCGGCTTCGGCGAGCCGATGAACGTCGCCCGCACGATCCAGACGCTCGAAGACGCCGGCATCGCCGGCTGCCACATCGAGGACCAGGTGAACCCCAAACGCTGCGGGCACCTCGACGGCAAGGCCGTGGTCGACGATGCGACGGCGCTCCGCCGCATCCGCGCAGCCGTCGATGCGCGCCGCGACCCCGGCTTCCTCGTCATGGCCCGCACGGACATCCGCGCCGTCGAGGGGATGCCGGCAGCGGTCGACCGTGCGAAGGCGCTCGTCGACGCCGGAGCCGACGCGATCTTCCCCGAGGCGATGCGGACGCTCGAGGAGTTCGCCGCGATCCGCGAAGCCGTGGATGTGCCGATCCTGGCCAACATGACCGAGTTCGGCAAGAGCGAGCTCTTCTCGGTGGCACAGCTGGAAGCGGTCGGGGTGAACATGGTCATCTGGCCGGTGTCGCTCCTGCGGATCGCCATGGGCGCCGCCGAGCGGGCACTCGATACGCTGATCGAGCACGGCGAGCTGAGCAGCCGTCTCGGCGAGATGCAGCACCGCGCCGATCTGTACGACCTGATCGACTACGAGCAGTACAACCGCTTCGACACGAGCATCTTCGACTTCACGGTCGACAGGGACGAACCCGTCACGAAGGAGTGATCATGGCAGACGCCGACATCAGGAAGGGCCTCGCCGGGGTCACGGTGGACACCACCGCCGTGAGCAAGGTCGATCCCGAGAGCAACTCGCTGCTGTACCGCGGGTACCCCGTTCAGGAACTCGCCGCGACCCAGTCGTTCGAGGCCGTCGCGCATCTGCTGTGGCACGGCGAGCTGCCGGATGCCGAGCAGCTCGCCGCGTTCGAGCGGTTCGAGCGCGCGCACCGCGAGCTCGACGCCGATGTGCGCGCGATCATCGATGCTCTGCCGGGCCACGCGCACCCGATGGACGTGCTGCGCACCGCGGTCTCGGCCATCGGTGCGGCGGCGCCCGATGTGTCCGACAACGCGCGGAATGCCGACCTCCGGAAGGCGCGCCTGCTGCTGGCGAAGATCCCCGCGATCGTCGCGTACGACCAGCGTCGCCGGCGGGGGCAGGAACTCATCGCGCCGCGGGATGACCTCGACTACTCGCGGAACTTCCTCTGGATGACCTTCGGCGAGGAGCCGGACGACGTCGTCGCCCACGCGTTCACGGTCTCGCTCATCCTCTATGCCGAGCACTCGTTCAACGCCTCCACCTTCACCGCCCGGGTCATCACGAGCACGACGAGCGACCTCTACTCGGCCGTCGTCGGCGCGATCGGGGCGCTCAAGGGCGCCCTCCACGGTGGCGCCAACGAGGCGGTCATGCACGTCTTCGACGAGATCGGGACCGCCGACAGGGTCGGGCCGTGGCTCGATGAAGCGCTCGCGCACAAGCGCAAGATCATGGGCTTCGGGCACCGCGTCTACAAGAAGGGCGACTCGCGCGTTCCGACGATGAAGGCCGCCCTCGACACCCTCGTCGAGCATGTCGGCGCAGCCGACCTCGCCGCGCTCTACGACGAGCTCGAGTCCGAGTTCGTCGCGCGCAAGGGCATCTACCCGAACCTCGACTACCCGTCGGGTCCGGCCTACCACCTGATCGGGTTCGACACCCTCACCTTCACGCCGCTGTTCGTGGCGGCCCGCGTCGCGGGATGGTCGGCCCACATCATGGAACAGGCGGCGTCGAACGCGCTCATCCGGCCGCTCTCGGCCTACGACGGCGTGCCCGAGCGGCACGTCGCGGGGTACGTCCCGACGGAGGCCGACCGCGAGGTGGCCGAGCGCGACGAAGAGGCGAGCTGACGCAGCGGACTACTGGGGCGCCATGCGGAGCGCGCCGTCCATCCGGATCGTCTCGCCGTTGAGGTAGTCGTGGGCGGCGAGCATCAGGACGAGCTGCGCGAACTCCTCCGGGCGAGCGAGCCGGTGCGGGAACGGCACGCTCTCGGCGAGCGATCGGCCGACCTCCGGTCCGAGCGATGAGAGCATCGGCGTGTCGACGATGCCGGGGGCGATCGTGTTCACCCGGATGCCGCTGCGCGCCAGATCGCGTGCTGCGGCGATCGTCAGCGACACCACCCCGCCCTTCGAGGCGGCGTAGGCGGCCTGCCCGATCTGCCCCTCGTAGGCGGCCACCGAGGCCGTGGTGACGACGAGGCCGCGTTGACCCGCGGCATCCGGTTCGGTCTGCGCGATGGCCTCGGCCGACAGCCGCAGCACGTTGAACGTCCCGACGAGGTTGATCTCGACCGTCCGGCGGAACGTCTCGAGGTCGTGCGCTCCGCGTGAGGAGAGGATGCGGCGGGCCGGCGCGATGCCGGCGCAGGTGACCGCGAGCCGCAGCGGCGCGTCGTCGTGGGCGGTGGCCGCCGCGACGGCCCGGGCGACGTCCTCTTCGTCGGTCACGTCCCCGGCGACCAGGGCCACACCCGCCGGCGGGTCACCGGCTCGCTCGATCGCGGCAGCCAGGTCGAGTCCCACGACGTGCCCGCCCGCCGCCGCGAGTGCCGTGGCCGTCGCCAGCCCGAGTCCGGATGCGGCGCCCGTGACGAGCGCCGTGGTGCCGTCGATTCTCATACGGTGTCCTCCTCGGCGACGCGTGCGGCGCCGGCCCGAGCCGGGCGCGGATGCACGGGATGCTGCTCGCCGCGCCGCGGTGGCAGCCGCCTGCGCGGCGTGCCGTCGCGCATCCCTTGCACGGGGGTGCAGGCCCCCGAGACGATGACCGACGACACGGCTCCTCCTCGAGCGTCGAACTGCGGTTCGCGCCCACCATACGTCAGCGTGCGCGGGTGCAGGATCCATTGACGCCCTGCGAAATAGATGGGTACCCTACGAACGCGCACGGCGATGTGCGCCGGAAGGCGATCCCATGACCGACGAGTCCGCATCCGCGTCCCCGCGAGAGCCGGTGCGAGCGCTCGCGCACTTCATCGGCGGTCGCGCCGTGCCGGGGACGTCCGGGCGCTTCTCGGACGTCTTCGACCCGAGCACGGGCCGCGTCCAGGCGCGCGTGCCGCTGGCGAGCGCCGACGAGGTGCGCGCCGCGGTCGACGCCGCCGCCGATGCGCAGCGCGAATGGGGCGGCTGGACCGCGCAGCGCCGGGCGCGCGTGCTCCAGCGCTTCCTCGACCTCGTCGCCCGCGACGCGGACGACCTCGCGCGGCTGCTCTCCAGCGAGCACGGCAAGACCGTGGCCGACGCGCGCGGCGACATCCAGCGCGGGGTCGAGGTCGTCGAGTTCTCCCTGGGTGCGCCGCACCTCCTGAAGGGCGAATTCTCGCTCGATGTCGCCACGGGGGTCGACGTCTCGTCGATGCGCCAGCCGCTCGGCGTGGTCGCGGGCATCACGCCGTTCAACTTCCCGGCGATGATCCCGCTCTGGCAGGCGGGTCCCGCGCTCGCGGCCGGTAACGCCTTCGTGCTGAAGCCGAGCGAACGCGACCCGTCGGTGCCGCTGCGACTGGCCGAGCTCTTCGCCGAGGCGGGCCTCCCCGCCGGTGTCTTCAGCGTCGTGGGCGGTGACAGGACCGCCGTCGACGCCCTGCTCGACGACGACCGGGTGCGCGCGGTCGGGTTCGTCGGCTCGACCCCCATCGCGAGGTACATCTACGAGCGGGCCGCCGCGCGGGGCAAGCGCGCCCAGTGCTTCGGCAGCGCGAAGAACCACATGATCGTCATGCCCGATGCCGACCTCGACCAGGCCGCCGACGCGCTCATCGGGGCCGGCTACGGCTCGGCGGGGGAGCGCTGCATGGCGATCTCCGTCGCGGTGCCGGTGGGCGCCGAGACGGCCGATGCTCTCGTGGCCAGGCTCGCCGAGCGCGTGGCGGCCCTGCGCGTGGGGGCGGCGCTCGACGCCGACGCCGACTTCGGCCCCCTCGTGAGCGCCGAAGCCGTGCAGCGGGTGAGCGAGTACATCGAGACGGGCATCGCCGAGGGCGCGACCCTCGTGGCCGACGGTCGCGGACTCGTCGTCCCCGGCCACGAGGGGGGCTTCTTCCTCGGCCCGACGCTGTTCGACGACGTCGAGCCCGACCACACGATCTACCGGGAGGAGATCTTCGGGCCGGTCCTCGTCGTCGTCCGCGCGGACGACTACGAGACGGCTCTCCGGCTGCCGAGCGAGCACGTGTACGGCAACGGGGTCTCGATCTTCACGAGGGACGGCGACACCGCGCGCGACTTCACCGCCCGGGTCGAGGTCGGCATGGTCGGGGTCAACGTGCCGATCCCCGTCCCGATCGCCTCCTTCACCTTCGGCGGCTGGAAGCAGTCGGGTTTCGGCGATCTGAACCAGCACGGAGCCGACGCGTTCCGCTTCTACACGAAGACCAAGACGGTCACGACGCGCTGGCCGTCGGGGATCAAAGAGGGTGCCAGCTTCGTGATGCCCGTCCTGAGCTGACGCCGCGGGCATCGATGGACGTGATGAGGAGGACGAGACGATGACGATGGATACGACGATCGACGACCGCCGGGAGCTGGTCTCGGCGGTGCGCGAGTTCTCGGACGCCGAGCTCGCGCCATTCGCCGGCGAGCGGGACGCCCAGAAGATCTTCCCGATCGACGCGCTGCGCCGAGCCGGCGACCTCGGGCTCGGCGGCATCTGCGTGAGCGAGGACTCCGGCGGCTCGGGCCTCACGCGCTCGGACTCGATCGCGATCTTCGAGGAGCTCGCGAAGGGCGACACCGCGGTCGCGGCCTACATCTCGATCCACAACATGGTGGCCTGGATGATCGACGCCTTCGGCGACGAGCAGCAGCGCGCGCGCTGGCTGCCGGGCCTGGTGGCGATGACCGACCTCGCCAGCTACTGCCTCACCGAGCCGGGAGCCGGATCCGATGCCGCCGCGCTCACGACGTCGGCGCGGCGGGAGGGGGACGAGTACGTCCTCACCGGGGTGAAGCAGTTCATCTCGGGCGCCGGTGCGTCATCCGTGTACGTCGTGATGGCGCGTACCGGGGGCCCGGGGCCGCACGGAATCAGTGCGATCGTCGTCCCGGGCGATGCCGCGGGCCTGTCGTTCGGACCGAGTGAGCGGAAGATGGGCTGGAACGCCCAGCCCACGCGTCAGGTCGTCCTCGACGGGGTCCGCGTTCCCGTCGGCAATCGCCTGGGCGCCGAGGGCGACGGCTTCGGCATCGCGATGAAGGGACTCAACGGCGGCCGGCTCAACATCGCCGCATGCTCGCTGGGCGGGGCGCAGTGGACACTCGATCGCGCGGTGGCCCACGTCCGCGATCGCGAGGCCTTCGGCGCGCCGCTCGCCGCCAACCCGAGCGTCGTCCTCATCGTCGGCGACATGGAGACGCAGCTCCGCGCCGCCCGGGCGCTGCTGCAGACCGCGGCGGCCGACCTCGACGCCGGGATCGCGGGCGCCGCGGTGACGTGCGCCGCAGCGAAGCGGTTCGCGACCGACGCCGCCTTCGAGGTCGCGAATGCCGCGCTCCAGCTCCACGGGGGCTACGGCTACCTGCAGGATTACGGCATCGAGCGGGTCGTCCGCGATCTGCGCGTGCACCAGATCCTCGAGGGCACGAACGAGATCATGCGGCTGATCGTCGGCCGCGCCGAACTCGAGGCCTCGGCGAAGGGTCTGTCGTGACCGTCCTCGCCTTCCTGGGCCTCGGCCACATGGGTGCTCCGATGGCGGCGAACCTCGTGCGCGCCGGCGTCGACGTGCGCGGCTTCGACGTCGTGCCGGCGGCCCTCGACGCGGCGACGGCGGCCGGCATCCGCGTCACGGAGTCGGCGACGGAAGCGGTTCGCGGCGCCGACGTCGTCCTGACGATGCTGCCGAGCGGCCGCCACGTGCTCGAGGCCTACCGCGGCGGCCTGCTGGGGGCCGCGGCACCCGGGACCCTCTTCGTCGACTGCTCGACGATCGCGGTCGACGACGCACGCGAGGCTGCGGCGCTCGCCGTGGCCGCCGGCCATCGGGCGGTCGACGCCCCGGTCTCGGGCGGCGTCGTCGGGGCGACCGCGGCGACCCTCACCTTCATGGTGGGCGCCGGCGACGCGGAGTTCGCGGCGGTCCGGCCGGTGCTGGAGCTCATGGGCTCGCGCATCGTCCACTGCGGCGGGTCGGGGCTCGGCCAGGCGGCGAAGGTCTGCAACAACATGATCCTCGGGGTATCGCAGATCGTCGTCGGGGAGGCGTTCGTCCTGGGGGAGCGGCTGGGACTCGCGCACGAGGCGCTGTTCGAGGTCGCGTCGGGCGCGTCGGGACAGTGCTGGGCGCTCACGACCAACTGTCCCGTGCCCGGCCCGGTGCCCACGAGCCCGGCGAACCGGGACTACGCGGCGGGATTCGCCGGCGCGCTGATGTCGAAGGACCTGGGCCTCGCCGAGGAGGCGATCCACGTGACGGGCGTCGACGCGCAGCTCGGGCTGCTCGCGCGACGCATCTACGCCGATTACGCCGCGGGAGACGGCGGCTCGCGCGACTTCTCGGGCATCATCGAGGAGATCCGCTCGCGTTCGGCGATCGGATCCGCGAGCGTGACAACCGAGGAACGAGGCGCCTGAGCATGGCCGACACCCAGAACGTCGATCACGAGAACACCGAGTACCGGAACATCCTGACCCGCGCCGAGAATCGTGTCGGCTACATCGCCCTGAACCGGCCAGAGGCGCTGAACGCGTTGAACCGCGCGCTCGTCGGCGAGCTCGTGACGGCCGCGCGAGCGTTCGACGACGACCCGGGCATCGGCGCGATCGTGGTCACCGGATCGGAGAAGGCATTCGCCGCCGGCGCCGACATCAAGGAGATGGCCGACCAGAGCTACGTCGACATGTTCCTCGACGATCCCTTCGCGCGATTCGGCGAGTTCGGGCGCCTGCGGACCCCGGTGATCGCCGCGGTCGCCGGCTACGCGCTCGGCGGCGGCTGCGAGCTGGCGATGATGTGCGACATCATCCTCGCGGCCGACACCGCGGTGTTCGGACAGCCCGAGATCAACCTCGGCGTGATCCCCGGCATCGGCGGCACGCAGCGGCTGCCCCGCGCGATCGGGGCGTACAAGGCGGCGGAGCTCGTCCTCACCGGCCGCACGATGGCGGCGGACGAGGCCGAGCGCGCGGGCCTCGTCTCGCGGATCGTCCCGGCCGCCGAGCTGCTCGCCGAGGCCACGCGCGTGGGTGAGACGATCGCCGCCAAGTCGCTTCCGGTCGTCTATGCGGCGAAGGCCGCGCTGCGGGCGGCGCAGGAGACGACCCTCGCGCAGGGCCTGGCGAGCGAGAAGCAGGCGTTCACGTCGGCGTTCGCCCTCGAAGACCAGACCGAGGGCATGGCCGCCTTCCGCGACAAGCGGACCCCGCAGTTCCGGCACCGCTGATGAGCGCGTCGAGGCTGCCCGTCGATCCGATCGCGGAGGCGCGACGGCAATGGGTCGACCACGGGTGGGCCGAGGCCGCGGTCGGGATGTCGGCGGTCACCTCGATCATCCGCGCGCAGCAGCTCCTGATGCAGCGCGTCGACCGCGCCCTCCGGCCCTTCGACCTGTCCTTCGCCCGGTTCGAGCTGCTGCGTCTGCTGGCCTTCACGCGCGAGGGCGTGCTGCCGACCTCGAGCGCCGTGCGCCGGCTCCAGGTCCACCCGACCAGCATGACGAGCACCGTCGCACGGCTCGAGCGCGACGGCCTCGTCGAGCGGGAGCGGCATCCCGAGGACGGCCGGGCGCTGCTGCTGCGGATCTCGCCGCCCGGGCGCGAGCTCGTCGAGCAGGCGACCGCCGCCCTCAACGCGGAGGTGTTCGCCGACGTCGGCCTGCCGGGTGCGGAGACGCTGGACCTCGTCCGCCTGCTCGCCCGCCTCCGTCGGGGCGCCGGAGACTTCGCCGACCCGCCCGCCGTCCCGGAGCCTTTCTGACCCGTGCCCGTGTGATCCCGCCCCGCCGCTGAGGAACCATCGATGAAGATCGCCGTCCTGACGAAGGAAGTCCCCGACACCTGGGGGGACCGAACGCTCGACCTCGAGACCGGTCTCATCGTCCGCGGCGCCGGTGAGCGGGTGCTCGACGAGATCTGCGAGCGGGCCCTCGAACTCGCGATGTCGCACGCCGATGCGAACGAGGGAACCGAGGTCGTCGTCGTGATGATGGCGCCGGCGGAGGCCGCGGCATCCGTTCGACGGGCGCTCGCCCTGGGGGCCTCGTCGGCCGTGCATATCGTCGATCCCGAGCTGGTCGGTGCCGATCTCGGGCTCACCGCCGAGGTGCTCGCCGCGGCGGTCCGCCGTGTCGGCGCGGACCTGGTCATCACCGGCGACCGCTCGACCGACGGCGGCGGCGGCGTGCTCGCCGCAATGCTCGCCGAGCACCTGCGGATGCCGCACCTGACCGGTCTTTCGTCGGTGACGATCTCTGACGGCGAGGTGAGCGGCACGCGGATCACCGACGCATCGACCGCTCTACTCTCGGCGACGCTTCCGGCCGTCGTGTCGGTCACCGAGGCGCTCCCGGACGCCCGCATGGCCAGCTTCAAGAACATCATCGCCGCGAAGAAGAAGCTCTACGAGACCGTGAGTGTCGCCGAGCTCGGGGTCTCGGTCGACCCGGGCGCCTCGGCCTACGCGATCGTGACCGCCGCCGCCGCGGCGCCCCCGCGGGCGGCGGGGACGACGATCACCGACGAGGGGGATGCCGGCATCCGCCTCGCGCAGTACCTGATCGAGAACCGGCTGGCGTGACGGAGGACAGCATGACCGACACAGTGGCCACCACCCCGGGCTCTGCGGTGCTCGTGCTCCTCGAGACGGTGCCCGCGGGCGGCCTGTCACCCGCGGGCGCGGGCCTCATCGCCGCGGCAGCCCGGGTCGGCGATCCGGTCGCGCTCGTCGTCGGCCCGGACGTGGCGGCGCGCGCCGCCGAGGCGGGAGCCTGGGGCGTCCGCCGTGTGCTGACCGCCGAGGCGGAGCGCGGGAGGGTCGGCGTGCCGACGGTCGATGCTCTGGCCGCGGCCGTCGCCCTCCTCGCCCCGGCCGTCGTCGTGGTTCCGGACTCGGCCGACGGTCGCGACGCCGCGGGCCGGCTCGCCGTGCGGCTGCGCGCCCCGCTCGCCGTCGACGCGATCGGCCTCGGGCGCGACGACGAAGGGGTCATCGCGCACCATTCCGTCTGGGGTGGTTCGTACACCGTCGACTCGGCTGCCACCTTCGGACCCCTCGTCGTGACCCTGCGCGAGGGCGCCGTCGCCGATCGTCTCGAGGCGGTCGACGTCGCCGACGTGGTCGTCGAGGCGCTGTCCGTCGTCGCCTCGGACATGCCGGCGGCGGTCGTCGTCTCGGAGGCCGCGACGGCGCGCACCTCGTCGCGCCCCGAGCTCCGCGGTGCCGCGCGGGTCGTGTCGGGCGGGCGCGGGCTCGGATCCGCCGAGAAGTTCGCCCTCGTCGAACAGCTCGCGGATGCCCTCGGGGCAGCGATCGGGGCCTCGCGTGCCGCGGTGGATGCCGGATACATCCCCGCCGCCCACCAGGTTGGGCAGACGGGTGTGTCGGTGTCGCCGCAGCTGTATGTCGCTCTCGGCATCTCGGGTGCCATACAGCACCGCGCGGGCATGCAGACCGCCGGCACGATCGTTGCGATCAACCGGGATCCCGACGCTCCGATCTTCCGGATCGCGGACTTCGGCGTCGTCGGCGACGTCTTCGCCGTCGTGCCGCAGCTCCTCGAGGCTCTCGCCGAGAAGCGGGGCTGAGATGTCGGCGACGCTGCGTCGAGGCCTGCCGAGGGTGCCCGGAGGCGAGCCGTGGCCGCCGCCGGCGGAGCGCCCGGTGACCGCGCCCCACGCGCCCGGTCGGCTGATCACCGAGCCGAGCGCGGACCTCGCGGCGGGCTCGAGCACGGCTCCGGTCGTCGAGGCGCGCGGCCGGGCGGGGGCGAAGGCCGCTCCCGGCCCGAGCGGCGCGGGCGGCCCGAGCGGCGCGGGCGGCCCGAGCGGCGCGGGCGGCCCGAGTGGCGCGCGCGGAGCGCGCGGAGGCACGGTGCGCGTGCGCCGCGGACTGCCGCGCGTCGCGGGCGGCGACCCCTGGCCGCCGGACGCGGCCGTCCCGAACCCGACGGCGGTCGTCGGCATCCCCTCGGGACCGCGCGCACCCCTCGGCTTCCGCCCGACCGTGTTCCCGGGGCGTGCGGCATCCGTCCGCCCCGACCCGCCGGCCGAACCCCGGCGACTCGGTCCGTTCACCCGCGTGCAGTGGATCGGCGCGCTCGCGGTGACGGGGGTCGCCCTGGTGTTCGCGGTCGGCATGATCGTGCTCGCGACGCGCTGGCTGCTGTCGACCGAACCCCTGCAGAGCTTCGTCGCGACGTACCCGGGCGAGTACCCCCTGCCCGAGGGCGCACCGGTCGGGCTGCCGGCGTGGCTCGGATGGCAGCACTTCCTCAACGCCTTCTTCCTGCTGCTGATCATCCGGTCCGGACTGCAGGTGCGACGCGACAAGCGGCCCTCGGCCTTCTGGACGCCGCGCCGACCGGGCGCCCGCAAGATGAGCCTCGCGCTCTGGTTCCACCAGGCGCTCGATGTGCTGTGGGTGGCCAACGGCATCGTGTTCGTCGTGCTGCTGTTCGCCACGGGGCAGTGGATGCGGATCGTGCCGACGTCGTGGGACGTCGTACCCCATGCGGTGTCGGCGGCGCTGCAGTACGCCTCGCTCGAGTGGCCGACCGAGAACGGGTGGGTGAACTACAACAGCCTGCAGCAGCTCGCCTACTTCGCCGTCACGTTCGTCGCGGCGCCGCTCGCGATCGTCTCGGGCGTGCGGATGAGCGCGGTGTGGCCCCGGCGAGCGGCGGCGCTCAACCGCGCGTACCCGGTGGAGTGGGCGCGTCGGGTGCACTTCCCGGTGATGCTCTTCTTCGTCGGGTTCATCGTCGTGCACGTCGCCCTCGTCCTCGCCACCGGGGCGCTTCGGAACCTCAACCACATGTACGTCGCGCGCGGGTCGACCGACCCCGGCGCCGTCGCGGCCGACGCGACGGGCTTCTGGATCTTCGTCGCCTCGCTCGCGGTGATGGCGGGCGGCTGGATCGCCGCACGCCCCCTCGTCCTGGTTCCGATCGCGCGCCTGTTCGGTTCGGTATCGACTCGCTGAGAGCCCCGGGGCGGCCGGCCCCCGGCCTCGGCCCGCCTGCGAGGATGAGCACATGGCAGCGCAGCGCATCCTCCTGATCGGCTCGGGCAAGGTCGGGTCCCGGCTCGGTGAGCGACTCGTCGCGGGCGGCCACGAGGTCACCGCGGTCCGTCGCACGGCGGCCGGCATCCGCGGCTCGTTCGTCCCCCTCGTCGCCGATGTCTCGCGGCCGCTCGACACCGTCCTCCCCGCCGCCGATGCGCTCGTCGTGACCCTGCCGCCGGGCGATGACCGGGGCTTCTACCGGTCCGCCCTCGAGCGGGTCGCGGCCGCTCTGCCGGCGCCGCCGTCCCGCACCGTGTTCGTCTCGTCGACCCGGGTGTTCGAGGGGTGGGGCGACGAGCGGCCACTCGACGAGAGCGACGAGCCGCGCGTCACGAGCGGACGCGGGCAGGAGCTCATCGACGGCGAGGAGGCCGCGCGCGAGATCTTCGACGCCGTCGTCGTGCGCCCCGCCGGCATCTACGGACCCGGCCGCGAGCGACTGATCCGGCAGGTGCTCGCGGGTGAGCCCGTCGACCACGACCGCCGGACGAACCGCATCCACGAGCACGACCTCGTCCGTGCGCTCGAGGCGGTGCTCGCCGCGGCGGAGCCCCCGCGGACCCTCCACGCCGTCGATCGCCGCCCCGCGACGCTCGGCGAGGTCGTCTCGTTCATCGCCGAGCGCCTCGGCGTCGACATCCCGCCCCGTGCCGAGGTCGACCCGCGCGCGCGGCGCGGGACCGTGCTCGACGGCTCGCGTCTGCTCGAGATCGTCGGCGAGCTCGAGTTCCCGACGTTCGTCGAGGGATACGGCGCCATGATCGCGGGCCGCTGACCCGCCCACCGCGATACGTTCGTCGGACGCGTGGGGCTGGCGGGGTCTCGCCGCCGGGTGGCGGCGTCGCGCGCCCCAGCGGTCCGACGGATGTATCGCCGCGCGGGTTGGGCGGTGGGGTGGTCCATCGCCCGGGCACCGTCAGTCCTCGGCGGGGTCGAGCAGGGCGAGCATGAGCGCGCGCATGGCGGCCACGGGGTCGGTGCCGTCGGCGAGCCACCGCACCTGGATGCCCTCCCACCCGCCGATGACGAGGTCGGCGAGCATGTGCTCGTCGATCGTCGTGCGGATGCGGCCGAGTCGCCGGTCGGCCACGATCGCTGTGGCGTAGTCGGCCACGACGGTCGTGTAGCGCCGCCGCAGCCACGCGTGCGCCTCGTGCTCGGGGTGCGTCGCCTCGGCCGAGACGATCGCGAACATCCGGACGAGCTCGCGCCGGGCGAGGTTCCGCTCGACGATCGCGAGGACGGTGGGGAGGAACCCGTCGCGCGCCGAACGGTCGAGGAAGTCGGTGTCGGCGGCATCCTCCTGGTCGAGCACGGCCGCGAGCAGCGCGACCTTCGTCGGGAAGTGGTGCATCACCGTCGTGAGGCCGAGGTCGAGCTGCTTCGCGATCTGCCGCAGCGAGCCGCCCCGGTAGCCGTGGGTGCCGAACACCGAGATCGCGGAGTCGATGATCTCGGCGCGCCGCAACGCGCTCTTCGCGTACGGTCCCCGCCCCGTGGGCGCATCCTCGGCCATTCCCCGAGCGTAGAGCACCGTAAACCGTGCACCTGCACGTTTTTCATCTATGCTGTCGGCATGGCTATGGATGACGCGACGTATCGCTGGGTCAAGGACGGGACGCTCGGGCCGGGCCGGCTCCGCTACGGGGCCGACTACAACCCCGAGCAGTGGCCGCGCGAAGTCTGGGACGACGACGTCCAGCGGATGCGCGAGGCGGGCGTGAACATCGTCTCGCTCGGCATCTTCTCGTGGGCGCTTCTCGAGCCCCGTCCGGGCGAGTACGACTTCGGATGGCTCGACGAGATCATCGACCTCCTGCACGAGAACGGCATCGACGTCGATCTCGCCACCGCGACCGCGTCGCCGCCGCCGTGGCTCGCCCACCGGCATCCCGAGATCCTGCCGCAGACGATCGACGGCACCACGCTCTGGCCCGGTGCCCGCCAGCACTGGCGGCCGACCTCGCCGGTGTTCCGCGAGCACGCGCTGCGTCTGACCCGCGCCCTCGCCGAGCGCTACGGCGACCACCCGGCGATCGTCGCGTGGCACATCTCGAACGAGCTCGGATGCCACAACCTCTACGACTTCTCCGACGACGCCGCGCGGGCATTCCGCGTCTGGTTGCAGGAGCGGTACGAGACCCTCGACGCCCTCAACGACGCGTGGGGGACCGCCTTCTGGTCGCAGCACTACGGCGCGTGGGACGAGATCCTTCCGCCGCGGACCGCGCCGACGCAGCGCAACCCCGGGCAGCAGCTCGACTTCGAGCGCTTCTCATCGGATGCCGTCCGCGATCACCTCCGGGCCGAGAACGCGGTGCTCGCCGAGCTGACCCCCGGCATCCCGCGCACGACGAACTTCATGGTCGCGCAGAACGTCCGCGACATCGACTACGCCTCGTGGGTCGATGACGTCGACTTCGTCTCGAACGATCACTACCTGCGCCCCGGCGAGCTCGGCCGCGACGACCTGTCGTTCTGGGCGAACCTCACCGGCAACCTCGCCGGCGGGCGGCCGTGGTTCCTCATGGAGCACGCCACGAGCGCCGTCAACTGGCGGCCGGTCAACCCGCCCAAGCGCCCGGGCGAGCTCCAGCGCGACGCGCTCACCCACGTCGGCCACGGCGCCGACGCCGTCTGCTACTTCCAGTGGCGCCAGTCCCGCGCGGGCGGCGAGCGCTACCACTCCGCGATGCTGCCGCACGCCGGGGCCGATAGCCGCGTCTTCCGCGACGTCGTGGGCCTCGGCGAGCAGCTGGGCGCCCTCGCGCCGATCACCGGATCGCGTCGCGAGAAGGCCCGCGTGGCCGTGGTGTTCGACTACGAGTCGTGGTGGGTGAGCGGGCGCGACTCGCACCCGTCCGAGGCGCCCGCCTACGACGCCGAGACCCTCGCCTGGTATCGGGCGCTGCTCGATCTCGGCGTCCGCGCCGACGTCGTGCCGGTGGGTGCGGACTGGTCGGCGTACGAGGTCGTCGTGGCGCCGATGCTCCACGTCGTGCCGACGGCGCTGCGCGAGCGTCTCGAGGCATACGTCTCGGGCGGCGGTCAGCTGGTGACGACGTGGTTCTCGGGCGTCGTCGACGAGAACGACCGCGTCTGGCTCGGCGGGTACCCGGGGGCGTTCCGCGACCTGCTCGGACTCACGATCGAGGAGTTCGTGCCGCTCCTGGCGGGCGAGTCGGCGGAGCTGTCGAACGGCCTCGTCGCGACCGAGTGGACCGAGCGCATCGTCCGCGTCGACGACGATGTCGAAGTGCTCGCGACCTACGCCGACACCGACCTCGCCGGGGGTGCCGCGATCACGCGGCGCACCGTCGGCTCGGGCAGCGCGACCTACGTCTCCGCCGCCGTCGGCCGGGAGGGTGCCGCGTGGGTGCTGCGTGCGCTCGCGGACGGCGTGCCGGCGCTCGCGGCCGACCCGCTCGCGCTCGACGGGCGCGCCGAGGTCATCGTCCGCGTCGCAGCCGGCGCACCGGGAGCGGGCGCGCGGTTCACCTTCGTCGCCAACCGCACGGACGACGAGCTCACGGTGCCGGCGGCCGGCGCACTGCTCGCCGGAGCCGGCGAGCGGCGGGATACGGCATCCGTCGTCGTCGCGCCGCGCGGCGTCGTCGTCATCGCGCAGGACTGACCCTGCCGTCCTCGTCGCCGGGGGTCCACAATGACCCCATGCGCGGGGACGAGGTGATCGGCTGGCTGCTCGGGAGCGACCCGGCTGTGCGGTGGCAGGTGGAACGGGATCTCGTCGATGCGCCGCGGGAGCGGTGGGAGGCGACGCGCGCCCGCGTCTCCCGTGAGGGCATGGGCGCGCGACTGCTCGCCCACCAGGACGCCGACGGACAGTGGGCCGGCGGTGCGCACTTCCCCCGCGGGTGGTTCGAGACGGGCCGCCCGCGGGAGGCGGAGCAGCCGTGGACGGCGACGGGCTGGAGCCTGAAAGACCTGCGCGAGTGGGGTGTCGGCGCGCCCGCCCTCGGCGACACCGCCGCTCGGCTCGCCGAGAGCTGCCGGTGGGAGTACGACGATCTGCCCTTCTGGGGCGGCGAGGTCGATGTCTGCATCAATGCGTTCACGCTCGGCTCGGGCGCGTGGCTCGGTGTCGACGTCTCGGCGCTCGCCCGGTGGTTCCCCGAGCACCAGCTCGCCGACGGCGGCTGGAACTGCGAGGCCGAGGAAGGAGACTCGGTGCGGTCGTCGTTCCACTCGACGCTGAACGCCCTGCGCGGCATGCTCGCCTACGAACGGGAGACGGGCGACCGGATGCTGCGCGCCAGCCGCGCGCGCGGTGAGGAGTATCTCCTCGCGCGCAAGCTCGCGTACCGCGCGTCGACGGGCGAGCTCGTCGGCGACTTCGTCACGACCTTCGCCTACCCGGAGCGGCATCGGTACAGCTCGTTGACGGCGCTCGACCACTTCCGAGATGCCGCGCGATCCGGAGGTCGCGGTCCCGACCCGCGGATGGCGGACGCGGTCGAGATGGTGCGCGCCGCGCGGCATCCCGACGGGACCTGGCACCAGGAAGCCGTGCTCCCGGGCCGCACCTGGTTCCCTATCGACGCGCCCGAGGGCGAGCCGTCGCCCTGGCTGACCCTCATGGCGCTGCGTGTACTGCGGTGGTGGTCCGATGCACGCTTCCCCGTTGACAGCTGATCGGGACACGAGGACCGTGGATGGTTAGTGGGATGCGCCCACGCCGTACGGTTCCCAGTTCCGGTCCCCTCCCGGAGCGGCCGAGGATCGGCGTCGTGCGTCCCGGGAAGGCGGCATCATGGGCCGCTTCATCTACGGGAACGGGCAGTCGAAGACGGAGATCGAGGACCGCACCCTCGCGCACCTTCAGCACGTCATGGGAAGCAAGCTTCGCCGGAGCGAATGCTTCTTCTTCAGCTGGCGCGACGATGTGAGCGTCGGCGACGGGCGACATTCGGTGTGGATCCATCCGTCGGCGAACCTCGAGTTCAAGTTCCACGGGCACCGGCCGCCGCAGCTCAACCGCGACTGGCTCGAGGCGCTCGCGAAGGTCGCCAACTCGTCGAGCGGACTGTACGTCGTTCCCGAGCCGACACCCGGTCGCCGGGCTCCGACGACGGACGCGCTTCCGATCTCGGTCTGACGTCGGCTGCGTGCCGTCGGCGCACCATCGTCGCCCGCAGCGGCTGTCAAGGCCATCGTGGGCGACGGGGCACGCCGCGCATCATGGCGCGAACGGAAGGAACCGACATGACCACCGATGCCCCGCTGCGCGTCCTCGCACTCAACTGCAGCCTCAAGCCCTCGCCCGCCTCGTCGAGCACTGAGCTGATGCTCCGGCAGGTGCTCGATGCCCTCGCCGAGCACGGCGCCACCGGCGAGCAGGTGCGCATCGTCGATCGGAACGTCGCGCCGGGTGTCGAGATCGACATGGGCGACGGCGACGAGTGGCCGGCGGTGCGCGAGCAGATCCTGGCCGCCGACATCCTCGTCTTCGGCACGCCGGTGTGGGTCGGGCACGCGTCGAGCCTCGCGCAGCGGGTCATCGAGCGCCTCGACGCGGAACTGTCGGAGACCGACGAGGCCGGCCGCCCCATCCTGTTCGATCGCGTCGCGGTGGTGGCGGTCGTGGGAAACGAGGACGGCGCGCACAAGGCCACCGCCGACATCTTCCAGGCGCTCAACGACGTCGGTTTCACGATCCCCGCCCAGGGAGGCACGTACTGGAACGGCGAGGCGATGCAGACCGTCGACTACCACGACCTCGACGAGACGCCCGAGCCGGTGGCGGCCACGACGGCGACGCTCGCCCGCAATGCTGCGCACCTCGCGCGGGTGCTGCGCGCCGCGCGGTACCCGGCCGAGTGACCGCCTTCGCTCAGCCCCACCCGCCGAGGTAGGCGGCGAGATCCGGCTCGCCGGTGAGCGGCAGGATGCCGGGAGCTGCGGCCGCGTCGGTCTCGAACAGGTCGCCTCGGCCCCAGCGCTCGGCGCGTGCCTGCGCCCGGGCCGCGGTGATGCGCACGAGCTCCGCCCCGGCTTCGGATCTCAGCGTGAGTGAGCCGAGTCGTTCGCGCTCGATGCGTTCGAGCCCCGCGTGCAGGTCGTCGCCGGTGACGCGCAGCGGGACGAGGAGCTCGACGATCAGCCGGACCCGGTCGAATCCCGGCCCGTCGAGGCCGCCGGGCCATCCCGGCTCGACCGCCGCCGCCGCCGCACCGGGGATGCCCGCGAGCGCGCTGTCGAGCGAGATGAAGCGCTGCCCGGGGGTGGCTCCGGGCGGCGGGACGACGGCGACGTCGACCGATGCGGACCGCAGGCCGCGACCCGCGGAGCCGGGCACCGGGATGAGGTCTGCGAGCCGGATCGTCTCGTCGTTGGCGCGGGCGAGCGTCGCGGCGTCGCGGGCCGCGGCATCCGGCCCGTCGTGCCAGGCGACGGCTTCGGGGACGTGCGCGAGCACCGCTCCCCGGAGCCACGCGCGGTACGCCCACTCCCAGTCCTCGCCGCCGTACCGGGTGAAGGACTCGTCGAACCCACCCGTGGCGTCGAACATCGTGCGCGAACAGGCGACGACGGCGCCGATCACGTGCCGGTAGCTGCGATCGTCGGCGTCGAGCAGGTTGCCGCTGCGCTCGTACGCCGCGGCGAGCCAGCGCGGCTCGGGGAGGGCGAGCGCCGGCGCATCGTCGGCGATCCGATCGCCCGCGACCTCCGCGAGCTCGGCGTGACGGCGCCGACCGACCGTCACGCAGTCGGGGGCGAGAGCGGGGAGGCGCGTGAGCGCGCGGACGAACCCCGGCTCGGGGGTCGTGTCGGCGTCGAGGAAGACGAGCACGTCGCCGTGGGCCGCGCGGGCCCCGAGATTGCGCACCGCGGCCAGGCGGAAGCCGTCGTCTTCCTGGCGCACGACGTCGACTCCCGGAGGCACCGCGGGCGATTCGGGCGAGCCGTCGTCGGCGACGATGATCTGCAGCCGGTCGCGGGGATGGTCCTGGTTCGCGAGCGCCGCGAGGGTGCGGGCGAGCTGGTCGGGCTGCCGGTAGTGCGCCACGATGACCGAGACGGCGGGCGGGTCGGCGGGCCACCGGCCGTCGAGCAGGTCCCACCGGTTGCCGGGCAGCGCCGTCCCCGCGGGACGTGCCGCGGTCATCGAGGTGCCTCGGTCCGCCACCACGCGAGGTAGTCGCCCGCGACATCGTCGAGGCTCGGTCGCAGCGACCTCGCACCGTCGAGGCGCGTCCGCTCCGGCGCGAGCCAGCGCTCGACCAGACGGTCTGCGAGATCCTCGGGCTCGAAGACGTCGGTCGTGTCGGGACGCAGCTCGGCCATCTCCCGGCTGTACCGCGACGCGATGACGAGCGGCCGTCGGCCCGCCTCCACCCAGTCGAGCATCGACCGCGAAGCCGAGACGTGCTCGTGCGCGGCGACCGGCACCCCCGGCATCCGCATCGCCGCCGCGAAGTCGGCGTCCGCGAGGAAGCCCGTCACCTCGAGGCGGGCGCCGCGCTCGTCCGCGCGGCGCTGCAGCAGTGCAAGATCGGCCTCGTGCCCGGGCGAGACGCCGCCGAGGGCGCGGACGACCGGCCGACCCACGGGGTGGCCGTCCGCACGGAGTGCCCGGACGGCGTCGCTCGCGGCGTCGAGGGCGAGCGCGTGACCCTTGCCCGGGTACACGTACCCGGCCAGCAGGACCACGAGGTCGGTCGTGCCGAGGTCGGCGGGGTACGGGGGAGCGGCGGCGACGCGCGCACCCAGGGGGATGACGTGCGGCTCGGGCGACCCGGGCAGATGCTCGGCGACGAGGCGTCGCTCGTGCTCGCTGTTGACCACGACGCCCGCGGCCGCGGCGACGAAACGCGCATACGCGGCGACGCGCCGGGGGTACCCGGTGCCGTCGGATTCCTGCGGCAGGTCGTGGAGCGTCACGGTGACCCGGGATGCCGCGGCGAGCCGCTCGAGCGCGTCGGCGGCCTCCTCGAGGCTCGACCCGAGCAGGCGGTCGGTGACGTGGAGGTGCACGCGGGTCGCATCGGCGGCGGCGCCGAGTGCCTCGTCCAGGTTCGCGACGCGCGCGATCCGGATACCGGAGACCCGGTCCTGCGGCTCCTGCGCGACGACCCGGGTGACAGCCCGAGCGACATCGGCGCCGTAGTCGGTGACCCCGTGCCCGGCCGGGCCCCACACGAGCTGCAGCGGCGGATCGACTCGGCCGGCCGGGTTCGGGGATCCCGTCGGCCTCTCGGAGGGCGGCGACGGAGGGGACATCGGCTCGGGCATCGGGCAATCGTTACCGCTCGCGCGCCCGCTGGTCAAGACAGCGGCGCCGGATGGCTCGGGGGAGCTAGCGTCCGACACGGGGCCCACTTCTCCGGGCCCGGTCACCGAGGAGGAACCCCTGACAATCGCGATCGTCCCCGCCGCTTCGGCCGTGGCGCCGGAATCGTCCCGAGTGCGCGTCGCCGCGGTGCCCGCGGGGCATCCGTACGTCCGACGCGTCACCGCCGCGGCCGGTGTCGAGCTGCAGGACGATCCGCCGGTCCCCGGTGCTCCGGCGGGCGTGTGGTGGCCACCGGTCGTCCTCGACCCGGCGTGGATCCGCGCCGCGGCCGACGACGTCGATCTGCTCCACATCCACTTCGGCACGGAATCGTTCGGCCCGGGGCATCTGACCGCCTGCCTCGACGCTGCGCACGCCGCCGGATGGCCGGTCGTCTTCACGGTGCACGACCTGATCCACCCGCAGCTGAGCGATCAGTCGCCGTACGCCGCGCAGCTCGACGAGATCGTGCCGCGGGCGGACGCGCTCGTGACGCTGACCAGCGCCGCAGCGGCCGAGATCCGCGAACGCTGGGGTCGCGAGGCCGTCGTGCTGCCGCATCCCTCCATCATCGGCGACGAGGACCTGCCCGCGGTCGCCGTCGGCGAAGAGCTGCGCATCGGGATGCACCTGAAGGATCTGCGCCCCGGCACCGACGGCGCGCGCGCCACCGAGCTGCTGGTCGACGCCGTCGACACGCTCCGCGCAGGCGGCCTGCATGCGTCGGCGGAGGTCAGGATGCACCGGACGGTGCGCGACCCCGACGCGCGCGACGACATCCGCCGCCGTTTGGGCACGGCGGCGCACGTGCGGCTCGTCGAGCACGACCGCCTGTCGGATGCCGAGCTGCACACCGATCTGGCCGGACTCGACGCGTGCGTGCTGCCGTACCGAGCCGGCACCCATTCGGGGTGGCTCGAGCTGTGCTGGGACCTCGGCGTCCCCGTCGCCGCACCCGCGGTCGGCTGCTTCGCCGACCAGCATCCCGACGACGGCTCGACCGCCACGTTCGCGCCGGGCGACGCGGCAGCGCTCGCCGAGGCGCTGACCGCCCTCGTCACCGGCCGCGAGGCGGCTCGGCCCGGCTCGCTCGCCCGCGCCGAACGCGCCGCCGAGCGTCGCGCGATGCGGCGCGAGACGGATGCCGCGACCGCCGCCGCGCACGCGCAGCTGTACCGCGACCTCATCCGCGGACGTGCCTCGTGAGGCGCCTGCGGATCGCCGTCATCGCGCCCCTCCGCTTCCCGATCGCGCGGCCCCACGCGGGCGGTCTCGAGGCCGCGGTCTGGTCCGAGGTCGAGGCGCTGCGGGCGCGCGGACACCGGGTCGACGTCGTCGCCGTCCGCGGATCGGAGCACGTCGTCCCCGGCAGCGTCTTCGAGATGCCCGAGCTCGGGTGGGCGGCGGATGCGGTGCGCACCGACAAGACGTATCCGCCGGCGTACGAGCTCGTGAGCGTCCCGATGCTGCGGCGCGCGCTCGAGGCGATCGCCGCCGATGCCGACGCCTACGACGTCGTCTCGAACCATTGCCTGCATCCCCTGCCGCTGCGGATGGCGCCGTCGCTCGGCGTGCCGATGGTGACGACGCTGCACACGCCCGTCGATGCGGGCTTCGTCTCGGCCCATCGCTCGGCGGGCCGCCGCGGCAGCGTCTTCCTCTCCGTGAGCGAGCACACGCGGCGGCAGTGGCTGCGCGCCGGGGTCGCGTCGACGCTCCTGCCCAACGGCGTGGATCCGGACGTGTGGCGGCCCGGGGCCGGCGGCGACGGACTCGTCTGGTTCGGCCGCGTCGTGCCCGAGAAGGCGCCCCACCTCGCGATCGAGGTCGCCCGTGCGCTGGGGCGCCCCCTCACGATCGCCGGGCGCATCGGCGACCGCCAGTACGCCGACGAGATGATCGCGCCGCGCCTCGGCGGCGGCATCGGCTACGTCGGGGAGCTGCGTCCGGAAGAGCTCGCGAGCCTCGTGGGCTCGTCGGCGCTGGCACTGGCCACTCCCGCCTGGGCGGAGCCGTTCGGGCTCGTCGGTCCCGAGGCCCTCATGACGGGCACGCCCGTGGTCGGGTTCGCCGTCGGCGGCGTTCCCGAGATCGCCGCGGCATCGATCGGGATGCAGCTGGTCGAGGCCGGCGACGTCGACGCGATGGCAGCTGTCGCACGCGAGATGCTCGCCGTCTCGGACGATCCGCGGCTGCGGGCGCCGCTCCGGCGGCGCATCCGGGCCCGTGCGGTCGAGCGTTTCTCGATCGAGGCGCGCATCACGGCCCTCGAGCGGCTGTACGGCGAATTCGATCGGGACGCCGTGCCCGTGGAGATGCCGGCGTGAGCGGACGCATCGGCTGGTACGTCCATCACCACGGCCGGGGGCACCTCACGCGGATGCGCGCGATCGCCGCGCACCTGCCGCACGAGATCGCCTGCTTCAGCTCGCTGGCCCGCCCGGCCGAGCTGCCGGCGCGCGTGACATGGACGCAGCTGCCACCCGACGATCAGCCACGGCCGCAGCTTCCCGAGGACGATCCGACGGCGCGCGGGCTGCTGCACTGGGCCCCGCTCGGGCACATCGGGCATCGAACGCGGCTCGCGGCGATCGCCGCTGCCGTGACGTCGGCGCCGGTCGATGCCTTCGTCGTCGACGTCTCGGCCGAAGTGACGCTCCTCACCCGGCTTCTGGGACTGCGCACCGTCGTCATCGCGCAGCCGGGCGATCGCTCCGACGAGCCGCACCGGCTCGCCTACGCCGCGGCGGAGCGGATCGTCGCGCCCTGGCCGGACTGGATCGAACTCCCGGTGCACCTCGCCCCGCACGCCGACCGCGTCGACGCGGTCGGCGGCATCAGTCGTTTCGACGGGCGAGAGGTCGGCGCCGAGCGCGGCGACGACGTCGTCCTGCTCGGCGGGGGCGGCGGATCGGGGGTGGCGGCGACCGACATCGCCGCCGCGGAACGCGCCACCGGCCGGACCTGGCGCGTGCTCGGCGCGGGGAGCGCCGCGTGGCTCGACGACCCCTGGGGCGCGCTGACGACCGCGGGCACCGTGGTGTCGTGGTGCGGCCAGAACGCGATCGCCGACATCGCCGCCGCCGGCGCCCCGGCGGTCGTCATTCCGCAGGATCGGCCGTTCGACGAGCAGCGGGCGACCGCGCGGACGCTCGGCAGCGCCGGACTGGCCGTGGCCTCGGAGCACTGGCCCGAGGCGTCGGCGTGGCCGGCCCTCGTCGAACGCGCGCGACACCTCGAGCCCCGCTGGGAGCGGTGGCGGGTCGCCGGAGCCGCGCAGCGAGCGGCCGAGGCGATCTCGCGGGTCGCCGGCGGCGGGGCCGAGGTCGCGGCGTGCGCCGGGGCCGCGGCGACCGGCGGAGCCGCGGCGTGAGCGCCGGCACGACGGGGCCGAAGACCCCCGCCGCCGTCGTGACGCTGTGTTCGACGCCGCGCGTCGCGCACCTGCGCAATCAGCTCGCTGCCCTCGCCGGCAGCGGCGTACCGCGCATGGTGGTCTGGGTCGGTGACGATGATCCGCCCGAGCTCGACGCGGAGCGGATCCTGACGGTGCCGCCCGGGGCGGCCGGGCTGAGGCTCGCGGCCGCCCGCAACGCCGGTGCGCGCGAGGCGGCCGGTGCCGGCGCCGAACTCCTGATCTTCCTCGATGCCGACTGCGTGCCGGGCGCGGATCTCGTCCGCCGGTACCGATCCGCCCACGACGAGCATCGGGATGCCGTTCTCTGCGGCCCGGTGACCTACCTGCCGGCGGGGGCCGGGCTCGGCGCGGACGAGCTGCGCGCGGCGACCGCGCCGCATCCCGCCCGTCCGGTTCCGGCGCCGGGGGAGGTACAGCGCGCCGGCGAGGAGGAGTACCCGCTGTTCTGGTCGCTGTCGTTCGCGCTCGGCGCCGAGACGTTCGCGGCGGTCGGCGGCTTCGACGACGCGTACGAGGGGTACGGCGGCGAGGACACCGACTTCGCCTTCGCCCTGCGCTCCGCCGGCGTCCCGCTGCTGTGGGTCGGCGGCGCGGACGCCTACCATCAGCATCACCCGACGACGTCACCGCCGTGGCAGCACCTCGACGACATCCTCCGCAACGGCGAGATCTTCGCGCGCCGGTGGGGTCGCTGGCCCATGGACGGCTGGATCGAGGCCTTCGCGGCCGCCGGTGCGATCGCCTGGACCGGCGGCACCTGGCAGCGCGTCCCCTCCTGACCCGAGCCCGCCCCAGCCCGCCCCCGCTCGCGAGTCACTCCATATCGCGTGGATCCATCCGGCGTTCCGGATCGACTCGCGCGAATTCGATCGACTCGCGCGCTGGGGCGCGGGGGCGGGTGACGTCGAGCTCGGCGATCGCGTCGAGCAGGTCGGCGGCGACGGCATCCGGAGCGAACGCGTCGATGCCGGCGCGGGCACGGTCGGCGAGCGTGCGGACCCACCCGGGCTGCTTGAGGGCGATGCCGATCGCGGCCGCCAGGCGCTGCGCGTCGGCGGGCGGCACCATCTGGCAGTCCTCCCCGTCGGTGCAGAAGTCGTCGAAGCCGCTGCCGGTCGTGACGACCAGCGGGGTGCCCACGGCCTTGACCTCGAGCGCGACGTTGCCGAAGCCCTCCCAGCGCGAGGGACACACGACGACGTCCGCTCGCGCGATCGCGCCGACGACATCGTCGGGGGCGAGGTGTCCGAGCCAGCACACGCGGTCGCGGGCGGTCGGTGGAAGGAGGGCGAGGAGGTCGTTATGCGACGGCTCGAAGCGTGCGTCGGCCGTGGCGCCCGCGATGACGAGCCGGGCCTCCGGGTGCTCGAGGTGCACGTCAGCGAAGGCCGCGAAGGCGTCGACGATGCCCTTCCGCCGCTCGGCGCGGCCGAGGAAGAGGACCACGGGGCCGTCGCGGCCCGGCCACGCGGCCGGCGCGGCGGCCGTCTCGACCGCGGCGCGGATGGCGTCGAGGTCGATGCAGTTGCGGACCACACGGGCCGGGGGCAGCGGGTCGAACACCTCGGCGGCGCGCCCGAGCATGGCAGCCGAGATGGCGATGACGCCGGCGGATCGTCGAACCTGGCGGGCTTCGGCCGCGACCTGTCGCATGAACGGCAGCCGGTGGCCGAGCGGCAGGTCCCGCGCGGAGAGCCCGGACGCCTCGCCGACGAGGCGGGCTCCCGTGACGAGGTTCGTGACGAGCGGCGCACCCGCGGGCAGGTGGGACGCGAGCCCCGCCCACTCCGGGGCGAAGACGAGGTCGTAGTCGCCGGCGGCCGCGAGGTCGTGGACGACGCGCGCCCGCTGAGCGATGCGCCGGAGGCGCGGCACCCCGTTCGAGCTCTCGGCGTGCACGAGGCGGATGCCGCCGGCCGCCGCGGTGCCGGTCAGCTCGCCGTCGGCGAACACGGCGACGTCGACATCGATGCCGCATCGGGTGAGAGCGGGCAGCAGCGCGGCGAACTGTCGCCCGATGCCGCCCGTGTAGGCGGTCACACCCGCGTACTCGGTCGTCGGGACGAGCCAGCGTGTCATCGGTCCTCCCGGGGTTCGGCGGCTCGCATCACCCTGCCCGACCCGCGCGCCATCCCGGTCCGGGCTTGACTTTCTCGGCCCGCTCCAGCTCGGGCATCGATCCTTCATTCCGGATGGATTCGCGCGATGTCGATCGACTCGCGGGCAGCGCTTCGCCACCTGAGCGCCGACCCGTGCGCCGACGCGTTCGAGGGAGCTCCGCACCGGGGCACGTTCTCAGGACATCGGCGGGTATCGGCTCCGGCAGGGGCCGCGACTGCGGGCGCGTCCTGAGAACGGCGCGCTGCGAGCGCTGCGGTCGGATGCAGGCGCTGAAAGGTTCAGCGGAGGCGGCGGAGGCGGCGGAGCCCGCCGCGGACAGCGCGGGCGAGGAGGCGCACGGCCGCCAGCAGGACCTGTCGGCGACGGGCGGCGCGCAGCACGACGGACCAGCGGCGGAGGATGCGCTCGGGGCTGTACTCGGCCGCCGTGCGGCGTGCGTTCTGACGCATCGTCGCCCGCGCGGCGGGGTCCAGCTCACCCGCCGTGCGCAGCGCCTCGGCGAGCGCATCGATGTCGCCGTCGGGCACCAGCCACCCGTTCTCGCCGGAGCGGATGAGATCGGCCGGCCCGTACGGCACGTCGTAGGCGATGGGCAGGCACCCGGCGGCCATCGCTTCCAGCAGGACGAGTCCGAACGCCTCCGACCGGCTCGTCAGCAGCAGGACGTCCGCGGCCGCGAGCACCCCCGCCGGGTCGTCCGTGTGGCCGCGCAGCTGAATCGCGTCGTCGTGCCGTCCGCTGCGGCCGTCGGCCGCGCTCGGCTCGGCGGCCTTCGCGGCGGCTGCAGCCAGCGCCTCGGCCTGCGAGCCCGAGCCGTAGACGTCCAGCGGCAGCGGCTCGGCGGCATCCCGGTTCCGTCTCGCGACGGCCTCGATCGCGTCGGCCACCCGCTTGATCGGCTCGAGCCGAGCGATGACGACCGCCCCCGACCGCTCCTCGTCGGCGACGACGGATGCCGCGGCCGCCTCACCGACGGGGTGCGCGACCGTGGTGAGCAGCGGGCGTCGACCGACCAGCGCGCGGACGTCGTCACGCTGAGTCCGGGTTGCGAACGCCACGGCGTCGAAGGCGCCGAGACGGCCGAACACCGGCTGCCGGGACGCGCGCACGCTGCCCGGTGTCGGGCCGCGATGCGACCCGTGAACGATGTGGACCGTCGTCACCCGGCGGCCGTGGTAGTCGGCGGCGAAGGGCGCGACGGTCTTGCTGTCGACGAGCAGGAAGGACTCTCGGCCTCCGGTGAGGTGGTCGAGCCACGCGGCGTAGAGGTCGTACCGTCGGCGCCACGCCCGGACGGGGATGCCGGATGCGTCGTGGGCGATCAGCATCCGCTTCTTGCCGCGCCGCCGCTCGGTCATCGCGACGGCGCCGTCGGCGCGCAGGTGGTCGACATCCACCGGCTTGCCGTCGTCGCCGAGGCGCAGCCGGCGCAGCAGCACGCCGTCGTGCACGTCCTCCACGACGTCGCCACCCGCGAGAAGCTCGGGAGTCGGCGGCGGTGAGCCGGCGGCGGCCACGTCGCCCGATCGCGCCCAGTCGTACAGGTTGCGGACGCGCACGCCGGCGTCGGCCCAGGCGGCGAAAGCCGGCCCGAGGGGAACGGCACGGTCGTCGAGGGTGAGCACGTCGACCGGCGAGCCGGCGGCGGCGAACAGGCGGCTGCGCTCGAGGAGCGCCGTCGTCATGCCGCCGAAGGGTTCGGCGATGCCCCACGTGAGGGCGAACTGCCGCCCGGGGGGAAGCGACGCGCTGCGCGCCGCGGAAGGGGTTCTCGGGGCCATGGCGACGGCTCGATCGACGATCAGCGGGGTCCGGGGCGGACGGTCACGTCGGACACCAGCGCGTCGCGCGGCAGATCGAGGGCTGCGAGTGCGGCCGTCGCGACGGACTCGGGGTCGATGAACGCACCCGGGTCGTAGTCGCGCCCCTCCTGCGCGTGAACCTTCGCCTGCATCGGCGTGGCCGTCCGTCCCGGGTACACCGTGGTGACGCGCACGCCGTGCGGAGCCTCCTCGCCGCGCAGCGCGTCGGCCAGCGCCTTGAGTCCGTGCTTGGACGCTGCGTAAGCGCTCCAGCCCGGGTGAGCGGTGAGCCCGGCACCCGAGTTCACGAACAGCACCTGACCGCGAGCGGCGCGCACGGCCGGCAGGGTGAGCCGCGTGAGCTCGGCGGCAGACACGAGGTTGACGGTCAGCTGCTCGGTCCACGACGTCGCGCTCAGCTCGGCGACGGTGCCGAGGTCGACGATGCCGGCACCGTGCACGACCGTGTCGATCCGGTCGGGGAGCTCGGCCGCCGAGACGGCGTCGGCGAGGGATGCCGGGTGCCCGAGATCCGCGGCGATCCCCACCGACCCCGGAAACAGCGACGTGAGGTCCGTGACCCGATTCGCATCACGCCCGACCAGCACGAGGCGGTCACCGCGATCGGCCAGCCGCCGGGCGATCGCGAGGCCGATGCCCGATCCCGCCCCGGTGATGAGGTGCGTCTGCGTGGTCTCGTGCGCGTGGGTCATGCCACCATCGTCGCACCCCGGGGGTCCGACGCGGGGGCCGCGGGGGTCGCGGGGCCGCGGGGTGATACATCCGTCGGACGTGCGGGGCGGGTGGGACTCCATCGTGCCGGCTGGTTCGCACGTGTACCGCCGGTCCGACGGACGTATCGCGCCCCGCCGACCGTCGCGGGTGCGGCCGACCGGCCCGGGCCGGTCAGTACCCGGCGCGTCGGGTGCGGTCGGCCTCGGGCACCCAGCGCGTCGCAAGGGCCTCCGACCCCCGGGCGAGCAGCGCGACGTCGGCGCCGACGAGGATGAAGGCGGCCCCGGCATCCCGATACGTCTCCGCCACGGCCGGGTCGAACGCGTTCACGCCGACGGGCACGCCCGCGGCGCGCACGGCGTCGAACGCGCGGAGCACGGCGGCGGTGACCTCCGGATGCGTCTGCTGTCCGAGCAGCCCCATGGAGGCGGCGAGATCGCTCGGTCCGACGAACACCCCGTCGATGCCGTCGACGGCGGCGATCTCGCCGGCCGCCGCGACGCCCTCGACCGTCTCGACCTGGACGAACACCGACACGTGCCGATCGGCGTCGGCGAGGTAGTCGTCGACGCGGTTCCACCGCGCCGACCGGGCCAGGGCGGATCCGACGCCGCGCCGACCGCGCGGGGGATAGCGCACCGCGGCGACGACCTCCGCCGCCTCGGCAGCCGATGAGATCATCGGCACGAGCAGGGTCTGCGCGCCCAGGTCGAGCACTTGCTTGATCGTCACGACGTCGCCGATCGGCACGCGGACGACCGGGGTCACGGGCGCCGCGGCGACCGCCTGGAGCTGTGCGAGCACCGATTCGAGACCGTTGGGGGAGTGCTCCATGTCGATGAGCAGCCAGTCCAGGCCCGCGCCGGCGCAGATCTCGGCGACCAGGGGCGAGCCCGAGCACACCCACATGCCGGCCAGGGGACGATCCGATGCCGCGAGCGCGTCGCGGAAGGTCGGCGTCAGACGAAACGACATTCGATCACTCCCATCGGCCCGTAGTCGCAGGAGACGGTGTCGCCGCGCGACACCCACATCGGGCGCGTGAACGAGCCTGCCAGGATGATCTCCCCGGCCTCCAGACGCGCGCCGTGCTGCGCGAACTTGTTCGCCAGCCAGGCGACGCCGGTCGCGGGATGACCGAGGACGCCGGCGGCGACGCCGGTCTCCTCGATCTCGCCGTTGCGCGCGAGCACGCCCGGCACCCAGCGCAGATCGATCTCGTCGGGACGCTTGCGCACGGAGCCGAGAACCATGGCGCCGTAGGCGGCGTTGTCGGAGATCGTGTCGACGATCGTGCGTCCCTCGAGCTCGATGTGCGAGTTCAGCACCTCGAGCGCGGGAACCGCGTAGTCGATCGCCGCGAGGGCGTCCTCGAGTGTGCAGTCCGGACCCGCGAGCGGCCGGGCCAGCACGAAGGCGAGCTCGACCTCGATGCGGACGTTCGAGAAGTGATCCACCGGGATCTCGGCGCCCGAGTGGTAGACGGTGTCGTCGAACATCACGCCGTAGTCGGGCTCGGAGATGCCGGTGGCCTGCTGCATCGCCTTCGAGGTGAGGCCGATCTTCCGGCCGACGAGCGTGCGGCCCGACGCGATCATGCGGTCGCGCCAGACGCGCTGGATCGCATAGGAGTCCTCGACGGTCGCGTTCGGATGCCGTGCCGTGATGCGCGGGATGACGGTGTGGGCGCGGTCCGCCTCGGCGAGCTCCTCGGCGATCCCGGCGATGACCTCGGGGGCGAGCATCAGAGCTGGTGCCCGAGCTTGTACTCGCCCTGCTTGTACTCGGGCAGGGCGCCCTCGCCGGGACGGGTGTACGAGAAGCCGTCCGCGCCGATCGTCACCGCCATCTCGGAGTCGTCGGTGCGCGCGACCACGGGCTTCGGGTTGCCGTCGAGATCGAGCACGAGGGATGCTTCGGTGTACCAGGAGGGGACCACGGGGTTGCCCCACCAGTCGCGACGCTGGTTGTCGTGCACGTCCCACGTGACCACCGGGTTGTCGGGGTCGCCGGTGTAGTAGTCCTGCGTGTAGATCTCGACGCGGTGTCCGTCGGGGTCGCGCAGGTAGAGGTAGAAGGCGTTCGAGACCCCGTGTCGGCCCGGCCCGCGCTCGATCGCGTCGGAGCGGCGGAGCGCGCCGAGCTTGTCGCAGATGGCGAGGATGTTGTGCTTCTCGTGCGTCGCGAAGGCCACGTGGTGCATGCGCGGACCGTCGCCGCCGGTCATCGCGGTGTCGTGCACGGTGGGCTTGCGCCGCATCCACGCCGCGTAGACCGTGCCCTCCTCGTCCTGGATGTCCTCGGTCACGCGGAATCCGAGCGACTGCATGAAGTTGACCGCGCGCGGGACGTCGGGGGTGACCTGGTTGAAGTGATCGAGGCGCACGAGCTCGCCCGGCGTGTGGAGGTCGTAGCGCCAGGAGAGGCGCTCGACGTGCTCGGTCTGGAAGAAGAACTCGTACGGGAACCCGAGCGGGTCCTCGACGCGGACGGAGTCGCCGATGCCCTTCACGAAGCCCTCCGGACGCCGTTCGACGCGGCATCCGAGCTCCGCGTAGAAGGCGACGGCGCGATCGAGGTCCTCGGCGGAGCGCACGCGGTACGAGAAGGCCGCGACGGCGGCGACCGGCCCCTGGCGCAGGACCAGGTTGTGGTGGATGAACTCCTCGGTCGAGCGCAGGTAGATGGACTCGGCGTCCTCCTCGGTCACGTAGAGGCCGAGCACGTCGACGTAGAACTCGCGCGAGGCGGCGAGGTCGGTGACGACGAGCTCCATGTACGCGCAGCGCAGCACGTCGGGGGCGGGCGCGCTCGGCGTCGGGATCGGGTTGTCGGAGAGGATCGGCGCCTCCTGGCTCACGAAGTAGCCCGAGGAGGTGCGCGTCATCTGGTCGCGGTGGGTCATGTCAGCGTCCTTGCTCTAGAGACCGGGTCAGTTCTTGCCGAAGGTGGGGTTGTGGACCTTGCCGAGCGTGATGTGCACGGCCTGCTGATCGGTGTAGAAGTCGATCGAGCGGTACCCGCCCTCGTGTCCGAGGCCCGAGGCCTTCACCCCGCCGAAGGGAGTGCGGAGATCGCGGACGTTGTTGGAGTTCAGCCACACCATGCCCGCCTCGACGGCCTGCGAGAAGTTGTGCGCGCGCTTGAGGTCGTTCGTCCAGATGTAGGCGGCGAGGCCGTACTTGGTGTCGTTGGCGAGCGCGAGGGCTTCGGCGTCCGTGTCGAAGGGCGTGATCGCGACGACCGGGCCGAAGATCTCCTCCTGGAAGATGCGCGCGGTCGGCGCGACGTCGGCGAAGACGGTGGGGGCGACGAAGTTGCCCGCATCGAACCCGTCGGGCCGGCCGCCGCCGGCGACGAGGCGGCCCTCGCCCTTGCCGATCTCGACGTAGCTCATCACCTTGTCGTAATGCTCCGGGTGGACGAGGGCCCCGACCTCGGTCGCGGGGTCGTGCGGGTAGCCGACCTTCACGCGCTTCGCCTGTGCGGCGTACCGTTCGACGAACTCGTCGTAGACCGAGCGCTCGACGAGGATGCGGCTGCCTGCCGTGCAGCGCTCGCCGTTGAGCGAGAACACGCCGAAGATCGTCGCGTCGATCGCGGCGTCGAGGTCGGCGTCGGCGAAGACGACCGCCGGGCTCTTGCCGCCGAGCTCCATCGACAGGCCCTTCAGGTGGGGAGCGGCGTTGCCGAAGATGAGCTGGCCGGTCGAGCTCTCGCCGGTGAACGAGATGAGGGGCACGTCGGGGTGCTTCACGAGCGCGTCGCCGGCGTCCTCGCCGAGCCCGTTGACGAGGTTGAAGACGCCCTGCGGGAGGCCCGCCTCCTCGAAGATGCCGGCCCACAGCGACGCCGAGAGCGGCGTGAACTCCGCCGGCTTCAGGACGACGGTGTTCCCGGTCGCGAGGGCGGGGCCGAGCTTCCACGACTCGAGCATGAAGGGGGTGTTCCAGGGGGTGATGAGACCCGCGACCCCGATCGGCTTGCGGTTGACGTAGTTGATCTGGCGACCGGGCACCTTGAAGGTGTCATCGGACTGGGCGACGATCAGGTCGGCGAAGAAGCGGAAGTTCTCGGCCGCCCGGCGGGCCTGACCGAGCGCCTGGGTGATCGGGAGCCCCGAGTCGAACGATTCGAGCTCCGCGAGGCGGGCGTCGCGCGCCTCGACGAGGTCGGCGATCCGGTGCAGCACCCGCGATCGTTCGCGGGGCAGCATCCGGGGCCAGGGGCCCTCGGTGAACGCCCGACGCGCGGCGGCGACGGCGGCGTCGACATCCGCCTTCTTGCCGGCCGCGGCCTGCAGATACACGCGGTTCGTCACCGGATCGAGCACGTCGAAGGTGTCGCCGTCCTGCGAATCGACGAAGACGCCGTCGATGTAGTGCTGGATGCGGCCGGGCAGATCGGCCGGCGTGTGCGGGGCCGTCAGGGTGGGGTCGGTCATGAGGTGCTCCTCGCTGGCAGGGTCAGAAATTCGGCATCCCGAGCGCCTCGTCCGGGTGCTCGTGGATCATGTAGGCGTCGAGAGTCGCGGAGCGGTGCCGACGGGCCGCGTGCTCGATGTCTCCGAGCGACGCTCCCTGCTCGATGAGCACGAGGATGCGCTCGTGCTCGCGCACGGATTCCTGCGCGCGGCCGGGCACGAAGCTGAACGTCGAGTCGCGGAGGTTGCCGAGCCTGGCCCACTCGGCGCGCACGAGCTCGAGCATGCGGGGGTTCGCGCACCGCTCGAAGAGCACGGCGTGGAACTCCTGGTTCAGACGAGTGAACGCCCGCGGGTCGAAGTGATCGAGCGTCTCGGTCATCCGCTCGTTGATCTCGCGGGCGCGCCGGACGTCGTCGGTCGTGAGCCCTCGCGCCGAGAGCGCGGTCGCGGTGCCCTCGAGCACCGAGAGGGCCTGCATGCTGAAGCGGTACTGCGAGTCGTCGACCATCGAGACGCGCGCGCCGACGTTGCGCTCGAAGGTGACGAGACCCTCGGCCTCCAGCTGCCGGATCGCCTCGCGCACCGGCACGACGCTCATCTCGAGCTCGCCGGCGATGGTGCCGAGCACGAGGCGGTAGCCGGGGGTGAACTCCGAGCTCGCGATGCGCTCCTTCACCCAGTGGTACGCCTGCTGCGACTTGCTCAGGCTCGACAGGTCGACGGCGTCCATCAGCTGCGGCGCTCGCTCTCGTACCGCGTGCGCCACTGCGCGTTCATCGGGAAGAGTCCGTCGACGGGCTCTCCGGCCGCGACCTGGGCGGCTACCCACGCGTCCTCGTCCTCCTGGGCCAGGGCGGCGTCGGCGACCTCCTCGGCGAGGGACGGCGGGATGACGATCACGCCGTCGCCGTCACCCACGAGGATGTCGCCGGGCTCGACGGTCGTGCCGCCGCAGGCGACGGCGACGCCGGTCTCCCAGGGGACGTGCTTGCGGCCGAGCACCGCGGGGTGCGCCCCAGCGGTGTAGACGGGGATGCCGACCGCCGTGACGGCGGCGGCGTCGCGAACACCCCCGTCGGTCACGATGCCGGCGGCGCCGCGGGCATGGGCCCGGATGGCGAGGATGTCGCCGAGCGTCCCCGAGCCCGTTTCGCCGCGGGCCTCGATGACGATGACCTCGCCCGGCGCCACGGCGTCGAAGGCGCGCTTCTGCGCGTTGTAGCCGCCGCCGCGCGCGGTGAAGAGGTCTTCGCGACCCGGCACGAATCGCAGCGTCGCGGCGACCCCGACGAGCTTGGCCCCGGGGTGCAGCGGCGCGACGCCGTCGATCGTGACGTTGTTCAGTCCGCGCTTGCGCAGCTGCTGCGAGAGACCGGCGACGGGCGTGCGCTCGAGCTTCGCGCGCAGCTCGTCGGAGAGCGCGGATGCCGCGGCCGGCAGCCCGGCGGATTCCCGCGAACCCCATGCCTCTGCGCGCTGCGCGTCATCGGCGGCGGGGAGCGATCCCACCGCGGGATCGAACGCCACGTCGGGCCCCGCGACCACCGTGGTGACGAGCCGCCCGGAGGACGCGCCCGTGTCGAGCGCATCGACCTCGACCTCGACGACGTCGCCGGGGACGATGACCGATGAGCCGGCGGGCGTGCCGGTGAGGATGACGTCGCCCGTCTCGAGGGTCGCGTGCTGCGACAGATCCGCCACGAACTGGGCGAGCGGGAAGATCAGGTCGTCCGTCGAGCCGTCCTGGGCGAGCTCGCCGTTGACCCAGGTGCGCACGCGCAGCCGCGCCGGGTCGACGGTGCGGGCGTCGATGAGCGCAGGGCCGAGGGGAGTGAATCCGTCGCCGCCCTTCGAGCGCACGTTCGAGCCCTTATCGGCGGCCCGCAGATCGTACAGGCCGAGATCGTTGGCGGCCGTGACGGCGGCGACGTGGTTCCAGGCGTCGGCGAGCGAGACGCGGCGGGCGGGCGCGCCGATGACGAGTGCGATCTCACCCTCGAAGGCGAGGAGTTCGGTGCCGACGGGTCGCTCGACGACGCCGCCGGTCGCCGCGACCGAACTCGAGGCCTTGAAGAAGTAGGAGGGGGAGCGGGGGGTGCGACCGCGCTGCGCCGCCCGCGAGCGGTAGCTCAGATGCACCGCGACGATCTTGCCGGGGCGTCCGCCGACCGCGGCGAAACGGGGATCCGTCGATCCGTCAACACTCATGTGAGCTCCTTCGCCCGTCCACGGCACTCTTGTGTCGTATCTCAAATCGTATATTATCGGCGATGCGTCGAGCAAGCGCTCGGCGGACAACGATGTCGAAAACACTGGAGCACCCATGAGCGTCCCCTCATCTCCCGCATCCTCAGCTCGACCGCCCGAAGGCTTCACGCCGACGGGGACGATCGCAGCACACACCGACCGCCGCCGCGTGGTGTTCGCCACGGTCGTCGGCACCACCGTCGAGTGGTACGACTTCTTCATTTACGCGCAGGCGGCCGGACTCGTCTTCGGGGCGCTGTTCTTCGCGCCCGCGGGCGAGGACTTCGCGCAGATCGTCGCCTTCCTCTCGGTCGGGCTGAGCTTCCTGTTCCGCCCGCTCGGCGCCTTCCTCGCCGGTCACCTCGGCGACCGGTACGGCCGCCGGATGGTGCTCATGATCACGCTCGTCCTGATGGGGGCGGCGACGACCCTCGTCGGTCTCCTGCCGACCTACGCGGCCATCGGCGTCGCCGCGCCCATCCTGCTGCTGTTCCTGCGCATCCTGCAGGGCATCTCCGCCGGCGGCGAATGGGGCGGTGCGGTGCTGATGGCCGTCGAGCACGCGCCGAAGCACAAGCGCGGGCTGTTCGGCGCCTCGCCGCAGATCGGCGTTCCGCTCGGCATGCTCCTCGCCTCCGGCGTCATGGCGATCATGACGGTCGTGGCCCCGGGCGACCAGTTCCTCGAGTGGGGCTGGCGCGTGCCGTTCCTGCTGTCGATCGTGCTGATCCTCGTCGGGCACTACGTCCGGCGACGAGTCGAGGAGAGCCCCGTCTTCGCCGAGATCGCGGAGCGCCGCGAGCACACCCGCATGCCGATCGTGCAGCTGTTCCGTCGCCACCTGCTGCTCGTGGTGATCGCCGCTCTCGTGTTCGCCGGCAACAACGCCGTCGGCTACATGACGACCGGCGGGTACATCCAGGGGTACGCCACCAACCCCGAGGGACCGATCGGCCTCGAGCGCGGTCCGGTGCTCTGGGCGGCCGCGGCCGCCTCCGTGGTCTGGCTCGCGTCGACCTGGTTCGCCGGGTGGGTGTCGGATCGCATCGGCAGGCGCACCACCTACGTCATCGGATGGATCGTCCTCCTCCCGGCGATCTTCGCCCTTTTCCCGCTCGTCAGCCTCGCGAGCGTCGGCACGCTGACCCTCGCGCTCTGCCTGCTCGCCGTCGGGCTCGGGCTCACCTACGGGCCGCAGGCCGCGCTGTACGCCGAGCTGTTCCCGGCATCCATCCGGTTCTCGGGGGTGTCGATCTCCTACGCGATCGGCGCCATCCTCGGCGGGGCGTTCGCGCCGACGATCGCGCAGGCGATCGTCCAGACGACCGGCTCCACCACCGGCGTCACGTGGTACCTCACCGGCATGGTGCTGCTCGGCCTCATCGCCACCCTGCTGCTGCGCGACCGCAGCGGCATCCCGCTCGGGCCCGACCACGAGGCCGAGCAGGCGGTCAGCCCGCTCGTCGGGGCTCGGCGCGGGTGACGATCGGATCGTCGAGGGCGGTACCCGCCCGGTAAGGGCCGAAGAACAGCTCGGCGCCGTCGGCCGTCAGCAGCGTGCTGCGGCCGACGCGCGAGCCGTCCGCTCGATCGTCCAGGCCGGCGACGTCTGCGAAATGCAGGCGCTCGCCGGTCCCGTCGTCGATCGTCAGAGCCCAGCCGTCGCCGATCCGAGCGAGATGCGGGTCGGCGATGACGACCCGCATCATGCCGCTGTGCCCGGTGAGGGTGACCGACCCCGAGAACCGCAGGTCCGCGGCATCCGCTTGCGACGACGGCGCAGCGGGGAACGAGAAGGCCCCGGACGACTCCTCCCGGGCGCCGCCGGCGAGGTCGACGCGGCCGTCGGGCATGCCCCGCACGTAGTCGAGCAGCGACGCCTTGATCGCCCAGAGCAGCGCGGTCATCGCGCCGGAGCCCAGTCGATCGACCGGGCGAAGTCGATCAGCGCCCGCACGCGCGGGGGCGGAGCCGTCGTGGCCGACCAGATGACGTCGATGCCGACCGGCGCGACCGGGGGCGCGATCTCCTTCATGGCGACAGGGTAGCCCTCGTAGCTCGCGGCGTTCGCCGGCCGCTGCACGAGCACGCCGTAGCCGAGCCCGCGCCCGACCAGCGTGCGAACGGCTTCGTAGCTCGACGTCCGGTGGCGGATGTGCGGCGTCAGCCCGCGGGACGCGAACATCGAGAGCGTGTGCTCGCTCGAGGGCGGGGCGTCCAGCAGGATCAGGTCGCGGTCGACCAGATCCTCGAGCCGCACCGTCTCGGCGGCGGCGAGCGGGTCGGATGCCGCGAGCAGCACGTGCGCGGGACGTTCGAACAGCTTCTCGCGCCGCGGCGCACCGGGGATGAGCGTGTCGTAGACGAAGGCGACGTCCACCTGCCCCGATTCGATGCGTCCGGCCAGCGCGTCGGAGGTCGTCTCCTCGATCTGGAGCGTCACCCGCGGGTGGGCGGCGCCGAAGCCGTCCAGCAGCGGCGGGAGGATCGTCGGCGCCAGCGTCGGGTAGCAGGCGATCGTGACGGGACCGACGAGCTCACCCTCGACGGACTGCAACGATCGGCCGAGTTCGCGCGCGTCGTGGAGGAGCGTCCGCGCCCGAGTGACGGTATGGACGCCGGCGCTCGTGAGCGTCAGCCCGTGCGCTCGGCGCCGGACGCACAGCACGGCGCCGAGTCCGTGCTCGAGCTCGGTGATCGCATCGGAGATCGCGGAGGGGGAGACGTGCAGGCGGGCCGCGGCGGCGGCGATGGTGCCGTCCTCCGCCGCGGCGACAAGGTAGGCGAGTTGGCGGAGAGTGAAGGGGATCTCAGGCATGGGCGCACAATTCTTCGATCGAACCTCGGTGATTGACCGGATATGTCCGCTTTTCTACCAGAACCGGGCGCGGGATAGTGAGGACAGTCCCACACGAGGAAGTGTCATGACGAACGAGACCCACGACCAGCCCGTCCGCGAAGCGCCCGTCGCCGACTGGGTGACGATTCCCGACCTCTACCGCGACCCGTTCCCGATCTACGATCGCCTGCGCGCGGAGGGCGGGGTCCACTGGGTCCCCGCCGTCGGGCGGTACCTGATCACGAGCTACGCGGCCGTCCACGAGACCGAGTTCGACCAGGAGACCTTCTCGGCCAATGAAGAGGGGTCGCTGCAGATCCGCGCGATGGGGCATTCGATGCTCCGCCGCGACGACCCCGACCACTATCCCGAGCGCAAGGCCTGGCAGCCCGTCCTCCGGCCGGGCGTCGTGAAGCGGACGTGGACGGGCGTGTTCGAGCGGAACGCGCGGCGATTCCTCGACGATATGAGCGAGAAGGGCGAGACGGCCGACCTCATCTGGGACTTCGCGGCGCCCTACGCCGCCGAGAACCTCCGCGAGATCCTCGGATTCCACAACGCCTCGCACGAGGACCTGCAGCGCTGGTCGCAGACCCTCATCGATGCGACCGGCAACTATGCGGACGACCCGGAGGTCTGGGAGCGCGGTGCCCGCTCGTTCGACGAGGTCGACACGGCGCTCGACGAGATGCTGGCGTGGCACCGCCGGCATCCGGACCATTCGCTGATCTCGTCGCTCCTGGCCATCCCCGGCGAGATGATGCCGATCGAGAAGATCCGGGCGAACGTGAAGATGACCATCGGCGGCGGGCTCAACGAGCCCCGCGATGCGCTCGGGGTCGCGGCGTGGGCACTCCTCGACCACCCGGAGCAGCGGCGGGCCGTCGAGGCCGACCCGAGTCTGTGGGGCACCGTCTTCGACGAGACCATCCGCTGGATCGCGCCGATCGGTCTGTACTCCCGGCAGACCACGCGCGACGTCGTCCTGACCGGCGTGCGGCTGCCGGCGCACGCGAAGCTCGGCATCTGCATCCTGTCGGCGAACCGGGACGAGCGCGTGTGGCCCGAGGCCGACCGCTTCGACATCCGCCGCGAGGTCAAGCCGCACCTCGCCTTCAGCAAGGGCGTCCACGTGTGCCTCGGAGCCTGGGTGGCGCGCGCCGAGGTCGCGGACGTCGGACTCCCGCGCCTGTTCGAGCGGATGCGCGGCCTCGACCTGGTGCCCGATCGGCCGGCGGTGATCGGCGGGTGGGTCTTCCGCGGGATGCTGGCGCTTCCGGCGCGCTGGGATGCGGATGCCGGCTCGGGGTCCGGTGCCGATGCCGCCACCCGGGTGCCGGGTGGTGCCGGATCCGCGGACGACGGCACCCCCGCGCCCCGGATCGCGATCGTCGGGTCGGGGCCGGCCGGCTGCTTCAGCGCCCAGGCGCTCCGCCGCAGCTTTCCCGCCGCCGAGATCGACGTCGTCGACGCGCTCCCGACGCCCTTCGGGCTGCTGCGCTACGGCGTCGCCGCCGATCATCAGGGCACGAAATCGGTCGCGCGCCAGTTCGAGCGACTCTTCACCGCCGACGGGGTGCGCTTCCACGGCGGCGTGCGGCTGGGCGGCGAGGTGTCGCTCGAGACCCTGCGAGCGAGCTTCGACGTCGTCGTGCTGGCCACCGGCCTGCGTGCCGACGCGTCGCTCGGCATCCCGATCGACGCTGCGGCGCGAGTGCACGGCGCCGGTGTCATGACGCGGGTGCTCAACGGTCATCCCGACGAGACGGAGGTCCCCGAGCTCGGGCGCGAGGTCGTCATCGTCGGGCACGGCAACGTCGCCCTCGATGTCGCGCGGCTGATCGTGCGAGCCGCCGAGGACTTCCATGGCAGCGACATCGACGATGAGGTCCGCGACCGCGTCGCCGGCCGGGTGCGCAGGGTCCACCTGGTGGGGCGCAGCGCGCCCGAGGGTGCGAAGTTCGACCCGGTGATGGTGCGCGAGCTGGCGGACATCGCGGGGGTCGAGCACGTCGTGCACGGCGCCGACGACCTCGCGGCCGCGGGCAAGGATGCACGGGCCGACGCGGTGCGGTTGCTGCGCGAGAGCTCCGTCCGCGGGGACGGCGAGCCGCGGGTGCGTGTGGACTGGTGGTTCGGTTGCGCCCCGGTCCGCGTCGAGGCCGAAGCGCTGGTCGTGCGCGATTCCGCGGGCGATGAGCATCGGATCGCCGCGGACGACGTCGTGAGCGCAATCGGATTCGCCTCGGACGAGACGGTGCCGGTGGCCGCGGGGGAGTACCCCGACGGGCGCGTCGAGCCCGGGCTCTATGTCGCGGGATGGCTGCGGCGCGGGCCACGCGGAACCATCCCCGATCAGCGGACCGATGCGCGGACGCTCGCCCGGGCGGTCGAGGAGGACATCCGAGCGGGAGTCATCGGCCTCGGCAGCTCCGGATGGTCGCCGGACACCGCCGTCGATTTCACCGGCTGGAGACGGATCGATCTGCGCGAGCGGCTGGGTGCTGCGCCCGGACGCGAGCGGGCGAAGCTGCGTTCGCGGGAGGAGATGCTGGCCGCGGCACGCGACGAGGGTCTGGTACCCGCGCCGACCGCGAGCGCCGACGAGGCGCTGACCGCGGACGTCCCGGTGACGATCCTCTTCGGCACCGAATCGGGCGGCGCGGAGCTCGTCGCGGGGGAGTTGGCCGCCGCTCTCGGCGAGGACGCCGACGTCGTCGTGCACGACCTGGCCGACATCCGTCCGCGCGACCTCGCCCCGGGGCGTCTCCACCTCGTCGTGTGCTCGACCTACGGGGACGGCGAGGTCCCGACGGCGGCGCGAGACTTCCACCGCGCTCTCGTCGACGGCGAGGCGGAGCTGACCGGCATCCGCTACGCGGTCTTCGGCATGGGCGATCGCAGCTACACGCGCACCTACTCGCGCGGGAGCGAACTCGTCGACGAAGCCCTCGCGCGCTGCGGTGCGCTCCGCGTGGGCGAGTACGGCCGCCACGATGCCGGCGGCGAGACGCCGGCGACGGAACTGGCGTGCGATTGGCTCCGCGGAGTGCTGGAGGTGGCGGGGCGACCGCTGGCGAGCCCCGTGGCGTGACGCCCGCGGCGATTCCTGCACAGTTTCGTCACCGAGTGAGTTGCCCCCAAGTCGAAGCTGTGTTCTAGACTCGCATCGGTGCCGCATGGCATCATATCGTTCATGGGGACGAGTCGATCAGCGAGCGACGAGGAGTCGTGGGTGCGCATCCGCGCCGAGCTCGACGGCGTGCTCGATGTGGTTCGGGCTCAGGATGCTGCCGATATCGCCCGGTTGCGCAAACTGGCGTCCTCGGCCGTGAGGCTCTGTCGATGTCGCGCCGAAACGGGCTGCTGGGCCGGGAAACCGACATGCAGCTGCGAGCGGTGGCGGCGGAGTTCGCCGCAATCGCGCGGTGCGGGGATCGGCGGGTGCAGAACGAGATCGGCCGTGCGCTGGAGATCGTCGAGGGGAACCCGCTCGTTCTGGCCGCGTGGGAGGACGGCCGGCTCACGGCCAAGCACGTCGACGACGTGGTGAAGCTGGGCCGGAACCTCCCGGACGAGAACCACGAGGAGTGGCAGGAAGCCGCGATCGCTGTCGCCGAACGGGACGTGCCCGCGCGGGTTCACGGCGCGTTGGAGTCGTTGGCGCAGCACTTCACCGCCCGCACCTTCGCAGAACGGCACAGAGCGGCCGTCGCGGACCGGGGCGTGTTCCTGCGTGACCTGGGTGACGGGATGTCGGAGCTGACCTTGCGGGGTGCGACGACGCTGCTGGTGGCGATCGATGACCGGCTCAACCAGATGGCCGTGTCGACGATCGATATCGCCAAGGAGGTCGCGGCGGAAGCCCGTGCGGCCGGTGAGGAGCACGAGGCCGACACGCGCACCCGCCAGCAAGTGCGAGCGGACGTGCTCTGCGACCTCGGCTTGACCGGCGGGCCCGCGATCGACCCGACGCACGATGTCGACGGGAAGACCTCGCTCGGCGCGATCCGCGCCCGGGTGCAGCTGGTTGTGACGGCCGACACCCTCGCCGGGAAGGACGACCGTGCCGCCGAGCTGGTCGGCGCCGGCCTGATCGACGCGGACACCGCCCGGACCCTGGCCGGGGATGCCGCCCTGTGGGACCGGGTCTCCCTCGACGCGACCACGAAGACGGTGACGCGTGTCGATCAGTACCGACCACCCGCGGCGTTGCGGAGGATGCTGCAGGCGCGGGATCGACACTGCCGGTGGCCGGGATGCCGCCGGCCCGCCATCCGCTGCGAACTGGACCACACCATCGACCACGCCCTCGGCGGGCCGACGTGCGAATCGAACTTGTGCAACCTGTGTCAGCGACATCATTCGATGAAGCAGTTCACCGACTGGCTCGTCCTCCAACTCGGCGCCGGCATCATCCAATGGACCTCACCCACCGGGAGGGTCTACCGGGAAGACCTCCCGGTCCCCTCGGTCTGCTTCACTCCCGAGTTCGTCGCCGAACGGCCCCCACCCGAACCGGCGCCCCCGTTCTGACACCGCCCCGTCTGAGCGAGCACAGCGAGACGGAACCGCAATCCCGGGAGCGCCGAGCGGTGTCAGCCGTGCAGGGCCGCGCGGATCACGGAGGCGGAGCGCTGCAGCCGTTCGGCGACGGCATCCGGATCGTCGGCGCGTGCGACGTGCACGACCGCGATCGCCGCCGGCCGATGGGGCGAACCGAGCCGAAGCGGCACCGCGATCGCCTGCACGGTGGGGATCACCTCGTCGTGGCTCGTCGCATACCCGCGCTCGGCCGCCACGGCGACGTCCGCGCGCAGGGAGTCGGGCGCATCCACCGGCCACTCGTGGGGGTCGAGCGTCGACAGAATCGCCTTGCTCGGCGCCCCGACCGACACCGAATGACGAGCACCCGGCCGCTGCGCGACCGAAGCGACGGCGTGCCGCGGCTCGACGCTCGCGAGCGTGATGCACTCGTCGCCGTCGAGGACGGCGAGGAAGCACGTCATTCCCAGGTCGTTCGCGACGGCGGTCAACTCCGGCAGCGCCTCGGCCTGCAGATCGTGCGCGACCCCCGCGGCGAGAGCGGCCAACCGCGCCCCGAGCGCCACCCGTCCGGCCGCGTCGCGCGCGACCACGCGATGCGACTCGAGCGTCCGCACCAGTCGATACGCGATCGAGCGATGGACGCCCAGCTCGCGCGCGATCTCGTCGATCGATCGCGCCTCGCGCGCGTCGGCCAGGATCTCGAGCACCCGGATGCCGCGGCTGAGCGTCTGCGAGGGCGCTGCATCCCGGTCACTACGGTCCGTCACGGGCACCCCTCTCGCGCGCACCCTTGTCGGCGCATCGACGGTCGTATACGATCTGTTCCATAGTAGAACGTCGCGTTCGAATATAGAACACGCCGCCTCCGCCGAGCAACCCGACACAGCTGTCGGGAAAGGACCGACGACGATGCAGTTCCACCACCACGGCTACGTGTCTCACGACCCGCGCGTCCTCCCGGCCGCGCAGACGGGTCTCGATCGACCCGCCGACCTGCCCGACGAGACCGACGTGCTCATCGTCGGCTCCGGGCCCGCCGGGATGCTGCTCGCGGCCCAGCTGTCGCAGTTCCCGGGCGTCACGACCCGGCTCATCGAACGGCGCGAGGGGCGCCTCGTCCTCGGTCAGGCCGATGGGATCCAGCCGCGCAGCGTCGAGACCTTCCAGGCCTTCGGCTTCGCCGAGCGCATCGTCGCGGAGGCCTACAACATCGCCTACATGAACTTCTGGGCTCCCGATCCGGCCGACCCGTCGCGCATCATCCGAACGGCGCGCACCGAGGACTACGCGCTGCAGATCAGCGAGTTCCCGCACCTCATCGTCAATCAGGCGCGCGTCCTCGACTACTTCGCCGAGGCTGCCGCAGCCGGCCCCGCCCGGATCGCTCCGGACTACGGCGTCGAGTTCCTCGGTCTCGAGGTGACGGGCGAAGGCGATCACCCGGTCGCCGTGCGGCTTCGCCACGTCTCCGGCGATCGCGCGGGGGAGGAGCGCACCATCCGTGCGAAATACGTCGCCGGCTGCGACGGCGCGCGCAGCCGCGTGCGCGATGCGATCGGCCGCGTCCACGTCGGGGGCATCTCGGCGCACGCCTGGGGCGTCATGGACGTCCTCGTCAACACCGACTTCCCCGACTGGCGCACGAAGTGCGCGATCAACTCCTCGGCGGGGAACATCCTCCACATCCCGCGCGAGGGCGGGTACCTCAGCCGGATGTACATCGACCTCGGCGAGGTCGCCGCGGACGACGACCACCGCGTGCGGCAGACGCCGATCGAGGAGATCATCGCGCGGGCGAACGCGATCCTGCATCCGTACTCCATCGACGTGCGCGAAGTGGCGTGGCACAGCGTCTACGAGGTGGGTCACCGCGTGACCGACGGATTCGACGATGTGACGCCGGGCTCGGACGCGTCGCCGCGCGTGTTCCTCACCGGCGACGCCTGCCACACTCACAGCGCCAAGGCGGGGCAGGGGATGAACGTCTCGATGCAGGACGGGTTCAACCTCGGTTGGAAGCTCGGTCACGTCCTCACCGGGCTCGCTGAGCCCGACCTCCTGCGCACCTATTCGAGCGAGCGTCGGCCGGTCGCGCAGCAGCTCATCGACTTCGACAAGGAATGGTCGGCGCTCATGGCGCGCAAACCCGAGGAGATCACCGACCCGCAGGATCTCGCGACCTACTACCTGGCCACGGCCGAGTTCCCCTCGGGGTTCATGACCCAGTACGGGGCATCCGCCGTCGTCGCGCCGGACCGTCACCAGGACCTCGCGACGGGTTACCCGATCGGCAAGCGCTTCGCGTCCGTCGAGGTGGCGCGCGTGTCGGACGGGAACGTCGTCCACCTCGGCCACCATGCGCGTGCCGACGGTCGCTGGCGCATCTACGCCTTCGCCGACTCGGCGGAGGCCGGGCAGCCGTCGGCGCTGTCGCAATGGGCTGATTGGATGGCTGGACCGCAGTCGCCGGTCACCGTCCACACGCCCGCCGACGCCGACCCCGACGCCGTGTTCGACGTCAAGGCGATCTATCAGCAGCGCTACGACGAGATCGAGTTCCCCGCGGTGCCCGAGGTCTTCCGCCCCCGCTCGGGGCCGCTCGGCCTCACCGACTGGGAGAAGGTCTTCGGCGCAGCGCCCAGCGCGTGGCACGACAGCGACATCTTCGACGAGCGCGGCCTCTCGCGCGACGGCGTCGTCGTCGTCGTACGTCCCGACCAGTACGTCGCCGGCGTCTTCCCGCTGGCGGCGACCGACGAGCTCGCCGCGTTCTTCGCGGGCGCCCTGCGGACGGTCAGCTCCGCCGGGCGGCCGGCGTATTGATCCGCAGGATCTCCTCCTGATACGGCGCACGCACGTCCGCTGAGATGCGCAGGTCGAGCAGAAGGAACGGCCGTTCCGCGACCGGCTGATCTCGCCACCGGGCCAGCACGTCGAGGTCGTCGAGCGTTCGCACGACGACGGCCTCGGCGCCCACGGCCCGGGCGAGCCCCGCGAAATCGACCTCGGGGATCAGCATCGGCTCGGGGGCGAGACCCTGCACGCCGTACAGATGGATCTCGGCGCCGTAGGCGCGGTCGTTCCAGATGACGGCGAGACCCCGCCCGCGGGCGACCCGCACGGCCGATTCGAGGTCGGCGAGGGCCATCAGCCCGCCGCCGTCGCCCGAGGTGAGCACGACCGTGGACTCGGGTCGGGCGAGCGCGGCGCCCGGCACCGAGGGGAAGCCGAGGCCGATCGACTGGTAGGCCGTTCCGATCATGATCATGCGCTCGGGCGATGCGACCGGCCAGTACATGTTCGCCCAGCCGATGAAGTGCCCGCCGTCGGAGACGACCACCCGGTCGTCGGGGAGAAGCTCGGCGATGCGGATCGCGGCGCTTCGCGGGTCGAGTCGCCCGTCCGGTGCCCGATCGTCACCGGAGGCGCGCCGGTGCGCCGCCGCGACATCGACGCTCTCACGCCAGCCGCGGGGTGAGGCGTCCTGAGTGATGGCCGGCGCGACCACCTCGGCGAGGATCGCCTCGGCGGCCACGGCCGCATCCGCCCGCAGGAAGCGCCCGACGTGCGGGTGGGTCGCCGCGGGCGCGGTGTCGACCTGCACGATCGTCGACCCCGGTGCGAAGAGCTCGCCGAAGCGCATCGTGAACTGGTTCAACGATGCGCCGAAGACCACGGCCACGTCGGCCTGTCGGACGAGCTCCATGGCCCCGTCGGCACCGAACCCGCCCGCCACTCCGAGGTCGTACTCGGTGCGCGGGAACAGCCCGCGCCCGAGCGCCGTGGTGACCGTGAGTGCTCCGGTCGCATCGGCCAGGCGCCCGAGGGCGTCGCCCGCTCCGGCGAGCCACGCGCCGCGCCCGGCCAGCAGAAGCGGACGCTGCGCCGCCGCGAGCGCCGCGGCGATCTCGCTGACGGTCGCGGCGGCGAACGCCGAGGCGGGGTGCAGGGGTCCCGCCGCCGCTGTCGCGATCGGCGAAGGGATCGGCCCGGCGTCCCGCGATCCGACGTCGTACGGGATCGCGAGGACGACCGGAACCGAGAACGACAGCGCGTGCTCGATGGCGATGGCCGTGGTGGCCGCCGCGTCGGCCCGGCCGACCGTGTAGGTGCGTGCACCGACAGCGGAGGCGAGGGCGATCTGATCGACATCCCACGGACGCGGTCCCGACGTCGGTTCGTCGCCGACCACGAGCACGAGCGGCACGCGCGCCTGAGCGGCCTCGGCGAGCGCGGTCAGGGTGTTGGTGAATCCGGCGCCGTAGGTAGCCGTCGCCGCGGCGATTCCGCCGCCCGCTCGATAGTGGGCGTCGGCGGCCACGACGCCGCCTGCCTCGTGCCGCATGGCGGTGAAGGTGACATCGCCCCCGCGCTCGATCGCGTCGAGAAGGTGGGCGTTGCCGTTGCCCATCACGCCGAAGACGTGACGGATGTGGGGGGAGAGGGACGCGGCGACGTGCGCGGAGACGGAAGCCATGACGGTGCTTTCGAGATGGAACGGATGCGGGCCGTATGTGTCTCGCGCGCTGCGCTCTCGCGCCCTGCCGCTTCGTACTCATTTTTCGAGCACCGACGACAACGCCGCCGTCGGACGCTCCGATTATAGGAGCGGCCGGCGGCGGCGTGGAAGTCGTGCGGGGTGCGCGGTCAGGCGGGCACCTTCAGGCGCGGCGTGCTCGCGGTGACCGGCCGGATCTCGCGCTGCGGCGCGGCGGGGATGTCCTGGTCGAGGTCCACGATGAGCCCGGCGGACGACGTGGCCGCGTTGGCCATGTCGCGGACGGTTTGGGGGTTCAGGACCTCCATGTCGGCCGTGTCGAACACGAAGCGAAGGGGGATCGCGGGCTGCAGCCAGATGGAGGAGCGTCCGGCGGGCTCCGACCCTCCGGTCCACGACATCATGAAGCTCTCGTTCCGACGGAGCTTCGTCGCGACGACCACCTTCAGGTGGGCGAGCAGGCGGTCCGGAACGTCGACGGACGTGGTGGCGTTCCCGTAGTAGAGCTGACCCATGCTGTCCTCCAGATCTTGACGTTGAGCGGAGAGCCCGAGTGCTGCCCTCGATTAAGTATCTAGCCAGACAAGACACTTTCTGTCAATTCGTTGAGGTATGTATCTCACATGGTGTGAAAGTTCTCATCTGTCATTGAGAGCTAGCGATTGCCCTATGCTTTCCGGAGCGAGGAGGTCCCCATGCCGCAGAACGTGGTCAGACACGAAGGGCTGCACCTGTACGCCGATCAACCGCGTGACGAGGTCGGTCAGCGTCTGAGTGACGCCATCCTCCGGCTTCGACGCGCCGAGCAGGTGCAGGCCGGTCTCGCCGTGCGCGCATCGGAGCTCTCGGCGATCGACCTCACCGCGCTCCGCTACCTGGTTCAGGGGCATCGCGACGGGCGTGATCTCGGGCCCAAAGACCTCATCATCATGCTCGCCACGTCGAGCGCGACAGTGACCAACGTCGTGGAGCGGCTGGCGACTCGCGGATACATCGAGCGCGTGCAGCATCCGTCGGATCGGCGCGCCCACTACCTCGTGCCGACCGAGGAGGCGATCGCCCGCGTCGACGACGCGTTCGCGCAGCACCACTCCGCGATCGTCTCGGTGATCGACGAACTCGACGAGGAGCGGGCGGTGATCGCCGCCGATGTCATCGCGCGTATCGCCGACGCTCTCGACGCCGTCGCCGCCCGCTCCGGAGCCTGACCGGGTCGGTCAGGCGTCTTCGCCCTCCGCCTGCGAGGGGTGGCCCGTCTCCTCTTCGGGAGCCTCGCCGGTACCGGGGTGATCCGGATCGGCGCCTTCGGCCTGGCTGGGCTTCGCGTCGTCTCGTGTCAGATCGTTCGACATGGGCCCCTCCTTCTCTCCGGGCGTCATCGCGCCCGATCGGACTCGCCCTGGCTATCACGGCGTCGCTCCTCCCGCCATCCCCTCGCCGCCTGTTCGCGGACGTGCCTACCGTCGGGCTATGGCAGACGCATCCGACGCAACGACCGACGAGGACCGCCGCGAAGAACTTCTGAGGGCCGGCGGCTCCACCGAAGCGGACGCCGCGCCCCGCATCACGACGAGCGAGCACGACGGCAACACCCGCATCGACATCGCCGACACGGCAGCCGTGCGACCGGGCCCGGGACCGGGAACGCCCGAGGCCGACGGCGACGACCGGAACGGGGGCGCGCGATGAAGGCCCTCACGTGGCAGGGGCGCCGCAACGTCTCGGTCGAGACCGTCCCGGACCCCGAGATCCTCGAACCCACCGACGCGATCGTCAAGATCACCTCGACCGCGATCTGCGGCTCCGACCTCCACCTCTACGAGATCTTCGGCCCGTTCATCGACAGCGGCGACGTCCTCGGCCACGAGCCCATGGGCGTGGTCGTCGAGGTCGGCTCCGCCGTCACCACCCTGGCGGTGGGCGACCGCGTCGTCGTTCCCTTCAACATCTCCTGCGGGCACTGCTTCATGTGCCGGCGCGGGCTGCAGTCGCAGTGCGAGACGACCCAGGTCACCGAGTACGGCAGCGGCGCCTCGCTCTTCGGGTACACCAAGCTCTACGGGCAGGTGCCGGGTGGGCAGGCGGAGTACCTCCGCGTTCCCCTCGCCGACTACAACCACATCCGGGTCGGCACCGACCTCCCGGACGACCGGTACCTGTTCCTCAGCGACATCCTGCCCACGGCCTGGCAGGGCGTCGAGTACGCGGACGTTCCCGAGGGCGGCACCCTCGCCGTCATGGGGCTCGGCCCGGTCGGGCAGTTCGTCGCGCGCATCGGCATCCACCGCGGCTACCGCGTCCTCGCGGTCGACCCGGTGGCCGAGCGCCGCGCGATGGCGGAGCGGCACGGGGCCGACGCCTTCGATCTCACCGACACCGTCGTGGACGAGCTGCGCGACCTCACCGAGGGTCGCGGGGCCGATGCCGTCGTCGACGCCGTCGGGATGGAGGCCCACGGGAATCCCGGGGTCGCCGCCGTCCACAAGGCGATGGGACTCCTGCCGGACGGGCTCGCGCAGAAGCTCATGGAGACCGGCGGCCTCGACCGGCTGGCGGCCCTCCACGCCTCCATCGACACGGTGCGCCGCGGCGGAACCGTCTCGCTCAGCGGCGTCTACGCGGGCGAGGCCGACGTGCTGCCGATGAAGACCATGTTCGACAAGCAGCTGAGCCTGCGGATGGGGCAGTGCAACGTCAAGCGCTGGGTCGATGACCTGCTCCCGCTCGTCGAGGATGCCGCCGATCCGCTGGGCGTCATGGACCTGACGACCCACCGGGTGCCGCTCGACGACGCCCCCGCCCTGTACGAGACGTTCCAGAAGAAGGAGGACGGCTGCATCAAGGTGGTGCTGCAGCCGTGAGGGAGGTCCGTCGTGGCTCGTAACGTCAAACGGATGCAGTGCGCCCCCGAGGCGGTCTTCGCCGTGTTGGCCGACGGCTGGCTCTTCCCCTCCTGGGTCGTCGGCGCGTCGCGCATGCGCGACGTCGCCGAGGAGTGGCCGCGTACCGGTTCGCGGCTGCATCATTCCTTCGGGGTCTGGCCCGCACTCCTCGATGACAGCACCTCGGTGCTCGAGTACGACCCGCCGCGGCGGATGGTGCTGCAGGCGCGGGGCTGGCCGATCGGCGAGGCGCGTATCGTGATCGACGTCAAACCGCGCGGGGAGGGGTGCGTCGTGCGTCTCCAGGAGGTCGCCGCCGAGGGGCCCGGGTCCCTCGTGCCACAACCGCTGCTCGACATCCCGCTGCGCCTGCGCAACGCCGAGACGCTCCACCGTCTCGCGTACCTGGCCGAGGGCGGCGCCGGCCGGTGAGGGGCGAGTACGACGCCGTCATCGTCGGCTCGGGGCCCAATGGGCTCGCGGCGGCGGTCACCCTCGCGCGTTCGGGGCTGTCGGTCGCGGTGTTCGAGGGACAGGACCATCTCGGCGGCGGGGCCGCCTCGTTGGAACTGACGGAGCCGGGGTTCGTCCACGATGCCTGCTCCGCGGTCCACCCCCTCGCGTTCGAATCCCGATTCTTCCGCGAGTTCGGTCTGCGCAGACGCGTCGAGTTCGCCGTTCCCGACGTCTCGTTCGCGCATCCTCTCGAAGGTGGCGCCGCGCTCGCCTACCGCGATCTGGAGCGGACGGCAGACGGTCTCGGCGCGGATGGCCGAGCGTACGCACGGCTCATGCGCCCCCTCGTCGATCGCGTGCGCGGCGTCGCCGACTTCACGGGCGGCTCGCTGCTGCGCGTGCCGGGGGATCCGATCGCGGCGGCCTGGTTCGCCGTCCGGAGCCTCGAGCAGGGCACCGGCGTCTGGAACCGACGGTTCCGGGGCGATGCCGCGCCCGCGCTGCTGACCGGAGTGGCGGCTCACACCATCCTCGGGCTGCCGAGCCTGGCCGCGGCCGGCGCCGGGCTGGCCCTCGGGACTTATGGTCACGCGCGAGGCTGGCCCATCCCGATCGGCGGAACCGGCGCGATCGCGGCGGCGATGGTCGATGACATCCGCGCGCACGGCGGCGAGCTCTTCACGGATCATCCGGTGCGGTCGCTCGACGACCTGCCGTCGGCCCGCGCCGTTCTGCTCGATGTGACCCCGCGCGCCTTCGTCGCGATGGCGGGGGAGCGGATGCCGGCGGGCTACCGTCGCGCGCTGTCGCGGTTCCGCTACGGCGCCGCCGTGGCCAAGGTCGACTTCGCCCTGTCGGCGCCGGTGCCGTGGAGCGACCCCGCCGTCGCCGCAGCGGGCACCGTGCACGTCGGCGGCACGCGCGCCGAGATCGCGGCATCCGAGAACGCCGTCGGGGCCGGGAGTCTCCCCGACAGCCCGTACGTGCTCGCGGCGCAGCCGACGCTCTTCGACCCGTCGCGCGCCCCGGCGGGGTCGCACATCCTGTGGGCTTACACGCACGTGCCCGCCGGCAGCTCGGCGGACCGGACCGAGGCGATCACGCGTCAGATCGAGCGGTTCGCGCCGGGCTTCCGCGACACGATCATCGCGACCTCGTCGCGGACGGCGCAGCGGCTCTCGACGCTGAATCCCAACTATCCCGACGGCGACATCGCCGCCGGCCTGCCGTCGGTCGGGCAGCTGCTGGCGCGACCCGTGCTGCGGCCGGACCCGTGGCGGACGGCGGTGCCCGGGGTCTACCTCTGCTCCGCATCGACCAGCCCCGGGCCCGGCGTGCACGGGCTGGCCGGATGGTGGGCGTCGCTCAGTGCGCTGCGTCACGAGTTCGGGATCCGCACCCTCCCCGACCTCGCGCCCGGAGTGTGACCCGCCATCGATGCGGCGTCAAGCCGAAGACGCGGATCCCGGCGCGCTCCTACACTGGCGGGCACCATCGCCGTCCCGGAGGTCCGCGCCGTGTCCGATCCCAGTGAACCCCGCTCCGTCGCGCGCGCGGTGGAACGGCTTCGCCTCGCCGAGTCGAGCCTCTCGCGTCGACGCCAGACCGATTGCGGCCCGAGCGAAACGGCGCGTGCGGCGATGCGCATCGTCTACGACAGTGCCGACGCCGGCAAGCGGGTCACGCCGACCGACATCGCGTCAGCGCTGGGCATCTCGACACCGACCGTGACGACGATCCTCCGCCGACTGCATGACGGCGGGCTCGTGACTTTCGAGCGCAATCCGGACGACGGCCGGAGCAAGTACGTCGCGCCGATCGATCGGAACGCCGACATCACCGGTCTCGACCCGATCACCGCGCGTGTGCGCGATCTCGCGAGGACACTCGACGACGACACCGCGGGCGAGGTGACCCGACTTCTGGATGCGATCGCCGACGCGGTCGACGCGGAGTGCCGCTGAGGAATCGCAGCCCGGTCGGAACGGATCAGACGTCGGCCGATGCCGGCTCGGGGATCACGCGCAGGCCGTTCGCACCACCGGCCTCGATCATGAGCGTCTCGACCCACTGCCGGTTGATGGTCGGCGGTCGGCTGCCGCTGAACTGGAACACGATCGGAACGGCGGGATGCACCCACACGCTGTACGTGCCGGCGTCGGCCGCGCGATGGAACATGAACGGTTCGTTGCGCCGCAGCTTGTTCATGAAGACGACCCGCAGATGGGCGAGCAGCCGATCCTCGATGTCGAAGGTCCGGCCCTGACTCCCATAAACGAGAACACCCACGCGCGAAAGGGTACGCCCGGCATCCCGACTAACTAATTGCGGTTAGTTCGACGAACTAGTTTTCCGCCTGATCGAGGGCCTAGGCGGTCGCCGGTCGGTTGTCAACCCGGTGGGGTTTCCGGGGGTGGCGGAAGACACTGGGCACAAGGCGTAAGGAGCAGATCATGGTCATGGAGATGTCGCCGCTCGCGCGGGGCCGCACCGCAGCCCGGATCGCCGCCGCCGACACCCTCCGCGAGCTGCCGAAACGTCGGCCGCAGGCCGCCGCCGAACCCACCGCGGAGGTGATCTGGGAGCTCGTCGACGTCGATCGCTACGAGATCCGCGAAGCCGCCGTCGTCCTGGGGTACGTCGACGTCGTGGGCGCCGTGTTCGTCGCACTGTCGGGCCCCTGGTACGCCAGCGCCGTCGAGGTGCGCCAGACGCTCCGCTTCGAGGAAGCCGTGGACGTCCTCCGCAGCGCGCACCGCCGGTGAGTGCAGCCTGCTGAAGGCCGCCCTGCTTAGGCTGGGTGGATGATCCGCATCGCGACCGTCGGCACCAGCGTCATCACCGAGGCATTCGTCGGGGCCGCGCAGCGGACGCCCGGCATCGAGGTCGTGGCCGTCTCGTCCCGCGACGGGGACCGCGCCCGCGCGTACGCCGACCGCCTCGGCGTCTCCGGTTCGTTCGGCAGCCTCGACGCGCTCCTGGATTCATCCGAGGTCGACGCGGTCTACATCGGTTCACCCAATGCGGCTCACCGCGAGCAGGTCGCCCGCTCTCTTGCGGCCGGCAAGCACGTCCTGGTCGAGAAGCCCGCCGTCGCGACCGCTGCCGAATGGAACGACCTCGTCGCGCAGTCCCATGCCTCGGGTCGCGTCCTCCTGGAGGCCATGCGCACCGCCTACGACCCGGGGATCGCCGCGGTGCGCGATGAGCTGGCCCGCCTCGGCGTGATCCGGCGCGCGTCGCTTCACTACCAGAAGCGATCGTCCCGGTACGACGACGTGCTCGCGGGCGGAACGCCGAACATCTTCGACCCCGCGATGGGCGGGGGCGCGCTGGCCGATCTCGGCGTCTACGCGGTGCACGCGGCTGTCCTGCTGTTCGGGGAGCCCGTCACCATCAGTGCGGCGCGCGTCGAGATCGCCACCGGTGTCGACGGTGCCGGCATCGCGCTGCTCGGATATCCCGGCATGGTCGTCGACGTCTCGTTCTCGAAGATCACCTCGAGCGTCCGCCCGAGCGAGATCCAGGGTGAGGACGCGACGCTGGAGATCGACCACCTGGCGAGCCCGCGCCGCCTGCGGACGATCCCGCGGGGCGCCGACGCGACCGAGCGCGACGTCGCCGGCGAGACCGAGGCCGGCGTCGACGCGCTGGACGCCGAGGTGGCGCGATTCGTCGAGCTGGTCTCGGCCGGGGGAGTGGCTGCGGCCGCGGTCGACAACGCGCGGACCGCGGCGACGTTGCGCACGATCGAGCGCATCCGCGCGACCTTTCCGAACTGACCCGGCGGGCATCTTCATCCGGGCCTGTCAAGGGCCTGGGATTTCGAAGCGACCCGGCGCAGTCTCGAACCATGCACCACACCGGACTCCGCTGGGACGAGATCGCCGAGGACGCCTGGCGCGTGCGCGATCCGCAGCGTCCGCAGACGGATGCCGACGCCGTGGTCGCCTACGTCGAGCGTCGCCGCGACGGCGACTACGAGGTGGTCTGGCTCTGCGGCACCGCGGGGACGGCCGCGTTCGCGTCGCTCGACGATGCCGACCGGGCCATCACCGCGCGCTACGCCGCCCATCGCCGGAACGGTTCGCCGACCGCGACCAAGCCGCGTCCCATCGCGCATCGCCCGCCCCTCTCTCCCGCCTGAACGGCGACCCTCTCCCGCCGGAACGGCGATGCGACGGGACTCAGGACGCCGGACCGAGTCGGCTCAGCAGGATCCGCACGGCGGCCGCGACGCTCTCCTCGATGATCTCGGCGGGGCCGCCGTCGAATTGCAGCAGGGCGCTCCCCGCGCCCGACGCGTCGCTCCAGCCGATGTAGACGGTGCCCGGGGCATGCCCGTCCTGGATGTCGGGACCGCCCACGCCGGTCGTCGACACGGCGAGGTCGGCCCCGGTGAGGGCCCGCGTCGCAACGGCCATCTGCTCGGCGCATGCCGAGGAGCACGGGTCGGTTCCCGGGGCGAGGTCGAGGACCCGCTCCTTCGTCGCGGTCCGATAGGCGATGACGCCCCCCGCGAACCAGTCGCTCGCACCCCCGGCCGCCCCGACGGCGGCGGCGAGGTTGCCCGAGGTCAGCGACTCCGCGACGGCGATCGTCGTCCCCGTGCGTCGGGCGCGGTCGGCGAGATCTTCGATGTCGGTCACGCTTCCTCCTCCTGCGACGGTGTCGACCATCGTCGCGTCCTGGGGATGGTAGGGATGCCGCGCGGGTGTGATCACCGGGATTGCCCCCCGTGCGACGCAGGTGATACGCGTCTCGCGTCTGCCGGGACTTAGGTCCCTTTCATGACGGGCTCGATCGCGAGATGGTTATGTGGTCAGACCGCACCGGAGGAGAAGATCATGACCACGCACGCGGTCCCCGTCACCATCGCCCGCACGCCGGCTCGGACCCGTCCCGTCGCGCTGGCCCGTCAGGACGACGTCGTCACGTCGGCCGTCGGCCGTCGCACGCTCGCGGTCCTCCGCCTCGCGACCGGTTTCATCTTCCTGTGGGCCTTCCTCGACAAGCTCCTCGGTCTCGGCTTCTCGACGCCGTTCGAGCGCGCGTGGATCAACGGGGGGACGCCCGCCCAGGGCTTTCTCATGAGCCCGGCGGTGACCGGCCCGCTGCAGCCCTGGTTCCAGGCCATGGCCAGCCCGCTCGCCGATGTGCTGTTCATGATCGGGATGCTGGCGATCGGCGTCGCGGTGATGTCCGGCGTCGGCCTCCGCGTCGCCGCGGGGGCGGGGAGCGCCGTGATGCTCCTCATGTACCTCGCCGAGTGGCCGTTCGCGTGGGGCGCCGCATCCACGAACCCCCTCGTCGACTACCACGTCGTCTACGCCGTCGCCCTCATCGCGATCGCGGCGCTCCACGCCGGCGACACCTGGGGCCTCGGCGGCGCCTGGAAGCGACTGCCGATCGTGCAGCGGTTCCCCTGGCTCGCCTGACGACGCCGGTCGCGCCGGGCGCGGATCCTCTCGGGTCCGGGCCCGGCCTCATGCGCGCCGCGTCGCCTCCGTGCGCGCCGCGAGGACGACGATCTGCGTCCTCCGCCGCAGCGCGAGGGTGCGCAGGAGCGCGGTCACGTGGTTCTTCACGGTCTTCTCGGCCACGCCGAGCCGGTCGGCGATCTCACGGTTCGACAGGCCGCGGGCCACGAGCGCGAACACCTCGCGCTGTCTCGGCGGGAGCACGGCGGCCGGGTCGACGCGGGCCGGCGCTGCCGCGTCCGCGCCGGACGCGCTGCCGGTGTCGGAGTGTCCGCGCAGCGTCGCGGTCATCCGGTGACCGGACGCGACGCGGCGCACGGCCTCGACGAGCTCAGCGGCCCGGATGTCCTTCAGGAGGAAGCCCGCGGCTCCGGCCGCGGCGCTCGCCGCGCGGGCGTCGTCGTCGTCGAAGGCGGTGAGGATGAGGCAGGGGAGATCGGGATGCCGCGCCCGCAGCGCGGCGCAGGCCTGGGCGCCCGTCCCGTCGGGGAGCCGGTAGTCGAGCACCGCGACGTCGGGGGCGACGAGGGCCGCCCGGGCCGTGCTCTGCCGCACCGTCGCCGCCTCGGCGATGACGGTGATACCGGGTGCGGCGCCCAGGACGTCCACGATGCCCCGACGCACGAGATCGTGATCGTCGAGGACGAGGACGGTCGGCATGAGCCCACGCTATCCGCCGGCCGCGCGCGGCCGTGCGTCGTGGCTACGGTGGAGGGATGGACGAGCACCGGACGGGGCCGAGGCGCAGCGAGCAGGCGCGTCTCGCCGTGCTCGGTGCGGCAGCGGAACTCCTCGCGCGCACCGGCTATGAGAATCTCACGATCGAGGCGATCGCTCGCCAGGCCGGGGTCGGGAAGCAGACGATCTACCGATGGTGGCCCTCGAGAGGCGCCATCCTGGCCGAAGCGCTGCTCGAGGGACTGATCTTCCGGCAGGAGCTCGCCGTCGGCGACACCGGCGATCTGCGCCGCGATCTCACCGACTGGGTCGAGCGCGTGCACGCCGTGCTCGCGACCGATCAGGGGCGCGCGCTGTTCCGCGCGCTTCTGGCGGCGGCGGCCGAGAATCCCGAGCTCGGCGAGCTCCTGCGCGTGCAGCTGGGTGCCGACGGCGGGGTCCGCGCGCGTCTCGCGGCATCGGGCGAGGCGGGGCCGGCCGCGGGCGTCGCTGACGAGGTCGCCGACGCGATCGCCGGCGTCATCATCCTGCGCGCCCTCAGCGGCCAGGCTCCCGCCGCGGGCAGCGCCGCGGCGCTCATCGCATCCCTTCTGCCGGGTTAGGCTTGTCGAGACGCTGCGTCTCGTCAAACCCGAGACCCGACGGAAGGTGCCCCGAATGGCCGAACTGCTGTATCGCCTCGCGAAGGGCGCCGCCCGTCGTGCCTGGGTCGTCGTGGGGGCGTGGATCGCCGTCCTGGCCATCGTCGGCGCCGTCTTCGCCGTGGGCTTCCAGGGGCTCTCGTCGAGCTTCGACATCCCCGGCACGGCATCCTCGAAGGTCACCGACCGTCTCGCCGACGAGCTCCCCGACTTCGCGGGCGCCGCCGGAACCGTCGTCTTCCACGCCGAGGACGGCGCCCTGACCGACGCGCAGCGCTCCGAGATCGCGGATCTCGTCTCGACGGCATCCGACCTCCCCGACGTCGCGACCGTCACCGACCCCTTCGCCGCCGAGGCCGAGCGGGCCTCGCAGGCGCAGCAGCTCGCCGACGGTCGCACCCAGCTCGACGCCGCGCGCGACCAGCTCGATGCCGGCCAGGCGCAGCTCGACGCGGGGACCGCGGAGCTCGAGGCGGGGCAGGCCCAGCTCGATGCAGCGCGCGCGCAGGCCGAGGCCGCCGGGCTGCCGGCCGCGCAGCTCGCGCCGCTCGACGCTCAGCAGGCCCAGCTCGACGCCGGTCGCGACGAGCTCGCGCGGCAGCAGGCGACACTCGACGACGGCCGGGCCCAGCTCGAGCAGCAGGGTGAGACGGCCGACCTCGGCGCCCGCCTGCTCGAGCTCGCCGACGGCATCCGACTCGTCTCGGCCGACGGATCCACCGCGACGGTCAACGTCGGCTTCACCGTGCCGCGCCTGGAGCTGCCCGAGGAGTCGAAGCAGGCTGTCGTCGAGCACTTCACCGCCGAGCCGATCGACGGCGTCGAAGTCGGGTTCTCGACCGAGATCTCGCAGGGCGTCCCCAAGATCCTCGGTATCGGTGAGGCGATCGGCGTCGGTGTCGCGGCCATCGTGCTGCTCGTGATGCTCGGCAGCGTCATCGCCGCCGCGCTCCCGCTCGTCACGGCGATCGTGGGCGTCGCCGCGGGTGTGCTCGGCGTCCTCTCGCTCTCGGGCGTCGTGCAGATGGCGTCGGTGACGCCCGTCCTCGGCGTCATGCTCGGACTCGCGGTGGGCATCGACTACGCCCTGTTCGTGCTCAACCGCCACCGCAAGCAGCTGCTCCGCGGCGTCGAATTGCGGGAGTCGATCGGTCTCGCCGGCGGCACCGCCGGCAACGCCGTCGTCTTCGCGGGATCGACGGTCGTCGTCGCGCTCCTCGCGCTGAACGTCACGGGCATCCCGTTCCTCGGTCTCATGGGCACCGCCGGCGCGATCTGCGTCGCCATCGCGGTGCTGATCGCGATCACCCTGCTTCCGGCGCTCCTCTCCCTGCTCGGTCTGCGCGTGCTCGGTCGCCGCGCTCGGGCGCGGATCGGGCAGGCGGATGCCGTCGCGACGCCCACCCGCGCCATGCCGACCTGGCGGGCCGTCGTCACGACCGTCGTGTCGGTCGGGCTGCTGCTCGTGCTCGCGATCCCGGCCCTGTCGATGCGGGTCGGCCTCCCCGACGGCGCGTCGGAGCCGGAGGGCTCGTACGGCCAGCGCGCGTACGAACTGACCGAGGACGCCTTCGGTCCCGGCGCGAACTCGCCGCTGCTCGTGACCGCGGACCTGCCGGGCGGGCTCGACGACGCGGCGCAGCTGCGCGCGCAGGTCGATGTGGCCGAGACGCTCGCCGGTCGCGAGCACGTCGCCGCCGTGGCGCCGATCGCGGTGTCGGACAGCGGCGAAGTCGCCGCGTTCCAGGTCATCCCGACCGAAGGGCCGAGCAGCGTCGCGACCGAGGACCTGGTGCGCGACCTGCGATCGATGCCGCCGATCGACGGGGAGTACGCGCTCGGCGTGGCGGGTCAGGCGGCGATCAACATCGACATCTCCGAGGGGCTCGTCGGCATCCTGCCGATCTACCTCGCCGTCGTCGTGGGGCTCTCGCTCATCATCATGATCGTCGTGTTCCGCTCACTCGTCGTGCCGCTGATCGCCACCGGCGGCTTCATCCTGTCGCTGTTCGCGACGTACGGCGCCGTCGTCGCGGTGTTCCAGTGGGGCTGGGGAGCGGAGCTCATCGGCCTCCACACCACCGGGCCCATCCTGAACTTCCTGCCGGTGATCCTCGTCGGCATCCTGTTCGGCCTCGCGATGGACTATCAGCTCTTCCTCGCCTCGGGTATGCGCGAGGCGTTCGTGCACGGGTCCGAAGCGCGCCTGGCGGTGATGCAGGGCTTCCGCGCGGGACGCTCGGTCGTCATCGCCGCGGCGCTCATCATGGTGTCGGTGTTCGGCGGGTTCATCTTCGCCGAGGCGACGATCATCCGGTCGATGGGCTTCGGCCTGGCCTTCGGCATCCTCGTCGACGCCCTGGTGGTGCGGATGCTGCTGATGCCCGCGCTCATGCACCTCATCGGCCGCGGCGCGTGGTGGCTTCCCCGCTGGCTCGACCGGATCCTGCCCGACGTGGACGTCGAGGGCGCGAAGCTCGAGCGCACCCACCCCCACGTCTGACCCATCCCGTCCCAGCACCCGAGAATCGGTGCCTGCGGTGGGAATCGGCCTCAGGTGTCGATTCTCACCGCAGAGGCTGATTCTCGGCGGGTGCCCGCGCGCGGCGGCGCGGGGTCAGAAGGCGGACAGGTCGGCGCGCAGGCCCTGGCCGGTGTAGTCGGTGCGCAGGATGCCGCGGTGACGCAGCACCGGGACGAGCTCGTCGAGCGCGCGGTGCAGCGTGACGGGATGCAGGTCGCCCGAGAAGATGAGGCCGTCGTTGTCGGCGTCGTCGCCGAGCGCCTGGATGACGTCGGCGATCTCCTCGGCCGTGCCGACCGTGCCACCGGCGCCGTCCGTCACGCGTCCGAGAGCCGCCTTGCCGGCGAGGACTTCGCGCAGCGTCGCGTCGGAGAAGTCTCCGAACCGCCCGAGCAGACCCTTGATCGTGCCCTTCGAGACGTGGTCTCCGAAGATCGCGGGGTCGAGTGGCCGGTCGAGATCGAGCGTCGTGAGGTCGGTCTCGAGGTCGCTCGACCACGCTTCGGCGACCTCGACGAGCGTCGCCTCGTCGGGATCCCGTGAAGCCTCGACGATGCGTTCCGCCTCGTCGACGGAACCCGTCACGATCGGCTTGAACACGAAGAAGGTCTTGATCGCGTCGGCGTCGCGTCCCGCCGCGACCGCCGCCTCGCGCACGCGCGCCCGGTAGGCGCGTATGCTCGCCGGGTCGAGGTTCGAGAGGGCCAGCTGGATCTCGGAGTTCGCTCCGGCGAAGCCGATGCCGCGCGGCGATCCGCCGGGAGAGGCGACGATCGGATCGCCCGACGGCAGCGGCTCGGCGTTGAGCGGTCCATCGAACGAGAAGTACTCGCCGCGATGCTGCACGGCGTGGATCTTCGAGCCGTCGGCATAGATCCGGGTGTCGGGGTCGGCGATCAGCGCGTCGTCGTCCCAGCTGTGCCAGAGCAGGCGCAGGGCGTCGAGCCATTCCTGGGCGCGGTCGTAGGCTGCGTCGTGGCCGAGCCGTTCGCCGCCGAAGTGGTGCGCCGAGCCGACGTCGGTGACGACGTTCAGGCCGAGCCGGCTGCCGCTCAGATGCTGCAACGAGGCGAACTGGCGCGCGGCCAGGTACGGCGGCCAGGCCGCCGGGTTCACCGTCGGGATGACGCCGAGGTGCTGCGTCGCGGCGAAGAGATAGGGCGCGAGGGTCCACGGGTCGTGCTTCGGACCGCCGTAGGCCTTCCGCACCCGCAGGCCGAGGGTCTCGGGCGTGATGCCGACCGAGAGGGCGTCCTCGATGAGGACGAAGTCGAACCCGGCCTGCTCGAGCTCGCGCGCCGAGTGCTGGTAGAGATCGGGCTTCTGCCACGCCCAGTTCCACCGCTGGTAGGGCCGGGCCCAACCGTGCGGACCGAAGCCGCGCGAGAGGAACCAGCCAAAGTGCTGCGTGCGGGTCATGCCGACACCGCTTCGAGAGGAGCCGCCACCGGCGTCACGGCGGCGGCGGTCGTCGTGGCAGCCGCCGCCGCGAGACCGCGTTCGAGGTCGGCGACGAGGTCGGCGGCGTCCTCGAGTCCGACCGAGAGGCGCAGCAGGCCCGGACCGACGCCGATGAGCTCGAGATCGGCGTCGGAGCGATGCGCGTGGGTCGTCGTCGCCGGATGCAGCACGAGCGAGCGCACGTCGCCGAGGTGGGTCATCGGGGTGAACAGGCGCACGGCCGTGGTGAGGGCCTCGGCGGCGGCGCGCCCGCCCGCGAGCGTGAACGCGAAGAGCGCGCCCCGGCCGGCGGGGAGCAGGCGCTCGGCGAGGTCGTGGTCGGGGTGCGAGGCGAGTCCGCTGTAGTCGACGCTCGCGACCTCGGGTCGGGCCTCGAGCCACGACGCCAGCGTCGCTGCGGTCTGCGACTGGCGCTCGACCCGCAGCGACAGGGTCTCGACGCCCTGCAGCAGCAGGAACGCGTTCAGCGGCGACGGCGACGGCCCGAACCGCATCGCGACGCGGCGCGCGGCATCCAGGAACGCACGCTCGCCCGAGCGCTCGACGAACGTGCGACCGTCGGGGCCGGTCTCGCCGGCGATCTGACGGAAGCGGCCGGGAACCGCGTCCCAGGCGAAGCGGCCGGCGTCGACGATGATGCCGCCGAGGGCCGTGCCGTGGCCGGAGAGGAACTTCGACGCCGAATGGACGACGATGTCGGCGCCGAGCTCGAGCGGCCGCAGCAGATAGGGCGTTGCGAGCGTGGAGTCGACGATGAGCGGGATGCCGTGGCGGTGGGCGATCTCGGCGACGACCGGGATGTCGAGGACACCACCGCGCGGGTTGGCGATCGACTCCGCGACGAGGGCGCGGGTGTCGGGCCCGATCGCCGCCTCCCACGCGGCGGGGTCGCGGGGATCGTCGACGAAGTCGGTGGTGATGCCGAGGCGCCCGAGATCGGAGCGCAGCAGCTCGCGCGTGCCTTCGTAGATGGCGGAGGCCGCCACGATGTGGTCGCCCGCCTCGAGGATCGTCAGCAGCGCGGTCGAGGTCGCCGCTTGGCCGCTGCCGACCAGCAGCGCTCCGACGCCGCCCTCGAGGTCGGCGATGCGGCGCTCGGCCGCGGCGGCGGTCGGGTTGCCCACGCGGGTGTAGCTGAAGCCGGTGTCGGGGTCGGCGAACCGCGATTCGCCGTCGGCGAGGTCGTCGAACTCGAATCCCGCCGTGAGGTAGATCGGGGTCGCGCGAGCGCCGTGGGAATCGAAGCCGCGCGCGCCGGCGTGCAGCTGGCGCGTCGCGAAGGCGAGCGGTGCGGGGGAGGATTCGAGTCCGGGCATGGCGGCAACTGTAGGCGTGGTCGTCGCCCCGCGCCGCTCGCCTGTCACGGGGGGTCACGCTCGACGGCCGGGACCACCGAGTGTGACCGCGTGTGTGCTTGCGTGTCGGACTGTTGCACGGCGCCGCGACGCGACGCCGCCCGCCTCGCGAGCATGGGGTCATGTCCCCCCTGGTGAGTGTCGACGACCTCGCCGCCGAGATCGAGCGGGGCGCTCCGGTGCGCCTGCTCGACGTGCGGTGGCGCCTCGATCGCGCCGAAGGGCGGCCGGACTACCTCACCGGCCACCTTCCGGGTGCCGTATACGTCGATCTGGAGCGCGAACTCGCGCGCCCGGGCGTTCCCGAGCACGGCCGGCACCCGCTCCCGGAGCGCGCCGATCTCGAGGCCGCGGCGCGCCGGTGGGGGCTCCGCTCCGGCGACCGCCTCGTCGCCTACGACGACAACGACGGCGTCGCGGCCGCTCGCGCCTGGTGGCTGCTGCGGCGGCACGGGCTCGACGTCCGCGTGCTCGACGGCGGATTCCGCGCCTGGGTGGGGTCCGGTCGACGGCTCGAGCGCAGCGACCGCGCCGCGCGAACGGGCGACATCGAGCTCATCGAACCGGCAGGCGGTGTCGTCGAGATCGACCGTGCCGCCGTCGCCCCGCGCCTCGGCGTCCTCCTCGACGTGCGTGCGCCGCAGCACTATCGCGGTCAGGTCGCCGGAACCGACCCGGTCTCGGGCCACATACCGGGGGCCGTGAACCTCCCGACCGTCGCCCACATCGCGCCGAGCGGCCTGCTGCGGAGCCCGGACGAGATCCGCGCCGCGCTCGCCGCGGTCGGGATCGGACCCGAGACCGACGTCGTCCTCACCTGCAGCTCGGGCATCCCGTCGGCGCACACCGCACTGGCGTTCGCGGTGGCGGGCCTTCCCGACCCGGCGATCTTCGTCGGGTCGTGGAGCCAGTGGTCTCGGGATGCCGGGCGTCCGATCGCGACGGGGGCGACCCCGGCCGCGGCGATCGGCGTCGTCTGACGCGAGCGCGAGCCGAGCGCGAGCCGTCAGTCGATGACCGACGCGTCGCTCAGCCGGTACCAGGTGCGGTTGTGGAAGACGAGCGCGTCGGCGGGGCTGCCCGGCTCGACGTCGCGCTCGACGTGCGACTGCAGCGCGTGGCCGGCGATGACGATCGAGCCGCCGGCATCCATCCGCGAGACCACGGCGCAGCGGACCCACGCGCGGACGCCGCGGTAGACCGGCTCGCCCGTCGTCAGTCGCGACCAGCTGTCGGCGTCGGCGAAGCGGTCGACGCCGCTCGTGGCGCCGAGCTTGGCGAGGTCGAGGTCGTGGGCGTCGAGCAGGTGCACGACGACCGTCTCGGCGCTCGAGAGGACGACCGAGGCCGAGGAGAGGGCCGAGACCGAGAACACCAGCAGGGGCGGGTCGGCGCTCACCGACGACACCGATGTCGCGGTCATCGCGACGGGCCCGTCGCCCGCGTCGGCGGTGATGACGGCCACACCGCCCGGGTGTCCGCGGAAGAGCGTCTTGAAGTCGTCGGCCGACAGCGACGCCCCCAGGTGACGCGAGGGGTGCTGAGCTGAGGGGTCGGGATGCGGCTGCGACATGATCACGACGCTAGTAACATCGGCGGGCTTTCACATGTTCCGTGAGCCCGGATAACGCCGGAAGTCCGATTGTGACGCGGCGTCAGCCCTGCGCGAGGTCGACGACCACGCCCAGGGCGCTGTCGAGATCGGCGATGATGTCGGCCGCCGTCTCGATGCCGATCGAGAGCCGGATGAGGCCGTCGCCGATCCCCAGGCGAGCGCGTTCCCCGGCCGAGAACGACACATGGGTGGTCGTGGCGGGGTGCAGCGCCATCGAGCGGACGTCGCCGATGTTCGTCATGCGGCTGATCAGACGGAGCGAGTCGAAGAAGGCCGCCGCCGCCTCGCGGCCGCCGCGCACGGTGAACGCGAACACCGAGCCGGCGTGGCCGCCGTAGCGCCGCACGGCGATGTCGTTGTAGGGATTGCCCGGCAGCCCCGCGAAGTCGACGCTCTCGACCGCGGGGTGCGCGTCGAGCCACGCGGCGACCGCGGCGGCGTTGGCGAGGTGGCGCTCCATGCGCAGCGACAGCGTTTCGATGCCCTGCTGCAGCAAGAAGGAGTTCACCGGCGACAGGGCCGCGCCCAGATCGTTGACGATGCCGAAGCGGAGGTACGCCTCGAGGGCGCGCGGTCCGTACGCGTCGACGAACGACGGCTTGCCGTGGCCGATGGGAGCGGTCAGACCGGGGAACGAGCGGGGCGAGCCGGCCCAGTCGAAGCGGCCGCCGTCCACGATCGCGCCCGAGAGCGCCGCGCCGTGGCCCGAGAGGAACTTCGTCGAGGAGTGGATGACGATGTCGGCGCCCTGCTCGAGCGGACGGACGAGGTACGGCGTCGCGACGGTGTTGTCGACGATGAGCGGGATGCCGTGCCGCCGGGCGATCGCGGCGATCGCCGGCACGTCGACGAGGTCGTTCTTGGGATTGGGGATCGTCTCGACGAAGATCGCCTTCGTGTCGGGACCGATCACCGCGTCCCATTCGGCCTCGTCGCGAGGCTCGCGGACGTAGTCGCTCGCGACCCCCAGCCGCGCGAACGTGCGGTCGAACAGGATGCGCGTGCCGCTGTAGATGCTCGCGGTCGACACGATGCGCTCGCCGCTGCCGGCGAGGCCGAGCAGCACCGCCGTGATGGCCGCCTGTCCCGAGCCGACGACGATCGCACCCGACCCGCCCTCGAGGGCCGCGATGCGGCGCTCGGCGACCTGATGCGTCGGGTTGAGGTTCCGCGAGTACAGCTGCCCTTCGTCGGCTCCCGTGAAGCGGGCCTCGGCCTGCGCGAACGAATCGAAGCGGTACGCGGCGCTGAGATAGATCGGGGCGATGCGGGCGCCGTGCGCCGGTTCGTCGATCTCGCCGGCGTGCACCTGCCGGGTGTCGAATCCGAAACCGTCCCAGTCGTACCGCGGCGGGAGCACCTCGTGGTCGGGGAAGGCGCTGTCGTCGCGAGGTGAGGTCACCGTGTCAGGCTAGGGGGCGACGGCCACCGCGGCCGGTCATGCCGTCACACGGCGACAGAATGCGAGGAGCCGACATGACGCACCAGTCGTGGTGGACGCGGCGCTACGGCACCGCGGCGCCCGAGATCGAGCTCCCGACCAACGACGTGCTCGATCTGCTCTACCGGCACCGATCGGTGCGCGCCTTCGCGTCCGGCGAGGTGAGCGACGCGGCGGTGACCGCGATCGTCGGCGCCGCCCAGTCCGCCTCGACGAGCTCCAACCTCCAGGCGTGGTCGGTCATCGAGGTGCGGGATGCGGACCGGCTCGCCGAGCTGGCACGTCTCGCGGGGGATCAGGAGTTCATCCGCCGTGGCGCGGTCCTCCTCGTCTTCGTCGCCGATTGGGCGCGGACGTCCGAGCTCGCACGGCGGCAGGGGGAGCCGGCGGGGGCGGTCGACTACATCGAGAGCACGATCGTGGCCTTCGTCGATGCGGCGCTCGCCGCGCAGAACGCCGTGGTCGCCGCGGAGTCGCTGGGCCTCGGCGCCGTCTACGTCGGCGCGGTGCGGAACCATCCGGAGGAGATCGCCGAGCTCCTCGAGCTGCCGCCGGGCGCGTTCCCCACGTTCGGGGTCGTGCTGGGGCATCCCGATCCCGCCGATCGCGCGGGCGTCAAGCCGCGGCTGCCGCAGGCCGTCGTGCGCCACCGCGAGCGCTACCGCCTTCCGGATGACGGCGAGATCGCCGACTACGACGAGGCCGTGAAGCGCTACTACCGATCGCAGGGGGCGGAGCGCGGCTGGCTGCGGGCCGCGATCGCACGGGTGCGCGACGCGGCGAGCCTGCACGGCCGTCACACGATGCGCTCGTCGCTCGAGCGCCGCGGACTGTCGTCGCGGTGATCGGTCGACACCGGCGGGGAGCTCGCCTAGGCTGAGGGGGTGCAGACCTGTCGCTGTTGTCGCTGAGTGCCCCCGGCACCCCTTCGACGACCCCGACAGCATCCCGCGCTTCTGAACGCGCGGACTCTCCGAGGACACCCTCATGCGTTACGCAGAACACATCGCCGAACTGGTCGGCGGCACGCCGCTCGTGCGGCTGAACTCCGTCACCGACGGGCTCACGACGCCCGTGCTCGCCAAGATCGAGTACGTCAACCCGGGCGGATCGTCGAAGGACCGCATCGCCGCGCGCATCGTCGAGGCCGCCGAGCGCGACGGTCTGCTCCGACCGGGCGGCACGATCGTCGAGCCGACGAGCGGCAACACCGGCGTCGGTCTCGCGCTGGTCGCGCTCCAGCGCGGCTACCGCATGGTCTTCGTCGTGCCCGACAAGTTCGCCGGCGAGAAGGTCGCCGTGCTGAAGGCGTACGGTGCCGAGGTCGTCATGACTCCGACCCACGTCCCGCCCGAGCACCCCGATTCCTACTACAGCGTCTCCGATCGTCTCGCCCGGGAGATCCCGGGCGCGTTCAAGCCGAACCAGTTCGCGAACGCGAACGGCCCGCGCGCGCACTTCGAGACGACCGGTCCCGAGATCTGGAACGACACCGACGGCCGCATCACGCACTTCGTCGCTGGCGTCGGCACGGGCGGTACGATCACGGGCGCGGGGCGCTTCCTCCGCGAGGCGTCGTCGGACGGCGTCACCATCGTCGGTGCCGATCCCGACGGGTCGATCTACAGCGGCGAGGTCGGCTCGTACCTCGTCGAGGGCGTCGGCGAGGACTTCTGGCCCGCGACGTTCGACCCGACCGTCGTCGACCGCTACGAGCGCGTCGGCGACCGCGAATCGTTCGCGATGACGCGCCGGCTCGCCCGCGAGGAGGGACTGCTCGTCGGCGGTTCGTCCGGGATGGCGGTCGTCGCCGCGCTCCGCACCGCACGCGGGCTCGGCCCCGACGACCTCGTCGTCGTGCTGCTCCCCGACCACGGCCGCGGCTACCTCTCGAAGATCTACGACGACGGGTGGATGCGGGCGCACGGTTTCGCCGACCTGGTCGACGCGCCCGCGGCATCCCCCCTCACCTCGAACACGGACAGCAGGAACGACGCATGAGCACACACGATTCAGCCCGCGGCCTCGCGAGCCTGGCGGTCCACGCGGGGCAGGAGTTCGACCCGACGACCGGCGCCGTCATCCCGCCCGTGCACTTCTCGACGACGTTCGCGCAGGACGGCATCGGCGGGCTCCGCGGCGGCTACGAGTACGGCCGCTCGGGCAACCCGACGCGGACCGCGCTGCAGACCCAGATCGCGGCTCTCGAGGGAGGCGCGCACGGCTTATCGTTCGCCTCCGGGCTCGCCGCCGAGGACGTCCTGCTCCGCGCGGCGCTGCAGCCGGGCGATGAGGTGCTGCTCGGCAACGACGTCTACGGCGGCACGCACCGCCTGCTCGCCCGGGTTCTCGCGCCGTGGGGCGTGAAGCTCCGCGTGGTCGATATGAGCGACCTCGACGCCGTGCGCGCGGCTGTGGCCGAGCGCGCGCCGCAGGTGCTCTGGGTCGAGACGCCGTCGAACCCGCTGCTGCGCATCACCGACATCGCCGGGCTCGCCGCGATCGGACACGACGCCGGGGCTCTCGTCGTCGTCGACAACACGTTCGCGACGCCGGCGCTGCAGCGGCCGCTCGCGCTCGGCGCGGACGTCGTCGTCCACTCGACGACGAAGTACCTCGGCGGGCACTCCGACGTCGTCGGCGGTGCGCTCGTCCTCGACGACGATGCGCTCGCCGAGAAGATCGGCTTCCTCCAGTACGCGGCCGGTGCGGTCTCGGGCCCGATGGACGCCTGGCTCACCACGCGCGGCATCAAGACCCTCGACGTCCGGATGCAGCGGCACAGCGAGAACGCCGGTGCGATCGCAGCGTTCCTCGAGTCCCACGACCGCGTCTCGCGCGTCTTCTATCCCGGGCTCGCCTCGCACCCGGGGCACGAGCTCGCGGCGCGCCAGATGAGGCGCTTCGGGGGGATGCTCTCGCTCGCCCTGGAATCGGGCGCCGAGGCCCGACGCTTCGCGGAGTCGACGCGGCTGTTCCAGCTCGCCGAATCGCTCGGCGGTGTGGAGTCGCTCGTGAACTACCCCGACGCGATGACGCACGCATCCGTCCGCGGCACCGAGGCGGCGGTGCCGGTCGAGGTCGTGCGGCTCTCGGTCGGCATCGAGTCGATCGACGACTTGCTCGCCGACGTGGAGCAGGCGCTGGGCTGACCCGGCGGGGGCGGGGAATCGCGGGGCAGCACAGAAGGCGGCGCTTGTGGCGGCTATGCCCGTGGGGATGCCGTGTTGCGCGCCACCTTCGCTCGGAAACAGGGCTCGGCCGCCCGCGTCAGGGGCGTCCGAAGAGGCGGCGTCGGCGGGGCGGGGGAGGCGGTGAGGATGCCGCGGCATCCGACCGTCGCCAGGACCACGCCGCGACCTCGACCTCGACATCGCGTGTCGGGGTCACCACCGGCGGTCCGCCCAGCAGCTGCCGACGCGCCTCGATCACCCGCCGGTTGAAGTCCGAGACGTAGTCGCGGACGTCCGATTCGCGCGCGAGCGCGTCGAGGCGGGCGTCGAACTCGGCGTGTTCGATGCGCAGCATGAGCGCGGGCGGCCCGAGGCCGGTGAGCTGCTCGTCGCGGATCTTCCGGCGGATCCACCAGTCCGGGTCGTCGTGCCCGCCGAGACCGTCGATCGGCTTGCCCGCCCCCGGCAGGTCGTCGAAGTCGCCGCGTCGGATCGCCTGCTGAATGGCGGTCTCGATGTAGGCGGCGCGCTCGCGCGGGCCGGGCGGGGTGTCGGGGGGATCGTCGCTCATGTCGTGCTCCGCTTCCAGGCTAGAACGGTCCGGATGCCGGTGGGCCGTCGTCGACCTCGCGATCGGGACGCGCTCGGAACGCGCTCGGGACGCGCTCGCGACGCGAGACAATGGGGGAATGCCCGCCGATTCCGCTCCCGAGCCGGCGCGTCCGGTGCGGTGGCGGCGCGAGGCCGGTGAGATCGGCCGCAGCCTCGCGCGCTTCGGGCCGTCGCCCGGTCCGCGATGGCACCTCGGCCTGCAGGCCGCCGTCGCGATGACCGTGCCGGTGGGAACGCTGTCGCTCCTCGGACACGAGAGCATCGCGCTGCTCGCGGCCACCGGCGCCTTCGCGACCCTCTACGGCGGGCGGCTGGCTCCCCGCGAGCGCGCGGTCTTCGTCCCGCTCGTCGCGGCCGCGCTGTGGCTCTGCGCGGCGGCCGGGGTCGCTCTCGCCCTTCTCGGCCCGGTCGCGGTCTCGCTCGGGCTCGTCGTGGTCGCGACGGTGGTGTCGCTGCTCATGTTCGGGCGGTCCGTGGGTCCGCCGGGGCCGCTGTTCCCCGTGCTGATCTTCGGGCTCTCCGCGCATGTCATCGCGCCGCGCGCCGGGCATCCCTCGATCGATCCGCTCCTGTACCTCGGGGTCCTCGCAGGGTCTTTCGCGTTCGCGTGGCTCGTGACGCTCGCGCCGCTGGCCCGGGAGGCCGTGCGCCGTCGTCCGGTGGCGGCCCCGCGGCGCCTGCGCGATCTGTTCCCGGCGGGCCACCGCGATGCCACCACCCGCACACTTGTGGCCCGCGCCGCCGCGATCGCCGTCGTCGGCACCATCGCGGCTCTCGTGGTCGATCCGGAGCGCGCGTACTGGATCGTCGGCGCGGGGATCGCCGTGCTGGGCGTGAGCGCGGGCCGCCGTGTGGCCCTCAGTCGCGGCATCCATCGCGCGCTCGGAACGGCGGCAGGGGCCGCGGTGTACCTCGCGCTCGCCTTCGTGCCGCTGCCGGGCGTCGCGCTCGCGCTGGTCCTCGGGGTGCTGCAGTTCGTCATCGAGCTGGTGGTGGTCCGCCACTACGCCCTCGCGCTCGTGTTCATCACGCCACTCGTGCTGCTGATCCTGAGCGCCGCCGGAGCCGGCGGCCCGGAGCTGGCCGTCGAGCGCGTGGTGGACACGGCCGTCGGGGCCGTGCTCGGCATCCTGAGCGGTCTGATCGTCCTCCGGCCGCGGCGTTAGCATCGACCGATACCCGGTATGTATATACTCGCAAACTACATACCCGGTATGCGGAAGGACGATCATGTCGGTGCGACTCAGCCTCCTGGCGATCCTCGACCAGGGCCCGTGCTACGGCTACCAGCTGCGCGCGGAGTTCGACCGCCGCACCGGGTCGACGTGGCCGCTCAACGTCGGCCAGATCTACAACACCCTCGACCGGCTCGAGCGCGACGGCCTCGTGGAGAAGGGAGCGGTCGACCCTCAGGGTCACGTCTACTGGCGGATCACGGATGCCGGTCGCTCCGAGGTCGCGACGTGGCTCCGATCGCCGGTGGAACGATCGGCGGGCACGCGCGATGAGCTCGCGATCAAGCTCGCCGTGGCCGCAACGCTTCCCGGGGTGGACGTCGGCGAGGTCATCCAGTCGCAGCGCCGTGCGTCGCTCGCTCAGCTCCAGGCCCTGAACCGCGCGAAGTACGCCGGAGCGAGCCCCGACGGCCCCGAGGAGCTCGCGTGGTCGCTCGTGGTGGACTCGATGATCTTCACCGCGGAGGCCGAGGTGCGATGGCTCGATCACACCGAGCAGCGCCTGGCGCAGCATCCGCAGCATGCGATGGCGCTGGAGCTCTCGACCGAGAAGCCCAAGCGCGGCCGGCCCGCGAAGACCGAGGCGACGGCATGAGCGAGCCGCCGCTGCGACGGTCGACTCGCCACGATCTGCGGATGCGCGACGGGCGGGATCCGCGATCGTTGGCGAGTCGACTCTCTGCCCGGCCCGGATCCCGTTCTCAGGTTTCTGCCAGGAAACCATCGAGATCCGCATCCTGACGCGGATCGCCGCGGTCTCACATTCGGATATCCGCACGTTCTCCGACATCGCGTCCAATCCGCATCCGGCCTCGTCCCGGATAGCCCCACGTGCAGCAGAAAGCGCACCGACGGAAGGAAAAGACACACATGCGTACGAACCTGAAGCGAGCAGCAATCTTCGGCACGGCTGGCCTCGGCGCCGCCGCGATCGCCACGGCGGGCTTCGCCCTCCCGGCATCGGCTGACGACACCAACGTCGACTCCTCGACGACCGACACGAACACCTCGACCGAGACGAACACGTCCTTCGACGCGCTGTCGACCTGGCTCGACGATGTGCTGAACGCCAGCGGCGGCAACGGCAACGGCATCGGCGGCGGAGTGGGCGACAACGCCAACCTCGGCAACCTCGGCCTCGACGGTGGTGTGATCAACGGACCGCTCATCAGCGACGTGGGCAACGGCGCGCTGCTCTCGGGCAACGACACCCCGATCGGATCGGGCAACCAGGCCGACGCTCCCATCGGCTCGGGCAACGAGACCGACGTCGACGCTCCGATCGGATCGGGCAACGAGGTCGGCAACAACAACGGCAACGGCAACGAGGTCGGCTCCGGCAACGAGACCGGCAGCGGCAACGAGGTCGGCTCGGGCAACCAGGCCGACACGAACGTCGGCAACGGCACCGACGTGGGAGTGGGCGACATCGGAGCCGAGGTCGGCGACGCCACGAGCAACATCGGCACCGAGGTCGGCAACGTCGTCGGCGACATCTCCTCGGACGTCGACGACCTCGTCGGCGGCATCCTGGGTCGCTGACCCGGATCATCCGGTCGCACCGACCTGATCACACCGCGATGGGCGGCACCTGCTTCGGCGGGTGCCGCCCATCGGCGTTCCGCGGGCAGATGGGGATGCCGGGTGGAGAAGTCGTCGCGTGGTGCTGTTTCCGGGGGCCGGTGGGCGCAGGTGGCGCCGACTTCGCGGGCGGGCGGAGATGCCGGGCTACCCTGACGTGGTGAGCGAAGCGGTGCCCGGGCAGACGACGATGCGGGCCCGGGTGGGCGTGCGCGAGGTCGCCGCGGCAGCGGGGGTGTCGACGCAGACGGTCTCTCGCGTCATCAACGATCATCCTCACATCCGGCCCGAGACCCGCGGTCGCGTGCTGGCGGCGATGGCGAGTCTCGGCTACCGCGTCAACAACGCCGCCCGCGCGCTCGGCACCGCGACGACACGCACGATCGGCGTGCTCGCCACCGACACCGACCTGTTCGGACCCGCCGCGGGCATCGCCGCCCTCGAGCGCGCCGCGCGCTCGGCCGGGCGATGGATCGCGACGGCGTACGCCGACGGCACGGATGCGGCGAGCGTGACCGCCGCATCCGAGCACCTGCTCGCGCAGGGTGTCGACGGCATCGTCGTCGTGGCGCCGCACATGACCGCGCTCGCCGCCCTCGCCTCGGCGGAGCTCGGCGTACCCGTGTCGCCGCTGCACGCCGGCGGGGGAGCGGCGCGGCAGCGGGACGGGGCTGCGCTCGCCGTCGACCACCTCGTCGATCGGGGGCATCGCCGGATCGCGCGGCTGTCGGGCCCGGCGGAGTGGCTCGAGGCCGTCGCTCGCGACAGCGGCATCGACGCCGCGCTGAGCCGGCACGGCCTGACCGGCGCCGCGCAGTGGCGGGGCGACTGGTCTGCGGCCTCGGGCGCCGCGCTCGCCGGTGAGATGACGGCCGCGCTCCGCGCCGCTGAGCCCCCGACGGCCGTCGTCGTGGCGAACGATCAGATGGCCCTCGGTCTCATGGCCGGTCTGGCGGCCACCGGTGTCACCGTGCCGGACGACGTCAGCGTTGTGGGGTTCGACGACAATCCGGATGCCGCCTACTACCGTCCCGCGCTGACGACCGTGCGACTCGACATCGCCGGCGAGGCCCGGCGCTGCATCGCGGAGCTCGTGGATGCGACGGGCGAGATTCCCGATACCGCGGTCCCGGGACCGCCCCGGCTGATCGAGAGGTCGTCGGTGCGATCGCGGTGAATCGCGTTCTCGCATTTCTCCTCTGTTACCGGTAACATCGCATCATCCCGCGGTCTACCAATGGAGGCACCCGTGACCCGCAGCGCCCACGCCGTCGACGCCGCCCGCGACGACATCCTCGCCGGCCGGACGAGTCTCGGCATCGAGCTCGGCTCGACGCGCATCAAGGCGTGCCTCGTGGGGTCCGACCCCGCCCACGTGATCGCGACCGGATCGCACGCGTGGGAGAACAGCTTCGAGGACCGCCGCTGGACCTACCCGCTCGCGGAGGTCTGGTCGGGTCTCCAGGCCGCCTTCGCGAACCTCGTCGCGGAGGTGCGCGAGCGCTACGACGTCGCCCTCGACACGGTCGGCGCCCTGGGCGTCTCGGCGATGATGCACGGCTACCTCGCCTTCGACGCCGGCGACGAACTGCTCGTGCCGTTCCGCACCTGGCGCAACACCAGCACCGGCCCCGCCGCCGCCGAGCTCAGCGATCTGCTCGACATCAACATCCCGCTCCGGTGGTCGATCGCGCACCTGCACCAGGCGGTGCTCGATGAGGAGCCTCATGTCGGCCGCATCAGCCACGTCACGACCCTCGCGGGGTATGTTCATGCGCGTCTGACCGGCGAGCGGGTGCTGGGCGTCGGCGACGCGTCGGGGATGTTCCCGATCGACCCCGACACGCGCGACTACGACCAGCGACGCGTCGACCTCTTCGACGCGCACGCCGCCGGACGCCTGCCCGCGGACCTGCGGTCACTGCTGCCGCAGGTGCGCGTCGCCGGTCAGGCGGCCGGACGCCTCACCCCCGAGGGTGCCGCGCTGCTCGATCCGACGGGCGCGCTGCGGCCGGGAGCGATGTTCTGCCCGCCCGAGGGCGACGCCGGCACCGGGATGGTCGCCACCGCGGCCGTCGCGCCGCGCTCCGGCAACGTCAGCGCCGGCACCAGCATCTTCGCGATGGTCGTGCTCGAGCGTCCGCTGCAGAGCCGGCACCACGAGATCGACGTCGTGACGACGCCGGCCGGCGATCTCGTCGCGATGGTTCACTGCAACAACGGCGCGAGCGAGCTGGCCGCCTGGGTCGGCATGTTCGAGCGGTTCGCCGCGGCATCCGGCTCGCCGCTGCCCGCCGACGGCGTGTACGACGTGCTCTTCCGTGAGGCGCTCTCGGGCGATCCGGATGCCGGCGGCCTGCTCGCCTACAACCACCTCGCCGGTGAGCCGATCGCGGGCACCGACGAGGGCCGTCCGCTGTTCGTGCGGACGCCCGACAGTCGGTTCTCGCTCGGCAACGCGATCCGCGCGCAGCTCTACGGCGTCTTCGGCACCCTCGCCCTCGGCATGCGGGTGCTCGATGCCGAGGGCGTCGAGCTCGATCGCATGTTCGCCCACGGCGGCATGTTCCGCACCGCCGGCGTCGCGCAGCGCTTCCTCGCCGCCGCGCTCGGCGCGCCCGTCGCGGTGGGGGAGACCGCGTCGGAGGGCGGGGCCTGGGGCATCGCGGTGCTCGCGGACTACCTCGCGCACAGCGACGGACTCGACCTCGACGCATACCTCCGCGAGCGCGTGTTCGCCGCAGCATCCGTCGACGTCGCCGAACCGGACGCCGCGGATGCCGCCGGCTTCGCCGCCTACCTCGAGCGCTACGACGCCGGCCTCGCGATCGAGCGCGCCGCCGTCGCCGCGCTCTCCTGACCCGCCCCGCCCCGACCCGTCCCCGCCCGTCTCGACCCGGAAGAAGCCGACATGACCCTCGCCACCACCCTCGACAACTACACCGTCTGGTTCGTCACCGGCAGCCAGAACCTCTACGGCGAGGACACGCTGCGCCAGGTGGCCGAACAGTCGCAGGCGGTCGTCGCCGGCCTCACCGGCCTGCCGGTGCGCGTGGAGTGGAAGCCCGTCCTGAAGGACGCCGACTCCATCCGCCGCCTCGCGCTCGAGGCGAACGCCGACGACTCCGTCATCGGCGTGATGGCGTGGATGCACACCTTCAGCCCCGCCAAGATGTGGATCACCGGTCTCGACGCGCTCCGCAAACCGCTGCTGCACCTGCACACGCAGGCGAACGTGGAGCTGCCCTGGGCCGACATCGACTTCGACTTCATGAACCTGAACCAGGCCGCGCACGGCGACCGCGAGTTCGGATACATCCAGACGCGCCTGGGCGTCGCACGCAAGACCGTCGTCGGGCACGTCTCGAACCCTGTCGTGCGCCACCAGATCGAGGACTGGCAGCGGGCGGCCGCCGGCTGGCAGGCCGTCCGCACCCTCAAGCTCGCGCGCTTCGGCGACAACATGCGCTACGTCGCCGTCACGGAGGGCGACAAGACCGAGGCCGAGCTGCAGTTCGGCGTGCAGGTCAACACGTGGGGTGTCAACGAGCTCGCGGATGCCGTGGCCGCGGCATCCGACGCCGACGTCGACGCGCTCGTCGAGATCTACGTCGCCCAGTACGACGTCGCCGACGAGCTGCTCCCCGGGGGAGAGCGCCACCAGTCGCTGCGCGACGGCGCCGCCATCGAGATCGGGCTCCGCTCGTTCCTCGAGGCCGGCGGTTTCGGTGCGTTCACGACGTCGTTCGAAGACCTGGGCGCGCTGAAGCAGCTGCCCGGTCTCGCCGTCCAGCGCCTCATGGCCGAGGGGTACGGCTTCGGTGCGGAGGGTGACTGGAAGACCGCGATCCTCGTCCGCGTCGCGAACGTCATGGGCGTCGGCCTGCCCGGCGGGGCGAGCCTCATGGAGGACTACACCTACGACCTCGTGCCCGGCTCCGAGCGCATCCTCGGCGCGCACATGCTCGAGGTCTCGCCCTCGCTCACGACCGCGAAGCCGCGGCTGGAGATCCACCCCCTCGGCATCGGCGGCAAGGACGACCCGGTGCGCCTCGTCTTCACCGCCGACCCCGGCCCCGCTCTCGTGGTCGCACTCAGCGACATGCGCGACCGGTTCCGCCTCACGGCGAACGTCGTCGAGAACGTCGAGGCCCCCGACCTGCCGAAGCTCCCGGTGGGCCGGGCGATCTGGAAGCCCGCGCCCGACTTCGCGACCTCGGCGGCCTGCTGGCTCGCCGCCGGCGCCGCGCACCACACGGTGATGACGACCGCCGTCGGCATCGAAGTCTTCCGCGACTTCGCCGAGATCGCCGGCACCGAGCTCGTCGTCATCGACGACGACACGACGGTGCGAGGATTCCAGAAGGAGCTCCGCTGGAACCAGGCGTACTACCGCCTGGCCCGCGGCCTGTGAGCTCCGACCACCAGAACCGAGAGGGGACGCCCGTGGCGGCATCCGGAACGTCATATGTCCTGCGATTCGGGGATGCCGAGGCGATCGTCGCGAGCATAGGCGCGTCGCTGCGCTCGTATCGCGTCGGCGGACGCGACCTCGTGCTGTCCTACGGTGAGGACGAGATCCGCCCCGGATACCGCGGCGCGACGCTCGTGCCCTGGCCGAACCGCGTCGTCGACGGCACCTACGAGGTCGACGGGACGCAGTACCGGCTGGCGCTGACCGAGCCCGAGCGCCATCACGCGCTGCACGGCCTGGTGGCCTGGCTCGACTTCGCGCCCACCGTCGTCGCCGCCGACCACGTGACCCTCGCCACGACGGTCGTCGCGCAGACGGCCTACCCGTGGACGTTGCGCGTCGAGACCACGTATCGCCTCGGCGCCGACGGTCTCACGCAGTCGGTCCGCGTCGTCAACGACAGCGACAGCCCGGCGCCGTTCGGGACGGGTCCGCACCCGTACCTCGTGGCCGGCCCGGCGCCGCTGGACGAGTGGACGCTCGAACTGCCGGCCGACCGCGTCCTCGAGGTGACCGAGGACCGGCTGTCGCCGATCGCGCTCCGGGACGTCGACGACGTCGCGGAGTTCGACTTCCGGACGGCCCGCGTCCTCGGCGCCGTCGAGATCGACCACGCGTTCACGGGCGTCGGGCGGGATGCCGCGGGCCGCGCCGCGGTGCGCATCACCGACCCATCGGGGTCGGGGGTCGAGATGAGCTGGGACGCTGCATGCACGTGGGTCCAGGTCTATACGGGAGACCTCCCGGGTGGCCCGGCGCAGGACGGGCACCGCGCGGGAGTCGCGGTCGAGCCGATGACCTGCGCTCCGGACGCGTTCAACGACGCGCGTTACGACTACGACACCGGGCTGCGGTTCATCGCGCCGGGGGCGTCGGACGAGGCGTCGTGGCGGATCAGCCCGCTGTGAGCGTCTGAGGCCCGGGCGCGCCCCCGATCGTCAGTGCCCGTGTCCGGGGACGACGATCGGGTTGCCGCTGTCGTCGACGTAGCTGCCGGCCTCGGCGGCGCTGAGCGCGGGGGTGACGAGGATCGCGACCGCGAGTGCGCCCACGATGATGCCGGCGACGCCGGCGGCGGGGGCGGGGCCGGACGGGCGTGCCTGCGCGTCGTCGGCGGACGACCGGCGGGACCGCCGGCGCAGGAGCACGGCGGACGCGACACCGAGCGCGAGCCAGAGGGCCACCGCGACGGCGACGGCGTGGACGCTCACGCGGACCGGATCGACGAAGAGGGCGACACCGGCTGAGAGGGTGCCGAGGAGGGCGATGGCCATCGCCACTCCGGGTGCGACGAGGCGACCGCGCGCGAGGGCGATGATGCCCCACACGAGCGCGGTCGCCCCGACGGTGGCCAGCACGAGGCCGACGCCGCGTGACGCGACGTCGACCCCGCGGGTGACCATGCCGCCGCCGAGCCCGAGCTGGACGAGCCCGGCGCCCCAGGCGGCGAGCGAAGGCCAGGAACGGGTCAGGGCGGCGAGGTTCATCAGACGGCCGAGCGGGGCGCGACGGCGCGGTCGGTGCCGAAGCCGACGCCGAGCAGGATCAGCGCGCTGCCGAGGTGGAGGATGTGGTCGGCGGTGTTCAGGGCGAGGATGTTGAGCGAGCCGCCCTCGATGAAGAAGCCGACGATACCCAGCAGCAGGTAGGCGAGGCCGACGACGATGTTGACGCCCTTGGCCGCGCGGACGCCGGAGAGGCCGCCGATCAGGAGAGCAGCGCCGATGAGGAGGTGCGCGATGTTGTGCAGCGGGTTCACCTCGAAGATGCCGAGGAGCAGGCCACCGTCGGTGGCGATGAAGTCGACGCCCGCGGTGACGGTGAAGCCCAGCAGGCCGACGAGGATGTAGACCGCGCCGAAGATGGTGGCGACGAGGCGGTTCGGTGAATTACGCATGAGGGTTCCCTCCCTGTGGTGCGACGGATGCCGCGGTGCTTCGGTTGTTCGGTGTGCGGTGCGGATCGGTTTGCGCCCGGAACGGGCCGACCAGCCGAGCGGTGATGCGCGAAAGGGCCCCGGTGTCTGTGCCGAGGCCCTTCCCGTGCTCGTGGGTCCGACAGTAGAGTCAGCGAGTTCACGGTTCGAAGGCCTTGCGGGTCGTCCCCTCGAGGTGGTAGCGCAGGATGATGCGCTTCGAGACGACGATGTCCCAGTTCGGCAACAACACCGGGATCGAGGTGCCGCCCGACGTTCTCGACCAGCTCGGCGGCGGCAAGCGCCCCGCGGTCGTCGTGACCGTGAACGGGTACGAGTACCGCACCACCGTCGGCACGATGGCCGGCAGGCACCTCCTGCCCTTCGCAGCCGAGCGTCGGCGCGAGAGCGGGATCGCCGGGGGTGACGCCCTCGTCGTCGACATCGAGCTCGACACGGTCCCCCGTGACACCGCGGTGCCGGCCGATCTCGCGACGGCGCTGGCGGATGCCGGCATCCGCGACGCCTTCGATGGCCTGTCGCCGAGCGCGCGCAAGGCGCACGTCGTCTCGGTCGAGTCGGCGAAAGCCGACGCGACGCGGGCGCGACGGGTCGCGGCGGTCGTCGCGAAGCTCTCGTGATGCTCGCTCCCCGGGGACGGGCGGAGCCCGCCCGGTAGGATTGGTGCGAGGGGGAGGAGGCGACGATGGCGACCCGACAAGCGCGGATCAAGAGTTCGGAGATCGTGGCCGAAGGGCTGTACATCGCCTCCGCGGCGACGCGCCTCGCCCTGAAGAACGCGATCCTCGTCGCGCTCCTCGCCCACGGGCAGGACTTCGAGGTCGATGCCTTCCTCGCCGACGCGCGCGACGCGCTGCTGGCGCTGGCCGCCGAGGCCGAGGCCGACGCCGAGCGGGCGCACCGCGAGCGCAAGGCTGCGAGCGGCCGGTACAGCGACTCGGACGGAACCCACGACTACCGCAGCCGCGACGTCGGCAATCTGCGGCGCCGGCGCAAGCAGTCCCTGAAGATCGCGAAGGAGCTCCGCGAGCGCGCCGGCGACGAGGACGAGCTGCGCAAGCTCATCGCCGACGCCCGCGAGGCGGCGTGGGGCGAGGTGGCCGGCAACATCGACCGCACCCTCCGCATCGAGGCGGCCAGGCCCGATCTCGAGCCGGACTACGAGCGCATGCGCAACGCGCGGATGCAGGCCCTCCGGATGGTCGATCTGCCCAAGCTCCGGTCGCAGCGCCGCGGCGCGGCGGCGTCGGCCGCGGCTCCCGATGACGCCGACGCGCCCGGGTGACCGGATTCCCGGCGTCGATTCGCGTCGCCTCACGGAGTGGGCTATTCTGGACGCTGGCCCGCGAGAGATCGCCTGGGCCGGGCGCCCGTAGCTCAATGGATAGAGCATCTGACTACGGATCAGAAGGTTAGGGGTTCGAGTCCCTTCGGGCGCACACTGTGTTGAGACAGTGAGTCAACGGCCTCCGCTTCGGCGGGGGCCGTTTTCGCGTCCCGGCCGGTAACGTGGCGCGCGTGACCGAACGCACCTGGGCCGGGACCCACACCTTCGCCGCGGCCGAGGTGCTGCGACCGACGACGATCGACGAGGCGAGGCGGTTGGTTTCCCGGCATCGCCGCATCCGTTCCGTCGGCACCCGGCACTCCTTCAACGACCTGGCCGACACGGCCGGAGCGCTGCTGGATCTCACCGGGGTCGATCCCGACATCGTCGTCGACGAGAGCGGTCGCACGGTGACGGTGGGCGCCGGCACCCGCTACGCCGTCGTCGCGCGCCACCTCGCCGATCGTGGCTGGGCGCTCCACAACATGGGCTCGCTGCCCCACATCTCCGTCGGCGGAGCCACGGCGACGTCGACCCACGGATCGGGCGACCGCAACGGCTCGCTCGCGACGGCGGTCCGCGCGCTGGAGTTCATCGCGCCGGACGGCTCGCTGCGCCGCGTCGCCGCCGGCGACCCGGACTTCGCCGGCAGCGTCGTCCACCTGGGCGCGCTCGGCCCGGTGACGCGGGTGACCCTGGCGATCGAACCGACCTATCGCGTGCGGCAGGACACCTACGTCGGGCTGACCTGGGACGACCTCCTCGGCCGGTTCGAGGAGGTCACGGCGGCCGGCTACAGCGTCAGCGTCTTCACCCGCTGGAACACCGACGACGTGGGCGAGCTCTGGGTCAAGGAGCGGCTCGGACCCGATTCGCCGTCCGAGATGCCGGAGCGGGTGCTCAGCGCCCGGCGTGTGCGGACGAAGGCGGACTCGCCGGCGGCCGACGGCGTCGACAACACCACCGAGCAGGGCGGCGTCCCCGGCGACTGGTGCGATCGGCTGCCGCACTTCCGCATCGACGCGACGCCGTCCAACGGCGACGAGATCCAGACCGAGTACTGGGTGGCACGTGCGTCGGCCGTCGAGGCGGTCGCGGCGGTGCGGACGATCGCGGAGCGCGTCGAGCCGGCCCTCCTCGTCTCCGAGCTGCGCACCGTGGCGGCGGACGAGCTGTGGCTCTCACCGGGCTGCGGACGCGACAGCGTCTGCATCCATTTCACCTGGAAGAACGAACCGGATGCCGTCGCCGCCGCGATCCGGGCGGTCGAAGAGGCGATCGCCCCCTTCGACCCCCGGCCGCACTGGGGCAAGGTCTTCTCTATGCCGATCGGACGGTCGCTGCCGCGCCTCGACGACGTCCGCGGACTTGTCGCCCGCACCGACCCGGACGGGAAGTTCACCGGTCCGTACCTGGAGCGCGTGCTCGGCATCTGAGGTGCGCGCACGCGGGGCGCGGGCGGGGCCCGGGCGCCGCGATCAGGTGAACGGGCGCGAGGCGTCGATGATGCGGCCGAGGTCGACGGCGGTCCGCGTCCACGGTGAGATGCGGTCGTCGGTGCGCGCCGGGACCGCGGCGACCACGCGCTCGAGCGCCCTCTCGGCCTCGTCGATCGTGTCGGCGGCGGCCGGGTCGTCGACGGGCCGCGAGACCGCGCGCCCGGTGGCCCGGATCGCCTCGGCCAGGAGCCGCCGCTGCTCGCCGGCATCGGCGCTCAACGGCAGCCCCTCGATGCCCGAGGTGAGTTCCAGGGTCTGCCGGACGATCGTCTCGAGAGCGCGCATGCGTCGATCGTTCTCGTTCTCGACACCGATCCGTCGGCGCCCGAGCGGGTGGGCCTTACGGCTGCGCGCCGCCTCGCGGACGTCGGCGGAGACCGCGTCAAGGATCTCGCTCAGGTGTCCCTGCCCGGCGGTGTCGGGAGTGCTCGCGGTGCTGACGGCATGCGCGAGCATGTCGAGCCGGTCGGCGACCGCGTCGCGCAGCTGCGTGAGGCGCGCCGACGCCTTGCGGAGGTAGAGGGGCGGAACGATGAGCAGGTTCACGACGACGCCCACCAGGACGCCGAACGCCATCGTCGCCAGGTACGAGACGGAGAATCCCTCGGCGTCGCCGGCCCCGAGCAGCAGGACGAAGAGCGCGGCGATCGCGATCCAGTCGCGTCCCGGTCCCAGGGCGCGGATGCCGCCGAGTGCCACGCCCACGGCGACCACGATCGCGACGCCGACGATCCGCGGGCTCGGGCCCGAGACGATCCACAGGCCGCCGAGACCGATCGCGATGCCGATCGCCAGGCCGGCGACCGCCTGCAGTCCCGCCCGGGCGGAATCGGCGATCGTCGGATACATGCTCACGAGCACGCCGAGCGGCGCGTAGTACGAGTACTCGTCGTGCGCGAACGGCACGAGGGGTGCGAGGTACCAGGCGATCGCCGCAGCGATCGCGGTCTTCGCCGCCAGCAGCAGGCGCGACGTCGCGAACGCCTGGCCGCCGGCCGTCCGTGCGGCGGTGGCGAGAGCGTTGGCGGTGCGAGTGCGGTGTGCCGAGACCATCGGGGGAACCCTATGAGCGCGGCGACACGGTCCCCAGCGGCTTGACGGGCCGGTGCGCCTGTCGTAGGCCGGGCGGGTATCGAGACGCGGGGGTAGCCTGGCCGGGTGAGCGCTTACGTCTCGGCGTTCGAGTTGTTCTCCATCGGAGTAGGACCCTCGAGCTCCCACACCGTCGGTCCGATGCGGGCCGCGGCATCCTTCGTCGAGCGTCTGAGCGCCGCGGCGGCGCTGGACCGGGTCGCCGGGGTCGGCTGCGTGCTCTATGGGTCGCTCGGAGCCACGGGCATCGGCCACGGCACCCCGGACGCGGTCGTCGCGGGCTTGCGGGGCCACGCGCCCGAGACCGTCGATCCCGCCGAGGTGCGGGGTGCCTGGACGCACGGGATCGAGGATGGACCGCTCCTGCTCGGCGGCCGCCATCCCGTTCGGTTCCGCCGAGAGGACATCGCGCTCGAGCCGCGCACGCGGCTGCCCGGGCATCCCAATGCGCTGACGTTCACGGCGACGGATGCCGCCGGCGCCGTCCTCGCGTCCGAGACCTACTACTCCGTCGGCGGCGGCTTCATCCGCCGGGACGGCGACGACGCGGACGCCGGCGGCGGGTACGCGTGGCCCTATCGCTACGGCAGCGCCGCGGAGCTGCTCGACCTGTGCGCGCGAGAGGAGCTCTCGATCGCCGGTCTCGCTCGGCGGAACGAGGAGGCGCTTCGGCCCGAGGCCGACGTCGGGGCCGGGCTCGACGCCATCTGGGACGCGATGAGCGCGTGCGTCGACGCGGGGCTGCATGCCGAGGGCACCCTCCCCGGAATGCTGCGGGTGCGCCGACGAGCCGGCGCGATGCGCGCTCAGCTCGATGCGGCGGAGGCCGCCGGTGGGCGCGAGCTCCCGGGGGAGTGGCTCGGCGCCTTCGCCCTCGCCGTCAACGAGGAGAACGCGTCCGGGGGACGGGTCGTCACGGCGCCCACGAACGGGGCCGCCGGCATCCTGCCGGCCGTCGCCATGTACTGGTGGCGCTTCGCCGCCGACTCGCTCCTGGCCGCCGAGGATCTCGAGCGACGCCGCGGCATCCGGCGGTTTCTGCTGACGGCGACCGCGCTCGGTTCGCTCTTCCGCGCGAACGCGTCGATCTCGGGGGCCGAGGGTGGCTGTCAAGCCGAGGTCGGCTCGGCGTGCGCGATGGCCGCCGGAGGGCTCACCGCCGTCATGGGCGGCTCGAACGCCCAGATCGAGAACGCCGCCGAGATCGCCATGGAGCATCACCTCGGGCTCACCTGCGACCCCGTGGGCGGACTCGTGCAGATCCCGTGCATCGAGCGCAACGCGATCGCCGCCTCGACGGCCGTCACGGCCGCTCGGCTGGCGCTGCGCGGCGACGGGCGGCACTACGTCTCCCTCGACGCCGTGGTCGAGACGATGCGGCAGACGGGCATGGACATGTCGCACACGTACAAGGAGACGAGCGAGGGCGGACTCGCCGTCAACGTCGTCGAGTGCTGACGTTCGCCCTGCGCGAACCGTTAGCACTCGATGGGGTCGAGTGCTAATCTGATTGCAGTTGAGCCAGAACGACTCAACTTTCAGATCTCAACACAATAGTCCGAAGGAGAGAATGATGGCTTCCCACGACCCGTTCCGCGACCTCGACCGTCTCGCCTCGAGCCTGCTCGACACCCGCCGCGGCCCGCGCCGGATGCCGATGGACCTCTACCGAGACGGCGACCACTACGTCATGACCGCCGACCTGCCCGGCATCGACCCCGGTTCGGTCGACATCGACGTCGACGGTCAGCTCCTGACGATCCGTGCCGAGCGCACGCTCGCCAGCGGCGACGGCGTGAAGTGGATCACCCGCGAGCGCGAGGCCGCCAGCTTCCTGCGCCAGCTGAACCTCGGTCAGGGAGTGGACACCGAGGGCATCGCGGCGACCTACAGCAACGGCGTCCTGACCGTCACGATCCCGGTGAGCGAGAAGGCGAAGCCGCGGAAGGTCCAGGTCACGTCCGATCAGGCCGCCCCGGTCGTCCCGATCGAGAACTGACGCGACTCGCGAAGCTCCGTCGCCCGCTCAGCGCGGGCGGCGGAGCTTCGTCGTGAGGTGCTCGAGCTGCGCGAGCTCGTCGTCGGAGAGCACCGCCATCCGCTCGGCGATCGACCGGCCGTGCGCCGAGGCGAGGCGGCGGAAGACCGACAGGCCCTGCGGCGTGGCGGTCACCATCGACCCGCGCCCGTCCTCAGGGTCGCCGCACTTGGTGACGAGGCCCCGGCCGACCATCCGGTCGACCAGGCGCGAGACGCTCGGCTGGCTGATGAGCATGTTGGCGGTGATGTCGCGTAACCGCGCCTTGTTCGTCTCGCAGCGCGTCACCGTCAGGAGCACGTCGTACTCGGCCTGGCTGAGCTCGTCGCCCTCGAAGTCGCTGCTGATGTCGTCGAAGACCTCGTACTGCGCTCGGAAAAGGCTCTCCCAAGCGGCCACAGCGCGGCGACGATCCGTCATGGCGACAACTTTAGTGCCCGCCTAGGCTGGTCGGCATGGTGCGGCGCGGGCGGGCGGGGGTCGCGTTCGTCGCGACGGTGATGATCGGTCTCGTCCTCGCGGCGTGCGGGTCGAACGGCTCTCGAGACGAGGACGAAGCCGTCGATCTCGACGACTTCGCCTTCACGTCGCTCGACGTCGACTACACCCTCACCCGCGCCGAGGACGGGACGAGTCGGATGCGGGTCGTCGAGGAGTTCGTGGCCGAGTTCCCGGGCGCCGACCAGAACCGCGGCATGCGCCGGCTCGTTCCCGACAGCTATAACAACCAGCCCACGCGGCCGACGCTCGTCTCGGTGACCGACGAGAACGGCGAGCCGCGACCGGCCGAAACCGACACCGGCGACGGCACCTACGGCATCCTCAGCCGCGGAGAGGACTACCTGCACGGCCGCCAGACGTTCGTGTTCACCTACGACCTCGAGAACGTCGCGTGGGACTTCGACGACACGGGACTTGAGGTGAACTGGGACGTCAACGGCACGGACTGGGCGCAGTCGTTCGGCTCGGTGACGGCGCGCCTGCACCTGGACGACGAGCTCGCCGCCGCGGCGACCGGCGACCGCTACTGTTACGCGGGCCCGGACGGCGCGACGGACTCGTGCGACGACATCGTCGCTCAGGACGGTGGGCGGACGATCGTCGCGACCGCGACCGACCTCGGTCCGCACGAGACGCTCACGCTGGCGGTCGGGTTCGACGACGGCACGTTCGCGCTCTTCGACGACGGGTACTTCGCGTCACCGTTCGGCTGGCTGCAAGCGGGGTCGGCGCTCGTCCTCGTCGGCGTCACGGTGTGGGCCGTCATGGTTCGCCGCCGGCGTCTGCGCTCGGAGCCGGGCCGACCCGTCATCGTGGCCGAGTTCTCGCCTCCGGCGGGCATCGACGCGCTCGAATCGGCCGTGCTCCTCGGCAGGACGTCCGCCGCGATCCCCGCCGAGGTGCTCGAGCAGGCGGTCGTCGGATCCATCCGCATCGTCGAGGGGTCGAAGCCTCGCTGGGGAGCGGCGAAGCTGCGCGCCGAGCTCGTCGACCCCGCCCTCGCCGACGGCGACGGACGGATGCTGCTCGACGGACTCTTCCCCGGCGGCGAACCCGGTGCCGTCTACGAGTTCGGGTCCTCCGACACGAGGCTCTCGACCGCGGCGCAGAAGATCCTGAAGTCCGCTGGGAAGGATCTTCGCGATCGCGGGATGTATCGCGTCGTGGCGCCCGGCACCCGGGCTCTCCCGGCGACGGCCTGGGTTCTCGCCGCGGCGGCCGTCGTCGTCTTCGGGGTGCTCGCGCTCAGCGCTTCGGTCGCCCCGGTGGTGCCGGCGGTGCTCATCGGGGTCGCCTGCGCCTCGTTCTTCGTCGTGCTGTTCGCGCTCGCGGTCGTGCCGCTCTCGGCACGGGGGGCAGAGGTGCGCGACCATCTCGCCGGGCTCAAGACGTTCATCGCCTGGGCGGAGGAGGACCGCATCCGGATGCTGCAATCGCCCGAGGGTGCGGAGCGGGTGCGCGTCGACACCGGTGACCCGCGAGACATGTTGCGCCTCTACGAGCGGCTGCTGCCCTACGCCGTCGTCTTCGGGCAGGAGAAGGAGTGGGCGAAGCATCTGACGGTGCTCTATGCCGCCGTCGGCGTCGCGGCGCCGGTCTGGTACGCCGGATCGAGCGGCTTCGATGCGTCGTCCTTCGCGGCCGGCATCGGGTCGCTGTCGGCCACGGCCTCGGCGTCGTCGTCGACGTCGGGCGGTTCGGGCGGCGGCGGCTCGGCCGGAGGCGGAGGCGGGGGAGGCGGCGGCGGCGGGGCCTGACAGCCTGGCGGGATTCCCCTCAGACGCAGTTGAGGGTCCGACCGAAGAGGCATTCGGTCGGACCCTCGTCCCTTTGCACCAAGAGTGTCCTGCAATCACATGTCGGCAGCTGCCACAGCAAAACAGCTGCCGTGCGAGCACTCTATAACGGCCAGATAACGGCGGGCAAGAGGTCTCGTTATCTTTTCGTAATGAGATCCCGATGCGCCCCAGAGCCGGCGCAACGCCCGCGCGGCCGGTCCGCCGAGTTCATCGGCGTCGATGTCTCGTCGCTCGGTCGGCTCGCGACACGCTCCGCCGCTGAGATCCGCCCGCGCACCGGGGGATGCCGCGCACAATGGATGCCGTGAGCACCACTCCCCGTGACGCCGCGAGCGGCGCGTTCGTCGTGACCCTCGTCGTGAACCTGCCGATCGCCAAGCCCGACGCGCTCGACGTGATCGCGTTCGTCTCCGACGGCGAGATCGACGGGGCGGGGACGGCCCACCCGCGCGTCGGGCTCGGCGCCGGCGTCTGGGCCGAGGTGCAGATCCCGAAGTTCGCCGATCCGCCGCCCCTCGCCGTCGACGTCTGCTCGGACGTCTCGCTCGCCGTCGCACGCGAGCACGCCGACCGGCTGAGCGCCGCGCTCGTGCGCGTCGGCTGGGTCGTGCGCCCCGCCCGTCGCGACGAGGCCTGACCGCCTCGCGGGCTCGAGAGGGGCCGGGTCAGGCGGCGACGGCGAACAGGCCGGCGATTCCGACGGCGTAGAGCATCAGCACCACGAGCGAGTCGACCCCGATGCCGAGAACCCGACGCGCCGGCCGGAAGAGCAGACCGACGACGTAGACCAGGGTGAGCAGCGCCGCGAGCGCGGTGAGGTAGATGTCGGTGCCGTTCGCGCGGGGGAGCACCGACTGCCCCGAGATGACGGTCGCGACGAGGAAGAGCACCGGCAGGAACGCGTTGCCGCCGAAGATGTCGCTCATCGCCAGGTTGTCGTCGCCCTGCCGGATCGCCTGCAGGCCCGTCGAGATCTCCGGCAGGGCCGTGGCGAGTGCGAGGATCGTCGCGCCGAAGAGCACGCCCGACAAGCCCATCTCCGCCGCGATCGCATCGCCGGCGCGCTCGAGCACGACGCCGGCGCCGAGCGTCGCGAGCGCCGACACCGAGAAGATCGTCACGACCAGGCCGGTCGACATGCGCCGATGCGGATGCTGCGGCTCGGCTCGCCGGTGTCCCGAGCGGTGCGGGCTGCCATCGGGCGACGCGCCGCCGCTGTGCCAGGGGAGGTGCCGGCCGGCGCGCTGCACGAGCAGCAGGCCGCCGATCCACAGGGCGGTGATGAGCACGACATCGGGCGTGAGGCGTGCGATGACGAGATCCTGCGGCAGCTGGCTGCCCGCGACCACCACGGCGAGCACGGCGACCACGACGAGCGCCTCGAGGACGAGGACGAGCGAGGCGGCGCGGTAGGTGAGCGGTCGCGCCCCGCGTCCGCGCCGACCGAACGCGTCGAGGATCACGAGCACGACGGTCTGCAGGGCGATGCCGCCGAGGATGTTCCCGACCGCGACATCGAGATTGCCCGACGCCGCCGCGCTGACCGTGATCGCGATCTCGGGAAGGTTCGTGGCGATCGCCAGGATGATGAGCCCGCCGAACGCACTGCCGATGCGCCACCGCGTGTCGAGCACGTCGGTCGTCTTCGACAGCTGGATGCCGGCGGTCCACACGACCGCGGCGGCCGCGGCGAAGACAAGCACGAGCAGCCAGAACGGGAGCGACGACATCGCCCCAGTGCACACCCGCCGCTCGCCTTCCGAGAAGGGCTTGCGGTCTGTCGCTCAGGGGGTCACTGCAGACAGAACTCGTTCCCCTCCGGATCCTGCATCTGCCAGTAGCGCTCGGGCCACGCGCCCCACTGCTGCTCGATGAGGCGAACGGCCGTGGCCCCGAGCGCGACGAGCCGGTCCTTCTCGGCGTCGATCGCGGCGGCCGAGGCCCGGTGCTCGCCCTCGGCGGGCGCGACGCTGACATCGACGTGCAGTCGGTTGCGACCGCTCTTGCGCCCGTCGGCGCGATGGAAGTACAGACGAGGACCGCGTCCCTCGGGATCCTCCGCGAGGCCGCGCGTGTCGAGGTCCTCGTCGGTGAGCCCGGCGGCGAGCTGCTGCTGCCGCATGTCGTCGGGCCACTCCAGACGGGGATAGCCGAACACGTCGGCCCAGAAGTGCGAGAGGGAGCGCGGGTCGTCCGCGTAGAACGTGATGTTGCCGAGTCTGTTCATGGAACACCCGTACACCGGGGCGGCGACATCGGCAACAGGGGGCGCCGCGGCATCCGCACCGCCTACCGTGGGGCACCCACGCGAACGGAAGGATGACCGACCATGAGCCTGAACAACAATCTGCCGATCGTTCCCCCCGGAGTCTTCGCCGCTGCGGGCCAGGGCGACGAGCCGGAGGCTGCCACGCGAGATGTCGACGGCGACGAGGTCCTCGACGATGAGGTCGACCCCGCGCAGGTGTCGAGCATCGACGCGGACCGGCTGGCGACGCAGTCCGACGATTGACGCCGAACGCGCCCGAGCGCACGGTCTCCGCTGGTGCGGACCGTGCGCTCGGGCGCGTCGAGGTGCGGGTGCGGGTGCGGCTCAGTACCAGCCCGTGGACTGCGAGTGGCCCCATGCGCCGCACGGAGTCCCGTAGCGGCCGGAGATGTAGCCGAGGCCCCAACTGATCTGGGTCGCGGCGCTCGTCTGCCAGTCGCCGCCGGCGCTGGCCATCTTGCTGCCGGGCAGGGCCTGCGGAATGCCGAAGGCGCCGCTGCCGCTGTTGTACGCCTGGTAGTTCCAGCCGGACTCCTTGTTCCACAGCGACTCGAGGCAGCTGAACTGGTCGTCGCCCCAGCCGTATCCGCCCAGCATCGAGCGTGCGGTCGACTTCGCTCCGGCGGGCGAGTTGTCGCCGGATGCCGCGGGCGCACCGCTCGAGACGGGTGCCGACGACGACGCGGACGAGCCGGACGAACGCTGAGCGGCGCGCTCCTCGGCCGCACGCTCGGCGGCGGCCGCCTCCTCGGCTGCGGCGGCTTCGGCGGCGGCGGCCTCCTCGGCGGCGATGCGCGCCGCCTCCTCTTCGGCGGCCTTCTGCGCCTGCGCGGCCTCGAGGCGACCGCGCAGGTCACCCGTCGCCGCACGGACGTTCTCGGTCTCGTCGGCGAGGCGCTCGGTCAGGTCGGGCAGCAGCAGCGTCGGGATGACGTCCGTGTCGTCGAGTCCGGCGATGCGACTCCGGAGCGCAGTGGTGTCGACGCGGGTCTCGCCGTCGATGGGGAGCGCGGACGCCGAGACGTCCGCGGTCGTGGTCGCGGCGTCGGTGACGACGTTCTGCGCGTCTGCGACGGCATCGGTGGCGGCCTGCTCGATCGAGCTGAGCGGCTGCGCGCCGGAGGATGCGGCGGCCGACACGAACGCGGCGCGCTGCATGACGGGAGCCGCCGTGGGCACGACCGCCGAGGCCGTCGTCCCCACCATCGCGGCGAGACCGAGAGCGACTCCGAGCGTGACCGCCGCGGGCCGGACGACGCGGCGCGCCGTGGATGAGGTGCGCCGGAGATCGCGGCGTGTGGGCAGGGAAGACGGAGAAGTCATACGAGCAGGGGCGGTCCTTCGCTGATACTGCACCGCGAAAGGCGGCGGGCGTCTCGGGCAGACGCACAAAACTCCCCGAGTCTGCGTCCTCAATCTGGACGACACCCGGGCGTGTCCTGGACGCTTCCTGAGAGCGACCGCGCGCCGCACCCCCGCCGGACCCCGCTAACCTGGCGAGGACGACGGCGCCCGAGCGGCGCCTCCCCACCCGTTCCGCGGAGGTTCGCATGGCCGAGATCGAGAGCTTCACCCTGGACCACACGGCGGTTCTCGCGCCCTACGTGCGCCGTATCGGCATCGAGCACGGCCCGGGCGGCGGCACCATCACGAACTTCGACGTGCGCTTCGTGCAGCCCAACGCGGGCGAGATCCCGACCGCCGGCATCCACACGCTCGAGCACATGCTCGCGGGACTCCTGCGCGACCGCATCGACGGTGTCATCGACATCTCTCCGTTCGGATGCCGCACGGGCTTCCATCTGCTGATGTGGGGCGAGCCGGCGGTCGCCGACGTCGTGGTCGCGCTCACCGGGAGCCTGCGATTCATCGCCGACGAGGCCGTCGAGTCCGACGTGCCCGCCGTGTCGGCGCGGGAGTGCGGCAACTACCGCGACCACTCGCTGCACTCCGCCCGTGAGTGGGCGAAGACCGTGCTCGCGGACGGGATCAGCCGGGACGCCTTCGCCCGCGTCGGTGTCTGAGATCCGCATCGCACCCCTCCCATGACCCAGGCCCGGCAGCATCGCGCGCTCCGTGCGAGCGCCGCGGCGACCCTGGCGACCTTCGTCGCTTTGATGTCGCACGTCGCCGCCGGGGGCGATCCGCCCGCGGTGCTCGGGGTCGTCCTGCCGTGGTCGCTGTCGCTCCTCGCCAGCCTCCTGCTCGTCGGACGCCGTCTCTCGCTCGTCCGGCTGAGCGCGGCCGTCGTCGCCGCGCAGGCGCTCTTCCATGTGGTCTTCGCTCTCGGCATCATGCCCGCAGCTCCTGCTGTCGGAGCGGCGGCGGGAGACGCCCCCGCCGCCGGCGGAGGGCATGCGGGCCATATGTCGTTCCCGGCATCTCTCGGATCGGATGCGTCTGCGCTGCCCGCACACCTCGCGCCGGATCTCGCCATGGTGCTCGCGCACGCCGCCGCTGCCGTGATCACCATCGCCGCCCTGCACCGGGCGGAACGCCTGGTGAGCGCCCTTCTCGCCGTGGCCCGCCGCATCGCCGTCCGGTTGCGCGCCGTCCTCGGGGGCATCATCTCGCGGCCGATGCCGCCGGCACCGGCACGGCCGCGCTCCGGCGGTCGCGTCGCCCGGCATCCGCGGCCGCTCATCGCCGCGCCCGCTCTCCGCGGTCCGCCGGCGCTGTTCGCTTCCTGACGCCCCGGCGCCCGTCGGGGTGCCCGGTCGTGCGCGCGGATCCTCCAGCGCGCGGCCCCCTCGACGAATCCGGAGACGACATGTCCCTCACCCGCCCACGCCCGACGCCGCCGCCCACCGCCGCTGAGCATGCACCACCGCCCGCCCGGCGGTGGTTCGTTCCGCTGCTGCTGCGCATCCACTTCTTCGCCGGCATCCTCGTCGGTCCGTTCATCCTCGTCGCCGCCGTCAGCGGCGCGCTGTACGTCATCACCCCGCAGCTCGAGCGCGTGGTCTACGCGCACGAGCTCAGCGCTCCCGTTCCCGATCGCACGATCCCGCTCGGTGATCAGGTCCGGGTCGCCGAGGAGTACATCGGCGACGAGGCGGCGCTGGCCGCCGTCCGTCCCGCGCCGGCGCCGGGCGACACGACCCGCGTCATGTTCGCGCAGGACGGCCTCGGGCCGAGTCAGACCCGGGCCGTGTTCGTCGACCCCGGAACCGGTGAGATCCGCGGAGACCTCACCGTGTACGGCACGAGCGGCGCGCTTCCGCTGCGCACGTGGGTGAGCGACCTGCACCGCAACCTCAACCTCGGCGAGCCGGGCCGCCTGTACAGCGAGCTCGCGGCATCCTGGCTCGGGGTCGTGGTGCTCGTCGGGCTCGGCCTATGGATCTCGCGCCTGCGTACGGCCCGCGTCAAGCGCGACCTCGTCCGCCCCCGGCGCGGGGCGACCGGGTATCGGCGCCTGTTCGGCTGGCACACCTCGCTCGGTGTGTGGCTCGTGCTCGGGGCGCTGTTCCTGTCGGCGTCGGGCATCACCTGGTCGACGTACGGCGGCGCGAACGTGTCGGCGTTGCGGAGTGCGCTGTCGTGGCAGGCACCGTCGCTCGAGACGACCGTCGGAGGGGATGCCGGCGGCGCCGACCCCCATGCCGACCACGGCGTCGTGTCGGCGCCGACCGCGGCGGTGTCGCCCGATGCCTTCGACGAGGTGCTCGCCGTCGCGCAGACCGAGAACGTCAACGTCGGGCTCATCGAGATCCGTCCTCCCGCGAGCGCGGGCCAGGCCTGGGTCGTGCAGGAGATCCAGCGGAGCTTCCCGACGGAGGTCGACGCGGTCGCGATCGACGGCGACACCCTCGCCGTCGTGGATCGCGTCGACTTCGCCGAGCACCCGTTCATGGCGAAGCTCGCCCGGTGGGCCATCGACATCCATATGGGGTCGATGTTCGGGGTCGTCAATCAGATCGTGCTCTTCGTCGTCGCCTCGGGCATCGCGGTGATGGTGGTGCTCGGCTACGCGATGTGGATCAGGCGCCGGCCTACCCGCGATCCGTCGCGCCGCGCGGGATCGGCGCCCGCCGAGGCGCTGCCGCAGGCGCCGCTGTGGGGGATCGCCCTCGTCGTCGCCGTGGCGATCGGCATCGGCTTCCTGCTGCCCCTGCTCGGTGCCACGCTCGCCGCGTTCGTCGTGGGCGACGCCGTCGTCCAGGCGGTCCGCGCTCGGCGCGCGTCGCGGCCTGCTCGGACATTCGACGGGGGAGCGGACGGGGACGTGGTCTGACCATCGCCGGTCAACCCCTCGTTCCCGGCGAACTCTCAGAGTAGAGTGCCGGGCGAGCACCCCGGCCACCAGCCGGGGGACAGGAGAAGAGCCATGGCGACCAGCCCCGCAGAATCCATCGTCGACGCCGTCGGCGGCCCGGGAAACATCGAGAGCCTCACGCACTGCGCGACTCGGCTGCGCTTCCAGCTGAAGGATGCCGCGAACGTGGACCAGGCGACCGTCGAGGCGATTCCGGGTGTCCTCGGAGCGGTGCCGCAGGCCGGCGACCGCTATCAGGTGGTCATCGGCGGCGCCGTCCAGAACGTCTACAACGACATCAACGCGCTGCCGGCGATGGCCGGTGCCGGCGGTGGTGCGGTGGACGAGGACGACGCGGACTCGATCAAGGCGCGCGAGCGCGCGAAGGGTCCCCGCGGCAAGGTCGCCTGGCTCGACTCCCTCTTCGAATTCCTGTCGGACTCGTTCCGTCCGATCCTCGGCGCACTGCTCGGGGCGTCGCTGTTCATCACGTTCATGGCGCTCATGGCGACCCTCGGCGTCATCCCCGCCTGGAACGCTCCGGGCGTGACGCTCGAGCCGTCGTGGCAGTTCGTCAACCTGATGTGGCAGTGCGTCTTCATCTTCCTGCCGCTCATGGTCGCCTACAACGCGGCCAAGAAGGTCGGTGCCGACCCGTGGGTGGGCTTCTCGATCATGGCCGTCGTGATGCTGCCGCAGTTCACCGGGCTCCGCGACGCGGAGGGTGCTCAGCAGATCACGTTCCTCGGTTCCGACATCACCACGGTCCCGGTCTTCGGGATGCCGCTGACGATCTTCGACTACAGCTCGCAGGTCTTCCCGCCGCTCCTCATGGCGGGTGCCCTCGGGCTGCTCTGGAAGGGGCTCCGCAAGGTCATCCCCGAGAACATCCAGCTGATCTTCGTGCCGTTCCTGGCGATGCTCGTCATGATCCCGCTGACGGCGTTCCTCATCGGCCCGATCGGCGTCTACGCCGGTGCCGGACTGGCGAACCTGCTGAGCTCGATCAACGACTTCTCGCCGTTCATCTTCGCGATCGTCATCCCGCTGGCCTATCCCTTCATGGTGCCGCTGGGCCTCCACTGGCCGATCAACGCGATCATGCTGCTGAACATCCAGACCCTCGGCTACGACTTCATTCAGGGACCCATGGGCGCCTGGAACTTCGCCTGCTTCGGCGCGACCGCCGGTGTGCTGTGGATCTCGTGGCGCGCCCGTGACAAGCAGATGCGGCAGACGGCGACGGGGGCGCTCGCCGCAGGACTCCTGGGCGGCATCTCGGAGCCGTCGCTCTACGGCATCCACCTGCGGTTCAAGCGCATCTACCCCCGGATGCTGGTGGGCTGCCTCGTCGGCGGACTGATCATCGGCATCGGCGGCGGCGTCCAGACGCAGGCGTTCGTCTTCACGTCGCTGCTGACGATCCCGGCCTTCGACTCGGTCGTGCTCTACGGCATCGCGGTGCTCGCGGCCTTCGTCGTGGCGATGGCGCTCGTCATCTTCAGCGACTACCGCACGCCCGAGCAGCGTGCCGAGTTCGAAGCGCAGCGGGACAAGGCCGAGGCGAAGGCCGGTGCGACCTCTGCCGGTGCTGCGGCAGCGCCCGCTGCGGCTGCGGCCGCGGGCTCGTCGACCGCGGCGCCCGCGCAGACCGCGCAGGGGACCGCGACCGCGACTCTCGACGAGCCCGGCGCCACCGACGAGGTGTCGGCGGCGATCGAGATCGCATCGCCCATCGACGGCACGGCGGTCGCGCTCTCGGAGGTGCCCGACCCCGTCTTCGGCGGGGGCGTCATGGGACCCGGTGTCGCGATCGAGCCGACGGGGAGCACCGTCGTCTCGCCCGGCGCGGGAACCGTCGCGGCGGCCCAGCCCACCGGCCACGCGTTCGGGCTCGAGCTCGACAACGGGGTGGAGCTGCTCATCCACGTCGGCATCGACACCGTCAACCTCAAGGGCGAGGGCTTCGAAGTCCACGTCAAGGCCGGCGACCGTGTCGAGCAGGGCACGCCCCTCGTGACGTTCGATCGTGCCGTGATCGAGAAGGCGGGCTACCCGCTCATCACCCCGGTCATCGTCCTCAACGGCGACGCCTTCGCCACGGTCGACCCCGTCGGCCTCGGCGCGACGACCGCGGGCAGCCCCCTCCTGGTCGTCGAGAAGTAGCCCCCTCCCCGAGCGTCGACTCGCCACGAATCGCGGATGCCGGGCCCCCGGCATCCGCAGATCCTGGCGAGTCGACGTTCTGACGCGGGGTCAGGGCAGGCGGCGGAGCAGGAGGATGCCGTCGAGCAGATGCGGGGGGCGGGATGCTGCGGCGGCGGGGCGCTCGCGGACCTCTCGGCGCTCGCGGACCTCTCGGCGCTCGCGGACCTCTCGGCGCTCAACGATCTCCTCGCGCTCGACGACCCACACGGCGGGATCGAGGTCGAGGGCGGCGCGCTCCTCCGCCGGTGTCGGGAACGGCGGGTGCTCGTGCGCCTCGCCCTCCTGCGCCTCATCGACCCCCGCCTCGGGCGGCGGGCCGCCGGCGTGCGACACCACGAGCAGTCGGCCTCCCGGGGCGACATGCCGGAGGGCTGCGCGCAGGAGCGGGATGCGGGGGAACTCCGGGTCCCACGAGTGCAGGAAGCTCGTCGTCACGAGGTCGAACTCATCGAGCTCCGCGGCGTCGATCTCGCCCGCGACGAAGGTCGCGTCGAGCTGAGCGTCACGGGCGGCGGCCTGGGCACGCGATATCGCTGTCGGGGACAGATCGACGCCGGTCACCGACCACCCGCGCGCGGCGAGCCACAGCGCGTCGCCGCCCTCGCCGCAGCCGAGATCGAGCGCGGTCGTCGGGGTGACGGAGCCCGCCGCCTCTAGTTCGGCGATGATCGCCGACGTCGTCTCGTTCACCCGTCCCGACCAGACCCGGTCGGTCTCGGCGTATCGGGCCTCCCAGTCGGCGGCGTGGCCTCGACGCCGCTCGACCGCGGCTGCGGCATCGAGCGCGACGAGCGCTCCGTTCACGGCGGCCCCCGCCATCGACCCGGCGCCCATCGACAGCGGCACGTTCGCCATCGGGGCGACGACGTTTCCGGCGGCCCAGACTCTCGGGTGGCTGGTGGTGCCGGCGGCATCCACCGCGATGAACGACCCGGCCGGCCCGTCGGCGCGAGCGAGGTCGAGGTCGGCGACGAAGCCGTCGTGCGGCTCGAGGCGTCCGCCGGTGAAGATCGCGTCGATCGCGATGTGCTGACCGTCAGCGGTCACCACGGCCCCGATGGCGGCGTCGTGGGCGACATCCGCCGCATCGTCCGGACCGGTGACGGCGACGACGGGCGACGTGACGATGCGGATGCCGCGGGCGCGGAGCCGCTCGTCGACGTCGTCGCCGAGCTCGCCCACCGCGGCTGTGAAGGCGACGACCTCGGGGGTCCACTGTCGTAGGAGCTCGATCTGGTGCAGGCTCATCGGCGACGTCGCCAGTACGCCGATGCGTCGATCGCGCACCTCCCAGCCGTGGCAGTAGGGGCAGTGCAGCACGGTCCGGCCCCACCGCTCGGCGAGGCCCGGAGCGTCGGGCAGTCGGTCGGCGACCCCGGTGGCGATGAGAAGGGCGCGCGTCGTGATCCGCTCCGCGTCACCGCCGAGGACGACCTCCAGGCCGCCGTCGGTCTCGCTCACCGATTCGACGCGCGCCGCACGGAAGGCGACGCCGTAGCGTTCCGCCTCCTCGCGCCCGCGCCGTCGGAGCTCCGCGGACGAGATCCCGTCGAAGCCCACGACGGCGTGCATGTGCTCGGCGAATCGATTGCGCGGGCTGTCGGAGTCGAGGACGAGCGTGCGGCGGCGGGCACGCCCGAGCATCTGAGCGGCGCTGAGCCCCGCAGGTCCCGCGCCGACGATGACGACGTCATGATCGAAGTTCTGCATGCCGACCAGCATCCGTCGTGAAAACGACTATCAGCAAACGGGTTTGCGGAAATGGCAAACTGGAAGCATGACCGGATTGGATCAGATCGGCCCGCGCCTGCGTGCGGCGAGACGGGAGCGCGGGCTCACTCTCGACGAGCTCGCGGAGCGGGCCGGCATGTCGACGAGCACGCTCTCGCGGCTCGAGTCGGGCAAGCGTCAGGCGAGCCTCGAGCTTCTCGTGCCGCTCACGCGGCAGCTCGGCATCCGCATCGACGACCTCGTACCCGCCGAGCAACCCGATCCTCGGGTGCGTCGGCCCACGACGACGCGACACGGCCATGTCGTCGCGCCGCTGACGCGTGAGAGTTCACCCGTCCAGACCTACAAGGTGACGTTCCCGCCGTCGGATGCGGCACCTACGCCGCGGGTCCACGACGGCTTCGAGTGGTTCTTCGTGCTGAGCGGCCGCATCCGGCTTGTTCTCGGCGACCAGGAGCTCACCCTCTCGCGGGGCGAGGCGGCGGAGTTCGACACCCGCGTTCCGCATTCCATCAGCGCGGTCGGCACGCGCCCCGCCGAGGTCATCAGCATCTTCAATGCCGCCGGCGAGCGCATGCACACCCTGACGCCTCCCTCCTGACGCCGCCCCTCACCCGTCGACTCGCCAAGAACTGCGGATGCCGGTGCCCCGGCATCCGCGTTCTCTGGCGAGTCGACGGGGAGAGAGAAAGGGGGTCAGGAGTGGCGGTGGGTGCGGTAGTAGGCGAGGAGGGCCCGGGTCGAGGCGTCCTGCGACGCGAGGGCCGCGGCGTCGCCCTCGATCGCGGGTGCGATCTGCAGGGCGAGCTGCTTGCCCAGCTCGACGCCCCACTGGTCGAAGGAGTTGATGCCCCAGATCGTGCCCTGCGTGAAGGTGATGTGCTCGTACAGCGCGATGAGCTCGCCGAGCACCTTCGGGGTCAGGGCGGGCGCGAAGATCGACGTCGTCGGGCGGTTCCCCGCGAACGTGCGGGCGGCGACGAGCGCGCCGGTCGTGCCCTCGGCCTCGACCTCCTCGGCGGTCTTGCCGAACGCGAGCGCCTTCGTCTGCGCGAGGAAGTTCGCCAGGAACAGCCCGTGCACGTCGCGGCCGCCGTCGGTGAGCGGGTGGGCCGGGTTCACGAAGGCGATGAAGTCGGCGGGGATAAGCCGCGTGCCCTGGTGGATGAGCTGGTAGAACGCGTGCTGCCCGTTGGTGCCGGGCTCGCCCCAGAAGACCTCGCCGGTGTCGGAGGTGACGGGGGTGCCGTCCCAGCGGACCGACTTGCCGTTCGATTCCATGGTGAGCTGCTGCAGGTAGGCCGCGAAGCGGTGCAGCTGCTGCGCGTAGGGGAGCACGGCGTGCGTCTGGGCGCCGAGGAAGTTCGTGTACCAGACGTTCAGAAGTCCCATGAGGACGGGCACGTTCTTCTCGAGCGGGGTGGATGTCACGTGCTCGTCGACGGCGTGGAAGCCGGCGAGCAGGTCGCGGAACGCCTCGGGGCCGAGCTCGATGACGAGCGAGAGTCCGATCGCCGAGTCGACCGAGTAGCGGCCGCCCACCCAGTCCCAGAAGCCGAACGCGTTGGCGGGGTCGATGCCGAAGGCCTCGACCTTGTCGAGGGCGGTCGAGACGGCGACGAAGTGGTGCGCGACGGCATCCGTCTTCTTCGCTTCGGTGTCATCGATCGCACCGGCGCTCTGGAGACCGGCCCACAGCCAGTCGCGGGCGAGGCGGGCGTTGGTGAGCGTCTCGAGGGTGGTGAAGGTCTTCGACGCCACGATGAACAACGTCGTCTCGGGGTCGAGGTCCGAGGTCTTGTCGGCGATGTCGAACGGGTCGATGTTCGACACGAACCGCGCCTGGATACCCGCTGTCGCGTAGGGCCGGAGGGCCTCGGAGATCATGACCGGGCCCAGGTCGGAGCCGCCGATGCCGATGTTGACGACGTGCGTGACCTTCTTGCCGGTGATGCCGGTCCACTCGCCCGAGCGCACGCGCTCGGCGAAGGCCGACATGTTCTCGAGCACGGCCTGGACGTCGGTGTCGATCTCCTGACCGTCCACGACGAGCGCGGGCTCCGCGCCGGCGGGACGGCGCAGGGCCGTGTGCAGCACCGCGCGGTCCTCGGTGGTGTTGATGTGCTCGCCCGAGAGCATCGCGGCGTAACGCTCGGCGACGCCGGTCTGCTCGGCCAGGCGCACGAGGGCGGCGACGATCTCGTCGGTGACGAGGTTCTTCGACAGGTCGACGTGAAGGTCGGCCAGCGGCAGGCTCAGCCGCTCGACGCGACCCGGATCGCCGTCGAACCAGCCGCGCAGGTCGGGGGTGAAGCCGTTCTTCAGCGACTCGAGGTCGTTCCAGGCGGCGGTGGTGGTGGCATCGATGGGAGCAGCGGTCACGCTCTCACGGTAGCCGCGCCGCCGCATCCTCGTCCACGCGGCTCGACACACGGCGCCCCGAACGCTCCACCACACGGCCGTCGGCGAGTCGGCAGACGGCATCGACGGCTCCCAGTTCGCCGAGGTCGTGCGTCACCGCGACGACGGCGACCCCCGTCGCGGCGACGGCGGCGAGGGCGGACGCGACGGCGTCGCGGGATACCGCGTCGAGCCCGCTCATGGGCTCGTCGAGCAGCAGCAGGTCCGCGTCCTGGGCCAGTGCCTGCGCGAGATGCGCGCGCTGTCGCTGACCGCCCGACAGGGCGGCGAGCGGGCGGCGGGCGAGGCCCCCGAGTCCGACGGTCTCGATCGCCTCGGCGACGCGGACGCGGTCGGTCCGTCGCAGCGGCAGGAACGGGCCGCGCTCGCGCCACCGGCCCATCGTCACGAGGTCGCCCACGGTCAGGGGCAGCCGGGCGTCGTCGGCGGTGGACTGCGGCACGAGGCCGACACGCGCGCCGGCGGCGCGGACCGCCGTTCCCGACGTCGGCGCGAGCAGGCCGGCGGCGACCGACAGGAGAGTCGACTTGCCCGATCCGTTCGCTCCGACGATGCCGAGCAGCTCGCCGCGCACGACGTCGAGGTCGACGCCGCGGAGCGCTTCGTGGCCGTCGTATGACACCCGGACGGCACTCAGAGCGAGCACGGTGTCGGGGCGTCCGGGGGCTGCGGGCGAACGGGGCATGGCTCCATTGTTGCAAATGAAAACCGTTCTCAATTTCATGTACAGTCGTCGATCGTGTCCCTCCTTCTCGATCCGTTCGCCGTCGCCTTCGTGCAGCGCGCCCTGCTCGGCGGCGCCCTCGTGGCGGTCGTCTGCGGCGTGGTCGGAACCTGGGTCGTCCTCCGCGGCATGGCGTTCCTCGGCGAGGCGATGGCGCACGGCATGCTGCCCGGCGTCGCCGTCGCGACACTGGTCGGATTCCCGCCGATGGCGGGTGCGGCCGTCAGCGCCGCGGCCATGTCGATCGGGGTCGGCGTGCTGCAGCGGCGCGGCCGCCTCTCGGCCGACACGAGCATCGGACTGCTCTTCGTCGCGAGCCTCTCGCTCGGCATCATCGTGATCTCCGCGTCGCGGAGCTTCGCCACAGACGCCTCCGCCATCCTCTTCGGCGACATCCTCGCCATCGGCGCGGGCGATCTGCTCGCCCTCGGCGTCGCGCTCGCGGTCACCCTCGTCGTGGCCGCCCTGGGGCACCGGGCCTTCGTCGCGCTCACCGTCGACCCGCGGCAGGCGCAGCTCCTGGGGCTGCGTCCCCGCGCCGCCCACGTCGTCCTGGTCGGGCTCGTCACCCTCGCGGTCGTCTCGGCGTATCAGGCGGTCGGATCGCTCCTGGTCGTCGGGATGCTGCTCGGACCCGCCGTCGCCGCCGGGCGCTGGACGCGGCGGATCGTTCCGACGATGGTCCTGGCCGCCGCGATCGGCATCGTCTCGGTCGCCGCCGGCCTGCTGCTGTCGTGGCACCTCGCGACCGCGGCCGGTGCCACCGTCGCGTTCACCGCGATCTGCTCGGGCGCCGTCTCGACCGGCATCCACGCCCTCCTCGGTGCGCTCCGCAGACCGCACGCCGACGCCCTCCCGACCCTCCCGACCTTCCCGGAAAGGACCGCATGACTTCTCGTGCCCCGCTCTTCCTCCTCGCGCTGACGGCCGGCGCCGCCCTGCTCGCCGGCTGCCAGGCCGCCCCCGGTGGACCCGCCGCGACTGCCGACCCGGCCTCGACGTCCGAGGGCGAAGCGCTCGGCGACGGGCACGGCGCGATCGCCGGCGCGCGCGAGCTCGCGGAGCCCGCGCTGCACCTGACGAGCATCGCCGCCGACGGCGACATCCATCACCTCGACCTGATCGACGAGCAGTCCGAGGTCCTCGGCCGGATCGCCCCGGCCGACACCCTCGACAGCGAGGGGCGGTTCCTCTTCGCGGGGCGCGACGGCGAGGTCTCGATCGTCGACAGCGGCGTCTGGACCTGGAACCACATCGACCACTTCCACTACTACGAGGCGCCGGCCCGGCTCCTCGGCGAGCTCGAGGGCACCGGCGTTCCGCGCACCGTCACGAGCGACCTCGGCGCGGGGGTCTTCTTCGAGGGCGGCGGGCTCGGCGGCGAGGCCGTGCTGCTGGACTTCGAAGCGCTGAAGGAGGGCGAGATCGTCGAGAGCTTCCGACTCGCCCTCGACGCGCCGGGCGCATTCGTCGTCCCGCTGCCCGGCGGAGCGCTCATCGCCGACCCCTCGGCCGACGAGCTCCGTCACGTCGACGCGACGGGCGACGCCCTCGAGACCATCCCGTGCGACGACCCGGCCGGTTCGATCGCCACGAACGTCGGGGTCGTGGTCGGGTGCGCCGACGGCGCCGTCCTCGCCGTCGCGAACGCGGCTGTCACGAACGCCGCCGCGACGGATGCCGCGCACACGGCCTTCGAGCGGATCCCGTACCCGCCGGGCGGTCCCGGCCGCGCGCTCTCGTTCGCAGCCCGGGAGGGCCGTCCCACCGTGGCCGGACGCACCGATTCGTCGGCGTTCTGGCTGCTCGACACCCGCGAGCGCGTGTGGACTTCTCATGACGCGGGCGAGCCGATCGTCCGGGTGAGCGCCGTCGACGACGCCGATGAGACCGTCGTGGCGCTCGCGGCCGACGGATCGGTGATCGTCCTGTCGGGGGCGACGGGCGCGCAGCTCGCCCGCACCGCGCCGCTGGTCGCGGCATCCCTCGCCGACCCCGCACTCGCGAGCGGCGTCGACCTCGTCGTCGACCAGCGCCGCACCTACCTGGGCGGGCCGTCCGAGCGGGCGCTCTTCGAGCTCGACCCCGCCGACGGCGCCCGTGTCGCGCGCACGTTCAGCACCGACCACGCGCCGGTGCTCGTCACGGAGACGGGCCGATGAGGCGCGCCGTCCTCGGCTTCGCGCTCGCCGCCGCCGGCGTCCTCTCGCTCGTCGGCTGCGCCGCAGCGGCGGGCGATCGTCCGACGGTGGTCGTCACGACCAACATCCTGGGCGACATCGTCGAAACCCTCGCCGGCGACGAGCTCGAGGTCATCACGTTCATGCCGCCCGACGCGGATCCGCATTCGTTCGAGCTTTCGGCTCAGGATGCCGCCGTTCTGCGCAGCGCGGATCTGGTCGTCTCGAACGGACTCGGCCTCGAGGAGGGAGTGCAGCACCACGTCGACGCCTCCGCCGAGGACGGCGCGCCGCAGTTCGTCGCCGGCGACCACGTCGAGACCCTCGGCTACCTCGACTCCGACGCGGTCGACCCGCACTTCTGGACCGACCCGACGCAGACCGTCCGTGTCGTCGACGCGCTCGTGCCCGTGCTCGCCGGGCTGGCGGACGACGGTTCGATCGTGACGGATGCCGCGGCCGCCTACCGCGCCGAGCTCGAGACGCTCGACGCCGACCTGGCGGCCGGTCTCGGCGCCATCCCGGCCGAGCACCGCGCTCTCGTGACGAATCACCACGTCTTCGGCTATCTCGCCCGTCGCTACGACATCCGCATCCTCGGTGCCGCCGTGCCCGGGGGGACGACCCTCGCCGCTCCCAGCGCCTCCGACCTGCAGGAGCTCGTCGACGCGATCGACGACGCCGGCGTGCGGACGATCTTCGCCGACTCCTCCCAGCCCGACCGGCTCATGCGCGTTCTCGCCGACGAGGCCGGACGCGACGTTACGGTCGTGCCGCTCCTCACCGAATCGCTCGCCCCGACGGGACAGCCGGGCGACACCTACCTCGACATGATGCGCGAGAACCTCCGGCGCATCACCGACGGCCTCACCCGATGAGGCATTTCCCTGGAAAGGAAACACACCACATGAACAGAACTGTGCGCATCAGCGCCCTGGTCGGCGTCGCCGCCCTGGCGCTCGCGGGCTGCTCGTCGACCGCCGCTCCGGGGGGAGCGAGCACCAGCCCCTCCGGCGACGCCGCGGCCGAGACCGCTTCGGTCGACGGCGCCCGCGTCGCGATCGGCTACGAGGGCGGGGTCCTCGTGCTCGGCGGCGACGAGCTCGAGGTCCTCGGCGACTTCGACTCCGAGGACTTCATCCGGCTGAATTCCGCCGGCGACGGCCGCCACATCATGGTGACGACGTCCGCCGGCTTCCAGCTGCTCGATGTCCGGCAGCCGGAACTCACCGATCTGGTCGTCCCCGCCGCGACGGCCGGGCACGTCGTCGTCCACGGCGACACCACCGTGCTCTACGACGACGCGACGAGCGACACGACGATCTTCGACACGGCCGAGCTGGCGTCGCTCGACGGTTCCCTCCCCGAGTCCGAGGTCATCCCGGGCGTCGAGGCGCACCACGGCGTCTCGGTCGAGCTCGAGGACGGCACGCTGCTGACGACCGTCGGCGGGGAGGCCGGACGCACCGGCATCCGCGTGCTCGACGCCGATCGCACCGAGATCGCGACGAACGCCGACTGCCCCGGCGTGCACGGCGAAGGGACGGCCGAGGGCGAGCGCGTCGTGTTCGGCTGCGAGAACGGCGCGCTGATCTACGACGGCGGCGAGATCACCAAGGTGACGTCACCCGACGCGTACGGCCGCATCGGCAACGCCTACGTCTCCGAGGAGAGCCCGCTCGTGGTCATGGACTACAAGGACGACCCCGATGCGGAGGGCTACCTGCTGCGCAACATCGCGCTGGTGGACACCGCGAGCAAGACGCTCGAAAAGGTCGCGCTCCCGGCGGGCGTCGAGTACACCTTCCGGGGCGTCGCGCGCGGGCCCGCCGGCGAGGCGGTGCTCATCGGAACCGACGGCTCGCTGCACTGGATCGACCCGGCCGACGGATCGATCACGAAGTCGCTCCCCGTCATCGACGCGTGGGAGGGGCCGGCCGAATGGCAGGCGGCGCACCCGGCCGTCAAGGTCGCCGGCGACATCGCCTACGTGACGAACCCCGCCGACAGCGAGATCGTCGCCGTCGACCTCACGACAGGTGAGATCGCTCAGACGGTGAAGCTCCCGCACGTGCCGAACGAGATCGCCGCGATCTCCTGACGCGCAGCGGCCGCAGCGCCGCGTCGCCGCATCCGTTCTCCGTCGATCCCGCGTTCTGCGCACGGTGACACGGGAACGGATGCGGCGCACCCGCGATCCGCGCGGTTAGCCTGTCGTCGTGGCTGCCGTATCGACCTCGCAGCGCACCTACCGCTATCTGCGGCTCGCGCTCGCCGGAGCACCGATCGCGCTTCTGATAGCCGTCGCCCTCGCGGTGCCGGATGCCGGTGTGCTCCCGAGCGTGAGCCACTACTTCTACACGCCGGCCCGCACCGTCTTCTCCGCCGCCCTCGTCGCGGCGGCGGCCTGCCTGCTGGCCCTCTCGGGCCGCGGTCCGCAGCGCGTGCTGCTGGATGTCGCCGCACTCCTCGCGCCGCTCGTCGCCATCATCCCGACCCCGATCTCGGCGGGGGAGGTGCCGGGCCTCGACCCCGCGTGCGCGGGCGCGTGCGTTCCCGCACCGTTCGCCGACGACCTCGACAACGCCCTGCTCACCTATCTCGTCATGACGGCGCTGGTCGTCGTGATCGGGATCGTCCTCGGCATCCGCGGCGACGTGCCGCTCCGGACGGCGGCCCCGACGCTCGCGACCGCGGTCGTCGTGCTCGTCGCCCTCGCCCTGCTCTGGACCCTCGCGCCCGCCGCGATCGTCGGCTCGGCGCACGTCGTCGCCGCCGTCGCGTTCTTCGCCCTCATCGCCGTCACCGCGCTCGCCGAGGCGCTGCGTCCCTCGCCCGAGCACCCGCCGTGCCGCCGGATGCGCGTCGGGTACCTCGTCGTGGCAGCGGCGCTGCTGGTGGATCTCGCGGCGACGTTCGTCCTGGGCGTGATGGCCGGTCTGCCGGTGATCCTCGCGGGCGAGGTCGCCGCGCTGGTGCTGTTCGTCGTGTTCTGGATGATGCAGACGGCCCAGAAGTGGTCGGTCCCCGACCCGTCGATCCGCGGCTGACCGTCGCCGCGCAGCCCGGTCTTCTGCGTGTCGGCGGCGAGGTCTACGCTTCGCTGCATGACCGTCCCGCTCACCGCCGAGCAGCGCACTCGGATGCGCGCGTTCCTCCAGGTGCTCGGCAACACCCTCGTGGCCAACGTGACCTCGAGCTTCCTCTGGTTCGCGCTGACGTTCTGGGCCTACCTCGAGACGAAGAACGTCCTCGCGACGTCGATCATCGGCGGCTCGTACATGCTGCTGGTGGCGGTCTTCGGCATCCTCTTCGGGGCGCTCGTCGACCACATGAAGAAGAAGGCGGTGATGATGCTCTCGAGCATCATCACCCTGAGCACCTACCTCGGCGCCGGTGCCGTCTACCTCGCCTTCCCGGAGTCGACCCTCATCGACTGGGGGCGGCCCTGGTTCTGGGCGTTCGCGGGCCTCATCCTCGTCGGCGGGGTCGTCGAGAACCTCCGGAACATCGCGCTGTCGACGACGGTCACCCTCCTCGTGCCGGGCGACCGCCGCGACCGGGCGAACGGACTGGTCGGCACCGTGCAGGGTGTCGCCTTCATGGTGACGAGCGTCTTCTCCGGGCTGTCGGTCGGGCTTCTCGGCATGGGATGGACGGTCATCATCGCGGTCGTCGCGACGGCGATCGCGCTCGCGCACCTCGTGTTCGTGTCGATCCCCGAGCCCCGGCTGGTCCGGGCCGGCGACGCGGCGATGCCGTCGTTCACGTTCCGCGGTGTCCTCACGACGATCCGCCGGGTGCCCGGGCTGCTCGCGCTGATCGTCTTCACGACGATCAACAACCTGGTGGGCGGCGTCTTCATGGCGCTCATGGACCCCTACGGATTGACGTTGTTCAGCGTGGAGATCTGGGGCGTCGTGCTCGCGGTCACCGGCACGGGATTCATCGCCGGCGGTGCGATCGTCGCCGCTCGCGGACTCGGTCGCAACCCCGTGCGCACCCTGCTGATGGTCAACGTCGGAATCGCGATCCTCGGCATCGTCTTCGCGCTGCGCGAGTGGTGGTGGCTGTACGCCCTCGGGATCTTCGTCTTCATGATGATCATGCCTATCGCCGAGGCCGCCGAGCAGACCGTCATCCAGCGGGTCGTCCCGTTCGAGACCCAGGGGCGCGTGTTCGGCTTCGCCGCATCGGTGGAATCGGCGGCCGCACCCGTGTCGGCCTATCTCATCGGGCCGGTCGCGCAGTTCTGGCTCATCCCGTTCATGCAGACCGATGCGGGGCAGCGCAGCCTCGGCTGGCTGCTCGGACCGGGCGAGGCGCGCGGCATCGCCCTCGCGTTCGTCGTCGCGAGCTCGCTGCTCCTCGTGCTCGTCGCGGTCGCGTTCGCCTCGCCGCAGTACCGGCGCCTCTCGCAGGCCTACGCCGACGCGCCGCCGCCCGAACCGCAGGCGGCGGGTGAGGACGCGGCGCCGGATGCCGCGGAACCGGCACCCGAGGCCGCGGTCCGCTCGACGACCGACGCGGCCGTCGACAGCCCCCTCCCCGGACGCATTCCGCCGGTGTGACCCGAGGCGGGTCGCCTCCGGCCGCTGGCTACGCCGTCGATCGTGCCGGCAGTCCGACGAGCGCGGCGATCGTCGCGAGCGCGATGAGGACGAGCACGCTCCCCGCGACTCCGGTCCAGCCGAGACCGTCGAACGCGTATCCCAGCGACCAGCCGAACAGGCTCGATCCGCCGTAGTAGCCGAGGTAGTACAGCGACGCCCCCTGCGCCCGGCCCGCGGTTCCGGCGATGACCGGCGCCCAGCCCGACGCGATCGCGTGCGCGGCGAAGAAGCCCGCCGTCAGCACGAGCAGGCCGATGACGATCGTCGCGACGGTCGGGACGAGGGTCAGGGCCGTGCCGCCGGCCATCACACCGAGAGCGCCGAGCAGCACCGGGCGGCGTCCGAAGCGACCGGCCAGCGCCCCCGCCCCGGGCGACGTGATCGTGCCGGCCAGGTAGGCGAGGAAGAGCAGGCTCACGAGCCAGAGCGGCAGCAGGTAGGGCGGGGCGGAGAGGGAGAAGCCGAGGAAGTTGTAGACGGCGACGAAGCCGCCCATGAGGAGGAATCCCTGCGCGTAGAGCGCGAGCTGGCGCCCGTCGCGGAGGTTGGCGCCCAGGCGGGCGAGCAGGCTCGGTGACGAGCCCGGCGCCTGCGGGTTGCGGAGGCGATGGGGCGTGAAGCCCCGCGCGGCGGGTGTCAGCACGAGGAACAGTGCCGCGGATGCCGCGCACACGACCGCGACGGCGAAGACCCCGCCTCGCCAGGCGCCGACGTCGCCGAACGGTCCCGCGACGATCCGGCCCAGCAGTCCGCCGATCGTCGTGCCGGCGATGTAGCTGCCGGCGGCCGCGGCGGTGGCTGCGGCGTCCACCTCTTCTGCGAGGTAGGCGAGGGCGATCGCGGGGACGGCGCCCAGCGCGATGCCCTCGAGGAGACGGGCGCCGAGGAGAAGCGGCAGGGTCGGGGCGAACGGGGCGAGCAACCCGAACGCGGTGGCGGCGATGATGCCGACGGCCATCGCCGGCACCCGGCCGAGGCGATCGGCCACCACCGACCAGGGGATGACGGCCGCGGCGAGGCCGAGCGTCGAGGCCGATACGGCGAGGGCCGCGGTCGCCGGCGCCGCGCCGAACTCTTCGGCGACGAAGGGGAGGACGGCCTGCGGCGAGTAGAGCTGTGCGAAGGTCGCCACGCCCGCGAAGAAGAGCCCGGCGATCAGGCGGCGATAGGCGCGTGTGCCGGGCACATGGCCGCGGAACTCGGACACGCCCCCAGCGTACGGGGGGACGGGAAAGGGCCGGTCGACTCAGAAACGCCGACCGGCCCTGTCATCCCTTGCACCAGAGAATCACACCACGCAGTTGGGGGGAACTGCGTTGAGAAGAAGTTATAACGGACAGATAACGGGGCGCAATCGGAATCGGCGGTTCATCAGCGGTGCATAGGAGCCTTCCAGGATCGCCCGCCCGGCGTCAGCGCGACTCGCGCAGCACCACCGAGCCGGCCGAGACGCGGACCTCGACACGGGCAGCGGATGCCGCATCCTCCGTCAGGCGATTGTCGAAGCTGCCGGCTTCCGTCGTCGCCACGACGGCGTAGGGGCCCGTCGGCAGCGCGAGATCGATGCCGCCGGCTTCGGCGGACACCGAGACGGTGCTCGGGGCCGACCCGGTGAGCGAGCCCGTGACGCGTCCGGCGCTGACCTCGACGATCGCGCGCTGCACCCCGTCGAGCTGGACATCGGCGCGCCCGGCCGAAACCGTCGTGTCGAGCGCCGTCGCGGTCCCGGCGGCGTCGAGAGACCCGGCGTCCACCGTCAGATCCAGGGCGCCGAAGTCGCCGGCGATCCGCATCGCACCCGCGCCGACCCGCAGGTCGGCGTCGAGACCGGTGAGGCGATCGGGCAGCACGAGGGTCGCTCGCGACGTGTCGCCCCAGAGCTTCCAGCCGCTCCACCAGTCCCGGTCGGAGTCGACGACGAGACGGTCTCCGTCGCGCGTCATCCCCCAGCCGTCGGAGCCACCGGCCCCGGTGATGGTCAGCGTCGCCTCGTCGACGGCGGCGAAGGAGACCTCGACGTCGGCGGCCGAGCTGTCGACCTCGAGCGCCGAGACCCCGCGGGTCTGCGCGGTCAGCACGGCGGTCTCGACCGAACCGCTCACGGCGGTCGCCGCGGCGCTCGTGCCGAGGGTGACGGCGATGATCGCGGCACCCGCGGCGGCGGTGAGGATCGCGATGGCGCGAGCGCCGGGCGGCCGCCGGGTGGGCGGGGCCGGGTGAGGGGCCGGGGTCGTACGAGGGGTCGTATCAGGGGTCGCTGCGGTGCTCATCGGACTGCTCCGTTCTGCGGCTGCGAGCCGCCGTGTTCGAGGTGGACGAGCGCGGCGAGCACGCGGCGGTTGCCGTGCTCGTCCTGCTCGAGGTCGAGTTTCTGGAAGAGCGAGGTGATGTACTTCTCGACGCTCGCCTCGCTGAGGAACATCGCGGCGGCGATCGCCTGGTTGCTCCGGCCCTCGGCGATCAGCGCGAGCACGGTCCGCTCGCGCTCGCCGAGCCGCGAGAGCCGCTCGTCACGCGAGCGGCGCGTCAGCAGCTGGGCGACGACCTCCGGATCCAGAACCGTCGCGCCGGCCCCGATGCGGGCGACCGTGTCGACGAACTCGCCCACGTCGGCGACCCGATCCTTCAGCAGGTACCCGAGGGCCGCGCCGTGCGAGGTGATGAGATCGCTGGCGTAGCGCTCCTCGACGTACTGGCTGAGCACGAGGATCGGCAGCGCGGGGTTGTCGGTGCGGAGTGCGAGGGCGGCGCGGATGCCCTCGTCGGTGAAGGTCGGCGGCAGGCGGACGTCGAGGATGCAGAGGTCGGGCGCGGTGTCGGTCACCGCCCGGCCGATGCCGTCGGCGTCGGCGAGGGCTGCGACGATCTCGTGACCGGCGTCGGCCAGCAGTCGCACGAGCCCTTCGCGCAGCAGCGTTGAGTCCTCGCAGATCAGGATGCGCATGGGACGCTCACCTCCAGGGCGGTCGGGCCGCCGGCCGGGCTGTCGAGGCGGGTCGTGCCGCCCGCGGCGGTGATGCGATTGCGGATGCCGTCGAGCCCGCCGCCGGCGATGACGCGCGCCCCGCCGACGCCGTTGTCCTCGACGCGGGCCCAGAGCGTGTGGTCGTCGCGGTGGCGGACGACGACGCGGCACTCGGCGGCGCGGGAGTGCTTGGCGGCGTTCGTCAGCGACTCGGCGATCGCGAAGTAGACGGCGGCCTCGGCCGTGCGGCTGCACCTCGCGTCGACGCGGACGTCGAGACTCACGGGCACGTGGGAGCGCGCGGCGAGAGCCGACAGGGCGGCATCGAGCCCGCGGTCGTCGAGCACGGAGGCGTGGATGCCGCGGGCCAGCTGCCGCAGCTCGGTGATGGCGGCCTTGGTCGAGGTGTGCGCCTCGGCGAGGAGGGCCTTCGCGGCATCCGGGTCGTCGTCGATCTTCTGCTGCGCCAGCCCCAAGGTCATGCCGACCGACACGAGCCGCGGCTGGACGCCGTCGTGGAGGTCGCGTTCGATGCGGGTGCGCTCGAGCTCGCTCGCCCGAACGGCGCCCTCGCGCTGGACGCCCGCCGTGCGGGCGGCCTCCTCGAGCTGCGCTTCGCGGGACGGGACGAGGATCGCCCGCACGAGGATGCCGTGCAGCAGAGCGATGCCGACGAGGAGGGCCGCGGGGACGAGCACTGCGAAGACGCCGACGAGCACGGCGGCATCGACGGGGACGCGGAACCAGCTCTGCGCGACGGCGACCTCTCCCGTGGCGTAGAGCGGTGCGAACAGCAGCGCGACACCCGAGGCGAGCACGCCGACGAGCGAGAGGGCGACGAGGCCGAGGACCGTGGAGATCGCGGCGTGGGCGACCCCGCGCCACATCCGACCGTCGATGAACTGCAGCCAGACGGTGCGGAGCCAGCCGCCGAACCCGGCACGCCCGCTCGAGCGCGGAGCCAGCGAGGGGAGTCCCAGGTCGTAGAGCCCCTCGACCCGCGCGTACTCGAGCCACCCGGTGAGCCAGAGGCCGTAGACGAACGCGAGGAGGAGAGGCAGACCGAGCCCGATCACCGGGGCCAGGCCGACCCCCGTCGTCAGGAGCGTCACGAGCGTGGTGAAGACGGCGGTCCCCGCCACCCCGATTGCGGCGAGCTGGGCCAGTGCGGCGAGGGGGCGCAGCACCCGCAGGGCGCGAGAGGGCGGGGCGGGAGGGGCGGCGGCTGTGGTCATGACTCCACGGTAGGACTGTGCCGGGGCCGGCACAGGGGAGGGGGCCGGAGACTCCCGTTCGGGATAACCCCCGCGGGATGGTGCGGGATGGCGCAGGTGGCGCAGGTGGCGGGGTGCGGGGGTGCGGGGCCGGGATGCTGTGGAGGGGATCTGCGTGTCGGAGGTGGTGTCGCGGCATCCCGCCCTCTCGGAGGCCGATCTCCTCCGCCACGCCGGCGGGTCGGCGAGGATGGAACGGTGACGACCCCCGACATCCGCCTCATCGCCGTCGACATGGACGGCACCCTCCTCGACGCCGACGGGCGCATCCCCGACGCGCTCTGGCAGCTCCTGCCCCGCCTGCGCGACCGCGGGATCGCCTTCGCTCCGGCGAGCGGTCGCCAGCTCGCGACCCTGCAGCGGCAGTTCGCCGAGGCCCCCGTGGATGTCGACTACATCGCCGAAAACGGCGCGTACGTGGTGCGGGACGGTGTCGAGGTGAGTTCCGACGCCATGGATCCCGCATTCGCGGCATCCGTCATCGAACGCGTCCGCCGCCTGCAGCACCTCGACATCGGACTCGTCGTGTGCGGCAAGCGATCCGCATACATCGAGCGCGCCGACCACGCGTTCGCCGACGAGGCCGACACGTACTACGCGGAGCTCGAGATCGTCGACGACCTCACCCGCGTCGACGATCAGGTGCTGAAACTCGCCGTCTTCGACTTCGCCGCCGCCGAGGAGTCGGTCGCGCCGGCTCTGCTGGATCTCCGCGAGACCCATCAGGTCGTCGTCTCGGGGCGGCACTGGGTCGACATCATGAATCCGGGCGTGAACAAGGGCCGCGCGCTCGCGCGCCTGCAGGAGGCGCTCGGCATCGGCCCCGAGCACACCGTCGCGTTCGGCGACTACCTCAACGACCTCGAGATGCTGCAGCAGGCGCACTGGTCGTACGCGATGGCCGACGCGCACCCGGAGGTCGCCGATATCGCCCGGTTCCGTGCGCCCTCGCACACCGAGGCGGGCGTCATCACGGTGCTCGAAGAGCTTCTGGCGCGCTGATCGGTCCCACGCAACCCCGGCGCTGCGATAGTCCGAGCGGGCGTAGCGTGAGCGCATGGTCACGATTCCCACTGTCACGCTCAACGACGGCACCGACTTCCCCGAGCTCGGGCTCGGCACCTACGGCCTGCGGGGAGACGCCGGTGTCGACGCGATCGCGGCGGCGATCGAGGGCGGCTACCGGCTTCTCGACACCGCGGTCAACTACGAGAACGAGAGCGAGGTCGGCGAGGCGGTGCGCCGCAGCGGCATCCGCGATCAGCTGCTCATCACCACGAAGATCCCCGGGCGCGACCACGGCTTCGACGAGACGATCCGCAGCGCCGAGGGCTCGCTCCGGCGGCTGGGCGTCGAGACGATCGACCTCTATCTGATCCATTGGCCGAACCCGCGCCATGGGAAGTACCTCGACACCTACCGCGCGATGCTGGCGCTCCGCGACGAGGGGCAGGTCGCCTCGGTGGGCGTGTCGAACTTCACCGAGCCCATGCTCGCCCGTCTCATCGACGAGACGGGCGTCGCGCCCGCGGTGAACCAGGTCGAGATGCACCCCTACTTCCCGCAGACCGAGCTGCGCGCCTTCCACGCCGCCAACGGCATCCGCACCGAGAGCTGGAGCCCGCTCGCCAAGCGCAGCGAGCTGCTCGACGAGTCGGTCATCGGCGAGATCGCCGCTGCGCACGGCGTCACCGGCTCGCAGGTCGTGCTGCGCTGGCACACGCAGCTGTCGTCGACGCCGATCCCGAAATCGGGCGACGCCGCACGGCAGCGCGAGAACGCCGACGTGTTCGACTTCCTGCTCACGGGCGAGGAGATCGCCGCCATCAGCGCGCTCGAGCGCGGGCGCCTGTGGGACGGCGACCCCGACACGCACGAAGAGATGTGAGCGGCGGCGGATAGCGTTGAGGGATGCCGACCGCCTACGACTCCCTCGACGACTTCTTCGCCCTGCCGCGCATCGACGCCGCGATCGTCTCGCCCGACGGCTCCCGCGTGGTGCTCACGGTCGCGACCCTGACCAAGGACCGCACCTCCTACGAGAGGTCGCTGTGGGCCGTACTCTCCGACGGTACGGGGAGCCCGACGCGCCTGACCCGCTCGACGACGGGGGAGTCCGGAGCCGTCTTCACGGCGGCCGGTGACCTGCTCTTCGTCTCCGCCCGCCCCGACAACGACGCCGCCGACGACAGTCCGGCACAGCTCTGGCTGCTTCCCGCCGCCGGCGGTGAGGCGCGCCCCGTCACCCGGCTCGCCGGCGGCGTGTCGGCGATCGTCGCGGCCGAGCGGGCCGAACGCATCGTCATCGCGTCGTCCCTCCTGCCCGAGGCGAGCACCATCGAGGCCGACGCGCGCCTGCGTTCCGAGCGCGCGAAGCTCAAGGTTTCGGCGATCGTGCACGACACCTACCCTGTGCGCTACTGGGACCACGACCTCGGCCCCCACGAGCCCGCGCTCCTCGCGCTCGAACTCACCGAGCTCGCCGACGCTCCTCTCGTCGTCGCGACGGCCGACGCCGCCGTGGATGCGATCGCCGCCGCCGTCGATCCCGCATCGGGAGAATCGGATGCCGCTGACGACCCGTACCCGGCGGGGCTGCCGCGTCCCCGCATCCTCGCCCGCGGCCGGTCGGCCGGAGCCGCCGGCATGGCGCTGACCCCCGATGGCACGACGCTCATCGCCGCGCTCCGCGAACCGCAGGGGCGCGACCAGCGCTTCCGCCTCGTCGCCATCGACACCGAGACGGGGGAGCAGCGGATCGTCCGCGACGAGGTCGACGTCGACCTCGAGAGCCCGGTCCTCAGCCATGACGGCGCGCGGCTCGCGTTCGTCCGCACCGAGAAGTCCACGCCCGCGGGGCCGGCGGCGCAGGAGCTGTGGATCGCCGACATCGACGGCGGCGACGCCCGGCGGCTGGTGCCCGCGTGGGACCGGTGGCCGAGCGGCATCCGCTTCTCGGACGACGACGCCGCGCTCGTGGTCACGGCCGACCAGGACGGTCGCGGACCGGTCTTCCGCATCGCGCTCGCCGGGGACGACACGGATGCCGCGGTCGTGCAGGTCACCCGCGACGACTTCTCGTACACGCACGTCGGCGCGCTCGCCGGGTCGGACGACCTCGTCGCGCTCCGCTCGAACTGGATGACGCCGCCGCATCCGGTCCGGATCGCCGCGGACGGCACCGTCGCCCCGCTGGCGACACCCGCGCCGGTGCCCGAGACGGCCGCCTCGATGGTCGAGGTCGAGACCGTCGCCGCCGACGGCGCACGCGTGCGCGGCTGGCTGGTGCTGCCCGCCGGGGCGGATGCCGCATCCCCCGCCCCGCTGCTGCTGTGGATCCACGGCGGGCCGCTGAACAGCTGGAACGCGTGGAGCTGGCGATGGAGCCCGCAGCTCGCGGCGGCTCGGGGCTACGCCGTGCTGCTTCCGGATCCGGCGCTGTCGACGGGCTACGGCCTCGATTTCATCGCACGCGGCTGGAACGCGTGGGGCGCAGCGCCCTACACCGACCTCATGGCGATCACGGACGAGGTCGTGGCCCGTGGAGACATCGACCAGACGCGCACCGCCGCGATGGGCGGCTCGTTCGGTGGCTACATGGCGAACTGGGTCGCCGGGCACACCGACCGCTTCGACGCGATCGTGACGCACGCGAGCCTGTGGGCGTTCGACCAGTTCGCCGGGACGACCGACTTCGCCCCGTACTGGCAGAGCATCTTCACGCCCGAGGGCGCCGCCGAGAACTCGCCGCACCGGTTCGTCCGCGACATCCGCACGCCGATGCTCGTCATCCACGGCGATCGCGACTACCGCGTGCCGATCGGCGAGGGCCTGCGCCTGTGGGCAGACCTCAACGAGCACCACGCGGCAGAGGACGGCACGAGTCCGCACCGGTTCCTCTACTACCCCGACGAGAACCACTGGATCCTCTCGCCGCAGAACGCGCGGGTCTGGTACGAGACGGTCTTCGCGTTCCTCGCCGAGAAGCTGCCGCCGCGCGCCTAGGGTGGGACGGGCGACGAGGGGGATTCGATCGTGCTGAGTGCGTACGCATGGGCTGGCCGGCTCGGGGTCAAACTGCAGGAGCGGGCGATGTCCGCGCCCTCGCGCGGGCGCTTCGTCTTCCTCTCCGCCATCGAGTTCCTGTTCGCGACGCTCTTCGCGGTCGCCTTCGCGATCGCGGGTCACGGGTGGGGGATCGCCACGGTGATCATCGCGGTCGGCGCCGGCTGGGCGACGACACGGTTCCTCACCGAGGTGCCGCAATGGGTGCGAACCGTCGTCGTGATCGCCGTCGTGATCGGGATGCTGGCACTCGGCTTCTTCGCGCGGCCCGCCGTCGCGGTGGGGCTGGCGGCCATGTTCGGCTACTTCTCGGGGTGGTTCCTGACCTTCGCCGTGTCGCCGATCCGCGCGACGCGCTGGCGCGCGGTGACGAGCCCCGCCCGCTGACGGCCCCCGCCCGCTGACGGCCGTGCCCGCTGGTGTGTCGCCTCGAGGTCCCACTTCGGCCGGTTCTGCCGGACGCATTTCCGGCCGAAGTGGGACCTCGGGGGCCGTGCCGGCGGGCAGGGCGGAGGCGGTCAGGCGGGGAAGGCGCGTCGGAGCACGAGCCGCTGCACCAGAGTCCAGACGACCGTGACGGTGAGGTAGAGCCCGGCGGCGAGCGGCACGAACGCGGCGACGACGGCCGTCGCGAACTGCGCCGCGCCGAGTGCGCCCGCGAGCGCCGCGGGCGCGCCGACGACGCGGAACGCCCGACGGCTGATCTCGCCGACCCCGGCGATGACGATGATCACGGTGCCGAACACGAGCAGGGTCGGCAGCGACGGGCCGCCGGTTGCGACGGAGCCGGCGAGGCTCGCCCCGAGCGGCACGCCGAGGACGGTCTCGGTCAGCAGCGTGTTCGCCCGTCCCGCGACGGTGCCGTGGAGGAATGCCGCGTACAGCAGCCCGACGATCGGCGCCTGCACGAGCACCGGCAGGCATCCGGCCGTCGGCGAGACCTTCTCGTCGCGATACAGCTTCATGGTCTCGCGCTGCAGCCGCTCGGGATCGTTCCGGTGTCGATCGCGCAGCGCTGTCAGGCGGGGTGCGAGCCGCGCCCGGCCGCGGTCCGCGCGGGCTTGCGCGATGCCCGCGGGGATGAGCGCTGCGCGCACGATCACGGTGACGAGGACGATGGATGCCGCGGCAGAGAAGCCGCCGGCGACGGGTTCGAGGGTGGTGGCGAGCGTTTCGAGCGTCGCGACGACGAACTCGAGGGCGGAAGAGAGGAAGGGCAGGGTGAAAGGGTCCACGGGACGTCCGATCGTCGAAGCTGAGCGGGAACGGTCAGCCGCGAAGGGACGCCGACGGCGTGTTCGGAACGCGCGGCGCGGCTAGGCGGCTGCGGCCGCGAGGCCGGGTGCTCGCGGACGACGGCGCCCCGGGGCGTCGGGGTCGCTCTGATCGAGCGGGGCCGAGACGTCGATCGATCGGCGCGGATGCACGCCCCGTCGGGCGCTCGTGCCGGATGCCGCGGTCGTGACAGCCAGCGCGGCGGCAGCGACCACCAGCACCGCGGCTGCGGCGGCGATGAGGAGCGAACTCGCGTCGCCGGGCGCGAGCATGCCGACGACCGTCAGGACGAGGGTGATCGCCGCGAGCGGAGACGGGATCACGGCATCCCCATCCGCACCCGCTCGAGCGGGGTCAGGGGCGTGCCGTCGAAGCGCGCTCCCTCGGGGCGCGAGCGCCGCAGGGCCAGCAGGAGCAGGACGAACCCGCCCGCGGGCAGGAGGAACAGCAGTGTCCACCAGCCCGAGAGGTTCGAGTCGTGCAGGCGTCGCACCGCGACGGTGAACCCGGGGACGATGGTCACGAGCCACCAGGCCGCCGAGCACCAGAGATACACGCCCACGAGCGCGGATGCCGGGTCGGCCGGATCGATCGGGCCGAGGATGGAGCCCTGCTGCCACGTCCACCAGCCGAAGGGATGCAGCAGCACCTGCACATCGGGCAGGCGGCCGTCCAGCAGGGCCGGCACGACGAACAGCAGCACGACGGCGGCGCTGGAGCTCACCAGCATCCACCACCAGTACTCGCTCCGACTGGCGCGTCCGCGCAGGCGGAAGGCGTGACGCGCGAACCGTGCGAGCGCCTCGCGCAGCGACGCCCCCGGCAACGGTGCGGTCGAGGGGGCCTCCATGCGGCGATGCTACCGCAGCGTGTCCAGCGGTTTGGATCTGGTGATGAGGTGAGGCTAGCCTTACTGGGCACCGCGTCCGCCAGACCACACCAGGAGATACGTCCCGTGACCCGCTCCCCCCGCCGCCCCGCCCTCCTCTCGCTCGCGCTCGTCGCCGCCCTCGGGCTCGCGGGATGCGCGCAGACCTCGACGCCCGCATCGACCGGCGACGCCGCCGCAGCCGCTCCGACGACCGTCACCGTGACCGACAATCACGGTGAGATCGAGGTGCCCGTCGACCCCGCGCGCGTCGTCGCCCTCGACAACACGACGTTCCAGACCCTGAGCGACTGGGGCATCGACCTGGTCGCCGCGCCGAAGCCGCTCATGTACGACCTGTGGCCGAATCTCTCCGACGGCGACGACGTCCTGGATGTCGGCCTGCACCGCGAGCCCGACCTCGAGGCCGTCATCTCGGCTCAGCCCGACCTCATCGTGGGCGGCTACCGATTCCGCGACATCTACACCGACCTCGTCGACATCCAGCCGGCCACGATCGAGACCAGCCCGCGCGACGGCGAGGAGCAGATCGCCGAGCTCAAGCGACAGGTGGAGATCCTCGGGCAGGTGTTCGACCGCGAGGAGGAGGCGGCGCAGCTCGCCGACGACCTCGACGCCGCCGTCGCCGAGGCGACCTCCGCCTACAACGGCACCGACACGGTGGTCGGCCTCCTCACCTCGGGCGGCGAGATCTCCTACGCGGCTCCGGGCGACGGACGCGGCGTGGGCGCGGTCTTCCCGACCCTCGGTCTCGTCCCCGGCATCGAGCGTGCCGCCGAGAACGCCTCGCACGGCGACGACATCAGCGTCGAGGCGATCGCCGCGGCGAACCCCGAGTGGCTGATCGTCCTCGACCGTGATGCGATGTTCGGCGAAGACGGCTACGTCGCGGCCCGCGAGCTCATCGAGGGCTCCGAGGCGCTGCGGAACGTGCCCGCCGTCGCGAAGGGTCAGATCGTCTACCTCGATCCGAGCTTCTACCTCGACGAGGGCATCCAGGCCTACACGAAGCTCTACTCCGACATCGCGGCGGCCTTCGCCTCGGCGAACTGACCACTGCGCGGTGCCCCGGCTGCGGCCGGGGCACCGCGTCGCGTCATGACCACTGTCGTCGCTCCGCTCCGTCTCCGCGAGAGGCTCGCGCTTCCCGGCGCCGTCGTCCTCGTCCTCGCGCTCGTCGTGTGCTCGCTGTTCGTCGGCGTCTACGACCTCGGCTCCGACGATCTCGGCGCCGAGATGCTCTGGATCACCCGCGTCCCGCGTACCCTCGCCCTCGTCCTCGCCGGCTGCGCGATGGCCGTCTCGGGGCTCGTCATGCAGCTGCTGACCCAGAACCGCTTCGTCGAGCCCACCACGACCGGCACGACCGAGTGGGCGGCTCTCGGGCTGCTGGCGGCCGTCCTGCTCGTCCCCGAATCGCCCCTCGTCGTGCGCATGACCCTCGCGAGCCTCGCGGCCTTCGTGGGGACGATGGTGTTCCTCGGCATCCTCCGTCGCATCCGGCTGAGATCGTCGCTCATCGTCCCGCTGATCGGGATCATGCTCGGCGCCGTCGTGTCGTCGTTCACGACCTATCTCGCCGTGAGCACGAACACCCTGCAGATGCTCGGCACCTGGTTCATGGGCAGTTTCACCTCGGTCGTGCGCGGGCGGTACGAAGTCCTGTGGATCGTGGCGATCGTCGTCGTGCTCGTGGCCGTGCTCGCCGACCGGCTCACGGCGGCGGGGCTCGGCAAGGACGTCGCCACCACCCTGGGTGTGGACTACGACCGCGTGCTCCTCTTCGGCACCGCCCTGGTCGCGATCGCCACCGGTGTCGTCACGGTCGTCGTCGGCTTCCTGCCCTTCCTCGGCCTCGTCGTGCCCAACCTCGTCTCGCTGTGGCGGGGCGACAACCTCCGCGCGAACCTGCCGTGGGTGTGCCTCGGTGGCGTCGCCATCATCGTCGTCTGCGACATCGTCGGACGGGTCGTCCGGATGCCGTTCGAGATCCCGGTGTCGATGATCCTCGGGGTGCTCGGCGCCGCTGTCTTCGTCGTCCTCCTCCTGCGGCAGCGCGCGCATGGCTGACACCCGCTCGCCCTCCGTCGCGGCCGCCCGATCCCGCGACGTCGCGCGCCGACCGGCCCGGGTGCGGCTTCGCTTCGCCGTGCTGGGTGTCGTCGTCCTCGCCGCAGCCGCGCTGCTGCTGACATGGAGCATCCCGCTGGACCCGGCGCAGCGCGGCTACTGGATCGCGGTCGACCTGCGGCTGACGGCGGTGGCCACCGTCGCGATCGTCGCATGCTGCCAGGCCGTCGCGACGGTGCTCTTCCACACCGTGACGGGCAACCGCATCCTGACGCCGTCGATCATGGGCTTCGACGCGCTGTACGTGGTGATGCAGACGGCGCTGGTGTTCTTCTTCGGCGGAGCGGCGCTCGCCGCGACGGACGGACTCCTGAAGGTCGCGCTGCAGAGCGCGCTGATGGTGGGGTTCGCGACGCTCCTCTACGGCTGGCTGTTCGCCGGCAAGCGGGGGAATCTGCACATCATGCTGCTCATCGGGATCGTGCTGGGCGTCGGGTTCAGCTCGCTGTCGACGGTCATGCAGCGCCTGCTGACGCCGAGCGATTTCGATCTGCTCTCCGCGCGCCTGTTCGGCAATCTCAGCAACTCGAACCCCGAGTACCTGCCGTGGGCGGCCGTCATCGTCACGATCGTCCTCGCTCTCGTCTGGCGACGGCGACGACGCCTCGACGTCCTCGCCCTGGGGCGAGAGATCTCGACGAACCTCGGTGTCGCCTACAAGCGCGAGGTCATCGTCCTCCTCGTCCTCGTCGCCGTGCTCATCTCGGTGTCGACGACGCTCGTCGGGCCGATGACGTTCTTCGGCTTCATCGTCGCGACGCTCGCCTATCAGCTGGCGGGGTCATCGCGTCACGCGGTCGTGCTGCCGTTCGCGGCGCTGCTCGGGATGGCGACGCTGCTCGTGGGGTACTTCGTGCTGCGCCACGTGTTCGCCGCGGCGGGCATGCTGACCGTGATCATCGAGTTCGCCGGCGGTCTGTTCTTCATCATCTATCTGCTGCGAAAGGGCGGGCTGTGATCACCCTGACCGACGTCACGAAGACCTACGGCGGGCTCCGCGTCCTCGGGCCGGTCGATCTGCACATCCCCGCGGGCGGGGTGACCGCGCTTGTCGGTCCAAACGGTGCCGGCAAGTCCACACTGCTCACGATCGTCGGGCGCCTCACGGAGCCGACCACCGGCACCGTGACCGTCGGAGGTCTCGATGTCGCGCGGACCCCGGGCCGGGAGCTCGCCCGGGTCGTGTCGATCCTGCGCCAGGAGAACCACTTCGTCACACGACTCATCGTGCGCGATCTCGTCGGGTTCGGCCGCTTCCCGCATTCGGGTGGTCGCCTCACCGCCCTGGACCATCGCCACATCGACGAGGCGCTGCGCTTCCTCGACCTGGAGGAGCTGTCGCACCGCTACCTCGACCAGCTCTCGGGCGGCCAGCGGCAGCGGGCCTACGTCGCGATGGTGCTCGCGCAGGACACCGACTGCATCCTGCTCGACGAACCCCTCAACAACCTCGACATGCGTCATGCCGTCGGGATGATGCGGCAGCTGCGCCGCGCCGCCGACGAGCTCGGCAAGACCGTCGTCGTCGTGATCCACGACATCAACTTCGCCGCCGCGTACGCCGATCGGATCGTCGCGCTGACGGACGGCACCGTGGCGTGCGCGGGGAGTCCGAGGGAGATCATGCAGCCCGAGGTGCTCGAGTCGATCTTCCGGACCCCGATCGAGGTGCGGGGCGACGGTGCCTACCCGCTCGCGGTCTACTTCCGCTGAGCTAGAGCTGCGCGCCGTCGTCGTCGCGGTCGTAGACGCCCTCGTTGCGGCCGCGCCGCGACTCGTACGCGATGAGCCAGCCGACCGACACCGCCGCGGCGAGCACGAGTCCGAGCCAGACGTTGTTCATGACGAGGCCGAGAAGGATGCCGGCGGCGAAGACCAGCACGGCGCCGAGCGCCCAATAGGTGTGACCGCGCTGCCATCCTCGTCTCGCCATGCGTGCCAGCCTACGCGGAGCGGCCGGCCCGATGCCGCGGACCGTCAGCGGTCGCGATGGTCCTCGGGATGCAGGCGGGGACCCCGGCGCGGCTCGAACGCCCCGGCGGCGTAGATGAGACGGATGACGCGCTGGCGGTGACCTCGCCAGGGCTCGAGGAGCTCGAGCATCCCGTCGTCGTCCGTGCGGTGGCCGGTCAGCGCGTAGCCGACGGTGTGGCACAGGTGGTAGTCCCCGACACTCACGGCATCGGGATCGCCGAAGGCGCGGATGCGCGTCTCGGCCGAGGTCCACGGGCCGATGCCGGGGAGGGACGTCAGCACGCGCTCGTGCTCCTCGCCGCCGGCGTCGGCGGTGAGCGTGCGTTCGAGTGATGCGCGCCGGCGCGCTGTGGCGACCACCGTGCGCGACTGCGGGGGCTCGAGTCCGGCGCGATGCCAGACCCAGCTCGGGATCATGTGCCAGTCGGCGGGCGGGGCGAACATCGGCCGAGGTGTGGGACCGGGCGCGCGCTCGCCGCGCCACGTCACGATCGACCGCCACGCTCCGAAAGCCTGGAGCCCCGTCACCTTCTGCTCGAAGATCGCACTCGCGAGATCATCGAAGACGCGGTCGGTCGCACCGAGTCGAAGCGCGCGATGGCGGTGGTGCGCGTCGGCGATGAGCGGATGCCGCGACGCGTCGAACCCGTCCGGGTCGTCGTCGGCGCCGCACAGTCGCGGCAGCTGATCCAGCGCCCACGCGGCGCCGGCACCCCATGCGGCGGCACGCACACGCGTGCTCCCGATCCGGAGGGCGAGGGTCGCGACGCCGAGCGGCGTCCGGGTGACCCGCCAGAGCACGTCGCCGGACACGGTCATCGTCGGGTCGTGAGCGCCGTGCTGCTGGTGCCGAACGGCGCGGAGCACGTCGGTGGGCCCGCTCGGACGGTACTCGGTCTCGAGCGGTGCGCGCTCGGGCGGACGCGGATCGCGGCCGCGTGCGGTGCGGGCGCCGGGTGCGGGATGCCGCGGCATCCGTCCCGTCGTCGCCGCAGTCATGCCGACACCTTACGTCGGAACCTCCGACATGCCGATCGCGGCAGCCGGGGCCAGCTCAGAAGCGGTCGGGCGAGGGCGTGCCGTGGCCGTAGCGGATGACGACGTCGGCATGGCGGTCGAAGCGGTAGCCGACGCCGCGGACGGTGCGCACGATGTCCTCGTAGCGACCGAGCTTGGCGCGGAGCCGACGCACGTGGACGTCGATGGTGCGCTCGCCGGGAGCCTCCTCGTCGCCGCCGTTGTTCCAGAGCGACTCGACGAGCTCGCCCCGCTCGATCGTGCGGCCCTCGCGCAGAACGAGGTACTGCAGCAGCTCGAACTCCTTGAACGTGAACGCGGCGGACTCGCCGTCGATGAAGACGCGCTTGCGCGAGATGTCGACCGTCACGCCGCCCGGCACGTGGTCCTCGGCAGGCTGGTCCTGCTTGGTGCGCGCGACGGCGCTCGGCTCGTGAAGAGCGAGGCGGACGACGTCGACGTCGCGGCCACCGGCGCCGGTCGGTGCCAGCGCGACGGTCGCGTACGTCTCGGCGTGGGGGGCGAGCTCGCCCAACGTGCGACGAAGCGCCTCGACGAGCGTGGAGAGCGAGACGCCGTCCACGGCTGCCTTCGCCTCGTCGATGCCGACGTAGAGGGCGAAGCCGCGCGGCGCGGTCGTCGCCGACGCAGCGGCAGCCGGAGCGGTCGGCGCGATCGCGTGGTCCTCGACGGCGCGCAGGTGGCGGGTGGGGGCGGGGGCGGTCAGGAGTGCGGTGTTCGACATGAGAGGTTCGTCCTCGGAACGTGAACCCGGGCGGAGGGCCGGAAGCGGGTTCGGCTGTGCGTTGCGTGTCGGCCCGTGACAGGGGCCGGTGAGCGGACGTGCGGCGAGGCGTTGTGGGCCAGTTGCGCCGGCGCCCGGGGATCGGCGACCACATTCAGAAGCGGCGGCGATCAGGCGGGGTTCACCTTGTCAGCGGCACATTCGGCAACACATGACAGCACGCTGCGGCATCATGATGCCGGCAGTTCCGTTCGCCTCCTGGGCGGACAGAGTGCGTGCGAGTTCAGTCATGGGCTTGATTATGACGATCCGTGTCCTGATGTGTCAAATAGACCGACTTCCGTGTCGGCTGCATGACGGAATGTGACAGATTGCTTACCGTGAGCCGCCGCATCCGCGTCGTCGGGGTCTCGGGCTCCGGCAAGAGCGTCCTCGCCGCGCGCGTCGCCGAGCGCACGGGCCTCGCGCGGCTCGAACTCGATGCCGTGTTCTGGGACGCGGGCTGGCGCATGCGCGACCTCGACGAAGCCCGCGGGCTCGTGCGCCGGTTCGTCGCAGACTACCCGGACGGCTGGGTCGTCGACGGCAACTGGACGACGCGGCTGGGCGAGCTGCTCGACGTCGGGATGCCCGACGGCGCCGACACCGTCGTCTGGCTCGACCTGCCGCGCACGCGCGTGCTCCGTCAGGTGGTTGCTCGGACCGTGCGCCGGGGGCTTCGACACGAAGAGCTGTGGCACGGCAATCGCGAACGCCTGGGCAACCTCCTGCGCCGGGACCCGGAACGCAACATCGTCCGCTGGGCCTGGACGAATCATCCGGTGATACGCGCGCGGATGCTGGCGCGCATCGCCGCGGGGGAGGACATCGTCCGCCTGTGCACCCGCGCCGATGTGGACGCCTGGATCGCCTCTCTTCCGGCGCGCGGGCGTAGCGTGGATCCATGAGCGAACTGACGTTCACGAACGAGACCGACGCATCCCGGTACACCCTGCACGATGGGGGAGACCTGGTGAGCGTGCTCGACTACCGCGACGACGGGAAGAGCGTCGCCCTCACCCGGGCGTACACGATCCCCTCATTCCGCGGCCACGGGTACGCGGCCGTCGTCGTCGATCGCGCCGTCGCCGCGCTCGAGGAGGCGGGCGACCGGACGGTCGTGCCCGTCTGCTGGTACGTCGCCGACTGGTTCGAGGCCCACCCCGACCGCGCGGGCATCCTCCAGCCGCGACGCTGACGTCCGCCTCGGCGCGGCATGCAGCCGGCCGCGACCAGTTTGTTGGCGAATACGCCAAAAAGCTTGCGGACGCCGATCGGTACCCGTATCTTCGTGGCGGAAGCGTTTCGACGGGTACTGATCGAAGCGTTTCGACACCGAGCAGCAGCACACGACGAGGGAGTCAGCGGTGGGATCGACGGTCGGAATCGACGAGGTGGCGCGTGCCGCCGGCGTCTCGATCAGCACCGTCTCGTACGCGCTGAGCGGCAAGCGGCCGGTATCGGTCGCGACGCGCCAGCGCGTCGAACGCGCCGTCGCCGACCTCGGCTACAGCCCGAACGCACGAGCCCGCATGCTCGCCGCCCGTCGCACGCAGATCTTCGCCCTGACCGAGCCCCTGCGCCCCGACACGCACGCGCCGACGCACATGGCGTTCGTACTCGCCGCGTCCATCGCCGCCCGCCGCAAGGAGTACGACATCCTGCTCCTGACCGAGGCCGAGGCCTCCGCCGGGATGCAGCGGGTCGCCGACAGCGGTCTCGTCGACGCCATCCTCGTCCTCGACGTCGCTCCGAACGACGAGCGGGTCGGGCTCTCGCGCGCGATCGACACTCCGACGGTGTTCATCGGCGTCCCCACCGACACCGCGGGACTCGTCTGCGTCGACCTCGACTTCGCGGCGGCCACGCGCCGGGCGGTCGACGCGCTCGCGGACGCCGGTCACACCCGCATCGGTCTGCTCGGACACACCCCGGAGGCCTACGAGCTGTCGAACTTCCCGCCGCGCGTGCGCGACGCCTTCCGGCACTGCAGCGCTGAGCGCGGTGTGACCGCGCAGGTGCGCATCCCGGACGGCCCGGGCGCCGCCTCCGAGCGGTTCCGCCGGGCGGCGAGCGATCTGATCGAGGGTGGCGCGACCGGCATCCTCGTGCAGGGGAACGAAGAAGCCCATCTGAGTGTGCTCGCCGAGGCGGAGCGTCGTGGCCTGCGCATCCCGGCCGACCTGTCGCTGCTCTCCCTCGCCGCCACGCACGACACCGGGTCGCTGCCGGTGCCGCTCACGGCGATCCCGCTGGTGCCCCAGGACTCGTGCGATCTCGCGGTAGAGCTGGCAGCGCGGCTGGCCGCCGGCGAGAAGGTCGCCCCCGGCATCCGTCTCATCGACCCGCTGTTCGTCGACCGCGGCTCGATCGCGTCGCCCGCCGCATCCCCCACCCGCCCGACCGCCTGATCGCCGCACCCGGAGGACATCGACCCATGCCCGAGATCGAAACGCTTCGACTGGACGACAGCGGTCTGTGGTTCGGCGGCGACTACAACCCCGAGCAGTGGGACACCGCGACACTCGCCGAGGACGTCGAGCTCATGACGCGCGCCCACGTCGACACCGCCACGGTCGGCGTCTTCGCGTGGTCGTCGCTCGAGCCGCGGCCGGGGGAGTACCGCTTAGACTGGCTCGACGAGGCGCTCGACCGCCTGCACGCGGCCGGCGTGCGGGTCATCCTGGCGACGCCCACCGCGTCGCCGCCGCCGTGGCTCTCGCGGCTGCACCCCGAAGCGCTGCCGATCACGGAGGACGGCGTTCGCCTGCTCCACGGCAGCCGCGACACGTACAACCCCGCAGCACCCGCCTACCGCGCCGCCGCGGAGCGGATCACCCGCGCTCTCGCTGAGCGCTACCGCGATCACCCGGCCCTGGCGATGTGGCACGTGCACAACGAATACGGCACCGTCTCGTACGGGCCCGAGACCGACCGGGCCTTCCGAGCCTGGCTGCAGGAGCGCTACGACGACCTCGACGCACTCAACGCGACGTGGAACACCGCGTTCTGGTCGCAGGGGTACGCCGACTGGCAGGACGTCTGCGCGCCGCAGCGGACTCAGTACCTGCCGAACCCATCTCACCTGCTCGATTTCCGGCGCTTCAGCGCCGACGTCCTGCTCGAGTGCTTCCGCGACCAGGCGCGCATCCTGCGCGAGGTGACCCCCGCGGTGCCCCTGACGACGAACTTCATCCTGCCGACGTGGAACCACTACGACGCCTGGGCGTTCGCCGCGGAGGTCGACGTGGTCGCGATCGACCACTACCCGAGCGACATCGGGCCGCGGGGCGAGGCGCAGGTGGCCTTCGGCGCCGATCTCGCACGCTCGTTCGCCGGTGGTCGGCCGTGGCTGCTCATGGAGCAGGCGACGAGCCTCACCTACGACTACGCCGCGGGTCGCTTCGTACCGAAGGCGCCCGGACGCCTGCGTCGGAACACCCATCAGTACATCTCCCGCGGCTCGTTCGGCTCGCTGTTCTTCCAGTGGCGCGCACCGCTCGTGGGGGCCGAGTTCTTCCACTCCGCGATGGTTCCCCACGTCGGCGCCGATTCGCGCGGCTACCGTGAGATCGCCGCGCTGGGCGCCGAGCTGGCGGGTCTCGCCGAGCTCGCCGCGAGTCCCGCGTCCGGAGCCGTCGTCGACGCCCGCGTCGCGATCGTCTGGAGCGCGGATGCCTGGTGGGCGAGCGAGACCCGGGCGATGCCCTCGAACGACATCGCCTTCCTTCCGGCCGTGACCGCCGTCCACGAGGCGCTCTGGGCTGCCGGACACACCGTCGACATCGTCTCGCCCGACGGCGACCTGAGCGGGTACGACGTCGTCCTGGTGCCGAGTCTCATCCCGGTCTCCGACGAGCAGCGGACCCGCTTCGAGCGGTTCGTGCGCGCGGGCGGCCACCTCGCGGTCTGGTATCTCTCGGGCACGACCGACGAGCATCTGCGGGTGCGCACGGGGTCGTTCTCGGCCGCGTTCGCCGAGCTCGCCGGCATCCGGGTCGAGGAGCACGTTCCGCTCCACCCCGGCATCGGCATCACGCTCGACGACGGTTCGCACGCCGAGGCCTGGAGCGAGGTCCTCCAGGCGCCCGACGCCGAGATCGTCGCGGCGTACACCGACGACGCGCATCCCGTGCTGCCGGCCGGATCTCCTGCGATCACGCGACGCGAGGTCGGCTCGGGCGTCGTGCACTACATCTCGACCCGTCTGGATGCCGCGGCCCTCCGCGCGCACCTCGAGCGCATCCTCGACGGCGCCGGCGTGGCCGCGCCGACGTCGGTCGCGGGAGACGGTCTCGAGATCGTCCGCCGCCGTGCCGGCTCCGACATCTACCTCTACGTCCTGAACCACACCGACGAGGAGCGCGTCGTCCCCGCCCGGGGCGTCGAGCTGCTCACCGCCGCCGAGGTGGAGGGCGAGATCGCCGTCGCCGCCGGCGGGCTCCGCATCGTCCGAGAACACCGAACCGCACCTCGCACCGACACCGACACCGCGGCCGACGCCGGCCGCTGACAGGAAGGAGTGCCGACGATGGCACGCATCCGACGCACCGCACGCTCCACGCGCACGATCACCGCTCTCGCGGCCGGCACCGCTGCCGCCCTGGCCCTTGCGGGCTGCTCGGCGGGCGACAGCGGCGACGCCACCGCCGACGGACCCGTCACCCTGCAGTTCTGGGGATGGGTGCCCGGGCTCGAGGACGCCGTCGCCGAATGGAACGGGGCCAATCCCGACATTCAGATCGACTTCTTCCGGATGACCGGCGACGACGGCGACAAGATCCCGGCCGCCATCGACGCGGGCACCGCGCCCGACATCGTGCAGATGTCGAGCCATTCGCTGCCCGGGCACATCATCAACAACCGCCTGACCGACATCACCGAGTGGGCCGGCGACCTCGAGGGCGACTTCACCGAGAGCTCGTGGGGCACCGTGACCTTCGGCGACAGCGTCTACGCCGTCCCGCAGGACTCCGGCCCCACCGGGCTGCTCTACCGCGCCGACATCTTCGAGCAGTACGGCATCGCCGTCCCGACGACGTGGGACGAGTACATCGAGGCGGGGCGTGCGCTCAAGGCGGCGAACCCCGACGTCTACCTCGCGCAGTTCTCGCCGAACGAGGCGGGACTGTGGCTCGAGACGGTCTGGCAGAACGGCGGCAGCTTCTTCCAGATCCAGGACGATGCGTGGCAGGTGACCGTCGCGGACGAGGCGAGCCAGGAGGTCGCCGAGCTCTGGCAGACCCTCCTCGACGAGGACCTCGTGAAGGTCGTCGAGATGTGGACGCCCGAGTACTGGGCCGAGGTCAACGCCGGAACGATCGCGACGATCAACTACGCCGCATGGTTCCCGGTGCTCCTCGAGGAGAGCGCGGCGTCGACCGCGGGGCTGTGGGAGGTCGCCGCGACTCCGACCTTCGGCGGAACCGAGAGCGCCGGCGAGTCCGGCGGCAGCGTCAACGTCGTCACGACCACCTCCGAGCACCCCGCCGAAGCCGTCGAGTTCATCTCGTGGCTGAACGCCAGCGACGGGGGCGTGGAGCACCTCATCACGGGCGGCGTCTTCCCGTCGGCCACGACCGGTCTGACCAGCGATGCGCTGCTGCAGCCGAGTGAGTTCTTCGGCGGTCAGGTCATCAACGAGGTGTTCGCGGATGCCGCGGAGCGGGTGCCGGGCACCTGGACCGCCGGTCCCACCCACGACCTCACGACCAACGCGCTCAAGGACGCCTTCGGCCGGGTGGCGAACCGCCAGATCACCTTCGCCGAGGCTCTCGACCAGGTGCAGCAGATGACCATCGACGAGCTGACCGCGATGGGCCTCGACGTCGCCTCATGAGTGCCACCGCCCTCCGCCCGGGCACGCCCCGTCGCCGCTTCCGCGGCGGCGCGGGCGTGCGCCTGGCGCCCTACCTCTTCCTGTTGCCGTTCATCGTGCTGTTCATCGTCTTCCTGATCCTGCCGATCGTCACGGCGATCTGGATGAGCTTCTTCGCCGTCCAGCGCGGCGGTCTCGGATTCGGCGGCGCGAACGAGCTGGCCTTCGTCGGCCTCGACAACTACTTGCGCGCCTTCGGCGACGCCGGCTACATGGCGAGCTTCGGCCGCGTCCTGCTCTTCGGGGCCGTCCAGGTGCCGGTGATGATGGCTCTCGCCATCACTCTCGCGCTGCTGTTCGACTCGGCGGTCGTCCGCGCCAAGCGCTTCTTCCAGCTGAGCGTGTTCCTGCCCTACGCGGTCCCCTCCGTCGTCGCGGCGCTCGTCTGGGGCTTCCTGTATCAGCCCCGGGTGAGCCCGATCGTCGAGGGCCTGCGCGGGATGGGCATCCCGGTCGACTTCCTCGCGCCGGGGACGGTGCTGTGGTCGATCGCGAACGTGTCCGTGTGGACCGTCACGGGCGTCAACATGATCATCATCTTCGCCGCGCTCCAGACGGTGCCCCGCGACATGTACGAAGCCGCGCGCATCGACGGTGCGGGCGAACTTCGGACGGCGCTGCAGATCAAGCTGCCCATGGTGCTGCCGGCGGTGGTCCTCACCACCCTCTTCTCGATCATCGGCACGCTGCAGCTCTTCAACGAACCGATGACGATGCGCTCGATCACCTCGAACGTCACGGGCGACTACACGCCGAACATGGCCATCTTCCAGGCCACGACGCTCGGGGGGAACATCAACCTCGGGTCGGCCATGGCCATCATCCTGGGGATCGCCACCTTCATCCTCTCGATCGTTCTGTCCCGGTTCCAGAACCGGAAGAAGGGAGCGGGCGCATGACCGTCCCGGCCGTCCTTCCCGTCATCACCGATCCGGTGACCCCCGAGACGCCGCGCCGGCCCCGCCGGGCGCGCGTGCACGCCGAGGGCGAGCGCCCGAGCCGTGCGGCCCGCATGCTCGCGGGGGTCTTCCTCGTCGCCGTCGCGCTGTACTTCCTCGTGCCGGTGTACTGGCTCGTCGTCGCCTCGACGAAATCCACCGGCGACCTGTTCTCGACGCCCGGCTTCCTCTTCGCCGACTTCCAGTTCGTCGAGAACCTCGTGCGCCTGAGCGAGCAGGCCGACGGCATCTTCTGGCGGTGGATGTTCAACTCCCTCATCTACTCCGGCCTCGGCAGCGTGCTGATGACCTTCATCAGCGTCATCTCCGGCTACGCGCTCGCGATGTACCGGTTCCGCGGTCGGACCGTGATCCTCGCGGCGGCCCTGGGCAGCATGCTGGTGCCGCAGACGGTGCTCGCCCAGCCCACCTACGTGCTGCTGGTCGAGATGGGGCTGAACAACACGATGCTCGGGGTGCTGCTGCCGAGCCTGGTCTACCCCTTCGGGGTCATGCTGGGGTTCGTGTACGCGCAGACGAGCGTCCCGATGGAGCTGCTCGAAGCCGCCCGCCTCGACGGAGCCAGCGAATGGCGGGCCTTCCGGTCGATCGCCCTCAAGCTCCTCAGCCCGGGCGCGGTGACGATCCTGCTGTTCGCCTTCATCGGCAGCTGGAACAACTTCATGCTGCCGCTGCTGGTCCTCAGCGACGCGCGTCTGCAGCCGGTCACCGTCGGCCTCTCGGGCTGGAGCCAGGCGGCGATCACGATCCCGGGCCTGCAGTCGCTCGTGATCATCGGATCGCTGCTGTCGATCGTCCCGATCATCGTCGTGTTCGTCTCGCTCCAGCGGTACTGGCGGTCGGGACTCGCGGCCGGCGGGGTGCGGTTCTGACGATGTCGACGCTGACCTTCACGACGCCGGCTCGGACCTGGCTCGAGCGGCTGCCGCTCGGCAACGGCCGGCTCGGCGCGATGGTCGGCGTCGACGGCGGTGAGACCCGGATCGGCCTGAACGAGTCCTCGGCGTGGTCGGGCGGCGTCGCGAGCGCCCGCCGGGAGTCCGTCGAGCCCGAGGCGGCGGCCGTCGCCCTCGCCGCCGCGCGTTCGGCGCTCGACGCCGGGGACCCGGTCGGCGCCGAGCAGCACCTGCGGGTGCTGCAGCATCGGTACGCGCAGGCGTTCCTCCCGGTCGGCGAGCTCATCGTCACGGCCGGGGGCGACCGCTCCGCGCCCCTGCGTCGCTCGCTCGACCTGACCGAGGGCGTCCACCGCGCGCGAAGCGGGGCGCTCGAGAGCTCGACGGCCTGTACGACCGACCCGGACCTGCTCATCCACACGATCCGGACCTCCGTGCCGGTCGATGTCGGCGTGCGCTTCGCGACGCCCCTCCGCGTGCGGGACGAGCGGATGCCGGATCCCTCCGCGCGCACGTGGGTGCTCGATCTGCCGGCCGACGTCGCCCCCGCCCACGAACCCGACGAACCGGCGGTGACGTGGGACGTGCCCGGCATCCGTCCCGCATCGGTCGTGGTGTCGCTGCGGCTGCGCCACGACGGCGCCCTCTCCGACGCCCCGGACGGTCTCACCGTGCGCGGGGCGACACGGGTCGAGCTGGCCCTCGCGATCGAGACGACCGTGCCGGCCACCGGCCACGATCCCGAACCGATCGACGAGGCGCTCCGGCGTGCGGACGCTCGGCTGGCGGCGTGCGCCGAACCCGCCCGGCACGTCGAGGAGAACCGCGCGCGCCGAAGCGCGGCATCCGGCTTCTCGTTCGAGCTCGGCGCGCCGCCGCACGATCGGGAGGGCGGGCGCGAGCTCGTCGACCCGCTGGGGGGATCGCCCACGGCGCCCGAGGCGCTGCTCGGCTTCCTCGTCGAGTACGGACATCATCTGCTCGGCGCCGCGAGTCGGCGCGGCGGTCCGCCGGCGAACCTCCAGGGCATCTGGAACGCCGACATGCGGCCGCCCTGGTCGTCGGGGTACACGCTCAACATCAACACCCCGATGAACTACTGGGGGGCCGAGGTCACCGGCGCCGCCGACGCCCACCTCGCCCTGCTCGAGATGCTCGAGGCGCTGGCCGCGCACGGCGCCGACACGGCGGCGCGCCTGTACGGGGCCGGTGGCTGGGTCGCACACCACAACAGCGACCTCTGGGGATACTCCCCGCCCACCCGCGGCGACGCCTCGTGGTCGCAGTGGCCGCTCGGCGGGGCGTGGCTCGTGCGTCAGTTCGACGAGCACCGCCGTCACGGGTCGATGTCGCGGGCGACGCTCGCGCGCTATCGTCCGGTCGTCTCCGGATGCGCGCGCTTCCTCCTCGACCTGCTGGTCGACGACGGTTCCGGGGGACTCGGCACCGCCCCCTCGACCTCGCCCGAGAACCGGTTCCTCACCGCCCGCGGCCCGGCCGCGCTGACGCGCTCGTCGGCTCTCGACCGCGCGCTCATCGCCGACGTCCTCGACATCGCCGGCACGGTCCTCGCCGACACCGAACCGGACCTCGCCGCCGAGGCGCTCGCCGCCCGCAGCCGCATCGCCGGACCGCGCATCGGCGTCGCCGGCCGCATCGCCGAATGGCAGGGCGACCCGCACGAGGAGGACCCGCGTCACCGCCACGTGTCCCACCTGTTCCCCTGGTTCCCGGGCGACCGCGTCGCCGAGCCCGCCGAGCGCGCCGCCGTCGCCGCGACGCTCGACCGCCGCGGCGACGACTCGACGGGGTGGTCGCTCGCCTGGAAGATCGCCCTCCGGGCCCGGCTGCGGGACGCGGACGGCGTCTCACGCCTCATCGATCTGGCCCTGCGTCCGGCGCAGGAGGAGGCGGGCAACCCCGCCCACCACCGCGGCGGCCTCTACCCCAACCTCTTCGCCGCCCACCCGCCGTTCCAGATCGACGGCAACCTCGGGCTCGTCGGCGCGATGCTCGAATGCGTCGTCCAGAGCCACCGCCCCGGGTGCATCGACCTCCTACCCGCCGCCCCGCCGGTTCTGGCGCGGGGACGGCTCCGCGGTGCAGTGGTGCGGCCCGGCATCCTGCTCGACCTCGACTGGGCGGACGGACGGCCGGGGCGCGTGAGCCTGCGCGCCCGCAGCGCAGATCAGGCGGGCCGGTACCGCCTCACCGCCGCTGACCGCGCGGTCGACGTCGACATCGCCGCTGACCGCGTCACCGTCCTCCGCGGCGCCGAGCTGGCGATCGAGCCGCTCGATGGCCGACTCTCCTCACGACCCACCCCCGACAGGAGCACCACGTGAAGCTGACCGACGGATTCTGGGGACTGCGCCCCGGTGTCACCGCGCTGTACGGCCAGGAGGCCTACGACATCTGGGAGACCGCCGACACCGTCGACGGTCCGGGCCTCGTCGTCACGGCGCCGACGAAGACCATCGAGAGCCGCGGCGACACGCTGAACCGTCCGGTCCTGACCGTGACGCTCTCGTCGCCCCACGAGGGCGTCGTCCGCGTCCGCATCGCGCACCACGACGGCGGCGAGGCGCCCGCCGGGTTCGAGCTCCCGGGGGCCGTGAGTGACCCCGCCCGGCGCCCGGGCCGAACCGAGGTCGACGCCGACCGCGGCATCCTCGCCACGGGAGATCTGCGCGCGACGATCCGACGAGGCGCCCCGTGGTCGCTCGAATTCACCTCGGGGAAGCGTCGGCTGACCGGCAGCGGCCGCAAGGCCCAGGCCTGGGCGCGGGTCGACGCGGACGCGCCGATCGACCGCGGCCCCGTCGATCTGCCGGGCGAGAAGGACGCGCCCCGGGCGCGGACGTTCGTGCACGAGCAGCTCGACCTCGGCGTCGGCGAGCTCGTCTACGGCCTCGGCGAGCGATTCGGACCGCTCGTGAAGAACGGCCAGACGATCGACATCTGGAACTCCGACGGCGGCACCGCGAGCGAGCAGGCGTACAAGAACGTGCCGTTCTACGTGTCCAGCCGCGGCTACGGCGTGCTCGTGAACGACTCCGGGCGGGTGTCGTTCGAGGTCGGCTCCGAAGCGGTCGAGCGCGTGCAGTTCGCCGTGTCGGGAGAGGTGCTCGAGTACTTCGTCATCGACGGACCGACCCCGAAGGACGTCCTCGCGCGCTACACCGCGCTGACCGGTCGTCCGCCCGTCGTGCCCGCCTGGTCGTACGGTCTGTGGCTCTCGACATCCTTCACGACCGACTACGACGAGGCGACCGTCACCGGCTTCCTCGACGAGATGGCCGCTCGCGAGCTGCCCGTGTCGGTGTTCCACTTCGACTGCTTCTGGATGCGCGAATTCAACTGGTCGGACTTCGCCTGGGATCCGCGCGTCTTCCCCGACCCGGACGGGATGCTGGCGCGCCTCCACGAGCGCGACGTGCGCGTGAGCGTGTGGATCAACCCCTACATCGGCCAGCGCTCGCCGCTGTTCGACGAGGCGCGGCGCGAGGGCTACCTCGTGCGGCGCGCCGACGGCTCGGTGTGGCAGTGGGACATGTGGCAGGCCGGGATGGCGCTCGTCGATTTCACGAACCGCGACGCGGTCGCCTGGTTCCAGTCGAAGCTGCGTGCGCTCATCGCCCAGGGCGTCGACTGCTTCAAGACCGATTTCGGGGAGCGGATCCCCGTCGACGTCGTCTGGGCGGACGGCTCCGACCCCGAGCGCATGCACAATCTCTATGCGCAGCTGTACAACCGCGCCGTCCACGACCTCCTCGTCGAGGAGCGCGGCGCGGGCGAGGCCGTGCTCTTCGCGCGGTCGGCGACGGCAGGCGGCCAGACGATGCCGGTGCACTGGGGTGGGGACTCCACGTCGACGTACACCTCGATGGCCGAGACGCTGCGCGGCGGGCTCTCGCTCGCGATGAGCGGGTTCGCGCACTGGAGCCATGACATCGGCGGGTTCGAGGGAACGCCGGATGCCGGCGTCTACAAGCGCTGGACGGCGTTCGGCCTGCTCTCGAGCCACAGCCGCTTCCACGGGTCGCAGTCGTACCGCGTGCCGTGGATGTTCGACGAGGAGGCGGTCGAGGTGACGCGTCGGTTCACGGGGCTGAAGATGCGGCTCATGCCGTACCTGCACGCGGCCGGACTCGAGGCCGCGCGGACCGGCGTGCCCGTCATGCGACCGATGGTGCTCGAGTTCCCCGACGACCCGGCGGCGGCCTACCTCGACCGTCAGTACATGCTCGGGGCGGATGTGCTCGTCGCGCCGGTCTTCTCGGCCGACGGCGAGGTCGAGTTCTACCTGCCCGAGGGCACGTGGACGCACCTGCTGACGGGCGAGCGCGTCGCCGGCGGGCGGTGGCTGCGCGAGACCCACGACGTCCTGAGCCTGCCGGTGTACGTGCGGCCGGGCGCGGTGCTGCCCTGGGGCGCCCGCGAAGACCGGCCCGACTACGACTACCTCGAGGGGCTGTCGTTCCGGGTGTTCCCGGGCGGCGAGGGCACGGCGTCGGTCGCGGTCACGACCCCCGACGGCCGGAGCGAGACGTTCGAGGTCGATCGCGCCGACGTCACGGAGTGATCGGTCGGCCCCGAACGGCGCCCGTCGGGAGCAAGTGGCCGTTCGGTGCCGCTGTCAAGACGGTGATACCCGACCGGGCGTGCGATCAGACTGAGGCGATCGATCGAAGGAGACAGACATGAACCGCGATCTACCCGAGGGCGTCGTCGATCCCGACGGCGCCGGCGCCACGTCTCTCGCCGCCAGTGAGGCCGAGGACGACGCCGTACGCGACGCGGACACCCCCGCGGACGCCGCTCCCGCGCCCGACGGCGACAGCCCGGACGGATTCGTCGAGAGCGCCGAGATCCAGCAGGGGCTCGACCCCGACCTCGTCACCGACGAGCAGGCGGAGGACGAGCGATGAGCGGACAGGCCGACGAGAACGAATCCAGCGTGTCGGACTCGGCGACCCAGGATGCGCCCGAGACCGGACGCGGCGGCACCCGGGCCACCTCGCCCGGCACCGACGGCGACGTCACCCCACCGAAGGCGGACACCCCCGTCTCGCCTCCCGGCGTCCAGGACGGCCCGGCGCTCGCGATGCACGAGACCGACGACCGCGAACGGCTCGACGGTCTCGTCGCGCAGCTGCGGGCCGACCTCGCCGGAGAGAACCGCGCGACGGTCGAGCACGGCGTCCGGCAGCGGCTGTCGCAGGTCGGCCTGAACCTCGACGACGCCGAGTTCGAGCGGATCGTCGACGAACTCGTCGGCGACTGACCGACCGCGCACGCGCACCCCGGGGGCTGTCGCTCCCGGGCTGCGCGTCGTCCGCGGCCGCGCGGCCGACACAGGAGATCCGGCCGACGCAGGAGCATTCTGCAGCGAACGTCCTGCCTCGGCGTGATCGCCTGTCTGGGGAGTGCAGGATGACCGCCCGGCGCGCACCTACGGTCGCCCGGGCCCGAGCGCAAGAGCGAGCCTGCGGCATCCGAGCGGGCATAGCCTGTCCCCGATGAGCGACACGGCCACGATTCCGCTGTCGGTGCACCAGCGATGGCGGGCCTTCTGGGTGTGCGTCGCGGTCGCCGCCCTGACGATCCTCGACCTGACGAAGGTCAATGTCGCGCTGCCCTCCATCGAGCAGGCGTTCGGCGCCGGCTCCACCGAGCTGCAGCTCATCGTCTCGGGCTACGTCCTCACGTTCGGTCTCGCGCTCGTGCCCGCCGGCCGCATCGGCGATCAGCGCTCGCGGCGGGCCCTGTTCATCGTCGGCCTCGTGCTGTTCGCAGCGACGAGCGTCGTGTGCGCCCTCGCCCCCGACACCTCGGTGCTGCTGGCGGCGCGCCTCGTGCAGGGCGTGGCCGCCGGCATCCAGATGCCGCAGGTCATCGGTCTCGCCCAGGAGATGTTCCAGGGCGAGGAGCGGGGCCGTGCCTTCGGCCTCTTCGGCGCGACGATCGGCATCTCGACGGCGTTCGGGCCGACGCTCGGCGGCCTGCTCATCGCGCTCGGGGGTGCGCAGGACGGGTGGCGCTGGATCTTCTGGATGAACGTGCCGCTGACCCTGATCGTCCTCGCGGGGGTGATCTGGCTGCTGCCCAAGACGCGGGACTCCCGGCCGACGCGCCTCCAGCTCGACCCCGTCGGCCTCGCGCTCTTCGCCGTGGTCGTCGTCGCGCTGATGGCGCCGTTCCTCCTGACGACCGGGTCGTCCGACGACAACCCGCAGCGCTGGTGGATGCTGGCGGTGTTCGCCGTCTTCGCCGCGGTCTTCGTCTGGTGGGAGCGGCGGTACGCGGCATCCGGCAGACACCCCCTTGTGCCGCTCGGGCTGTTCGCCGTGTCGTCGTATCGCAACGGCACGCTCATCCAGGCCGTCTACTTCATGGCGCTGCCGGCGATGTTCCTGCTGACGACCCTGTTCCTGCAGCTGGGCGTCGGGCTCGCCCCCGTCTTCGCCGGAATGGTCTCGATCGGCTTCGCGGTCGCGAGCGCTTTCTCGTCGTACCTCGGCGGTCGTCTCGTGACGCGTGTCGGCCGCCCCCTCGTGGTCTGGGGGCTCGCGATCGTCCTCGTCTCGGCGGCCGCGCTCGCCCTCATCGCGTACCTCGTGCCGCCCGGGATCGTCGAGTTCGCGATGGCGGCCGTGCTCACGGTGGGCGGCTTCGGCGGCGGCATGGTGATCGCGCCGAACCAGACCCTCACCCTCGCCGACGTGCCCGTCAAGCAGGGCGGTCTCGCCGGGTCGGTCGGCCAGCTCGTGCAGCGCATTGGCACGGCGGTCGGCACGGCCGTCGCGCTGTCGCTGTTCTACTCGACGGTCTTCCGCGAGACCGCCGGCGGGGGAGACGCCGACATCGTCGTCTACCACGATGCGTACGCGATCGGGATGATCTCGGTGGCGCTCTTCCTCGCCCTCGCGCTGCTCGTCGGTGTCATCGACCTCTCGGCGCGGCGGCGCGCGGGCAGACTCGCCGGGCGGGACGCCGCCCGACGCTGAGAGTGTGCTCCGCTCCCGGCATGGCTCGCGGGGGATGTCGGAGGGCTCTTCTAGCGTGTGGGTCATGCGCATCCTGCACACCTCCGACTGGCACATCGGGCGGACCTTCCACGGTCACTCCACCCTCGATGCCCTTCGCGACGTGCTCGCGGTGATGACCGAGCAGGTCCGCGAGCACCGGGTCGACGTCGTCGTCGTCGCGGGCGACGTGTTCGACTCCGCGACCCCCGCGGCCGCCTGCTACAGCGTGCTGACCGACACGCTCCGCGCGATGGCCGACACCGGCGCGTGCGTGATCGTGACGAGCGGCAATCACGACTCGGCCGCCCGGCTGGGGTTCCAGTCCGGTCTGCTGCGAGGCGGCATCCACGTCGTGACCGATCCCGCGTCGGTCGGCACGCCGATCACGATCCCGGATGCCGCAGGCCCCGTGCACTTCTACGGCATCCCCTACCTCGAGCCCGCGCTGCTGCGGCATCTGTGGCCCGAAGCGCGGTCGCAGGCGGCCGTGATGGACCGTGCGATGGACCTCATCCGCGCCGACCTCAGCGAGCGCGGCGGGCGCTCCGTGGCGATCGCGCACTGCTTCGCCGCCGGCGTCGAGCCGACGCCGCACCTCGAGCGCGACATCCAGCAGGGCGGGCTCGACGTCGTCCCTCTGGCCGGCCTGGCGGGCATCGACTACGTCGCGCTCGGCCACATCCACGGTCGCCAGCAGCTCGCGCCCGCCATCCGTTACTCGGGGGCTCCGCTGCACTACAGCTTCGGCGAGGGTGACAAGCCGCGCGGCTCGTGGCTCGTCGACCTCGATGCCGACGGTCACGTCGAGACGTCGTGGCTCGACCTTCCGGTGCCGCGGCCGGTCGTGACGCTGCGCGGCCCCCTCGCCGACATCCTCGCCGATCCCGCGCACCTTCCGCACGAGTCGTCGTGGGTGTGCGTCGAGTACACCGACACGCTGCCCGAGCGCGATCCGATGCGGCGGCTCCAGGAGCGCTTCGCCTTCTGCGCGAAAGTCGTCCATGCGCCGGCGGTGGTCGCGGAGCGCTCGAGCCGGACCTACGTCCAGCGGGTGCGTTCGGCGCGCAACGACGCCGAGCTCGTCGACGCGTTCCTCGTGCACGTGCGCGACGGTGCGGGCGCCGACGAGTCCGAGCGCGAACTGCTGGCCGAGATCCTCGATGAGCGGGTGCGCGTCGAGGCGCTCGCGTGAAGCTGCACCGCATCGAGCTCGAAGGGTTCGGGCCGTTCCGCGAGCGCCAGGTCGTCGACTTCGACGCGTTCGACGATGACGGCGTGTTCCTCATCTCGGGGCGCACCGGGGCGGGCAAATCCAGCATCCTCGACGGCGTGAGCTTCGCGCTGTACGGCGCCGTGCCGCGCTACGACAGCGGCGAGCGGCGCCTCCGCAGCGACCACAGCTTCCTCGGCGACCCCACCGAGGTGCGGCTGGAGTTCACCGTCGGGGCGCAGCGCTGGCGGGTGACACGGTCGCCCGACTACGAGCGCCCCGCCAAACGCGGCGACAAGCTCACGACCGAGGCGGCCCGCGCCGAGCTCGAAGAGTCCGTCGACGGCGTCTGGATCGGTCGCGCGGCCAAGCCGCGTGAGGTCGGCGTGCTGCTCGACGAGATCCTGGGCCTGAACGCGCAGCAGTTCCAGCAGGTCATCCTGCTCGCGCAGAACAAGTTCTCGCGCTTCCTCCTGGCGCGCAACGACGAGCGTCAGCAGCTGCTGCGGACGCTGTTCGGCACGCGCCGGTTCGAGAGGTACAAAGAGGAGCTCGAGGATCGACGGCGGGCGGCCCAGCGCGAACTCGAGGATGCGGGAGCGCAGACGCGCACGCTGCTCGAGGTCGCCGAGGCGGCGCTGGCGGCCGCCGTCACCGACGCCGACGCGGGCGACGCGGCGACGGGCGACGCCGCCGCCCCGGCGCCCATCGATCTGGCGGCGCGCCGGTCGCGCGTGGAGCGCGCCGCTCAGCGGGCGGAGTACCGGATCGAGCAGACCGCGCAGGCCCGCGCGCAGCGTGATGCCGAGCATGCGACTGCGGTGTCGGTGCACGCCGAGCTCGTCGAGCGCGCGCGGGTCTTCGACGAGCTCGAGGTCGCCCGGGTACGCATGGACCGCCTCGACGCCGAGGCTCCGCGACGGGCCGAAGAGGCGCGGCGCCTCGACCGGGCCCGGACGGCCGAGGCGCTGCGTGCACCGCTCGAGCTCGCCGTCCGCGCCGAGAGCGCCCTCGACGAGGCCCGTGAGCTCGCGCGCGTCGCCGACGAGCGCTGGGTCGAGTCCGGCGGCGCTCCCGACGACGACCTCGCAGCCCTCGACGACGAGCTGACGGGCGACATCGCCCGATGGACGGATGCCGCCGAGCGCGAGCGCGAGCTGATCGACGCCGCCGCGGAACGCGAGCGGCGCGAGGCGGCGGCCGCAGATCTCACCGCACAGCTCGCGGCGCTCATCGAGCAGCACGCGCTCGTGCCCGCTGAGCGGGAGCGCATCGAGACCGAGCTCGCGACGACGACGACCGATGCCACCCGCCTCGACGACCTGCTCGCGCGTCGCGCCGAGCTGTCAGCGCAGCTCGCGGCCGCGCAGGAGGCAGCCGCCCTCGCCGATCGGCTCGCGGCGGCCGACGCCGACCACCTCGCCGCCAGCGCACGGTCCGACACCGCCGGGGCCGCCGTGACCGACCTGCTGCGACGGCGGCTCACCGGCCGGGCCGCCGAGCTCGCGGCCGGGCTCGCTCCCGGCGCGCCGTGCCCCGTCTGCGGCGCTGCCGAACACCCGCACCCCGCACCGCCGGCGGACGACCCCGTCACCGACGACGACATCGCCCGCGCTGAGGCGGATCGGGATGCGGCGCACGCCGTCCTCCGTGAGCGGAGCGAGCGCGTCACGGCGCTCCGGGCGGCGCACGCCGACGCGGCCGCGCGCTCCGGCGGGCGCTCGACGGCCGAGCTCGAGGCGTCGAGCGGAACCCTCGCCGACGAGGTGTCCGTCGCCGAGCGCGCTCGAGCGCGCGCTGCGGAGCTGAGCGCGCAGCGGGGCGAGCTCGACCGGCTCGACGCGGCGGCCGCGGTCGAGCGGGCGCGTCTCGACGAGGCGATCGCCGCGGCGCGCGCGGCGGTCGCGGTGGCGGAGTCGACCGTCGCGCGCCTGGAGCGCGAGGTCGGCGACGCCCGGGGGACGTTCGCGAGCGTCGCGGAGCGGCTCGCCGCCGCATCCGCCCGCCGCGAAGTCGCGCGGACCGCCGCCGAGGCTCGCGCCGTGCTCGCCGGGTGCGAGCGAGCGGCCGCGGATGCGGCGACCGACCGTGCGGCGCGGGTCGCCGCATCCGATTTCGACGACGCGGACGCCGTCGCCGCCGCGCTCCTGCCCGCCGACGAGACCGCGTCGCTGGCCGCGCGACTCGCCGAGCGCGCCGCCGACGTGGCCGCCACGCGCGCCCGCCTGCTCGAGCTCGAGCTGGCGGCGGCGGGCGAGGGCGCCGGCCGCCCCGATCTCGACGCCTCGGCGCACCGGCTCGCGGCGGCCGACGAGGCCCGCTCGCTCGCGATCGCGGCGCATCGCGACGCGGTGCACGATGCCGAGCGGCTGCGGGAGCTCATCGTCCGGATCGATGCGGCCTTCGCCGCGGTCGGCGCTCGCGCCGAGACCACGGCGACCGTCACCCGTCTGGCCGACACCGTCGCCGGGCGCGCGCCGAATACGCGCAAGATGGACCTCGAGACCTTCGTGCTCGCGGCCGAGCTCGAAGAGATCGTGACGGCGGCGAACCTGCGGCTGCAGGACATGTCGTCAGGCCGCTACACCCTGTACCACAGCGACGCGCTCCAGGCCCGCGGCGCGGCGTCGGGGCTCGCGCTGGAGGTTCTCGACGCGTACACCGGACGGCTGCGCTCTCCGCAGTCCCTCTCGGGCGGCGAGACCTTCCTCGCCTCGCTCGCGCTCGCGCTCGGCCTCGCCGAGGTCGTCACCGGTCGCGCGGGGGGCATCCGCCTCGACACGCTGTTCATCGACGAGGGCTTCGGCTCGCTCGACCCCGAGACGCTCGAGCTCGCCATGCGCACGCTCGACGAACTGCGCGCCGGCGGACGAACGGTCGGAGTGATCAGCCACGTCGAGGCGATGAAGGAGCAGCTGCCCGCGCAGGTGCTCGTCGAGGCGACGCCCGAGGGACCGAGCGCGATCTCGCAGCGCGAGGCGATGGGTGCCGGTTAGGCTGGGCAGGTGAGGACTTTCTGGACCGTCGTCGGCGTCATCGCGGCGATCGTGATCGCGTGGGTGGTCGTCGATGTCGTGCTGCGACTGGCGGCGTTCGCCCTGAAGTTCGGACTCGTCGCCGTCGTCGCGATCGTCGTCTTCCTGCTGCTGCGTCGGCTGTTCCGACCCGGCGGCGATCGTCAGACGCCGTAGTCCTCGCGGACCCGGGCGTAGAGCGCGGCGCTGCACGCGGCGACCGCCTCGTCCCACCCGGTCGTCGCGCCATCCTGCGCGTCGTCCGAGACAGCTTTGAGCACGCGGATCGGCACGCCCATGCGCTGCGCGACCCAGATGTAGACGAACGTCTCCATGTCGACGAGCTCCGCGCCGAGCGAGCGGATCAGGGCGACCGAGTCCGCGTCGTCGACGAAGACGTCGCCGGTGGCGATCGTCACGCCGGCGGCTCCGGTCTCGACGCGCTCGGGCATCGAGATGTGCCGGCCCCGCACGCCGGCGAGATCGAAGACGTCGTGCTGCACGGCGGCGGCGATCTGGTGGATACCCGGACCCACGGCGCCCGCGACGGCGCCCGCGGTGCCGACCACGACGACCTCGTCGTAGGCGGTGCGGTCGAGCGCGCGCGTGAGCTCGTGAGCGGCGAGCACCTTCCCGGGCCCCGTGAGCAGGATGTCGAAACCGGGGATGACCGCGGGGAAACCGACGAGTTCGTCGCGGTGGGCGACCACGAGCAGACGCATCTCAGGCACCGCCCCGGGCGAGGATGCCGATGATCCCCGACAAGAGCAGGTACGCCCCGATGCCGCCCACGACGACCCAGATCGCGATGCGCGCGGAGCTGGGTCGTTTGTCTCCGCCGGAATCGAACGTCATCCCGCCAGCCTAGGCGAGCCCGCCGGGTGATCACGCGGAGCAGCCTCGGCGGGAGTCGGATGCCGCGGCATCCTGACCGTTCGTTATGCCCGGCGCCGCGACGGTCGGCGCGAGGATCCGCGTGGCTAGACTGGCGCCGGAACGACCGCGCGACGGGAGACGACGACATGAAGACTGTGCTTCTCGACACTCCGGAGGGCGTGACCGCCCGCCTCGGCTGGGACCCGGCGATCAGCGTCCACGACCGGCGCCGGATGATCGCGCGCGAGCTCGTCGCCGACAGGCTGGGCTGCCCCGTCGACGAGGTCCGCATCGTGCGCGAGGCGCCGCGCGGGTTCGGCTACCACACGCACCTCGTCGCGACACGCGATGACGTCGACGTGCCGCTCGCCATCACCACGGCCAGCTTCCGCGCGGCCACCGTCGTGGCCGTGAGCGACCCGGGTCTGCCCCTCGGCGTCGACATCCGCGACACGCATCCCGAGCCGGCGGACCTCGCCCGCATGAAGAAGCACTCGCACATCTTCGACATCGACAGGACCGCCGACCTCGTCGACCACTGGGTCCGCGTGCAGGCCGTCCTCGAGGCGGACGGGCGCGGCGTGCGCGTCGCTCCCGAGCACGTGCGGCTCGATTCCGGCCGGCGCCGCGGTTGGATCCCGGACCGCACGATGAAGTACGGCCTCGTCGACGCGTCGCGCGACGGCTGGGTGATCACCTTCGCCTACGGAATGCTCCCGACGGCCTGAGGCGCGGCGCGCGGCCGGTCAGTCGACGAGGTCGGGAAGCGCCCGACGGAGCTCGGCGAGCCAGGCCGCCGCGTTGCCGTCCGAGGGTGCCCGCCAGTCGCCGCGCGGAGAGAGCGACCCCGCGGCCGCGACCTTCGGACCGTTCGGGATGGCGCTGCGCTTGAACTGCGCGAAGCCGAAGAAGCGCTTCACGAACACCTGCAGCCAGGTGACGATCTCGGGCAGGTCGTAGGCGTAGCGGTCCGCGACGGGGAAGCCCGGCGGCCAGTCGCCCGCCTCGGCGTCCGACCAGGCGTGCTGCGCGAGGAAGGCGATCTTCGACGGTCGGAAGCCGTAGCGGAGCACGTGATGCAGCGCGAAGTCGTGAAGCGCGTAGGGGCCGATCGTGTCCTGCGTCGATTGGACCTTGCCGTCCTCGCCGGCGGGCACGAGCTCGGGACTGATCTCGGTGTCGAGCACCGACTGGAGCACGGCGACGGCCTCGTCGGTCAGGTCGGTGCCGGTTCCCTCGCGGTGCGCGATGACCCAGCGGATGAGGTGCTGGATGAGCGTCTTGGGAACGCCGACGTTGACGGCGTAGTGGCTCATGTGGTCGCCGACGCCGTAGGTCGCCCATCCGAGCGCGAGCTCCGACAGATCGGAGGTGCCGATGACGATCCCGCCGTGGCGGTTCGCCAGCCGGAAGAGGAAGTCGGTGCGGACACCCGCCTGCACGTTCTCGAAGGTCACGTCGTAGACGGGCTCGCCCGAGGCGAACGGATGCCGGATGCCGCTGAGCAGCTCGTTCGCCGCGGGTCGGATGTCGATCGTCTCGATCGAGGCGCCGATGGCCTCAGCGAGCTTCACGGCGTTGGACTTGGTGTGGTCGCTCGTGGCGAAGCCCGGCATCGTGTAGGCGAGGATGTCGCTGCGCGGGCGCCCCATCCGGTCCATGGCCCGCGCGACGACGAGGAGCGCGTGGGTCGAGTCGAGGCCCCCCGACACGCCGATGACGGGCCGCGGCGAGCCGATCGCCCGCATCCGCTGTTCGAGGCCGGAGACCTGGATGTTGAACGCCTCGTAGCAGTCCTGATCGAGCCGGGCGGGGTCGTCGGGCACGAACGGGAACCGGTCGAGGACGCGGCGGAGTCCGATGTCGTGGGCGGGCGGATTCAGGAACGTGTCGACGGTGAGGAAGTCGGTGCTCGTCGCGAGCCGGTTGTCGTCGAAGGTGCCCTGCCGGTAGCGGTCCTGGCGGATGCGGTCGAGATCGACGTCGGCGACGCTGCGTCGCGGGCCGTCGGGGAACCGCTCGGTCTCGGCGAGGAGCGAGCCGCCCTCGTAGATCATCGTCTGCCCGTCCCACGACACGTCGTTGGTCGATTCGCCCATCCCCGCGGCCGCGTAGGCGTAGGCCGCCAGGCAGCGCAGCGACTGCGACTGGACCAGGATGTGGCGATCGTCCGCGCGTCCGATGGTGATGGGGGAGCCGGAGAGGTTCACCAGCAGCGTCGCACCGGCCAGCGCCGCGCGCGAGGACGGCGGCACCGGCACCCAGACGTCCTCGCAGACCTCGGCGTGCAGGATCAGCCCGGGGACGTCCCGGACGTCGAAGAGCAGGTTCGTCCCGATGACGGTCTCGAGCTCGCCGATGCGGATCGACTCGCCGTCCCACTCGGTGCCGGCGGCGTACCACCGGCGCTCGTAGAACTCGCGGTAGGTCGGGAGGTTCGCCTTCGGCGCCACGCCGAGCACGGCGCCCCGGTGGATCACGACGGCGCAGTTGTAGAGGCGGTTGCGGTGGCGCAGCGGCGCGCCCACCACGAGAACGGGCAGCAGATCGACGGATGCCGCGACGATGCGCTCGATGGCCGCTTCGACCCCGTCGAGCACGGCGTCCTGCAGGACGAGGTCCTCGATCGCGTAACCCGTGAGGCACAGCTCGGGGAACACCGCGACGGCGACGGCCTCGGCGTCGCACGCGCGGGCCTCGGCCAGGACCGCCTCGGCGTTGGCGTCGGGGTCGGCGATCGCGATCGGGATCGTGCACGCGGCGACGCGCGCGAAACCGTGGGAGTAGGCGCTGGCGAAGGGGAGCTGCGAGGTCACCCTCCCCAGTGTGGCACCGGCGTCGGCCGTGTCGCACCCCGCAGCTAGGGTCATTGAGCGGAAGGGGATCATGCGATACATCGAGGACGAAGGCCGGATCGTCTGGAGCGCCAGCGACCTGAAGGCGGCGGCGGAGTGCGAGTTCGCCTGGCTGCGCGCGATCGACGCGAAGCTCGGCCGCATCCCCGCGGTCGTCGAGCCCGAGGACCTCACGCTCGAGCGCGCCGGACGCCTCGGCGACCAGCACGAGCAGCGGATGCTCGAGACCTACGAGCGCGCGTTCCCGGGCCGGGTCGCCGCGATCCCGCAGACGCGCTCGTCCGACGTCACGGGGCTCGCCGAAGCCCAACGGCTCACCGTCGCGGCGCTCGGCTCCGACGCGACGGTCGTCTATCAGGCGGCGTTCGCCGACGCGGACTTCGTGGGGTTCGCCGACTTCCTCCGCCGCGACGACGACGGGCGCTGGGTCGTCCAGGACACGAAGCTCGCCCGTCGCGCGCGTGTGACGGCGCTGATGCAGCTCGAGGCCTACGCCGTGCAGCTGGACCGCCTCGGCATCCCGGTCGCCGATCGCGTGGAGCTCCTCCTCGGCGACGGCACGGTGTCGGTGCACCAGCGGGCCGACGTCGCGCCGGTGTTCGTGCTGCGTCGAGCCCGGCTGCGCGCGCTCATCGAGGATCGAGCGGTGGCCGACGGCGCGGCGGGACCAGCGATCGCCTGGGGCGACGACCGCGGCGACCTGCGCGTCATGGCGTGCGGGCGATGCGCGACGTGCGATCTCGAGGTGATCGCGTCCCGCGACCTGCTCCTGGTCGCCGGCATGCGGCCCATCCAGCGCGAGCGACTGCGCGCGGCCGGCGTCGAGACGATCGACGAGCTCGCGGCGGCGGGCGAGGCGCCCCCGCGGATGTCGGCTGACACGTTCGCGGGCCTGCGGACGCAGGCGCGCCTCCAGCTGTCGAGCCCGGCCGGGGGCGTGGCGGGAGCCGCCCCGCCGGCGCCCGCTGCCGCATCGGCCGTGCCGACGTTCGAGGTCGTGCTGCCGAAGGCGCTGGGCGCTCTGCCGCGACCCGACCACGGCGACATGTTCTTCGACTTCGAGGGCGATCCGCTGTACACCGAGGGCGCGGCGCAGCAGTGGGGGATCGACTACCTGTTCGGATGGGTCGACACGCGCGAGCAGTACTCGGCGCTGTGGGCGCACTCCTTCGACGAGGAGCGACGCGCCTTCGAGCGCTTCCTCGAGATCGTCGACGTGCAGCGCGGTGCGCATCCGGGGATGCACATCTACCACTACGCGCCGTACGAGCCCACGCACCTGCTCGCGATGGCGGCCCGCTACGGCACCGGCGAGGCGCAGGTCGACCGTCTGCTGCGCGACGGCGTCTTCGTCGACCTGTATCCGATCGTCCGGCGGGCCCTCCGGGTCGGGTCGCGCTCGTACTCGATCAAGAAGCTCGAGCCGCTCTACATGGGCGCGGAGGTCCGCACGAGCGATGTCCAGCGCGGCGACGACTCGATCGTCCGGTACGTCGAGGCACGGCTGCTGCAGGATGCCGGCGACGCGGCGGCTGCCGAGGAGATCCTCGCGGACCTGGCCGACTACAACCGCTACGACTGCGTCTCGACGCGGCGGCTCCGCGACTGGCTCGTCGACCGGGCACGCGAGGCCGGCCTGCGACCCGCGGCCGAGATCGAGCCGGAAGAGCGCTCGTACGAGCCCTCGCCCCGGGCCGAGGCGCTCGCGCGTCTCGCGGCCGCCGCGACCGACGACGGTGCGGCGACCGATCCGGCGGGCGGCCCCGCCAGCGATTCGGCCGAAGCCGTCGCCCTCCGGCTCGGGGCGGCGGCCATCGACTACTACCCGCGCGAGGCCAAGTCCTTCTGGGCCACGCACTTCCTCCGCCTCCGCGAGCCGGTCTCGATCTGGGAGGACACGCGGGACGTCGTCGTCGTGGATGCCGGGCGGAGCCGGGTCGTGACCGACTGGCATCGACCCGAGGGGACGCGATCGGATCGTCGTCTGATCGAGCTGAGGGGCGACGTCGCCCCCGGAACCCGGCTGAGCGTCGACGGCTCGCCGTTCGCGATCTACGAGGTGCCCGCGCCCTTCCCGACGGGGCCCCGGCCCCGCTTCATCCACGCCGATCGCCGGGTGCGGGTGGTCGAGGTCCTCGACGACGGGGCCGTCGTCGAGGAGCTCGCCGCCGACGGCTTCACCTGGGCGCAGCTCCCGCTCGCGCTGACGCCCGCCGCGCCGCCCCTCGCGGGAAGCCAGCAGGCGGCGATCGACGCGTGGGCGGACTCCGTCCTGGCGGCGTCCCCGACGCTGCCCGCCGATCCGGCGACCGATCTCCTGATGCGGCGCGCGCCGCGCACGGTATCGGGCGCGCTGCCGCCCGCGACCGGTGACGACGTCGCCGACATCGCGGCGGCGATCGTCGACCTCGATCGCAGCTACCTCGCCGTGCAGGGCCCTCCGGGGACGGGCAAGACCTACGTCGGCTCGCACGTCGTGGCCCGCCTGGTACGCGAGCGCGGCTACCGGGTGGGCATCGTCGCGCAGTCGCACGCCGTCGTCGAGAACATGCTCGCGCGCATCGCCGATGCGGGGGTGCCGCGCGAGCGCATCGCCAAAGCGGTGAAGGGCACGTCGACCGGCGACGAGCCGTTCACGGTCATCGCGAAGAACGGGGTCGCGGACTTCACCGCAGCCCACCCCGACGGCTTCGTCGTGGGCGGCACGGCGTGGGATCTCACCCACGCCGGACGCATCCCCCGCGGCAGCCTCGATCTGCTCGTGATCGACGAGGCGGGGCAGTTCTCGCTGGCCTCGACGATCGCCGTCTCGGTCGCCTCGCCCCGGCTGCTGCTGCTCGGCGACCCGCAGCAGCTGCCGCAGGTGAGTCAGGGAACCCATCCCGAGCCCGTCGACACCTCGGCGCTCGGCTGGATCCTCGACGGCGCGCACGTCATCCCGGCCGAGCGCGGGTACTTCCTCGCTCAGACGCGGCGGATGCGACCCGAGGTCGCCGCGGCGGTCTCGGTGCTGTCGTACGACGGCCGCCTGGCCGCCCACGAGACGACCGCCGAGCGCTCACTCGCGGACATCGAGGCGGGCGTCGTGCCGCTGCCGCTCACGCACCGTCGCAACTCGACCGCTTCGCCCGAGGAGGCGGCCGTCGTCGTCGACCTCGTGCGCGATCTCGTCGGCCGCGCGTGGATCGACGGCGCCGCGGCATCCCGCACCCTCGCCCCGAGCGACATCATCGTCGTCACGCCCTACAACGCGCAGCAGGTGCTCGTCGAAGACGCGCTGACGACGGCGGGGTTCGGTGCGGTCCCGGTCGGAACGGTCGATCGGTTCCAGGGGCAGGAGGCGGCCGTCGCGATCGTGTCGCTCGCGGCGTCGTCGGGGCGAGACGCTCCGCGCGGCCTGGAGTTCCTCCTGCTGCAGAACCGGCTCAACGTGGCGGTCTCGCGCGCGCAGCACACCGCGTTCGTCGTCTACGGCACCGGCATCCTCGACGATCTGCCGCGCACACCCGACGGGGTCGCGCGGATGAGCGCGTTCGCTCGGCTCGTGGGAGTCGTCTGAGCGAGCCGGCTCAGTCGACGGTGCCGTACAGGCGGTCGCCGGCGTCGCCGAGCCCGGGCACGATGTAGCCCTTCTCGTTCAGCCGTTCGTCGAGCGCCCCGAGGACGAGGGTCACATCGCGGTCGCCCACCTGCTTCTCGATCGCGGCGACGCCCTCGGGGGCGCCGAGGATGCAGATGGCCGTCACGTCCTGAGCGCCGCGCCGGAAGAGGAAGTCGATCGCCGCGCCCAGCGAACCGCCGGTCGCGAGCATCGGGTCGAGCACGAAGCACTGGCGGTCGCTGAGGTCGTCGGGCAGGCGCTCCGCGTACGTCGTCGGCTCGAACGTGACCTCGTTGCGCGCCATCCCGAGGAAGCCGACCTCCGCGGTCGGCAGGAGCTTCGTCATGCCCTCGAGCATGCCGAGACCGGCCCGCAGGATCGGGACCACGAGCGGGCGCGGGTGCGCGATGTTCAGACCGAGGGTGCGCGTGACCGGCGTCTCGATCTCGACCTCCTCGACGCGGACGTTGCGCGTCGCCTCGTACGCGAGCAGCGTCACGAGCTCCTCGGTGAGCTGGCGGAACACCGGCGACGGCGTCTTCTTGTCGCGCAGCACCGAGAGCTTGTGGGTGATCAGGGGGTGGTCGGCGACGTGAACACGCATGGGACGATCCTACGCGGCCGGATCACCGCATCCCGGTCGTGCCGGCGCCTACCCTGGGACGATGAGCCTGCCCGCCTCCGCCGCCGACCGTGCCGCGATGGAGCGTGCGCTGCAGCTGGCCGAGCGGGCCGCCCGCGAGGGTGAGATCCCCGTGGGCGCCGTCGTGACGGATGCCGCGGGCACCGTGATCGGCGAGGGGCGCAATCTGCGCGAGACCACGGGAGACCCGACGGCGCACGCCGAGGTCGTGGCGCTGCGCGAGGCCGCGTCGGCCGTCGGCTCGTGGAACCTCGCCGGCTGCACCCTGACGGTCACGCTCGAGCCGTGCCTCATGTGCGCCGGCGCGCTGTTGCAGGCTCACGTCTCGCGCGTCGTCTTCGGGGCGTGGGACGACAAGGCCGGCGCGGCCGGATCCCGCTACGACGTCGTGCGCGACCGGCGGCTGCCCGTCCGCGCGGAGGTCGTCTCCGGTGTCCGAGCGGATGCGGCATCCGATCTGCTCCGCGCCTTCTTCGAGACCCAGCGCGGGCGCGTCTCGGGCATCAGTCCCACGAGCTGAGGATGATCGCCTCGGTGGGCGGCGCCGGAGACAGCGGCGTGCCGAGGTAGCCGATCGTCGACAGGATGGCCGTCCGCACCTTTCCGGGCCGCTCGAGGTGCACGGCGTGGCCGACCCCCTCGATGACGACCTCGGTCACCTGTCCGCCGGCCGCACGGTAGCGCTCGAGCACCTCGCGCGTCTGGGTCACCATCTGCTGGGCAGGAGCGACCTCGACCCCCGGCCATCCGGGAATCGCGCCGATCTCGCCGAGGTGCCCGCTTTCGGCGAACGAGCCGTCCGCGACGATCAGATCGGCCTCGCCGCGCACCCAGAGCACCGGGGGCGCGTCGCGGCGCGCCCCGAGCTCGGCGATGGCCGAGAGGTCGAGGTTCGCGGGTGCGAGCGCGTTCTGGACACCGAGCCGACCCGGCGCGAACCCCGGCCAGTTGTCGCTGGGGACGCTGTCGCCCGGGTAGTTGCCCTCGGCGGTCGAGGTGGCGAGCATCGCCTCGACCCACGTGTCCTCGTTGTCGGAGTCGTAGTCGGGGGAGACGAACGTGGTGCGGAACACCGCGCGGGGCGACCCGTCGGTGTCGCCGTCGTCGCGCGCCGTGAGGCGCTCGACCAGCGCGGCGCTGACGGTGCCGCCGCCGCAGCCGGCGTCGTCGTCGGTCAGCCGGTTCCCATCCGGATTCGTGCCGCCGAAGCCGTAGGGCGAGACGGGGGAGAGGAGACTCAGCGAGAGCACGGGGTGCTCGAGCGCGTACTGCATCGCGACGGCGCCGCCGAGACCCCAGCCGACGATGTGGACGGCGTCGATCCCCAGCACATCGAGGGTCGCCCGCACGTCGTCGGCGAAGTCGCGGACGCCCCGGGTGGCGTCGACGGGCAGATGCTCGGTGCCGCCGAAGCCGCGCAGGTCGATCGCGATCGGGCGGACATCGCTCGGGAGGTCCTCCATGATCTCCTGCCAGAAGAGGCTGGACCCGGGCGCCGTGTGCAGCAGGACGACGGTGCGCTCGGCCGGCGTCGCCGGATCGTCGGCGGACCGCTCGAGGATATTCACCGCCAGACGCGGCGTCTCGATGATGCGTGGCGTGATGCCGTCGAAGAGGGGCATGGCGGAATCCTTCGCTCTGCGCGGCGAGCGCTTCCGCGCCCGCGGACTCCTTCGACTCTACCCCGCGCCCGATCCACGCGCTGGGAAAGGGCCGGACATAAGATCGTGGGATGGTCGCCACCCCCGCCCTGCCCCCGATCGCCATTCTCGGAGCCGGCTCGATGGGGGGTGCGATCCTGTCGGGACTCGTGGCCTCCGGGTCCGCCGCAGGCGGTGTCACGGTGACGAACCGCTCGGCCGAGAAGGCCCGCGCCCTCGCCGACCTGCCCGGCGTGACGAGCATCGCTCTGGCCGAGAACCCGGCCGGGAACGTCGAGGCCGTCGCCGGCGCCGGGATCGTCCTGGTCGGTGTGAAGCCCGCGATGGTTCCCGACCTCCTCCGCGAGATCGTCCCGGCGCTGCGACCGGGCACGATCGTCGTGAGCCTCGCCGCGGGCGTGACGATCGACACCTTCGCGGGGATCCTCGGCGCCGACGTGCCGGTGATCCGATCGATGCCGAACACGCCGGCAGTTGTCGGCAAGGCCGTCACCGGCCTCGCGGCGGGGGATGCGGCATCCGCCGACGACCTCGCGCTCGTGCGGGCGCTGTTCGAGACGTGCGGGGCCGTGGTCGAGGTGCCGGAGGATCGGATCGACGCCCTGTCGACGATCTCGGGGTCGGGCCCCGCGTACGTCTTCCTGCTGATCGAGGAGCTCACCCGTGCCGCGGTCGGCAAGGGGTTCGACGAGGCGCAGGCGCGCCTCATGGCCGAGCAGACCTTCATCGGCGCCGCCGCGCTGCTCGACGGCTCGGGTGAGGACCCGGCCGAGCTGCGGCGCCGCGTCACGAGCCCGAAGGGGACGACCGAGCGCGCCATCGCCGTGCTGCAGGAAGCGGACCTCGCCGACGTCTTCGCGCGTGCCACCGACGCCGCCCTCGCGCGCGCCCGCGAGCTCGCCGCCGGCGCCTGACCCGCGCGGCGCCCCCTCGGCAGGCCGAACTCGTCGCCACCTGCGCCTATGTCGCGTCGGAACGAGCACATAGCGCCGAGTTCGCATCGCCGAATGCGCCAGAAGCGCCGAGTTCAGGCGCGGGCGCGTCGGGCGAAGGCGGCGCGGACGAGGGGAACGGCACGGGCGGAGCGGATGTGGTGCGCCGTCACCCGCACCACCTCCCAGCCCGCGTCCGCGTAGGCGGCGTACTTGTCGAGATCCCGGTTCCACTGACGCCGACTCGTGCGATGGTGATCTCCTTCGACCTCGACGACGATGCGGGACTCGCGGTAGGCGAACTCCGAGATTCCGAGCAGAACGCCGCGGGCGTCGCGGATCTCGGCATCCAGTTCGGGCGTCGGAGCTCCAGCGGCCTGGAGATCGAGCCGCAGCTCGGTCTCCAGCGGCGATGAGCTCCCCACCCGGATGAGTCGGAGGGCGCAGCGCAACCGAGCCGCCCCGCGTCGTGGCCCGGCCGCCGCAGCCGCCGCGAGCCGTCCGAGGGTCGTCGTCGCGGCGTCAGGGCGGAGACGTCCGCGATCGTCGCGGGGTTCGCGAACGAAGGCGTCTCCCACGACGACGAGGTCTCGCACGTCCAGGTCGCGCCCCAGCGCTGCCCAACACGACGGAGGATCCGCGACGGGAACGCCCTCTACCGCGCCGACCTCGACGAGACGCCTCTCGACGGAGATGCCGCGGACCCCGCGCGCGCGAGGTGCACGCGCCGGCGCGAGGACGCCGACGTCGAGCGGGCCGTCTGCCGCCAGCGGCGCGTGGTGCAGCGCTGCCGCTGTGCGGGCGGTGAAGAAGGCGCGCTCGGGCATGACCAGCGTGTAGGCCCGCGCACGTCGGAGCACTCCGCTTCGAGCCGCGCGGTCTCGATCGCCCGGCTCGGAGCCGACCTCCTCGGGCGCCGGATCACGCGAGCGAACACCGCGGAACGGGCGCCCGAGATCGCCGGTTCGCAAGCGCGCCGGCGTGGTGCCTCTGTCGAGGGCGTCCCCGACGCGGAACGAGTCGGCGAGATCGGGCGGCAGCGGGGTGGGTCGTCTCGGCATCCGATCATCGTGCTCGCCGGCGATCGGTCCCGGTGCGACTGTCGTCCCGCTCGTGGACGCGCAGAACGACAAGGGCTACGGGGGAGAGGGCGGCGGCGGAGAAGTCGTCGCCATCCGCGGGTTGCGGCGCGCGGAAGGCGCAGGAGACGCCACCTTCACCGACCGGCGGCCACCGGGAGGGTCAGCGGTCGAGGGAGGCGAAGCGCTCGATGTCGGAGTTCGTCCCCGAGACGATGATGAGGTCGTGGTTGGTGACCACGGTGTTGGCCTCGGCGTAGCGGAACGGCTTGCCCGGACTCTTCACCCCGACCACGGTCACGCTGTACTTCGTGCGCACGCCCGACTCGTTCAGACCCACGCCGCGGATGAACTTCGGCGGGTACATCTTCGCGAGCACGAAGTCATCGTCGAAGCGGATGAAGTCGAGCATGCGCCCGCTCACGAGGTGCGCCACGCGCTCGCCGGCCTCGCGCTCGGGATAGACGACGTGATTCGCGCCGACGCGGGCGAGGATCTTGCCGTGCGACTGCGAGACCGCCTTCGCCCAGATCTGCGGCACCTTGAGGTCGACGAGGTTCGCCGTGATGAGCACCGACGCCTCGATCGAGGAGCCGACCGCCACGACGGCGACCTGGAAGTCCTGCGCGCCGATCTGCTTCAGCGCGTCGAGGTTGCGCGCGTCGGCCTGCACGGCGTGGGTGACGCGCTCGGACCACTTCTGCACGAGCTCGAGGCTGTCGTCGATCGCGAGCACCTCGCGGTCGAGGCGATCGAGTTCGCCGGCGCAGGCGGCGCCGAAGCGGCCGAGACCGATGACCAGGACGGGGGCGTCGCCCCGGATCTGCTCAACCAACGATGGGCCTTTCGACGGGCAGGGCGTAGAGCTGCGAACGGGATGTCGCGGCCACCGCTGCGGCGAGTGTCACTGTACCAACGCGCCCCATGAACATCACCAGCGCCATGACGTACACGGCCGGGTCGGGCAGCTCGGCCGTCAGCCCGGTCGACAGGCCGACGGTGGCGAACCCCGAGATGACGTCGAAGAGGACGAGGTCCACCGGCGCCTTGGTGATCTGGGCGATCGTCACCGTGCCGATCGCGACGATCGTCGCGCTCCAGGCCACGACCGACAGAGCGACGCGCTGGACGTCGCTCGGGATGCGGCGGCCGAACGCCTGCACGGAGGGGCGCCCCTTCGCCTCCGACCACACCGCGAGGGCGAGCACTGCGAGCGTCGTGACCTTGATGCCGCCGGCGGTGGACGCCGAGCCGCCGCCGACGAACATGAGCATCGAGCCGACGATGAGCGATGAGCCGTGCATCTCGCCGATGTCGATGATCGAGAATCCGCCCGAGCGGGTCATCGCCGAGAGGAAGAACGCCTGGAAGGTCGTGTCCCACGCCTCCATCGAGCCGAAGGTCGCCGGGTTCTCGTACTCGAGCAGCAGGAAGACGCCGGCGCCGGCGAAGAACAGCACGACCGTCGTGATGAGGGTGAGCTTGGCGTGCAGCGACCACGCCCGCACACGCCAGTGGTGGCGCCAGAGGGTGAAGATCACCGGGAATCCGATCGACCCCAGGAACACGCCCGCCATGAGCACCGTGAGCATGACGTAGTCCTGCGCGAACGGCGCGAGACCCTCGGCGTTGGGCGCGAACCCGGTGTTCGTGAAGGCCATGGCGGCGTAGTACGGCGCCTCCCAGAGGGCCGTGAGGGGGTCGACGCCGCCGATGAGGAGCGAGGGGTAGAGGAGGATCGCGAGCCCCGCCTCGATCACGAGGGTCGAGAGGGCCACGGTGCGCAGCAGCAGACCCACCTCGCCCAGCCGCACGGCCTGACCCTCGTTGACCGGCCCCCCGTGCGCGCGCATCGGGTTGCTGTCGCCGGCCGCGATGAGCTTGGCGCGCAGGCCGAGGCGCTTGGAGATGACGAGGCCCAGGATCGATGCGAGGGTCAGCACCCCCAAGGCGCCGACGTTGACGCCGATGTAGATGAGCACGTGCCCGAAGGGCGACCAGTGCGTCGCCATGTCGACGGTCGCGAGGCCCGCGACGCAGATCGTCGACACCGCCGTGAAGAGCGCGTCGGCGAACGGGGTGGCGGTGCCCGACGCGGATGCCGCGGGCAGGGAGAACAGTGTGGTGAACAGCAGGATGAGGGTCGTGAAGATCAGCACCGCGAACCGGGACGGGGAGGCGGTGGCGAGATCACGGCCCGCGCCCCAGGCGCCCCCGACGACGCCGCGAAGGCGGCGCAACAGGAGTGCGCCGACGGACTGCCCCGCCATGCGGCTCCTCCCCGTGCGCCTGTCGCGCCTGTGCTGCTCCGGTGCGTCGACCCATAGCCCGGGACCGCCGCGATGTCGATGTCATGGTACTCGGGCGTGCGCGGCGACTAACCTGATGCCATGGCGGACATCTTCGACGTGATCGCCGACGGTACCCGTCGGGACATCCTGCGCTTCCTGCTCGACCGCGACTCCGACGCCTCCCACTCCGGGACGAGCGTGTCGCAGATCGTGCACGAGCTCGGGGTGAGCCAGCCGACGATCTCCAAGCACCTGAAGGTGCTGCGCGAGGCGGGTCTCGTGACCGTCCGCGAGGAGGGCCAGCACCGGTACTACAGCCTGTCGCCCGAGCCGCTCGACGTCGTCGACGACTGGCTCGTGCCGTTCCTGACCTCCGACGCCTACGACGACGAAGAGCCGGCGGCCGTTCTGACCGACGGCGCCGCCGCTGCCGCCGACCTCGTGGGACGCGCCGCGGCATCCGCGAAGCATGCCGTCACGAGCGTCCTCAACCGCCTGCCGGGACGCTGAGTCACACGCGTCCCTCGGGTTTACACGCGTCGCGCGCGGCCCCTATCCTGGTGGGCAGCGCTGGCCCCGACGGGCAGCCGCCGGGGAAGGGATCAACGATGGCCGAGCTGCCCGATGTGCGCTTCCTCACCGTCGCCGAGGTCGCCGCGATCATGCGCGTGTCGAAGATGACCGTGTATCGCCTCGTGCACGCGGGCGAGCTGCCGGCCGTCAGATTCGGCCGCAGCTATCGCGTGCTCGAGTCCGCCGTCACCGAGGCGCTGCAACGTCCCATCTCCGACGTCGGCTAGACTGATCCGAGGCATTTTCGCAGATGCCTGTTCCCGGACGCCGTCAAGACGCGTCCAGACCCTGACATAGTGAGGTTTTCCGTGGGTTCTGTCATCAAGAAGCGCCGCAAGCGCATGGCGAAGAAGAAGCACCGCAAGCTGCTTCGCAAGACTCGCCACCAGCGCCGCAACAAGAAGTAGATCGCGGCACTGCTCGTCGAGTAACGCCACTGAGCGCCCCGTCCGGCTCCGGCCGAGGGGCGCTTCGTGCTTTCCGCGCCCCTAGGCTGGGGGAGGAGGAACGCATGAAATCGATCACCATCGACCAGCTCCGCGCCGGCCGGGACGTCCCGCTCATCGACGTGCGCGAGGACCACGAGTTCGCCGCCGGACGCGTACCGGGAGCGATCAGCATCCCGATGTCGCAGCTCGGCGACCGACTCGGCGAGCTGCCCGACGGCGCGTTCGACGTCATCTGCCAGGCCGGCGGACGCTCGGCGCAGGTGGTGCAGGCGCTCGAGGCCCGCGGCCACGACGCCACGAATGTCGAGGGCGGCACCGGGGAATGGGCCGCACGCGGGTTCGAGATCGAGCGCTGACGCGACGCCCCGACGATGACGACCCTCACGCTCATCTCCAAGCCCGACTGCCATCTCTGCGACGTCGCTCGCGAGATCGTCGACGCGGTCGTGTCCGACCTGCCGGAGGATGCCGTCGAGGTGCGCGAGCTGTCGATCCTCGACGACTCCGCGCTGTATGAGCGGTGGTGGGAGAAGATCCCGGTCGTCCTCATCGACGACCGCCTCCACGCGCACTGGCGGCTCTCCGCCGACAGGCTTCGCGCCGCGCTGACCGCGGACCCGAACGACCCTCGACCGCACGACGCCACCGCACAGGAGCCGCTCACATGACCATCCGCCACATCGTCGCCTGGAAGCTCAACGGCGAGGACGGCGCAGCACGCGCCGATCAGGCCGCCGAGATCACCCGCCGTCTCGAGGCGCTCGTCGGCGTCGTGCCGTCGCTGCGGACGCTGAGCATCGGCCCGAACGTCGCCTATCCCGACCAGAACGGCGACGTCGCTCTCGTCGCCGACTTCGACGACCTCGCCGGGCTCGAGGCCTACCAGGTGCACCCCGCCCACCAGGAGGTCGTCGGCTACGTCCGCAGCGTCGCCGCGTCGCGCATCTCGGTCGACTTCGAGGTCTGATCGGCCGCCGTTCCGCGCGAGGGTCAGCGGGCGGCGTCGGGCTCGCGGTCGCGCTCGGCGTCGAGACCGTCCTGCGTCACGATCGGGATCGCGTTCGTGAAGGTGCTCGCGCGCCGTTCGGCCTCCGCGCTCCCGGTGAAGAGCCCCTCGGTGGTGGCGGCGGGCTCGGTCTTGGTGCGGCGCTGGGGTTCCGACGACGCCGCGCTCGAGCCCGCGGCTCCGGCCTCGGCCATGACCACGCGCTGCACGGGCAGGGCATCCGGCATCGATTCCTGCACCCACGTCACCATCGCCTCGCGGACGAGCGTGCGGAGGTCGGCCAGGGTGGGCGCATCCTTCGCCGTGATGAGGATGCGGACGCGCACATACCCGGCGACGGCGTCGGTCACCTGCAGCACCGAGGCGCGCCCGTCCCAGAGGTCGGTGGTCTCGAGGACGTCGTGAAGGTGCTCGCGCATGCGGCCGGGCGAGACGTTCCAGTCGAGGTCCATCTCGACCGCGCCCATCAGCTCGGACCCCCGGCGCGTCCAGTTCTCGAACGGCGTCGTCGTGAAGTACGTGCACGGCAGCACCAGGCGGCGCTCGTCCCACAGATCCAGCACGACGTAGCTGAGCGTGATCTCGCCGACCCGACCCCATTCGCCCTCGGCCACGACGACGTCGTCGACCCGCAGAGCGTCGCTGAACACGATCTGGAGCCCCGCGAACACGTTCGCGAGCACCGACTGGGCGGCGAGTCCGGCGACGACCGACGCGATGCCGGCCGAGGCGAGGACGCTCGCACCGACGGCCCGCACCGAGTCGAAGGTGAGCAGCGCGGCGCCGATCCCGATGATGATGATGATCGCGACCGCGAGACGACGGACGATCAGCATCTGCGTGCGGATGCGGCGGGCCACCCGATTGTCGGGCACGTCGATCCGGTACCGGCCGAGAGCGACATCGGTGACCACGACGACGAGCGAGGCGAGCAGCCACGCGCTCGCCCCGATGATGAGGATCGTCAGGACCTGCCCGAGGATGGAGCGCCAGAGCTCATCGGGGAACGCCGTCCGCACCGCGCCCCAGAGCGCGATCGTGAGGAGCAGGGTGCGGAACGGGCTCCGCGACGTGCGGGTGAGCACCTCCGGCCAGCGGTGCCGACGCCCCGCGATGCGCAGCGCGATGCTCGCCACCACGGCCACCAGGGTCGCGGCGACGAGTCCCACCAGCACCGCGATGCCGAAATCCATCCAGCCGTCCCACATACGTCCTGCTCCCTCCGTCGGCGGAACAGGCCACGATACGGGCGGGAGCGTCCGGATGCTGAGTGGTTGCCGGGTACGCGGGGAGCCGTGCTACGGGCGCGAGGTCAGGGTGCCAGGCGGGTCGGGCCGCGGAAGAGGTAGGTGACCTCGCGGATCGACTCCTGGCCGAGCAGCAGCATCAGGACGCGCGCGAGGCCCATGCCGAACCCGCCGTGCGGCGGGGCGCCGTAGCGGAAGAAGTCGAGGTAGAAGTCGAGGTGCTCGGGGTCGAGCCCCTTCTCCTTCGCCTGCGAGATGAGGACGTCGACGCGGTGCTCGCGCTGCGCGCCGGTGGTGATCTCGACGCCGTTGAAGAGCAGGTCGTACGACTTCGTCAGCCCGGTCTCGTCGTCGCGCATGTGGTAAAAGGCGCGGATCTCGGGGTGGTAGTCGGTGATGAACACGAACTGGTGGCCGTAGGTCTCGAGGGCGTGCGCGGCGATCTGGCGCTCGCCCTCGGGGTCGAGGTCGCCGTCGGTGCGGGGCACCTCGTAGCCGCGAGCGGCGACGATCTCGCGCGCCTCGGCGAGGGGGATGCGCGGGAACGGGATCGCGGGGACCTGCACCTCGACGCCGAACAGCTCCTGGATCTCGGCGCCGTGCTTGTCGGCGACGGCCTGGATGGCGCTCTGGAGGAGCTCCTCCTGCATGCGCGCGACGTCCTCGTGCGAGTCGATCCAGCTGATCTCGGCGTCGATCGAGGTGAACTCGGTGGCGTGCCGACTGGTGAAGGAGGGGTCGGCGCGGAAGGCGGGGGCGATCTCGAAGATCTTGCCGAAGCCCGCGACCTGGGCCATCTGCTTGAAGAACTGCGGGCTCTGCGCGAGGTAGGCCGTCTTCTCCTCGAAGTACGGCACCTCGAACAGCTCGGCGTTCGACTCCGAGGGGGAGGCCATGAGCTTCGGCGAGTGGACCTCGATGTAGTCGCGCTCGACCCAGTACGTGCGCATCGCGTGTTCGAGCGTCGTCTGCACGCGGAAGATGAGGTTGTTTCGGCGCTGACGGAGGTCGATGAAGCGCCAGTCCATGCGCTTGTCGAGACCGGAGTCGGCCGCGATGGGCGTCTCGGGGAGGGCGGCGGCCGCGATGTCGAGGGCGCCGATCTTGATCTCGACGCCGCCGAGCTTGACGCGCTCGTCGTGCTTGAGCTCGCCCGTCACCGTCAGGAAGGTCCCGCTCGCGAGGTTCGAGATCAGGTCGGTCAGGGCGAGGGCCGCAGCATCCTGCTCGGTGTCGCCCTCGATGGGGCGCGTCGCGGGGTTGACCAGCTGCACCGCGCCGGTCTCGTCGCGGAGGATGACGAACTGCACCTTCTTCTGATCGCGGACGGTCTCGACCCATCCGGACACCGACACGGGGCCGTCGGGGCGGGCCTGCAGCTGCTGGACGAGAACGCGTTCACTCACGAGGGGAGAGTCTACGCGTCCAGCCATCTCCGACGTCGCCGCCCTATGCTGTGCGCGGGGCCCGCTCGGGCATCCGATCACCGAGCGCGGAAGAGCACCCGATGACCGACACGATGCTGGCTGCCGAGACCGAGGGCGGCGGCTCCTGGCTGAGCGCCATCGCCGACTGGACCGTCTCGCTGATGGACACGATCGGCCCCGTGGGGGCGGCGATCGCGGTCGGCATGGACAATCTGTTCCCGCCGATTCCGAGCGAGGTCGTCCTGCCGATGGCGGGGCTCGCGGCATCCCGCGGCTCGTTCACCCTCGCCGAGGCGATTCTCTGGACGACGTTCGGTTCCGTCTTCGGCGCGTACATCCTCTACGTCCTGGGACGCTGGTTGGGCGCCGAGCGCCTGCGCCGCATCGCCGACCGGATGCCGCTGGTCACGGGCGACGACGTCGTGCGATCGGTCGCGTGGTTCGAGAAGCACGGCTCGATCGCGGTCTTCTTCGGCCGCATGGTGCCGCTGTTCCGGAGCCTCATCTCGATCCCGGCGGGCGTGGCGCGGATGCACTGGTGGAAGTTCGGCCTCCTCACCACGGCCGGCAGCCTCATCTGGAACTCGATCTTCGTGATGGCCGGGTTCCTCCTCGGCGAGAACTGGCACGTGGTCGAGCAGTACGCCGAGATCTTCCAGACCGTCGTGATCGTCGTCGTGGTCGTCGCGGTCGTGTGGTTCGTCATCGCGCGCGTGCGCTCGGCCCTGCGCTCGCGCGCCGCCGATGACGGCGACGCGGGCGGGGCCGAGCGCTCAGGGACCGCATAGCCCGCCCGCCGTAGACTGGAGACCGTGCCAGCAGACCGCCTCCATCTCGTGCGCCACGGGGAGGTCCACAACCCCCGACGCGTGCTGTACGGGCGGCTGCCGCACTTCGGACTCAGCGAGGACGGGCGGCGCATGGCGCAGGCCGCGGCCGACCACGTCGCATCGCTCGGCCGGCCGGTCGCCTCCCTCGTCGCGTCGCCGCTGCAGCGCACGCAGGAGTCGGCCGAGCCGTTCACGGCCGCGTTCGGCCTCGATCCGACCCTCGACGAGCGGGTCATCGAGCCGCACAACGTCTTCGAGGGTCGTCGGATGCGGCGGGCGCTGGCCAACCCGCTGAACTGGCGTCACCTGCGCACCCCCGAGACCCCGAGCTGGGGCGAGCCCTACCTCGAGGTCGTCGCGCGGATGGATGCCGCGATGCGCGACCTCTGGCAGAGCACCGACGGCGGGGACGCCGTCATCGTCTCGCACCAGCTGCCCATCTGGATCACCCACCTCGCCGTGGCCGGTCTGCCGCTCCGGCACGACCCCCGCCGCCGTCGCTGCGCTCTGTCGAGCATCACGAGCTTCGAGCTCGCCGGCGACGTCTGGCGCGAGGTCGATTACGCCGAGCCCGCCTCGACCGCGGGCGCCGTCGATGTAGGAGCCGTCTGATGAAGCGCCGCGTCCTGTCCGCCGTCCTCGCTCTCGGGCTCGCCGCGGGACTCGCCGCGTGCACGAGCCCGAACGACGATCTGGCAGGCCAGTACCGCGAGGGCGACAATAAGGGGTTCATCTCGGGCGACGGCACCGTCACCGAGATCCCGGAGGCCGAGCGCGGCGCTCCGCTCGAATTCACCGGGACCGCCGTCGACGGCTCGACGATCTCGCGCGCCGACTACCCGGGCCAGGTGCTCGTGCTGAACTTCTGGTACGCCCAGTGCGGTCCGTGCCGCGCCGAGGCGCCGCTGCTCGAGGAGGTCGCCGGGGCGACCGCCGCGTCGGTGGGTGCCGACTTCCTCGGGATCAACATCTACGACGGGGCCGAGCAGGCGGCATCCTTCGAGCGCACCTACGGCATCACCTACCCGTCGGTGCTCATGCAGGGCGACGGTGAGCTCAAGCTCGCGCTCGCCGCTTCGGCCTCGGTGCAGGCCGCCCCGACCACGCTCGTGCTCGACACCGAGGGACGCGTCTCGGCGCGGATCGTGGGGCAGCTCCGCGAAGCGTCGATCCTGCGGACCCTGGTGGAAGACGCCGCGGGGGATGCCGCCGGCGACGACGCCGGGTCGGGCCAGTCGTGAACCCCGGCGAGATCGTCTTCGGCGGAGCCCTCTGGCTCGCGCTTCCGATCGCGGTGCTCGCAGGTCTCGTGTCGTTCCTCTCGCCGTGCGTCCTGCCCCTCGTGCCGGGCTACCTCGGCTTCCTCGGGGGAGCCGTCGCGCCGCGCGCGCCGCGGCACGTGGTCGCGGCATCCGGTGGCGATGCATCTCGGACGATCGCGCCGACCTCGGCAGATTCCGCGGCATCCGTCCGAGTCTCGGCCGATTCTCCGAGGACGGCGACCGCCGCAGCGCCGGCCGGGCCAGGGCGCGGGCGTCTGCTGCTGAGCGTCGGGCTGTTCGTCGCCGGCTTCACGGTCGTGTTCCTGGCGATGGGCGTGTTCGCGGGCACCCTCGGGCGCGTGTTCTTCCAGTACCAGGACGTCATCACTCGCGTCCTCGGCGTCGTCGTGATCGTCCTCGGCCTCGTCTTCGTCGGCGCCTTCGGCTGGGCCCAGCGCATCTACCGCCCGCAGCTGCGCCAGAACCTCGGGCTCGCCGGTGCGCCGCTCCTCGGCATCGCCATGGGCATCGGCTGGGCGCCGTGCATCGGCCCGACGCTCGCCGCGATCCTCTCGATCGCCCTGAGCCAGGCCGATCCGGCCCGCGCCGGCATCCTCGCCGTCGCGTACTCGCTGGGCCTCGGCATCCCCTTCCTCCTCCTCGCGCTCGGCGCGAGCTGGGCCACCCGCTCGGTGGCTTTCGTCCGCCGCCACATCCGCGTCGTCAACATCGCCGGCGGCGCGCTGCTCGTGATCCTCGGCGTCCTGATGCTCACGGGCGTCTGGACCTCGATCATGTCCGTCTTCCAAGGAGTGGTGGCTGGTGTCCCGACCTTCCTCTGACGATTCCGACCCCACCGCGCCGCTGCGCCCCGGAGACCATTCGGAGTCCGCCGCGCCGTCCGCACCGGTCTCGTCGGGCGATGGCGCGATCGCGCAGCCGCAGCTCGGGCTGGTCGGCTGGCTGCGCTGGGGTTGGCGTCAGCTCACCAGCATGCGGACGGCGCTCGTCCTCCTGCTCCTCCTCGCGATCGCGGCGATCCCGGGCTCGATCGTGCCCCAGCGCACCGCCGACCCGAACGGTGTCACCCAGTGGCGCACCGACAACCCCGACCTGTATCCGATCCTCGATGCACTGCAGCTGTTCGACGTGTACAGCTCGGTGTGGTTCTCGGCGATCTACATCCTGCTGTTCGTCTCGCTCATCGGCTGCGTCATCCCGCGGACCAAGCACCACTGGCAGGCGCTGCGCGCGCGGCCGCCCCGCACACCGGCGCGCCTCTCGCGTCTGGCCGACCACCGCGAGGCCATGCTGCGTCTGGACGAGGACGAGGATGCCGGAGCCGCCGCCACGGCGGCCGTCGACGCCGCCGAGCAGCAGCTGCGCCGCTCTGGTTACCGCGTCGAGCGTTACGACTCCGCCCGCGGCGCTTCCGTCTCGGCCGAGCGCGGCTACCTGCGCGAGACCGGCAACCTCGTCTTCCACGCCTCGCTCGTGGGCGTGCTCATCTCGGTCGGCGTCGGCGGCGGACTCACCTACACGGGCCAGACCGTGATCACCGAGGGCGAGACCTTCGTGAACTCCCTCGGCCTCGGCTACAACTCCTTCAACCCGGGCCGCTTCGTCGACACCGATTCGATGCCGCCCTACGCGCTCACGCTCGACCGCTTCGACGTGACCTACGGTCCGTTCTCGGGCGATGCGGCGCACGGCATGGCCGGCGACTTCGCGGCGCACCTGACGGTCGGCGAACCGGGCCAGGACCCCCGCGACGCCGAGGTGCGCGTCAACCACCCGTTCGAGATCGAGGGCGACCGCGTCTATCTCATGGGCAACGGCTACGCGCCGTCGCTGACCGTTCGCAACGCGGAGGGCACCGTCGTCTTCAACGAGAGCGTCCCGTTCCTGCCGCAGGACAACAACATGACCTCGCAGGGCGTCGTGAAGATCGCGGACGGGATGCCGGACCAGCTGGGACTCGTCGGGTTCTTCTATCCGACGGCCGCGACCCTCGCCAACGGCGCGATCGGGTCGGCCTACGGAGACCTGACGAACCCGCTCGTCACGTTCTGGGTCTACCAGGGCGACCTCGGCATCGACGACGGCACGCCGCGTTCGGTCTACACCCTCGACCCCACCGGCATGGAGCAGATCGCCGGCAACGACTCGGACGTCGCGTCGCTCCAGCTCGAGCCGGGTCAGACCGTCGACCTGCCGAACGGACTCGGGACCGTCACGTTCCAGGACGAGCGTGCGACGGGAGCGGAGGAATCGGTCAAGCGCTACGTGTCGCTGTCGATCCACCGCGACGTCGGCGCGCCGTTCGTGCTCGTGTTCGCGATCCTGGCCACGCTCGGCCTGCTCGCCGGACTCTTCGTGCCGCGACGCCGGCTCTGGGTGAAGGCGACGCCGTCCGCCGCCGCCATCCACGTCGAGTACGCCGGTCTCGCCCGCGGTGAGGACCCGGCGATCAGGGCCGCCGTCGCCGACCTCTCGCGCACGCACCTCGCCGGTCTCGGCCGCGACGAGGTGGACCCGCCGGCGACCGCGGGTGCTGCTGGCGCCGCATCCGGCCGCCCGACCCGCGCTCCGGCGCCCGACGTAGACTGAGGATCATGCCCGAAGACCTGTCGCTGGATGCCGTTTCGGTCCTGCTCGTGTGGACGGCCGTGGCCGTCTACGCCCTGGCCTTCATCGCCTACGCCGTCGACCTGGCGCGCCGGTCGGACCTCGCCTTGAAGGCGAAGGACGCCGTCCCCGAGCTCGTCGGAGCAGGAGCAGGAGCAGGCGCCGGCGCGCGGTCGGCGGGTGCTCCGTCGATCGCCGACATCCGTCGCGCCGAGGCCGACGCCGAACTCGCCCTGAACGCGCGCCCCGCCGAGCGGCCACGGCTGCTGTGGGCGCGACTGGGCACCGCGCTGACGTGGATCGGGTTCGCGCTGCACACGGCGGCGACGATCCTCCGCGGCATCGCCGCCGAGCGCGTGCCGTGGTCGAACATGTACGAGTTCGCCATGACGGGCACGCTGCTCGTGGTCATGGTCTACCTCGTCGTCCTGTTCCGGTACGACCTGCGCTTCCTCGGCACCTTCATCACCGGTCTCACCGTCGTGCTCCTGGGCGGCGCCGCGACGAGCTTCTATGTCGTCGTCGTGCCGCTCGCCGACCCGCTGAAGTCGGTGTGGCTCGTCATCCACGTCTTCGTCGCCTCGCTCGCCTCGGCGTTCCTCGCTCTCGCGTTCGCCCTGTCGATCGTGCAGCTGCTGCAGTCCCGGCGCGAGGTGCGCGCGATCGCCCGCGTCGGCGCGGCGCGCACCGGCGATCAGGGCGGCGACGCGGCATCCGATCGTCCCGCGCGCGACGGCCTGCGGTTCCTCCGCACGCTGCCGAGCGCCGACGCGCTGGAGTCGCTCGCGTACCGTTTCGCCATCATCGGCTTCATCTTCTGGACCTTCACGCTCATCGCCGGCGCGATCTGGGCGAACGATGCGTGGGGTCGTTACTGGGGCTTCGACACGAAGGAAGTGTGGACCTTCGTCATCTGGGTGCTCTACGCCGGTTACATCCACGCGCGCGCGACGCGCGGCTGGCGCGGTAACCGCAGCGCCTGGCTGTCGATCGTCGGATTCTCGGCGGTGCTGTTCAACTTCGTCATCGTCAACCAGTTCTTCAAGGGTCTGCACGCGTACAGCGGCCTGAGCTGAGCGCTGCACCGAAGGGAATCGGCATCCGCCGTGAGACTCCGCTCCTGCGGATGAGTCTCACGGCGGATGCCGATTCTCGTTGACGGAGCCGTCAGGCGGGTGGCCGTCAGGTGGTGGCCGGGTGCAGCACGGCCCGCGCCGTCGTCGTGCGCGCCTGGGCCGTGGCCACCAGGGTGACGATGAGCGCGCCGATGGTCCACAGCACGAGCGCTGCGACGGCCGCCGTCCCGCCGTCCGCCGAGGTCAGCACCGAGAGCAGCCCGCGGTACGCCGGGGCCGTCGGCAGCAGGCCGGCGATCTCCGAGAGGACGCCGGGCACGGTCGAGACGACCCCGGTCGCGACGGCGAGCACGGCGACCGCCGCGGCGATCCAGCGCCCGATGCCGCCGAACACGGCGACGAGTGCCTGGTTGATCGCCGCGAACGCGACGCCGGCGAGCACGGCGACCCCGGCGAACGCCGCCCACGTCCACGGATCGTAGGATGCCGCGAGCTGCACCACGACGGCGACGAGCAGGCCCTGGACGGCGCCGATGACCGCCGCCGGCGCGAATGAGCGCAGGGTCAGCGCGGCCGACGAGCGACGCGAGCTGAGAGCCATCCGCGGCACGGCCTGCAGAGCGATGAACGACGCGATGCCGCCGAGCCAGAGCGCGAGAGCCGACAGCAGCGGGATCGCCGAGGCGCCGAACAGGTTCGACCCGAGGCCCTCGGCCTGCACGGGCGCGCTCACGACGCTCGCGAGGTCGGTGGCCTGCTCGTCGGTGTAGGAGGGGAGTGCGGCCGTCGCGGTGTCCAGGCCGTCGGCGAGGGTTCCGGTGCCGTCGGCGAGCTGCCCGACGCCGGTCGCGAGATCGCTCGCACCGCCCGAGGCGGCCGCCGCGCCGTCGGCGAGCTGCGCCGCGCCGCTGTCGAGCTGGGCTGCGCCGCTCGCGAGCTGGTCGGCTCCGGATGCGAGCTGCCCGACGCCGGTGGCGGCCGAGGTCGCACCGGCGGCGAGCTGGTCGATGCCGCCCGAGAGCTGGTCCACGCCGTCGGCGAGCTGACTCAGCGCCGGACCGAGAGCCGGGAGGCCCTGAAGGCCGGTGGCGATCGTTCCCGCGTTGGCGACGAAGCCCTGCACGGTCTGCAGGTTCGCGTCCGCGGCGGTGGAGGCCGCGGTGACATCGGCGCACCAGCTGTCGGGGATGGGGGCGGCCGCGCACTGCTGGGCGAGGCCGCGCAGGGTGTCGGCGGCCTGACCGAGGCTCGCGTTGATGGCCACCTGATCGTTCTGCACGGCTTCCGCCGCCGCCACCACGTCGGCGGGGATCTCCGGGAACGACGACGAGCTCGGCAGCTGACCCGCGATCGTCCCCAGCCCCTCCGCGAGCTGCCGTCCGTTGGCCGCGAGCGACTGCGCGCCCGCGGCCCATTCGTTCAGACCGGATGCCGCAGTGCCCGCCCCGTCGGCGAGCTGCGCCGCTCCGCCGGCGAGCTGTGCGGCTCCGCCCGCGAGCGCGTCGGCTCCCGTGGCCAGCTGCGCGGTGCCGTCGGCGAGCTGCGTCGCGCCGTCCGCGGCGGCACGGCCGCCGTCGGCGACCTGTCGGGCGCCGCCTGCGGCGTCGCCGAGCTGGTCGCCGAGGGTCGTAAAGCCGAGGAGGACGTTCTCGAGGTAGACCGTGGACAGCTGCGACCCCATGAGCGACGTCGCCGCCGCGGTGATCTGCGCCGTGATGGCGTCGTCCACGACGAGGCTGTCGGGCGAGGTCTGCACCTGGATCGTCGCCTTCTCGGGCGTGCCGCCGGGAGCGGTCGAGGTCGCCGCGGCCGAGAAGCCGCTCGGGATCGTGATGACCGCGTCGTAGCTCCCGTCCGCGAGGCCCGCCGCGGCATCCTCGTCGTTCGAGATCACCCAGGCGAGGTTGCTCGGAACCTCGTCCGACCCCTCGACCAGACCCGCTGTCAGCTGGCGCCCCAGCGGCGCGAGCTGGCCGTCGATCTCGACCGCCTCGTCGTCGTTCACGATCGCCGCGGTCATGTTCGAGAGGCGCTCGACGGGGTTGTAGAGCGCCGCGACGAGGATGCCGCCGACGAGCACGGGCAGGAGGATCACCCCCAGCACGGTCAGCCAGGTGATGGGCTTGCGCGAGCGGGCGCGTTCGATGGGCAGGGTCATGACGAGATCACCTCGGTCGTCGGGCGCTCGTGCGCACCGGTCTGCAGGGGGAGCGAGGCGGGCGCGGTGCGCCGTGCCTCGGCGAGGATGTCGAGCACGGCGCTCTCGCGGCGCGCGGTGGCGATGAGGGTGAGGTCCCCCGTCGCGCCGGCGTCGCGCAGGAGCGACGCCACCTGATCGCGGTCGGCGCCGGCGACGGCGTCGAGCCCGTCGAGGACGACCGTGGTCGTCCCGCCCGACAGCGCCGCCCGCACATCCTCCGCCGGATCGGCGGAGGTCGCCAGCAGGGCGAGGCCCACGTGCGAGCGCACCCAGGCCGCGCGCTCGGGGAGCAGGTGGCCGCCGACGCGGAGGCGACCGCCGTCAGGACGCAGTCGGCCGGCCACGACCAGCGCGAAAGCACGTCCGACGCGGGGATCGGGATGCGTGGCGACGAGCGTGCGCCCCGGCTCGACGCGGAACGTCGCTCCCCGCAGGAGCGGCTCGTCGGCATCGGGATCGGCGTGGACGGTGACGTCGTCGCCGACCGCGGCGGCGGTGGTGCCCGGCTCGGGCCAGTCGCGGAGCGAGAGCTCGCGTTCGACGGCCTCGCCTTCGATGTCGAAGTGGGGGAGCACGCGATCGAGCCAGCGCGGCATCCACCAGGCCTTCTCACCCAGCAGAGCCATGACGGCGGGGACGAGCGTCATGCGGATGAGGAACGCGTCGACGGCGATTCCGACCGCGAGCCCCAGTGCGATCGGCTTGATCGAGGAGTCACCCTCGGGCACGAACGCGGCGAAGACGGCGAACATGATCACGGCCGCGGCCGTGACGACGCGGGCCGATGAGACGAACCCGGTGCGGACGGCTCCGACGGCGGTGAGGCGATCGGCGCGCCCGCCGCGCGCCCGACGGGTGTGGACGTAGTCCTCGCGCATCCGCGAAACGAGGAAGACCTCGTAGTCCATCGCGAGCCCGAACAGCACACCCATCAGGATGATCGGCATGAAGCTGATCACCGGTCCCTCGCGGGTGACGTGCAGCAGATCGGCGAACCAGCCCCACTCGAACACCGCCGCCACGACGCCGAATGCGGCGGCGACCGAGAGGAGGTAGCCGAGCGCCGCCTTGATCGGCACCCAGATCGAGCGGAAGACGATCGTCAGCAGGATGAGCGAGAGCCCGACGACGAAGATGCCGAACGGGATCAGCGCCTCGCCGAGCCGATCGGAGATGTCGATGCCCACGGCGGTGAAGCCGGTGACCTTGAGGTCGACGCCGTACTCGTCGAGCAGACGGTCGTGCTGCGCGCGCAGCTCGCGGACGAGGTCGGCGGTCGCGGGATCGTCCGGAGCGGTCTCGGGAACGATCTGGACGAGTCCGGTGTCGGCGGTCGGGTTGGGGGTCGCGAGGGCGACCTCCTTCACCCCGGGGATCTGTGCGATCTCATCGCCGAGGTCCTGCATGAGGGTCAGCGGATCGTCCGAGGTCACGATCGTGCCGGTCATGATGAGCGGGCCGTTCGACCCCGCGCCGAAGTGCTCGGCGCTGAGGTCGTACGCCTGTCTCGCCTGACTCGACGGCGGCTGCACGCCCGCGTTCGGGAGCGCGAGGGTCAGGCTGGCCGCCGGGATCGCCAGCACGCCGAGCCCGGTGACGACGGCGATCGTCGTCACGAGGGGGCGGCGGGTGACGAGACGCACCCACCGCTCGGAGAACGGGCGACGGGTGCGGGCGGGCGCTGCGCGTCCCGCGCGGCGAGGACGAGCCGGGCGGCGACGCCACCCGGCGATCCGCGGGCCGGCGAAGCCCAGGAGAGCGGGCGTGAGGGTGACCGCCACGACGACGGCGATCGCGACGGCCACCGCGGCGGCGATGCCCATCGTGGTGAGGAACGGGATGCCGGCGAAGCTCAGCCCGACGAGGGCGATCAGCACCGTGATGCCGGCGAACGCGACCGACGACCCGGCGGTGCCGGTGGAGCGCGCCGCCGATTCCTCCGGATCCATGCCGGCGCGGACCTGATCCTGATGTCGCGCCGCGATGAAGAGCGAGTAGTCGATGCCGACGGCGAGACCGAGCATCACCGACAGGAGCGGCGTGGTCGACGAGACGGAGGCGAACTGGGTCGCGACGAAGATCATCGACGTGGCGAGGGCCACGCCGATGAGGGCGCTCACGAGCGGGAACCAGGCGACGGCGAACGAGCGGAACGTGATGATCAGCACGAAGAGGGCGACGAGCACGCCGATCACCTCGACGATCGAGAGCGCGGGGATCGAGGTCGAGAAGAGATCGCCGCCGAGGGCGACCTGCGACCCTGCGGGCATCTCGTCGCGCAGGTCGTCGGCGATCGCATTCAGCTCGTCGAGCGTCGCCTCCGGCACGTCGGTGGCCTGTCCGTCGAACTGGACGCGCACGATCGCCGCGCGGTCGTCGTCGGAGATCAGGCCCGATACGGTCTCGTCGAACGGGTCGGTGACGGCGAGGACGTCGTCGCCGAGGTCGCCGAACCGCGTCACGACGTCAGCGACCTCACCGGCGACCGGCTCGTCGCGCACGCTCTGCCCCTCGGGGGCGACGATCACGAGCTGCGCGCTCGTCCCACTGGCCTGCGGGAAGGTCCGATTGAGCAGCTCCAGGCCCTCCTGGGCTTCGGTCCCGGGGATCGTGAAGGAGTTGTCGGTGCCCTTGTTCAGCAGCAGCGCGCCGCCGCCGGCGATGACGAGGATGAGGAGCCAGGAGACCAGGACGCGCCACGGGTGCCGGAACGACCAGCGGCCGAGGGTGAAGAGGAGTGTGGACACGGGCGCTCCTGGTCGTGCGATGCGGTCATGCGGTTCTGGACGGGAGTTCGATACAGCGCTGTATCCGATACACCAATGTATCCTAGGCTCAGTCGTCCCCGATCCGCCTGGACGAACGTTGTGAAACCGGAGGGCGAGATGGACGCCGAGACGCGACAGCCGACGCGCAGTCGGGAGAACACGCGGATGCGGCTGCTGGACGCCGCGCACGAGGTCTTCGCCGAGGTCGGGCTCGATGCGGCATCCGTCGAGGCGGTCTGCGAACGCGCGGGCTTCACGCGCGGGGCGTTCTACTCGAACTTCGCCTCGAAGGACGAACTGTTCCTCGCCCTCGTCGAGCGTTCGTCGACGGAGCAGCTCGATCGCGTGGCCGACCGGGTGCGCGCGCTCGACCGGACGGCGGTGCCCGACCCCGCGTCGCTCGTGCCGCAGATCGTCGGCGTCTCGATGGCCGGACTCGAGCCGCGGTTGGTGTGCGAGCTGCGGGCGCAGGCGCTCCGCGACGACCGGATGGCAGCGGCCTACCTGCAGCTGCAGGACGGCATCGTCGCCCGGGTGCAGAGCATCGTGGACGAGATCCGCACCGTGTACGAGCTGCGGTTCCGGATCCCGATCCCCGAGGTCGCCCGGCTCATGGTCGATCTCGCCGAGACGACGTGCGAGCGTGCGGCGATCGAGGGGCGCGTCGAGCCCGAGACGAGCGGCCTGCTGCACGAGCGGATCGGGCTGCTCGCGACGGCGCTGCTCGCCGACTGAGATCAGGCGCCGCCGACAACGTCCGCAGTGCCGGAGAGGATGCGGTGGCACCGCGTGAGCCGGTCGAGCCACCACTCGCGACGCTCGGCGCTCGCCGCCGCAGCGGCCAGGGCTTCGGGGTCTGCCGCGACGCGACCGACGGCGAGCGAGCCGGCGCGCGGTCGCAGCGGCGCCGCGGCGACGTCGGCTTCGAAGAGGGACGCCGTCCCGAGCCCGCAGTCGTAATCGAGGTCGGGAAGGGCCGCAGCGAGCGCGACACCCATCGACAGGCCGACACTCGTGTCGAGAGCGCTCGAGACGACGGCCGGCAGTCCCGCCTCCGCGATGATCGCGAGCGCCCGCGATACGCCCCCGAGCGGCTGCGCCTTGACCACGAGAAGATCCGCGGCGCCGGCCCGAGCCACCGCGAGCGGGTCGCCGGCCTTGCGCACGCTCTCGTCGGCGGCGATCGGGATGCCCATGTAGTGCACGCGGCGGCGCAGTTCGGTCAGTTCGTCGACCGTCGCGCACGGCTGTTCGGCGTATTCCAGGTCGAACTCGGCGAGGGCGTGCAGGGCGTGCTCGGCCTCGTCGAGGTTCCAGCCGCCGTTGGCGTCGATCCGGATGCGGCCCTCGGCGCCCATCACCTCGCGTGCGGCGCGGACGCGGGCGATGTCGTCGGCGAGTACCTGGCCGCGCTCGGCGACCTTGACCTTGGCCGTGCGGCAGCCGTCGTACCGATCGAGCACAGCGGCGACCTGATCGGCCGCGACCGCGGGCACCGTCGCATTCACCGCGATGCGGTCGCGCAGCGGCGCCGGTGCGGGCGTCCACCCGTACTCGATCGAGGCCGACAGCCACGCGGCGGCCTCGACGTCGTCGTATTCGACGAAGGGCGAGAACTCCGTCCATCCCTCGGGGCCCTCCAGGAGCAGCGCCTCGCGCACGTCCACGCCGCGGAAGCGGGTGACGAGCGGCAGCGCGACCACGTGCGCGCGTGCGAGCAGGTCATCGAGTGCCGGCAACGGAGCGTTCACGCGTATCTCCCCTTTCCCGCCATCCTTCCACGGTGCCCCGGCGCTGTCACGGTTGCGGAGCCCGCGTCGGGGACGCGCATAGGCTGGCGGCATGGTCTCGGAACTGTTCGATCCCGCGCTGTGGTCCCTCGCTCCCGGAGCGGAGGCGTACACCGACATCACGGCGCACGTGTCGGGTGACGGCCGCATCGCGCGCATCGCGTTCGACCGGCCCGAGGTGCGGAACGCCTTCCGTCCGCACACGGTCGACGAGCTCTACCGCGCCCTCGACATCGCCCGGCAGGATCCGAAGATCGGGGTCGTGCTGCTGACCGGCAACGGGCCGAGCCCGAAGGACGGCGGCTGGGCGTTCTGCTCCGGCGGCGACCAGCGCATCCGCGGCCGCGACGGTTACAAGTACAGCGACGACGAGACGGCCGTCGGCGATCCGGCGCGTGCCGGGCGCCTCCACATCCTCGAGGTGCAGCGGCTCATCCGGTTCATGCCGAAGGTCGTCATCGCCGTCATCCCCGGGTGGGCGGCCGGCGGCGGCCATTCGCTCCACATCGTCTGCGATCTCTCCATCGCGTCGGCCGAGCACGGCCGCTTCAAGCAGACCGACGCCGACGTCGGTTCGTTCGACGCGGGGTACGGATCGGCGTACATGGCGCGTCAGGTCGGACAGAAGGTCGCGCGCGAGGTGTTCTTCCTGGCCGAGGAGTACTCCGCCGAGCGCGCCTACGAGATGGGCGCGGTCAACCGCGTCGTCCCGCACGCCGAGCTCGAGACCGCGGCCGTCGCGATGGCGCGGACGATCCTCGGGAAGTCGCCGACCGCGATCCGGATGCTGAAGTTCGCCTTCAACGCGATCGATGACGGCATGGTCGGCCAGCAGGTGTTCGCGGGCGAGGCGACGCGCCTCGCATACGGAACGGACGAAGCCGTCGAGGGCCGCGACGCGTTCCTGCAGAAGCGCGACCCCGACTGGTCGCCGTATCCCTACCACTTCTGACGGAGCGGTCGTCGCGATGCCGGTCGAATTGATCCCCGGGGGCTCCGAGCCCCGTGACGTGCTGCGCACCCTCCGGGCGACCCTCGACGGCGCCGGTCCGGCGATCTCGCTCGGCGGTGCTATCGAGCGGAGCGACGCGATCGAGCGCGGGGGAGCGGCCGACGCGACGCCGCGCACCGCGCCCGCCGGGACGGCAGTCGTCGTCACCACCTCCGGATCGACCGGGGTCCCCAAGAGCGTCGTGCTCAGTCGGTCGGCCCTCATCGCGAGCGCGACGGCGACGGCCGAGCGCATCGGCGCGGGTCGCTGGCTCCTCACCCTCCCCCCGACCTACGTCGCGGGGCTGCAGGTGCTCGTGCGGGGTCTGCTCGCCGGGCACGAGCCCGCCGTGCTCGCGGGGTCGTTCTCGCCGGCCGCCTTCACCGCCGTCACCGCCTCGATGCGATCGAGCATCGGCGGCGTGCGCGTGCCGACCTTCACCTCGCTCGTCCCGGCGCAGCTCGCCGACCTCGTCGCCGCGGCGGCCGAGGACGCGGGTGTCCGCGAGGCGCTCCGCTCCTACGACGCGATCCTCGTCGGCGGGCAGGCGCTCCCCGGGGCGCTCGCCGCCCGCGCGGCCGACGCGGGCGCTCGTGTCGTGCGCACCTACGGCTCGACCGAGACGAGCGGCGGCTGCGTGTACGACGGTTCGCCGCTGCCGGGGGTGGGCGTCCGGATCGCCGGCGGCGAGGTGCAGCTGACCGGACCGATGCTCGCCGACGGCTACCTCGGCGACCCGCACCTCACCGCGGAAGCGTTCGTCGAGGACGACGGGCGCCGCTGGTATCGCACCGGCGATGCCGGAACGTTCGACGAGAGGATGCTGCGCATCACCGGACGCCGCGACAACGTCATCGTCTCGGGCGGGATCAACGTCTCCCTCGACCGCGTCGAGGCGGCCGTCCGCGACGTCGACGTGCCCGGTGCTGCGCTTCACGGCGCGGTCGTCGTGCCGGTGGCCGACGACCGCTGGGGCGAGGCCTCGGTCATCGTGGTCGACCGTGCCGCGGTCGCGCCCGATCAAGCCGGCGCCGCGCTGGCCGCGGCGCGCGCGCTCGTCGCGGAGCGCGTCGGCAAGCCCGCGCGGCCGGCGCGATTCGTCGTCGTCGACGTCATCCCGACGCTCGCGAGCGGCAAGCCCGATCGGAGCGCGCTCCGACGCCATCCCGCGGTCCGCGACGAGGGCTGAGCACCCGTCGTCGCCCCCTGCGGTCGTAGGATGATCCCTCGTGGCTCGCTCGTCTCGCACCCGTCCCTCGTCCGCCGGTCCCCGCCCCAGCGGCAACCCGGCCAAGCGCGGACTCGTCGCAGCGCCGCCGCCTCCTCGGCGGGCGACGGCGCGCGACTGGATCGGTGCGGCCCGGGTGCGGACGCTGCCGCTCGCGGTGACCCCCGTCCTCATCGGGACCGGCGCCGCCCTCCTCGTCGATCGCGAGCTGCACTGGGTGATGGCGCTGTGCTGCCTGGCGGTGGCGGTGGCGCTGCAGATCGGCGTCAACTACGCCAACGACTACAGCGACGGCATCCGCGGCACCGACGACGTGCGCGTCGGACCCGCTCGCCTCACCGGCGGCGGCCTCGCGGCGCCGCGCACCGTCCTCGCCGTCGCACTCGGATTCTTCGCCGTCGCCGCCGTCGCGGGCGCCGCGATCGTCGTCCGGACCGGACACTGGTGGATGCTCGCGGTCGGCGCCGTGTGCATCGTGGCGGCGTGGTTCTACACCGGGGGCAAGCGCCCGTACGGCTACGCCGGTCTCGGCGAGCTCTTCGTCTTCGTCTTCTTCGGACTCGTGGCGACCGTCGGCACGGTCTTCGTCCAGGTCGGAACGGTGCCCCAGGAAGCATGGTTCGGCGCCGTGGCGGCAGGCCTCCTCGCCTGCGCGGTGCTGCTGGCGAACAACCTGCGCGACATCGATCAGGACCGACTCGCCGGCAAGCGCACGCTGACGGTGCTGATCGGACGCACGGCGACGCGCATCGTCTTCACGCTGTTCGTGCTGGCGCCGTTCGTCATCGCGGCGTTCCTCGCGCTGGTCTACCCGATCGCGTGGCTCAGCCTGCTGGCGCTGCTGCCGGCGCTGTCGGCCATCCTCATCGTCTGGACCTACCGTCTGCCGCGGGAGCTCATCGTCGCCCTGGCGCTGACGTCGCTGACGTCGATCGCCTACGGCGCGTTCCTGTTCTGGGCGTTCGCGGGCTGACCCGCGGCCGCGTCATCGACCACGCCTCGGCGGGCCGGACCGCTCAGGACGCGGAGTCCTCGGCGTCGGCGTCCTCGCGCTCGCCGGAGCGGCGTCGAGCGCGGCGCTCCGCGAGCCCGGAGGCGACGTCATCGAGCGGCCGGCGCAAGAGGAGCATCGACAGGCTCAGCCCGATCAGTGCCGCGAAGATCGCCGAGAGCAGGTAGTACTCGCGCATGATCGGGAAGAGCATCATGAGGCCGAACGGCACGAGGAATGCGAGCAGCCGGAGCACGGAGTAGACGACGGCCGAACGGGCATTCATCCCGCCAGTCTACGTCCGGGCCCCGCCCCGCGACGGACGCATAGGATGGGGGAATGGCCCGGCTCCTGCTCATCGGTGCGCTGCTGGCACTCGCCTTCTGGGTGTACAGCATCGTCGACTGCGCGCTGCAGGATCCCCAGCGTCATCGCGGCGTCAGCAAGCCCGTCTGGATCCTCATCGTGATCGTGCTGCCGGTGCTCGGCGGCATCCTCTGGTTCGTGATCGGTCGAGGTCGGCGGTCCGCCGCGCCGGTGCGCCGTGCTCCGGACGACGATCCCGACTTCCTCGGCAGCATCGGGTCCATCCGCGACACCGACGAGCGCATCCGCCGGCTCGAGGAGGAGCTCGCGGCGCTCGACTCCGAGGCCGACGACCCGCGCGATGCGCCGGCGACCGGAGCCCCCGGTGACGACGACCCCGATGGTCCGACCGGCCCGGCCGGCTCGCGCGGCTCGTTCACCTGACATGGCGGACGACGCGGTCGGCGGTTCCTCTGCGCCGGCGACGGATGCTGCGGCCGCCCTGCTCGCTCAGTTCGTCCGGGCGGGGGTCCACCACGTCGTGCTGAGCCCGGGTTCGCGCTCGCAGGCCCTCGCGCTCATCGCGGCCGAGCTCGCCGACGCCGGGCTGATCGACCTGCACGTGCGGATCGACGAGCGCGTCGCCGGTTTCACCGCCCTCGGGATCGGTCGCGAGACGCGCGTGCCGGCCGCGGTCATCTGCACGTCGGGCACCGCTGTCGCGAACCTGCTGCCGGCCGTGCTCGAGGCGCATCACTCCGGTGTTCCGCTGCTGCTCCTGACCGCCGACCGCCCGCCCGAGCTGCGCGGGGTGGGCGCGAACCAGGCGACGCGTCAGCCTGGACTGTTCGTCGGATTCGTCCGGCTCGACGTCGACGCGCCGACCCCCGAGGCGACCGATGCCGACGGCATGAGCGCCGCGACCGCGGAGATCCGCGAGATCGCCGAGGCGGCGTTCGATGCCGCCCGAGGCGGGGCCGGTCGCACCGCCGGTCCCGTGCACCTCAACCTGCCCTACCGGGAGCCGCTGTCCGGTGCGAGCCCGACGTGGCTCGTCGCCGCCGCGACCGCCTCGGCACGGGCCGCCGCGCCCGCCCACGCCGCGGACCCCGACGACGCGTCGACGGCGTCGGGCGCGCACTACCAGGGCGGCGGCGGGATCGGCGAGGCCGAAGACCCCACCGGGTCGGACGCGATGATCCTCGAGCGCGGGCCGCGGACTCTCGTGCTGGCCGGAGCCGACGCAGGGCCCGCCGCGGAGGAGCTCGCGCACCGCGGGGGCTGGCCGCTGGTCGCCGAGATCGTCAGCGGCGCGCGGTTCGGTCGCAACCTCGTCCACGGATACCGCGCCCTGCTCAGCGATCCGGACCTCGGCGGTGCCGTCGAGCGCGTCGTCGTCTTCGGTCATCCGACGCTCAGCCGCGAGGCCGCGGCGCTGCTGTCGAGAACAGACGTCGACGTCGTCGCGGTGCGCGGGCCGGGCGAAGCGCTCAACCTCAACGGGTCGACGGCGTCGGTCGCATCCGTCGACGTCGCGGCCGGGGGCGCCGACCGCGACTGGCTCGGCGCGTGGCTGCGAGCCTCCCGGGCTGCCGCCGTCGACCTCACCCCGGCGGCCCCGGACGCCGAGAAGCTGGCGTCGGCGGTGCCGACCGAGCGTCGTGACGCCATGGCGGCGGAACTCGCCGTCCTGCGCGCTCCGCTCGATCGAGCAGCCCTCGTCGACGCCGTCTGGCGCGCGAGCTGGCCGCACGACCGTCTCGTCTTCGCATCGTCCCGCCTCGTCCGGGTGGCCGACACCGTCCTCGGCGGCAAGAAGATCCCCGTGCACGCCAACCGCGGACTCGCCGGTATCGACGGCATCCTCGCCACGGCGATGGGCGTGGCACTGGCCAGCCAGCGCGACGAGCAGGCCGGGCTCACGCGGCTCGTCACGGGGGACCTGTCGTTCCTCCACGACATCGGGGCGCTTCTCCTTCCGGCGGCCGAGGGCGAACCGCGCATCCAGGTCATCGTCGGCAACGACGGCGGCGGCACGATCTTCGACGGCCTCGAGGTCGCGCGGACGGCCCCGCGCGAGGTCGGCGACCGGGTCCTCTACACGCCCCACGAGGTGCGGCTCGAGCAGCTGGCGACCGCCTACGGGTGGGAGTACCGCCGGGCGACGACCCGCTCCGCCCTCGATCAGGCCCTCACCTCGCCGGTCGGGGGACGTCAGATCATCGAGGTTCCGCTGGGCCGCTGACGGGCGGCGCTCCCGTCGCCCGCAGGCGGGCCGTTTGCCTCAGGCGAGCGCGTCGACGATGGGGCGGAACTTCACGCGCGTCTCCAGCATCTCCGACTCGGGGTCGCTCGCGGCGACGATTCCCGCGCCGGCATACGCCGTGAACGGGATGGGCGCTGCCGCGGTGGGCGACGCCGCGTCGGGCCGCGCCTCCAGGTGGAACTGCGCGCACCGCAGCGCGATCGCCCATTCCCCGTCGCCGCGTGCGTCGATCCAGCCGACGGGCCCGGCGTACCGGCCGCGGTCGAACGGCTCGAGCCTGCGGATGACGTCGAGCGCGGCGACCGTGGGCGTTCCCGCGACGGCCGCGGTGGGATGCAGCGCCGCGACGAGATCGAGCGAGGACGCGTCGCCGGCGAGCTCGCCCTCCACATCGGTCGCGAGGTGCCAGACGTTCGGCAGCTTCAGCATGAACGGCTGCTCGCCGGCCACGAGCGAGGATGTCGACGGTCGGAGCGCTTCGAGGACGCTGCGCACCGCGTAGCCGTGCTCGTCGAGATCCTTCGCGCTGGTGGCGAGCGAGAGGGATGCCGCGGTGTCGGCGTCGGCGTCCGCGCCGCGTGCGATCGTCCCCGCGAGGACCCGCGCGGTGACCGTGCCGTGCGAGACGGTGACGAGGGTCTCGGGGCTCGCGCCGATGAGTCCGTCGACGGCGAACGCCCACGTGTCGGGGTAGGAGGACGAGAGCGCGCGCACGAGGCGGCGGAGGTCGGCGTCCGCCGGCACGGTGCCGGCGAGATCGCGGGCGAGGACGACCTTCTCGACCTCGCCGTCGTCGATCGCGTCGATCCCCGCACGGACGGCCCGCTGGTACGCGTCGGGCGTCAGGGCACCGGGCCCGACGGTCGCCGACCAGTGCGGGCCGAAGCCCACGCGCTCAGGGGGTGCTGCCGCCGCATCCGCCTCCGCATCCACTTGCGCGTCGGACGTCGCATCGACGATCGTCGTCACCCACGACCGCGCGCCGCGCCGGCCGACGATGACGCGCGGGACGAAGAAGCTGGTGGGCGCAGGACCCGCGCGGCGGACGTCGGCGCGGACGTCGAACGGCAGCGCGCCGAACGCGACGAGGCCCGTGCCGGGCAGCCCCACCGGGTCGTCGACCTCGGCGGCGGCGACGATGTCGCGCCACCAGGCCGACACCTCGCGCGCCCCGTGGGCCCCGTCCGCTCCGTCGACGGAGCCGAATTCGGCCGCGCGCCCGCGCGCGACCAGGACATCGCCCCGCCGCGACCAGACGGTGGGATCCTGCGGGTCGGTCACGGCGAGCAGGTCGTCGACCCCGTCGATCGGATCGATGTCGCGGGTGATGACGCGCAGCCGGACGGCGGGCGCGGAATCGTTCACCAGACCAGCCTAGACTCGGCGCGTGACGCTGCGCCCCGCACCCGGAAAGCCGGTGACCTTCCGCTGGCGGAAATGGGACGGCGGCGTGCACTGGGTGCACACGTGCCGGTATCTGGGCAGCGACGAGCACGGCGACTGGTTCGGCCAGCGCCCGGGCGAGCGCAGCTCGCGGCCCGGCCGAGACTTCGTGGCCGAGCACCCCTGCGTCATGCTGCTTCCGCCCGTCGGGGAGTGGGTCCTCACGATGAACGCCCCGCCGCATCCCACCCGCGTGTACATCGACATCGCCTGGGATGCCCGGTGGGACGAGGGTGGCGGGCCCACCGCGATCGACATGGACCTGGATGTCGTCGACTCCGCCACCCGCGGCATCTGGATCGACGACCGCGACGAGTGGGAGGAGCATCGCGTCGCATACGGGTACCCGCGGGAGATCGTCGCCGAGCTGGAGACCCTCGCCGTCGACCTCGAAACAGCTGTCACCGCGCACCGCCCGCCCTTCGACGCGCCCACGGCCGACCACTGGCTCGGCATCCTGGCATCCCTCCCCGCCCCCGCGGCACCCTGACTTCCGATTCACCCGCCGAGGTCCCACCTCGGCCGGGAAAGTCCGGCTCATACCCGGCCGAAGTGGGACCTGGCGGGCGCGCTTCGCGGGTCACCGCCGCGCCTAGACTCGAGGGCGTGACCAGCGAGCCCAACCGCGCCGACCTCGGCAAGGACCCGTCGCGCGTCAGCGGCATGTTCGACCAGGTGGCGGGCGCGTACGACCGCACTAACGACGTCCTGAGCCTCGGCCAGGACCGCCTGTGGCGCATCGCCGCGACGCGGGCGATCGATCCGAAGCCGGGCGAGCGCATCCTCGACCTCGCCGCGGGCACCGGTGCGAGCGCGGTGTCACTCGCCCGCAGCGGCGCCGACATCGTCGCGGCCGACTTCTCGCCGGGCATGATCGCCGAGGGCGAGCGCCGGTACGGCCGCGGTGCGGCGGGCGGCGGCATCCCGAACATCCGTTTCGTCGAGGCCGACGCCACCGACCTGCCCTTCGAGGACGACGCGTTCGACGTCGTCACGATCTCGTTCGGTCTGCGCAACGTCAACGACCCGAAGAAGGCGCTTGCCGAGATGCTGCGGGTCACCGCACCCGGGGGGCGCCTGCTCATCAGCGAGTTCTCGCACCCGCCGCTGCCCGCGTTCGCGGCGCTGTACCGCTTCTACAACGACCGCGTGCTGCCCCGCGTGGCGCGCCTGGTGAGCTCCAACGCGGAAGCGTACGACTACCTCAACGAGTCGATCCGCGACTGGCCCGACCAGCGGACGCTCGCGACCTGGATCCGCGAGGCGGGATGGACGGATGTCGCGCATCGCGACCTGTCGTTCGGCATCGTCGCCCTGCACCGCGCTGTCAAGCCGCGGGCCTGACCCGGCCGCGACGGATCGGGGCACTCGGCGGGCCGGTAGGCTGAGACGGTGACTTCGAGCCCTTCCGCGCCGCGGCTGGCGAAACATCTCGGCATGACCGAGCGCATCTTCGCGGGTCCGCGCACCCGCAAGATGCTGCGGGTCGTCGAGGACGGCCTCGACGTCGTGGAGACCCGCCTCGCGGACGAGCTGACGGTCAGCGACGCGATCGCCGACGCCACGACGCGATACCTGTACGAGGCCGGCGGCAAGCGGCTGCGTCCGATGCTCGCCCTCATCACGTCGCAGCTCGGCGACGGCGTGACCGACGACGTCGTCGCGGGCGCCGCGGCGCTCGAGATGACCCACCTGGGCTCGCTCTACCACGACGACGTCATGGACGGGGCCGACAAGCGGCGCGGCGTGCCGAGCGCTCACGAGGTCTGGGGCAACAACGTCGCGATCCTCACCGGCGACCTTCTGTTCTCACGCGCGAGCCAGCTCATGGCGCGCATCGGCGAACGGGCGATCCGTCTCCAGGCCGACACGTTCGAGCGACTCGTGCTCGGTCAGATGCACGAGACCGTCGGTGCGCAGCCGGGGGATGACCCGGTCGACTTCTACATCCAGGTGCTGGCCGACAAGACCGGCTCGCTGATCGCCGCCGCGGCCCAGGTCGGTGTGCTGTTCTCGAACGGTCCCGAAGAACTGGCCGAGTCCGTCCGCGTCTTCGGCGAGAAGGTCGGCGTGGCCTTCCAGCTCCTCGACGACGTCATCGATCTCTCCGCCGATCCCGAGGCGACCGGGAAGGTCCCCGGCACCGATCTGCGCGCCGGCGTCCCGACCATGCCCTACCTGCTCCTCCAGCGCGCCGGCGACGCCGATTCGCGCGAGCTCGCACGCGTCATCGACGACGGCGTGACCCGGATCGCCGCCGGCGAGGATCCCGAGATCCTCGACGAGCCGCTCGCCCGCCTGCGCGACGCGGCGGTCACCGCCGAGACCCGCCGGCTCGCCGAGCGCTGGGCCGACGACGCGGTCGCCGCACTCGACCCGCTGCCCTCCGGCGCCGTCCGCGATGCGCTCACGCGCTTCGCGGAGGTCGTCGTCGACCGCGCGAGCTGACACGCCCCGCAGCGTCCGCGTCCGGGCGCGATCAGGAACGAGGAACACTCATGACCAAGCTCAGGCTGGCCATCGTCGGCGCGGGACCCGCCGGCATCTACGCCGCGGATCTGCTGCTGAAGGCCGAGCGCAAGTTCGACGTCTCGATCGATCTGTTCGATCACCTCCCCGCGCCCTACGGGCTCGTCCGCTACGGCGTCGCGCCCGACCACCCGCGGATCAAGGGCATCATCAACGCGCTGCGCGACGTGCTCGACAGCGGCGGCATCCGGATCTTCGGCAACGTGCGCTTCGGCGAGGACATCACCCTCGACGACCTCAAGCACCACTACAACGCCGTCATCTTCGCGACGGGCGCCATCCGCGACACCGAGCTCGACATCCCGGGCATCGACGCGGCCGGGTCCTACGGCGCCGCTGACTTCGTCAGCTGGTACGACGGACACCCGGACGTGCCGCGGGAGTGGCCGCTCGACGCGGCATCCGTGGGCGTGCTCGGCAACGGGAACGTCGCCCTCGACGTCGCACGCGTGCTCGCCAAGCACGCGGACGACATGCTCGTGACCGAGATCCCCGACAACGTCTACGAGGGGCTGAAGGCCGCCGCGATCACCGACGTGCACGTCTTCGGCCGTCGCGGTCCGGCCCAGGTGAAGTTCACGCCGCTCGAGCTGCGCGAGCTCGGCGAGCTGCGCGACGTCGACCTCGTCGTCTACGACGAGGACTTCGACTACGACGAGGCGTCGCAGGCCGCGATCGCCTCGAACAAGCAGGTCATGGTGATCGATCGGACGCTGCAGTCGTGGCGCAAGCGCCCGAGCGCGAACGGCGCCGGGGGAGAGGCGTCGCGTCGTCTGCACCTGCACTTCTACGCGCGCCCCGTCGAGGTGAAGAAGGATGCCGACGGCCGCGTCGCCGCGCTCGTCTACGAGCGCACGCGTCCCGACGGCCAGGGCGGTGTCGAGGGGACCGGCGAATTCCGCGAGGTCGCCATGCAGGGGCTGTACCGCGCGATCGGCTACTTCGGGTCGCCGCTGCCCGGCGTGCCCTTCGACACCACGCACGGCGTCATCCCCAATCACGAGGGCCAGGTGCTCCACGCCGACTCCAACGAGCGCGTGCCGGGCGTGTACGCGACGGGCTGGATCAAGCGCGGGCCGGTGGGCCTCATCGGCCACACGAAGTCCGACGCCATGGAGACGGTCCGCCACCTCATCAACGACCAGGGATCGTGGTGGCAGCCGGCCGACCCCGACGAGGCCGCGATCGTCGACCTCCTCAGCGAGCGAGGCGTCGCGTGGACCGACCTCGACGGCTGGCACCGCCTGGACGAGCACGAGATCGCCCTCGGCGCACCGGCGGAACGAGCCCGCGTGAAGGTCGTCGACCGCGATCGCATGGTCGCCGTCTCGCGTGGGGAGTGAGAACCCTCTCATTCGGTATGGGCGCGTAACGCGCAGGCCCCACTATTGATTCGGCAACACCCTCCGCAGGGGTCTTTCGGGTAGGCGTCCGGCGGGGGAAGACGGCCCCCCCGACGATCCTCGGATCCGGGGGGCCGTTCCGGCGCCGGGCCACTAGAGTTGACGCTGGCGATGCCTGGATGAGCACGCCCAGAGAGACGGTGGCGCCATGCCCTTCCGCAGCAAGCAGACGCTCGACGCCTGGATCGAGGAGTTCCGCATGTTCGGCTACTCGCTGTCGGTCAAGGTCATCCCGCAGGACGGCAGCCTCGGTCTCGACACGGGCCTCGTGGGCGTCACGATGATGAACGCGCAGACGGTCACCTACATCGAACCGGAGACCCCGGGCGGCAACCGCTGGCGCATCACCTTCGAGGCTCGCGAGACCGAGCTGCGGCTGAACGCCGGCGGCGCTCTCGCGCTGTCGACCGAGCTCGCGATGGTCTCGGCGCTGTGCGCCTTCCTCGAGACGAAGTCCAACGCCTTCGTCGGCGACGACATGTCGGATGCCGCAGAGGGGTCGCTCGTCCACTGACGGGCTCCTGTACTACAGCTCCTCCGCCGCGGGCAAGGTATGGGCGCGGCAGCGCCGGTACCGCCAGGATGGTCGCACGTCCGAGGTCGCCGTGCCGCCGGACAACGACGATACGGAACGAGGAGGCCCGATGCGCACATCGCGGGTTCTGGCGGCCGCATCGGTGGTCGCGCTGGCGGCCACCCTCGGCGCGTGCGCGCCCGATGACGGCGTGCCGACACTCACCTGGTACATCAACCCCGACGACGGCGGGCAGGACCGGATCGCGTCGGCCTGCACCGACGCCGCCGACGGTGCGTACCGCATCCAGACCTCGCTCCTGCCGCGTGACGCCGCGTCGCAGCGGGAGCAGCTCGCCCGCCGCCTCGCGGCCGGCGACGCCTCGCTCGACATCATGAGCCTGGATCCGCCCTTCATCCCGGAGCTCGCCGAACCCGGGTTCCTCGACGACGTGCCGGACGACCTGCAGCAGACCGACGGCATCGTGCAGGGCGCGATCGACTCGGCCAGCTGGGACGGCGAGCTCGTCACGGTCCCGTTCTGGGCCAACACGCAGCTGCTCTGGTACCGCGAGTCGGTCGTCGAGGCGGCGGGCCTCGACATGTCGCAGCCGGTCACCTGGGACGACATCATCACCGTCGCCGAGGATCAGGATCTGCGGATCGGCGTGCAGGGGGCGCTGGCGGAGTCGCTCACCGTCTGGATCAACGCACTCGTGGCGTCGGCGGGCGGTCAGATCCTCGAGAATCCCGAGGCGTCGGCCGACGAGCTGCAGCTCGGGCTCGACACCGACGCCGGTCGCGCCGCCGCCGACATCATCAGCCGGATCGGGTCGGAGGGGCTGGGCGGGCCGGGACTCCCGACCGCCGACGAGAACGCGAACATGAATCTGTTCCAGGGCGAGCAGGGCTCCTTCATGGTGAACTGGCCGTTCGTGTGGCCGGCCATGACGGGCGCCGACCCCGCCATCGCCGACGACCTGGGGTGGGCGGTCTACCCGCGCGTCGACGCGGCGACCCCGGCAGCGCCACCGGTGGGCGGGATCAACCTCGGCGTCGGGGCGTTCAGCCGGCATCAGGACCTCGCCTGGCAGGCGGTCGAGTGCATCGTCCAGCCCGAGAACCAGTCCGAGTACTTCGTGAGCGACGGCAACCCGCCCTCGAACATCGCGGCCTACGACGACCCGCGCGTGCAGGAGGAGTTCCCGATGGCCGACACCATCCGGGAGTCGCTCGACCTCGGCGTGCCGCGTCCGCAGACGCCGTACTACAACGAGATCTCGATCGGACTGCAGCGCACGTGGCATCCGCCGTCCGGCGTCGCTCCCGCTTCGACACCGTCATCTTCGAGCGAGTTCATCCTCGCCGTGCTGCGAGGGGAGCGTCTGCTGTGAGCACCGTGCGCGAGACCCGGACCGAGTCGACGGAACGGCACGAAGCGAAGCATCGACCCGACGCGAAGAAGAAGACGCCGCGCTCGGCGCGCTCGCGGGCCGAGGGGCGCCTCGGCTGGATGCTGGCGGGCCCGGCGTTCGGGATCATGCTCCTCGTCACGCTCTATCCGATCGGCCAGGCGCTGTTCGATTCGCTGTTCAGCCTGCGGCTGACGGCGCCCGACGAGCGCTCGTTCGTCCTCTTCGAGAACTACCGCGTCGTTCTCGGCGACCCCGCGTTCTGGCAGTCGATGGGCGTCACCCTGTTCATCACGGTCGTCACGGTCGTCCTCGAGCTCCTGTTCGGATTCCTTCTCGCGCTCGTCATGCACCGCGCGATCAAGAAGCTCCGCGGACTGGCGCGCACGGCGATCCTGGTGCCCTACGGCATCATCACGGTGGTCGCCGCGTTCGCGTGGTTCTACGCCTTCGACATCAACTCCGGCGGGTACGTCAACAACTGGCTCAGCTGGGTCCCCGGCTTCGACACCGAGCTCAACTGGTTCGCCGAGCAGGGGACGTCGCTCGTCGTGATCATCTTCTCGGAGGTCTGGAAGACGACGCCGTTCATCTCCCTGCTGCTCCTCTCGGGCCTCGCCCAGGTGCCGGGGGACCTCGAGGAAGCGGCGAAGGTCGACGGCGCCACCGGCTGGGAGGTCATGCGGCGGGTGATCCTGCCGAACATGAAGGCGGCGATCATGGTCGCGGTGCTCTTCCGAACGCTCGAAGCCTTCCGCATCTTCGACAACATCTACATCATGACGGGCGGCGCGAACGACACCGAGGCGCTGTCGCTCCTCGCCTACAACACGTCGATCGGGCGTCTCGAGATCGGGCTCGGATCCGCCATCTCGGTGCTGCTGTTCCTCAGCGTGCTGATCATCGCTGCGATCTTCATCAAGGGATTCAAAGTCGATCTTGCGACGGGACGGAACTCCTGATGCGTGCGATGACCTGGCCCCGGCGCATCGGATGGGCCGCCATCATCGTGGCGGTCCTCGTCTGGTCGCTCTTCCCCGTCTTCTCGATCCTGATGACCTCGTTCAAGACTCCGTCGGGACTCTTCTCGGGAACGCTACTGCCGCAGGAGTGGACGTTCGAGAACTACGCCGAGATCCTGGCCCCCGGCGGCGGCGCGCAGGACCTGTTCCTGCCGGCGCTGCGCAACTCGATCGGCATCTCGCTCATCGCGACGTTCGTGGCGGTCGTGCTCGCCACGCTCTGCGCCTACGCCATCGCCCGCCTCGACTTCCGCGGCAAGCGGATCATCCTCGTCACGGCGCTCGCGGTGTCGGTCTTCCCGATCGTGTCGATCGTCACGCCGCTGTTCAATCTCTGGCGCGTCATCGGGCTCTACGACACCTGGCTCGGGCTCATCATCCCGTACCTGTCTCTGACGCTCCCGATCGCGATCTGGACACTCGCGGCGTTCTTCCGGCAGATCCCGTGGGAGCTCGAGCAGGCCGCGCAGGTCGACGGCGCGACGCCGTTCGAGGCCTTCCGCAAGACGGTCGTCCCGCTGGCGGCGCCCGGCGTCTTCACGACCGCGATCATCGCCTTCTTCATCGCCTGGAACGACTTCGTCTACGGCATCTCGCTGACCTCGACGAGTGCGGCGCGACCCGTGCCGGCGGCGCTGTCGTTCTTCACCGGCGCATCGCAGTTCGAGCAGCCGACCGGCGCCATCTCCGCGGCGGCCATCGTCGTGACGATCCCGATCGTGGTGGTCGTCGTCATCTTCCAGCGCCGGATCGTGTCCGGCCTGACACAGGGCGCGGTGAAGGGATGATCCCCGGATGATCTCCGCCGCTTCCGCCCGCAGCATCCGATCGAGAGGAACGTCATGGCATCCATCACGCTGAAGAACATCGTGAAGACCTACGACGACGGCTTCACCGCTGTGAAGGGGATCGACCTCGACATCGCGGATGGGGAGTTCGTGATCCTCGTGGGGCCGTCGGGATGCGGCAAGTCGACGCTTCTGCGCATGATCGTGGGTCTCGAGGACATCTCGGACGGCGAGCTGCTCATCGACGGCGACGTCGTGAACGATAAGGCGCCGAAGGATCGCGATCTGGCGATGGTCTTCCAGAACTACGCGCTGTATCCGCACCTGACGGTGTACGAGAACATCGCCTTCCCGATGCGGCTGAAGTCGAGCGACGTCCCCGACGACGAGATCGATGAGCGTGTGCGTCGTGCCTCCCGTCTGCTGGAGTTGGACGAGCACCTCGAGCGCAAGCCGGCGAACCTCTCGGGCGGCCAGCGGCAGCGGGTGGCGATGGGACGCGCGATCGTCCGCAACGCGCGGGCGTTCCTCTTCGACGAGCCGCTGTCGAACCTCGATGCGAAGCTGCGCGGTCAGATGCGCACCGAGATCGCGCGGCTGCAGCGATCGCTCGGGACGACGACGGTCTACGTCACGCACGATCAGACCGAGGCGATGACCCTCGGCGACCGGGTCGCGGTGCTGCGACGCGGTGATCTGCAGCAGGTCGCGAGTCCGCGCGGGCTCTACGAACAGCCGGTGAACCTCTTCGTCGCGGGGTTCATCGGTTCGCCGCCGATGAACTTCCTGCACGGCACCGTCGAGGGCGACACGCTCAAGCTGCCGATGTTCGACGTGCCGCTCGACGACCGGCTGCGCGCCGCCATCGGCGACCGCGAGCTCGTGATCGTCGGAGTCCGTCCGGACGCGTTCGAGGATGCCGATTCCTCCGATCGTCCGATGGAAGGCGGCGTGCGCGCGGAGCTCGACATCGAGATGACCGAGTGGCTCGGGGAGGTTCTCTACGCCTACATCCCGTTCGAGGTGGAGGCGTCGGTGCGCGAGAAGCTCACCGAGCTCGACCGCGACCTGGACGGCGAGGGGCTCCGCACCGAGCTGGTCGTCGCCCTCGACTCGGTGAGTCGCATCCGTGCCGGGGACCCCGCGACGCTGTGGTTCTCGCCGGATTCGCTTCACGTGTTCGATCCCGAGAGCGGCGACAACCTGACTCGCGACCAGGCGCGGGCGGATCAGCTCGAAGATGAGGCTCGCGAGCAGCGCAAGCGTGCGCTCCAGCGCGCCAAGGAGCGCGAAGAGCAGAACGCGCCGGCGGCCTGAGCGGTCGGCATTCGGTCTCCCGCCTTCCGATATCGTTCGTCGATGGTGCGCGAGGAGGAGTGGGTCGCCGATCTTCTCGGCGCCGGATTCGAGCGTCGCCCACTGGCTCTCTCGTCGGATGGCGCTCCGGGATCGAGCGATGGTCCTCCGTGCGCCATGCTCGTGCGTTCGCTGCCGTCGGCGCCGACGCGGATCTGGGGGAGCCTGCGGAACGTCGATGTCCTGTACGTGCACGGCTGGTCGGACTACTTCTTCCAGAGTGGGCTCGCGGAGCTGTTCACGTCGCGTGGCGCCCGGTTCTTCGCGCTGGATCTGCGGCGCTATGGACGCAGTCTGCGCGCGGGCGAGCCGCCGGGGTACACGGCCTCGCTCGAGGTCTACGACGAGGAGATCGAGGCGGCTCTCGAGGTGATGGCGACGGCGGACACCGGGCGGCGTCTGGTGCTGCTCGGCCACAGCACCGGTGGTCTGACGTTGACGCTGTGGGCCGCACGGCATCCGGGCCGCGCTGCCGCCCTGGTGCTGAACAGTCCGTGGTTGGAGTTGCAGCTGGGTCCGCTGGGGCGTCAGGCGGTGGCGCCGTTGGTCGGTGCGCGGGCGCGCTGGGATCCGCTCGGTGCGCATCCCGTCGTGGACCTCGGCTACTACACGCGGGCGCAGCGGGAGATCGGCACGCTCCCGCAGGCTCCGGACGGGTGGCGGCCCGAGCGCGGCTTCCCGACGCATCCCGGGTGGCTGGCGGCCGTCATAGCCGGACATGCCCGGGTGGCGGCGGGCGTGGATGTCGGATGCCCCGCACTCGTGCTGTTGTCGAGCCGGTCGGTCTCGCCGCTGCGCTGGGACGACGCGATGACGGCGGCGGACTCGGTGCTCGTCGTCGACGACATCGCCCGCGCGGCGACGCGGATCGGTGAACTCGTGACGATCGCGCGGATCGATGATGCGATCCACGACGTCTTCCTCTCCCGCGAATCGGCGCGCCGCGTCGCGGAGGCTCACGTCGAGCACTTCCTCCACGCGGTCGTCCGCTGAGTGACGAGTCAGAACGCAGAGGTGGGTTGCTCTGGTCGCAACTCGCCTTGCTCGCTTGCCCCGGGTGGGGTGGAGCGAGGTGGGCGGTGTCAGAACGGGGGCGGGGACTCGGGCGGTGGGGGTCGTTCGGCGACGAACTCGGGTGTGAAGCAGACCGAGGGGACGGGGATGTCTTCCCGGTAGACCCTCCCGGTGGGTGAGGTCCATTGGATGATGCCGGCGCCGAGTTGGAGGACGAGCCAGTCGGTGAACTGCTTCATCGAATGATGCCGCTGACACAGGTTGCACAAGTTCGACTCGCACGTCGGCCCGCCGAGGGCGTGGTCGATCGTGTGGTCCAGTTCGCACCGGACGGCGGGCAGGTGGCATCCGGGCCACCGGCAGTGCCGATCCCGCGCCTGCAGCATCCTCCGCAACGCGGCCGGTGGCCGGTACTGATCGACACGCGTCACCGTCTTGGTGGTCGCATCGAGGTAGACCCGGTCCCAGAGGGTGGCGTCTCCGGCGAGGGTGCGGGCGGTGTCCGCGTCGATCAGGCCGGCGCCGACGATCTCGGCCGCGCGGTCTTCCTTCCCGGAGAGGGTGTCGGCGGTCACGACGAGCTGCACTCGGGCGCGGATCGCGCCGAGCGAGGTCTTCCCGTCGACATCGTGCGTCAGGTCGATCGCGGGCCTGCCGGTCAGGCCGAGGTCGCAGAGGACGTCGGCTCGAACCTGCTGGCGGGTGCGCGTATCGGCCTCGTGCTCCTCGCCCGCCGCGCGAGCATCCACGGCCGCTTCCTTCGCGGCGTCGATCGTCGACACCGCCATCTGGTTGAGCCGATCGTCGATCGCCACCAGTAGCGTCGTCGCACCGCGGAGCGTCAGCTCCGACATCCCGTCACCGAGATCCCGCAGGTACACACCCCGGTCCGCGACGGCCGCTTTGTGCCGTTCCGCGAAGGTCCGGGCGGTGAAGTGCTGCGCCAACGACTCCAAAGCGCCATGAACCCGCGCCGGCACATCCCGCTCCGCCACCGCGATCGCAGCTTCCTGCCACTCGTCGTGGTTCTCCTCCGGGATGTTCCGCCCCAGCTTCACGATGTCGTCGACGTGACGCGACGTCAGCCGGCCCTCTTCCCACGCGGTGAGCACGAGCGGGTTCCCGTCGACGATCTCCAACGCCCGGCCGATCTCGTTCTGCACCCGCCGGTCACCGCACCGCGCGATTGCGGCGAACTCCGCCGCGACGGCCCGCAGCTGCATGTCGGTCTCACGACCCAGCAGGCCGTTCCGGCGCGACATCGACAGGGCTTCGCGCCCCAGAGAGGCAAGGGTCCGCAGCTGCGCGATCTCGGCCGCATCCTTCGCCCGGATCACCGACTCGGCCAGCTCGAGCTCAGCGCGGATGCGCGCCCACGACTCCTCGTCGCTGCTCGATCGGTTCGTCCCCATGTTCACCATCATGGCAGGGGCGTCCGACATCACTGTCGAACATATCCACGACGGTGTCCACGCTGCCTCGCGGAAGCGATGTGGAGGAATCGCGACCGGCGCGAGCGCCTACCGGTAGTTGACGAACTGCAGGTCGACGTCCAGGTCAGCGGCCTTGAGCAGGCGCTGAACCTCCTGCAGGTCGTCGCGCGACTTCGACTGCACGCGCAGCTCGTCTCCCTGGATCTGCGACTTGACCGACTTCGGCGCTTCGTCGCGGATCATCTTGCTGATCTTCTTCGCATCCTCGGACGAGATGCCTTCCTTCAGCGTCGAGACGATGCGGTACTCGCGCCCGGACGCCGTCGGCTCGCCCGAGTCGAGGCTCTTGAGCGAGATGCCGCGCTTGATGATCTTGGTCTGGAAGACGTCGAGGACGGCTTTCGCCCGCTCCTCGGAGTTCGCCTTGATGAGGATGGACTCGCCGCTCCACTCGATCGAGGCGTCCGTGCCCTTGAAGTCGTAGCGCTGCTCGACCTCCTTGCGGGCCTGGTTGAGCGCGTTGTCCGCCTCCTGGCGATCGATCTTGCTGACGATGTCGAACGAGGAATCTGCCATGCGCCGAGTCTAGCGACGCGTGCGAGCGGGACGATGGCGTCGGAATGCGGGGCTAGGCTCGCGTCATGACGGACATCGCGCCCCGACGACGCCGCCGTGCCCTCGGGTTCGGGATCGCCGCGACCGTCGTCGCAGCCCTCGGCATCCTGTCCGTCGGCCTCGTGATCCTGCTCGCCGTCACGATCGACGAGAACTTCGGGTGGTTCCTCATCGTCGTGATCCCCGGGGCCCTGCTGGCCGGAGCGATCGGCGGCATCCTGGGCATCGTCGGGCTGGTCTTCGCGCGCCGGGATCGCGGAGGCTACGCATGGCCCGCGGTGGGGCTCGTGCTCGGCGCCGGACAGCTCCTCATCGGGACGGCGATCCTGGGCGGCCCGGTCGCCTGACCTGACGGCCGATAGCAGATCCAGCGGTTGAGATCACGCTCCGCGAACAGCTCACCACCCCCCTTACGCTCGATGCAGCGGGCGACGTGCGTCGGCAGGGGGCAGGGATCGTGAACGACGTTCCGGAATCGAATCCGACGGCGCCGGCCGCGTGGCATCCGGATCCGTCCGGCGCGCGGCAGCTGCGGTACTGGGACGGCCTGCGGTGGACGGACCACGTCGCCCCGTACCCGTCGACGCAACCTGCGAATGCGGCGGCCACCACAGCTGAACCCGACTCCGCGCCGGCCGCGACAGCGCACCCCCAGCCGGGCGGCACCGCGCAACCGCAGGATCTGCCGCGCCGGGAGCAGCCGCACCGGACGCAGCCCGGGCAGAAGGTCATGACCCGGATGACGTGGGGCGTGCTCGCGGTGACCGCGCTCGTGGTCGTGGGGACGGTCGGGACCGTCGGCTGGACGATCGGGTCGGCGAACGCCGCGGCCGTGTCCGAGGCGCCCGACGTGCTCGACGCGTTCCTCGCCGCCGCCACCGCGGACGATCCCGGGTGGACGGAGTACGCCTCACCCGGCTACGTCGCGGTCTCGGGGTCGGCGACACCGCTCTTCGGCGATGCTGATGCCGCGGAGGAGCTCGGGCTCTCGGTGTCGTACGAGACCCGCGACATCCTCTACGGCGTGCGCGGGACGGCCGGAAACGCGTCGCCGGCCGGGGCGGACTCCGCGCGCGCCCTCGTGGACCTGACTTACGAGTTCGCGGCGGACGAGACGGTCCACACCGCGACCTCGACGCGGGCGATCTGGCTGACCCGTCCGTACTACTACGGCGAGGACGCGCCGTCGGGCGTTCGCGACGGTGAGACGCCCACCGCGATCGGTCCGTGGCGCGTGACCGGAGCGGCGCCGCCGCCGACCTACGAGGAGGAGATCGCCGAGACCACGACGTTCGCCCCCGCCGCCATCGATCAGGCGTGCTACTCGTCCGAGATCGTCCTGTCGCAGATGTCCGAGATCGCCCGGCGTCAGGGAGCGCTCGCGCCGGTCTGTCTGAGTGGCGGGGCATCGACCATGTTCGGCGACGATATCGACATCGACACTCTCGCGGCGTCCTTCCCGGTCATCACGAGCGAGACGCCGCTGACCGACCTCATGGGGTGGGCCGACGACCCGAACATGCCCTCCGCGATCGAGCAGTACCGCCTCACCGCCGGCGAGGTCGATTACGTCTTCGTGCTCGCGTCGACCGCCGTCGGCGGAGCAATCACCTCCGATTCCGAACGCCGCATCATCCTGATCGAGAAGGCCGAGACCCGATGACCGACACGACGGATGCAGCGATCGAGACCGCCCCGGGGCGCACGCCGAAGAACCGCGCGGCACGAGCCGTCCAGATCGCCATCGCCGCGATCGGGGCGAGCATCCTGGCAGTCACCGTCGCCTACGGGGCCGTCTTCTGGCCGCGCACGCCGGTCGACGGCCCGGCCGGAGACGTCCCGATCGGCTGGGCGCCGTGGGCGGCGAACCTCCGCTCGTCGCCGGCCGATGTGACGTTCGCGCAGATGAACGCGGCCATGCGCGAGAAGGACCGCGACAAGTTCCTCGCCCAGGCGACCGGGCAGGCCGCCGAACAGCTCGCGCTCTGGTGGGACAACTCGATGGCCATGGGATGGAACGTCGCGGCCATCGCCCCCACGGATCTCGATCTCGACGAGAACGGCAACGCCGAGGTCGTCCTCGGAGCGCAGTACGTCTTCGCAGCGCACCCGGAGCGGGGGAGCGGCGACCGCGACGCCGGCCTCCAGCTCATCCAGGGCTTCACCTACACCGTGACCTTCGAGCCCGGCAGCGATCGCGGGCGTTCGTTCGACCAGTACGAGCAGACCGACGAGCCCGAAGCCGCGACGATCCTGTCGGTGGTGCCCACCTACGAGCCCAACCCATGGGACGAGGGGTCGATCCACGTCGCGATGCGCGACCACGTCGTGCTCATCGGCATGAGCGACGAGGCGGATCTGGTCGAGCGGAACGCCGACGTGGCCGAGCAGTCGGCCGTGATCGCCCTCGACGCGATCCGCGCCCTCGGCGGTGAACCGACGCAGGACGGCTTCGTCTCGGCCATCACCGACGATCCCGAGCGCTTCTCGCGTTGGCAGTACGGCCAGGGCACCCCGTGGGACATGGATGTGGCCGGTTACGCGCGGCCGGCGCTGCGGCCGAATCTGCCGGAGCGTTTCATCGATCCGCAGATCGCGACCGGCACCGACACGTCGGGCACGCTCGTCGTCATGGGGCCGCTCAGCGCCGACAGCCGCGAGAGCACCTTCGTGCACGAGTTCGCTCATGCTCTCCACAACACGGCCGCCCCGGGGTCGTTCGTCGCGCCGCCCGCCGCTGTGATGGAGGGGTTCGCCCGCTACGTGCAGTGGGAGTCGGGTGTCGCCGACCGGGGCTATCTGCGCCAGGAGGTCAAGGACGCCGTCGCGGCGGGCGGCACGGGTGCGTTCTCGGACGAGTTGCTCCGCAGCCAGGATGCCGGGATCGCCTACGACGCCGCCGGGTCGTACTACGCCTACGCCGCGTCGACGGGCACCTCCGTCTGGCGATTGGCCATCGACGCCGTCATCGGCGGCGGATTCGGCGTCGACAGCGATGACGTCGTCGTGTCCGAGTGGCAGGCGTGGGTGGCGGCTCAGGGTTGAGCCCGGTCGGCGCGTCAGGCGAACCTCGCGTCGGGCGCCCCGGCATCCGGCCCTCGTTCCGGATCGGCTTCGTAGAATTGACGCCGTGCAAGCTCTGACCGAAGAAGAAGTGCGCGCGTCGTTCGTCAACGCGAGCGCCGATGACCGTCGGATCGCGGCCCTGCCCATCGATTTCATCCTGCTCGACTGGGATCACCTGGACTTCCTCGCCTGGCGCGACCCGGATTCACGCGGACGGGCCTACGTCATCACGCAGCACGAGGACGGGCCTGTCGGCATCGTGCTCCGGGCCGCGGAGGGCAGTTCGCGTGCCCGGTCGGCGCTGTGCAACCTCTGCCACACGATGCAGCCGGGCAATCAGGTCTCGCTTTTCAGCGCGCGCAAGGCGGGGCGGGCGGGCGAAGCCGGCGACACCGTCGGCACGTACATCTGCGCCGACCTCGGCTGCCACGACAACGTCCGCATCGCGCCGCCGCTCGCGCCGAGCGAGGTCCGCGCGAGCGTCGACCGCCGTATCGACGGCACCCGCGACCGTACCGAGGCCTTCGTCGCGCGCGTGATCGCCGAGGCGCTGTAACCGATGGATGCCGCTCCCCGGCGCCCACGCCGGGGGTGGTTCGTGGCACCCCGTCGCGCGGGGTAATATGGGTTCTCGCGCCTCCGGTCGACTGAAAAAGCCGGGCGGGTGCGCACTGGCGAGTTACCCAAGCGGCCAAAGGGATCTGACTGTAAATCAGACTGCATTGCATTCGGGGGTTCGAATCCCTCACTCGCCACGATACGAAAGCCCCCGCACGGGGGCTTTCGTCGTTCATCGGGTGCTGCGGGGCCCGGTGGGGATAGTCCATCGACCCGTTCGGGCGGTCGTGCCAGGATGAGGAGGGTCCCAGCGGAAGGAACCCGGCCCATGAGCGAGCCCATCACATCTCCGGAATCGAACAAGCTGCTGCGCGCCGCCATCTGGGTCGCCATCGGTGCGCTCATCGCCGCCGCCCTGGTCTGCGTCGTGTGGGTGCTGATCGGATCCGGCACGGGCATCATCGCCCGCGCCTTCCTCACTGTTCTGCTGCTCGCGGGTTTCGCGGGCATCGCCATCCTCGAGTCGCACCTCGCGCCGAAGCGTCCCGCGTGGTTCTCGCTCACCAGCATGGTCGTGTGGGTCGTTATCCTGCTGATCGGCGCCGTGATGATCTGGCTGCCCCAGCCCGCCGGGTCGTTCGGCTGGGAGTACGAGCGGTTCATGAAGTTCCTGCTGATCGTGCTGATCCTCCAGCTCGGGATGCTGCACCTCCGCCTCTTCGCACGTGCTTATGCGCGCAACCCCACGACGTTCCTCTCCGTCGTGACCTACGTGACGATCGCTTTCGTCGCGATCGTCGCCGTCATGCTGATCGTGCCGCTCATCGTCGAGGACTACGTCACCTTCCTGCCGATCTATTGGCGCGTCGTCGTCGCGCTCACGATCCTCGCCGCGGTCGGCACGGCGCTCGTGCCCCTCGTGAACGCGCTGCTCATGCCCCGGGCCCCGAAGCCTGTCGCGCCCGCGTGGCCGACCTACGCCGACGGCCGCACCCCGCTGCCGGTGCTGCCCGATGGATCACCGGACTGGCAGGCCTATTACACGGGCCGTCCCACCTACCCGGCGGCGCAGCAGCAGGCCTACAGCCCGCAGGCGCCCGCGCAGGCTCCCTCGCCGCAGGCCTACCAGGGGTATCCGCCGCCCCCGGCGATTCCGGCTCAGGCCGCAGCGGCCGCCCCGCCGGCGCCGCCGGCCGCGCCGGCATCGGGCGATCGGCCCCAGCCCCCGACCGCACCGCGTTGACCGTACTGCGCTGACCGACCGCGTTCCGGAGCGAACGGCATCCTCGCGAGGTCGCCGAACCCGGGTGGCGCGGGGCCTCGACCTCGCGGCGTAGCGTTGAGGCATGGTGGATTCCCGAGATCTCGCGACCCTGGCCGTCGACATCGCGCGCGAGGCGGGTGCGCTCGCGCGACGCCGGCGCACCGAGGGCGTCGCGATCGCCGCGACGAAATCCGCGCTCGCCGACATCGTCACCGAGGCCGACCGCGAGGTCGAGGGCCTCATCCGGGGTCGCATCGCGGCGGCGCGTCCGGAGGACGGCTTCCTCGGCGAGGAATCCGGTGCCGAGCGCGGCGCGAGCGGACTGACGTGGGTCGTCGACCCGATCGACGGCACCGTGAACTACGCCTACGGCATCCCGCACTACGCCGTGAGCATCGCCGTCGTCGAGAGGGAGCCGCGCCCGGAGGACTGGGAGGCGCTGGTCGGCGTCGTCTTCTCGCCCGCCGTCGACGAACTCTTCCGTGCCGAGCGGGGCGGGGGAGCGTGGCTGGGGGAGAGCCGCCTCGCGGTGTCGGATCCGACGGATGCCGGCGCGCTCCTGGCCACCGGGTTCGGCTACGACCCCGCGACCCATGCCGGCGACCTCGCGCGGCTCGCGCGCATCATGCCCGTGGCGCGGGACATCCGCCGCGCCGGCGCGGCATCGCTCGACCTCGCCTACGTCGCTGCCGGGCGGTTGGACGGATACGTCGAACGCGGACTGCAGCCCTGGGACCACGCCGCCGGCGCGCTGCTGGTGCGCGAAGCGGGTGGTGTCGTGGGTGGTCTGCCGGGCGAGGCGCCGAGTCGGGCGATGACGATCGCCGCCTCGGGCGCCCTCCATGCCGCGCTGTCGGAGAGGGTTTTCCACGAATCCTGAGCCGTGGATCGCATTCTCAGGCATGAGTCGTTAGTGTTTATCCGTTCGTTATCTTCGCTACCCGAGCGAAACGACGAACGAGCCTGTTGATCCTCTGCTGCGCCTTCGCGCGCGCTTTTTCGAGAGCCCTGCGATTTGACTTCTGAGACCACTCCCGCCGCCGCTGCCTCCGCGCAGTCGGCCGCCGGGGCACCCGCACCCGCGGATGCGACAGGTCTCGACGAGTCTCCGGTCTCCCGGACGCCGCTGACCCGCGCGCAGTGGCGCCGGCTCGCTGCGCAGGCGGCCGAGGCCGCGGAAGCGGCGCAGGCGTCGACCGAGCCGCCGTCGGCGACCCCGACCGACGCTGCGTCCGGCATCGACGGTGTGCGCACCGCCGAGGCCGGGGTCGAGACCGACGCCGACGCCGAGGAGATCGTTCTGACGGTCGTCGACGGTGACGCGCGCGCCGGAGCCGAGTTCGTCGCGCCGGAGCCCCGCCGTCGCCGCTCGCGCGCAGAGAGTCATGACCACGTGCCTGCGGCGCCGGCGGGAGAATCGTTCGGCCCCGCGGCGACCGCGACATCCGGTGATGAGCCGTCTCCGGTCGACGACATCCCCGCGCCCGCGCCGCTTCCCGACGACAGCGTCGTCGACGAGTTCGAGTTCGCCTCGCGCCTGTTCTCGTTCACCGCGCAGACCCCGGTGCAGATCGCCGCCGAGGCGATCGTCGAGCGCGAGTCGAGTGAAGCCGCCGCCGAAGCCGCCACCGCTGCCCGCGCGCGGCGCGGGCGCATCGCCCGGCGGGTGGCCACGGCATCCGTCTCCGTCGGGGCCGCCGCTGCCGTCGGCGTACTGGCCCTCGGGCTCACGAGCCCGGCCGTCGCCGTGTTCGCCTCGGGCGACACCGGTCGCGACATCTCCGCCGACGTGACCCAGGCCGCGGCGCCGACGGTGCAGCCGGAGGAGATCCAGGCCTACGTGTCGTCGTCGACGCCGGGCGTGACATTCGACCGCAGCGAGAACTTCGACGTCACCTCGGTCTCGAAGATCGCCGCGGATTCCGGTGTGACGATCTTCGCCGGCACCTGGGTGAACGATCCGAACGCCGCGATCCAGTGGCCGTTCCCCGTGGGTGTGCCGATCTCGGCCGCGTTCGGGTCTGTCTCGTACCTGTCGGAGTTCTCGCGTCCGCACCGCGGAACCGATCTCACGCCCGGCGCCGGCGCCGAGATCCACGCGGTCGCTGCGGGCACCGTGCGGATCGCGACGGAGGCGGGTGGCGACTACGGCGTGACCGTCGTCATCGACCACGAGGTCGACGGTCAGCTGGTCTCGACCCGGTATGGGCACATGCAGTACGGCTCGCTCGACGTGGAGGTCGGCGACACCGTCGCGGCCGGTCAGGTCATCGGCAAGGTGGGCAGCACGGGCAAGTCGACGGGGCCGCACCTGCACCTCGAGGTGCTCCTCGGCGGTACGACGCAGACCGACCCGATCGCGTGGCTCCAGGAGCACACGGCCGGCTGACCTCGGTTCGAATCACCGCCGGCGGGATGGTATTATTTTCTGGTTGCCTGCTCGCAGGCAGCACGCCCCGATAGCTCAGTGGCAGAGCACTTCCATGGTAAGGAAGGGGTCGTCAGTTCAATCCTGACTCGGGGCTCGCAGCATCACCGGCGCAGCCGGATGCATCGCGGCAGGGTAGCTCAGTTGGTGAGAGCGCACGACTCATAATCGTGAGGTCGCGGGTTCAAGCCCCGCTCCTGCTACAGAACGAAACCCCCGCTCCGGCGGGGGTTTTCCGTTGTGGCCGGGGTGGCTGATCGTGGACCCGCGCAAGTGACGCCCTCAGAGCGCGCTTGCGCGCCGTCGGGTCGGCCTCGGGACGTTGTCATCGACGGCAGACGGCTGTCCGGCGGCAGCGTCAACTCGATCGTGGGCAACCACCAGCAGGACGCCACGAGCACCCTCCCCAGGGATAGACGCAGACACGCTTCTCACAGTTCGTACGCATGTTCGATACTGTGTCGGTGGCCCATGGCATCATGTCAGACATGAGGACGAACCGATCGGGCAGCGACGAGGAGTCGTGGGTGCGCATCCGCGCCGAGCTCGACGGCGTGCTCGATGTGGTTCGGGCTCAGGATGCTGCCGATATCGCCCGGTTGCGCAAACTGGCCGTCCTCGGCCGTGAGGCTCTGTCGATGTCGCGCCGAAACGGGCTGCTCGGCCGCGAGACCGACATGCAGCTGCGGGCTGTCGCGGCGGAGTTCGCCGCGATCGCACGGTGCGGGGACCGTCGGGTGCAGAACGAGATCGGCCGGGCGTTGGAGATCGTCGACGGGAACCCTCTCGTGCTCGCCGCGTGGGAACAGGGCCGGCTGACGACGCGTCACGTCGACGACATCGTGAAGCTGGGGCGGAACATCCCGGACGAGAACCACGACGAGTGGCAGGAAGCCGCCATCGCGGTGGCGGAGCGGGATGTGCCCGCGCGGGTTCACGGCGCTTTGGAGTCGTTGGCGCAGCACTTCACCGCACGCACCTTCGCAGAACGCCACAAAGCGGCTGTCGCCGACCGGGGTGTGTACCTGCGGGACCTCGGCGACGGGATGTCGGAACTGACGCTCCGCGGGGCGACAACGCTGCTCGTGGCGATCGATGACCGGCTCAACCAGATGGTCGCCTCGACGATCGACGCGTCCAAGGAAGCAACTGCGGAAGCCCGTACCGCAGGTGAGGAGCACGAGGCCGACACGCGCACCCGCCAGCAGGTCCGAGCGGACGTGCTCTGCGACCTCGGCCTCACCGGCGGACCCGCCGTCGACCCCGCCCACGGAGTGGACGGGAAGACCTCGCTCGGCGCGATCCGCGCCCGCGTGCAGCTGGTTGTGACGGCCGACACCCTTTCGGGCAAGGACGACCGCGCCGCCGAACTCGTCGGCGCCGGCCTGATCGACGCGGACACCGCCCGGACCCTCGCCGGGGACGCCACCCTGTGGGACCGGGTCTACCTCGACGCCAGAACCAAGACCGTGACCCACGTCGACCAGTACCGACCACCCGCCGCATTGCGGAGGATGCTGCAAGCCCGTGACCGGCACTGCCGGTGGCCCGGATGCCACCTCCCCGCGATCCGCTGCGAACTGGATCACTCGATCGACCACGCCCTCGGCGGGCCGACGTGCGAGTCGAACCTGTGCAACCTGTGCCAGCGACACCATTCGATGAAGCAGTTCACCGACTGGCTCGTCCTCCAACTCGGCGGCGGGGTGATTCAGTGGACTTCCCCGACAGGCCGGGTCTACCGGGAAGACCTCCCGGTCCCGTCGGTGTGCTTCACTCCGGAGTTCATCGCCGAGCGACCCCCACCCGAACCGGCACCGCCGTTCTGAGCGTCGAGGCACAGCCCTCGGTTACATCGCTCGCCTTCGCGGCTGTCGGGGCTCACGGCTCGTAGCGGCCACGCCGCGGCCGGCAGAGCAAGGTGAAAGACAATGCCCCGGCACCTGGGGGGCCGGGGCACTGCGATCCGGGGGAGATCGTCGACGTCGTCCCTTCGACGCTAAGCGCTCACCGCGAGGGCGTCGAGTCGGCTCTTCGGGGGACAACGGCCGAAGACGGAGGCCGCGGCGACAGACTGAGGGTGTGGAACTCTTCGTGAAGGAACGCTCCGACGCTCCCGACGGATTCTTCGAGGCCGAGGCGGCCGGTCTCCGCTGGCTTGCGGACGCGGCGGGCATACGCACCGCGCACGTCGTCGAGGTCAGCCCGGGCCGCATCGCCCTCGAGCGGATCGCGACAGGGCGACCGGATGCCGCGGCCGCCCGCGCGTTCGGAGCAGCGCTCGCCGACACGCACGCCGCCGGCGCCGCCGCCTTCGGCGCTCCTCCGCCGGGGTGGCGCGGCGACATCTTCATCGGCCGTCGCTCGCAGCCCGCGCTACCGTCCGCGCGGTGGGGCGTGTTCTACGCCGCGCAGCGCGTGCAGCCGTTCCTCGCTCCCGCCGTCGACGCGGGCAACCTCGAAGCCCGCGATGCGGCGATCGTCGAGCGCGCGTGCGCGCGCATCGCCGAAGGAGCCTTCGACGACGGGGAGCCTCCCGCCCGTCTGCACGGTGATCTGTGGAGCGGCAACGTGCTCTGGTCGCCGCAGGGCGTCGTCGTCATCGACCCCGCCGCGCACGGCGGACATCGCGAGACGGATCTGGCGATGCTGGCGCTGTTCGGCTGCCCCCGGCTCGAGGATGTCCTCATCGCCTACGACGATCGTCGACCACTGCGCGCGGGCTGGCGCGAGCGCCTACCGGTGCATCAGCTGCATCCGCTCGCCGTCCACGCCGCCGGGCACGGGCCGGCCTACGGCGCCGCACTCGTCGACGCCGCCCGCCGCACCCTCGCGCTGGCGGGGTGAGTGCGGGCCGACGATCGCGCACAGACCGTCGTCGGCGGATTCAGCGCCGATGGAACGGGCACCCCCGGCCGGCCGCCGAGCCCCCGGACGCGTCGCCCGCGTCGCGCGACCCTCGCCGGCGCACCCGTCCTCCCGAGGCCGGCTTGGTGGGCAGCCGCCGTCGGTCGACCTCGAGTCCCTCGCCGCCGATCTCGATGCGCGGGTCGCTGAGTGCGGCGATCGCGGACGCGAGGCCCGCGATCGCCAGCTTCTCGCCCGGGCATCGATGCCCCGTGGCCACGTCGGCCCCGCCGTGGGGGATGAAGGCCGCCAGGGCCTCGTAGTCGTCGACCCCGATGAAGCGCTCCGGGGCGAAGGCATCGGCGCGCTCCCACGACCTGTCGTCGAGGTCCGTGCCGAGGATGTCGAGGACGACGAGGCCGCCGGCAGGCACCTGCTGCCCATCGAACGCGATGTCCTCGACGGCACGTCCCGGAAGCATGGGCACGAACGGAGCCGTCCGCCGGACCTCCTGCGCGAACGCGACGGCGAGCGGGCCGCCGATGAGGGATCCTCGATCGGCCGTCTCCGCCGCGATCCGCTCCCGCCATTCGGGTCGGTCGTGGAGCTCCTTCGCCGCGAACGCCACGAAGCGCGCGACCGCGATCATCGGGCGCATGCTGTTCTGCAGCTCGATGCCGGCCAGCCGGGCCGGCAGCAGCACGCCCTGCCGGTCGCGATGCCACGCCCATTCGTGCAGCGCCGTGCCGCGAGCCGGGTCGAGGTCGCCGTCGCGCACCGCCTCGACGAGACGCTGCGCGTGCCGGTCGGACCACGACCGGTTCAGCCACGCCTCGACGTACTCGGGGGAGTAGGGGACCCCGAAGCCGTCGACGATCTGCGCGAGACGGCGCGACCAACGCGTCTTCGCGGCCGGTGTGCCCGGAAGCCCCGCCCATCGCATGATCGCCCGCCCGAAGGCGCCGACGGCGGCGTCGTAGGCGGACCGCCCGCCTCCCTCGAGCCAGGCCGTCTGCTCGTCGCGCCACTCCGTCTCGAGGAGGGGCGACAGGCGCTCGACCTGCGCGTCCTCGTAGGCGACGTCGAGGAAGGTCGCCTTGCGGTGGCGGTGATCGTCCCCGTCGAGACTGTGGACCGAGCCGTGCCCGAACAGGGTCTCCTGCACGATGCCGGGCATCGCCCCGTGGCGGTGGATCCGGGACTCGTCGTAGAACAGCCCGACGGCCTCCGCGCCGCGCGTGAGCATCGCGGGCTTCCCCAGCAGACCGAGGGGCGCGGATCGTGCACCCGAGCCGACGCGGTGCCAGATGCGCTCGCCGAACCCGTAGCCCCGGGTCAGGAGCGTCGCGGAATCATCGCTCAGGGTGCGCGCAGCGGCGCGGATCGAGGCCATCATGCGGCCACGCTGTCACGGGAGTCGCGGACGTGCGCGGGGGCGGCGTTCGCCGGACGAGTGTGATAGCGGATGCCGGTGCGTCAGGCCGCGGCATCCGAACGGGGATCGGGGCTCGCCGCGCCGCCCGCCTCCAGCCGAGCGGCGGCGCGGCGCAGCACAGCCGCTTCGACGAGCAGCACGCCGCCCACCGCGGTGATGCCCAGCAGAACCAGCAGCACCACGGGGACGAGGTCGCCACCGGGCGCCTGCAGGCCGCTCTCGTCCTGCCACGGCCACAGGGCCCGGAGTGAGCCGATCATGAGGCCGGTCATCGTGGCGAGCATGACCCGACGGCGGTGCTCGAGCAGCCACTGCAGCACCGAGACGAACAGGCCGAGGCCGATCATCGCGCCGAGGACGAACACCCCGAGGTAGACCAGGTCGCGCTCGTTCACGGCGGCGAGGGTCGGCGCGTACATGCCGACGGCCAGCAGCAGGAACGACCCGGACACCCCGGGCACCACGAGGGCGCAGACGGCGAAGGCGGCGGCGAGGGCGACAACCGGCAGCGGCGGTTCGAGGGGATCGACGTGCGGAAGGCTCGTCAGGGCGAAGCCGGCGATCGCGCCGAGCACGGCGACGCCGTACTCCCGTGCTCGCCAGCGGCCGCCGACCATGCGGATCGGCACGATGAGCGAGGCGATGATGAGTCCCGCGAACAGGGCGCGCGACGCGACCGGCTCGGCTTCGATCACGGGCGCCAGGACGGCCGAGGCCACGAGCACCGCGATGATCATTCCGACACCGACGGGGAGGACCACCGCCCAGCGCACGGCGGCGAAGTGGGCGCCGGCGCGTGCGAACCCGCGCCCGCGGACTCCGTCGGCGAGGGCGGTGGCGACGCCGCGGGCGAGGCTCCCCGCCGACGCGATGAGCGTCTCGTACACGCCCACGATGAGAGCGACAGTGCCGCCGCTGACCCCGGGGATGATCTCGACGGTTCCGATGAGAGCGCCGCGACCGGCATCCAGCAGCATGCGTGCGAACGGCACGGAGCACCTCCGGGGTGGGGAAAGGGGGAGCCTCCAGGGTAATCGGACGACACCGGGCGATCCTGAGGAGCGGTGCCAGCCTCGTTCTAGCGCGGCCCCGCACCCGGTGCAAGTGGCTCGACGGATTCGCCGCCCGCGCTGAGTGTGGAGGCATGTCCAACGCATTCAACGACGACCTCGACCGCCCCGCTCCCGCCGCGGATGCCGGCGTGCAGCCGCTGCGCGACGGCGACGCCACGAGCGAGGCGGATCCGTCGCTCGACCCCGCTCAGCAGGAGTGGGAGCGGACCGAGGCCATCGATGACGCGCTCGAGGCCGGCGTGGACCCCGCCGTGCTCGACACCGCCACCGCCACGGGTGCCGACCCCGCCGAGATCGTCTCGGACGACGACGAGATCCCCGCCGAAGACCTCCCGGTCAGCCGCGTGCAGCCCGAGACTCAGGGCGAGGACCCGGTCGTCGCCGAGCTCGGCGAGGAGGGCGAGGGCGACCTCGGCCCCGAGGATCTGTGACCGCCGGCATCGAGACCTATGCGCCGATCGGCGACGGCCGCACGGTCGCCCTGGTCGCGCAGAACGGCAGCGTCGACTGGCTGCCGCTTCCGGATCTGACGTCGATGCCCGCGTTCGCGCGGATGCTCGACGCCGAGACGGGCGGATGCTTCGAACTGGCACCCGAATCCGAGTTCACGACCGAGCGTCGCTACATCCCCGACACCAACGTCCTCGAGACGACCTTCACGACGGCGGACGGTCAGGTCCGGGTGACCGATGCGATGGTGTCGGGTGTCGCCGGACGGATGCCGTGGGCCGAGCTCGCGCGCCGGATCGACGGCATCCGCGGCGACGTCGAGATGCGCTGGCGCGTCCACCCCGGGGCGTCGCTGCTGACCGCCGCCCCGTGGATCGAGCGCACCCAGCACGGCGACATCATTCGCACGGGGAAGACGGCGATCGCGCTCGTCGGCTTCGAGCACGGTCCCGACGAGCCGGACCCCGACGGCACGTCGGGTCCGCAGCTGACCGGGCGCTTCACGACCGCGGCGGATTCGCGCCACCTCCTCGCGCTCGCCGCGACGCACGACGAGCCGCTGCACCTGCCCGATCCGTACAACGTCGACATCGGCATCGACCGGACGATCGAGAATTGGAAGCACTGGTCGGAGGTCTTCTCGTACGACGGTCCGTGGGCTCCGCACGTGCAGCGCAGCGCGCTCGCGCTGAAGCTCCTGATCTTCAGCCCCACCGGCGCGATCGCCGCCGCGGCCACGACGTCGCTCCCCGAGAACCCGGACGGCGGCAAGAACTGGGACTACCGGCACGCGTGGGTCCGAGACCTCGCCTACACCGCGCACGCGCTCGTCCGGTTCGGCCTGCGCGAAGAGACGCACGCGGCCCTGTCCTGGATGCTGCGGACGATCCGCGAGCACGGTCCCGAGCTGCACGTCATGTACACCCTCGACGGCGAACTCGTCCCCGACGCCGAGGAGCACCCGGTCGCGGGGTGGCACGGGATCGGACCCGTCGTCACCGGCAATCCGGCTCGCGGGCAGCTTCAGCTCGGCGTCTACGGCGACCTCATGGCGATCTGCCGCACCTACGTCGACGCCGGCAACGTCCTCGACATCGGCACGGCCCGCATGCTCGCCGGGGTCGCCGACCGCACGTGCGACCTCTGGCGGAACCCCGATTCCGGCATGTGGGAGTTGCCGGAGGTGCGCCACTACACCTCGTCCAAGATGGGCTGCTGGAAGGCTCTCGACGATGCGGTGGCGCTCGCCGAAAGCGGAGCGATCCCGGGAAGCGCCGACCGGTGGCGCGCGGAGCGCGACCGCATCCGGCTCTGGATCGACGAGAACTGCTGGTCCGAGAAGCGGAAGGCGTTCGTGTTCTACGCGGGCGGCGACGAACTCGACGCCTCGGTCCTCCTGCACGCGCCGACCGGCTTCGAACGGGGCGAGCGGATGTCGACGACGATCGACGCCCTCACGGCGGAACTCGGCGCCGGGCCGCTCATGTACCGCTACAGCGGTGTGTCGGACGAGGAGAAGACGTTCGTGGCGTGCGCGTTCTGGCGTGTCGAGTCGCTCGCCTGCGTCGGACGGCACGACGAGGCGCTCGAGCTCATGTCGCAGCTCATCCCGCTCGCCAACGACGTCGGCATCTACGCCGAGATGATCGACGCCGACGACGGCTCGGCCTGGGGCAACACGCCCCAGGCGCTCAGCCACCTCGCCTTCCTCGCCGCGGCGATCACGATGCGCGAGGTCATCCCCGAGGAGAAGCTCCGTGACGGCTGAGATTGAAGTCTTCCGCGACACCGGCGCCATCCTCGTCGAGAGCATCTGGTGGGATGCGCGGACCGACGAGGTCGTCTGGGTCGACATCTCCGCGGGACTCCTGCACCGCGGACCGCTGGACGGGTCGCGCGACGGCGGCGACGACCGCGTCGTCGAGCTGCCGCCGCCCGTCTCGGCGGTCCAGCCGGCCGTCGGCGGCGGATACATCGCCGCCCTGAAGGACAGCGTCGTGCTGCTGGATGCCGCAGGCCGCATCGATCGCGAACTCGCTCGTCTGCCGCATCGCCACGACGGCATGCGGCTGAACGAGGGCAAGGTCGATCCGTTCGGACGCTTCGTCGTCGGGGCGATGGAGCTGACCTCGGACGACGCCGCTGCCGCCGTGTGGTCCGTCGACGCCGCGGGCGCGGTCAGCGTCATCCGCGGCGGATTCGGCGTCGCGAACGGATTCGAATGGGACGACGACGGGGCGACGATGTTCATCACCGACACGTCGACCTCGACCGTCTACCGAGGCGCCTACGGGGCGGACGGCAGGCTCGGCGACCTCGCCCCGTTCCTCGTCGGCCGGATGAGCGACGGCCTGGTGCGGGCGAGTGACGGCACCTTCTACAACGGCATCTACGGCGACGGATCGGTCGTGCACTGGAACGCCGACGGGTCGGTCGCGCGCGAGGTCTCCGTTCCGGCGCCCAACGTGACCTCGGTCGCCTTCGTCGGCCCCGCTCTCGACCAGCTGCTCATCGGCTCGGCGCGCGAGAACCTCGAGGAGTCACAGCTGCGCGAGGCCCCGCTCTCGGGAGGCATCTTCCGCTGGCGGCCGGGAGCGACCGGCCGCCCCGTGCACACCTTCGGCAGCCGCTGACCCGGGGCGCCTCGGCGACCCACAAGACCTGACACACCCCACGGAAAGGAGACATCATGTCCCGCGACCAGTACACCTTCGTCAATCCCGCCGAGCTGTACTCGGACATCGAGCCCGAGAAGCAGAAGATGGACGAACCCGGCCTCGACGCCGATCTCACCCCGAAGGCCGATCTCGGCGAGGAGAGCTACCGCGGCAGCGGCCGTCTGACGGGTCGGAAGGCCCTCATCACCGGTGGCGACTCCGGCATCGGAGCAGCCACCGCCATCGCCTTCGCCCGGGAGGGTGCCGACGTCGCGATCTCCTACCTTCCGCAGGAGGAGGAGGACGCCGCGCGGATCGCCGGCATTCTGCGCGAGGCCGGTGTGACGGTCGCGCAGCTGCCGGGCGACCTCCGCGATCCGGAGTACTGCCGCGGGCTCGTCGCCGACGCGGTCTCGGCTCTCGGCGGCATCGACATCCTCGTGAACAACGGCGGCAAGCAGATCTTCCAGGAGTCGCTCGCCGACATCACCGACGAGCAGTTCGACGACACGTTCAAGACCAACGTGTACGCGATGTTCTGGATCACGAAGGCCGCCCTGCCGCACCTGTCCGCGGGATCGACGATCATCAACACGACGTCGATCCAGGCCTACTCGCCGTCCGAGACCCTCGTCGACTACGCATCGACCAAGGCGACGATCAACACCTTCACGAAGGCGCTCGCCCAGCAGCTCGCCCCGCAGGGGATCCGGGTCAACGCGGTCGCGCCGGGCCCGATCTGGACGCCGCTGCAGCCGAGCGACGGACAGCCTCAGGAGAAGATCGACAGCTTCGGCGAGGAGACCCCGCTCGGACGCATGGGCCAGCCCGCCGAGCTCGCACCGGCGTACGTCTTCCTCGCCTCGGCGGAGTCGAGCTACGTCGCGGGCGAGACGCTCAACGTCAACGGCGGCATGCCCACGCCCTGACCGGACGGGATGCGAGCGCCGGCGGCTTCGGCTGCCGGCGCTTCTCTCGGCGCTATTGATTGCGCACAACCGAGTTGTGTACTATGCATCTATGGAACCGACGCAGCACATGGTCTGCTTCTCGCTCTACGCGGCCTCCCGCGCGACGACGAAGGCCTATGCCGCGCTGCTCGAACCGCACGGCCTGACCTACCCGCAGTACCTCGTGCTCGTCCTCCTCTGGACCCGCGACGGCCGGAGCGTCCGCGATCTCGGCGAGGCGCTCGATCTCGACTCGGGGACCCTCTCGCCGTTGCTGCGCCGGATGACCCGCGACGGCCTCGTCGACCGCACCCGCGATTCCGATGACGAGCGGGTCGTCACCGTCGCGCTGACCGCTCGCGGCCGCGCGCTGCGCGGCGAGCTCGCGCACGTCCCCGCGTGCATCGCGCGGGGGATGGGCATCACCGCCGAGAGCGCGCGGGACCTCATCGACGCGCTGGGCGCGCTCGCCGACGGCATGCGCGACACGACCGCAGACCTCCGTTCGGCCCCGGCCGGCGGCATCCCGACCACCCCCGAGAAGAAGGAGCACGCATGAGCGCCCTCTACACCGCCGAAGCACTCTCGACCGGCGCCGGCCGCAACGGTCACGTCCGCAGCACCGACGGCCGCGTCGACCTCGACATGGCCGTCCCGAAGGAGATGGGCGGATCGGGCGACGGCTCGAACCCCGAGCAGCTCTTCGCCGCCGGTTACGCGGCGTGCTTCCACTCCGCGCTGCAGATGGTCGCCCGCTCGAAGAAGGTCGACGTGAGCGAGTCGGCCGTCGGCGGCCAGGTCCAGATCCACCCCACGGATGCCGGCGGGTTCTCCCTCTCGGTCGTGCTCGAGGTCGTCCTCCCCGGCGTCGATCGCGCGGTCGCACAGGAGCTCGCCGACGCCGCGCACCAGGTGTGCCCGTACTCGAACGCCACCCGCGGCAACATCCCCGTCGAGATCACCGTCTCCGAGGACTGACCTCCCGAACGCGCGAGAGCGCGCAGGCGCCGTTCGCATCCGCGGACATCGTGCGCCTGCGCGCCCTCGGTGCTCAGATGCGGACGACGGCCGGGCGCTGGCGCACTTCGCGGTGCAGTCGCTCCATCCGGGCGTCGAGCTCGGACGCCGTCTCGGCGGCATCCTTCAGCTCCGCCAGCAGCTCCTGCGGGACGTTGGCGGCGTACTTGTAGTAGATCTTGTGCTCGAGGCTCGCCCAGAAGTCCATCGCGATGGTGCGGAACTGCACCTCGACCGGGACGGTGATGCGACCCGTGGAGAGGAAGACCGGGACCTCGACGATCGCGTGCAGGCTCTTGTAGCCGTTCGGCTTCGGCTCGGCGATGTAGTCCTTCACGAGCCGGACGGTGATGTCGTCCTGTGCGGTGAGCAGATCGAACAGGCGGTATGCGTCCTGCACGAAGCTGCAGGTGACGCGGACGCCGGCGATGTCGGTGATGCTCTCGCGGATCGAGGCGAACTCGGGATCGACGCCCTTGCGCACGACCTTCTCCACGATGCTGTCGGGAGACTTGAGGCGGCTCGAGAGGTGCTCGATCGGGTTGTAGTCGTGCAGCTGCTGGAACTCGTCGCGCAGGATGCCGAGCTTGGTCTCGATCTCCTGCATCCCGAAGCGGTACTCCAGCAGGAACTGCTGGAACTGGTCGCGGAGATCGCGCAGCTGCTGCGGGGAGTACGTCTGCAGGGTGTTCGCGATCGAGATCGGGGGCAGGGCCTCGCCTGTCGTCATGCTCCGACCGTAGCGCCGGGGCATCGGCGAGGGCTGTGAGTCGTCGCGGCGTTCGCCGCAGGCGCACCGTCGCGGCGACGCGGGCGATGTCGGCCGTCGGTGGCCGGCGCTACCATGAACCGTCCCTCGAACCCGCCCGGAGGCGCAGCATGCTCGGCAAGCTCCTCATCCGCTATCTCGGAAGGTACCGGTGGCTTCTCGCCGGTGTGCTCGTCTTCCAATTCGCCTCGGCGATGGCGTCCCTCTACCTCCCGCGACTGAACGCCGACATCATCGACAACGGCGTCGCCCGCGGCGACACCGGGTACATCTGGTCGCGCGGCGTGATGATGCTCGTCATCGCCCTCGGCCAGATCGTCGCGTCGGTCATCGCGACCCTGTGCGCCGCCCGCGCCGCGATGGCGACCGGCCGCGACATCCGGCGCGACGTCTTCGAGAAGGTCAGCGGATTCTCCGAGCGCGAGGTGTCGCGCTTCGGACCCGGCACGCTCATCACCCGCAACACGAACGACGTGCAGCAGGTGCAGATGCTCGCGATGATGGGCGCGACGATGCTCGTCACGGCGCCGCTGCTCGCGATCGGCGGCATCATCATGGCGCTCCAGCAGGACGTCGGACTCAGCTGGCTGATCGGCGTGGCCGTTCCGCTGCTGCTGGTCATCGCCGGCGTCATCATCAGCCGCATGGTGCCGCTCTTCCGCGTCTTCCAGGTGCGTCTCGACAACGTCAACCGGATCATGCGGGAGCAGCTCACCGGCGTCCGCGTCGTCCGGGCCTTCGTGCGCGAGCCCATCGAGGAGGAGCGCTTCCGCGGGGCGAACACCGACATCATGATCGTCGGCCGGAAGGTCGGGTCGCTCTTCGTCCTCATGTTCCCGCTCGCGATGCTGGTCCTGAACGTCACCGTCGTCGGGGTCATCTGGTTCGGCGGCATCCAGGTCGACGAGGGGTCGGTTCAGATCGGCACGCTCTTCGCCTTCATGCAGTACGTCGGCCAGATCCTCATGGGAGTCCTCATGGCGACGTTCATGACGATCATGATCCCGCGGGCGGCGGTCTCGGCCGACCGCATCGGCGAGGTCCTCGGTTCGGCCGATGCGCTGACGCGTCCCGCCGACCCCGTGACGACGTTCCCGACGCCCGGGTCCGTCGAGTTCGACGACGTCGCCTTCACCTACCCGGGCGCCGACGCGCCCGTGCTCGAAGGCATCTCCTTCCGGGCCGAGCCGGGCGAGACGGTCGCGGTGGTCGGATCGACCGGGGCGGGGAAGACCACCCTCGTCTCGCTGCTGCCGCGCCTGTTCGATGTCACCGGCGGCGCCGTGCGCGTCGCCGGGGTGGACGTGCGCGAGGCGGACCTCGACGGGCTGTGGGGCGGCATCGGGTACGTGCCGCAGCGCGCGTTCCTCTTCACCGGCACCGTCGCCTCGAACCTCCGGTTCGGGCGCGAGGAGGCGACCGACGACGAGCTCTGGCATGCGCTCGAGATCGCGCAGGGGCGCGACTTCGTCTCCGAGATGGAGGGCGGCCTCGATGCGCGGATCGCGCAGGGCGGCACCAACGTCTCGGGCGGGCAGCGCCAGCGGCTCGCGATCGCACGGGCGATCGTCCGCCGTCCCGACATCCTCGTGTTCGACGACTCGTTCTCCGCGCTCGATCTGGCGACCGACGCGCGCCTCCGCCAGGCGCTCTGGCGCGAGCTGCCGGCGGTCACGAAGATCGTCGTCGCCCAGCGCATCTCGACCGTGACCGGTGCCGACCGCATCGTCGTCCTCGACGACGGACGGATGGCCGGCGTCGGCACCCACGCCGAGCTTCTCGAGACCAACGAGACCTATCGCGAGATCGTTCAGTCGCAGCTGGGGGTGGACGCATGAGCGCGACCGACGCCGAGATGACCGAGGACGAGCGCCTCGAGCACGAGATGGCCGAGCAGGCGCGCCAGAACTCCGGCGACTGGGACAGCGTTGCACCCGGCAAAGCGGCCCGCTTCGGACCGAGCTTCCTGCGGATGATCGGCCTACTGCGTCCCTACGCGGCGGTGTTCGCCCTGATGACCGTGCTCGGCGCGCTGGGCGTCGTGCTCGCAGTGCTGGCCCCGCGCATCCTCGGAAACGCCACCAACCTCATCTTCGAGGGCATCGTCTCGAAGAACCTCGGCGATCAGTTCCCGGCCGGCACGAGCCAGCAGGCGGTCGTCGACGCGCTGAATGCCAACGGACAGGGCGACATCGCCAACATCGTCGGCGCGATGGAGAACTTTCAGGTCGGCGCAGGCGTCGACTTCGACCGGCTCAAGTGGGTCGTGGCATCCGTGCTGGCGATCTACGTGGGCTCCGCGATCCTCACGTGGCTGCAGGGCTTCGTCATCAACATCATCATGGTGAAGACCATGTGGCGCCTGCGGGAATCGGTCGAGGCCAAGATCAATCGACTTCCCCTGGCCTACTTCGACCGGGTGCAGCGGGGCGAGCTCATCTCCCGCGTCACGAACGACATCGACAACATCACCCAGACGATGCAGCAGTCGCTGTCGACGGCGCTGACGAGCGTGCTGACCGTCGTGGGCGTGTTGTTCATGATGTTCTCGATCTCGTGGCAGCTGGCCCTCGTCGCGCTGGTGTCGCTGCCGCTCATGGCTGTCATCTTCGGTGTGATCGGGCCGCGCTCGCAGAAGGCGTTCGCGACCCAGTGGCGCAAGGTCGGCCGGCTCAACGCGCGCGTCGAGGAATCGTTCTCGGGTCACGCCCTCGTCCGGGTCTACGGCCGCGAGCAGGACGCGCGCGAGAAGTTTGAGACCGAGAACGACGAGCTCTTCGAGGCGGCGTTCAAGGCGCAGTTCCTTTCCGGGCTGATCATGCCCGGCATGATGTTCATCGGAAACCTGACCTACGTCGGCATCGCCGTGCTCGGCGGCCTCATGGTCGCGTCGGGGCAGCTGCGCCTGGGCGATGTGCAGGCCTTCATCCAGTACTCCCAGCAGTTCACGCAGCCGCTGTCGGAGCTCGGCGGCATGGCAGCGGTCGTGCAGTCGGGCACCGCATCGGCCGAGCGCGTCTTCGAGCTGCTCGACGAAGACGAGCAGGATGCCGATGACGACGACGCACCGCGCGTCGCGGGTGGTCGCGGCGTCATCGAGTTCGAGCACGTCCGGTTCGCCTACTCGCCCGACAAGCCGCTCATCAGCGACCTGTCGTTCCGGGTCGAGCCGGGGCAGACGGTCGCGATCGTCGGGCCGACCGGTGCGGGCAAGACGACGCTCGTGAACCTGCTCATGCGCTTCTACGAGCTCGACGGCGGGCGCATCCTGCTCGACGGTCAGGATATCGCCGAGCTCACGCGCGACGACGTGCGGTCGCGCACCGGCATGGTGCTGCAGGACCCATGGCTGTTCGCCGGCACCATCCGCGAGAACATCCGGTACGGCCGCGAGAGCGCGAGCGACGACGAGATCGTCGAGGCCGCCGTGGCGACCCGCGTCGACCGTTTCGTCCACGCTCTGCCCGAGGGGTACGACACGGTCCTCGACGAGGATGCGGCGAACGTCTCGGCGGGCGAGAAGCAGCTCATCACGATCGCCCGAGCGTTCGTCGCGCAGCCGGCGGTGCTGATCCTCGACGAGGCGACGAGCTCCGTCGACACCCGCACCGAGCTGCTGCTGCAGCAGGCGATGTCGGCCCTGCGCGAGGGGCGCACGTCGTTCGTCATCGCGCATCGACTGTCGACCATCCGCGACGCCGACCTGATCCTCGTGATGGAGCACGGCGACATCGTCGAGAAGGGAACGCACGAGGGGCTCATCGCCGCTCAGGGTGCCTACTGGCGGCTGTATCGCTCGCAGTTCGAGAAAGCCGCGACGGCGGATGCCGACGAGCTCGCCGGACCCGCCTCGGGGGAGCACGCGGGCGCCGCCACCGGGCCCGGGAACGCGGGGGTCGAGGGATAGGGTGAGACGCGGCGGACAGCTCCGCCCCGACGCGAGATGAGGCACGGTTGACCACTTCGACCCCACCCGGCTGGTACGACGACGGTCACGGTGCACTCCGCTGGTGGGACGGCGCGCAGTGGACCGAGCACACGCACGTCGCGGAGCCGACGGCGGAGCCCGTCGCCACCGAGCCCGTCGCCGCAGAGACGGTCGCGACCGAGCCGGCCGCCGACGAGCCCGTCGCCGACGAGCCCGCGACAGCGGATGCGTCCCCAGCTCCGGTCGCGCCGCCGGTTCCGACGGTGCCCGCCGGCGTCGTCGCGAGCACCGGCTCGTTCCCGGCGGCGGCGCCTGCCGCGCCCGCGGCCGGCTCCGACCGTCCGAGATCCAAGCTGTGGATCGTCTTCGTCGCCCTCGGCGTCGTGGTCGTCGGGCTCCTCGTCCTCGCGGCCGTGTTCATTCCCCGCTTCATCGGCGACATCCTCACTCCGCCCGGGTCCGCACCCGGGCAGGAGTCCGTCCAGGGCTCCGACGCCGACGCCGCCGCGGATGCCGTGGAGGACTACGACGAGGCGTGGGACGACGTCGACTGCATCGCATACCAGGCGACGCTGAGCAGCGACTACCTCGCATCGTCCGGGTACACCGACTGCGCCGAGTTCGAGATCGCGGCGCAGCAGTTCGTCGATTCGGTCGAGGACTACGAGGTCGCCATCCTGTCGACGACCCGCGAGGGCGACACGATCGTCGTCCAGACGCTGGAGTCCTACACCCAGGTCCTGGATCCGACCGGTCAGCCGCTCGAGACCCCGGTCCCGGGCAGCACCGGCTACCAGTACACCCTCGTGAACGAGGGCGGCTCCTGGGTCATCGACGAATTCGTGGAACAGTGACCCCCGCCGAGCGCGTCGCCCGCGGGCCGCGTTTCTACACCGCCTGCATCGGCGTCGGTCTCGCGGCCGGCCTCCTGTCGGGTCTGTTCGGCGTCGGCGGCGGCACCGTCATCGTGCCGCTGCTCGTCCTGTTCCTCGGCTTCGACCAGCGCCTCGCGGCGGGCACGTCGCTCGCGGCGATCGTGCCGACCGCATCCGTCGGGGTGATCTCGTACGCGCTGACCGGATCGGTCGCCTGGATCCCGGCACTCATCCTGGCGGCGGGCGCCGTCATCGGCGCGCAGATCGGCAGCTGGCTCCTCGCCCGCATCCCGCAGAACGCGCTGCGGTGGGGTTTCGTGGGCTTCCTCCTCGTCGTCATCGTGATGCTCTTCATCGTCGTCCCCTCGCGCGAGGCGACCCTCGAGCTGAGCTGGGGGATCGGATTCGGGCTCGCCGGACTCGGCCTGTTCACCGGCATCATGGCGGGACTCCTCGGCGTCGGCGGCGGCGTGATCGTCGTCCCGGCGCTCATGTTCCTGTTCGGGACGAGCGACCTCATCGCCAAGGGGACGTCGCTGCTCATGATGATCCCGACCGCGATCTCGGGGACGATCGGCAACGCGCGCCGTCGCAACGTCGATCTCGTCGCCGCCGCGGTGGTGGGTGTCGCCGCGTGCACGACGACGGCGCTCGGCGCGCTCATCGCGACCCTCCTCGACCCCCTCGCCGGCAACATCCTCTTCGCGGTGTTCCTCACCTTCATCGGGGCGCAGATGGCGGTGCGGGCGGTTCGCGCGCACCGGTCGGCGCGTGTGAAGCGCGCCGACGCCTGAGCGCCGTTTCTCCCGGCCGCGATCGCGGCGAGGGCCTCGGTAGAATCGAGGGGTGTCCGTGAATCCTGATCTGGTCGAGCGCGTCTTCGCGCCGACCGCACCGTACCTGGTCGGGCGGGAGAAAGTGCGCGAGTTCGCCCGCGCCGTCTTCGCGACCGATCCGCAGCACGTCGACCCCGCAGCCGCGCAGGCCCTCGGCTACGCCGACGTCGTCGCGCCGCCGACGTTCGCCATGGTGGTGCAGGACCTCACCCTGCAGCAGCTGATCGCGGAACCCGACTCGGGGATCGTGCTCGAGCGCACCGTGCACGCCGAGCAGCGATTCCGCTACAGCCGGCCGATCGTCGCCGGCGACGAACTGACCGCGACGCTGTCGGTCACCGGCATCCGCGCCTTCGGCACGGGCGCCATGGTCACCAGCGAGGCCGAGATCACAGACGCCGCGAACGAGCACGTCGTGACGGCCGTCTCGGTGCTGCTGATCGGCGGGGAGGACGCATGAGCGCGCACGAGGTCGGCGCCGTGGTCGCCGAACGGACTGTCGAGCTGACCCGGGAATCCCTCGTGCGCTATGCGGGGGCCTCGGGCGACTTCAATCCCATCCACTACCGCGATGACGTGGCGACGCGCGTCGGGCTGCCGGGCGTGCTCGCGCACGGCATGCTGACGATGGGTCTCGCCGTCGAGACGATCGTCGAGTGGCTCGGCGACAGCGGCCGCATCCTGGAGTACGGCGTGCGCTTCACGCGACCGGTCGTCGTGGACGCCGAGAGCGGAGCCACCGTTCACGTCGTGGCGAAGGTGGGCGCGGTCGAGGAGACGGCGCTGCGCGTCGACCTGACCGTCCGCGCCGCCGACACGGTCGTGCTGGGCAAGGCCCAGGTGCGCGTCCGCATCCCGGAGTGAGCGTGCCCGAGATCGAACCGCGGTCCCTCGCGGAGCTGACGACCCTGCGCGCCGGTGCGCGTCCGGCCCGGATGATCGACGTGCGCACCTCCGACGAGCTCGTCGAGACGCTCCGCGAGCTGTGGGGCGCGGGCGAGCCGTGGCTCGTCATCGGCGGCGGCTCGAACCTGCTCGTCGGCGACGAACCCTTCGACGGCACCGTCGTGGTCGTCCGGACCACCGGCATCGAGCGGCTGCCCGCTCCTGACGCGGGGCGCGTGCGACTGCGGGTCCAGGCGGGGCACTCCTGGGACGACCTCGTCGAGTACGCCGTCGCCGAGGGGTTGAGCGGGATCGCGGCGATGTCGGGCATCCCGGGCACGACGGGCGCGGCGCCGGTGCAGAACATCGGTGCCTACGGGCAGGAGATCGTGCAGACGCTCGTCGAGGTCGAGCTCCTCGACGAGTCGACGGGGGATGTCTCGGTGGTGCCGGCATCCGAGCTCGGGCTGGGATTCCGCACCTCGGTCCTGAAGACGCACCACGGTTCGGTCGCGGCCCGCTCGGCGGTCATCGTGTCGGTGACGCTCGAACTCGACGACGTCGGTCATGGCGAGTTCGAGGTGACGGGCCCGCAGCTGCGCGGTGCGCTCGGCCTCGACCCCGAGGCTCGCGTGACGCTCCGCTGGATCCGTGAGACGGTGCTGGCCGTGCGCGCGAGCAAGGGCATGGTGCTCGACGACGCCGACAACGACACGTGGAGTGCCGGCTCGTTCTTCCAGAACGCGGTCGTCTCGGCCGCTTTCGCCCGCACCCTGCCCGCCGAGTGCCCGCGCTGGCCCGTCGCACCCGATCCGGTGGGGGACCGCGTCATCCCGCTCGAGCATTACTACGGTGTCGACCCGGTGGCCGCCGCGCCCGAACCCGACGTGAAGGTCAGTGCCGCGTGGCTCATCGAGCACGCAGGCATCGGCAAGGGGTTCGCCCTGCCCGGTTCGCGGGCGGGCCTGTCGACGAAGCACGCCCTCGCCCTGACGAACCGGGGCGGGGCGACGGCCGAGCAGCTCGCCGCGCTCGCACGGTTCATCCAGCAGCGCGTGCAGGCCGAGTTCGGCCTGGTGCTGCAGCCCGAGCCCGTGCTCGTGGGCGTCGAGCTCTGACCCCCGGTCCACTCGCCGGAGAACGCGGGTGCACGAGCGCCCGCACCCGCGTTTTGCGGCGACTCGACCTCAAGCTTGCCGGGCGAGCAAGCGACGGATGCGGCGGACGAGGGTCTCGGGGTCGTCGAAGTCGCGCGCTGTCACGACCGTGACGCGGTAGCCGAGCGACTCGAGCTCGGCCCGCCGGGACTGATCCCGGCTCCATTGCGAGAGGTCGCGGTGATAGTCGCCGTCGTACTCGACGACCAGCCGTGCGTCGGGAAAGAGCATGTCGACACGCGCGACGAACCGTCCGCCGGCTCGAATCGCGACGTTCGTCCGAGGTCGGGGGAGCCCTGCCCGCACGATGAGGACGCGAAGCTTCGATTCGCGGGGGGACTCGGCCCCGTCGTCGATGAGAGTGAGCGCCTCGGCGCGCCGAACAGCGCCACGGCTGCGCCCCGCCTTCGCATGCGCACGCGCGAGCGCTTCCGCAGTCGTCCGCGGCCCGCGGCGACTGATGAGGGCATCGCCGGCGGCGACGAGCGCGGGCACAGCGACCGAACCGCCGAGATCGACCCAGGTCCGCTCGAAAGTCGTCGCGCGGATGCCGTCGACCTCGGTCACGTCGTCGGCATCGACCGCGAGCGCCCGTCCCACGACCTCGGGCCTCCGGACACGGTTGGCGGGCAGGGCGACGGCGACGTGGGGTCGCGCGGCGGCGGCGACCTCGAGCGAGCGGGGGAGCGGCATCCCATGGACGAGCGCTGCCGTCGGACCGCAGACGAAGGCGCCGTCGGGCACCCGCGCGAGGATGAGTCGCAGCCGCGCGCGCTCGTCGATCTCGCCGCGCGCGCGAGCCCCGTGGACCGGGGAGGTCAGGTCCTGCGCCCGGAGACGACCCGGGCTGACTCCGCGGTCCCGTGCCTCCTCGACGAGGAAGGTCGACGGCAGGGAGGGCGGAAGCTCGGCACGACGCATGACCGCAGAATGCCGAGTCGCGAGCCGCGGCCGGTGCCGCGCCCCGCCCGCCGTGCACAACTCCTCCCTCGCCCGCCCATGTGCAGGCGCCGCGCCGTCCCCCGCTCCCATCGTCGACTCGCCAGAAAGCGCGGGTCCGGGAGGGGCCGCACCCGCGTTTCGTGGCGACTCGACGGAAGGGGGGAGGGGGTTACGAGAAGAGGCGCTGGAGGCGCTGGATGCCCTCGAGCAGCTGGTCGTCGCCGAGCGCGTACGACAGGCGCAGGTAGCCGGACGGGCCGAAGGCCTCGCCGGGAACGACCGCCACTTCGGCGCGTTCGAGGATGAGGTCGGCGAGTTCGAGCGACGTCGTGACCTCGGTGCCGTGCCAGCTGCGGCCGAGCAGTCCCGTGACATCGGGGTAGGCGTAGAAGGCGCCGAGCGGTGTCGGCACCGTCACGCCGGGAATCTTCGCGAGCTCGTCGACGATCACGCGGCGGCGCCGGTCGAAGGCCTGGCGCATCTGCTCGGCCTCGTCCTGCGGTCCGGTGAGCGCGGCGAGGGCGGCGCGCTGGGCGACGTTGTTGACGTTCGAGCTCAGGTGCGACTGCAGGTTGCCCGCGAGCTTCATGGCGTCGGCCGGGCCGACCATCCAGCCGACGCGCCATCCCGTCATGGCATAGGTCTTCGCGACGCCGTTGACGAGGATCGTCTGCCCCGCGAGCTCCGGAACCGCCTCGACGATCGACACCGCCCGGGCTCCGTCGTAGACGAGGTTCTGGTAGATCTCGTCGCTGATGACCCAGATGCCGTGCTCGAGCGCCCACTGCCCGATGGCCGCGGTCTCCTCGGGGGTGTAGACGGCGCCGGTCGGGTTGGACGGCGAGACGAAGACGAGCACGCGCGTCCGCTCGGTGCGCGCCGCTTCGAGCTGCTCGACGGTGACCTTGTACTCCTGGTCGGCGCCGGCGAAGACCTCGACCGGGATGCCGTCGGCGAGAGCGATCGCCTCGGGATAGGTCGTCCAGTATGGTGCCGGCAGCAGCACCTCGTCCCCGGGGTTCACGACTGTCTGGAAGGCCTGGTAGACGGCCTGCTTGCCGCCGTTGGTGACGATCACCTGCGACGGCGTCACGTCGACGCCGGAGTCGCGGGTGGTCTTCGCGGCGATCGCCTCGCGCAGCACCGGCAGCCCGGCGGCGGGCGTGTAGCGATAGTTCGCGGGATCGGCGAGAGCGTGCTGGGCGGCCTCGACGATGAACTGCGGCGTCGAGAAGTCGGGCTCGCCGGCAGCGTACGAGATGACGGGTCGGCCCGCGGCCTGCAGGGACTTCGCCTTGGCGTCGACCTTCAGGGTCGCGGACTCGGCGATGGCGGAGAGCTTGCGGGACAGCGGTGCGCGTTCGGTCACCCTCCGAGAGTAGCGGCGCCGTCCACCGGATAGTGGCCCGGCTCGGACGATCGGGATTGTCCTTCTTCGGCAGAACCGGGCACGGTGGTGTCATGACGACGAGAACGACGGCGCCGACCATCGTGCGGGGACTGACGAAACGCTACGGCGACGTGACCGCGGTCGACGACGTGAGCTTCGAGGTCCCCGCCGGGGGCGTGTTCGCGTTCCTCGGCACGAACGGTGCGGGCAAGTCGACGACGATCGGTGCGCTCACGACCGTCATCGAGCCGGATGCCGGTTCCCTCCAGGTCGCGGGCCACGACGTCCGCGCCGAGGGCGATGCCGTCCGCCGGGCCATCGGCGTCGTCTTCCAGGACTCCCTCCTCGACGACGCGCTCAGCGTCCGCGAGAACCTCACCGTGCGCGCGCGGCCGTACTTCGCGAGCACCGACGCCATCCGCGAGCGGATCGCGCGTCTGGTCGAGATCATCGACCTCGGCGACTTCGTCGACCGTCGGTACGGCCGGCTCTCGGGTGGGCAGCGTCGGCGTGCCGACATCGCGCGGGCTCTGCTCCACGACCCCGAGATCGTCTTCCTCGACGAGCCGACGACAGGACTCGATCCGGCGAGCCGGCAGATGGTGTGGCGGACGATCCACGAGCTGCGCGAGCGCGCGGGTCTCACGGTCTTCCTCACGACGCACTACCTCGAGGAGACGGAGGAGGCCGACCGTGTCTGCATCATCGACCGGGGGCGGATCGTGGCCGACGGCACTCCGGCGGAGCTCCGGGCGCGTCACAGCTCCAGCATCCTCTCGCTGTCGACCTCGGCGGGAAGCGAGCGCATCGCCGTCGCCGACGCGACGGAGGCACGTCGCATCCTGCGCGATCGGGGCGACGACGTGCTCGACTTCGAATTCCGCCACGGCCGGATGGATGACGTCTTCCTCGCCCTGACCGGGCGCGCGGCGACCGGGGAGGCGGCACGATGAGAACCGTCGGAGCGCACATCGGTCGCAACCTGCGCCTCTTCTACCGCGACCCCCTGGGCGTCTTCTTCTCGCTGACGGGCGCGCTCGTCGTCTTCCTGCTGTACGCGCTGTTCCTCGGTCAGATGCAGATCGACTCCCTGTCGAACTCGCCCGGCCTGAACGCCGATGCAGCGGGCGACTTCGTCGACTCGTGGATGTTCGCCGGCGTCGTCGCGGTCGCCGCGGTCACGACGCCGCTCGGTGCGCTGGCGACGTTCGTGGAGGATGCCGGCAGCGGACGATTCCGCGATTTCCTCGTCTCACCGGTGCGCCGCCCGCAACTGGTGCTCGGCTACCTCGGCTCGGCTTTCGTCATCGGACTGATGACGACGCTCGTCGTGCTGGGCGTCGCCCTGGGCTACCTCGCGCTGACCGGTCGAGGGCTGCCCGATGCCGGCCAGCTCGCCCGCATCGTGGGGTGGACCGTCGTGTCCGTGGCTGCCTACACGGCGCTCTGGGCGTTCGTGGTGTCGTTCCTCAAGACGAGCGGGGCCTTCTCGGGCCTGTCGACGCTGGTCGGCACGCTCACCGGCTTCGTCGCCGGCGCCTACATCCCCGTCGGGGCGTTCCCCGACGCCGTGCGCGACGCGGTCGCGGTGCTGCCGTTCGCGCAGTCGGCGATGCTGGTGCGCCGCGAGTTCGCCGCCGAGCCGCTCGACCGGCTCGCGGCGGGTTCGGCCGAGGCGACCGAGCAGCTGAGCCGGACGTACGGAATGGAGCTGCAGGTGGCGGACGGCGTCGTCCCGGTGTGGGTCGCCGCCGTCGTGCTCGTGGTCGTGACGGTCGCCTTCACCGCGCTCGCCGCCGCCCGCATCCGCTCACGCATCCGCTGACGCGCGTCGACTCGCCACGAAACGCGGGTGCTGGCAGGAGAGGACCGGCGATTCGTGGCGAGTCGATCGTTATCGGGACGTTGCCGGAGCCGCCGCGGGCGGTCGATGTCCCCGGGCCTCGCGTGATACCGGGGATGGAGCGGGACCTCAAGTCTTGAACCTCCTGTGAGACGTCGATACGTTTCATGTGCATTCCTGGAAAGCGCATTCCGCACGACGACGTGCCGCGGTACGCCGCGCGCGGGAGCGCCTGATCCCTTCAGAGAGGAAGGTTCATGCCCATCCCCCCAACCACGAGTCGCCCTCGGCGGCGCGCGAAAGCGGCGGTCGTCGCCGTCGCCGCCGGTGCGCTCACCGTCGGTTCGGTCCCGGCGTTCGCAGCGCCGGTCGATGCGGATGCCGCGGCATCCGAATTCTCGCTCGCGTTCGACTTCGGCAGCGCGACCTCGCCCGTCGCCGACGGGTACGAGCGCGTCGCCAACACGACGCTCTACAGCACCGGCACGCCGGGCCTGTCGAACCCCGTCAACTTTCGTGACCGCGGCGCCCCCGACGACCTCCGTCGCGACTTCATCGTCGGTGCGACGACCTTCTCGGTCGATGTCCCCGAGGGGCGCTACTGGGTCGAGGTGCTCTCGGGCGACAACAGTGCCGTCAACCGCACCGAGCTGGCGATCGAGGAGGAGCCCCGTGGTCTGCTCGAATCCGTGTCCGGTTCGTTCGCCACGTGGCAGGGGGCCGTCGAGGTGACCGACGGGACGCTCGACGTCGGCGTCGCACGAGACGCCCGCCTGAATGCCGTGACGATCTCGGACGTGCTCCCTCCCGATGCACTCGCCGCCGTGGTGACCGGCGTCGGTTCGGAGAACGCCGTCGAGCTGTCGTGGGATGCCGTGGACGACGCAGCCGCTTATCTGCTGACCCGGATCGGTCCCGACGGCGTCGAGGTCGACCTCGGCGAGACGACGACCCCCGGATTCGTCGACCGCGACGGGGCCCTCGTCGCCGGTTCGACCTACACCTACACGCTTCGGCAGCGGAGCGAGGCGGGAACGGTCTCGTCGGCGGTGCGCATCGAGGTGACGATGGCGGTCGAGGGTGTCGCCGTGCCCGCGGCTCCCGCCGGGGTCGAGCTGATCGGTGCGGGCGGGGGCTCGACGCTCTCGTGGCAGCCCGTCGAGGGCGCGATCGCCTACGACGTGCAGCGCACCGACCACCTGCCCCGCGGGTTCGCGCCCCTCGAGCGGGTGACCGGCACCGAGCTGGAGATCCCCGTCGGGCCCGACACCGAGGGCTACTACCGCTGGTACTACCGCGTCGTCGCGGTCGGAGCCGGCGGTGCGTCCGAGCCGAGCGAGACCGTCGAGCATCGGCGCCTCATCGACACGCACCTCGTCAGCGAGATGGACACCTCCGCCGCGGGCGGCGGCGCGCGTCCGCTCGTGGGCGACGTCACCGGGGACGGCCGTCCCGACATCGTCTTCATGCAGCCCCATTCGATCAACTCGCGCGCGCTGCACGAGGGGCCGATGGTCGCGGCGCTGACCGCGTTCGATGCGACGGGCGAGCTGCTCTGGCAGACGGGGGAGGTGGACCCCGCGGGTCAGAACAACACGCAGGACATCCCCGCGCAGGTTCACGACATCGACAACGACGGGTACAACGAGGTCATCGCGATCATGTACCCCGACAACGACACCACCCGGGACGGCCGCTTGTACGTCTTCGACGGTCGCACCGGCGAGGAGAAGTGGAGCTTCGACCTTCCCGACCCGCTCGCCCGCGACGCGATCGTGTTCGTCGACGCCTCGGGCGCCGGCTACCCGGGAGAGATCCTCCTCAAGAACCGCTACACGAAGGCGTGGCTCGTCGACCGCGAGGGTCAGGTGATCTGGGAGCACGAGGGCCGCACCGGTCACTACCCGTGGCCGTACGACTTCGACGGCGACGGGCGCGAGGAGATCATGATCGGCTACGACATGCTCTCGCCGGACGGCGAGCTCCTCTGGCGCGCCGACCTCGGCGATCACGCCGACACGATCTGGATCGCCGACATCGACGAGGACGGCCAGGCCGAGGTGCTCCTGGGCGGCGAGGGAACGTCCGCCCACCGCTGGGACACGGGCGAGATGCTGTGGTCGAACACCGAGCCGACCGAGTCGCAGAACATCTTCGTCGGGAAGCTCCGCGAGGACGTCCCGGGCCTGCAGGTGTTCGGCCTCGACCGCATCGATCGCAGCAGCAACGGCCTCGACGGGCTGTTCATGATCGATAAGAACGGCGAGATGATCTATCAGGAGGAGCGGCAGACCCGCGGCTGCTACGGCACGATCCCCGAGCTGCTGCACGACTGGGCGGGCGACGGCCGCGATCAGATGCTCGTGTTCTTCCGCGGATGCGGCGAGCCGGCCGGCATCTTCTCGGGCGACGGACAGTTCATGACCGAGCTGAGCGAGGGCGACAACGTGCGCATGTGGCACGGCGACTTCTGCGGCAGCGGCCGCGACCAGGTCATCGAGTACGTGCAGGGGGAGTGGCTGCGCATCGTCGCGTCGACGCCCGACTGCGAGCTCGCCGACGGTGTCACGGGTGAGCCGCGCGAGCAGGCCAAGCGGCAGTACAACTTCACGCGCTACACCGCGGGTGAGACGGCGGTCGCTCCGGTCGGCGCCCCCGCGAGCATCGCGCTCGACCGCACCGACGTGCGCCCCGGCGACACCGTGCGCATCACCGGCAGCGGGTTCGGCTACGAGGTCGTCACGGCCGAGGTGGCGCCGGGTGCGGCATCCGACTCCCGTGCGGCGTCGAGCGACGCACCGGCCGATCGCATGTCGGTGGCGGCGCTGCTCGGACCGCTCGAGATCGGCTCGCAGGCGGCCACGCTCGGCGACGTGACGTTCGCGTGGCAGGTGCCGACGGACGCCGAGGCCGGCGAGTACACCGTCGCGCTCCGCTCCCTCGCGGGCGAGGCCGAGGCGGTCCTGACCGTGTCGGCCGCGCCGGTCGACGGCGGCCCGGGCGCCGGCGGCGGCTCGGGCGACGATGAGGGCGCGGCGACCGATCCGGGCGATGCGGCCGGTGACCCGGCCGCGGGCGCGAACGGCGGAACCGGCTCGAGCGGCGACCTCGCCGCGACGGGCGGCCAGCTGCCGTTCGGCCTCCTGGTCGCCGGTGGCCTGCTCCTCGCCCTCGGCGGCGCCGGCCTGCTCGCCGCGCGAGCCCGCACCCTCCGGGCCTGACGCGTGCTCTGGGCGTCGACTCGCCATGGATCGCGGGTGCGGGGGTCATCCCACCCGCGATTCGTGGCGAGTCGACCTCACGGGGCGAGCCGGAGGGCGGTCCAGACCGCGGCGCGGTCGGGGAAGGAGGCGAGATCGCGGCCGAGCAGACGCTGGGCGAGCGCGATGCGGGCACGCACGGTGTGCCGGTGGACGCCGAGCGCCCGCGCGGTGGCCTCGTGGGCGCCGTCGTTCTCGAGCCAGGCGGTCAGGGTCGCCTCGAGCGCGGTGCCGTGCCGCGCGTCGTGACGGCGGAGCGCGTCGAGCTCGGCGCCCGCGCGGATGCGCGCGCCGGCGCTCGCGAGGTCGTCGAGCAGGTCGCCCGGCGCGTCCGCGACGTCCGTGACCGCTCCGGCACGGCCGCGGTCGCGCGCGAGTCTCGCCCGGTCGCGGGCCGCGGCGACATCGGCATCGGATGTCGCAACGGCGACGCCGATGCGCCAGGTCAGGCGCTCCGCGATCGCGTCGAGGAGCGGACGATCGTATGCCGCGGCGATCATCAGCACGCCGTCGTCGTCCCGGCCGTAGAACAGGCGTCCGGTCGCCCCGTCGTGATCCAGCACCTCGCGGGCGCCGGTCGGCGCGGCCGCATCCGCCACGGCGACGATGTAGGGGGCCGCGGGGAACGAGCCCCAGGCGTCCGCGGCGACGTCCCGGGCGAGGTCCAGGCGGTCGGCGGTGATGAGGTCGACGAGGGCCGCGCGCAACCCGCTCCATGCTCCCGCGGTGAGCCGGCGCTGCTCGAGTGCGAGCCCCGTCGTGGCGACGACCGCGGTCACGACGGCGCGGGCATCCTGGTCGAGGTCGGCGCCGGCGATCGCCAGGACGCCGCGCTGCCCGCCCGACCCGAGCGTCTGGAGGGCGACCGGCAGCCCGCCGAGACGGACCGACGCACCGGTGCCGCCGCCGCGGCGCAGCAGCGCCGACGCTTCGGCGCCGACGGCATCCCTCGGCACCGCATCGACCGCTCCGGCCGATCCTGCGACTGTCCGGCGTTCCCGCGGCCCGTGCTCGTGCGTCAGCGCGCCCGAGGCGTCGTAGAGCCCTACCCACGCGCGCAGCTGACGCGACAGCTCGGCGAGCGTGGCGTCGAAGCCGTCGGGCCGGAGCGCCGCCAGAGCGAGGGAGCGCTGCGCGTCGAGCGCCCAGCTGCGCCGCGCGTAGGCCTGCGCGGCGATCGCCTCGGCGGCGGCGCGGGCCACGGCGATGAACGGCGTGCGGTACGGGACCTCGAACAGCGGGATGCCGGCGCGGCGGCAGGCGGTCCGCAGCGGTTCCGGGATGCCGGCGCGCACGACCTCGGTGCCGAAGCCGAGTCCGCGGACGCCGCGGGCGCGGAGCCGTCGCACATACGCATCGACGTCGCGCGGGGCGCCCTCGGCGAACTGCGTGCCGGTCGTGAGGAGGACCACGTCCTCCGACAAAAACGGGGTCGGGTCGGCGAGGTCGGAGCTGTGCACCCAGCGAACGGGGGCGTCGAGGGCCGCGTCGTCGGTCGCCGAGGCGAGGCGCAGATCGAGTTCCCGACGGGCGAGGAGCGCGCGCACGGTCGGTGCGGGAGCGGGGGTGGTCGACATCGGCATCCTGTACGCGCTGGCGATTAATCGTGCGCTCACTGTACAGGGCGGCGAGTGCACGTGGCCCCGCGCGAGTCTTACTGTCGCGGAATGAGCACCACGACAACGACGCCGACCACCCCGCTCGGCGGGCCGGGCCTCCCGCAGGAGCGCCGCATCGTCACCGCCATCCCGGGCCCGCGCTCGGCGGAGCTGCTCGCGCGGAAGGCCGCCGCGGTTCCGAGCGGCGTGGGCCACACCGTCCCGGTCCACGCGGTCGCGGCCGGCGGCGGCGTCGTGGTCGATGCCGACGGCAACTCTCTCATCGACCTCGGCGCGGGCATCGCGGTGACCTCGGTCGGCAACGCGCACCCCGCGGTGGTCGCCGCCGTGCAGGCTCAGGTGGCCCAGTTCACGCACACCTGCTTCATGATCTCGCCGTACGAGTCGTACGTCGCCGTCGCCGAGGCCCTCAACCGGCTCACCCCCGGCGACCACGAGAAGAAGACCGCGCTGTTCAACTCCGGCGCCGAGGCGGTTGAGAACGCGGTGAAGATCGCACGCAAGGCGACCGGACGTCAGGCGGTCGTCGCCTTCGACCACGGCTACCACGGTCGCACCAACCTCACGATGGCGCTCACCGCCAAGTCGATGCCCTACAAGAGCGGCTTCGGGCCCTTCGCTCCCGAGATCTACCGTGCCCCGCTGTCGTACCCGTTCCGCGACGGCCTGTCGGGGCCGGATGCCGCGGCACGGGCGATCTCGCTCATCGAGAAGCAGATCGGAGCCGACAACCTCGCCGCCGTCATCATCGAGCCGATCCAGGGCGAAGGCGGATTCATCGTCCCGGCCGACGGGTTCCTGTCCGCGCTGGTCGACTGGTGCCGGGAGAACGGCGTCGTCTTCATCGCCGACGAGGTGCAGACCGGGTTCGCGCGCACCGGCGCGATGTTCGCGAGCGAGCACTTCGGCATCGTGCCCGACCTCATCACCACGGCCAAGGGCATCGCGGCCGGTCTTCCGCTGGCCGCCGTCACCGGTCGAGCCGAGATCATGGACGCCTCGCACCCGGGCGGTCTCGGCGGCACGTACGGCGGCAACCCGATCGCCTGCGCCGCCGCCCTCGCGGCGATCGATGCGTTCGAGAACGAGGGGCTCATCGAGCGGGCGCAGCAGCTCGGCGCTCGACTGACCCGGCGCCTCAACGACCTCCGTGACGCCGATCCCCGTGTCGGCGACGTGCGCGGCCGCGGGGCGATGGTCGCCGCGGAGTTCGTCGACCCCGAGACCGGCGCGCCCGATGCGGCGCTGACGGCCGCGGTCGCGAAGGCGTGCATCGCCGAGGGGGTCATCGTGCTCACGTGCGGGACCTATGGCAACGTCATCCGATTCCTCCCGCCGCTCGCCATCGGCGACGAGCTCCTCGACGAGGGTCTCGACGTCGTCGCCGCGGCACTCGGGCGGCTCTGAGGTCCGCGACAATCGCGCATCACGCGCCACCAGCACAACGAAGGAGTGGGACATGACGGAGATCACACGCGACGTCGCGATCGTCGGGGCCGGCGCGGCCGGCCTGACCGCCGCGAACGACCTGAAGCGGGCCGGCCTCTCGGTCGTGGTGCTCGAGGCGCGCGACCGCGTCGGCGGCCGCCTGTGGACCGACAGCATCGACGGCGCGATGCTCGAGCTCGGCGGACAGTGGGTGTCGCCCGACCAGCAGGCGCTCATCGACACGCTCGCCGATCTCGGTCTCGACACCTATTCGCGCTACCGCCAGGGCGACAGCGTGTACGTCGGCCCGGACGGCGAGGCCCGGCGGTTCACGGGGGAGATGTTCCCGGTCGCGCCCGAGACCGAGGCCGTCATCGACGAGATCACCGAGCGCCTCGACGCCATGGTCGCCGAGATCGATCCGGACCGCCCGTGGGCGCACGAGAAGGCAGAGGAGTGGGACCGCATCTCCTGGGACGCCTGGCTGCGCGCTCAGACCGATGACGACGAGGCCGTCCGCAACCTCGCCTTCGCGACCGGATCGGCGATGCTGACCAAGCCGACCCACACGTTCTCGCTCCTGCAGTCGCTTCTCATGGCCGCGTCGGCGGGGTCCTACTCCCACCTCGTCGACGCCGACTTCATCCTCGACAAGCGCGTCGTCGGCGGCCTCCAGCAGGTGCCGCTCCGCCTGGCCGAGCGTCTCGGCGAGGACGTCCTCCTCGATCAGCCGGTTCGCGCGATCGACTACTCCGACGACGGGGCGGTCGTCCGCACCGACACCGTCACCGTGCGGGCGCGCCACGTCGTGCTGGCGGTCGCACCCGTCCTCTACAACCGCATCTCGTTCGCGCCACCGCTCCCGCGCCTGAAGCACCAGATGCACCAGCACTTCTCGATGGGCTTCGTGATCAAGGTGCACGCGGTGTACGACCGGCCGTTCTGGCGCGAGCAGGGGCTGTCGGGAACGGCCTTCAGCCCCTACGAGCTCTGCCACGAGGCCTACGACAACACCAACCACGCCGACGAGCGGGGCACGCTCGTCGGGTTCGTCTCCGACCGCACCGCGGACGATCTGTTCCGTCTGAGCGCCGACGACCGGCGCGAGCGGATCCTCGAATCGCTCTCGCACTACTACGGTCCCGAGGCGAAGCAGCCCGTCGTCTACTACGAGAGCGACTGGGGCAGCGAGGAGTGGACGCGCGGCGCGTACGCGGCGAGCTTCGACCTCGGCGGGCTCTCCCGCTACGGCGCCGAGCAGCTCGAGCTCGTGCCGCCGATCCACGTCGCGTGCAGCGACCTCGCCGGACCCGGCTACCAGCACGTCGACGGCGCCATCCGCATGGGGCACCGCGCCGCCGAGCGGATCCTCGAGGCGGATCGGGCATGAGCACCCCCGTGCCGGTCGCCCGCATCGTCGTCGGCTACACGGCGACGAAGGCGGGACGGGATGCCGTCGCCTTCGCGAGTCGGCTGGCCGCCGCAACCGGGGCCTCCCTCCACCTCGTGCTCGTCCTGCCGGCTCAGAAGCCGGGCGTCGTCCCGCCCGACGCCGGCTACGAGCGGCACGTGCGCGAGCAGGCGGCGGGGTGGCTCCGCGAGGGTGCGGCCGAGATCTCGGACGGCGTCGCGCACCGGGCGCACGTCCGCTACGGCGAGTCCGTGGCATCCGGGCTCGTCGACACGGCCGACGAGCTGGGCGCGTCGCTGATCGTGGTCGGTGCGGCCGACGGCGGCCACCGCGGCCGGCACCGGCTCGGGACGACGACGACCGAGCTCGTCCACTCCTCGGACGTGCCGGTGGCCCTGGTTCCCCGGGGCGCTCGCCGCATCCCCGCCGACACCGGGATCACCCGGCTGACCGCGGCGGTCGGCGAGCGGGAGGGCACCGAGCTGCTTGTCGAGGAGACGATCCGGGTCGCGGCGGCGACGGGCGCTCCGGTGCGGCTGCTCTCGCTCGTCGCGCTCGATCTGCCCGCCGGCCTCGACACCGGCGCGATCCGCACCGTCGGCGACGCCCACGCGCAGGACGTGCTCGACGAGGTGCGCACCGCGCTCCCGGCCGACGCGGAGATCGCCGCCGTCGTCGCGACCGGCGACGGCATCGAGGATGCCGCGTCCCACCTCGAATGGGAGGCGGGCGAGATCCTGCTCGTCGGCTCCAGCCGACTCGCGCAGCCCCGTCGGCTGTTCCTCGGCTCGACCGCCGCCCGGATGCTGCGTGTCGTGACCGCCCCGATGATCGTGGTGCCCCGCACCCGCAGCGACCGCGAAGGAGCGAGCGCATGACCAGAACGGATCAGACGGGTGCCCCCGCGGGCGACCCCGTCACCGGGGGGATCTCCCGGAAGGGCCTGAGCGCCGGCACGGTGGGCCTGCTGGGCGCCGTCGTCATCGGCATCTCGTGCATCGCTCCGGCGTACACCTTCACCGCCGCGGTCGGACCGACGGCCTCGGTCGTGGGCACGCAGGTACCCGCGATCGTGCTCGTCGGCTTCATCCCGATGCTCCTGGTGGCCTTCGGCTACCGCGAGCTGAACAACCGCATGCCCGACTCGGGCACGAGCTTCACGTGGGCCACGCGCGCGTTCGGCCCGTGGGTCGGATGGATGGCGGGGTGGGGGCTCGTCGCCGCCACGATCCTCGTGCTCTCGAACCTCGCCGGCGTCGCCGTCGACTTCCTCTTCCTCCTGATCGCCCAGCTGACGGGCCAGGAGGCGATCGCCGGCCTCGCCGCCGAGACGTGGATCAACGTGCTCGTGTGCGTCCTGTTCGTCGCGGCCGCGACGTTCGTCTCGTACCGCGACATGCAGACGACGCAGAAGCTCCAGTACGGACTCGTCGCCTTCCAGGTCGTCGTGCTGGTCCTGTTCGCCGGCGCCGCGATCGTCGAGGCCCTGTCGGGGAACGCCTTCGATGCGACGCCGATCGACCTGTCGTGGTTCAACCCGTTCGCCGTCGAGTCCTTCAGCGCGTTCGCCGCGGGGCTGTCGCTGTCGATCTTCATCTTCTGGGGGTGGGACGTCACGCTCACGATGAACGAGGAGACGAAGGACCCCGAGCGCACACCCGGGCGAGCGGCGACCATCACGGTCGTGACGATCGTCGTCCTGTACCTGCTGCTGGCGATCGCGATGATCATGTTCGCCGGTGTCGGCACGGGCGAGCTGGGCCTCGGCAACGAGGACATCCAGGAGAACGTCTTCTTCCACCTGTCCGGCCCGATCCTCGGGCCCCTCGCCTTCCTCGTGTCGCTGGCCGTGCTGACCAGTTCCGCCTCGTCGCTTCAGTCGACGTTCGTCGGTCCCGCGCGCACCCTCCTCGCGATGGGGCACTACGGCGCCCTGCCTGAGAAGTTCGCCCGCGTGAGCCCCCGGTTCTTCACCCCGGGCTACGCGACGATCGTGTCGGCGATCGTGGCGTCGGGCTTCTACGTCGTGATGCGCATCGTCAGCGAGAACGTGCTGTGGGACACGATCCTGGCCCTCGGGATGATGATCTGCTTCTACTACGGACTGACCGCCTTCGCCTGCGTGTGGTACTTCCGTCGCCAGTGGTTCGACTCGGCGAGGAACGTGTTCTTCACGTTCCTGTTCCCGCTCGTGGGCGGCGTGATCCTCGCCGTGCTGTTCGTGACCACGCTCATCGACACGATGGACCCGGCCTATGGCAGCGGCTCGCAGATCGGCGGGGTGGGGCTGGTGTTCATCCTCGGCGTCGGCGTGATCCTCATCGGAGTCGTGGTGATGGTGTGGCAGGCGATCCGGCGCCCGGCGTTCTTCCGGGGCGAGACTTTGACCAAGGATGCGCCGGTGAGCCGGCGCGCGAGAGGAGCGGCGCGATGACGCACGACGACGAGACACGACTTCTGGCGAGCCTGCAGCGCGGACTGTTCATCGGCGGGGAGTGGGTCGACGCCGAGGGCGGCGCGACCTTCCCGGTCACCGACCCCGCCACCGGGCGCACCCTGATCGAGATCGCCGACGCGACGCCGGCCGACGGCATCCGCGCGCTCGACGCGGCCGTCGCGGCGCAGGAGGAGTGGGCGGCGACGCCCCCGCGCACCCGCAGCGACATCCTCCGTCGCGCGTTCGACCTGGTGCAGGAGCGCACGGAGGACCTCGCCCTCCTGATGACCCTCGAGATGGGCAAGCCCCTCGCCGAGGCCCGCGGCGAGGTCGCCTACGGCGGAGAGTTCCTCCGCTGGTTCAGCGAGGAGGCGGTGCGCATCTCGGGCCGCTACGGCCTGAACCCCGAGGGCACCGGCCGCATGGTCGTGACGCAGCGGCCCGTCGGCCCGTCGTTCTTCATCACGCCCTGGAACTTCCCGCTCGCGATGGCGACCCGCAAGATCGCCCCGGCGCTCGCCGCCGGCTGCACGGTCGTCGTCAAACCCGCGGCCCTCACGCCGCTGACCACGGTCCTGTTCGTCCAGATCCTGCAGGAGGCGGGCCTCCCGGCCGGCGTCGTCAACGTCGTCAACTCGACGAGCTCGAGCGCCGTGGCCGCTCCCATCATCGCCGACCCGCGACTGCGGAAGCTCTCGTTCACCGGCTCCACGCCGGTGGGCAAGAAGCTCATCGAGCAGGCGGCCGAGGGCGTGCTGCGGGTATCGATGGAGCTCGGCGGCAACGCGCCCTTCGTCGTCTTCGAGGACGCCGACCTCGACAAGGCGGTCGACGGCGCCATGCTCGCGAAGTTCCGGAACATCGGGCAGGCGTGCACCGCGGCGAACCGCTTCATCGTGCACGCGGCGGTCGCCGAGGAGTTCGCCGACCGCCTCACCGAGCGCGTCGCGTCGATGACGGTCGGCCGCGGCACCGAGGAGGGCGTGCAGATCGGACCCCTCATCGACGACACAGCGGTCGCCAAGACCGGCGAGCTCGTCGCGGATGCGGTCTCGCGCGGCGCGACCGTGCGCACGGGAGGTTCGGCCATCGCGGGCGAGGGGAGCTTCTTCGAGCCGACGGTGGTGACGGAGGTCGCCGCCGGCAGCGACATCCTCCGCGAGGAGATCTTCGGCCCGGTGCTCGCCATCGCGACCTTCGAGGACGAGGACGAGGCCGTGCGTCTGGCCAACGACACCGAGTACGGCCTCGTCTCGTACGTCTTCACCCGGGACCTCGCCCGGGGCCACCGGATGATCGACCGGCTCGAGACGGGCATGATGGGCCTCAACGTGGGCGTCGTCTCCAACGCCGCCGCGCCGTTCGGCGGGGTCAAGCAGTCCGGTGTCGGGCGCGAGGGCGGGCTCGAGGGCATTCACGAGTACCTCGCGACGAAGTACACCCTCATCCCCGTCGACTGACCGTCCGCCGAAGAAAGAGGAGACCGATGAGCACATACGCCGTCACCAACCCCGCGACCGGTGAGACCCTCGCGACGTACGAACCCGCCACCGACGCCGAGGTCGAGGCGGCCGTCGCCGCCGCCGACTCCGCCTATCGGACCTGGTCCCGAGCGGCAGCGCCGTCCGAGCGCGCCGATCGGCTCCGCCGCGTCGCGGAGCTGCACCGCGAACGCCGCGACGAGCTCGCCGCGATCATCGTGCGCGAGATGGGCAAGCCGCTCGCGGCCGCCGAGGGCGAGGTCGACTTCGCGGCCGACATCACCGCCTACTACGCCGACCGCATCGGCGAGATCACCGGCGACAGCCCGATCCCGATCGAGGGCGAGGGCGAGGCGGTCATCCGACGGAGCCCTCTGGGCGTGCTGCTGGGGATCATGCCGTGGAACTTCCCGTACTACCAGGTGGCGCGGTTCGCGGCGCCCAACATCGCGGTGGGCAACACCATCCTGCTCAAGCATGCGCCGCAATGCCCGGAATCGGCGGCCGCGATCGACGCGATCTACCGGGATGCCGGCTTCCCGGCCGGCGTCTACACCAACCTCTATCTGAGCAACGAGCAGGCGGCGGACGTCATCGCCGACCGCCGCGTGCAGGGCGTGTCGGTCACCGGATCCGAGCGGGCCGGAGCGGCCGTCGCCGAGGTGGCCGGGCGCAACCTGAAGAAGGTCGCGCTCGAGCTCGGCGGGTCCGACCCGTTCATCCTCCTCTCGACCGACGACCTGGATGCCGCGGTCTCGGCCGCCGCCGAGGCCCGCCTCGACAACGTCGGCCAGTCGTGCAACGGAGCGAAGCGCTTCATCGTCGTCGACGAGTTCTACGAGGCCTTCGTCGAGAAGTTCGCCGCCGCGATGGCGGAGGCGAAGGTGGGCGATCCGTTCGAGGACGACACCGTGCTCGGCCCGCTCTCGTCGCTGACGGCGGCCGAGCGCCTCGCCGAGCAGGTCGATCGTGCCGTCGCCCAGGGGGCGACCCTCGTGACCGGCGGAACGCGCGACGGGGCCTTCTACCCCGGCACGGTGCTGACGGACGTGACCCCCGAGATGGATGCCTACCGCGAGGAGTTCTTCGGCCCCGTCGGTGTCGTCTACCGCGTCGCCGACGAGGCGGCGGCGGTCGAGCTCGCCAACGACACGCCGTTCGGCCTGGGGTCGTACGTCTTCACGACCGACGCCGAGCAGGCGGCCCGGGTGGCCGAGGCGATCGAGGCCGGCATGGTCTACGTCAACCTCGTGCTGGCCGACGAGGCGGGACTGCCCTTCGGCGGCGTGAAGCGGAGCGGGACGTCCCGCGAACTGGGGCTGCTGGCGGCCGACGAGTTCGTCAACAAGAAGCTCATCCGCACGGCCCCCTGACTCCGCGGCATCCGTTCGCGCGGCGGCCTCGTTCGCGGCCGCCGCGCGCATGACGTATGCTGGAAGTGCAGTCGAAATCTGCATTCTTTCGCCGTGCCCGAGGGTCCACGACCGTCGGTGGGGGAGAGGATGCGGGTGACCCGGGGTCCGAAGGATCTCTAGGGCGGTAGCTCAATTGGCAGAGCAGCGGTCTCCAAAACCGCAGGTTGCAGGTTCGATTCCTGTCCGCCCTGCGCGTCGGTGTCAGCCGGCACACGGAAGAATCAGGTGGGTTCGATGGTCCAAGAGGGTGGCGAAGTCGTCGCCGCAGGTGGCGCGCCCCGCGAGAAGAAGGCAAACGTCTTCGCGCGGATCATCATCTTCATCCGCCAGGTGTTCGCCGAACTCCGCAAGGTCGTCACGCCGACCCGCCAGGAGCTCGTGAAATTCACTGCGGTGGTCCTCGGATTCGTCGTCGTGATGATGGCGCTCGTGTACGGGCTGGACGTCCTGTTCGTCTGGATCACGACCGTCGTGTTCGGCGTCCCGGGCTGATCGACGGGCCGAGCCCGCACGACCCGCGAATGCCTGCCCCGCAGGCATCCCGAGAAACGATGGAAGAGAACTCAGTGTCAGAACGCATCCCCGACGACGTCGATTGGGCCACGGCCGCCGAGCAGTCGAGCGAGGACGACGAAGCCCAGGAGGGCAACGTGCTGGCCGGTCAGGAGCGCGCCTCCGACGCCGCCGAGCAGGTCGCCGTGCACATCGTCGACGACGAGGCCGACGGAGACGACTCCGACCTCGACATCGAGATCGACGACCCCGAGGCCGACGCCGTCGTCAACGACGCGCTCGAGATCGACGAGACCGCCGAAGCCGAGGCGGCAGCCGAGGTGCTGACGGACTCCCTCGAGGAGGAGCGCGCCGAGCAGGCCGCCGAAGCCGCCGACGAGGTCGAGCCCTACGACGGCCCCGAGCCCGAGATCGAGGTCTCGGACGAGACCGTCGACTACCTGTCGGAGTTCGAGGCCGCCGCCGGCATCACGATCGAGGTCGGCGACGACGAGGATCCCTACGACGCGTTCCGCACGGAGCTGCGCATGCTCCCCGGCAAGTGGTACGTCATCCACTCGTACGCGGGCTTCGAGCGCAAGGTGAAGGCCAACATCGAGCAGCGCAAGTCGACGCTCGAGGTCGAAGAGGACATCTACCAGGTCGAGGTCCCGATGGAGGACGTCGTCGAGATCAAGAACGGTCAGCGCAAGATGGTCACGCGCGTCCGTATCCCGGGTTACGTCCTGGTGCGCATGGAGCTCACCGAGGACACCTGGTCGGTCGTGCGTCACACGCCCGGCGTCACCGGGTTCGTGGGCAACGCCCACAACCCGACGCCGCTGCGCTTCGACGAGGCGTTCAACATGCTGAAGTCGCTCGTCGAGGTCAAGGAGGCCGTTCCGGCCAAGGCCGGTGCCGCCAAGGGCGCCGCCGCTCCGGTCCGCAGCGTCGTGACCGAGGTCGACTTCGAGATCGGCGAGACCATCACGATCAAGGAGGGCTCGTTCGCGGGTCTTCCGGGCTCGATCAGCGAGATCAAGCCCGAGAGCGGCAAGCTCACCGTGCTCGTCTCCCTCTTCGAGCGCGAGACGCCGGTCGAGCTGTCGTTCGACCAGGTCACCAAGCAGTAAGACGCCCCGCGTCCGAAGCGCCCCCCTCGATGCGTCGAGCGGGGCGCTTCGTCATTCCGCGCGTCGGCGCCGGGTGGATGCGGTAAGCTTGGGGGGTTTTGTGGGTCGCTGTCGCGCCTGCGAACGCACCGCCGCCCGGAGATGCCGGGCGAGCGGGAGAGGGATGCCTCCGGCATCCGCTCGATGAAAGGAAAACGAATGGCACCGAAGAAGAAGGTGACCGGCCTGATCAAGCTTCAGATCAACGCCGGAGCCGCCAACCCGGCGCCGCCGATCGGCCCCGCGCTCGGTCAGCATGGCGTCAACATCATGGAGTTCTGCAAGGCGTACAACGCCGCGACCGAGTCGCAGCGCGGCAACGTCATCCCCGTCGAGATCACCGTCTACGAGGACCGCAGCTTCACCTTCGTCCTGAAGACCCCGCCCGCGGCGGAGCTCATCAAGAAGGCCGCCGGCGTCCCCAAGGGCTCGCCGACGCCGCACACCACCAAGGTGGCCAAGCTCACCAAGGACCAGGTCCGTCAGATCGCCGAGACCAAGATGCCCGACCTGAACGCCAATGACATCGAGGCCGCCTCGCTGATCATCGCCGGCACCGCCCGTTCCATGGGCATCACGGTCGAGAGCTGAGGGGAAGACCACAATGGCTAAGTCCAAGGTTTACGAAGCAGCCGCGGCGAAGATCGACCGCGACTCGTTCTACAGCGCCACCGAGGCCGTCGCCCTCGCGAAGGAGACCGGCTCGAAGAAGTTCGACTCCACCGTCGAGGTCGCGCTGAAGCTGGCCGTCGACCCGCGCAAGGCGGACCAGATGGTCCGCGGCACGGTCATCCTGCCCCACGGCACCGGCAAGACCGCCCGCGTCATCGTCTTCGCGACCGGCCCCGCGGCCGAGGCCGCGATCGCCGCGGGTGCCGACGAGGTCGGCGGCGCCGAGCTCATCGAGAAGGTCGCCGGCGGCTGGACCGCCTTCGATTCGGCGGTCTCGACCCCCGAGCTCATGGGCCAGGTCGGTCGCCTCGGCAAGGTGCTGGGTCCCCGTGGCCTCATGCCCAACCCGAAGACCGGCACCGTGACCCCCAACCCGGCCAAGGCCGTCGAGGAGATCAAGGGCGGAAAGATCGAGTTCCGCGTCGACAAGCACGCCAACGTGCACTTCGTCGTCGGCAAGGCGTCGTTCTCGGCCGAGCAGCTCGAAGAGAACTTCAACACCGCGGTCGAGGAGATCGTGCGTCTGAAGCCCTCGAGCGCCAAGGGCCGTTACATCCAGAAGGGCGCCGTGTCGACCACGTTCGGCCCCGGCATCCCGCTGGACGTCAACGCGCTCGTCTGAGTGCTCTCCGTACGGACGGGGTCTCGCCTTCGGGTGGGGCCCCGTTCGTCGTCTCGGCGACGGCCGGTCGGGTGCGCTGTCGGTGTGCGCGGTAGCGTCGGGGAATGACCCGTCCGCTGGCCGAGGTGCTCGGCATCGATGTTCCGATCGTCCTCGGACCCTTCGGGGGACTGTCCTCGGTCGAGCTCACCGCCGCCGTCAGTGCGGGCGGCGGGCTGGGATCGTTCGGACTCTACGGATACGACGGCGACCGCATCCGACGCACGGCGGCGCTGCTGCGCGAGCGTACGGATCGCCCCGTCGCGCTCAACCTCTGGCTTCCGGCGGGCGACGAGGTGCGACCGGCGGATGTGGATCTCGAGCCGTTCCGTACCGCGCTGCGGCCGCTCTTCGCGGCGGCGGGAGTGCCGGAGCCGGCAACGCCCCAGGTCTTCCTGCCGTCGCTCGACGAGCAGCTGGAGGCCGTCTGGGGTGCCGCGCCCGCCGTGCTGAGCGTCGTCTACGGCGTCCCGTCGGCCGCCGTCGTCGACGAGGCGCATCGCCGCGGCATCCGCGTGGTCGGAACGGCCACATCGGTCGCCGAGGCCGTCGCGCTGGCGGCCGGCGGTGTCGACGTCGTCGTCGCGAGCGGGGCCGAGGCGGCGGGCCACCGCGTCTCGTTCCTGACGTCGCCCGAGCGGTCGCTCGTGGGCACGATCGCCCTCGTGCCGCAGATCGTCGACGCCGTGGACGTGCCCGTGATCGCAGCGGGCGGTATCGCCGATCGGCGGGGCGTCCGGGCGGCGCTCGCGCTCGGCGCGGCGGGCGTGCAGGTCGGCACCGCGTTCCTCCGGACGCGGCAGTCGGCGGCGTCCCAGGGACACCGCGCCGCCATCGCGGCGGCCGCCGACACCGACACCGTGCTGACGCGGGCGATGAGCGGGCGGTTGGCGCGCGGCATCTCGAACCGCGCGCTGCGGGAGATCGAGGCGAGCGGGATCATCGCGCCGTTCCCGGCGCAGAACTGGCTCACCGGTGTCTTCCGCGCCGCCGCGGCAGGCGACCCGGAATTGTCGTCGCTGTGGGCGGGGCAGGCCGCCGCGCTCGCGACTCGCGACGACGCCGATGAGGTGCTTGCGGAGCTCGTCGCCGGCCTGCGCTGAGGGCGCCCACGCGCGCCCGCGCATCCGGCGCCCGGCGCGGGACTGTCAGGCCGTGTCCCGCACCTCGAACCCCGACAGCTGCGCGGGGTCGGCATCGGTGACGCGAGCGCGGTCCACACGAGCACCGGGCGGGCCCTCGGCCATCCAGGCGAGGACGTCGTCGACGCGGTCGTCGGCTCCTTCGACCACCGCTTCCACCGACCCGTCGAGCCGGTTGCGGACCCAACCCGCGACACCCGCGCGGTCGGCCTCGAGCCGGAGGGTGTACCGGTAGCCGACGCCTTGGACGTCGCCCTCGACGATCACGTGAACGCTGCGCATGGGCCCATCCTGCCTCACCCGACGACGAGGCTGATCGCCAGGGCGATCATCACGACGGCGACGATCGCGTCGAGGACGCGCCAGGCCCGCGGCGTCGCGAGCACGCGGCTGAGCAGCCGGGCGCCGAACGCGAGTCCGAAGAACCAGAGGATGCTGCCGGTCACGGCACCCACGGCGAACCAGCCGCGATCGTCGCCGTGGGTGCCGGCGATGCTGCCGAGCAGGAAGACGGTGTCGAGGTAGACGTGGGGGTTCAGCCAGGTGAGCGCCAGGCACGCGAGGACGACGGCGGCGCGGCGCGAGCCGGTGCGGACGGTGGTCGTGCCGGGCGACCGGGCGGGGGCGGGCGTCGGCCCCGGTGCGCCGGGGGAGCGGCCGTCGAGCACCTCGCCCGTCGGACGCCACGCGCGCCGCGCCGCCATCAGGCCGTAGACCGCGAGGAAGATCGCCCCCGCCCACCGCACCACCGGGACGAGCCACGGGATGCTCTCGAGCACGAGCCCCAGTCCCGTCACGCCGGCGACGATGAGGACCGCGTCCGACACGGCGCAGATCGTCGCGACGAGCAGGACGTGCTCGCGACGGATGCCCTGACGAAGCACGAACAGATTCTGAGCGCCGATCGCGACGATGAGCGAGAGGCCGAGTCCGAGTCCGGCGAGAAGGGCGGTGAGCACGGTTCGACGGTAGGCGTACTCGCAGGTACAGTCCAGTTCATGGAACTTCACCCCGTGAAGCGCAGCTGAAGATGCGGGTTCCGTCCGACCTGGTCGAGACCCTCGTCGCCGTGCTCGACGAAGGGAGCCTGGATGCCGCCGCACGCCGCCTCCACGTGACCCCCTCGGCCATCAGCCAGCGCATCCGCGCGCTCGAGCGCATCGCCGGCCGGGTGCTGCTCGTCCGCTCGAAGCCCGTGCGTGCGACGGAGGCCGCGCATCCGTTCGTCCGGTACGCCCGGCAGCTCGCCCTGCTCGAGCGGGACGCGCTGGCAGAGCTCGACGGGGCGACGGCGACCGTGCCTCTCGCCGTCAACGCGGACTCGCTCGCGACGTGGTTCCTCCCGCCCCTGAGCCGGCTCAGCGCGGCCCACGACGTCGTCTTCGACCTGCATCGCGACGACCAGGACTTCACCGCGGGCCTTCTCGAGAGCGGGACGGTCATGGGCGCCGTGACGTCGCGCGAGACGCCGGTCGCAGGGTGCCGCGTCAGTCCGCTGGGAGCTCTCCGCTACGAGGCGGTCGCCGCACCCGGCTTCGCGCGACGGTGGTTCGGGGATGCAGTCACCCAGACGGATGCCGCGGCGCTCGAGGCCGCACCGGTGGTGGATTTCGACCGGCGTGACGAGCTGCAGACGCGGTGGCTGCGGAGCCGGTCGGTCGACCCGGCCCGAGCCCCGCGCCACCGGGTGCCGGCGTCGCAGGATTTCGCCGCCGCGGTGCTCCTCGGTCTCGGCTGGGCGCTGCTCCCGACGCTGCAGTCGTCGATGCCGGTCGATCGGGGCGAACTCGTCCGGCTCGGGGGAGCGGATGTCGTGGTCCCGCTCTTCTGGCAGCAGTGGAACGTGCGCTCGCCCCTTCTCGACGCCGTCGCCGATGAGATCGTCGCGGAGGCGCGGAAGGTCCTGGGGTGATCACCGGCCCGCAGTGACCGACAGCACGACCTTGCCCCGCACGTGACCGCGCTCGACCTCGCGGTGCGCTGCCGCGGCATCCGACAGGTCGTGGACGGAATCGACGAAGACCCGGATCGCCCCGGAATCGAGCAGGCGAGCGAGCGTCGCGAGCACGCTGCCGTCGGGAACGACCTGGTACCCCGTCGCGCGCACCCCCGCGGCGGCCGCCTCATCGGCGTAGCCGGGCCAGGCGCCGCTTGGAACGAGCACATACAGTCCGCCGGTGCGCAGCACCCCGAGCGAGCGGGAGCCGGTGTCGTCCGCGACGTTCCCGACGAGATCGATGACGACGTCCATCTCGCCGACGACGTCCTCGAAGCGGGTGGTGGCGTGGTCGATGGCGACCTCGGCGCCGAGGTCGCGCAGCCACGGCAGATTCCGCTCCGAACCCGTAGCCGTGACGTGCGCGCCGAAGTAGGACGCGAGCTGCACCGCGAGATGACCGACTCCGCCGGGCCCGGCGTGGATCAGCATGCGCTGCCCCTCGTGAGCGAGGGCCGTCTCGACCACGAGTCCCCACGCGGTGAGCGCAGCCAGCGGAACGCCCGCGGCCTCGACGTGCGAGAGTCCCGCCGGCTTGCGCGTGACCGAGAGCGAGGGCACGACGGCGTACTCGGCGTAGCTGCCGCCGGAGCGGGGGAAGGGCAGCATCCCGAACACCTCGGTGCCGGGTTGGAGCTCGTGCGCCTCGTACGGGGTCGACACGACGACGCCGCTGAAGTCGAAGCCGATGGTGCTCGGCCAGTGGTCGATGGCTTCGGCGACCCCGTGCCCGGAGCGCGTCTTCGCGTCGATCGGATTCACGCCGGCCGCCTCGATGCGCACCAGCACCTCGCTGAGCGTGGGGCGGGGGACGGGAATCTCCGCGAGCCGCAGCACGTCCGCCTCGCCGGGAGCGTCGAACACGATGGCGCGCATCGTCTCGGATGGTGGCTCGACGTGCACCGCGGGGAGGGGGACGGGTGCGGTGCGCAGCGTCCGGGATCTCATCCGTCGCTCCTTCCTCGCCGTGCCGGGTGGGCGGCGGCGGTTCGGTTCGACGTCAGTCAATCGCGCGATTGTCTCGCGGGTGTTACGGCGTCATCACCGGGCCGAGAAGCTCACGGGATCCGCCCGTTGTCAGGATCGGAGATGCGCTGAGGCCACGTGGGCCCGCGGCGGCCGCCCTTCTCCTGAGAACGGTTCGGCAGCCGTGCGATGCGTCCGACCGGGAGACGCGCCGCGCGATCGTGCGCTCGATCGGGTGCGATCCGGTTGCGTGCCCCTTTCTCAGGAAAGAGCTGACTCTGCGGCTGCGCCTGGCACGCCGCGGCCGCATCTCTCCTGAGAACGGTCCGTTCCGCGCGTGTGACACAGTCCGAGTCGTGCGGCACGCCGCGTCAGCCGCGCGGGCTCGCGGAGGTGGACAGGGCGTGCAGGAGCCGCGTGAGCTCCCGGATGTCGTCGATCTGCCACGTCTCCAGGGCCGTCAGAAGGGAGTTCTCGTGCGGTGCTCGCGCCGCGTTCCACCGCTCGAGACCGGACTCCGTCGCCGTGAGCAGGCTCGAGCGACCATCGGCGGGGTCGGGCGCACGCTGCACGAGGCGCAGCTCCTCGAGCTCGCGCACCGTCCGGCTGATCTGGCCCTTGTCGGCGTGCAGAAGCTCGGCCAGGCTCGACAGCGTGGTCTCGCCGCGTCGGGCGATCGTGGTGAACACCTTGTATGCGCCGGGCAGCATGCCCGGGCTCAGACGATTCGCCATCTCGGCGTACATCCGCCGGACGTGCGTGAAGAGCTCGCCGAACTCCATCTCGAGGAGGCGCACCGCGTCGGCGCGGTCCTCGCCGGTGCCTGCCGCCCCGACGGCCCCGGAATCGCTCCGGAGGCCGTCGGGGGTGTGTGCAGCGGTCATCCCGATCACTTTATCGATCCTGTTCGGGCGACCGGTCGGCGGTGCCGGCGCGCGCGGCGTCGGTGGTGGAGCGCACCGACCCGGTGGCCGTCAGCGCGCCCATGCCCTCGGGCACCGACACCGTCGCGAGGTCGGCCTCGCCGGCCTGCAGGCGCTCGCTGGTCGTCATGGTGTTGAGCGGCTTGTTGGGCAGGAACACGATGGCGATCAGACTCAGCACTGCGAACGGGACGGCGATGAGGAAGGAGCGCGAGATGCCGGTCGCGTAGATGTCCTCGAACACCACGCGCAGGGCCTCGGGCATCGCCGACACCTGGGGCAGGGTGCCCGACTGCAGCTGCGCCGCCCAGGTCTGCGCCTGGTCGCCGAGCGAGGCGAGCGCCGCCTGGATGTCGACGGTGCGGTCGCCCACGAGGGTCGTGACCTGGGTGGCCAGCGCGGCGCCCATCACCGACACGCCCACGGTGCCGCCGAGGCTGCGGAAGAACGTCACTCCCGAGCTGGCGACGCCGATCTCGGTCGGGCGGGAGGTGTTCTGGACGACGAGCACCAGGTTCTGCATCGTCATGCCGATGCCGGCGCCGAGCATCGCCATGTAGATCGAGACGAGCGTGAAGTCCGTGTCGTAGTGGATCGTCGACAGCAGGCCCGACCCGCCGATCAGCAGGATCGCGCCGATGACGAGGAACGGCTTCCACCTGCCCGTGCGCGTGATGAGGGCCCCGACACCGATCGAGGCGACGAGCAGGCCGCCGATCATCGGGATGGTCATGACGCCGGCCTCGGTCGGAGTGGCACCGCGTGCGAGCTGCATGTACTGGCTGAGGAACACCGAGGCGCCGAACATCGCGATACCGGTCGCGATGGACGCGATGACCGACAGGGTGAACGTCAGGTTGCGGAAGAGCGTGAGCGGGACGAGCGGCTCGCGCACCTTGAGCTCGGTGATGACGAAGAGCACGGCGCCGACGATGGCGCCTCCGACCATGAGGACGGTCTCGATGCTCATCCACTCGAACGTGTCGCCGGCGAGGGTGACCCAGATGAGCAGGAGCGAGACGGATACCGAGAGCAGCACGATGCCGAGGTAGTCGATGCGGGTCTGCTTGCGCTCGCGGGCAGGGATGTGGAGCGTGCGCTGCACGATGATGAGAGCGGCGACCGCGACGGGGAGGGCCACGAAGAAGTTCCAGCGCCAGCCCCAGGCATCGGTGATCACGCCGCCGAGGAGCGGGCCGCCGATGGTGGCGACGGCCATGACGGCACCGAACAGGCCCATGTAGCGACCGCGCTCGCGGGGGCTGATGATGTCGGCCATCAGCACCTGGCTGAGGGCCGCGAGTCCACCGGCGCCGATTCCCTGCACCGCACGGAATGCGATGAGCATCTCGGGACTCTGCGAGAAGCCGGCGGCGGCGGTCGCGAGCACGAAGATCACGATCGCGAGCTGGTACAGCACCTTCCGGTTCGTCAGATCGGCGAGCTTGCCCCAGATCGGGGTGGAGATCGCCGTGGTCAGGAGTGTCGCGGTGACGACCCAGGTGAACGCGGTCTGCGTGCCCTCGAGGTCGTGGATGATCACGGGCAGGGACGTCGAGACGACGGTCGAGGCCAGCATCGACACGAACATGCCGAGGAGCAGGCCGGAGAGGGCTTCGAGCACGACGCGATGCGACATGCGCTTGCCCTCGTGCGGGGCAGCAGGTGCGGACATGGGTCCTCCAGAAGAGCGGACGGACGCGGCGGCGCTGGCGCGGGATCGTCGGTGGTGTTTTCGTCGATAGCCGGTCACCCGGCGAAGTGGTTGATTCGTGTCAACCGTTGAGATGTGTCAACCATATGTTCAATGGTTGAGCCGCGTCAACTATTCCGCTGCGGGACCGATCTTCGTCAGGATGGAGACATGTTCAGCGTCGAGGCCCTGCCGGACGACGGCATCCATACCGCCGTCCTCGCCGACTGGCAGCGTCTGACGGATGCCGGCCTGCCGAGCGCCGGCCGTCATGCCTCGGAATCGAACCGTCCGCACGTGACGGTGGCTGTTCGCGACGACCTCGTCCCGGACGCCGTCGGCCGCCTCGTCGAGCTGGCCGACGGGCTCCCGCTGACCTGCCGCGTCGGAGGAGCGGTGGTCTTCCCGGCGCGCGACCGGTTCGTGCTCGCGCGTCCCCTGCTCGTCACGGCCGACCTGCTGCGCTTCCACGCGCGGGCGGTGGCGGTCCTCGGGGCGCCGCCGGAGCACTACGCCGTCACGGCGGTCGACCGCTGGACCCCGCACATCACCCTCGCCCGACGGATGACCGCCGAGCAGGTCGGTCGGGCGCTGGCCGTCGTGGGCGCGGCATCCGTCGACGGCCTGCTCACGGGCCTGCGGCTCTGGGACGCCGAGCAGAAGGTGGTCACCCCGCTCCGCTGATCGCGGGCGTGTCGGTGGATCCGGTGAGGCCGACGCGTCGTGCGGCTCAGTCGGCGAGGGCGAGCGCCCGGAACGGTTCGCGCGGCGGCGCGGGAGGCGTGCGCGGGGCTTCGGCGGCGCGGCGCTGCATCGTGCGGCGGTACAGCTCGTCGATGAGATCCGTCGCGAGGTTGATGAGCGAGCGGATCTCGCGCTCGTCGCGGTCGACCCAGGCGCAGCGCGGTTCGTCATCGATCGGCACGAATCCGTCGTGCTGCTCCCAGACGACGAGGGTCCGGTCGGCGCCGAGGACGTGCTGCTGCCACCAGACCTGCCGCAGGTACGTGCGGGGGATCGAGCGCCAGCTCTTGTTCGTCGTCTTGATCTCGGCCAGGACGACGCGCCCCTCCGCGTCGAGGCCGACGCCGTCGGGGGTGGCCAGGTGCCGCTTCTCGACGACGGCATGGAAGAGCGCCGACGAGGGCTGGATGCCGTGGGTCGCAGCCACCCAGGCGGCGATCTCGGGCTCGCGCCGTCGTCCGTGGTCCGTGTAGGCGTTGCCCGAGAACCCCGAGCCCATGAGCTTCGCATCGGCGGCGCGGGCGATCGCCTTCGGGCTCGTCAGAGCCGCGACGTCGGTCGCCGTGATGCCGCGGGACCGTGCCCGGATCCACGCCACGCGATCGCGGGAATCCGCGACGATGCGAGCGGCGAGTTCGGGATTCACGTCCTCGACCCTAACCCGGGTCCCCGGCACTCCCGGCCTTGTCTCCGGCGTGCCTCGCCCCCGTCGGCGTGCCTCCGCCCCCGCTTGCCGGTCTCCTGCCGCCGACCCCACCCCTTCGCGACGACCCCACCCCACACGCACGGTGCGGATCGGGTGGGCTCGATGCGAAGAGGTGGGTTCGGCGAGCTCTCCCCACGGACCGCATCCGGGAGATCGCTCACCGGATGCAACGCTGGCCGCACCCGTGCGGGGTCGCGGGTGCGAAGGTCCGAGGTATGAACGCTCCTGCGCTGTCCGCTCTGCGTCCACATCTGCGAAGCCGGCACGATCTTCTGGTCGACGGAGCCACCGCCCGGGCGATCGATGATCGGGTCGCCACCGGCGGGTTGCAGCGGATCCGACGGAACGCGTACGTCGACGGATCGGTGTGGCGCGCGCTCTCGACCGAAGCCCGGCACACACTGCACATCGCCGCGGTGTCTCGGGAGGCGGCATCCGATCTCGTCTTCTCGCACGTCTCGGCCGCTGTGCTTCACGGTCTGCCGCTGTATCGGGTTCAGCCCCGACGTGTGCACGTCCTGGTCGGCGCCGCGGATCGAAGCAGCCGGCGCGACGTCTTCCGGCATGAGGGCGAGGTGCCGGACGACGATGTCATCGAGGTGGACGGAGTCCGGTGCACGTCGCTCGAGCGCACCGTCCTCGACATGGCGCGGGTCGCGGCGCCCGAGGTGTCGCTGTCGTGCGCCGATGCGGCGCTCGGCATCGTCGGCGGACACCCGCGCCGGTTCGACGACGCCGCTGCCGAGGTCTGGCGGGAAGGGATGCGACGGCGCTGCGAGATGCCGGGTGCTCGAGGCATCCGGCGGGCCCGCGTGATCGTCGACATCGCGGACGGCCGGGCCGAGCTCCCGCTCGAGAGCGTGACCCGGCTGCAGCTGCGGCGTCTCGGGTTCTCGCGCTTGCGTCTGCAGTCGCCCGTCCCGGCTCCCGGCGGCGGCTGCTACTGGATGGATCTCGAGCTCGAGGAGGTGGACGCATTCATCGAGTGCGATGGTCGGGGCGAGTACACCGAACCGGCGATGCGGCGCGGCCGGACGCCCGAGCAGGTGGTGCTGGACGAGAAACGCCGCGAGGACTGGGTGCGCGGCGTGACCGGACGTCGCGTGCTGCGAGTCTCGTCGTCCGCCATCGCGTCGACGGAGTCATTGCGGCGACTCCTGCTCGCCTTCCACATTCCGCTGCCGCGCCGAACCCACCTGGAACTGCCGACCCCACCTCTTGAGAGCGGTATCTGAGGGGTGGGATCGGGGCTGACGGGTGGGCTCGGCGCCGCGCGGGCGCGGCAGAGCAGCGCGGATTTGGGGGCAGGGGGGAGGGCGGGGTAGAGTGAGGGCAAGCCAAAGACCGCTGGTCATCGGTGTGCGTGTGAGCGCACTCGTGATCGAAGCTCTGCACAGCAGGGGCCCGCGCAGGTGACACTGAACTTCTCCCTCGGGAACCGAGCTCCGTGCCTCTGCGCCGGAGCTCTCGTCATGTCCGGGGCCTCCGACGAAGCGGTCGAGGCCGGCGCCCCGCCACCGCGGCGCGTCAGGCACACATCAAGGAGTGACCATGGTGCAGAAGGACGCATCGGTCGCCGAGCTCACGAAGTCATTCGAGGACTCGACTGCCGTTCTGCTGACCGAGTACCGCGGTCTGACGGTTGCCCAGCTCAAGCAGCTGCGCAACAGCATCCGTCAGGACGCGAACTACGCCGTGGTGAAGAACACGCTGACCAAGATCGCCGCGAACAACGCGGGGATCACGGCGCTCGACGAGGACCTCAAGGGTCCCTCGGCCGTGGCGTTCGTGCACGGCGACTTCGTCGCCACCGCCAAGGCTCTGCGTGACTTCGCCAAGGCCAACCCGCTTCTCGTGATCAAGGGCGGCATCTTCGAGGGCAACGCCCTCAGCGCCGACGAGGTCAACAAGTACGCATCGCTCGAGAGCCGCGAGGTTCTGCTGGCGAAGGCTGCGGGCATGATGAAGGCGACGATGGGCAAGGCTGCCGCCACCATCGACGCGCTTCGCGAAAAGCTGGAGACCGCCGACGCCGCGTGAGCGACCGGCGAGCTCTTACACCAACCCCATCTATCTAGGAGATACATCATGGCGAAGCTTTCCACCGAGGAGCTGCTCGAGCAGTTCGCCGGCCTGACCCTCGTCGAGCTCAGCGAGTTCGTGAAGGCGTTCGAGGAGAAGTTCGACGTCACCGCTGCTGCCCCCGTCGCCGTCGCCGGCGCCGCTGGTGGCGCTGGTGCCGCTGAGGCCGAGGAGGAGAAGGACTCGTTCGACGTCATCCTCGAGGCTGCCGGCGACAAGAAGATCCAGGTCATCAAGACGGTCCGCGAGCTCACCTCGCTGGGCCTCGGCGAGGCCAAGGCTGTCGTCGACGGTGCTCCCAAGGCCGTCCTCGAGGGCGCGAACAAGGAGACCGCCGAGAAGGCGAAGGAGGCCCTCGAGGCCGCCGGCGCCACGGTCACCCTCAAGTAATCCCCCGCTCTCGCTCGAGAGCAGCACGATGGCCCCGGATGCTGCATCCGGGGCCATCGTCGTATCCGCGGCACTCCTGCGGGCCGCCGCACGAGGGTGCGCCCCGCGCTCAGTCGCGCGCGAGCCCGGTGTCGGACACCATGACGCCCTCGCGCCCCGGCACGGGCGCCGTCGAGCTTCGGACCACCAGGCGCGCCTGCAGCCGTTCGGTCGACGGGGCGAGATCCGGGTCGCCCAGGTGCGCGCACAGGAGCCGAGCCGCAGCGGCGCCCTGCTCGCGCGGATTCTGAGCCAGAGTCGTCAAGGCGAACATCTCCGCGTACTCATGATCGTCGATGCCGACGACGCTCAGCGCGGCCGGCACGGGGATGCCGAGTCGACGGGCCGCGATCATCGCTCCGATCGCGACCTCGTCGCAGACCGCGACGAGGGCTGTCGGCCGCTCGCGCAGGTCGCCGAGGAGGTCTACGGCGGCGGCGTACCCGCCCGGAAGCGACGTGAGAGCGGCGACATGCCGGGGGAGCAGGCCGGCCTCGCGCATCGTGTCGCGGTATCCCTCGAGACGGATGGCGTCGACGCTCGGGCCGCGCCCGTCGCCGGCGCCCCCGACGAACACCACATCGGTGTGGCCGAGCGCGAGCAGATGCTCCGTCGCTCGTCGCGCCGCATGCAGGTCGTCGATCGCGACCGAGGTCGTTCCCTCGCCGCCTCCGATCACGCTGACGACGGGGCGCCCGATCGAGACGAGGCGCTCGAGCTCGTGATCGTCGGGTTCGAGCCCGACGGCGATGAGACCGTCGAAGCGCTGGCGCGCGAGGAAGTCCTCGAACACGCGTGCGCGCCCCTCCGTGCCGGGACGGGCGTCGTAGAGCGTGAGGTCGAGGCCCTCGCGGAGGAGCACCGACTGGATCCCCTCGAGCACCTCGGCGAAGAACCAACGGGTCAGGTAGGGCATCACGACCCCCACGGCGCGCGTGCGTCCCGTCGCGAGACTGACAGCGCTCGTCGACGGAACGTAGCCGAGCGCGTCGGCGGCCGCGCGGACGCGGCGGCGCGTCTGGTCCGAGACCTGCGAGCTGCCGGAGAGGGCGCGGCTGGCGGTCGCCTTCGACACGCCGGCGCTGCGGGCCACGTCTGCGATCCCGGTCATGGGTCTCCTTCCGTTCGGCGGCGTCGTTGCGAGGCCGAGTCCGGAACCGGTTGCGGCGTCATTGTGGCACGGTCATCGACACCGACGCTAGGCGCCGATACCGAGTCGAGACAATTGTGAGAGCGATACCACAGCGATCGGTTACGCAGTCGTTATCCGAGCTGGTTGAGCCGCGCCGGATCCGTACTCTACGGTGGAGCCGGAAACGGTTCCATACCACCCACGCACCACAGTGGACGGGGTCCCGAGGACGGGACCCACTCGATGAGGAGGACACATGAAGACCATTCCACGCCGCGCCCTCGCGTTCGGTTCGCTGATCGCCGTCGGCGGTCTCGCGCTGGCGGCCTGCAGTGGCGGCCCCGGTTCGACCAGCGGCGGCGGCAGCAGCGGCGGCGGCGAGGGTGACACGGAGGTGACCGTCTACGGCACGATCTCCGACACCGAGGCCGAGCTGCTCGAGCAGTCCTGGGCCGACTGGGAGGAGGAGAACGGGATCGACATCGTCTACGAAGCCTCCAAGGAGTTCGAGACGCAGATCCCGGTCCGCGCCCAGGGTGGCAACGCTCCCGACCTGGCGATCTTCCCGCAGCCCGGACTCATGCGCGACATGGCCGAGGCCGGCTACCTCAAGGAGGCGCCGCAGACGGTCATCGACAACGTGGAGGAAGGCTGGTCCGACGACTGGGCCGCCTACGGCCAGTACGACGGAACGCAGTACGGCGCGCCGCTCATGGCGAGCGTCAAGGGCTGGATCTGGTACTCGCCCTCGACCTTCGCGGAGAACGGCTGGGAGGTGCCCACCGACTGGCAGGGCCTGCTCGATCTCACCGCGCAGATCCAGCAGTCCACCAGCACTGCCCCGTGGTGCATCGGCTTCGGCTCGGACGCCGCCACCGGCTGGCCGGGCACCGACTGGATCGAGGACATCGTCCTCCGTCAATCGGGCACCGATGTCTACGACCAGTGGGTCGCGAACGAGATCCCGTTCACGTCGCCCGAGATCTCCTCGGCGTTCGAGGAGTTCGGCAAGATCGCCCTCAACGCCGACTACGTCAACGCCGGCTTCGGCGGTGTCGACACGATCGTCACGACGCCGTTCGGCGACCCGGCGACCGCGCTCGTCCAGGGCAGCTGCGCTCTGCACCACCAGGCCTCGTTCTACGACGGCTTCATCACGGATGCCGGTGGCACGGTCGCCGAGGACGGCGACATCTGGGCCTTCCTGACCCCGCCGTTCGAGTCCGGTGCGACGGGCAACGTCGTGACCGGCGGCGGCGAGATCGTCGGCGCGTTCAGCGACGACGAGGCTACGCAGAAGGTGCAGGCGTACCTCTCCAGCGCCGACTGGGCCAACTCGCGCGTCAGCCTGGGCGGCGTCATCTCGGCGAACAAGGGCCTCGACCCGGCGAACGCGTCCAGCGAGATCCTGACCGAGGCCATCACCATCCTGCAGGACCCCGCCACGACGTTCCGCTTCGACGCCTCCGACCTGATGCCGTCGGCCGTCGGCACCGGGACGTTCTTCAAGGGCATGAACGACTGGGTGAACGGAACGCCCCAGGCCACGGTGCTCGAGCAGATCGAAGGCGGCTGGCCCTCCAGCTGACCGCACGGCGGGGCCGTCCTCCGGGACGGTCCCGCCTCTCCCACCTCCTGCTCCGCCCCCACCTCCGTCGAGTCCGACGACGCGCTCGAAAGGACACCCATGCGCGACTTCTTCCAATGGCTGAGCACCATCTCGCCCTGGCTCGAGATCCCGATCATCATCGGCGTCTTCCTCGCCGTGGTCGGTCTCATCCTGTTCCTCGTCGAGATCGCCCCGCGCAGCGGGCGGGTCTACACGGGCGTCCGGCTGGCGGCCTGCGTCGCCGCTCCGGCGCTGGTGCTGTGGCTGCTGCAGTCCTATCAATGGGCGATCATCGCGGCCGCGTTCCTCGGTCTGCTCCTCTTCTTCCTCGACATGCGCGCCAAGCACGGCGCGGGGTCGCTGTTCCAGCTGCTCGCCTTCCTCTCGCCCGCGGTGCTGCTGCTCCTGGTCGGCCTCATCGTGCCGGCCATCCAGACCACGGGTCAGGCCTTCTTCAACCGCAACGGCCAGGAATTCGTCGGTCTCGAGAACTTCATCTGGATCTTCACCCAGCCGCAGGGGCTCCGCGTCGTCCTCAACACGATCGTCTGGGTCGTCATCACCCCGGTCGTCTCGACGATCGCCGGTCTCGCCTACGCGTACTTCATCGATAAGGCTCGCGGTGAGAAGTACTTCAAGATCCTGGTCTTCCTTCCGATGGCGATCTCGTTCGTGGGAGCCTCGATCATCTGGCGCTTCATGTACACCGTGCGTCCCGCCGGTCAGGAGCAGATCGGCTTCCTGAACCAGGTCATCGTCTGGCTCGGCGGGCAGCCGATCAACTTCCTCGCCCTCGAGCCCTGGAACACCCTGTTCCTCATCGTGGTGCTCATCTGGGTGCAGACCGGTTTCGCCATGGTGATCCTGTCGGCGGCGATCAAGGGCGTTCCGACCGAGCAGCTCGAGGCTGCCGAGCTCGACGGCACCAACGCCTGGGAGCGCTTCATCAACGTGGTGGTGCCCGGTATCCGCGGCTCGCTGGTCGTCGTGCTCACCACGATCGCCATCGCGTCGCTGAAGGTGTTCGACATCGTCCGGACGATGACCGCCGGCAACTCGAACACATCCGTCATCGCGAACGAGATGTTCACTCAGATGCGCAGCTTCGAGCAGGGACGCGCCGCCGCCTTCGCGGTCGTGCTGTTCGTCCTGGTGCTGCCGCTGGTGGTCTACAACGCGGTTCAGCTCAAGAAGCAGCAGGAGGTGCGCTGATGAGCGCCGTCACACCGATCGACCTTCCCGTCGACGCCGAGACGAAGAAGGCCCTCACCCGAGGCGAGCGCAAGGCCGAACGCGGCGTGAGCGCGGGCGCGAAGAAGCGCCTGTCATCGCGCGGGGCCACCATCGCCGCCCTCGTGATCGCGGTGCTGTGGACCCTGCCGACCTTCGGCCTGTTCATCTCGTCTTTCCGGCCGCAGGAGCTCATCCAGTCCACGGGCTGGTGGACGGTGTTCACCAACTGGGGCTGGACGCTCGACAACTACGCCACCGCCCTCCAAGCCGGCAACAGCCAGCTGAACATGGCCGGCGCGTTCGTCAACTCGATCGCAATCACGCTCCCCGCGACGGTCATCCCGATCTCGATCGCGCTGCTCGCGGCCTACGCCTTCGCGTGGATGGAGTTCCGCGGTCGCAACATCCTCTTCGTGCTGATCTTCGCGCTGCAGATCGTGCCCATCCAGATGGCGCTCATCCCGCTCCTGCAGCTGTTCTCGGGCGGCTCGATCTTCGGGGTGCCGGTCATCCAGGGCATCGGACAGGCCGGTTACGCCCAGGTCTGGCTCGCGCACACGATCTTCGCGCTGCCGCTCGTGATCTTCCTGCTGCACAACTTCATGTCGGAAATCCCGCGCGACGTCATCGAGGCGGCCCGCGTCGACGGTGCCGGCCACGGCCAGATCTTCTTCCGGATCATCCTGCCGCTGACCATGCCGGCGATCGCCTCGGTCGCGATCTTCCAGTTCCTGTGGGTCTGGAACGACCTGCTCGTGGCCCTGATCTTCGCGGACGGCAACGTCGCGCCGATCACGAAGCTCCTCGCGGAGATGACGGGAAGCCGCGGTCAGGACTGGTACCTCCTCACGGCCGGCGCCTTCATCGCGATCGTCATCCCGCTCGCCGTGTTCCTCTCCCTGCAGCGCTTCTTCGTCCGAGGCCTGCTGGCGGGCTCGACGAAGGGCTGACACCCGGAGTCCCCTCCATGCGACGAGGCCCCGGCGACGATCCATCTGGTCGCCGGGGCCTCGTCGTCGTGTCCGGCGCGGGTTACTGCACCGACCAGCCGCCGTCGGAGGCGAGGACGGCGCCGTTGATGTTGACGGCGTCGTCGGAGAGCAGGAAGGTGATGGATGCCGCGAGCTCCTCGGCTGTGGCCACCGTCGGAATCTGGGCCTGGAACGGCCGCAGGCGCGCCGAGCCTGCCTCGGACACGTTCGGCGGGAACGGGATGCCGGTGGCGACGCCCCCCGGCGCGACGGCGTTGACGCGGATGCCGTGCGGCCCGTACATGAAGGCCGCCGACCGGGTGAGCCCCACCACCGCGTGCTTCGAAGCGGTGTAGGCGTTGCCCGACGCGTTCCCGCGCAGCGCCGCCTCGCTGGCGACGTTGACGACGGCGCCGCGGCCGGCGGCGATCATCGTCGGCAGAACCGCCCGGGTCAGCTTGAACGCTCCGGTGAGGTTGACGCCGATGACCCGGTCCCACATCTCGTCCGTGGTCTCGTGCAGCGGCGAGAAGTCGTCGTTGATCCCGGCGACGTTGGCGAGAGCGTCGATGCGCGCACCGGCGGCTGCGACGATCGCGTCGACCGATTCCTGGCGAGTGATGTCGCCCGCGACAGTCGTCACGTCGGCCTCGCCGAGCGAGGCGGCGAGCTCGCCGAGCCGCTCCGCGGATATGTCGACCGCGATGACTCTGCCGCCTTCGCGCGCGACGCGTGACGCGGTGGCGCGTCCGATGCCCGAGGCGGCGCCTGTCACGACGACGGTCCTGCCGGCGAAGCGTCCGGGCACGATGCGCTCCTGCCACCCGCCGGGCTCCGTCTCCTCCGGCGCGACTCCGCCGTTCGCCTGCAGCACCAGGTCGTCGACCACTGCCTGGGGCATCTTCCCCTGGCTGAGCGCGACGAGCTGCTGCAACGGGAGCCCGCGCACCGGCGCGAGCGTGTCGACTCCGACTCCCGCCTGTGCGAGCAGCTGACCGATGAGCGGCCCACCGGCGGGGTCGTCTATCCAGTCGCCGATGGGGGAGGAGGCGGTGAGGGCCATGTCGATTCCTTTCCTGCGTCCGTCGTCGGACGCGAACATTAGCCTCAGGCTAAGCGATTCCGCCGGTGCGCGGCATCCTTTCGATTAGCGTGTGACCGTGACGGATGCGGCGACCACGGCGGCTCGGGAGCGCATCGAAGCGCTGACCCTGGCGATCTCGGTGCGCTCGCTCCCACGCATGGTCGGTTCGCTCCTCGAGACGAACCTGACCATCACGCAGCTGAAGACGCTCACGGCGATCGTCGTCGCCGAGTCGGCGACCGCGAGCGCGCTCGCCGAGCAGTTCGCGGTGTCGCTTCCGACGATGTCGAAGCTCATCGACCGATTGGTCGAGCAAGGGCTCGTGGAGCGGGTCACCGATCTCGACGATCAGCGCGTGCGACGCGTGCGACCCACGCCGCTCGGGCGCGAGGTCTTCGGTCAGGTCGTCGGTCCGCGGCCGGCTCTCGGCGTCGATGTGCTGGCGGGACTGGATCTCGAGGAGCTCGTGGCTCTCGAGGTGGGGATGCGAGCCGTCAACCGCGAGCTCCAGCGTCTCGCCGCGCGCTGACCCCGGCGGCCGACGTTCTGTCAACACCCTCGGTGATGGACCGGCGCGTGCGTAGCGTCGCTGTCTCGACAGGACGTTCGCGCATCCGCGGCCGTCCGCGCGACGAAGGAGCGCACGCATGACGACCTCGGAAGACGATCGATACGACGACCGCGAAGACGAGCCGGGGGATCAGCCCGATTCCGGTCGTGAGGCGGCGGGAACGCACGGTGCGGTCGATCGCGAGGATCCGCCCGGGCCCGACACGACGACGGATGCGGACGGCGACCCGCTCGACAACCCGTCCGGAGGGTGATCTCCCGCCGGCCGACCGGTGACCCACCGAGCCCCGCGGTGTCAAGACGACGCGCGGCGACGCCGTGCGGTGCGAGGGTGGAGCACCCCGACGAAGGAGAGACGATGACCGAGGCATCGCACGACGACGACCCCCGCACGACCCTGACCGAGTTGCTGCCGGATTTCCGCTTCGCCATGGTCACGACGACCGACGGCGACGGCAAGCTCACGTCGCGTCCGCTGACGGTGCAGGAGGCCGAGTTCGACGGAGACCTGTGGTTCATCGTCGGGCGCGGCAGTTCGGTCGTCGAGCACGTCCGGAGCCGCCCGGGAGTCGGCGTGTCGCTCAGCACCAACGACGCTTGGGTGTCGCTCGCCGGCGACGCCGAGGTCGTGGACGACCTCGGCCGGCTTCGCGACTTCTGGTCGAACGCGGTCGACGCGTGGTTCCCCAAGGGTCCGGAGGACCCCGAGGTCACGCTCCTGAAGGTCGGTGCGGTGTCGGGCCAGTACTGGAGCAGTGCGGGCGGCCGGATCGCGACGCTCGTCGGGCTGGTGAAGTCGAAGCTGACCGGTGAGCCGTACGAGGGATCGAGCGGCAAGACGGAACTCTGAGCTCGCCGATCCTCGACGTGAGCACGAACGGGGCGCCCCTTGAGAGGGCGCCCCGTTCGCTGTGCGCGGTGCCTACTTCGCGAGGAAATCCAGTAGCGCCGCGTTGAACTCGTCGGCGTGGCTGACGTTGAGCCCGTGAGGCGCATCCGTCACGACCACGAGCTCGCTGCCGGCGATCGCCTCGTGCGTGCGCTTGCCCGAGCCTTCGAACGGCACGGTCGCGTCGCCGTCGCCGTGGATGATCAGGGCGGGAACCGTGATCGCCGGCAGATCCTCACGGAAGTCCGTCGTGCCGAAGGCCTCCATCGACTTGAGCGCCGCGTGGTGATCCGCCTGGCGCGTCAGTGCGAGGGCCTCCTGCCGCTGCTCCTCGGTCACCTTGAGGACGCCGTCGACCGAGAAGAAGTCGGTGACGAAGCCGTCGTAGAACGACGGCTCGTCAGACTTCAGGCCGTTCTCCATGCTGTCGGCGGCCTCCTGGGTCAGCGGTCCGTCGGGGTTGTCAGCCGTGTGGGCCAGGTAGGGCGGAACAGCCGCGGCGAAGACGACGCTGCGGACTCGCTCCTGTCCGTGATTGGCGATGTAGCGAGCCACCTCGCCCCCGCCCATCGAGAAGCCGACGAGCGTCACGTCGCGCAGGTCCAGCGTGTCGAGGACTGCCGCGAGATCCTTCGCGAAGGTGTTGTAGTCGTACCCCGACCGCGGCTTGTCGCTCTGTCCGAATCCCCGGCGATCGTAGGCGACGACGCGATAGCCGGCCGCGGTGAGTGCAGGGATCTGCTCCGACCAGGATGCGCCCGACAGAGGCCAGCCGTGGATGAGCACGACCGGCCGGCCCGAGCCGCCGGTGTCGTGGACGTGCAACTCGATGTCGTTGAAGAGGCCCTTCTGGGCGGTGATGTCAGTCATGCCGCCATGATCGTCGCGCACCGGGGTGTTCATCGAGCTGTTGACGGTTCACTCGTCCGCGACTAAGCGCGATCCGGTAATTCGAGTCAGCGCTGCAAGGATGCAGCGGGCGCCACGGAGTCGACGGCCTCCTGCATCCGGGTGAGGAAGTCGATGACGGCGGCGGTGGCTTCGGGTGTCGTGTTGGCGGCCACGTCGTGCATCCGGTCGTGCATGGCGGCGAGCGTGGCGCGCACCTCCTCGTCGGCGCGCTCAGTGGGTTCGAGATACACGCTGCGGCGGTCGCTGGGGTGGGGGACCCGCCGCAGGTAGCCGGAGCTCTCGAGGCGGTCGAGCAGACTCGTCGTGCTCGCCGTCGAGATCCCGAGGTATTTGGCGACGTCGCCGGGTTTCACCTGCAGACCACGGCGCTGCGCGCGCAGGAGCTGACGCACGACGAGAAGCTCGTTCTCGCCCATCGACATCGACTCGCGCGTGCGTCGACGCATCGCCGCCTCGGCAGCCTGATACAGACGCAGCGCCTCGAGGGCGCTCGTCGTGCGCTGGCGCTCGTCGTCGTAGAAGAACCCGGTCATGTGAACCTCCCGATCACTCGATCGTGGCTTTAGCTTAACATATGTCTAACTTGACGAGATACTTGTACACCTAGTAGCGTTCAGGACAAGTCATCCACCACCTGTGAGGAGCCACCATGGGACAGCTGTTCTACGGCAACGCGATCGCCCCCATCGAGATGCCCGACCGGCTCCTCGCGCACATCAAGGTGCTGGCTGCGACGAAACTGCGCCGGTCCGAGAGTTTCACGCTGACGCTGAAGCACGCGCCCGGTCGGGGAGGGCGCGAGACCCTCTGGCTGCAGCCGTCGATCCCGCTGCGGTTCGTCTTCGCGAGCGCCGAGAACGAGAAGCTGGACTCCAATCTCCTCACCGAGATGGCACGGGCTGCGAGCTCGTCCGCCGGCCTGAGCGTCGACATCGACGCAGACGAGGCCATGGAGTCGGCAGGCATCCGCGCCGGTGAGCGGCGGGAACTGGCGGCCGCAGCATGAGCACGATCGCCGAAGCGCGCCCGACCGAGACGGTCCGGGCGCTGAGCGCCCGCCGCATCACGTGGTCGACCGTCGCGCCCGGCTTCTATGTCGCCTCGACAGACGGCGAATTCATCGGTTCGGTCGACACGTCGCCGGACGGCCACTTCATTGCGATGGACGGCCAGTCGACCCCGATCGGCCGATACGGCACGCTCAAGGATGCGCAGCAGTCGCTGCTCACGACGACCGCTCCGGGGAATGTCGCGCGGCGCCGGCGTACACGACGCCACCTGCGCATGACGGCGACGGCGTCGGGCGCCGTGGCCGGAGCCCTCGCGCTGACAGCGGGAGCACTCGCACCGTTCATCTGATGACCGACGACGCTGCTGATCGATCGATCCGCAGCCAGGGTGAGAAGGAGGAAGAGATGTCCGACAACGGTACGCATCGCGACACGGATGACAACGCCTACGAGGGTCCGGACGTCGAGGTCCCGACGAGCGAAGCGGATGCCGACGGCACCCGCGAGCCCGGCGGCCTCGGATCCGATGGGACGATCCCCGCCGACCCGGACGGCGTTGCCGCCGGCCACACCGGGACGGCGTCGACGTTCGAGCCCGAAGAGGACGAACAGGCTCGATGACGTGCGGCATCCGGGCCGGCGCGGGTTCCGGAGCCGCTCACCTGAAGAAGAAGCCCGACGCCTCGGCGTCGGGCTTCTTCTCCGTTCTGGATGTCAGGCGCCGAGCTTCTTCGACGCGCGATGAGCGGCCGAATCGACGACCTTGCGAGCCCGCTTGCGCGCCTTCCGGAGCGACGGGTCGTCCCAGAGGTGCTTCGCGGCGTGACTGATGTCGCGGTAGCGGGCGCGGCCCGCCTTCGCGCCGGCGACATAGGCGCCGACGCCGACAACGGCGAGGAGCAGGACGGTCGTGGGCTTGGGCATGGGGTCTCCCTCGTAACGGTGACCGCCCACGCTACGTATCCGCCCGGATGGCGGCACGCCCTTGACAATCACCCCGCCGGCAGGGGGTTCGCACGCTCGATCATGCGGGGACGCTGAACGTGGCGCCTTCGTAGCTCCACACGTTCGGCCAGCGGGCGATCACCCCGTCGCGCTCATCTGCGCTCGCCGTGTAGAAGTGCTTGCGCGCACCGGCGCTCCAGAACCGGTGGACGGGGCGCGCGCCCGAAACCGCGGTGTTCGCGGGGTAGACGTGGAAGGCGGGACCCTCGTAGCGCCAGATTCCGGGCCAGCGTGCGATGACGGCGTCGCGTTCACCGCCGTCGGCCGTGTAGAAGTGGCCGTTGTACTGGTCGCTCCAGAACCGGAACAGCGGCACGCTGCCCTCGATCGGCGCCGCGAAGGCCCGGTACGCCTCGCCCTCGTACGACCAGATGTCCGGCCAACGGCTCGAGACGGCATCCCGCTCGCTCGCGCTCGCCGTGTAGAAGTGGCCCTGATAGCGCGAACTCCAGAATCGGTAGACGGGCGTGGTGCCGGGCGTGCCACTGCCGACGAGCGGTGCGGTCTCCACCAGCCACGCGGGATTCCACACCGTCCCGGTCCGATGAGGTCCGGAGAAGATGGCCAGGTGCAGGTGCGCGTTGGCGATCGTCCGTGGCCGCACGTCTCCCGTGTTGCCGGTGCGTCCCAGGGGCGAGAAGCGGAGCACGCGCTGTCCGACCGTGACGGCGGTGCTGCCGCGCTCGAGGTGGAGGTACTCCGAGCGGACTCCCGCGGCGTGCTGAACGACGACGAAGACGCCGCGGCTGACATCACCGTCGTCGCCGACGGCGGTGACGGTGCCGTCGGCCACCGCGAGCACGGACGTGCCCACACGAGGGCTCGCGTAGTAGTCGGCGCCGATGTGGCCGCTGTAGGTCGCGCCGGGGTAGCCGTCGACACCGGAGCCGCGGTCGCCCCGGGTGGTGAAGGGGTATCCCCAGACGATCGGCAGCGCCGCGTGTTCGGCGGGGGTCGCGACCCGGTAGGTCAGGGCTCGAGCGGGCGCTGCGCCGGCGAGGACGACCGCGCCGGCGGCCACCGACCCGATGAGGAGGGATCGCCGCGAGACCACCGGACGTTCTCCCCGGCGCGGGCTCTCCTCGTTCACGGACACGACAGTGAACCTAACAGGATGCTGCGCCGATGCGGAGTGCCCGCCGAGGTTCGGAGCGAGCCGTCGCGCAACCCCGTCGCCGGAACCCGGGCGGGGGAGTAGGCAGTGAGCGGCACCGGAGGGAAGGAGACGGCGAGATGCCGAAGGGCGATGTCGAGACATTCTGCGACGACGGCGTGTGGCGCAACCGGATCGTGGGCGGCGGAACGTTCGTCGAGCGTTTCGCGCGCCGCTCCGACGCGCTCGCGGCAGCGCGGGAGATCGCGCGCGAACGTCGCGTCGCGCACTCGGTCAGGACGCAGGATCCGCCGAGCTGACGCCGGGGGCGGCCTCCGCCACCAGCCGGGCCGCATCGTGCAGGCCGAGAGCCGCCAGCGCGGACGCCGTGGTCTGGTGCACGAGGGTGTCGCCGACGGGGCTTCCCAGCGGCAGAAGGACCCGGGCCAGCACCGGACCGAGGAGGACGTCGCAGACGTACTCCTCGTCGACGGCGGCTCCGCTCAGTTCGCCTCGTTCGATCGCTCGTGCGATGGCGACGGTCACCTGTCCTCGTCGTGGCGCGATGAACTCGGCGCCGTATCGGGGGAGCAGGTCCGGATGCGCGCGGGCGGCTTCCAGCATCCCGACGATGCTGTTGCGCATGACCGGATGCGCGAGCATCTCGATCTCTTCGTGCTGCATCGCGAGGAAGTCTCCGGCGATGGTGCCCGTGTCGAACGCCTGACCGGCGCCGAAGCGCGTCTTGAGCACCTCGAGGGCGAGGTGGGCGACGCTCGGGAATCGCCGGTAGAAGGTCGGGCGGGTGGTTCCGACCTCGGAGACGAGGCCGTCGACGGTGAGCGCGGAGAATCCACGCTCGGACATCGTTCGCTCAGCGGCGACGATCAGGGCATCGGTGATGCCAGCGGTGGGCGGGCGCCCCACTCTGTTCGGCATTCGGCAACTGTAACAACCGAGTCTGCCGGGGACGGCGCATCAGGATGGCGAGGCGGGGCGCCAGGTCGAACGTCGGCGTCGGCCGCGTCGCGCGGCGCCGGATCGCCGGAATCGCGCGATCGTGGCGCCGACGACCGCGATGAAGCCCCCCAGGATCACCTGCAGCACCGCATCCTCCATCCCGGTCGTCGGCCGTGCGGCACCCCCATGCCGCAGGGCAACATTACAGGGATGCACGTAATCGCGTGTGAGTCCGGGACGATCTCCCACCCGGAAGCGGCTATTGTGTGACTGCCCACCCGTGCCCTATCGAGAAAGAACACCCGTGAGCAGTCGCCGCGCCTCCACCGACCAGGAGGGTCGATCTTCGTACCCCCTCGTATCGAGAGGGGGTGAATTCGAATGATCGAAGCAGTCCTCACACTGCTGCTGGGAATCCTGCTGACGCTGGCGATCATCGCCGCCTGCGGATTCTTCGTCGCGCAGGAGTTCGCGTACATGTCCGTCGATCGCTCGCGCATGACCGCGCGAGCCGAGAAGGGCGATGCCCAGGCCAAGCGCGTGCTCGCGATCACCAAGCGCACGTCGTTCATGCTGTCGGGTGCTCAACTCGGCATCACCGTCACCGGCCTGCTCATCGGCTACGTCGCCGAGCCGCTGATCGGCGAGTCGATCGGCACGCTGCTCGGCGGCGTCGGCATCGACCCCGCTGTCTCGGTCGTGATCGGAACCGTCGGAGCCCTGCTTCTCGCCACCGTCGTCACCATGATCTTCGGCGAGCTGTATCCGAAGAACCTCGCGATCGCGAGCCCCGAGCCGCTCGCCCGTGCGCTGGCCGTGCCGACGCGCATCTACCTGCTCCTCTTCGGCTGGCTGATCACCGTCTTCGACGTCGCCGCCAACGCGCTGCTGCGCCTCGTGCGCATCGAGCCGCTCGAGGATGTCGACGAGAGTGCGACCGCGCGTGATCTCGAGGCGATCATCGAGGAGTCCCGCGTCAGCGGCGACCTGCCCGACGATCTGTCGATGATCATCGACCGCATCCTCGACTTCCCGCAGCGTGACGTCGAGCACGCGATGGTGCCGCGCTCGCGCGTGGATTCGATCGCCGCCACGACGACGATCGGCGAGGTCCGCACGCTGATGGCGACCGGCCACACCCGCTACCCCGTCATCGGTGAGGAGGACGACCCGGTCGGCGTCGTCGAGCTCATCGATCTCCTCCGCGGCGACTACGCCGACGAGGCGCCGGTGTCGACGGTCATGCGCGAGGCCGTCGTGCTTCCGACGACGATGCAGCTGCCCGTCGCGCTCGACCGCATGCGGCAGACCCGCAACGAGCTCGCGTGCGTCGTGGACGAGTACGGCAACTTCGACGGCATCCTCACCATCGAGGATCTGACCGAAGAGGTCATCGGAGAGATCTCCGACGAGCACGATCTGGAGGTCATCGAAGTCGTGACCGTCGGAGAGGACCACTGGTCGCTCCCCGGCGACGTCCACCTCGACGAGGTCGAGCGTCTCATCGGGCACGATCTGCCCCGCGACGACGCCGAGACGATCGCGGGTCTCGTCATCAGTGCGTTCGGAGACCTGCCGCCCGAGGGTGCGACCGTGCGCATCGATCTGCCCGAGCGTGCCGGTGAGACGGTGCAGGGGCTCCGCATCGAGCGCTGGCTCGACGTCGAGGTCGTCGAGATCGCCCGCCTGGTGCCGTCGCGACTCGTCATCCGCCTGCACGAGCTCGACCACGACGAGCAGGATGCCGACGAGAACGGCAACGAGGACGAGTCCGCCACCGAAGCGGCCGCCGCGAACGAGGAGGTGGCCCGATGAACGGGTGGATGGTCGCGATCGTCACGACGATCCTCATCATCGCGAGCGCGTTCTTCGTCATCGTCGAGTTCTCGCTGCTCGCCGCGCGTCGCCACCGGCTCGAAGCCGAGGCCGACCGCAGCGCCTCGGCGCGTGCCGCCCTCCGCGGCGTGAACGAGCTGACCGTGATGCTGGCCTTCGCGCAGCTCGGCATCACCGCGTGCACCTTCCTGCTGGGCGCCGTGACGAAGCCGGCGATCGACTACGCCCTGTCGCCCGTCTTCGAGCAGTGGGGGCTGCCGTACGTCCTGGCCGACATCATCGCGTTCATGCTCGCGCTGATCGTCGTCACCTTCCTCCACCTCGTCATCGGCGAGATGGCGCCGAAGTCGTGGGCGATCGCGCATCCCGAGACGGCGGCGAAGGCCACCGGCATCCTGGCGCGCGGTCTCACCTGGCCGCTGCGTCCCTTCCTGCTGTGGATCAACCACATCGCGAACCGGCTCGTGAAGGCGTCCGGCGTCGAGCCCGTGGAGAAGGCCGCCGCGGGTGGTCAGGACGCCGACACCATCCGCGAGATCGTGGCGCACTCGAAAGCCGTCGGCACGCTCGAGGAGCAGTACTCCGAGCCGATCGCGCGAGCGATCGCCCTCGGCACGCTGACCGTCGGCGACATCGTCCGCACCGACCGGGTGCCGACGTCGGTTCCGGCGTCGGCGACGGTGGCGGACGTCCAGGCCGTCGCGGCGTCGTCGAGCCACCTGCGCATCCTGGTGGGGTCGGGGGCGACGAGTCGTGTCGCCCACGTCCGCGACACGCTCGCGGTCGACCCGGCCACGCCCGCCGCCCAGATCGCCCGTGATGCGCTCGTGGTCGCCCCGGACGCGTCGGCCTACGACGCTCTGGCGCGCATGCGCCGCGGGCATGTCCAGCTCGCGACCGTCGTCGAGGGCGATCGCCTGCTCGGCGTCGTCACGCTGGACGATCTGCTGCGCGAGGTGCTGCCCGGCGCCGCCGAGGCGGAAGAGCAGGTCGTCGTCAGCTGAGTCGACCCACCGAGCGCGGGGTGGTGCGGACGGTCGCACCACCCCGCGCTGCGTCGGGTCCGGCATCCCCGCGTCGTCTCCCGCGCGCTGCCGACCGCAGGTGACAGGGGCTGTCGCGATCGGCAGACTGTCGGGATGACCCTTCGTCGCCGGTCCCTTCTTCCGATCGCTCTCGCGGGCGCCATCGTCGGCCTCGCCGGCTGCGCGTCAGCCGACGCTGAGTTCGCCGTCCTCGACAGCGAAGCCGGGCCGGAGGACATCCTGCCCAGCGCATTCGAGGAGCCGCGTGAGAGCGCGACGGTCGACGACGAGACCATCCGGTTCGTCGGGGAGAACGGCGACACATCTCTGTGGATCGCCCGATCGACGGAATCGGATTCCGGCATGTGCCTGCTCGTGCATCCGGGCGGCGGTGACGCGTTCATCGGATGCGGCGACGCGACCGGTGTGACGGTCAGCGACGGCGAGGAGACGTACGCTCTGGTCGCCGACGGCGCCTCGGCGCCCGGCGACAGCACGCAGATCTCGGAGAACGTCTACGCGCTCGGATGAGCGGCGCTCGCACGCGCACCTGACGGTCGGATCGACCGGATGATGATGTGCCCCCGACTGGAATCGAACCAGCGACCTTTGGTACCGGAAACCAACGCTCTATCCCCTGAGCTACGGAGGCGTACCGATCGAGCGTACCACCCGGTCCGACCCGGTCCCGACCGCTGCCGCGTGGCGCACCGGGCTCAGCGGCCGAGGGGATCGGCGGCGACGTCGGCGGCGACGACCGGGGGAGCGGTGATCGCCGAGACGGCGTCCGCAAGGCGCTGGGCGAGGTAGCGATGCCCGCCGGTCGACGGGTGGTCTCGCCCGATCTCGCTCGTGTCGATCACGTCGAGGTAGTTCCCCGGCGTGATCCAGTCGTCCGCGATCGGCGAGATGTACCACCAGCCGCGAACGCCGGCGCGCTCGCGCAGGTCGCGATCGATGCGCGCGGTCTCGGCCTCGACCGGGAGCACCTGCGGCGCGGGACCGAGGACGACGATCTGCGCCCCGGGATAGATGCGGGCGAGGTCGTCCCACGCGGCATCCACCGCCTCCGCGTAGCCGGAGGCGCCCTGCTTGCGATCGTTGATCGATCCCTGGACGATCACGAGATCGGGGGCGACCGCGGGGTCGAGCGCGGCGATCCGGTCGCCGAACGAGGGGCCGTCGATGCCGGGCTTGAGATAGCCGCTGCCGCGGACGCCGTCGACGACCGTGGTCCAGCCGGCCTCCTCGGCGATGACGTACGCATAGCCGAGCGCGGGATCGGATGCCGCCGAGCCGTAGGTCCAGGAGTCGCCGAAGATCAGGACGGTCGGGTTCTGCGGGAGCACGAGGGATGCCGGCGCGGTCACGGCGTCGTCGCCCGCGGCGACGGGAGCCGCCGGCTCGACCGGGGAGGCCCACGGTCGCCACGCGACGGCAGCCACCACGGCGATCGCGGCGACGGCGACGGCGGCGACCGCCCACGACGTCCGCCGGCGGGAAGGAGTCGGTCGCGCGCGCACACGCCGAGCGTATGCCAGGAATCGCGGGATCGGAACGGCCGATTGTCAAGAGGTTGCGGTGCGTATGGCGAAGGGTTCGGTGGGTGCCCATCCCGCGTTCACAGCGAGCACTCAGGAATCGATAGGGTCGTGCCGTGCTCAGAATCACCCCATCGCGTTCCGTCCGTCTCGTCGCCACCTCCGTCGCGGCCGTCGCCGCCGGAGTCCTCCTCCTGAGCGGATGCTCGCTGCCCGTCCCCGGGCAGGCTCCCGTGCGAGACGAGTCCGGAGCCATCACCGAATCGAACGATCGCACCGACGTCTTCGCGCTGCGCGTCGGCGACTGCCTGCTCGACGCGGGTTCCGCCACCGAGGTCACCGACACCCCGACGGTGCCGTGCGGCGAGCCGCACGACTACGAGGTGTTCCACTCCGCCGACCTCTCGGGCGACGAGTTCCCCGGCGCCGAGGCCGTCGGGGCCGAAGCCGACCAGATCTGCTACGACGCCTTCACGCCGTTCGTCGGCACCGCCTACGAGGAGTCGGTGCTGGAGTTCGACTACTACATGCCGACCGAGGGCAGCTGGGAGGCCGGCGACCGTGAGATCCTCTGCCTCGTCTACGACACGCAGGCTCAGGTGACGGGCGGGCTCGCGGGCGTCGCTCGCTGACCGCTCGGGCGGACCTCGCGCCTCGGGAGACGCCCACGGCGGCCGGATCGCCGTGGGCGCGCCCGCCCCGTCCGCCGCGTGCGAGGATTACCCGGTGCCGCGCCTGCTGACCGCTGAACTCGACCTCCAGATGAGCGGTCCCGTCGACGTGATCCTGCAGATCGCCGCTGCGCGCAGGCTGCCCGTCGCCGAAGAGCGGCTGACCTTCTCGGTGGGTGACGCCGAGCTCGAGGCGACGGAGATCGAGGATGCGGCGGGCAACCGCATCCATCGTCTCGTCGGCGTCCCGGGCACGGTCGCCGTCCGCTACCGCGCGGTCGTCCCCGACGCCGCGCCCAGCCTCGTTCGTGCCGATCCGCCCTCGGCGGGGCTCGACGCCATCACCTACCTCCGGCCGAGCCGCTATGCGCAGTCCGACGAGGTCTTCGCCCACGCGCGCCGGCAGTTCCGCGGTCTCAGCGGAGCCGACCTCATCACCGCCGTGGGCGACTACGTGTCGGCGAGCACGAGCTACAGCCCGGGCCTCAGCCTCGGCACCGACTCGGCCGTGACCACGCTCGCGAGCGGCCACGGGGTCTGCCGGGACTACGCTCACCTCGTCATCGCCCTGCTGCGCGCCCTCGACGTGCCGGCGCGCTACGCCGCCTGCTATGCGCCGGGCCTGCGGCCCATGGACTTCCACGCCGTCGCCGAGGCGTACCTGGACGGATGCTGGTATGCGATCGACGCGACGCGACTGGCGAACCGGCGCGGGCTCGTCCGCATCGCCACCGGACGCGACGCGGCCGACTGCGCCTTCCTCAGCTACTACGGCGGTAACATCGCCCTCACCCACCTTCGCGTGGACGCCGCGTCCGACGGGCCGTCGTTCGACCCCGCCGCGGATGATTCCGCCGAGCTCATCTCGATCGCCTGAGAGCCCCCGTCGCCGTCTCGCGGGGCGAGGCGGCGACCGTAGACTTGTCGGGCTATGAATCCCGACGCCCTCGCCGAAGCCCTGCTGTCCGTCGCCGCCCCGCTCCTCGAGGCGCGACGCCCCGGTGCGGGCGAGGGCCTCACCGCCGCCGACTTCGTGTTCGAGCGGCCGAAGAACCGCGACCACGGCGACTGGGCGTCCAACGCCGCGCTGAAGCTCAGCAAGGCAGCCGGAACCAACCCGCGGGAGCTGGCCGCCGAGATCGCCGCCGCACTCGCCGAGACGCCGGGCGTGGCATCCGTCGACGTCGCCGGTCCCGGGTTCATCAACATCCGACTGGATGCCGCGGCCGCTGGCGCGCTCGCGCGTGAGATCGTCGAGGCGGGCCCGGAGTTCGGCCGCAACGACAGCCAGCTCGGCAACAGCATCAACCTCGAGTTCGTCAGCGCGAACCCCACCGGCCCCATGCACATCGGTCACACCCGGTGGGCCGCGCTCGGCGACGCGATCGCGCGCCTTCTGCTGGCGAGCGGGGCTGAGCTCGTGCGCGAGTTCTACATCAACGACGCGGGCGCGCAGATGCAGCGGTTCGGCCGGTCGGTGCTCGCGAGCGCGAAGGGCGAGCCCACCCCCGAGGACGGCTACCCCGGCGCCTACATCGACGACCTCGCGCAGCGGGTGCTCGCGGCCCGGCCCGATCTGCTCGATCTGTCTCAGGACGAGCAGGAGCAGGTCTCGCTCGACCTCGGCTACGAGCTCCAGATGGCCGATCTGAAGGATTCGCTCGAGAAGTTCAACGTCCACTTCGACGTCTTCTTCAGCGAGCGGCTGCTGCACGCCACCCCGGCCGACGGCGGACCGAGCCTCGTCGACCAGGCCGTCGACCGGCTGCGGGTGCAGGGCCACGTGTTCGACCTCGACGACGCCGTGTGGGTGCGCACGACCGACTTCGGCGACGACAAGGACCGCGTCATCCGCCGCTCCAACGGCGAGTACACATACTTCGCGGCGGACGCGGCGTACTACCTGAACAAGGGCGACCGCGGCTTCGCGCACAAGATCTACCTGCTGGGCGCCGATCATCACGGGTACGTCCATCGGCTGAAGGCGCTCGCGGGTGCCGCCGGCGACGATCCCGAGAAGGACATCGAAGTGCTCATCGGGCAGCTCGTGTCGGTCAACGGCGCACGTCTCTCGAAGCGCGCGGGCAACATCATCGAGCTCGACGACCTGCGCGAGTGGCTCGGCACCGACGCGCTCCGCTACTCGCTCGCCCGTTACCCCGCCGATTCGCCGCTCACGCTCGACCCCGAGGTCCTGCAGAAGCGCACGAACGACAACCCGGTCTTCTACGTCCAGTACGCCCACGCGCGCACGCACAACGTCGCCCGCAACGCGGCCGACTCGGGCGTCGCGCGCGATGCCTTCGCGCCCGAGCTGCTCGACCACGAGACGGAGTCGGCGCTGCTGGGCGCGCTGCAGGAGTTCCCGCGCGTCGTCGCGTTCGCGGCCGAGCTGCGCGAGCCGCACCGCGTCGCCCGCTATCTCGAGGAGCTCGCGAGCCTCTACCACCGCTGGTACGACAACTGCCGCGTCACGCCGCTCGGCGACGAGGAGGTCACCGACCTGCACCGCACGCGGCTGTGGTTGAACGACGCGACGGGTCAGGTGCTGCGAAACGGACTCGACCTCCTCGGGGTCAGCGCGCCCGAGCGGATGTGACGGACGTGAGCGGTCAGACGCAGCCGACGCTTCCGCTTCCGGAGGCCGCGTCGCCCGCGTCCTCGCCGAGGCGGCGCCGCGGCTGGATCGGCTGGCTGATCGCGATCGTGATCGTCGTCGGCCTCGCGATCGTGGCGTGGTTCGTCGCCGAGCACATCACCCGCGACATCCTGACCCGCACGGTGCGCGAGCAGGTCATCACGCAGCTCGCCCTGCCCGAGGACCAGCAGGTCGACGTCGGATTCGACGAGCCCGTGCTGCCCCAGGTCATCGGCGGCCGCCTCGATCGCCTCGACGTGTCGAGCGACGCGGTTCCGCTCGGCGACGTGGTCGCCGACGTGTCGGTGCGGGCGCGGGACGTGCCGATCCGCGTGGATGCCGGTGACATCGGCTCGGCCGAGGCGACCATCACATTCGGCGAGGATCAGCTGCAGACGCTGCTCGCCCAGGTCGAGGGCGTGCCCGAGGCGGGGCTGACGCTCGTGCCGCCGGACGTGCGGGTGGAGGCGGACCTCTCGCTGTTCGCCCTGACCGTTCCGCTCGGCATCGATCTCACGCCGAGCGCCGTCGACGGCGACATCGTCCTCACGCCTGCGGTCGTCCGGATCGGGGGAGCGGAGCTGACGACGGAGGGGCTGCGCGACCGGTTCGGCTCGGCGGCGGATGCCGTGCTCCGCGACTATCCGATCTGCATCCGCGATCGGCTTCCCGCCGGACTGACTGTGCGCGAGGTCCGCGTCGAGCGAGCCGCCCTGGTGGCCGAGGTCGACGTAGACGGTGCGATCATCCGCGATCCGGCCCTGCAGGCGAACGGCACCTGCGCCTGAGCGGTCGCGCCGCTCGCGTACGCCCCTGCGCCGGCGGCGGACCGCTCAGTGGCCGTGCGCGAGCAGCAGTGCGATCGCGACGGCTGCGACCAGCGCGAGCAGCAGCGTGGATGCCACGAGCCGCTGCCCGAGGCTGAGTCCCGAGCGCGCGCTCGCCAGCAGCACGATCCCCACGAGGACGAAGGCGTCGATGCCCATGCCGATGAGGAGGGCGGCGTTCAGCGTGAGAACGCCGGACAGTGCCAGCAGCAGCGCCAGGAGGGGGAGCGACGCCGTGCCGAGAGCGACCGCGGCCGTGCGCCCCATGACGGCCAGCTCGCGACCGCGCGGAAAGGCGCGGTGCCCGATCTGATGGGCGATGACCTCCGCGACGAAGCCGGCGGCCGCGATCGCGAAGATGCCGACCGCGAGCGCGAAGATCGACTCGCCCGCCGTCACGTGCTCGGCGGTGTAGAGCCCGGCCAGGATCGCGAGCCCGGTGACCGTGGCGTAGATGCGCTCCTTGAGCGCGCCGATCCGCTCGTCGAGCCCGGCTCGATGCGTTCCGTCGTTGCCCATGGCGACCTCCTGCGCCAGGCTACAAGCGAGGAGTCGCAGATGACCGAAGCATCACCGACGCCGCTGATCGTCGCCGACCGCGCCGCGTGGCGCGCCTGGCTCGATGTGAACGAGCACGTCTCCGACGGTGTGCAGCTCGTCCTGGCCAAGAAGGGCGTCACCGATCCGACCTCGCTCACATATGCGGAGGCGCTCGACGAAGCGCTCTGCAGCGGCTGGATCGACGGTCGGCGCAATGCCCGCGACGCATCGACCTTCCTGCAGATGTACACGCCGCGCCGTGCCCGCTCGATCTGGTCGCGGCGCAACGTCGAGATCGTCGCGGCGCTGATCGACGCGAGGCGGATGCGCCCGCGCGGGCACGCCGAGATCGAGCGGGCACGAGCCGACGGTCGCTGGGAACGCGCCTACGCCGGGCCGGCGACCGCGCAGGTCCCGGACGATCTGGCGGCAGCGCTCGCCCTCTCGCCGACGGCCGGGCAGCGGTTCGCGGCGCTCGGTTCGGCCGAGCGATACTCGCTGCTGCATCCGATCCTCACCGCAGCGTCGCCCGCGACGCGCAGAGCCCGCGTCGAGCGGGCCCTTGCGCGGCTCGGTGCGCGTGAGTGAAGAGCGACGCCCCTGATCAGGTCCCGCACGGACCATGTCGTCGGTGAGTTGTCCACAGATCGAGGTTATGTTCTCATGTCGCGTCGGTGCCGGATGGCACGATGTAGTACATGGGGACGAACCGATCGAGCAGCGACGAGGAGTCGTGGGCGCGCATCCGCGCCGAACTCGACGGCGCTGTGGAGGTGTTGCGGGCTCGGGATGCCGCGGAGATCGCGCACCTGCGCAAACTCGCCGTCCTCGGCCGTGAAGCCCTGTCGATGTCCCGCCGGAACGGACTGCTCGGCCGCGAGACGGACATGCAGCTCCGGGCGGTGGCGGCGGAGTTCGCGGCGATCGCGCGGTGCGGGGACCGGCGGGTGCAGAACGAGATCGGCCGGGCGCTGGAGATCGTCGATGCGAACCCGCTCGTCCTGGTCGCGTGGGAGGACGGCCGGCTGACGGCCAAGCATGTCGACGATGTGGTGAAGCTGGGTCGGAACATCCCCGACGAGAACCACGACGAGTGGCAGGAAGCCGCGATCGCCGTCGCGGAACGCGATGTCCCGGCGCGGGTGCATCCGGCGTTGGAGTCGTTGGCGCAGCATTTCACGGCCCGGACGTTCACGGAACGTCACAAAGCCGCTGTGGCCGACCGGGGTGTGTACCTGCGGGACCTCGGCGACGGGATGTCCGAGCTCACCCTGCGCGGGGCGACCACCCTGCTGCTCGCGATCGATGACCGGCTCAACCAGATGGCCGTGTCGACGATCGACGCCGCGAAGGAAGCAGCCGCCGAAGCGCGGGCCGCAGGTGATGAACACGAGCCCGACACCCGCACCCGCCAGCAGGTTCGGGCGGACGTGCTGTGCGATCTCGGCCTCACCGGCGGACCCGCAATAGACCCCACGCACGGTGTCGATGGGAAGACCTCGCTCGGCGCGATCCGCGCCCGGGTGCAGCTCGTTGTGACGGCCGACACCCTCTCCGGCAAGGACGACCGTGCCGCGGAGCTCGTCGGCGCCGGACTCATCGACGCCGACACCGCCCGGACCCTCGCCGGAGACGCCACCCTGTGGGACCGGGTCTCCCTCGACGCGACCACCAAGACCGTGACGCACGTGGACCAGTACCGACCACCCGCGGCACTGCGGAGGATGCTGCAAGCCCGTGACCGGCACTGCCGGTGGCCGGGATGCCACCTGCCCGCGATCCGCTGCGAACTCGACCATTCCATCGACCACGCCCTCGGCGGGCCGACGTGCGAGTCGAACCTGTGCAGCCTGTGCCAACGGCACCACTCGATGAAGCAGTTCGCCGACTGGCTCGTGGTCCAGCTCGGTGGCGGGGTGATCCAGTGGACGTCCCCGACGGGACGGGGCTACCGGGAGGATCTCCCGGTCCCGTCGGTGTGCTTCACCCCCGAGTTCGTCGCGGACCGGCCGCCACCCGAACCCCCGCCACCCTTCTGACATCCCACCCCGCCCGAGGGTCGTGCGAGCGCAGTGAGAAGAAGATCGCAGCGAGGTCGCCGGACGTCACGCGGACGAGGCCGGTGCAGGGTGTGTCCTAGACTGGCGGCACCGTCGCGGCCCCGTCTGCCGGACGGTCGAAACGCTCTTCCCGATTGGTGCTCCCGTGTCCGCGTCCGACGTCCGCCCCGCCGTGCCGGAATGGCTCCTCGTCCCCGACGATGCGAATGCGCTCGTCGAGGCCGTGTGGCCGCCCGAAGCCGCTCGCGGCGACGACGGAGTGCTGACCATCGGCGGCGCCCCGGTCACCGACCTCGCGCAGCGGTTCGGCACTCCGCTCTACGTCTTCGACCAGGATGCCGTCATGGCGCAGGCCCGCCGGGTGCGCGCCGCGTTCGACGCCGCCGCCGAGCGCCATGGCACGACCGCGCGCGTCTATTACGCGAGCAAGGCCTTCTTGAGCACCGAGGTCGTCCGCTGGGTCACCGCGGAAGGACTCGCGGTCGACGTCGCGACGGGCGGGGAGCTCGCCGTCGCCCTCGCCGCCGGTGCCGACCCCGCGCGGATCGGCCTCCACGGCAACAACAAGTCGCGCGTCGAGCTCGCTCGCGCCGTCGAGCTCGGCGTCGGCTCCGTGATCGTCGACAGCCTCGTCGAGATCGACCGCCTCGCCGAGATCGCCGCGGAGCGCGGCGCCGTCCAGCCCGTGCTGGTCCGCGTCAACAGCGGCGTCCACGCCGAGACCCATGACTTCCTCGCGACGGCGCACGAAGATCAGAAGTTCGGATTCGCTCTGACCGACGCCGACGCGGTGGTCGCCCGCATCCGCGAACTGCCGTCGTTGCGCTTCCTGGGTCTGCACTGCCACATCGGCTCGCAGATCTTCGGCACCGCGGGCTTCGCCGAGTCCGCCTCGCGACTCGTCGAGGTCCACGCGCGCCTGCTGACCGGCGGTGACGTCCCCGTCCTGAACCTCGGCGGAGGCTTCGGCATCGCCTACACGAGCGTCGACGACCCCACCGACATCGAGGACCTCGCCGACGGTATCGTCGACGCCGTCGCTCGCGAGTGCGCCGAGCGCGGCATCCCGCTCCCGATCCTCGCATTCGAGCCCGGTCGCGCGATCGTCGGCCGAGCGGGCATCACGCTCTACGAGGTCGGCACGACCAAAGCGGTGCGGGTCGCCGACGATCTGACGCGGCTGTACGTCAGCGTCGACGGCGGCATGAGCGACAACGCGCGTCCGGCGCTCTACGGTGCCGCGTACTCGGCGCGCATCGCGAGCCGCACGAGTGCCGAGCCGGCCGCCCTGACGCGCGTCGTCGGCCGCCACTGCGAGTCGGGCGACATCGTCGTCGACGCCGAGTACCTGCCCGGCGACGTCGCCCCGGGCGACCTGCTGGCCGTGCCGGCGACCGGCGCATACTGCTTCTCGCTCGCGAGCAACTACAACTACGTCCCCCGCCCGCCCGTCGTCGCGGTCTCGAACGGCCTCGCCCGGGTGATCGTGCGCGGCGAGACGATCGACGATCTGCTCGCGCGCGACGCGGGCATCCTCACCGAAGGAGCCGAATGACGGACTACCGCCGCCTGCGCGTGGCCCTGCTCGGAGCCGGCGCCGTCGGCTCGCAGGTCGCCGCGCTGCTGCTCAAGCACGGAGACGAGCTCGCCGATCGGGCCGGAGCCGCCCTCGACCTCGTCGGCATCTCGGTGCGCGACCTCGATGCGCGGCGCGACGTCGACCTGCCGCGCGAGCTGCTGACGACCGACCCGGAGCCGCTGCTCGTCGGGGCCGACATCGTCATCGAACTCATGGGCGGCATCGAGCCGGCGCGGACCAGCATCCTGCAGGCGATCGGCGCCGGAGCCGACATCGTGACGGCGAACAAGGCCCTCCTCGCCACTCACGGGCCGGAGCTCTTCGAGGCGGCCGACCAGGTGGGCGCGTCGATCTACTACGAAGCCGCCGCCGCCGGTGCGATCCCCATCATCCGACCGCTGCGCGATTCGCTCGCCGGCGACCGCGTCCAGCGCATCATGGGCATCGTCAACGGCACGACGAACTACATCCTCGACCGCATGGACCGCGAGGGCTCCGATTTCGCCGACGTGCTCGCCGACGCGCAGGCGCTGGGATACGCCGAGTCCGACCCGACCGCCGATGTCGAGGGCTACGACGCGGCGCAGAAGGCGGCCATCCTCGCCTCGCTCGCTTTCCACACCGCCGTGCCGCTGAGCGCGGTGCACCGCGAGGGCATCACGCGGATCGACGCCGACATGATGGATGCCGCCCGCAAGGCCGGCTACGTCATCAAGCTGCTCGCGGTGTGCGAGCGCCTCGCCGATGCCGAGGTCTCGCCGTCGGGCGAGTCGATCTCGGTGCGGGTGTACCCCGCGCTCGTTCCGCGCGAGCATCCGCTGGCGAGCGTCCACGGCGCCAACAACGCCGTGTTCGTGCAGGCCGAGGCCGCGGGCGACCTCATGTTCTACGGAGCCGGCGCCGGCGGCGTGCAGACCGCATCCGCCGTTCTGGGCGATGTCGTCTCGGCCGCGCGCCGACACATCGCCGGCGGGGTCGGAGTGGGGGAGTCGACGCGCGCGAATCTCCCGGTCGTGCCGATCGGGCACGTCGTGACCCGCTACCAGATCACGCTCGAGGTCGAGGATCGCCCCGGCGTTCTCGCGGCCGTCGCGGGCGTCCTCAGCGACGGGCGCGTGTCGATCGCGACGCTCGAACAGACCATCGTCACCGGAGACGACGCGCAGACGGCGCGCCTGGTGATCGGAACCCACACGGCACGCGAGCAGGACCTCAGCGACACCGTCGACGCACTCGGTGCGAGCGGCGTGGTCCAGCGGGTCGTCTCGGTGCTGCGGGTGGAAGGAGACTGACATGGCACATGTTTGGCAGGGAGTCCTGCGCGAGTTCGCCGACCGGCTGGACGTCACCGACGCGTCGACCGTCGTGAGCCTGGGCGAGGGCGGCACGCCGCTCGTGCACGCCCGCGAGCTCTCGCGCATCACCGGTGCCGACGTCTGGGTGAAGTTCGAAGGGATGAACCCGACGGGCTCGTTCAAGGACCGTGGCATGACGGTCGCTCTCTCGCGCGCCGTCGAGCACGGTGCGAAGGCCGTGATCTGCGCATCGACCGGCAACACCTCCGCCTCGGCCGCGGCCTACGCGGCGCATGCCGGGATCACCGCGGCGGTCCTCGTTCCCGAGGGCAAGATCGCGATGGGCAAGCTGAGCCAGGCCGTCGCGCACGGCGGCACGCTGATCCAGATCCGCGGCAACTTCGACGACTGCCTCGAGATCGCGCGCGAGCTCGCCGACAACTACCCGGTGCACCTGGTGAACTCGGTCAACCCCGACCGCATCGACGGTCAGAAGACCGCCGCGTACGAGGTCGTGTCGCAGCTCGGCGACGCGCCGGACTTCCACTTCATCCCGGTGGGCAACGCGGGCAACTACACCGCCTACTCGCGCGGCTACCGCGAGGAGTCCGCTCGCGGCGCCTCGACCCGCGTTCCGCGGATGTTCGGCTTCCAGGCGGCCGGTTCGGCGCCTCTCGTCCGCGGCGAGGTCGTGAAGAACCCCGACACGATCGCCACGGCGATCCGCATCGGCAATCCGGCCTCGTGGGACCTCGCCCTCGAGGCGCGCGACGCGACCGACGGCTGGTTCGGCGCGATCGACGACGACCGCATCCTCGCGGCGCAGAAGCTGCTCGCGAGCACTGCCGGCGTCTTCGTCGAGCCCGCCTCCGCGATCTCGGTGGCCGGCCTGCTCGATCGTGCCGAGGCCGGCGTCGTGCCCGCGGGCGCGAAGGTCGTGCTGACCGTCACCGGTCACGGCCTCAAGGATCCGCAGTGGGCGCTGCGCAACCCCGACGGGACCGACGCCGAGCCCATCGTCGTCGACGCCACCACGAGCGAGGTCGCCTCCGTCCTCGAGCTCGCACCGCAGGCGTCGGCGTGACCCGATCGGTCGCGGTTCGGGTGCCGGCGACGAGCGCCAACCTCGGCCCCGGTTTCGACACCCTCGGTCTCGCGCTGAGCGTGTACGACGAGCTGATCGTGACCCAGCTCGACCGGCCCGGCCTCGAGATCGCCGTCTCGGGCGAAGGCGCGGACGATGTGCCGACGGATGCGTCGCACCTGGTGGTGCGCGCGATGGCGTACGCGTACGAGGCGTTCGGCCGGACGCTTCCCGGCATCCGTCTCGAGGCGGTGAACGCGATCCCGCACGGCCGGGGCCTGGGCTCGTCCGGTGCGGCCGTCGTCGCGGGGCTGCTCGCCGCCAAGGGCCTTCTCGCGGGCGAGGTCGAGATCGGCGAGGACGCCCTGCTGCGCCTCGCGACCGAGCTCGAAGGCCACCCCGACAACGTCGCGCCCGCGCTGTTCGGCGGATTGACGATCGCGTGGGTCGACGAGCGCGGCCCGCAGCACAAGAAGCTCCTCGTGCACCGCGGTGTCGCGCCCCTCGTGTTCGTTCCCGAGTTCACGATGTCGACGTCGGTCGCCCGCGGACTCGCTCCGCTGCAGGTCACGCGCGAGGATGCCGTCTTCAACCTCTCGCGCTCGGCGCTGCTGATCGCGGCGCTCACGCAGAGCCCCGACCTCCTGCTCGCGGCCACCGAGGACAAGCTGCACCAGTCGTACCGGGCTCAGGCGATGCTCGAGACCGATCGGCTCGTCCGTGCGCTGCGCGCGGAAGGTTTCGCGGCCGTCGTCTCGGGTGCGGGACCCAGTGTGCTCGTGCTCGCCGACGGTCCCGGACGCCGCCTCCTCGCGGCCGAGATCGCCGCTGATATCACGGAAACGCCGTGGGACGCACGCATGCTCGCCGTCGATGTGCGGGGTGGTATGGTGAGGGACCATACGGAGGGTTCCACGTCACCGTGATCTGAGCCTCCGTCGCAATTCTGCGAATCACCGCGAACACACCTGATCCACGCCCCGCGCGTCCAGCCGGAAGAGCGTGCCAGGTGCGATGACGCCCGCCGTGGACGGGGTCGGACGCGGTTCTGCCACATCCACTGTGCAAGAGGAGAACTCGTGGAGTCCAACTCCGAGAACCCGACCGTCGACGAGACCGTCGACGTCCCCGCCGCCGACGAGACCATCGTCGACGACACGACCGCGGCTGAGAGCGTCGACTCCGCTCCCGCCGAGGAGACGGCGCCCGAGGCCGCCGCGCCGGTCGAGGAGACCGCGGCCGCACCCGTCGAGGACGCCGCCCCCGCCGTCGAGGCCGACGCCCCCGCCGTCGAGGCCGAGAAGCCCGTCAAGGCGCCGCGCAAGCGTGCACCCCGTCGCGCGAAGAGCACCGACGTCCCCGCCGAGAAGCCCGTTGATGCCGCGGACGCTTCGCCCACCGCCGAGGCTCCCGCCGCCGAGACCGCGGCTGCCGAGGTTCCCGCCTCCGAGGCTCCCGCCGCCGCCGCCGAGACCGCGGCTGCCGAGATTCCCGCCGCTGAGGACGCGCCCGCCGCCGAGGATGCGCCGGCCGCCGAGGAGGCGCCGAAGAAGCCGGCGCGCGGCCGCGGCCGCGGCCGGAACGCCAAGAAGGACGCGGCCGTCGACGCCGCCGACGACGCAGCTCCCGCCGCCGAGACGACGCCCGCCGCCGCTGAGGCCGCTGAGGCCGCTCCCGAGACCGTGTCGGACGCTGAGACCTCGGCCGAGAACGAGAGCACGACCGCATCGGGGTCCGACTCCGACGACAGCGCCCCCGGCGCCGAGGCGGGCGAGGGTGAGTCGACCGGCCGCAGCCGGAGCCGCAGTCGGAGCCGAAACCGCAACCGCAACAAGGAGAACGGCCAGGGCGGTTCCGCCGGCGGCCAGCAGAACGGCAACCAGGGCCAGCAGAACGGCAACCAGGGCCAGCAGAACGGCAACCAGGGTCAGAACCAGAACGGCCCGGCCGACGACGACGACAACGCCGGGAACGGACGGGGCCGTCAGCGCAACAAGCGCCGCGGCCAGACCGGTGGCGGCGACGAGTTCGAGACCGAGATCAACGAGGACGACGTCCTGGTTCCGATCGCGGGCGTGCTCGACGTGCTCGACAACTACGCCTTCGTGCGCACGACCGGATACCTCCCCGGCACGCAGGACGTCTACGTCTCCCTCGGCCAGGTCAAGAAGTACAACCTCCGCAAGGGCGACGCCGTCGTCGGCGCGATCAAGCAGCCGCGCGAGGGTGAGCAGTCCGGGCGCCAGAAGTACAACGCGCTCGTGAAGGTCGACTCGATCAACGGCCTGTCGGTCGACGATGCCGCGACGCGCGTCGAGTTCGGCAAGCTCACGCCCCTGTACCCCCAGGAGCGGCTGCGTCTCGAGACCGGTCCCGAGAAGCTCACTCAGCGCATCATCGACCTCGTCGCGCCGATCGGCAAGGGACAGCGCGGCCTCATCGTGGCACCGCCGAAGGCGGGCAAGACGATCGTCCTGCAGCAGATCGCGAACGCCATCGCGCACAACAACCCCGAGGTCCACCTCATGGTCGTGCTCGTCGACGAGCGCCCCGAAGAGGTCACCGACATGCAGCGCACGGTGAAGGGCGAGGTCATCGCCTCGACGTTCGACCGCCCCGCCGAGGACCACACGACGGTCGCCGAGCTCGCCATCGAGCGCGCGAAGCGCCTCGTCGAGCTCGGCCGCGACGTCGTCGTGCTGCTCGATTCCATCACGCGCCTCGGACGTGCCTACAACCTGTCGGCCCCGACCTCGGGTCGTGTGCTGACCGGTGGCGTCGACGCCTCCGCGCTGTACCCGCCCAAGCGCTTCTTCGGCGCCGCGCGCAACATCGAGAACGGCGGCTCGCTGACGATTCTCGCGACGGCGCTCGTCGAGACCGGATCCAAGATGGACGAGGTCATCTTCGAGGAGTTCAAGGGCACCGGCAACAGCGAGCTGCGCCTGTCGCGCCAGCTCGCCGACAAGCGCATCTTCCCCGCCGTCGACGTCAACGCGTCGTCGACGCGTCGCGAGGAGATGCTGCTCTCGGCCGACGAGGTCAAGATCACCTGGAAGCTCCGCCGCGCGCTCGCAGGCCTCGACCAGCAGCACGCACTCGGCGTCATCCTCGACAAGCTCAAGGAGACGCAGTCGAACGTGGAGTTCCTCGTGCAGATGCAGAAGTCGATCCCCGCTGCCGGCGGCGGCCACGGCAACGGGCACGAGAACTGCATCCGCTGATCGTGTTCGAGTCCGTCCGGGCGCTGATCGACGAGCACCGCGCGGTGCAGGAGGAGCTCTCCGACCCCGCGGTGCACGCCGACGCGGCCCGAGCGAAGCGCGTCAACCGGCGCTACGCCGAGCTCTCGCGGATCGTCGCGGCCCACGACGCGTGGGTCGCGGCATCCGACGACCTCGACGCGGCTCGCGAGCTCGCGCGCGAGGACGATGCCTTCGCCGCCGAGGTGCCGGCCCTCGAGGAGGGCCTGCAGGCGGCCCAGGAGAAGCTCCGCCGCCTGCTGATCCCGCGTGATCCCGATGACGCACGCGATGTGATCATGGAGATCAAGCAGGGGGAGGGCGGCGCCGAATCGGCGCTGTTCGCCGCCGACCTGTTGCGGATGTACGTGCAGTACGCCGCCTCGAAGGGCTGGAAGACCGAGCTCCTGGAGCGCAACGAGTCCGATCTGGGCGGCTACAAGGACGTTCAGGTGGCGATCAAGGGATCCTCGTCGGACCCCGCCCAGGGCGTGTGGGCTCACCTCAAGTACGAGGGCGGCGTGCACCGCGTCCAGCGGGTGCCGGCCACCGAATCGCAGGGGCGGATCCACACCTCTACGACGGGCGTGCTCGTCTTCCCCGAGGTGGACGAGCCCGAAGAGATCCACATCGATCCGAATGATCTCAAGATCGACGTCTTCCGCTCGTCCGGGCCGGGTGGTCAGTCCGTCAACACGACCGACTCCGCCGTGCGGATCACCCATGTCCCGACCGGCATCGTCGTGTCGATGCAGAACGAGAAGAGTCAGCTGCAGAACCGCGAGGCGGGCATGCGCGTGCTCCGTGCCCGGCTGTTGGCGAAGCAGCAGGAGGAGCGGGATGCCGCGGCATCCGACGCCCGTCGCTCGCAGATCCGGGGCATGGACCGGTCGGAGCGCATCCGCACCTACAACTTCCCCGAGAACCGCATCGCCGATCACCGCACGGGGTACAAGGCCTACAACCTGGATCAGGTGATGGACGGCGCTCTCGCCCCGATCGTCGAGAGCTGCATCGCCGCCGACGAAGAGGCTCGTCTAGCCGCCCTCGCCGAGGACTGATCCCTCGCCCTCATCCGTCGACTCGCCAGATTCTGCTGGTCCGACGGCCCCCGCACCCGCTGTTTGCGGCGAGTCGACGGGGCAACGGCGGGCGGGGGAGTCAGATGTGGTACTCGGGGGCGGTCAGGATCGCGCGGGTGTCCTCGCCCTCGCGGCGGGCGCGCGGGCGCGCGGGCACCCCGACGAGCACCGAGTCCGCGGGTGCGTCTTTCGTGACGACCGCGTTCGCCCCCACGACGCTGCCCGCGCCGATCGTGATCGGGCCGAGGATCTTCGCGCCGGCCCCGACGGCGACGCCGTCCCCGAGGGTCGGATGCCGCTTTCCGGCGTGACGGGTGCGACCGCCGAGCGTGACGCCGTGATAGAGCATCACGTCGTCGCCGACCACGGCGGTCTCGCCGATGACGACACCCATCCCGTGGTCGATGAAGAACCGGCGGCCGATCGTTGCGCCAGGGTGGATCTCGACCCCGGTGACCAGCCGGGTGAGCTGCGACCCGGCGCGCGCGAGGAAGCGCGCGCGCCGGAGCCACAGCCGGTGCATGACACGGTGCGACCACACGGCGTGCAGCCCGGGATACAGCAGCGCGATCTCCAGACCGCTGCGCGCCGCGGGGTCCCGCAGCTTCGCGGCGGCCAGGTCTTCGCGGATGCGTGCTCCCAGGCTCATCATCAGTCTTCGCGCAGGCCCTCGAACAGCGGCGTGGAGAGGTAGCGCTCACCGAACGAGGGGATGATCACGACGATGTTCTTGCCCTCGGCCTCGGGACGGGCAGCAACCTGCAGGGCCGCCCAGACGGCGGCGCCCGAGGAGATGCCGACGAGGATGCCCTCCTTCGTGGCGACCTCGCGTGCGACGCGGATCGCATCGTCGAAGGTGACGTCCTGAACCTCGTCGATGACCCCCTGATCGAGGATCGGCGGGATGAAGTTCGGGCCGATGCCCTGGATCTTGTGCGGACCCGGCTTGCCCTCCGTCAGGAGGGGGGAGTCCTTCGGCTCGACGGCCACGACCTTCGCGTCGGGCACGCGCTCCTTCAGGACCTGTCCGACACCCGTGATGGTGCCGCCCGTGCCGATGCCGGCGACGAAGTAGCCGACCTGGCCGTCGGTGTCGCGCAGGATCTCCTCGGCCGTCGTGCGGCGGTGCACCTCGGGGTTCGCCTCGTTCGCGAACTGCTTCGCGAGCACGGCGCCCGGCGTCTCGGCGGCGATCTTCTCGGCCTCCGACACGGCGCCCTTCATACCGAGGGACGGGTCGGTGAGGACGAGCTCCGCGCCGTAGGCCTTCAGCAGCAGGCGGCGCTCCATCGACATCGACGAGGGCATGGTGAGGATGACGCGGTAGCCGCGGGCGGCACCGACCATCGCGAGCGCGATGCCCGTGTTGCCGCTCGTCCCCTCCACGATCGTGCCGCCGGGCTGCAGTGCGCCGGCCTTCTCCGCGGCGTCGACGATCGCGATGCCGAGGCGGTCCTTGACCGACGATGCGGGGTTGTAGAACTCGAGCTTGGCGAGGATCGTGCCGGGCAGGCCCTCGCTGACACGATTCAGGCGGACCAGCGGGGTGTTGCCGTACGCGGTGGTGATGTCGGGGTGGATGCCGTGGGTGACCGGATCGGACATGTCTGCCTTTCGGGAGTTGCGTGCGGTGCCGCGGGGCGGCCGGAGTCGGCTTCAGCCTATTGTCGCGGGTGTGCGCGAGCGCTGAATGTGACGAATGCGTCCGCCTGACTAGGCTGGTCGGCGCCCATGACGACCCCAGCCGATCCCGCCCTGCGACTCGACGCCCTCGTGCGCGAGGCCGCGGACGTCCTCGCCGCCGCCGGCGTGCCGACCCCGGAGGTCGATGCCGACCTGCTCGTCGCGCACGTCCTCGAGACCGGACGGGGGCAGCTCGCGGCTGCCCGCCTCCGCGGCGACGGGGTCGCGGGTGAGCAGGTCGAGCGCATCCGCGCCCTCGTCTCGCGCCGGGCTCGGCGGGAGCCGCTGCAGCATCTGACCGGCACCGCCGCGTTCCGACACCTCGAGCTGAACGTCGGACCCGGGGTCTTCGTGCCGCGGCCCGAGACCGAGATCGTCGCGCAGATCGCCATCGACCTCCTCCGCGCCGTCGCGGCACCGGAACCCGTCGCCGTCGACCTCGGCACGGGCTCGGGGGCGATCGCCCTGGCGCTGGCCACCGAGGTGCCGCACGCCCGGGTGTTCGCCGCCGAGAACTCCGCCGACGCGTACGCCTGGACGACGCGGAACTTCGCCGCCGTCGCCGCCCCGAACGCCCACCTCGCATTCGCCGACCTCGAGCACGCCTTCCCCGAGCTCGACGGCACGGTGTCGGTGCTTGTCTCGAATCCGCCGTACGTGCCCGACGAGGCGATTCCGCGCGATCCCGAGGTGCGCCTGTTCGATCCGCCGGCCGCCCTGTACGGCGGTCCGGACGGGCTCGACGTCGTCCGCGTGCTCTCGCGCGTCGGGCAGCGCCTCGTGCACCCCGGCGGGTCGATCGTCATCGAACACGGCGAGCTGCAGGGGGCGGCGATCCGCGGCATCCTCACCGGCGACGGCTGGACCGCGGCCGCGACGCACCCGGATCTGACGATGCGCGACCGGACGACGACGGCCGTCCGCTCCTGAACCCGCGGCGCGGGCGCCGTAGACTGGGGCCGACATGTCTCCCGTTTTCGACTGCCGCGATGAGACGCAGGTTCTCCCCGGCATGCGTCAGGCGCGCCAGGCCATCGGCCGCGGCGACGTCATCGTCATGCCCACCGACACCGTCTACGGCGTCGCCGCCGACGCCTTCAGCGCGTCGGCCGTCGCCAAGCTGCTCGCCGCCAAGGGGCGGGGACGCCAGTCGCCGCCGCCGGTGCTCGTGGCCGGGATCGCGACGATGCGCGCGCTCGTCGCCGAGGTGCCCGAGCCGGTCGAACGCCTCGTCGAGGCGTTCTGGCCCGGGGGACTGACCATCGTCCTCCCCGCACAGCCATCGCTGTCGTGGGACCTCGGCGAGACGCACGGCACCGTCGCGGTCCGCATGCCCGCCGACCGTTTCGCCCTCGAGCTGCTCGAGGAGTGCGGCCCGCTCGCCGTCTCCAGCGCCAATCTCACCGGCAAGCCGGCCGCCATCTCGATCGACGACGCGATCGGGATGCTGGGAGACAGCGTCTCGGTCTACCTCGACGGCGGCGTGGTCGCCACCGGCGTCGCCTCGACCATCATCGATGCGACGCCGCTCGTCGGACCCGACCCGCAGCCGGTGCGCGTCCTCCGAGACGGCGCGGTCAGCCGCGAGGCCCTCCGCGACATCCTCGGCGATCTGCTCGAACCCGACGCCGAGCCGGAGCATCCGGAGGCGGCCAACCGGACGCCGGGCCCGGATCCGGCCGGCAGCAGCGCGTGAGGCTGTACCTCGCCACCTTCGTCGTGACCGCCCTCCTGACCTTCGGGCTGACGTGGGCGGTGTGGCGCGTGAGCCTCCGGTACAAGCTGTACCCCGGCATCCGCGAGCGCGACGTGCACAAGACGCCGACGCCCCGCCTCGGCGGGGTCGGCATGTTCCTCGGGGCCGCCGCCGTCATCCTGACGTCGTCGCAGATCCCGTTCTTCGCGATCTTCTGGGCCGAGCCCGAGCCGATCTGGGCGATCCTCGGCGCGACCGCCCTCATCGTCGCCGTGGGCGTCGCCGACGATCTGTGGGACCTCGACTGGCTCATCAAGCTCGGCGCGCAGTTCCTCGCGGCCGGCATCATCGTGGGCTTCGGGGGAGTGCAGCTGTACTCGCTCCCGATCGGCGGGCAGACGGTGGTCTCCAGCGCCGCGAGCTTCACGATCTCGGTGTTCTCGATCGTGATCGTGATGAACGCCGTCAACTTCATCGACGGTCTCGACGGTCTGGTCGCCGGCGTCGCACTCATCGCGAACGGCGTCTTCTTCACCTACACCTACCTGCTCGGACGCGACTTCGGCGGCAGCAGCTACAGCAACCTGGCGTCGTTCCTCGCCGTCGTCCTGCTCGGGGTCTGCGCGGGCTTCCTGCCACTCAACTGGAACCCGGCCAAGCTCTTCATGGGCGATTCCGGCGCGCTCATGATCGGCCTGCTGATGGCGTCGTCGGCCATCCTCGTGACCGGAACCCTCGTGCCGCCGACCGGCGATAACGACGTCTTCGGGCGCTCGCAGCTGCTCGGCGCCTTCATCCCGATCCTCCTGCCGGTGGTCGTCGTGCTCCTGCCGCTGCTCGATTTCGGCATGGCGGTGCTGCGGCGCATGTCGCGCGGCAAGTCGCCGTTCTCTCCCGACCGGAAGCACCTCCACCACCGCATGCTCGACATGGGGCACAGCGACCGTGACGCCGTGCTGGTCTTCTACGCCTGGACCACGATCGTCAGCCTCTCCGTGCTCCTGATGTACATCGGCACGACAGCCGCCTGGCCGGGCGACTACCTGTTCGGCGCCGGCTTCCTGGTGGTCGGCGTCATCGCCTGCATCGTCGTGACCGTCATCCCCGCCCGACCCACCCGACCCGCCCCGATCCCGAAGGAGCCCGTCCCGTGACTTCTCCCGTCCCCGACTCCCGTTCCACGCCCGACCCGTCGGGCCGCCACAGCATCTCGAGCACTCCGCTGCTGCGCGCCTCCCTTCTGTGGGGTCTCGGCGTCGGCCTCGTGATCGCGGGCGTCATGGCGCTCATCGGCTTCTTCGTCGCCGGTGGCGAGGGCGCGGCCAGCGGCGCGCTCGGCGCCCTCGTCGGGGTCATCTTCCCGGCCTTCACCGCGCTCAGCATCCTTCTCGGCAACCGCTGGTACGGACACCCGCAGTGGCTGCAGATCTTCTTCGCGGTGGTGCTGGGCGGCTGGCTGCTCAAGTTCGTGCTGGTGATCATCGCCCTGCTCGTCCTGTTCCAGGTCGACTGGCTCGTGCGCGGCATCTTCGCCCTGGCCGTCATCGTCGCCGCCGTCGCCTCGCTCGCCGTCGACATGGTCGTCCTCAGCCGGATGCGGCTCTCGGGGGCATCGGACGTCACCCTTCCGACCGCGGAGTCGCTGCGGGACCAGGAATGATCGGCCGACCGATTAGGAAGACGGTGAAGGTTTGATAGTGTGGGAGTACACTCTGCGGCTGGTGGGCAGTGGCGACACTGAGGCCCCGCTGGAGTTGTTCTCTTCTGACCCTCACCGAGCTAGTCACGGCTGGCCCGAGAAGCTGGAGCCAACACGTTGACTCAAGCGACGACGATTGTCGCACTGGCGGCATCGGACAACGAGTTCCATCCGCCGTCCATCTCCGACTTCTTCCCGCCGGCGCTGCTGTTCGAGGGAACCCCCTTCGAATTCACGCGCATCAGCATGCTGCAGGTCATCGCGACTGCGCTGCTGGTCCTCTTCCTCGTGCTGGGCACCCGGCGACTCTCCGTCGTTCCGGGCCGCTTCCAGAGCATCGTCGAGTTCGGCTTCGGGTTCGTCCGCGAGCAGGTCGTGTACCAGGTGCTCGGCGAGAAGGACGGCCGGCGGTTCCTGCCGCTGCTGACCGCGATGTTCTTCACGATCCTGTTCATGAACCTGACCGGCGTGATCCCCTTCGCGAACATCCCGGGGACGTCGGTCGCCGGCGCTCCGCTGGTGTTCGCGATCGTGGCCTACGTCATGTTCATCTACGCGGGTATCAAGCGCCACGGTGTCGGCCGGTTCGTCAAGAACTCGCTCGTGCCGAGCGGCGTGCCGATCTACCTCCTGCCCATCATCGCCCTCGTCGAGCTGATCTCGACCTTCATCGCCCGGCCGGTCTCGCTCTTCCTGCGACTCCTGCTGAACATGATGGTCGGCCACCTCATGCTCGTGCTGTTCTTCTCGGCGACGCAGTTCTTCCTGATGGGCCTCAACGCCTTCACCCCCCTCGCCGCGGGAACGCTCGCGATGGGCTTCGCCTTCACGATCTTCGAGATCTTCGTCTCGATCCTCCAGGCATACGTCTTCACGATCCTGACCGCGGTCTACATCCAGCTCGCTGTCGCCGAAGAGCACTGACGATCAGCCACCCGGCTGCTCGCCCTACGAAAGGAAAAATCCAGTGGACGCTACGACTGTTCTTGCCGCCGTCACCGGAAACATCGCGACCGTCGGCTACGGCCTCGCGGCCATCGGCCCGGCCATCGGCCTCGGCATCATGATCGGCAAGACCATCGAGTCGACCGCCCGTCAGCCCGAGCTCGCCGGCCGCCTGCAGAGCACCATGTTCATCGGTGTCGCGTTCATCGAGATCCTCGCGCTGATCGGCATCGTCACGCCGTTCATCTTCGGCGCGCTCTGATCCCGACCGCGACCCACAGATAAGGAGACAGGATGCTGAAGGCTCTTGTCACGCTTGCCGCGGAGGAGGGGGGATCGGACCAGATCCCGATCCTTCCGGCGTACTACGACATCATCTGGTCGGCGGTGTGCTTCGTCGTCATCATCTTCGTCGTCGTGCGCTACGCGCTGCCGCGCCTGAACACGGTGCTCGACGCGCGCAGCGCCGCCATCGAGGGCAACATCGCGAAGGCGGACGAGGCCCAGCGTGCTGCTGAGGCGGCGCTCGAGGAGTACACCGCCCAGCTCGCCGAGGCCCGCAAGGAAGCCGGCGAGATCCGCGACGCGGCGCGCGAGGACGGTCGCAAGATCGTCAGCGACGCCAAGCAGAACGCCTCGGCCGAGGCCGAGCGCCTGACCGCCGCGGCCCACACCCAGATCGAAGCCGAGCGCCAGGCCGCGGCAGTCTCGCTCCGCAGCGAGGTGGGCACGCTCGCACTCGACCTCGCCGGCGGCGTCATCGGCGAGACCCTGTCGGACGACGCGAAGGCCCAGGCCGTCGTCGACCGCTTCCTCGCCGAGCTCGAGACCTCCGAGAAGGCGTCGAACTGATGGGCAGCGCGACCACTCAGGCACTCGCCGCGACGACGGCAGCCGTCGGCGAGACCGGCGGGCTGACGCTCGACGTGTCCGGCGAGCTGTTCGTCGCCGCGCGGGCTCTGGCGGACTCGTCGCAGCTGAGCGGCGCGCTGACGGACAAGGCGGCGTCGCCGCAGGCCCGCGACGCGGTCGTCTCCGGTGTGTTCGGATCGACCCTCAGCCCGCAGGCCGTGTCTCTGCTGCGGACGGCTGTCGCGCAGCGGTGGTCGTCGGTCGACGACTTCGTCGACGCCGTCGAGGAGCTCGCGATCCGCGTGGCCGCCGTCGCCGACACCGGCGACGTCGAGAACGAGCTGTTCGGCGTGCTCCACACGGTCGCGGCGAACCCCGACCTGGAGCTCGCGCTGGGCAGCCGTCTCGGCGACAACGCGTCGAAGGGCGCGCTCGTCGAGCGCCTGCTCGATGGTCGCGCCAGCGCGGCGACGCGTCTGATCGCCTCGGCGATCGTGCAGCGGCCGCGGGAGCGTCGGGTTCGCCAGCTCCTCGACCGCGCCATCCGCATCGTCTCGAGCCAGCGGGGTCGCGTCGTGGCGACGGTCCGCGCGGCCGCACCGCTGAGCGATCAGCAGCGGGTACGACTGACCGAGACGCTCTCGAGCCGCTACGGCACCGTCGTGTCGCTCAACCTGCTCGTCGACCCCGCGGTCGTGGGCGGGCTGCGGATCGAGATCGGCGACGACGTCATCGACGCCACCGTCGCCTCCCGCCTCTCCGATCTCCGCCAGCGACTGGCGGGCTGACCCACTTCCCGCCCGCTGGGGCGGACCGGCCGGACGCATCCGGACCCACAGACTCAGGACCGAAGGAACACCATGGCAGAACTGTCCATCAGCCCGGATGTCATCCGTGACGCGCTGAAAGACTTCGTCGCCGCGTACGAGCCCACCGGGGCCGCCGCGACCGAGGTCGGCACCGTCGTCGACGCGGCCGACGGAATCGCCCACGTCGAGGGTCTGCCCGGCGTCATGGCGAACGAGCTCGTCCGCTTCGATAACGGCGTCGAGGGCCTCGCGCAGAACCTCGACGAGAACGAGATCGGCGTCGTCGTCCTCGGTGACTTCGCGGGCATCCAGGCCGGCCAGAAGGTCACCCGCACCGGCGAGGTGCTCTCGGTCGGCGTCGGCGAGGGATACCTCGGTCGCGTCGTCGACCCGCTCGGCAGCCCGATCGACGGTCTCGGCGAGATCGCGACCGTCGGCCGCCGCGCCCTGGAGCTGCAGGCGCCCGGCGTCATGCAGCGCAAAAGCGTGCACGAGCCGATGCAGACCGGCATCAAGGCGATCGACGCGATGATCCCGGTCGGCCGCGGTCAGCGTCAGCTGATCATCGGCGACCGCCAGACCGGCAAGACGGCGATCGCGATCGACACGATCATCAACCAGAAGGCGAACTGGGAGTCGGGCGACGTCAACAAGCAGGTCCGCTGCATCTACGTCGCCATCGGCCAGAAGGGCTCGACCATCGCCTCGGTGAAGGGCGCGCTCGAAGAGGCCGGCGCCATGGAGTACACCACCATCGTGGCGGCTCCGGCATCCGACCCCGCGGGCTTCAAGTACCTCGCCCCCTACACCGGCTCGGCCATCGGTCAGCACTGGATGTACGAGGGCAAGCACGTCCTGATCATCTTCGACGACCTGTCGAAGCAGGCCGAGGCCTACCGTGCCGTCTCGCTGCTGCTGCGTCGTCCGCCGGGCCGCGAGGCGTACCCCGGCGACGTCTTCTACCTGCACTCGCGTCTGCTCGAGCGCTGCGCGAAGCTCTCGGACGAGCTCGGTGCGGGCTCGATGACCGGTCTGCCGATCATCGAGACGAAGGCCAACGACGTCTCGGCCTACATCCCGACGAATGTGATCTCGATCACCGACGGCCAGATCTTCCTGCAGTCGGACCTCTTCAACGCGAACCAGCGTCCCGCGGTCGACGTGGGCATCTCGGTGTCGCGCGTCGGCGGTGACGCTCAGGTGAAGTCGATCAAGAAGGTCTCGGGCACGCTGAAGCTCGAACTCGCCCAGTACCGGTCGCTCGAGGCGTTCGCGATGTTCGCCTCAGACCTCGACGCCGCCTCGCGTCGCCAGCTGGCCCGCGGCGCGCGTCTGACCGAGCTGCTCAAGCAGCCGCAGTACTCGCCGTACCCGGTCGAGGAGCAGGTCGTCTCGATCTGGGCCGGCACGAACGGCAAGCTCGACACGATCGAGGTCGAGGACGTCCTGCGTTTCGAGCGCGATCTGCTCGACTACCTCGGCCGCAGCACGTCGATCCTGCAGAAGCTGCGCGACACCAACGTGCTCAGCGACGACATCGTCGCCGAGCTCGAGACGGTGGTCGACGAGTTCGTGCTCGAGTTCCAGGGCGGCAAGGGCCAGGCGATCAACAAGCCGGGCCGCGAAGATGTCGCTGCCGCGGGGGCCGAAGACGTGAACCAGGAGCAGATCGTCAAGGGCCGCCGCGCCTGACGCGGAGGACGACACACTTATGGGCGCACAACTCCGGGTCTACAAGCAGAAGATCAGTTCTGCTCAGACGACCAAGAAGATCACGAAGGCGATGGAGCTCATCGCGGCTTCGCGCATTCAGAAGGCGATGGGTCGCGTCCGCGCGTCCTCTCCCTTCGCGCGGGCCGTGACGCGTGCCGTCTCCGCGGTGGCGACCCACTCCGACGTCGAGCACCCGCTGACGACCGAGCGCGAGACGATCCGCCGCTCCGCGGTGGTCATCTTCGCCTCCGACCGCGGCCTCGCCGGCGCGTTCAACTCGCAGATCCTCCGTGAGGGTCTCGAGGTGGCCGAGCTGCTGCGCTCGCAGGGCAAGGAAGTGGATTACTACCTCATCGGCCGCAAGGCCGTCGGGTACTTCCAGTTCCGACGCATGCGTGCCGCAGGGGAGTGGACGGGCGACACCGACACCCCGCACTTCAGCACCGCCGAACAGGTCGCGGGTGCCCTTCTGGACGCCTACGCCCAGGGCGGCGAAGACGGCGGCGTCGACGAGATCCACCTCGTCTACAACCGTTTCGTCAGCATGATGACGCAGACCCCCGAGTCGGTCCGACTGCTGCCGCTCGAGGTCGTCGAAGCGGATGCCGACAGTGCCGCCACGTCGCCGGTGTACCCGCTGTACGAATTCGAACCCGACCCCGAGACGGTGCTCGACGCGCTGCTGCCGGTGTACGTCCAGAGCCGCATCTTCAACGCGCTGCTCCAGTCGTCCGCTGCGAAGCACGCCGCGACCCAGAAGGCGATGAAGTCGGCCAGCGACAACGCCGACAAGCTCATCACCGACTACACCCGCCTGCGCAACAACGCTCGCCAGGCCGAGATCACTCAGCAGATCGCCGAGATCGTCGGCGGCGCCGACGCCCTGGCGTCGGGCAAATAAGACCAACCGAAAGAGACAGACATGACCACCGTCACTGCCGAAGCCACGTCGGTCGTCGGCCGCGTTGCGCGCGTCACCGGCCCCGTCGTCGACATCGAGTTCCCGCACGACTCGATCCCCGACATCTACAACGCCCTCAAGACCACGATCACGATCGACGGCGAGTCGACCGAGATCACGCTCGAGGTCGCTCAGCACCTCGGCGACGACCTCGTCCGCGCGATCTCGCTGAAGCCGACCGACGGCATGGTCCGCGGCCAGGAGGTGCGCGACACCGGCGGCCCCATCACGGTTCCCGTCGGCGACGTCACCAAGGGCAAGGTCTTCAACGTCACCGGTGACGTGCTCAACGCCGCCGAGGGCGAAAGCGTCGAGGTCACCGAGCGCTGGGGCATCCACCGTCAGGCGCCGAGCTTCGACCAGCTCGAGTCGAAGACCCAGATGTTCGAGACCGGCATCAAGGTCATCGACCTGCTGACCCCGTACGTCCAGGGTGGCAAGATCGGCCTGTTCGGCGGTGCCGGCGTCGGCAAGACCGTCCTGATCCAGGAGATGATCCAGCGCGTCGCGCAGGACCACGGCGGTGTGTCGGTGTTCGCCGGTGTCGGTGAGCGCACCCGTGAGGGCAACGACCTCATCCACGAGATGGAGGAGGCGGGCGTCTTCGACAAGACCGCCCTCGTCTTCGGCCAGATGGATGAGCCGCCGGGAACGCGTCTGCGCGTGGCCCTGTCGGCGCTGACGATGGCGGAGTACTTCCGCGACGTCCAGAAGCAGGACGTGCTGCTGTTCATCGACAACATCTTCCGCTTCACGCAGGCCGGTTCCGAGGTCTCCACGCTGCTGGGCCGCATGCCCTCGGCCGTGGGCTACCAGCCGAACCTGGCCGACGAGATGGGCATCCTGCAGGAGCGCATCACCTCGACGCGCGGTCACTCGATCACCTCGCTGCAGGCGATCTACGTCCCCGCCGACGACTACACCGACCCGGCACCCGCGACCACCTTCGCGCACCTCGACGCCACGACCGAGCTCTCCCGCGAGATCGCGTCGAAGGGTCTGTACCCCGCCGTCGACCCGCTCAGCTCGACGAGCCGCATCCTCGACCCGCGCTACATCGGCGAGGACCACTACCGCGTCGCGACCTCGGTGAAGCAGATCCTGCAGAAGAACAAGGAACTGCAGGAGATCATCGCGATCCTCGGCGTCGACGAGCTCTCCGAAGAGGACAAGATCGTCGTGTCGCGTGCACGCCGCATCCAGCAGTTCCTCTCGCAGAACACCTACATGGCGAAGAAGTTCACCGGCGTCGAGGGCTCCACGGTCCCGATCAAGGAGACCATCGAGTCCTTCGACGCGATCGTCAAGGGCGACTTCGACCACGTGGCCGAGCAGGCCTTCTTCAACGTCGGCGGCATCGGCGACGTCGAGGAGAAGTGGGCGAAGATCCAGAAGGAGAACAGCTGACATGGCTCTGACGGTCACGCTCGTCTCCGCTGAGGCGGAGGTCTGGTCCGGCGAGGCGACCCTCGTCGTGGCCAAGACGGTCGAGGGCGAGATTGGCTTCATGGCTGGTCACGAGCCGGTCCTGGCGATCCTGGCCGAGGGCCAGGTTCGCATCACCCAGCCGGGTGGGGCCAAGATCGTCGCCAACGCGCAGGACGGCTTCCTGTCGATGGAGGGCGACGAGCTCACCATCGTCGCCGGCAACGCCGCTCTGGCCTGACGACAGCACGACGCGAGAGACCACACCCGAGCGGGTGTGGTCTCTCGCGTTGAGGGGAGATGATCGGATGCTGGTGCTCCTGCCGCCCTCCGAGACGAAGCACGCGGGCGGCGACGGCGGGCCGCTCGATCTGTCGGCGCTGGCCCTGCCCGCGCTGCTTCCGCAGCGCCGTGCGACCGTCGACGCGCTCGTCGCGTTGTCGGAGGATCCGGTGAACGCGATGCGGGTCCTCAAGCTCAGCGCCCGCCAGCACGGCGAGGTCGCCGTGAACGCCGCCGTGCCCACGGCGCCGACGATGCCCGCGATCGATCGGTACACCGGCGTCCTCTACGACGCGCTCCATGCCGGGACCCTCGACGCCGCCGCGCGTCGGTGGTCGGGGGTTCACGTGATGATCCAGTCGGCCCCCTTCGGACCCATCGGAGCGCTGGACCCGATTCCGGCCTACCGACTGGCGGCCGGGACGTCGGTGCCCGGCATCCCGGCCCTCCGTCGTCACTGGGCGGAGGCGTCGACGGCGGCGCTGGCTGCGGCGCGCCCGGACTTCATCCTCGACCTGCGCTCGGAAGCGTATGCGGCTCTCGCGCCGGTGCCGGCGTCCGTGCCCTCCGCGTTCGTACGGGTCGTGACCCCGGGGGAGGACGGCGCGGTCCGGGCGCTCAACCACTTCAACAAGCACGCGAAGGGCGCGTTCACCCGCGCGCTCGCGCAGTCCCGTCCGCGCGTGGGCTCGCGCGCAGGACTGTTGCGGTGGGCGGAGTCGTCCGGCTGGTCGCTTCGCGAGGGGGCAGCGGGCGAACTCGACCTCGTGGTCTGACGGGATCAGAAACGGCCTGCGCACGTCCCACAGCCGATTCCCGGTTTTCGCTACCATGAGCGGCGAACGCCGACGCGAGCGCGTCGATGCGGGTCACGACTGAGGAGGTCGTTCATGCCGGATTACTACGACGGTGGTGGTGCGGGCGCAGGAGCCATCCTCGCCCTCTTCCTCGTCATTCTGCCGATCATCTTGATCCTCGCCCTCGCCGGCTACCTGATCAGCTCGTTCTTCTTCATGAAACTCTTCGAGAAGGCGGGCGTGCAGGGGAAGTGGCGCGCGTGGGTGCCGGTCTACCGCGAGATGGTCTTCGCCAAGCTCGGCGATCTGTCGCCGTGGGTGATGCTCGGCGCGATCCTCATCGGCAGCATCCTGGGAAGCTCGACGAGCGCGTTCGGCATCGGGTTCATCTTCTACCTGCTCCCGATCGCCGCGCTCGTGATGGCGAGCTACCGCGTCGGGCTCAAGCTCGGCAAGGACTGGCCGCTGCTTCTCCTCTACCTGATCCCGACGCTCGGCCAGTTCATCTGGCTCGGCATCGCGGCGTTCTCGCACTCGCGCTGGAACCCGCACGTGGCCCCGTCGCCCTGGCGGACGTCGTTCCTGCGCGACACGACCGTGTGGCAGGGCATCCCGGCGCAGCCGGACGCCGGTGCCGCCCCCGCTGCCGGAGCGTACGGCGCTCCGGACACGTACGCACCCCCGGCGGGAGGCGCCCCGCTCTCGCCCGCCGGTGCGTACCCGCCGCCCGCCGCGCCCGCTGCGCCGCCCGTGCCGCCGTCGGCGTCGCACCCGCCGACGACCGAGCCGCCTGCCCCGGACGGCACGCCCCGTCCCTGACGGGATCATCGGGACCCTCGCGCGACGCGGGGGTCCCGAGTCCTTTTTGCGCGTAGCGTTGACCCATGGACAACGCAGTGCCCACGCGCCGTCTCGGCGCCTCCGGTCTCCTCGTCTCCGCCGTCGGGCTCGGCTGCAACAACTTCGGCCGTGCCGGCACCGTCACCGAAGAGCTCGACGGCACGATCGCCGTCATCGATGCCGCCTTCGACGCGGACGTCACCCTCTTCGACACGGCCGACATCTACGGCAAGGAACCCGGTCTGTCCGAGACGCTGATGGGGGAGGCCCTGCGGGGGCGCCGCGACCGGGTCGTGCTCGCGACGAAGTTCGGCCACGAGGCCGTCGACGTCGGCATCCCCGGGGCGAAGGGCTCACGGTCCTACATCCGCCGCGCCGTCGAAGCGTCCCTGGGTCGTCTCCAGACGGACTGGATCGACCTCTACCAGATGCACACCCCCGACCCGCAGACCCCGATCGAGGAGACCCTCGACGCGTTGACCGAGCTCGTCCGCGAGGGGAAGGTCCGCTACATCGGTCACTCGAACTTCACCGGATGGCAGATCGCCGAGGCCGAGGCTGTCGCCCGTGCCCGGGGCGACGTCCCCTTCGTGTCGGCGCAGAACCACTACAGCCTGCTCGTGCGCGGCGCAGAGCGCGAGGTGCTTCCGGCGGTGCGACGCTACGACCGGGGCTTCCTGCCGTACTTCCCGTTGCACAACGGTCTGCTCACCGGGAAGTTCTCGCGCGACCACGCACCGGCCGGAAGCCGCATCGCGCGGCAGCGACCACAGCTGTGGCGGGACGCGCCGTGGGAGGCGCTCGAGGCGTTCGACCGGTTCTGCGACGAGCGCGGCGTGACGATGCTGCAGGCGACCGTCGGGTGGCTGCTCGCCCAGCCGGCGCTGACCAGCGTGATCGCCGGCGCAACCAGCCCGCAGCAGGTGTCCGGGAACGCTGCGGCGGCCTCGGCGTGGCATCCCGACGCCGACGACATCGCGACCATCGACGCGCTCTTCCCTCTCCCCGCCGATCCGGCCGCCGGCTAGCAGGGGCGCCCGGCCGCGGGTGCGTCTACTAGAGTGTGTGACACGCCGTTCCGCCGATGAAAGAAGTGTGACCTCCGTGCCCGACCCCACGACCCACTCCCGGATCGTGGACGTCCCGTCCGGTGCGATCGAGCTGCGCTGGGCTGCTGCCACCGACACCGGACGTCGTCGTGACAGCAATCAGGATGCCCTCCTCGCCGATTATCCGCTCTTCATCGTCGCCGACGGCATGGGCGGCCATATCGGCGGCGAGATCGCGAGCGCGAGCGCCGTGGAACGCCTGTCGGCGGTCGCCGCGCGTGGTTCGGTCACCCCCGAAGACATCGAGGATGCGCTCGAGCGCGCAGTCGGCGACATCGCGGACCACCCGGAGACGACGGACGACGGCACCGGGACCACCGTGACGGGTGTCTATCTCGACCTCTCCGACGCCGAGCCGCACTGGACCACCCTCAACATCGGCGACTCGCGCGTCTACCTGCTGCGTGACGAGGCGATCGCCCAGGTCACGACGGATCATTCGGTCGTCCAGGAGCTGGTCGCCGCGGGCCGACTCAGCCCCGAGGAGGCGGAGCAGCATCCCTATGGGAACGTCATCACGCGCGCCGTCGGCCCGAGCGACGGCGTCACGCCCGACTACGTCCGCCTCGACGTCGTCGACGGCGACCGGTTCGTCATCTGCAGCGACGGCCTCACCAAGGAGCTGACCGACTACGGCATCCTCCACTTCGCGCTCGAGAACGACGACCCTGCGGCCGCCGTGTCGGCGATGATGCAGGCGGCACTCGAGAACGGCGGTCGTGACAACGTCACCATCGTGGTCCTCAACTCCCGGGTCGTCGAGGAAGCGGAGGCAGGGGCGGAATCCGCCGACGTCGCCGAGACCACCGAGCCCCGCGCCCCCTCCACAGACACCGACTGAGCGGTCGGGTCCGCGTCCCGCGAACGGCCGGAGTCGCGTCGGGTCCTCGCGCGGTTGTATCGACGGATGCAGTCCGACGCCGTCGATGACCCGATCGCCCTCCCGCCGCGACCCGTGGCGCCCCCGCGTCCCCCGTTCCCGCTGTGGGCCGCCGTCGTGCCGACGCTCGGCGCCGTCGTGCTGTGGCGCGTCTCGGGATCGGCGACCGTGCTGTGGTTCGCGGCGCTGGGTCCGCTCGTCGCGATCGCGACGCTGATCGACGCGCGATGGGCGCGCCGCCGCGCTCGGCGGCGGGCTCGTCGCGCCGACGACGCCCTGCTCGCCGAACTCGAGCTCGAGATCGGACGCCGCCACGACCGTGAGCGTCGCGAGCGGTGGCGGAGCACTCCCGACGTCCATCGCTTCCTGCGCGCGCACGATGACATCTGGCGCGCCGGCACCCGTCGCGGTGAGGTGATCGTCGTGGGGGCCGGCGATTCGCCCTCCGCCGTGCGGATGGATCGAACGGAGGCAGCCGCGGCGGGGGATGGTGACAGAGGCGCGGACGTCGAACGCCGCCGCCGCCTGAGACGCCAGGCGGCCGTCCTGCGCGACGCTCCGATCACGGTCCCGCTTCGAGCGGGCATCGCCGTCGTAGGCCCCGCAGCGGTGGCCGGCTCCATCGCGCGCGCCCTCGCGGCGCAGGTCTGCCTGGCGCTTCCGCCCGGGGCGCTCGAGGTGCGGAGCGAGGAGAGCGAGTCGTGGATGCGCGAGCTTCCCCAGGCGGGGTCGAGGGGAGCCGCCGTGCTGTGGCTGGGATCGGACTCGGCTCCCGAGGGCGCCGATGTCCCGATCGTCCGCGTCGATGGCGGGATGCCGATCCCGCCGCGCTGCGCGGCGGTGATCCGCGTGCGGAGCCTCGAGGAGGTCGAGCTCGATCACGAGGGGGCGACCGTCCCCATCCGGCCTTCCTACCTGGCCCGTGATCGCACCGGGGAGGTGGCGGAGGCTCTCCGCCTCCGGGCGAGCGCGGTGCGGGATGCGGCCCCCGGGGCGCCCTCGTTCGCGGAGCTGTCGACCGTTCCCTCGCACGGTCTCACCGCCGCGATCGGCGCGGACCGCGAGGGGCTCGTCGCCGTCGACCTCGTCGCCGACGGCCCCCACGCCGTCGTCGTCGGGGTCACCGGATCGGGCAAGAGCGAACTGCTGTGCACCTGGGTGGCCGCGATGGCGCAGCGCCGGGGCCCCGACGAGGTGAGCTTCCTCCTCGTCGACTTCAAAGGCGGCAGCGCCTTCGATCCGCTGCGACCGCTCCCGCACGTGGCGGGCGTCGTCACCGACCTCGACGATGCCGCCACCGAGCGCGCCATCGCGAGCCTCGCCGCCGAGATGCGCCGCCGCGAGCGTGCACTGGCCGCGGCCCGGGTGCGTGACATCGCCGATCTCGACGGGGCGCTCGCACGGCTGGTCGTGGTCGTCGACGAGTACGCCGCGCTCGTCGCCGCGTATCCGGCTCTCGCCTCGACGTTCGCCGACGTCGCCGCCCGCGGGCGCGCGCTCGGCATCCACCTGGTGCTCGCGACGCAGCGCGCGGCCGGCTTCCGGGACGCCGTCCTCGCGAACGCGCCGCTGCGCATCGCACTCCGTGTGACGGACGCGGCCGACTCGCGAACGGTGATCGGCTGCATCGATGCGGCGACGCTCCCCGGCGGGATCACCGACCGGGGCACGGCACTCGTGCGAGGCCCGGCCGACAGTGCTCCCCGAACCGTCCGCGTGAGCCGCTGCACGGCAGAGGACATCGCCGCGATCGCCGCGACATGGCGCGAGCGCGGCTCGGTGCCGGCGCACCGCCCGTGGCTCCCGGCTCTGCCGACGCACCTCCCGCTCCCGGCACTGCTGCCGACCGACGGCATCGCGCTCGGCCTCGTGGACGAGCCGGGGGAGCAGCGGCAGCGCACCGCGCTCCTCGGGGACGGTTCGGGCCTGTCGGTCGTGGGGCGCTCGGGCGCGGGGCGCACCACTGTGCTGCGGACGATCGCGGCGCAGCTGCCCGCCGAACGGGTCGTCGTGATCCCCGCGGACGACCTCGAGGCGGCATGGGACGCGGTGACGGACCTTCCGACGCGCCGGCGGGGCGACGTCGTTCTGGCGGACGACATCGACCTGCTCTTCGCCCGCCTTCCCGCCGAGTACGCCGCCGAGGCGGCGGAGCGCCTCGAGCTGTGCGCGCGCGAGGCGCGGGGGCGCGGCATCCGTCTCGTCCTGGGTGCGCAGCGACTCTCGGGTGCTCTCGTGCGGGTCGTCGATCAGCTGCCCGCGCGGGCGATCCTCGCGACGACGTCCGCGGCCGAGCGGGTCGCTCTCGGTGGACGCTCGGCGGACCACTCGGACCGGATGCCTCCCGGGCGCGGTCATCTCGACGGCGAGCTCATCCAGTTCGCCGTCGTCGACGACGACCGCACCGGGTTCTCGGCGCAGCCCGTCGGCGCCGCGACGCCGCCCTGGCATCCCGACGGCCCCGTGGCGCTCGTCGCCCCGGCCGGGACGGCGACCCGCAGCACGCTCGCCGCCTGGGAGGAGCGGGGGGCATCGACAGGCGCGCTCGCCGCCGCGACCGGCGCCGATGCCGCCGCGCAGGTCGTATGGGGTGCGCCCGAGGCGTGGGTCGGACGCTGGCAGGTCTTCTCGGCCGCGCATCCCGACAGTCGGCTCGTCGTGGACGCCGCGTGCGCCCCCGACCTGCGGCTGATCACCGGACGGCGCACGCTGCCTCCCTATGCGGCGCCCGGGGCGGGACGTGCCTGGCTGTTCGGGGTGGACGGCTCCGTCTCACGGGTGACGTTGCCGCGCGAGGCGGCGTCGACAGCCCCGCCGGCGGGCGGAACCACGCGACGAGATCGACGCTTGCGCGCCGAGGATCCGCGGGCCTAGCGTGCACCTTGTGACAACCTCACCCATCGACATGCGACGGGCGGAGGGCAAGGGGCTGGCAGCGGGGACGCTGGGACTCTGGGGATCCACCGTCATCGGACTCGCCTCCACCGCGCCCGTGTACTCGCTCGTCGCCACGCTCGGCTTCGTCGTGCTGGCCGTCGGCGCACAGGCGCCGATCGCCTTCATCGTCGCCTTCATCCCGATGCTGTTCATCGCCTTCGCCTACCGTGAGCTGAACAACGCCGTGCCCGATTGCGGCACGGCGTTCACCTGGGGGACGAAGGCCTTCGGCCCCTGGGTCGGCTGGATGGCCGGCTGGGGCGTCGCGGTGGCCGGGATGGTCGTGCTGGCGAACCTCGCGCAGGTCGCCGGCATCTACTTCTGGTCGCTCTTCGGCGACGGGTCGCTGGGCGAGAACGTCCCGCTGGTCACCGCCACCGGCGTCGTCTTCATCGCGCTGATGACGTATGTGAGCTGGCGCGGGGTCGAGATCGGCGAGCGACTCCAGAACGTGCTGCTCGCGATCCAGTACCTCCTGCTGGGAGTGTTCGTGGTCTCGGCGCTCTGGCACTTCTTCTCCGGCACGGCGCCCGCCGCGACCGCATTCTCGTGGGAGTGGCTCAACCCGTTCGCCTTCACCGAGTGGAGCGGGTTCGTCCAGGCGATCCTGCTCGCCCTCTTCATCTACTGGGGCTGGGACACCTGCCTCGCCCTCAACGAGGAGACGCGCGATCCGAAGCGGATCCCTGGACGTGCGGCGGTGCTGACGACGATCATCCTCCTCGTCACCTACGTGGGTGTGACCATCTCGGCCATGATGTACGCCGGCCTCGGCGATGGTCCCACGGGGCTCGGCAACGAGGACATCGCCGACGACGTCTTCCTCGCGCTGAAGGACGGACTCCTCGGTCCGTTCTCGTGGGCGCTCGTCGTCGCGGTGATGATCTCGGCCATCTCGTCGACCCAGACGACGATCCTGCCGACAGCTCGCGGCACTCTCGCGATGGCCGCCTACCGCGCGCTGCCGAAGGCGTTCCGCACGGTGCACCCCGTGTACAAGACCCCCTCCGTGTCCACCCTCGTCGGCGGCACCGTCGCGATCGTCTACTACGTCGGCATGACGCTCATCAGCGACAACATCCTGCAGGATTCGATCCTTTCGCTCGGGCTGGCGATCGCCTTCTATTACGCGCTCACCGGCTTCGCGTGCGTCTGGTACTTCCGCCGCGAGCTCCGTCGGTCCGCGCGGGACCTCGTCGTGAAGGGGCTCCTTCCCCTCCTGGGCGCTCTCATGCTCACGTACGCGTTCGTGCAGTCGGCGATCGACATGGTCGACGTCGACTACGGCTACACGGTGCTCTTCGGCATCGGCGGCACGTTCGTCCTCGGCATCGGGTCGCTCGCGCTCGGGGTCGTCCTGATGGTCCTCTGGTATCTCTTCCCGCGGTCGAAGCCCTTCTTCCGCGGCGAGAGCCTCAATCGCGACACCGAGGTGCTCGTCCCGGACGAGCCGCTCGAATTCCCGCGATCGGTCGACGGCGGACGGAGCTGACCATGACCATGCGCATCCTCATCATCGGAGCGGGCGGGGTGGGATCGGCCGCCGTGCGGCTCGCCGTCCGCCGCTCGTTCTTCGAGGCCCTCGTCGTCGCCGACTACGACCCGGAGCGCCCCCAGCGGCTCATCGCCGACATGGGGGACGATCGCCTGCTCGCCGCTCAGGTCGACGCGTCGTCGGCGGACTCGGTGGCCGCGCTCATCCAGGAGCACGATGCGACCCATGTGCTGAACGCGGTCGACCCGCGTTTCGTCATGCCGATCTTCGAGGGCTGCTTCCGGGCGAAGGCGACCTACCTCGACATGGCTATGAGCCTGTCGCGCCCGCACCCCGACGAGCCGCACGCGAAGACCGGCGTGAAGCTCGGCGACGAGCAGTTCGCCGTCTCAGCCGAGTGGGAGGATGCCGGTCTCCTCGCGCTCGTCGGCATGGGCGTCGAACCGGGGATCTCCGACGTGTTCGCGCGATACGCCGAGGACGAGCTCTTCAGCGACATCGAGAGCCTCGGCGTGCGCGACGGCGCCAACCTGGTCGTGGCGGGGTACGACTTCGCCCCGTCCTTCTCGATCTGGACGACGATCGAGGAATGCCTGAACCCCCCGATCATCTTCGAGAAAGAGCGCGGCTGGTACACGACCGAGCCGTTCTCCGAGCCGGAGGTCTTCGACTTCCCCGAGGGCATCGGCGCGGTGGAATGCGTCAACGTCGAGCACGAGGAGGTGCTCCTCATGCCGCGCTGGACGCGGGCGCGTCGGGTCGACTTCAAGTACGGTCTGGGCAACGAGTTCATCGAGGTCCTGAAGGTGCTCCACAAGCTCGGTCTCGATCGGACCGACCCGGTGAGCGTGAAGGGCGTCTCGGTCTCGCCCCGGGACGTCGTGGCCGCGTGCCTGCCGGATCCCGCCACGCTCGGCGACCGGATGACGGGCAAGACCTGCGCGGGCGTCGTCGTCACCGGGACCGGCAAGGACGGCGCACCGCGGTCGAGCTACCTGTACCACGTCGCCGACAACGAGCACACGATGCGCGAGTACGGCTCGCAGGCCGTCGTGCTGCAGACCGCGCTCGGGCCGGTCATCGCGCTCGAGCTGCTCGCAACGGGCGTCTGGTCGGGGTCGGGCGTGCTCGGACCCGAGGCCCTCCCGGCGACGCCGTTCCTCGACCTGCTCGCCGCGCCGGACGGCTACGACTCGCCCTGGGGTATCCAGGAGCTGCCGACGTCCTGACGCGGCGACGCCGGGCTCAGGCGAGAACGTCGTCGACGGAGGTCGCCGGCATCCCGTGCGCCGCGGCGACGCCGGCGCTCGCGAGCGATCCGCTCGTGGTGTTGAGCCCGGCCGCGAGCGCGGCGTCGCCGCGCATGGCATCGCGCCATCCCCGCGCGGCGATCGCACGGACGTAGGGGAGCGTCGCATTCGTGAGAGCCGCCGTCGAGGTGTGCGGCACCGCGCCGGGCATGTTGGCGACGCAGTAGAAGACGCTTCCGTGGACGCCGAACGTCGGGTCGGCGTGCGTCGTGGGCCGGGTGTCGGCGAAGCATCCGCCCTGGTCGACGGCGATGTCGACGAGGACGGAGCCCGGCCGCATCCGAGCGACCGTATCGTTCGTCACGAGCTTCGGCGCCTTCGCGCCCGGGATCAGGACGGAGCCGACCACGAGGTCGGACCCGACCACGGCGCGCTCGAGATCGAGAGGATTCGATGCCGCGGTCTTCACGCGTCCCTGGAAATGGTCGTCGAGGAAGCGCAGCCGCTGGATGTTCGTGTCGAAGATCGTGACGTCGGCGCCCAGTCCCGCCGCGATGTAGGCGGCGTTCGCACCCGCGACGCCGCCGCCGATCACGGTGACGGCGGCCGGGCGCGTTCCGGGGACGCCCGACATCAGCAGGCCGAGACCGCCCGCCGAGCGCATCAGCGTCGAGGCTCCCACCATCGGAGCCAGTCGGCCGGCCACTTCGCTCATGGGTGCCAGGAGCGGCAGCCCACCGCCGGGAAGCTGCACCGTCTCGTAGGCGATGGCCGTCACGCCGTCTGCCAGCAGCCGATCGGTGAGCGGTCGGTCGGCAGCCAGGTGCAGATAGGTGAACAGGACCACGTCGTCGCGGAAGCGGTGGTACTCCTCGGCGATCGGCTCTTTGACCTTCAGCACCAGCTCCGCACGGCCCCAGACCTCGTCGGGGTCGTCGATGAGGATCGCGCCGGCCTCGGCGTACTCGGCGTCGGGCATCGATGAGCCCGTCCCCGCGCCGCGTTGGACGACGACCTCATGACCGGCCGCGGTCAGGTCGTGCACGCCCGACGGCGTGAGCGCGACGCGGTACTCGCTGTTCTTGACCTCGGTGGGAACGCTGATGCGCATGGCAGTCCTTTCCGCGCTCCCTCGTGAGGAGCAGCTACACCGTCGGCCGGATGATGCCGACGTCCTGTCCGCCGCCGAGCACGGTCAGCGGAAGCTGGGCGATGACCGGCGCGACGCGCGCGGCCTCGAGGGCTCCGGCGCGGACGAGCAGCGTCAGCGCGATGGCCGTGGCCGCGCGGCCGGAGCCGTCGAGCACCTTCAGCGCCGCCGTCGTGCCATCGGGCGCCACCATGACCAGGACGCCCTCCGCGCCCGTCTTGGCGAACACCCCGAGCCGCTCGATCGCGACGGTGTCGGGCCGCCCGGGGCCGTCGATCGTCCACGGGTGCTCGCGGACGGCGCGAACGAGGGCGCCGGCCAGGCGGTGCAGGGCGAAGGGCGAGCGCTCGGACGAGGTGCCGATCCGCTGGATGGCGCGTCCGAGGGCGAGCAGGCTCATCGCGTAGACGGGCGCGCCGCATCCGTCGATCGCGGTCGCCGCCACCCTCGCGCCGGTGAGCCGCTCGACCACCTCGCGGGTGTGGACCTGCAGCGGATGGTCGGGCGAGAGGTAGCCGGCGGTGTCCCAGCCGTTCGCGACGCAGGCGGTGAGCATGGCGGCGTGCTTGCCCGAGCAGTTCATGCGGATGCGCGAAGGCGAGCCGAGGTCGCGGACGAGCTCGTCGCGCGTCTTCGTGTCTCCGGGCCAGGCGGGCGGGCAGCCGAGGTCGTCCTCGCCGAGGCCGACGTCGTGGAGCATGCCGCGCACGACGTCGACGTGGCGGTCGGTGCCGGCATGGCTCGCCGTCGCGAGGCCCAGGCGCTCGCCCTCCAGCGAGGCGCCCGCCGTCAGCGTGGCGAGGGCCTGCAGGGGCTTCAGCGTCGAGCGGGGGAGGATGAGGGCATCCGCGTCTCCGAGCGTGCGGAGTGCGGTGCCGTCGGGTGCGAGGACCACGGCGGCGCCGGCGTGACGCGACTCGACGAAGCCGCTGCGCTCGACGACCGCGAGTTCGACGGCGGCGGGAACGGCGATGGTCTGCGGCACTCCGTCAGCCTACCGTCGGGCACCCCTCCCCGGCGTGTCAGACTGGCGGCATGCTGGGTGTCCACGACTACGCCGTCCGTGCCGAATGGACCGGGAACCGCGGAACCGGGACGAGCGGATACCGCGACTACGACCGATCCGTCACGCTGACGGTCGCGGGCAAGCCCGAACTGCTCGCCTCGAGCGACAAGCCGTTCCGGGGTGACGCGAGCCGGTGGAACCCGGAGGATCTGCTCGTGTCGGCGCTCGCCGAGTGCCACCTGCTGTCATACCTGCACGCGTGCGTCCAAGCGGGTGTCGTCGTCGTGTCCTACGCGGACGAGGCCACCGGTGTGATGCGCGAGGACGGCCGCGGCGGCGGGGCCTTCACGGAGGTCGTGCTGCATCCGAGAGTCGTCGTCGCCGACGCGTCGATGGTGGATGCCGCGACCGCCGCGCACGCTCAGGCGAACTCCTGGTGCTTCATCGCGAACTCGGTGAACTTCCCGGTGCGGCACGAGCCCACGATCGCCGTCGGCTGAGGGACGGACGTCGGATCGCCCGCCGGGTCAGCGCCGCTCGTGGGGGAGCGCCTGCTTGATGCGCTCGACGGTGTTCTGCGGCGGCGCCTCGTTGTAGGCGTTCGCGAGCTCCTGACCCGACAGTGCGTGGATGGCGGCCATGATCTCGTCCGTCGCACCGCGGCGGGCGCGTCCGGAGTCGGCCGCGCCGTGATGGGAGAGGTCGATCGGAGCGCCGAAGCGCACCGTCACGCGCGGGCGCATCCTCGGGAACTTCGCGCCGACCGGCATGATCTCGCTCGTCCCGATGAGGCCGACCGGAACGACGGGCGCGCCGGTCTGGAGCGCGAGGAACGCGACTCCGGTGCGGCCCTTGTAGAGCCGGCCGTCGAGGGACCGGGTGCCCTCGGGGTAGAGCGCGGTCGACCAGCCCGCCTCCAGCATCCGCTTCTGCTGATCGAGGGCGTCGAGGGCTGCCTGTCCGGCGCCGCGTCGCACCGGGAAGGCGCCGGCGGCGAAGAAGAACTCGCGCGACAGCCAGCCTCGGACGCCCGTGCCCTCGAAGTAGCTCGACTTCGCGAGGAAGCGCACCGGCCGGGGCGAGGCCATCGGGATGATGAAGGAGTCGATGAATGACAGGTGGTTGCTCGCGATGATCACGGCGCCCTTGCGCGGGAAGTGCTCGCGGCCCTCGATGCGCGGGCGGTAGAGCATGCGAGCGAGGGGTGCGAGCACCCAGCGGCCGATGACGTACGTCAGGCCGATGCCGGGAACGGCCTCGGCGAGGTCCGGCTCGGCCTCGCCGGGCGCGTCGCTCGTCGGCTCGGCCTGGTCGGAGTTCACCAGACGAGGCTACTGCGGTTTGCATACCGGGGCGGACATGTCGGCGTCCGGCCAGAAGTGACCGAACGAACCTCGCGACTCGATCGATCCCGCGCCGATCGATCCGCCGCCGAGGCTGGACTCGCGCGAAGTGGATCGACTCGCGGGCTTCTCAGCCCGTACCGAACGTCGTGGGGGAGGATGGCAGCATCCATCTCCCGAACGAAGAGGTTTCCGTGCGTCTGCGACCGTTCGCCGTCCTGTCCGTCTTCGCCGTCTCGGCGCTCGCCCTCGCGGGGTGCGCGAGCGGGGACGAGCCGACCGAATCGCCCAGCCCGAGCGGCGGCGACGCCTCGTCGCAGTGCCTCGTCGACGCGCAGCCGGGCGACGCGTCTAACAGCATCGACGTCACCGGCTCGGCTCCCGACCTGACGGCGACCGTCCCGGCGAACCTCGAGCCCGCCGACATCGAGCGGACCATCACGACGACCGGTGACGGCGAGGATCTCGCCGCCGGAGATCTCGTCTCGGGGTCCTACTCGATCTACGACGGCGCGACGGGAGACCTGCTCGAGTCGTCCGCCGACACGTCGCCCGACGACTCGGGACTCGTCCCGATGCTCCTCGATCCGCAGCAGTACTCCGTGTTCGTCGCCGCGCTCGAGTGCGCCCCGCTCGGCTCCACGGCGGCGCTCGCGATCCCGGGTTCGGCGTTCGGAGAGGGGCGGTCGACCGTCGCCATCGTGGCCGAGGGAGTCGAGAAGCTCCCGACGCGGGCGAACGGCGCGGAGCAGGCTCCCGTGGACGGGATGCCGACGGTCGAACTGGCCGAGGACGGCGCGCCGACCGTCACGCTTCCGGGCGGCGATGCGCCGACCGAGGTTCAGCTCGCGAACCTCCAGGTCGGCGACGGCGCGACCGTCGAGACCGGCGACATGGCTTTCGTGAACTACACCGGCGTGAAGTGGTCGGACGGCACGGTCTTCGACTCCAGCTGGGATCGCGGCCAGCCGACCGCGTTCCCCACCAACGGTGTCGTCGCGGGCTTCCAGCAGGCGCTCGAGGGTCAGACGGTGGGCTCGCAGGTGCTCGTCGTGATCCCCCCGGCCGCGGGCTACGGTGCGAGCGAGGGCAACGAGCTCCAGAACGAGACCCTCGTCTTCGTCGTCGACATCCTCGGCGTGCAGCGCGCGCCCGAAGGCACCGTCGGCTGAGCGAGAGCGCCGCACGCACCGCTCGTTAGGCTGACGGCATGCGACGCGTCGTCATCCTCGGCTCCACCGGCTCGATCGGCACGCAGGCGCTCGACGTCATCGCGGCCAATTCCGACCGATTCGAGGTCGTCGGCCTCGCGGCCGGGGCGAATCGGGAGCTGCTCGCCGAGCAGGCGGTGCGCTTCGGCGTCTCGGAGACGGCGCTGGGCGCCGCCGACGCCGAGCTCCTCGTCCGTGCGGTCGACGCCGATGTGGTCCTGAACGGCATCACCGGCTCCGTCGGCCTCGGTCCCACCCTCGCGGCGCTCGAGACGGGGCGCGCGCTCGCCCTCGCGAACAAGGAGTCGCTCATCGTCGGGGGCGAGCTCGTCACCGCCCTCGCTGCGCCCGGACAGATCGTTCCGGTCGACTCGGAGCACTCCGCCATCGCGCAGGCGCTGCGCTCGGGACGGGATGCCGAGGTGCGCCGGCTCGTCCTGACGGCGTCGGGCGGTCCGTTCCGCGGTCGGTCGGCCGCCGATCTCGGCGCCGTGACGCCGGCGGAGGCGCTCGCCCACCCGACGTGGGACATGGGGCGCGTCGTCACGACGAACTCGGCGACGCTGGTGAACAAGGGGCTCGAAGTCATCGAGGCGCACCTGCTGTTCGGCGTCGACTACGGCCGCATCGACGTCGTCGTGCACCCGCAGTCGGTCGTCCACTCGATGGTCGAGTTCGTCGACGGCTCGACCATCGCGCAGGCCTCGCCGCCCGACATGCGTCTGCCCATCTCGCTCGGGCTGGACTGGCCGAACCGTATCGCCGGGGTCGGGGCGCCGATCGACTGGACCGTCCCGACCGCGTGGACCTTCGAGCCGCTCGACGAGGCGGCTTTCCCCGCCGTCTCGCTCGCCAAGCAGGTCGGGCGCGCGGGGCGCACCTATCCCGCGGTCTTCAATGCCGCGAACGAGCAGGCGGTCGAGGCCTTCCACGCCGGGGCGCTCCGCTTCCCCGACATCGTCGCGACCATCGCGCGCACGATCGACGCGCACGAGCCGCCGTCGCAGCTCACCCGGGAATCGCTCGCCGGGGCCGAGCAGTGGGCTCGCACGGCGGCGGACAGCCTCATCGCCGACCGCACCTAGCCTCCCGGCGCCTGCGACCGCCCTGCGCGGTCGCAGGCGCGCGGTCACAGCGCCGGCAGCCCCTGCGCGCTGAAGCGCGCGCACCCGCTCGACCATCGCGGCATCCGGTGTCTCGCGTCCGGCGAGGGGATACGGGATGCCGAGGCGCTCCCACTTCGACGCCCCCATCTGGTGGAAGGGGAGCACCTCGACCCGCTCGACGTTCGGCCAGCGTCGTGCGATCCGCGCCACCGCGTCGACGTTGGCCGGCTCGTCTGTCAGCCCCGGCACCAGGACGAACCGGATCCACGCCGCGACACCGCGCTCGGCCAGCCGGTCGCCGAAATCGATCGTGGGCTGAAGCTCGCGCCCGGTGACCGCCCGGTAGGTCTCGGGGATGCCGGACTTCACGTCGAGCAGGACGAGGGAGAGGTCGTCGAGCAGCTCATCGGATGCCGCGCGGCCGAGATTGCCCGACGTGTCCAGCGCCACGGTGATGCCGAGCTCGGCCGCCGACCGTGCCAGTCGCGTGACGAAGGCCGCCTGCTGCAGGGGTTCGCCGCCCGAGATCGTGAGCCCGCCGCCGGTCGCGCGGAAGATCGGGCGGTAGCGCCGCAGGCGCGCCACGACGTCCTCGAGAGCGGTGTCGGAGCCGTCGCGCCGGCGCCAGGTGTCGGGGTTGTGGCAGTACTGGCAGCGCAGCGGGCAGCCGGCGAGGAAGAGGGTCATCCTGGTGCCGGGGCCGTCCACGGAAGTGACGAGCTCCCAGGAGTGCACGCCGGCGCTCGACCCGGACCGTCTCGCGATGAGACGGTCTCGACGGGCCGAGTCCGGCTCGGTCGTGCGCGGCGCTGCCGGCACCAGGACGGCGGGCACGGGTTCAGACCCCCGCGTGGAAGGTGCGGCTGAGGACGTCGAGCTGCTGCTCGCGTGCCAGGCGCACGAAGTTGACCGCGTAGCCCGAGACGCGGATGGTCAGCTGCGGATACTTCTCGGGATTCGCCATCGCGTCTTCGAGCGTCGCCCGGGTGAGGACGTTGACGTTCAGGTGATAGCCCCCCGAGCCCATCTGCGCATCCAGCAGTCCGACCAGGTTGTCGACGCGTTCGGCGGCCGTGCGGCCGAGACCGGCGGGGGTCACCGTGGTCGTGAGCGAGATGCCGTCCTGCGCCTGGTCGAACGGCAGCTTCGCGACCGAGAGGGCGGCGGCCAGCATCCCGTGCGTGTCGCGTCCGTTCATCGGATTCGCTCCCGGGGCGAAGGGCGCGCCCGCGCGTCGGCCGTCGGGAGTGTTGCCGGTGGCCTTGCCGTAGACCACGTTCGAGGTGATCGTCAGCACCGACTGCGTGTGCACGGCGTCGCGGTAGGTCTCGTGCCGACGGACCATCGTCATGAACTCCGCCACGAGGTCGCGCGCGATGTCGTCGACGCGGTCGTCGTCGTTGCCGAAGGCGGGGAAGTCCCCCTCGACGAGATAGTCGACGATGAGGCCGGTGGCGTCGCGAACGGGTTCGACGCGCGCGTATCGGATCGCCGAGAGCGAATCCGCGGCGACGGAGAGGCCGGCGATGCCGCACGCCATCGTCCGCAGCACGTCGCCGTCGTGCAGCGCCATCTCGAGGCGTTCGTACGCGTACTTGTCGTGCATGTAGTGGATGCAGTTCAGAGCGTCGACGTACGTCTCGGCGAGCCACTCCATCATCGTGCGGAAGCGTTCGCGCACGTCGTCGTAGTCGAGGATGCCGTCGGCCACCGGGGCGCTCGGCGGAGCCACCTGGGCGCCGCTCACCTCGTCGCGGCCGCCGTTGATGGCGTAGAGCAGCGTCTTGGCGAGGTTCACCCGCGCCCCGAAGAACTGCATCTGCTTGCCCACGGTCATCGGAGACACGCAGCACGCGATCGCCGCGTCATCGCCGCAGAGACCGCGGATGTGCTCGTCGGATTCGTACTGGATCGATGACGTGTCGATCGACACCTGGGCGCAGAACCGCTGGAATCCGGCGGGGAGGTCGTCGCTCCACAGGACGGTGAGATTCGGTTCGGGCGCGGGACCGAGGTTGTACAGCGTCTGGAGGAAGCGGAATGCGGTACGCGTGACGAGGGGGCGTCCATCCTGGCCGAGCCCGCCGATCGACTCGGTGACCCAGGTGGGGTCGCCCGAGAACAGTTCGTCGTACTCGGGTGTGCGGAGGAAGCGGACGATGCGCAGCTTGATGACGAGGTCGTCGATGAGTTCCTGGGCGTCGACCTCGCTCAGCAGCCCGGCCGCGAGGTCGCGCGCGATGAACACGTCGAGGAAGGCGGTGTTGCGGCCGAAGCTCATCGCGGCGCCGTTCTGCTCCTTGACCGCGCCGAGGTAGGCGAAGTAGAGCCATTGCACGGCCTCGCGGGCGTTCTCGGCGGGACGCGTGATGTCGGATCCATAGGATGCGGCCATCGCCGCGAGCTCCTGAAGGGCCCTGACCTGTTCGGCGTTCTCCTCGCGCGCGCGGAGGACGTGCTCGGAGGAGCGGGTCGCGTCGAGAGCACGGCGTTCGCGTCGCTTGGCGTCGATGAGGGCGCGCGTGCCGTAGAGGGCGACCCGGCGATAGTCGCCGATGATGCGGCCTCGGCCGTAGGCGTCGGGCAGACCGGTGATGATGTGGCTGTTGCGGGCGCGGCGGACGTCGGGGGGATAGACGTCGAACACGCCGTCGTTGTGCGTCTTGCGGTACGTCGTGAAGACGGTCTCGAGCCCGGGGTCGACGGGGTATCCGTAGGTCTCGAGCGCGCCCTTCACCATGCGCCACCCGCCGTAGGGCATGATCGCGCGGCGCAGCGGTGCGTCGGTCTGCAGCCCGACGATCAGGGTGTCATCGCGGCAGATGTACCCGGGGCCGTGCGAGGTGATCGTGGCGGGGGTGTCGGCATCGACGTCGTAGACGCCGCGCTCGCGCTCGACGGGGAACATCTCGGACAGGTGGTTCCAGACCGACAGGGTGCGCGTCGTCGGGCCGGTGAGGAAGCTCGCGTCGCCCGTATAGGGAGCGTAGTTGCGCTGGATGAAGTCGCGGACGTCGATCCCGTCCTGCCAGGGTCCGGGGACGAACCCGTCCCAGGCGGTGGGCGCCGCGTCGTCCGGGACGCCGGCGGTCGGGGCTGGGGTGGAGATGACTGTGCTCATCGGAGGTCCTTCGTCCGTGTCGGAAGGCCCGCCGATCGAGCGGACGAGGCGAGGTGTGCGCCTGCCGCGACGTGCCTGATCGCGACGCTACGCCCGTGCGCCACCGACGTCGGATTCGTGCACGGAGGCTACAGCGATCCCGCGGTCGACCGATTTTCCACAGTGGTCAGACCACAACGGGTCAATCGGAGTACGGCACGGCCCAGCTCGGTTCGGGCACCGGCCAGCCGGCGTCGCGCAGCGCGCGTCGCGCCAGCTCGCGGGCCGAGTACGGCGTGCGCTGCCCGCGGATGTCGCGGTAGTCCTGATGGCCCGGACCCGCCCACAGGATCGCGTCGCCGTCGCCCACGAGCTCGACCGCGGCGACGATCGCGCGCTCGGGCGGCGAGAACTCGCGGATGTCGCCGTCCGGCCGAGCCCGCCGCGCGCCCTCGATGAGCGTCGCGCGGATCGCATCCGGGTCCTCGAAGCGCGGGTGATGGTCTGTCACGACCAGGATGTCGCTGCCGAGCACGGCCGTGGCTCCCATGTCGTGCCGTTTCGTCTTGTCGCGGTCGCCGTCGGCGCCGAAGACCATGACGACGCGGCCGGGCGTCACGCGGCGGACGGCGGCCAGGGTCTTCTCGAACGCGTCGGGGGAGTGCCCGAAGTCGACGTAGACCGCTGGACCGCGCTCGCCGGAGACCAGTTGCGTCCGGCCCGGGAGGTGGGCGTCGATGCGCTCGCCGTCGAGGGTCCGGCGGACGAGATCCCAGGAGTACCCGGCTTCGAGCAGCATCACGATGGCGAGACCCGCGTTGGCCGCCATGTGCTGACCGATCACCGGCACCGTCGTCGTCAGGGTCCGGCCGTCGGTCGAGGTCAGACGGAAGGCGGTGCCGTCCTGCCGCTCGTCGACGATCTCCACCGTCCAGTCGGCGGTGGCAGCGGGGTCGTGCGCGATCGCCGGCGTCACGATGGTCACGACGGGGATCTCGGCGCGGGCGACGATGTCCGCGCCGGCGGCCGAGTCGAGGCAGACGACACCGCGGCGTGCGCGGTCGGGCCGGAAGAGCGGCAGCTTCGCCTCGAAGTACTCGGCCATGTCGGTGTAGTCGTCGAGGTGATCGTGCGAGAGGTTCGTGAACCCGGCGACGTCGAAGACGACACCGTCGACGCGGTGACGGGTGAGAGCCTGCGCACTCACCTCGACGGCGACCGCGTCGACGCCGCGTTCGCGCATGAGGGCGAGGAGGGCATGGAACTCGGACGCCTCGGGAGTGGTCAGACGGGAGACGATGACCTCTCCTGCGATGTGACGCTCCGCCGTCGAGGAGAGCCCGGTGACGGCGCCCACCTGCCGGAGGATCCCCTCGAGCAGGTGCGACACGCTCGTCTTGCCGTTCGTGCCCGTCGTCCCGAGCAGGAGGGGCAGGTCGTCGTCGCGGCCGGTGCCGTAGACCCAGGCCGACAGCTCCCCGAGGGCCGCCCGGGGATCGGGGACGACGACGACCGGCACGCCGGCATTCGCGGCGATGCCCGCGCCCGCGTCGTCGGTGACGATCGCGACCGCGCCCTGCGACACCGCCTGGGCGGCGAACTCGGCGCCGTGGCGATTCACGCCGCGGATGGCCACGAACGCCTCTCCGGCGCGGAGATCGGCCGTGGCGAGCGTGATGCCGGTGACGACGACGCCCTCGCCGTCGCCCGCGATGCGTCCGCCGACGCGCTGCGCCAGTTCCGTCAGCGATCGGCGAGGAGGATCCTCGGGGCGCAGGACCGGAGGCAGGTTCGGGGCGGCGTCGGCAGGCATCATCCCATCCTCTCACCCCGGCCCGCGGACCGCACCGTCGGGGCCGCGCCGTCGGGGCGGCCCGGATACGACGATCCCCGGGCGTCGAGGCGACGGCGCCCGGGGATCGCGGATCGGATCAGGCGCGGCGCCGGGCGATCGTCAAGACGAGCGCCGCGGCGGCGACGATGAGCGCGCCGGCCGAGAGCCAGATCGGCAGCGGATCGGCTGCGGGGGCGGTGGCCGCGGCGGCCTCCGTGTCCGCGGCGTCGGTGGTGTCCGCCGCGTCGGCGTGGTCGCCCCCGTGGTCGCCACCGTGGTCGCCGTGCTCGGCCGCGGCCTCGGCGCCGACGAGGATCACCGGAGCCGGGTACTCGAGGTCGTGCGGGTCCTGACCTTCCTCGGCGATCTGCGTCCACGGCGCCTCGCCGCTCTCGCACTGCTGCGTGACCGGGAAGGCGAAGCTCTCGCCCTCGGTCGAGGCGGGGAAGATCACGTTCATGCCGACCGATGCCGCGTAGGAGTCGGGAACGGGGGTCACCGCGGTGTAGGTGACGCGGGTCGGGATGCCGGCGTCGCCGACCTCTGTCGTGATGGTCCACGCACCGTCGACGACAGGGGTGGCGCCCTGCGCCTCGGCGGGCACGTCGACGACGAGTGCCGTCGTGGGCGACCCGTCGCAGCCGTGGCTGAAGGAGAAATCGATACGGGTCGAGCCGTTCGCGGCCACGTCCTCAGGTGTCACGTGGACGTGGGCGGAAGCGGCGAGCGGAAGGGCGATGGCGAGCGCGGCGCCGGCGGTGACGCCGAGGGTGAAGCGGGTGCGACGGCGCGGCGAGATAGGGGTGGTCATGGTGTGGTCACTCTCGGAAAGGGGCGGGCGAGCAGGGTCGACCCGCCGGGTCTGATCGGTTCTGCAGTGTCGAATTCAGACGAGGACCGGGGGACCGCGGAGCGTGAGCGACGAGCGCAGCGCGAGGGATGCCGGACGCCACCGGCGATCGGCGGGTGCGGCGGCCGCGGGGAAGACCGGAGGAACGAGGGGGGAGAGGATTCCCAGGACCCGGCGGATGCCGCGCGCGACGGCGTGCAGCATCCGCTCGCCGCAACTCAGCAGAACGGCGGTGACGGCGGCCGCCGCGAGATGCGTCGCGGTCATCGTCGGCGTGAGTGCATGCAGGTGGCTTCCCGCGGTGCCGGCGTCGCCCGCGCCCCCGAGGAAGACGGCCGAGTGGAGATGGACCGCGGCGCCCGACGTGGCATCGGCGAGCGCGGGATCGGCCGATCCGGCGAGGCCGAACAGGGTGTGGAAGAGGCCCTGGCTGGCGAGGACGACGAGGCCGGTGCGGACGGGAGAGGGCGCACGCCCCACGAGCCAGACCGACACGGGCGTCGCGAGCACGGCGGCGGCCGCGATCAGCCACAGCGGTGCGAGACCGCCCGAGATCGTGTGCGCCGTCGCCGCGAGGACCGTCGCGATGGCCGCCGAGGCCGCGCCGCGGAGGGCGCGCGAGCGGCGCGCTCGTACCGCGCGCAGTCGCTCCATGCGTCCGAGTGTACGGCGCCCCCGGTCGACGCCGCCCGGGCGGGCGCGCCTGGGCGAATTCAAAGGCGCGAGGGGTACGGTGGCCGATCGTGACCGCCCTCGCCTTCATCATCGGAGTGGTGCTGCTCGTCGTCGGGCTCGCCGTCTCGATCGCGCTGCACGAGATCGGCCACCTCGTCCCGGCCAAGCTGTTCGGCGTCCGGGTCAGCCGGTACATGATCGGATTCGGCCCCACGATCTGGTCGCGGCGCTTCGGCGAGACCGAGTACGGCTTCAAGGCGCTCCCGCTCGGCGGCTACATCGCGATGTCGGGGATGTACCCGCCCTCGCCCGGCGCGGACCCGGCGGCACCCGCCGCGACCGGGCGCGCGGGCGGCGGCTTCTTCGCGACGATGGTGCAGGACGCCCGCGCCGCCAACGACGAGACTCTCGTCGCCGGCGACACGAAGCCCGCGTTCTATCAGCTGCCCGTGTGGAAGCGGATCGTCATCATGCTCGGCGGTCCGGTCATGAACCTGCTCTTCTCGATGGTGCTCTTCGGGATCGCGCTCTCGGCGATCGGCGTCCCGGTCGCCACGACGACCATCGCCGCCGTGAACGAATGCGTCCTGCCGAGCGGCGCCGATCGCGAGACCTGCGCTGCGGGGGATCCGACCTCGCCCGCCGCCGCCGCCGGCATCCGTCCGGGCGACGTCATCGTGTCGGTCGGGGGCACGCCCGTGTCGTCGTTCGCCGAGGCGACGGCGATCATCCAGGATGCGCCGGGTCGCTCCCTTCCGGTGGTCGTCGAGCGAGACGGCGCCGAGCAGACGCTGTCGGTCACGCCGATCAGCGCGGAACGCACCTTCGCGACCGAGGACGGCGGGTCGCGGACGGCCGAGGTCGGGTTCGTCGGGATGACTGCCGCGCTCGGCTACGAGCCGCAGCCGATCTGGTCGGGGCCGGAGGCGGCGCTCGAGCGGACCGGCGCCGTCGCCTCGGTGATGTGGCAGCTTCCCGTGCGGATCTACGACACCGCCGTCACGACCATCACCGGCAACGAGCGCGACCCGAACGGGCCGCTCTCGGTCGTGGGTGCCGGTCGCATCGCGGGCGAGCTCGCGGCGACCGAGGCGCCGATCCTCGATCGCGCCTCGATGCTCATCGGCCTGCTCGCCTCGCTGAACATCGCCCTCTTCGTGTTCAACCTGCTGCCGCTCCTGCCCCTCGACGGCGGACACGTCGTCGTCGCCCTCTGGGACGGCCTGAAGCGGTCGTGGGCGAAGCTGTTCCGCCGTCCGCCGCCCCGCCCCGTCGATGCGACACGCCTGGTTCCCGTGACCTTCGCCGTCTTCATCGGGCTGGTCGTGATGGGCGGCGTGCTGATCATCGCGGACGTGGTGAACCCGATCGCCATCCTCGGCTGAGCCGCCATGCCCGGATGAGCCGGGTGCGCCCCGCGCCGCGGGTCAGCGTCCGGTCGGGGCGAGCGCGAAGCCGACGAGGCGCTCGAGCGTCGGCAGACCGTCGCGCGACAGGATCGACTCGAGGTGGCCCTGCACCGAGGCGAAGCCGGCGCCGCGCAGCGCGTACACATCGCCGCTGACCGCATCCGCCGCGACCTGGGCGGCGCGTGCGGCACCGTCGTCGCCGACCCGCTCGGTGCCGGGCGTCACCCGCGCCGTGAAGGTGTTGTAGAAGCCGATCGAGGCGAGCGCGCCGAAGACGTCGACGCTCTTCTGCAGGCCCTGGTGGGGCGAGGCCAGCGGCGCCAGGTCGATGCCGAGTCGGTGGGCCAGGATCTGATGGCTGAGGCACACCGCCAGGAAGGGCAGCGCGGCGTCCGCCCGGCGGCCGAGAGCCGAGCGCATCCGCGCGATGCGCGGGTTCGTCCCGTCGCGGGGATCGCCGGGTCCCGGCCCGAACACGACGAAGCCCGCCTCGTCGAGCTGCGCATCGGTGACCTCGTGCCAAAGCACGATGCGCGGCGTGAACCCGAGGTGGTGGAGCTGGTGGCCCAGCATCGTGGTGAAGCGGTCCTCGGCATCCACCACCAGCACCTCGCGACCGGCGTACGGGCCGCCCTCGGCCGCCTGCGGCTCCAACCAGAAGGGGGCCAACCGCGAGTTGCGCGAGGAGAGGAGTGCGGCGATGGCCGGGTCGTCGGCCAGCCGTTCGCGCGATGCGATCGGGGCGTCCTCGTCGACGGCGGGACGCAGGTCGTCGCGCTCGACGGCGCCGATGGCGCCGAGCACACCGGCGGCCTTGCCGTGCGTCTCGCCGACCTCGCCGTCGGGATCGGAATGCCGCACGAGGGTGGCGCCCACCGGCACGCGCAGCGTCCCGTCGACGACGTACGCGGTGCGGATGAGGATCGGCGCGTCGAGGTCGTGCTCGCCGGTCGGCGTCGGCGTGAAGAGCGCCGCGACGCCGGAGTAGTAGCCGCGCGGTGCATGCTCGTGGCGGGCGATGACCGTGCAGGCGTTCTGCATCGGCGACCCCGTGACCGTGGGAGCGAACATCGTCTCGCGGAGGATGTCACGCGGGTCCATCGTGCTGGTGCCGCGCAGCATGTATTCGGTGTGCGTGAGCCGCGACATCTCCTTCAGGTGCGGTCCCGTGATGCGCCCGCCGTCCGAGCAGACGGCCGACATCATCTTGAGCTCCTCGTCGACGACCATGAAGAGCTCCTCGGTCTCCTTCGTCGAGGAGAGGAACTCCGTGAGCGTCCCGGGCGTCGCTCCACCGCGCGGATGCCGGAAGGTTCCCGAGATGGGGTTCATGGTGACGACCCCGCCGCGCGCGCTCACGTGAGCCTCCGGACTCGCGCCGACGGCGACGTGCCCGTCGGTCACCACGAGGAAGGTCCAGTACGCGCCTCGTTCGTGCTGGAGCAGTGCGCGGAACCAGGCGAGGCCGGCGGTCGCGGCATCCGCGTCGACGCGCGCCGTGAAGTCGCGCCGGATGACGAAGTTCGCGCCCTCGCCTCGGCCGATCTCGTCGGCGATGACGCGGCGCACGATCGCGGCGTACTCGTCGTCGTCGATGTCGAAACCGGCGTCCTCGAGGGGGACGCGCTCCGTGGGCAGCTGGAGCAGCGCGTCAGCGAGCGGGAGAGCGCGGTGCTGGGAGACCTGCAGGCACCGGAGCGGCGCCCGATCGTCGTGGCAGACGAATCCGCGCTCGACCACCTGACGGAAGGGGACCAGGGCGAGCACTTCGCGCGCCGTGCCGTCGGGGTCGTGGAGGGGGATGTCGCGGAGCAGGTCGACATCGATCACGTCGCCGGTGAGCACCTCGACCGTGACACCGTCGCGGGCGATGAGGGCGAACGGGGCGCCGCTCGCGGCGAGATCGGTCAGCGTCGGGAGGGAGCCGGTCATCGTCGTCTTTCGTCGTCGGAGCGCCCGCCCCACGAAGAAGACCGCCGGGCCTTCAACGCCGGGCGGTCTGTTGTCGTGTGCACGTCGGACACACCGCCTAGGCGGTGTGCCACCAGGAGAGGCGCGTGCGCATGGGGCGAAGTTAGCACACCCCGGTTCTCCGCGAGTCGGGGGCGCGGCTCCCAGCCGGTGCGCCGACCCGCCGCGTAGGCTGTGCGCGTGCCAGCTGTCAATCTCGGGATGCCCCAGGTTCCGGACGTCCTCGCCCCGCGCCGCAAGAGCCGGCAGATCCGCGTCGGGAAGGTGCTCGTCGGCGGCGGCGCGCCCGTGAGCGTGCAGTCGATGACGACGACGCCCACCACCGACATCAACGCGACGCTCCAGCAGATCGCCGAGCTCACGGCATCCGGCTGCGAGATCGTGCGCGTCGCCGTGCCGTCGCAGGACGATGCGGACGTCCTGCACATCATCGCCAAGAAGAGTCAGATCCCGGTCATCGCCGACATCCACTTCCAGCCGAAGTACGTCTTCCAGGCGATCGACGCCGGATGCGCCGCCGTGCGGGTGAACCCCGGCAACATCCGGAAGTTCGACGACCAGGTGGGCGCCATCGCCGCCGCCGCGAGAGCTGCGGGCGTCTCGCTGCGGATCGGCGTGAACGCCGGCTCGCTCGACCGGCGCCTGCTCGAGAAGTACGGCAAAGCCACGCCGGAGGCCCTCGTCGAGAGCGCGGTCTGGGAGGCGTCGCTGTTCGAGGAGCACGACTTCCACGACTTCAAGATCTCGGTCAAGCACAACGATCCGATCGTCATGGTGAAGGCCTACCGGCAGCTCGCCGAACGCGGCGACTGGCCGCTCCACCTCGGCGTGACCGAGGCCGGGCCGGCATTCCAGGGGACCATCAAGAGCGCCACCGCCTTCGGCATCCTGCTCGGCGAGGGCATCGGCGACACGATCCGGGTCTCGCTGTCGGCCCCGCCCGCGGAGGAGGTCAAGGTCGGCCACCAGATCCTGCAGTCGCTGAACCTCCGCGAGCGCAAGCTCGAGATCGTGTCGTGCCCGTCGTGCGGCCGCGCCCAGGTCGACGTGTACACGCTCGCCGATGACGTGACCGCCGGGCTGAAGGATGTCACGGTGCCGTTGCGCGTCGCCGTCATGGGTTGCGTCGTGAACGGACCGGGCGAGGCCCGCGAGGCCGATCTCGGCGTCGCCTCGGGCAACGGCAAGGGGCAGATCTTCGTCAAGGGAGAGGTCATCAAGACCGTTCCCGAGTCGGAGATCGTCGCGACCCTGATCGAGGAGGCCCGCCGCATCGCCGACGAGCTCGGTCCCGACGCCCCCCTCGGAACCGCGCAGGTCGTCACCGCCTGAGATCGGTTCCGTGACGCGGACCTCGGTGCCCGGGGCCGTCGTGCTCTCGAGCCGATCCTCCGGCGTCCGGCGACGCCCCGGCGTCACCGGGTCAGAAGATCGTCCCCGAGACGTAGGAGTCGTCGACCTCGGTGTCGAGCGCGGTGCGCACGGCGATCCGCAGGGCGCGCGCGATGTCGGCGAGGGGCAGCGAGGGCTGACCTTCCGGTGCGTTCTCGTTCGCGTACGGCACGTGGATGAATCCTCCGCGCTGGGACTCGGGATCGAGGAGGTCGAGAGCCGCGAACATCGTGTGATTGCAGACGAACGTCCCGGCGGAGTGGGAGAGGGATGCCGGGATGCCGGCCTCCGCGATCGCGGCGGCGATCGCCTTGACCGGAAGAGTCGAGAAGTAGGCGGCGGGCGAGCCGGCCATCGACTGCTCGTCCGTCGGCTGGAAGCCGGCGTTATCGGGGATGCGCGCGTCCATCAGGTTGATCGCGATGCGCTCGGGCGTGATGTCCGCTCGCCCGCCGGCCAGGCCGGTCGCGATGACGATCTCGGGCGTGTACTCGACGAGCAGCCTGACGAGCGTGTCGCGGGCTCGCCGGAACTCGACGGGCAGGATCGCGGCGACGAGCCGCTCGGGGCCGTCCCACTCACGGGCGACGACCTCGACGGCATCGCCCGAGGCGTTCGTCGCGTCGCCTGCGAAGGGTTCGAATCCGGTGAGCAGCACGGTCCTCATTCGCCCAGGCTAAACCGGCGGCCGCGGCATCCGTAGACTTCACTGGTGGTCACCCGTCTGTCGCACCTGTTCCTCCGCACGCTCCGTGAAGACCCCGCCGACGCGGAGGTCATCGGGCACAAGCTGCTCGTCCGCGCCGGCTACATCCGTCGCCAGGCCCCGGGCATCTTCGCGTGGCTGCCGCTGGGGCTGCGGGTCAAGAACCGCCTGGAGCAGATCATCCGCGAGGAGATGGCGGCCGCGGGCGCCCAGGAGGTGCACTTCCCGGCGCTCATGCCGCGCGAGCCCTACGAGGCCACCGGTCGCTGGGACGAGTACGGCGACGGGATCTTCCGCCTGCAGGACCGCAAGGGCGCCGACTACCTTCTCGCACCGACGCACGAAGAGGCGTTCACACTCCTGGTGAAGGACCTCTACTCGTCGTACAAGGACCTGCCGCTGACGATCTACCAGATCCAGGACAAGTACCGCGACGAGGCGCGCCCCCGCGCCGGCCTCCTGCGCGGCCGCGAGTTCACGATGAAGGACGCGTATTCGTTCGACGCGACCGACGCCGGGCTGGATGCGAGCTACCAGGCGCAGCGCGACGCCTACGAGCGCATCTTCCAGCGCCTCGGCCTGGAGTACGTCATCGTGCAGGCGGATGCCGGAGCGATGGGCGGCTCTCGGTCCGAGGAGTTCCTGCACCCGACCCCCGTCGGCGAGGACACGTTCGTCCGTTCCGCGGGCGGCTACGCGGCGAACGTCGAGGCGTTCACGACGGTGGCGCCCGAGCCGCATCCGCTCGACGGTCTCGCCGAGCCGGTGGTCTTCGATTCGCCGGACACGCCCACGATCGACACGCTCGTCGCCCACTCGAACGCGGTGCTCGACGGCGAGTACTCCGCCGCCGACACGCTCAAGAACGTCGTTCTGGCCCTCACGCACCTCGACGGCACGCGCGAGCTCGTGGTCGTCGGTCTGCCCGGTGATCGCGACGTCGACGACAAGCGCGTCGAGGTCGCCTTCGCCCCCGCCGAGGTCGAGCCGGCCACGGCAGAGGACTTCGCGAAGCACCCGCTGCTCGTCAAGGGGTACATCGGTCCCTGGTCTCCCGAGGGGCCCGTGCTCGGCGAGGAGTCGGCGACCGGCATCCGCTACGTCCTCGACCCTCGCGTCGTCGACGGCAGTGCCTGGATCACCGGCGCCAACATCGACCAGAAGCACGTCCACTCCCTCGTGGCCGGGCGCGACTTCACCGCCGATGCGTTCGTCGAGGTGGCGAGCGTCCGCGAGGGCGACCCGGCGCCCGACGGTTCGGGCCCGGTGTCGCTCGCACGCGGCATGGAGATCGGTCACGTCTTCCAGCTCGGCCGCAAGTACGCCGAGGCCCTCGGCCTGAAGGTGCTCGACGAGAACGGCAAGCTCGTCACGGTCACGATGGGTTCCTACGGCATCGGCGTCACCCGCATCCTCGCGATCATCGCCGAGCTCAACAACGACGAGCGCGGCCTCGTCTGGCCCGCCTCGGTCGCACCGTTCGATGTCCACGTCGTGGCGACGGGGCGGGATGCCGCGGCGTTCGACCTCGCCGAGAAGCTGTCGGCCGATCTCGACGCCGCCGGCCTCGACGTCGTCTACGACGACCGTCCGAAGGTCTCGCCCGGGGTGAAGTTCGGCGACGCCGAGCTGGTGGGCGTGCCGCGCATCCTCATCGTCGGGCGCGGCGCGGCCGAGGGCCAGGTCGAGCTGTGGGACCGCCGGACGAACGAGCGCGACGTCGTGCCCGTGGCCGACGCGCTGGCACGGCTCACGCAGCGCTGACCCCGCAGCGCGCCGACGTCGGGCGCAGTTCCTCACGTGCGGCGCGGATAACTCGGCGCCCGATGCGACGAACTGCGCCCGAACCCGCTCAGAGGCGGGCGTAGCGCGCGCGGAGCACGGTGAAGACCCCGTAAGCGATGAGGCCGGCGCCGACCGTGATGACGATCGCCGGGCCGAACTGCAGCCCGAGCAGCATCCGGATCGCGGCATCGAGGCTGCCGGCCTCATCCGCCCGGGATCGTGCCGCGGCCGCGACGAGCACGACGCCGAGGGAGGCCAGGGCGACCCCCTTCGCGAAGAACCCGACGGTGCCGAGTCCTGCCACGACGGCGCCCACGGCCCCGTCGGGGAGCGTCATCTTGTTCTCGAACGATCGCCGGACGCCCATCACGCCGAAGGCGACTCCGGCGACGGCCACGCCGACACCGACGAGGACGATCGCGAAGACGCCACCCGGCAGCGACAGGATGCCGCGGCTCGCGTCCTGCGCGGTCTCGTCGGCCTGCGGGCGGGCGCCCAGGGCGACGGCGGCGGCGAGGCCTCCGAAGAACAGGAAGACGACGGCCTGTCCCCACTCCGACAGTCGGAGTCCCCACGCGGCCGCACCGGATCGGCGCCGGGATGCCAGCATCCCCTCCGCGAGATGCCACAGTCCGAGGGCGGCCAGCAGCGCGGCCGCCGCCCACAGGACGACCGCGCCCGCGGGCACTTCTGCGACCGCGCGGAACGCGCCGGTCTGGTCGGCGTCCTGCTCGCCGCCGAAGGAGACGGCGACGATGAGCGAGCCGATGAGCAGGTGCACGAGTCCGTTCGCGACGTAGCCGCCGCGGGCGAGTGCCCTCGCCGCGGGCTGCCGCTCCAGAGCCCGTGCTGCGTCGTGAACCGGTTCGCCCATCGCGCCAGCCTAGGCGCCGTGCCGGGCGACGTGAGATGCGTCGCCGGCGAATCGACCGCGCAACCACGGCGCAGCCTCGATCGGGTAACGTTGGAGGGATGCCGGGACGCCACGCGCGACCGGCCGAGAGCTGAATACGGAGGGCACCATGGACATCGATCTCTCACTGCTGCGCACGGTCGAGCGAGAGAAGGAGATCCCCTTCGACGAACTCGTCCGCATCATCGAGCAGGCGGTTCTGACGGCCTACGCCAAGCACACGTCCCCCGACGGCGAGCTGCCCGAGGGTGCCCGCGCCGAGCTCGACCGGAAGACCGGTCACGTCGCCATCTTCATCCCGCTCCGCGACGAGGACGACGCCGTCGTGGGCGAGGAGGAGTCGACGCCCGACGATTTCGGACGCATCGCCGCGTTCGCCGCGAAGCAGGTCATCAGCCAGCGCCTGCGCGACATCGCCGACGACGCCGTGCTCGGAGAGTTCCGCGGCAAGGAGGGCGACATCGTCGCCGGTGTCATCCAGCAGGGGCCGAACCCCCGCATGGTGCACGTCGACCTCGGCACGATCGAGGCGATCCTGCCCCCCGAGGAGCAGGTCGCGGGCGAGGAGTACCGTCACGGATCCCGGCTCCGCGTCTACGTGACCTCGGTCTCGAAGGGCACCAAGGGCCCCTCGATCACCGTCTCGCGCACGCACCCGGGCCTGGTCCGCAAGCTGTTCGCGATGGAGGTCCCCGAGATCGCCAGCGGCTTGGTGGAGATCACCTCGCTCGCCCGCGAGGCCGGGCACCGCACGAAGATCGCGGTCAAAGCCAATGATCCCTCGATCAATGCGAAGGGCGCCTGCATCGGCGAGCTCGGGCGTCGCGTTCGGGCCGTCACCGAGGAGCTCGGCGGCGAGAAGATCGACATCATCGACCACAACGGCGACCTCGCGACCTTCGTGGCCAACGCGCTCTCGCCCGCGAAGGTGACCTCGAGCTTCGTCCTCGACGCCGCGACCAAGGCCGTCCGGGCGCTCGTTCCCGACTATCAGCTGTCGCTCGCCATCGGCAAGGAGGGCCAGAACGCCCGTCTCGCGGCCAAGCTCACCGGAGCGAAGATCGACATCCAGCCCGACTCCATCCTGGAGTCGTGACGAAACCTCGCACTCGGCCGAGGGGGTAGAATGGATCCTGTTCGAACGTGCGTGGGGTGCCGCGCGCGTGCCTCCCGGTCTTCGCTCCTCCGAGTCGTGGCCCGCGACGGCGCCTTGATCGCAGATCGCGGCGCGTCGCTGCCGGGTCGTGGCGCGTGGGTGCATGACACGGATGAATGCGTGGATGCCGCTCTGCGGCGCCGTGCTTTCGGACGAGCCCTGCGGGTATCCGGCCCACTGGATACGCAGGATTTCCACATTGATCACCAGCGCAAAGGCTGAACGGCTATGGACACGAAGTGAACGGCTCGAAATGAGACCCGTCCGCGCTTAAGCGGTCCGCCCTGTCCGAGGGTGGGCCTTCAGACAGGAGAATTGTGGCAAAACCACGCGTACACGAGATCGCTTCCGAACTCGGCGTCGACAGCAAAGTCGCGCTCGCGAAGCTGAAGGAGCTCGGCGAATTCGTCAAGAGCCCCTCGTCGACCATCGAGCCCCCGGTGGCTCGCAAGCTCCGCGCTGCGCTCGCGGCTGAGGGCGGTTCGGCCCCCGCGGCCGCGCCGGCTGCTCCGTCCGGCGGTGCTCCGCGCCCCGGCGCGGCCCGTCCCGGCGTGAAGCCCGGTCCCGCCGGCGCCCGGCCTGGTCCCGCCGGCGCCAAGCCCGGCCCGGCCAAGCCCGCGCCGGCTGCGCCCGCTGCTCCGGCCGCCGAGGCTCCGGCGGCGCCCGCCGCCGCGCCCGCTCAGCCGTCGGCCCCGGCCGCC
>NZ_VYRZ01000002.1 GCF_008710705.1 Microbacterium radiodurans
GGTCACATTCCGAACCCGGAAGCTAAGCCTCACAGCGCCGATGGTACTGCAGGGGGGACCCTGTGGGAGAGTAGGACACCGCCGGACTTCTTTCGTGAAATGGCCACCCAAAGCTGGGTGGCCATTTTTCGTTTCCGGGACGTTCTTGTTCCGGAACCCGACGTCAGCCGGTCGATCGATTTGACCCGCATTCTTTGATGGTGTGCAATATATTGCATGCCACTGGCCTCGGTTTCCCGCCCTGCTTCGATGCGCGAGCACGCGTACACGGCGTTGCGCGACGCGATCGTCACGGGAGGGCTCGAGCCCGGCGCGCGACTGCGCGACGCAGAGCTCGAAGAGTGGCTCGGTGTCAGCCGGACTCCCATCCGTGAAGCGATCGCCCGTCTCGAGCAGGCGGGGTTGGTGCGCACGCGTCGTGCGAAGGCCACCGAGGTCGCGCCGCTCGACGAGCGCGAGGCCTTCGCCGCGCAGCGCATCGCCGCCGCGCTGCACGAGCTCGCCATGCGCGACGGTGCGCTCCAGCTGACGTCGGAGGACCTTTCCGAGATGACGTCTGCGAACCGGGCGTTCGCCGAGGCGCTCGATGCCCGCGATGTGGACGGCGCCCTTCGTGCGGACGACGCGTTCCACGCGGTGGCTGTTCGTGCGAGCGCGAATCCGCTGCTTCCCGGTCTGCTCGAGAGCGTGACCCCGCTGCTGCGCCGTCTCGAGCGCGCGCGCTTCGGTTCGCTCGACGGCCGGAATTCCGTCGCCGCGCACGCGGAGATCATCCGCCGGTGCTCCGCAGGTGATGCTGCGGGTGCTGCCGAGGCGGTCCGCGAGAACTGGCTGACGCTCGAACGCCTCCTGGCCCGCTGAGACCCCCCACGCTCCACCGACCCCGAAGGACTCCGATGACCCTCGCCGATTTCCCGCGCTACCCGCTCACGTTCGGGCCGAGCCCCGTCCACCAGCTCGAGCGCCTCTCCTCCCATCTGGGCGGTGCCCGCGTCTGGGCGAAGCGGGAGGACGTCTCGAGCGGCCTCGCGTATGGCGGCAACAAAGTGCGGAAGCTCGAGTACCTGATCCCCGACGCCCTCGCGCACGGCGCAGACACCCTCGTGTCGATCGGCGGCATCCAGTCGAACCACACGCGTCAGGTCGCGGCGGTCGCCGCTCACCTCGGCATGAAGGCGGTGCTGGTGCAGGAGAACTGGGTGAACTGGCCCGACGCGGTGGGCGACCGCGTGGGCAACATCCTGCTGTCGCGGCTCATGGGAGCCGATGTGCGCCTGTCGCCCGCAGGATTCGACATCGGGTTCCGCGACTCATGGAAGGACGCGCTCCGAGAGGTCGAAGAGTCCGGCGGCAAGCCCTACGCGATCCCCGCCGGGGCGAGCGACCACCGCCTCGGCGGCCTCGGGTTCGCCAACTGGGCGCACGAGGTGCGAGCCCAGGAGGAGCAGCTGGGCGTCTTCTTCGACACCATCGTCGTCTGCACCGTGACCGGATCCACTCACGCAGGCATGATCGCCGGGTTCGCCGACCTCGCTGAGAACTTCGGCGACCGTCCGCGTCGGGTCATCGGCATCGACGCGTCGGCGACGATCGAGAAGACCCGCGAGCAGGTCGACCGCATCGCGCGCCGCACCGCGGATCTCATCGGGCTCGGCCGCGATCTCCGCGATGACGAGATCGACGTTCGCGAAGGGTGGGCCGGCGACGAGTACGGCATCCCGGTGGCCTCCACCGACGAGGCGATCTACCTCACGGGTCGCCTCGAGGGCGTCATCCTCGACCCGGTGTACGAGGGCAAGTCGATGGCCGGATTGATCGACCTCGTGTCGTCTCGGCAGATCCCGGCGGACTCGAACGTGCTGTACGCGCACCTCGGCGGGCAGCAGGCGCTCAACGCCTACAGCGGCCGCTACCACTGAGCGGCGGACCCGTCGGCGCTGCGCGAGCCGGCTCAGCGCCGACGGGACGTCGTGACGGTGAACTTGGCGTTCCGGGCGAGCTGCCGCGTGGGGCCGACGATGCTCTCGAGCGCGGGACGATAACGGAGCGCGGAGTTCCAGACGCAGATGAGCTCGCCTCCCGGCCGCAGCACCCGCGCCGCATCGGCGAACAGGCGGGGTGCGACACGGTCGCTGACGGCCGCGCCGGAATGGAACGGAGGGTTCAGCGCGATGAACGACCCGCTCGCATCCGCGCGTCGCATGAGCAGGTCGTCGCGGACGACCTCGACGCGGTCGGCGAGACCATTGGCCTGCACGGTCGCCGTCGCCGAGGCCACCGCGGCGGCCGACTGATCCGAGGCGTACACCCGACGTTCCGGGAACCTGAGGGCCAGTGAAGCCGCCACCACCCCCGTACCGCACGCGAAGTCGATGAGGGGGTCGGCCGCGTCGCCACCGGCGGGGTCGTCGGGAATCGCGTCGAGGAGGAGGCGGGTGCCGATGTCGATGCGTGCCCCCGCGAACGCGCCGCCGAACGCGCGGATCTCGAGGTCGCCCGATCGGCCCCTGGTCGGGTGTGGAGGGTTGGCCGCGCGGGGCTCTCGAGCGATGAGAACGCGCGATTTGGCCTCGGCGTGCGTCACATCCAGCCGCGAGAATCGCGCGCGGAGCACGTCGTTCATCGCGATGGCCATGTGCTTGACGCGTCCTCCGGCGTACACGACGACGTCCGGTGCCGCGTGCGCCGAGATGACGTCCGCCATGTCGGCGAGGGCGTCGAGGGAGCGGGGGAGTCGAAGCAGCACGACGCGCGCGCCGCGGGTGAGCTCGCCGTCGAGGGAGAGGGAGCGGTACTCCGCCGCTGGCAGAAGGCGGGCGGCATTCGCTGCGAGGGCCCGCTCACCGCTCAGGGGATCCTGATGCACCCGGATGCCGGTGGCCCCGGCATCCGCTGCGCCGAGAGCAAGAGCCCCGTAGGCGTCGCCGATGACGACCACCGCGTGGGGTGCCGCGGCGATGTCGGCGCGGGCACGGGCCAGGATCAGCCGATCGGCTCCGTCGGTCGCGACGAGTCCCGGCGCTTCGATGTCGGGCCAGCGGGAGAGCCGCGAGAGATCCAGGTCGCCGAGCACCTCGACAGCCTACTCGTGGATCGGCGCGGAACCCGGCGCGGTCGGGGCGAGCGCAAGCGGGTGACGTACCCCCGCCGGTCGGAGACAATGAGCGGATGAGAACTGCGCTGCGCTGGCTGCTCGCCGGGGCGATGATCTTCGCCGGACTGAGTCACCTGTTCTGGGCACGACGGGATTTCCAGGCTCAGGTGCCGGATCTCGTGGTGGAGAAGCTGCCCATCGACCGCGACGGCGTCGTGGTCGCCTCGGGCGCTGTCGAGGCGCTCTTCGGCCTCGCGCTCCTGACGCTGCCGCGCGAGCGGGGCCGTGTCGGTGCGCTCCTCGCGGCGTTCTTCGTGGCGGTGTTCCCCGGGAACATCGACCAGTGGCGGCGGCGTCGGAGCGCGTTCGGTCTCGACACCGACCGACGCCGGTTCGTGCGCCTCTTCTTCCAGCCGGTGCTCGTGCTCTGGGCATGGTGGTCGACGCGCGCGGCGCGTTGAGACGGGGCGGCGATCACCCGATATCGCGAGACCGGGCCGCGGGGTCGGCTCAGCCCTCCTGCGGGTAGCGCACGCCAATCTGCCGGCGGATCTCATCGAGGGTGCCCATGATCGCCACCGTCTCGGCGATGGGGAGCACGTCACCGTCGGTACGGCCCGCCGCGACGAGGGCTTCGGCCTCGAGGGCCTGGAACTGCATCCCTCGGCCGTCGATCTCGGAGCGGTACTCCTCGAGCACGGCCCCGTCGGGCGCGAGCACCCGGAAGCCGGTCGCGGCGTACCAGACGCCGTCGATCTCGATCCGCGCCTCGGTCCCGACGATGTGCGCCGTGTTCGGGCCCGCCCCGCGCGAGGACGACACGGTCGTCGAGACGGCGCCGGAGGCGTGCCTCATGACGGTGGCGACCTCCGCGTCGGCGCCGGTCTCGGCCAGGCGAGCGAGAGCGTGCACCTGAGCCGGCTCGCCGAGGACGTCCCAGACGAACGACACGGGGTAGATGCCGAGGTCGAGGAGCGCGCCTCCGCCGAGCGCGAGGTCGTTCAGACGGTGGGAGGGATCGTCGGAGATCCGCTGCGTGTGATCGGCGAACACCGTCCGCACCTCGCCGAGCGTGCCGGCGGCGATGATCTCGCGGATGCGCACCATGTGGGGCAGGTAGCGCGTCCACATCGCCTCCATGACGAGCACCCCCGTATCCGCGCCGAGGTCGCGGAGGGCGACGGCCTCGTCGCGGGTGAGCGTGAAGGCCTTCTCGACGAGGACGTGCTTGCCGTGCTGAATGGCGGATGCCGCGGCATCCTTGTGAGCGTGATGCGGCGTCGCGACGTAGACGATGTCGACCTCGGGATCGGCGACGAGCGCCTCGTAGGAGCCGTGCGCTCGCGGGATCCCGTACTCGGCTGCGAACGCGGCGGCAGACTCGTCGCTCCGGGAACCGACGGCGACGATCTCGCGCCCGGCCGTTCTCAGGTCGCGCGCGAACGCGTGGGCGATGCCGCCCGTCGCGAGGATGCCCCATCGCAGGCCGGCGTGCGGGATCGCGGTCGAAGTGCTGTCGGTCATACGGCGAGCCTAGCCAGCGAGCCCTCGCCGGGGCGAGGGCCGCACCGTAGGCTCGCGATGTGGATCCCGACACCGCCGCCGTCGAGCGCTTCCGAGAGCTCCTGCGCATCCCGACCGTCTCGCACGCGCGGTGGGACGAGGTGGACGAGGCCGCCTTCACCGCCTTCCGCGAGGCCCTGGTGCGGCTCTATCCGCGCGTGCACTCCGCGCTGGAGTGCGAGGTCGTCGCCGATCGGTCACTGCTCCTGCGTTGGCCGGGCAGGTCCGACGCCGCGCCGGTCGTGCTCATGGCCCACTACGACGTCGTTCCCGTGGTCGAGGGGGAATGGTCGCATCCGCCGTTCGCGGCGACCATCGTCGGAGAGGGTGCGGACGCGACGATCGTCGCGCGCGGCGCGATCGACGACAAGGGCGCTCTCGTGGCGATCCTGGAGGCGGTCGAATCGCTCCTGGCGGGCGGACTCGTGCCGGAGAACGACGTCTACCTGGCCTTCGGGCATGACGAGGAGGTCGCCGGCACCGGGGCCCCCGCGATCGTCGAGCTTCTCGCCGCCCGTGGCGTCCGCCCGGCTCTCGTCCTCGATGAGGGTGGTGCCGTCGTCTCGGGTGCGGTACCGGGCGTGGACGTCGAGACCGCGATGATCGGCGTCGCCGAGCGCGGAGTGATGACCGTCGGGCTGACGGTCCGCGAACCCGGCGGTCACGCCTCGACGCCGTCACGGCTGCCGGCCACGGCGCGGTTGGCACGCGCGATCGTGCGTCTGCATCGGCGGCCGTTCCCCGTTCGACTCGTTCCGCCCGTTCGCGCCATGTTAGCGACCCTCGCGCCGCACGCTCGTGGCCCGCACGGCCGGATCTACGGAGCGCTCGGTCTGACCGGAACGGTCCTGGTACGGGCGATGCCGCGGTTCGGACCCGAGACGAACGCCCTCGTGCGGACGACGAGCGTCGTGACCGAGCTGTCGGGAGCTCCGGGCGAGAATGTCCTCGCGAGTACTGCGCGCGCCGCAGTGAACATCCGGCTGCTGACGGGCGACACCGTCGCGGCAGCGCTGGCGCGCGTGCGCCGGGCGGTCGCGGATCCGGCCGTCGATGTCGAGCTGCGGCACGGCTCGGACCCCTCGGCTGTCTCGCCGTGGCGCGGGGAGCCCTGGCGTCGCCTGTCACGGGCGGTGATCGACACGTTCGGCGACGATGTCGTGCCGACCCCCTACCTGCAGCTGGGCGCGAGCGACAGCCGGTGGTTCACCGCCATCAGCGACAACGTCTATCGTTTCGCGCCCTTCCGTCTGAGCTCCGCCGAGCGGGAGGCTCTGCACGCGGCGGACGAGCGCATCCGTGTCGACGTCTGGCTGCGGGGGATCGACTTCTACCGGGCGCTGATACGCCTCGCGTGATCCGTCGTCAGTTCGCCGGCCGTCGCGGCGCCTCGTCGGAGAGGCCGAGCAGGAAGGCGACGATCTGGCGAGAGGACGCGACGAGCTCGGGACCCCGACCGATCGACCATTCGGCGTCGGCGGCGCGCACCGTGTGCCCGGAGATCGCCGCTCGACGGGCGAACGGCGCCGACGCGGATGCCGCCAGCGCCACGGCTCCCATGACGGGCGCCGGCAGCTCGACGGGATCGGCGACATGGACGAGCACGGCTCGGACGACACGGACGAGGTCGGTCAACCGCAGCGGCGGCCCGGCGGCGATCCGCCCGGCCGTGCCCTCGTCGAGCGGGCCCGCATCGGCCAGGCCGGCGTCGCGGACGAAGGCGGCACGGACGTCCTCGCCCGCCAGATGGCGAAGGGCGGCACGGACGACCTGGGAGACCTGGGCACGGCGATCGACGCTCACGTCGGCGTCGTCGCGTCCGCGGCGCTGGCTCAGCGGCAGGAAGCGCGAGAGGTCCGACATGCGCACAGCTTAGGCGTGCGCGCGACCGCGGCAGGTCGCGCGGGACGATGTGACGTCCTGATCGTCTGTCACATGCCCGACGCACCCGCGCGTGTGACAGTCACATCGGCATACGGCGCGCGACCGGATCCGGGGTGCATAATGACTCTCACGATGTGATCGTGCGCATCGACCCGGTGCGCATACCGGCTCGAGCGTGCCGTCGCCCGCGGGCACCGCGATCCGCATCGCCACCCCCGCGCACCGACCCGGAGGCATCATGAGCGAGGACGCCGCCGGCCGCCGGCCCAGCATCCGGGATGTCGCGCGTCTGGCGGGCGTGTCCCATCAGACCGTGTCGCGCGTGCTGAACAACCATCCGAGCATCCGGGACGAGACGCGCGACCGGATCCTCGCCGTCATGGCCGAGCTGGACTACAGTCCCAACCGCGCTGCGCGCGCCCTGGTGACGAGCCGGTCGCACACGATCGGCGTGCTCACCTCGTCAGCGACGCAGTACGGGCCGGCGTCGTCCATCGCCGCCATCGAGGCGGCGGCTCGCGATCGCGGCTACTGGGTCTCGACGGCCAACATCGATGCCGCCGACCCGGGGTCGATACAGGCGGGACTGGCGCATCTGGTCGCCCAGGCCGTCGAGGGCCTCGTCGTCATCGCGCCGCAGGTGCGCGTCATCCGCGCGATCGCGGCGCAGGCCCTGAGCATCCCGTACGTCACGCTGCAGTCCGCGGAGGTCGACCCCGGGCACGCCCTGTCCGTGGACCAGATCGCCGGAGCGCGACTGGCCACGCGGCATCTCATCGAACTCGGACACCGGTCGATCTACCACCTGACCGGCCCGCAGGACTGGATCGAGGCGGAGGCGCGCATGCGCGGCTTCCTCGAGGAGATGGGCGCCTGGGACATCCCCACGACGGCCCCGGTCCTCGGCGACTGGACGGCGGAATTCGGCTACTACGCCGGTCGCGAGCTGCTGCGCGTCCGCGATTTCACCGCGATCTTCTCCTCGAACGACCAGATGGCGCTCGGCTTGCTCCACGCCGTCCGCGACGAGGGGCTCGACTGCCCGCGGGACATCAGCATCGTCGGATTCGACGACATCCCCGAGGCGGCTCACTTCTGGCCGCCGCTGACGACCGTGCGCCAGGACTTCGCGGACCTCGGACGCCGGTGCGTCGATCTCCTCCTCGGCGCGGGAGACGACGCCGAGCCGCCGGTCCTCATGCCCGAGCTCGTGGTGCGCGCGTCCACCGCGCGGCGCCGCTGACCCGTTATCAAGCCGAGACACGCCGCGAGTTGACATCGCCGACGTGCTCGGGGCTATATTGTCATCCGATGTGAACGGTCACATCGGATCGTCACACTCATCCCGCCATCGAGGTCGGGGCCGAAGGAGCATGCACCGTGGCACGCAAGGACTCGCAGAGTGCGGCCTACGTCGACAGCGTCAAGGTCGAGGTGGCCATTGCTCGGGTGCGGGCGGAGGTGGCGTCGTTGCATGCGGAGTTGGTGCGTTACGGCCTGGTGGTGTGGACGGGTGGGAACGTGTCGGGGCGGGTACCGGGGGCGGATCTGTTCGTGATCAAGCCGTCGGGGGTGTCGTATGACGATCTGGCTCCGGAGAACATGATCCTGTGCGATCTGGACGGGGATGTCGTGGCGGGCACGCCGGGCAGTGATCGGTCGCCGTCGAGTGATACGGCCGCTCATGCGTATGTGTATCGGAACATGCCCGAGGTGGGTGGTGTGGTGCACACGCATTCGACGTATGCGGTGGCGTGGGCGGCGCGGGGTGAGGAGATCCCGTGCGTGATCACGGCGATGGCGGATGAGTTCGGGGGTCCGATCCCGGTGGGTCCGTTCGCGATCATCGGGGACGATTCGATCGGCCGGGGGATCGTGGAGACGCTGTCGGGTCATCGTTCCCGGGCGGTGCTGATGCAGAACCATGGGCCGTTCACGATCGGGTCCAGTGCGAAGGATGCCGTGAAGGCTGCGGTGATGGTCGAGGACGTGGCCCGCACGGTGCATCTCGCGCGGGCGGCGGGGGAGTTGATCCCGATCCCGCAGGACGCGATCGACAAGCTGTACGACCGGTACCAGAACGTCTACGGACAGACCACCGACGACCGCCGGTAGCCCCGCACCGGGGCGCGGTCACAACTCCACCAGACAGTGATGTCACGGGAAAGGACACACACAGTGAACAGCAAGAAGATCCTGTTCGCAGCGACCACCCTGGTCGTCGGCGCACTCGCCCTCTCGGGCTGCGCGGGCAGCGGCGGTGGCGGCGCGAGCGGCGGCGGCGAGGGCGACGGAGGCCTCATCGGCGTCGCCATGCCGACCAAGAGCTCCGAGCGCTGGATCCAGGACGGAGATGCCGTCAAGGCCGCGCTCGAGGACCAGGGGTACAGCGTCGACCTGCAGTACGCCGAGGACGACATCCCCACGCAGGTCTCGCAGATCGAGAACATGATCACCAAGGGCGCCGAGGCGCTCATCGTCGCCTCCATCGACGGCACGACGCTCACGCAGGTGCTCCAGGATGCCGCCGACGCCGACATCCCGGTGATCGCCTACGACCGCCTCATCCGCGACTCCGAGAACGTCAACTACTACGCCTCGTTCGACAACTTCCTCGTCGGACAGCAGCAGGCGTGGTCGGTGCTCAACGGACTCGGCCTGACCGAGCTCGACGGCACCCCGATCGCTGACGCTCCTGCCGGACCGTTCAACATCGAGCTCTTCGCCGGTTCGCTCGACGACAACAACGCGTTCTTCTTCTTCAACGGAGCCATGGACGTCCTCCAGCCCTACATCGACGACGACACGCTCGTCGTGAAGTCGGGCCAGACCGACATCGAGCAGGTCGCGACCCTCCGCTGGGACGGCGAGACCGCGCAGAGCCGCATGGAGGACATCCTCACGGCGAACTACTCCGACGGCTCGCAGGTCGACGCGGTGCTCTCGCCCTACGACGGCATCTCGCGCGGCATCATCTCCGCTCTCACCGACGCCGGCTACACCGTCGGTGCCGAGTGGCCGATCATCTCCGGCCAGGACGCCGAGATCGACTCGGTGAAGGCGATCAACCGCGGTGAGCAGTACGCGACCATCTTCAAGGACACGCGTGAGCTGGCCCAGGTCGCCGTCGACATGGCCGTCGCGCTGCTGAACGGCGAAGAGCCCGAGGTCAACAACACGACCGACTACGACAACGGCGTGAAGGTCGTGCCGTCGCAGCTGCTGCAGCCGGTCATCGTCGTCAAGGACAACATCACCGAGACGCTCGTCGACACCGGCTACTGGACCGAAGACGAGATCAACGGCTGACGTCCATCCCGGCCCCGGACGGGCGGCGCACGAGCGTCGTCCGCCCGGGGCCCTCCCAAGGAGAACCTCCATGACCGAACCCATCCTCGAGATGCGGGGCATCACCAAGACCTTCCCCGGGGTGAAAGCCCTCTCGAACGTCAACCTCGCCGTCGAACGCGGCGAGATCCACGCGATCTGCGGAGAGAACGGCGCCGGCAAGTCGACGCTCATGAAGGTCCTCTCCGGCGTCTACCCCCACGGCACCTACGACGGCGAGATCGTCTACGCGGGCGAGACGGTCGAGTTCAAGAACCTCCGCGACAGCGAGGCGCGCGGCATCGTCATCATCCACCAGGAGCTGGCGCTCAGCCCGTACCTGTCGATCGCCGAGAACATCTTCCTCAACAACGAGCGGCGCGGCGCGGGCGGGCTCATCGACTGGAACAAGACCAACTTCGCGGCCGCCGATCTGCTGCGGCGGGTCGGCCTGCGCGAGAACCCGACCACGAAGGTCAACCAGATCGGCGTGGGAAAGCAGCAGCTCGTCGAGATCGCCAAGGCCCTCTCGAAGGAGGTCAAGCTCCTCATCCTCGACGAGCCGACCGCGGCGCTCAACGACGAGGACTCCGATCACCTGCTCGATCTCATCCTGAGCCTGCGCGAAGAGGGCATCACCTCGATCATCATCAGTCACAAGCTGAACGAGATCAAGAAGGTCGCCGATACCGTCACCGTGATCCGCGACGGCAAGACGATCGAGACGATCGCCAAGACCGACGTGACCGAGGACCGCATCATCAAGGACATGGTCGGCCGGGATCTCGAGCACCGCTACCCCGACCACGAGCCGCAGATCGGCGAAGAGCTTCTGCGCGTCGAGAACTGGACCGCTCATCACCCGCAGGATCCGACGCGCGTCGTCGTCGACGACGTCTCGCTGACGGTCCGCGCCGGCGAGATCGTCGGGATCGCCGGCCTCATGGGCGCCGGGCGCACCGAGTTCGCGATGAGCCTGTTCGGGCGCAGCTACGGCACCCGCATCACCGGCAAGGTGTTCATGCGCGGCAAGGAGATCCGCACCCGCACGGTGTCGGAGGCGATCGAGAACGGCCTGGCCTACGCGACGGAGGACCGCAAGACGTACGGTCTGAACCTCATCGAGGACATCAAGCGCAACATCTCGATGGCGTCCCTGCGCAAGCTCGAGAAGGCCGGCCTCGTCAACGACAACGAGGAGTTCGCCGTCGCCAACCAGTACCGCAAGAGCATGAACATCAAGGCCCCGAACGTGCTGGCGAAGACGGGGAAGCTCTCGGGCGGCAACCAGCAGAAGGTCGTGCTGTCGAAGTGGATCTACTCCGATCCCGACGTGCTCATCCTCGATGAGCCCACCCGCGGCATCGACGTGGGCGCCAAGTACGAGATTTACACCATCATCAACAAGCTCGCGGCATCCGGGAAGGGCGTCATCGTCATCTCCTCGGAGCTGCCGGAGCTGCTCGGCATCTCGGACCGCGTGTACGCCCTCTCGGAGGGGCGCATCACGGGCGAGATGCCCATCGCCGACGCGACACCCGAGTCGGTCCTCAAACTCATGACCATGGAGAAGCCCCGCTGAGGGCTGCAGGAGACACGATCATGTCGCAGAACACTCTCGCGCCAGACAACACCGCCGCCGGCGGCGGCCTGAACCCGACCGAGAACCGCTTCACGCGGTGGCTCGGACACATCCTCGCCGACCTCGGCAAGAACGGCATCTTCATCGCGCTGATCGCGGTGGTGGCGCTGTTCGCCGTCCTCACCAACGGCATCCTGCTGCGCCCGCAGAACCTGTCGAACCTCGTCGTGCAGAACGGCTACATCCTCGTTCTCGCGATCGGCATGGTGATGATCATCATCGCGGGCCACATCGACCTCTCGGTCGGCTCGGTCGCCGCGTTCATCGGCGCCGTGTCCGGTGTCTTCGCCGTGCAGATGGGGATGCCGTGGTGGCTCTCGATCACCCTCTCCCTGCTCATCGGAGCTCTGGTGGGCGCCTGGCAGGGATTCTGGGTCGCCTACGTCGGCATACCCGCGTTCATCGTGACCCTCGCGGGCATGCTGATCTTCCGCGGACTCGCGCTCGTCGTGCTCGGCAACGCCAACATCGGGTCGTTCCCGACGGAGTACCGCGCCCTCGGCAACGGCTTCCTCTCGGGCATCTTCGGCGAGTCGGACCCCGACCTGTTCACGCTCCTCATCGGTGCCGTCGCGATCGTCGCGCTGGTCGTGCAGCAGTCGCGCACCCGCGCCGGCCGCCAGAAGTACTCGCAGGACGTCGAGCCGCTCGTCTGGTTCGTCGCCAAGCTCGCGCTCATCGCGCTCGTCATCGGCTGGTTCACGTGGGCGCTCGCCTCGTACAAGGGCATCCCGGTGACGCTCATCGTCCTGGCGGTGCTGGTCCTGGTCTACGGCGTCGTCATGAACCGCACCGTGTTCGGGCGGCACATCTATGCGATCGGCGGAAACCGTCACGCCGCCGAGCTGTCGGGCATCAAGACGCGCCGCGCGGACTTCTGGCTCTTCGTGAACATGGGCGTGCTCGCCGCTCTCGCGGGTCTCATCTTCACGGCCCGACTGAACCTCGCCGGTCCCAAGGCCGGTGACGGCTTCGAGCTCGAGGCCATCTCCGCGGCGTTCATCGGCGGCGCGGCGGTGCAGGGCGGCGTCGGTACGATCGGCGGCGCGATCATCGGCGGTCTCATCATCGGTGTGCTCAACAACGGCATGTCGATCATGGGCATCGGCATCGAGTGGCAGCAGGCCGTGAAGGGCCTCGTGCTGCTGCTCGCCGTCGCCTTCGACGTCTACAACAAGCGACGCTCGGGCAACTGACCCCGCACGAACAGAAGGTGGCGCTCACGCCGGGTATCCCTCGCAGGATGCCGGCGGGAGCGCCACCTTCGTCGGTGGGGGAGATCGGAGGATCAGGGGAGCAGGGTGATCTTGCCGGGGGTGCCGGCTGCCACGAGACGGTGCGCCTCGGCGGCGTCGGCGAGAGGCAGTTCGGGGCCGAGCTCGACCGAGAACGCGCCGGCCGACAGCAGGGCGACGACCACGGGGATCGCCTCCGCCCGCCAGGCCACCTGCTGCTCGGTGAGCGGTTCGGGGCTGCCGCCGGAGTAGGCCTGGATGCCCAGGCCCGCGGCATCCGCGCCCCGGACGATCGTCGCGATCCGCGAGCGATCGGCGACGAGATCGAGCGAGGACTGCAGCGCCTCGTCGGTGCCGGCGCAGTCCAACGCGACGGTGACGCCCTGCGGTGCGGCGGCCCGGATGCGGTCGGTCACGCCGTCGCCGTACTCGACCGGCATCGCTCCGAGCGATCGGATGCGCTCGGCGCGGGCTGCGCTCGCGGTCGCGACGACCGCCGCGCCCCGAAGCCGGGCGAACTGGATCGCGGCCTGACCCACCGATCCCGAACCGCCGTGCACGACCAGGGTGTCGGCGGGGCCGACATCGAGCGACCGGAGCGACTGGTAGGCCGTCGCGACCGGGATGCCGAGCGCTGCGCCGATGGCCGGCGAGACCGTCGCGGGCAGCGGGGCGAGGTTCGCCGCGGCCACGACGATGTCGGTCGCGTACACGCCGCTCGCGCCGAAGACGACGACGGCGTCCCCGACGCGGAATCCCTCGACACCGTCGCCGACGGCCGTCACGACGCCCGCGCCGTCGTTGCCGAGGCGGCGCGGCTTCGCGATCGTCGCCGACGGACGGATGCCGGCGCGCAGCTTGTGATCGATCGGGTTGACACCCACCGCGGTCACCTGGACGGCGACCTGACCGGCGCCGGGTGGGTCGAGCGCGATCTCGTCGAGGCTGAGCACCTCGGGTCCGCCGAACTGGGAGTACGTCACTGCGTAGGCCATGGTGCCCACGCTACGGCGTCTCACTCCTTGCCGGCCAACGCTTTCGTCACACGCTGGAGGGAAACCGCCTCCGCCGTCCCGAGACGCTGCGCGAAGAGGCTGACGCGGTACTCCTCGAGCAGCCAGCGGGCACGGACGAGGTGCGCCGGAGCGTCCGTGTCGAGCGGAACGGTGCCACCGGCTTCGGCGTAGAGCGCGGCCGCGCGCTCGAACTCGCTCAGTCGCTGCCGGTCGCGGCCGGGGTTGTCGGCGAGGGTCCGCACGCGTTCGAGCGCCCCCTGCAGGTAGCGGGGCAGGTGCACGAGGCGCGCGATGCCGGTGCGCGAGAGGAAGTCGGGATGCACGAGGCCCGCGAGCTGCTGTTTCACATCGCCCAGGGCGGCCAGCAGCACCATGGAGTTCTCGGCTCGGATCGCCCGCTCGACCTCGCGCTGCAGCGTCAGGATGCGAGCGGCGAGCGAGACCGTCCGGAACAGCTCGTCGACCACCCCCGAAGAGAACGCATCGCGTGCGGCGACGAAGTCCGCCGGCGTGCGGACAGGACGTCCGATGCGAGCGAGGACGGCATCGGCGACGGCGGTGCGGGCGTCCTCGATGAGCGCCTTGGCGGACGAGTACGGCGACGCCGCGAGCGCGAGCTTCTCGGGTGCGGTGAGGTGCTCGAGCACGTACGCCGACGGCGAGGGCACGGCCAGGAGGAGGAGGCGGCGCACCCCGCCGTGCGTCAGCCTCGCTGCGCGCTCGGGGGTCGCCTCGATCCGCAGAGTCACCGAGGTCCGGTCGTCCACGAGGGCCGGGTAACCCCGGACGACGCCGCCGGCGACCCGCGTGTCGACGACGTCCGGCAGGTCGCCGAAGGACCACGCGGTCAGGCCCGACTGCTCGGCGACGGCACCGGGCGCGCCCTCGTCCACGGCGGGGTCCCGGCCGGGTCCGCTCGGCACGTCAGCGGCGGCGCGGCGCCCCGGGCCCGGCGCCGCCTTCGCGAGCGATCGGGCGACGGACGCCCGGCTGCGACCGGCGAGACGCTCCTGCAGTTCGGTCAGATCGCGCGAGGAGCCGAGGGCGCGCCCGCGTTCGTCGACGGCGCGGAACGACACGGACAGGTGAGCGGGGACGCGCTCGAGATCGAAGTCGTCGGCCGAGACGCGCTGGTTCGCGACGCGCTGGATGCGGGCCGCCAGGGCCTCGCGCAGGGTCTGTCTCGGCAGCCCGTCGTGGGACTCGGGGCCCTCGGCGGCGAGCTCGTCCGCGAAGCGGGTCGCCCAGTCGGCGGCGGGGACGACGTGCCGGCGGATGACCTTCGGCAGCGCGCGCAGCAGACCCGCGATCAGCTCGTCGCGCAGGCCCGGCACCTGCCAGTCGAAACCGTCGGTCCGCACCGACGCGAGCAGGGCCAGCGGGACGACGACGCTCACGCCGTCGTCGGGTGAGCCCGGTTCGAAGCGGTAGGCCAGCGAGAGGACCTGGTCGCCCTGCCGCCAGCGGGCCGGGAAGGCCCGTTCATCTGTGCGGGCGGCGTCGCCGGCGAGATCCGCCTCGGTCATGTCGAGCAGGCGCGGCGTGCGGGCGGCGGCCTCGCGCCACCAGGTCTCGAAGGAGCGGACGTCGAAGACGTCGCGGGGGATGCGCGCGTCGTAGAAGGCGTACACGGCCTCGTCGCCCACGAGGATGTCGCGGCGCCGCTCGCGTTCCTCGATCTTCTCGAGCCGGCGGCGCAGTTCGAGGTTCCGACGCTCGAACGCCGACAGACGCTTGTCGAGATGCGAGACATTCCACTCGCCCTCCACGAGAGCATGGCGCAGGAACATCTCGCGGGCCTGCTCGCGGTCGTGACGTGCCAGCTGCACGCGGCGACGCGGCACGATCTCGACCCCGAAGAGGGTGACCTTCTCGGCGGCGACGGCGGCCCCGGCATCCTTCGACCAGTGCGGGTCGCTCAGCGAGCGGTGCGCGAGATCGCCGGCGAGATCCTCGGCCCACGCGGGGTCGACGGCCGCGACGGTGCGCGCGTACAGCCGTGACGTCTCGACGAGCTCCGCAGCCATGACGGCATCGGGAGTCGCCTTGCGCAGAGCCGACCCGGGGAAGATCGCGAAACGCGCGCCGCGCGCGCCACGGAATTCGGCGCGGGGGCGCTGCGGCTTGCCGCCCGCGGCGCGCCCGCCGCCGCCCTTCTCGCGCGTGTCGAGGATGCCGATCTGCGACAGCAGGCCGGCGAGGATCGCGCGGTGCACGCGATCCGGATCGGCTGCCGCCGCGCTCTCGGAGGTGCTCGCGGGCTCGTCGCGCCGCGATCCGCGCCGTCCGCCCGATCGCGCGAGCGTCGAGAGCTGCCGGTGCACGTCGAACCACTCCCGCACCCGGACGTAGTTCAGGAACTCCGCGCGGCAGGCGCGGCGGAAGGCGCTCGAGCCGAGCTCGCGCTGCTGGTCCTGCAGGTGGTTCCAGAGGTTCAGAAGCGTCAGGAAGTCGCTCGTGGGGTCCGCGAACCGCGCGTGCATCCGGTCGGCGGCCTCGCGCTGCTCCTCCGGCCGCTCGCGGACGTCCTGGATCGACATGCCGGCGACGATCGCCAGGACGTCGCGCGTGACGCCGCTCGTCCGCGCCTCGACGAGCATGCGTGCGAAACGCGGGTCGATGGGGAGCCGCGAGATGTCGCGCCCGATGTCGGTCAGCCGCCACCCCGACGCGCCGTCGCGGCGCACCGCCCGCAGCTCGACGAGCAGATCGAAGGCCGCCTTCACGCCGCGCGAGTCGGGCGGTGTCAGGAAGGGGAAGTCGCCGATGTCGCCGAAGCCCAGCGCGAGCATCTGCAGGACGACCGACGCGAGGCTCGTCCGAAGGATCTCGGGTTCGGTGAACTCCGGCCGGGCGAGGAAGTCGTCCTCCGCGTACAGCCGGACGGCGATACCGGGCGAGGTGCGTCCGGCCCGCCCGGCGCGCTGCTGCGCGGAGGCCTGCGAGATCGCCTCGATGGGCAGGCGCTGGATCTTCGAGCGGTTGCTGTACCGCGAGATGCGCGCCGTGCCGACGTCGACGACGTAGCGGATGCCGGGCACCGTCAGGCTGGTCTCGGCGACGTTCGTCGCGAGGATGACGCGTCGGCGCACCCCGGCGACGGCGGACGGCTCGAACACGCGGTGCTGCTCTGCCGCCGAGAGGCGGCCGAACAGCGGCAGCACCTCGGTCGGGCGCGCGTCCTTCGCGTAGGCGCCGCGGACGGCGTCCATCGCGTCACGGATCTCGGCCTCGCCGGGGAGGAAGACGAGCACGTCGCCGTCGCTCTCGCGGTCGAGCTCGCGCAGCGCGGCGACGAGACCGTCGACGTCGTCCTCGCCGCTGTCGTCCGCGCTGTCGCCCTCGTGCGGGCGGTACCGGACCTCGACGGGATAGGTGCGTCCGGAGACCTCGATGATCGGGGCGGGGGCGCCGGCGGCATCCGCGAAGTGCGCGGCGAAGCTCTCGGGATCGATCGTGGCCGAGGTGACGATGACTTTCAGATCGGGTCGCTCGGGCAGGATGCGACGCAGGTATCCGAGGAGGAAGTCGATGTTCAGCGAGCGCTCGTGGGCCTCGTCGATGATGATCGTGTCGTAGCGGCGGAGCAGCCGGTCGCGATGGATCTCATTGAGCAGGATGCCGTCGGTCACCAGGGCGACGCGCGTGTCGGCGGAGACCTGGTCGGTGAAACGGACCTTGTACCCGACGGCGCCGCCGAGCGGCACCTCCATCTCGGCCGCGATGCGCTCGGCCACGGTGCGCGCCGCGATGCGCCGGGGCTGCGTGTGCGCGATGCTCGTGCGGCCGAGCTCGAGACAGATCTTCGGCAGCTGCGTCGTCTTGCCCGAGCCGGTCGCGCCGGCGACGATGACGACCTGGTGCGCCTCGATGGCGCGCGCGATCTCGGCGCGGGCAGCGCTGACGGGCAGCTCCGGCGGGAACGAGATCACGGGGGCAGTCGAGGACACAGCCCTCCATCGTACGACGTCGGGGAGGTCAGGTCTTCTCGCTGCCGACCGCGTCGAGCAGCGGCAGGTCGGCGGCCGTCACGAGCCGGGAGAGCACGGCGTGCTCGACGAGTCGCGCGCGGCGATTGGTGGCGAGCTTCCCCACCCCGCCGCGCAGGCCCTGGACACCCTCGCGGTCGAGCTTGTCGCACACGTTGTCGAGCTTGCGATTGAACGTCGTCAGCGGCCATCCGAGACGCTCGGCCGCAGCCGCGGAGGTGGGCACCTGACTCGAGCCGACCAGACCGCCGCGGAGGATCGGCTCGCACATCGCCAGCAGCAGGAGGCGCTGGCTCGAGGTGAGGGCGACGGCTCCGATCGTGGTGCTTCCGACGTGGTCGTCGACGGGACGGGGGAAGCTGTCGCGCACCGAGAACCGCGCCCCCTCGGTGTGGACGGTGAGCTCGTAGGTGTACGCGCCGGCCGTGAACATTACGACGAGGGCGGGGAACACCAGCGGCACCCGCGCCCCGGGGCCGAGGACCGCCTGGTACGCGCCGTCGGGAGTGGCGAGGCTGACGGAGATCGACTGCCCGGTGTTCGAGAGCCACCACAGGCCGTGCTCGGCGTCGATCGCGAGGAGCCGGCGGTGAAGATAGGGATTCGTGTCGATGACGAGATCGGCATCCCGTCCGATCGCGTACGTCCGGCCCGACACGGGCCGGAACCACTCGCCGCAGAACTCGATGGCGACGCTCTCGTCGATCGCCGCCGGGGCGTCGTCGGTCAGGTCCTCCGTCGCGTCGTCCGACACGTCGTCCCGGGCTCCCTCGCGCGTCATGATCCTCCTCCGGCTGACATCGTCACGAGCATCGTCACCGCGGTCACCGCACCGCCGGCCACGAGCAGCGATCCGATCGCGACGAGCGCGACCGGCAGCGCACGCCGCCGGCGGCGGGGGCGGTCGCCCGGGTCCGTCGTCGCGACCGGGGGAGCGACGTGCGTGCGACGGATGGGGGCGACGGGAGTCTCGTCGCGCGGACGGTACCGCTCGCGGTTCGTGCCGGGGACGGCGGCGGCGCGCACCGTGTCGAGTCGGCCGCGGACGATCGAGGGCTCCACCGGGCGAGCCGTGAAGACGGTGTCATCGACGGGCGTCTCGGGCTCGGGGGTGTCGATCTCGGGGTCTTCGGGCGCGGCGGGAGGAACCCGACGAGGGGACAGCGTCGTACGGTCATCGTCCCGCTCGGGGTCGTGGCGGGACGAGAGCGTCGTGTGGTCGTCTCCGGGCACGTGGCGGGACGAGAGCGTGGTGCGGTCGTCTCCGGGCACGTGGCGGGACGAGAGCGTGGTGCGGTCGTCTCCGGGGTCGTGGCGGGACGAGAGCGTGGTGCGGTCGTCTCCGGGCACGTGGCGGGACGAGAGCGTCGTGTGGTCGTCCTCGGGGACGGACCCGGCATCGGCCTGGGGCGCGGGCATCGGGCTGCGCCGGGGGGAGAGCGTCGTGCGGTCCTCGGCGTCATCCGGCTCCGCGGCCGGAGCCGCGTCGGTCGGCGCTTGTTCCGACGCCTGTCCCGACGGCTCGTCGCGGCGAGCGGTTCGGCGCGACGAGAGAGTCGTGCGCTCCTGGTCGCCGCTCAGCCCGGCCGGCACGCCGTCGATGATCTCACCCATGCGTCGTCCGCCTCCGCGACGACCGTGCGGTCGCGACCTCGATGGTCGAGGTGACCGACTCGCTGTGCACGAAGCCGCCCGTCGTGTCCTCGAGGCGCGGATGGATGCCGCCCGCGACGACGTCGAGGACGATCGTCGAGATGTTGTCGCGTCCGCCATGGGAGAGCGCCTGGCCCACGAGCGAATGCGCGGTCTGCGCGGGCGATCCGCCCATCATGAGCCCCGCTCGCAGGGCCTCGTCGGTGATCTCACCGGTCAGACCGTCCGAGCAGACGACGATGCGCTCGCCCGTGACGATCGGCAGCAGCCAGAAATCCGCGCGGCTGCCTTCGCCGCCCATGGCGCGCGTGATGACGTTGCGCCCCTCGTAGGTCGCCATCTGCTCACGGGTCAGCTGACCGGCATCCACCATCTCCTGGGCCACCGAGTGATCGATCGTGAGCTGCTCGAGGCGCTCGGAGAGCAGCCGGTAGACCCGCGAGTCGCCGACGTTCACGACGAGCCAGTGGGGGATGTCGTGCTGCCGGACGGCGACGACCCCCGTGAGGGTGGACCCGGCGCCGCGGGTCGTGCCGGCCGCGATGGTCGAGACGGCGGCGTGAGCGCGCTCGACCGTCGCGGCGACGTCTTCGGGCCGGAGGTCCTCGCGCCCCACGAGGGCGCGGAACTCCTCGACGACGGCTGCCGCGGCACGGTCGCCCGCTTCGTGACCGCCCATGCCGTCGGCCACGATGAACACCGGGTAGTCGGCCAGCAGCGCGTCCTCGTTGACCGACCGGCGGAGACCGGTGTCGGTGTGGCTGCCGCTGGTGACCGAGATGTCGGTCGCGGGCGATGATCCGATCATCACGCCTCGGAGATGGCGAGTTCTGCGTCGCCGAGGTGGAAGAGCCCCGAGACGGGCGCCGTTCCGGTCACCTCGTCCTCGGATTCTCCGACGAAGACGCCGTTTGTCGAGGCGAGATCCGTGATCGTCCACCCCTGCGGCGTCCGCCGGAGCAGGGCGTGGGTCTTGGAGACGGTGCGCGTGGCGTCGTCGACCGAGACGACCTGCGCCGCCGGCGCGTCGTCGGGTGCGAGGGGATTGCGGCCCAGGACGACGGCGTCGCCCGTCAGCGCCACGGTCTGGCCGCCGGGGAGCCGGAGAGTCGCGGCCGGTGCGCGGCGAGCCGCGAGGACGGTGCGCTCGTCGAGCTCGTCGGACGCGGCGGGGATGCCGGCGACCGATGCCGCGGCGGGGTGCGCAACGGGCGCGGGCTGCTGAGCCGGCGCGGCTGCGGGCGGGTGCGGTTGCGGCTGCGGCGATGGTGCGGGAGCCGACGGTGCGGCATACGCGGGCGGGGGCGGCGGGGCCCACGGGTTCGCCGCCGATGATGCGGGTGCGGGCGGCGCCGCGTCCGCTGTCGGCGCGGCGCCGCCACCGAACGGTGCGGGCGCGAAGGCGGCGGACGCGGGGACGCCGGGCGCGGCGGGCGGCGCGGCGGTCGGCGCGACGGGTGCTCCCGCGGCCCTGTCGGCGGCAGGGCGCGCCGGCTCGGCGACGTCGCCGAAGAGCGCGGGCTCCTGGTCGCGGCGCGGGCCGATCCAGCGCGGTGCACCCCAGCCGACGATGCTCGCCCACGCGGGGAAGAGGAGCACGCCGAGGACGACGAAGCCGCGCCCGAGGCCGAAGCCGCGGCCGAGTCGCGCGAGCATCTTCGCGTGGACGACCACGGCGAAAGCGGCGAAGGCGAGCCAGATGAGGCCGGGGACGACGACGGATGCCGTCACCGCCGCCAGAGCGCCGCTGGCATCGCCCGAGAATCCCGCTGCGAGAGCGGCACCGGCGAGCGCGCCGGTGATGACACCCGTGACGATCGCGACGAGGACGGCGCCGCCGGCCAGGACGACGGACCACCAGGGGCGCATCCCCGCGAGAGCGAACAGCTCCCACATGTTCAGCACCGGAACCCAGGCCTTCCACGGTGCGATCCCGGTCTTGCGGAAGACCGCCGAGAGGGCGAGGGCGAGCCACACGTAGATGCCCGCGCCGATGATCACCTGCAGGATCGTGACGATCAGGAGCATCCCGGAGTCGAGCCCGCCGGCTCCGCTGCCGCCCACCATCGCCGCGATCGCCTGCGACACCTCAATCGACCTCACGTCGTGTCCTGCTCTCTCTCACGCGGACCGCTCCGCCGTCCGACACCCTATCGACCCTCGGCGCCGCGGCTCGCCCGCTTGACCGCACGGCGGCTCCCGGAGCCGCGGCCGCGACGGAGGACCGAGCGCAGCGAGACCCGTGCGCGCATCCGCGCCCACCACCCGAGCCCGTCGTCGAACCGCGCCCGCTCCGCCTCGACGATGCGCCAGAACTCGTCGCTCTCGGTCTCCGACGGCGGGACGACGTCGAAGACGGAACGGTCGGCCCACGTCGCCAGTCGCAGCGAATCGCTGCCGTCCAGGTCGGCGGAGTACTGCGCCGCGAGCTCGGAGCGGGTCTGCGAACGCGGAACCGGCCGTCCATGGTCGAGCGCGGCGTCGACATACTCCTGCCAGCCGCCCGTGAAGCGCTCGGCGACATCGTCGGCGCGCCGGCGATCACGGCGGCGGAGCGCCTTCGCGGCGAGGACGAGCGCGAACGGGCCGACGAGCACGAGCAGCACCAGGAGCGACGCGCCGCCGATCCGGAGGGTCGCCCACAGGGCGCCGAAGTCGGCCGTCTGCGCGGTGTCGTCGTCCGGCTGCGCGCCGCCGTCGGCCGGGTTGGCGTCGGCGGGGAGCACCGACTCGGCCTGCTCCTGGCGCACGTCCGTGGGGATCTGCGGGTCCTGGCGCTGCTCGACGTCGGGCGAGGGGAAGAGCGTGTGCTGCGGCGTCACGTCGACGGGCACCCACGCGGACCCGGTGCCGCGCACCTCGATCCAGGCCGACAGATCGCCCGCCGTGCACACACCGTCGGCGCACGCCGCCAGGTCGTCGTCGGACGAGGCGAGCCGCATCCCCACCACGACGCGGGCGTCGAACCCGAGCTGGTCGGCGATCATGAGCGCGGCGACCGCGAACTGCTCGTCATCGCCGACGGCGGCGACGAGCGCGGCGTCGTCATCGCCGCCGACCTCGTTCTCGCGTGTGATGAGATCGGTGAAGAGGGCGTCGATGCGGTCCGAGGAGTGGCCGGCACGACTCGGCTGGAACGTGTAGTCACCGAGCTCGGCTGCCCACGCGGGCACGGCGTCGGCGGTCAGCGACAGCGCGTGGCTCAGAAATCCGCGCGCGCGGAGGCGGTCGATGAGCGTCTCGAGCCCGGCGCCGCCACCGGGGACGGCTTGCGCTTCGATCCATTCGGAGACGCTCGCGGGGACGATCTCCTCGCCCAGGGAGGCGGCGCCGCGCGCCGGGACGAGCGAGGCGAGCGCGTCCGTCGTCTCGAGGATCGCCGCGCCCTGCTCGTAGGCGACGCCCGCGCCGAGCCCGGGTTCGCCCAGCTGCACGGCGCCGGAGGTCTCGGAGTTGTAGAAGAAGCCGTCGGCCAGTGCCGCGGCATCCGACCCGCCGAAGGCGAGCGATGTCACCGCCCCGACGGTCGGCACCCAGGCGGCGTCGTAGTCGTCGATCGTGACGCGTACCGCGCCCGTCGCGGTGCCGCCGGGGGCGGGAAGCGTCGCCGGGACGCGGGCGAACGCGGTCCGCGGGTCGGCGGTTCCCGCCCCCGGGTCGACGACGCGGGCGAAGCGGCCGTCGTAGAACGGCAGGGTGGCGAGGCGGACGCGGTCCGCGCCGGCGGGTGCGTCGATGCGGAAGAGGACGTCGTCGAACCGGTCGTCCGCGAACGACGCTCGGTACTGGGCGAGCGGGCTGACCTCGTCGGCGATCTCGAGCCGCGGATCGACTCCCGCCCGCAGCACCTCGCGCTCGCCACCGGCGAGGACGGCGGGCGCCGCGAAGCCGGCGAGACCCACCGCGGCCACGACCATGCCGCCGGCGATCGCGGCGCGCGTGCCGAGGGTGCGGAGCGGTCGCGCGCTGGATCGGACGCCGGAGGCGGCGACGGCGGCGGCCACGGCGCGGCGGCGATCGTGCGTGGTGCGCCAGACGACGGCGCCGAGGGCGGCGACGATCGCTGCGGCGCCGACGACGGCTTCGCGAGGCACGGACAGGGGGCCGACGACGATCGGAGCCGCCAGCGCGGTGGCGCCGAAGGCGACCCCGAAGACGGTGGGGAGGAGAGCGAGCACCACGGCCGCGGGCCAGCCGCGGGTCGTCCGCCAGGCGAGGGAGATCGCCGCCGTCGGCACGGCGAGGAAGACGAGGAGGGCGGGGGCGAGGGTCGCCTGATAGCTGCCGAGGGGCAGCTGGAGCGTGAGCAGGTCCTTCCACCCGGTCACCGGCGCGGTCGCCACGGCGAGGAGGCCCCGGGCGGCTTCGGGCAGCGATCCGAGCGTCGTGGGCGCCGCCAGCGGCAGCCCCAGCAGCAGGTAGGCGCCGAAGACGACGAGGGCCACCCACCAGCCCGACCAGCGCCAGCGCAGTCCGGCGAGGGCGATCGCATGGGCGGCTGCGAGGGCGACGGCGACGAGGAGGACGAACCGGTTCCCGGCGTAGATCGGGAAGGCGGCCGCCGCTCCGACGAGCACGACGAGGTCGAGCAGCAGAGCCTGCACGACGAGGAACCGGATGCGGGCGTTCGACGCGCGACGCGAACCGCGCTGCGTGTCACGTTGCGCCCGCAGATCGCGGCGGCCGGGCGCGCTCACGTCTGCGCCGCCTTCGCGAGGAGGTTCCGGAGGTCGTCGAGCAGACCGATCGAGAGCACCGACAGCGAGCCGAGTCGCTTGAACCCGGGTTCGGCCTGCGGGTCGCACACGACGGCGACGACGCCGACGTCTGCGGGGAAGGCCAGGGCGGCCGACTGCAGCTGCGCCGCGGTGAGCGCCGAGCCGCAGACGAGGTAGGCGATCGAGACGTCGGGCGCCGCTTCGGCGGCGAGCGACGCGACGTCTCGGATCGGACTCACGAGCTCGGTCCGCTCGACGCCGGAGAGGTCGTCGAGGAGCGTTCGCGAGGTGATCGTCACGAGCTCGCGCACCGTGCGCACCGTGCGCCGCGCGAACTCGGGCACCTCGCCGCCGACGACGACCCCGATGTCGCGGCCGTCGCGGATTCCGCGCACCCCCAGGCTCGCCGCGGCGCTGACGGCGAGCTCGAACTCGTCGTCGGAGGCGTACTCGTCCTCGCCGAGGGCGAGGGCGATGATCATGCGACTGCGGCGGGTCTCCTCGTACTGACGCACCATGAGCGTGCCGGTCTTCGCGGTGGACTTCCAGTGGATCTGCCGCTGCGAGTCGCCGGGCACGTACGGCCGGATGGCGTGGAAGGAGAAGTCGGCGTCCACGATCGTGCGCGACGCGCTCCCCTCGAGGTCGCGGACGTACCCCGTCGTGCTCGCCCGCAGCGGCGTCGTGACGGGATGGATGTAGAGGGTGTGCGTGTCGTCCCACGTGCCCTCGCGCTTGAGGATGCCGAGCGGATCGCCCCGGACGGTGCGGGCGGGACCGATCGTGATGATCCCGCGCCGCTGCGTGGGCACGACGACCTGCTCGGTGTGCTCGTGGCCGGCGCGGAGGAGCGGGACGTGGACGTCCACGAGACCGTCGCCGACGGGCACGTCGATGCGTCCCGGCAGGGCGGGGGAGGTGCCGACGTTGCGCACGACGAGCGTGCCCTCGACCTGGGTGCCCGCGACCACCCGATCGTGCTCCACGCGCAGATCGACGTCGTAGGCGCGGGCGCTGAAGAGGAACGGGATCGACAGCGCCAGCAGCACGACGGCCGCGAAGCCTGCGACGGCGAATTCGAGCCACCCGAACACCAGGCCGACGCCGAGGCCCACCGCCGCGGCGCCGATCATGAGCCACCCGGCGACCGTGACGGTCTCGGCGACCCAACGGCCGGTCGCGACGGCCGCGCGGCGGACGCGCCGCCACGACTGCACGCCGCGCACCGCGAGGACCGTGGTCCGTGCGGAGGTGCCGAATCGGGTACGCGCGAGACCCGTGCCGTCCGCCACGGACGTACGGGTCAGGCGCGACTCGGTGTTGAAGCTCACACGGTCTCTTTCTCGGCCGGCGGCACGGTGTCGAGCAGCACCTGTCCGATGACCGCGCCGGCGGTCACGCCGTCGAACTCGGCCTCGGGGTCGAGGATGAGCCGGTGCGCGAGCACGGGCTCGGCGAGGGCCTTCACGTCGTCGGGGACGACGTAGCTGCGGCCGTGGGCGAGTGCCCAGGTCTTGGCCGCCTTCGTCAGGGCGATCGCACCGCGGACGCTGACGCCCAGACGCACCTCCGTCGCGAGGCGCGTCGCCTCGACGATGCGCGCGATGTAGTCGAGCACGAGGCCGTTGAGGTAGACGCCGCGGGCGAGGTCGGCCATGCTGACGACGCCCTGCGGGGTGATGACGGGGGTGAGCTCGCGCTTGGCGGATGCCGTGCCCTCGAGGATGCGAACCGTCGCCGCGTGATCGGGGTAGCCGAGCGTCGTCTTCAGCAGGAAGCGGTCGAGCTGGGCCTCGGGGAGACGGTACGTGCCCGCCTGCTCGACCGGGTTCTGCGTCGCGACGACGAGGAATGGCACGCCGACGGGTCGCGACACGCCGTCGACGGTCACCTGGCCCTCCTCCATGACCTCGAGGAGCGCGGACTGGGTCTTCGGCGACGCGCGGTTGATCTCGTCGGCGAGCACGATGTTCGCGAAGATCGGCCCCTGGTGGAACTCGAACTCGCCGCGGCTCTGGTCGTACACGGTGATGCCCGTCACGTCGCCCGGGAGGAGGTCGGGCGTGAACTGGATGCGGGTGCTCGACCCCTGAACGGTCTGGCCCATCGCCCGGGCGAGCGAGGTCTTGCCGGTGCCGGGGAAGTCCTCGAGCAGCAGATGCCCCTCGGAGACCATGGCCGTGAAGGCGAGCTCGATGACGTGCCGCTTGCCCAGCACGACCTGCTCGACGTTGTCGACGAGCTTCGCGAACGTCTCCTGGAACCAGGTGGTCTGCTCCGGGGTGATGCTCATGGGGGTCCTCTCGGATGCCGTGCGGCGGGGTCAGGGGGTGGCGGGTTCGGCGGGTGGCTGCGTCGTCGTCGGGTCGGGTGTCGGCTCGGGCTCCGGGGCGCGCTCGCACGTCACCGTCACCGAGAACGGCGCCAGCGGCGCGAGTCTGCCCGTCCACGACACCGTGTACTCGACCGCGCGGATCGCCCCGGCGGTTCCGGTGCCCCGGGAAGTGATCTCGTAGGTCAGCTGCCGGTCCCACCCCGGATTCCACTGCGGCGCGGACTGATCGGACTCGACACAGGACGGGAGCCGTTGCACTACGACGGAGACAGGGCTGGAGGCGCTGCCCGAGGCGGGGCTGATGTCGATCGGATCCGAGCATCGGACGTCCGCACCCAAGAAGCTGTCGCACCACCGGGCGGACCACTGCTGGTTCGGTTCGTTCAGGCGCGGCGAGAAGGCATCCTGCCGCCCGCCGTTGAGGAAGTAGACGAGGCGAGCATCCTCGAAAGGCGGCGCACCCGGATCGCTGTGGGTTCCCTCCACCGCGTAGGTGTAGCCGCTCTGCGCGTTTCCGGTCGGGTTCGGAGAGACTCGGAAGGTCATCCCCCGAGGCGCCTCGACGTCGCCGACCGGGCGCGCGGAGATGTCCGCTCGCGCCGTGCCGAAGCCGCCGGAGCCGTCGTAGGTGTGCTCGGCGCACGCCCAGACGGTCTTGCGGCGGAAGGCCTGCGCGTCGAACTGCTGGCTCGTGGCCGAGCTCGTCGGGCGGCAGGCCTCGGCCGACTGGTCGCTGAAGCCGATGAGGGTCTGCGTGCCCTCGCCGTTCGGCGTGATCGCCGCCGTCACCCGGATCGAATTCGAGGTGTTGGTCTCCGACAGGGTGAGCGTCGGAGTTCCGACGCCGTGCGCGCGCACGTCGAGGGAGCGGCCCTCGCTCGAGCCGGCCGCGATCGGGGGCAGATCGAAGGTCGTCAGCGGCGTCGCGACAAGTGTCGTGCTCTGATTCGCGCCGACGTTGTAGTTCGTGAAGGTCGCGGTGCCGCCGACGACCGGGCGGGTGTCGGAGCCCTGCGCGCCGCCCGAGAGGCGGACGCTCCCCGCGGTGCTGTCGAGGCCCGTGACGGTGACCGTCGCGACACCGCCGCGACCGTCGCGCGTCGGCAGCGGCTGGAACGACGACCCGGCGGGCTGCGCCGGCGGACGGTACGACCACGCCTCGGCGCGGACCGTCGAGCGCGAATCGCCGACCGAGCTGAACGCGCGCGCCTCGTAGGTGATCTTCTCGCCGACGGGCGCCGCGATCGGCGAGCACGCGCCGTTCGCCGGGCACGTCGCGACCTCGCGGCCGCCCGCCGTGATGCGGTAGCCCTGCACGGCCGGGTAGGAGCCGCCGTCGGAGGTGACGCGCAGGGTCACGGTGTCGGCCGCGTACGAGGTCCACTCCATGCGGGTGGGGTTGGCCGGGAGGCCCTGCAGGTCGAGGATCACCTGCCCGTTGCGCTCACCGCTGGACTGCCGGCCCTGCGCGTCCTCGACGGTGAACGTGCCCGTGCACTCGGCCGCACCCGGGGCGTCGCCGGCCCACGTGGCGCGCACGGCGGTGTCGCTCGCCCGCGAGAACGACACGCCCGCGCAGTTGCCCGGACCCGAGGCGCCGACGAGGCGGAGCGGCGTGCCCGGCAGCGGGTTCACCTCACCGCCGCCGCCGATGACCTCGATCGTGCAGGAGGTGCTGCCGCCCGTCTGCGAGCACGTCTGCACGGCCGATCCGCCCTTGGGAAGCGTGGAGGGAGCCGGTCCCACCGTCAGGAGGAGGTTCGCACCGGGCGCGTCGGGGTGGCTCGGCAGCGAGATCGCCACCGGCTCCTGGCGACCCGGGCGCGCGGCGTCCGCCGCCGTGATCGTGGCGGTGCCGCCCGAGACCTCGACGGCGAACTGGTCGCCGCCGTGGGCGCCGGCGTACTGCACGGCGTCCCAGTCGGTCGCACCCGCCCACTGCACCATCTGCGCGAGGTCGTAGGTCTGGCTCGCGCCGGGGCTCACGGTGAGCGAGGCGCTCCGGAGCGTCGGCTGCGGGATCTCGGCCTCGACGGCGACGCGAAGGGTCAGGTAGGTGACGTCCTCCTGCGTGCTCAGCCGCACCGAAACGACGCACGAGTCGGTGAACGGTGCGCCGGCGCCCGCGTCGTAGCGGATCGTCGTGCCCGATACCGCCGTGCACACCGCTTCGCCCCGGGCTCCGCCGGCGCGCACGCCCGCGGCATCCACGACGAGGGTCGTCCCGCTCGGCACGCGGACGGCGCCCGCCATGTCGAACTCGACGCTCTCGCCCTCGCGGACGGCGAGCGGGGGGAGGTTATCGCGCAGCGCGAGCCGGACGTCGGCGTCGCCGGGCACGCGGAGGAAGCCGTACGACGTCGCCTCGCTGCCGTCGAACGCGGTGCCGGTGACCTCGAAGGGGATGAGCCGCGAACGGGCGGGGAGCTCGCCGGAGATCTCCCAGCCGTCGGTCTCGAGGTCGGTCGGATCGCCCCACAGGCTCATCGACAGGCCCGAGACGTCGCCGGTGTTCCACGACACCTGGCCGTCGATGACGTCGACGCCGCGGGGGAAGTCCTCGCGCGTCTCGACGGTGAGCACGGTGTCGCGGACGACGGGATAGTCGGGCACGGGTTCGCGGACGGTCTTGACCACCACGAGTCCCGTCGCCGTGTCGCCCTGCTGATTGCGGACCGTGTAGGCGTACGAGAAGGTGCCGAGGACATCGCCCGCTCGGAGGGTGACCGTACCGTCGTCGACCGAGGCGATGAGCGCCTGCAGGCCGTCGAACTCCGGGGAGCCCTCCGGGGCGTTGGGGCGGACGCCGACGAGCTCGAGCTCGCTGCCCGCGGGGTCGATGTCGTTGTCGGCGGGGCGCACGACCGCGGTGCTCTCGGCGCCGACCTGCACCTGCAGATAGTCGCTGTAGGTCACCGGGCGCGGGTCGGTCTGGGTGTCGATGACGCCGACCCGGACGTCGGCGACGCCGGTCGCACCCGCGGGATCGCGAACCTGGTAGCGGAAGCGGACCTGACCGCTGAAGCCGTCGGGGCTCGTGTAGACGATGGCCGATCCGTCCGCCGAGATGGTGGCCGACCCCTGAGGGGGCTGCTCGGTGATGCGATCGAGGACGACCGGGTCGCCGTCGGGATCGACGGCGTAGGCGTCGAGCGGGATGCTGACCGACTGACCGCTCAGCACGCGTCCGACGAGCGTGCGGGGCAGAGGGGCCTGATTGCTCTCGTTGCCGACCACGGTCACGGTCACGCGCGCCGTGTCGGTGACCTCGGGGAAGCCGAGCCGGAAGATCGTGTAGCTCAGGGCGTAGGTCCCCGCCTCCTCGGGGGCGAGGTAGCGCACGAGACGGTTGGTGGCGAAGGCGAGGCCGCCGCCGGTCTCGTTCACGATCGACGAGGGGTCGATCGCGATGAGCGCGCCCGACGGGGCGCTGTCGTTCTCGAGCACCGGGATGTCGATCTGCGTGCCCGCCCGCACCGTGACGGCGTCGTCGACCGCGATGGGCGGCTCTGCTGTCGCGGCGGGGAGGAGGATGACCGTCAGCTCGCCCTGAGCGGTCGCCGCCGCCGTTCCCGATCCGTCCGAGACCGTATAGCGCACGACGCCGAGGCGCCCGGGCTCGCCGGAGTCGGTCGTGCCGCTCACGCGCAGGAGGCTCTGCCCGACGAGGTCGACGCCGAGCGACGCGAGCGGGTCGCTCTCGGGCCGCATGTCGCTGAGGAGCAGGACGAGCCCGGCGGGGTTCGAGACCGCGGAGAAGACGTCGATCGTCGCGTCCTCGTTCGGGCGCACGAACGCGGTCAGCGGCGGCGTGGCGATCGTCGCCGCGTCGGGGGACTGCATCGTGACGCGGACGATCGCGCTGGCCTCGGACAGGGTGTCGCGCACGGTGTACTGCACGATGTACGAACCCGGCTCGGTCGCCGTGAAGACCATGCTGAGCGCCGCGGGATTCGCCGTCGCGGTCGACTGCGCGTCGTCGAGGGCGACGACGCTCGTCAGCGAGACCGCGCCGGCGGCCCCCGTGACCGACGAGGCCACCGAGATGTCGAGCGGCTCGCCGACGACACCGGTGACGGCGAACGAGTCGGCGGTCAGCTCCGGAGCCGGGGTCACCGCGACGGTGAGCGGCTGCATGGTGGTGGCGCCGCGGGCATCCGACACCGTCACGCCGATCGAGACCGTGACGGCCTCGGTCGCGTTCGGATCGGGATGCTGGTAGGTCAGCGTCCCCTCGGGAGAGGTCGTGACCGTTCCGATGCCGCCGTCGAGCGTGGCGCCGGCGAGGAAGATCGGATCGCCCTCGGGGTCGACCCAGCCGTCGAGGACCTCGGCCGACACGGTGCCGCCGGGAGTGACCGACAGCGAGGGCCACGTGGCGAGACACCCCTCGACGCCGCACCAGACCGGTGCGGTGTTCTGCTCGTCGGGGACGACCGTGACGGTGACGGTCGCGAGTTCCGAGTACAGGCCGTCGGCGCTCGTGCCGTCGGTGACGCGGTAGCGGAGGGTCGCCGTCCCGGTCGCTTCGGGGGAGACCGACAGGGCGATCTGCTGCTGAGCGCCGGTGACCGTCGCGCTGCCGAACGCCGGATCCACGTTCTCGAGCGAAGCGACGTCGATGCTCAGGACGTCCTCGTTGGGATCGTGATCGTTGAGCAGCACGGGCAGGAGCGCGACGGAGCCCGCGCGCACGCCGAACGCGTCGTCGACGGCGACGGGGGGCTTCGGGTCGAGCACCCGCTCGGAGGTGGCGTCGTTCTGCTGCTCGATCTCGGTCTGCGGCTCGAGGTTCCACTGCTGAGACGAGGGGATGAGCTCGCCGCCGGGCGCCTTCCAGACCCAGCCCGATCGACGATCGTTGAGGGCCAGGCGGGTGCCGTTGCCGATGAACGAGGGGTCGACACCGTCTCCGATGTCGGCGCCGGCGTAGTCGAGGGACACGAGGTCGTCCGGTGCTGCGGTCGACCACAGCGAGCCCGAGCTCTCACCCTCGCGCAGCCACCCGGCGTGCACCGAGCCGCCCTGCGCGACCGGTGTCGCGGGAGTGCCGAGTCCCGGTTCGTCGACGACGCGTTCGGCCGTTCCGGCATCGGGGGAGACCTCGACGACGCCGTCGACGTCCGCGATCACGACGGGACCTGCCGCGCGCGTCGCCTGCTGCACGAGAGCGCCCGGGCTCGTGCCGGTGGGCACGGCCTCGTCCCGTCCCGCCGTCCAGGCGTCGCCGGTCGCGCTGTCGAGCAGCAGCCAGCGTCCGTCGACGGCGGTCAGCTGGGCGTCGGCCGGAGCGGCCGGCGTCGCGTCGTCGCCGAGGATGCGGCCGGTGCCGGCCTCGGCGCGGACGACACGGCTCTCGGCCGCGGAGTAGGCGTAGATCGTTCCGCCCTCGTCGACGGCGACGGCGGTCGCGACGAATCGGGGACGGTCCTGCCCTTCCGGGGTCTCGACGTCGGCGTACGGGTCGACCGGGACGGCCTCGCCCCCGCCCGAGAGCGTGCTTCCGAAGACGCCGCCGGCATCCGTCCGGTACGCCAGCCAGTCGCCGGAGGCGGCGATCTGGGCGGTTCCCGGCGGGGTCGGTGCGAACGCGTCCTCGGCCTCGTCGGTGAGGTCCGCCGGCCGTGCCAGGTCGACGTCGGAGTACTGCGCGCCGCCGTCGCTGAAGACGAAGAGGCGGTCGGCCGTCTGCGCGAGCGAGGTGCCGTTCTCGACCTGCTTGACCGTGTCGACTTCGCCGAGGTCGAGGTTCACGCGGGCGTAGCCGCTGCCGGTGCCGTTCTGCAGAGCCCAGACCGTCGGGTCTTCGGGCGGGGTCTGCTGGGCGTCGTACCCGGGCCAGACGACGGCGAGGGTGCTCACGACGCCGACGACGGCGGTCACGGCGGCGATGCCGATCGCGGTGCTGCGTCGCATCCGGGGACGCGGGGATTCGGGACGGGCCATCGGTTCAGCCGATCCCGCCGACGAGCAGGAGGGTCGTGAGCGCGCCGCCGGCGGCGAGCAGGACGCCGCCGCCCGCCAGCAGGGCGATCTTGACCCCGGTGCTCAGGCCGCGCGCGGGTTCGGCGCCCGCGAGGATCGTGCCCTCGTCGGGGCGACGCTCGGGCGCGCGCGTCGCGCGGGCGGGGCGACGGGACTCGTAGGCGACCGAGGGGCGGACGGGGCCGCGGGAGCGGTCGTCCGCGAAGTCGACGGCGGCGCCCGCCGTGGCCCAGGCGTCGCCGGCGACCTCCATCGGGGTGTGCGGCATGCCGAGCTCGTGCTGCACGAGCTGGAGCTCGTGGGCGAGCTCCGCCGCCGACGCGTGACGCTGCGCGGGGTCGCGGCTCATCGAGCGGGCGAGCACCTGCTCGAGGCGGGCGGGGACGTCGGCGCGCTCGATCGGGGTGTATGCGGCCTTGCGGATGCGCGACTTGAGCTGGTCGCGGGTGTTCTGGCCGCTTCCGGCGCGCTCGAAGGGGCTCCGCCCGGCCAGCAGCGAATACAGCGTCGCGCCGAGACCCCACACCTCGGCCGCGACGGACCCGGCGACACGCTCGTCGACGATCTCCGGCGCGCTCCACGGCACCGACATCGCGAATACCTCGTCCGCGCTCGGACGCTCGCTGATCGCCGCGGCGATGCCGAAGTCCGAGAGGACGGGCGAGCCGAAGGTGGTCACGAGGATGTTGGAGGGCTTGATGTCGCGGTGGAGGAGTCCGGCGCGGTGGGCGGTCTCGAGCGCCGACCCGATCTTCACGCCGAGCTGGAGCACCTCGGCGACGGGGATCACCTCGCGCCGGTAGCGGTTCGTCAGCGACGTCGGGCAGTACTCCATCACGATGTAGGGCCGACCGTCCGCCGAGATCGAGGCCTCGTAGATCGTGAGGATCGACGGGTGGGCGCTCAGCCGCGCCATCACGTCGGCCTCGGCATTGAACATCCGGAGCAGACTCTCGTCGACGACGTCCTCGAGCATGACCTTCACGGCCACGGGGCGACGGGGCAGGTTCTGCTCGAAGAGGAACACGTCGGCGAATCCGCCGGTTCCGAGGGGACGGACGTAGGTGAAGCCGGAGATCCCGGGAGGTGCGGACGGCAGTCGCGACGCCACGGCTCAGCTCCCCCCTGTGCGCGGGGCGGCTCGGTCGTGGCCCCCCGGAATCATTGCTCCGTGAATTTTTTCTAACATACGGAGCGAACTGCCGGAAATCGCTTGACCGGCGATCACGGCGTGGTGTCGAACACGACGATCACGCCGTCACCCAGGTCGAGGACGGTGCCGACCTCGACGCGCAGGGTCGCACCGCCCCGCAGAAGCGTCACATCGCCGTCCGGACGGCGGACGACCGTCCCGTTCGTGGAATCGAGATCGCGCAGGACGAGCTCGTCGCCGTCGAGGCGGACCTCGAGGTGCGTGCTCGAGACCTCTTTGCGCGGAGAGGGGACGGCGGCGATGCGCGCGCCCGGGTGATCGGCGGCGCGCGGACCCCGGCCGAGGACCACGGGGTGGTCGAGCGGCACCTCGCCGCCGGGGTCGACCCGCAGGCGAGCGGTGCGGCCCGGCGGGGGAGCGTCGGCGACGCGCGGACGGCGCGAGCCGAGGATCGTCTCGTCCTCGACGGCGTCGCCGTGTCCGTCGGCCTCGCTCGGCTCCGCCGGCGGCGGAGTGCGCCGCGGTCCGACGGCGGCGGCGAGGTCGCCGCGATCGATCGCGACGGTTTCGAGCGGGTCGAGGTCGCCGAGGAACGCGGTCGGTTCCACGATGTGCTCACGGGATGCCGCGACCGCCTCGATCGGCGCGGGTGAGGGTGCCGTCTCGGCGCCCCAGCGGAGGCCGTTGGAGCGGGCAACCCCCCGGCCGAGCGGCAGCGGACCGCCGTCGTCGTCTCCGGCGAGCGAGAGCGAGATGCCGGCCACCTCTCGCGCCGATCCCTCGACCCACGTTCCCACGCCGCCCCCGGCGTAGCTGCTGCGCTGCGGACCGTGCAGGTCGATCGTCGCGGTGCCGCGGACGGCGACCGAGACCGAGCTGGTCGCCACGTCGACGAGCTCGACCAGCGCGAAGTCGGGCAGCGCGCCGATGCCGATCGCTGCGATGACCGAGAGGACGTCCTCGAACGCGGCATCGGCGGCGGTCATCGTCGACCACAGATCCGCAGCGATCCCCGCACCCGCCTCCGCCCCCAGCAGGAGCGCGAACCGGTCGGCGACCATCGCGTATCCGGCGGTTCCGGCATCCGCGGGAGTGGGGTAGGTGAACACCTGCCCAGCCTAGGCCCGACCCGCGTCGCGCCCGTCAGACCCAGCCCGGGAGCCAGTTGTGGAGGCGGTAGAAGTCGTACGGCACCTCGATCGCCGACCACAGCGGGTACCAGAAGACGGCGAGTGCGACGACGACGCCGAGGAACACGACGACGATGCGCTCCCGCCTGATGCGCCGGGCGGGGTCGGCCTCCGGACGGCCGACGAAGGCCGCGATCGCGAAGACGAGCGCGAGCAGCAGGAAGGGCTGGATGAGTACCGTGTAGAACTGGAAGATCGTCCGCGCCGGGAAGAGGAGCCACGGCAGGTAGGTGGCGGCGACGGCGGTGAGGACGACGGCGGCGCGGCCGTCGCGGAACCGGACGAACCGGTAGCCCACGTAGCCGACGGCCAGGACGCTCGCCCACCACACGAGCGGGTTCGGCATGCTGTAGAGGATCTGCCAGCATCCGTTGGCGGCGGCGCAGCCATCGGTGCCGTCGGCGGTGCTCCCGGCGTACATCGAGGTCGGCCGCAGCAGCAGCGGCCACTGCACGGCGGGGCTGCCGTAGGCGTGCGGCGTCGCCATCGCCGAGGTGGAGGCGTAGATGCGCTCGTGGTACTGCCAGAGGCTCTGCAGCGACAGCGGCACCCACGACCAGATGCCCGCGGCCGGCGAGGCGTCCGCGACGTGGCGGTCGTAACCGCCGTCGGTCACGAGCCATCCGGTCCACGACGCGAGGTAGACGACGAAGCCCGCGGGGACGAGGAGCAGGAAGGAGGCGATGCCCTGCCGGAACGCCGCGTCGGCGGGCCAGAAGACGACGCCGTGACGGCGGCGGGCGAGCGCGTCGCTGACGACGAGGTAGAGCCCGATCGCCGCGAGCACCCAGACGCCCGACCACTTGACGGCGGTGGCGGCGCCCGCCGCGGCACCGGCCGCGATGACCCAGGGGCGGTTCCACAGGACGGGGCCCCATGCCGGCGGGCCGTCGTCCGTCCATCGGGAGAACGTGCGCTCGGCGAGCTTCGTCCGATGGTCTCGGCGATCGAGGACGACGAACCAGAACGCCACGAGGGCGAACAGCGTCAGGAAGATGTCGAGGAGGGCCACGCGGCTCATGACGATGCCAAGGCCGTCGATCGCGAGGAGGCCCGAGGCGAGCGAGGCCGTGATGATCGAGCCCGACAGGGCGCGGGCGAGGAAGTACAGCACGAGCACGCACGCCGTGCCGGCGAGAGCCGTGCCGAGACGCCATGCGAACGTCGAATCGGCGCCGAGGATCGCCATCGGCAGCCCGATGAGATATTTGCCGAGCGGGGGGTGGACGACGAAGCTGCCGTCGTCCGTGAAGATGTCGGTCTCGCCGGCGAGGAAGCGTTCGTCGGCGCCCTCGGGCCATGTCGCGGCGTAGCCCAGGATCCACTGACTCCAGGCGTCCTTCACGTAGTAGGTCTCGTCGAAGACGATCGCGTGAGGGTGGCCGACGTTCGACAGGCGCAGGAGCGCCGCGAGGAGGGTGACGGTCAGCGGCGCGATCCACGCCGCGCGGCGCGCGAACACGGGGTCGGACGCGAGTCGGATGCGCCAGCGATCGAGCCGGGTCGGCCGCGCCTCGGGGAGCAGCGGTTCGGCGGTCGACGTCACGGCTCCAGCCTAAGCTGGGGCGGTGATCATCCTCGCCGCGACCCCGATCGGCAACCTGGGGGACGCGTCCGTCCGGCTGGTCCGCGCCCTCGAGGCGGCCACCGTGATCGCCGCGGAGGACACCCGCACGACGCAGCGCCTGCTGCAGGCGCTCGGCGTCGCGAACCGGCCGCGCCTTCTCGCGCTCCACGACCACAACGAGAAGCAGCGGGCCGACGAACTCGTCGAGCTCGCGCGCGAATCCGACCTGCTCGTGCTGAGCGATGCCGGGATGCCGACGGTCAGCGACCCCGGCTACGGTCTCGTCGCCGCGGCGGCGGCCGCGGGGGTGGCCGTGACGGTGCTGCCGGGTCCGAGCGCCGTGCTCACGGCGCTCGCAGTGTCGGGCCTGCCGACAGACCGGTTCGCGTTCGAGGGCTTCCCACCCCGCAAGGCGGGAGAACGCCGGCGCCTGTTCGCCCAGCTGGCGACCGAGCAGCGCACGCTCGTCTTCTTCGAGGCGCCCTCGCGAATCGCGGAGACGCTCGCGGCGCTCGCCGAGGGCTTCGGCGGCGACCGGCGGGGCGCGGTCTGCCGCGAGCTGACGAAGCTGCACGAGGAGGTCGCCCGCGGAACGCTCGCCGAGCTGACGGCCTGGGCCGCCGAGGGCGTCCGCGGCGAGATCGTCGTCGTCGTCGAGGGTGCCGGTGCGCGCGAGGTCGATCCGGAGGACGCGCTCGCGCAGGTCCAGCGACTGGTCGGTGACGGCATCCGCTTGAAGGACGCCGCCGCCGAGGTCGCCGCCGCGACCGGGCTGTCGTCGCGCGACCTGTATCAGGCCGCGCTCGCCGCTCGCCGCGCCTGATCCCCCCGCCCCCGACGTCCGCGAGACAGCAAGCGAGCACCGAGACGGCAGCTGGCAGCTGCTGTCTCGGTGCTCCGGTGCTGTCTCGGCGATCCGGGGTCAGCCCCGGACGGCGCGGCGACGGACGGCGAGCACGAGCCCGCCCGCCGCGAGCAGCAGAGCGCCGAGCCCCAGCGGAGCCCACGGTGCGGTGCCGCCGGTCGCCGGGAGCGACCCTGCCGCGGCGGACGAGCCACCGGTTCCGGCGGGGGTGCCGGCGGGGGCGCCGGTCGTCCCCGTACCCGTGCCCGAGCCCGTTCCGGGGGTGCCGGTGCCCGGATCGGGGGTCACCGCGACGAGTGCGTCGAGGGCCGCCGTGAGCGCCGAGAGGGCGCCGTCGGTCGCCGACTGGGTGGGCACGAGCGCGGCGAGCACCGAGCGCGCCTGGACCACTGCGGTGTCGACGTCCCTGAGGGATGCCGACGAGAACGCGTCGCGATCGAGACCGTCCGCCCGAGCGACCGCTGCGGCCAACTCGGCGGTGTCCGCGGCCGCGGTGACGCGGACCAGCGTGACGTCGTCGATGCTTCCCCACGCGAGGGCCGACAGGCTCGCGTCGATCCGCACGGTGGCCGTGCCGTTCGCGCCGACCTCGATGGCGTCGGTGCTCGGGCTCGACCACGCGCGGTAGCCGTTCAGCTCGAATGCCGCGGATGCCTCGGCGGGCGAGGTCGCGACCGCGCGCGGCGCGGGCCGGTCGTCGGATGCGGCGCCGCCGCCACGCGAGACCGTGATCCGGATGCTGTCGCCCGCCTGCTCGTTGTCGCCCTGCACCGAGGCGCTCGCCCGATAGGTGCCCGCCGGCAGGCCCGTGACGGTCTGCTCGAGCGAGAAGGCGTAGTCCGTCGCGAGCCAGAAGTTCGTCGACCGCGTGCCGGTGCGCGGGTTCTCGGCGCCGCCCAGGGTCGCCCCGGTGCCGGTGAGTCGCCACATCGAACGGTCGGCGTCCTCGAATCCGCCGTTGACGAGGTAGTTGCGCTCGCGCACCGTCACCGTCGCGGCGGTCTCGAATCCGCCGGCGACGGCTCCGGTGAAGGTGTACGTGCCCGGACCGGCGATGGGACCGGCATCCGGGGTCCACACGACCGCCTCGTCGCGCGTCGAGCGGTCGTTGTACGACACCGCGACGGTCTCGGGCAGCGTCAGCGCCTCGCCGTCCTCGATCGAGACCGACACCTGCTCGACGCCGATCATCTGCAGCGGCGCGACGGCTCCCGTGCGGACGTACGAGAACGTCCGCAGCGATTCGAGGGGCGTGCCGTCGAAGCCGAAGAGCGCCTGGTTGTCCCACGCCGAACCGCCGAAGTACTCACCGGCGTCCTCGGGGTCGTACTCGCCGGCGAAGCTCGACGCCCAGCCGGAGCCGTGCGCCTCCCACAGCAGCTTGTTCTGGTCGAGACGGTCGGGCGGACCGACGGGGAGCCACGCGGGCTCCCAGTAGTAGACGCCCAATCCGGCGTCGCCGACGGCCGCCACGGCCGCCATGACGTCGCGGAGCGCCCACGCCTGACCCTGCACGCTCACGGGGTACTGCGTCGCCTCGGCGGGCAGGTCGATCACGTTGCCGTGCCCGTCGCCGTCGTCGAGCGTGTACGCCCACGAGGTCTCGGCCACGATGACCTTCTTGTCGTAGTCGTCGGCGATCTGCGACAGCACGGCCGTGAGGTTCGCCGTCGACCCGTGCCAGAAGGGGTAGTACGACGAGGCGAAGACGTCGTAGTCGACGTCGCGGGCCTCCAGCTCCTGTGCGATCGAGGCGTAGCGCCCGACCGTCTCGGGATTGGTGAAGTGGAGGGCGACGAGCGCCTCGGGTGCGCTGGCCCGCACGGCGGCCGAGCCGGCCGAGAAGAGCTTCGCGCGGTCGTCCCAGCTGGTGACGCCGGCGACGCCGTTGTTCGTCTCGTTGCCGACCTGCACCATCTCGACGTCGACCGACGCGGCCGCGAAGTCGGCCAGTGCGTCGGCGGTGAAGTCGTAGAGCGCCGCGGCGCGCTGGTCGATGTCGAGACCCGCCCACGCCTTCGGCTCGTGCTGCTTGGCGGGATCGGCCCAGAAGTCCGAGTAGTGGAAGTCGACGAGAACGCCGAGGCCCGCAGCGGTCGCGCGCGACCCGATCTCGACCGCGCGGTCGACGTCGACGTCGCCGCCGCCGTAGCCGTTGCCCGCGGCGTCGAAGGGGTCGTTCCAGACGCGGATGCGGACGTCGGTGACGCCGGCGTCGGCGAGGATCTCGAAGAGGTCGCCCGGCTGTCCGGTCTCATCTCGGAAGACGACGCCGGACTCCTCCAGCGACAGCACGGACGAGACGTCGACGCCGCCGATGAAGTCGGCGCCGAGACCATCGACCTTCGGGACGGTGATGCCGGCCGCGACGGGGTCGGCGCCGGGTTCGGTGGGTGCGGCGTTCGCGGCGGAAGCGCCGAGAGCGAGGGTGGAGACGGCGAGGGATGCCGCGGCGAGAGTCGCGAGCGTCCCTCTGGCGGTGCGTGATGTGCGGTGCATGCTGACCTTCCCCCGGGCTCGACGACGAGACCGGGATCGTACCGATGGTGTTTTCGAGCGCCGCCCGTGTCCGACGCGGTGGCGTCGGACACGGGCGGGGGAGGGCGCGGGCGGGATCAGCCCTTGACCGAGCCGGCGGTGAGACCGCCGATGATGTAGCGCTGGAGCGCGAGGAACAGCGCGAGAACGGGGATCGATGCGAGCACGGCGCCGGCGGCGAACAGACCCCAGTTGCTGGAGAGCTGGTTCGAGACCCACTGGTACATCCCGACGGCGAGCGTCCAGTTCTCCTGGGAGACCAGCACGATCTTGGAGATGATGTAGTCGCCGAAGGAGGCGATGAACGCCAGGAGCGCCACGACCGCGAGGATCGGCGTCACGAGGGGCATGATGATCCGCCAGAAGATCTGGGCGTGGGTCGCGCCGTCGATCTTGGCCGATTCGTCGAGCTCCATGGGGATGGTGTTGAAGAAGCCGTACATCAGGAAGGTGTTCACGCCCAGCGCGCCGCCGAGGTAGACGCAGATGAGCGCGATCTTCGAGTTCAGGCCGAGCACCGGGAACACTTCGCCGAGGGCCAGCAGCATGAGGAAGATGGCGACGAACGCGAGCGCCTGCGGGAACATCTGGATGATGAGCAGGGCGGTCAGGCCCGGCCGTCGACCGCGGAAGCGGAACCGCGAGAAGGCGTACGCGGCCGCGGCGCCCATGAACACGGCGCCGATGGCCGAGGCGCCGCTGACGAGCAGCGTGTTGCCGTACCAGGTCCAGTACGCCGTGCCGCCGAGTGCGACGAAGTTCCCGGCGTCGAACACCCCGAAGAGCTGATTGCTCGCCGCGAGGTTGCCGCGGGGGTTGAGCGACGCTGACACGACGTAGAGGAGCGGGAAGATCGCGTAGAAGAGGATGACCAGCGCGACGAGGTACTTCCACCCCACGTCGAGCAGCCAGCGACGGCGGCGCGCGCCGACGGGGCGTCCGGGGCCGGCGGCGCGTCCGGCCGCGCGGCCGGTGACGCCCGCGGTCGCGGCGGGAACGGTGGTGGTCGACATCACTGGTACTCCTCCAGCTTGCGGGTCTGGCGGAACGCCAGGGCGGAGATCACGCCGACCACGATGAACACGATGATCGACAGGGCGCTGGCCAGACCGTAGTCGGCGGCGCCGCCCGAGACGCCCGAGATGTCCCAGATCGCGGAGATCAGGATGTCGGTCGCGCCGAGCGCGTACGGGGCGCCGGGGATCGCCGGCCCACCGCTGTTGAACATGTAGATGACGGTGAAGTTGTTGAAGCTGAACGCGAACGACGAGATCAGCAGCGGGGCGGTCGCGACGAGCACGAGCGGCAGGATGATCGACCGCATCTGACGGATGCGGCCGGCGCCGTCGATCGAGGCGGCCTCGAGCGTGTCGGACGGGAGCGCCTGGAGCGCTCCGGTGCACACGAGGAAGTAGTACGGATAGGTGAGCCAGACGTTCACGAACAGGACCGCCAGCCTCGCGAGCCAGGGGTCGCCGAGCCAGTCGATGTTCGCGCCGCCGAAGAAGAACTCGTTGATGACGCCGAATTCCGCGTTGAACATGCCGCGGAACAGCAGCGCCGACATGAACGCCGGGAAGGCGTACGGCAGGATGAACAGCGTCCGCAGGATCTTCCGACCGCGCACGCGCGGATCGTTGAAGATGATCGCCACGATGAGGCCCAGAGCGAACGGCACGATCACCGAGAGCGTCGCCCAGACGAAGGTCCACAGCGTCACGAGCGCGAGCGGTTCGAGGAGAGCGGGATCGGTGAACAGCCGCAGGAAGTTGTCGGCGCCTACCTGCACGACCCATCCGGTGGGAAGCGTCGTGCCGTCGTCCGCGGCGAAGGTGCCCGACTCGGTGGCGGTGTAGACGACTCCGGTGGCGGAGTCGGTGATCGTCTGGGCGTCGGCGTCCCACGACAGCGTGGAGAGGTAGACGGCGCCGGTCGAGCCGTCACGGGTGCGGATCGACCCGTCGTTCGGGTCGTCCGAGACGGGGACGCGGAGCTCGACGACCTGCTGCTGCAGGGTCGGATCGCCGAGGAACGTGCCGCGCGGGACGATGTTCCATCCCGGGACGTCCGTGGGCGCGCCGGTCGCGGAGGTCTCGCCGACGGACTCGAGGGGGCTCTCGGGGCCGCCCGCGCGGACGTCGCCGTCGTCGTTGATGGCGAAGCCGTACTCGCCGCCGCGCTCGACGACGGCGAGGGGGTAGCTGGGGGAGGTGTCGATGCGGCGCTCGCCCTGAGCGAGGGCGGCGGCGACCGCCTGCTCCTGCGACCCGACGTGGCCGGCGCCGTAGTTCGTGAAGGCGATGTAGGCGGTGTAGCCGAAGATGAAGACCTGGAACACCAGCAGGAAGCCGAGGCCCGGCAGCAGGTACTTCAGCGGCAGCGCGCGCTTGGTGAAGTAGACGATGTCGGCGGCGATGAGCAGGACGGCCGCGGCGGTCGCGATGATCCACGACTCCGCCTGGACCGCCGCGACGATGCCCATGAGGCCGAACGCGTTGACGATCGCCATGAGCAGGAGCTTCACGAGGAAGCCCCATCCGAGACCGTTCCACCGCCGGCCGTGCGGCTCGGTCGCTGACGACCGGAGGGGCGAGTCCGCCGGCGGCGCGCTCTCGCTCACGGTTCCCTGGGGCACCGACATTGCTTCTCCTTCGAAAGAGGGGGCCGGGGGCGGAGGGTCGCTCCGCCCCCGGAGGTGATCAGCCGATGGCTGCCTGGACGTCGGCGACCATGGTGTTCCAGGTGCCGACGGGGTCGGCGCCCTTGATGATCTGCACCTGCGCGGCGTTCCAGAGGTCCCACACCGAGCCCATCTCGGGGATGGACGGCTGCGGCACGCCGTTCGCGGCGGAGGCGAGGAAGCCGGCGACGTTCGGATCCGAGGAGACCTCCTCGGCGAGCGTCTTCCACGCGGGGAGGCGGGGGTCGGCTTCGTAGAGCGCCTTCTGGGCCTCATCGGTGGCGAGGTAGGTGGTGAGGAACTCCTGGGCGAGCAGAGCGTTCTTGCTCTGCGAGCTGACGTAGAAGCCCTGCACGCCGACGAACGGAGCAGCGGTCTCGCCGCCGGCCGAGGGGATCGGGTTCACCTTGATGTTGACGCCGTTCGCGGTGAGGTCCGCGATCGCCCAGGGGCCCTGGATCGTGTATGCGGCGGTGCCGGCCGCGAACAGCTCGTTGTTCGTGTCGTAGTCGACGGTCGTCGAGATCTCGCCCGAACCCGTTTCGCCGTGAGCGCCGAGCCACGTGGCGAAGGCCTCGCCGGCCGCGCCGCCCATACCCACCTCGGAGGTGTACGAGCCCGAGTCGTCCTGCACGAACACCGGAGCGCCGAACGACGTCTGGAAGCCGTACATCGTGTACGCGTCACCGGTCTGCCCGGCGGTGTTGATGACGAGCGGTCGCTCGGCGCCGGCCGCCTGCGCGCGGGCGATCATGTCGTCCCAGCTCGTGGGTGCCTCTTCGCCGACGAGGTCGGTGTTCTGGATGAGGGCGATCGACTCGAGCGCGTACGGGAAGCCGTAGAGCTGGCCGTCGTAGGTGAACGCGTCGACGGCGACCTGCTCGATCTCGTCGGCCGTCGCGCCGAGGTCGATCGTGTCGACGACACCGGCGGCGACGAAAGCGCCGAGGAAGTCGTGCGCGCCGACGGTGATGTCGGGACCCTCGCCGGTGGGGACCTGGTTGATGAAGTCGTTGCGGATGTCCTCGAAGTTCTTCTGGACGAGCTCGACCTGCGTGCCGGTCTCGGCGGTGAACGCCTCGGCGGCTGCCTCGATCGCGGGAGCGCGGTTCTCGTCGGTCCAGATCACGAGGGCGTTGCCCGAGCCGCCGGCGGCATCGCCGCTCTCGCTCGGAGTGCTGCCGCCGGCGCATCCGGCCAGCAGGAGGGACGACGTCGCGAGGGCGACGACTCCGATCCCGATCTTGCGCATGGATCTTCCTTCCGATGGTGGTCGATCCGGCGCCTCGTGCGAGGTCGCGCCGTCACGACCGATGTGTGGTGCCTCGGCCGGGCGGCCGGGGCGTTCTCTCAGTGCGATCCGGAGGACGTGCACCGTCCTCCGGGGGTGGGGATGGTCAGCGACCACCCCCGGATGCTGCGCGCTGCGTGCGGACGACGGCGACGTCGCCGGCACGCACGGTCAGCGAGCCCGCGGCATCCGACCCGGAGATCAGGTCGGTGCCGGTGAGGTCGAGCGAGAGGTCGGATGCCGCGTGGTTGATGGCGACGACGTAGTCGGCGTCGGCGCCGCGGCGGCGGACGACCTCGAGTCCTGCGGGGATGCCGGGCAGCGCCACGCCGGCGTCGGCGAGCACCTCGTCGAGGATCGCGCGGAGGCCCGCGGCATCCGGACGCGTGCTGACGTACCAGCCGACGCCCGCACCGTGGACGTTCCGGGTCACCGCGGGCATCTCGGCTCCGGGGCCGTCGACGTACGAGCCGCGCGTCTGCGCGCCGGCGAGGACGAGGTGCTCGTGCCAGACGTCGGCGGTGAGATCGTCGTCGCCGAAGCGAACGGTCGTCGTCACGCCCTCGCGCAGCGGCAGGTGCTCCTCGACGCGGATGCCGAGCGCCGGCCGGAGCGGCGCGGCGAATCCGCCGGCGTGCACGGCGTCGTTCTCGTCGACCACGGCCGAGAAGTACGACACCACGAGGGTGCCGCCGGCGGCGACGTAGGCGTTGAGGTTGTCGGCGTCCGCCTGGCGCAGCAGGTACTGGGCCGGCGCGATGACGAGCTTGTAGCCCGAGAGGTCGTGGCCGGGGAGGGCGAAGTCGACCGTGATGCCCTCGCGCCACAGCGCCTCGTAGTACGCGCGGATGCGTTCGCCGTGCGAGAGGTCCTCGGACGGACGCCATTCGAGGTCCTGCGCCCAGAAGGACTCGAAGTCCCACAGGATCGCGACCTCGGCCGGAACGCTCGACCCGCGCACCTCGCCGAGCCGGCCGAGCGTCGCGCCGAGGTCGACGACCTCGCGGAAGACGCGCGAGTCGGCGCCGGCGTGCGGGAGCATCGCGGAGTGGAACTTCTCGGCTCCGGAGCGTCCGGCGCGCCACTGGAAGAACAGGATGCCGTCGGCCCCCCGAGCGAAATGGCTGAGGGAGTTGCGGGCCATCTCGCCGGGGCGCTTCGCGACGTTGCGCGGCTGCCAGTTGACCGCCGACGTCGAGTGCTCCATGAGGATCCAGGGCTTGCCGCCGCCGACCGAGCGCGACAGGTCGGCGGCGATCGCCAGACCGATCTCGCCCTCTTCGTCGGCGGCCCACAGGTAGTGGTCGTCGGAGACGATGTCGACCTCGCGCGCCCAGGCCCACAGGTCGGTGCCCGTGTGCTGGTTGGCCATGAAGTTCGTGGTGACCGGGAGGTCCGAGTGCGCGCGGATCGCGTCGCGCTCGGCGACGAAGCATGCCCGCAGCCGGTCGTCGGTGAACCGTGCCCAGTCGAGCTTCTGCGCGGGGTTGAGGGTCGAGGGGGCGGTCGCCGGCGCGCCGACGTGCTCCCAGTCGCCGTAGTGCTGGCCCCAGAATGCGGTTCCCCAGGCGGAGTTCAGTCCGTCGAGCGAGCCGTAGCGCGTCCGCAGCCATGCGCGCCAGGCCGCGACGGAGGCGGGGGAGTAGTCCTCGCCGACGGGCACGCCGTACTCGTTGTGCACGTGCCACATCACGACCGCCGGGTGCTCGGCGTAGCGTGCTGCGAGGGCATCGGCGATGCGCGTCGACGCGTCGAGGTAGGCCGGGTGGGAATGCGACGCCATGCCGCGCGAGCCGAAGCCCATCGGGACGCCGTCGCGGTTGACGGCGCGGGCGTCGGGGTGAGCGGCGAAGAACCATGCCGGCGGCGAGGCCGTCGGAGTGCCGAGGTCCACGGCGATCCCGCCCTCGTGCAGGAGGCCGAGGATCTCGTCGAGCCAGCCGAAGTCGAAGACGTTCTCGCTCACCTCGATGAGGGCCCACGAGAAGATGCCGACGCTGACCAGGTTCACGCCCGCCTCGCGCATGAGGCGCACATCCTCGGGCCACACGTCGCGGGGCCACTGCTCGGGGTTGTAGTCGCCGCCGTAGGCGATCCCGTCGATGGCCGGCCAGGGGCTCGCAGGCATGAAACTCTTCCTCGGGTCTCGGTCGTGATGCTCGTCCGCGGCCGGGGCGATCGTCCTGTGACCGGTCACAGCCGCGCTTCAGCATACGCCGACGGGTGCGCGGAAGACGGCTCTCGTTACCGAACTGTGACCGGTCACAGAAACATGGCCTCCGCGACGACCCGGGCGCAATAGACTCGCGGCGTGAATGGCACCACCGGCGCGGGGCGCAAGCCGACCATCCGCGACGTCGCGGCGGCGGCCGGTGTCTCGCACGGCACCGTGTCGCGGGTCATCAACGGCGGGCACTGGGTGTCGCCGGTGGCTCGCGAGGCGGTGGAGCAGGCGATCGTGGCGACCGGCTACACGGCCAACCACGCCGCGCGCAGCCTCGCCACGGGACGCTCGAACTCGCTCGCCTTCCTCTTGACCGAGCCCCAGCACCTGCTGTTCGCCGACCCCACCTTCGCGCTCCTCCTGCGCGGGGCGACCGAGGCGCTCGCGCAGCGGTCGATGACGCTCGTGCTGATGATCGCCGACACCGCCGCCGAGCGCGCGAACGTCGAGCGCTACGTCCGCGCCGGCCACGTCGACGGGGTGCTGCTGATCTCGTCGCACGAGTCGAACCCCCTCCTCGGGTCGCTCGTCGCCGCCGGCATCCCGACCGTCTGCACCGGCGTTCCCCTCGGTGACCGCGCTCACGTGCCGACCGTGTCGGTCGACGAGCAGGAGTCCGCTCGCGAGATGACGCGCTACCTGCGCGGCCGCGGCCATCGCCGCATCGCCGTCATCACCGGTCCCAACGACACCCCCGGCGGCCGTCACCGGCTCGAGGGGTTCCGCGACGAGATGGGCGACCTGTTCGACCCGGACCTCGTCGAGCAGGACGTCTACTCGAGCGATGCCGGCGCCGCGGCGATGGCGCGGCTGCTCGAGCGCGCGCCCGACATCGACGCGGTGTTCGCGGCATCCGACGTCATGGCCGTCGGCGCCATCGCGGCCCTGCGGCGCTCGGGCCGACGGGTTCCGGAGGACGTCGCCGTCGCCGGTTTCGACGATTCGGGACTCGCCGCCACGCACGACCCGCCGCTGACGACGATGCGCCAGCCCTGGAGCGACATCAGCTCGGCGATGGTCGACATGGTGCTGCAGGTCATCGGCGGCAGCGAGCCGGATCCGCTCGTGCTGCCGACGACGCTGGTCGTGCGCGAGACGGCCTGAGCCCGTCACACGGCGCGGCCCCCGTGCCGTGCCTGACTAGAATCTCCGGGTGAGCAACGGCCGCAGCTTCTACATCACCACGCCGATCTACTACCCCAGCGATCTGCCCCACATCGGGCACGGGTACACGACGGTGGCGGTCGACACCCTCGCGCGGTGGCACCGCCAGGCCGGCGACGACACCTGGATGCTCACCGGCACCGACGAGCACGGGCAGAAGATGCTCCGCGCCGCCGCGGCGAACGGCGTGACCCCGCAGGAGTGGGTCGACAAGCTCGTCGAGGAGTCGTGGTTCCCGCTACTGCGCACGCTCGACGTCGCCAACGACGACTTCATCCGCACGACGCAGGAGCGGCACGAGGAGCGCGTCAAGGCGTTCGTGCAGACGCTCTTCGACCGTGGATTCATCTACGCCGGCGAGTACGCGGCGCTGTACTGCGTCGGCTGCGAGGAGTTCAAGCCCGAGGCCGAGATCGTCGACGGCACGGGTGCCTTCGAGGGCCTGAAGGTCTGCGCGATCCACTCGAAGCCGCTCGAGCTGCTGCAGGAGAAGAACTACTTCTTCAAGCTCAGCGAATTCCAGGATCGCCTGCTCGACCTGTACAAGACCGTCCCCGACTTCGTCCGCCCCGAATCGGCGCGAAACGAGGTCGTCTCGTTCGTGAGATCGGGTCTGAAGGATCTGTCGATCTCGCGGTCGGCGTTCGATTGGGGCATCACGGTGCCGTGGGACCCGTCGCACGTCATCTACGTCTGGGTCGACGCGCTGCTGAACTACGCCACCGCCATCGGCTACGGCACCGACCCCGACGACTTCGCCCGCCGCTGGCCCGCGTATCACGTCGTGGGCAAGGACATCCTCCGCTTCCACGCCGTGATCTGGCCGGCGATGCTCATGGCCGCCGGGCTCGACGTGCCGCGCGGCATCTTCGCGCACGGCTGGCTGCTCGTGGGCGGCGAGAAGATGTCGAAGTCGAAGCTCACCGGTATCGCGCCGACCGAGATCACCGACGTCTTCGGCTCCGACGCGTACCGGTTCTACTTCCTCTCGGCCATCGCGTTCGGGCAGGACGGCTCGTTCTCGTGGGAGGACCTCTCGGCGCGCTACCAGGCCGAGCTCGCCAACGGCTTCGGCAACCTCGCCTCGCGGACCGTGGCGATGATCGAGCGCTACTTCGAGGGGATCGTCCCTCCCGCGGCGGAGTACACCGACGGCGACCTCGTCATCCAGCAGGTGGTGGCGGATGCCGCGACCGCCGCCGACGCGGCGATGGAGCGGTTCCGGCCCGACGAGGCGATCGGTGCGATCTGGACGATCGTCGATGCTCTCAACGGGTACATCACCGAGAACGAGCCGTGGGCGCTCGCGAAGGACGAGGCGCAGCGCGCCCGGCTCGGCACGGTCCTCTACACCGCGGCGGAGGGCCTGCGCGCCCTGACCGTGCTCCTCTCGCCGGTCATGCCCGAGTCGACGGCGAAGCTCTGGACCGCGCTCGGCATCGATGCGCGGCTGGAGGATCAGCCCGTCCGCGATGCCGGCACCTGGGCCATCCTGTCGCCCGGAACCACCGTCACCGGCCTGACGCCGCTCTTCCCGCGCGTCGAGCAGACGGCCTGACGCCCGTGGTCGACTCGCCAGACTCCGCGGATCCGACCCGCTCGGGACCCGCCGTCTCTGGCGAGTCGACGGACGACGTCTCGCAGTACGTGCGACGGCGCGAGCAGTCGGCGCGGGATGTGCGCTGGCCGGAGGCCCCCGAGCCGCTCACGGTGCCCGTCTACGACAATCACACGCACCTCGAGATCGAGGACGGCGACGAGCCGCGCTCGCTCGAGGAGCAACTCGAGCTCGCGGCCGCCGTCGGCGTCCTCGGTGTCGTGCAGGCCGGCGGCGACATCGAGTCGTCCCGCTGGTCGGCGTGGGCCGCGGCCTCCCACCCCCGTGTGCTCGCCGCGGTCGCCATCCATCCGAACGAGGCGCCGGTGTATGCGGCAGCCGGCCGCTTGGCCGAGGCCATCGGCGTGATCGACGAGCTCGCCGCGCAGCCCCGCGTGCGAGCCATCGGCGAGACGGGCCTGGACTTCTTCCGCACGGGCGACGAAGGTCTTCCCGCGCAGTTCGAGAGCTTCGAGGCGCACATCGCGCTGGCGAAGAAGCACGGTGTGGCGATGCAGATCCACGATCGCGATGCGCATGACGCCGTGCTCGAGACGCTGCAGCGGGCGGGAGCGCCCGAGCGCACGGTCTTCCACTGCTTCTCAGGCGATGCCGACATGGCGCGCATCGCCGCCGAACGGGGCTACTGGCTGAGCTTCGCCGGCAACATCACCTTCAAGAACGCGCAGAACCTCCGCGACGCCCTCGCGGTGACGCCGATCGAGCGCATCCTCGTCGAGACCGACGCACCGTTCCTGACGCCCGCTCCGCATCGCGGCCGGCCGAACGCCCCCTACCTCATCCCAGTCACGCTGCGCTTCATGGCCGCCGAGCTCGGCATCGAGGTCGACGAGCTCGCCGCGCAGGTCGCCGCCAATACGCTCGCCGTCTACGGCGAGTTCTGACCCCCGGCTGCCCCGGCGACCCCGGTGAGCCGTCAGCGGGTCGAGGAGCCGCGGACGAGCTCCCAGGGGAGGTCGACGACATCGGGCGCGTCGCGGTCGAGGTCGCGCACGGCGCCCAGGGCGCGGAACATCGCGGCGGGGGCCTGCTCGGGGTGCACGCAGACGTGCGTGACACCCAGCCGAGCGTTCACGGCGCAGTCGGACGTGCACAGGGCGATGAGCTGCACGTCGCGCGGGATCACGAGGTCCATCGCATCGAGCTGCAGGTAGATCGCCGGGCCCTCCTCGGCGAACGAGAAGATCGCGTCGGCGCCGGCGTCGCGCAGCTCGGCCACCCGCCGCGGCAGCGCGTCGTGCTCGGCGTCGAGGTGGGCGACGAGGGGATCGCGGCCGCGCACCGTGCTCCACGCGCGATAGGCGGTCTCGCCGATCTCGTCGCGGGGAGACCCGGCGTCATCCACGAGGAACCCGATCCGGCGGGCACCGCGCGCCTCGAGCAGCCCGAGCGCGGCGCGCACCGCCTCGTCGTAGCCGGTCCGCACGGTGATCGAGCGCTGCGTGTCGACGTAAAGATCGTTGGTGGCGACCGGGATGCCGCGCGCGATCGCCTCGCGCAGCAGCGAGTCGTCGGCGGCCACCTCGGCGAAGTACACGACGTCGATCTGCGCGCCGCGCAGCAGGTCGGGTCGCGCCGCGGGGAGCATCGTCACCGTGAAGCCCTGGTCGGCCGCCGCGCGAACCATCGCGCCGATGTGGCGGGTGCGGTGCAGCGCGCCGCGCTTGGAGAGGTCGAGCTCGGCGCCTTCGGGGACGACGAATCCGACCGACATCGTGCGGCCGCTGCGCAGCGCGGCGGCGTACTTGTTCGGCTGATAGCCGAGCTCGGCCGCGAGCGCCTTGATGCGCTCGCGCGTCTCGGGGCGGAGGCTCCCGCGGTCGTTCAGCGCCTGCGAGATGGCGGCCGTCGAGACACCCGCGCGCAGCGCGATGTCCTTGAGGGTCACCTGTCTCGTCACGGGCGGCCCGCTGCTTCGCCAGGGGAACGGGTGTCCGGTCGCCGCTCGGCGGGCTCCCGCTCTGCCGACATCGGGAAGACCGAGCGCACCGCGTCGGCCCACGTCGATCCCGCGCCGGAGGACGCGAGCGTGTGCCCCTGCGCGATGAGGCGGTGCAGCAGGACGCCGGAGAAGTGCCGCAGCGCCGCCTCGACCTCGGGGGAGTCGCCGCGCCGGTGCGCGCGGTCGATCTCGTCGTCGAGGATGCCGGTGATGTATCCCCGCATCGCGACGACCGAGGGCGATACCTCGTGCACGCGGCGCGCGGCGGCGTGCCGTGCGGCGGCGCCCGCGACGATCTCGCGCGCCTCGCCGAGGGTGGCGAACTCGTCGATCGGTGCGTGCACGCGGATCGTCTCGAGATCGAGCAGCTCGATGTCGGCGACGTCGCGGAGGGCCGGGTCGACGTTGCGGGGGAGGCCCAGGTCGATGATCAGCTGCGTCCCGGCGGCGCCGGTGCGACGCGCTGCGTGGTCGGCCGCGGTCAGCGCGTAGCTGTCGGTCGTCGTGGTGCACGTGATGATGACGTCGGCGGCCGCGGCCTCGGCGCCGTAGGCGTCGGCGTCGACGGCGACGAGGTGCTCGCGCTGGGCGAACCTGCTGCGCCCCGAGCGCGAGTGGACACGCACGTCCACCGCTCCCTTGTCGCGGAGCGCCGCGAGGGATGCCGCGGCGTACCGTCCGGTGCCGACGAGCAGCACGCGCGCGGCCGACCAGTCCGCGATCCGCGACGAGGCGAGCTCGAGGGCGAGGCGGACGAGCGAGCGGCCCGACTCCCCGATGCGCGTGCTGTTCTTCACGGCGCGGGACGTCTCGGTCGCGCGCTGGAACAGGTGCTCTAGAGGGGCCGTCGTCTGCCCGTTCCGTCGCGCTCCCTCGAGAGCGCGCCGGACCTGCCCGGCGATCTCGTCCTCGCCGACGGCGACCGAGTCGAGCCCGGACGCGACGGAGAACAGGTGGTGGGCGACCTTGTTGCCGTGGGCGAAGTCGACGGTCTCGCGGACGTCGCGGTAGGACAGGTCGCTCAGCTTGGCGATCTCCTCCATCGCGGCATCCATCGCCGGGATCGTCGAGGGGAAGTCGTCGTCGTCGCGCAGGTCGAAGTAGGCCTCGAAGCGATTGCACGTGGCGAGGACGACGGCGCCCTGGATGGCGTCGTGCGCCTGTGTCAAGCGGGTGCCGACGTCGTCGCCGATGACGGAGAGTCGCTCGAGAGAATCGAGCGGCGTCGAGCGCTGATGAGCGGTGAGAGCGACGAGCACGTGCGGAAGAACCCCCTGAATTCGCTACTAGTATATCGATTAACTCACTCGAGGAGATCATCATTCCGGCATCCGCCCACCCCCTCGTCGCGCACGCGACCGGCTCGAGCCGACTCGTGCGCGCTCTGCTCGGCGAACGTCCCGAGCAGACCCCTGTCTGGTTCATGCGTCAGGCCGGCCGCTCGCTGCCGGAGTACCGCGCGCTGCGGTCGCAGGGCAGCATGCTCGACGCGTGCCTCACCCCCGAGCTCGCGAGCGAGATCACCCTCCAGCCGGTGCGCCGGCACGGTGTGGATGCGGCGATCTTCTTCAGCGACATCATCGTGCCGCTGGCGCTCATCGGCATCGACGTCGAGATCGAGGCCGGGCGCGGCCCGGTGTTCTCGTCGCCGCTGGCGACGCCCGCCGACATCGCCCGCGCCGTGGAGATCGACCCCGCCCTCGTGCGCGAGCGCGGCGGGTCGATCGCGCGCGCCGTCGAGCTCACGACCGGCTTGCTCGCTGAGGAGTCCGAGGCCCGCGGCGAGCCGCTCCCGCTCATCGGCTTCGCGGGAGCGCCGTTCACCCTCGCCGCCTACCTCGTCGAAGGGGGGCCGTCGAAGGACCACCTCGCGGCGCGCCGACTCATCCACGAGGACCCGGCGGCATGGGCCGCCCTCACCGAATGGCTCTCGCGGGTCACCGGGGAATTCCTCGCGCTGCAGGTCTCGGCGGGTGCGAGCGCCGCGCAGCTGTTCGACTCGTGGGCGGGAGCGCTCCGCCCCGAGGACTACCGCGCCGCGGTGCTGCCGTCGTCGGCCGCCTCGTTCGACGCCGTCCGCGCCCTCGACATCCCGGCCGAGGCGGGGATCGACCATCTGCCGCTCGTCCACTTCGGCGTCGGGACGGGGGAGATCCTCGCCGACATGGCCTCGATCGGCGTCGACGCCCTCGGCGTCGACTACCGGATCCCGCTCGACGAGGCGACGCGCCGCGTGGGCAACGAGCTCACGCTCCAGGGAAACCTCGACCCGGCCCTGCTGTTCGCGCCGGCCGAGGTGCGCGACGGCGTGATCCACGAGATCCTCGAGGCCGGCCGCGCCGCCCGTGCGCACGTGTTCAACCTCGGCCACGGCGTGCCGATGCAGGCGGACCCCGGCGCGATCAGCTCGGTCGTCCGCACCGTCCACGATTGGCGTGCGTCATGACGGGGTCGTCCATGGTCGTCGTTGCGGCCGGCTGCGCCGGCCTCGTCGTCCGCACCGTCCACGATTGGCGTGCATGAGCACTCAGCCTGACCTCATCGTCGTCGGAGCCGGCATCGCCGGTCTCGTGGTCGCCCTCGAGGCTGCCACGGCGGGAGCGAGCGTGCTCGTGCTCGAGTCCGACGACCGCACCGGGGGGATGCTGCGTCGCGGCCGCCTCGCGGGCGTCGACGTCGACCTCGGCGCCGAGTCGTTCGCCAAGCGCACCGACGCCGTGCCGGCCCTCGTCGCGGACTTCTCGCTGCCGCTCGACATCGTCTCGCCGCGCTCCGGTCCCGCGCATCTCGTCGCGCCGCGCCTCGGCGGACGGTGGAGCCGGCTGCCCCTTCCACGGCGCACCGTCATCGGCATCCCGGCCGACCCGCTCGCCGCCGACGTCGTCGCGATCATCGGCGAGCGCGCCGCGCGCCGCGCCGCCGCCGAGGTCACGGCCGCGCCCGTCGACCCGACCGCGTCGCTCGCCGACGTCGTCGAGGAGCGTCTGGGCGCCGGCATCCTGCACGACCTCATCGACCCGCTCTGCCGGAGCATCTACTCGCAGCCGGCCGCTGCCGTGCCCCTGCCGCGACTGCACCCCAAGATGTGGGCGGCGCTCGAGCGCACCGGGTCGCTCCTCGCGGCTGCCGCCGAGGTGGCGCCGAACGCCCCCGGAGGCACCGCCGTGGGCGGCATCTCCGGCGGCATGTGGCGGCTGGCCGACGCCGTCGAGACGCTCGCCCGCGAACGCGGCGCCCTGGTGCGGACGGGTGTCGCCGCGCAGGCGGTCCGCCCCGAGGGCGGTCGCGTGAGCGTGCGGACGGACGCCGGCGAGCTCCACGCCGACCGTGTGGTCGTGGCCTCGGGGCCGCGCGCCGCCGCCGCCGTGCTCGGGGTGCCGACGGCCGAGATCGACGAGGCGGCGACCGCGCCCATCCAGCCCGCCGTCCGTCTGCTCACGGCCGCGGTCACCGCGCCGGATCTGGCCGCCGAGCCGGTCGGATCGGGCGTCATCGTCTCGCCCGATGCGCGCACCGCCGCCAAGGCTCTCACGCACATCGACGCGAAGTGGGCCTGGGCGCGCGACGCGCTGCCCGCGGGCACGCATCTCGTCCGCCTGTCGGCGCGCGCCGACGAGCCCGCCGGTCTCGATTCCGCCGGCGCCGTAGCCCGGGAGATCTCGGCGCTCACCGGCGCCCGCGTCGGTCGCGACGACATCGGCGAGATCGTCACGACCCGCTGGCGCGACGCCGTCGTGCCCGCCGAGTCCGATGCGTGGACGGCGACCGTGATGGATGCCGTGACCCACGGCATCCACGTCACCGGCGCCGTGGCCGCCGGCACCGGCCTCGCCTCGGTGATCCCGCACGCCCGCGCTCTCGCGCGAGAACTCTTCGCGGCGCACGCCACCCCCGACGCCGCCGCGTCCCCCGTCCGAAAGGAGTCCTGATGTCCGAACAGATCCCGCTCGGCTACACCCTCTTCGCGATCCTCGCCGGCCCGCGCCCGCGACCGGCCGCGACGACGGCCGCCGACCTCGAGGAGCTCGAGCGCGTCGTGGCGTCGCTGCCCGAGGCCGGTGTCACCGTGCGCGGCCTCTACGACGTCACCGGCATGCGCGGCTCCGCCGACCTGATGGTGTGGCTGCACGCGGCGCCCGGCTCGGACGACGATCCGGCCGCGCTGCAGCGCGCGCTCCGTGCGCTTCGCCGCACGACGGCGCTGGCCGCGTTCGACCTCGAGTGGAGCGCCATGGGCGTGCACCGCGAGGCGGAGTTCAACAAGCGTCACGTGCCCGGCTACCTCCGCGGCGAGCACGCCCGCGACTGGCTCTGCCTGTACCCGTTCGTCCGCAGCTACGAGTGGTATCTGCTGCCCGACGAGGAGCGTTCGGCGATGCTCGCGCAGCACGGGCGCCAGGGCGCGAAATTCACCGACGTCGTCGCGAACACCGTGTCGACCTTCGCGCTGAGCGACTACGAGTGGCTCCTGCCGCTCGAGAGCGATGAGCTCATCAGCCTCGTCGACCTCATGCGCGATCTCCGGGCCACGGACGCGCGGCGCCACGTGCGCGAAGAGGTGCCGTTCTACACCGGACGCCGCATCGAGGTCGCCGAGCTGGCGGAGGTGCTGTCCTGATGAGCGCTCCCGAGTTCCGTCCGAAGCCCCCGCGCGCACAGAGCGCCCCGGCGTGCGCCCCCGGCTGCGCCGTCCCCGCCGCGAGCGCCGCGGCATGCGCCGGCCCCGAGCACGTCTCGGAGCCCACCGCGTACGACGCCCTCCTCCTGCTCGGCTTCGGCGGGCCCGAGGGGCAGGACGACGTGCTGCCGTTCCTCCGCAACGTCACGGCGGGCCGCGGCATCCCCGACGAGCGCCTGGAGGAGGTCGCCCACCACTACCGCCACTTCGGCGGCGTGTCGCCGATCAATCAGCACAACCGCGAGCTGAAGGCGGCGCTCGAGTCCGAGATCGCCGCGCGCGGCCTCGACCTGCCGGTGTACTGGGGGAACCGCAACTGGATGCCGTACGTCGACGACGCCCTCCGCGACCTCCACGCGGACGGTCGGCGCCGCGTGATCGCGGTCGCCACGAGCGCGTACAGCTCCTACTCCTCGTGTCGTCAGTACCGCGAGGACCTCGCCGACGCGATGGCGGCGACCGGCCTGGCGGGCGAGGTCGAGATCGACAAGGTGCGGCAGTTCTTCGACCACCCGGGCTTCGTCGCCCCGTTCGTCGACGGCCTTCGCGACGGCTTCGCGCGGATCCGCGAGCGCGGCATCGCCGATGAGGACGTCGAGATCCTCTTCTCGACCCACTCGATCCCGAACAGCGACGCGGACCGCTCCGGTCCCCCCGAACGCGGGTTCGGGCCCGGCGGCGCGTACGTCGCCCAGCACACCGCCGTCGCCGAGGCGATCGTCGCGGAGCTCGGGACGACGAGCCCCTGGCAGCTGGTGTTCCAGAGCCGATCCGGCCCGCCGTCGGTGCCGTGGCTCGAGCCGGACATCAACGACGCCATCGCCGAGCTCCCCGCCGCGGGTCGGAAGGCCGTCCTGATCGTGCCGCTGGGCTTCGTCAGCGACCACATGGAGGTGCTCTGGGACCTCGACACCGAGGCCATGGAGACGGCCGAGGAGCACGGGCTGTTCGCCGTGCGCACCGCCTCTCCGAGCACGCACCCGGCGTACGTCGCGGGACTCGTCGACCTGGTCGAGGAGCGTCTCGCCGGAACGCCCGCCGCCGAGCGGCCCGCGGTGACCTCTCTCGGACCCTGGTACGACGTATGCCGTCCCGGATGCTGCGAGAACAAACGACTGGGCTTCCAGCCGGCTCTCGCGGGGGTCGCCCCATGACGGATCTCGGCTCGGCGGGCGGCGCTTCGCTGCGGCTCGGGACGCGCGCGAGCCTTCTCGCCACGACGCAGTCGCAGCATGTCGCCGACGCGATCACTGCGGCCACCGGCATCCCGGTCGTGCTCGTCGAGATCACGACCGACGGCGACGTGCTCACCGGGTCGCTCGCGCAGATGGGCGGCACGGGCGTGTTCGCCACGGCGCTGCGCGAGGCGCTGCTGCGCGGCGACTGCGACCTCGTCGTGCATTCGATGAAGGACCTGCCGACCGCGCCCTACCCGGGCCTCGAGATCGCCGCGGTGCCGCCGCGAGCGCCGCAGCGCGATGTCCTGTGCGGGCCGGTCGCGGGCGCATCGCTCGACGCCCTGCCGGAGGGCGCCGTCGTCGGCACCGGATCGCCGCGACGCGTGGCCCAGCTGCTCAGTCGTCGCCCCGATCTGCAGGTGCGGGACATCCGCGGCAACATCGACACGCGGCTGCGCAAGATGCGCGGCGGCGAGTACGACGCGATCGTGCTGGCCGAGGCGGGACTCCGCCGCATCGACCGGGGATCGGCGATCGGGGAGACCTTCGGGCTCGACCGCTGGCCGACCTCCGCCGGACAGGGGGCCCTCGCGGTCGAGATCCGCTCGGGCGACGCCGACGGCCCGATCGGCCGCGCCGTGCGTCTCATCGACGATGCCGAATCCGCGTCCCGCGCTCTGCTCGAGCGCGCCGTGCTGCGCCGGCTCGAAGCCGGGTGCGCGGCGCCTGTGGGCATCTCGGCGACCGGTCTCGGCGCCGACACGACGTTCCTCGCCGAGGTCTACGCGCCGGGCGGCGAGCGCACGGTGCGCGCGACCCGCTCGCTCTCCATCGACCTCGCGCGTGCGGACGAGCGCGAGCGCATCGCCGCGGACGTCGTCGCCGAGCTGCTGGACGGCGGTGCCGCCGACATCGCCGATCTGCCGGGGACGAGCCGGTGACCGGCGGACTGCGCGGCCACCGCGTCCTCATCCCGCGCGGCGGCGCCTGGGGTTCCCGCGTCCGCGACGAGATCGTCCGCCGCGGCGGAGAGGCCGTCATCGCCCCGCTCATCGAGTCGCGTCCGCCGCGCGACACCGATGCCCGGGATGCCGCCTTCGCCAGGCTCGCGGCCGGGAACTACGCGTGGGTGTTCATCACGAGCGCCGCGACCGTGGAGCAGCTCGTCGCCCGAGGGGCGACGATCCCGATCGGCACGCGGATCGCCGCGGTCGGACGACCCACCGCGCGGGCCGTGGCCGACGCGGGGTTCGAGGTCGAGTTCGTTCCCGTCGGCACGTCGTCGGCGACCAACATGATCGCGCAGTGGTGCGCCGGCCGGTCGCCCCGCTCGACCGGCCGCTGCCTCGTGCTGCGCTCCGACCTCGCCATGGCCGTCATCAGCGACGAGCTCGAGCTGCAGGGATACGACGTCGACGTCTGCATCGCCTACCGCACCGTCGGCGTCGACCTCGATCCGATCGTGGCGGCCGACATCCGCACCGGCGCGATCGACACGGTCCTGCTGACCTCGCTGAGCGTCGGGCGCGAGCTCCGCCGCCAGGTCGGCATCCCGGGCGACGGGGTCTTCATCGCCTCGATCGGCCCCGGCACCACCCGCGATGCGCAGAAGCTCGGCTTCACCGTCCACCACACCGCACACTCCCAGAGCGTCGACGCCCTCATCGCAGAGCTCGACGCGCGACCGGCAACGGAGGAATCCCCGTGAGCACGTTCCCCGAGCGGCGACTGCGCCGCACCCGCCGCACCCCCGCGATGCGGCGGCTCTCCACCGAGAACCACCTCGCCGCCGCGCAGCTCGTCCTGCCCGTCTTCGTCAAGGAGGGGATCGACGCCCCGCTGCCGATCGCGAGCATGCCGGGCGTGATGCAGCATCCGCTCGAGGCGATCGCCGGCGTCGTGACCGATGCCGCCGACGCCGGCATCGGCGGGATCATGCTCTTCGGCGTCCCCGCCGTCCGCGACGCGACGGGCTCGGGCGCCGTGGCCGACGACGGGATCCTCAACCGTGCGATCCGGGTCGCGCGGGAGGCCGCGCGCGGACGCATCACGGTGCAGGCGGACCTCTGTCTCGACGAGTTCACCGATCACGGGCACTGCGGACTGCTCGCGGCCGACGGCTCGGTCGACAACGATGCGACGCTCGAGGTGTACGCCGAGATGGCCCTGGCGCAGGCACGTGCCGGAGCCGAAGTGCTCGGGCTGTCGGGGATGATGGACGGCCAGGTCGCGGTGATCCGTGCTGCGCTGGACGCCGCCGGATACAGCGACGTCGCGATCCTGGCGTACTCCGCGAAGTACGCCTCGGCCTTCTACGGTCCGTTCCGCGACGCGGTGGAGTCGACGCTCGAGGGCGACCGGCGCACCTACCAGCTCGATCCCGCGAACGGCCGGGAGGGCCTCGCCGAGGCCGTGCAGGACATCGCCGAGGGCGCCGACTACGTGATGGTCAAGCCGGCGGGTCCGTACCTCGACGTGCTCGCGCGCGTCGCGGACGCCTCGACGGTTCCCGTTTGGGCGTACCAGGTGTCGGGGGAGTACGCGATGATCGAGCTCGCCGCCCGGGCCGGAGCGATCGACCGCGACCGCGCGATCGCGGAATCCCTCGTAGGCATCCGCCGCGCGGGGGCCGACGTCATCCTGACCTACTGGGCACGAGAAGTCGCGGAGTGGATCCGCGCGGGCAAGGACCTGGCATGAGCCGCAACGACGACCTCTTCGAGCGCGCCCGCGCCGTCATCCCCGGCGGCGTCAATTCGCCGGTCCGCGCCTTCGGATCGGTCGGCGGCACGCCGCGGTTCTACGTCTCGGCGGCAGGGCCGTACGTCACCGATGCCGAGGGGCGCGATTACGTCGACCTCGTCGCGAGCTGGGGTCCGGCCCTCGTGGGCCACGCGCACCCCGAAGTGATCGCGGCGGTCGTCGACGCGGCCGGTCGGGGTCTGTCATTCGGCGCGTCGACGCCCGCCGAGACCGAGCTGGCCGAGGAGATCCGCCGGCGCGTCCCGATCGCGCAGAAGATCCGTCTCGTCTCGACCGGCACCGAGGCCACGATGACGGCGATCCGCCTGGCGCGCGGTGCGACCGGCCGCGACCTGCTCGTGAAGTTCTCGGGCCACTACCACGGCCACTCCGACGGTCTGCTGGCGCAGGCCGGTTCGGGCCTCGCGACCCTCGCGCTGCCGGGTTCGGCGGGGGTTCCGGCGCCCATCGCGGCGCAGACCCTCGTCGTGCCCTACAACGACGAGGCGGCGCTCGAGGCGGCGTTCGCCGAGCACGGCGAGAACATCGCCGCGGTCATCACCGAGGCCGCCGGCGCCAACATGGGTGTCGTGCCGCCGGCATCCGGGTTCACGACGTTCCTCCGCGAGATCACCTCGCGGCACGGCGCGCTCCTCATCAGCGATGAGGTGCTCACCGGGTTCCGCTCCGGAGCGTCGGGGTACTGGGGAGTGCTGCGCGAGGCCGGCGAGGACGTCGCCCCCGACCTGCTCACCTTCGGCAAGGTCGTCGGGGGAGGTCTGCCGGTGGCGGCCCTCGCGGGGCGCGCGGAGATCATGGACCTGCTCGCGCCTCTCGGTCCCGTCTACCAGGCCGGAACGCTCTCGGGCAATCCGGTCGCGGTCGCCGCGGGCCTCGCGACGCTCCGCCTCGCGGACGAGAGCGTCTACGCCCGCATCGGCCACGCCGCAGACACGGTCTCGGCCGCGGCGTCCGCCGCCCTCGACGAGGCCGGCGTTCCGCACGTCGTGCAGCGGGCCGGCACGCTGTTCAGCATCTTCTTCGGTGCCGAGGTCGCGGGCGGGGTGCCCGATTACGAGACCGCCACGCGACAGGATGCCGCGGCCTACGCCGCGTACTTCCACGCCATGCTCGACGCCGGGGTCTCGCTCCCGCCGTCGGCCTTCGAGGCGTGGTTCCTGACCGCGGCCCACGACGACGCCGCGCTCGCGCGCATCCTCGACGCGCTACCGGGCGCCGCCCGAGCCGCCGCCGCATCGGGGTGAGCGCGCCGCAACTAGGCTGGTCCTCATGCCTGTGACCCTGCTCGGTGCCGCCGAGATCCGCTCGCTCGCGGCCGAGCTCGACGTCACGCCCACGAAGAAGCTCGGCCAGAACTTCGTCGTGGACGCCAACACCGTCCGCAAGATCGTGACCTCCGCGAAGGTCAGCGACGCCGACCGCGTGGTGGAGATCGGTCCGGGGCTCGGCTCGCTCACCCTGGCGATCCTCGAGACGGGGGCACGGGTCACGGCGGTCGAGATCGATCACCGTCTCGCCGCTCACCTCCCCGCCACGGCGGCGGGGCACGGGGTGCCCGAGGGCCGCCTCACCGTCGTCGACGCCGATGCGCTGCGGGTGACCGAGCTGCCGGGCGAACCCACCGTGCTCGTCGCCAACCTGCCGTACAACGTCAGCGTGCCGGTGCTGCTGCACTTCCTCGAGACCTTCCCCTACCTCCGGCGCGGGGTCGTCATGGTGCAGGCCGAGGTCGCCGAGCGGCTCGCCGCGCCGCCGGGGTCGAAGGTCTACGGCTCTCCGAGTGCGAAAGCCGCCTGGTACGGGGCGTGGCGCCTCGCCGGCACGGTGTCGCGTCAGGTCTTCTGGCCCGTGCCGAACGTCGACAGCCTGCTGGTGGCGTTCGAGCGCGCCGACGAACCGCGCGGAGACGAGGCGCTGCGCCGGCGCACCTTCGAGCTCATCGACGCCGCGTTCGGCCAGCGGCGCAAGATGCTCCGGCAGGCTCTCTCGTCGGTTCTCGGCGGGTCCGCCGCTGCGGCCGCGGCGGCGCTCGAGCAGGCCGGGATCGACCCGACGCTCCGCGGCGAGCAGCTCTCGATCGACGATTTCGAGCGGCTCGCGGCATCCGTTCACTGAACGCTCATCCGCGCGTCATCGGAAACTCCCGAAACACGCCGGTAACATCTCGGGGGAGCCGCGAGCGTCGCGGCGAGCATCACCCGAACCGGAAGAGACGATGCGAACCGCCGAGTACCCGGCACCCGAGAGGGTGCTGCTGCACCTGAGCGACACCCACCTGCGAGCCGCCGGCTCGCAGCTCTTCGACCGCGTCGACGCGGCCGCGCACCTGCGCCGGGCCCTCGCGGCCATCGAGACCGCCGCGCTGCGACCCGACGGCATCGTCTTCACCGGCGACCTCGTCGACCTGGGCGAGCGCGACGCCTACACCGAGCTGCGCGACCTCGTCGAACCGTTCGCCGAGCGTCTGGGAACGCGCCTGTTCTGGGTGATGGGCAACCACGACGACCGCGCCGGCTTCCGCGAGACTCTGTGGCGCGAACCGGGCTCGGATGCCGCGGCCGACCGCGTCGACGAGATCGACGGGCTGCGGCTCATCACCCTCGACACCAGCGTCCCCGGCGAGCATCACGGCGACGTGCGGCCCGATCAGCTCGCCTGGCTGCGCGACGTGCTCGCGACGCCGGCGCCGCTCGGGACGATCCTCGCGATGCACCACCCGCCGGTGCCGAGCGTGCTGCCGCTCGCCGCGAGCGTCGAGCTCCGCGATCAGCGGGCCCTGGCGGCCGTGCTGCGCGGGTCGGATGTCCGCGCGATCATCGCGGGCCATCTGCACTACTCAACGTTCGCCACCTTCGCCGGCATCCCGGTGTCGGTCGCCTCATCCACCTGCTACGCGCAGGACCTCACGGTCCCGGTGGGCGGCACCCGTCCGCAGGACGGCGCGCAGTCGTTCAACTTCGTGCACGTCTACGACGAGACCGTGGTGCACTCCGTCGTGCCGGTCGAGGCGCCGACGACCCTCGAGTACACCGACGCCGGCGAGGCGCAGCGGCGCCTCGCCGAGGCCGGCATCGCGCCGGTCAGCGCTTCACGCCGGAGCGCGCCGCCGACGCGTCCCGTGCCTGTGCTTCGCTGACGACCGGGATCTCCCACGGCGCCCGCACCGGGAACATGCGCTCGAGCACGTCACGGAGCGAACGCACGCGCAGCTCCTCGGGCACCTCGGTCTCGCCGCCGTCGTTCAGACAGAACATGTCGATGTCGCGCCGCTTGGCGAGGCGCTCCATGCCGGCGAGCGATCGGGCGAGGGTCGTCTGCACGTAGCGCGTGCGCGGCACCGACGACGGGATGGCCCGCCCCGTGAACATCGCGTAGTAGTGGTACAGCGAGTTCGTCACCGAGATGTCGGTGGCGGCGCGGAAGCGCGAGCCCGCGGTGCGGGCGAAGTCGTCGGGGAACGTCTCCTCGAGCTCGCTCAGGATGCTGCGGCGCAGCGGAGCCGCGCAGTGCTCGAGATCGCGGACGATCACGCGTCCGAACCGCTCCTGCAGGAGTGCGCGGTTCACGCGGAGGCCGTTGTCGTGCCCGGAGCGCTCGAGGCGCGGGTCGCCGGCGCCGATGCGGACGTCGCACTCGACGAACGACGACACCCCGCCGGGGGAGAAGAACAGCTCCGGGTGCACGGGCCGCCCGAAGAACATGTCGTCGTTCGAGTAAAGGAAGTGCTCGGCGAGCCCGTCGATGCGGTGGAGCTGCGCCTCGACGGCATGCGAGTTGTGCGTCGGCAGCGTCGAGGGGTCGGCGAAGAACTCCTCGCTGCGGACGATCGTGACCCTCGGGTGTTCGGCGAGCCACGCGGGCGCCGGGGAGTCGGTCGCGATGAAGATCCGGCGCACCCACGGGGCGTACATGTGCACGCTCCGCAGGGCGTACCGCAGCTCGTCGACGTGACGGTAGCGGGCGGGCCCGTCATCGCCTTCGCCGACGACGTACTCCGACAGCTGCGCGGCGCGCTGGCGCTGGAAGTCGCTCGCCGAGCCGTCGACCCAGGAGAAGACCATGTCGACGTCGTGCGTCACCTCGCGCGGATGCGGGTCCAGCATCCCCTCGACGGTGCTCCATTCGCGCTCGTATCGGGTCGCGGTGACGATGCGGACGTCCTGGGCGGGGGTGATCCGCCGCATGAGGGCGTTCGCCAGCGGCGCCTCGACGGTCGTCTCGCCGAAGCGCCAGAACTCGATCCGCACGCCGTACTCGTGGTCGTATCGGCGACCGCCGCCGGCCGAGACACGCGGGCGGTAGGCGCGGAGCGCGTGGGGCACCGCCGCGGGGACGGTGGCTTCGTCGGCGAACACCGCCGGAGTCCCCTTGGCCTTGAGATAGAGCGGCTCGTCCTGCGCGAGGGTGCGGAGCACGGCTTGTGCCCGTGCGGCGTCGGCGAGGTCGAGCGCGAGCGCCGGCGTGTGGAGATCGTGCCGGATGAGCAGGGCTCGGATGCCGGCGGTCGCGAACGCGTCGGCGACGAGCAGGAGGTCGGCGGTGCGGGCGGCGTCCGGAGTCGTCTCGTCGTGGACGAGTCGGAGCACACCCTCGTCGAGCACGACGTCGGCGCGGCGGGCGGGCAGATCGATCCAGGGGTTCTCGCGGCGGGGGAGAGCGGAAAGGGCCAGGGTTTCCTCCTCGGGGGAAATATTCGAAGGGCAGACTAGACATTCTCCGTTACATCGGTGTTTCCCGCACCTCGATCAGTCGCGCGGTCGTCCGCGGCAGGCCGGGTCGATAGGCTCGGACCGTGACCGCCTCGTCCCGTTTCCCCGCCTCGCGCGGCGGAGACCTCTCCCGTCCCTACGCCGCAGCCGCCGACCGATACGAGTCGACGACCTACCGTCAGGTCGGCTCCTCGGGTCTATACCTTCCGCCGATCTCGCTCGGGCTGTGGTGGAACTTCGGCGACAACATCCCGTTCGATCGTCAGCGCTCGGTGCTGCGCCACGCCTTCGACCGCGGCATCACGCACTTCGATCTCGCGAACAACTACGGCCCGCCGTACGGCTCGGCCGAGACGAACTTCGGGCGCATGATGCGGGAGGACTTCGCCCCGTACCGCGACGAGCTGATCATCTCGTCCAAGGCCGGCTACGACATGTGGGACGGCCCCTACGGCAACCAGGGCTCGCGGAAGTACCTCATCGCGAGCGCCGAGCAGTCGCTGCAGCGGATGAGCATCGACTACGTCGACATCTTCTACTCGCACCGCGAGGACGACACCACGCCGATCGAGGAGACGGTCGGCGCGCTCGACACCCTCGTCCGGCAGGGCAAGGCCCTCTACGTCGGCATCTCGTCGTACTCGGCCGAGAACTCCGCGCGGGCCGCCGCCGTGGCACGCGACCTCGGCACGCCGCTGGTCATCCATCAGCCGTCGTATTCGATCCTCAACCGCTGGATCGAGGACGGCCTGACCGATCAGCTCCGCTCCGACGGCATGGGAGTGATCGGATTCATGCCGCTGCAGCAGGGCCTGCTGACCGGTCGGTACCTCGACGACGGCACCTCGGACCGGTCGATGCAGCGCTTCTCGCTTCCCGAGGAGGGACGGCTCACCGAGGGCGCACTGAAGGGCCTGCGTGCGCTGTCGGACATCGCGCGCGACCGCGGTCAGACTCTCGCGCAGCTCGCGATTCGCTGGACCCTCCGCGATCCCGTGGTCGCCTCGGCGCTCATCGGGGCGTCGCGGACGTCGCAGCTCGACGAGAACCTCGCCGCGCTCGATGCGCCGGACTTCGACGCCGACGAGCTGCGGCGCATCGACGAGATCGCCGCCGGGATCGGCGATGTCTGGGCGGATCCGGACCGCTCATGAGTCTCGGCGTCGTCCCCGAGCGGGTGCGCGTCCGGGCCCCGGGCAAGATCAACCTGTTCCTCGAGGTCGGCGCCGTCCACGACGACGGCTACCACGACGTCGCCACCGTCTACCAGGCCGTCTCGCTCTACGAGGAGGTCGTCGCAAGCCTCGACGACGAGTTCTCCGTGCGGGTGGTCGATGAGACCGGCAGACCCGTCGCCGGGGTGCCGGACGACGATCGCAACCTTGCGCTGCGGGCGGCGCGCATGGTCGCGCGCGAGATCGGCTATCTCGGCGGCGTGCACCTCGACATCCGCAAGGCCGTCCCGGTGGCCGGCGGCATGGGCGGAGGATCGGCGGATGCCGCGGCGGCCCTCGTCGCGTGCGACGCCCTCTGGGGCGCGGGCCTCACGTCCCTCGCCCTTCACGAGATGGCGGCGCGGCTCGGCGCCGACGTCCCCTTCGCTCTCCTCGGCGGCAGCGCCGTCGGCACGGGGCGGGGCGATCGCCTGAGTCCCGCGCTCGCTCGCGCACGCTTCGACTGGGTGCTCGTCTCGCGCACCACGGGGCTCTCGACTCCGGCCGTCTACGACGAGCTCGACCGCCTCCGCGCGGCCAGCCGCCTCGACATCGCCCCGGAACCGGGCGTCCCGGAGGTCGATCCCACGGTGCTCGCGGCGCTGCGGTCGGGCGCGGTCGACACGCTCGCGTCGGGGCTCCGCAACGATCTCCAGGATGCGGCGTGCTCGCTCGAACCCCGGCTCCGTGACGTGCTCGACGCCGCCGCCGGCGCCGGAGCCGTGGCGGGGATCGTCTCGGGATCGGGACCGACGGTCGCCCTCCTGGCCGCCGATGCGGATTCGGCTCGTCGTCTCGAGCACGACCTCGGAGCCGCCGGGCATCGCGCCCGCCACGTGTACGGACCGGTCCCGGGAGCGAAGGTGATGCACCGATGACGCAGCAGCAGGAGGATTGGGTCGCCGGCGCCGTGGACGCCGCGTCGGAGGAGGCCCTCGGGAATCACGGCCTCGAGTACCGGATCGTGGCGAGCGGTTCCCCGGATTTCGACGGCTGGCTCGCGGGCGTCGTCCGCGGTTTCCAAGACGGCGAGCCGAGCGCCGCGCAGGTCGCGGCCGCGCGGGAGCGCAACAGCGAGCGTCGCCTGACCGGCGTCTTCGACCGTGACGGCGCCCAGCCCGAGGTCGCGGTCGGGACGATCGCGTCCTGGGCGGGGGAGCTCACCGTGCCCGGCGGGTCGACCTCGTCCGTCGCGATCAGCGCCGTCACCGTCGCGCAGACCCACCGCCGACGCGGCATCGCCCGCGCCCTCCTGGAGGGCGAGCTGCGCGCAGCGGCCGCATCCGGCATCCCGCTCGCCTCGCTCACCGTCACCGAGTCGACGCTGTACGGCCGCTACGGGTTCGGCGCCGCCGGATCCGGCGCGATCATCGACATCGACACCCGCCGCGTGCGGTGGGCCGGTCCCGTGCCGGGCGGCCGTCTCGACTATGCGGCTCGCGACGTTGCGCAGCGCGAGCTCGTCGCGCTGCACGAGCGCGCGCGCGGAGGTGTTCCCGGTGACGTCTCGCTGCCGCCGGGGCACGAGCACCGCTTCACCGGCACGGCCCCCGACGCCGAGCGCGGCGGAGCGACGCGGTGCGTGCAGTACCGCGACGAGTCGGGGGAGGTGCGTGGCATCCTCGCCTACACGATCGCGCTCGACGACCGCGATCGCATCAAGGGCACGGCGACCATCACGGCGCTCGTCGCCGAGACCGATGAGGCGTACGCGGCGCTGTGGCGCTTCGTGCTCGAGCTCGATCTCGTCACGCGCGTGCACGCGGAGCTCTGCGCCGTCGACGAGCCCGTGCTCTGGATGATCGGCGACCGGCGCGCGGCGTCGGTGTCGGTGTTCGACCACCAGTACCTGCGCATCCTCGATCTCGCCGGAGCCCTCGAGGCGCGGCGGTACGCCGCGCCGGGGCGGTTCGCACTCGAGGTGGCCGATCGGCTCGGCATCGCGGGCGGTCGCGTCATGCTCGACGTCGCCGCCGACGGCACCGCGGCGGTGACCCGGCTCGAGCCGGCGGACGCCGTGCCGCCCGGGGCGACGTCGGTGTCGCTCGACAGCTCGGTCCTCGCATCGCTCTACCTCGGCGACGTCTCGGCGGTCGCTCTCGGGCGCGCCGGGCGGGTGAGGGCGGACGACGTCGAGAGCCTGGCACGCACCTTCGGGTGGCCGGTGACCCCGCGGGTCGCGTTCTGGTACTGACGACGGTCCGGCCGATTCCGGCAGAGATAGTCCATTTCCCGCTGTGACGCAACACGACCCCGATGTCAGCGGTGGCCGCTAGCGTGAGAGGTCCATGACGGAGGGCGGCACCATGCGCGCACGACTGGGCGAACAGATCATCGCCGAAGCCGATCAGGACGATCTCGTCCGCATCGAGGGGAACTGGTACTTCCCGCCGAAGAGCATCGCCGACGGGGCGCTGAGCCCCAGCGCGACCCCCTACACCTGCCCCTGGAAGGGCGACGCCCAGTACTTCGACGTGGCCGGCCGGACCGACCTCGCGTGGTCGTACCCGACGCCCTACGCCACGGCGATCGAGCGCGTGGGCACCGACTTCTCCGGCTACGTGGCGTTCGATCCGTCCGTCACGGTCGAGAGCTGATCCGCGGGTGATCGAGTTCCGAGGCGTCGGGAAGCAGTTCCCCGACGGCACGCGGGCCGTCCAGGACTTCTCGCTCGTCATCCCCTCGCACAAGACGACGGTCTTCGTCGGTTCGTCCGGATGCGGCAAGACGACCCTTCTGCGGATGATCAACCGGATGGTCGAGCCGACCTCGGGCGTCATCGAGATCGACGGCGAGAACGTGCTGAGCGGGTCGCCCGTCGAGCTGCGCCGACGGATCGGGTACGTCATGCAGAACTCGGGGCTGCTGCCGCATTTCACCGTCGCGGACAACATCGCCACAGTGCCGGTCCTCACGGGGACGAGCCGCCGCGACGCACGCCGGCGCGCGCTGGAGCTCATGGAGACCGTCGGTCTCGACCCGAAGATGGCCGACCGCTACCCGGCGCAGCTCTCGGGCGGACAGCAGCAGCGCGTGGGCGTCGCCCGCGGACTCGCGTCCGACCCCAACATCCTGCTCATGGACGAGCCGTTCGGCGCCGTCGATCCCATCGTGCGCGACGAGTTGCAGCAGGAGCTGCTGCGCCTGCAGCGGGAGCTCGGCAAGACCGTGGTGTTCGTGACGCACGACATCGACGAGGCGTTCCTGCTCGGCGACCAGGTCGTCATCCTGGCCGCCGGGGCGAACAAGCTCCAGGTCGGCTCTCCCAGCGAGATCATCCGCGAACCCGCCGACGACTTCGTCTCGAGCTTCATCGGCGTCGACCGCGGCAAGCGCGCGCTGCGCGTCGAGCGCACCGAGAGCGGCACCGTGCTGGTGGACTCCGAGGGTCGCGCACAGGGCCGGCTGGTCGAGGGCGGCTCCTGACGTGTCGTGGATCTGGTCGAACCTCGATCTCATCTTCTCGCTGGCGCTCGATCACATCCGTCAGAGCGTCATCGCGATCGTCCTGGGCCTCGTCCTCTCGGTGCCGCTCGGCTTCGTCGCATGGCGTTACCGCCTCCTGCGCGGCTGGGTCATCACCGTGACCGGACTGCTGTACACGATCCCCTCGCTCGCCCTGCTCGTGCTCCTGCCGAGCGTGCTGGGCTACGGCATCCGCACCGAGACGAACCTCATCGTCGGGCTCACGATCTACGCGATCGCGATCCAGACCCGCTCCGTCGCCGACGGCTTCGACTCCGTCGACAGCGGCGTCCGTCAGGCCGCAACGGCGATGGGCTACGGCGGCTTCCGGCGCTTCTGGGCGGTCGACCTCCCGCTCGCCGGACCCGTGATCCTCGCGGGCCTGCGGGTCATGTCGGTGTCCACCGTGTCGCTCGCCACCGTCGGCATCCTCGTCGGAGTCACGAACCTCGGCTACCTGTTCACCAACGGCATCCAGCGCCGCCTCCTCGAGGAGGTCTTCGCGGGCATCGTCGCCGTCGCGGTCATCGCGCTCGTGATCGACGTGCTGCTCGTCCTCCTGGGGCGCGTCGTGATGCCCTGGGCGCGTGCCGGCGCGCCGCGACGCGAACGCCGCAGACGGGTGGCGGTCGCATGAACGTCTTCCTCGATGCCATCGCCTGGCTCGTCGACCCCGCCCAGTACAGCGGCTCGAACTCCCTTCCGGTCCTCGTCGGTCAGCAGCTGTTCTACACGTTCATCTCGGTGCTCATCGCCGCCGTGATCGCCGTGCCGATCGGATGGGCGATCGGACACACCGGTCGCGGTCGCGAGTTCGCCGTCGCCGTGTCGGGCGCGGCGCGCGCGATCCCGTCGTTCGGTCTGCTCATCCTGCTGATCCTCCTGCTCGGGGTCACCCAGAAGGTCGAGGCCGCGTTCATCACGTTCGTCGTGCTCGCGATCCCCGCGCTGCTGGCAGGCGCCTACAGCGGACTCGAGGCGATCGACCGTCGCACGATCGACGCCGCACGGGCGGTCGGGATGACGGAGTGGCAGATCCTCTGGCGCGTCGAGGTCCCGCTCGGTCTGCCGCTGCTGATCGGCGGTCTCCGCTCGGCCGTGCTGCAGGTCGTCGCGACCGTGACCATCGCCGGCTACACCGATCTCGGTGGGCTCGGCTTCCGCATCATCCAGGGCATCGATCTGCGCGCGATCGACCAGGTGCTCGGCGCGGCGCTGCTTCTCGCCTTGCTCGCCCTCGCCCTCGATGCGATCTTCGCCCTGCTGCAGCGCCTGAGCGTGCCGCGGGGCGTCCGCGCCGCGGAGCCTGCCCCCGAGCGACGGCGTCGTCCCGTCGCGGCGACGGCCTGACCCCTCCCCACCCCACCCGTACCCACCCGACCCCTGCCCCATTCACAGCACCAGAAAGAGGACAACATGTCTCGCTTCTCCACCCGCCGTCTGCTGACGGCCGGTGTCGGCGTGATCGCCGCCACCACCCTGTTCGCAGGCTGCGCCGGCTCCGACCCGCTCGCCGACGGCGGCGGCGACGCCAGCGCGCCCGCGGCCGACGGCACGATCGTCATCGGCTCGCAGGACTACTACTCGAACGAGATCATCGCCGAGATCTACGCGCAGGCTCTCGAGGGCGCCGGCAAGACCGTCGACCGCCAGTTCACGACCGGGCAGCGCGAGGCGTACCTGCCCGAGCTCGAGAACGGCTCGCTGACGCTCTTCCCCGAGTACAGCGGCAACCTGCTGCAGTACTTCGACGCCGAGACCGAGGCCCGTACGTCCGAGGATGTGTACGCGGCCCTCGCCGACGCGCTGCCCGAGAACCTCACCGTCCTCGACCAGGCGACCGCGAGCGACCAGGACTCGTACACCGTGACCGCGGCGTTCGCCGAGCAGTGGAACCTCACCACGATCGCCGACCTCGCCAACGTCACCGAGCCGCTCACGCTCGGCGGACCGGCCGAGCTCGAGCAGCGCCCGTACGGACCGAGCGGACTCGAGGCGACCTACGGCGTGCAGGCGGCGTTCCAGGCCACCGGTGAGACCACGGTGGACGACCTCGTCGCCGGCACCGTCAACATCGCGAACGTCTTCACCGCCGACCCGCGCATCCAGACCGACGACCTCGTCGTCCTCGAGGACCCCGAGGGTCTGTTCCTCGCCTCGAACGTCGTCCCCGTCGTCAACACGAGCGTCGAGGCGGAGGTCGCCGACACCATCAACGCCGTGAGTGCCAAGCTCACCCCGGAGGCCCTCGTCGCGCTGAACGTGCAGAGCACGGTCGACAAGCTCGAGCCGGCCGCCATCGCGAAGGCGTGGCTCGAGGAGAACGGTCTCGTCTGACCTCGATCCAGCCCTCCGGGGCACCGCGACACATCACTTTCGCGCCGACATCGTGGGTTCACCCCACGGTCTCGGCGCGAAAGTGCTTTCTCGCGGGGATGCGGATCAGGCGTCGAGCGCTTCGCCGAGCTCGAGCCAGCGCTCTTCGAGCTGCGTCGTCTCGGCGACGAGCTCGTCGCGACGACGCTGCAGCTGGAGCAGCCGCTCGTAGTCCTCGTGCGCATCGGCGAGCTCCGCATCCACCCCGCCGATGTCGCGCTGCAGCCGCTCGAGGCGGCGGTCGATCGAGGCGACCTCCTTCTCGGCCGCGCGGCGATCCGAACCTGCCAGCGCCGGCGCTCCGGAGACCGTCGCGGCGGCACTCCCGCCGGTCGCCGGTGCGCCCGGCGCCGGGGCCGCTCCCGTGCGTGCGGGCTGCTCCCGACGCAGGCGCAGGTACTCGTCGATGCCGCCCGGGAGGTGACGCAGCCGGCCGCCGAGCACCGCGTACTGCTGGTCGGTGACGCGCTCGAGGAAGTAGCGGTCGTGGGAAACGACGATGAGCGTGCCCGCCCACGAATCGAGGAGGTCCTCGATGGCGGCCAGCATGTCGGTGTCGAGGTCGTTCGTCGGCTCGTCGAGGATCAGCACGTTCGGCTGATCGAGGATCACCAGCAGGAGCTGGAGCCGTCGCTTCTGGCCGCCCGAGAGGTCCTTCACCGGGGTCGAGAGCTGTGCGGACGTGAAGCCCATGCGCTCCAGGAGCTGTCCGGGTGTCAGATCCTGCGCCTTCGAGCCGGAACCGATCGTGTAGCTCGTGCGCAGCCGCGACACGACCACGCGCACCGGGTCCTGCAGATGCTCGTCGAGTTCCGACATCCGCTGCGAGAGAGTCGCGACCTTGACCGTCTTGCCGTGCTTGACGCGTCCGGCGGTCGGCGCGACCGTGCCCGATACGAGTCCGAGGAGCGTCGACTTGCCCGCGCCGTTCACGCCGAGGATGCCGGTGCGCTCGCCCGGAGCGACCCGCCATTCGACCTTCTCGAGGACGACGCGATCGCCGTACGTCACACCCGCGTCGAGCAGATCGACGACGTCCTTGCCCAGCCGGGTGACGGCGAGCGACTGGAGGGCGACGGGGTCGCGGATCTCGGGGACGTCGGCGATCAGCTCGTTCGCCGCGTCGATGCGGAACTTCGGCTTCGCGGTGCGGGCGGGTGCGCCGCGGCGCAGCCAGGCGAGCTCCTTGCGAGCGAGGTTCTGCCGCCGCGCCTCGATTGCTGCGGCCTGTCGGTCGCGCTCGACGCGCTGCAGGATGTATGCGGCGTAGCCGCCCTCGAACGGCTCGACGATGCGATCGTGCACCTCCCACGTCGCGGTGCAGATCTCGTCGAGGAACCAGCGATCGTGCGTGACGACCAGCAGGGCACCCGATCCGGCCGACCACCGTCGCTTGAGGTGCTCGGCGAGCCATGCGATGCCCTCGACGTCGAGGTGGTTGGTCGGCTCGTCGAGGAAGATGACATCCCAGTCCCCGGCCAGGAGGGCGGCGAGCGAGACCCGTCGGCGCTGTCCGCCCGAGAGTCCTCGGATCGGCCCCTCCCAGTCGAGGTCTCCGAGAAGGCCCGCGATCACGTCGCGCACGCGCGCGTCGCCCGCCCACTCGTGTTCGGCGAGGTCGCCGACGACGGCCTCGCGGATGCTCAGGTCGTCGTCGAGCTCGTCGGCCTGCGAGAGAACGCCCACGCGGACGCCGCCGCGGACGGTCACCCGGCCCGAATCCGGTTCGACGAGCCCCGCGAGCATGCGCATGAGGCTCGACTTGCCGTCGCCGTTGCGACCGACGATGCCGATGCGGTCGCCCTCGTCGACGCCGAGCGAGACGCCGTCGAAGACGACTTTGGTCGGGTACTCGAGACGGAGCCCCTCGGCTCCCAGAAGATGCGCCATATCCTCTCCAGGCTAGGCCAGGCGCGGATGCCGCGGCGCCACGGCGCTCGCGACCGGTGCCGGGGCGAGCCGGTCAGGCGTCGAAGCCGAGCGAGAGCTTGCGCAGCAGGTTCGCGAGCCGGTCGCGGTCGCCCTTCGCGAGGCCGGCCAGCAGGAGTGCTTCAGCGTCCACGAGCCGTGTGATCGCGGCATCCACCCGGATCCGCCCGTCGTCGCTGAGCGTGACCAGCACGCTCCGGCCGTCACCGGGGTCGGCTTCGCGGCGAACGAGACGGCGTCCGACGAGGCGGTCGATGCGGTTGGTCATGGTGCCGCTCGAGACGAGCGTCTGCTGGAGCAGCTGCTTGGGGCTCAGCTGGTAGGGCTCGCCCGCTCGGCGCAGCGCGGAGAGCACATCCCATTCCCACGGCTCGAGGTCGCTTCGGCGGAAGGCCTCGCGCCGCGCGCGGTCGAGGTGGCGTGAGAGGCGGTCGACGCGCGAGAGCACCTCGAGCGGCGAGAAGTCGAGGTCCGGCCGCTGCAGCGACCACGCCCCGACGATGCGGTCGACCTCGTCGGTCTCGTGAGCCATGCGCCCATTATCGCGGCCGTGCTCGACGGAGCCGCCGAGCACGGCCGCCGGTGCGCGTGCGCAGGCGATGCGGCCCGGCCTCTGGCAGACTTGACAGGCCGTCCCCGGGGACGGCGTTCCGCCGTGGTGTAATGGCAGCACGACAGCCTTTGGAGCTGTGAGGTCCAGGTTCGAGTCCTGGCGGCGGAGCATGAGCGACACCACCCTCGATTCCGGCCTCGCCGTCGTCATCCTCGCCGCGGGCCAAGGCACGCGTATGAAGTCGTCGCTGCCCAAGGTGCTTCACCGCATCGGCGGGCGGCCGCTGGTCGGCCACGTGCTCGACACGGCACGTGATCTCGCGCCCGCGCACGTGCTGGTCGTCGTGCGCCACGAGCGGGACCGGGTGGCCGAGGCCGTCCTCGGCGTCGGAGACGAGGTCGTGGTCGTCGACCAGGACGAGATCCCCGGCACCGGCCGCGCCGTCGAGGTCGCGCTCGAGCGGATCCCCGACTTCGCCGGCGACGTGCTGGTGCTCAGCGCCGACGTGCCGCTGCTCGACCACATCACCCTCGGTGATCTCGTGCGGGCGCACCGCGGCTCGGGCGCGGCCGCCACGATGCTGAGCGCGCGGCTCGCCGACCCGACCGGCTACGGACGCGTCATCCGCGACGGGGCCGGGGGAGTGGACCGCATCGTCGAGCATAAGGACGCGACCGAGGCCGAACGCGCGGTCGACGAGATCAATGCCGGCGTCTACGCCTTCCAGGCATCGCCGCTGCGGGCGGCCCTCGTGCGGGTGAGCACCGAGAACGCGCAGGCCGAGAAGTACCTCACCGACGTCGTGGGCCTGCTGCGCGCCGATCGGCTCGGCGTCGCGGCCCAGATCGTCGCCGACCCCGGCCTCATCGTCGGCGTGAACGACCGCGTCCAGCTCGCCGAGGCGGGGCGGCTGCTCAACGCCCGCACGGTGCGCCGCTGGCAGCTGGCGGGCGTGACGGTGCAGGACCCGGCGACGACGTGGATCGACGTGACAGCGACGCTCGCCGCCGACGTCACGGTGCTGCCGAACACGCACATCCTCCGCGCGACGGTCGTGGCCGAGAACGCGACGATCGGCCCCGACACGACGCTCACCGACTGCGAGGTCGGCGCGGGGGCATCGGTCACCCGCAGCGACGCGACCCTCGCCGTCATCGGCGCGGGCGCCACGGTGGGGCCGTTCTCGTACCTCCGCCCCGGCACCCGGCTGGGGGAGCGCGGCAAGATCGGGACGTTCGTCGAGACGAAGAACTCCGTCATCGGCGAGGGCAGCAAGGTTCCGCACCTGTCGTACGTGGGAGACGCCGAGATCGGCCGCGGTGTGAACCTCGGTGCGGGCGCGATCACCGCCAACTACGACGACCTCGCCAAGCACCGCACCGTGATCGGCGACGAGGTGCACGCCGGCTCGCACAACGTGTTCGTGGCGCCCGTTAAGATCGGTGAGGGCGCGAAGACGGGCGCTGGAGCGGTCATCCGCAAGGACGTCCCGGCCGGTGCCCTCGCCCTCAGCGTCTCCCCCCAGCGCAACGTCGATGGGTGGGTCGAGAAGAACAGACCCGGTACTGGCGCGGCCGCAGCAGCGGCGCGCGTGCGGTCTTCACAGGAAGCGGACGATGGCTCGCAAGAAGAACACGGTTGATCTCGACGTCGCTCGCGGCATCGCGCCCGGGCTGGTCGCGAAGACCAAGAAGCGGCTCGTCGTCGCATCCGGCGGCTCGCATCCCGAGCTCTCTCGCGAGGTCGCCGCGTCGCTGGGCACCGAGCTGGTTCCCACCGAACACCGCACGTTCGCGTCCGGTGAGATCCTGACGCGGTTCGAGGTCTCGATCCGCGGCTGCGACTTCTTCCTCGTCCAGTCCTTCGGCCCGCCGGTGAACGAGTGGCTGATGGAGACGCTCATCATGCTGGATGCCGCGAAGCGCGCATCGGCCAAGCGCATCACCGTCGTCGCCCCGTACTACCCGTACTCCCGTCAGGACAAGAAGGGTCGCGGTCGCGAGCCCATCAGCGCGCGCCTCGTCGCGGACCTGTTCAAGACGGCCGGGGCCGACCGGGTCATGAGCGTCGATCTTCACGCCGCCCAGATCCAGGGCTTCTTCGACGGCCCCGTCGACCACCTGTTCGCCAAGCCGGTTCTGCTCGAGCACTTCGAGCGCTCGCTGAGCGCGGACGACCGCGCGAAGCTCACCGTCGTCTCGCCCGACACCGGCCGCGTCCGCGTCGCCGACACCTGGTCCGACAGCCTGGGCGCGCCCCTCGCGATCATCCACAAGCGCCGCGACCCGAACGTCGCCAACCAGGTCACGGTCAACGAGATCGTCGGGGATGTGCGCGGGCGGGTGTGCCTCCTCGTCGACGACATGATCGACACCGGCGGCACGATCGTGAAGGCGGCCCAGGCGCTGAAGAGCAGCGGTGCCGAGCGCGTCATCGTGGCGGCGACGCACGCGGTCTTCAGCCACCCCGCCGCCGAGCGGCTGCAGGATGCCGCGATCGACGAGGTCGTGGTGACCGACAGCATCCCGCTCGGCGACGACAAGCGGTTCCCCGGGCTGACGGTGCTGCCGATCGCGCCGCTGCTGGCGCGCGCCATCAAGGAAGTCTTCGAGGACGGCTCGGTCACGAGCATGTTCGACGGCGCCGCCTGAGGGCTGCGCATAGCGCGCCGGATGCCGGCGCTCCGATCGGCGTCCGCCCTCGATGCAAACGCATAGGTTTCGCCAAGGGTGACGGGGATTCGGCCCGCTAGCGTGGGATCAGCCCACCTCCCCCCGGAGGGGCACGACACCGGAGGACCGCCATGATCCGCACCACTGCCGTACCCCGTTCGCTTCGCGTGACCGCCGCCGCCGCATCCGTCGCCGGTCTCGCCCTCCTCGCGGGCTGCGCGGGTCAGGCCGACGCCGAGCAGCCCGTCGCCGACGACGCCGCATCCTCGACGACGGCGACTCCCTCCGCCGGCTCGGGCACCGACTCGTCGGGGGCCGCCGGCTCGACGGACGGTGCCTACACCGACGGTTCGTACACCGCGGAGGGCACGTATCAGACGCCGGAGGGGCCCGAGACGATCACCGTCACGCTCACGGTGGCATCCGACGTCGTCACCGAGGTCGAGGTGGTCGGAGAGCCGACCCGCCGCGAGAGCAAGCAGTACCAGTCGCAGTTCATCGGCGGCATCGACGAGCTCGTCGTCGGCAAGGACCTGGCCGATGTCTCGGTCGATCGCGTCGCGGGTTCGTCGCTGACGAGCGGCGGCTTCAACGCCGCGGTCGAGGAGATCCGCACCGACGCTGCGGCATGAACGTGACGTCGCTCTCGCCGTCCCGCTGGGACTTCGAGGCGATCGGGACCGCGTGGCGCATCGACAGCGAGTGCGAGCTCGGTCCGGAGGACCGTGCCGCCGTCGATCGGCTCGTCGCGGACTTCGACGGCACCTGGTCGCGATTCCGCGACGACTCCCTCGTCGCGCGCCTGGCCGGCGGTGGCACGGTTGCGGCGCCCCCGGATGCCGCGCCGATGCTCGAGCTCTACGCGCGGCTCGACGCGGCCACCGACGGAGCCGTTAATCCGCTCGTCGGCGACTCCCTGGCTCGGCGCGGCTACGACTCCGCCTACTCGCTGCGCGACGACGGAGCCCAGCCCGCGCCGCCGTGGCGGGAGCTGATCCGACTCACCGGCACCGAGCTCACACTCCGTACCGGCGCGACGATCGACGTGGGTGCGGTGGGCAAGGGACGCCTCGTCGACCTCGTGCACGGGATGCTGCGACGACGACTCGACGGCTGGCTGGTCGTCGATGCCAGCGGCGACCTCCTCGTCGACGGCACCGCCCAGCGCATCGGGCTCGAGCACCCCTACCGGCCGACGCGCGCGATCGGGGTGTGGACGATCACCCGCGGCGCGCTGTGCGCGTCGGCGACGAACCGGCGGACGTGGGGCGAGGGACTGCATCACGTCCTCGACGCCCGGACGGGCGAACCGGTGCGCGAGTACGCCGCGACCTGGGCCGTCGCGTCCGACGCCATGACGGCGGATGCCGTCGCCACCGCCCTGTTCTTCGACGGCGGTCCGCGGTTCGCCGCGGAGCGCGATGCGTCCTGGGTGCGGATGCGCACCGACGGGTCCGTCGAGTGGTCCCCCTCCTGTGAAGCGGAGCTGTTCGTATGACCTCTCTCACCGCCGTCCGCAACCGCGCCGTGGGCGCCCTCGGCCGCGTGTCGATGTACCGCTTCGTGCTCGTCGCGCTCGGGCTGCTGGCCGTCGTCGCCTTCGTGCTCACCCTGACCGGGCATCTGGCGGGGGAGCCGCTCGCGCTGCCGGCGACCCTGCTCGTGCTGGTCGTCGCGATCGTGGCGGTCGACGCTGTCGCGCAGCGCCTGATCGGGCGCTCCTGGCGTGTCGAATCGGCGGTCATCACGGCACTGATCCTGCTGTTCGTCCTGCGGCCCACCCTCGACCCCGCGGGTCTGGCGGGCATCGCGATCGCAGGGGTCGCGGCATCCGCGTCGAAGTACCTCGTCGCCTGGCGCGGGCGCCACATCCTCAACCCCGCCGCCGCCGGCGCGACGATCCTGACCGTGCTGAGCATCCCCTTCCCCGACCTGGGCGCATCCGCGTGGTGGATCGGGTCGCCGGTGCTCGCGATCCCGGTGATCGTCCTCGGCGGCCTCGTTCTCGTGCGCACCGAGAAGGTGCGGGTCGTCCTGGTCTTCCTCGCCGTGGCGGTAGGGGTCGCGCTCGTCCGCACGTTCGTGCAGTACGCCGAGGTCGGCATCGCCGTCGACGGAACCGTCATCTCGTCGGTGCTCTGGTCGTCGCCGTTCCTCTTCCTCGGGGCCTTCATGCTCTCCGAGCCGTTGACCCTGCCCCCGCGTCGTCGCCAGCAGTATCTCGTCGCCGCGATCGTCGGGGCGCTCGCGGGGTGGCCGATCCTGATCGGCGAGATCAGTCTCGGACAGGAACGCGCACTCATCATCGGCAACCTCGTCGCCTTCGCCTTCGCGTGGCGTGCCGCGGTGCGGCTGCAGTTCGTCGGGCGGTCCGCGCCGACGCCGTCGGTGCGCGAACTGACGTTCCGGGCGCATCGCGGATTCCGATTCCAGCCGGGGCAGTATCTCGAGCTCGAGGTGCCGCATGCTCGTCCCGATGCGCGCGGCACCCGGCGCGAGTTCTCGATCGTGTCGGCGCCGGCCGAGCTTCCCGTGGTCCGGATCGCGATGCGCGACGGGTCGCAGTCGAGCTACAGGAAGGCGCTGGCGGGTGTGGAGCCGGGGCGGGAGCTTCCGGTCACCGGCGTGTGGGGCGATTTCGTCCTGCCGGCTCGGACGGATGCGAAGGTGCTGCTCGTCGCGGCCGGCATCGGGGTGACGCCGTTCGTCTCGCAGCTGCGGCAGATGCGACTGGCGGGCGAGCGGCGCGACGCGGTGATGGTCTACGTCGCCTCGACCGCCGAGGAACTCGCCTTCCGCGATGACATCGTCGCCGCCGGCATCCCGGTCCTCGTCGTGACACGCGATGAGCCGGCGGATCTTCCGGAGAGCTGGTCGTGGGCGGGTGCTGCTCGCCTCGACGCGGCGCGGCTCGCCGCGCTCGTGCCCGACCTGGGGGAGCGGCACGCCTTCGTGTCGGGACCGCCGCGTCTCATCGCCGACCTCGCCCCCGCCCTCGGTCGTGCGCGCTCGCTGACGACCGACGCCTTCGCGGGCTACTGACCCGGCGGCCGCCGGCTGGCTGGCTGACGGGCGGGCGGTCAGGTCGCGTCGGGGTCGGCGGGACGCGCGGGCAGGCGGAGCTCGAACGTCGTCGAGCCCGGCTCGCTGCGCACCGTGAGCGAGCCGCCGTGAGCCGAGACGATGGCGCGGGCGATGGAGAGTCCGAGGCCCGTCCCGCCGGTCTGGCGTGCGCGGGACCGATCGGCGCGCGAGAACCGCTCGAAGATCTCGTCGGCCGCGGCCGGGTCGATGCCCGGGCCGTCGTCGTGCACGGCCAGAACGGCCGTTCCGTCGTCGATGCGCACCGAGGTGGTCACCGAGGTGCCCGCGGGCGTGTGCACGCGGGCGTTCGCCAGCAGGTTGGCGACGACCTGGGTGATCCGGGACCCGTCCGCCGCGACGACCACGGACTGATCGGGGACGTCGAGCACCCATTCGTGGTCGGCGCCTGCGACCCGGGCGTCGGCGACCGACTCGACCGCGAGCTGGCTGAGATCGAGCGCGCCGTAGACGAGTTCCTGGCCCTCGTCGAGACGTGCGAGCAGCAGAAGATCCTCCACGAGGCTCGTCATGCGGAGCGACTGCGCCTGAATCCGCTCGAGTGCCGAGATCGTCGTCGCCTCGGTGTTCGGCATACCGGCGCTCAGAGCCCGGAGCGAGAGTTCGGAGTAGCCGCGGATCGACGCGAGGGGCGTCCGCAGCTCATGGCTCGCGTCGGCCACGAAGGATCGCATCCGCTCCTCGTTCCGATGCCGTGCGACCAGAGACGAGTCGACATGGTCGAGGAGCGTGTTCAGCGCTGCTCCGACGCGGCCGATCTCGTCGTCCTCGTCCGTCTCGGATGCCGGAACCCGCTCCGAGATGGTGACCTCGCCGCGCGCGAGGGGTTGCGCCGCCACACGCTGCGCGGTGGCGGCGACGATGCGCAGCGGGCGGAACGATCGGTTGATGACGACGGCGATGGCCGCGCTCAACAGGAGCAGGCCGCCGCTCGTCACCAGGACGATCGTCGTGACGAGCTGCGCGATCGTCGCGTTCAGCTGCGCGAGCGACAGGCCCGCGACGCCGGTGAGCGGGCCGGCCTGCCACGACACGACCCGGTAGGCGCCGAGGCCGGTGATCTCGACGGTCGTCGCTCCGGCGCTGTCCGCGCCCGCCAGGAACTCGTCGGACTGCTGCGATGTGAGCGGCATGACGCCGTCGTCCTCGTCGAGCGTCGCCGCGGTGATGTCGCCCGTCGGACCGGTGACGACGAGGGCGTAGCCCACCGGCAGACTGTTCGTCTCCGAGAGGACCTGGTCGGCATCCAGGACGCGGCCGACGTAGGTGTCGTACAGCTTCAGCTGCCGGGTCGAGGCCTCGACGCTCGTGTCGACATTGCTCGTCAGAACCGACCCGATGATCGTGGCGAGGCCGATCGCGCTCGCGACGAGCGTGAGCGCGACGATCCCGACGACGGTCACCATGAGGCGCGTCTGCAGACTCCATCGTCGCTGCCAGGGCCGCTTCGGCGCGGCGCCCGTCGCCGCAGCCGTCATGCGGGCGATTTGATCATGTAGCCGACGCCGCGGACGGTGTGGATGAGCGGCTCGCGTCCCGCGTCGATCTTCTTGCGCAGGTAGGAGATGTAGAGCTCGACGACCGAGGAGCGTCCGCCGAAGTCGTAGTTCCAGACGCGGTCGAGGATCTGCGCCTTCGACACCACTCGTCGCTGGTTGCGCATGAGGTAGCGGAGAAGCTCGAACTCCGTCGCCGTCAGCTCGATGGAGGCGCCGTCCCGCTCGATCTCGTGCGAGTCCTCGTTGAGCGTGAGATCGCCCACGCGCAGGATCGGATCGGCGCCGCCCGCTGTAGCGGTGCCGGCGCGCCGCATGAGACCCCGCAGCCGCGCGACGACCTCCTCGAGGCTGAACGGCTTCGTGACGTAGTCGTCGCCGCCGGCGGTGAGCCCCGCGACACGGTCGGCGACGGCATCCTTCGCGGTGAGGAAGAGCACGGGGACGTCATCGCCGGACTGACGGAGCCGCTGCAGCACCGCCATGCCGTCGAGGTCGGGCATCATCACGTCGAGGACCATCGCGTCGGGACCGAACTCCCGCGCCTCGCTGAGCGCCTCGAAGCCCGAGCCGGCGGTTCGGACGTCCCAGCCCTCCATCTTCAGCGCCATCGACAGCAGATCGGTGAGCATCTGCTCGTCGTCGACGACGAGGACGCGCAGCGGAGATCCGTCGGCGCGCTTCAGGGGAGCCGGGGCAGGGGTGGTCATGCGCCCATTGTGCGCTCATAGCTATGTCAAAGCTATGGATAGTCCTATGCGTGCCCTGTGAACCCGTCCGGGCGGGTCGCGGCCTTCTACAGTGGCGTCATGACCCAGGTCACGACGGCCGTCTACGCAGGCGGCGCGCGCATCGACGCGGCGGGCGCGGCGGGCGATGCGAGGTCGGCACGCGCGGCCGCCCGCGACGCCGGCGGCTTCGCGTGGGTGTCGATCGTCGATGACGACACCGACCGGCTCGCACAGATCGTCGCCGAGGTCGGCGTGCACCCGGTCGCGGCGCGGGAGCTCGCCCGGACCCACCAGCGGTCGCTCTTCGAGCGCTACGGCGACGACGCGTTCGTCGTGCTGCAGCCGGCCACCTACGACGATGCGGCCGAGACCGTGCGCTGCGACGAGGTCGACGTCGTCCTGGTCGACGGAATGCTGATCACCGCCACACGATCGGGACGCCTCGACCTCGAGAGCATCCGCCGGCGCCTCGACGACCACCCGCACCTCATCGCACGTGGTCCGCACGCGATTCTCTGGGCGATGTTCGAGACCGTCCTCGCCGGGTACCGCGATGTCCTCGACGGGGTCGAGAACGACATCGACGAGATCGAGGATCAGCTCTTCGGCGACGACCCGGCCGTGTCGCGGCGCATCTTCGACCTCCAGCGCGAGGCGATCGATCTCGCGCACGCGACGACACCGCTGCCCGACGTCCTCGAGCGTCTCGGTTCCTGGATCGCCCTCGACGGCGCCGAGACGCCCGGGTGGACGGACCTCCGCGGCCGGGCCGCTTACGTCTCGGAGCGCGTCCAGGCGATGCGTCGCACGCTCGATGACGCTCTCACGATCCATGCGACCCTCGTCAACCAGCGGCTGGACGAGAAGATGGCCGACCTCACCGAGGTGCAGGTGCGTCAGAACGAGCAGGTCAAGAAGATCTCGTCGTGGGCGGCCATCGGGTTCGCGCCGACCTTCGTCGCGAGCCTGTACGGCATGAACTTCCGATACATGCCCGAGCTCGACCTGCCGTGGGGCTATCCGATGGCCATCGGATTCATGGTGCTCCTCAGCGCGGGGCTGTACGTCGTCTTCAAGCGCAACGACTGGCTTTGAGGCCGCCTCGGTCGTGCAGATGCCGACGGCCCCGGCGAGCGCTCATGCTCGCCGGGGCCGTCGACGCCGATGCGGTGCGTCAGTGCGTGTCTTCGGCCTCGACCTCGGAGCGGTCGCCCGACCACAGCGTGTGGAACGTGCCGTCCTTATCGATGCGCTTGTAGGTGTGCGCACCGAAGAAGTCGCGCTGGCCCTGGATGAGAGCGGCGGGCAGACGCTCGGCGCGGAGCCCGTCATAGTACGACAGCGACGAGCTGAACGCGGGGGCGGGGATGCCGGCACCCGCGGCGGCCTGCACGATGTGGCGCCACGCGTCCTGGGCGCGCCCGAGGGCTTCGACGAAATACGGCGCGGTGAGCAGCACCGGCAGTTCCGCTTCGGCGGCGTACGCGTCCGCGATGCGGTTGAGGAACTGCGCGCGGATGATGCAGCCGCCACGCCAGATCTTCGACACCGCGCCGAGATCGATGTTCCAGCCGTACTGGGACGCCCCCGCGCGGATCTCGTCGAAGCCCTGCGAGTACGCGACGATCTTCGAGGCGTACAGTGCCAGGCGGACCTGCTCGATGAACGCGGTCGGGTCCTCGACCGTGAACGACGCGTCGTCGGGTCCGGGCAGCGAGCCCGAGACGTCGCGCTGCTCGCGGTGGCTCGAGAGCGAGCGGGCGAACACCGCCTCGGCGATGCCGGAGACGGGCACGCCGAGGTCGAGGGCGGTCTGGACCGTCCAGGCTCCGGTTCCCTTGGCGCCGGCCTGGTCGACGATGACGTCGACCAGCGGCCTGCCGGTCGCAGCATCCGTCTGGCGGAGCACCTCGGCGGTGATCTCGATCAGGTACGATTCCAGCTCGCCGCGGTTCCACTCGGCGAAGATGTCGGCGATCTCGGCGGGGGACTTGCCGGTGCCGCGTCGGATGAGGTCGTAGGCCTCGGCGATGAGCTGCATGTCCGCGTACTCGATGCCGTTGTGCACCATCTTGACGAAGTGTCCGGCCCCATCGTGTCCGACATGGGTGACGCACGGCTCGCCCTCGGCGACGGCGGCGATCGACTTCAGGATGGGACCGAGCGTGACCCACGACTCGTCGGGTCCGCCCGGCATGAGCGACGGGCCGAGGAGAGCGCCCTCCTCGCCGCCCGAGACGCCCATGCCGACGAAGTTGAAGCCGGCCTCGTGGACGGCCTTCTCGCGGCGGATGGTGTCGGTGAAGAGGGAGTTGCCGCCGTCGACGATGATGTCGCCGGGCTCGAACACGCGCATCAGCTCGTCGATGACGGCGTCGGTGGGGCCGCCGGCCTTCACCATGATGATGGCGGTGCGCGGCTTCTGCAGGTTCGCCGCGAACTCCTCGTACGAGAAGGCGGGGACGAACTCGGCCTCGGGATGCGTCTCGATGAGCTCGTCCGTCTTCCCGCGCGAGCGGTTGAAGACCGCGACCGTATTGCCGTCACGGCTCGCGAGGTTGCGTGCGAGGTTCGAGCCCATGACGGCCAGCCCCACGACGCCGATGTTGGCCGATCCGGTACCCGCCTCGGACGGTGCGGAGCTCTCGGTCGGCGTCGGACGGTCGACGTCCTCGGGGCGGGGAGCGCCCTCGTGGGCCGTCGCCGCTTCGTGCGGCGCCTGATCCTGATCGGTCGAGGGTCCTGTCGGTGAGGGGGTCGACGCCATGCGTAGCTCCAGGTTCGCGTGCGGGTGGACGGGATGCGGGAGAGTGCGTCCCACGGTCTCAGCGTACTGCCGCGACATCCGCCCCACGCTTTCGTGACACGGCGTCGACAGGTCCTCGCCCGCGAGGCGATCCCGATATGATCATATCATTGGGCCGAGGTCGTCCTCGGTCCGGTCGGCCACCGCATGTGGCACCCCGCCCCCTCACGACGGACTAGGACTCATGATCATCCTCGCTCTCGAATCCAGCACGACATCGGCGAAGGCGATGCTCTTCGACACCGAGTCGGGCTGGAGCGACGTCCGCGATCGCCGCTTCGTGCTGAGCGGCTCCGACACGGCGGTGCGGGACCCCGACGATCTCGTCGAACAGCTGCTCGCGCTCGGGCGGGAGGCGGCCGAGACCGTTCGCGTCGACCTCGTCGTGCTCAGCGGCACCTGGCACGGGCTGACCCTGCGCGAGCCCGACCTGGCTCCCGCGACGCCCGTGTACGAATGGCCCTACACGGGTGCGCGGGAGCTCTGCGCGCGGCTGCGGCTCGACGACGACTTCGCGCGATGGTTCTCGGGCCGCACCGGGTGCATGGTGAACGCCAGCTATCCCGTCTTCAAGCTCGTCCACCTGCGTGAGCAGGGCATCCGCATCGACGGCCGGGTCGCTCTCGATCAGGCCACCGTCACCTTCGCGCGCCTGACCGGCGAGACCTGGACGAACGCCTCGGTGGCATCTGGCACCGGCCTGCTCAACGCCGAGACGGCCGATTGGGACCCGGAGATCATCGCGCACTTCGATCTCGCCGGGGTGCTGCTGCCCGAACTGCGGGCGGCGACCGACACCGCTCCGCTCACCGAGGAGGGAGCACGACTGCTGGGGCAGCGAGCGGGCATCCCCGTGCTGACTCCGGGACCCGACGGCGGGCTGAACCAGATCGGCGACCTCGCGACCGAACCCGGCGACATGACGTTCTCGATGGGCACGAGCGGAGCGCTGCGGTTCTCGACGCGGCATCCGGCTCTCTCGCCGAACCGCAGCACGTGGGCCTACCGCTCGCCGGTCGGCCCGCTCAGCGGAGCGGCGACCTCGGGGTGCGGCAACTGCGTCGACTGGGCGAAGGGCCATCTGTTCCCGGCCGAGACCGACTACGCCGACATCGAGCCGCTGCTGTCGGCGCAGGACCGCTCGATGCCGGTGTTCCTGCCCTTCCTGTTCGGCGAGCGCAGTCCCGGCTGGCAGGATCAGCGCCGCGGCGGCTTCCTCGGCCTCGAGCCGCAGCACTCGCGCGCGGACATGTACCAGGCCGTGCTCGAAGGCATCGTGTACTCGCTCTTCCACTGCTATCGCGAGCTGACGGCTCTCAACGGGATGCCGCGGCGCATCATCCTGTCGGGAGGCGTGCTGTCGTCACCGTTCTGGACGCAGCTGACGGCTGACGTGTTCGGCGCCGAGATGGAGGCGTCGACCCGCCAGCACAGTTCGATCGTCGGCGCCGTGCGGATGGGACTGAGCGCGAGCGGCATGGGGATGAGTCATCCCGCCTTCGACTCCGCCCCGACGCGCACCGTCGTGCCGCGGACGCAGCTCCGGGAGCAGTACGACGCCGGTTTCGCCCGCTATCGGGAGGCCTACGAGCGCACGCGCCCGGTCGATCCCGCTGCGGGCTGACCCGCCCCTCAGCTCGAGCGGACCTCCGACAGGATCGCCTCGACATACGTCCGGGTGTGCTCCTCGGCCGAAGCCGCGTCGCCGCGGGCGATGGCCCGGGCGGTCGCGACGTGGTTCTCGAGCGCGACGTCGTGCGGATCGCCCGGAGTGAGACCCAGGCGAGCGCGTCCGGCGATCACGGCCGAGATAGCCGCCTTCGTCGCTGCGAGCATGAGATTGCCGCTCGTGTCGAGGATGAGTTCGTGGAAGGCGATGTCGATCGCGAGGTACTCGTCGGAGTCGCCGAGTCCCGCCGCGCCGAGGCGCTGGAGCTCGGCGGCCAGGCGCGCGATCTCGGCGCGCTCGACGTCGCTCGCGCGCCGAGCGGAGAGGGCTGCGGCGACGGGCTCGATCGCTGCGCGGAGTTCGGTCACGACGGCGAGATGATGCCGGTGGCTCGGTCCGCGCAGTTGCCAGTCGATCAGGCGGGTGTCGAGGGCGTTCCACCGGTCGATGGGCCGCACGGTGATGCCCACGCGCCGCCGGGACTCGACCATGCCCATCGCCTCCAGGACACGGACGGCCTCGCGGACGACCGTGCGCGAGACGCCGTAGTGCGATTCGAGGCCCGCGAGCGTGAGCACGGATCCGGGGGCCTGCTCACCCGCGGCGATCCGGCCGCCGAGGTCGTCGAGCACCGAACCGTGCGAAGCCTGCGCCATGAGAGCACCCAAACATGTGATGACAGAAAGTGAAAGATACTATTTTATGTAGACTCACCTCGAGCGCCGAGTCGACCCCTCGGCGCACCCGAATCCTAACGCGGGGGTTCCGGACGCCCGGCGGCACCGACGCCACCCGCCCACCGAGAGGCGGCACCATGCGCGCAGCATTCATCACCGGCAAGCAGGACATCGACATCCGGGATGTCCCGACTCCCGAGCCGGGCGCCGGTCAGGTGCGGATCCGGGTCGAGTACGTCGGCATCTGCGGGTCGGACCTGCACTACTACTTCGAGGGCGCGAACGGCGCGTTCGTCGTTCGCGAGCCCCTCGTCCCGGGCCACGAGCTGTCGGGCCGCATCGATCTGGATCCGACGGGGGAGTGGCCGTCCGGAACCCCGGTGACGGTCCACCCCGCGACCTTCGGCACCCCCGTGGCCGCGTATGCCGAGTCGCCTCATCTCTGGCCGGGCGGCGCATACCTCGGCAGCGCGTCGACGTGGCCCCACACGCAGGGCGCGCTCGCCGAGCAGATCCTCGTCGACCGCGGCATGGTGCGGGTGCTGCCGGCGACGCTGCCGGTCGCCCGCGCCGTTCTCGCCGAACCCCTCGCCGTCGCGATGCACGGCCTGGCGAAGGCCGGGTCCGTCGACGGCGCCACGGTGCTCATCACCGGGTCGGGCCCGATCGGGCTGCTCGCCGTCGCCGCAGCCGTGGCGGCCGGAGCCGCCGAGGTGCATGCGACGGACGTCCTGTCAGGGCCCCTGGAGCGGGCGCGCGCCGTCGGTGCGACGCGCACGTTCGACGTCACCGTCGAGCAGCCGCCGGCTGACGCCTACGACATCGTGCTCGAGTGCTCGGGCGTCGCGGCATCCGTCTCGGCGGCGCTGCGCGCAGCTCGGCCGGCCGGCGCCGTCGTGCAGGTCGGCATGATGCCGAACGAGCCGCGACCGGTGAACCTCGCTCCGTTCATCGCCAAGGAGGTGACCTACTCGGGCACCTTCCGGTTCGCCGACGAGATCGACGCAGCGGTCCGCCTGCTCGATGCGGAGCCCGGGATCGAGCGCGTCGTCACCCACACCATCGAGGCCGACGACGTGGTGTCGGCATTCGAGACGGCGCGCGACTCGCAGTCCTCCGGCAAGGTCGTCGTGGCCGTCTGGCCGACGGACTGACATCCGCCCGAGAACGACGCGAGCGCGCCGTCCCCGAGGGGCGGCGCGCTCGTGCGCGAAGCGGGTGGGAGAGCGTGCGGTCAGCTCTTGCGGTATCCCTGGCGGCCCATCGAATACAGCGCGAGGGTGACCGAGACGATCGATCCGAGCGTCATCGCACCGATGACCCACAGAAGCACGTGGGAGAGCCAGCCGTATTCCATAATTCCTCCGTGGCGTAGACGACGTCGCATCCACCTTACCGAGCGCTGGTAGAGTGGGCGTGTACTTCGGCGAGGGATGCTGCACGTCACCGCATCGGTGACGCACCGGCATCCGTGATCGACGAGGGTGTGTGCAGGACGCTTCCTCTCCACGCGCTCGCGTTCGCGTCGAACCCGCATACCGCTACCAGGGCTTCTCCGGCCCGCAAGGAGAGACGCATGTCCACCGAGACCGACACCAAGGTCAACGCCGAGACGCGCACGAACTTCGGCAAGGGCTTCGCCCGCCGTCTGCGTGCCGCCGGCCAGATCCCCGCCGTCATCTACGGCCACGGCACCGAGCCGGTGCACGTCGCCCTGCCCGGCCACCAGATGCTCCTGCTCGTGCGCCGCGCGAACGCGGTCATCGAGCTCGTCGTCGACGGCGCCGAGCAGCTCGTGCTCGTCAAGGACGTTCAGCGCGACCCGGTGCGCCAGATCATCGAGCACATCGACCTGCTCGTCGTGAAGAAGGGCGAGAAGGTCCACGTCGACGTTCCCGTCGTCGTCACCGGCGAGCCCTTCGCGGGCACCATCGCGACGCAGGATGCGGCGTCGATCTCGCTCGAGGTCGAGGCGACCCACATTCCGAACACGCTCGAGGTCGACGTCGAGGGCCTCGAGGACGGCGCGCGCATCACGGCCGCCGACCTGACGCTCCCGCGCGGCGCCGCGCTGCTGGCCGACCCCGAGACGCTCGTCGTCGCGGTCTCGGTGCCCGCTGCGACCCTCGCGGCCGTCGAGGAGATCGAGGCCGCCGACGAGGCGACCGCCGCCGAGCAGGCCGATGAGGCCGAGGCCGAGGGCGACGAGAAGTCCGAGTAAGGCACACCCCTGCGGAGCCCGCTCTCACCACGGTGGGGGCGGGCTCCGTCGTTCGGAAGGCAGGCCATGGCAGACACCTGGCTCATCATCGGACTCGGCAATCCGGGTCCGCGGTACGCTCCCACGCGGCACAACATCGGGCAGATGGTCATCGACGAGCTGGTCCGCCGTCGAGGTGAGACGCTCCGGTCCCACAAGGCGAACGCCCTCGCGGCCGAGTCCTGGCTGCGGCCGGGCGCGGCGAAGATGGTGCTCGCGAAGCCGAAGACCTTCATGAACGTCTCGGGAGGGCCGGCCGCCGGTCTCGCGAGCTTCTACGGGGTCGCTCCCGAACGCGTCGTGGTGGTCCATGACGAGCTGGACATCCCGTTCGACACCATCAAGCTCAAGACCGGGGGAGGTCACGGCGGCCACAACGGCGTCCGCGACGTCGCCAAAGCGCTCGGCACGCCCGACTTCCCACGCGTGCGCGTCGGCATCGGCCGACCGGTCGGCGCGCAGGATCCGGCGGACTGGGTCCTCGATCCGTTCTCGCCGGCGGAGCGGAAGACCCTCGAGATCCTCGTTTCCGACGCGGCGGACGCCGTGGAGACCGTGGTCGAAGACGGCCTTCTCGCCGCTCAGCAGCGGTTCCACGCGCCACGCTGAGCGCGCGGCCGCCGAGCGGCGGTCGAAGCTCCAGCGGGCCCCGATCAGCCCGTGACGGCCAGGGCGGCGGAACCGGCCGCGAGCGCGACGACCGGGCCCAGAGCGGCCGTGACGATGGCGGCGACGCCGAGCGCGCGACCGCGCCGGCCGACCACCGCGACGATGCCCAGCACGATCGCCGCCGTCCACAGGGCCGCCGCCGACCAGAAGACGATCTCGACGACGAGGACCCAGCCGCGCACGGGCGACAGGGCTCGCAGGTCGCCGCCGCTGGCCAGCAGGTCCGCGATGGCGCCGCTCGCGCCGAACCGCGCACCGGCGAGGGCGTTCGCGATGACCGCCGCGCACAGCGTGAGCGCGGCGGTCGCGGCGGCGGCGATGCCGACGGCCCGCGAGCGTCGTGCCGCCGGGGACGGCGGCAGGGTTCCCGGCGGCGGGACGCGGTAGGGGGCGGCGAAGGCCGGATTCCCGGCCGGAGGGGGCGTGCTCACCCTGCCCATCCTAGAAAGGTCGAGGCCGGCCGAGCGCCCGTGTCGGCGGCCGGAGGTAGGCTTCTCCGGTGACAGTTCCCGGGATCGTGCGCGCCCTTTCGCAGGCTGACTCCTTCCGGGAGGCGGTGGCCGCCGGCAGTTCCGGCAGCGTCGACGTCGCCCTGGCCGACGGCCTGGATGCGCCGTTGCTGGCGGCACTCATCGACCGGCGCCGCGCCGCCGGCCAGCCTCCCGTGATCCTCGTGATCGCGCCGACCGGCCGCCGTGCCGAGACGATCGGACAGGCGATCACGTGCCTGCGACCCGACGCCGCCGTCATGCACTTCCCGGCATGGGAGACGCTTCCGCATGAGCGGTTGAGCCCCAGTGCCGAGACCGTGGGACGCCGACTCGAGGTGCTGCGCACCCTGGCCGCGCATCACGGCGACGCCCCCCTCGTCGTCACGGCGTCGGTGCGCGGGGCGCTGCAGCCCATCGCCGCAGGACTGACCGAGGCCGAGCCCGTACGCCTGGTCGTCGGAGCGCGCGGCGCCGAGCTCGAGAACGTCGTACGCCGGCTCGTCGAGCTCGCCTACCACCGGGTCGACATGGTGTCGCGCCGCGGCGAGTTCGCGGTGCGCGGCGGCATCCTGGACGTCTTCCCCGCCGCCGCCGACCACCCGCTCCGCGTCGATTTCTTCGGCGACGAGGTCGACCAGATCCGCGCCTTCTCGATCGCCGATCAGCGATCGCTTCCCGGCGAGATCACCTCGGCCGAGCTCCTGCCCGCACGCGAACTGCTGCTGACGGATGCCGTCCGCGAGCGCGCGCGGGGGATGACGGCATCCTTCCCCAGCCTCACCGGCATGCTCGAGAAGATGTCCGAGGGCATCCCCGTCGAGGGCATGGAGTCGCTGCTCCCGGCGCTCGTCGACCGGGTCGTTCCGCTCGTCGACTATCTGCCGCGCGGGGCCGGGATCGCCCTCGTCGATCCCGAGAGGTCGCGGACGCGCGCACGCACCCTCGGCGAGACCAACCGGGAGTTCCTCGAGGCCGCGTGGAGCGCCGCGACGGCGGGCGCCGACAGTCCCGTCGACCTCCGGGCCGGCGACTTCCTGACCCTTCCCGAGCTGCGGGAGGCGGCGCGCGAGCGCTCGGGGCCGTGGTGGGAGCTGAGCGCGTTCGACTCCGGTGCCGCCGATGCGCTGGCCGAAGGACTCACCGATACCGAGGGCGGCGGAGACGTCGACCGCCGCATCACGGCGTCGGCCATCCCCTCGTTCTCGGGCAACGTCGACGGCGCGACGACCTACATCGGCGGCCTTCTCGCGCAGGGGTGGCGGGTCGTGGTCACGGCGTCGGGCCCGGGCCTCGTCGATCGCGCTCGCGACGTCCTGGCCGAGCGCGGCATCGCGGCGCGCACGGCCGGTGACGTCACGGACCTGACGGACGAGCCGGTGGCCGTGTGCGTCGTCGCCTCGCTCGAGCGCGGCTTCGAGGCACCCGAGGCCCGGCTGGCGGTGCTCACCGAGAGCGAGTTCTACGGACGCACGATCGGCGGCGACGGTCGCGTCGTCAAGAAGCTCGCCTCGCGCCGTCGGAACGTGGTCGATCCGCTCCAGCTCAAGCCCGGCGACGTCGTCGTCCACGCGACCCACGGCATCGGCAAGTTCGTCGAGCTCGTCCAGCGCGAGGTCTCGTCGGGCGGCCGCAATGCCGTCAAGACCCAGCGCGAGTACCTCGTGCTCGAGTACGCGCCGGCCAAGCGCGGCTACCCGGGCGACAAGCTCTTCGTGCCGACCGATCAGCTCGACCAGCTCTCCCGCTACGTCGGCGGCGAGGCGCCGGTGCTGTCGAAGATGGGCGGCAGCGACTGGGCCGCGGCGAAGGGCAAGGCTCGCAAGGCGGTGCGCGACATCGCCGTCGAGCTCGTCAAGCTCTACTCCGCGCGCATGGCTTCGAAGGGGCACGCGTTCGGTCCCGACACGCCGTGGCAGCGCGAGCTGGAGGAGGCCTTCCCGTTCGCCGAGACCCCCGACCAGCTGCAGACGATCGACGAGATCAAAGCCGACATGGAGAAGCCGATCCCGATGGACCGACTGCTGTCGGGAGATGTCGGCTTCGGCAAGACCGAGGTCGCCGTGCGCGCGGCCTTCAAGGCGATCCAGGAGGGCAAGCAGGTCGCCATGCTCGTGCCCACGACGCTGCTCGCCAAGCAGCATCTCGAGACGTTCTCCGAGCGTTTCGCGGGCTTCCCCGTGAAGGTGCGGTCGCTCTCGCGGTTCCAGACGGCGAAGGAGGCGCGCGACACCGTCGCCGGTCTCACCGACGGCACCGTCGACATGGTCATCGGCACCCACCGCATCCTCACCGAGCAGGTCGTGTTCAAAGACCTCGGCCTCCTCATCGTCGACGAGGAGCAGCGGTTCGGCGTCGAGCACAAGGACGCCCTGAAGAAGCTCAAGACGGGCGTCGACATCCTCGCGATGAGCGCCACCCCGATCCCGCGCACGCTCGAGATGGCGGTCACCGGCATCCGAGAGATGTCGACTCTCGCGACCCCGCCCGAGGACCGGCATCCGATCCTCACCTACGTCGGACCGCGAAGCGACAAGCAGATCGCCGCCGCGATCCGGCGCGAGCTCCTGCGCGAAGGGCAGGTGTTCTTCGTGCACAACCGCGTGCAGTCGATCCAGCGCGTCGCGGCTCAGCTCGGCGAGCTGGTGCCCGAGGCTCGCATCGCTGTCGCGCACGGTCAGATGGGGGAGCACCAGCTCGAGCAGGTGGTCGACGACTTCTGGGAGCGGCGCGCGGATGTGCTCGTCTCCACGACGATCGTCGAGACCGGTCTCGACATCTCCAACGCGAACACCATCATCATCGACCGTGCCGACAAGTACGGCCTCAGCCAGCTGCACCAGCTGCGCGGACGCGTCGGACGCGGCCGGGAACGCGCGTACGCGTACTTCCTCTACGACGAGAACAAGCCGCTGAGCGAGACCGCCGCCGACCGCCTCGAGACGATCGCGGTGAACAACGACCTCGGCTCGGGGATGCAGGTCGCCCTGAAGGACCTCGAGCTGCGTGGCGCGGGCAACCTGCTGGGCGCCGAGCAGGCCGGGCACATCGCGGGCGTCGGGTTCGACCTGTATCTGCGCATGATCGGCGAAGCGGTCTCGACGTTCCGCGGCGAGGAGGTCGACGGACCCGCCGAGCTCCGCCTCGAGCTGCCGGTCGCGGCCCGCATCCCGGACGAGTACATCGACAGCGAGCGGCTTCGCCTCGAGGCCTACCAGAAGCTCTCGGCGGCCGCGGCGGTGTCGGCCAAGGACGACGCGATCGATCTCGTCGTCGACGAGCTCACCGACCGTTACGGCCGGCCGCCGCAGGAGGTCACCGGCCTCGTCGCCGTGGCACGCCTGCGCCGGCGCGCCGCCCAGTCCGGTCTCACCGACGTCGTCGCGATGGGCGCGAACCTGCGGATCGCGCCCGCGCGGCTGCCTGAGTCCATGCGTATCCGCGTGCAGCGGCTCTACCCGAAGGCCAAGCTGCTGGCCGGCGGCGAAGCGCTCGTCGTGCCGCTGCCGTCGGCCGGCGGCACGCCTCTCGGCGACGCGGACCTCATCACCTGGACGGGGCAGCTCCTCGACCAGCTCTTCCCGCTGCCCGCGAAGGAGTCGGCGACGGTCTGAGCCGGATGCGAGGCGGCTCCCGGCGGCCTCAGAGCGTGATCGCGCCGGTCGCGAGAAGGACGATCGCCGCGAGGGCGCCGGCGATGCCGATCACCAGGAGGACGACCTCGACCGGGGTGAACGGCCGCTCGCCGGCCCGCCGGCGCGCGGCGACGTACAGCACCGAGCCGGGCACGATGATGAGCAGCGACAGCAGCAGATAGGCGGGACCGGCGGCGTAGAGGAGGAACGCCGTATAGGCGGTGGCGATCACCGTGAGGGCGATCTGCAGCATCCGTCGGCGGCGGGCCGGGCTCTCGCCCTCGGGGTCGACGCCGCCGTCCCGGCCGAGGGCGACCTTCAGCGCGTAGGCCGCTGAGAGCACGAACGGGATGAGCACCAGCACGCTCGTGAGGTCGAGTGCGACGTCGAAGGCGTTCTCGGCGAAGAGCACGACCACGAGCAGCACCTGGACCATCACCGTCGACAGCGTCAGCGCGCCGACGGGGGCGTCGTGCGCATTCGTCCGCGAGAGGAAGCGCGGCAGGTCACCGGAGCGCGAGGCCTGAAGCAGCACCTCCGCGGCCATGAGCGTCCACGACAGGTAGGCGCCGAGGACGGCCACGATGAGCGCGACGCCGACGAACACCGCGCCGACGGGGCCCACGACCGCCTCGAGGACGCCGCCGAGCGACGGCTCCGAGAGGGCGGCGATCTCGTCGCGCGGCAGGACGCCGTACGAGACGACGGTCACCGAGGCGAAGATGGCCAGGACGCTGAGGAAGCCGAGGAGCGTCGCGCGTCCGACGTCGCGGCGCGAGCGAGCGTGACGCGAGTTGACGCTCGCGCCCTCGATGCCGATGAAGACGAAGACCGTGACGAGCATCGTCGCGCGGATCTGGTCCCAGATCGGGATGCCGGGCGTGCCGGCCCAGTTGGCGGCGAACACGGCGGGGTCGAAGACGGTGAGGCACAGGACGATGAACAGCACGATCGGCACCGTCTTGGCGATGCTGACGACGCGGTTCACTGCCGACGCGACGCGGACTCCGCGGCGGATGAGCACGTAGAAGAGCCACAGACCGATCGATGCCAGCGCGACGGCCAGCGGCGTGTCGCCCGCGCCGAGCCCGGGGACCACGGCACCGAGGGTCGACATGATGAAGACCCAGTAGAAGACGTTCCCGGCGCACGCACTCGCCCAGTAGCCGAAGGCCGAGACGTATCCGAGGTATCGCCCGAAGCCCGCCCGCGCGTAGCTGTAGACGCCGGCGTCGAGGTTCGGCCGCCGCACGGCGAGCAGCTGGAACGCGAACGCGAGGGTCAGCATCCCGCCGCCGGCGATCGCCCAGGCGACGAGGGCGCCCGCGACTCCGGTCTCGGATGCGAATCCGGCCGGGAGCGAGAAGACCCCCGCGCCGACCATCGAGCCCACGACGAACGTCGAGAGCGTGAGCATCGAGACACGGGTCGATCCCGCCTCGCCGGGTGCGGTGGCGGGGGACGTCGGAGCAGCAGACACGGGTTACCACCCTATGCGAGGCCGGCGCGCCCGGGAGCGTCCCGTCTCCGGCGCACGCCCGGACTCGTCGCCTGCTGCGGTCACCGGGAGTCCCATCAAGCAGAAAGCGACGACTCCGTCGACACGCACCATGCGGACTCGTCGCCTTCTGCGGTCACCTTGGGCCCTATGAAGCAGAATGCGACGACTCCGTCGACGCGTGAAGCGGGGGATCAGCCCGTGTTCTGCAGCCCGGCCGCGACCCCGTTGACGCTGAGGAGCAGCAGGCGCTGCCACTCGGGGGGCGTCTCGGCGCCGGCATCGCCGGAGCGGAGGGCGCGCAGAGCGCGGAGCTGGAGCAGCGACAGTGCGTCGACGTAGGGGCTGCGCATCTTGACCGCACGCTGCAGCACCGGCTTGTTGGCGAGCAGTCCGTCGCCGCCGGCGATGCGGATGACCCAGTCGCGGGTGAGGAGCATCTCGTCGAGCACGAGCTCGGCGAGCTCGTCGCGATCCCCGAGAGCAAGGTAGCGCCGCGCCATACGCGGGTCGGCCTTCGCGAGGCTCATCGCGACGTTGTCGATGACCGTCCGCAGCAGCGGCCACTGCTCGTACGCTTCGCGCAGCAGCGCCTCGTCGCCGACGGCCTCGAGTGCGGTGCCGAGACCGAACCATCCGGCCAGGTTGATGCGGGCCTGCGTCCAGGCGAACACCCAGGGGATGGCGCGGAGGTCTTCGAGCGATTCCACCGAGAGGCCGCGGCGTGCCGGCCGCGAGCCGAGCGCGAGCAGTCCGATCTCCTCCATGGGGGTGACCGTGGCGAACCAGGGAGCGAAGCCGGGTGCCTTGACCAGCGCGAAGAACCGCTCGCGGGAGGCGGTGTCCATCGTCGCCGCGATGTCGGCGTAACGCTCCGCGGCGCGACTGTTGCGTTCCTCGATCGAGGGCGCCGAGGCCAGCAGGATGGCCGCGGCCACCTGGTCGATGTGGCGGAGGGCGATGTCCGGGTCGCCATAGCGGGCGAAGATGACCTCGCCCTGCTCGGTGAGCTTGAAGCGCCCGTCGACGGAGTGCGGCGGCTGCGCGAGGATCGCCGAGTTGGCCGGTCCGCCGCCGCGGCCGAGGGCGCCGCCGCGGCCGTGGAAGAGCGTGAGCTCGATGCGCTCGGCCTGTGCCCACGCGGCGATCTTCGCCTGCGCCTCGTACAGGGCCAGGTTCGCGGCGACCGGGCCGACGTCCTTCGACGAGTCCGAGTACCCGAGCATGACCTCGAGCCGGCGCCCGGTGGCCTCGAGGCGCGCGGCGAAGGCGGGATGCTCGACGATCTCGGCCAGGATACCCGGGGCCGCCTGCAGGTCGGCGAAGGTCTCGAACAGCGGGATGACGTCGAGCACCGGGGGCGTGCCCTCGGGACCGACCGCGTGGCGCGCGAGGGCGTGGACGTTCTGCAGGTCGGTCGCCGACTGCGTGAACGAGACGATGTAGCGGCCGGCGGCGCGCGGGCCGAACCGCTTCTGCACCTGGGCGATCGTGCGGAAGACCTCGAGCACCTCGGTCGCGAGCTCGCTGCGCTCCCCGCCGGCCTCGCACTCCGCGAGGACCGTGCGGTGGACGGCGGAGTGCTGACGGACCTCGAGCTCGGCGAGGTGGAATCCGAAGGTCTCGACGCTCCAGATGAGCTGCTGCAGCGCTCCGAAGGCCTGACGGGCGGCTCCGGCGAGTCGGAGGGACTCCTGCACCGTGCGCAGGTCCGCGAGGAGCTCCTGCGGGTCGGTGTACGCGAGGTCGGCGTCACGCAGCCGCGTCGCCCGGATGCGGCGGCCGAGCAGCATCATGACGCGCTTGTGGTGCTCGCCGGGGGCGCGCTTGACGGCGTTCGTCGCGCCGTCGTCGTCGGAGGCGGCGAGCCGGTCCCACAGGGCCAGGAGCGCGGGGCTCGCGGGGGTCGTCTCTCCCGACATCGTGAGGCCGCGGCCGACGCGGTCGGCGCTGCGCTCGAGGCCGAGCAGGACGTGCTCGGCGGCGATACCCGCCGCCTTCTTCGTGACCGAGGCGGTGACGAACGGGTTGCCGTCGCGGTCGCCGCCCACCCAGGTGCCCAGGCGGACGAAGGGCGCGACCACGGGCGGGGTGCTGCCGGCGGCATCCCCCTGGAGGGCGTCGTCGAGGCGGCGGTACACGAGCGGAATGGTCGTGTACAGCGTGTCGTCGAAGACGGACATCACCGCGCGGACCTCGTCGGTGGGCGTGGGCTTCTCGGCCCGCAGCGGCGAGGTGCGCCACAGCGTGTCGATCTCCTCCAGCATGCGGCGGCGCGCACGACGGTGCTCGGCGCCGCCCGCCGAGGAGTTCTCGAGGGTGTCGAGGAGCGTGACGAGGCGGCGGATGCTCTCCGACACCGCGCGGCGACGGGCTTCGGTCGGGTGGGCGGTGAAGACGGGGTGGAAGCGCATGTCGCGCAGACGACGGCGGGCCTCGTCCTCACCGATCTCGGAGGAGAGCCGAGCGAACGCCGCGGGGATCGAATCGCCCGCGCTGTCCTGGTCGGAGATGCCGGCGCGCTCGCGCAGCAGGCGCACGCGCTGGTGCTCCTCGGCCAGGTTCACGAGGTGGAAGTAGACGGTGAAGGCGCGGGCGACCTCGTCGGCTCGGGCGACGCTGAAGGACTCCGCGATGGCCGCGGCCCGCTCGAACGCCTCGGGCGATTCGTCGGTGTAGGCCTGGATCGTCGCGCCGCGCAGCCGCTCGACGTCCTCGAACAGCCCCGCCGAGCCGCTCTCGCGGAGCACCTGGCCGAGCATCGAGCCGAGCATCCGGACGTCCGAGCGCATCGCCTCGGGAATCTCCTGCTCGGCCTCGTAGCGTCCGACGATGTCGATGGCTTCGGTTCGGGTCATCTCGCGCACACGTCCAAATTACTGGCATCGGGGCGATGCTCCCGACACGGCCGTCATACGCCGTCCCGGTGCGGGCGCCTCGGGCGACCGGGGTGCCTCGCGAGCTAGCCTGAGGGATCCCGCCGGAAGGACACGCCATGACCGACCCGCTCCGCCAGGCCGCCGAGACGATGCGCGCCGTGCGCGACCGCTGCGTCTGGTCGGCCGCCATCACCCACGACGACCTCGTGCCGTATCTCGAGGAGGAGGCCGCCGAGGTGATCGAGGCGGTCGAGACCGGCACCTCGGCCGACCTGCGCGAGGAGCTCGGCGATCTGCTCTGGCAGGTGCTCTTCCACGCCGAGATCGCGTCGCGCGGCGCCGCGGAGCCGTTCGACATCGACGACGTCGCGCGCGGGCTGACCGAGAAGATGGTGCGACGGCATCCGCACGTCTTCGCGGGCGAGACCGCCGAGACGCCCGAGCAGGTCCTCGTGCTGTGGAACGCGGCGAAGGCCGCCGAGAAGCGGGAGCGCCGAAGCGTGCTCGATGGGGTCCCCGAGCGGATGCCGGGACTCGCCCGCGCGCAGAAGGTGCTGGGCCGTGCCGAACGCGTCGGCGTCGCCGGTCCGGCCGCTCCCGTCGCGCCGCGGTCCGTCCCGACATCGGAGGACGAGCTCGGGGACGCGCTTCTCGCGCTCGTGGCGGGTGCGCGGGTGCACGGCCTCGACGCCGAACGGGCGCTCCGCGGTGCGCTCCGCCGTGTCGAGGCGGAGGTGCGCCGGACGGAGGGGTTCGGCGACCTGGAAGGATAGGGCGGTGCCCACCGTGAACCCGCCGCGCGGCATGCGCGACTTCCTGCCCGCTGACAAATCCCGCCGCGAGCGCGTCCTCGCCGTCATCCGCGACCGCTACCGCGGTCACGGCTTCGACGAGATCGAGACACCCGTCATGGAGGAGTACGGGCGGCTGCACGCCGGCATCGGCGGCGACAACGAGAAGCTCGCCTACAACGTCCTCGCCCGGGGCCTCGACGCCGAGACGATCCGCGCCGCCGCCGACGACCCGGCCGCGTTGACCGACCTGGGTCTGCGCTACGACCTCACGGTGCCGCTCGCGCGCTTCTACGCCTCGCACCGCGCCGCGCTGCCGTCGGTCTTCCGCGCGATCCAGATCGCCCCGGTGTGGCGGGCCGAGCGGCCTCAGAAGGGTCGCTACCGCCAATTCGTGCAGTGCGACATCGACATCATCGGCGACGCGACGGCCCGCGCCGAGGCCGAGCTGATCGTCGCGAGTCTCGACGCGCTCGACGCGCTGGGCCTCGAGGGCGGAACCGTGCGCGTGAACGACCGGCGGGTGCTCGACGGGATGCTCGCGGCCTTCGGTTTCGGGGAGGCTGAGCGCCCCGGCATCCTCATCACGATCGACAAGCTCGACAAGGTCGGTGTCGACGGGGTCGTCGCGGAGCTCCGCGAGCGCGGCGCGGACGAGTCCGCCGTGGCCGGGTTCGAGCGCTTCCTGCGCCTGCCCGCGCCGGACGCAGCCGCCTTCGGTGCCGACCACATCCGAGCGCGGCTGCCCGAGGGCGTCTCAGCCGAGGTCATCGATCACCTCGTGGGCATCGGCGAGGCCGTGCGTGCGGCGCGTCCGGCGGCGGGCGAGATTCCGCTGGTCTTCGACCCGTTCCTGGTGCGGGGGATGGGGTACTACACCGGGACCATCTTCGAGCTCGCCCACACGTCGGTGTCGTACTCCCTCGGCGGCGGTGGCCGTTACGACGGCATGATCGGCCGATTCCTCGGCACGGACGTGCCGGCGGTAGGCTTCTCGCTCGGCTTCGAGAGGCTGGTGGACCTCCTCGGCGTGGCCGACGCCGGGCAGCAGCCCGCGGTGGTGCTGGTGCACGACCGGGACGTGCCGCTGGGCGAGCTGCTCGCGGCGAAGGCGCACGTGGTCGCCACGGGGGCGCGTGTGCGCCTCGAGCAGCGCCCGAAGAACGTCAAGGCGATGCTCGAGCGGGCGGCCGCCGACGGCTACACCTCGTTCGTGTCGCTCCGCGCCGGCGACGACATCGCCGCCCTGGAGCCGCGATCGCTCGACGCCTGACGTCAAGAGCCTCTTGACGCGGCAAGGGTTGTCAATCCAAGATTGACAGATGACTCGCACGCAGCCGCCGTCGCAACCGATCGCCCGCATCCGCTTCGTCGCGCTGTCCGCCGCGGTCGTCGGTGCCGTGCTGGTGCTGACGGCGCTCGTCCTCGATTGGGCGGGGTTCTGGGGTGGCTTCGCGCTGGGGTCCGGCATCGCCATGGTCGTCGTCGCGGCCTATCTGCTGGGTCTCGTCACCGGCATGCGGCGGGGGGCCGCGACGCCCGCGTGGCGGCCCGCGAGCGCACCCTCGGAATCCGCTGCGTGAGCACCGACGATCCGGACGTCCTGGCCGAATCCATCGGCCGGGCCGTGCTCGCCGCCGCGCGCGTTCCGCAGTCCGCGGACTCGATCGGGGCGCCCCTCGACGTCGACGCACACCTCCGCCTCGTCGCGGCCAGCAGTCGGGCCGAGGCGGACGTGCGGATGCTGCTTCACCGCTCGATCACCGCGGCGCGGGCCGGGGGAGCGAGCTGGGCCCGGATCGGGTCGGAGCTCGGCATGTCCCGCCAGGCGGCGCAGCAGCGTTTCGGCGCCGAGCCGGGAAGCGCCGATGTCTCGGCCGCGCCCCCGGGAGAGGAACGCTGGCTCGGCCCCGTGACCGCCTTCGACGAACTGCCCGAGCTCGACGCGGCGGGGCGCCAGGGGTGGCACACGGTCGGGGTGGGGATGCTCGCGCACCGGATGCTGCGCACCGGTACGCAGTGGGAGCATCGACGCATCCTGTGGCGCGTGTCGCTGGAGAGCGTGCGGGCCGAGGGGTGGGAGATCGGCTGCCGGGCGTTCCCCTGGGTCTACCTCGTGCGCGACCTGGGCGTCGCCGCCGAGCCCGCCTGACGCGGGAACGTTATCCCGTCGGTGGTTCGAGCGTCGGCATCCGTTCACCGGCGCGTGCTGTCCTGGCGCCATGACATCCCCTGCCGGACGGATGGCGGCCGCCCTCGGCGGCGCGGCGCTCTCGCTCGGAGCCGTGGCCGTGGCATCGCGCAGGGTGCTCGGTCGCCAGGCGGCGATCGCGCGCGATCGCATCGGCAAGCCGCTGGGCGAGTCCGCTCTCGACGCCGATCGGCTCTGGCGCGGATCGCTCGCGGGGGAGCCGGTGCGACTCGTGATGCTCGGCGACTCGCTGGCCGCGGGGCTCGGCGCCGCGCGGCGGAAGGACACCCTCGGCGCGCGACTGGCGAAGGGGTTGGCGCTGCGCGCGCACCGACCCGTGCGTCTTCGGACCGGCGCGGTCGTCGGTGCGGAGTCGGCGACGCTCATGGCGCAGATCGACGCGCTCGGCGACGACGCCCGTGCCGATGTCGCCGTCATCGTCGTCGGGGGCAACGATGTGACCCACCGCGTTCCCGCCGGCCAGGCGGCGCGCAGCCTCGCGCGAGCCGTCGCGCGTCTGCGCGCCGACGGATGCGCGGTCGTCGTCGGCACGTGCCCCGACCTCGGCGCCCTCCGGCCCGTTCCGGAGCCGCTTCGGAGCTTCGCGTCGCGCGCGTCGCGCTCGCTCGCGGCGGCGCAGGAGTCCGCAGCTCGCGCCGCCGGGGCGCGTGTGGTCTCCCTGCGTCGCACCGTGGGCCCGGTCTTCGTCGACGAGCCCGACCGGATGTTCAGCCTCGACCGGTTCCACCCGAGCGCACTCGGATATCGGCGCACCGCGGACGCCCTGCTGCCGGCGGTCGTCGCCGCTCTCGCCGAGGTCGCCGCCGATCGGATGCTGGCGCCCGCGAGCGCGGTGCGATTGGCTGGGGTGATGGCCGATCCCACACCCGCCGACTGGCGCCGTACCGATGCCTACCTCTCCGAGACGCTGCTCGAACGCGACGACGCCCTCGAGCGCGCGGTCGCCGATCAGGAGGCCGCGGGACTGCCCGCGATCGAGGTTTCGCGCCTGAGCGCCAAGCTCCTCCAGCTGCTCATCCGCATCGGCCGCGTCGAGCGCGTGCTCGAGATCGGGACGCTCGGCGGCTTTTCGGCGATCGCGATGGCGCGGGCCCTCCCCGATGGCGGGCGACTCGTCTCGATCGAAGCCGAAACGCTCAACGCCGAGATCGCCCGTCGGAGCATCGCGCGCGCGGGGCTCGATGACCGGGTCTCGGTGATCGTCGGTCGTGCCGCCGACGTGCTGCCCACCGTCGACGGGCCGTTCGATCTGATCTTCATCGACGCCGACAAGGAGTCGAACACCGTCTACCTCGACCACGCCGCCCGCCTGGGCCGACCGGGCGCGATCGTCGTCGTCGACAACGTCGTCCGTGCCGGTCGGGTCGCCGACCCGGCCACCGAGGACGAGCAGGTCGCCGGCGTCCGCCGTGGACTCGAGATGCTCGCGCGCGACCCGCGGTTCGACGCGACCGCGCTGCAGACGCTCGACGCGAAGGGCTGGGACGGCATCGCCCTGGCCGTGCTCGCCGGTTCGGACGAGGCGACCGCGCGCGTCGTGGCCGATCCGACTCCGGAAGACACCGACCCGGGCGCGCGGGCCTCAGGTCACTAGACTCGAATCCGGACCGACGACGTTCCGAGACTCACCCTCCACAAGCAAGGAGTACCCCTGTGGCACTGATCGAGGCTGTAGGCGCACGCGAGATCCTGGATTCGCGTGGCAACCCGACCGTCGAGGTGGAGGTGCTGCTCGACGACGGCATCGTCCAGCGGGCGGCCGTTCCCTCCGGCGCATCCACCGGCGCCTTCGAGGCGTACGAGCTGCGCGACGGCGACAAGAGCCGGTACAACGGCAAGGGCGTGCGGAAGGCCGTCGACGCCGTCATCGACGAGCTCGGCCCGGCGATCGAGGGTGTCGACGCCAGCGAGCAGCGCATCATCGACGAGATCCTGATCGAGACCGACGGCACCGAGAACAAGTCGCGCACCGGTGCGAACGCGATCCTCGGCGTGTCGCTGGCCGTCGCGAAGGCCGCGGCCGACTCGGCCGATCTGCCGCTGTTCCGCTACCTCGGCGGTCCCAACGCGCACGTTCTGCCCGTTCCGCTGTTCAATGTGATCAACGGCGGCGAGCACGCCGACAACGGCATCGACATGCAGGAGTTCTTCCTGGCGCCCATCGGCGCCGAGAGCTTCAGCGAGTCGCTCCGCTGGGGCACCGAGGTGTACCACGTTCTCCGCAGCGAGCTGAAGGCGGCCGGTTACGCGACGGGCCTCGGCGACGAGGGCGGCTTCGCGCCCGATCTGCCCAGCAACCGCGAGGGCCTCGAGTTCCTCGTCACGGCGATCGAGAAGGCCGGCTTCACGCCCGGCTCCGAGATCGCCCTCGGTCTCGACGTCGCCGCGACGGAGTTCTTCAGCGACGGCGTCTACCGCCTCGACAACAAGGACTGGAACGCCGAGCAGCTGACCGACTACTACGTGCAGCTCGTGAACGACTTCCCGATCGTCACGATCGAGGACGCTCTCGCCGAGGACGACTGGGAGAACTGGACCGCCCTCACCGAGAAGCTCGGCGACAAGGTGCAGCTCGTCGGCGACGACCTGTTCGTCACCAACCCCGCGCGTCTGGCCGACGGCATCCGCCGCAAAGCCGCGAACTCGCTGCTGGTGAAGGTGAACCAGATCGGAACCCTGTCCGAGACGCTCGACGCGATCTCGGTCGCGCACCGCGCCGGGTACACCACCATGCTCTCGCACCGCTCGGGCGAGACCGAGGACACGACGATCGCCGACCTGTCGGTCGCCGTGAACGCCGGTCAGATCAAGAGCGGCGCGCCCGCTCGGTCCGAGCGTGTGGCGAAGTACAATCAGCTTCTGCGCATCGAGGAGGAGCTGGGCGACGCGGCGGAGTTCATCGGCCGCGCAGCGTTCCCGCGATTCCAGGGCTGATCTGCGCCGAAACGTAACGAGAGGGGGAGCCGTGGTCAAGACGACGGCTCCCTCTCCGCGTTCCTCGGCGCAACGGCGTGCGTCGCCGGCGCCGGCCGGGCGGCGCGTCGACGTACGAGACTGGCTCGGCGGCATCCGCCTGTCGGGATTCGCCTTCATCATGCTGGGGCTCGTCGCGCTCGCCGCCCTCGTGCTCGTCCCGTCGGTCGGCACGTACCTCGACCAGCGCGCTCAGATCGCGGCGCTCCAGGAGTCGGTCCGGGTCGGTCAGGACGAGGTCGAGGCGCTGCAGGCCGAGCGTCAGCAGTGGACCGATCCGGCGTTCATCACGACGCAGGCCCGGGAACGGCTCTACTACGTCCGTCCCGGCGAAGTCGTCTACCTGATCGACGACGACCTGCCCGAGTCGGCGATCCCCGAGACGGCGGGCACCGTGTCGGAGGACGTCGAGCGCACGTCGACCGACTGGATGTCGCAGTTCGTCCGCTCCGTGGTCTCGGCGGGCGACGCGCGGACCGCCGTCGCCCCGTGACCCCTCCGCCGGCCCCAGCAGCCCGTCAGGCTCGGAACGGTAGCCTGAGAGCGTGACTGCCGCCACTCTGACGCCCGCGACCGACGTCGACCTCGTGGTCATGCGCGAGCAGCTCGGGCGACCGATGCGCGGCGTCGTCGGCATCGCCGCGCGATGCGTGTGCGGCAACCCGACCGTCGTCGCCACCGAGCCGCGGCTGCCCGACGGCAGTCCGTTCCCGACGTTCTACTACCTGACCCACCCGGGAGCAACGGCAGCGATGTCGGAGCTCGAGGCGACGCACGTCATGAAGGAGATCGAGGCTCTTCTCGAGGACGAGGACATCGCCGCGGGCTACCGCGAGGCGCACGAGCGCTACCTCGCCGATCGCGCCGCGTACGGCGAACCCGGCGAGATCGCCGGCATCTCCGCCGGTGGAATGCCGACGCGCGTGAAGTGCCTCCACGCCGTGGCCGCGCACGCGCTCGCGGCCGGCCCAGGGGTGAATCCGATCGGCGACGTCGCTCTCGAGCGGTCGTCGTGGTCGCCGGCGCGGTGCGTCTGCGTGACACCCGGAGCAGGCGGATGAGGTCTCGGCTCGCGCGGCTCGCGGTCGTCGCGATCGTCATCGCTCTGACGACGGCGGGCGCGACCGTTCCACCGCCAGACCCCGCGCGGGCAGCCGAATACTGGCTCGACGATTACGGCATCCGGTCGGCCTGGGAGACCACGCGCGGCGCCGGCACGACGATCGCCGTCATCGACACCGGCATCGCCCAGGGCCCCGCCGAGTTCAGCGGGGCGGTGAAGGCCGGCGCCGACTTCTCGGGGGTCGGGAGCGCGGACGGGCGCACTCCGGTCGGCGGCGACGCCGACAAGAACCACGGCACCTGGGTCGGGTCGCTCGCGGCGAGTCGCGGCACCGGTCCCGACGCGGGGATGATCGGCGTCGCCCCCGAGGCGCAGCTGCTCTCGCTCTCGATCGGTTTCGGCGAGAACTCCGCCATCCCGTTCACGACGCAGGTCGCCGAGGCGATGGTGTGGGCGGTCGATCAGGGTGCCGACGTCATCAACCTCTCGTTCACGACCAACCTGCTCGAGTGGGATCCGTCGTGGGACGACGCCTTCATGTACGCCTACGACCACGACGTCGTCGTGGTCGTCGCCGCGGGGAACCGGGGCACCGGCACCGACCGCGTCGGCGCGCCGGCGACGATCCCCGGCGTCCTGACCGTGGGCGGGGTCGACCGCACCGGAACCGCCAGCCAGGAGGCCTCGACGCAGGGCATCACGATCGGCATCTCGGCCCCGAGCGAGGAGCTGCTCGGCGTCTCGCCCGACGGACGGATCGTCGTCTGGGATGGAACGAGCGGCGCGGCACCCATCGTCGCGGGCGTCGCCGCGCTCGTGCGCTCCGCCCATCCGGGGATGGATGCCGCGAACGTCATCAACCGCATCATCCGCACGGCTCGGCCGGTGCCCGGCGTCAGCAGCACACCCGACCCGCTGTACGGATACGGCCTGCTGGATGCCGGTGCCGCGGTCACCGCGAACGTCCCGGCCGTCTCGGCGAACCCGATGGGCGACCTGGCCGAGTGGATCCGCATCTACCGTCGCGCCGAGCAGGAGCCGGCGCCGGTCCCCAGCGCGACACCCGTGGTGCTGCCGGAGCTCCCCGCCGCCGACGCGCGGTCGGATCCGGGACCTCCGCTGCTCCCGACCGTCGACACGCTCGTCTACGGGACCGTCCCGCTCCTGGGATTCTCGCTGGCCGCTATACTGGTGGCGCTCGGCGTCACCGCTGCTGTCCGGCGCATCCGATCGGCCCGCGCGTCGCGCTAGTCGAGCCCCTGATCAAGGAGTTAATCCGAACGTGTCCACTTCCGTGCCCAGAATTCTCGTCGTCGGTGGAGGGTATGCGGGCTTCTACACCGCGTGGAAGCTCGAGAAGCACCTCCGTAAGGGCGAGGCCGAGGTGACGATCGTCGACCCGTTGCCGTACATGACCTACCAGCCCTTCCTCCCCGAGGTCGCCGCCGGTCAGATCGAGGGTCGCCACGTCGTCGTGGGCCTGCGCCGCCACCTGAAGCGCACGAACGTCGTCGTGGCGAAGGTCACGAAGATCGACCACGCGAACAAGGTCGCGACCATCACGCCCGCCGACGGCGAGCCGTGGGAGCACCACTACGACCAGATCGTGGTGACGGCCGGCGCGGTCTCGCGCACCTTCCCGATCCCGGGCATCGCCGACAACGCGATCGGCCTGAAGACGGTCGAGGAGGCGATGGCGATCCGCGACCGCATCCTCACGAACTTCGACCGTGCGGCCAACCTGCCCGCCGGTCCCGAGCGCGACCGCCTGCTCACCGTCGTCGTCGTCGGCGGCGGGTTCGCGGGCATCGAGGTGTTCGCCGAACTCCGTGCGATGGCGTCCGCTCTCCTGAAGGACTACCCGCAGCTCCGCTTCGAGGACACGCACTTCCACCTCATCGAGGCGATGGGCCGCATCATGCCCGAGGTCTCGCTCGAGACCAGCCAGTGGGTGCTCAAGAGCCTCGCGAAGAGGGGCGCCAACGTGCACCTCGACACGCAGGTCCAGGGCGCCGAGGGCGGGAACGTCGCGCTGTCGACGGGCGAGGTCATCCCGACCGACCTGATCATCTGGACCGCGGGCGTCATGGCGAACCCGACGGTCGTCCGCGGCGGAGACCTGCCGGTGGAGGAGCGCGGTCGTATCCGCACCCGCGCCGACCTGCGCGTGGGCACGCCCGAGGAATTCGTCGAGGGTGCCTGGGCAGCCGGTGACGTCTCGGCCGTCCCGGACCTCACGGGCGGCGGCGTGGGCGGGTACTGCGTGCCCAACGCCCAGCACGCGGTGCGTCAGGCGAAGCTCCTCGCGAAGAACCTCGTTGCGGTGCTGCGGGGCGAGTCGCCTCGCGAGTACTACCACAAGAACCTCGGCGCGGTGGCCGGTCTCGGACTCGGCAGCGGCGTCTTCCAGTCCGGCAAGATCGCCATCAAGGGATTCCTCGCCTGGGTGGCGCACCGCGGCTACCACGGTCTCGCGATGCCGTCGTGGGAGCGCAAGTGGCGCGTCGTGGGCGACTGGTGGATGAACTTCTGGCTCGGACGCGACAACGTCTCGATGGAGGCGACGCTCACGCCGCGGGCCACCTTCGAGGAGTTCGCCGCGCGTCCGCGGCCGTCGAAGCCCGAAGAGGCGAACCCCCAGCCGGCGATCGACCCGAAGAGCGTGGCCAAGGACGAGGGTGCGCAGGCCGTCGCTCCCGCCGAGAAGGACAACAAGGTCTCGGCGAACAGCTGACCACTGCGTGCACGAGGACGCCCCCGCACTCTTCCGGTGCGGGGGCGTCCTCGTGCGCGGCGGTAACGTGGGACTCTGGGCCCCCGTAGCCCAATGGCAGAGGCAGGCGACTTAAAATCGCTTCAGTCTGGGTTCGAGTCCCAGCGGGGGCACTCGTATCGGGCCGTCATCACCCGCCGCTGCCCGGGTAAGGCCTGCGTATCCGTGACCGCACCCAGGTTCGTCCGTGCGGCTTGTTTAGGATGGTCGATGGAATAGAGGGGGCTTCTATGGATTGGCTGATCCCGGTCATCGCCGTCGTCGTCGTTGCGGCGGCCGTGGGCATCTACCTGTGGGCGACGTACAACTCGCTCGTGGCGCTGAACGTCCGCGTCGACGAGGCGTGGAGCGACATCACCGTCCAGCTCAAGCGTCGAGCCGATCTACTGCCGAATCTCATCGACACGGTGCGAGGCTACGCCGCCCACGAGAAGGCCGTCTTCGAGAATGTCACCCGCGCTCGGGCCGAGACGCTTTCGGCGAACGGTCCGGCCGAAGCCGGCATCGCGGAAGGGCACGTGCAGCAGGCCCTGAAGTCGCTCTTCGCGGTGGCCGAGGGCTACCCCCAGCTCCAGGCGAGCCAGAACTTCCTCCAGCTCCAGCAGGCGATCGTCGACACGGAGGACAAGATCCAGGCGTCGCGACGCTTCTACAACGGCGGCGTGCGGGAGCTGAACACGAAGATCAAGGTCTTCCCGAACAACCTTTTCGCGCGAAGCCTCGGTTTCACCGAGCGGGAGTTCTTCGAGGTCGAAGGCGGCACCGCCATCGCCGAGCCTCCGCGCGTCCAATTCTGAGAACGGACCGCCGTTCCGTGAGTTCTAGACTGGCCCGATGAGCGACGAGAAACCAGGGCGGTCGTTCTTCGACGCCCTGCGCATCCGCACGGTCGCGTCCGAAACCTCGACGAGCGTGCCGCGCGGGCTGCGGCTCGCCACGGCATACGCGTGGCGCTTCCTCGTCGTGGCGGCCGCGGTGGGGGTCGCGATCTGGATCGTCATCCAGTTGAAGCTCCTCGTCATCCCGCTTCTCATCGCCATCCTCATCGCCGCACTCCTCTGGCCGGGCTTCACCTGGCTGCTCGCGCACCGCGTGCCGCGCTGGGCCGCGATCGTCATCAGCGTCCTGGCGACGATCGCCGTGATCACCGGGCTCCTCTGGCTCGCGATCTGGCAGATCAGCCAGCAGTGGGCGTCCGTCCAGGGGAGGACGGTCGAGGCGGTGCGGCAGCTGCGTCAGTACCTCATCGACGGGCCGCTCCACCTGACCTCCGAGCAGATCGACGGGCTCCTCCGGCAGGGCTGGGAGTTCCTCGAGCAGCAGGCGTCTCTCCTGTGGACCGGCGCGCTCGCGATCGGCTCGACCGTCGGCCACGTCGCGACCGGTGCGCTGCTCGTGCTGTTCATCCTGCTCTGCATCCTCGCCGACGGCGGGGGCATCTGGCGCTGGGTGACGCGACTGTTCCCGCGCGCCGCCCGACCCGCGGTCGACGGCGCCGGGCGCACCGGCTGGCGCACGGTCGTGACCTACGCGCGGACGCAGCTCCTCGTCGCCACGATCGACGCGACCGGTATCGGTCTCGGCGCGCTCCTGCTCGGCGTGCCCCTCGCGGCTCCGATCGCCGTGCTCGTCTTCCTCGGCGCGTTCATCCCGTTCGTCGGGGCCGTGGTCACCGGCGCTCTGGCCGTCTTCCTGGCGCTCGTCTACAACGGCCCGTGGATCGCTCTGTGGATGCTCGTGATCGTCCTCGGCGTGCAGCAGCTGGAGGGGCACATCCTCCAACCGCTCCTCATGGGATCGGCGGTCAAGGTCCACCCGCTCGCCGTGGTCATCGTCGTCGCCGGCGGCGCCATGATCGCCGGCATCCCCGGTGCGCTGTTCGCCGTGCCGCTCGCCGCGTTCGTCAACGTCGTCGTGCTCTACGTCTCCCGCCGCTCCTGGGAGACCGGTGTCGGGCTGAGGCCCGGCGAGGCGATCTGGAGCACCGTTCCCCGAGACAGGAGCACGCGAACGTGACGGGACCTACCCTCGCCGAGCTGGCAGATGCCGCGGCCGTTCTCGAGGGTGTCGCGACGCGCACCCCGATGGAGTACTCCGAGCACCTCTCGGACGTCCTCGGCGTGCCCGTGCATCTCAAGCTCGAGAACCTCCAGCGCACCGGCTCGTTCAAGATCCGCGGCGCCACCTACCGTCTGTCGCGGCTGACCGCCGAGGAGCGCTCACGCGGCGTCGTGGCGGCCTCCGCCGGCAATCACGCGCAGGGCGTCGCCCTCGCGGCCCAGAAACTCGGCATCTCGGCCACCATCTTCATGCCCCTCGGGGTGCCGGTGCCCAAGCTCCTCGCGACCCGCGGCTACGGGGCCGACGTCATCCTCGAGGGCGCGACGGTCGAGACGCCCCTGCGCCTGGCGGCGGAGTTCGCCGAGCGCACGGGTGCCGTGCTGATCCATCCGTTCGATCACGCCGATGTCATCACCGGGCAGGGCACGCTCGGTCTCGAGGTCTACGACCAGATACCCGACATCGAGACGATGCTCGTCGGGATCGGGGGCGGCGGGCTCGTCGCGGGAGCCGCAGCCGCCGTCAAGGCGCGCGCGGCCGCCGCGGGGCGGACCGTGCGGGTGATCGGGGTCCAGGCCGAGAATTCGGCTGCCTATCCGGCCTCCCTCGCGGCGGGGGAGCCTGTCGCGGTCGCGACCACGCCGACCATCGCCGACGGCATCGCCGTGGCGCGACCGGGCGATGCGCCGTTCGCCGTGATCCGCGAGCTCGTGGACGAGGTCGTGACGGTGACCGACGACGACATCGCCCGCGCCCTGCTCGTGCTCCTCGAGCGTGCGAAGCAGGTCGTCGAGCCGGCCGGCGCCGTCGGAGTCGCGGCGATTCTGGCGGGCAAGGTGCGGGCGAGCGGGCCCACCGTCGCGATCCTCTCGGGAGGCAACATCGACCCGCTGCTGCTGCAGCGCGTCGTCGCGCACGGGCTCGCGGCATCCGGTCGCTACATGACCCTGCAGATCCCGCTGCCCGACCGTCCGGGACAGCTCGCGCGCGTGTCGGAGCTGCTGTCGGCCGCCGGCGCCAACGTGACCGAGGTGCTGCACACCCGGCACGGGCAGGGGCTCCAGATCAGCGAGGTCGTGCTTCAGCTGAGCGTCGAGACGCGAGGTGTCGAGCACGGCGCGCAGGTGATCGCGCTGCTCGAAGAGGCGGGGTTCGCGCCGACGGTCGTCCGGGACTGACCGCCGGCGCGAGGGGTCACTGCCCCGAGTAGGTCTCGACCTTGACGATCTCGACGGGGATGTCGCGTCCGTTCGGCGCGGTGTACGAGGTCTTGTCGCCTTCCTTCAGGCCGAGGATCGCTGCGCCGAGGGGAGAGGCTTCGCTGTAGACGTCGAGCTCGGAGCCCGAAGCGATCTCGCGGCTGCCGAGGAGGAAGACCTCGTCGCCGCCGGCGACGACGGCCGTCACGACCGTGCCCGACAGCACTGTTCCGTCCGACTCGGGTGCTTCGCCGACGGTGGCGTCCTTCAGCAGCTGCTGCAGCGTGCGGATGCGCGCCTCCTGCTTGCCCTGCTCGTCCTTCGCGGCGTGGTACCCGCCGTTCTCCTTGAGGTCGCCCTCCTCGCGCGCCGCTTCGATGCGCTTCGCGATCTCCTCACGTCCCGTGGTCGACAGGTGCTCCAGCTCCGCGACGAGGCGGTCGTAGGCGTCCTGGGTGAGGAAGGTGACGGGGGCGTCGTTCGACATGCTGTCTCCTTGAACTGATGGCGGCCCCCCGGCCGCCTATGTCGAACGCCCCGGCAGCAGCCGGGGCGCGAGAGAACTGCCAGACTACGGGATCCAGCAGGACGCGACCAAACCGACGGTCGCCTCCGCGGTCGTGGGGATCGACTCCGTGAAGCTGCGGGTGAGTTCGTCGTTCGCGGGGTACTCGACGATGCGCCATCCGACGACGCCGTGCTCGGTGTCCTGCGCCTCGAGCGCGCAGGCGACGTCCTGGCCGCGCGCGCCGCCGACCGTGAACGAGACGGTGGCGTGGTGGCCGTCGTCGTCGATGCTGAACCCGGTCGCATCGGCGTCGACGGATGCCCCCGCGCCCGCGAGCGCCGTCCAGGTGACGAGGGCCGCGATCGCCGTGCCGACGATGGCGCTTCCGATGATCGCGCCTCGTCGCGAGGCGCCCCCGCGACGTCGCCCGTACCGCTCGTCGAGCTTGTCTTGGACGGACTGCACGGACATGGCGACGGTCTCCGGAAGGTGCGGGGCGGATTAGGCTGGTAGCTCCAGGCTAAGCGCTCCGGGCGCGGATCGAGGAATCAATGCACTCCCTACTGTGGCTCACGTCGGCGGCGACTCCGATCCCCGAGATCACGGTCAATCCGACGTCCGTCACACCCGGGCCCTGGGGCTTCGCCGCGATCGCACTGCTGGCGGTCGCCGTCGTGCTGCTCCTTCTCGATATGCTGCGGCGCGTCCGGCGCGGCCGCTACCGCTCCGAGATCCGCGAGCAGCTGGACGCCGAGGAGGCGGATGCCGCCGGCGCCGACGGGCGCGACGTCGATCGCCCGGACGGCGGCAGCGTCCCGCGCTGAGGCGGCCGGCGACCCCGGTCAGCCGCCGTGGTAGGCCGGGTCGAGGGCGATGAGCAGGCTCGCGGTCCAGTGGCACAGGAAGGCGAGCACCGTGCAGACGTGGAAGATCTCGTGGAAGCCGAAATGGCCCGGCCACGGGTTCGGTCGCTTGAGGGCGTAGACGACCGCGCCGCCCGAGTAGAGCAGGCCGCCGACGATGACGAGGATCATCATGGCGGCGTTCGCCTCGAACAGCGGCACGATGTACATGACCGCAGCCCAGCCCAGGGCGAGGTAGAGCGCGACGTACAGCCAGCGGGGCGCATTGATCCAGAACACGCGGAAGACGATGCCGGCGATCGCTCCGCCCCACACCAGCGACAGCAGCAGGACCGTCTGGTCGGTCGGGAGCGCCAGGACGGCCAGCGGCGTGTAGGTGCCGGCGATGAGGAGCAGGATGTTCGCGTGATCGATCCGCTTCAGGATCGCCTTCGTGCGCGGTTTCCAGTCGAACCGGTGGTAGAGGGCCGAGTTGCCGAAGAGCAGGAGCGACGTCGCCATGAAGACGGCGCTGGCCCACTTGGCCGGTGTGCCCTCCGCGAGGACGATCAGCACGACGCCGGCGGCGATCGCGACGGGGAAGGTGGCCGCGTGGATCCAGCCGCGCCACGACGGACGGAGCTCGACCTGCGCGCTCACCGCTGCGGCGTCCAGGAGCGGAAGCTGCGGCATCTCGGCGCCGTCGTCGACAGAGGGTCGTGTCACACAACGAGCGTACGCTCTCGTGCATGCCGCGGGTCACATGAGAGCTGGGGGTAGCGTAGGCCTGTGGGTTCGAATCAGGGGCGGGGCCCCCTCTACCGCCTGTACGCGTCGCGGCTGCGTCGTCACCTGACCCCCGAGACCGTCCCGCACCACGTCGCGATGATGATCGACGGCAACCGGCGCTGGGCGCGCCTGGCCGGCTACCCCACGCCCGCGGAGGGGCACCGAGCCGGAGCCGCGAAGATGCACGAGTTCCTGCGCTGGTGCGATGAGCTCGGCATCCAGGTGGTCTCGCTCTACCTGCTCTCGCACGACAACCTCGCCAAACGGGACTCGGGCGAGCTCGCCGACCTCATCGAGATCATCGCAGAGCTCGCCGAAGAGCTCTCGAAAGAGCCCGGCTGGCGCGTCCAGCACGTCGGCCGAGCCGCCCAGCTGCCCCCCGATCTCGCGCGAGTCCTCAGCACAGCGCAGGACCGCACGCGCGACAACCCGGGCCTGCACGTCAACCTCGCGGTCGGCTACGGCGGCCGCGGCGAGATCGTCGACGCGGTGCGCAGCATCATCACGGCGCACCACGAGCGCGGCGGGTCGATGGAGGAGCTGGCCGAGAGCCTGACGCCCGAGCAGATCGGCGAGCACCTCTACACCGTCGGTCAGGCCGACCCCGACCTCGTGATCCGCACTTCCGGCGAGCAGCGACTGAGCGACTTCCTGCTCTGGCAGTCGGCGCACAGTGAGTTCTACTTCGTCGAGGCGCTGGGACCCGACCTCCGCGAGGTCGACTTCCTGCGTGCGATCCGCGACTACGGTTCGCGCCACCGCCGCTTCGGCGGCTGAGCGCGCCTCACCGACCGTTCATCAGCCCGCAACATATCCGGGCGTGTCGCGTGCCGCGGGCGACGCGTGACGGTCGTACTGTCATCGCAACGGGCACGGTGCCCGTTCGGGTCGGCCGATCACGATCCGTGACCCAACGGTCGACTCGTGAAGATCCGGGTGACACACCCGGGGGCGGGGAGTGGGTTGTGGCCGCACGAATCACCGACAGTCAGCGTCGTGTCATGCACCGGGATGCGGGGGCGTCCGATCAGGACCTGCGCACCTACGTCCTCGACACCTCTGTTCTGCTGAGCGACCCGCGGGCGATGTTCCGTTTCGCGGAGCACTCCGTCGTCATCCCGGTCGTGGTGGTGACCGAGCTCGAGGGCAAGCGGCACGACCCCGAGATCGGCTACTTCGCACGGCAGGCGCTCCGCCACCTCGACGATCTCCGCGTCGAGCACGGGCGACTCGACTTCCCGGTCGAGGTCGGCGAGGGCGGGACGCTCCGCGTCGAGCTCACGAACACCGATCCCTCCGTGCTCCCGGCGGGGATGCGGCTGGGCGACAACGACACCCGCATCCTGGCGGTCGCGATGCACCTCGCACAGGAGGGGCAGCCGGTCACGGTCGTGTCGAAGGACCTCCCGATGCGGGTGAAGGCGGCGTCGCTCGGCATCACCGCCGAGGAGTACCTCGCCGAGCAGGCCGTCGACTCCGGCTGGACCGGCACCACCTCTCTCGCGCTCTCGGGCGACGAGATGAGCGATCTGTACGAGACCGAGGTCGGCACCAGCGAGCAGCTGCGCGGCGTGCCGGTCAACACCGGCCTCGTCATCCACTCCGAGCGGGGCTCGGCGCTCGGACGCGCTACCGGCGGAGAGGGGTTCCGGCTCGTCCGCGGCGATCGCGACGTCTTCGGTCTGCACGGCCGTTCGGCCGAACAGCGCATCGCGATCGACCTGCTCCTCGACCCGGAGGTCGGGATCGTCTCGCTCGGCGGACGGGCCGGCACCGGCAAGTCGGCGCTCGCCCTGTGCGCGGCGCTCGAATCGGTGCTCGAGCGCCAGCAGCAGAAGAAGATCATCGTCTTCCGGCCGCTGTTCGCCGTGGGCGGTCAGGAGCTCGGGTACCTTCCGGGCGACGCTCAGGAGAAGATGAACCCCTGGGGCCAGGCCATCTTCGACACGCTGGGATCGGTCGTCTCGGGCAACGTCGTCGAGGAGGTCATCGCGCGCGGCATCCTCGAGGTGCTGCCGCTCACGCACATCCGCGGACGCTCTCTGCACGACGCCTTCGTGATCGTCGACGAGGCGCAGTCGCTCGAGCGGAACGTTCTCCTGACGGTCCTCAGCCGGATCGGGCAGAACTCGCGCGTCGTGCTCACCCACGACGTGGGTCAGCGCGACAACCTCCGGGTCGGGCGGCACGACGGCGTCGCCTCGGTCATCGAGACGCTGAAGGGCCACGGACTTTTCGGACACGTGACCCTGACGCGCTCGGAGCGTTCCGCGATCGCCGCTCTCGTGACCGACCTGCTGGAGGCCGGCGAGCTCAGCTGACGTCCGAGTCCTTCTGGCGTGCGGGGCGGGGGCTCACTCCCAGCGGTAGCCCTCGCCCCGGACCGTTACTATTCGCGCAGCGCCGACCTTCCCGCGGAGGTACCGGACGTACACGTCGACGACGTTCGACCCGGGATCGAAGTCGAGCTCCCAGACCCGCTTGAGGAGAACCTCTCGGCTCAGCACCTCGCCGGGGTGACGCAGGAACTGCTCCGCGAGGGCGAACTCGCGCGCCGAGAGGTCCACGTCGCGCCCGTTCACCGTCGCCCGGCGTGCCAGCATGTCGAGACTCACCCCGCCTCGGCTCAGCTGAGTGGTGGGCCCCGGGCTCTCGCGCAGACGCGATCTCACGCGAGCCATCAGCTCCGCCACCACGAACGGCTTCGGCACATAGTCGCTCGCACCGCCGTCGAGGGCGTCCACGGTGTCCTGCGTCGCCGTGCGGGCGGTCAGCATGACGACGGGGACCAGCGAGCCGGAGCGACGGATGCGGTGGAGCACCTCGAACCCGTCGATCCCCGGGAGCCCGACGTCGAGGAGCACGAGGTCGATGTCGCCATCGGCGAGCGTCTCGAGCGCGCTCTCGCCGTCCTCGCACGCGACGGGCTCGAGCCCTTCGGCGCGCAGTGCGCGTTCGAGGAGCGTGATGATGTGGGGTTCGTCGTCGACGAGGAGTACCCGCGTCATCCGATCTCCTTTCGCTGCGTCACAACGTCATCGGCTCGGACCGGCGCCGGCAGGCGCGCGGTCGAGCGGAGCGGTATCTCGATCGTGAAGGTGGCCCCGCCACCCGGCGTGTCCGACACGGTGCACCGGCCGCCGTGCCCCTTCGCGATCGCGTCCACGATCGCGAGGCCGAGGCCCGACCCGCCCGCCGAGCGACGCCGTCCGCCGCGGTCGAAACGGCGGAAGATCCGGTGGCGAGATGCCGGCGGGATGCCGGGTCCGTGGTCCCGGACCCAGAGCTGGGCGGCCCCCGCGTAGAGGCTGCTGCCGAGCTCGATCGCCGTGCCCTGGGGGGTGTGCTTCGCGGCGTTGTCGGCCAGCTGCAGCCACGCCTGCAGGAGGCGATCGCGGTCTCCCGGGATGAGCGTCTGCTCGGCGGGCTCGACCGCCCATTCGTGGCCCGGAATCATCGTCACGAGATCGGCGATCCGCTGCGTCAGGGCGTCGAGGTCCACGTCGTCGGTGAGGAATCGGTCGCCCTCCACCGACGCGAGCAGATCGATGTCGCCGATCAGGCGCGTCATCCGATCGAGTTCGGACGTGCTGATCTCGCGTACCGTCGCCACGTCGTCGGGGTCGGCGGCATCCATCAGTTCGAGATGTCCGCGGACGATCGCGATCGGGGTCTTGAGCTCGTGGCGCACATCGTCGAGGAGGCGCCGCTGAGCCTCGATCGCCACGTCGGAGGCGTCCTGAGCCGGCGTCGGCTGATCGGCGGGCGCGAGCAGATGCCACCCGGCGAGCCAGACCGTGACCACCGTCGCGAGCGCCGTCAGTGCGAAGACGGCGACAGCGGCCCAGGGGAGCTCGCCGTCGACCAGCACGAAGACGAGCAGGGCGCCGATCGCGGCGACGACGAATCCGGCGCACACGATCGCGAGGAGGATTCCCAACGATCGCGTGCGCCGGATCTCTGTCCGCGACGGATTCACCCTCCGATTATCAACCCGGGTGGGTCATCGAGAGGAGATCGAGCTTCTCGTCGAGCTGCGCCTCGGTCAGCTCGCCCCGCTCGATGTACCCGAGATCGATGACGGCGTCACGCACCGTGATGCCCTGCGCTACGGCGTGCTTGGCGATCTTGGCGGCGGCTTCGTAGCCGATCAGTTTGTTCAGCGGCGTGACGATCGAGGGGGACATGCCGGCGAAGGCGGCGGCCCGCTCGACGTTCGCCTCGAGACCGTCGATGGTCTTGTCGGCGAGGACGCGGACCGCGTTGGAGAGCAGACGGATGGACTCGAGCAGGGCCGTCCCCATCACCGGGATGGCGACGTTGAGCTCGAACGCCCCGGACGCGCCGGCCCAGGCGACCGTCGCATCGTTGCCGATGACGCGCGCCGAGACCATGAGCACGGCTTCGGGGACCACGGGGTTCACTTTGCCGGGCATGATCGACGAACCGGGCTGCAGATCGGGGATGTGCAGTTCGCCGAGACCGGTGTTCGGACCCGAGCCCATCCAGCGGATGTCGTTGTTGATCTTCGTCAGCGAGACGGCGATGGTGCGGAGGGCGCCGGATGCCTCCACGAGCGCGTCGCGGTTGGCCTGCGCCTCGAAGTGGTCCTTCGCCTCGGTGATGGGCAGCTCGGTCTCGGCCGCGAGGAGCTCGATGACCTTCTGCGGGAAGCCGACGGGCGTGTTGATGCCGGTGCCGACCGCCGTGCCGCCGAGCGGGACCTCGCCGACCCGAGGGAGGACCGACTGCACCCGCTCGATGCCCAGGCGGATCTGGCGCGCGTAGCCGCCGAACTCCTGTCCGAGAGTCACCGGGGTCGCGTCCATGAGGTGCGTGCGACCCGACTTCACGACGCTCCGCCATGCGTCCGCCTTCGTCTCCAGGGAGACGGCCAGGTGGTCGAGCGCGGGGATGAGGTCGTCGATGAGCGCCTGCGTCACCGCGATGTGCACCGAGGTCGGGAAGACGTCGTTCGAGGACTGCGACGCGTTGACGTGGTCGTTCGGATGGACGGCGGCCCCGAGCGAGCGCGTCGCGAGGGTCGCGAGCACTTCGTTCATGTTCATGTTCGACGAGGTGCCCGAACCGGTCTGATACGTGTCGACCGGGAAGTTCGCATCGTGGCGTCCCGTCACGACCTCGTCGGCGGCGGCCGCGATCGCGTCGGCGACGGCCGGGTCGAGCGTCCCGAGCGCCTTGTTGGCGAGCGCGGCGGCCTTCTTGATCCGCGCGAGGGCGGCGATCTGGCTCGATTCGAGACCCGAACCCGAGATCGGGAAGTTCTCGACCGCGCGCTGCGTCTGCGCGGCGTAGAGCGCGTCGCGCGGGACGCGCACCTCGCCCATGGTGTCGTGCTCGATGCGGTACTCGATCTCGGTCACGTCGTTGTTCCTTCTCTCGGTGGGTCGTCAGGATGCGGCGTCGTCGACGGCGCCGCGGATGATCTGGGGAACCGCCTCGCCCTCGGCGAGACGGTAGTTGGCGCCGACGATGGCGACGCGTCCCTCCGTGACGGCGGTGCTGATCAGTTCGGAGGCGCGCAGGAGCTGGTCCACCGTGTCGCGGAGGTGCTCGCGTCCCACCGCCTCGGGGTCGACCGTCTCGGGACGCGTGCCGGGCTCGGAGGTGGAGCGGATGACGCTGCGCACGGCCGGGACGATCGGAGCGATCTGACGCCAGATGAGCGGCGGCAGCTCAGGGGCGTCGGCACCGGTGCTGTCGATCGCCGCGCGCACAGCGCCGCATGCGTCATGCGCGAGGACGACGATGAGGGGGACGTTCAGCACGGCGACGGCGTACTCGAGGCTGCCGACGACCGAGTCGGAGACGACCTGACCGGCGTTCCGGATGACGAACAGGTCGCCCAGTCCCTCGTCGAAGATGATCTCCGCGGCCAGGCGCGAGTCGGAGCACCCGAACAGCGCGGCGCGGGGGTTCTGGACGGTCGCGGTCGCCTGACGCCGGTCGACGTCCTGACGGGGATGGCGCGGCGTGCCCCCGACGAAGCGGGCGTTGCCCGCCTTCATCTCCTCCCAGACATCCTGGGGGCTGGGGAGCTGACTGGTCTCGGTCACGGGGCTTCCTCCTGCATCTGACTGATCTGCTCGCTCAGGCCGCGCGCGGCTTCGCGGACCGTGTCGCCGCCGACCGCGCCGCCGCCGTAGACGAGCACGGTGTCGGTACCGGCCCGTGCCGAGAGCGCGACCGAGATGTTGCCGGCGCGCGACGGGTCGGGAATGTCGAACACGTCCCACTCGACGCCGCCGATCTCCTCGGTCCCTCCGACGCTCGCGCCGCTGACCTGGCGCGAAGCCCAGCCCTCGTCGGCGTCGAAGCCCTGATTGACGTTGATGTAGCCGTTCTCGGGTGCGTAGACGATCTCCCAGGCGCGAACGCTGTCGCCGGCGAGCTCGGCCTTATTGACGAGCCACTCGGCAGGAACCTGCGGGACGACGAGCTCGCGGTCGATCGAGCCCGAGATGTCGGCCGCGACGGCCGCGACGTCGATGCCTGGACGGGCGGGCGCCGTTCCTCGCGGCACCGCAAGGATGATGACGACGACGATGCCGATGGTCACGAGCAGGGCCGCGATGAGATTGCGGGTCGTCTGGCTCGAACGGTACACCCGCGAGGACTCGGCCTTGCGGGCTGCGGTCTCATCGGCGGTCTCGGGCCGGCCGAGCTCCGCGACGACGCGCGGTCCGCGGGCCATCAGTCGTCGCTCGCGCGCGCGGCGCGAGCTTCGTCGAGGCGGCGCTTAGCACCGAGGAGCCACTCTTCGCAGCGTGCGGCGAGATGCTCGCCGCGCGTCCACAGCGCGAGCGACTCCTCGAGCGTGGGCGCGCCCTGCTCGAGCTCGGAGACGACGCGCACGAGCTCGTCACGGGCTTGCTCGAAGCTGAGGGTCGCGACGTCGGCGGCTGAGCCATCGGTCGACGAGGTCATGGTGTCCATTCTAGAGCGGTCGTGCCGCGGCATCCGTTCCGCCGGTGGCGCCGCCGTCCTCGGGGATCTCGCCCTCGGACCGAGCGGTGAACGATCCGCGGGCGACGGTCACGACGACGGACGCATCGGCGACGGCCTGCGCGGCGTCGCGCACGATGACGCCGTCGCCGAGATGCGCGATGGCGTACCCGCGATCGAGCGTCGCTCCCGGCGACAGGGCGCGAAGCGATGCGCGGAGCCGTCCGGTCTCGTTCTCGGCGGCGGTCAGTCGCCGGTTGAGGACCTCCCGGCAGCGCGCATCGAGCACGTGCAGCTCGTGTGCGCGCGTGGTCAGGAGCGACTCCGGATCCCGCAGAACCGGCCGCGATCGCAGCTGCTCGAGCTGCGCCAGATCGTGTGCGACGCGCTGCGTCAGACGTGTGCGGGCGCGCGAGCGCAGCTGCTCCACGACGGCGCGCTGCTCCACGACGTCGGGCACGACCCGTTTGGCGGCGTCGGTCGGCGTCGATGCGCGGAGGTCGGCGACGTCGTCGAGCAGCGGGTGATCGTTCTCGTGCCCGATGGCCGAGACGACGGGGGTGGTCGCGGCGGCGACGGCGCGCAGCAGCCGCTCGTCGCTGAACCCGAGCAGGCTCTGCGGGTCGCCGCCACCGCGTGCGATGACGATGACGTCGACGTCCGGATCTGCGTCGAGAGCCTTCAGAGCGGCGATCGTCTCGGGAACGCACCGGTCGCCCTGCACGGCGGCGTGTACGGTCCGGAATTCGACATGGGGCCAGCGCAGCTCGGCGTTGCGGTGCACGTCGCGCTCGGCGTCGCTGCGCTCACCCGTGATCAGACCGATGTGGTGGGGGAGGAAGGGCAGTCGCCGTTTGCGCGCCGGATCGAACAGGCCCTCGGCGCGCAGCTGAGCCCGCAGCCGTTCGAGCTGCACGAGCTGATCGCCGAGCCCGGTCGGACGCATCGCCGAGACAGTGAACGAGAAGTCGCCGGTCTTGACGAAGAAGTCGCTCTTGACGCAGGCCACGACGCGGTCGCCCACCTGGGGGCTCGCACCGAGCCGCTGCAGCGTGCTCGACCACAGCCGGAACGACAGGGCCGCGTCGGCACTCGTGTCCTTGAGGCGACCGAACACGTGGCCGCCGCGCAGGTTCCACGACGTGATCTCTCCCTCGACCCAGACTGCGCTCCAGCGCTGGACGAAGTCGCGGATGGTCTCGTTGAGACGCGAGATCGAGGTCGGCGTCTGCGGCGACGATTCGCGAGGATGGACGGAGTCCGCGGGCGGCGCTTCGCCTGCGGCGGCCTCGAACGACGGCATGGGACTCCTCACGGCCGGTTCCGAGCGCCGCGGCGCACGCGCCTCGTAGACTTCAGGAGTGAGCACTTCCGCTGTCCGGCTGCCCGAGCCCCGCGTGCCGGGGCGCCACGGCCGTCTCCAGGATATCCCTGTGGGCGCCGGGAAACGGGTTCTGCTCGCAGCCCCCCGCGGGTACTGCGCCGGGGTCGACCGCGCGGTCGTCGCCGTCGAGAAGGCGCTCGAGCGCTTCGGCGCCCCGGTCTATGTGCGCAAGCAGATCGTGCACAACGTCCACGTCGTCCGCGAACTCGAAGCGCGCGGCGCCGTCTTCGTCGACGAGGTGGATGCCGTCCCGGCGGGCGCGCACGTCGTCTTCAGCGCCCACGGCGTCTCGCCCGCCGTCGTGTCGGCCGCGGCCGACCGCGGCCTGCAGGCGATCGACGCCACCTGCCCGCTCGTCACCAAGGTGCACCGCGAGGCGGTGCGCTTCGCCCGCGATGAGCGCGAGATCCTCCTGATCGGTCACGAGGACCATGAAGAGGTCGAGGGCACCGCCGGCGAGGCGCCCGACCACATCACCGTCGTCACGTCTCCCGAGCACGCCGATGTCGTCGAGGTGCGGGATCCGTCGCGCGTCGTCTGGCTGTCGCAGACGACGCTCTCGGTCGACGAGACGATGGAGACGGTGCGCCGCCTGCGCGTCCGCTTCCCCGAACTCCAGGATCCGCCCTCCGACGACATCTGCTACGCCACGCAGAACCGTCAGGTCGCCATCAAGAAGATCGCGGCCGACTCCGACCTCGTCATCGTCGTCGGCTCGGCGAACTCGTCGAACAGCGTTCGTCTGGTCGAGGTCGCGCTCGAGTACGGCGCGCGCGCCGCCTATCGTGTCGACTACGCACACGAGATCGAGCAGCACTGGCTCGAGGGCGTCCGGACCGTGGGCGTCACGAGCGGAGCGTCGGTGCCCGAGGTGCTCGTCTCGGAGGTGCTCGCAGCCCTCGCGGACGCGGGCTACGGCGACGTGGCCGAGGTGCGGACGGCGGAAGAGGACCTGATGTTCTCGCTCCCGAAGGAGCTGCGCGGCGATGCCGCCGGGCTCGACGCACGCGGTCGCGGCGGGCGGACCCGCGCATGAGCGACCGGGACGAGTCCGACGCCGCGCCGCGTCCACGTCCGCAGTACGGCGAGTACGCGACCCCCGAGGAGCAGCGCGCGCGGATCGCCGGCACGACCGGCGAGGCGCCGCATCCCGATGTGGCACCGACCGCGGTCGTCGAGGTCGACGCCCGCGCCGACGCGTCGAGCGGGTTGCCCACGCCCCGCCCGACCACGGCGGCAGCGCGCCCGACCCGGACGGCCGACCGGATCATCACTATCGCGCTCCTCGCCTACGGGCTCGTCACCGTCATCGGCGCGATCCCGCAGCTCGTCGACTTCGTCGGCTTCACCGACACGTGGATGCGCACCGCGGGCATCGACGCGACCCTCAGCGATCCAGCCGCCGGCCGCGCCTGGGGGATCGCCGCCGCCATCGTCTACAGCATCGGATGGCTGCTCACGGCGGTGCTGACGTGGTGGTCGCTGTCCGCGCGCCGCCTGTCGTGGTGGATCCCGCTGGTCGGAGCGATCGTGACGTTCCTCATCGTCGGGATGCTGCTGACGGTGCCGCTCGTGACCGACTCGGGATTCATGGAAGGGTTCATGACGTCGCGCTGATCAGCGGACGCGCGTCGTCGCGGTAGAACGAAGAAACGCGGTTCGGACCCTGTCGGGTTCCGGACCGCGTTTCTTGTGGGAGTGCTGTTCGTCAGCTTCGCGAGAGTGCTGTTCGTCAGCTCCGCGACTGGCCGTGGGAGCCGAGCTGCTTCGTCGCCTCGACGACACGGGCGGCCATCGCCGACTCGGCCTTCTTGCCCCAGGCGCGCGGGTCGTAGGCCTTCTTGTTGCCCACCTCGCCGTCGACCTTCAGGACGCCGTCGTAGTTCTGGAACATGAAGCCGGCGACCGAGCGGGTGAAGGCGTACTGCGTGTCGGTGTCGATGTTCATCTTCACGACGCCGTTCGCGACCGCGAGTGCGATCTCCTCGTCGGTCGAACCGCTGCCGCCGTGGAACACGAGGTCGAGCGGCTTCTCACCGGTGCCGAACTTCGCGGCGATGCCGGCCTGGATCTCACCGAGCAGCTCGGGCTTGAGCTTGACGTTGCCCGGCTTGTAGACGCCGTGCACGTTGCCGAACGTCAGCGCGGCGATCCAGCGGCCCTGGTCGCCGAGGCCGAGAGCCTCCACGACCTGCGCGACGTCACCGGTGGTGGTGTAGAGGGCATCGTTCGAACCCTCGTGCTGCACGCCGTCCTCTTCGCCGCCGACGACGCCGATCTCGACCTCGAGGATCGAGCGGATCGCCTTGATGCGGGGGAGGAGCTCCTTCGCGATCTCGATGTTCTCGGCCAACGGCACGGCCGAGCCGTCCCACATATGCGACTGGAAGATCGGCTGGCCGCCGTCCGCGACGGCCTGCTCGGACGCCCCGATGAGCGGAAGCAGGAAGTCCTCGAGGGCCGGCTTCGGGCAGTGGTCGGTGTGGAGCGCGACGGTCACGGGGTAGTTCTTCGCGACTTCGTGTGCGAACTTCGCGAAGGCGAGAGCGCCGGTGGCGCGGCCCTTCACCGTGTGACCGGCGAAGTAGTCGGCGCCGCCCGTGGTGACCTGGATGATGCCGTCGGAGCCGGCTTCGGTGAGGCCCTGCAGGACCGCGTTGATCGACTGCGAGCTGGCGGCGTTGATCGCGGGGTAGGCGAAACCGCCGGCCTTCGCACGATCCAGCATCTCTGCGTACTGTTCGGGGGTGGCGATGGGCATGAGCGCTCCTCAGATCGGCGGTGTTACCGGCATCCACTTTATCGAAGCGACGTCCTCGGGCCGCGGCCGGCTCCTGCGGTCCGCGAAAGGGTCCGGATGGTTGGGCTTAGCGTAAAGAATCGGGATTCCTTCGTCGGCTGACGCGGGCAAATCGGACGATTCCGCATATCGTCGGACCTAAGCTGAGCGGCATGGTGAGTCTGACCGCCGACATGAGTCCGCTGCATCCCGACCGCAACCTCGCTCTCGAGCTCGTCCGTGCGACGGAGGCCGCAGCGATCCGCTCGGTGCCGTTCATCGGCCGCGGCGCGAAGGAGAAGGCCGACGGTGCTGCCGTCGACGCCATGCGGGCCTTTCTGACGACGGTCAACTTCGACGGCGTCATCGTGATCGGCGAAGGCGAGAAGGACAATGCGCCGATGCTCTTCAACGGCGAGCACGTCGGTACCGGGCGCGGGCCGCAGGCCGACATCGCGGTCGACCCGATCGACGGCACGACACTGACCGCCGAGGGCCGCAACAACGCGCTGTCGGTGATCGCCGTCGCCGACCGCGGGGCGATGCTCGACGCGTCGTCGGTGTTCTACATGGACAAGATCGTCACCGGCCCCGCCGGTGTCGGGGTCGTCGACATCCGGCTCCCCGTCGGAGAGAACATCCGGCGACTCGCGGCGGCGCTGGGCAAGCCCGTCGATGAGCTCGTGGTCTCGGTGCTGAACCGTCCGCGTCACGCGCGGCTCATCGAAGAGATCCGCGAGGCGGGCGCCGGCACGCGCCTCATGAGCGACGGCGACGTGGCAGGAGGCATCAACGCGGCGCGGCACAACGCCCGCACCGACATGTGCGTCGGCATCGGCGGCAGCCCCGAGGGCATCGTCACCGCGTGTGCGATCAAGGCGCTCGGCGGGCACATCCAGGGACGCCTCTGGGCTCGCGACGACGACGAGAAGCAGCGCGGCATCGATGCGGGTCTCGCGCTCGACGGTCACGTCTACGAGGCCGACGATCTCGTCCGGGGGAAGAACACGATCTTCGTCGCCACGGGTGTCACCAACGGCGAGCTCGTCGCGGGCGTGCGTCGAGAGGGCGACTACGTCTACACCGAAAGCGTCGTGCTCCGCGGTGCGTCGGGCACTCTGCGACGGATCTCGTCGGAGCACCTCACGTCGAAGTGGCTGTGAACGGGCGGTAGAGCGCACATAACTATCGCGACACGGCTGGTGTCAAGCAGGGGCTCTCCCAGCAATGCTCTGTCAGAATGACTGACGGTATCAACGGAGATGACCACCCTTTGTCAGCACCCGGGAGAACCATGTCGACGACAGCGAACAGCCCGCAGACCGGTCAGGTCGCGATCCCGATCGACCCTGCGCGGCGTCCCGACGTCCTTCTCCGGCGCCGGCACCCCGAAGGTCACCAGGTCAGCTCATGGTGGATGATCGGCGCGTTCGTCGCCGTCTCCGTCGTCGCCGTCGCGCTGGTCAACGCCTTCCCCTCCTGATCGACCACTGATTCAGCGCTCGGGCGTCTCCAGGCGATCGCGCAGCTCGCCGACGTCCGCCGCGAGCAGCTCCGGCGCCGTGAACGGTCGCGGCCCCGTCTCGATGCCGCTCGGGGCGGCGGCCGCATCGAGTCGGGTGTCGTCGATGCCGGGGAACTTCCTCGCTGTCACGAGGACCCGGCTCTCGAGGCTGCCGACGAAACGGTTGTACGACTCGACGGTGCGTTCGATGGCGCGGCGCAACTCGCCGGCATGCGTCGCCAGACCGCCGAGACGCTGATAGAGCTCGGTGCCGAGGTCGAAGAGCCGGCGCGCGTCATCCGAGACGTTCTGCTGCGTCCAGGTGTAGGCGACGGTCTTGAGGACGGCCCAGAGGTTGACCGGAGAGGCGAGCGCGACACGTCGGCTGAAGGCGTAGTCGAGCAGGGCCGGGTCCTCGTCGAGGGCGGCGGCGAGCAGGGACTCGCTGGGGATGAAGCAGACGACGAACTCGGGGCTCGTCGACAGCCCCGCCCAGTAGGTCTTCTTCGCGAGCGCATCGACATGCGCGCGGACGGCTTTCACGTGCGCACCCAGAAGCGCCTTGCGACGCGCGCCGTCGTCGCCTTGCGCGGTGACCGGAATCGCGCTCGCTTCGAGGTAGGCGTCCAGCGGCACCTTCGCGTCGACGGCCAGAGCCTTGTCGCCGGGGAGCCGGACCACGAGATCGGGACGGCCGGCTCCGGCATCCGTCGCGATCGTCGTCTGCGTCTCGAAGTCGACGTATCGGGTGAGCCCGGCCGACTCGACGATCCGACGCAACTGGGTCTCACCCCAGACGCCGCGGGTCGCACTCGAGCGCAACGCTCCCGCGAGCGATTCCGTCGTTGCCCGGAGGGAGGCATCCGTCTCGCGCGCGAGACGGAGCTGCTCGGCGACGGAGCCGTACTGCTCACTGCGCTCGCGTTCGAGCGTCTCGACCTTGTGCTGCATGGCCTGCAGCGACTCCTGCACCGGTGCGAGGGCGCGCAGCACGGCCTGTTCGCGTCGCTCGCGCTCATCGCGAGCCGCTTGTTCCGCCCGGGACTGTGCGCCGAACTCGCGCTGAAGTTCGCGCTGGCGATCGAGCTGCTCGGCAAGGGCGTCTCGCTCGGCGCGGGCGACCGCGGCGCGCGCCTCAGCGTCGGCGCGGGCTGCCGCCGTGTGCTGACTCATTCGCGCGGTCGCTGCGAACCAGCCTGCGGCGGCGCCGGCGGCCAGACACAGCAGAGCGATGACGATCAGCGGGAACGCGTCCATGCCGCCATGATGCCCGCGGGGTCCGACATCGCACTCGAGGCGAGCCGTCGGCCGGTGAACCGGCAGACGAAGCGAACTCAGGCGGTCGCGAACTCGGCTGCCACGAGGGCGTCGTGCTCGGGGATGCGCACGCCGAGGAGCATCGCGAGCTCCACGACGTCCGAGGCGCCCGCACGTCCCGCGGCGTCGATCACGATGTGCGCGCACGCGAGGGCATCGGCGAGGGCATCGTGGTGGGCGAAGTCGAGGAAGCCGACGGCTGCGGCGACCAGCGGCAGTCGGTAGGAGTCGAGCTGGTAGGTCTTGCGGGCGAGCTGGACGCTGCAGAGCGAGCGGATGGCCGGGAGAGCCGCCGCCGTCGCCTCGCATGCGCGACGCAGGACCGCCACGTCGAACCCCGCGTTGTGGGCGACGAGGACGTCGTCGCCGATGAAGGCGAGGAGGTCGGGCAGCTGCTCCCGCCACGTGGCCGCGGAGCGCACTCTGTCGGGGGTGATGCCGTGGATCGACACGTTGATGTCGAAGAACCTGTCGTGCCCGGCGGGAGGCCGGATCAGCCAGCCGGCCGAGGCGACGACCTCGCCGTTTCGCACCCTCACCAGACCGACCGAACAGGCCGAGGCGCTCGAGGAGTTCGCCGTCTCGAAGTCGATCGCGGTGAAGTCCAGGGGCACGCCTCAAGAGTCACCCGGGCGCCGCATGTCGTCGCGGAGGCGCGCCGGATTCGCGACGGGCGGGCACGCGGAGGGGGGAGGCCACCCGCGTAGACTGGACTCCCGTGGCTCTTACCATCGGAATCGTCGGTCTCCCCAACGTCGGCAAGTCGACGCTCTTCAACGCGCTGACCAAGAATCAGGTTCTCGCGGCGAACTACCCGTTCGCCACGATCGAGCCGAATGTGGGCGTCGTGAACCTGCCCGACCCGCGCCTGCAGGTGCTCGCCGGCATCTTCTCGTCGGAGCGCATCCTGCCCGCTGCCGTGTCGTTCGTCGACATCGCCGGCATCGTCCGCGGAGCGTCGGAAGGCGAGGGACTCGGCAACCAGTTCCTCGCCAACATCCGCGAGGCCGACGCGATCGCGCAGGTCGTGCGCGGGTTCGCCGACGATGACGTCGTGCATGTCGAGGGCGCGGTCAACCCGCAGAACGACATGGAGACGATCAACGCCGAGCTCCAGCTCGCCGACCTCCAGACCCTCGAGAAGGCGATCACCCGCTACGAGAAGGAGGTGCGCGGCAAGAAGCTCGACCCCGCGGTGCTCGAGGCGGCGAAGGCGGCTCAGGATGCGCTGCAGCGCGGCGAGCTGCTGTCGGGATCGGCCCTCGATCTCGCGCCGATCGCGGAACTCGGCCTCCTCACCGCCAAGCCCTTCATCTTCGTCTTCAACGTCGACGAGGCCGTGCTCACCGACGACGCCCGCAAGGCGGAGCTCGCCGCTCTCGTCGCTCCCGCGCAGGCCGTCTTCCTCGACGCGAAGATCGAGTCGGAGCTCATCGACCTCGACCCGGAGGAGGCGGCGGAGCTGCTCGCGTCGACCGGACAGGACGAGTCGGGTCTCGACCAGCTCGCGCGGATCGGGTTCGACACGCTCGGACTGCAGACGTATCTGACGGCGGGCCCGAAGGAGGCTCGCGCCTGGACGATCGGCAAGGGATGGAAGGCCCCGCAGGCGGCCGGTGTCATCCACACCGATTTCGAGAAGGGCTTCATCAAGGCCGAGGTCATCTCGTTCGACGATCTCGTCGCGACCGGTTCCGTCGCCGAGGCCCGCTCCAAGGGCAAGGCGCGCCTCGAGGGCAAGGACTACGTCATGCAGGACGGCGACGTCGTGGAGTTCCGCTTCAACGTCTGACCACGAGCGCGAGCGTGTCCGGCCGATGGACACCTCCTCCCCAGCGGCATCGAGCGTCGCGTCGTCGACAGATCGAGGAGGTGATCGAGTGTCGTGTCGGTGCCCCATGGCAAAATGGCGAACATGCGGACGAACCCATCGAGCAGCGACGAGGAGTCGTGGGCGCGCATCCGCGTCGAGCTCGACGGCGCCGAGGGGCTGCTTCGTTCGCAGGATGCCGTCGAGGTCGCTCGGTTGCGGAAGCTCGCTGTCCTCGGTCGTGAGGCGCTGTCGATGTCGCGGCGGAACGGCCTGTTGGGTCGTGAGACGGACATGCAGCTGCGGGCCGTCGCGGCGGAGTTCGCCGCGATCGCGCGATGCGGTGATCGGCGTGTGCAGAACGAAATCGGGCGGGCGTTGGAGATCGTCGATGGGAACCCGCTCGTGCTCGCCGCGTGGGAAGAGGGCCGGCTCACGGCCAAGCATGTCGACGATGTGGTGAAGCTCGGCCGGAACATCCCCGAGGAGAACCACGAGGAATGGCAGGAAGCCGCGATCGCCGTCGCCGAACGGGATGTGCCAGCGCGGGTCCGCCCGGCATTGGAGTCGTTGGCGCAGCACTTCACCGCCCGCACGCTCGCGGAACGCCACAAAGCGGCTGTCGCCGATCGGGGCGTGTTCCTGCGTGACCTGGGTGACGGGATGTCGGAGCTCACACTCCGCGGCGCGACGACGCTGCTGGTCGCGATCGACGATCGGCTCAACCAGATGGCGGTGTCGACGATCGATGCGGCGAAGGAAGCGGCCGTGGATGCTCGCGCGGCGGGCGAGGAGCACGAGCCCGATACGCGCACCCGTCAGCAGGTCCGAGCGGACGTGCTCTGCGATCTGGGCCTGACCGGCGGACCCGCAATAGACCCCACGCACGGGAGGGACGGAAAGACCTCGCTCGGGGCGATCCGCGCGCGCGTGCAGCTCGTCGTCACCGCCGACACCCTCGCAGGGAAGGACGACCGCGCCGCCGAACTCGTCGGCGCGGGCCTGATCGACGCGGACACTGCCCGCACCCTGGCCGGGGATGCCGCCCTGTGGGACCGGGTCTACCTGGACGCGACGACGAAGACCGTGACGCGTGTCGATCAGTACCGGCCACCGGCCGCGCTCCGCCGGATGCTGCAAGCCCGCGACCGACACTGCCGGTGGCCGGGATGCCACCTCCCCGCGATCCGGTGCGAACTGGACCATTCGATCGATCACGCCCTGGGTGGGCCGACGTGCGAGTCGAACCTGTGCAACCTGTGCCAACGGCACCACTCGATGAAGCAGTTCACCGACTGGCTCGTCGTTCAACTCGGCGCCGGGGTGATCCAATGGACCTCACCCACCGGGCGCATCTACCGCGAAGATCTTGCTGTTCCATCGGTCTGCTTCACGCCTGAGTTCGTCGCCGAACGACCCCCACCCGAACCACCACCCCCGTTCTGACAGCTGCCCGCCCCGCTCCCAGGCTTCGAGCGAGCCCCGGCGAGTCGAAACCACTCCAACGCGCCCACGGTTCGGACCCGTCGCCGTGCTCGAGGCTCACGGTGCGGGAGGGGCGGACGGGTAGAGTCGGCGGGTGGCCGGCCGGGCTGTGTGGCGCGGAGCCCGATCACGGGAGACGAGACGAGCGCGGGGGAGCGGGCATGGCCTTCACGCTGTCGACTGCCGCTACGAGCGAGCTGGTGGTCCGCAAGAGCCGTTTCCTGGGCTGCGTCGAACCCCTCTCAAACCGCGACGAAGCGGCATCCCGCATCGCCGATCTCCGACGTCGGCATCCCGATGCGCGTCACGTCTGCTCGGCGTTCCTCGCGGGCGGTCACTCGTCCGCGAACGACGACGGCGAGCCGAGCGGAACGGCCGGGCGTCCGATGATCGAGGTGCTCCGCCACCAGCAGCTCGAGGGCGTGCTCGCCACCGTCGTCCGCTACTTCGGCGGCGTCAAGCTCGGTGCCGGCGGGCTCGTCCGCGCCTACACCCAGGCCGTCGCCGACGCGCTCGACGGCGTCGAGCGGATCCGACTCGTCCGGACCTCGGTCGTCAGCGTGACGATTCCCTACGCGATCGAGGGCGTCGTGCGCCGTGAGATCGACAACGCCGGAGTGACTCCGCTCGCCGCCGATCACCACCGTGACGTCACCATCACCGTCGAGATCGACGACGAGCGCCTCGCGCGCCTCCGCGTCCGCATCGACGACGCCTCGCAGGGGCGGGCTCGCTGGAGCTGACCGCGCCCCGGCGCCTCGTCACCGCCGCGGGTCGATGATCGTGATGCCGCCAGCGGGCCGATCCACCATCGACGGCAGCAACGCTGCGCCTTCCGCCAACCCGACGGTCCGGGACACGAGGTCGGCGGGCCGCAGTGCTCCACCGGCGATCAGCTCGAGCATCGCCGGATAGTCTCGCGCCGCCATCCCGTGGCTCCCGAGCAGGTCGAGCTCCCACGCCACGGCTCGAGAGAGGGCGACCGGCGTCAGCCCGTCCTCCGAGGCGAGAAGCCCGATCTGCACGTGCCGACCACGCCGGCGCAGCGAGAGCACGGCGCCGGCGCAGGTCCGCTCGCTGCCGACCGCATCGACGGAGACGTGCGCGCCACCGCCGGTGACCGCGACGACCGCCGCCGCGACGTCGTCCGCGATCCCGGCCGCGACCGTCGCCTCTGCGCCGACTCGGCGAGCCAGATCCAGAGCGGCGGACGATCGATCGACCGCCACCACGCGCGCTCCGAGCGCGCGTGCGATCATCACGGCACTCAGTCCCACCCCGCCCGCACCGACCACGGCGACCCACTCGCCGGGCTGCACCCGCGCTCGAGCCGTCAGGGCACGGAAAGCGGTCGCGAAGCGGCATCCGAGCGACGCCGCCGCGGAAAGCGGCACATCGTCGGGCACCCGCACCAGGTTCGTCTCGGCGGCGAAGACCGCCACGCGCTCCGCGAACGAGCCGGCGTCGGTGAACCCGGGCTGTCGCTGAGCCGGGCATACCTGCGCGTCGCCCGCACGGCACCAATCGCACGCGCCGCAGCCGTTGACGAATGGCGCCGTGACCCGGTCGCCGACGTTCCAGCCACGCACGTCGGCGCCGACGGCCGCGACGATGCCGGCGAACTCATGACCCGGTACGTAGGGGAGTCCGACGTCGTCGTGCCCCGCCCACGCATGCCAGTCGCTGCGGCAGAGGCCGGTGGCGTGCACCTCGACGAGAACCCCGTCGGCAGGCGTCTCGGGATCGGGAACCTCCCGCACCGTCGGCGTACCACCGGGCGCCTCGATCACCACCGCTCGCACGGGAGACAGCGTACGCGCCCCGTCGGCGCCGAGAGTCCGCGGGGCTCAGGCGTCGCGGAAGCCCTCGAGGTCGGGGTCCCACTGGGTGGGAACCTCGTCGACCGGATACAGGTGCGCACCGGTCTGACGACGGGGGTAGCTCTCGTGCATCCGCAGCGACTCGGCGCCCTCCGAGAAGTCCGGCTCGTCGTCCGTCCACGAGACCGGCGCGGACAGGACATCATTGCCGACACCGATCACGAGCTCGGCCTCGTCGGTGCGGCCCGACTCCTCGAGGACGATCGGGATGCGGACGGCTTCGGCACGCCCGTAGTTGGCGACCGCTGCCGTGAGTTCGACCAGCGCCGCCGCCACATCGTCCGTCGTGATCACCGTGTCGCCCGCGTACGTGATTCGTCTCATGGCCCCATGGTCGCCGTCGCTGCCGCACGCTGTCGTGCTGTTGCCTTCTCCACTGCCATGCCCTAGGGGGGGTCGATGATCACACGCCCCCCGCGTGCGGTCAAGCGCCGTGAACCGCCGCACCGCGACGACGTAGCGTCGTCCTCGATCGGGAAGCACCCGGCGGGAAGGCGAGACCATGAGCGATCAGGAACCCCTGTCGGCGAGCGGCCAGGAACCGCTGGCGGAGCCCGACGCGGTCCGGAAGGACATGCGCTACACGCCCGGCAGCGACACCGAGACGCGGGAGAAGCAGGACGAGGCGGCGACCAGCCCCGACGACGACGTGCCCGACGATCGCATCCGCACCCGGCCGGGAACCGGCGGACCGGACGACGTCGGAGACGTCGAGGTCGATCCCGATGAGCTCAACATGCCGCATTCGGTCCCGAACCGGCAGGAATGAGCGCGGCCGCTCTCGACCGCCCGATTCAGTTCCAGCCGACGCTGTTGAACCACTCCGCCCGCCGCGCGTCCTCAACGGGATCGCCGGCGCGGTAGGCGTCGTGCGGCGCGAGTCGGCTGCGCTCCAGAGCGACGAAGCCCGTGCACTCGGGGCACAGCGCTCGCCCGAACGGGAAACCGTCGGGGAGAGGCGGCGCCGCCCGTTCGGCCGACCCGGCACCGGGGCAGGCGAGCGGGTCGGCCTCGGTTTCCGACCACATCTGCGACGTGCCCATCCGGTTATGGAGCCCGGCGTGGCCGGTCGGTCGCGTGCAGAGCGCTCGGCCGCGGCGTGATCGGCACCACCGTGCGGTCGGGAACGACACCGTCAGATCCGGATGCCGCAGACTCCGCACTCGCCCGCGGCGGACACCTCGACGAAGCAGTCCGGGCACATCGCCCGAACGACGTCGGCGCGGTTCGCGGGGGTGGTGCGCTGCGGCGACGATGCCCGCGCCGTCGCGCGCGGAGCGGCGCGCCGCGCTGCCGGCTTAGCGGCGGGGGCCACCGGCGCGGCCGGCCGCGCGGGAAGGTGGTCGGCGCAGTAGAACCGGACGTAGCCCCCGTGGTTGGTGGGATGCCGGTGCTTCACGGCCCACAGCGCGGAACGGTCGATGGGTTCGGCGTCGGCCGGGCAGCCCGCGCAGCGAGCCGGATCTCCGGGGATCACCTCGTCCACACGGTAAGGCGTCTCGTAGCTCAACTGATCGCGCCAGTCGGCGGAATCGACGATCTTCATGGGGGAGTCCTCTGCGTGCGGGCGTGCGTGCTCAGCCTAGCTGCGGCCGCTGAAAGACGGGCCGCCCACGATTCGGTGAACAACTGCCGAACGGTGGGCGCGGGGGCCGATCGCCTCTCTCGGCACTGCAACAGTTGACCGCATCCACCGGCGAAGGAGCACAGATGGCGGTCCCCACCCCTGCGCGGAGTCGAGCGGCCGCGGTCGTCTCCGCCGCGCGCTCGGAGGTGCTGCTGCGCCCCGCAGCCATCGCACGCGCCTGGATGGGACCCGGACGCCCGCACGAGACGATCGCCGTGCCCGGCGTCTCGCTCGCACCGGGCGAGGTGCTGCTCCGGGTGGAACTCGCCACCGTCGCGGAGGAGGATGTCGCCGCGCACGACGGCGGAGCGTCACCGCCGATGCCCACGGTGCTCGGGTCGGAGTTCGTCGGCCGCGTCGCCGCGGTCGGCGCGCCCGCGCCCGCCGTGGACGGCCGCGCGCTCGAGCTCGGTGAGCGGGTCGTGAGCGGAGCGGGCCCGCGCGAGCGGATCGCGGCGCATCGGGAGCTCGTCGGCGCGTTCGCGACCCACGTCCACCTCGGCGCCGATGTCCCGATCGTCCGCGTCGGAGAGACGCTTGCCGCGTGCTTGCTCGCCCCGGCGGCGGGGGCGATCGCGCGGGCCGTGGCTGTCGCCCGGGAACTCGATGAGGCCGTCGAACTCGCCGGGTCCCGGGTCAGCGTCGCGGGCGACGGACTCGCGGCCCTCGCGCTCGTGGCCATGGCCGCCGACCGCGGCGCGATCGTCGACGCCGCCTCCGCCGACGCGCGAACCCGCACGCTGGCGGTTCGCTTCGGTGCGTCGAGCGTCCGGAGCGGCGAACCATCCGCCACCGTCTCGGCGACGGCCGTCGCCGGGGGACCGCGGGGTGTCGTCACGGCCCATGCCGCCACTGCGCCGGCCGTCCCGACACACGACGATCTCAGGGAAGCCGTCGCCTTCGTCCGCAACCCCGCGACGCGGCGATTCCCGTTCGCCGATGTCGTCGCTCCGCCCCTGCCGCTCGCGCGCCTGGACGAGGCGATCGACCTCGCTCGGCGCCGGCCGGACCTGCGCGTCGCGGTGGCGCCCTGACCCGCGGGTGCGGAGCAGGGCGCGGGCGCCCCGGCCGATCAGGCGGTCTGGCCCGAGTGGGTGCCCTCGGAGACCTCCTCGACGACCTTCGCGTTGAACGCGGGGAGGTCATCCGGCGTCCGGCTCGAGACGAGTCCCTCGTCGACGACGACCTCCTCGTCGACCCAGGTCGCGCCGGCATTGATCAGATCGGTGCGCAGGCTCGGGAAGCTGGTCAGCGTCCGTCCGGAGAGGACGTCGGCCTCCGTGAGGATCCAGGCCGCGTGGCAGATCGCGCCGACGGGCTTGTGCTGCGCGAAGAAGTCCTTCGCGAATCGGACGGCGTCGGTGTCGAGGCGGAGGTTGTCGGCGTTCACGACACCGCCGGGCAGGACGAGCGCATCGTAGTCTGCGGCATCCGCATCGGCCGAGACGAGGTCGACCTTCTGCGAATGACCGTTCTTGCCGGTGATCTCGCCCGCCTCGGGAGCGACGAGCACGACCGTCGCGCCGGCATCCGTCACCGCCTGCCAGGGCGAAGTCAGCTCGCTGTCCTCGAAGCCGTCGGTTGCCAGGAATGCGATCTTCTTGCCATCGAGAGTGCTCATGTACACGACGCTACGCACCGGCTCGGCCGGCTTCGACCGCCTTGACACGTCCGGCACCGCGTGGTGCCGCGCGGGGTTACGATGGCGGTATGTCCACGGCATCCGATTCGAAGCCCCAGACCCTCCAGCCGGTTCCCGACGAGAAGAACCTGCTCGCCGCCCCCGAGGGTTCCTCGTGCTGCGGCGGAGGATGCTGCTCGGCCGACTGAGCCTCCGGCGGGGAGGCCACGCCCGTCACGCGTGCCCCCGTCAGTGCCCGGCGGGAACCCCGGCCGGCGAGTCCGCAGGCTTGCGGATGAGGAGTGCCCCCACGATCAGCGGCGACGCGATGATCGCCGCCACGAGGAATGCCGCACGCGCACCCGCTGCACCGGCCGCCACCGACTCCGGGTCTCCCGCAGCCGCGGCCGTCCCGGCCATCACGGTGATGAGCAGCGCGATCCCCGCTGCTCCCGCCACCTGCTGCAGCGTCGAGACGATCGCGCTGCCGTAGGAATAGAAGCGCGGCTCGAGCGACGCGAGCGACGCCGTGAACAGCGGCGTGAACGACATCGCGAGGCCGAGCGAGAGCACGGTCTGCAGGGCGAGCAGGAACCACACCGGCGTGAACTCGGAGAGCGTCGTGAAGGTCCAAAGGATGCCGGTGACGATGACCGCCCCGGGAACGAGGAGCACGCGCGTGCCCCACCGGTCGTAGATGCGGCCGATGAACGGTCCGGCGATGCCCATCGCGAGCGAGCCGGGAAGGACGATGAGTCCGGACTCCAGCGCGCTCAGGCCGAGGACGTTCTGCATGTAGAGCGGCAGGAGCGTGATGGTTCCGAAGAACGCCATCGACATGACCGCGAGCTGGGCGACCGAGAGCGAGAAGTTGCGCGAACGGAACACGCGCAGATCGAGCAGAGCGCTGTCGATGCGCTGCAACCGGAGCTGGCGCCACACGAACGCGGCGAGTCCGAGGACGCCCACCGACAGGGCGATCACGAGGGCCATCGTCGGTCCCCCCGCCGCTGCGGCGTCGCCCCCGCCGTGGCCCGCGCCGCCGATCTGGCTCAGTCCGAAGACCAGGCCGCCGAAGCCGAAGGCCGACAGGACGACGGATGCGACGTCGAGCGGCGCGCGGCGGGTCTCGCCGAGGTTGTGGATCCAGCGCACCCCGATGCCGAGTGAGACCAGCGCGATCGGCAGCACGACGCCGAAGATCGAGCGCCAGCTGAGGGTGTCGAGCAGGAAGCCCGAGAGGGTCGGGCCGATCGCCGGGGCGAGCGACATGACGATGCTGACGCGCCCCATCATGCGTCCGCGCGCGTGCGCCGGCACGACGGTCATGAGCGTCGTCATCAGAAGCGGCATCATGATCGCGGTTCCCGAAGCCTGCACGACGCGGGCCACGAGCAGAACCTCGAAGCCCGGGGCGAGGAGCGCGATGAGCGTGCCCGTCGAGAACAGGCTCATCGCCGTCGCGAAGACGACCCTCGTCGTGAACCGCTGCAGCAGGAACCCGGTGATCGGGATGACCACCGCCATCGTCAGCATGAACGCCGTCGTCAGCCACTGCGCGGCCACGGCCGTGATGCCGAGGTCGCCGATGAGGTGCGGGATGGCGACGCCCATCGTCGTCTCGTTGAGGATCGCGACGAAGGCGGCCACCAGCAGCAGCCAGATGACGCGGTTGGCCTCGGGCGACACGACGCTCGATACGGAACCGGGTGTGGATGCGGTGGTCGTCGATGAGGGCGCGGCGGCCATGGGGTCTCCTCCGGTGCTGACGGACGCGCGCTCTCGAGGCCGGGTCCCGGCCGACGCAACGACGTCCGCCTTCCGATTATTCCCGGTCGCGTCGGCTCACCACAGTCGGGCCGCGCGCAGCAGCTCCGCCGACGCGGATTCCTCACGAGCCGGCTCGTCGCCGCGGGCCAGCAGGTCGCGCACGATCGACCCCACGAGACGGCGATACTTGGCATCCGGATGCCGGGCGGCGATGCCCGCGAGCGGCGGCAGGTCCATCCGGAGGATGAGATCGACGCGCGCGGCACTCGCGGAGTGCGCCCCGGCGGCGTCGAGCACCGCGAGGCCGCCGCGCAGCCCGTCGAGATAGTCCTGCAGCACGGCGAGCCGCTCGCGGTGCTGTGTGATCGACGACCCGTCGGCGCGCTCGCGCCAGTGCACGACGACATCGGGGATGACGTCGAAGGCGCGAGCGCGCGTGTACATCTGCTGTGCGAGCACCTGGTCCTCGTACAGCCGGCCCTCGGGGAAGCGCAGGCCGTGCCGTCGCCAGAACTCGATCCGACTCGCCTTCGACCAGGCGACGATGTTGCCCGACGCCGCCGGATGATCGGCGAGGGTCGTGCCGAGCCGTTCGGGGGCCGTGGCCGCGGCGACCCACGGCTGCACGATTCCCGGCTCGTACTCCTCGCCGACGGGACGCAGCCGCACGTAGGCTCCGGCGACGAAGTCCGAGCCCGAGGCGTCGAGCGTGCCGACGAGGCGCTCGATCGCCGTCGGCGTGAAGAGGTCGTCGGCGTCGAGGAACGCGACGAAGGGGGTATCGACGAGATCCAGGCCGAGGTTGCGCGCGGCGCCCAGACCGAGCGGACGCTCGTTGCGGACGACGCTGAATCGCGTGTCCGCCTCGGCCGCCTCGTCGAAGATCGCCGGAGTGCCGTCGAGCGACCCGTCGTCGACGAGAACGGCTCGCCAGTCGGCGCGCGTCTGCCGTCGGAGGGAATCGAGCGCCGCTCCCGCGTAGGGGGCGATGTCGCGACCGGGAACGACGACGGTGACGACGGGCGTGCTCACGGACCCGATCGTACTGCCGCGACGGATGCCGCCACCGCCGCAGCCAGCGACGACGCGAGCCCGGCGGGGTCGGGTGCGGGAGTCCGGCCGAAGGAGAACCGGACCGCGGTGCGCGTGGCGTCGTCGTCGAGGCCGAGCGCGAGCAGCACGTGCGAGGCATCGGAGCTCCCCGCCGCGCACGCCGAGCCGCTGCTCGTCACGATCCCGCGTCGTTCGAGCTCGAGCAGGACGGCCTCACCCGACGCGCCGGCGAAGGTGAAGGCGATCAGGCCCGGCAGGCGCTCGGCACCCGCCGCCGTCACACGGGCCCCGGGCACCTCGGCCACCACCTGCGCGCCGAACGCGTCGCGCACCGAGCGGGCGGACGCGGCGGCATCCGCCCGCTCGTGCTCGGCCAGCTCGAGGGCGCGGGCGATGCCGACGGCGCCGGCGACGTTCTGCGTCCCCGAACGTCTGCCCCGCTCCTGACCGCCGCCGTGGATGACGGGTTCGAGCGGGATCCGGCCGCGGATCGCCGCGACACCCGTGCCGGCGGGTGCGCCCAGCTTGTGCCCGGTGATCGAGAGCGCCGAGACCCCCGATCCGCCGAGCGGCAGCCATCCCGCCGCCTGCACGGCGTCGCTGTGCACCGGCACGGGCCGGCCCGCGGCTGCCACCGCGGCGACGACGGCCGGCAGGTCCTGGACCGTGCCGGTCTCGTTGTTCGCCCAGCCCACGCTCACGAGGGCGGTGTCGTCGCGGACCGCCGCGGCGACGGCATCCGGGTCGACACGACCGTTGCCGTCGACGGGGAGCACGGTGATCGTGTAGCCGTGCAGGCGCCGCAGGTGATCGCACGCCGCGAGGACCGATTCGTGCTCGACCGCGGTAGTCACCACGTGTCCGGGTGTGCGCCCGCGCGCGCCGAGGGTGATGCCCGCGACGGCGAGGTTGTTCGCCTCGGTGCCGCCGGAGGTGAAGACGATGTCACCCGGTCTCATGCCCACGACGCGAGCGACGCGCGCTCGGGCGTCCTCGAGCGCCGACGAGACGTCCTCGCCGTATCCGTGGACGCTCGACGGGTTGCCGTAGCGGCGCGTGAGGAAGGGTGCCATCGCCTCGAGCACCTCGGGTCGCACCGGCCCGCTCGCCGCGTGATCGAGGTAGAGCATCAGGCGCGACCGGCTCGTGCGTGAAGCGCGCTCACGACGCGCTCACGACGCGCTCACGACGCGCTCACGGCGAGGTCGAGGCCGAGATCGAGGGCGGCGGCCGAGTGCGTGAGAGCACCGACCGAGATCACGTCGACGCCTGTCCCGGCGATCGCGCGCACGGTGTCGAGTCTCACGCCTCCCGATGCCTCGACCACGGCGCGACCGGCCACCTGGTCCACGCCGCGGCGAAGGTCGTCGAGCGAGAAGTTGTCGAGCATGATCGTGTGGATGCCGGCTGCCAGCACCGGCTCGATCTGCTCGATGCGATCGACCTCCACCTCGACGTGGGTCGTGTGAGGGAGTCGGGCGATCGCCGTTCGGAGGGCCGCGGTCACATCGCCGGGCCCGGCGCCGGCGAGCACGCCCAGGTGGTTGTCCTTCACCATGACGGCGTCCGAGAGCGAGAAGCGGTGATTCGATCCGCCGCCGTCGCGGACGGCCGCCCGCTCGATCGCTCGGAGACCGGGTGTCGTCTTGCGGGTGTCGGCGATGCGGACGCCGGTGCCGGCCACGGCATCGACGTAGCGGCGAGTGAGCGTCGCGATCCCCGACATGCGCTGTGCGAAGTTCAGTCCGATCCGTTCCGCGGTGAGCACCGCGCGCGCCGGTCCGACCACCGTGGCGACGACATCCCCGGCGCGCATGCGCGCGCCGTCGGCGAGGTGCTGCTCGACCGCGCAGGTCGGATCCGAGAGGGTGAAGGCGGCCGCGAACACGGCACCGCCGCTGAACACTCCGTCCTCCCGCGTCACGAGCCGGGCCGTCGCCCGCGCATCGGCGGGGATGAACGTCTCGCTCGTCAGATCGCCCCACGGCGCGTCCTCGTCGAGGGCGGCCGAGACGGCACGGGCGATGTGGGCGGGGGTCAGCATCACGCGGCCTCTTCTCGGCGGATGTCGTCGGAGCGGTGGTGCGCACCGAGGGACGTCGGGCGCGCGATCGCCGCGGCGACCACGGCACGCGCCACGCTGAGCAGGTTGCCGTCCTCGAGCGCAGCGATCGACCCGTCGGGAACGAAGCTCCGGTGCCACCGCTCGAGCTGGAAGGCCGCGCGCTCGAGGCCGGCGGCGTCGCGCGCGAGCCCGGCGTCGCGCCACATGAGTCGTTGCAGCTCCGGGCGGGAGAACGGTCCTGGGGATCGATCGAGGGCGGAGGGCGTCGTCGAACCGGTGACCGCAGCGACGCCCGCCACCGTGGCTGCCGGCATCCGCACCGGCCCCGGCCCGTCGGTGTCCCCGGTGTCGCCGACGGCCAGGCCGGCCCGGGCACCGAACACGGCGGCCTCGAGCAGCGAGTTCGATGCCAGGCGATTGGCCCCGTGCACGCCCGTCCGCGCGACCTCGCCGACCGCGAAGAGGCCGGGGACGCTGGTGCGGCCGTCGAGGTCGGTCGTCACGCCGCCCATGAGATAGTGCGCGGCGGGGGTGACCGGTACGCCCTCGCGCGACCAGTCCCAGCCGCGGGCGCGGACGGCCGCGTCGACCGTCGGGAACCGCTCGGCCAGGAACGCCGCGGTTTCGGCGCGGGTCGGACGGATGCCGGTGGCATCGAGCAGCACGGGGGCGCCGTGCTGCCGCGCCATGGCGGTCGCGATGGCCCGGGCGACGACATCGCGCGGTGCGAGTTCGCCCGCCGGGTGCGCGTCGAGGGCGAACCGGCGGCCGTCGGCATCGCGCAGGACCGCGCCCTCGCCGCGCACGGCTTCGGACACGAGTGTGCCGTCCGCCAGCGCGGTCGGGTGGAACTGGACGAACTCGAGATCGGCCGTCTCGGCACCGGCGCGCAGGGCGAGCGCGATGCCGTCGCCGGTCGCGACCGCGGGGTTCGTGGTGTGCTCGAACAGCTGACCGGCTCCGCCCGTCGCGAGCACGACCGCGTCGGCGGGAAGCGTGCGGCGGTGTCCGCCGACGAGGATCTCGACCCCGCGGGCGCGACCGCCGCGCACGACGACATCGGTCGCGAATGCGTGCTCGAGCAGCTCGACGGGTGCGTCGCGCACCGCGGCTGAGAGCGCCTGCTGGATGGCGGCGCCGGTCGCATCCCCGCCGGCGTGGAGGATGCGGGCGAACGAGTGCGCACCCTCGAGCCCTCCGCGCAGGACGCCCGTGGCGTCGCGGTCGAACGCGACGCCGCGTGTCACCAGCTCGCGCACGACCGCCGAAGCGCCTGCGACGAGGGTGGCGACCGCCGATTCGACGGCGAAGCCGGCTCCGGCTCCGAGCGTGTCGGACGCGTGCGCTGCGGGCGAGTCGCCGGGGAGCACGGCGGCGGCGATGCCGCCCTGCGCGCGTGCCGTGTTGCCGTCGCCGAGCGCGGCCTTCGTCACGACCGTCACGAGGCAGCCCGCCGCGGCCGCGTGAAGCGCGCACGTGAGACCGGCCAGACCCGACCCGATCACGACGACGCGCCTGGTCACGGCCGGGCCGCCAGCATCCGGTCGAGCGCGACGCGCGCGGGAGCGGAGACGTCGGCCGAGACCGTGATCCGGTTGGGCGTGCGGCCGGCGACGAGCTCTTCGAGAACCCAGGCGAGGTACCCGGGGTGGATGCGGTACATCGTCGAGCACGGGCAGACCACGGGATCGAGACAGAAGATCCGGTGCTGCGGGTACTCGGCGGCGAGCCGCTGGACGAGGTTGATCTCGGTGCCGATCGCGAAGGTCGTCGGAGTCGTCGCCGCGGCGATCGCCTTGCGGATGTAGTCGGTGGAGCCCGACTCGTCCGCTGCGTCGACGACCTCCATCGGGCATTCGGGGTGCACGATGACGCGGACGTCGGGATGCTCGGAACGGGCCTTGTCGATCTGCCCGACGGTGAAACGTCGGTGCACCGAGCAGAACCCGTGCCAGAGGACGACCTGCGCGTCGGCGAGGGTCTGCTCGTCGGTACCGCCCCACGGCCGGCGCGGGTTCCACATCGGCATCCGGTCGAGCGGGACGCCCATCGCCTTCGCGGTGTTGCGTCCGAGGTGCTGGTCGGGGAAGAACAGCACGCGCCGTCCCCGAGCGAAGGCCCACTCGAGCACCGTCCGGGCGTTCGACGACGTGCAGACGATGCCGCCGTGGCGACCGACGAAGCCCTTGATCGCGGCCGAGGAGTTCATGTACGTCACGGGGATGACGGGGAGCAGGCCATCGGCGTCGGGGGTGTCGAGGTCGCCGTAGACCTCGGCGAGCTGCTCCCAGCAGTCCTCGACGTCGTCGATCGAGGCCATGTCGGCCATCGAGCAGCCGGCGGCGAGGTTCGGGAGGACGACGGCCTGCTCGGGGCGTGAGAGCAGGTCGGCCGTCTCGGCCATGAAGTGCACGCCGCAGAAGACGATGGTCTCCGCCTCGGGGTGCGCCTGCGCCGCCCCCGCGAGCTGGAAGGAGTCGCCGACGTAGTCGGCGTGGACGACCACCTCCTCGCGCTGGTAGAAGTGCCCGAGCACGACGACCCGGTCGCCGAGCGCCTCCTTCGCGCGACGGATGCGGTCGTGGAGATCCGCCTCCGTGGCGACGCGGTACGGCGCGGGCAGCTCGCCCTGACGCGGGGCGCCGGTCGGGATGACGTCTCCCATCGACGAGCCCGGTCCGTAGCCGGGCCGCACGTCGAAGTCCCACGGCCCGGCCGCCAGGTCCGTGGTGCACGTCTCGGCCGTCGACGCGCCGGTGACGATGGCCTGGATGCCGTGATCGACGCTCGGGTCGAGCGGACGAGCGTCGTCGGGGCGCGGGATGAGGGTGAGGGGCGAGGTCATGACGGGTCCTTCGGCGCGGGGAGCGGGCCGCGGTCGGCGAGCTCGACGTCGTGGTTGTAGCGGTACAGGCGCGCCGGGCGGTGGCTGCCCGTGCGGAAGTCGTCGGTCGGGATGAGTGTTCCCGAGCCCTCGACCTGGCGGCGGAAGTTGGCGGGGTCGAGCCGCCTCCCGCCGATCGCCTCGTAGACCTCGCGGAGGTCGGCGAGGGTGAACAGATCCGGCAGCAGGCCGTGGGCGATGCGGCTGTAGCCGACCTTGTTGCGCAGACGCCACAGTGCGTAGTCGACGATGTGGGCGTGGTCGAAGGCGAGGGGCGGCAGCGCGGCCGCGTCGAACCAGGCGACGTTCTCGTCCGCGGGGAGCGGAGTCGCCGCGATCTCTTCGCGCACGAGGGCCCAGTAGACGATCGACACGACGCGGGAGGGGGAGCGGTCGGGGTCGCCGAAGGCGTAGAGCTGCTCGAGGTAGCGCGGGGCCAGGGCGGTCGTCTCGCCGAGTGTGCGGGATGCCGCGGCCTCGAGTCCTTCGGAGCGGCGCAGCCAGCCGCCCGGCAGCGCCCACTGCCCGTCGTGCGGATCGCGCGTGCGCCGGACGAGGGGCATGACGACGTCGGGTACGGCGCCGTCATCCCGGTGGCGGAGGCTGAAGATCACCGTCGACACCGCGACGCGGATCGCCCCGTCGTCGGTTTTTGTCATCTTGACCATAAGTCCTCCGAGAACGATCTTAAGGTGCGCCGCACCCGAAGGGCAAACCGGGGTACTCCCAGCGACGCCGCGTACCCTGGAGACCCACCCGAGGAGGTCCCGTGCTGCTGGTCGACGTTCTCGTCGTGATCCTCCTCGTGGCCGCTCTCGCCATCGGCGCCACGCGCGGCCTCGTGGCCATCGCGGGCTCACTCGCGGGTCTCGTCGTCGGGTCGCTGCTGGCGGTCTGGGCGATCCCGCTGATCGCGCCGGGCGTCGCCGACTGGGAGTACCGCTCGCTCGTGCTCACCGCGTGCGCGATCGGCATCATCGCGCTCGTCACGGTGCTCGGCACCGCCGTGGGGGCGGCACTGCGGCGCGGAGTCGAGCGGGCGAAGCTGCGCGTGCTCGACCGGCTCCTCGGTGCCGGTGCGGCGACGATCGCGGGCGCGCTCGTGCTCCTCCTCGGGGCCGGTGCCGTCACCGCGAGCGGGATGCCGGTGGTGTCGACCGCGGTCGCGTCGTCCCGAGTGCTCGGCTTCATCGACGCGCTCACGCCCGACCCGGTCGACTCGGCGCTCGCCGAGGTGCGCGGTTTCGTCGTGGACGAGGGGATCCCGCGCATCGGCGAGCTGCTGCGCCCGGAGGTCGAGCCGACGGCGCCGCCTGTCGCGCTCGATGATCCCGAGTTGGAGCGGGCCGCGGCCTCCGTCGCCCGCATCAGCGGAACCGCCTACGCGTGCGGCGTGTCGATGACGGGCTCCGGCTTCGTCGCCGGCTCCGACCTCATCGTCACCAACGCGCACGTCGTCGCAGGAGTCGACGCTCCGCTCATCGAGCTGCCGGGCCAGAGCCCGCGCGAAGGACGGGTCGTGGCGTTCGACCCGGTCCACGACCTCGCGATCATCGCCGTACAGGACCTCGCCGCCGCGCCGATCCCGATCACCGCGCCGGTCGCGGCGGGCACGGCCGTCGCCGTCCAGGGATACCCGCTCGGCGGACCGTTCACGAGCGGGTCGGCCTTCGTCGTCTCGGTCGGTGTGGCTCCCGTCGCCGACATCTACGACGCCAGCCGGGCCCCGCGCGAGATCTACGCCCTCGACGCCGACGTCCGGCCCGGCAACTCCGGCGGGCCGCTGCTCACCGCCGACGGGACGATCGCCGGTGTCGTGTTCGCGCGCGGCGCCGACGACGAGCGTCGCGGGTACGCGATGACCACCGATGAGCTGCTGCCGGTTCTCGAATCCGTGGACGCCGGCTCGCCCGCCGTATCCTCGGGCCGCTGCACATCCTGACCGCATTCGGGTCTCGGCGCAGCGGCGCCGTGCCGCTATGCTGATCGCGCAACTGAAGACAGGCCGCATGACGCACGCGGGAGAGCTCCGGCATCCGCCGGGCACCGAAGGAGCAAGCCTCCCCGCCAATCTCTCAGGTCCGTGTACCGCGCACGTCCGGCCGCTCTGGAAAGCGATCTCGATCGAGATCCGCCCACGGTGAAAACCGGGTGCCGCCTGCGCAGGCGACCCCGGTGAAGCTCTCAGGCCCAAGACAGAGGGGGAGTTCCCGGATGCCGTGGCCGCGGCATCCGCCCGCCCGTCACGGGAGAACTCATGTCAGAGCCCCGCTCCACCGTCCTGCACCATCGTCACGCCGACCTCGGCGCCTCCTTCACCGACTTCGGCGGCTGGCTCATGCCGGTGCGCTACACGTCCGACCTCGCCGAGCATCACGCCGTGCGCGCCGCGGCGGGACTGTTCGACATCTCGCACATGGCCGAGTTCTCGGTCGAGTACGGCGATGCCGCCGGCTTCCTCGACCACGCCCTCGCGGGCCGCATCTCGTCGATGCGGGTGGGCAAGGCGAAGTACTCGCTCGTGCTCGCGCCCGACGGCGGCATCGTCGACGACGTCATCGTCTACCGCACCGGTCCCGTGGCCTTCCTCGTCATCGCCAACGCGGGCAATCGCGCTGCCGTCGCCACCGCCCTCGCGGCCGCCGTCGAACCCTGGCGGGCGTCCCGGCCCGCCCCGGGCGTCGACAGCGCCGATGGTTCGTTCGCCTTCGTCGTCGGTGGCGAGGTGCCGCACATCACCGACATCACCGATCAGATGGCGCTCGTGGCCGTGCAGGGCCCCCGCGCGCTCGAGGTCGTCCAGGCCGTCGCTGAGATCGAGGTGACGGGCGTGCCGCTCGCCGAGCTCGGCTACTACGCCTTCACGACCGCGGAGTTCGACGGCCGGTCCGTCGTCATCGCCACGACCGGCTACACCGGCGAGGCGGGATTCGAGCTGATGATCCCGGTCGCCGCCGCGGAGGGGCTCTGGGACGCCCTGCTCGCGGCAGGCGCGCCGTTCGGACTGGTGCCTGCGGGGCTCGCCTCGCGAGACACGCTCCGTCTCGAGGCGGGGATGCCGCTGTACGGACACGAGCTCTCGCGCGCCGTCACGCCCACGCAGGCCGGACTCGCCCGCGCCGTCGCCGACGACAAGGCCGACTTCGTCGGGAAGACGGCACTCGCCGAGCGATCGGACGCCGGCGCTCCCGTGCTCGTCGGTCTCGCGGCCGAGGGCCGCCGCGCCGGTCGCGCCGGCTACGCCGTCATCGATGCCGACGGCCACCGCGTCGGCGAGATCACGAGCGGGGCGCTCAGCCCCACCCTCGGCCACCCCATCGCCCTCGCGTACGTCGACCCCGCGGCATCCCAGCCCGGCACCGAGCTCGCCATCGACGTCCGCGGCACCATCATCCCCGCCACCGTGACCCCGCTGCCGTTCTACCGGAGGAAGAAATGACCGATCTCGACGCCCTGAAGTACACCTCCGAGCACGAGTGGGTCGACCTCTCGGGCACGACCGCGACCGTCGGCATCACCGATTTCGCCGCCGAGAAGCTGGGCGACGTCGTGTACGTCGACCTGCCCGCCGTGGGGAGCGTCGTCACCGCCGATCAGGTCTGCGGCGAGATCGAATCGACGAAGTCGGTCGGCGAGCTCTACGCCCCGCTGAGCGGCCGCGTCGTCGAGATCAACGACGCCGTCGTCGACGACCCGTCGCTCGTGAACGCAGGGCCGTTCGGCGAGGGCTGGCTGCTGCGCATCGAGGTCGACCCGGCCGACGCCGACGGACTGCTCGATCGCGCCGCCTACGCCGCGCTGACCGGCGGAGACGCATGAGCACCGACTTCGCTGCCCGCCACATCGGCACCGACGGGGCGGCGCAGCGCCGCATGCTCGACGCGCTCGGCTACGACGCTCTCGACGACCTCGTCGGACGAGCGGTCCCGTCGGCGATCCACGCGGCTCCGCCGGCCGACAGCGTGATCCCGCCCGCCGCGTCGGAGGACGAGGCGCTCGCGGAGCTCCGAGCGCTCGCGGGTCGGAACGGGTCGGCTCGGTCGATGATCGGGCTCGGCTACTACGACACGCACACGCCCGCGGTCATCCAGCGGAACGTCCTCGAGAACCCGTCGTGGTACACCGCCTACACGCCGTACCAGCCGGAGATCTCCCAGGGGCGGCTCGAGGCGCTCATCAACTTCCAGACGATGGTCACCGACCTGACCGGTCTCGCGACGGCCGGGGCGTCGATGCTCGACGAGTCGACGGCGGTCGTCGAGGGGATGCTCGTCGCGCGCCGGGCGTCGAAGAGCCGCTCGTCGGTCTTCCTGGTCGACGCCGACGCGCTGCCGCAGACCAAGGCTCTGCTGGCGCACCGGGCCGACGCGGTCGGCATCGAGCTGCACGAGGTGGAGATCACGGCCGACGCGGCGGCGCTGCCGGAGGCTTTCGGCATCCTCATCCAGTACCCCGGCGCGTCCGGACGTGTCGTCGATCCGAGCCGTGCGATCGCCGCTGTCCAGGAGCGCGGCGGCCTCGTCGTCGTCGCCGCCGATCTGCTGGCCCTCACCCTGCTGCGCTCGCCCGGCGCACTGGGCGCCGACGTCGCGGCCGGTACGACGCAGCGCTTCGGGGTGCCGATGGGTTTCGGCGGCCCGCACGCCGGCTATCTCGCGGTGCGCGCCGGTCTCGAGCGACAGCTGCCGGGGCGCCTCGTCGGCGTCTCGGTCGACGCCGCCGGCGACCCCGCCTACCGGCTCTCCCTGCAGACCCGCGAGCAGCACATCCGGCGCGAGAAGGCGACCTCGAACATCTGCACTGCGCAGGTGCTCCTCGCGGTCATGGCGTCGATGTACGCCGTCTACCACGGCCCCGACGGCCTCCGCCGGATCGCCGAGGTCGTCGCCGGACGCGCGGCTCTCCTCGCCGAGTGGCTGATCGAGGCCGGCGCCGAGGTCGTCCACGAGACCTTCTTCGACACGCTGACTGTCCGCGTCCCCGGTCGCGCGGACGAGGTCGTCGCCACCGCGCATGACCGCGGCTATCAGCTGTGGCGGTGGGACGCCGACACCGTCGGCATCTCGGTCGACGAGACCACGACGACGACCGATCTGCACGTGGTGGCGCAGGCCTTCGGAGGCCCGGCGCAGCGCGCGTTCGGCTTCGCCGCGGGCGCGCTCTCCGCACGGCACACCGACGCGTCGCTCGCTCGCGACGACGAGTACCTCACGCACCCGGTGTTCAACACGCATCGGTCCGAGACGGCGATGATGCGGTACCTCAAGCAGCTCGCCGACCGCGACTATGCGCTCGATCGCGGCATGATCCCGCTCGGCTCGTGCACGATGAAGCTCAATGCGGCGACCGAGATGGCGGCGGTGTCGTGGCCCGAGGTCGCGCGGGTCCATCCGTTCGCTCCGGCCGACGATGTGCGCGGATACCTCGATCTCGTCGACCAGCTGGAGTCGTGGCTCGCCGAGGTCACCGGTTACGACGCCGTCTCGCTGCAGCCGAACGCCGGATCGCAGGGCGAGCTGGCCGGGCTCCTCGCGATCCGGGGCTATCACCGCTCCCGCGGTGACGAGGCGCGCGACGTGTGCCTCATCCCGTCGTCGGCCCACGGCACCAACGCCGCCTCGGCCGTCCTGGCCGGGATGCGCGTGATCGTGGTCGCGTGCGACGAGGCCGGCAACGTCGACCTCGACGACCTCCGCGCGAAGATCGCCGCGCACGCCGATGCGCTCGCGGCGCTGATGATCACGTACCCGTCGACCCACGGCGTCTACGAGCACGACGTGCTCGCGATCACGGGGGCGGTGCACGACGCCGGCGGCCAGGTGTACGTCGACGGCGCGAACCTCAACGCCCTGCTCGGCTACGCGCGCTTCGGCGACCTCGGCGGCGACGTCTCCCACCTGAACCTGCACAAGACGTTCGCGATCCCGCACGGCGGCGGCGGACCGGGCGTCGGCCCGGTGGCCGCCAAGGCGCACCTCGCGCCCTTCCTGCCGTCGCATCCGCTCGCTCAGCGGGCCGAGCACGCGGGCGGATTCCTCTTCGACGGCGGACCGGTCTCGGCCGCGCCGTACGGCTCGGCGTCGATCCTGCCGATCTCGTGGGCGTACGTGCGCATGATGGGGGCGGCCGGGCTGCGGGCGGCGACCGGTGCCGCGGTGCTCGCGGCCAACTACGTCGCCGCGCGGCTGCGGGATCACTACCCGGTTCTGTACGCGGGAGAGGGCGGACTCGTGGCGCACGAGTGCATCCTGGACCTGCGTCCGCTGCGCGAAAGCACCGGCATCACGGTCGACGACGTCGCCAAGCGGCTGATCGACTACGGCTTCCACGCCCCGACGATGTCCTTCCCGGTCGCCGGAACGCTCATGGTCGAACCCACCGAGTCGGAGGATCTCGCCGAGATCGACCGGTTCGTCGAGGCGATGGTCGCGATCCGGGCCGAGGCCGATCGCGTCGCGGCGGGGGACTGGCCCGCGGACGACAACCCGCTCGTCGGTGCCCCGCACACGGCGGTGTCGACCGTGGTGGGCGAGTGGCGGCATCCGTACACGCGCGAGGAGGCGGTCTACCCCGTCCGTTCCCTCGTTCGCACGAAGTACTGGCCGCCCGTCCGCCGCATCGACCAGGCCTACGGCGACCGCAACCTCGTGTGCTCCTGCCCGCCGCCCGACGCCTTCGCCTGACCCCGCCGCCTCCCGCCTCCGCGCGCCTCCGCCCGCGAGACAGCACTGTCGCGCCGAGACGATGGGTTCAGCCCGCGCTCTCGGCGCGAGAGTGCAGTCTCGCGCCGAGAGCACTCGGGCGGAGCGCACTGCGGGAGCGGACGAGGCGGGCCAGATCCGGCGGCCGGATGCGGCGGACCCCCGCGGCGGTGAGGATGCTGTCGAGCCGGTCGAATTCGACGGCATCCGACCAGCCCCAGTGGAGGACGTGGCGACTGCCCGCCCTGCGGAGGCGAGCGTCGCGGTCGCGTCGAGCGCGCAGGAGTTCCGCGGCGTCGCCGAATCTGCCGTCGTACTTGAGGTCGCCGTCCGCCTCCCCGACGATGCGGTCCTCGGGCCAGCGGAAGTCCACGCGGTCCGGGCCGATGACGACCTGCAGTTCCGGTGAGTCGAACCCCAGGAGTTCCGTGACGCCACGGCTGACCGATTCGAGCGACGATTCGGGCACGGGGGAGGCGCGCTCGAGAGACCAGCGGGCGAGGCGCCGTCCGCGGCTGCTGCGTCGTACCTCGTTCAGGCCGACGAGGTCTGCCGCCGAACCCGGAAAGGCGCGAGCTGCGTCGGCGACACTGAGGCTGAGCAGTTCGGGTCGACTGCGGGCGATATCGACCGCGCATTCGGCGGCACTCGTGAGTGCGATCGCCCCCATCTCGATGATCTCGCGTGCGTCGTCGGTCGTATGGACGCGTAGCCCACCCCGGTCGCCTCCGGTAGATCTGCCGTCCGCGAGCACGTGCACTTCCGCAGGCTCGCCGATGATCGGCATCCCGAGGAGAACCGCAGCCGACTCGTGGCTGAAGACGACGCCGGTGCGCAGCAGGGCCACAGCGTGCACGCGCGCGAGGTAGCGGTCCCAGGGCGCGAGCTGCCTCCAGGCGTCTGCGGGCGCGTACACCCCGCGGCGCACCGGCACGAGCTCCCCGGCCCTGACCGCTCGGTCGGGGTGCGGGATGCCGCGAGCGCGCAGCAGCGCGACGGGCGATGGACGCAACACGGGAATTCGATGAGTCATCCGGTCACGCTGCACCCGGCGGCCCACCGAGCTCGCGCCCTCGCACCCGCCCGGGCACAGCGCGTCGTCCCAGCCGCGCTGTGGAGGAGCCCCGGGTCCGGTTGCCCTCCCGCGAGACGTCAGTTTCGCGCCGAAACCGCGGGCGAACGCCACGCTCTCGGCGCGGAAGTGCTGTCTCGCGGAAACGCAGGGCGCGGACGGGGTGGGTCAGAAGAGGGCGGGCCACCAGGCTACGGCGAGCGGGTAGCCGATGAAGGCGATGAGGTCGATCAGCACGTGGGCGACGACGAGGGGCATGACTCGCCCCCAGCGGTGATACACCCAGCCGAAGACGATGCCCATCGCGATGTTGCCGAAGATCGGACCGATGCCCTGGTAGGCGTGGTAGGCCCCGCGCAGCGCCGCGGTGCTCAGGATGATCGTCCACGTGCTCCAGCCGAGGCGGCGCAGCCGGTCGAAGAGGTAGCCGATGAAGATGACCTCCTCGGTGAGTCCGGCCCGGAGAGCAGCGAGAGTCAGGAGCAGGATCGCGGTCCACGCGCCGTCGAGGGGCGCGGCACCCACCTGCACCGTGATCCCGAGCGCGCGACCGAGCGCGTAGAGGCCAAGGCCCGGCACCCCGATCACCACGACCAGAAGGATGCCGCCGCCGACGTTCCGGCCGAACATCCGGAAGTCGAGGCCGATCCGGCGGAACGCCGAGCACCCGGGCTGCCACAGGAAGTAGATCGCGAGGGCGACGGGCGCGAGGTTGAACAGATGCGAGAACACCTGAGACACGATCGACCACGGGTCGATCGTCGCGGCCCCCGGATTCAGCGAGGTCGACTGCTCGCCGAGGCTCGCCTCCCGCGTGAGAGCCTGCACGAGCGAAAGCACCGAGAAGAAGGCCGAGCGACCCACGGATACCGCCAGGACGAGGGCGATCTCCCACCAGAGACGAGTGCGTGACACGTGCATCATCCTTCAACCCCCCGCGATGTCAGAGCTGTGAGGTCGACATCACGGGCGTCGGCGCTTGCGCGTGGGTGATTCGGTCGCGAGGACATGTTCGAGCGGCTGGGGGTCGGCCAGGCGACCGATCGCGAGCATCGTCTCGACGCGGTCGATCCCGGGGATCGGCCAGACCTCCTCGACGAGGAGTCGCTGCAGGTCGGCATGATCGCGCACGCGGAACCGGGCCATCAGGTCGTAGCCGGCAGCAAGCACCAGCACTTCGGTCATCGCGTCGACGGCCTTCAGTGCCGACAGCACGGCGGCCGCGTCGGCATCGCCGGTGAGCCGGAGCGGCATCACGACGAGCATCGGGTAGCCGAGCGCGGCCCAGTCGAGCTCGATCGTGTGGCGGCGGATGATGTGACCGCGCTCCATGCGTGCGATCCGCTCGGCCACCGCGGGTGCCGACATCCCCACGTCGGCCGCGATGCTCCGCATCGAGGCGCGGGCGTCCTCGTGCAGGCGGTGCAGGATGCGCCGGTCGACGTCGTCGATCTCGAGCACCTCGCGCTCGGGTTCGAGAAGGGCGCGCAGACGGGTCGGATCGGTCGTCATACCCCTCCCCGGGCGGTGTCCGCGAAGCCGCTCCGCTCGAGCTCGCGGAGCACCTCGAGGGTGAAATGCACGTGGTCGAGGAAGTCCTCGACGTAGCCGTGCTCATCGTAGCCGTGCATGTTGCCGGCGGGTCGGAGCGTGCCGGTGGGGGAGATGATCGGAGCGCCGAGGTGCTCGAGGAACAGCGCACCCGGGCCCGCGCCCGTCATGACGTCGTACACGACCGGCTCGGCTCCGAAAGCGCTGCCGGCCGCACGGAGAACGGCATCGCCGAACGCCGACTCGACGGGCGAGAACGCCGGGGGAATCGACCGCACGACGGTGAGGACGACGTCCGGGTTCAGCTCGGCGAGGTGCGCGCGGACGGCGTCGACGATCTGCTCCGGCTCCATTCCGGGGACGAGCCCGAATCGCACGCGCGCCGTCGCCGAGGCCGGGATGCTTTGACGCACACCCTCGTCGAGGTCGAAGCCGGACAGGCTGATGGACGGTTCGAAGATGAAACGCGTGGCGAGCTCCGCGGCCGTCCCCGGGAGATGAGGGGTCACCCCGGGCCGAGCGATCGAGGGCCCCGGAAGCGTGATGTCCGCGGTGCGACGTTCCGCGCGCGCGTCCGGGACGAGGGCCTTCTCACGGACACCCGCGACGGCGATGCGCCCGTCCGCGGTGCGCAGCGAGGAGACGGCGGCCATGAGCTCGAGCGGCGCAGACCGCAGGATGGACGAGTAGGACGGATGCTGCGCCGAGGCGAGGATGTCGAGCGTAAGCTCGATCTCGAGCGAGCCGCGGCAGCCGAAGCCGACGGCGGGGCGACCGTCCTCTTCACGCAGGTAGCTCTCCCACAGGCACGCATCGGCACGGAGCTCGCGAGCGTGGGCCGCGAGGACGTCGCCGAGTCCGGGACTCCCGATCTCCTCGCAGGGGTCGGCGAGGTAGATCAGGCCGAACGGCGTCCGGCCGTCGTGCTCCTCGATCCACAGCCGCAACGACGCGAGGCGCCCCGCGGCATCCGCCTTGTCGTCGCAGGCGCCGCGGGCGTACATCGCTCCGTCTCGGATCTCGGCGGCGTACGGGGGCGAGGACCAACGCGCCGGATCGCCCTCGGGCTGCACGTCGTAGTGGTTGTAGAGCAGCAGGGAAGCGTCGCTCTCGCCGGCGCGGAAGCCGACGACCACGGGCCCGTAGCCGGGGATCTCGTACCGGTCGACGCGGTCCATCAGGGGCGCGAGCCGTTCCTCGATCCAGTCGGCGGCCTGGCCGATCGCGTCGAGGTCGCCGGCGACCGTCGGGAAGCGGCAGAGATCCTGCCAGCTTCCGACGATGTCGGCGGCGTCGCGGTCGATCCGCGGATCGCGGGCCACCGTCACTTGCCTCGGGGGAGCGAGACCGGGGTGAGCTCGTACGGGTAGTCCGAGATCAGCTCGTAGCCGTCCTCGGTGACGAGCACGATGTCCTCGAGGCGGACGCCGCCGAAGCCCTGTCGGTAGCACCCCGGCTCGATGGCGATGACGTCGCCGGCCACGAGCACGGCGTCGTTCTGGTTGAGGCTCGGCGGCTCGTGCACCTCGAGGCCGACGCCGTGGCCGAGCGAGTGGAAGTAGCCCTCGTCGAGGACTTCGCCGGGCTTCTTCGTCAGCTGCGTGGGCTGACCGGCCGCCTCGATGGGCTCGCAGGAGATGCGGTGCAGCTCGGCGACCGGCAGACCGGGGCGGATGGCGGCGAGCGTCGCGTCGAACGACTTCTTGACGATGTCGTAGTAGAACGCCAGCTCGTCGTCGATGTCTCCCTTGACGAACGTCCGCGTCATGTCCGAGTTGCCACCCGACGCGATGTCGCGCGGGCAGATGTCGACGGTCACCGGTTCGCCGGCCAGGATCTGACCCGATCCGGCGTGGTGGCCGATGCACGTCTGCGGGCCGTGGGCCACGATCATGCCGGCGTCCTCGCAGCCGTTGCGCAGGAACACGGCGCGGATGCGGTCCTTCAGGTCCTCGCAGGTCAGCGGCACACCGTCGAGCACCAGACCGCCGTCGGCGTCGAGCGTCGCACGATCGATCGCATCGGCGACGAGTGAGACCCCGGCCTCGGCGGCGACCTGAGCGCGACGGATGCCGGCGAGCTCGTGCGGCGTCTTGACCCGGCGACGCTGCACGAACAGATCGCGGTCGACCTGCACGTCGATGCCGTTCGCACGCAGGTGATCGGCGACCTCGAGCGGGAAGGTCGGCGGGACGGCCGCCGCGGACACGCCGAGTCGACGGCAGGCCGCGACGAGCGTCGACAGTTCGGCGAGATCCGGGTCCTGACCCGCGGCGCGGAAGTCGTCGAAGCCGAGTTCGTCGAGGGGGAAGACCGTCATGCCGGGAACATCGCGCATGCGCGCCGCCTCGAGCGATTTGATCGCCACGTGCGGAGCCCCGCCGATCTCGATGTACAGGAACGGATCGTGCACGTCGTGAGGAATGACGTGGCGCATGTCTGCGGCCAGTGTGCTCGCGTAGATGAGGATGGCGTCGTCCACCACGGCTGCTCTCTTCCGGTCGGTTCGGCCGCGACGTGCGGTTGACCGCGACTTTACATCACTGGGTCGAAGCCGTGCTCCGGCCTTCGTTACAGAGGTTGTTCGAACCATTCTCGTCAGTATCGAAGGCCCAGGACACCTCGTCGTCAGCCCGCGGGGATGGCGCACCGATCTCTACGCGCAGCACCGGCGCATCAGCGCGAGCAGGATGACAACCTCGGCGCGAGAATTATTGCCGACATGTAACGGTTTCGGGCTCGATGCGACCACGAGGCCCGTGCACGCTTATCGTCGCTGTATATCCCGTGCTCCGGACGTCGGCGTGGTTTCACCGTCGCGGTCTGCGAGCGCGTACCCGTCACCCAGGAGGAAACATGTCGAGACGACGTTGGGGAGTCGGCGCGATCGCGCTGGTGTCCGCCGTCACGCTCACGCTGACCGGTTGCTCGGCCGGCGGCGACGGCGACACGGGCGGAGGCTCCAATGCCTCCGCGATCATCACCACGAACGGCACCGAGCCGCAGAACCCGCTGGTCACGTTCGGGACCACCGAGACCGGCGGTGGGCGCATCCTCACCTCGATCTACGCGGGTCTCGTCAGCTACAACGCCGACGGAAGCATCCAGAACGAGGTCGCCTCCTCGATCGAGAGCGACGACAACGTCGTCTGGACGATCACCGTCGCCGACGGCTGGACGTTCAGCAACGGTGACGCGATCACCGCGCAGACCTTCGTCGACACCTGGACCGCAGGTGCTCAGGACGTCGACGGCGCGTACTGGTTCTACACGATCGAGGGCGCGTCGGACGACGGAAGCACCGCTCCCACCGGCCTCGAGGTCGTCGACGACATGACGTTCACCGTCACGCTCAAGGCGCCCGACGCCGACTTCCCGCTCCGCCTCGGCTACACGGCCTACATGCCGCTCCCGTCGGTCGCGTTCGACGATCTCGCAGCGTTCGGCGAGAGCCCGATCGGCAACGGTCCGTACATGCTCGAGGACGAGGGCGCCTGGCGCCACAACGAGGGCATCAACCTCGTTCCGAACCCCGACTACAACGGTGTTCGCGAGGTCGCGAACGACGGTCTGAACATCGTCTTCTACACCTCGCTCGAGTCGGCCTACGCCGACGCTCAGGGCGGCAACCTCGACGTGCTCGACACGGTGCCCGACACCGCGTTCGCGACGTACGAGAACGACTTCCCCGAGCGTTCGGTCAACCAGCCCGCCGCGATCTACCAGGGCTTCAACGTCCCCTTCTACCTGCCGGGCTTCGGCAACGACGAAGAGGGCCAGCTCCGCCGTGCGGCGATCTCGATGGCGATCAACCGCGACGAGATCACCGAGACGATCTTCCAGGGCACCCGCACCCCGGCGACCGACTTCACGTCGCCGGTCGTCGAGGGCTGGAGCGATGACCTGCCCGGCTCCGAGGTCCTCGAGTACAACCCCGAGGAGGCGAAGGCCAAGTGGGCCGAGGCCGAGGCGATCAACGCCTACACCGGTCCGTTCACGCTCGCCTACAACTCCGACGGCGGACACCAGGCATGGGTCGACGCGGTCGCGAACAGCATCTCCAACACCCTCGGCATCGAGGCGAGCGGCCTGCCGTTCCCGACCTTCGCCGCGGCTCTGGACCTCCGCACCACCGGCACGCTCACCGGCGCCACCCGCGCCGGATGGCAGGCGGACTACCCGTCGCAGGGCAACTTCCTGTCGGCGCAGTACAGCACCGGCGGCAGCTCGAACTACGAGGGCTACACCAACCCCGAGTTCGATGCGCTCCTGACCGAGGCCGCCTCGGCTCCGTCCGTCGAGGACGCGGCCGGTCTGTACGAGCAGGCTCAGGAGATCCTGATGCGTGACCTGCCCAGCGTTCCGCTGTGGTACCAGAACGCGGTCGGCGTCTGGGGCGAGGGCGTCGAGAACGTCGTCTTCGGCTGGGACTCGGTGCCGCTGTACAACCAGGTGACCAAGGGCTGAGTTCGGCTTCCGTCGATCATCGAGTACGGTGTCCGGGGCGCTTCGCGTCCCGGACACCGTGCTGATCGGCCTCATCGCCCTCCGCCACCCCGTACCCATTTAGGAACTATTCGTCGATGCTCTGGTTCATCGGTCGACGGCTGCTGCAGCTGATCCCCGTCTTCTTCGGGGCGACCCTTCTCATCTACGCCCTCGTCTTCCTGCTGCCGGGAGACCCGATCGCCGCCCTGTACGGCGATCGACAGCCGTCGCCCGCGGTCATCGAGGCGGTGCGCGCGCAGTACAACCTCGACAAGCCCTTCATCGTGCAGTACTTCCTCTACATCGGGGCGCTGCTGCAGGGCGACTGGGGCACGACCTTCTCGGGACGCCCCGTCATCGATGTGATGGCCCAGGCGTTCCCGATCACCCTTCGCCTCGCCGTCCTCGCGCTCGCCATCGAGGCCGTGTTCGGCATCGTCATCGGCCTCATCGCCGGCCTCCGCAAGGGCAAGCTGTTCGACGCGAGCGCCCTGGTCGTGAGCCTTCTGCTGATCTCGGTGCCCACGTTCGTCATCGGCTTCGTCCTGCAGTATCTCCTCGGCATCAGGCTGGGGTGGTTCCGCACCACCGTGAGCGCGGGCGCGCCCTGGGACGAGCTGCTCCTGCCCGCGATCGTGCTGGCGACCGTCTCGTTCGCGTACATCGTGCGCCTCACGCGCTCGTCGGTCGCGGAGAACCTGTCCGCGGACTTCGTGCGCACGGCCACCGCGAAGGGGCTCAGCCGCCCCCGCGTCGTCACCGTCCACGTGCTCCGCAATTCGCTCGTCCCCGTCGTGACCTACCTGGGCGTCGACCTCGGGTCCCTCATGGTCGGCGCGATCGTCACGGAGAGCATCTTCAACATCAACGGCGTCGGCGGCACGATCTATCGCGCCATCACGATCGGCGAGGGACCCACGGTCGTGTCCTTCGTCGCCATCATGGTGATCATCATCATGCTGGCGAACCTGCTCGTCGATCTTCTCTACGCCTGGCTCGACCCGAGGATCCGCTATGCCAAGTAATCTCCGCCGGAATCAGGACCACTTCGTCGCTCCCGAGGAGGAGACGCCGCTCCAGGCGATCGACGCGGTGTCGACCGACGACAAGCCCCGCACCGTCTGGAGCGACGCGTGGCAGTCGATGCGCCGTCGGCCCATGTTCTGGGTCTCCGCCGTGCTGATCGTCCTCATCCTCGTCATCGCGGCGTTCCCAGGACTGTTCTCGCCGGTGTCGCCGACGGCGAACTGCCAGCTCGCCGACAGCAACGGCGGCCCCGCGGCGGGGCACCCGTTCGGTTTCACCCGCCAGGGGTGCGACGTCTACGCACGCGTCATCTACGGCACGCAATCCTCGATTCTCGTCGGCGTCGTCGCGACCCTCATGGTGGCGATCTTCGGCTCGATCGTCGGCGCGCTCGCGGGCTACTACGGAGGCATCCTCGACGCGATCCTCTCGCGCGTCGCCGACATCTTCTTCGCCATCCCCACCGTGCTGGGCGCCATCGTGTTCATGTCGGTCGTCCCCGAGCGCACACCGCTCGTGGTGGCGCTCGTCATCGCCGTCTTCGCCTGGCCGCAGATCGCCCGCATCATGCGCGGCGCGGTGCTCACGGCCAAACAGGCCGACTACGTCGTCGCGTCGATCGCCCTCGGCGTCTCGCGCTGGCGAGTGCTGCTGCGTCACGTGCTGCCGAACGCGATCGCACCGGTGATCGCCGTCGCGACCGTCTCGCTCGGAACGTTCATCGTCGCCGAGGCGACCCTGTCGTTCCTGGGCATCGGGCTGCCGCCGACGGTCATGAGCTGGGGCAACGACATCAACGCCGCCCGGCAGTCGCTGACCACCAGCCCGATGGTGCTGATCTACCCCGCCGCCGCTCTCTCCGTGACGGTGCTGTCCTTCCTCATGCTGGGCGACGTCGTGCGCGACGCCCTCGACCCGAAGGAGCGTGCGCGCCGATGAGCGACACCACGTCCTCCGATGCCACGCCACTGCTGGACATCCGCAATCTGCACGTCGGCTTCCAGACGAAGGCGGGCCTCGTCCCGGCGGTGCGAGGCGTCGACCTGACGATCTACCCGCGCCAGTCCGTCGCGATCGTCGGCGAGTCCGGTTCGGGCAAGTCCACGACCGCGCAGGCCATCATCCGGCTGCTCCCCGGCACGGGCCGTGTCACCGATGGGCAGATCATGTTCGAGGGTCGCGATCTCGCGGCGCTGTCGAACCGCGAGCTGCAGTCGGTTCGCGGTGCGCAGATCGGCTACGTGCCGCAGGACCCGATGTCGAACCTGAACCCGGTGCTCACCGTCGGATTCCAGGTGCGAGAGGCCGTTCGCTCGAACCGGAGCGCAACCGGTCGCGCGGCTGTTCGGGACCGCTCCGTCGAAGTGCTCACCGAAGCCGGGCTGCCGGACGCGCAGGATCGGATGCGGCAGTACCCCCATCAGTTCTCCGGGGGAATGCGTCAGCGCGCCCTGATCGGCATCGGCCTGTCGGCGCGTCCGAAACTCCTGATCGCCGATGAGCCGACGTCGGCCCTCGACGTGACGGTGCAGCGTCAGATCCTCGACCACCTCGGCACGCTGACGACCGACTTCGGAACGTCGGTGCTGTTCATCACCCACGACCTGGGCCTCGCCGCCGAGCGTGCCGAGCACCTCGTGGTGATGTATCGCGGCCGCGTCGTCGAGTCGGGTCCGTCGAAGCAGATCCTCGCCGACCCGCAGCATCCCTACACGAAGCGACTCGTCTCTGCTGCGCCGAGCCTCGCGTCGCGGCGCATCCAGGCCGTGCGTCATCACGAGGACGTCGACGTGTTCGGTGCGGGTGAGGAGTTCCTCGCCCGAGCCGAAGAGCGGGAGGCCGAGGCGGAGGCCGTCGAAGCGCCCGCCGATTTCATCGACATCCGCAACGCCCGCCGCGTCTACAAGGTGCGGACGGGCGGGCTCTCCTCCAAGGAGATCGTCGCGGTCGACGATGTCAGCATCCAGGTCGCCAAGGGCACCACGACCGCGATCGTGGGCGAGTCCGGGTCGGGCAAGTCCACGCTTGCGAAGCTGTTCCTGCAGCTCGAGCAGCTGACGTCGGGTGAGATCCATTTCGACGGGAAGAAGCTGGGCGGGCTCTCTCGCGCCGATGAGCTGGCGTTCCGTCGTCGTGTGCAGCCCGTGTTCCAGGATCCGTACGGCACACTCGATCCGCAGTACAGCGTCGGCGACACCATCGCCGAGCCGATGCGCGTCCACAAGTTCGGCACGCAGAAGGATCGCTCGGCGCGCGTGCGCGAACTTCTCGATCAGGTGTCGCTGCCCATCGCCGCGAAGGACCGGTATCCGAGCGAGCTCTCGGGCGGTCAGCGCCAGCGCGTCGCGATCGCGCGCGCTCTCGCCCTGAAACCGGACGTGCTCGTCCTCGATGAAGCCGTGTCGGCGCTCGACGTCCTCGTGCAGGGTCAGATCCTGAACCTGCTCACCGAGCTGCAGACCGAGCTCGATCTGACCTACCTGTTCATCACCCACGACCTCGCGGTCGTGCGCCTGGTGGCGGACAACGTCTCGGTCATGCGCCGCGGGCGACTCGTCGAGTCCGCGACGACCGACGAGGTGTTCGACCATTCGACCGAGGACTACACCCGCGAGCTGCTCGCGGCCATCCCCGGCGCCGGCTTCCAGTTCGGCGTCTGACCCGCGCGCGTGAGGAAGACGTACCGGCCGGCGTCGGCGACCGTTGTGGTCGTGGGCTCCGGTCTCCTCGCGGTGTTCCTGCTCGGCGACGTCTTCATCCGGGGAGGCGTCGCGCAGGGACTGCGCCTCACGCCGTGGGTCGCACTCGTGGTCTGGGCGATCTACGCCACGTTGTTCGCGCCCTCGGTGGCCGTCGACGAGCGCGCTATCGTCATCGCCAACCCGCTGCGGGTGACACGTGCGCCGTGGCCCGCCGTGACGGACGTCCGGCTCCGCTGGCAGATCGTCGTCGACACGACCGACGGCCGGTCGGTCTCCGCCTTCGGCGGCCCCTCTCCGGGCAGACCCGCCCGTCCCCTCCGCGGCGCGCGACGAAGCGAGGTCGATGAGGCGGCGCGCACGCCCGCCTCGGTGCGCGAAGCGGAGGAGATCCGTGAGACGTGGCGCGCGAACGTCGATGCGCCGGGAGAGACGTCCGTGACAACGTCGTGGAACCGACAGGTCCTCATCCCGTTCGCGGTCATCGCCGCGGGCATCGCGCTCACCCTCATCCTCGGTTGACCCGACCCACCGTGGCCCATCCGACCGACTCATCGAGGCGTGGGCAGAAGTGCTCATCGTCGCCCCGTTCGGGTGAGCAAGCAGAGCTGTCGGGCCGCAATGCGCAGGACACATTTTGCTAACGAACTCGTTTCGTGCAACACGCTGGAAACGAACGCGCGCAAAGGTAGGGGGCATCTGAACTCAGCGACATGGATGCTGAGTGGGGGAGCGGAAAGGTCTTCCGCCGCCCGGATCATTAAGAGAACAGGAGTGGGAATGCGTTTCACGCGTATCTCCTTGACGGCCGCGAGCGCCGCTGCCCTGGCGCTCGTCGTTGCCGGCTGCGCGCCGGCGGACGGCGGCGACCAGGACACGACGACGGCGGCGAGCCAGTCCATCGCCGTTTCCGTGGGTCCCAACGACTTCATCAGCTACAACGGCTTCACCCCCGAGACCTACTCGACCTACAACTCGGCGATCGTGGACCGGATCTTCGCGGGCTTCAGCTACTTCGACGAGGTCGGCGCCATCCAGCCGAACAGCGACCTCGGCTCGTACGAGCTGATCTCCGAGGACCCGATGGTCGTCGAGTACACGATCGCCGATGACGCCGTGTGGTCCGATGGCACCCCCATCACCGTCGCCGATGCCGTGCTGGCGTGGGGCGTGCAGAACCCCAACCTCGCCGGTGCCGACGGACCGCTGTTCAACTCGGTCTCGCAGGACCTCGGCGACACCGTTCCCGAGGGCCCGCAGGGTGACGCCGACGCGAAGTCGTTCACCGTCGAGTTCGCCGCTCCCGACCCGGACTGGCAGATCCAGACGTGGCTGTACAGCCCCGCGCACGTGGTCGCCGAGCAGGGCGGCATGTCGACCGAGGAGCTCGTCGACGCCATCCGCGGCGGCGACGCTGCGGCGCTCACGACCGCAGCGGAGTTCTGGAACACCGGGTGGAACACCGACCCGGGCACGCTGCCGGACGAGGCCCTCATCCCCAGCTCCGGCCCGTACGTCCTCTCGTCGTGGGAGGCCGGTCAGTCGGTCACGCTGAAGCGCAACGAGGCCTACTACGGTGAGCCCGCCGCCAACGACGAGCTCGTCATCCGCTTCGTCGCGCAGGACGCGATGGTCCAGGCGCTGCAGAACGGCGACCTCGACGTGATCGCTCCGCAGCCCACCGTCGACACGGTCTCGCAGATCGAGGAGCTCGGCGACGCCGCTCAGCTGCTGACCGGACAGACCCTGACCTGGGAGCACCTCGACTTCAACTTCACGGGCAACGCGTCGCTCGCGAACAGCCTCGAGCTGCGCCAGGCGTTCGCGATGTGCGTTCCGCGCCAGCAGATCGTCGACAACCTCATCAAGCCGGTCAACCCCGATGCCGTCGTCATGAACGCGCGCGAGGTCTTCCCCTTCCAGGAGAACTACGACGAGGTCGTCTCCGAGTCGTACGACGGCCGTTACGACGAACCCGACGTCGAGGGCGCCAAGGCTCTCGTCGACGCCGCCGGGGCTGCCGGCACGGTCGTCCGCATCGGATACTCGGCGCCCAACCCGCGTCGTGCCGACGAGATCGCCCTCATCAAGTCGTCATGTGACCAGGCCGGCTTCGACATCCAGGACGTCGGCAACGCCGACTTCTTCCAGCCCGGCGGCACCCAGGAGCGCGGCGACTACGACGTGGCTCTGTTCGCCTGGGCCGGCTCCGGCCAGATCACCTCGGGCCAGAACATCTACGCCACCGACAAGCCGCAGAACTACGGCGGTTACTCGAGCCCGGTCGTCGACCAGGCCTGGGAGACGCTCGTGACGAGCCTCGACGAGTCGGTGCACCTCGAGCAGACGAAGATCATCGAGAAGCAGCTGTGGGACGACCTGTTCGGCATCCCGCTGTTCGCTCACCCCGGTGTCGACGCTGCCGCCGCCGACATCGACAACGCCATCCACTCTGTGGGACAGAGCGGCATCATGTGGAACGCCGAGAAGTGGTCGCGCGCAGAATAAACATATTCTGTCTCTGACACGACCAGAGTGTGGGCCGTCGCTGCGGTGACGGTCCACACTCCCGTGAGGGGCACATCTGTGCCCCGAGTACGACCAAGGGACCACCACTTCCGTGCTGAAATTCATCCTCCGCCGATTGGCGGCGGCGGCGGGCATCATGCTCGCCGCATCCCTCCTGATGTACGTCCTCACAATCAACTCGGGCGACCCGCTGGCTGACCTGCGCGAGAGCAACGCGGACAATCGCGATCAGTTGATCGCCCGCCGCACCGAGTACATGAACCTCGACCAGCCGTGGTATTCGCGCTACTTCACCTGGCTGGTCGGTGCGAGCAAGTGCCTGATCGGGCAGTGCGACCTCGGACTCACCCGTCAGGGCGTCGAGGTCTCCACGCTCGTCGGGCAGGCGGCGGCCTCGACGCTGAGGCTGGTGCTGCTCGCCACGATCCTCGCGTTGATCATCGGGATCGCCATCGGCATCATCACCGCGATCCGCCAGTACTCGGGTCTCGACTACGGCGTGACCTTCCTGACCTTCCTGTTCTTCTCGCTTCCGGTGTTCTGGGCCGCGGTGCTCTTCAAGGAGTACCGCGCGATCGGATACAACGACTGGATCCGGGACCCGCAGCTGACACCCGCGCAGATCATCGTCATCGCATTGCTCGCCGGACTCCTGGTGCAGGTGCTCGGCGGCGGTACGGTCAAGCGCCGTGTGATCACGTTCGCCGTCACCGCGGGCTTCATCGGGGCAGCGTTGCCCATCATGCTCGCAGTCGATGCGTTCCGCAGTCCTCGACTGACGGTGATCGGCGTCGCCGTGCTGACGGTCGCTCTCGCGCTGAGCGCCACGGTCGCGTCCGTGGGGCTCCACAATCGCCGCGTGCTCGTCATCGGACTGTCGAGCGCGGGCCTCGTGATCGTGATGCACCTGGCGCTGACGAACGTCTTCATCTATTACATGAACGGGGGCGTGCTCGCCGCTGGAGCGCTCCTCGCGATCATCGTGCCGTTCCTGATCGGGCGATTCTTCGGTGGACGCTTCCGCGGCCCGGCCACGGTCGTCTCGTTCGCGACGATCTTCGGCGGAGCGCTTCTGACCGTCGTCGATGCGCTGTTCCGCGTCTGGCCGTCGTTCCTGCAGCGCAAGCCGCGCCCGATCTCGACGATCGGCGCGCAGACGCCGAACTTCGACGGGACGTTCTGGCAGACCTTCCTCGACATCGGCACGCAGATGCTGCTGCCGACGCTCCTGCTGACCGTGATCTCACTCGCGTCCTACAGCCGCTACACGCGGACGTCGATGCTCGAGGTCGGAAATCAGGACTTCATCCGCACCGCGCGGGCGAAGGGCGTCCCCGAGCGGCTCGTGATCTTCCGTCACGCGTTCCGCAACGCGCTGATCCCGATCGCCACGATCGCCGCGTTCGACTTCGCGGGACTCATCGGCGGCGCGGTGATCACGGAACGCGTGTTCGGCTGGAAGGGGATGGGGGAGCTGTTCGCGACGGGCCTCGCCGAGGTCGACCCGAACCCCGTCATGGCCTTCTTCCTCGTGACCGGCCTCGCCGCGATCATCTTCAACATGCTGGCGGACATCTTCTACGCCGTCATCGACCCGAGGATCCGAGTATGACGAACCCGAACGACAACGTGCCGACCACGACGTCGGTCCTCTCGGTCGCCGAGGCCGAGGACGCCGCGCTGGCCAAGAGCACCGCCGCCCCCCGTTCGCAGGCGCGCATCGTGTGGGGCCGCTTCCTCCGCCACCGTGCGGCGACGATCTCCGCCGTCGTCCTGATCGTGCTGACACTCCTGAGCTTCACCTCGGTCGGCTTCTTCGGCATTCCAGGATGGTGGCCGAAGGACTACCGCGCCGCAGGTGACGTCGTCAACGGCGGCGTGCCCACCCTGAGCCTGATCCCCGAGTGGCTCGGCGGAGACGGCATCCGCATCGGCGAGCACCCGTTCGGGCAGGAGAACACCGGCAAGGACTACTTCGCTCTGACGATGATGGGCACGCAGCGCTCGATTCTGCTGGGCCTCGTCCTCGGCATCTCGTCCACCGTGATCGGCAGCATCATCGGCGCGGTGGCGGGCTACTACCGCGGCTGGGTCGACTCCGTGCTCATGCGCATCACCGACCTGTTCATCGTCATCCCGCTGCTCGCCCTCGCGGCCGTCGTCGGTCAGATCGCCGGCAACATCGGCGAGAACCCGATCCTGCTGGCGTTCATGCTGTCGCTGCTGACCTGGACGGGCCTCGCCCGTCTCGTGCGCGGTGAGGTCCTCTCGCTGCGCGAGCGGGACTTCGTCCTCGCGGCGCGCGCATCGGGTGCAGGCGGGGCGCGCATCATCTTCCGTCACCTGCTTCCGAACACGGTCGGCGTCATCGCGGTGAATGCGACGTTCGCGATCGCCGGCGCGATCCTGCTGGAGAGCTCGCTGTCGTTCCTCGGGTTCGGCGTGCAGCCCCCCGAGACGTCGCTGGGCCTGCTCATCAGCCAGTACCAGGGCAGCTTCACCAGCAGGCCGTGGCTGTTCTGGTGGCCGGGCATGATGATCCTCGCGATCGCCCTGTCCATCAACTTCCTCGGCGACGGCATCCGCGACGCGTACGACCCGCGCCAGTCGCGCAGCGTGCGTCGGGAGATCAAGAGGAGGAACCGCGCATGAGCATGACCGCCACGCGTTCTGCACTGAAGTTCACCGACCTCTCGGTCACCTTTCTCACCGGGTCGGGCGACGTCAACGCCGTGAAGGGCATCTCGCTCGAGGTCGCGCCCGGTGAGGTCGTGGCCGTCGTGGGCGAGTCGGGATCGGGCAAGTCGGTCACCTCGCTCGCGGCGATGGGACTCCTCGCGGAGAACGCGATCGTCCGCGGTTCTGTCGCCGTCGGCGAGACCGAGGTGATCGGGCTGCCGAACGAGCGCATGCGCAAGCTGCGCGCGAGCGAGATCGCCATGATCTTCCAGGAGCCGATGACGGCACTGAACCCGGTCCTCACGATCGAGCGTCAGCTGACCGAGATCTTCGAGCTGCACGACGTCGCCTACGGCGAGGACGCTCGGGACCGGTCGATCGAGCTCCTCCGCACCGTGGGCATCCCCGAGCCCGAGCGCCGGATCAAGCAGTTCCCGCATCAGTTCTCGGGCGGGCAGCGGCAGCGGATCGTCATCGCCATGGCGATCGCGCTGGACCCGAAGGTGATCATCGCCGATGAGCCGACGACCGCGCTCGACGTCACGGTGCAGGCCGAGATCCTCGATCTGCTGCGGCGCCTCAAGGACGAGCGGGATGCCGGCATCCTCCTCATCACCCACAACATGGGGGTCGTCGCCGACATCGCCGACCGTGTCGCCGTGATGTACCGCGGCGATCTTGTCGAGGTCGGGCGGGTCGAGGACGTGCTCACGCGGCCGCAGCATCCGTACACGAAGAAGCTGCTCGCAGCGGTGCCGCGTCTGGACCCCGAGCTGACCGCTCGGGCCGCCACCGGCGGTGGACGCGACGTCGTGCTCGAGGCGAAGGGACTCGTGCTCGAGTACGCGGGTCGAGGAAAGACCTTCCGCGCGGTCGAGGACGTGTCCTTCGACCTCGCCGCGGGCGAGGTCCTCGGCATCGTCGGCGAGTCCGGGTCGGGCAAGTCGACGATCGCGCGGGCCGTCCTCGGACTGATGCCGGTCGCCGGCGGGTCGTTGAGCCTGGGCGGCAAGGACCTCGCGAAGCTGCGAGGGCGCAAGGCGAAGGACGTGCGTCGCGACATCGGCGTGGTGTTCCAGGACCCCGCGGCCTCGCTCGACCCGCGGTTCCCCATCGGCGACTGCATCATCGAACCGATGGCGATCCACCGCGTGGGCACCAAGGCGGAGCGCCTCGACCGCGCCCGCGAGCTGCTGGATGCCGTGCGGCTGCCGCGGGATGTCCTCGAGCGGTACCCGCACGAGCTCTCCGGCGGTCAGCGTCAGCGCGTCTCGATCGCTCGTGCGCTCACGCTGCGTCCGAAGCTCTTCGTCGCCGACGAGCCGACGTCTGCGCTCGACGTCTCGGTCCAGGCAGCGGTGCTCGACATGCTCAAGGAGCTCCAGGAGACCTATTCGTTCGCCTGCATCCTGGTCAGTCACGACCTCGCGGTGGTCGATCAGCTCTCGGACCAGATCCTCGTCCTGAAATCCGGCCGGACGGTCGAGCAGGGGCCGACGTCGCGCGTGCTGCTGCAGCCGCACGAGGCCTACACGCGGGAGCTCCTCGCGGCGTCGCCCGTACCCGATCCGATCGAGCAGCGTCGTCGTCGCGAAGAGCGTCGCGCCGCTCTCGGCGCCTCCTGAGGCCGCGGATCGGCTCTCTCCGCGGGCACCCCGCATCCGTGCCGGGTGCCTGCGGTAAACTCGGGTGCCGGCATCCCGGCCGCTACCCCTTCTCTTGAGGAACCCTTCATGGCGCACGCCCTTCGTCCTGACCTCCGAAACGTCGCGATCGTCGCGCACGTCGACCACGGCAAGACGACCCTCGTCGACGCCATGCTCCGCCAGACCGGCTCGTTCGGCGAGCACTCGCACGTCGAAGAACGCGCGATGGACTCGAACGATCTCGAGCGCGAGAAGGGCATCACGATCCTCGCGAAGAACACCGCGATCACCTACAACGGCGCCCACACCGACGTTCCGGTCACGATCAACGTGATCGACACCCCCGGCCACGCCGACTTCGGCGGCGAGGTCGAGCGCGGACTGTCGATGGTCGACGGCGTCGTGCTGCTCGTCGACGCCTCCGAGGGTCCGCTGCCGCAGACCCGCTTCGTGCTGCGCAAGGCGCTCGAGGCGAAGCTCCCCGTCATCCTGCTCGTCAACAAGACCGACCGCCCCGACGCTCGCATCGCCGAGGTCGAGGAGGAGGCGCACGACCTGCTGCTCGGACTCGCCGGCGACCTCGTCGACGACGTTCCCGACCTCGACGTCGACGCCCTGCTCGACGTCCCCGTCGTCTACGCCTCGGGTCGCGCCGGCGCAGCGTCGCGCAACCGGCCCGCCAATGGCGAGCTGCCCGACAACGACGACCTCGAGCCGCTGTTCGACGCGATCCTCGAGCACGTCCCGGCCCCGTCGTACGACGACGAGGCGCCCCTGCAGGCGTGGGTGACGAACCTCGACTCGAGCCCGTTCCTCGGTCGTCTCGCGCTGCTGCGCGTCTTCAACGGCACCCTCAAGAAGGGCCAGACGGTCGCCTGGGTGCGTCATGACGGCACGCACTCGAACGCCCGCATCACCGAGCTGCTCAAGACGCAGGCGCTCGATCGCTTCCCGGCCGAGTCCGCCGGCCCCGGCGACATCGTCGCGATCGCGGGCATCGAGGACATCACGATCGGCGAGACGATCGCCGACCCCGAGGACGTCCGACCGCTGCCGGCCATCACGGTCGACGATCCCGCCATCTCGATGACGATCGGCACCAACACCTCGCCGCTCATGGGCAAGGTCAAGGGGCACAAGCTCACCGCGCGCATGGTCAAGGACCGCCTCGATCGTGAGCTCATCGGAAACGTCTCGCTGAAGGTCGTCGACATCGGCCGTCCCGACGCGTGGGAGGTGCAGGGCCGCGGCGAGCTCGCGCTCGCGATCCTCGTCGAGAACATGCGCCGCGAAGGCTTCGAGCTCACCGTGGGCAAGCCGCAGGTCGTCACCCGTCGCGACGAGAACGGCAAGCTGACCGAGCCCTTCGAGCACCTCACGATCGACGCGCCCGAGGAGCACCTCGGCGCGATCACGCAGCTGATGGCGGCACGCAAGGGCCGCATGGACACCATGACGAACCACGGCACCGGCTGGGTGCGCATGGAGTTCGTCGTCCCGTCGCGCGGCCTCATCGGGTTCCGCAGCGAGTTCCTCACGATCACGCGCGGCACCGGCATCGCCAACGCGATCTCGCACGGCTACGACGAGTGGGCGGGATCGATCTCGACGCGTCAGAACGGCTCCATCGTCGCCGACCGCTCGGGCGTCGTGACGCCGTTCGCGATGATCGCGCTCCAGGAGCGCATGAGCTTCTTCGTGCAGCCGACCGAAGAGGTCTATGAGGGCATGGTCATCGGCGAGAACTCGCGCGCCGACGACATGGACGTCAACATCACCAAGGAGAAGAAGCTGACGAACATGCGTTCGTCGACCTCCGACTCCTTCGAGTCGATGACCCCGCCGCGCGTGCTGACGCTCGAGGAGTCGCTCGAGTTCGCGCGGGACGACGAATGCGTCGAGGTGACCCCCGAGAAGGTCCGCATCCGCAAGGTCGCCCTCGCCGCGACCGAGCGTGCGCGCGCGACCGCCCGGCAGAAGCGTCAGGACGCGAACGCCTGATCGTCACCGATCACCCGAAGGTCCTGCGCGCCGTTCTCAGGCGCGCAGGACCTTCGTCATCTGCTTGCCGCGCGCGACCTCGTCGACGAGCTTGTCCAGGTAGCGGATGCGCTGCATGAGGGGATCGTCGATGTCCTCGACGCGGATGCCGCAGATGACACCGGTGATCAGCGACGCGTTCGGATTCATCCGAGCCGCCGCGAAGAAGTCGGCGAAGGTCGTCTCGGCAGCGAGGTGGTGCTCGAGCTCGTCCTGGTCGAACCCCGTGAGCCAGCGGGTGACCTCGTCGACATCGGCGCGGGTGCGACCCTTGCGTTCGGCCTTCGCGACGTAGTGGACGTACACGGACGCGACGCTGACCCCGAAGATGCGGCTCATGCGGCCAGCGTAGCTCGCACCGTCGGAACCGCCGAGGGCGCTCCGCTCGCTACGATCGGTCGAATGGGACAGGATGCCGCGTCGCGCCGAGCGTGGCGCGACGGCCTCGGCGTAGCCGCGGCTACGAGCGCGTACGGGATCTCGTTCGGGGCGCTCGGCGTCGCCGCCGGCCTCGACATCTGGCAGACCTGCGTGCTGAGTCTGCTGATGTTCACCGGGGGCTCCCAGTTCGCCTTCGTCGGTGTGTTCGCCTCGGGCGGCGTGGCGGCCCTCCCCGCCGCGGTCGCGTCCGCCGGGCTGCTGGGCGTCCGGAACGTCGCGTACGGGCTCCGGATGTCACCGATCGTCGGCGGCGGCGCGTTCCGCCGCGGCCTCGCGGTGCCGATGACGATCGACGAGTCGACGGCCGTCGCGCTCTCGCAGGAGCAGCCGCGCGCTCGGAGGATCGGGTTCTGGGTCACCGGCGTCGGAATCTACGTCGGCTGGAACCTCTCGACTCTGGCGGGCGCTCTGCTCGGCGACGTCCTGGGGGACCCACGGGCCTGGGGCCTGGACGCCGCCGCCGCTGCCGCGTTCCTCGCCCTGCTGTGGCCCCGGCTGAGGGCGGTGCAGGCGCGGGCCGTCGGCGCGGCGGCCGCGGTCGTGGCCGCCGTCGCGACGCCGCTGACGATGCCCGGCATCCCGGTCCTGATCGCCGCGGCGGTAGCCGTGACGATCGCCCTTCTCCGGCCGCGCACGCGCGTGGCCGGGCGGGACGACGCCGCCGAGCCCGACGACGTCGCGGAGCGGAGGGGGATGCCGTGACTCTCTGGACCGGCATCCTTCTCGCATCGATCGCCTGCGTCGCGCTGAAGGCGCTCGGCTACCTGCTGCCGGCGCGCTGGTTCGACGGCCCGCGGACGCAGCGCGTGATCGATCAGGTCACCGTGGCGCTCCTGGCCGCCCTCGTCGCGGTGCAGACGCTCGCGGCGGGCACGGCGATCGTGATCGACGCGCGCGTCCCGGCGCTCGGCGTCGCCGCCGTCCTGCTCGTGCTGCGCGCGCCGTTCCTCGTCGTCGTGCTCGCGGCGGCCGGGGTCGCGGCGCTGCTGCGGCTGTGGGGCTGGGCCGCGTAGCCGTCGTCCGGGCGGTCGAACCGCGGGATCGCACCTAGACTGTGCCGGTGCAGCAGAGGTGGGCGCGGCTGGCCGCGTGGTTCGTGTCACTCGTGGCGGGCGGCATCTTCGGCGTCGCCGGGACGATCGGGCAGGCGTACATGTTCGGGGTCCTCCCCGTCGGTCTCATCGTCGCCGTGCTCGGCATCACGGGGCTCGTCGGCGGACTCCGACTCGTCACGGGCGATCGGTGGACGGCGCTCGCGTGCGGATTGGGCGCGGTTCTGACCACGATGCTGTTCTCGGGCCGTGGTCCCGGTGGTTCGGTGGTCGTCCCGGCGCCCGTCGACGCGTCGATCAGCACCGGGATCATCTGGACCTTCGCGGTCCCGGTCGTCGTCGCGATCGTGGTCGGCTGGCCGTCGCTCGCTGCCGCCCGCCGCGTGCACACGAACTAGACTCGAACGGTGACTTATGTGATCGCCCTCCCGTGCGTGGACGTGAAAGACCGCGCATGCATCGACGAATGTCCCGTTGACTGCATCTACGAGGGTGAGCGATCGCTCTACATCCATCCCGACGAATGCGTCGATTGCGGTGCATGCGAACCGGTCTGCCCGGTCGAGGCGATCTACTACGAAGACGACCTCCCCGACGAGTGGCAGGACTACTACACGGCGAACGTCGAGTTCTTCTCGGATCTCGGGTCGCCCGGCGGCGCGGCGAAGGTCGGCGTGATCGACAAGGACCACCCCCTCGTGGCAGCGCTGCCGCCGCAGGGGGAGGTCCATTGAGCGTCCACGACCTCGCCGAGTACCCCTGGGATGCCGTCGCCCCCTACGCCGCGACCGCCCGCCGTCACCCCGACGGCATCGTCGACCTGTCGATCGGGTCGCCGGTCGATCCCACTCCGACGGTGGTCGCCGATGCCCTCACCCGTGCGACGGACGCACACGCCTATCCGCAGACCGTCGGGACGCCCCGCCTGCGTGACGCGGTGTGCGACTGGTACGCACGTCGGCGCGGCGTCCCCGACCTCACGCCGGGTCAGGTCCTGCCCACGATCGGCTCGAAAGAGCTGGTAGCGCTCCTGCCGCTGCTGCTCGGCCTCGGCGCCGGTGACATCGTGGCGCATCCGCGCGCGGCCTACCCGACCTACGAGGTCGGTGCACGCCTGGTCGGCGCCACACCCGTCGCGGCCGACGAGCCCGACGAATGGCCCGAGGGCACCCGGCTGGTCTGGATCAACTCCCCGGGAAACCCCGATGGACGCGTCCTCGATCACCGGGAGCTGCGCGAGGTCGTCGCTCGCGCGCGGGTCCTCGGCGCCGTCGTGGCATCGGACGAGTGCTACGCCGAGCTCGGCTGGGACGCCCCGTGGGACGAGCGCTCGGTCCCCAGCATCCTGGCTCCTGAGGTCACGGGCGGCGACGTCGCGGGACTGCTGTCGGTGTACTCGCTCAGCAAGCAGTCGAATCTAGCCGGCTACCGGGCGGCGTTCCTCGCCGGAGATGCCGACCTCCTCAGTCGTCTGCTGACCGCGCGCAAGCATCTCGGCCTGATGCTGCCGATGCCGGTGCAGGAGGCGATGGTCGCCGCGCTCTCGGACGATGAGCACGTCGCGGCGCAGAAGCAGCTCTACCGCGAGCGACGCGACATCCTCCGTCCGGCTCTCGAGGCGGCCGGCTTCCGCATCGACCACAGCCGAGCGGGCCTGTACCTGTGGGCGACGGCGGGGGAGGATGCATGGCAGTCCATCGGACGCCTGGCCGACCTCGGCATCCTCGCGGGCCCGGGCCACTTCTACGGGTCCCACTTCCCGCAGCATGTGAGGTTCTCCCTCACAGCCCCGACCGAGCGGATCGTCGCGGCGGCCGCACGCCTGCGGGTTTCGTAGGTTCCCTCACACGAATCCGCGGTTCTATTGGGCCCGCACGCAGTAGGCCCACGCGCCCGATAGGCTGTAGGAACCGCACCGGACGATCGCAAGGAGGCTTCGTGAACGACACGGGCACCCCGCAGAAGGCCACCGTCACCATCGGAGACCGCACCGCGGAACTGCCGGTGCTGCAGGGAACCGAGGGGGTTCCGAGCGTCGATTTCTCGACGTTCACCAAGCAGACGGGCCACACGAGCCTGGACTACGGGTTCGTCAACACCGCGGCCACGCGCTCGGCCGTCACCTACATCGACGGCGACAAGGGCATCCTCCGCTACCGCGGCTACCCCATCGAGCAGATCGCGCAGCATTCGACCTATCTCGAAGTCGCCTGGCTGCTGCTCTACGGCGATCTGCCGAGCGCGAGCGAGCTCGCCGACTTCGACGACCGCATTCGGCGACACACGCTGCTGCACGAGGACCTGAAGCACTTCTTCTCCTCCCTGCCGCATACGGCGCACCCGATGTCGGTGCTCTCGGCCGCCACCGCCGCGCTGTCGACCTACTACGAGGACCAGTCCGATCCGAACAACCCCGAGCACGTCGAGCTGAACACCGTCCGGCTCCTCGCGAAGCTTCCGGTGATCGCGGCGTACGCCCACAAGAAGAGCATCGGTCAGGCGTTCCTCTACCCCGACAACTCGCTGAGCTTCGTCGACAACTTCCTGAAGCTGAACTTCGGCGTCCTCGCCGAGGAGTACCGGGTCAACCCGGTGGTCTCGCGCGCGCTCGAGCGCCTGCTCATCCTCCACGAGGATCACGAGCAGAACGCATCGACCTCGACGGTACGGCTGGTCGGCTCGACCGGCGCCAACCAGTTCTCCTCGATCTCGGCGGGCATCAACGCGCTCTACGGACCGCTGCACGGCGGCGCGAACGAAGCGGTGCTCGACATGCTCGGGCGCATCCGCGACTCCGGCGAGAGTGTCGAGCGCTTCGTCGAGCGGGTGAAGAACAAGGAGGACGGGGTGAAGCTCATGGGCTTCGGGCACCGCGTCTACAAGAACTACGACCCGCGTGCGAAGCTCGTGAAGGAGTCGGCCGACGAGGTGCTCACCGAGCTCGGCGTCGTCGACCCGCTGCTGGATCTGGCGAAGGAGCTCGAGGAGATCGCGCTCAGCGACGACTACTTCAAGGAGCGTCGCCTGTACCCCAACGTCGACTTCTACACCGGGGTGATCTACAAGGCGATGGGGTTCCCGACGCGGATGTTCACGCCCCTCTTCGCGATCGGTCGTCTCCCCGGGTGGCTCGCGCACTGGCGCGAGATGCAGAACGACCCGCAGACGAAGATCGGGCGCCCGCAGCAGCTCTACGTGGGCTCCGCCGCGCGCGACTACCCGCAGGCCTGACCTCGCCCGACCGCGATGCTCACTCCTCGGTGAGCGTCGCGGCGTAGTCCGGTACGTACCCGTCCAGCTGCTGCGGCGGCCGGTCGTACCCGCCGGAGGGCGGCCGCGGCGGGATCTCGATCTCGGGTCGCTCGACCACCTCGTACGGGACGCTGTCGAGAAGGTGGTGGATCATGTTGATCCGCCCGCGGCGCTTGTCCTCGTTGTCGACCTCGTGCCAGCGCGCCTCGGGGATGTCGGTGTGCACGAACATCGTGTCCTTGGCCCGCGAATAGTCCTCCCACTTGGTGATCGAGAGCACGTCGTTGGGGGAGAGCTTCCACCGGCGCATCGGATCCTCGTTGCGGGACCGGAAGCGCTTCTCCTGCTCCACGTCCGACACGCTGAACCAGTACTTCAGCAGCAGGATGCCGTCTTCCACCAGCATCCGCTCGAAGATCGGCGCCTGGTGCAGGAAGCGGTGGTACTCGTCGGATGTGCAGTACCCCATGACCCGCTCGACGCCGGCTCGGTTGTACCAGGAGCGGTCCATCAGCACGATCTCGCCGGCGGCCGGCAGGTGTGCGACGTAGCGCTGGAAGTACCACTGCGTCTTCTCGCGCTCGGTCGGAGCCGGCAGAGCGACGATGCGCGCGACCCGCGGGTTGAGGTATTCGGCGACGCGTTTGATCGTCGAGCCCTTGCCCGCGGCGTCGCGGCCCTCGAAGACGACGACGATGCGGGCGCCGGAGGCCTGGACCCACGCCTGCATGTCGACGAGTTGCGCCTGGAGGCGCTTCAGCTCGCGTTCGTAGAGCTTCTTGGGCAGTCTGTCGACCATCGGCGCACCTCCGTGTGTGCGCCCGAGCCTAGTCGCTCACGCGTGCAGCGACTCGTTCAACGTCACACCGACGCCCGCACGGCGCGACGCCTCGATGGCACCCGTCACGGAATTGCGCCGGAAGAGGATGCCGTCGCGTCCCGACAGCTCCGCGCCCTTCACCGTCGGACGGAAGCCGTCCGCCGTCGGCGCCTCGTCCACGAGCACGATCTTCGAGCCGGCCGTGACGTAGAGCCCGGCCTCGACGACGCAGTCGTCACCGAGCGAGATGCCGATACCGGCGTTCGCTCCGAGCAGGGTGCGGCGACCGATCGAGACGCGGTGCGTCCCGCCGCCCGACAGGGTCCCCATGATCGAGGCGCCGCCGCCGATGTCGCTGCCGTCTCCGACGACGACGCCCTGCGAGATCCGGCCCTCGACCATCGAGGCTCCGAGGGTGCCGGCGTTGAAGTTGACGAAGCCCTCGTGCATGACGGTCGTGCCCGATGCCAGGTGGGCGCCGAGGCGCACGCGCGCGGCGTCGGCGATGCGGACGCCGGACGGGGTGACGTAGTCGAGCAGACGCGGGAACTTGTCGAGACTGTGCACCTGGATGCCGTCGCGCTGCAGGAGCGGGCGCCGGCGAATCGCCTCGTCGGGGTGCATCGGGCCCGCCGTCGTCCACGCGACGATCGGCAGGTGTCCGAAGACGCCGTCGAGGTTGAGACCGTTCGGCTCGACCAGCCGGTGCGAGAGCAGATGCAGGCGCAGGTAGGCGTCGGGCGTGGAGGCGGGCGCGGCATCCAGATCGATCGAGACCGTCTCGGCCGTCACGCGCACACCGCGCCGCTCGTCGTCGGCGGCGAGCGGCGCCCACGTCACCATGGAGGCGGCGGTGTCCGCCGCCGTCGCGGTCCCGAGGGCGGGCTCCGGGAACCAGGCGTCGAGGACGGTTCCGTCCGCGCTCGTGGTGGTAAGTCCGATGCCCCAGGCCTGCCGTTCGCTCATGCCCTCCAGGTTATCGGTGCGGTCGGCGTCGATAGACTCGCGGCATGCCTGAGCTCGATCTGACCGTCTCCAGCGCCGATCTGACCCGGGTGATCTGCGACATCCCGAGCGTGTCGGACGACGAGACCACCCTGGCCGACGCCATCCACGCGGCGGTGTCCCTCCTCCCGCATCTCGACGTCGTGCGAGACGGCGACACGATCGTCGCGCGGACGAACCTGGGACGCGCTCAGCGGGTGGTCATCGCGGGGCACATCGACACGGTGCCGATCAACGACAACCTCCCCACACGCGACGTCGTCGAGAACGGCGAGGATCTCATCTGGGGTCGCGGCACGGTCGACATGAAGGCCGGCGTCGCGGTGCAGCTGAAACTCGCCGCCGAGCTCGCCGACCCCCGGGTCGACATCACCTGGATGTGGTACGACCACGAAGAGGTGTCGTCGGACGAGAACGGTCTCGGCCGACTCGCCGAGAATCACCCGGACCTGTTCGCCGGCGACTTCGCCATCCTCGGAGAGCCGTCGAACGGGCAGGTCGAGGGCGGATGCAACGGGACTCTCCGCGCCGTCGTCCGAACGCACGGTCGGCGCTCCCACAGTGCCCGCGCCTGGATCGGCGACAACGCGATCCACCGGGCGGCCCCGATCCTGCAGCGGCTCGCCGACCACATCCCTCCCGAGGTCGAGGTCGAGGGGCTCGTCTATCGCGAGGGGCTCAACGCCGTCCGCATCTCCGGCGGCGTCGCGGGCAATGTGATTCCGGATCTCTGCGAGGTCGAGGTCAACTACCGCTTCGCGCCGAGCCGCAGCACCGACGACGCCGTCGCGATCGTCCGTGAGGTCTTCGCGGGCTTCGAGGTCGAGATCGTCGACATCGCCGGCGGAGCGCGGCCCGGCCTGGACGCCCCGCTCGCCCGTGAGTTCGTCGCCGCCGTCGGCGCGGAGCCGCGCCCGAAGTACGGGTGGACGGACGTCGCACGCTTCTCGGCACTCGGTGTGCCGGCGGTCAACTACGGCCCCGGCGACCCGCTACTCGCCCACCACGACGAGGAGCGGGTTCCCGTCGCGCAGATCGACGCCGTCGAGAAGGGGCTCCGCGCCTGGCTCTCGGGCTCGTGACCCGTCTGCGTCACCTCGCCACGCGCCTGCCGCCGGCGGGTGCGATCGCCGTCATCTACGTCGCGGCTCGGCTGACGACGACCGGCTTCTTGCTCCTCGCGGCGCAACTGAGCGGACCCGCGTCACGATTCGGCACCCGGCCGTCCCTCGGAGTGCTCGCGATGGGGTGGGATGCGCAGTGGTACTGGACGATCGCGTACAGCGGCTACCCGTCGACGCTCCCTGCTGACGCGGCGGGGACCGTCGCCGAGAACGCCTGGGCGTTCATGCCGATCTATCCGTGGGTCTCGAACACCCTCGGCGCCGTGGTCGGCGGATACCCGGTCGCGGCGCCCGTCGTCTCGCTGATCGCGGGGTACTTCGCGTGCCTGGCGCTCGCGGCGCTGCTGCGGTCGCGGCTCGATCGGGCTGCGACTCTCTGGGCGGTGGCGTTCTTCGCGGCCGGGCCGCTCGCCGCGATCTTCCAGATCGGCTACGCGGAGTCGCTCTTCCTCCTCTGGCTGCTGCTCGCGCTCCTGGCCGTCGAGCGGCGACGGTGGTGGTGGCTCTACGCGCTCGTGCCGCTGCTCGCCTTCACGCGACCGGGTGTGCTCGCGTTCTCGCTGTTCCTCGCGCTCTACGGCATCTGGCGGTTCGTCCGGCGTCGAACGGATCCGCTTCCGCCCTCCCAGATCGTGCACATCGTCGTCTCGGGGCTGCTCGCCGCGGCTCTCGGGCTGCTCTGGCCGGTGATCACGGGAATCGCGACGGGGGATCCGCAGGCGTATCTGCACACGGAGCTCGCGTGGCGGCGGAGCTGGATCGGCGATCACGGCGGTTTCGTGCCCTTCGACGGTGCGGTGCGGGCGGCTGCGCTGTGGTTCGAGCTCTGGGGCCTTCCGTCTTGGCTCGGGCCGGCGGCGCTGGTGACGGTGATCGTCGCGGTGGCGTTGGTGCTGATCTTCTCGAGGCACGTCCGCCGGCTCGGCGTCCCGACACAGCTGTGGTCGGCGAGCTACCTGCTCTATCTGCTCGCGGTCTTCTTCCCCCAGTCGAGCACCTTCCGACTGCTCCTGCCGCTCGCGCCGCTGACGGGCGCACTCGCGGCACCGCGGTCGACGCCCTGGCGGGTCTCGGTGCTGCTGGCCGGACTCGTCGCGCAGGCGGGATGGATCGTGGCGATGTATGCGTTCGGCAACACCTACTGGCAGGTTCCGTGACGCGATGTACGGCACGCCCGCGCGGTGCACGATAAACTTGCCGGGAAGTCCTCATGACGAAAGGAAGCCGCGATGGCAGCCATGAAGCCGCGAACCGGAGACGGACCGATGGAGGCCGTGAAGGAGGGGCGACTCATCATCGTGCGCGTGCCGCTCGAAGGCGGTGGACGTCTGGTGGTCTCCGTCAACGACGAAGAGGCCAAGGAGCTCCACAGTGTGCTGAGCGGAGTCGTCGGCGCCGCCTGACGCTCCCGCATACGACGAACGGCCGGTCCCGAGGGGACCGGCCGTTCGTCGTATGCGGGCGCCTGCGGCGCGACCGAGTGCGGAACGCGGAGTGTCAGGGTGTGGCGACCGTCGTCAGCTGCAGCAGGCCCTCACCGACGATCGAGAGAGCGCCCAGGACGGCCGGCGACGACTGCGTCTCGTGGATGATCGAGCGATAGGCGCGGGTGACGTCGTCCCGTCGCACGGGATCGGCGACAGCCCCGCCGGCGAGGACCCGGGGGACGAGGACGGTTCCCCCCGGCCGCACCAGGCGCAGTCCGTGCTCGACGTACTCGATCACGCCCTCGGCATCCGCATCGACGAAGACGATGTCGTAGGAGGCTTCGTTCATGCGGGGGAGGACGTCGGCCGCACGACCCGTGATGAAGCGTGCGCGAGCGGGCGGGATCCTGGCCTCGGCGAACGACTGCCGTGCCACCGCGAGGTGCTCGGGCTCGATGTCGATCGTGGTGAGGGTCGCCCGCGGCGAGCCGTGGAGCAGCCAGAGGCCGGAGACGCCGCCTCCCGTGCCGATCTCGACGATGTTCAGGGCGCCGGTGGCGGCCGCGAGCACGGCCGTCTGCGCGCCCACCGGGGCGCTCACCGGGGCGGCGCCGATCTCGAGAGCGTGAGCGCGGGCACGCGCGATGTGATCGGGTTCGACGGTCGCCTCGACCGCGAACCTGCGAACCGCCTCTTGATCGCCCATGTCCGACCTCCCGCGTGCCAGCGTACGCGTCGCGGCGGCGTCCACCGCGCAGGCGCACGGGTAATCTGGTGGCATGTTCTTCGGCCTCGACTGGGACAAGCTCGTCCTCATCGGGGTCGTGGCGGTCCTGCTGCTGGGACCCGAGCGGCTTCCCCAGCTCGCCGAGACCCTGGCCCGCGTCACCGTGCGTGCGCGCGACTGGGTGAACGGGGCGAAGGATCGCGTCCGCGACGAGATGGGCGAGGACTTCTCCGACGTCGAGTGGCGAAAGCTCGACCCTCGTCAGTACGACCCCCGCCGCATCATCCGCGATGCCCTGCTCGAGGACGCGCCGGTGCCGACGGTGCGTGCCGCGGCGGCCGGTGCCGCCATCACGACGGCCGCGGCCGTGGGCATGGATGCCGCCGGCGCCGAACGCCTGCGATTCGAGCGCGGCGCCGCGGTTCCCTTCGACGACGAAGCGACCTGATCAGCGCACGCGCACGGGCAGCGTCCGGCCGAGCAGCGGACGTCGGGTGCCGGCGATCGCGCGGGCGACCTCGACGATGGCCCGAGCGGCCGCGTCATCCGGATGCGCGACGACGACCGGGCGGCCCTCATCGGCGTCCGAGCGTAGCTGGGGGCTGAGCGGGACGGAGCCGAGGAGCGGGACGGGCGCGTCGTTCGAGAGCGCGTCGGCCACCTGCTGCCCGCCGCCTTCGCCGAACAGATCGAGGCGCGTGCCGTCGGGGAGCGTGAGCGGGGCCATGTTCTCGATGACGCCGAGGACGCGCTGTCCGGTCTGCCGTGCGACGAGACCGCTGCGGACGGCGATGTCGGCGGCGGCGGTCTGAGGCGTGGTGACGACGACGACCTCGGCGTGGGGGAGGAGCTGGCCGACCGAGATGGCGACGTCGCCGGTTCCCGGCGGCATGTCGATGAGGAGCACATCGATGTCTCCGAACCACACGTCGGCGAGGAACTGCGTGACGGTCCGGTGCAGCATCGGCCCCCGCCACGCCACGGCGCCGGGGGCGTGGCCGTCCGCGCCGAGGAACATCCCGATGGAGATGGTCCGGACGCCGTGGGCGACGGGCGGGATCATGAGGCCGTCGATGCGCGTCGGCTGCGGGGGCGGCGTCTCCGCGCCCCCGAGACCGAGGAGCGCGGGGATCGAGAATCCATGGACGTCGGCGTCCACGAGGCCGACCTGCAGGCCCTGCGCCGCGAGAGCGGTAGCGAGGTTGGCGGTCAGGGTGGATTTGCCGACGCCGCCCTTGCCGCTCGTGACCACGATGACGCGGGTGAGGGATTCGGGACCGAAAGGGATCTGGCGGGCCGGCCGCCCGCCGCGGAGCTTCTCGGTCAGCGCCGCGCGTTCGGCGGGACTCATCACCCCCAGCTCGAGCTCCACGGCCGTGACGTTCGCGACGGTCAGCGCGGCCGCGCGCACCTCCCGCTCGATCCGGTCGGCGGCGGGACATCCGACGATCGTGAGCGCCACGCCGACGTGGGCGACACCGGCGTCGTCGACCGACACGTCCCGCACCATGTCGAGCTCGCCGAGGGGGCGGCGCAGCTCGGGATCGTGCACCGCGGCGACGGCAGCGCGCACCGCGGCGGCCGTCACGGCGTCTCCGGCCGCTCGTCGCCGGCGTCGAGTCGTTCGAGGGCGCTGCGAAGCTCGGTGCGGAGCGTGTCCTTCGTCACGATGCCGTCGGTCAGGTCCGAGATGGCCATCCGGAGCGCCACCACCTCGCGGGCGAGGTACTCCGTGTCGGCCAGGTTCCGCTCGGCGCGCTGCCGGTCCTGCTCGATCTGCACACGGTCGCGGTCGTCCTGACGGTTCTGCGCCAGCAGGATCAGGGGGGCGGCGTACGACGCCTGCAGCGACAGCACGAGGGTCAGCGCCGTGAAACCGAGATCCGCCGAATCGAACTGGACCCCTTCGGGGGCGAGGGTGTTCCAGGCGATCCACAGCACGCAGAAGAGCGTCAGCATGACGAGGAACTGCGGTGTGCCCATCGCGCGCGCCACCCACTCGGTGAAGCGGCCGAACCTGTCCCGCGAGGGCTGCGGGGTGCGCGCGGGCAGGACGCTCGCGCGGCGACCGCGCGGCGCCTCGAGCGAGACCTTCTTCGTCGAACGCGCCATCATCGCCGGCCTCGCAACGCCGCGGCATCCTCGGGCTCGACATCCTGCGAACGCCAGTCGTCCGGAAGCAGGTGATCGAGCACGTCGTCGACGCTGACCACGCCGACGAGTCGGTGCGCCTGATCGATGACGGGAACGGAGACGAGGTTGTAGCTCGCGAGCATGCGGGCGACCTCCGCCGCCGATGAGGATGCCGCGACCGGCTCCACGGTGTCGTCGATGATGGTGCCGAGCCGCTCGTGGGGCGGGTAGCGCAGCATCCGCTGGAAGTGGACCGTGCCGAGCAGCCGCCCGGTCGGCGTCTCGTACGGCGGCAGGGTGACGAACACCGACGCCGCCAGGGCGGGATGCAGCTCGTGGCGGCGGATGAGAGCGAGCGCCTCGGCGACCGTCGCCTCGGCCGAGAGGACGATCGGATCGCTCGTCATCAGACCGCCGGCGGTGTCGGGACCGTACTCGAGGAGGGCGCGCACGTCCTCGGCCTCCTCGGGCTCCATCAGCTCGAGCAGCTGCTCGATGCGGCCCTCCGGGAGCTGTCCCAGGAGGTCGGCCGCATCGTCCGGCTCCATAGCATCGAGGATGTCGGCCGCACGCTCGTCGCCGAGACGCTCGAGGATGTGGACCTGCTCGTCTTCGGGCATCTCCTCGAGGGCGTCGGCGAGCCGGTCGTCGGGCAGCTCTTCGGCGACCTCGAGGAGTCGCTCCTCCGGCAGGTCGAGCAGGGTGTTGGCGAGGTCGGCGGGCTTCAGCTCGGAGTAGGTGGCGACGAGCTGTTCGGCGGACTGCGCGCCGCCGGGGGTGCGGTCCTGACGAACGTCTGTCCATGCCGCGAACGTGGTGGGGCCCTTGGCGAAGGGGGACGCGCTCGTCTTCGGGCGACGCAGGAAGAGCTGGCCGATGTCCCACTCGCCGAGCCGGTCGCGCTCGATCGCGGCATCCTCGATCACGGCCTCGCCCGACCCGTCGCGCAGGTACACCTTCCGGCCGAGCAGCTCCGCCATGACGCGGACCTCGCCGCCGCGCTGCTGGAAGCGCCGCACGTTGATGAGGCCCGTCGTGATGACCTGGCCGGTGGCGATCGAGGTCACCCGTCCGATCGAGAGGAAGACGTTGCGTCGACCGGGGATCTCGACGACGAGACCGATCACCCGGGGAGGATCCTCCTTGCGGAAGATGACGACGACATCGCGGACCTTGCCGAGCCGATCGCCCGCGGGGTCGAACACGACGCAGCCGACCAGGCGCGCTACGAAAACCCTCTGCGTACTCACCGTCCCAGCGTAGTCCGCGTCCTGCGTGACAAGATGGTCCGATGAGCATGATGAGCGGGACGCCTCCCGTCGCGGGCGAGAAGGTCGCGGAGTTCGCGTCGTACGAGGGCGCGCAGAAAGCCGTCTCGAAGCTCATCGCCGCGGACATCCCCGCGCGGGAGATCGCGATCGTCGGGACCGGTCTCCGCTCGGTCGAAACGGTCACCGGACGCCTCGGCTATGCGACCGCCGCGCGCACGGGGGCGATCAACGGCATCCTCCTCGGTCTCGTCTTCTCGCTCATCTTCGTCTTCGGCACCCCCGACGCCGCGATCCAGCTCTTCCTGGGCGTCATGCTCGTGGGCGTCGCGGTCGGCATGGCGACGAGCCTCGTGATGTTCGCGCTGGTCCGACGCCGCCGCGACTTCGCCTCGGTGACCCAGGTCGTCGCCGACCACTACGAGGTCACCGTGCAGTCGGGCAGCATCCACCGTGCCCGCGGTGCGCTGAACACCGCGCCGACAGCGGCCGCGGCTCCCGCGCCGCACCCCGCGACCGCCGAACCGCCGCGCTACGGCGAGCGGGTCGACCCGGTCCCCGCCCCGCCCGCCGACCGCCCCGCGCCCGGCCCCGACGCTCCGCCCGCCGGCGGCCCGGCAGCGCCCCCGACCGGACCTGCAGCGCCCCCGACCGGACCTGCAGTGCCCCCGACCGGACCGGCGGCTCCGCCCGCCCCCGGACCGTCGGCGCCCCGCGCCGGGGACACGACCGACCCGCTCCCGGGGCAGCCGCCCGCACGATGAGCGACACCGTCGCCGTCGATCTCCCGACCGGGACGGTCGCGGTGCCGGTGATCGTCGATGCCGCGCCCGATCCGCGGACCGTCATCGTTCTCGCCCACGGCGCGGGCGCCGGACCCGACCACCCCTTCCTCGCGGGGTTCGCGAGCGCGGCGGCCTCGGCGGGGCACGACGTGGTCCGCTTCCCGTTCCCGTACGTCGTCGCGGGACGACGGATGCCGGGACCCGCCGCTCACGCGATCGCGGCCTGGCGCGCCGTCATCGATGCCGTGTCGGCTCGAGCCGACGGCCTGCCCGTCGTCGCGGCGGGGAAGTCCTACGGCGGCCGGATGGCGTCGATGGCGGCCGCAGCCGGCGAGATCTCGCCGCAGGCGCTCGCGTACCTGGGGTACCCGCTGCATCCCCCCGGCCGCCCGGACCGCCCACGCGTCGCGCATCTGCCGGAGATCCCGATCCCGCAGCTGTTCCTGTCGGGGACCCGGGACGCTTTCGTCCAGCCGTGGGCGGACCTGGAGGATGCGGTCGCGTCGTGTCGCGACGCCGAGCTGGTCCCGGTCGCGGGCGGCGGTCACTCGTTCGAGGTGGCGGCGACGCGCCGCTCGGCGGCCGAGCTCGGTTCCGATGCCGCCGACGCGGTGACCGCGTGGGTCACCCGCCGCCTCGCACCCTGATCCGCGCGCGCAGCGGGGGCCGTCAGCGCCCGGCGGCGTAACCCTGCTGCCCGCGGGGGTTGGCGGCTGCCCACAGGGTGCGCTCGGCGGCCGTTCCGTCGCCGGCATCGATTCCGACCGCTGAGAGCCGACCGAGCGCCCAGTCGGCCGCGCGGACGACGTCGTGACCGCGGGCGGCGAGAGACGCGATGACGTCGTCGCCGAGGCGGCTCTCGACGACAGCGCCGGCAGGCGTCCAGGTTCGCGGCCAGAACGAGTCGATCACGGCGGTGGTGTGGAGCGTCGGCGCGTCGATCGCCTGCTGGGCGTTCCAGCCGCCGACGAGCATCCGCAGAAGCATCGGCAGCTGCCACTGCTCCTGCTGGTCGCCCCCGGGGGTGCCGAGCGCGATCTCGGTGCGGCCGTCGCGCAGGACCAAGGTGGGAGAGAGCGTCGTGCGCGGTCGGTGGCCCGGGCGGAGGGCCGCCGACGAGCGCTCGTCGAGCCACGTCATCTGCAGCCGCGTGCCCAGACAGAATCCCAGTTCCGGAATGGTCGGGGACGACTGCAGCCAGCCGCCCGAGGGCGTCACGGCGACGATGTTGCCCCAGCGGTCGACGACATCGATCTGGCAGGTGTCGCCGCGCGTCTCACCGGTGCGGGCGACGGTCGGTTCGCCGGTCGCGCCGCGGGGCGCCGGGCCGGCGGCGGTCTCGGCGAGCGGCGGTGCGAACGGCGCGGTCGATTCCGACAGCCATCCCGCGCGCCACGTCGTGGAGGCACGGTCGCCGATGAGCGCACGGCGCTCGGAGATGTAGTCGGCGGCGAGCATCCGTGCCGCATCCGCCGCGGCGTCGACGCCGTCACCGAGGTGCGCGTCCCGGTCTGCGAGGGCGAGTTTGAGCGCCTCGAGGACGTTGTGCGCGCCCGACGCGGTCGCGGGATCGACATCCGCGTCGTCGAGGGGGTCGAGCAGGGCGAGCGCCTGCAGGAGCGCAGGTCCCTGCGACCAGGCGCCCGCCTTCGCGACGACCCGTCCGCGGAACGGAACGGTCATCGGCTCCTCGTACGACGCGGCGAAGCCGGCGAGATCGGCGGCGGTCAGCACGCCCGCGTGATCGCGGCCGTCCGAGTGCCGGTGCGGGGTCCGCACGAAGGCGTCGATCGCTCGGGCGACGCGGCCCGTCCGCCATTCCTCGCGCGCAGCGTCGATCCGCTGCGCGCGGGTGCCACCGGGTCGGGCCTCGCTCGCCAGGACCAGCTCCTCGAGAACCGCGGCGTACGCCGGGTTGCGGTGCAGCTCGCCGGCGACGGGCGGGCGGCCCTGCGGCATCCAGAGCGCGGCGGAGCTCGGCCACGATTCCCGGAACAGGTCGGCGACGCGCCCGATGACGGCTGCGGCGGCCGGCAGCATCGGGTGCCCGTCCCGCGCGTAGCCGATGGCGTATCCGAGCACATCCGCGAGCTCCCACGTCCCGTGATCGCGCAGGAGGAGCAGCCAGGCATCGACCGCCCCGGGGATCGCCGCGGCGAGAGCTCCCGCACCGGGCACCGCGTCGAGGCCTTCGCCGCGCATGTGGCCGATCGTCGCGCCGGCGGGAGCCGGACCCTGTCCGACGAGGACGCGGGGCGACGCCTCATCGGCGGCGTGGAACAGCCCGACGAGGTCGCCGCCCGGACCGTTCAGGTGCGGCTCGACGACATGGAGCACGAAGCCGCCCGCGACGACGGCGTCGAACGCGTTGCCGCCCCGCTCGAGCACGGACTGCGCGGCGGCTGTGGCGAGCCAGTGCGTCGACGAGCTCATGCCGAACGTGCCGCGCAGCAGCGGCCGGCTGAGATGCGCGGGCGGTGCGGAGAAAGGGCGATTCACGAGGCGAGTCGTGCGATCCAGGCCTCGACGTCGTCGGCGGTGCGGGGGATGCCGGCCGACAGGTTCACGGGGCCGTCCGCCGTCATGAGGATGTCGTCCTCGATGCGCACGCCGATGCCGCGATACTCGGCCGGCACGGTGAGGTCGTCGATCTGGAAGTAGAGGCCGGGCTCGATCGTGAAGACCATGCCGGCTTCGAGGACGCCGTCGTAGTACATCTCGCGCCGGGCCTGCGCGCAGTCGTGGACGTCGATGCCGAGGTGGTGGCTCGTCCCGTGCACCATGTAACGGCGATGCTGGCCGCCACGGTCGCCGTCGAGCGCTTCCTCGGCCGTGACCGGGAGCAGTCCCCACTCCGCGACGCGCCGCGCGATCACGCCCATGGCCGCCTCGTGGACGGATCGGAAGGTCGCACCGGGTCGCGCCGCGGCGAACGCGGTGTCGGCCGCCTCGCGGACGGTCTCGTAGACACGGCGCTGGATGTCGGTGAAGCGACCCGAGACCGGCAGCGTGCGCGTGATGTCGGCGGTGTAGAGGCTGTCGACCTCGACACCGGCGTCGATGAGGATGAGGTCGCCCGGAACGACGGCGCCGTCGTTGCGGGTCCAGTGCAGGTAGCAGGCGTGCGGGCCCGAGGCGGCGATCGTGTCGTAGCCCTCGCCGTTGCCGTCCGTACGCGCGCGGCGGTGGAAGACCCCCTCGACGGCGCGTTCCCCGCGAGGCGTCGCGATGATGCGGGGCAGGTCGGCGACGATGTCGTCGAATCCGCGCGCCGTCGCGGCGACGGCCAGCCGCATCTGCTCGATCTCGACCTCGTCCTTCACGAGCCGGAGCTCGGACACGGCGCGGGTCAGATCGGCGTCGGCATCGACGACGAGGTCGCCGGCGCGCAGCTCGACGCGCTCGAGGTGCTCGGTCGCGACACCGAGCTCGATCGCGACCGCCGACAGCGACGGACGCGGGCCGATCCAGAACTCGCCGACCGAGGCGTCCGCGTAGAACTCCGCGGAGGTCCGGTCCGCACGGTCGCGCAGGTACAGGGTCGCCTCGTGGCCGTTCCCGGTGGGGTCGAGCACGAGCACGGAATCGGGGACCGCGTCCGCGCCCCACCCGGTCAGGTGCGAGAAGGCGGTGTGGGCGCGGAAGGGGTAGTCGGTGTCGTTGGAGCGCTGCTTGAGGGAGCCCGCGGGGATGACGAGGCGCCGGCCCGGGAACTGCTCCGACAGACGGGCCCGGCGCGCCGAGGCGGCAGCCGCCTGCGGACCGGGGCTCGCCGCGACCTCGCTCCGCTCGGCCCACCCGGTCGAGATCGTGTCGAGGAAGCCGCGGGGGAAGGGCTGTCGCCGGTTGGCGTTCTCCTCCGGCGCTTCGGTCGTCTCGCTCAGCTGCGGCTGCTCGGGGGTCGCGGTCTCGACGTCGCTCGTGCTCATGCCACCAGTCTCCCACTCGCGCGCGGCGATCGTGGTGTGTGGGGCGGGCGGTTCACCGCCGCGCGTATTGCACGACGAGCGGACGGTGGTCGCTTCCGGAGTCGTCGAGCGATCGGATCACGACGGATGCCACGGGCCGCCACGCGTCGGTGGCCATGATGTGGTCGATCGGTGCGCCCAAGCGCGACGGCACGTCGGTCGGCCAGGTGCCGACGCCGCCGCTGCCGGTCAGTCGCGCGGCATCCGTGCAGCGACCGAGGTCCGCTCCATCGATCCCCAGGCGGTCCATGTGGTCGACCGTCGCATTGAAGTCGCCGGCCATGATCACATCGTCGGCCGCGCACTGATCGGCGAGCCACTGCAGGTCGCTCCGCCAGCCCGCCATCGCATCGGGACGGGGAGCCACGGCGTGCACGGCCACGACGATCGGGCCGTCTCCGTCGACGGGCATGGCGACGGCGCTCGGAACGATCGTGGTGTTGCTGGATCCGCCCGCCTCGGACTCGATGACGGCGTAGTCGCCGAGATCGGGCGAGATCAGCAGGGCCGTCGAGTTCGCGTCCCATCCGCCCTCGTACTCGTCGACGTGAGCCCACATGGGGTGACCGCGCTCGCCCATCGACACCGCCACCGCGCGTCCGGTGTCGATGGTGGTCTCGGGCAGGGCGACGATGTCCGCCTGCATCGCCACGGCGGTCTCGGCGATGACGGCGGCGTCGGTCGCGGGTCCCGCCGTGTTCCAGGTCATGACGCGGATCTCGCCGTTCTCCTTCGGTGGGAGCTCGTCGGAGCCGAGCCCGCGCGAGACCAGCGTGAAGCCGCCGGCGCCGGCCGCGACGAGGAAGACGAGGGCCAGCGTGAGACAGAACGCGCGGATACGGCGACCGAGGGCGAAGACGAGGAAGAGAACCGCCAGCGCCGCGAACGCGAGCACCACGACGGGCCGGATCGACACGATCTGCGCGAAGGGGAACTCCCGCTCCTGGCGAAGCAGCTGGGGCCAGGTGACCAGCGCGGCGGCCCCCGCGCACAGCAGCACGACGATGGCTCCGATCACCCGCTTCACGCCTCGACTCTAGAAGAGCGAGCCTGGGAGTTCACGGGCGCCGGTACGCTGTCGAGAATGGGATCAGTGCGCGCGGAGGGATCGTTCTCCGGTCCGAGCGACCTGCATCTGCATTCCCTGCGCTCCGATGGGACGGAGCCCCCCGCCGCCGTCGTGCACGCCGCGCATCGGCACGGACTGCGGACCATCGCGCTGACCGACCACGACACGACGGCCGGCTGGGCCGAGGCCGCGGAGGCCACGGCGTCCCTCGGGATGACGCTGCTCCCGGGGATGGAGTTGAGCGCGCGACACGAGTGGCGGACGGTCCACGTCCTCGCGTACCTCTTCGACCCGGACCACGCCGAGCTGCGCGCCGAGATGGAACGCATCCGCGCCGACCGCCTCGGGCGTGCCGAGCGCATCGTCCGGTCCATCGCCCGCGAGTACGACCTCAGCTGGGACGACGTCCTCGCGCAGACCCAGGTAGGGGCGACCGTGGGTCGCCCGCACATCGCGGACGCGCTCATCGCCCGCGGTTTCGTCCGCGACCGCGCCGAGGCCTTCGACGGCATCCTTCATCCCCGGCGCGGACACTTCGTTCCCCACTACGCGCCCGACCCCTTCACCGCCGTCGAACTCGTCGTCGCCGCCGGTGGCGTTCCCGTGCTCGCCCACCCGGCGCCGCACGGGCGCGAACGGATGATGGACGAGCGGACGCTCCGGGACCTGGTCCGCCACGGTCTGGCGGGCTTCGAGATCGGGCACCGCGAGAACACCGAGGACGGGAAGGCGGCCCTGGCGTCGCTCGCCGCCGCGCTCGATCTGATCGTGACGGGTTCGAGCGACTACCACGGCCACGGCAAGCCGAATCAGCCGGGAGAGAACACGACGAGTGACGCCGCTGTCGCGCGCATCATCGCCGGGGCGCACGGAACGGCCCCCGTCTTCGCCTGAGCGCTCTCCCCGACGGGGGCCGTTGTGGGCGCGGGTGTCAGCCGGCCGCGGGCGCGGAGCCCGCACCCGCACCGCTGCCGGAGCCGCGGCGGCGACGCCGGCGGCGCGGGGCGGACTTGCCGTCGTGGTGCTCGGAACCGCCGCCGTCGTGCGTGCCGGCGCCCTCGCCCGATGCGGAGCGGTTCTCGGTCGCTGCGCCGTCGGTCGAACCGCCGCCCGAGCCGCGCGTCCGTCGGCGTCGCGGGCGACTCGCGCCCGCCTCGCCTCCGGCTTCGCCGGACACCGTCGGAACCGCCGCGGTGGCCGGCATCTTGCGCAGGCGCCCCTTCGTGCCCGCCGGGATGTCGAGGTCCTCGAACAGGTGCGGGCTCGAGGAGTACGTCTCGACCGGCTCGGGCTGGCCGAAGTCGAGGGCGCGGTTGATGAGGGCCCACTTGTGCAGGTCCTCCCAGTCGACGAAGGTCACGGCGATGCCGGTCTTGCCGGCACGGCCGGTGCGCCCGGCGCGGTGGAGATAGGTCTTCTCGTCGTCGGGGATGGTGTGGTTGATGACGTGCGTGACGTCGTCGACGTCGATCCCGCGGGCCGCGACGTCGGTCGCGATGAGGACGTCGCGCTTGCCCGCCTTGAAGCCGGCCATCGATCGCTCGCGAGCCTCCTGGCTCATGTCGCCGTGGACGGCGCCGGCGTTGAAGCCGCGGTCGCTCAGCTCGTCCACGAGTCGCTGGGCGGCCCGCTTGGTGCGGGTGAAGATGACGGTCTTGCCGCGACCCTCGGCCTGCAGGATGCGCGCGATGACCTCGTCCTTGTCGAGCGAGTGCGCACGGTAGACGAGATGCTTGATGTTCGCCTGCGTCAGTCCCTCGTCGGGGTCGCTCGCGCGGATGTGGATGGGGTTGGACATGAAGCGGCGCGCGAGGGCGACGATGGGCCCGGGCATGGTGGCCGAGTAGAGCATCGTGTGCCGCACCGGTGCGACCTTCTGGAAGATCTTCTCGATGTCGGGGAGGAAGCCGAGGTCCAGCATCTTGTCGGCCTCGTCGAGGACGACCTCGGTGGCGTTCGACAGATCGAGCAGGCGCTGACCGGCGAGGTCGATGAGGCGGCCGGGCGTGCCGACGACGATCTGGGCGCCCGCCTTCAGCTGATCGATCTGACCCTCGTAGGCCTTCCCGCCGTAGATCGCGACGACGCTCGTCGAGCGGCCGCGCGTCAGCATGTCCATGTCTTCGTAGACCTGCACCGCGAGCTCGCGGGTCGGCACGACGATGAGCGCCTTGACACCCGGTGCGGGATCGAGACCCAGGCGCTGGACGACGGGGATGCCGAAGCCGAAGGTCTTGCCGGTGCCGGTCTTGGCCTGGCCGATGATGTCTTGGCCGGGAAGGCCGAGCGGGATGGTCTGCTCCTGAATGGGGAAGGCGTCGACGATCCCCTTCTCGGCGAGGGAGTCGACGATGTCCTGGTCGATTCCGAGTTCGGCGAATGTTGTCATGGGTGACATGCCTGTCTGGCGGTGAGAGGCCGCCGGGAGTACGGGTCCACGCCCTTCACTCAGCCACAGGCGCGGGGCCCCGGTCCGATGCCGGGGCGTGCACAGCCTATCGCGACCCTAGGCTGGAGCCGTGGCGACCTGGTTCTTCAAACGCAAACGACCCGTGGGGCGGACGCTCCGGCTGCGATCGCGCGGCGACTACGGCGACGTCCGACGCGTCGATTTCGAAGAGCTGGCACCCGACGTCGACACCTTCCTCGGGCAGGCCGCCTATCTGCAGCTCGGCTACTTCGAGACGCTCAGCGATCTCATCGCGGCGACGCCGGAGCTGGCCCAGAAGGAGTCGCTGAGCCTCGCGGCCGGCACCGCCCTGCTCAAGCACCGCGAGATCGTGGCCGTCATCCGTGATCGGGGCGCCGATCCGCTCGAGCTGATGCTCCCGTTCCGCGAGCCTCTCGACGCGTTCCGCCGGGCCACCCACGGAGCGCGCCCGCTGGAATCCATGCTCTCGGTGCACCTGACGGCGGGGATGCTGGACGACTTCTACATCGCGCTCTCGGCCAGCTACGCCGAGACCGGCCGCGAGGTCGCGGTGATCCTCCGCGCACACGACGACCGCAGCGCGCTCGTGAAGATCATCACCGACGCGATCGCCGCGGACGAACAGTGGCGGGCCCTGCTCTCGATGTGGGGTCGCCGGCTCGTGGGCGACACCCTGATCATCGCCCGCGCGGCGCTCCGCCCGACGTTCCTCGACGCAGCGGACGAGAAGCGCGTCGAACCGACCTTCGCCGATGTCATGGCCGCGCACGCGCGGCGCATGGCCGCCATGGGTCTCGAGGCCTGACGAGCTCCGGGATCAGCTGATCCGCAGACGCCGCCGTTCGCTCGCGTCGTGGGCCGCGCGCACCCGCCGCAGCACCATCAGCACCGGCGCGACGACGACGACGGGAACCGCGACCGTCACGATCCAGATCAGCGGACCGGCGACGGTGAGGCCTGCCCAGGTCGCGATCAGCCAGGTGGCCGCGGCGACGACCGTGCCCAGCGCCGGCGCGAGCGCCGTGCCCCGGGACTCGCGCCCCGGCACGGCGAACTCGGCGGCGAGGCCGATCGCCGCGCCGAAGATGAGCGCGAGGATGATCTGCATGCGTCAGGCCACGAAGCCGACGCGCCGTGACTGGTCGGTGCCGACCTCGACGAACGCGATCCCCGCGGTGGGAACGATGTAGGAGCTGCCCTTGATGTCGGTCAGCGTGACGAAGGCCGCACCCGAGGTGAGCGCTTCGCTGATCGTGCTGCGAACGGCTTCGGCCGATTCGCCCGATTCGAAGCCGAGCTCGCGGCCGGTGTTCGCGATGCCGATGCGGATCTCCACGTGACGTCCTCCTCCGCACCCGTTCCGGTGGGTGCTTTCCGACTCTACGGCACCTGCGCCAGGCCACCGGCGACGCCTCTCACGCTGAGGGCGAACGTCTCGTCCGCGGGCGCGTGTCGGACACGGCGGATACCGTGGAGGGCATGAGTGCCGAGCCTTCCGGCGTCGTCCTGGACGCCTCGCAATCACGCGTGCTCGAGCTCCCGGCCGACGCCTCGGCGGTCGTGGTCGGAGCCCCCGGGAGCGGCAAGTCGACCGTCGTCGTGGAGCGGGTGCGGCGGCTCGTCGCCGAGGGCGTCTCACCCGATGCGGTCGCGGTCCTCACGCCGACGCGCCAGGCGGCGACCGAGCTGCGTGACCGGCTGGGTGTCGCGGTCGGTGTCGCGACGGCGGGACCGCTCGCCCGATCCGTCGCCGCGTTCGCCTTCCAGATCGTCCGTGCGGCCGCGGCGGCGAGCGGCGAGGAGCCGCCCCGGCTGCTCACCGGCGCCGACGAGGACGTGATGATCCGCGACCTGCTCGACGGCGACGCCGAAGACGAGGATGCCGGCGTGCGGCGCTGGCCGGCGGAGCTTCCGACGGCCGTGCGGTCGACCCGATCGTTCCGCGCCGAGGTGCGCGCGTTCATCGCCGACTGCACCGAGGCGGGCATCGGCCCCGCCGAGCTCACGACGCGCGCGGAGCACGAGAGCCGCCCGGCATGGGCGGCGATGGCCTCCTTCCTGAGCGAGTACCGCGCGGTCCGCGCCGCCATGCGGGCGCCTCATCGCGATGCCGCGGGCCTCGTCCGAGAAGCGGCCGGCATCGTCGCCGCCGGGCACCGGCTGCCGGGCGGCGTGCGCGTCCTCATCGTCGACGACGCGCAGGAGCTCACGCGTGCGGGCGTCGAGCTCCTCGAGGCCTGCGCCCGCCGCGGCGTCGCGGTGCTCGCGTTCGGCGACCCGGATGTCGGCTCGGGCGCGTTCCGCGGCGCCACACCCGAGAACTTCGCGCGCCTCGCCGGGCGGCATCCCGTGCTCGTGCTGTCGGAGGGTCATCGATCCTCGTCGGCGCAGAACGACCTCGTCGCGGACGTGACGTCGCGCATCGGCGCGGTGGGCGTCGTGGCGCATCGCCGCGCTCCGATCGGTGCGGCGCCGGACGGCTCGGTCCGCGCATTCGCGCTGCGATCACGCGGAGAGGAGTACGACGCGATCGCCCGGCTCCTGCGCGAACGGCACGTGCACGGCGCCGTGCCGTGGGTGTCGTGCGCGGTCATCGCGCACGACACGCGTCAGGTCGCGGCGCTCGAAGCCGAGCTCGCGGCCCGCGATGTCCCCACCGTCGCCTCCGGCGCGGGAGCATCGCTCGGTTCGTCACCGGTCGTGCGCGACCTCCTGCGCCTCGTCGACCTCTCCGCGCGCCCGGTGGCGGAGTGGAGCCGCGACGACGTGGTCGAAGCGCTCCGCGGCGGCGGCCTCGACGCTGTCGATCAGCGGCGACTGCGCACCGCACTCCGCCACGCCGAGCTGCGCGAGGACCCCGCCGCCGTCGGGTCGGCCTGGGAGGCTCTGCTCTCGGCGCTGGCGAACCCGCTCGAGTTCGCGGTGTTCGACCTGCGCGAGGCGCGGCGCGCGTCGCGCGTCGCCGAGACGCTCGCGCGCCTGCGAGCGGGACTCGCCGACGGCGCGGACGCCCACGAGCTGCTGTGGATCGCGTGGGGGGGCTCGGGGCGGGAGCGAGCCCTGCGGGAGGCGGCTCGCGGGCAGGGCGCCCTCGCGGCGCAGGCGGGTCGCGACCTCGACGCCGTCGTGACGCTCGTGCAGGCGGCCAAGCGCCACGGCGAGCGCGAGGACGGCACCGCCCCCATCGCGTTCCTCCGCAGCGTGCTCGACGCCGACGTCGGCGACGACCGCTTCGTGGCGCCGCCGATGTCGGGAGCCGTCCGCGTGCTGACCCCCGCCGCCGCGCTCGGCACCGAGTTCGACACGGTCGTGATCGCGGGGGTGCAGGAGGGCGTCTGGCCCAATCTCCGCGTTCGCGGCGGACTGCTCGACACGTGGCGGCTCGGCTTCGCCGACAGGGCGGCAGCCGACGCGTTCGACCGCCGGCGCGCGGTGCTGCACGACGAGCTCCGGCTCTTCGCGCGCGCCGTCTCGCGCGCTCGAACGCTGCTCGTCGTCACCGCGGTCGACGACGACGACACCGGTCCCAGTCCGCTGTTCGATCTGCTGCCCGATCCCGAGTCCGCACCGCCCGAGGCGGCGCACCCGCTGACGCTCCGCGGTCTCGTCGCCCGCTCCCGCCGGACACTCACCGAGGATCGGCGTACGGTGGAGGAACGGGCGGATGCCGCGGCGCAGCTCGCGCTCCTCGCCGATGCCGCCGTTCCCGGGGCCGACCCCGAGCAGTGGTTCGGCGTCGCTGCGCCGTCGTCGACGGCACCGCTGCGCGATGCTGCGGCGGACGGCATCCGGATCTCGCCGTCGCGGATGGAGACCCTCGAGGAGTGTCAGCTGAACTGGGTCATCGGCGACCTCGGCGGCGATTCCGGGAGCGCGACCGCCGGCATCGGCACGATCGTGCACGGGGCGCTCGAGGTCGCCGATCCCGACGAGGAGGCGCTGTGGCGCGCCGTCGAGTCGCGTTGGGGCGAGCTGGAGTTCGAATCGGCGTGGCGTGAGCGCGCCGAGCGCGCGCGGGCGCGCGACCTCGTCCGTCGGCTCGCCGTCTACCTCCGTCATTTCGAGCGCGACGGCGGCGTGCTGCTGGGCGCCGAGCCGCGGTTCGAGGTCGAGCTGGCGGCGGCCGACGACGACAGCGCGCGCATCATCGTGAGCGGAGCCGTCGACCGTGTCGAACTGCGTGCGGACGGGAGCGTCGTGATCGTGGACCTCAAGACCGGCAAGCGCGAGCCGCAGACCGATCGCGGCGTCGCCGCGCACGCTCAGCTCGCGGCCTATCAGCTCGCGCACGAGCGCGGGGCGATCCCCGCGGCCGCGGGACACCCGTCCGGGGGTGCGATGCTGCTCCTCCTGCGTCCGACCGCGGCGACGAAGGACTATGCGACGCCCCGCCAGCCGCCCCTCGACGACGACACGCGTGCCGCCTTCGACACCCGGGTGCGTGCGGCGGCCGATGTGATGCGCGGGGCGACGTTCGAGGCGCCGTTCGAGGAGCACTGCCGGGACGATCACTCGTTCGGGCTGTGCCGGATCCACACGATCGGACCGGTGAGCGCCCTGTGAACGCGCCCGTCTCGCCCCAGGCGCTGGCCGCCGCGCTCGGGCAGTTCCCGCCGACGGCCGAGCAGAGCGCAGTGATCGCCGCGCCGCTCGCCCCGGCGCTCGTCGTGGCCGGCGCGGGCAGCGGCAAGACCGAGACGATGGCCGGGCGTGTCGTCTGGCTCGTCGCCGGGGGAGCGGTGCCGCGCGAGCGGATCCTCGGCCTGACCTTCACCCGGAAGGCGGCGGGCGAGCTCGCGGAGCGCATCGGCTCGCGGCTGCGGCGGCTGGCCGAGTTCGAGGCCGCGGGACTCCTTCCCCATCTCGACGCGCTGCACGCGCGCGGGGCACTCGATGTCTTCTTCGACATCGAGCAGCGAGGCGGCGGGGAGGCCGCGCGCCACGAGGCGCTCACGCGGCTCGCGCGCGACGCGGGAGCGTCTCCGGCCGCAGCCTCCGCGGACTCGCTGCTCGATCGTCCGACCGTCGCGACCTACAACAGCTTCGCCGACGGCATCGTGCGGGAGCACGCGGTTCGCATCGGGCGAGATCCCGAGGCGGCGGTCCTCAGCGAGTCGGCCGCGTGGCTGCTCATGCGGCGCGTCGTCCTCGACTCCGACGACGAGCGGCTCGAGCGGCGCGAGAACGCGCTGCGCTCCATCATCGACGGCGCACTGCGCATCGCGCGCGACGGGGTCGACAACCTGGTCGACCTCGCCGACCTGGCCCGGTTCGGCGACGAGTTCGCGAGCGTGCTGGAGCGTCCCTCGACCCGGAGCGGCACGACCGTCTACGCCGAGGTCGCGAAGGCCGCGGAGCAGGTGGGCGGGCTCGCTCTGCTGTCGGACCTCGCAGCGGAGTATCAGCGGCGCAAGCGCCGGATGGGCGTCATCGACTTCGCCGACCAGGTCGCCGGCGCGCTCGAGGTCGTGGGCGGTCACACGGCCGTGCGCGACGACGTCCGCGGCCGGTACAGCGTCGTCCTGCTGGACGAGTACCAGGACACCTCCGTCGTCCAGACCGACCTGCTGGCCACCGCGTTCGCCGATTCGGCTGTCATGGCCGTCGGCGACCCCCACCAGTCCATCTACGGCTGGCGCGGTGCGAGTGCCGGCAACCTCGGAGACTTCGCCCGCGCGTTCTCGAGCGACGGCCGCGCCGAGCGGTTCGCGCTCGCGACGAGCTGGCGCAACAGCGCGCGCGTCCTCGATGCCGCGAACGCCGTCCTCGCGCCGCTCGCGTCGCGCGCCCCCGTCCCGGTGGACGAGCTCCGGCCACGTCCAGGTGCGCCCGGGGGCGAGGTCGAGATCGCGTTCGCGGGCGATCTCGACGCCGAGACCGAACGCGTCGCGGCGTGGTTCGAGACCGTTCGCGCCCGCCGGGCCGACGCGGGGCTGGCGACGACCGGGGCGATCCTGCTGCGCAGCAAGCGCCACATGACCCGTTTCGCCGACGCCCTCGGACGTCGCGGCATCCCGCATCGCATCCTCGGACTCGGCGGCCTGCTCAGCACGCCGGAGGTCGTCGACGTCGTCGCGGCGCTGCGGGTGATCAGCGACCCGCGCGCGGGTTCCGCCCTCCTGCGACTGCTCGGCGGCCCGCGGTGGGCCATCGGGCTCGCCGACCTGCGCGTGCTGAACGAGCTCGCCCGCCGCCTGGCGCGCTCGGACGCCGCCCTGCAGCCGCTGGAGCCGGCCGTGGCGGAGCGCGTCCGATCCGGGGACGGGGAGGATCGCGCGTCGCTCATCGATGCGCTCGATTTCGTCGTGCGCGTACCCGATGATCACAGCTGGCTCGCATCGTTCACTCCCGACGCGCGTGCGCGGCTGCGGGAAGCGGGCGCCGTCTTCGCCGGGCTGCGTCGCGCCTCGGGGATGCCGATCCCGGATCTGGTGCGGCTCATCGAGAGCGAGCTCCGTCTCGACATCGAACTCGCCGCCAACGAGAGCCGCGGCCCGGCGCGGGTGGCATCCGATCAGCTCCGCGCCTTCGTCGACGAGCTCCACGGGTTCCTCGCGACCGACGAAGCGGGATCGCTGCCGAGCCTGCTCGCGTGGCTCGATCACGCCGAGCGTCAGGACGAGTTCGCGCCTCGGACGGAGCCGCCCGAGAGCGACGTCGTGCAGATCCTCACCATCCACGGGTCGAAGGGCCTGGAATGGGATGCCGTCGCGGTGGGGCGCGTGGTCGTCGACGAGCTCCCGGCGCGCGCCCGCGACAAGCAGGGGTGGCTCGGCTTCGGCGTGCTCCCGTTCGCCTTCCGCGGCGACGCCCGATGGCTGCCGGAGCTGGCATGGACGGAGTCCGCCTCACCCACGCAGCAGGACCTGAAGACCGCGTTCGCCCGGTTCTCCGACGCCAACGCGGACCGGCAGCGCGACGAGGAGCGCCGCCTCGCATACGTGGCCGTCACCCGCGCACGCGACCTCCTGCTGCTGAGCGGATCGCCGTGGGCCGGCACGCGAAATCCCCGCGGCCCGAGTCCGTTCCTCGTGGAGATCGCCGCCGCGATGGGCGCGGATCTCGTCGAGACCGATCCCGGCGACAATCCCTACCTCGAGCGGCGACAGCTGCTGCAGTGGCCGATCGACCCGCTCGGCGCTCGGCGGTCGCGCGTCACGTGGGCGGCGGAGCAGGTCCGGCTCGCACAGGCGGCGCCACGCGTCGAACCGAGCCGGGACCTCGCGCTGCTCCTCGCCGAGCGCGCGGAGCGCGAGCGCGGCGATCGCGGTCTCGCGCCCACCCGCATCCCGGCGTCGCGCTTCAAGGACTACATCGCCGACTACGACGCCGCGGTCTCGGCGACGCTGCGACCGCTGCCCGAGCGGCCCTACCGGCAGACGCGGCTCGGAACGCGGTTCCACGCGTGGGTGGAGCAGCGTGCCGGAGTCGTCGCTGCCGGCCCGCACGTGGACGCGCCGCTCTGGGAGCGCGACGACGATCTCGATCTCCGAGACGCGGGCGACGCTGCCCGACACGACCCGGACGTGCACGGGGGCGAGGACCTGCGCGCTCTCCAGCAGAACTTCCTCCGATCGGAGTGGGCGACGCTGCAGCCGATCGAGGTCGAGACCGAGATCGACTTCGCCGACGACACGCTTCTGCCCGACGGACGCCCGCACGTCATCATCTGCAAGCTCGACGCCGTCTATCGGCGCGAGGATCGTGGCGGCCGGATCGAGATCGTCGACTGGAAGACCGGTCGACCTCCGCGATCCGAGGCGGATCGCCGCGAGCGGATGCTGCAGCTCGAGCTCTACCGGCGTGCGTACGCCCGGCGGCACGACGTCGACCCGGCCGAGATCGACGTCGCGCTTTACTACGTGGCCGACGACCTCGTTCTGCGCGGCTGAGCGGGCGGCCTCTCGGCCCTCGTCCGGGCGCCGCCGGGACCGGTCAGTCGCTGCCGGCCCAGCGACGCAGGGCGTTGCGCGCCGCCTCGGCGTGTTCCGGGTCGTCGTGCTCGGGCCCCACCGCGGCTCCGGCGCCACCGTCGCGGTCGGTGACGCGGCTGTCGGACCCGTCGGTGGGCGCGCCCGCGGCATCCTCCGCGCTCGCGGACTCACCGGGCCGGCGGTCCGCCGAGAATCCGTCCGGGGTCCAGTCGGAGAGGTCGATCGGGATGGTCTCGATGTCAGCCTGCTCGGCGGTCTGGTCGTCGGCGATGTAGGCCGCGAGCATCGCCGGGTCGTACGTGTCGGTCTGCATCGACGTGTCGCCGGCCCCGGCGGTCGTCGACGGCGTGCGGCCGAGGATCTCCAGCGCATCGTCCACCCCGGCCGACGACTCCGACAGGAGCGGCTCGTCGCGCACGCCCTCGTCGAGCGAGGTCAGGAGCGCCACCGCGTCGTCGACGATCCGCGTCGCACCGACCTCGTGGCCGTGCGCGAGCCACCGTGCGAACTCGAGCTCGGCGTAGAGGCGGGCGCGAGCGGCGAGGGCGCTGTCGGGCGTGGAACGCGAGGCGTCAGCGTAGGCGGCGAGCACGTCGTCACGCGCCTCGGGGGCCGAGGCGAGCCAGCGGAGGTCCTGCGCGGGATCGCCGATGCCGAGGCCGTGCCACGCGAGCAGGCCGGTGACCGTCGGACCCGCGTCGGTGTCGCGGAAGACGAAGCTGGCGGGGTCCACACCGCCGAGGGTGACCGTCGTCTCGAAGCGCCAGAGACGGTCCGAGCCGAGGGCGGTGCTCCAGCGGCGGAGGAGCCCGAAGGGCAGGGAACCGGTGGCTTCGGCGCGGTCGAGGAGCTTCTCGGCGTCGGCACGGACCTCGGCGCTGGTCCGCGCCGGCAGCGCGGCGTCGGTCACCACCGCCGCGGGGAGGGCGTGGACCCGCGCGATGGCCGCACCCAGGGACCAGGCGGCACCGCGCCCGGCGGGGATGTGCGCGGCGTCGACGCGGTACCCGGCGACGTACTCCTGCACCAGGGCCGTGAAACGATCGACGGTGGTCGTCCCCAGCGCCGAGGGGATGCCGAAGGGAAGCAGGCTGCGCACGCCCGCCGTGAGAGCGCGCAGTGCGCGGGCCTCGGCGACGAGCTCGGCGTCCGCGTCGGCGTCCACGGGGATCCGGACGACGACGCGACGGCCGTCCTGCAGCGTCACGAGGGCGCTGTCGTACCGACCGCCGGTTCCCTCGGTCAGCTCGGCGGCGCCGACGACGTCTGCTCGCGGGAGAGCCGAGGTGACCGACGCGGCTAGAGTGATGGGAGAGCGAGCCATGCAATCAGGGTAGGTCGGGCGGCGGCTCGGACCGACGCGCCACGCCCGCGAGAAAGGTCCCCGAGATGCCATCGCAGCCTCCGAGCGGATTCGTCCTCGACGCGGCCGCCGACGAGCGGCCCCAGCCGGACCTGATCGAGCGGCTGCGCGCCACGCCGACGACACGCGTCCTCGCCGTCCGCGGCGACCGCGCCCAGCTGCGCGGCGGTGCGCTGGTGTGGCGCGCGCCGGCGGATGTGGCGGAGGCCGCCGAGTGGGGGTTCCTCGGACGCGATGAGGACGGCGACGCGGTGCTCGTGGCGGCGCTCCCGCCGATCGCCGGCGTGATCGCCGACGAGACGGGCGCCGCCGGGTGGGAGTCCCTCCGGATGAGTGCCGGCGACCTCGCCCCGACCGAGGCGGCCGCCTTCGTCACGGCCGTCGCGCTCGCCCGGTGGTTCGCCGATTTCGGGTTCTGCCCGAGGTGCGGCGCGCCGGCCCTGCTGCGCCAGTCGGGGTGGTCGCGCCGGTGCACCGGGTGCGGGCGCGAGCAGTTCCCCCGAACCGATCCGGCGATCATCGTGGCGGTGCGCGACGCCGCAGACGAGCACATCCTCCTCGGGCAGAACGCCTCGTGGGCCGCCGCCGGGCGCTTCTCGACCTTCGCCGGCTTCGTCGAGGCCGGCGAATCGCTCGAGTCGGCCGTCTCGCGCGAGCTCCTCGAGGAGGCCGGCGTGCAGGTCGCCGATGCGACCTACCGTTCGTCGCAGGCGTGGCCGTACCCGCGTTCGCTCATGCTGGGCTTCCATGCCACGGCGGTCGACCCGGCGGCGGCGCGTCCCGACGGCGAGGAGATCGTGGCCGTCCGATGGTTCTCTCGCGCCGAGATCGCGGACGCACTCGCGGGAACGGGGCCCGTCGCACTCCCCGGGTCGGCATCGATCGCCCGCCGGCTCATCCGCGACTGGTGCGAGGGCGGCGCGTGAGCGATCCGCTGAGCGGACTCGACGAGCAGCAGCGGCAGGCGGCATCCGTGCTGCGCGGTCCGGTCTGCGTCCTCGCGGGAGCCGGGTCGGGAAAGACGCGCGTCATCACGCACCGCATCGCGCACGGCGTCGACACCGGCGCGTACTCGCCGGGCCGGGTCATGGCGGTCACCTTCACCGCGAAGGCCGCCGGTGAGATGCGCGGACGGCTGCGCAGCCTGGGTGTCGGGGGCGTGGCGGCGCGCACCTTCCACGCTGCGGCCCTCGCTCAGCTGAACTACTTCTGGCCGCAGCTCGCCGGCGACTCCGCGCCGACGATCCTCAGCGGCAAGGTGCGTGTGCTCGCGCAGGCGGCCGACACCGTCGGTCTGAACGCCGATCCCGCCACGCTCCGCGACGTGGCCGCCCGCATCGAGTGGCGGAAGGTCACAATGCGCTCGATCGAGGATTACGCGCGCGAGCGGCCCGACGCCGTCGGCCACCTCTCGCTCGATGCGGTGGTCGCCCTGCAGGAGGCGTACGAGAAGTTGAAGGACGAGCGGCGGCAGCTGGACTTCGAGGACGTGCTGCTCGCCTGCGCCGGGATGCTGGAGGCCGAGCCGCGCGTGGTGGCCGCGGTGCGCGAGCAGTACCGCCACTTCACGGTCGACGAGTTCCAGGACGTGTCGCCGGTGCAGAACCGGCTGCTCGAGCTGTGGCTGGGTGATCGCCACGACCTGTGCGTCGTGGGGGATGCGAGTCAGACGGTCTATTCGTTCGCCGGGGCCGATCCGCGATACCTCCTCGACTTCGGTTCGCGCTTCCCGGATGCGCGCGTGCTGCGTCTCGAGCGCAACTACCGCTCCGAGGCGACCGTGGTCGCCGTGGCGAACGCCCTCATGCGCGGGCGTCCGGGCGCGCTCGAGCTGCAGCCGCAGCGCGACGCCCCCGACAATCCGCGCCCGCGCGTCACGGCGTACGACGACGACGCGGCCGAGGCCGACGGAGTCGCCGGGGCGATCGCCGCGCAGCTCGCCGGCGGGGCGGATCCGCGGTCGATCGCGGTGCTGTATCGGGCGAACGCCCAGTCCGCTCCGATCCTGGCCGCACTGTCCCGGCGGGGGATCGCGGCATCCGTGCTCGGGGGCAAGCGGTTCTTCGACCTGCCCGAGGTGCGCCAGGCCGTCATGGCGCTGCGCGGCGCCTCGGTCGCGCCGGCGACGAGCGACCTGGTCGCCGACGTGCGCGCCGTCCTCGCCTCGCTCGGTCTGACCGAGGAGCCGCCGGCTGCGGGCGGGCCGCTGCGGGAGTCGTGGGAGGCACGCGCGGCACTCCTGCGCCTCGCAGAGGAGGCGCCCGCCGGGACCTCGCTGCGGGCCTTCACCGACGACCTGCAGGCCCGCGCGAAGGACCAGCACGAGATACCGACGCGCACCGTCACGCTGTCGACCCTCCACGCCGCCAAGGGGCTCGAGTGGCCGCATGTACACCTCGTCGGCCTCTCCGAGGGCCTGCTGCCGATCTCGTACGCGACGAGCTTCGAGCACGTCGACGAGGAACGTCGTCTCGCCTACGTGGGGATCACCCGGGCGGCGCTCACCCTGTCGCTCTCGTGGGCGCGGACATCGGGGCGTCACGAGCGACAGGTGTCGCGCTTCGTCCGGGAGATCGGCACCAGCACGCTGGATGCGGGCGGTGCTCGTCCCAGCGCGGGACGTCGTCCCCCGTCCGCAGGATCGCGGAGCGGGTCACGCCCGTCGCCGGCACGCTGAGCAGGCGACGGGCGATCCCGACGGCGGCCACCACGAGCGCCGGATCTGTCGGTCCGGCCGCCCGGGCCAGCAGCTGGGACGCGACGGCGGGCCACGCGCCGTCGCGGTCGCGGTGCGCGGCATGGACGCACGCCGTGCACGCCGTCGCTCCCGGGACGACCGCGGGACCGACCCGCACGAGGTCGCCGGAGAGCTCGACCGGCACGTGCGGGACGTCTCGCGACACCAGGGCCGCCGCACGCCGCGGGTCGATCAGGTAGGCGCCGACGAGGACGACGGGCGGTGCGCCGATCGTCCCGGTCGGCTCGGAGCCCACGCCCCGGCCGGCACTGCCGGGGTCGACGGGGTCGAGCAGAGCCGCCACGGCCGAGGCGATCCGGACGTCGTCGGGGTGCACGCGGTCGTCGACGTCGAGGACGAGAGGATGCCGCGGGTCGACGGGCGGGGTCAGCGCCGCTGCGATGCCGGCGACGAAGGCCCGGGCCGCCTCGGGCGTCGCGCCGATGGAGACGGCGAGCGCCGGCAGCATCCCGTCCGCGATGCCGCCGTGCAGCGCGTCGATCAGGCGTTCCTGCCACGGGGCGACATCGTCGACGACGATCTCGCCCAATGTGCCCAGCTGCAGAGAGGTCGGTGTTCGCCACAACGGCAGGGCGGAAGGCGCGAGTCGGAGCATGCGACGATCATGCGTCGCGACCCGTGACCCGGGGCGCGGCTGTCCACAGCGGATGCGCCGAGCGACGCGCTCAGACCGGACGCGGCCCCGCGGGACCGTCATCCGTCGGCTCGTGACCTCCGCTCGAGCCGGTGGCGCCGTCGGCGTCCGTCGCCGTGTCGGTCTCCGATCCCGCGTCGTCGGCCGCCGAGGCGAGGAGGGCCTCGAGGGCGTCGTCCATCTCGTCGCGCTCGGGCGCCTCGCCGCGAGCGCGCGCCTGCAGACGCGCGATGATGCCGGTCGGGTCGTCGACGTCGTCGGGCGTCGGCATCAGATCGGGGTAGTCCCAGAGACTGTCACGCGCGTCGCGCCCGACGGCGTCTGTGATCGCCCGCCACATCGCCGCGGCTTCGCGGAGGCGCCGGGGGCGCAGCTCCAGGCCGACGAGCGAGGCCATCGCCTGCTCGGCGGGTCCGCCGACGGCCCGGCGGCGGCGTACGGCCTCGCTGATGCGCCCGGCGCTCGGCAGCCGGTTCGTCGCGTCGGCGGCGACGACGTCGACCCACCCTTCGATCGTCGCGAGGAGATGCTCGAGCCGGGTGAGCGCAGCCGTCTGAGCCTCGGAGCGCTGGGGGAGGAGGACGCCGCTCTCGAGCGCGCGCCGCAGCTCCTCGGGCTCGGACGGGTCGAAGCGCGAGGCGAGCCCCTCGAGGGCGTCGGTGTCGACGTGGATGCCGCGGGCGAAATCGGTCACCTGCGAGATGACGTGGAGGCGCAGCCAGCGCGCGTGACGGAAGAGGCGTGCGTGTGCGAGCTCCCGCGCGGCGAGCGAGAGCGCCAGCTGGTCGTCGTCGATCTCGAGGTCGCGGCCGAAGTCGGCGAAGTTCTGGGGCAGGATGGCCGCTTCGCCGTCGGGCATGAGCGGGATCCCGACGTCGCCGCCGGAGACCACCTCGAGCGAGAGCTTGCCGATGACCGCACCGAGCTGAGCGGCGAAGAGCGAACCTCCCACCGTCCGCATGAGCCGGCCGGCACCCGCGATCATGCCCTGCATCTCCTCCGGGGCCTGAGACTCGAGCGCCGCGGTCAGGGCGTCCGCGATCGAGGTCGCCACCGGCTCGGCCATCTCCTGCCACACCGGGAGGGTCGCCTCCACCCACGCGCCGCGCGTGAGTGCGCGCGGCGCCGTCGTGAGGTCGGAGATCGCCGTCGCCTCGCTCAGCCAGAGCGTCGCGAGCGCGAACGCCTCGCTGAAGTCCTGGCGGTCGCCGCTGCTGATACCGTGCCCGTCCTTGTTCGCCAGGTGCAGGGCCTGCGTGCGCGTGGCCCCCCAGTCGATGCCGCCTTCGCCGCCACCGGCGAACGCGCCCTGCAGGTGACGCATGACCTGCTGGAGCATCGCGGGGTCCACGCCCATGCCCGAGAGGCGTTCGAGCTGTTCGGGACCGAGCGAGCCGCCCTCGCCGAGGAGACCTCGCAGCAGTTCCTGGAATTCCTCTTCGGGGGAGCGGTCGTCATCGGACATGTCAGGCGCCTTTCAGCAGGGCGGTCGGCTCGCGTTCTACGCTAGTCGCACGACTTCGTCGCACGGTCCGATCGAGCCCCGCTCGCTTTCGCCGGTCGCGAACGACCGGGAGAAGAAGGCTCAACGTGTCACTGTTCGAGGGATCGACGCCCACGCCCGCGCCGGAGGCGCCGCCGCGTCGGCGTCTCGCCGGATCGGCGGTCGTGGGCCTGTGGGCGCTGTCGCTGTCGCTCGTCGCGCTGCTCGTGCTGACCCTGCTGCCGACCTCGTTCGTGATCCAGCGACCGGGGCCGGTCTACGACACCCTCGGTACGGCGTCCACGAGCGACGGCGCCGAGCAGCCCCTCATCTCGATCTCGGGCGCCGAGACCTACCCGACCTCGGGAACCCTCGATCTGCTGACGGTCGAGGTGCTCGGCAATCGCGAGCGGACGCCATCGTGGTTCGAGCTGGCGGCCGCGTGGTTCGACCCGGCCCGCGCCGTCGTGCCGATCGACGACATCTTCCCCCAGGGCGTCACGACCGAGCAGCGCCAGGAGGAGAACGCCGCCCTGATGGTCGACTCCCAGAAGGAGGCGACGGCTGCCGCCCTCGCCGAGCTCGGCTACGACGTCGGCGAGCTCGTGCGCGTCCACGGCCTGACCGGCACCTCGCCGGCGGCGGGCCTTATCGAGGCGGGAGATGTGATCCGTTCCGTCGACGGCGTCGCGACCCCCACCACGACGGCGCTTCGCGACGCCATCAACGCCGCCGACGGCGCGGCGCTGACGATCGTGTTGGACCGGGACGGTCAGGAGCAGACGGTCACCGTCGCGCCGGAGCAGGACGACTCCACCGGGGAGAACCGCTGGGTGATCGGGGTCACGATCATGCAGGACTTCGACTTCCCCATCGACGTCTCGATCGCGCTCAACAACGTCGGCGGCCCGAGCGCCGGGATGATGTTCGCTCTCGGCATCATCGACACGCTGACGCCCGGCGAGCTGACGGGCGGCGAGCGGTTCGCCGGAACCGGCACGATCGACGCCGCCGGCCAGGTCGGGCCGATCGGCGGCATCCGGCAGAAGCTCTACGGCGCGCAGGAGGCCGGGGCCACCTGGTTCCTCGCGCCGGAACAGAACTGCGGCGAGGTCGTCGGCCATGTTCCCGACGGACTCCGGGTCTTCTCGGTGAGCACCCTCGACGACGCGCTGACGGCGCTCGACGCGGTCACCTCGGACGGCGATCTCGACGCGCTGCCGACCTGCACCGCCGGGTGACCCGCCACCCTCCCACGGCTCCCGCACAGCGCACGCCGCCTAGACTGGCCTGGTGACCACGACCTCAGCGCCGCCACCGGCCACACCCAGCAGATCCCGCCGTGCCATCGCCATCACACTCGCCGTCATCGCGGCACTCGTGGTGGCCTTCTTCGTCTTCGCGAGCCTCTACGCCGACTGGCTCTGGTACCGCCAGCTCGGCTTCGACGGGGTTCTCGTCACGCAGTGGGTGGCGCGCGTCATCATGTTCGCGGTGGGCTTCATCGCCATGGCGGTGCCGGTGTGGCTCTCGATCCAGCTGGCCTACCGGCTGCGGCCGGTCTACGCGCGGCTGAGCTCGCAGCTCGACCGCTACCAGGAGGTCGTCGAGCCGCTGCGTCGCCTGGGCATGTGGGGGATCCCGACCTTCTTCGGATTCTTCGCCGGCTTCGCGGCCTCCGCCCAGTGGGAGACCGTCGCGCTGTGGTTCAACGGCGTCTCGACCGGCACGACCGACCCCGAGTTCGGCCTCGACACGGGCTTCTACCTCTTCACGATGCCCTTCCTCTCGGCGGTCGTCGGATTCGCGTCGGCGGTCGTCATCGTCTGCCTCCTCGTGACGGCTCTCGTGTCGTACCTGTACGGCTCGGTCCGCGTGGGCCAGCGCGAGCTGCGCATCTCGAAGTCCGCCCGCATCCAGCTGGCGGTCATCGCGGGCATCTACCTGCTCATCCAGGGCGCGAGCCTGTGGCTCGACCGCTACCGCACCCTCGTGACGCCGAACGACCGCATCACCGGCGCCGGGTACGTCGATGTGAACGCCGTCATCCCCGGTCAGGCGATCCTCGCGATCGCAGCCGCGATCGTCGCCGTGGCGTTCTTCGTCACCGCCGTCATCGGCCGGTGGCGCTATCCCCTCATCGGCACGGCGCTCCTCATCGTCTCGTCGCTGGTCGTCGGCATCGCCTACCCGTGGTTCGTCAACAACGTGCAGGTGCGCCCGAACCAGCTGACTCTCGAGTCGCAGTTCTACGAGCGGAACCTCGCGAGCACGAAGGCCGCGTACAACATCGACGGTCTCGAGAAGACCGACTTCGAGGCGGTCACGGACGTCGAGCCCGGACAGCTCCGCGCCGACGCCGACACGACCGCATCCATCCGCATCATGGACCCCGCGATCATCGGACCCACCGTCCGCCAGATCGAGCAGTACCGGTCGTACTACCAGTTCGCCGAGCCCCTCGACGTCGACCGTTACGAGATCGACGGCCAGACGCAGGACACCGTCGTGTCGGTGCGAGAGCTCAACGTGAACCAGCTCGGCGACGCCGCATCCTGGTACAACACGACCCTCGTCTACACGCACGGCTACGGCATGGTCGCGGCCAAGGGCAACGAGCGCACGGCCGACGGCAACCCCGTCTTCGTCGAGCGCGGCATCCCCACCTCGGGTGAGTTGACCCTCGATCAGGAGTACGAGCCGCGCGTCTACTTCGGCGAGTTCTCGCCGACCTACTCGATCGTCGGCGCACCAGAGGACACCTCCCCGATCGAGCTCGATTACCCGCGCGGTCAGGAGGGCGAGAGCCAGACGAAGACGACCTTCGACGGCGACGGCGGCCCCTCGATCGGCGACGTGTTCCACCGCCTGATCTACTCGCTGAAGTTCCAGTCGACCGACATCCTCTTCTCCGACGCGATCAACGACCAGTCGCAGATCCTCTACGACCGGGATCCCTCGACGCGCGTGCAGAAGGCTGCGCCCTACCTCGAGCTCGACAACGACCCGTACCCGTCCGTGGTGGACGGCCGGATCGTCTGGATCGTCGACGGATACACGCTCAGCGCGAATTACCCGTACTCGTCGATCGTCAGCCTGAGCGATGCGATCTCGGACTCGTCGAACCCGCAGCCTCGCGTGGCCCTCGACAACATCAACTACATCCGCAACTCGGTGAAGGCCACGGTCGACGCCTACTCGGGCGAGGTCACGCTGTACGCCTGGGATGCGGAGGACCCGCTGCTGCAGGCCTGGCAGAAGGTCTATCCGAACACGCTCAAGCCGATCAGCGACATGAGCGGCGATCTGATGAGCCACGTGCGCTACCCGACCGACCTGTTCAAGGTGCAGCGCGCGATGCTCGGGACCTACCACGTCGACACCGCGCAGTCGTTCTACTCGCGCGACAACGCGTGGAAGACGCCGAACGACCCGCAGCTCGACACGCAGCTGCAGCCGCCGTACTACCTCACGATGAAGATGCCGGGCCAGGAGTCGCCCTCGTACTCCATGTTCTCGTCGTTCATCCCCGGTGGTCAGGACACCCGGAACGTCCTGATGGGCTACCTGTCGGTCGACTCCGACGCGGGCTCCGAAGCCGGGGTCGTGGGGAGCGAGTACGGCAAGCTCAGGATGCTGGAGATCAACGCCGAGACGCCGGTCCCGGGTCCCGGTCAGGTGCAGAACACCTTCGACGCCGACCCCGACGTCTCGTCGTTCTCGAACATCCTGCAGCAGGGTCAGTCCGAGGTCATCAACGGAAACCTGCTGACGCTTCCGGTCGGCGGCGGTCTGCTCTACGTGCAGCCGGTGTTCGTCCAGTCCTCGGGTGCGACCAAGCTGCCGACGCTCCAGAAGGTGCTCGTCGGATTCGGTGACGAGGTCGCGTTCGAGAACACGCTGCAGGAGGCGCTCGATGTCCTCTTCGGCGGCGACTCCGGTGCGAGCACGGGCGACACCGACGTGATCCCCGATCCGGTCCCGGGTGACGGCGCGACGCCGACCCCCACCCCGACCGAGCCGGCAGACGGCGGCGGCACCACGACGCCGACCATTCCGACCCTCGACCGGCAGGCTGCGCTCGACCAGGCGCGCGACGCTCTCGCCGAGCGGAACACGGCTCTGCAGAACGCCGACTGGACCGCGTACGGCCAGGCCGAGGACAAGCTCACGCAGGCCGTCGAGCGCCTGCTCGAGCTGGAGGGCGACGGCCAGGGCTGAGGCCCGCATCGCACCACGACGGCTGAGGGCCCGAGGATCATCCCCGGGCCCTCAGCCGTTCTCTCGTGATACGTCCGTCGGAGGCCTGGTGCGCGTGTTGCCTGCAGCCATCCCGGTGACGGCATCCGCACCACCGGCCCGACGGACGTAGCACGCGGGCGGCGCGCCGGTCATCGGCGCTGCAGCCACCACCAGATGAGGAGGAGGGTCACGAGGAATCCCGCCACCTGATTCAGCCACAGGAAGCGGCCCCAGCCGACGGTGGCGCGCTCGCACGTGGCATCGGTGATGTTCCGGTACGGCCACACCGCGACGAGATAGGGCAGAGCGACGACGGCGGCGAGGGGACCGGGCCACGCCGTGGCGAGCATCACGAGTCCGGCGACGGTGTAGCAGGCGAGCGCGAACCGCACCGTCCAGCGCGCCCCCCGCACGGTCGCGATCGAGGCGATGCCGGCCTCGCGGTCGGCCAGGACGTCCTGCACCGCGCCGAAGGCGTGCGAGGCGACGCCCCAGGCCGCGAACGCGACGATGACGAGCGCGAGCTGCCAGGTCCAGGCCGCGTCGGCGAGCACGAGGCCGTAGACGGCGGGGGAGAAGAAGTGGATGCTGCTCGTCATCGAATCCGCGAACGGTCGCTCCTTCAGCCGCAACGGCGGCGCACTGTAGAACACGACGAAGAAGAGGCTGAGAGCCAGGACGAGCCACGACAGCGGGGAGCCGACGGCGACGAGGAACACCACGAAGGGCAGGCACGACAGCCCCGCGGCCCACAGCGTCGGCGCGTGCAGGCGGCGATCGAGGACCGCGCCGTGCGCTCCTCCCTTGCGCGGGTTGCGGAGGTCGGATTCGTAGTCGAACACGTCGTTGACGCCGTACATCGCCAGGTTGTACGGCACGAGGAAGAAGAGCGTCCCCACGATGAGGAGGAGATCGATCTCGCCCGCCGTGAGGAGGTAGGCGGCGGCGAACGGATAGGCGGTGTTGATCCAGCTCACGGGGCGCGAGGCGAGGACGAGCTGACGCGGGAGCGAGGCGGCGGTCATCGGGGCTTCTTCTCCAGCAGGGTCGCGACGGCGGGGATGAGGAAGGCGGCGCACAGGGGGTAGGCGAAGTCCTCGAGCGGCGCGAGGCCGATCCGGATGCCGCTCAGATGCTCCTCGGGATAGGTGAAGAGCCCGACGGCGATCATGACGTTGTCGAACACCGCCGTGAGTGCCAGCAGCATCAGCGCGGCCAGTGCCGACGCACGCATCCGGGCGGCGAAGCGGGGGCGGCGTCGCGTCGCCAGGGTGACGACGACGGTGATCACCACGAACGGGATGACGATGAGCGGATAGGTCATCCGCGCCCCCCGTCCCCGCTCCGGCGGGGTTCCGTCGCCGACGGCCGCGCCCGCGCTGACGCCGCTCCGAAGCAGACGAGCGCGAGGTAGCAGAGGAACGCGAGGAACACCGGCTCCTCGAGCGGGAGGTGCGGCGCGAGATCCACACCGAGCAGCAGCGTGCTTTCGCCCTTGACGAAGACACCGGTCGCGATGCCGACGGCATCCCATACGAGGAAGAACGCCGTGCCGATCGCGGTGGCGATCACGGTCGATCGCCGATCGCGCCAGAACGCGAGGCGGAACCGCCGGTCGAGCAGCGCGACGCCGCCGATGGAGACGACCAGTGCCAGCAGGTACAGTCCCGGCACCGTCACGCCGTCGTCGTGCCGGTCGCGATTCCCGCGTCCGCGCCGCCGTCGATCGCGGCCTCATCGGCGATCGGCTCGGCGATCGGCCCGGCACTCGTGTCGCCGCGCAGGCGTTTGACGACGAGCTCCGCCGAGATGAGGCACATCGGCAGACCGATACCGGGCAGCACCGAACCGCCCGCGTAGAGCAGGCCGGACACCTTCTTCGACGCGTTTCCGGGGCGGAACAGCGCGCTCTGCCCGAGCGTGTGCGCGAGACCGAGGGCGTTGCCGCGCCACGCCCCGAGGTCGGCTGCGAAATCGCCCGGGGCGATCGTCCGACGAACGCGGATGCGCGCCCGCAGGTCGGAGGCGCCCGTCCACGATGCGATCTGATCGATCGCGCGGTCGGCCGCCGCTTCGATGAGCGCGTCACCCGCCCCGTCGACCCCGCCGCGTCCGAGCGCCGGGTCGGCGGGGATCGGCACCAGGACGAACAGGTTCTCGGCGCCCGCGGGCGCGACCGTGTCATCGGTCGCACTCGGTCGGCAGACGTACAGCGACGCCGGGTCGGGGATCGTCGCGTCGCGGCCCGAGATCGCCTCGAAGTTCTCGCGCCAGTCGCGCGTGAACAGCAGCGTGTGATGCGCGAGCTCGGGAAGCTCGCCCTCGACGCCGAGGAGCACCAGCAGGGCGCCGAAGCTGGGTGTCCGCTTGCGCCACCATGATTCGGGGTACGAGCGCTGGTCGGGCGGCAGCAGAACGGTCTCGGTGTGGTGGAGATCGGCCGTCGAGACGACGATGTCGGCGTCGAGCTCGGTGGTGTCGGCGAGCCGGACCCCGCGGGCCCGACCATCGGTGCCGGTGAGGATCTGGGCGACCGGGATGCCGGTGCGCACCTCGACGCCGCGGGCGACGGCCAGGCGCTCGATCGCCGCGATGACCTCGGTGAACCCGCCGCGCGGATAGAGCACCGCGTCGTCGAGGTCGAGGTGGCTCATCAGGTGGTAGAGGCTCGGGACGTCGTAGGGGGAGGAGCCGAGGAAGACAGCGGGATAGCCGAGGATCTGACGGAGGATCGGATCGTCGAACCGAGACTCGATGTGACGGACGAGCGAGCGGGTGAGCAGCGGTGCGAGCGTCGGCAGACGACGCAGCAGGTCGGGGTCGCGCAAGCCCTCGCTCGACGCGTAGGTGTCGTAGAGGAACTTCGTGACGGAGAGGTCGTAGGCATCCCCGGCCGAGTCGAGATAGTCCGCGAGCCGGTCGCCGGCGCCGGCCTCGCGACTTTCGAAGAGGGCCGTCGCCTCGGCCCGCCCCGAGACGACGTCGACCGCCTCGGCGGGTCCGGTGCCCTCGGGCTCGCCGTACACGCGGTAGGCGGGGGAGAGCGGCACGAGGTCGAGCTCGGCCGCAGCGGAAGTGCCGAGGAGCGCGAAGAAGTGGTCGAACACCTCCGGCATGAGGTACCAGCTCGGGCCGGTGTCGAAGCGGAATCCGTCGTGCTCCCAGGAGCCGGCCCGGCCGCCGGTCTCGCCCCGGGCCTCGACGACGACGACCGAGTGGCCCTCTTCGGCGAGAAGGGCCGCGGTGGCGAGTCCTGCGATGCCGCCGCCGATGACGACCACGCGCTGCGAGCCGGTCACGGCGCTGCTGGGGCGGCTCATGAGTGAGCTCGCAGCGGAGCGGCGCCGACGGTCGCCCGGGCGGCGAGTCCGAGCTTCACCGGACCCGGCACCCGGACCCGCTCACGCGTGGCCCCCGCGCGGCGCAGGCGGCGAGAGAGCGCGGCGAACAGGTCGTGGGCGGCGGTGACGGCCCGCCGGCAGTCGCCGGGGAGCCGGGGGATCATCGCCGCGGCGGCGTCGAGGTCGGCATCGATGCGATCGAGGACGTCCTCGCGGGAGGCCGCCGTCCCGACGCCGAGGTAGTCGCGGCCGAGCGTGTCGACGTCGTGCGGGAGGTCGCGGAGGAAGTTGACGTCCTGGAAGGCCGATCCGAGCCGGCGGGCGCCGTCGACGAGGTCGGGATCCGCGGGATGAGCGACCGCCCCGCCCGCGTTGACGAAGGCCTGCAGGCACATCAGGCCGACGACCTGGGCCGAGCCGTAGACGTACGCCTCGTGCGAGGCGGCATCGTGCGAGGCGACGTCGAGGTCGGTGCGCATCGACGCGAAGAACGGGGAGATCAGATCGGCGCCGATTCCGCACTCGCGCGCCGTGCGGGCGAAGGCGTGCACGACGAGGTTCGCGCTGAAGCCCTCGTCGATCGCGGTCAGGGTCTCGGTCTCGAGGGCGTCGAGCACCCGACGCTGGGCGGACGGCGGCATCCCAGCCTCGGTCGCCGACCCGTCGACGATCTCGTCCGCGACGCGCACGAGGGCGTAGATGGTGCGGACGTGCGGGCGCACCCGCGGGCCGAGGAGGCGCGCGGCCATGCCGAACGACGTCGAGTACGACCCGATGACGACCGCGGCGGCCTCGCGGGCCGTGCGGTCGTACAGATCGAGGCCGGTGGAATCGGGGCTCACGGAATGCGTCCTTCGATGGCGGTGGTGATGTCTTCGATCAGCGTACGAGGCGGATCGGGCAGCTCCGCGATGCGACGCCGCACCGAGCCGAGAGTGTGTCCGATGAGGGTGACGAGCCGCTCGCGGGCACCGCTGGCATCGAGCTCCCGCTGGGCGGCCTGGATCGCGACGGGGCCGGTCGGCGCGAGCGCGAGCGCGGTCGAGACCTGCGGCCACGCCGCGCTGTCGCGAGCGAGCGCGATGAGCGGCGTGCGCTTGGCCTCGCGGAGGTCGGCCCCCGAGATGCGCCCGGCCTGCTTCTCGTCGCCGAAGGTGCCGATGAGGTCGTCGACGAGCTGGAACGCGAGTCCGAGATCCGCTCCCGCGGCGATCAGGAGGGCGCGGTCGCCCTCGTCGGCGCCCGCGAGAGCAGCGCCGGCGGCGAGCGGTGCGCAGAACGAGTACACCGCCGTCTTGTCGTGGGCGGTCGACAGCAGGTGGGCGGTGTCGGGCTCGTCCGGCGTCATCGCCTGCTCCACGTCGGCGAGCTCTCCCAGGGCCGAGACCAGGACCGCGTCGTCCAGGAGCGAGAAGAGGGCGGAGCGAACCGCTGCGGGGACGTCGGCCATGGCGACCAGTCGCGTCGCCTCGTAGAGCAGGATGTCGCCGGCGAGGACGGCCGCGGCGTCGCCGATGCGTCCGGCCTCCGGCTCGTCGATCCCGTGTGCACGCGCGCGCGCCCGGAACGTGCCGCCGACATTCGGTTCGCCGCGGCGCTCGGTGTCGCGATCGATCAGATCGTCGTGGATGACGAACGCGGTGTGGAGGAGCTCGAAGGCGGCGGCCACGTCCCAGAGGCCGGGCGTGGAGTCCGCGTCGCCGCCGAAGGCCTCGAACGCGGCGACCACGAGGGCCGGCCGGAAGCGCTTGCCGCCTGCGGCGGCGCGCGTTGCGGCGTCGATGAGGGCGAGGGCCGAGGCGCCCCGCGGGAGGGCCCGGCAAGCCAGCTTCGACATGGCGGCGCGAACGGCATCGTCGATCGCCGACATACTTGAGTCGGGCACAGAGATCATCGTCACCATCCAGGTCTGCCGGTCGACCGTGTCAGGTGCTAGCCGTCCGACGAGGCATTTGCTAGCTTAACTAGCGTTTAATCGATGATGCCACGAGCGGAGGGCGGTGTCCACATGGTTGACCCGCAGCTCACCGCCGGTCGCGCGCGCACCGTCCGTCGCGCCCTGGAGGCCGTCCGCGCCTTCAGCGATGCGATGGATCGCATGCACACGGGTCTGCGCGGCGACATGGACATGAACGCGACGGACCTCTCGGCGCTCCGGATGCTCATCATCCGCGAGGGGCGGGGCGAACTGGTGAAGCCGCACGACCTCGCGCGCCACCTCGGCATCTCGAGCGCGTCCACGACCAAGCTCCTCGATCGGCTCTCGCACGAGGGGTTCGTCGAGCGGGAGCCGCATCCGCACGATCGTCGCGCTCTCGTCATCAAGCTCACCGAATCGTCTCGGGCCGATTTCTTCCGCCATTTCGGCGCGCGGATGGCCCACATGCGGGCCGCGCTCGAGCCCTACAGCGATGACGAGATCGATGTCATCGTGCGGTTCCTCGACGAGATGGGCGGGGCGCTCGTCGCCGACTGATCCGCCGACGAGCGCCCCGTGCCCTCAGCTCCGGGTGTACCGACGGGCTCGGCCCGAGATGCCGGCGAAGTGGAACGGCACCGCCGACTCGCCGGGGATGTCGACATCGACGTTGCTGTCGCGCGAGCCCAGGGCGTGCAGTGCGCGGTAGGCGTCGATGTCGACGCGGTCGCGGCCGGCCAGCAGGGCCTCGGTCTCGGCCGCGCGCGTGACGGCGCGGTATCCGTCCTGCACGACGAGCGAGAAGAACTCGCTCACCGAACCCGATCCGTAGCTGAACATGCCGATGCGCGCGCCGGCGAGATCGCGGTCGCCCTCGAGGAGCGCGGCCAGCGCGATGTAGAGCGACGCCGTGTACGAGTTGCCGATCCGGCGGTTGTATCCCGTCGTGGCGAGGACGAGCTCGGGATCGAGCTCGACGCCGACGTGCTGACCGAGCGCACGATGCGCCTTCACCGCCATCTTCGTGAAGGGCTGGTGGTGGCAGAAGTAGTCGATCTCGGCGATCGGCGCGCCGCCGCGGGAGGCGTAGTCGTCCCACGCCCCGGCGATGCCGTCGAGGTAGGCGCTGATCGACAGCTTGCCGTCGACGACCGCCGTCATGCTGTCGTTCGGGCGCCAGAAGTCGTCGACCTCGGCGGTGTGGACGCCGGCCGCCGTCTCGAGCACGGCCAGGGCGGGATCGGCCGTCACCAGGAAGGCCACCGCGCCTGCGCCCTGCGTGGGCTCGGCGGCGGTGTCGACCTCGTAGCGGGCGACGTCGCTGGCGATCACCAGCACGCGCTCATCGGGGTTGCGGGCGATGAGCCCGGCCGCGGACTGCAGCGCGGCCGTGGCCGAGTAGCAGGCCTGCTTCAGCTCCACCACACGCACGGTCCGCGGAAGGCCCAGCAGCTCGTGGACGTGCACGCCCGCCGCCCGCGACTGGTCGATGCCGGTCTCGGTCGCGAAGAAGAGCGTCCGGATGCCCTCGACGCCGTGGCGCTCGATGATCCGCTGGGCCGCGGCGGCACCCATGGTGACGATGTCCTCGTCGGGGCCGGGGATGCTCATCTGGTCCTGGCCAAGACCGACGTGGAACTTGGCCGGGTCGACGCCGGTGCGCGCGGCGAGGTCGTCGAGGTCGACCACGCGCGACGTCGTGGCGACGGCGAGATCGTGGATGCCGATGGCGGGGGAGGTCACGAGGAGGAGTCCTTTCGACGCTCGAGGAGCAGGTGCGACTGCATCAGCTCCCCGGGATTTGTCTGGGCGGCAAGAAGCGACAGCTCGCCGCAGAGCACGGTGGCGGCGATGAGCCCGGCCAGGCGGCGGGCGTTCGCGCCGGGCTCGCGCTCCTCGCGGCAGCCGATGCGGGCGAGGGCGTCGTCGACGGCGGGCAGGTCCTTGCCGTTGCCCACCGTTCCGACGATGAGGTGCGGGAGCGTGCACGAGAAGTAGAGGTCGCCGTCGCCGCGGACCTCGGCCCACGTGAAGCCCTGCGAGCCCTCGACGATGTTCGCGGCATCCTGTCCCGTGGCCAGGTAGAACGCCAGCAGCATGTTCGCATAGTGCGCGTTCGCGGAGCGGAGGGCCCCGGCGACGGTCGATCCGACCAGGTTCTTCTGCACGTTGAGATCGACGATGCGCTGGGCGCTCGAGCGCAGCTGCTTCTCGACGAGCTCGGCGGGGATCGTGATCTCGGCGATGACGCTGCGGCCGCGGCCGAGGATGCCGTTGACGGCGGTCGCCTTCTTGTCGGTGCAGTAGTTGCCCGAGATCGATCCGTACGACAGCTCGGGATGCCACGAGAGCACCCGCTCCATGAGCGTCTGGGCCGCGAGCGTCACCATGTTGTGCCCCGAGGCGTCGCCGGTCGTGAGCGCGAAGCGCACGTAGAGCAGGTTGCCGACGATCTCGGTGTCGAGGTCGATGAGCTTCGCGTGCCGACTTCGCTCCGACACGGCGGCGCCGAGCTCGTCGAAGCGTGCGGTGATCGCGCGGGATGCGGCGACCGCGGCGGCGGCGCTGTCGGCCACGAAGAGCGACGAGCGGGTCATCCGTTCGTCGACCACCGTCACGCGGATGCCGTCCTCGACGAGCCGCGAGATGCGGGCGCCGCGACCGACCGAGGGCCACAGCGGCGACTCGTACGTCGCCAGCGGCACCTCCTGCTCGGCCTCGACGTCGCCGGTCAGGCGGAGCGGGCCGACCCAGCGCAGGGGGATCGGGGTGAACTCGGCGCTCATCACGCGTCCTTCCCGCCGGCGCGGTGCGCCAGGCTCTCGAGGTCGATGCCGCGAGCGCGCGCGAATTCGGCGGCGCGACCACGGACGATCAGGTCGGTGCGGCGGAGGGCTCCGGGGTCGGTCGCCCCCACCAGTGAATGCAACGCCGTCAGGTGGTCTGACCATTCCCGGATCCGCGTGATCAGCGCTTCCGCGCCGCCGTCGAGCACGACGGAGAGGAACGAGCCGGATGCGCCCACCGCCCGGGCGCCGAGCGCGAGGGCCCGCGCGACGTCGAGCGGCGTCCGCACGCCGCCCGAGGCCAGCAGGGTCGGTGCGTCGGCGGGCGCCTCGAGCAGGCACTCCGCGGCGGACTGCCCCCACCCGGCGAGGTAGGCGTAGTCGCCGCCGGCGCGACGGGAGTTCTCGATGCGCATGAAGTCGGTGCCGCCCGCGCCCGACACGTCCGCGTACCGCACTCCCATATCCGCGAGGCGCGCGAGGGTCGCCGCGCTCAGCCCGAAGCCGACCTCTTTGACGATCACCGGCACATCGACGGCCGCCAGGATGGCTTCGAGGGAGGCGGGCCAGCTCGAGAACGAGCGGCTTCCCTCGGGCATCACGGTCTCCTGGACCGCGTTGATGTGGACCTGGAGAGCGTCGGCTCCGAGTGCGTCGACGGCTCGCTGCGCGTCGACGGGGGAGCGCTCGATGCCGACGTTGGCCATGACGAAGCCGTCGGGGTTCTCGTCGCGGATGACGCGGAACGTGCTGAGCAGCGCGGGGTTGTCGAGCGCGATGCTCAGCGAACCTGACGCGATGGCGACGCCGGTCTCGCGCGCCGCGATCGCGAGATCCCGGTTGATGTCGCCCGTCGAGGCGCTGCCGCCGGTCATCGCGTTGACGTAGAACGGCAGCGACCATCGCGAGCCGGCGACCTCGACGTGGAGGTCGACGGTGTCGGCGTCGACTCCCGCGAGGGCGTGATGCACGAAGGCGATGTCGTCCCAGCCGCCCGGCGGCGGGGTCTCGCGCTGCTGCGCGGCGGCGAGACGGACGTGGTCGTCCTTGCGCTCGGAGGCCTGTTCAGCCGGCATGGTGCTCTCCTTCCGGCGGATGCACGCCGATCGTGAGGTGTCGGATGTCGTTCGTCTCCCAGGCGCGGAGCATGCCGGCGAGGTCGGCTCCGGCCGGCGCCAGGACGATGCCGCAGTCGCCGCCGCCGGCGCCGGAAGGCTTCGCCGCCGCGCCGATGTCCTCGGCGGCGTCGCAGAGGATGCGCAGGCGATCGGTCTCGATCGTGACACCGGAGCGCGCGCCGAGCTCCTGGAGCAGTCGGCGGTTGCGGCGGAGGGAGGCGAGAGCGAGGTCCGCGGACGCGGCATCCTGATCGCGCGAGAGCGCCCGCCACAGATCGTCGACGCATGCCCGCGAGGCGGCGAGGAACGCCGTCTGATCGGTGCTCGTGGCGTTCGTCCCCCGCGAGACGCCGCTGACGAGACGCTCGGTGGAGGCGGGATGACCCGTCCAGCCCACGAGCAGGTCGAGGCCGGACGGCGGTTCGAGTCGGACGATCTCCGCGTCGCCCCAGGCCGGAGAGCCGAGGACGCCGGCCACGCCGGATTCCGCGCGGGCCCGTCGCAGGAGGTCGCGGTCGGGCGAGCGGTAGCCGATCCACCCGCCGTAGGTGCTCGCGGCGACATCGCCGCCCGAGGCGTTCGGGGCGACGACGATCGTCGCCAGCATGGCGAGTTCGTAGCGCTCGCGAAGCGTCAGCCGGAGGCCGTAGAACGCGTCGATCGCGGCGATCGTGGCCACCGTCACCGCCGCGGACGATCCGAGACCGAACTTGCGGCCGCTCGGGTCGTCGAGTCCGCTGTCGATGCGCAGGTCGAAGAAGCGGGGCGCGAGGCCGCGCGAGGCGCGCAGCTGCTCGGCGGCCTCGATCGCCGCGATCACGTAGTCGTACGGGTGATGCTCGCGGTCGAGCGTCAGACCGTCCACTCCGCGCGTCCAGCGCACCGGCATCCGGCTGTATTCGGGGGAGTGGATGCTGCCGGCGTCGACCCCCGCGGTGAGCGAGACCGTCAGGTAGCGATCGACCGCGATGAGCACCGACGGCTGGCCCGGCGACACGACGGCGTACTCGCCGGCGACGAACAGCTTGCCGGCGGCGCGGACGACGATCGCATCCGGTCGAGCAGACGCGCTCATCCCTGCGTCCGGGTGACGAGCGACGCGGCCGGACCCGGGGCCGCGACGGCGAGTTCGGCGACACCCGCGAGCGCCGCGGTCACCGCGGGCACGTCGTCCGGGCGGGTGAGGACGACGACGTTCGGGCCGGCGTCGGCCGTCGCCCAGGCACCGACCCCGGCGTCCCGCAGCGCGACGACGCGATCGAAGATCTCCGTGCTCGTGGGGTTCAGGTAGCGGATCGGCGGATCGCACGACTGGATCAGGGCGTGCATCCGGAGGGCGTTGACCTCGGTGATGCGGCCGAGGCGCTCGACGTCGCCGGCGCGGCAGGCCTCCGCCGCCGACTCGAGGCTCTCGGCCGTCGAGGAGACCCACGCGGGGTAGAAGGGCGAGGTCAGGATGGTGCGGCGCATGGCCTCCCGGCTCGAGACGGCCTTCTGCCCCTTCTCGACCATCGCGACGACCATCGCGAGATCGGGGGCGTCGATGTGCTCGGCGAAAGACGACGCATCGTCGTCGCCGGCGTGCCAGATCGCGAATCCCGGGATGACCGACCGCGATGCCGAGCCCGAGCCCCGGCGGGCGAGGCGGCTCAGTGCCGGTGTGTCGAGCTCGAGCCCGTATGCCGCCGACGCCGCCACCGCGAGTGCGGCGAAGCCTGAGGCCGACGACGCGAGCCCGGCCGCGGACGGCACGGTGTTCACCGTCTCCACACGAGCGCGACGATCGCTGCCGGCGAGCTCGCGCACGAGATCGAGGAAGCGCGTCACGCGCTCGGCCGGTCCGTCGACCCGCTCCTCGCCGCCGTAGACGAGGACGTCCGCGACGGCGGCGTCATCGACGGTCACCGTCGTCGTGGTCGGGAAGATGTCGAGCGTCATCGACAGGCTGCCCGTGGCCGGCAGGTTGATGTCGCTGTCGCGTTTGCCCCAGTACTTGACGAGGGCGATGTTCGGGTGCGCGATGGCGGTCGCGGTGCTCATGCCCCTCCTTCGACGGTCGTGGTCCAGACCGCGGCGGCGCCGACGCGGGTGAGGTGGTCGCTCAGTTCGGCCGCGGCGTCGGTGTCGCGCACGAGCGCGAGGACGCATCCGCCGCGGCCGCCCCCGGTGAGCTTGGCACCGAGCGCGCCCGCCGAGACGGCTGCGGCGAAGAGGCGATCGAGGGCGGGATCTCCCACGCCGAGACCGTTCAGGAGCGTGTGCGCGCGCGTCATCGCGGCGCCGATCCCGTCGCTCTCGCCCGCCGACACCTGGCCGCGGACCGCCGTCGCCAGGGCGCCCAGCTCGTCCAGCGACGCATCGACCGCGGCCGGATCCGCTGCGCGGCGCGCGGCGACGGCGGCGACGGCCTCCCGCGTGCGACCGCGGACCCCGCTGTCGGCGATGACGAAGGTGAGGTCCGACCCGACCGAGACCGGTTCGATCCGGCCGGCCTCGAACCACACGGCGGCGCGGGCGCGCACCGTGCGGGCGTCGAGCCCGCTCGGCGACCCGTGCGCGGCGCGCTCGGCGGTCTGGATGAGTTCGTGCATGCGCTCGTCGTCGACCCGCGCGCCGCAGGCGGCGAGGGCCGCCTCGATCACGGCCGCCGACACCGCGGCGCTCGATCCGAGTCCCCGCTCGGCGGGGATGCTGCTCTCGATCGCGATCTCGAGGGCCGTGTCGGGCGATCCCGCCGCCTCCAGGGCGGCGGCCATCGCCGTCACCGTCACCCGCAGACGTTCCGGTGCACGCGCGGCCTGCCCCGTGTACAGGGCGCTCCGCAGACGCGAGGGCCCGGAGATCGCTCGCGCCTCCGCGCGCGCCTCGAGCGCGCGGACCGGAATCGCCAGCGCCGGACGACCGTAGACCACGGCGTGCTCGCCGATCAGGATCGCCTTCGCACCGGCTCGGCCCGTCGCGGCGGGCGCTGCGGTCGTGCCGTGCGTCACCTGCGGAGGGGCGTCCGGTGCAAGGGGGACGTCGGTCGATGCAGTCATGGAATTTCGTTGAGCGTAACAGTCCGTCCCGGGGCGGACCTGGAGGCCCGGCGAATGTGCTCCGGGGAGCGGTGGGCGCTATCATGGGCGCCGCACCCAGCAACCTTTAACACCGTCCCGTGAGGCGGAGAAGGGAGCGGCGGATGAGCACGCGAACCGTGCTGCACGAAGCCGACATCGCCCGGGCCCTGACGAGGATCTCGCACGAGATCCTCGAATCGAACCGGGGCCCCGCAGAACTCGTCGTCCTCGGGATCCCGAGTCGCGGCGCGCCCCTGGCCGCCCGCATCGGCGCGATCCTCGGGGACATCTCCGGCACAGCCGTCCCGGTCGGCGCCCTCGACGTCACGATGTACCGCGACGACCTCCGCCGTCACCCCACGCGCACGCCGCGGCCGACGCAGATCCCCGACGGCGGCGTCGACGGCAAGGTCGTGGTCCTGGTCGACGACGTCCTCTTCTCCGGTCGTTCCATCCGCGCCGCGCTCGACGCGCTGCAGGACATCGGCAGGCCCGCCGCGGTCCGCTTGGCGACCCTGATCGATCGCGGACACCGCGAGCTCCCCATCCGTCCCGATTTCGTCGGCAAGAACCTGCCGAGCGCCCGCGAGGAACGCGTCAACGTGCGGCTGCGCGAGATCGACGGCGCCGACGAGGTGACGATCGGATCATGAGGCATCTGCTCGACACCCGCGACCTCGCCCGTGCGGACGCCATCCGCATCCTCGACGTCGCCGAGGACATGGCCGCCACCCAGCACCGTGAGGTGCGGAAGCTCCCGACGCTCCGGGGCAGGACGGTCGTGAACCTGTTCTTCGAGGACTCCACGCGCACGCGCATCTCCTTCGAGGCCGCGGCCAAGCGGCTCTCGGCCGATGTCATCAACTTCTCGGCGAAAGGCTCCTCGGTCTCGAAGGGGGAATCGCTGCAGGACACCGCGCAGACGCTGCAGGCCATGGGCGCGGATGCCGTCGTCATCCGCCACGGGGCGTCCGGCGCACCGCAGACGCTCGCCACGAGCGGGTGGATCACGGCGGGCGTCGTCAACGCCGGCGACGGCACGCACGCTCATCCCACGCAGGCGCTCCTGGACGCCTTCACCATCCGCTCGCGATTCTTCGGCGCGGCCAGCCGCGGACGCGACCTCTCGGGGCTGCGGGTGACGATCGTCGGCGACATCCTGCACTCGCGCGTCGCGCGCTCGAACGTCTGGCTCCTGACGACCCTCGGTGCGGAGGTGACGCTGGTCGCACCGCCGACCCTCGTACCGCAGGATGTGTCGGCGTGGCCGGTGCGGGTCGTCTACGACCTCGACGAGGCGATCGCGTCGGGTCCGGACGCCCTCATGATGCTCCGCATTCAGCTCGAGCGGATGAATGCCGCGTATTTCCCGACTGAACGGGAGTATTCGCGGACGTGGGGATTGGACGCGGCACGGTCGGCGGCGCTGCCGCCCGGTAGCATTGTGCTGCACCCCGGACCCATGAACCGGGGGATGGAGATCTCCGCCGCCGCCGCCGATTCCCCCCGTTCGACCGTGCTCGAGCAGGTGGCGAACGGCGTTTCGGTGCGGATGGCCGTGCTCTACCTGCTGCTGGCGGGGGAGCGCACCGAGACCGAGGAGGACGGACGATGAGCGAGAGCTTCCTCATCCGCGGCGCGCGGCCCCAGGGCGGACCGGCTGTCGACATGCTCATCTCCGACGGCGCGATCCGCGAGGTCGGCACCGGGGTGAGCGCCGTCGGCGCCACGGTGGTCGATGCGGACGGCCTCATCGCCCTGCCCGGCCTGGTCGACCTGCACACGCACCTGCGAGAGCCGGGCTACGAGGCGTCCGAGACCATCCTGACGGGCTCGCGCGCGGCAGCGGCCGGCGGTTTCACGACCGTCTTCGCGATGCCCAACACCTCGCCAGTCGCCGATACCGCGGGTGTGGTCGAGCAGGAGCTCGCCCTCGGCGAGGCAGCCGGGTTCGCGCGGGTCCAGCCGATCGGGGCCGTGACCGTGGGGCAGAAGGGCGAACGCCTCGCCGAGCTCGGTGCGATGGCCGCCTCCCGGGCCCGCGTGCGCGTCTTCAGCGACGACGGGTTCTGCGTCTTCGATCCGCTCATCATGCGCCGCGCGCTCGAGTACGTGAAGTCGTTCGACGGCGTCGTCGCCCAGCACGCGCAGGACCCGCGGCTGACCGAGGGCGCTCAGATGAACGAGGGCACCGTCTCGGCCGATCTCGGTCTGGCCGGCTGGCCGGCGGTGGCGGAGGAGTCGATCATCGCGCGCGACGTCCTCCTCGCCGAGCACGTCGGCTCGCGCCTGCATGTGTGTCACCTCTCGACCGCGGGCTCGGTCGACATCATCCGCTGGGCCAAGAGGCGCGGCGTGAACGTGACGGCCGAGGTCACCCCGCATCATCTCCTCCTCACCGAGGAGCTCGTCCGCGGCTACGACGCGCGGTTCAAGGTGAACCCGCCGCTGCGCCGCGACGAGGACGTCCTCGCCGTGCGCGCGGGTCTCGCCGACGGCACGATCGACATCGTGGCGACCGACCACGCTCCGCATCCCGCCGAGGCCAAGTCCTGCGAGTGGGCGGCGGCGGCCAACGGCATGGTGGGCCTCGAGACGGCCCTCCGCGTCGTCCAGCAGGCGGTCGTCGACACCGGGATGCTCGACTGGGACGACGTCGCGCGCGTCATGTCGTCGGCGCCGGCGCGCATCGGCCGGCTGGATGCCGCGGGCACCCCGCTCGCGGCGGGACAGCCCGCCTCGCTGACCCTCTACGATCCGCGGCCGGTCCGGGCCTTCTCGACCGACGACCTCCACGGCCGGAGCGTGAACTCGCCGTACCTCGGCCGCGAGCTCCCGGGCGAGGTGCGCTGGACCTTCTTCGGCGGCGCGGCGACCGTCGCCGACGGCGCACTCCTCGACACCCCGGGGGTGCGCGCGTGAGCCGCGAGGCCGCGCTGATCGTCATGGTCGTCGTCGCTCTCGCGCTCCTCGGCCTCGGCGTCTGGGCGTGGCGACGACGGACGCGGCGCGACAGCGGTCTGCACGCGCCGGTCGGCGAAGCACCCGCCGACGCGGCGACGCTGGCGCAGTTCTCCGGCCTGTACGTGGCGACCACGCGCCGAGACGAGCCGCTCGAGCGACTCGCCATCAGGCGTCTCGGCTTCCGCTCGCGGGTCGACGTCGTGGTGACGACCGGCGGTGTCGCGCTCGATCTCACCGGTCAGCCGCGTCTGTTCATCGCGACCGATCGGATCGACGGAGTCGACCAGGCGACCGTCGCGATCGATCGCGTCGTCGAGAAGGAGGGCCTCGCCCGCCTCTCGTGGCGCCTCGACGGGCAGCATCCGGTCGACAGCTACTTCCGTCCCCAGACGTCCTCGGCTCGCGCGCTCGTCGACGCGATCCGCACGATTCCCCACTTCCCCCTCACCCCAGGAGGCGACGCGTGACCCTGTTCACCCGCGACCCCGCCGTGCTCGTGCTCGAGGACGGTTCCCGCTACGCCGGTCGCGCCTACGGCGCGCGCGGCACGACCCTCGGCGAAGTCGTCTTCGCCACGGGCATGACCGGCTACCAGGAGACGCTGACCGACCCGTCCTACGCCGGTCAGATCGTGCTGCAGACCGCTCCCCACATCGGCAACACCGGCATGAACGCCGAAGACGTCGAGTCGCGGCGCATCTGGGTCGCCGGCTACATCGTGCGCGACCCCTCGCGCGTGGTGTCGAACTGGCGTTCCGAGAACTCGCTCGACGACTCCCTCGAGAAGGACGGCATCGTCGGCATCAGCGGCATCGACACCCGCGCGATCACCCGCGTCCTCCGCTCGGCCGGTTCGATGCGCGGCGGCGTGTTCAGCGGTGACGCCGCGGACATCGACCCGGACGAGCAGCTGCGCATCGTGCGCGAGGCTCCCGCGATGGCGGGCCGCAACCTGTCGGCCGAGGTCTCCGTCGGCGCGGCCGAAGTGACGCCGGCCGTGGGCGAGCGGCTCGGCAACCTGGCCGTGCTCGATCTCGGAGTGAAGCAGGCGACGGTCGACAACCTCGCCCGGCGCGGCTTCGACGTCCACGTCCTGCCGCAGGACGTCACGCTCGAGCAGCTGCGCGCGATCGACCCGATCGCGGTGTTCTACTCCAACGGCCCGGGCGACCCGGCCGCGAGCGACCACCACGTCGAACTCCTGCGGGGCGTGCTCGCCGAGAAGCTGCCGTTCTTCGGCATCTGCTTCGGGAACCAGCTCCTCGGCCGTGCCCTCGGCTTCGGCACCTACAAGCTGCCCTTCGGCCACCGCGGGATCAACCAGCCGGTCCTCGACAAGCAGACGGGCCGCGTCGAGATCACCGCTCACAACCACGGCTTCGCCGTCGACGCGCCGATCGAGGGCGTCATCGACAGCCCGGCGGGCTTCGGCCGCGTCGAGGTCAGCCACGTGGGCCTCAACGACAACGTCGTGGAGGGTCTGCGCGCCCTCGATCTCCCCGCCTTCTCGGTGCAGTACCACCCCGAGGCGGCGGCCGGTCCGCACGACGCCAACTACCTCTTCGACCGCTTCCGCGACCTCGTGATCGCGAACCAGGAGACCAAGAACTGATGCCCAAGCGCGACGATATCCAGAGCGTCCTCGTCATCGGGTCGGGCCCGATCGTGATCGGCCAGGCGTGCGAGTTCGACTACTCCGGCACCCAGGCGTGCCGCGTCCTCCGCGAGGAGGGCGTGCGCGTCGTCCTGGTGAACTCGAACCCGGCGACGATCATGACCGACCCCGATTTCGCCGATGCCACCTACATCGAACCGATCACCTGGCAGGTCATCGAGACGATCATCGCGAAAGAGCGCCCCGACGCGATCCTGCCGACCCTCGGCGGTCAGACGGCGCTGAACGCCGCGATCGACCTGCACAACCACGGCATCCTCGAGAAGTACGACATCGAGCTGATCGGCGCGAACTTCGAGGCGATCAACAAGGGCGAGGACCGCCAGATCTTCAAGCAGCTCGTGCTCGACTCCGGCGCCGACGTCGCCGACAGCCGCATCTGCCACACCATGGACGAGGTCCTCGCAGGTGCCGCCGAGCTCGGCTACCCGCTCGTCGTGCGGCCGTCCTTCACGATGGGTGGACTCGGCTCGGGCTTCGCCTACGACGACAACGATCTGCGCCGCATCGCCGGCGCCGGGCTCCGCGACTCGCCCACGACCGAGGTGCTCCTCGAGGAGTCGATCCTGGGGTGGAAGGAGTACGAGCTCGAGCTCATGCGCGACACGGCCGACAACACCGTCGTCGTCTGCTCGATCGAGAACGTCGACCCGGTCGGCGTCCACACCGGCGACTCCATCACGGTGGCTCCCGCCCTGACGCTGACCGACCGCGAGTACCAGAAGCTCCGCGACATCGGCATCGACATCATCCGCGCCGTCGGCGTCGACACCGGGGGGTGCAACATCCAGTTCGCCGTCGACCCGGCGACCGGACGCATCATCGTCATCGAGATGAATCCGCGCGTGTCGCGCTCCTCGGCGCTGGCGTCGAAGGCGACGGGTTTCCCGATCGCGAAGATCGCCGCCAAGCTCGCGATCGGCTACCGCCTCGACGAGATCCCCAACGACATCACGAAGGTCACACCGGCGAGCTTCGAGCCCACGCTCGACTACGTCGTCGTCAAGGTGCCGCGCTTCAACTTCGAGAAGTTCCCCGCCGCCGACACCACGCTGACGACCACCATGAAGTCCGTCGGCGAGGCGATGGCGATCGGCCGCAACTACGCGACCGCCCTGCAGAAGGCGCTCCGCTCGCTCGAGAAGCGCGGCTCGAGCTTCCACTGGGGCGAGGAGGAGCGCTCGGTCGACGAGCTGCTCGAGATCGCGAAGACGCCGACCGACGGCCGCATCGTCGTGCTGCAGCAGGCGATGCGCAAGGGCGCGACGGTCGAGCAGGCCTTCGACGCGACCGCGATCGACCCGTGGTTCCTCGACCAGATCGACCTGATCAACGAGGTCGCCCGCTTCGTCGCCGACGCCGCCGAGCTCGACGACCACGTCATCCGGATCGCGAAGGACCACGGCTTCAGCGATGCTCAGCTCGCGCAGCTTCGCGGGCTCGACGAGGCCGAGGTCCGCGGCGTCCGCCACGGGCTCGGCATCCGCCCGGTGTTCAAGACCGTCGACACGTGCGCGGGGGAGTTCCCCGCCCTGACCCCCTACCACTACTCCTCGTACGACAGCGAGACCGAGGTCACGCCGTCCGATCGCACGAAGGTCGTCATCATCGGCTCGGGTCCGAACCGCATCGGCCAGGGCGTCGAGTTCGACTACTCGTGCGTCCACGCGAGCTTCGCGCTCTCGGATGCCGGGTACGAGACGATCATGGTCAACTGCAACCCCGAGACGGTCTCGACCGACTACGACACGAGCGACCGGCTGTACTTCGAGCCGCTCACGCTCGAGGACGTCCTCGAGGTGCTGCACGCGGAGGCCCGGTCCGGCACGATCCTCGGGGTGGTGTGCCAGCTCGGCGGGCAGACGCCGCTCGGGCTCGCGAAGGGCATCGAGGCCGCCGGCTACACGATCCTCGGGACCCAGCCCGCGGCGATCGATCTCGCCGAGGAGCGCGAGCTGTTCTCGCGCGTGCTCGACGAGGCCGGTCTCGTCGCCCCGCGCAGCGGCACCGCGATCGACGTCGACGGCGCCGTGGGAGTCGCCGAGTCCATCGGGTACCCGGTGCTCGTACGACCGAGCTTCGTGCTCGGCGGCCGCGGCATGGAGATCGTCTACGACACCGCCAGCCTCCGCGACTACTTCGTCCGGGTCGCCGACCAGGCGATCATCGGACCGGGGCTGCCGCTCCTGGTCGACCGCTTCCTCGACGACGCCGTGGAGCTCGACGTCGACGCGCTGTTCGACGGCGAGGAGCTGTACATCGGCGGCGTCATGGAGCACCTGGAGGAGGCCGGCATCCACTCCGGCGACTCCAGCTGCACGCTGCCGCCCATGTCGCTCGGCCGCACCGAGATCGACCGCGTCCGCGAGGCGACCCTGGCGATCGCGCGCGGCGTCGGAGTCCGCGGTCTGCTGAACGTCCAGTTCGCCGTCTCGGCCGGCGTGCTGTACGTCATCGAGGCGAACCCGCGCGCGAGCCGCACCGTCCCGTTCGTGTCGAAGGCTCTCGGCATCCCGCTCGCCAAGGCCGCATCGCGGATCATGGCTGGGTCGTCGATCGCCGAGCTGAAGTCCGAGGGCCTGCTGCCCGAGAACGACGGGTCGCGCGTGCCGCTCGACGCGCCGGTCGCCGTCAAGGAGGCCGTGCTGCCGTTCAAGCGGTTCCGCACCGCCGACGGTCGTACGGTCGATTCCGTCCTCGGCCCGGAGATGCGCTCGACCGGCGAGGTCATGGGGATCGACCGCGACTTCCCGACGGCGTTCGCGAAGAGTCAGGCGGCGGCGTACGGCGGACTGCCGACCTCGGGAACGGTGTTCCTGTCGGTGGCCGACGACGACAAGCGCGCCGTGATCCTGCCCGCGCACCGGCTGCAGGAGCTCGGCTTCCGGCTCATCGCGACCGCCGGCACCGCGGAGATCCTCGCGCGCAACGGCATCCGGGTCGAGGTGGTCGGCAAGTACTCCGAGGCGTCCGAGACCGGTGAGCGCAACGTCATCGATCTCATCAACGCCGGCGAGGTCGACATCGTGGTGAACACGCCCTCGGGCGGGACGGCGCGGGCCGACGGCTACGAGATCCGGGCGGCAGCCGTCGCGGGCGACCGCGCGCTGTTCACGACGATGGCGGTGCTCGGCGCCGCCGTGGCGGCGCTGCCGGTGCTCCGCGAGGGCTTCGAGGTGAAGAGCCTGCAGGACTACGCCCGCGACCGCGCGGCCCGCGTGTGAACGGATTCGGCGACCGCCTGCGCGCGGCTTTCGACGAGGTCGGGCAGCTCTGCGTCGGCATCGACCCGCACGGCGGGCTGCTGCAGGCGTGGGGGCTGCCCGCGTCGGCCGCCGGGGTGCGCGAGTTCGGACTGCGCGTCGTCGACGCCTGCCGGGGCCGCGTCGGCGTCGTCAAGCCCCAGGTGGCGTTCTTCGAGCGCTTCGGCTCGGCGGGATTCGCCGCGCTCGAGGAGGTGCAGGCGGCCGCCCGCGCGGCGGGCCTGCTCGTGATCGCCGATGCGAAGCGCGGCGATATCGGAAGCACGATGGACGGTTACGTCGCGGCGTGGCTCGAGCCGGGGTCGCCGCTCGAGGCGGACGCCGTGACCGTGAGCCCGTACCTCGGCCCCGCGTCGCTCCGAGCGACGATCGCGGCGGCGGTGCGCGCCGGGAAGGGCGTGTTCGTCCTCGCGGCGACCAGCAACCCCGAAGCGGTCGGACTGCAGTCCGCGGAGGTCACCGTCGTGGCGGCCGAGCGCGGCCAGACGGTCGCCGACTGGGTGGCCGACGGTGTCGCCTGGGCGAACCGGGTCCCCGCGGACGCGGGCGGTCTGGGCCCGGTCGGCCTCGTCGTCGGCGCGACCGTCGACCGCTCCGAGGTCGGCCTGTCCGACGGCAGCCTCCGCGGCGCGCCGCTTCTCGCACCCGGCTTCGGTGCGCAGGGCGCGGGGCTGCGCGACATCGGCACGATCTTCGGGCGTTTCGCGCCGCAGGTGGTCGCCAGCGCGAGCCGCAGCGTCCTCGCGTCGGGACCGGACGGTATCGTCACCGCCATCGATTCGCACAACGCCGAACTCGCCGATGCACTCCGGGAGGAGAACCGTGGCTGAACGACCGCACCCGCCCGAGGTCGACCGCGTCGCCGCGTCGCGGCGCGCCGTGAAGGCACGTCGCGAGCGCGCAGCGCTGAAGAAGGACGTGGCCATGCGCGTGATCTCGCCGCAGGAGCTCCTGCGGCGTGCGCACGATGCGCCGGATTCCGCGGCGGGTGCGATGCGCGTGACCGACTTCCTCACCAGCATCCCGGCGATCGGCGAGGGCAAGCGCGACCGCATCCTCCAGGAGCTCGACATCGCCCGCGTGAAGAAGCTGGCCGGTCTCGGCCCGCGCCAGCGCGTGGCCCTGCGTTCCTTCCTCGACCGTCGCTGGCCCGAGCCGCAGCCGCGCACGGGTCGCTCGCGCCTGTTGGTGCTCGCGGGGCCGACCGCCGTCGGCAAGGGGACCGTCGCGGCGCAGATCCGGCGGACCCACCCCGAGATCCTGCTGTCCGTCTCGGCGACGACGCGCGCGCCGCGTCCCGGCGAGGTCGACGGCGAGCACTACTACTTCGTCGACGACGCCGAGTTCGACCGGATGATCGCGGCGGGCGAGCTGCTCGAGTGGGCGACCGTGCACAACCGACACCGCTACGGCACGCCCCGCGCTCCCATCCAGGCGGCGCTGGCGGAGGGACGCACGGTGCTGCTCGAGATCGACCTGCAGGGCGCGCGCCAGGTGCGCGCGGCGGCGCCCGACGCCACGCTCGTCTTCCTGCTGCCGCCCAGCTGGGACGAACTCGTGGACCGACTCGTCGGGCGCGGGACGGAGGATGCCGAGGAGCGCACGCGTCGCCTGCGCACCGCTCGCGTCGAACTCGCCTCCCAGGGGGAGTTCGACTACCACGTGGTCAACGACACCGTCGAGCGCGCAGCCGACGAGGTCGCCTCGCTCGCACGCTGAGCCGTCCGCACGCATCGTCGAGCGGTCGCCCTGTAGAATGGGAGGATGCCTGCGCGCGCCGCGCGGCAGCCGACTCTCCACATCCATCGATCCCGGAAGGATCCGCCATGGCCGGAAGCAACGAAGGCATCATCGACCCGCCCATCGACGCCCTGCTCGACAAGGTCGACTCGAAGTACCAGCTCGTCATCTACGCATCCAAGCGGGCGCGTCAGATCAACGACTACTACTCCGACCTCCACGAGGGGAACCTCTTCGACAACGTCGGCCCGCTCGTCGACTCGTCGGTCGAGGACAAGCCCCTGACCATCGCGATGCACGAGATCCACGAGGACAAGCTGCGCCTGCGCTCGCTCGACTGAGCGCCCCGCACCGTCATATTCCTGCCCGCGGCACCCGCATGTCGGATGCCGCGGGCAGAATCGTTCCCGTCGCCTCCGACTTCGTCCGGGGCACCGCCCGTCAGCCCGTCCTCCTGGAGTTCCGATGAGCCCGTTGCGCCTGTTCACGTCCGAGTCCGTCACCGAGGGGCACCCCGACAAGATCTGCGACCAGATCTCGGACAGTATCCTCGACGCTCTCCTGACGGTCGACCCCGGCTCGCGCGTCGCCGTCGAGACCCTCGTCACGACCGGGCTCGTGCACGTCGCCGGCGAGGTTCGCACCGACGGCTACGCCGACATCCCCGGAATCGTCCGCGGCGTCGTGAACCGCATCGGCTACACCTCGAGCGAGACGGGATTCGACGGCGACTCCTGCGGCGTCACGGTCTCGATCGGCGAGCAGTCCTCCGACATCGCCGCGGGCGTCGACAATGCGCTCGAACATCGTGAGCAGGGGTCCGTCGACCCGATCGACTCCCTCGGGGCGGGCGACCAGGGGATCATGTTCGGGTACGCGACGAACGAGACGCCGCAGCTCATGCCCACGGCGATCTGGACCGCCCACCGCATCGCGGAGCGGCTCACCTCGGCCCGCCGATCCGGCGCGCTGCCCTTCCTGCGTCCCGACGGCAAGACCCAGGTGACGCTCGGCTACGACGGCGCGACACCGAAGACCGTCGAGACGGTGGTCGTCTCGACGCAGCATCAGCCCGACATCTCCCTCGCTGCGCTGCGGGCCGCGGTCCAGGCCGAGGTGATCGAGCCGGTGCTCGAGCAGACGGGCCTCGATCTCTCCGATGTCGAGTACGTCATCAACCCCGCCGGCGCGTTCGTCACGGGCGGGCCCAAGGGCGACGCGGGACTCACCGGCCGCAAGATCATCATCGACACGTACGGCGGCGCGGCACGGCACGGTGGCGGCGCCTTCAGCGGCAAGGATCCCTCCAAGGTCGACCGCTCGGCCGCCTACGCGATGCGATGGGTGGCGAAGAACGCCGTCGCTGCCGGTCTGGCCGACCGCCTCGAGGTGCAGGTGGCGTACGCGATCGGCCGCGCCGCCCCGGTCGGTCTCTACGTCGAGACGTTCGGCACGGGGAAGGTCGCCGACGACGTCATCACGACCGCCATCCGAGACGTCTTCGACCTGAGACCGCAGGCGATCATCGACCGCCTCGATCTCCTCCGTCCGATCTACGCGCAGACGGCCGCCTACGGACACTTCGGCCGAGAGCTTCCCGAATTCACCTGGGAGCGCACGGATCGCGTCGAGGAGCTGCGCGCGGCCGCCGCCCTCTGAGGCCCCTCGTGACCTCGCGCCGGGTCGCCCGGGTGCTCATCGACTCGCCGCTGCCTCAGCTCGACCGGCTGTTCGACTACGCCGTTCCCGATGACCTGGCCGAGCGCGCGGTACCCGGGGTGCGCGTGAAGGTTCCGCTGCGCTCCGCCGGCCGGACGGTCGAGGGGTATCTCGTCGACCTCGCCGAGCGGTCGGAGGGCGAGCGGCCCCTCTCGGACCTCGAGGACGTCGTCTCACCCGTGCCCGTCCTCGTGCCGGCTCTCTACGATCTCGCCCGACGGGCTGCCGACCGCGCGGCGGGATCGGCGAGCGACATCCTGCGGCTCGTGATCCCGAAGCGGATGGTGCGGGCCGAGAAGGCGTGGGCCGCTGCGCCGGCGCCCAGGACGCCCGAGGTGTCCTCGGATGCGCTCGCGTGGGCGCAGACGATCATCGCCCCGTTCCCGACGCTGGCGGACGCGGTCGCGGCGGGGGAGCGACTCGCCGTCGACGCGCCGCCGCGCCCGGGTGCCGGCCATCCGGCCTGGGCCGAGCTGCTCGCGGCGATCGCGGTCATCACACTCGCGGCGGGTCGGAGCGCGATCATCGTCGTCCCCGACCATCGCGACGAGACGCATGTCCTGTCCGTGCTCGGTGAGCAGCTGCCCGCGGATGCCGTCATCCGCGACGACGCCCGCCGCTCGGGTCCCGAGCGATACGCGAGCTACCTGCGGCTCCTCGCCCCGGCTCCGATCGTGGTGGTCGGCAATCGGTCGACCGTGTACGCGCCGGCATCCGAGGTGGGCGCGGTGCTCATCTGGAACGACGGCGACCCCCTGCTCGCGGAGCCGCTGAGCCCCGGTGTCCACGCGCGAGATGCGGCGCTCCTCCGCCAGGAGACCGAGGGCAGCGCGCTCGTTCTCGCCGGACACACCCGGACGACCGACGTCGAGCGCCTGGTGGCCGTCGGCTGGGTGCACGAGGCGTCCGCCCGTCGCCGCGAGAGCCCGACGGTCGTCCTGTCGGCGACCCGCGAGGGGGAGTCGCGCGGTACGCGCGTGCCGTCAGCGGCCTTCGCAGCTGCGCGCGAGGCGCTCGCGAACGGACCCGTGCTCGTCCAGGTCGCGCGACCCGGCTACGCCCCTGTTCTCGTGTGCGCCGACTGCCGGACGCCCGCGCGGTGCCCGCACTGCGCGGGCCCGCTCCGCGCGCGTCGACCGGGCGCCGTGCCCGATTGCACGTGGTGCGGGCGGTCGGCGCCCGCCTGGTCGTGCTCGTCGTGCTCTTCGATACGGCTGCGCATGGCGTCGTCGGGGAACGAGCGGACAGCCGACGAGCTGGGGCGCGCCTTCCCGAACACCCGGGTCATCGTCTCGGACGGCGAGCACCAGGTCACCGAGATCGACGGCCGCCCCGCGCTCGTCGTCGCGACCCGCGGAGCCGAGCCCTTCGCGCCCGAGGGGTATCGCGCGGTGATCCTCCTCGACGGCGATCGGATGCTCATGACCGAGCAGCTGCGCATCGCCGAGGCGTGCCTGCGCTGGTGGTCCGACGCCGCGGCCCTCGCCGCCCCCCGGGCCCCCGTGCATCTCGTCGGCGTCGCCGGCCCCGCGGCACGGGCACTGGCGACGTGGAGCCAGGCGGCCCACGCGCGGGCCGAGCTCGCCGAACGCGCACCGCTGCAGATGCCCCCGACGGTGCGGGTCGCGGCGGTCGAGGGCGCGGCTGCAGCCGTCGGTGCGAGCCTGCGCCAGCTCCGCGACGACGTGCCCACCCTCGCCGACGGCGCCGTCCTCGGGCCGGTGCCGGGGGAGGAGGGATCCGTGCGTGCCCTCGTCCGTTTCGAGTTCTCCGCCGGCCGCGCGGTGGCGGAGTCGCTGCGCGCCGCAGTGATCGCGCAGGCGCTGCGCGGGCGGCGCCGCGGTTCCGTCCCGGGGCCGCGGAATACACTCAGAGTGCGGCTCGACGTGCCCGATCTCGACCTGTGAGAGGGGCCGCCGTCCCGACCGCCTCGGCCGTCCCGCGAACCGGGAGCCGAATCCCCGACCTGTGAGGAGCGCCATGCGCATCGTGTTCGCCGGCACCCCCGAACCGGCATTGCCGTCGCTGCGGCGGCTGGCGGCATCCGATCACGACGTCGTGGGCGTCGTCACCCGCCGCGACGCCCCCCTCGGTCGCAAGCGCGTGCTGACGCCGTCGCCCGTGGCGATGCTCGCGGACGAGATGGGTCTGCCCGTCGTGAAGACCGACCGGCTCGACGACTCTGCGACGTCGCAGATCGCGCAGCTGCAGCCGGACGTGGGCGTCATCGTCGCCTACGGCGGTCTCGTGCGCGAGCCGCTCCTGTCGCTTCCGCCGCACGGCTGGATCAATCTGCACTTCTCGCTGCTGCCGGCCTGGCGCGGCGCCGCGCCCGTGCAGCACGCGCTGATCGCGGGCGACCGCGTCAGCGGCGTCAGCGTCTTCCAGCTGGTCCCCGCCCTCGACGCCGGCGACGTCTTCGCGCGCGAGCCGTACGACGTGCCCCGCGGCGCCACGGCCGCGGACGTCCTCGCCGATCTCGCGGAGGTGGGCGCCGCCACGCTCTCGGACGTCGTCGGCGCGATCGCCGACGGCACCGCGGTGTCCCGACCGCAGGAGGGGGAGGTGTCCCTCGCTCCGAAGCTCTCGCTCGGCGACGGCCTCCTCGACTTCTCCCAGGGGGCGGATGCCGTTCTCGACCGCTACCGGGGCACGACCCCCGAGCCGGGGGCGCACACGAGCATCGGCGGCGCACGGCTGAAGGTGCTCGATGCGCTCCGAGGACCGGATGTCGAGCAGCCCGCCGGCGTGATCCGGCTCGTCGGCAAGCAGGTGCTCGTCGGAACCGCGGACGGGACCATCGTCCTGCGCGCCGTGCAACCCGCGGGGCGCGGTGCGATGCCGGCCGCCGACTGGTGGCGCGGTCTGCGTGCGGAGAGCCTGGCGGTGGACGCGTGAACCCCGCGCGCCGCGTCGCCTTCGACGTGCTCCGCGCCGTCGACTCGTCCGACGCGTACGCCAACCTCCTGCTGCCCCAGGAGCTGTCCCGTGCCGGGCTGACGCCGGCAGATGCCGCACTCGCCACCGAGCTGACGTACGGAACGCTCCGTCGCCGGGGAACATACGACGCGATCGTCGAGCACGCCGCCGGACGCTCCGTCGACGCGATCGATCCGCCCGTGCTCGACGCCCTGCGGCTGGGCGTCCATCAGCTCCTGTCCACGCGGGTCGCCTCGCATGCCGCCGTGAACGAGAGCGTCGAACTCGTGCGCCGCTCCGCCCCGGGGGCGGCAGGGTTCGCCAACGCCGTGCTGCGGCGCGTCGCGCGCGACAATCCCGGCGACTGGCTGCAGCGGGTCGCGGACGCCGCCCGGTCGGACGACGAGCGCCTGGGTCTGCGATACGCGCATCCGGTCTGGGTGATCCGCGCCTTCCGCCGCGCGCTCGCGGCCGAGGGCCGCGCCGACGAGCTCGAAGAGCTCCTCGCCGCCGACAACGTCTCGCCGGCGGTCACGATGACGGCGTTGCCGGGCATCGCGGAGATCCCGCCGCAGGCGGCACGCACGCCGTACTCACCGATCGGCTTCCGCCTCGGCGGCGGCGATCCGGAGCCCGTCGTGCGCGCGGCCGGAGGTCGCATCCGCGTCCAGGACGAGGGCTCCCAGCTGGCCGCGCTCGCACTCACCCGGGCGGCGCCCGCGCGTGCCGGCGAACGCTGGCTCGACCTGTGCGCCGCGCCGGGGGGCAAGACCGCCGTGCTCGCAGCCGAGGCGCTGTCGGGGGGCGCCGAGCTCGAAGCCAACGAGATCTCGTCGGCCCGTGCACGGCTCGTCCGCACGTCCGTCGCCGGCATCCCGCTGAACGTGCCGGTGTCGGAGGAGGACGGCCGCGAACGCGCGGCACGCGGACGCTACGACCGCATCCTCGTCGACGCACCGTGCACCGGCCTCGGCGCACTGCGCCGCCGCCCGGAGGCGCGCTGGCGGAAGTCGCCGGCGGACGTGCCCGACCTCGCCGCGCTCCAGCAGGAGCTGCTCGAGGCCGCGATCGACGCGCTCCTCCCCGGGGGTCTCGTCGCCTACGTGACGTGCTCGCCCCACCTCGCCGAGACGGCGGCCGTGGTCGGGGACGTGCTCCGCCGGCGCGAGGACGTCGAGGAGCTCGACGCGCGTGCCGCCGTCCGCAGCGCCTCGCGTGCCGACCTCGATCTTCCCGAGCGTGCCGACGGAACGGGACGCGCGCAGCTGTGGCCGCACCGTCACGGCACGGATGCGATGTCGATCAGTCTCCTGCGCAAGCGCTGAGTCGCCCTGTCGGATAATGACAGGGTGACCGACGCCGCAGCGATCCGCATCAATCCGAGCATCCTCTCCGCCGATTTCGCGAACATGCAGAGCGATCTCGAACGCATCGGCACGGCGGATTTCGTCCACGTCGACGTCATGGACAACCATTTCGTCCCGAACCTCACGTTCGGCCCCCAGATGGTCGAGCGCGTTCAGGCCACCAGCCCGGTGCCGCTCGATGTCCACCTGATGATCGAGGACGTCGACCGGTGGGCGCCGGGCTACGCCGAGCTGGGCGCCGCCAGCGTCACGTTCCACCTCGAGGCCACGGCGCATCCGGTGACCCTCGCTCGTCGGCTGCGCTCGATCGGCGCGCGTGCCGGCGTGGCTGTCAAACCCGACACCCCGGTGGAGGGCCTGTTCGACGTGCTCGACGAGTTCGATCAGATCCTCGTCATGACCGTCGAGCCCGGCTTCGGCGGACAGAGCTTCCGTGCCGATCAGATGCCGAAGCTCGCGCGCCTGTCCGCCGAAGCGCGCTCGAGGGGGTCGCAGGTGTGGCTCCAGGTCGACGGCGGGATCTCGGAATCGACGATCGCGCAGGCCGCGGATGCCGGAGCCGACACCTTCGTCGCCGGCTCGGCCGTCTTCGGCGCCGACGATCCGGCGGCGGCGATCGCCGCCCTGCGATCCGGTGCGGCACGAGCACACCGTCACTGACCGGCCGCGCGGTCGGCGCTCGCGGTCGGAGGGCTCCGCCGCTCCCGGTACCCTGGGGAGGTGAAGACCTTCGACGCGCTGTTCGCCGAGCTCACCTCGATCGCCGAGGCCCGGCCCGAGGGCTCCGGCACCGTCGCGCAACTCGACCGGGGCGTCCACGCGATCGGCAAGAAGATCGTCGAGGAGGCCGCCGAGGTCTGGATGGCCGCGGAGTACCAGTCCGACACCGAGACGGCCGAGGAGATCTCGCAGCTGCTCTACCACCTGCAGGTCCTGATGATCAGCCGCGGTCTCACGCCGGCCGACGTCTACCGACATCTCTGAGCGACGCCCCCACCGCTTCGCACCGAGAAAGAGACACCCCCATGCTGCGCATCGCCGTCCCGAACAAGGGATCGCTCGCCGAGACCGCCGCCGAGATGCTCGCCGAGGCCGGGTACACCGGCCGGCGGGATTCGAAGGACCTGCACGTCATCGACCCCGCGAACGAGGTCGAATTCTTCTACCTGCGTCCGAAGGACATCGCCACGTACGTCGGCTCCGGCGCGCTCGATGTCGGCATCACCGGGCGGGACCTGCTCCTCGACGCCCGGATGCCGGGAGCCCGCGAGATCGAGGCGTTGGGCTTCGCCGGATCGACCTTCCGCTTCGCCGCGCCGACCGGCACGTTCTCGGACGTCGCCGAGCTCGAGGGCAAGCGCATCGCGACGTCGTACCCCGGTCTCGTCGACGCGTTCCTCGACGAGCGCGGGATCGCGGTGGACCTCGTCCCCCTCGACGGCGCCGTGGAGTCCGCGGTGCAGTTGGGCGTCGCCGATGCGATCGCCGACGTCGTGGAGACCGGCACGACGCTCCGACAGGCCGGGCTCGCGGTCTTCGGGCCCGAGATCCTCCGGTCCGAGGCCGTGCTGATCGCCGGGCCGTCGGACGTCGAGGGCACCGATCGGCTCCTGCGGCGCCTCCGCGGCGTGCTCGTGGCTCGGCGCTACGTGCTGCTCGACTACGACCTGCCCGCGGCCCTGGTCGACGCGGCCGTCGCCATCGCCTCGGGCATCGAGTCGCCGACCATCTCGCCGCTGCGAGACCCCGATTGGGTCGCCGTCCGCGTGATGGTGCCGCGCGCGAGCGTCAACAAGACGATGGACGACCTGTACGCCATCGGCGCCCGCGCCCTCCTGGTCACCGCGATCCACAACGCGAGGCTCTGAGGTGTCGCTGGCGCGCCGCGTCATCCCGTGTCTCGACGTGGCCGCCGGCCGCGTCGTCAAGGGCGTGAACTTCGAGAATCTCCGCGAGATGGGCGACCCGGTCGAGCTCGCCCAGCGCTACTTCGCCCAGGGTGCGGACGAACTGACCTTCCTCGATGTGACCGCGACCGTCGACGAGCGTGCGACGACCTACGACGTCGTCCGCCGGACCGCCGAGCAGGTGTTCATCCCGTTGACGGTCGGCGGGGGAGTCCGCACGGTCGACGACGTCGCGCGTCTGCTCGCCGTGGGCGCCGACAAGGTCGGCGTGAACTCCGCGGCGATCGCGCGCCCGCAGCTGATCGACGAGATCGCCGACCGCTTCGGCGCTCAGGTCCTCGTGCTCTCGCTCGATGTCAAGCGGGCACCGGGCACGCGCTCGGGCTTCGTCGTCACGACCCACGGGGGCCGTGTGGCGACCACCCTCGACGCGCTCGACTGGGCGCGCGAGGCGATCGAGCGGGGCGCCGGCGAGCTGCTGGTGAACTCGATCGACGCCGACGGCACGAAGGACGGCTTCGATCTCGAGCTCGTCCGCCTCATGCGCGAGGTCTCGAGCGTGCCGGTCATCGCCTCGGGCGGCGCGGGCGACGCGTCGCACTTCGCCCCGGCGATCGCCGCAGGCGCCGACGCCGTGCTCGCCGCATCCGTCTTCCACTCCGGGCAGCTCACGATCGGCGACGTCAAGGCCGCCCTCGTCCACGACGGAGTGGAGGTGCGCCGGTGACCCCCGACGACAGCATCGCCGAGAGCGTCGAGGAGCGCATCGCACGGGTCGCCTTCGACGCCTCCGGTCTCGTCGCCGCGATCGTGCAGCAGCACGACACGCGCGAGGTGCTCATGCTCGCGTGGATGGATGCCGAGGCGCTCCGACGCACCCTGACGAGCGGGCGCGTGACCTACTGGTCGCGTTCGCGACAGGAGTACTGGCGCAAGGGCGACACCTCGGGTCACATCCAGCTCGTGCGCGGCGCCCGTCTCGACTGCGACGGCGATGCGGTGCTCCTTCTCGTCGAACAGGTCGGCGCCGCCTGCCACACGGGGACCCGCACGTGCTTCGACTCCGACGACCTGCATCCCGAGGTCGAGGTCGCCCCGTGAGTCGGCGCGCCCGCACGTCGGCCGTCCTGGCGGCGGTCGTCGGCGGCGGTCTCGCCGTCATCGGCTCGACGCAGCCGTGGCTCGAGGCGACCCTCCGCGACGGCGCGCACGCCGTCCTTCCCGTTCCCGGCACCGACGCCCTTCCGCTCGTGACGCCGCTCGGACTCGCGGCCCTCGCGCTCGGGCTCGCCCTGTCGATCGTGGGACCCGTGCTGCGGTACGTGTTCGGCGCGATCGGGGTGCTCATCGGCGGCGCGCTGCTCGCGGAATCCGTGCGGATCGCGCTCACGACCCCGCCCCAGGCCGTCGTCACGGCCGTCGCCGACGCGACGGGACTCTCGGGCGTCTCGGCGGTGACGGCCCTCGTGGAGTCGATCGTCCCGACCGTGTGGCCCTGGCTCACCGCCGTCGGCGCGCTCCTCGTCGCCGCGGGCGGCGTGTTCACGCTCGTGACCGCCCGGTCGTGGCGGAGCACGGCCCGCCGCTACCGCACGGACCCCGCGCAGGTGGCGGGTCCGCGCGGGTCGCGCCCGCACGACTCCCACGACCCCATCGATTCGTGGGACGACCTGAGCCGCGGGTCCGATCCCACGGCGTGAGCCCCGGTAGACTGATCCCGCCCGAGAAATCCCGCGAAGGAGAACAATGAGCAACATCGGCGACCCCGGCCACGGACACTCCCCGGCCGCATGGACGGCAGTGGTGATCATGCTCCTCGCGTTCGCGCTGGGCACCCTGTTCTTCTGGCTCGACATGCCCGTGCTCGTCTGGGCGTCCGTGGGCCTGCTCGCCGTCGGCGCCATCGTCGGATGGGCGATGTCGAAGGCCGGCTACGGCGCGTACGGCGACAAGTACACCCCGAAAGCCCACTGACGTGCTGGCCGGTCTCACGGCCGGCGCCGTCGAGGATGCCGAGGCCCGTGCGGCCGATCGCCCCCTCGCCGTCGTCGAGCGCGCCGCGCTAGCGCAGCCGCCCGCCCGCGACGCCCTCGCGGCGCTCGCACCCGCAGACCGGGTGAGGATCATCGCCGAGGTCAAGCGCGCCAGCCCGTCGCGCGGCGACCTCGCAGCGATTCCCGATCCCGCCCTCCAGGCCCGCCGCTACGAAGAAGGCGGCGCCGCGGTCATCTCGGTCCTCACCGAGGGACGCAGGTTCAAGGGGAGCCTCGCGGACCTCGAGTCCGTGAGGGATGCCGTCGAGCTGCCCGTCCTGCGGAAGGATTTCATCGCCACGCCGTATCAGGTGCTCGAGGCCCGCGCGTCCGGCGCGGACCTCGTGCTGCTGATCGTCGCCGCGCTCGAGCAGCCGGTCCTCGCCCAGCTGCACGAGCTCGTGCTCGAGCTCGGGATGACGCCGCTCGTCGAGACGCACTCCCTCGAGGAGGTCCATCGGGCCGCGGACGTCGGTGCCCGGCTCGTCGGGGTGAACGCCCGGAACCTGTCCACCTTCGAGCTCGATCGCGATCTGTTCGGACGCCTCGTCGACCATCTGCCGTCCGACGCCGTCAAGATCGCCGAGTCGGCCGTGCTGACCCCGGCGGACGTCGCGCACTACCGCGCGGCGGGCGCCGACGCGGTCCTGATCGGCGAGGCGCTCGTCACGGGCGATCCCGTCGCAACACTGCACGCGTTCCTGGAGGCCGGCGCATGAGCCTGAGAGACCAGCACGGACCGTTCTTCGGCGAGTTCGGCGGGCGGTTCATGCCCGAGTCGCTCATCGCGGCGATCGACGAGCTCACCGCCGTCTACGAGACGGCGATGGCCGACCCGGCCTTCAGCGCCGAGCTGTCGCAGATCCTCGCGACGTACGCCGGACGCCCGTCGGCGCTCACCGAGGTGCCGCGCTTCGCCGCGCACGCCGGCGGCGCACGGGTCTTCCTCAAACGCGAGGATCTCAACCACACCGGGTCGCACAAGATCAACAACGTCATCGGCCAGGCGCTGCTGACGAAGCGCCTGGGCAAGACGCGCGTCATCGCCGAGACGGGCGCCGGACAGCACGGCGTCGCCACGGCCACCGCGGCGGCGCTGTTCGGATTCGACTGCACGATCTACATGGGCGAGGTCGACACCGAGCGTCAGGCGCTGAACGTCGCACGCATGCGGCTGCTCGGGGCGGAGGTCATTCCGGTGACGACCGGGTCGCGGACGCTCAAGGACGCGATCAACGAGGCGTATCGCGACTGGGTCGCCTCGGTCGAGACGACCAACTACATCTTCGGCACCGCGGCGGGGCCCCACCCCTTCCCCGCGATGGTGCGCGACTTCCAGAAGATCATCTCCGAAGAGGCGCGGGAGCAGCTCCTGGCCGAGACCGGCCGCCTTCCCGACGCGGTCGTCGCCTGCGTCGGCGGCGGGTCGAACGCGATCGGGATGTTCGACGCGTTCCTCGACGACGAATCGGTCGCGCTCTACGGCGTGGAGGCTGCCGGCGACGGCGTCGACACCGAACGCCACGCCGCCTCGATCGAGCGGGGACGTCCGGGCGTGCTCCACGGCGCCAAGACGTTCGTGCTCCAAGACGGCGACGGGCAGACCGTCGAGTCGCACTCGATCTCCGCGGGACTCGACTACCCGGGCGTCGGCCCGGAGCACGCGTGGCTCGCCTCGATCGGTCGGGCGCAGTACATCCCGGCCACCGACACCGAGGCGATGGAGGCGCTCCGCCTGCTCAGCCGCACCGAGGGCATCATCCCCGCCATCGAATCCGCGCACGCACTCGCCGGCGCCCTGCGCATCGGACAGGAGCTCGGCTCCGACGCGATCATCGCGGTGAACCTCTCGGGTCGCGGCGACAAGGACATGGACACGGCGGCGCGCTGGTTCCAGCTCTACGACGAGGGTGCGGAGCCGGTCGTCGAGCCGGAGCACGACGAGGCCGCCTCGGGTGAGGGAGTGGAGCTGTGACCGCCTCGCGCGTCGCGGCCGCCATCGACGCGGCCCACAGCGCCGGACGCGGCGCCTTCGTAGGTTACCTGCCGCTCGGCTTCCCGGACCTTCCGACGAGCATCGATGCCGCCGTCGCGCTGGCCGAGGCGGGCGCCGACGTCCTCGAGCTCGGCCCGCCCTACTCGGACCCGGTGATGGACGGCGTCGTCATCCAGGAGGCGACGCAGACCGCGCTGGCCGCGGGGTTCCGACTCGCCGACACGTTCACAGCGGTTCGCGCGATCGCGGAGCGGGTCGATGTCCCGATCCTCGTCATGACGTACTGGAACCCCGTGCTGCAGTACGGCGTCGACCGCTTCGCCGACGACCTCGTCGCCGCGGGCGGAGCGGGGCTCATCACGCCCGACATCACCCCGGACGCCGCTCCCGACTGGATCGCCGCATCCGAGCGGACCGGTCTCGATCGCGTCTTCCTCGCCGCACCGACCTCGACCGACGAGCGCCTGCGGATGATCGTCGAGAACTCGACGGGTTTCGTCTACACCGTCTCCACGATGGGCATCACCGGGGAGCGGACCGAGCTCGATGCGGCTGCACGCGCCCTCGTCACCCGGCTGCGGGATGCCGGGGCCCGCCACGCGTGCGTCGGCATCGGCATCTCTTCGCCCGAGCAGGTGGCCGGCGTCGTCGAGTACGCCGACGGGGCCATCGTCGGCACGGCCCTGGTGCGTGCGCTCCGCGACGGCGGCGTCGACGGTCTCGCCGAGGCCGCGCGCGGCCTCGCCGCGGGTGCTGCTGCCCGCGCGGTCTAGACTTTCCCGGTCGCCCCGACCACCGATACCCAGGAAGCGATCCGATGATCCACGCCGCACACACGCTCGTCGCGAGCATTCCGAGCCCATCGGTCAGCTACATCGACCTCGGTCCGATGCGCGTCCACTTCTACGCGCTGTGCATCATCGCCGGCATCATCGTCGCGACGCTCATCACGAATTACCGGCTGACCCGCCGCGGCGCCGAGCCGTGGGTCGTGATCGACATCGCCCTGCTGGCCGTCCCCCTCGCTCTCGTGGGGGCGCGCGTCTTCCACGTGCTGACCCACCCGGGCTTCTACTTCGGCGAGGGCAAGAACATCTGGGCGGTGTTCTTCATCTGGGAGGGCGGCATCGCCATCTTCGGCGCCCTCATCGGCGGCGCTGTCGGTGCGTACCTCGGATGCAAGTGGACCGGCATCCGGTTCTGGAGCTTCGCCGACGCCCTCGCGCCCGGTCTGCTTCTGGCGCAGGCGATGGGACGCTTCGGCAACTGGTTCAACCAGGAGCTCTTCGGCCTTCCCACCGATCTGCCGTGGGGGCTCGAGATCGACAGCAGCAACCCCGCGTTCCCGGCCGGCCTCGCCGCCGACACGCTGTTCCACCCCACCTTCCTGTACGAGGTGATCTGGAACGGCCTGGGCGTGCTCGTGCTCCTGTGGGTCGGCCGCAGCGCCTGGGCGCAGTGGGGGAAGCTCTTCGGCCTGTACCTCGTCTGGTACGGCGCCGGCCGCATCGTGTGGGAGTCGATCCGCATCGATCCGAGCGAGATCATCCTCGGTCTCCGCACGAACGTGTGGGCGGCCATCCTCGGCGTGCTCGTGGGCGTCGCGATCATCGTCGTGCAGTCCCGGCGTCACACCGGGGACGAGTCGTCGCCCTACCAGGCGGGTCGCGAGTGGGTGTCGCCGAGCGCGCTACAATCGCAGAGCACCGATGACTTCGTGGATCTGAGCGCACCCCCGACGCCCGAAGCTCTCACCGACGGTGCCACAACCGGCAGTGCCACAAGCACAGTCTCCGCGAAGCAGTAGTTCCCCAGGGCCGACGTCGTCCCGGTTCAGCACCAATGTGAGGACGGTCAGCATGGCCTCGAGCCCTCGACCCGTAACGCCCGGATTCGGAGCCTTCCCCGCCAAGCAGGGCATGTACAACCCGGCATTCGAGAAGGATGCCTGCGGCCTGGCGATGGTCGCCACGCTGCGTGGTGAAGCCGGCCACGACATCGTCGATCTCGCGCTGACGGCGCTCCGCAACCTCGAGCACCGCGGCGCCATCGGCTCCGACGCCGGCACGGGCGACGGCGCCGGCATCCTGACCCAGATGCCCGACGCGTTCCTGCGCGCGGTCGTCGACTTCGACCTGCCCCCCGTCGGCCAATACGCCGCGGGCATGGCCTTCCTGCCGCGCGACGCCGACGAGCGCGCCGCGCTCAAATCGGGTATCGAGCAGCTCGCCGCATCCGAAGGACTCGTCGTCCTCGGCTGGCGCGACGTGCCCACCGAGGATGACAATCTCGGCAAGCTCGCGTTCGCAGCGCGTCCGGTCTTCGAGCAGCTGTTCGTGTCGCGTCCCGCGGTCGGGGATGCGCCGGCGCTCTCGGGCATCGAGCTCGACCGCCGCGTCTACCGCCTGCGCAAGCGCGCGAAGCACGAGCAGGACGCGTACTTCGTGTCGCTCTCGAGCCGCACCCTCGGCTACAAGGGCATGGTCACGACCCTGCAGCTCGAGCCGTTCTACCCCGACCTGCAGGACGAGCGCTTCGCCACCGAGCTCGCCGTCGTGCACTCGCGCTACTCGACGAACACCTTCCCGTCGTGGCCGCTCGCGCAGCCGCTGCGGATGCTGGCCCACAACGGCGAGATCAACACCGTGAAGGGCAACCGGAACTGGATGCGTGCGCGCCAGTCGCAGCTCGAGTCCGAGCTGCTCGGCGACGTGCGCCCGCTGCTGCCGATCTGCACCGACGGCGCGAGCGACTCGGCGTCGTTCGACGAGGTCCTCGAGCTCCTCACCCTCACCGGCCGGAGCCTTCCGCACGCCGTGATGATGATGGTGCCGGAGGCCTACGAGAAGCAGGCCGACATCGATCCCGACCTGCGGGCGTTCTACGACTACCACTCGATCCAGATGGAGCCGTGGGACGGTCCGGCCGCGCTCATCTTCACCGACGGCACGCTCGTCGGCGCCACGCTCGACCGCAACGGCCTGCGCCCGGGCCGCTGGACCGAGACCACCGACGGGCTCGTCGTCATCGGCAGCGAGACCGGCGTGCTCGACTTCGCCCCCGAGCGCATCAAACGGCGCGGGCGCCTGCGTCCGGGACGCATGTTCGTCGTCGACACGGCACAGGGCCGCATCGTCGAGGACGACGAGATCAAGCGCGACCTCGCCACCCTGCACCCGTGGAAGCAGTGGCTCGACGCCGGGCGCGTCCGCCTCAAGGATCTCCCCGAGCGCGAGCACATCGTGCACCCGATCGCCTCGATCACCCGCCGTCAGCGCACATTCGGCTACACCGAGGAAGAGGTGCGCATCCTCCTGACCCCCATGGGGCAGGTCGGCGCCGAGCCGCTCGGTGCGATGGGCAGCGACACCCCGGTCGCCGTGCTGAGCGAGCGGCCACGGCTGCTGTTCGACTACTTCACGCAGCAGTTCGCGCAGGTCACCAACCCGCCGCTCGACTCGATCCGCGAGGAGGTCGTCACCTCGCTCTCGCTCGGGCTCGGTCCCGAGGCGAACCTGCTCTCGTGGGGCTCCAAGCACACGCGCACCGTGACACTCGACTTCCCGGTGATCGACAACGACGAGCTCGCGAAGATCCAGCACATCGACACCGCTCTCCCCGGGCGCTCGTCGGTCACGATCCGCGGGCTGTACCGCGTCGAGGCGGGGCACAAGGGGATGCAGAAGCGTCTCGCGCAGATGTGCGCCGAGGCCGACCAGGCGATCGAGGACGGGGCCGAGTTCCTCGTGCTCAGCGACCGCGACTCGAACAAGGACCTCGCGCCGATCCCGTCGCTGCTCATGCTCGCGGCGGTCCACCACCACCTCATCCGGCAGGAGACCCGGATGCGGGTGGGCCTGGTCGTCGAAGCGGGCGACGTGCGCGAGGTCCACCACGTCGCGACCCTCCTCGGGTACGGTGCGTCGGCGGTCAACCCGTACCTCGCGATGGAGACGGTCGAGTACCTCGTGCGCGCCGGATACATCACCGGCGTCGCTCCCGAGAAGGCCGTTCGGAACCTGATCTACGCGCTCGGCAAGGGCGTGCTGAAGATCATGTCGAAGATGGGCATCTCCACGGTGTCGTCCTACGCCGGCGCGCAGGTCTTCGAGGCCGTCGGCCTGTCGCAGGAGTTCGTCACGAACTACTTCACCGGCACCGAGACGAAGCTCGGCGGCATCGGGATCGAGGTCATCGCGGCCGAGAACGCGGCCCGTCACGCCTACGCGTACCCGGAGGACGCCGCTGTGCGCGCGCACGAGCGGCTCTGGACCGGCGGCGAGTACCAGTGGCGTCGAGACGGCGCACCGCACCTCTTCAACCCCGAGACGGTGTTCCGCCTGCAGCACGCGACGCGCACGCGTCGCTACGACATCTTCCGCGAGTACACGAAGCTCGTCGACGACCAGGCCAGCGAGCTGAAGACGCTCCGCGGAATGTTCCGCCTGCGCACCGGCACGCGGCCGGCGGTGCCGATCGACGAGGTCGAGTCGGTCGCGTCGATCGTCAAGCGCTTCTCCACGGGAGCGATGAGCTACGGCTCGATCTCGCAGGAGGCGCACGAGACCCTCGCGATCGCGATGAACCGCCTCGGTGCGAAGTCGAACACGGGCGAGGGCGGCGAGGACGTCGACCGCCTGCTCGACCCCGAACGCCGCAGCGCCATCAAGCAGGTGGCGTCGGGCCGGTTCGGTGTGACGAGCATGTACCTGACCCACGCCGAGGACATCCAGATCAAGCTCGCGCAGGGCGCCAAGCCGGGCGAGGGCGGCCAGCTGCCCCCGGGCAAGGTGTACCCGTGGATCGCCCGCACCCGCGGCGGCACCCCGGGCGTCGGGCTCATCTCGCCGCCGCCGCACCACGACATCTACTCGATCGAGGATCTGAAGCAGCTGATCTTCGATCTGAAGCGCGCGAACCCGTCGGCGCGCGTCCACGTGAAGCTCGTCAGCCAGTCGGGCATCGGGGCGGTCGCCGCCGGCACGGCCAAGGCTCTCGCCGACGTGATCCTCGTGTCGGGTCACGACGGCGGAACGGGCGCGAGCCCGTTGAACTCGCTCAAGCACGCGGGGACGCCGTGGGAGCTCGGTCTCGCCGAGACGCAGCAGACCCTGATGCTCAACGACATGCGCGACCGCGTCGTCGTGCAGGCCGACGGTCAGCTGAAGACCGGTCGCGATGTCGTCATCGCGGCGCTCCTGGGCGCCGAGGAGTTCGGCTTCGCCACGACCGCACTCGTCGTCGAGGGCTGCATCATGATGCGGGTCTGCCACCTCGACACCTGCCCCGTGGGTGTCGCGACCCAGAACCCGGTGCTGCGCCAGCGCTTCACGGGCAAGCCCGAGTTCGTCGTCAACTTCATGGAGTTCGTCGCGCAGGAGGTGCGCGAGTACCTCGCCGAGCTCGGCTTCCGCTCGCTCGACGAGGCGATCGGCCGGAACGACGTGCTCGATGTCGACGGCGCGATCGAGCATTGGAAGGCCCGCGGCCTCGACCTCGCGCCGATCCTCACCGGACCGGCCTTCGCCGAGGACGCCGCGCGCCGCCACCTGCGCGATCAGGATCACGAGCTGGACGAGCACTTCGACGTGCAGCTCATCGAGCGCGCCCAGGACGTCGTCGCGCACGGCGGCAGCATCCGCATCGACCTGCCGATCCGCAACACCGAACGCGCCGTCGGCACGATGCTCGGGAACCGCGTCACGCTCGCGCACGGGGAGAACGGCCTGCCGACGGACTCGATCGTCGTGTCGCTGACCGGTTCGGCCGGGCAGTCCTTCGGCGCCTTCCTGCCGTCGGGGATCACGCTCCGGCTCGAGGGCGACTCGAACGACTACGTCGGCAAGGGGCTCTCCGGTGGTCAGATCGTCGTGCGGCCGCCGCGCGGCGCCGTCTTCGACGCCTCGCAGAACGTCATCGCGGGCAATGTCATCGGCTACGGCGCCACGCAGGGGACCATGTTCCTGCGGGGTGTCGTGGGGGAGCGATTCCTCGTCCGGAACTCCGGCGCGACAGCGGTCGTCGAGGGTGTCGGCGACCACGCCCTGGAGTACATGACGGGCGGACTCGCGGTCATCCTCGGCGAGACCGGCCGCAACCTCGGCGCCGGCATGTCCGGCGGAAACGCCTACGTCTACCGGCTCGACCGGGCGAACGTGAACCGCGAAGCGATCGCCAGCGGCGAGCTCGAGCTCGCCGAGATGGGGTCGGGCGACGTCGAGATGCTGCGCGACCTTCTCGAGCGGCACGTCGCCGAGACCGACTCCGAGCTCGCCGCCCGGCTGCTCGAGAACTTCGAGGACGAGGCGCAGAACTTCGTCCGTGTGGTGCCGCGGGATTACGCCGCGGTGCTCGAAACCCGTCAGACGGCGGCCGCCGAGGGGCTCGACCCCGACGGCGACGTCGTGTGGAACCGCATCCTGGAGGTGACAGGTGGCTGACCCGAAGGGCTTCCTGAAGACGACCGAGCGCGAGCTGCCCCAGCGGCGCCCGGTCCCCGTGCGCATCATGGACTGGCGCGAGGTGTACGAGCCCGGCGATTCCGCCGTGCTGCGCCGTCAGGCCGGACGCTGCATGGACTGCGGCGTGCCGTTCTGCCACCAGGGCTGCCCGCTCGGCAACCTCATCCCGGAGTGGAACGACCTGATGTGGCGCGGCGAAGGCCGCTCGGCCATCGAGCGGCTCCACGCGACCAACAACTTCCCGGAGTTCACCGGACGGCTCTGCCCGGCGCCCTGCGAGAGCTCGTGCGTGCTCGGCATCAACCAGCCGCCGGTGACGATCAAGCAGATCGAGGTGTCGACGATCGACGACGCCTTCGCGAACGGCTGGGTCGAGGCGGAGCCCCCGGGGCGCCTGACCGGCAAGACGGTCGCGGTCGTCGGCTCGGGACCGGCCGGCCTCGCCGCCGCGCAGCAGCTCACGCGCGCCGGCCACACCGTCGCGGTGTACGAGCGCGACGACCGCATCGGCGGACTGCTGCGCTACGGCATCCCCGACTTCAAGATGGAGAAGCGTCACATCGAGGCGCGGCTCCGTCAGATGCAGGACGAGGGCACGCGGTTCCGCGCCGGCGTCGAGATCGGCAAGGACATCACGTGGGACGCGCTGCGGGCGCGTTACGACGCGGTCGTCGTCGCGACCGGTGCGACGCTGCCGCGCGACCTCGCGATCCCCGGTCGCGACCACGCGGGCGTGCACTTCGCGATGGAGTACCTCGTCGAGTCGAACAAGGCCGTCGCCGGCGACCAGGTGTCGAACCAGATCCACGCCGAGGGCAAGCACGTCGTCGTGATCGGCGGCGGTGACACGGGAGCGGACTGCATCGGTACCGCCCACCGCCAGGGCGCGCTGAGCGTGACGAACCTCGCGATCGGCCAGCAGCCGCCGTCGGATCGTCCCGACCACCAGCCGTGGCCGATGATGCCGACCGTGTTCGAAGTGGCGTCGGCCCACGAAGAGGGCGGGGAGCGCAGCTATCTCGCGTCGACCGTCGAGTTCCTGGCCAACGACGCCGGCGAAGTGCGTGCGCTGCGCGTGGCCGAGACCGAGTTCGTGGACGGTCGTCGCGTGCCCAAGAGCGGCACCGAGCGCGAGATCCCGGCCGATCTCGTCCTCATCGCCATGGGCTTCACCGGACCCGAGCGCACGGACCTCGAGCACCAGCTCGGTGCCGTCTTCAGCGACCGTGGTCAGATCGAGCGCGCCGGCGACTACCAGACGACCGCACCCGGCGTGTTCGTCGCCGGGGACGCCGGACGCGGTCAGTCGCTCATCGTGTGGGCCATCGCCGAGGGGCGCGCCGCGGCATCCGCCGTCGACCGCTTCCTGATGGGGGACACCGACCTCCCCGCGCCGGTGCGCCCGACCGACGTCGCGATCGGACTCCAGCGGGCATAGGCTGGACCCATCCCCTCTCGACCCGACAACACCGGAGATTCAGTGAGACGCGCCAAGATCGTCGCCACCCTGGGACCGGCCACAGCCAGCTATGAGATGGTGCGAGCCATCATCGACGCCGGCGTGGACGTGACCCGCTTCAACCTCAGCCACGGAGACTATTCGGAGCACGAGGTCCGCTGGGCCAACGTCCGCAAGGCCGCCGACGACGCCGGTCGCCCCGTCGCGATCCTCGTCGACCTGCAGGGCCCCAAGATCCGCCTCGGCAAGTTCGAGAACGGCCCGCACCACCTCGCCGTGGGCGACATCTTCAAGATCACGACCGATGACATCCTCGGCACCAAGGAGATCGTCTCCACGACCTTCAAGGGACTGCCGGGCGACGTGAAGGCGGGCGACTTCCTGCTGATCGACGACGGCAAGGTGCGGGTCGAGGTCGTGTCGGTCGAGGGGTCGGTCGTCACCACCAAGGTGATCGTCGCGGGCCCGGTGTCGAACAACAAGGGGATCAACCTTCCCGGTGTCGCGGTGAGCGTGCCGGCCCTGTCCGACAAGGACGAGTCCGACCTGCGCTGGGGCCTCCAGCAGGGCGCGGACATCATCGCGCTGTCGTTCGTGCGCGACGCAGCCGACATCACCCGCGTGCACGAGATCATGGCGGAGGAGGGCCGCAAGGTCCCCGTCATCGCGAAGATCGAGAAGCCGCAGGCTGTCGACAACCTCGAGGAGATCATCGACGCCTTCGACGGGATCATGGTCGCCCGTGGCGACCTCGGGGTCGAGCTGCCCCTCGAGGCCGTGCCGATCGTGCAGAAGCGCGCGGTCGCGCTCTGCCGCCGGATGGCCAAGCCCGTCATCGTCGCGACGCAGATGCTCGAGTCGATGATCGAGAACCCGGTGCCGACCCGCGCCGAGACGAGCGACGTCGCCAACGCCGTCCTCGACGGTGCCGACGCCGTGATGCTCTCGGGCGAGACGAGCGTGGGCAAGTACCCCGTCGTCGTCGTCGAGACCATGGCGCGGATCGTCGATTCGACCGAGACGCACGGCCTCGAGCGCATCGCGCCGCTGACGGCCAAGCCCCGCACGCAGGGTGGTGCGATCACGCTCGCCGCGATGGAGGTCGCCCAGTTCATCGAGGCGAAATTCCTCTGCATGTTCACCGAGTCGGGCGACACGGCCCGCCGGATGTCGCGTCTGCGGCCCGCGATCCCCATGATCGCGTTCGCCACCGACCCGGCGATCCGCCGTCGCATGGCGCTCACGTGGGGCATCCGCTCGAGCCTCGTCGAGGAGGTCGCGCACACCGACCTGATGTACCACCAGGTGGACGACTACTTCCTCTCGAACGGGCTCGCCGAAGTCGGCGACAAGGTGGTCGTGATCTCGGGGTCCCCTCCCGGAATCGAGGGCGCGACCAACGACATCCGCATCCACAAGATCGGTGACGCCGTGAACGGCCGCGCTCCGATCTACCAGGCGGCGCAGTAGTCTCCGGTCCTCACGCGCACAGCGGGCGGGTGTCTCATCTCGAGACGCCCGCCCGCTGTCGTCGTCGGCCCGGTGCCGGACCCGCTGGTGCCGATGGTGGGAGTCGAACCCACACGTCCGAAGACAACCGAGTTTGAGTCGGTCGCGTCTGCCATTCCGCCACATCGGCGCACGTGGGAACGAGCCTACCGCGCCGTCGGCCGCCTCCGAGCGCTGCCCGGGAGGCCGATACCGTAGGATCGAACGGTGACAGAGCAAGAAGCCGCCCCCGCCGCCTCCGCACCCGCGCCCCGTCGCGTGGTCGTCGCCGAGGACGAGTCGCTGATCCGTCTCGACATCGTCGAGATCCTGCGCGACAACGGTTACGACGTGGTCGGCGAGGCGGGCGACGGCGAGACCGCCGTTCAGCTCGCGACCGACCTGCGTCCCGACCTCGTGATCATGGACGTGAAGATGCCCATCCTCGACGGCATCTCCGCGGCCGAGCGCCTCGGCAAGGCGCACATCGCGCCGGTCGTGCTCCTCACGGCCTTCAGCCAGAAGGAGCTCGTCGAGCGGGCGACCGAGGCCGGCGCCCTCGCGTACGTCGTCAAGCCCTTCACCCCGAACGACCTGCTGCCCGCGATCGAGATCGCGCTGGCCCGCTACGAGCAGATCATCACTCTCGAGGCCGAGGTCGCCGACATGGTCGAGCGCTTCGAGACCCGCAAGCTGGTCGATCGCGCGAAGGGCCTCCTCAACGAGAAGATGGGTCTGAGCGAGCCCGAGGCGTTCCGCTGGATCCAGAAGGCGTCGATGGACCGCCGCCTCACGATGCAGGACGTCGCGAAGGCCATCATCGAGCAGCTCGCCCCCAAGAAGTAGTCCGCTCCGCGAGACGTCTCTTTCGCGCCGAGAGCCCGGGTTCTACCCGCGGTCTCGGCGCGAAAGTGCTTTCTCGCGCGGGGGAGCCGGTTCAGGATGCGGCGGGTGCGTCCTTGATCATGTTGGTGATCCGGATCGTCGAGCACCGGCGGCCCTGCTCGTCCGTCACGACGATCTCGTGAACCGTCATCGAGCGGCCGAGGTGGAGCGGGATGCAGGTTCCCGTCACGATGCCGGACGTCGCCGACCGTGTGTGCGTGGCGTTGATGTCGACACCGACCGCGAGGCGGCCCGGACCGGCGTGCATGTTGGCAGCCATGGAACCGAGCGATTCACCGAGTACGACGTACGCACCGCCGTGGAGGAGGCCGACCGGCTGGGTATTCCCCTCGACGGGCATCGTCGCGACGCACCGCTCGGCGGCGAACTCGACGAACTCGATCCCCATCCGCTCGGCGAGGGCTCCCTTGCCCCGACCCTGAGCCCAGGCGAGCCCGTCCCCGGCGTCGTCGCGTGCGGTGTCGATGTCGGTCATCTCCGGGTCGATCGTCTCAGGCATGCTCCACCCTCAGTCGCAGCGGGTCGTCGTGTCCGCCGCGCTCGTTAGGCTGGTCGGGTGACGGACTCCTCGAAGCCTACCCTCCTGGTCGTCGACGGCCATTCGCTGGCCTACCGGGCCTTCTTCGCCCTCCCGGTGGACAACTTCACGACGAAGGACGGGCAGCACACGAACGGCATCTACGGCTTCCTGTCGATGTTCGTCAACCTCATCAAGGCCGAGAAGCCGACCCACCTCGCGGTGGCCTTCGACACGTCCCGTCAGTCGTTCCGCACGCGCGAATACAGCGAGTACAAGGCCAACCGGTCCGAGTCGCCCGCGGAGTTCAAGGGTCAGATCCCCCTCCTGCAGGAGTGTCTGGCCGCGATGAACGTGACCGTCCTCACCAAGGAGGACGTCGAGGCCGACGACATCCTCGCGACCCTGGCGACGCAGGGCGCGGCGGACGGCTTCGACGTCCTGGTCTGCTCGGGCGATCGCGACACGATCCAGCTGGTCACCGACGACGTCACCCTGCTCTATCCGAGCGTTCAGGGGGTCTCGCAGCTGAAGCGCTACACCCCCGACGCCGTCGTGGAGAAGTACGGTCTGCCGCCCGAGAACTACCCCGACATCGCCGCCCTGGTCGGTGAGACCAGCGACAACCTGCCCGGTGTCCCGAAAGTGGGGGAGAAGACGGCGGTGAAGTGGCTGACGCAGTGGGGCACGCTCGACGCGCTCCTCGAGAACGCCGACAAGATCGGCGGAGTCGTCGGCGGAAATCTCCGCGACCACCTCGACGATGTCCGGCGCAACCGCACGCTGAACCGGTTGCTCCGCGACGTCGAGCTCCCGGTCGCGCCGGCTGACCTCGCCGTCGGGCCGATCGACGCCGAGGCGGTTCGCGACATCTTCGCGCGCCTCGAGTTCCGCACGCTCCTCCCGCGGGTGTTCGAGGCAGCGGGCGCCGATCCGGCGATGGCCGTCGAGACGGCGGCTCCGGCCGTTCCCGCCCCCACCGCCGGCGAGCCCGACGCCGCCGGGCTGGCCGAGTGGGCGACGGCGCAGACCGGCGAGGTCGGCGTGAGCGTCATCGTCGCCGGCGGGTTCCCGCAGCGGATCGGGCTCGCCTCCGCCGATGCCGCGGTCGAGTCGACGTGGGACGACGACGTGGCGGCGGCGCTGCGCGATTGGCTCGAGTCCGACGCGCCGAAGGTTCTGAACGACGCGAAGCAGCAGGTGAAGGCGCTGCGTCGCGCCGGCATCCGTCTCGGTGGCCTCGTGTTCGACCCGCTCCTCGCGGGGTGGCTCCTCCGGCCGAGCTTCCCGGACAAGTCGCTCGCGGACCTCGTCCACCGCTACCTCGACGAGAAGCTCCCCGAGTCCGATCCGGCGCAGCTCGTGCCCGAGACCGAGGGCGCGACGCCCGGACAGCTGTCGTGGTTCGTGCTGCGCGTGGCCGACGCGCTGCGCGGCGAGCTGCCGGCATCCGTCGCGCGCGTTCTCACCGAGATCGAGCTCCCCACCCTCGGAACGCTCGCAGACATGGAACTCGCCGGCGTCTCCGTGTCGCACGAGAAGCTCTCGACGTTCTCGGCCGAGCTCGGCGCCCGCTCCGACGACATCGCCCAGCGCGCGTTCGCGACGATCGATCGCGAGGTGAACCTCGGGTCGCCGAAGCAGCTGCAGGAGGTGCTGTTCGAGCAGCTACAGCTGCCGAAGACCCGCAAGACGAAGACGGGGTACTCGACGGATGCGGCGGTGCTCGCCGACCTCCAGGAGTCGAACCCCCATCCATTCCTCGAACTGCTGCTGCAGCATCGCGAGGCGACGAAGCTCCGTCAGATCATCGAATCACTCGACACGGCCATCGCGGCCGACGACCGGATCCACACGACGTACGTGCAGACCGGAAGCCAGACCGGCCGGCTCTCGAGCACGGACCCGAACCTCCAGAACATCCCGATCCGCAACGAGGAGAGCCGCCGGATCCGCGCCGCGTTCGAGGTGGGTGAGGGATTCGAGACGCTCCTGACCGCCGACTACTCGCAGATCGAGATGCGCATCATGGCGCATCTGTCCGAAGACCCCGGCCTCATCGAGGCGTTCGTCTCCGGCGAGGACCTCCACCGGTTCGTCGGCGCACGAGTCTTCGGTGTGGACCCGGAAGAGGTCACACCGGCGATGCGCACGAAGGTGAAGGCCATGTCGTACGGCCTCGTCTACGGCCTCTCGGCGTTCGGGCTCTCCAAGCAGCTGCGCATCGAGCAGTCCGAGGCGAAGCAGCTCATGCTCGAGTACTTCGCGCGCTTCGGCTCCGTCCGCGACTACCTGCGCTCGAGCGTCGAGCAGGCCCGCATCGACGGCTTCACCGAGACGATCTTCGGGCGCCGTCGGCCGTTCCCCGACCTCGCGAGCCCCAACCGCGTCCTCCGCGAGAACGCCGAGCGGGCTGCGCTGAACGCTCCGATCCAGGGCAGCGCAGCCGACATCATGAAGATCGCCCTCGTCAACATCCACGAGGAGTTCCGCGCCCAGGGGCTGCGATCCCGGGTGCTGCTCCAGATCCACGACGAACTCGTCGTCGAGGTGTCGACGGGGGAGTGGGATGCCGCAGAGCGGATCGTCCGCGACCGGATGGGAGACGCCGCCGATCTGACCGTCCCGCTCGAGGTTCAGATCGGCCGAGGCGGCGACTGGGACGTGGCGGGACACTGAAGACCGGCCATCCGCAGGACGGAGTCCGCCGCGAGTAGGCTCGAAAGATGACCGAATCCCAGCGCACCCCCACGCCGATCGACACGATCGCGGACGCGTGGGTCGACACCGTGGCCGAGCTCTCGCCCGGCTTGGCGACCTACATCGGCCGGTTCGAGCACAACGGACGTCTCGACGACCTCTCGCCCGCGGGCGCCGAGCGGACGGTGGCCGCCGCGCGCGACACCCTCACGCGGCTCGAAGCCGCCCAGCCGATCGACGACGTCGACCGCGTGACCCAGGCCGACCTCGCGGGAGACCTGAGGCTGCAGATCGAGCTGCACGAAGCCGGAGCGCACCTGCGCGACGTGAACGTGATCGCCTCGCCGGCTCAGGACATCCGCAGCACCTTCGATCTCATGCCCACCGACACCGTCGAGGACTGGTCGGTCATCTCCACGCGTCTGGCCGCCGTGCCGGGAGCGCTGGCCGGCTACATCCAGACGCTGCGACAGGGCATCGCCGAGGGCACCGTCCCCGCGCGACGTCAGGTCGCCGAGGTCGCCACGCAGATCGGTCGCTACACCGCGGACGCCGGCTTCTTCGCCGTTTTCGCCGGCGACGCGGCTCCGTCGGAAGGCGCACTCCCGGCATCGCTCGCGCGAGAGCTCGCCGACAACGCCAACGCGGCGCGGGTCGCCTACGACGACCTGGCGGGCTTCTTCACGAGCGAGCTCCTGCCCGCCGCCGGCGACACCGACGCCGTCGGACGAGAGCTCTACGCGCTGCACTCCCGACGGTTCCTCGGCGCGACGATCGACCTCGACGAGACCTACGAGTGGGGCCTCGAGGAGCTCGCCCGCATGGTCGCCGAGCAGGAATCCGTCGCGAACGAGATCCTGCCCGGCTCATCGGTCGAAGAGGCCGTGGCCTTCCTCGAGCAGGACGCCTCCCGCAAGCTCCACGGCACCGAAGCGCTGCAGCGCTGGATGCAGGAGACCAGCGACCGGGCCGTCGCCGAGCTCGGCCGGAGCCACTTCGACATCCCCGAGCCCATCCGCACGCTCGAGTGCATGATCGCCCCCACCAATGAGGGCGGGATCTACTACACCGGTCCGACCGACGACTTCTCGCGCCCCGGGCGGATGTGGTGGTCGGTGCCCGAGGGCGTCGACTCCTTCGACACGTGGCGCGAGCTCACGACCGTGTACCACGAGGGGGTCCCGGGCCATCACCTGCAGATCGCGCAGTCGGTCTACAACCGTGCGGAGCTCAACTCGTGGCGCCGACTCCTCGCCGGCTCGAGCGGACACGCCGAAGGCTGGGCGCTCTACGCCGAACGACTCATGGAGCAGCTCGGCTACCTGGACGACCCGGCCGATCGTCTCGGCATGCTCGACGGGCAGCGCATGCGCGCAGCGCGCGTCGTACTCGACATCGGCGTGCACCTGGGCAAGGTCCGGCCGGACGGCGAGGGCGCGTGGGACGCCGAGTACGCCCTCGCCTTCATGCAGCGCAACGTCAACATGCCCGACGAATTCGTCCGCTTCGAAGTGAACCGCTACCTCGGCTGGCCCGGGCAGGCGCCGTCCTACAAGGTCGGCCAGCGCATCTGGGAGCAGATCCGCGACGAGTACGCCGCGCGGCAGGGGAGCGCCTTCGACATCAAGGCCTTCCACATGACGGCGCTCCGCCTGGGCGGCGTCGGCCTCGACACGCTCCGGATGGCACTGACGCAGGACTGACGGTCGCATATTCGCAGTCCACGACGGACCGCGACGGGGGGTCGGGAATACTGTTCCCGACCCCCCGTTGTATGCACGTGAATGAAAGGTGCGATCATGACCGCGACCCCCGTCGAACTGGGCCTCGATACGTTCGGAGACGTCACCCGTGGCGCAACGGGCGAGCTCCTCAGCGATGCCGAGACCATCCGGAACGTCGTCGACCAGGCGGTCATCGCCGACGAGGTGGGCCTGGCCTTCTTCGGGGTGGGCGAGCACCACCGGCGGGAGTTCGCCGTGTCGAGCCCCGAGATCGTGCTGGCCGCCGCGGCATCCCGGACGAGCAACATCCACCTCGGCACCGCCGTCACCGTTCTCTCGAGCGATGACCCGGTGCGGCTCTACGAGCGCTTCGCGACGCTGGATGCGGTCTCCGGCGGTCGCGCCGAGGTCATCCTCGGTCGTGGATCGTTCACCGAGTCCTTTCCGCTCTTCGGGTTCGATCTCGCCGACTACGAGGAGCTGTTCGAGGAGCGTCTCGATCTGTTCGGGATGCTGCGTTCCGAGCAGCCGGTGACCTGGCAGGGGCGGACGCGACCGGCTCTCAGCGGTGCGGATGTCTTTCCCAAGACCGAGAACGGCCTCCGGACCTGGATCGGGGTCGGCGGGTCTCCCGAGTCGGTCGTGCGCACGGCGCACCACGGCTACGGGCTCCTCCTCGCGATCATCGGGGGAGCGGCCGCCCGGTTCCGGCCCTATGTCGACCTCTTCCACCGCACACGCGCGGCGATGGGCGCCGAGCTGCTTCCGGTGGGCGTCCACTCGCCCGGTCATGTCGCGGACAGCGACGAGCAGGCGTGGGAGGAGCTCTATTCCGCGATGAAGGCGAACCGCGACGCCATCGGGGCCGAGCGCGGCTGGCCGCCGTACTCCCGTCTGCAGTTCCAGCACGATCTGGGGCCCGAGGGGTCCGTCTACGCCGGATCTCCGGAGACCGTCGCGAAGAAGGTGGCGGCGACGGTGCGCACCCTCGGCCTCGACCGTTTCGACCTGAAGTTCTCGAACGGCACGCTCGCCCACGAGAAGATGCTGCGCTCGATCGAGCTCTACGGCACACGCGTGGCACCCCTCGTTTACGACATGCTCGCCGACGACTGACGGGCGCGTCGGGCGCCCTTGGCACGCCGGGCGGCGCCGGATCAATAGGCTGGTGCGATGACCGATACCGCGACCCCCACGGTGGGGCGCCGACTCGACGACCTGCCCTTCGGCCGACGCCATCTCAAGGTCCTCACCGGCTCGGGGCTCGGCTGGGCACTCGACGCGATGGACGTCGGGCTCATCTCCTTCGTCATCACCGCGCTCATCGCGGAGTGGTCGCTCGACACCACGCAGGCGTCCTGGATCGCATCCGCCGGCTTCGCCGGGATGGCTGTGGGGGCGAGCGTCGGAGGACTGCTCGCCGACCGCTTCGGCCGACGCTCGATCTTCGCGGTCACGCTCCTGATCTACGGTGTGGCGACCGGCGCGAGCGCCCTCGTGGGCGGACTCGCGGTCCTGCTCGTTCTCCGCTTCCTCGTGGGGCTCGGCCTCGGTGCCGAGCTGCCGGTGGCGAGCACCTACGTGAGCGAGTTCGCGCCGGCGCGCATCCGCGGTCGCGTCATCGTGATCCTCGAAGCTTTCTGGGCCGTCGGATGGACGGCCGCGGCGCTCATCGGGTACTTCGTCATCCCGAACGTCGACGGCGGGTGGCGCTGGGCTCTCGTCATCGGAGCAATCCCCGCCGTGTACGCGATCGTCGTCCGCTGGGGACTTCCGGAGTCCGCGCGCTGGCTCGAACGCCAGGGACGGCGCGACGAAGCGGATGCGGTCGTCCGCTCGTTCGAGGCGGACTCCGGCGCGGCGAGCTCCGCACCCCCGGTCCACGACGCGCATCCCGACGAGGCGTCGGCGAGTCGCCCCGCTCCCGCGGCGGTCTCCACCGGTGATCGCCTGCGCTCGCTGTGGTCGGGGGAGTTCCGCGTGCGGACGGCCTGTCTGTGGCTCGTCTGGTTCTGCGTGAACTTCTCCTACTACGGTGCCTTCATCTGGATCCCGACCATCCTGTACTCGCAGGGATACGACCTCGTCCGCTCGTTCGGCTTCACGCTGATCATCACGCTCGCGCAGCTTCCCGGGTACGCCGTCGCCGCGTGGCTGATCGAGGTGTGGGGACGTCGTGCGACCCTGTCGGTGTTCCTGGTCGGGTCGGCCGGCGCCGCCGTCGTGTTCGGCACGGCGACGACCGAACCCGTGATCATCGCTTCGGGCATGGCGCTGTCGTTCTTCAACCTCGGCGCCTGGGGCGCACTGTACGCCGTGACCCCCGAGATGTATCCGACGTCGCTGCGCGGCACCGGGGCCGGGTGGGCGGCGGGTGCCGGACGCATCGCGTCGATCCTCGCACCGCTCAGCGTGCCGCCGCTGCTGGCAGTCGGTGGCGCCCCCCTCCTCTTCGTGGTGTTCGCGGTGTTCTTCGCCGGCGCGGCTCTGGGCGCGTGGGGACTCGTCGACCGGAAGGGAATGCAGCTCGATGAACGCTGACACGCCGGCATCCGGCATCCGCTACGTCGCGATCGGCGATTCGTTCACGGAGGGCGTCGGCGACGAGCTCCCGGACGGTGTCGTGCGAGGCTGGGCGGACCTCGTCGCGGCCGGATGGGCGGACTCGCTCGGTCGGCCGATCGAATACGCCAACCTCGCCATCCGCGGCAAGCTCGTTCGCCCCATCGTCGACGAGCAGCTGGAGGCGGCGCTCGCGCTCGAACCCACCCACCTGTCGTTCAACGGCGGTGGGAACGACATGCTGCGACCCCGCACGTCGATCCGCGACATCACCGATGCCTTCGAGCAGGTCGCCGCGCGGTGCGCCGAGTCCGGCGTGCAGCTGATCCTGCTGTCGGGGGCGAACCCGTCGGCACAGCTTCCGCTCGGCGGGCTCATCGGACGTCGCGGCGACGAGCTCTCTGCCGCGGTCCTCGAGCTCCTCGGCGATCGCGCAGGGGTCATCACCGCCCTCAACTGGCCCGACCGGGCGCTGACGCATCCCTCGTTCTGGTCCGCTGATCGGCTTCACATGAACGCGCGCGGCCACCACCGGGTCGCGGCACGGGTTCTGACCGCTCTGGAGGAGCAGGCGCCCGACGCGTGGTGGTCGCTGCCGGTCGCCGAAGCGGCGCCGGTGCTCGCCCGTGGCGAGTACTTCCGTGAGCACCTCGCTCCCTGGGTTCGTCGGCGTCTGACGGGCACGTCTTCGGGCGACGGCCGCCGGCCGAAGTTCGGAACCTGGGTCGAGGTCGCACCGACCACCTGAGAGATTCCCGGCGCTCTGTCAAGCGGATGCGGGGACGCTCGCGGCCCCGCGATGATCGGTCCGTCCGACCAGAGAAGGAGTCGCCATGAGCATTGGTGCAGGAATCGTCCTCTTCGTCATCGGCGCGATCCTCGCGTTCGCCGTCAACGTCGAGGTCGAATACGTGAATCTCGACCTCATCGGTTACATCCTGATGGGGGCCGGCGCTGTCGTCTTCGTGCTGGGCCTCGTGTTCATGGCGCGCCGCCGCCAGACCGACAGCGTCAGCCGCACCGCCGTCGATCCGGCCACCGGGCAGCGCGTGACGCGCAACAGCACGTCCACCTCCGGCGACCCGATGGTGTGACCGGCGTTCGCCATGCGGCGGCCGCGGGACCTCAGCGCCGGGGCCGCCGCGGCGGATCCATGCCGATCCGGATGCGGGTCTTCTTCCGTTCGATCGCGATGAACTTCCCGCCCAGCACCCATAGGGGAACCTGGGTGAGGAAGGCCAGTCGGAACGCGTCGAGTGTGTAGGTGGCGGGCGTTCCGGCGTTCTGCAGGTCCAGTGCCACGCCGATCGCGAAGACGGCGATGAGCGCCGCGAGGAAGCCGCCCGCGTTCGTCACGCCGGTCGCGGTGCTCAGCCGGTGCGACGGATTGTGCGTCCGTGCGTGATCGAACGCGATCATGGATGCCGGCCCGCCGGTCGCGAGCGCTGCCATGAGCACAAGGAGCAGCCAGAGGGGCGCAGGCCCCGGCCAGACGACGACCGCGAGCCACGCCGACGCCTGTGCGGCGACCGCCGGCAGCACCAGCGCCTTCGACCGCAGATGCGGCACGCGCCGCGACAGGTCGCCGATGATGGGGCCGAGCACCATTCCGGCACCGATGTAGAGCGTCGTGATGAGAGTGGCCTCGGCCTGACTGCGTCCTTCACCCGCGGTGAGGAACGGGATGCCCCACAGCAGGATGAATGCGGTTCCCGCGAACGGCGTCGTGAAGTGCGACCAGAAGGCGAGCCGCGTTCCCGGGTGCGCCCAGGCCGCACGGATGCCGACGCCGGTGTCGATGCTCGACGTGACGACGCGGATGGCGCCGGTGTCGGTGTTGACCGACACGTCGGACGCGACTTCGGGCGGGTGGTTGCGGATGATCAGGAAGACCAGAACGCCGAACAGCACGCAGAGGCCGGCGACGCTCCCGAAGGTGATCGTCCACGTCGTCGCGTGGAGGAGCGCCGAGAGGGGGATGACGGCGGCGAGCTGCCCGGCTTGACCGAGGATGCCGGTGAGTTGGACCATGACCGGCCCGCGCTGAGCGGGGAACCAGGTCGCGACGAGGCGGAGCACGGCGGGGAAGATGGCGGCGTCGCCGGCGCCGAGCAGCATCCGCGCGAGGATCGCGACGCCGACACTGGGTGAGAGGGCCATGGTCACCTGCCCCGCGGCCATGAGCACCATCCCGATGGTCATGATGGGTCGAGACCCGTAACGGTCGAGCAGGACTCCGACCGGCAGCTGCATCCCTCCGTAGACCGCGAGCTGCACGACCGCGAACATCGAGAGCGTGGCGGCATCCGCCTGGAATCGCTCCGCCGCGTCCACGCCGACGGCGGCCAGCGAGGTGCGGTTGGTGACCGAGAGGACGTAGGCGGCGACGCCCGTTCCCCAGATCAGCCATGCGCGCAGCCCGGGGGAGTCGGTTCGCGCCACGGACGTCACCCGACAACGCTACTGCCGTCGGCCGAGGTGGAGCATCTGAGATGATGCACGGATGAGCATCTCGGTGACGCCGGCATGAGCGCCCTCTCGAGTTTCGCCGTGGACGCGGAGCGCATCGCGACGGCGGTCATGAGACGGCCCGCTCCCCAGGATCCGACCGTCTTCGACCGCCTCGAGGAGGAGCTGCCCCGCCTTCACGCGCTCTTCGCGCAGCTGTACGGCGACCGCTCCGATGCCGCGGAGGCGCTCGAGGGACTCGTGCGTCTCGCGCTCGACGCGAACGACGCCCGCAGCGTGGATCTCCGCGCGCTCGACGCCCGGCGGAACGCCGATCCGGAATGGTTCCAGGACCCGGCGATGGTCGGCGGCGTCTGCTACGTCGACCGCTATGCCGGGGGCCTGGAGGGCGTGCGCGCGTCCATTCCGTACTTCCGGGAGCTCGGCCTCACCTACCTGCACCTCATGCCGCTCTTCCGCAGCCCCGAGGGGAACAACTACGGCGGCTACGCGGTGTCGGACTACCGCGAGATCGATCCCGCGCTCGGCACCATGGCCGATCTGCGCGCCCTCGCCGAGGAGCTTCGCTCGAACGGCATCTCGCTCGTCCTGGACTTCATTTTCAACCACACCTCCGACGAGCACTCCTGGGCTCGACGAGCCGTCGCCGGGGAGCGGGGCTACGAGGATTTCTACCTGATCTTCCCCGATCGCGAGATGCCCGACGCGTACGAGCGCACCACGCGCGAGATCTTCCCCGACGATCACCCGGGCTCGTTCGTCCAGCTCGAGGACGGGCGCTGGATCTGGGCGACGTTCTACCGCTTCCAGTGGGACCTCAACTACGCCAACCCGGCCGTCTTCGCCGCGATGGCGGGGGAGATGCTGTTCCTGGCGAATCAGGGCGTCGAGATCCTCCGCATGGACGCCGTCGCCTTCATCTGGAAGCGGCTCGGCACGCCCTGCGAGTCGCTTCCCGAGGCGCACCTGCTGCTCCAGGCGTTCAACGCGGTCCTCCGCATCGCCGCGCCGGCCGTGGTCTTCAAGTCCGAGGCGATCGTGCACCCCGACGAGGTCATGGACTACATCTCGCCGGGGGAGTGCCGGCTGTCCTACAACCCTCTGCAGATGGCGCTGACCTGGGAGGCTCTCGCCACCCGCGACGCGCGCCTCCTGCAGAAGGCCCTGGACGAACGGCACGCCTTGCCCGCCGGGACCGCCTGGGTCAACTACGTCCGCAGCCACGACGACATCGGCTGGACCTTCGCCGACGAGGATGCCGCTGAACTCGGGATCGTCGGCGGCCCGCACCGCGCGTTCCTGAACCGGTTCTACGTGGGGCGATTCGACGGCTCGTTCTCACGGGGAGTCCCGTTCCAGGAGAACCCGCGCACCGGCGACGCCCGCATCGCGGGCACCACCGCGTCGCTCGCCGGCGTCGAGGCCGGGGACGGCGGCGGCGAGGATCGCGTCGTGCTCGCTCACGCGCTCGCGATGTCGACCGGCGGCATCCCGCTGCTCTACCTCGGAGACGAGGTCGGGCAGCTCAACGACTACTCGTATCTCGACGATCCCGATCGGAGCACGGACAGTCGCTGGGTGCATCGGCCGGTTCGGCCGTCCGCGGCATACGCAGCGCGCCGCGACGAGGGCACCGCGGCCGGGCGCATCTACGGCAGGCTCTCCCACCTTCTTCGCGTGAGGCGTGACACCCCGGAGTTCGGAGGCAACGAGCTCGTGCCGTTCCACGCTCCGCATCCGTCGGTCGTCGGATTCACGCGACCGGCGGGTGACGGGGAAGCCGTCCTCGTCCTCGGGAACGTTGGCGACCACGAGGTCGGCATCCCCGTGGAGACCTTCGGAGCGTGGGAGACGTCCGCGTGGGATCTCGTCTCGGGTCGCCGCCGCGACCTGGACGGTGGTCTGACCATTCCGGCTCACGGATTCGCCTGGCTGCGAGTCCGCGCGCGGAGCTAGCGCCGGGCACACGACGTCGAGGACGTCGGACGCTCAGGCGAGGGTGAACCGGCCGGCGCCGAACGGCAGGACGGGCGCGCGGTAGATGACGCGTCCGGTCGTCGCAGGCGCGAGCGTCGTGACGGCCTCGCCGAACCGCCAACCGCGGGCGAAGAGGAAGACCCGCAGCTCGACGGGTTCGGTCGCCGACACCCGCCACGTACCCGAACCCCACTGCGTCGGCTGTCCGTTGCCGCCGATCACGAGTGTCGGCCGAACGCCGGCCCACAGTGCGAGGCGGGGACGACGGAGGATCAACTCGATCCTTCTGTGATCATCGGGCATGCTCGAGCGTATCGCGACGTCGGGCGCGAGAGAGCGGCTCAGCGCCCAACCTGACATAATGTGCATTATCGGCGCACCCGGAACCACCGGGCGTCAGACGCGTACGCCACCGGACGATCGGCGTCCTAGGCTCGATGACGTGCAGGTGCTCACGGGATTCGTCGTCGTCGGAGTGGCGATCGTCCTGGGGTACGTCATCGGACGCATCGATCTGCTGGGCCCGCACGGACGACCCGTTCTGGCGCGGCTGATCTTCTTCGTCCTGTCGCCGTTCCTCATGTTCGTCGTGCTCTCGCAGGCCGACGTCTCGACGCTGTTCTCGGCGCTGCTGCCGGTCTCGGCTCTCGCGGCGGCGGCCGCGTTCCTCGTGTACGCCGCCATCGCCCGTCTCGTCTGGAGACGCTCCGTCGGCGCGACGCTGATCGGGATGCTGTCGGCCGGTCAGGTGAACTCGAACAACATCGGCATCCCGCTGTCGCTGTATCTGCTGGGCTCAGCGGCGCTGTCGGCTCCCGTCATCCTCCTGCAGCTCGTCGTGTTCACGCCCATCACGATGGCGATCCTCGAGGCGGTCACCACGGGGCAGCGACGCCCGCTGCCGATCCTGCGGCGGACGTTCACCAACCCGATCGTCATCGCGAGCATCAGCGGCGTCCTGGTATCGGTCAGCGGGCTGACCCTTCCGCCGATCGTGCTCGATCCACTGACCCTCGTGGCCGATGCCACCGTGCCGGTCCTGCTCATCTCCTACGGCATGTCGCTGCACGGTCAGCGCGTGCTCTCGACAACGGGCCACCGGCGCGACGTCCTCCTCGCGAGCGCGCTCAAACTGCTCGTCATGCCCGTCGTCGCCTGGGCGATCGCCCGCTTCGGCTTCGCCCTCTCCCCCGCGGAGGTGCTCGCGGTCACGGTGCTCGCGGCGCTGCCGACCGCGCAGAACGTCTTCAACTTCGCGCAACGGTACGAGATCGGCGAAACCGTCGCGCGCGACACCGTCTTCGTCACCACGGTCGGATGCGTCCCCGTGCTTCTCGCCGTGACGGTCGTTCTCGGCTGAACCCCGAGATGGCTGGCGGCATCCGAGCGTCTCCACTAGCTTTGAGCCGACTCGGACTCCGTCGCCGAGATCGCCCTGACAGAGAGGACGCCGATCATGGTCACCACCAGCGACTCCACCGGCCGCACGATCGCACGCTCGTTCCGAATCGCCTTCATCATCGGCGGCATCCTCTCCGTCGTCCTCGGTCTTCTGATCCTCATCTGGCCGGGCCGCACGGCTCAGGTGCTGACGGGGATCATCGCGGCCTACACGATCATCGCGGGCCTCGTGTATGCCGCTGTCGGCATCGCATCGGGTTCGAAGCGGGGCTGGTCGCGAGCCGGCCACGTCGCGCTCGGGGTGTTCTTCGTCGTCGTCGGGGTCGTCGCCTTCGCGAATCTCGCGGCTTTCACGATCTCGTTCGCGCTTTTCCTGGGCGCGCTCGTCGGCATCCTGTGGATCGTCGAGGGCGCCGTCTCGCTGTCGACGATCGGTCACGCGCGCAACCGAGGGTGGACGATCGCCTTCGCGATCCTGTCGCTGATCGCCGGCGTCATGCTGCTGTTCTCGCCGCTGTGGGGCGCCATCGTGCTGTGGTGGCTGCTCGGCATCTCCGCCGTCGCCCTGGGAATCGCGAACATCGTTCGCGGCCTGTCGATGCGCGAGGGTTGATCCGCGGTCGGCTCCCGGGACGCCGGCTCACACCGGGAGGAAGCGTCCCCACCAGTCGAGGATGGCCTCGAACCGCTCCACCCGATGCCGCGGACGGCCCGACCGCGTGAGTTCGTGGTCCTCTCCCGGGAAGATGAGCATCTCCGCATCGGTCCCCTGCCGCTTGAGGGCCGTGTAGTAGCGGGTCGCCTGCTCGAGCGGGCACCGGAAGTCGAGTTCGGAGTGCATGACGAGCGTCGGCGTCCGCACCCTGTCGACGACGGCGAACGGGCTCTGCGCGATCATCGCAGCGGGGTCGGTGCCGACGTACTCGTCGCCGAAGAACGATCCTATGTCGCTCGTTCCCCGGAACGATGCCGGGTCGAGGAACCCGCGCTCGACGATGGCCGCGGCGAACCGGTGCTCGTGCGCGATCGTCCAGGCCGTCAGATACCCGCCGTACGAGCCGCCCATGATGCCGACGCGCGCGGCGTCGAGTCGTCCATCGCTCGCCAGAGCTCCGTCGAGGAAGTCGAGGACATCGGCCAGGTCGAGCGTTCCCATCGCCTGTCGGATGCTGCGTCCGTGCGCGCGGCCGTAGCCGGCGCTCCCGCGCGGATTGCAGTAGACGACCGCGTAGCCGGCGTCGACGAGCACCTGCGTCTCTTCGAACAGGTGCACGCCGTATGACGCGTACGGCCCGCCATGGATCTGCAGCAGCACGGGGAACGGCCCGTCACCCGTGGGCGTCGCCACCCAGCCGTGGACCGGATAGCCGTCACGTCCGGGGATCTCGATCTCCCGCGGGAGGACGATCCCGGTGGATGCCGCCGCGTCGCCGAACGCGGTCGGCATGCGGGCCTCGGCGCCGTCCGCACTGAGCACGAGGATCTCGCCGGCCGAACGGGCGGTGGCGACGGAGCAGACGATCCTCTCCCCCGCGGCGTCCGCGGCATGGCCGGTGACCTCGAGCCCACCGCGCAGACGCGTCGCACCGCCGGAGCGGTCGACGCGGAGCAGGTGGAGCTCGCCGCGGGTGCGGTTCTGGACGAGGAAGTCGTCGCCGATCGGGGTGATGTGGGACCCGACCTCACCGAGGTCGATGGTCTCGGGGTCCGTCAGCCGACGCGGTCCGGAGGGCTCGAGAAGCCAGAGCGCGACGCCCGGCGCGACGAAATCGACGCCCGTCGGCCCGGGGTCGGACGCGAGGATCGCCACGACTCCGTCGGGGCCGACCGCGACGTCCGAGATCGACAGCTGAGCGGGCAGGAGCTCCCGCTCCCCCGACCCGTCGACGGCAACGGCGATGAGCGGGGTGCGCAGGTCACGGGCGTCGACTTCGATGTCGTCGGTCGTCGTCAACACCTCCGCACCGTTTGCGCTGAAGACCACGCCGTCGTACGAACGCGCGCCGTCTGTCAGCTGGCGCGCCGCAGCGGGAACGATCCGGCGCGCTCCATCGGGAGCGCCGGGTGCGGGAGCGGGTGCGTAGAAGGGCTCGGAGTCCGTCTCGACGGTGTCGACGACGAACACCTGCGCCGGGCGATCGCCGATGTACCCGATGCCGTTCGCGTGCCAGCGCACGCCCGTGATGCGACGGGGCGGCTCCGCCTCGGCCGAGATCCCGGGGACGCTGCCGTAGCGGCCGGCTTCCGGGATCCGTGCGGTGAACGCCAGGGAGGTCCCGGCCGGCGACCAGGCGAATGACCCCACGCCGAGCGGCGCGTCGGTCATCTGGATCGGCTCGGAACCCGTCAGCGCGACCAGGTGCAGCTGCGGCTTGCCGTTCTCGTCGGCGCGGAGGAACGCAACGGTGCCGCCGTCGGGCGACACGCGCGGCGCGGTGTCGGACGTGCCCCGGGTCAGGCGGCGAGGTGCGCCGCGATCGAGGTCGACCCGCCACAGCTGCCCGACGTAGCGATCGGCGCCGAGGTCCGGGCGAGTGGCGGCGAAGATCGCGACCGACCCGTCGGGCGTCACACTCGGACGACCGATCGTCGTGAGGGCCTCGATCTGCTCGGGGCGCACGATCACTCGCCGCCGAAGGACGATGTGTCGCCGACGAGACGCGTGTTGTCCGAGGGAATGGGCTCGACCGCCGCGAGAGCCACCTCGGCGGCGAACTCCGAGACGTTGTAGAGCTTGCCGGCCGACTCGCGGCGGTCGGCGATCGCTCCGGGGTTGGCGCGCTCGAGCAGCGTGGCCGTGATGGTGCCCTCGATCATGTCGCCCGAGACGACGACGAAATCGATGCCGCGCTCGTTCAGCTCCGGGATGCGGTCGCGCAGAGCGTCCTCGCCGGCGCGCTTGGAGAGGGCGACGGGTTCGTACTCGGGCATGGTGGGCGTCGTCCGGATGAAGTGCGCCTGGTGACTGGTGACGAACACGACACGCGAGCCGTCGGAGAGCAGGGGCAGCGCGGCATCCAGGACGCCGACCTGCGCGTCGCGATTGAGAGTGAGCGCGTAGTCGGCGGCCATGCCGCCCTCCATGCCGCCCGATGCGTTCAGCACGAGCAGATCGAGGGCGCCGAACGCCTCGCGCACAGCGGCGAACATCTCGTCGACGGAGGCGCGGTCGGTCAGGTCGGCGCCGACGACGAGTACCTGCACACCCAGCGCGCGCAGCTCGGTGGCGAGCTTCTCGGCCCGCGGGGCCTTGTTGCGGAAGTTGATGACGACGTTGGCCCCGGCCTGGGCGAGATAGCGAGCCGTGTCGGCGCCGATGCCGCGAGAAGAACCGGTGACCAGAGCGGTGCGGCCGGCGAGGGTTCCGGCGGGAAGGGGCTGGGACATGTCGGCTGCTCCGGGGTGGATCGGGGTGGCGGGCCGGCGGATGCCGGACCGTCCGAGCCTACCAACCGGCCTCGCGTCGACCACCGGATGCTAGGTTCGGAAGGGAGTCGAAGGAGCGCCGATGTTGCCGGATCTCGTGCAATACCTCTGGATCGCGTGGCTCGTCCTCGCCCTGGTGTTCGTCATCGTCGAGCTGGTCACGCTCGAGTTCACGTTCCTCATGCTCGCGGCCGGAACGCTCATCGGAGGTCTCGGCACGAACCTCCTGAGCGCACCGTGGTGGCTGCAGGTGGCTGCCGCGGCCGCGGTCTCGGCGCTTCTGCTCTTCACGATCCGGCCGCTGCTTCTGCGCGCCCTGCACCGGAGCAGCGTCGCGGTGCGCACGAACGTCGATGCGCTCGCCGGCATCGGCGGCCGCGCGGTGGCACCGTTCGTCGACGGAGCGGGCTCCGTCAAGCTCGACAACGGCGAGACCTGGACGGCGCGTGTCGCTGCCGGAGCCTCGTCCCCCGTCGTCGGCGCGCCGGTGGTCGTGCTGGCCGTGCGCGGCGCGACCGTCGTCGTCGAACTCGCCGACGCGGCACGGGCCGCCCCCGGCGGCGCATCCCCGCACGGCGAGAGCCCCCTCCCCGACGATAAGGACTCCCCCCATGGTTGACATCGGCCCCTTCATCGGACAGATCTTCGTGATCGTCCTGCTGGTCGTCCTGGCGATCTTCGTGATCGTCGTCCTCTTCCGCGCGATCCGGATCATCCCGCAGGCCTACGCGGGCGTCGTGGAGCGGCTCGGCCGGTACCAGCGAACCCTGGCACCCGGCCTGAACCTGCTCGTTCCCTTCATCGATCGGGTCCTGCCCCTGGTCGACATGCGCGAGCAGGTCGTCTCCTTCCCGCCGCAGCCCGTCATCACCGAGGACAACCTCGTCGTCTCCATCGACACGGTCGTCTATTTCCAGGTCACCGACGCGCGCGACGCCACCTACGAGATCAACAACTACCTCGGCGCCGTCGAGCAGCTCACGACGACCACGCTCCGCAACGTCGTCGGCGGACTGAACCTCGAGCAGGCGCTCACGAGTCGTGATGAGATCAACAGCCGCCTGCGCCTCGTCCTCGACGAGGCGACGGGCAAGTGGGGCATCCGCGTGTCGCGGGTTGAGCTCAAGGCGATCGAGCCCCCCACATCCATTCAGGACTCCATGGAGAAGCAGATGCGCGCGGAACGCGACCGCCGCGCCGCGATCCTCACCGCGGAGGGTTCCAAGCAGTCGCAGATCCTCGAGGCGGAGGGCCGCCGGCAGGCCGAGATCCTGCGCGCGGAGGGCGACAAGCAGGCGCAGATCCTCCGCGCCGAGGGCGAGTCCGCCGCGATCGAGTCGGTGTTCCGAGCGATCCACGCCGGCAACGCGGACGACAAGCTCCTCGCCTACCAGTACCTCCAGACGCTGCCGAAGATCAGCGAGAGCTCCTCCAGCAAGCTCTGGATCATCCCGAGCGAGTTCACCGACGCGCTCAAGGGGCTGAGCAACGGCTTCAGCGCGGGGCGGGGTACGCCCACTCCCCCGACCGCTCCGTGACGCACCCGTTCCTCTCGGATCCGCCGCCGCGGATCCTCGCGCACCGCGGCTTCGTCCCGGCGGATGCCGAGGGCATCGTCGAGAACTCCTTCGCCGCCGTCGCCGCCGCTCACGCCCTGGGCATCGGCATCGTCGAATCGGATTGTCACCTGAGCGCCGATGGCACCGTCATCCTGTTCCACGACGTCGACCTGTCGCGGGTGACCGGCGATCCGCGGCGGGTCTCGGAGGTCGGCGACCGCGAGCTCGAGGACCTCATGTCCGAGCGCGGCGGGCTGATCACCCTCGTCCAGGCGCTCGACGCCTTTCCCACGCTGCGGTTCAATCTCGATGTGAAGGCGGATGCCGCCGCCGAAGCGGTGGGACGGACGGTGGCCCCATTCGCGGACCGGGTCCTCGTCACGAGCTTCGACGACGGCCGCCGACGGCGCGCGCTGGGAGCCGCGGCCGAGGCCGGCGCGACGCCGGCGACGTCCGCCGGGAGCGTGCGCACCGCCGCGATCGTCGCCGCCGTCGCGACGCGTCTGCCGGTGCTCATCCGACGAGCGTTCCGCGGTCTCGACGCCCTGCAGGTTCCCGAGCGACGAGGTCCGCTCCGCATCGTCACTCCCGCCGTGATCCGCTGGGCGCACCGGTGCGGCGTGGAGGTGCACGTGTGGACCGTGAACGACGCCGCGGACATGCGTCGTCTGCTCGCGGCGGGTGTCGACGGGATCGTCACCGACCGCGCCGATCGTGCTCTGCACATCCTCTCCGGACGTCCGTGATCCGATCACTCTGAACATCGGCTGTGAAAGCCGACCGATGCACGGTCGTTCGGATGATGCACACAGCCGCGCACGTTACAACTGATAGCCGACGAGAGGACCACACAATGGCAGACCGCAGTTTGCGCGGCATCCGACTCGGCGCCTCGAGCCTACAGAGCGAAGAGGGCGTCGTCTTCCACGATCGCGTCAACCACACGTACGTGTGCTCGCGCTGTTCACACGAGACCGTCATGACGTTCGCGGCCGACGCCGAAGCACCCGAGACCTGGGAATGCCGCGCCTGCGGCGCCGAGGCTCTGCTCCGCGTGGGCGAGACCGTCGTCGAGGTCGACCACTCGGGCGACAAGACCGCCCGCACCCACTGGGACATGCTGCTCGAGCGCCGGACGATTCCCGAGCTCGAGGAGCTGCTCGAAGAGCGCCTCGCGCTGCTTCGCGAGCGTCGCGGCTCGAAGCTCAGCGCCTGACCCCCCGACCTCGCGTCATCAGCGCCGGCTCTCACGGGGGCCGGCGCTGATTCGTGTTCCGTCGCGGCTCGGGCCACTCCCCGTCATCCGGGCCCCGATGCAAGGAATCGTGCGCGACACCCGGTTGACGGACCGTCTGTCTCGGCGCGTCGCACACCACGCCTTGCGATGCGGCACGGCCCCGGCATCCGAGCCTCAGCCGCGAGGGCGGCGCCGGAGTCGGCGTCCGCCGATCGTGCCCCGCATGCGTCCGACGGCGCCGAGCGCGACGAGCACGAGGATGCTGCCCCATCCGAGCAGCGCCTGCACGCCGCCGCCGATGATCGACGCCGGGGTGAGCCCCGTGCGCAGCGGCACCTCGGTCAGCATCGCACCCGCCTCGGCGGCAGGAAGGCCATCGATCTCCGACCCGTCGGGAGCGATGACCTGGCTCGTCCCCACGGTCGAGATGTTCACGACGGAGCGTCCGGTCTCGATCGCGCGCATCCGCGCGAATGCCAGCTGCTGGAGGTTCTCGTCGGTGTCGCGGAAGTCGGCGTTGTTCGTCTGGAAGACGTACAGCTGGGCACCGTCCCGGGCTCCCGACCAGATGACGTCGTCGTAGAGGACGTCGAAGCAGATGGCGAGCCCGACGCCGACACCGTCCACATCGATGAAGGGCGCATTCGTGCCGGGCGTGTACTCCCGTTGGATGAGCGAGATGAGGTCCGGAACGATCAGCTCGAAGAACCATCGGTCGGGGACGTACTCCCCCATCGGCACCGGTCGCGACTTGTCGTGCAGGGCGACCGGGTTGTCGCCGCCCGCCTCCCAGAGCATCGACGTGTTGTAGATGTCCTCGCCGCGCGTCGTCGCCGCGTTCACGAGGAGTGGCGCGTCCGCACGGCGGGCCAGCCGATCGAGCGTCGAGGCGACGGAGGTGTTCGACAGCGGGTCGCCGTCGATGCCCCCCTCCGGCCAGACGAGCAGGTCCAGGGGTTCGCCCAGCAGCGGTTCGGTCGCGTCGAGCTGAGCGCGGAAGACGTCGTAGCGCTCACGCTGGTCGAAGTAGCCGGCGGGTCCGTCGCCCTGCACCGACCCGACGCGGTAGGTCCCGGCATCCGTCGTCGGGAAGGCGGGGACGACTACCAGCAGCACGAGTGCGGCCGCAGTCGGCACGACGCCGATCATCCGCCGGAAGCCGCCGAGCCGGACCCACTCGAGGGCGGCGGCCACCACGAAGACGATGAGGAAGGTGAGGCCGGAGACTCCCGTCCACGACGCGATGTGCGCCAGCGGGCTCTCGGATTGACTCATGCCGATCCGGCCCCACGGGAAGCCGGTGTACGGCCACGAGCCCATGAAGAGCTCTCGTGCCGTCCACAGGCCTGCCACGAGGGGCGGCAGCGCCATCAGTCGCGCCCGGGCGCTCGGCAGCAGACGCGGCAGCCACCGGTATGCGAGCGCCAGCGGCACCGAGCCGGCCGCGAAGAAGATCGTCTCGATGCCCGCCAGCCCGAACCACGGGACGGGTCCGAGGTAGCGGGTGATCCACGAGATGTGGATGAAGTAGAACGACGCACCGAACACGGCCCCCACCGCCACTGCGCCCCAGGCCGAGCGACCGATCAGCCCGACGAGCGAGAACGCGACGCCGATGAAGGCGAGAGGCCACCACCCGATGTCGGGGAACGCCGCGTCGAGGACGGCTCCGCCCACGAGCGCGCCGACGAGAGCCAGCCACAGCGGGATGAGCGGCCGTTCGGCGGCCGGCGGAGCGTCGGGCACGCTTCGAGCCTAAACGCCCGAGTAGGCGACGATTCCCCGTCGTACCGCGTCGAGTGCGTCGCGCGCGGTCGAGGCGAGCGAGGCGTCGGCCACGAGGGAGAGCTGATCGAGCAGGTCGATCGTCTGCTTGGCCCAGCGGACGAAGTCGCCCGCCGCCATGTCGGCTTCGAGCAGGACGCGATCGAGCAGCATCCCGCGCGCCCACGAGTGCATCGCGGTCGCCAACCCGGTCGCGACCGGTTCGCTGCCGGGCAGCCGGTGATCGCGTTCGAGGTCGTCGAGCACGGCCCAGAGCTCCTGCGTCTCCGACAGCGCCGTGCGGAACGCACCCCGCGGCAGGCCGTACTCGCCCGGACCGTCGCCCTCGCGCCGCGGCTCGTAGACGAGGCAGCATGCGAGGGCTGCGAGCGCGGGCGCGTCGAGCCGATCCCACAACCCACGACGCAGCGCCTCGGCGACGAGGAGATCGCGTTCGCCATAGATGCGACGCATCGTGCCGCCCGCCGCGGTGAGTGTGGTCCGGCCCTCGGAGTCGACCGAGACGTAGTCGAGTTCGGAGAGGACGTCGACGACCCGGTCGAAGACGCGGGCGACGGTTCCGGTGCGCGACTCGATCTGCTGGCGGAGCCTCTGCACGTCGCGGCGAAGCCGCCAGTAGCGCTCCGCCCAGCGGGCGTGATTCTCGCGATCGGGACACTCGTGACACGGATGCCGCTGCATCCGTCGGCGGAGGTCCTGCAGCTCGTTCTGTCGCCGCTGCCGGATCTTCGCGGGAGCCGTCCGATCGTTGCGGTTGAGCTTCTCGAGGTCGCTGAGGTCGCGCCGGATGCCGGAGTACTCGGCGAAGTCGCCGCGGTCGCAGGTCATCGCGTCGGCGTATCCCGCGAGGCTCTGCTCCTTCTCGCGCGCCTGGCGCGCGATCCCGACGACGGAGCGGTCGGCCTGGAACTGCGCGAACGACGATTCCAAGACCTCCCGCGCGCGGTCGCGACCGAACTGATCGATGAGGTTGACGGCCATGTTGTACGTCGGCCGGAAGCTCGAGTTCAGCGGATACGTGCGCCTCGACGCGAGAGCGGCGACCGACTGCGGGTCGAGCGACTCGGTCCACTGGATGACGGCGTGGCCCTCGACGTCGATGCCGCGGCGTCCCGCGCGACCGGTCAGCTGCGTGTACTCGCCGGAGGTGATCGCCACGCGGGCCTCGCCGTTGAACTTCTCGAGCTTCTCGAGCACCACCGTACGCGCCGGCATGTTGATGCCGAGAGCGAGCGTCTCCGTCGCGAAGACCACTTTCACGAGCTTGCGTTTGAAAAGCTCCTCGACGACCTCCTTGAACGCGGGCAGCAGGCCCGCGTGGTGCGCCGCGACTCCGCGCTCGAGGTTGTCGCGCCACTCCCAGTAGCCGAGAACCGCCAGGTCCTCCTCGGCGAGGGCGCGCGTGCGATCCTCGACGATCTCGCGGATCTCGGTACGCTCCTCGGCGGTTGTCAGGCGCACGCCGGATCGACGCACCTGCTGGACCGCCGCGTCGCATCCGACCCGGCTGAAGATGAAGAAGATCGCGGGCAGGAGGTTCGAGCGCGCGAGCAGCGAGACGACCTCGGGGCGATCGATCCGCTCCATGCGCGGAGCGTACGCGGCACGGGTGCCCCCTCGTCCCCCGCGTTGCGCATTGCGATGCGCGTCGCCGTCCCGGCGACCCGAGCCGCGCTGATCGCGTCGGCGGTCGGACGAGAACTGCTGGCCTTTCGGCGATCGCAGCCGGAGCAGCTCCTGATTGACCTGGGATGCCGCGGCCCCCGCGCGCTCGTCGAACAGCGGCAGGAGGTCGCCGCGGACCAGCACATGCTGCTCGAGGGGAACGGGACGGGTCTCGGAGACCACGACGTCGGTGTCGCCGCGCACGGTGTCGAGCCAGTCGCCGAACTCCTCCGCGTTGGAGACCGTCGCGGACAGCGCGATCATGCGCACCGAGCGGTGCAGATGGATGATGACCTCCTCCCACACGGCGCCGCGGAAGCGGTCGGCGAGGTAGTGCACCTCGTCCATCACGACGAACTGCAGACCACGAAGGGCCGGCGAGTCCGCGTAGAGCATGTTGCGGAGCACCTCGGTCGTCATGACGACGATGCGGGCGCTGCCGTTGATGTTCGTGTCCCCCGTGAGGAGGCCGACCTCGTCCGCCCCGTAGACGTCGACGAGTTCGCGGAACTTCTGGTTCGACAACGCCTTCATGGGCGTCGTGTAGAACGCCTTGGCGCCGGGCTCGCGCATCGCGAGGTGCACGGCGAACTCCCCGACGATCGTCTTGCCCGCCCCCGTGGGCGCGGCGACGAGAACACTGCGCCCGTCTTCGAGCGACTGGCATGCCGCGACCTGGAACGGGTCGAGTTCGAAGCGCTGCCGTGCGGCGAAGGCCGCCGTCAACGGATGCGCCCGCGCCGATTGCGCCGCGAGATACCGGGCGGCCGGGCTTCCGTCGCTCACGCGAGGGGTCCCGCGGTCGGCGCAGGCGATGGCGCCGTCAGATCGGGCCTCCGCCGGGAACGACGGAAGTCGAGCAGCAGCGAGAGACCGGCTGCCGCGAAGTACAGGATGGTCAGGATCACGGCGAGCATCAGCATGCTCACGATGTCGGCGGCCGGGGTGGCCAGTCCGGAGAACACCACCGCGACGAGGATGGCGACGCGCCAGCCTTTGAGGATCGCCTTGCCGCTCATGATCCCCGCGAAGTTCAGCGCCACGAGGAAGACGGGGATGACGTACGCGACGCCCACCACGAGAAGCAGCTTGAAGACGAAGTCGTAGTAGTACTTGCCCTCGTAGAAGTTCGACGAGCCGTCCGGGGAGAACGTCGCCATGATCTCGACGATGTGGGGCATGACGAGCCAGCCCGTGAAGACGCCGCCGAAGAAGAGCGGCACCGCCGCCGAGACGAAGCCGATCGTGTAGCGGACCTCCTTCTTCGTGAGGCCCGGCATGAGGAACGCCCAGATCTGCCACAGCCACACCGGTGCCGACAGGAGGATGCCCACCGAGAACGAGATCCGCAGACGCATGTCGAAGGGGCCAGTGATCGTCGAGTACATCAGGGTCACCGCCTGGCTCTCCTCGGCGCTCCGCTGCGCCGCGACGACACGGATCGGCTCCGTCATCGCCCAGATGATCCAGTCGGTGAGGAAGAAGGACGCCACCATCGACACCACGAGGGCGATGGCCCCGATCATGAGTCGCTTGCGCAGCTCGACGAGATGCTGCGCAAGCGACATGCGCTTGTCGCGCCGCGGAGCTTCGCTCGCCCCGAAGGACGCGCGTTCAGCCGTCACCACGGACGTCAGGGCGAGGGCGTGGCGGGACCGCTCCGGGGTTCCGCCGGCTTCTCGACGGGGGCCGCGTCAGCGGTGGTGGTCGGGGTGCCGGTCGCGCCGTCGTCGTCCTTCATCGCCTTCATCTCGCCCTTGAAGATGCGGGCGGACTGTCCCATGCTCTTGGCGAGCGCCGGCAGCTTCGCAGCACCGAACAGGAGCAGGATGACGATGAGAAGGATCCACAGGTGCGGCCCTGCGAGCAGATTGCCCATGACGTCTCCTCGTCGTTTGTTTCGGTCAGTCTAACCCGGCCGAACCGGGGGTCAGCCGTATTGGGCGAGACCCGCGCGTGCCCAGTCGACCGCCGCCGCAGCAGCTTCGGAGGGTCCGACGATCTCCACCGCACCGCCCGAGCGCGCGACGAGACGTTTGAGCGACCGCGGGTCGGCGACGTGGATGCGGGCTGTCCGCCACTCGCCTGTGCCGCTGACGTCGGCGCGGGCGAGATACTCGCCGAGCAGCGCTTCCTGCCCGCGGCGGTACCGGAGCTGAGCGAGGGATTCGTCGGCGCTCGGCTCGAACAGCTCGGGCACCGGTTCACCCGAATGGGTGGCCGCGATCTCGGTGAGGACGGCCTCGCTCACGCGGTCGAGGTGGAACGTGCGCATCGCCTCGCGCGTGTGGCACCACCCCTGGAGATACCACTGCCCGGCGGAGATCGAGACCTTCACCGGGTCGACGGTGCGGGTGGTGGGTGCGGAATCCGGAGCGCGGTACGTGAACGACAGCGCGACGCCCCGACGCAGCGCCGCGGCGACGCTCTCGCGGACCTCATCGACCGGAGCGGGGGCGACGATGACGTCGGCGGGCCGGCCACCGGCTCCGCGAGCCAGCTTCGCGAGGAGGCCCTGCACGAGGTCGCTGTCTCCCACGCCCGGGAACGACACGGCGACACGCAGGCCGGCGAGCAGGGCGGCGGCCTCACGGGCGGTGAGGCGAGGCGAGCGCTCGAGACCCACGGTGTTCGTGATCACGATCCGCCCCTGCGTGTCGAGGAGATCCCAGTCGATGTCGAAGAGGTCGTTCGCCATCTGCCAGAAGCCGCTCTCACCCGGCAGCCCGATGACGGTCAGCTTCTCGACCATCGAGCGGACCTGTTCCGGAGTGACGTCGAAATCCCGCGCGGCCTCCTCGACCGTGACCTCGCCCTTCCCCACCAGGTACGGCACGAGCTGCAGGATCAGGGCCGCGCGATCGGTCGCGACCATTGGCTCCGCGGGCGTCATCGCGTGCCCTCCGAATTCGCTGCGCCCCGCAGACGCGTGATGACGGCCGCCCGGAGATCCGCCGGCTCGACCACCCGCACCTCGGGGCCGTATGAGGCGAGCTCGTCGGCGAACACCTCGGTGTCGACGTACGGGACGCGGATGCCCTGCGGGTCGGCGGTGTCGGCGACAGCCCGGCGTCCGAGCCGCACCGCCGCCTCGGTGCCGGCAGTCACCTCCAGGAGCGCGCGCTGGCGCTCGGCCAGCGCCTCGAGGCCGGCCAGCGCGCGCTCGCCCGAGCCCGCGAATTCGGCCATCTCGAACCGGGCTCGCGTGATGTCGACGGTCGAGCAGATCCGGGAGAGGAGGAACGTCCGCTCGGCCTCGACGTTCTCGTCGTAGCCGAAGACGTGCCAGCGCGCCTCGAATTCGACGAGGGCGAGGGGCCGGACCCGTCGTCGACGAGGATCCGAGGCACCCGGTCGCAAGTAGTCGAAGGTGACGACGCGCCCCTGCTCGATGGCGCGCTGCAGCGGGGCGAAAGCGGCTTCCGGGGAGTTCAGCCGCGGCGCGAAGCCGATGATCGGCTCGTCGACGTCGATGCCCAGCGAACGGATCTTCCGAAGTCCCGATCGCGCGCCGGCCGACATGGAACGCTCGCCCCACACGCCGCCCGCGAGCGTCAGGAGGGCGAGTTCCGCGGGCGTGAAGGTGATGTCCTCGGGGAGCTCGTAGTCCGACGAGGGCACGCGGTAGCGAGCCGCGCGGAGATCGTCCGGATCCATCCAGTCGCCGATCGTCTCGATCGGCACGCCGAGCGCGCGGAGGTTCTCCTTGTCGCGCTCGAACATCTTCTCGAGGGCGTCCTTGCCCGCTCCCGCCTCGGTCTGCTCCCGATAACCCGAGACCGACCCGAGGATGGTGTCCTTCGTCAGGCCCTGCTCCGTCGCCATCAGGGCGACGACGAGGTTGACCAGGCGCTCCTCGGGGGGAACGCGGAGAGCGGGTGACGGCACCCAGTCATTCTAGGCGGCGTCGATGGGCCGCGACCGGTCAGGCCGGCGCGTCGAGCCCGAGCACGTCGATGACGAACACGAGAGTCGCCCCTCCCGGTATCGCGCCCTGACCGGCGTCGCCGTAAGCCTGGTCCGGAGGGATCACCGCCAGGATCTGCGAACCGACCGTCGCGCCGCGGAGCGCGTCGGCGAAGCCGGGGATCATCGTCGACAGATCGACGGACTGCGCCCCGCTTCCCCACGTCGATTCGAAGACCTCGTGGTCGTCCCAGGTCACCCCGGTGTAGTGCACGCGAACGGGCACGTCGCCCGTCACGACCTCGCCGTCGCCCCGCTTGAGGGTCTCCACGGCGAGCTCGTCGGGGGCGTCGCCGTCGGGGACGACGATGCCGGGACGGCCGTCGGGCGCGCGCACCACCGAGGGCATGCCGGCGCGGTCGTTGAATTGATCCGCGCCGTCGGCCGCGGCCAGGTACACCTTCTGGAGATCGAGGACGACGACCGTCGAGGCGTCCTCGCCGATACCGAAGCGCGAGCGCGTGTCGGCGGCGACGTCGTCCGGGCCGAGCGCCATGACGATCCGCGAGCCCTCCGTCGCGCAGTCCAGGGCGTCGACGAGACCGGGGAAGGTCTCCTGCCAGCTGTCGACGGGGTATACCTGCGAGAGGTCGCCCGTGTAGCCGGATGCGGCGACCGTCGTTCCCGACGAGCCGTCGATGACCGTGAGGTCGAACACCACGTCCTGCGTGTCGGAGGTGACCGCTTCGCCCTCGCCGACGATACGGTCCGCGACCGACGTGGAGCCGACGTGGACGGGGGCGGTCAGCGAGATGTCCGGGCGCGTGCCCACGGCGGTGTCGCCCACCTGCACGAGATCCAGCGCACTCGAGGCCGGCAGGTCGCGTGTGCAGGATGCGACGCTCGACGAGCCCGTCGAGCAGGCCGTCAGAGCGAGCACGGACAGGGAGAGAGCGCCGGCGGCGGCGAGGATCCTACGCACCGCAGCAGTCTACGCGGACTCGCCGTCGCCGCCCGACGCCGCGATCCGAGCGCCGTCGGCCGCGCGCTGGGCCTCGCGGACGCGCTTGCGGAGATTCTTGTCGGTGATCTCGCGGTCGCCGACGGCTCCCGGAGTCCACATCTCGACGTCGTCATCGGCGTAGGTCGGCTTCTTCAAAGCCCGCTTGCGCACGTCGGGCGGCACGGCACCGGGTGCGAGGCGGCGCGCGGTCAGCAGGAAGCCGGTGTGGGCGACCATCCGGTGGTCCGGGCGCACGGCGAGGCCCTGCACGTGCCACCCGCGGATCATCGTCTCGGAGGCCTCGGGGTCGGTGAACAGCCCGGTGCCGCGGATGAACTCCGCGACACGGCTGAGCTGGGTGGCGGTCGCGATGTAGCAGAGCACGACTCCCCCGGGTGCCAGAGCGTCCGCCACGACGTCGATGCACTCCCAGGGCGCGAGCATGTCGAGGACGACGCGGTCGACCGATCCGGGCTCGACGGCGCCGGGCAGCTCCTCGACGAGGTCGCCGACGACGACGTCCCAGTTGTCGGGCAGGCCACCGGTGAACGTCGTCACGTTCGCCGTGGCGACCTCGGCGAACTCCTCGCGTCGCTCGAACGAACGCAGCCGCCCCGTCGACCCGATGGCGCGCAGGAGCCACAGCGACAGCGCACCCGAGCCCACGCCGGCCTCGACGACCGTGGCTCCGGGGAAGATGTCGCCCGCCGCGAGGATCTGCGCCGCGTCCTTCGGATAGACGATGGCGGCGCCGCGGGGCATCGACATCACGAAGTCGCGCAGCAGTGGCCGCAGCGCGAGATACTCGTGGCCGCCGCTGTTGACGGCGACCGAGCCGTCAGGCTGGCCGACGAGCGCCTCGTGCCGCAGAACGCCGTGGTGGGTGTGGAGCTCGCCGCCCTCCCGCAGGGTGATGGTGTGCATCCGGCCCTTCGGCCCCGTCAGCTGCACGCGGTCGCCGTAACGGAACGGACCGCGGGGCTGCAGATCTTCGGTCATGATCGGTCTCCGGTTCGGTGCTCGGCGAAAAGGGCGGCGAGGTCCGCGACGGTGCGGCCCTCGAGCGTGTCCCAGAGGGCATGCGCCCCGACGCCCTCGAGAGGCACCATGAGGGGGACGCCGATGCTCACGGCCCCGGAGGCCACGGCGGCGCGCAGGCCGTTCGGGGAGTCCTCGATCGCGACGGCGTCCGCCACATCGACGCCGAGAGCCTCGCACGCCTGCAGATATCCGTCCGGATGGGGCTTCGGGCGCCGCGCATCGTCTCCGGCGATGACCGCGTCGAAGGCGTCGAACGGCATCGCCGACACGACGGTATCGGCCATCCGGCGCATCGACATGGTGACGAGAGCCGTCTTGATGCCGGCCTCGCGAAGGCCGCGCAGCAGCTCGAGAGCACCCGGCCGGAACGGGTTGCCGTCGGTGCGGAGCTGCTGCGAGACGGTCTCGGTGAGGTGGTCGATGATGTCGTCGGCAGCCATCTGCACGCCGGCGTCCTGAAGGATGCGGGCGGAGTCGTGGAGTCCGAGCCCCACGAGCCCGAGCGCCTGCTCGTGGGTCCACGTGCCGCCGTGGCTCGTCACGAGCGGGCCTTCGGCGGCCATCCAGTACGGTTCGGTGTCGACGAGGGTGCCGTCCATGTCCCAGAGGACGGCGGCGGGGAGCGGCGAAGTCACTCGCCCCATGCTACCGACGGGCGGGGCACGCCGTGTCTCGGCATCGCGGCAGGCGCGGCGCCGACCCGGGGCCGCCGGGTGCGGCGTATCGTGGAGACCTGTCGCGCGGAAGGAGGACGGGTGCACACACTCGGACGGCGGGTACTGGTCGTGGCCTTCGACGGATGGAACGACGCCGGCGAGGCCGCCACGGCCGCGACCGACCAGCTTCGCGGCTCCCGCTCGTACGAGCGCGTGTTCTCGGTCGATCCCGAGCTCTACTTCGACTACATGTACTCGCGCCCTCACGTCGAGACGGATGCCGACGGCCGCCGCGCGTTGCGCTGGCCCGAAGCCACGATCTGGCGTCCGCAGGCCACCGCGCGCGGCACTCGACTGTGGATCCTGTCGGGCGCCGAGCCGGCGCGCGCGTGGAAGTCCTTCGCAGCCGACCTCATCGATGCGGCGCTGAGCGAGGACGTCACGGGGATCGTCGCCCTCGGCTCGATGATGTCGGACGTCCCCCACACCCGCCCCATCACCGTGTTCAGCAGCAGCGAGAACGACGAGCTGCGCAGCGCGCTCTCGCTCGAGCGCTCGACGTACGAGGGACCCGTCGGCATCCTGTCGGTCATCACCTCTGCCGCCGAGGAGGCCGGCATCCCGACCGCGTCGCTCTGGGCCAGCGTGCCGCACTACGTCGCGGGCCATTCGCCGTCGCCGAAGGCGACGCTCGCCCTCCTCGACAAGCTCGAGGAGATCACGGGAGCGAAGGTCGCCCGGGGCTCGCTTCCCGGCGAGGCGCTGGCGTGGGAGGCGACGATCGACGCCGCCGCGGCCGACGACGAGGAGATGACGGAGTACATCCGGCAGCTCGAGCAGACCCGCGACACGTGGGACTCACCCGAAGCGTCGGGCGAGGCGATCGCCCAGGAGTTCGAGCGCTACCTGCGCCACCGCGGCGACGGCGGCCCCGGCCCCGGGCGGGGCCGGCCGCCGCGTCGCTGAGCGTTCGGCCCAGACCGCCGCTCAGTACGCCTGCACGACCCCGGTCGCCAGCAGGACGATGAGCACGGCGCCCAGACCCAGCCGGTACAGCACGAACGGCAGGAAGCTGCCGCGCTTGAGGTACTGCATGAGGAAGGCGATCACGGCGAGTCCGACACCGAATGCGACGGCCGTCGCGACGGCCGTCTCGCCGAGGCTGAAGACCGCCGAGCCCGGTTCGCGCAGCGCCTGCAGCAGCTCGTAGAGGCCGGAGCCGAAGACGGCCGGAACCGCGAGCAGGAAGGCGACCTCCGCGGCGGCGGGCCGCGTGTAGCCGAGCGCCAGCCCCATCGTGGTCGTCGCCCCCGAGCGCGACACGCCCGGCACGAGAGCGAGGGCCTGGGCGAAGCCCAGCGTGAGACCGTGCCCGTAGGTCATATCCTTCTCGGTTCGGACGCGGCGCCCGAGCGCGTCGGCGACGCCGAGCAGGATGCCGAAGACGATGAGGACGACCGCGACGAGCCAGAGGTTCCGGAAGGTGTCGCGGATGACGTCCTGGAAGAGGAACCCGAGGGCGCCGATCGGAACCGTCCCGATGATGACGACCCAGCCCAGGCGCACGTCGGGATCGTTGCGCGGGACGGAGCCGGTGAACGAGCGGAACCAGCGGCCGATGATCCGGGTGATCTTCTTCCAGAAGTACACGAGCACGGCGAGCTCGGTGCCGATCTGCGTGATCGCGGTGAACGTGGCGCCGGGGTCCTGCGCGGAGGGCAGGAACTCCCCCACGATGCGCAGGTGCGCGCTCGAGGAGATCGGCAGGAACTCGGTCAGGCCCTGGATCACGCCCAGGATGATGGCCTCGAGAAGCTGCATGGGGGCCTTTCAGTACGTGCGGATGAGATCGGCGAGCACGCGCTGGCCGAAGACGAGCGCATCGATCGGGACGCGCTCGTCGACACCGTGGAACATACCGGTGAAGTCGAGCTCGGGCGGGAGGCGCAACGGCGCGAAACCGAACCCGGCGATGCCGAGCTCCGCGAGGGCCTTGTTGTCGGTTCCGCCGCCCATGAGGTACGGCAGCACCGGCACACCGGGATCGTGGCGCCCGAGCGCGCCGACCATCGCGTCGACGAGGGACCCCTCGAAGGGGACCTCCAGGCCGATGTCTCGGTGCACGATCTCGATGCGGATGTCGTCGCCGACGATCCGCTGGATCTCCGCGAGGACAGCGTCCTCCTGACCCGGCAGGGTGCGCACGTCGATGGCGGCGGATGCGGCATCCGGAATCACGTTGTGCTTGTAGCCGGCGGCGAGTCCGGTCGGGTTCGCCGTCGTGCGGAACGTCGACGCGAGGAAGGGGCTCGTCGCGCCGGTGGCTGCGACGACCCCGTCCGGGTCGGCCGCGTCGCGACCGCTCAGGGCGGCGAGGTCGTCGACGAGCCGGCGGGTCGTCGACGTCAGCTCGATCGGCCACTGCGCGCGTCCGAGCCGGGCGACGGCCTCGCTGAGCCGCGTGATCGCGTTGTCGGGATGCAGCCGGCTTCCGTGACCGGCACGACCCGTCGCGTGCAGGCGGAGCCAGACCAGTGCCTTCTCCCCCACCTGGAGCAGATAGGCACGCCGCCCGTCGACGCCGATCGAGTACCCGCCCACTTCGCTGATCGCCTCGGTCGCTCCCGAGAACCACTCCGGCCGATCGCGGACGACCAGCTGAGAGCCCTCGACGCCGCCGTTCTCCTCGTCGGCGAAGAACGTGACGATGAGGTCCCGCTCCGGCTGCTGACCGGCGCGCAGGAGATCCGCGACCGACGTGAGGATCATCGCGTCCATGTTCTTCATGTCCACGGCGCCGCGACCCCACAGCATGCCGTCGCGGACGACACCGCCGAACGGGTCGACGCTCCAGTCCTCCGCGACCGCCGGGACCACGTCCAGGTGCCCGTGGAGGACGAGTGCCGGCTTGTCGCGGTTCGCGCCCGGGATGCGCACGCTCACGTTCGTGCGTCGTTCGACGGGCTCGTAGTACTCCGGGCGGAGCCCGAGCGACTCGAGGTAGGACCCGACGTACTCGGCCGCTTCGCGCTCGCCCCGGGACCGCCCCTCGCCGAAGTTCGTGGTGTCGAATCGGATGAGGTCTCGCGCGACGCGGGCGACCTCGGGGAGTTCGTCGAGCTCGGGCATGGTCCAACGCTACCCGCGACGCGCACGCCCGCCCGACCGCCGCATCGCACGCGGAAACGAAGAAGGCCCCGGCCGAGATCTGCATCTCGTCCGGGGCCTTCTCGCACTGTGCGCGAGGGGGGACTTGAACCCCCACGCCCTATACGGGCACTAGCACCTCAAGCTAGCGCGTCTACCTATTCCGCCACCCGCGCAGTGTTTTTCCGGTTGTTCCCAACCGAGGATCAACACTAACACGTCGCCGCGGTGCCGAAGAATCGGCGGCACGCCGGGCGTGGCGCGCGCAGATTCTCACGACCGCACGCGGGAGCGCAGAACGCCGATCCGCGCCTGGAGCTGGGCGACGGTCGCGTGCGAGACCGCCGGTCCACCGCACACGCGCCGCAGCTCGGCGTGGATCTGACCGTGCGGCTCGCCGCTCTGTCGGGCGTACAGCCCGACGAGGCTGTTCAGAAGCTGCCGCTGCTCCTTCAGGGATCGATGAAGCGGTTCGGGGAGTGTGCTCTGCGGCTCGGCGGGCTCGCTCGGCGCTCCCGCCTCCTTCTCGCGCGCCTCGCGAGCGGTCCGGTGACGGGACTGACGCGTCTGCCGCTGCATGAGGAGTTCGTGCACGTGCTCGGGTTCGAGCAGCCCCGGGATGCCGAGGAACTCCTCCTCCTCGGGGGTGCCGGGTACCGCGAGCTGACCGAACTCCGCCCCGTCGAACATCACGCGGTCGAAGTGGGCGACCGATCCGAGCGCCTGGAACGAGAACTCCTCGGTCAGCGCGTCGGACGCCTTGTCTTCGCTCTCGGCCTCGGCTAGGAGCGTGTCCTCGAGCCCGTCGTCGTCGCCCGATTCGCGATCGAGGGCATGGTCGCGCTGGCGCTCCATCTCGGACGCGAGGCCGAGCAGCACGGGAACGTTCGGGAGGAAGACGCTCGCCGTCTCACCGCGACGACGGGCGCGGACGAATCGTCCGATGGCCTGCGCGAAGAAGAGCGGGGTCGACGACGATGTGGCATACACGCCCACAGCCAGACGCGGCACGTCGACGCCTTCGGAGACCATCCGGACGGCGACCATCCAGCGCGTCGTCGCCTGCGCGAAGATCTCGATGTTGCCCGACGCGGCCTTGTCGTCCGAGAGCACGACCGTCGGTGCCTCGCCGGTGATCCGGTGCAGGATGTCGGCGTAGGCGCGAGCAGCCGTCTGATCCGTCGCGATCACGAGGCCGCCGGCATCCGGAACATCCTGGCGCACCTCGCTGAGGCGGCGATCGGCGGACTGCAGCACCGCGGGGATCCAGTCGCCCTCGGGGTTGAGAGCCGTCCGCCACGCCTGCGAGGTGATGTCCTTCGTGTTGTCCTGACCGAGGTGCGCCTCGAACTCGTCGCCGGTCTTCGTGCGCCACTTCATGTGGCCCGCGTACACGAGGAAGAGCACGGGCCGCACGACGCCGTCGGCGAGGGCGCGGCCGTACCCGTAGTTGAAGTCCGTGCGAGAGAGCCGGATGCCCTTGTCGTTGGGGTGGTACTCGACGAACGGGATCGGCGCGGTGTCGCTGCGGAACGGCGTGCCCGAGAGCAGCAGGCGCCGGGTCGCGCGGCCGTAGGCCTCGCGCAGTGCGTCTCCCCAGCTGAGGGCGTCACCGCCGTGGTGCACCTCGTCGAGGATGACGAGCGTGCGCGCGTCCATCGTCAGGCGCTGATGCACGGACGCCTTCACGGCGACCTGCGCGTAGGTCACGGCGACGCCCTGGTAGTGGCGGGCAGGCACGGCATGCCGGTTGCTGAAGCGCGGGTCGAGCCGGATGCCGACACGGCCGGCCGCATCCGCCCACTGGGTCTTCAGATGCTCGGTCGGGGCGACGACGACGATGCGGTCCACGACGTTCCGTCGCAGCAGCTCGGAGGCCAATCGGAGCGCGAAGGTCGTCTTGCCGGCGCCCGGGGTCGCGGCGGCGAGGAAGTCGCGCGGGCCGCGCCCGACCCCGTCGGGCCCGTCTGCCCCGAAGTACTGATCGAGCGCCTCGGCCTGCCACGCTCGCAGGCGCTGGGCCGTTCCCCACGGGGCGCGCTGCGGGAAGGAGGGCGACAGGTGCTCGGCGGCGAAGCTTCCGAAATGCTCCTGCTGGTCCTCTGTCACGAGGGACCACCTTAAACGACACCGCCCACACCGGCGCCCGCACGGGAGATAGCCTCGATGGAGCCGTGCCGATCGCGCGGCCGGAAGGTGGGAGTCGATGAGAAGGAACGAGCCGTCCGAGGACGCCGCCCGCAGTCCCTACGTCGCGAACGAGACGGCCCACCCGTGGCGCCGTATGGTCGCCATCGGCGACTCGTTCACGGAGGGCATCGGAGACCCCGAGCCGCACTCCCCCGGCGGCCACCGGGGCTGGGCCGATCGCGTCGCCGACGTGCTCGCCTCGCAGGTCCCGGACTTCGCCTACGCCAACCTCGCCGTCCGCGGCAAGCTGATCGGCCAGATCGTCGCGAACCAGATCGAGCCGGCCCTCGAGCTCAAGCCCGACCTCGTGACCTTCTCGGCGGGCGGCAACGACGTCATCCGACCGGGTGCCGATCCCGACGCGGTGGCCCAGCAGTTCGAGGATGCCGTCGTCCGCCTCGCGTCGACGGGGGCGACCCTCGTGCTGTTCACCGGCATCGACACGAACTTCACGCCGGTGTTCCGCGGCATCCGCGGCCGGGTGGCGATCTACAACGAGAACATCCGGGCGATCGCCGACCGGTACGACGCCATCGTCGCCGACCAGTGGGCGCTCAAAGAGGTGCAGGACATGCGCTTCTTCGACGACGACCGGCTGCACTACAACGCGCTCGGACACCACGAGATCGCCCGTATGGTGCTGCGCACGCTGAATGTGCCGAACGAGCTGCAGCCCATGCAGCCCGAGACGTTGCGCCCGCTCACCTGGCGCGCCGCTCGCGGCAACGATCTGGTGTGGGCGCGGGAGTACCTGGTGCCGTGGGTGCTCCGACGACTGCGGCACCAGTCCTCCGGCGACAACGTCACGGCGAAGCGTCCGGAGCCCCTTCCCGTCGCGCCCCGTCGCCCCGACGACCCCGGCAACTGAGATCGCGCCGCGGGGGCCGGCTTCAGCGCAGCGCCCAGAGCGCGACGGCGCTCGCCGCGGCGACGTTGAGCGAATCCACGCCGCCCGCCATGGGGATCGTCACGACCGTGTCGGCGGCGGCCAGAGCGCGGCGGCTGAGCCCGTCGCCCTCCGAGCCCAGGAGCAGCGCGAGGCGTTCGGGTCGCGCTGCGGCGAAGTCCTCGAGCGAGACGGCGTCGTCGGCGAGGGCCAGCGCGGCGAGATGGATGCCCGCGTCGCCCAGGATGCTGCGTGCCTCCGGCCAGGCGGGCAGCCGCGTCCACGGCACCTGGAAGACCGTCCCCATGCTGACCCGCACCGAACGGCGGTACAGCGGATCCGCGCAGCGCTCCGACACCAGCACGGCGTCGGCGCCGAGGCCGGCCGCCGCGCGGAAGGCGGCCCCGACGTTCGTGTGATCGACGATGTCCTCGAGGATGAGCACGAGGCGCGATCCCGCGACGACGTCGGCCGGCGCCGGCAGCTCGGGACGATGCATCGCGGCCAGCGCGCCCCGGTGCACGGCGTACCCCGTGAGCTGCTCGGCGACGGCGTCGGAGACGACGTACACGGGCGCGTCGCCCGCGAGGGGGATCGCGTCGTCCAGCCACTTCTCCTGCACGAGGAGCGAACGCGGCCGGTGGCCGGCGGCGCGGGCACGCGAGATGACCTTCGCCGACTCCGCCATGTACAGCCCGCCGGCCGGCTCCAGCACCCGGCGCAGGGCGACGTCGGTGAGGTCGCGGTAGTCCGCGAGGCGGGGGTCGGCGGGGTCGTCCACGGCGATGACAGGCACGCCCCCACTCTGACACGCGTCCCGAGCACGTCGACGCTCGTAGAGTGGGAGGCGTGCAGCATCCGAGTCCTCCGGTCGCCGACGGCGACGAGTTCGCGCGGGCGGTCGAGGCCCTGAGCGGCCGCCGGATCGCGGTGCTGACGGGCGCCGGGGTCTCGACTGATTCCGGCATCCCCGACTATCGCGGCGCCGGTGCGCCGGTTCGCACCCCCATGACCTCGCAGGAGTTCGCCGCCAGCGACACCGCTCGGCGGCGGTATTGGATCGGCAGTCACCTCGGCTGGAAGATCTTCGCCGCGGCGCATCCCAACGAGGGACACCTCGCCCTCGCCGACCTCGAGCGATCCGGCGTCGTGTCGGGCGTCATCACGCAGAACGTGGACGGGCTGCACCTGCGGGCGGGCAATCGCCGCGTGGTCGAGCTGCACGGCACGATGCGCCGCGCGTACTGCATGCACTGCGGGCAGGTCTTCGACCGCCGCGATCTCGCCGCACGCATCGAAGCCGACAATCCGTGGATCTCCGTCCCCGAGAACGTCGAGATCGGACCGGACGGCGATGTCCTGCCGGGCGCGAGTGATCAGTTCGTCGTGCCCCTGTGCACGGTGTGCGGGGGTGTCCTCAAGCCCGACGTCGTCTTCTTCGGCGAGTTCGTCCCCGTCGAGAAGTTCGCCGAGGCCGAGCAGCTGGTCCGGACGAGCGACGCGCTGCTGATCGCCGGGTCATCGCTCGTGGTCAATTCCGGTGTCCGCCTCGTCGAGCGCGCACGGCGGCGGCGCCTGCCCGTCGTCATCGTCAATCGCGGCGCGACGAGGTCGGACCCCAAGGCGACCGTCAAGATCGACGGCGGCGCGTCCGAGGTGCTGCGGGCGCTCGCCGACACCCTCCCCCGCCCGGCCTGACCCGGGGCGGCGCGTAGGCTCGAGGGGTGACGATCCTGACGCTCGTGAGACACGGTGAGACCGACTGGAACCGCGAGCGGCGGATCCAGGGGAGCACCGACATCCCCCTCAACGAGACGGGTCGCGATCAGGCGCGCGCGGTCGGGGCTGCTCTCCGCGCCGCGCTGCCCGCGGATGCGGCCCTCGCCGTCGCCTCGAGCGACCTCGCGCGAGCGCGGGAGACCGCCGAGCTGATCGCGTCCGCCCTCGAGGTGAGGCCGCCGCGCACCTACGCCGGACTCCGCGAACGCAACTACGGCGATGCGGAAGGCGTCGGCATCGAGGAGTTCCACGCGCGGTGGGGCGAGTGGGCCGTCGCCGACGTCCCCGGCGCCGAGCCCTGGCCCGATGTCCGTCGCCGTGCACTCGCCGCCCTCGGCGATGCCGTCGGCGACGCCCGTCGCCACCACGCATCCGCCTCCCCCGATCTCGTGGTCGTCGCTCACGGCGCGCTCATCCGCGAGGTCATCCGTCATGCGACCGGCGGGTCCTTCCCCGCGCAGGGCGTGCGGCTGGCCAACGGTTCGATCCACACCTTCCGCTGGGAGCGCGACCGGCTGAGCCTCATCGACTCGCCCGTCCTGCTGCCCGCATGACACCGACCCCCTGCGCGCGCCACCGGCGGCACCGACGGTCTCGTTCGATGCGCGCGTCATAGAGCGCACATCGCGTCGGATCGCGGCATCCGCGGTGCTAGCGTTCAGCGATATGGCAAGCCACGATTCCGTCGACCTCGCACTTCTCGATGCGCTGGCGGACGATCCCCGAGCGACCGTCGTCGCCCTCTCGGAACGACTCAGGATGTCGCGCAACACCATCCAGGCGCGCATGACACGGCTCGAGCGTTCGGGCGCGTTCCTGTCGTACGAACGCTCGATCTCGACGCGCTCGCTCGGGTTCCCGATCGAGGCCCTGGTGAGCGTCGTGCTGCGCCAGCCGGACCTCCCCCGGATCGCGGCCGAGCTCGAGCTGATCCCCGAGGTGATCCAGGCTCAGGGCCTCAGCGGCCAGGTCGACCTGATGGTGCGCGTCGTGGCGCGTGACACCCAGCATCTCTTCGCGATCGATGCACGCATCCTCGCGATCGACGGCGTCGAGCGCACCGAGACCTCGCTCATCATGGACGAGGTGATCTCGCATCGCGTCCGCCCGCTGCTGGAACAGGGTCGTCGACAGAGCTGAGCACCGTCGATTCCGCGGGATCGAGTCGGACGAGGACGACCCCGATCAGGATGAGCGCGCCGCCGAGGAACTGCACCGGAGCCGGCGCCTCGTTCAGCAGAAGCCACGCGAACCCGAGGGCGAAGAGCACCTCGGACAGCCCGATGAAGGATGCCAGCCGTGACCCCGTCCGGGGGACGGCCGTGACGCCGAGGGCGTAAGCGATGCCGGTCGCCGTTCCGACCCAGACGAGCACGAGCAGGGGCGGGACGTCGAGCCCGAGAACGGGCGCGAGGGCGCCGTCGACGGCGAACGGCAGGATGCCGGTGAGCAGCAGCAGCCCGATCGCGGCGGTCGCGACGACCATGCCGCCCGCGGCGAGCACCAGCGGCGGCAGCGCGTCGCCGGTTCGCTCGGCCATGACGAAGTAGACGCAGGTGCAGACGGCGGCCCCGAGGGCGAGGACGGTGCCCCAGGAGTCGAAGCGCGCCCCCGCGATGTCGACGACCAGCACGAGACCGAGCATCGCGACGACCGTGCCGGCCATCACGACGCGAGACGGGCGACGGCGGGTGCGCAGCCACACCCAGGCGACGAGGAGCACGGGGGCCAGGTACTGGATGAGGAGTGCGACGGCCACCGGCATCCGCTGCATCGCCGAGAAGTAGAACAGCTGACATCCCACGACCGGCATGAGGCCGAAAGCGAGGAACGAGAGCCCGTGCCGGCGGAACAGTCCGCGCTCTCGGGCGACGGCTCGAATGAGGAACGGCGAGAGGATGAGCGCCGCCATCCCGATGCGCACGAGGAGCGCCGTGCCGAGCGTCCACCCGTTCTCGAGGAGCGGCTTGACGAGCGGGCCGCTGGATGAGAACGCCAGAGCTGATGCGACGGCCATCGCCATACCGGCGGAGCGCCGACCCGCCGACAGCTGCCGAGGGACGTCGAGCGGAGCCGGGATGATGGGGAGGGACGCGGTGGGGTTCGTCATGAGCACCCTCGATTGTCAGCAGTGAAAGTGATTACGCTAGTGACAGTAGCGGGACGGATTGTCAGGAGTCAACATGGTTTTCATCAATGACACGCAGCTGTCGCTGCGAGCGACGGCCGCCCTCGTCAACACGCTCCCCCGCACGTCGGCGGGAACGGCCGACACGCTGATCGAGCGCGCCGACCTCGACGACTTCCTCGCCGACTTCGCCTTCACCGGGGCGATCGTGCGCGACGACACCGAGCTGCAGGAGATCCGCGCCATCCGGCCGCGACTCCGTCGCCTGTGGGATCTGGAACGAGACGAAGCGGTCGAGCACGTCAATGCGATGCTGCGGGACGGCGACGCTCAGCCGCAGCTCGTCATCCACGACGACTACGACTGGCACATCCACGCGACTCCCGGCGACGCTCCGCTGGCGACCCGCATCCTCGTCGAGGCCGCGATGGCCTTCGTCGACGTGATTCGCGCCGACGCCTACGACCGCGTCCGGGTGTGCGAGGCCGACGATTGCGCCGCCGTCTACGTGGACTTCTCGAAGAACGGCTCGAAGCGCTACTGCGACACCGGCAACTGCGGCAACCGCATGAACGTCATCGCGTATCGGCGCCGGAAGGCGGCAGGAACCGCCTGATCGCCGCGGCGGCCTCGGCCGGCGTCTCGTAGTGGATCAGGTGCCCCACGCCGTCGATCTCCACCAGCTCGGCATCGGGGAAGAGCGTGCGAAGGTGCCGCTCCGCCGCGATCGGCGTGATGTCGTCCTGAACGGCGGCGACGAGGAGCGTGGGCTGCGAGATGCTCGGCGCGAAGGCGCGCACATCATTCGAGACCGACGTTTTGAATGCATCGCGCAGCACGTCGCGGTCGGCGAAGCTCGAGAAGAAGGTGTCGTGCTGATCGTGCACGAATCGGCGGAGCGACGTGTCGCGGGTCTTGACCATGGCGAGGCTCATGACCCGCACGATCACCCGGTTGCGCAGCAGCGCCTCCCCTGCGCGACGCGGCAGGCGCGCACCGAGCGCGTAGTACCAGACGGCGAACCTCGTGAAGATGCCGCGCGGCCCCTCGAGCGCCGGTGCGCCGATCGGGTTGATGAGCACGAGGCGCGGAGTCGCGAGGCCCCCTGCCACCGCCGCTGCCGCGACGATCGAGCCGAACGAGTGGCCCACGACGACGGCGCCGGGTGCTGCGGCCGCGGCGAAGGCGGTCAGCCACTCCGCGTATGCCGCGAGATCGTGGGTGCGTCCCGGCAGCGGCGGGGTCTCGCCGAAGCCGGGCAGATCCGGCATCACGACGCGCACGTCGCCGAGATGGGCCACGACCGGCTCGAGTCCGTGGTGCTCACCGCGGAAGCCGTGAACGGCGAGGAGCGTCAGCGGGGCGTCGCTGCGCCCGTAGACCCAGTAGGCCGTCATCGCGCCCAGCACGTCCGCCTCGCGCCGTTCGACCGGGATGCGCGAGAGACGGTCTGCGTAGGGCGAGGGCGAAGACACGCTTCGAGTCTACGGATGCGGCGCGCCCCCGCAGCGGTGTCGGCGGGGCGTCCTAGCCTCGGAACGTGGAATCCGACCGCGCCCGACCCGACCCGCTGCCGGCTCTCGTCGACGAACAGCTCGACCTCTGGCCGGTCGAGGCGCCGGGGTGGTGCCGGCTCGTCGGGGTGTTCGACCTCGAGACGACCGGGGTCGACGTCACGTCGGACCGTATCGTCACGGCGCACGTCGGCCTGCTCGATGCCGAGGGCGGCGCCGTCAGCGCGCAGACCTGGTTGGCCGATCCCGGGGTCGACATCCCCGACGCCGCCGCCGCGATCCACGGCATCACGACCGAACGCGCCCGATGCGAGGGACGCCCCGTGGGAGAGGTCGTGTCGGAGGTGGTGACGGCTCTTCGCGGACTCTTCGACGCGGGCATCCCCGTCGTCGCCTACAACGCGCCGTTCGACTTCTCCCTGCTCAAGTACGAGGCGCTCCGCCACGGCATCGAGCCCATCCTCGACCCCTCGCCCGTCATCGACCCGCTCGTGATCGACAAGCGCTACGACCGCTACCGACGGGGCAAGCGAACGCTCGCGGTCGTCGCCGAGCATTACGCGGTCCTCCTCATGGGCGCGCACGAAGCCGCGGCCGACGCCATCGCGGCGGGCCGCGTGGCCCAAGTGCTCGCGACGCGGTTCGCCGACGGGCTGCCGCCCTCGGCTGCAGAGCTCCACACCCGGCAGATCGGGTGGGCGCGCGCTCAGGCGGCGAGCCTGAGCGAGTACTTCGTCAGCATCGGACGTCTCGACGCCGAGATCGACGGCGCCTGGCCCATCCGCTGAGCCGGCGGTGCTCACGAGCTCATCACGACGAGGAGGGCGGCCATCGCGATGATGACCGCCCTCCTGCGCATAGATCCTGGTCAGACCGCGGCGAGCTCGCCGGCGCGCTCTCGCGTGCGGATCGCCCGATTCACGCACGACACGATCGCCTTGAGGCTCGCCGTGGAGATGTCGCCGTCGATGCCGACGCCCCAGAGGCGCTGGTCGTCGACCTGAAGCTCGACGTAGGCCGCGGCCTGCGCGTCGCCACCCGAGCTCAGCGTGTGCTCCACGTAGTCGTAGAGCGAGATCTCGAAGCCGCGACGGCCCAGCACCTCGATGAAGGCCGCGATCGGACCGTTGCCCGAGCCCGAGACCTCGTCGCGCTCGTCGCCGTCGCGCAGGGTGACGTCCAGGCGGACGTCGCCGGACATGTCGCTCTGCGTGCGGGTCGCGAGGAGCTCGAATCGCCCCCACTTGTCGTGGTCGGCATCCGCCGGCAGATACTCGTCCGTGAAGATCGACCAGATCTGCGCGCTCGTGACCTCGCCGCCTTCGGCATCCGTCTTCTCCTGGACGACGCCGGAGAACTCGATCTGGAGCTTGCGAGGCAGGTCCAGCGCGTGGTCGCTCTTCAGCAGGTACGCGACTCCGCCCTTGCCGGACTGCGAATTCACTCGGATGACCGCTTCGTACGATCGGCCCAGGTCCTTCGGGTCGACGGGCAGATACGGCACCGACCACGCGATCTCGTCGATAGAGACATCCGCCGCGGCAGCCTGAGCCGCCATGGCCTCGAAGCCCTTCTTGATCGCGTCCTGGTGCGAGCCGCTGAAGGCGGTGAACACCAGGTCGCCCGCCCACGGGCTCCGCTCGGGAACCGGGAGCTGGTTGCAGTACTCGACGGTCCGCTTGATCCCATCGACGTCGCCGAAGTCGATCTGCGGGTCGATGCCCTGCGTGAACAGGTTGATGCCCAGCGCGACGAGGTCGACGTTCCCGGTACGTTCGCCGTTCCCGAACAGGCACCCTTCGATGCGGTCGGCCCCGGCCATGTAGCCGAGCTCGGCGGCGGCGATGGCGGTGCCGCGGTCGTTGTGGGGATGCAGCGACAGGATGACGTTCTCGCGGTGCGCCAGGTGCCGGCTCATCCACTCGATGGAGTCGGCGTACACGTTCGGCGTCGCCATCTCGACCGTGGCGGGAAGGTTGATGATGACCTTGCGATCGGGCGCGGGCTCGAAGATCTCGATCACCTGGTTGCAGACCTCGAGAGCGAAATCGAGCTCCGTCCCGGTGTAGCTTTCGGGCGAGTACTCGTAGTACACGGCCGTCTCGGGGATGGTCTTCTCGTACTCCCGACACAGGCGCGCACCCTCGAGGGCGATGTCGATGATCCCCTGGCGATCCGTGCGGAAGACGACCTCGCGCTGCAGCACGCTCGTGGAGTTGTACAGGTGGACGATGGCCTGCTTCGCACCGGCGATCGCCTCGTAGGTCCGCTTGATCAGATGATCGCGCGCCTGGGTCAGCACCTGGATGGTCACGTCGTCGGGGATCAGCCCGTCCTCGATCAGCTGCCGCACGAAGTCGAAGTCCGTCTGGCTCGCGCTCGGGAAGCCGACCTCGATCTCCTTGTAGCCCATCTTCACGAGCAGCTCGAACATCACGCGCTTGCGCTCGGGGCTCATCGGGTCGATGAGCGCCTGGTTGCCGTCGCGCAGATCGACGGCGCACCAGCGGGGCGCCGTCTCGATACGCCGCGACGGCCAGGTGCGGTCGGGCAGATCGACACGGATCTGCTCGTGGAACGGCCGATACTTGTGGATCGGCATGCCCGAGGGCTTCTGGGTGTTCTCCATGGTGGTCTCGCTCTTCCTCAGCGGGGATGGCGGGCCAACGCGAAGCTCCGCGACGAGGGAGGCCCTAGAACGAGGACTCGTCGCGGCGACTAAGAAGGAGAAGTCGGCCGAAGCGCATGCGCCCAGGCTACACCCGCTCGCGGGCCGCGCGCGCACGGGCGCGTCGTCGACGAGACGGCCCCGGCATCCGCGACACTGACGGAGTATGAGCACTCGTCCGATCTCCCGCGCCGTCACCGTGGTCACCATGACCGCTCTGCTGGCGACGGCCGGCTGCGCGACGACGGCTGCGGGCACCCCGTCGGAGCTCGTGCCCGACCCGCCCGCGGGCGAGGTCGTGGGCACCGGAACGGTGCTCGATGACGGCTCGGGAGCGCAGCTGTGCCTCGGCGGCGTCGCCGAGTCGCACCCTCCGCAGTGCAGCGGCCTGCCCCTCGCCGGATGGGACTGGTCCGCGCGCACCGACGCCGAGCGGGCGTCCGGCTCGACCTGGGGCTCGTATGCCGTGCAGGGAGATTTCGACGGCACGACGATCGCGGTCACGGCCGAACCCGTCCCGCTCGCGCTCTACGACGCCCTGCCCCTCCCCGACCCGACTGGCGGCGTACCGGGCACGGCCGACGACGCGACCCTGCGGACCGTCGAAGAACGCGTTCGCGACACCCTCGGTGACACCGTCCTGGCATCCGGCGCCTACGACGGCCGCCTGTGGGTCACGGTCGTCTGGGACGACGGCACCCTGCAGAGGGCGGCGGATGCCGAGTTCGGCGACGACGTGGTCGTCGTGCAGTCGGCTCTCCGCCCGATCGGCGAGAGCTAGAAGCCCAGCCGCCCCAGCTGCTTGGGGTCGCGCTGCCATTCCTTGGCGACCCGCACGCGCAGCGACAGGAAGACACGGGTCCCGACGAGCGGCTCGATCTGCGTGCGCGCACGGGCGCCGACGTCACGCAGGCGGCTGCCGCCGCGACCGATGATGATCGCCTTCTGGCTGTCGCGCTCGACGACGATGTTCGCGAACACGTCGGTGAGGTCGGAGTCCTCGCGCCGCGACAGGTCCTCGATGGTCACCGCGATGGAGTGCGGCAGTTCGTCGCGGACGCCGTCGAGGGCGGCCTCGCGGATGATCTCCGCGATCCGGTCCTCGGTCGACTCGTCGGTCACGATGTCGTCGGGATAGAGCGCGGGTCCTGCGGGCATGAGGCCGAGCAGCTCGTCCGAGAGGATGTCGAGCTGGTCGGTGGTCACAGCCGAGAGCGGGATCACGGCGGCCCAGTCCTCCCGGAGGCTGTCGACCTCCATGAGGCGCTCCATGATCTCGTCGCGGGATGCGATGTCGGTCTTGGTGACGATCGCCACCTTCTTCGCGCGCGGGTATCCGTCGAGCGACGCCGCGATGCGCCGGTCTCCGGGGCCGACCTTGTCGACGGCGGGGACGAGGAACCCGATGACGTCGACATCGCCCAGCACCTGCTCGACGAGATCGTTGAGGCGCTGCCCCAGCAGGGTGCGAGGCTTGTGGATGCCGGGGGTGTCGACGATCACGAGCTGCCCGGTGGGACGGTTCAGGATGCCGCGGATCGCCCGGCGCGTCGTCTGCGGCTTGTCGCTGGTGATCGCGACCTTCTCGCCGACGAGCGCGTTCGTGAGCGTCGACTTGCCCACGTTGGGCCGGCCGACGAAGGTGACGAAGCCGGAACGGTGGGGGTGGGTCATCTCTGCTCTCCCTGGGATGCGACGCGGATCGATCCGGTCGAGGTGGTGGCGGTGTCGTCGTCCTCGAGCGGCGCGCGCTCGACGAAGACCGTCGCGAGGCCCCGGCCGCGTCCCCGCGAGGCGCCTCCGGTGATGCGGAGTCCCGAGACGACGACGCTCGCGCCCGGCAGCGGGATCCGCCCGAGGCTCTTGCCGAGCAGACCGCCGATGGAATCGATGTCGTCGTCTTCGAGCTCGAGGCCGAACAGATCGCCGACCTCGTCGAGGCCGAGGCGGGCGCTCACGCGGTATCGCCCCGGCTGCAGTTCGACGACCTCGGCGGCACCGCGGTCGTACTCGTCGGCGATCTCGCCCACGAGCTCTTCGATCAGGTCCTCGAGCGTGATGAGGCCGGCGACCCCGCCGTACTCGTCGATGACGAGGCAGACGTGGACGGCATCCTTCTTCATCTGCTGGAGCAGGGTCTCGGCGCGCATCGACTCCGGGACGAAGACCGCGGCACGCGCGACCTGGCCGACGGGCACATCCCGCCACCCGCGAGCCTCGGCGTAGGAGAACTGAACGAGATCCTTCAGGTAGACGACGCCGACGATGTCGTCGTGCTCGTCATCGGTGACCGGCACCCGCGAGACCCCGCGCTCGAGGAACAGGGCCATGGCCTCGTGCGTCGTGGCGGTCTGCGGAACGGTGACCATGTCGGTGCGGGGCACCATCACGGTCCGGACGAAGGTGTCGGTGAAGTCGAACACCGAGTGGATGAGATCGCGGTCGTCCGCCTCGATGAGGTCCTGCGAGGCGGCCTCGTCGACCATGCTGAGAAGCTGCTCTTCCGAGGCGAAGGACGTGCTGCGCGAGATTCCCGGGGTCACACGATTGCCCACGATGACGAGGAGGTGCGCGAGCGGACCGAGGAAGAGGCGGGCGCCCCGCACGATCGGGGCGCAGGCGATCAGCAGGCCGCGCGCATGCTGGCGTCCGACCGAGCGCGGGCTCGCGCCGACGAGGACGAACGAGACGGCGGTCATGAGGAGCGCGGCGACGAGGATCGCCCACCAGAGGTTCTGGAGCGCGATCGTGAGAGCGGCGGTCACGAACACCGCTGCGGTCGATTCGGTCAGGATGCGGATGAAGACGACCGCATTTCCGTGCGCCGCCGGATCGTCGGCGATCCGACGCAGCGCCGCCGCGTTCCGGCCGCGTTCGGCCCAATCCCCGAGGTCGGCTCGGGAGGTGACGCCCAGCGCCGCGTCGAGCGCCGCCATCAGACCCCCGAGAGCCACCAGGAGGACGGCGCCGAGGGCGAGGACGAGTTCGGTCACGACCGGCGGCGCTCGCTGGCGCCGAAGGCCGCGATGAGCTCGCGCTGGAGCCCGAACATCTCGCGCTCCTCGTCGGGCTCGGCATGGTCGTACCCGAGCAGGTGCAGCAGCCCGTGCGTGGTGAGGAGGACGAGCTCGTCGAGCGTCGTGTGCCGCGCGGCCTGGGCCTGCGTCTCGGCCACCTGGGGGCACAGCACGATGTCGCCGAGGAGCCCGGGCGGGGTCGGCGCCTCCTCGGTGCCGGGCCGCAGCTCGTCCATCGGGAAGCTGAGGACGTCGGTGGGTCCCGGTTCGTCCATCCACTGCACGTGGAGCGACTCCATCGCACCCTCGTCGACCAGCAGGATCGCCAGATCGGCGTCGGCGCTCACGTTCAGCTGCGCGAGGTTGTGCTCGGTCAGGCGCAGCAGCACCGTCTCGTCGACCTCGACGCCGGATTCGTTCGTGATCTCGATCGTCATGATGAGCGTCCTCGTTTCGGGAGACGGTCGCGCGGCCCGGCCGGGCGCGCGCTCGAGCGCCGCTCGGCGCGATTGGCGAACTCGGTCGCTTCGTCGCGCTCGCGCCGGGAGGCGAGACGCTGCTCGTCGTACTCGCTGTACGCGTCGACGATGCGGCCCACGAGCGTGTGACGGACGACATCGTCGCTCGTCAGGGTCGCGAAGTGGATGTCGTCGACGTTCTTGAGCACCCGGGTGACCGTGCGCAGTCCGGATGCACCCTGCGGCAGGTCGACCTGCGTGATGTCGCCGGTCACGACCATCCGGGTGCCGAACCCGAGGCGTGTGAGGAACATCTTCATCTGCTCGGGCGTCGTGTTCTGCGCCTCGTCGAGCACCACGAAGGAATCGTTCAGCGTGCGACCGCGCATGTAGGCCAGCGGCGCGACCTCGATCGTGCCGGTCGCCATGAGCTTCGGCACGAGCTCGGGGTCGAGCATCTCGTTGAGGGCGTCGTAGAGCGGGCGGAGGTACGGGTCGATCTTGTCGGTCAGCGTGCCCGGCAGGAACCCGAGACGCTCGCCGGCTTCGACGGCGGGCCGGGTCAGGATGATGCGATTGACCTCTTTGCGCTGCAGCGCCTGGACCGCCTTCGCCATCGCGAGATAGGTCTTGCCCGTGCCGGCGGGGCCGATGCCGAACACGATCGTGTTCTCATCGATCGAGTCGACATACGCCTTCTGCCCCAGGGTCTTCGGCCGGATGACGCGCCCGCGTGACGACAGGATCGCCTCACCGAGCACCTCGGAGGGCCGCAGGCCATCGTCGCCGGACCGTCGCTGCAGGATGCGGCTGCTCGTCGTCACGTCGCTCGGGTCGAGACCCTGGCCCGCCCGCGCCATCGCGATGAGCTCGTCGACGAGCGATCGCGCTGCGGAGACGGCGTCGGCCGAACCCGTGAGGGTGATCTCGTTCCCGCGCACCAGCACGTCGACGTCGGGATGCTCCCGCTCGACGACCCGGAGCAGCCGGTCCTGCGGGCCGAGGAGCTGCACCATCGCGACTCCGTCGGCGAGGATCGTGGCGACGGTCGGCTCGGACGCGCCGGAGTGCTCGGACGCCTCAGGCACCGAGGCTCCCTTCTGCCAGGTTCCCGGCCAGCACGTGGGCGTGGACGTGGAAAACGGTCTGTCCGGCGCCGGCGCCGGTGTTGAAGACGAGTCGGAAATCCCCGTCGGCGTGCTCGGCCGCGACGGCGTTGGCGAGTCCGACGAGCTCGGTGAGCAGGTCGGGATCGCCGGCCGCCAGCTCCACGACGTTGCGGTAGCGCTCGGTCTTGGGGATCACGAGCAGGTGCACGGGAGCCTGCGGTGCGATGTCGCGGATCGCGAACACGTTCTCGGTCTCGGCGATGATCTCCGACGGAATCTCGCCCGTCAGGATGCGTGTGAAGACGGACGGCTCAGACATGCTCCCAGTCTATCCGCGGCGTCGCCGCGGCGGCCGTTCGACGCTGCCGCTCGCGCGCCGTCACCACCGGCCGAGCCGGAGATTGAGGGCGACGATCGCGGCGGCACCGGCCGTGGACGTGCGCAGCACGGTCGAACCGAGTCGGACGCTCTCGGCCCCGGCGGCCGCCAGTGCCGCAGACTCCTCGGCCGCGATCCCGCCCTCGGGACCGACGACGAGCACGATGTCGCGGGCATCCACCGGGTCGTGGGGGGCGCTGCCGAGCGTCGTCGACGCGTAAGGGTCGAGGAGCATCATCCTGCTCCGGCCGGCGAGCTCCACGAGCCCGTCCAGCCGAACCGGCTCCCGCACGGTCGGCACCCATGCGCGGTGAGCCTGCTTCGCGGCTTCGCGCACGATGGTCGACCACCGCGCGACGCCCTTGGCCTCTTTGCCGTCCCAGCGCGAGACGCTGCGCGCCGCCTGCCAGGGGACGATCTCGGCGACTCCGAGCTCCGTCGCGGCCTGGACCGCCAGCTCGTCGCGATCACCCTTCGCGAGGGCCTGGACGAGCACGATGCGCGGGTTGTCGTCGGCGATGTCGGCACGCCGCAGGACGCGCACGACGACCTCGCGCGGCGACGCCGACACGACCACGGCCGTGAGCCACGCGCCGCGACCGTCGCCGAGCGTCACCTCCTCATCGATGCGGATGCGGCGCACCGCCGCCGCGTGGTGCGCCTCGGTCCCGGTCAGCGTCACCTCGTCGCCCGCACTCGCGCGTGCTGCGTCGTCGGCGAGGAAGTGCAGCGCCACGATCAGCTGGTCCGGAACCGGTCGCGCAGCTTCGCGAAGAGGCCCTGGTGGAACTCGGCGAGGCGGGGCTCGGGCGACTTCGTGCGCTTGCGGAGCTCCTCGATGAGGGCGCGCTCCTTCGCGTCCAGTCGGGTCGGTGTGACGACGTGGACGCCGACCCGGAGGTCACCGCGATTCGAGCCGCGCAGCGGCGTGATGCCGCGTCCCTTGATCGTCAGCACATCGCCCGACTGCACGCCGGCCCGCAGCTCGAGGTCGACGGGTCCGTCGAGCGATTCGATGGTCGTCGTCGCTCCCAGGACGGCGTCGGGCATCGAGACCTCGAGGGTGGCGAGGAGGTCGTCGCCCTCGCGGCTGAAGACGTCGTGCGCGGCGACGGTCACCTCGAGGTACAGGTCGCCGTTCGGGCCGCCGGCCGGGCCGACCTCGCCCGAACCGGGAAGCTGAAGACGCAGACCGGTTTCGACGCCGGCGGGGATGTCGAGCGAGACGGTGCGGCGCGCGCGCACCCGGCCCTGCCCCTGGCACGTCGTGCAGGGATAGGGAATGGTCGTCCCGTAGCCCTGGCAGACGTTGCAGGGCTGCGACGTGACGACGTTGCCGAGAAGGCTGCGGACGGTTCGCTGCACGTTCCCGGCGCCGTGGCAGACGTCGCAGGTCACCGGCTGCGTGCCGGGCTGGCAGCACGACCCCTGGCAGGTCTCGCACAGCACCGCGGTGTCGACCTCGATGTCGCGGTGCACGCCGAAGACGACCTCGCCGAGCTCGAGCGTGACGCGCACGAGAGCGTCCTGTCCGCGCTCGCGCCGCGACCGGGGTCGGCCGGCGCGGCCGCCGCCGGCTCCCCCGCCGCCGAAGAAGGTCTCGAAGATGTCGCCGAAGCCGCCGAAGCCCGCCCCGCCGAATCCGCCCGAGCCGTCTCCGCCCATGTCGTAGCGTTGCCGCTGCTCGGGGTCGCTGAGGACGTCGTAGGCGTGGGTGACGAGCTTGAAGCGCTCGGATGCGTCCTCCCCCGGGTTCACGTCGGGGTGGAGCTCGCGCGCCAGGCGGCGGTACGCCTTCTTGATCTCTTCGGGGGACGCGTCGCGCGCGACGCCCAGGACGTCGTAGTGGTCGGCCACGGATCGCCTTTCAGCCCGTTCGGGCGGGTCGGTTCGGGTCAGCGGGCGTTCTCGTCCTCGTCGAGGAGCCGGCTGAGGTAATGGGCGACGGCACGCACCGTCGCCAGGTTCGTCGGGTAGTCCATGCGGGTCGGCCCCATCAGACCGATGCGCGCGGACGAGCCCGGGACGTCGTAGTCGCCCGCGACGACGGAGGCCTCGGACAGGCCGAACGCTTCGTTCTCGCGTCCGATGCTCGCGGCGAGGCCATGCTCGTCGGCGACCATCTCGCCCATCAGCCGCAGCAGGGTGACCTGCTCCTCGATCGCCTCCAGGAGCGGATAGATGCTGCCGCGGAAGTCGGCTTCGCGGCGGGCCAGCGTCGCGGTGCCCGCCATCACGAGGCGGTCCTGTCGGAAGGTGTCGAGCTCCTCGTCGAGGATCACGGCGAGCTCGCGCACCGCGTCGGCGACGGCGCCGGCGCCCGGGGCGTCTGCGGCGAGGGCGGACACGGCGACCGATGCGTCGCGCAGCGACAGCCCCGTGACCGCGGTGCGGAGGGCGGTCTTCGCCGCGGTGAAACCGGCGTCGTCGAGCACCGTGCGGATGACGCCGACGCGCTGCGAGACGCGACCGGTGTCGGTGACGACGATCACGACGATGCGGCCGGAGCCGAGATCGACGAGCTCGATGTGGGACACGTGCGCCCGTGCGAACGACGGATACTGCACCATGGCGACCTGGCCGGTCAGCTGCGAGAGCGCCCGCACCGTGCGGACGAGCAGATCGTCGAGGTCGGCGGGGCCGTCGAGGAAGGTCGAGATCGCCGACCGCTGGGCGGTGCTGAGCGGGCGCAGTCCCGCGAGGTGGTCGACGAAGACGCGATAGCCCTTGTCGGTGGGGACGCGCCCCGACGACGTGTGCGGCGCCGCGATGAGGTCCTCGTCCTCGAGCAGTGCCATGTCGTTCCGGATCGTCGCCGCCGAGACGCCGAAGGCGTGCCGCTCGACGATGGTCTTGCTTCCGACGGGCTCGCGCGTGTCCACGTAGTCCTGGACGATCGCGCGCAGCACCTGCAGTCCGCGCTCCGAAACCATGACCCCTCCTCGCTGGCACTCGTCGGCTCTGAGTGCCAATTCTATCGCGAGCGGCCGCGGCCGTGCCGCCGGCGCGTCACTCCGTGAGAGCCCGGACCACGGCATCCGCCATGAGGCGTCCCCGCCGCGTGAGGATGACCCGCCCACGGACGGCCGCCGCACCGTCGATCAGACCGTCCGCGATGAGCGCGGCCGCAGCGCGACGGGCGTCGGCGGGGAGCTCGTCGAGACCGAGGCCCTCGGCGATGCGCGTTCTGAGCAGCACCGCTTCCAGGCGACGGGCCTCGTCATCCGGACGCTCACGCCCGGCGGCCGGCGACTCGGATGCGGCCAGCCGCTGCGCGTAGGCGGCGGGGTGCTTCACGTTCCACCATCGCAGGCCGCCGACGTGGCTGTGGGCCCCGGGCCCGTACCCCCACCAGTCGGTGCCGCGCCAGTACGCCAGGTTGTGGCGCGAGCGGTCGGCGGCGGACCGCGCCCAGTTGGAGACCTCGTACCAGCCGTATCCGGCGGCGGCGAAGACATCGTCGGCGAGCTCGTACATGTCGGCCTGGAGGTCGTCGTCCGGCGCCGGGACCTCGCCGCGACGGATCTGTCGCTCGAGCTTGGTGCCGTCCTCGATGATCAGCGCGTAGGCCGAGATGTGGTCCGGCCGCAACGCCACGGCGGCATCCACCGATCGGCGCCAGTCGTCGAGGCTCTCCCCCGGTGCCCCGTAGATGAGGTCGAGCGAGACGTGGAGGCCCGCATCGCGTGCTGCGGCGACGGCCGTGGCGACGTTCGCCGGGTCGTGGGTGCGATCGAGAGCCGCGAGCACGTGCGGCACAGCCGACTGCATGCCGATGGACAGTCGCGTCACGCCGGCGTCGGCGAGGATGCCGGCGAGCTCCGGGCTCACGGTGTCGGGATTGGCCTCGACCGTGACCTCCGCCCCCGGCGCGATCCCGAACGCCGCTCGGACGCCGGCGAGCATGCGCGCGAGGTCGCCCGGCGGAAGGAGGGTGGGGGTGCCCCCGCCGAAGAAGACCGTCTGCGCCGGACGGAGCGGTCCGCGGTCGCCGAGCACTCGTCGTGAGAGGTCGATCTCGTGGAGCACCTCGTCGGCATAGGCGTCCTGGCGAGCTCCGCGCAGCTCGGTCGCCGTGTAGGTGTTGAAGTCGCAGTAGCCGCACCGGACCCGGCAGAACGGGACGTGCAGGTAGACACCGAAATCGGTGTTCGCGTCGGCGACGACGTCGATCGGCAGGGCGCCGTCGGACGGGGCGGGATCTCCCAGCGGCAGGGTCGAGCCCATCAGAGCGTCGGCGTGGCGTACAGCGGCGAGAGCGCCCGCAGGTAGCCCTGGAAGAGCTGGCGCCGCCGGCGCCGCACCAGTGCCGGCAGCATCCGGTAGGCGAACGCCGTCGGGCGGTCGAAGGATCGCACGGTGAACCAGACCTCGTCGTTGTCGCGCCACTCGAGCAGGAACGACTCCTCGCCGCTGACGACGGAGCCCCCGACGGTTCCCAATGCGAATGCGACGCGACGGGGCTCCTCGTCGACGAAGATCACCCGGAGCTCGGCGTCGGCGCGCTGCCCGCCGACCCGCCCGTGCAGGCGCAGCGTCGTCCCGGCGCCGACGTACGGCGTGCCGTCGGCGTCGAAGCGCTGCTCCTGCGCCAGGCTGCTGGGCGCGACGGCATTGCCCTCCTCGTCGAACGCGACGCCGGTGTACATCGGACCCGACGCCGGTCGCACGTCCTCGACGCGCAGCCCGGCGCCGCGCAGCGCCGTCCACGACATGAGCTGCTCGGCGGCCGTGGCGAACCGCGCCTCGCCGCTGCCGATGCGCCACGCATCCTCGGCCGGAAGGCTCCGCTCGGGCGGGTACGCCATCAGGTCGTGCGCGCGCGTCGCGCCGACCGCCGCGTAGTCGACGGTCTCGTCTCGGAAGGTACCGCGTCGCTGGTGCATCGGATTCCTCGTTCCCCGCTGTCAGTCGTGCTGACGGGCTACTTCTTGTCCTTGCCCTCGACGTCGCCCGAGAGCGCGGCGATGAAGGCCTCCTGGGGCACCTCGACCCGCCCGACCATCTTCATGCGCTTCTTGCCCTCCTTCTGCTTCTCGAGCAGCTTGCGCTTGCGGGTGATGTCGCCGCCGTAGCACTTGGCGAGGACGTCCTTGCGGATGGCCCGGATGTTCTCGCGGGCGATGATGCGCGCGCCGATCGCAGCCTGGATGGGGACCTCGAACTGCTGGCGCGGGATGAGCTTGCGCAGGCGCTCAGTCATCAGCGTGCCGTAGGCGTACGCCTTCTCGCGGTGCACGATCGAGCTGAATGCGTCGACCTTCTCACCTTGCAGCAGGATGTCGACCTTGACGAGGTCGGCGGTCTGGGAGCCGGCGGGCTCGTAGTCGAGGCTCGCGTAGCCCTGCGTCTTGGACTTCAGGTGGTCGAAGAAGTCGAACACGATCTCGCCGAGCGGCATGTTGTAGCGCAGCTCGACGCGGTCCTCGGAAAGGTAGTCCATGCCGAGCAGCGTGCCGCGCCGCGTCTGGCAGAGCTCCATCACCGTGCCGACGTAGTCCTTCGGCAGCAGGATGCCGACCTTCACGACCGGCTCGGACACCTCGGCCACGCGGCCGTCGGGGTACTCGCTGGGATTGGTCACGACGACGGTCTCGCCCGTGTCGGTGGCGACCTCGTAGGTCACCGACGGGGCTGTCGTGATGAGGTCGAGCCCGAACTCGCGCGAGAGCCGTTCGGTGATGATCTCGAGGTGCAGCAGGCCGAGGAACCCGCACCGGAAGCCGAAGCCGAGCGCGACGGAGGTCTCGGGCTCGTACTGCAGCGACGCGTCCGAGAGCTTGAGCTTGTCGAGCGCCTCGCGCAGATCCCCGTAGTCGCTGCCGTCGATCGGGTAGATCCCCGAGAACACCATCGGCTTGGGGTCGGTGTAACCGGGCAGCGCTTGGGTCGCGGGCTTGCGATGGTTGGTGATCGTATCGCCGACCTTCGACTGACGCACGTCCTTCACGCCGGTGATCAGGTAACCGACCTCGCCGACGCCGAGTCCCTTCGTCGGGATGGGCTCCGGGCTCGAGACGCCGATCTCGAGCAGTTCATGGGTAGCACGGGTCGACATCATCTGGATGCGCTCGCGCGGCTCGAGCTTGCCGTCGACCATGCGCACGTAGGTCACGACCCCTCGGTACGCGTCGTAGACCGAGTCGAAGATCATCGCCCGGGCCGGTGCGTCGGCGTCGCCGACCGGCGCCGGGATCTTCTCGACGATGCGGTCGAGGAGATCCTCGACGCCCATTCCGGTCTTGCCGCTCACGCGCAGGACGTCCTCCGGCGAACCGCCGATGAGGTTCGCCAGCTCCGCCGCGTACTTCGCCGGGTCGGCCGCAGGAAGATCGATCTTGTTCAGCACGGGGATGATCTGCAGGTCGTTCTCGAGCGCGAGGTACAGATTCGCGAGGGTCTGCGCCTCGATGCCCTGTGCCGCATCGACGAGCAGGATCGCGCCCTCGCACGCGGCGAGCGAGCGGCTGACCTCGTAGGTGAAGTCGACGTGGCCGGGCGTGTCGATCATGTTGAGGGCGAACGTGCCGCCGTCGGCGGCCCACGGCATCCGCACCGCCTGGCTCTTGATCGTGATGCCGCGCTCGCGCTCGATGTCCATGCGATCGAGGTACTGCGCGCGCATGTCGCGGTCGGCGACGACGCCGGTGATCTGCAGCATGCGGTCGGCCAACGTCGACTTGCCGTGGTCGATGTGGGCGATGATGCAGAAGTTGCGGATGAGCTCGGGCGGCGTTGCGGCAGGCGCGAGCGGCTGGGATGCGCGCGGAGACATGTCCCGGGAAGTCTACCCGGGGCCGGTCCCGGCGTCCGCGATGCGAGCCGCGGCCGGTGCCGGCGCGCCTCGCGCGCGGGAGGCTACGCGCGCCCCGCCGGGACACGCCAGAGATCACCTCCGTGAAAAACAATTAACCAATCCGCTACTTGCCGAACACATTCATCGCATCGAATGCTCAATGAGGCGGTCGGCAACTGCGCGAAATCCTCCGCGCCCGGGACGCCGTTCGGGAGAACACCGTGAGCACAGCACGACCTGTCGCGCGCCCGCGACGATCGATCCGACCCTGGGTGGCCTCGTGCGCCGCTCTCGTGATCGCGACGGGGGGTGTGGGGGTGGCCGCGGTACCGGCCAGCGCGGCCGTCTCGGCCGACGCACCCGTCGTGATCAACGAGATCTACGGCGGCGGCGGCAACTCGGGCGCCGCGTACAACCGCGATTTCGTCGAGCTTCGCAACGTCTCCGACGCGGTCGTGGACCTCAGCGGCTGGAGCGTGCAGTACGCCTCCGCCACCGGCGGGGCCGGATCGTCGCTGTGGCAGAAGACGACGCTCGAGAACGCATCGATCGAGCCGGGCGGGTATCTGCTGGTCGGACAGGCCTTCGGCGGGAACCGCGACCTTCCCGCCCTCGACGTCGACGTTGACGGCTCCATCAACATGAGCGGCACCACGGGCAAGGTCGCGCTGGTCGACGACGCCAAGCTCCCCGCGGGCACGTCCATCCTGAGCGGGTCCTCCGGACTGACCACGACGGACGCCGTCGTCGACTTCGTCGGCTGGGGCGGAGCAAGCGACTTCGCCGGTTCGGCCGCCGCCCCCGCGACGACCAACGCCACGAGCGTTTCGCGGGATGCCGCGTCGACGAACACCGCCGACAACGCCGCCGACTTCACGACCGGCGCGCCCACCCCGCAGGGATCCGGCGCGCCGGAGCAGCCCGGCGAACCCGAACAGCCCGGCGAGCCCGAACAGCCCGGCGAGCCGGAGCAGCCCGGCGCTGCGGTCGAGGCGAGTATCGCCGAGATCCAGGGCGCCGGCGGCATCTCCCGTCTCGACGGTCAGCGGGTGACCACCGTCGGAATCGTGACGGCCCATTACCCGACCGGCGGCTACGACGGGTACGTCATCCAGACGCCCGGGACGGGCGGTGCGATCGATCTCGCGACCCACGCGGCGTCCGACGCGATCTTCGTCTACTCACCGGACGGCGTCGGCGAGGTCGCGCCCGGCCAGACGGTGCGCGTCACCGGCACGGTCGGCGACTACTTCGGTCTGACTCAGCTGACGGTGTCGGCAGGCGAGGCGACCGCGGTCGAGGACGGTGCTCCGGTCGCTCCCGCGCAGGTCGCGTGGCCCACCGACTCGGCGCAGCGCGAGTCGCTCCAGTCGATGCTCCTGGCGCCGCAGGGCGAGTTCGTGGTCGCGGACAACTACAGCCTCAACACGTACGGCGAACTCGTGCTCGCCTCCGGCTCGGAGCCGCTGCGGCAGCCGACCGACGTGGCCCGGCCGGGCTCGGCCGAGGCAGCGGCCGTCGTCGCCGACAACGCCGCTCGGCGCGTCGTCCTCGATGACGGATCGAAGATCGATCTCCGCACCGACGCACTCACTCCCCCGTACATCTCGACGACGGAGCCGGTTCGCGTGGGCGCGGCGGTGACGTTCGACGAGCCTGTGGTTCTGGACTACCGCAACAACACCTGGAAGCTGAACCCGGTGCGGCACATCGTCGGCGACGGCGCTCGCACCGACGGCATCACGGTGGCCGACACCCGCACGGACGCCCCCGCGGCGGTCGGCGGCGATGTCACCGTCGCCTCGTTCAACGTGCTCAACTACTTCACGACGCTCGGCGACGAGAACGCGAGCTGCCAGCCCTTCACCGACCGCCAGGGGCAGGGGACCAACGTCCGCACCGGCTGCCCGCAGCGCGGCGCCTGGGACGCGGCGTCGTTCGAGCGTCAGCAGTCCAAGATCGTGTCCGCCATCACCGCGCTTGACGCGTCGGTCGTCGGCCTCATGGAGATCGAGGACTCGGCCAGCCTCGGCGAGGACGAGGATGAAGCCGTCTCGACGCTCGTCGAGGCTCTGAACACCGCCGCGGGAACCGATCGGTGGGCATTCGTCCCGTCGTCTGACGAGCTCCCCGCCGCCTCGGGGCGCGACGTCATCACGAACGCGATCATCTACCAGCCGGCAGAGGTCGAGCGCGTGGGCGACTCGCGGGCGCTCGGTGATCAGTCCGCCGACGGCGAGGCGTTCCAGAACGCTCGCGCGCCGATCGGTCAGGTCTTCGAGCCGGCTGACGGCGGCGAGGAGTTCCTGTTCGTCGTCAACCACTTCAAGTCCAAGGGTTCTGCCGGTCCGTGGCCCGGCGATGCCGATGCGCGCGACGGTCAGGGATTCTCCAACGAATCGCGCGTGCGTCAGGCGGAAGCGCTCGATGCCTGGGTCGCCGAGGTGCAGGGCGACGTCGACGCGGTGCTCCTGGCCGGAGATTTCAACTCGTATTCGCAGGAGGATCCGCTCGAGGTCTTCTACGAGTCGGGGTACGTCAACGCGAGCGTCGAGTTCGATCTCGCGCAGCCGACCTACCTCTTCGAGGGGCTCTCGGGATCGCTCGATCACATCCTCATGAACGAAGCCGCGTACGAGCGTGCGACGGATGCCGACATCTGGAACATCAACGCCGGGGAATCGGTCTTCCTCGAGTACAGCCGGCACAACTATTTCCCGGTGGACTTCCACGCCGACGGCCCGTACCGGTCCTCGGACCACGATCCGGTGAAGGTCGGTCTGTCGGCGGATGCCGCGGCTCCGGTGGACCCGGTCGAGCTCACCCTGCTCGGCTTCAACGACTTCCACGGCCGCATCACGGGGATCACACCCCCGAAGCCGGCGGCGGGAACGACGCCGGCGCAGCCGGAGAACGCCGGCACGGTCGGCTTCGCGGGGACCATCGAGGAGCTGCGCGCCGACGCACCCGACGCGGTGCTGCTCTCGGCCGGCGACAACATCGGCGCCTCACTCCCGGCATCCTCGCTCGCGCAGGACCAGCCCACGATCGACGTGCTGAACGCTCTCGGCCTCGAGGCCAGCGCGGTCGGGAACCACGAGTTCGACCGCGGGTTCCCCGACCTGCGCGACCGTGTGATCCCGAGCGCCGACTTCTCGCACCTCGGCGCGAATGTCTACGCCGCGGGTACCGAGACGCCGCAGCTCGACGAGTACCAGCTGGTCGAGTCGCAGGGCCTGACGGTCGGCGTCATCGGAGTCGTGACCCAGGAGACCGCCTCTCTCGTCAGCGGCGCCGGCATCGCCGGGCTCGAGTTCGGCGACCCGGTGGCCGCGGTCAACCGCGTCGCAGCCGACCTCACCGACGGCGAGGGCGACCAGGCCGACGTGATCGTGGCGGTGTACCACGAGGGGGCGCCCGACGACGCCTCGTCGGCGAGCCTCGACGAGGCCGTCGCCGACAGCGCGGTCTTCCGCCGGATCGTCGAGCAGACCTCACCCGAGGTCGCGGCGATCTTCACCGGCCACACGCACAAGCTCTACGCCTGGTCGGCGACGATCCCCGGCACCGAGCGCACCCGCCCGATCGTCCAGACCGGCTCGTACGGCGCCAACATCGGCAAGGTCGTCCTGACGGTCGACCCGCGTACCGGCGACGTGCTCGCGCACACCCAGGAGAACGTGAGTCGGACCGCGACGCTCGCGGCCGATCTCATCGCGGCCTATCCCCGAGTGGCCGAGGTGAACGCGATCGTCCAGCAGGCGCTCGCCGACTTCGCCGAGATCGGCAACACGCCGGTCGCGACGATCGACAGCGACATCACGACCGCTCACGCCGGTGGAACGTACGCCAACGGGGTCTACACCGGCGGTGCCCGCGACAACCGGGCGGCCGAGTCGTCGCTCGGCAACCTCGTGGCCGAGTCGATCCGATCGAACCTCGCCAACCTGCCGAACGGTGCTCAGATCGGCATCACGAACTCGGGCGGTCTGCGGGCCGAGCTCTACGACACGCAGGCCGAGTTCGGCGAGAACGCCGTGCCCGGTGTCGGCGACGGCCAGATCACGTGGGGCCAGGCGTACGCCGTGCTGCCGTTCAACAACACGATGGCCCTCGTGACCCTCACGGGTGCCGACTTCGTGAAGGTGCTCGAGCAGCAGTGGCAGCGCGCCGCGGACGGCTCGGTCCCCTCCCGGCCGTACCTGCAGCTGGGGCTCTCCGACAACGTGACCTACACGTACGACGAGACGCGGCCCGAGGGCGACCGGATCACCTCCGTGACCGTCGACGGGCAGCCGCTCGATGAGGCGGCCGAGTACCGCATCGGAACGCTCTCCTTCCTCGCGACGGGTTCGGGAGACAACTTCCGGGCGTTCGCCGCCGGCACCGACTACGTCGACACCGGTTTCCTCGACCACGAGGCCTGGATCGAGTACCTCGGTGCGCAGGAGACGGTCGCGCCGTCGTTCGCCAAGCACGCGGTCCAGGTCCAGGGCGTGCCCGAGACGGCCGCTCCCGGCTCGGAGCTGACGCTCACCGTGTCGAATCTGAACATGACGAGTCTGGGTGCGCCGGAGACCGCGGCGCTGGACGTCTCGTGGAACGGCGCGGTCCTCGCAACGGCGCCCGTCGCGAGCGGCAGCGCGGTCGTCACGGTCACGTTGCCGGACGACCTGCCGGGCGGTGCGACCGAGCTCGTGCTCACGACGGACGTGCCCGGAACCACGGTCACGGTTCCCGTGCAGGTGGCCGCTGCCGGCGAGCCCGGCACCGCACCGGGTGCGGAGCCCGGTGCGGACGCGTGGGCGCAGGTCGAGCTGTCGACCACCCGCGTCGAGCGCGGCGGATCGATCGACGTGCGCGTGTCGGGTCTCGCTCCCGGCCAGCAGATCGGCGCGACCCTCTTCAGCGATCCGATCGTCGTGTCGGGCATCCCGGCCGCGAACGCCGCTGGCGTGACGTCGTTCCGGGTCGCGATCCCGGCGAACCTGTCGCTCGGCGCGCACACCCTGCAGATCACGGCGGCGGGCGAAGAGCCGCTCGAGTACGCCATCACCGTCGTGCCCGCCGGGCAGCTGGCGGCGACCGGCGCGGAGACTCCGCTCGGCGTGATGCTCGCCCTCGCGATGCTGCTCGTGGCCGGCGGAGTGCTGACTGTGACGCGTCGGCGGACGGTGCGCGCGCACGACTGACGAGCGCAGCGCGAAGCTCGCGGATGCGGCGGCGTCCGGACCTCGGTCCGGGCGCCGCCGCATCGGCGTCGCCCCGGCCGACTTTCGTAGAGTGGGGGCATGGCTGCGCAGGTGGTGCTCGTTCACGGCATCCGAACGTCGGCGACGATGTGGCGCGCGCAGGTCGCCCATCTGCGCGACCGGGGAGTCCCGGTGACCGCCGTCGATCTGCCCGGCCACGGCACCCGTATGGCGGAGCCCTTCACCCTCGACGGCGCGTTCGAGACGATCGACGGCGCCGTGCGACAGGCGGCGGAGCGCGGCCCGGTGCTGCTCATCGGGCATTCGATGGGTGGGCTGCTGAGCACGGCGTACGTGGGGCGCGAGGATCGGCCACCGGTGTCGGCGTTCATCGCCGCGTCATGCACCGCGATCCCGCGAGGTGTCGGTCTCGCGATCTACCGTGCGCTCGCCCTGGGCTTCGACCGTCTACCCGGCCGCGGACAGCGCATCACCGACTGGGTGCTCGACCGCACCCTTCCCGTCGAGACGCGACCCGACTTCGGCGCGGGCGGCTACGCCTACGACGCGCAGGACGTGGCCCTCGCGAGTCTGTCGGTGCTCGATCTTCTCGCAGCGCTCCGCCGCATCGACGTCCCGATGTGGTTCGTCAACGGGCAGTACGACCAGCTCCGCCTCAACGAGCGCCTCTTCGCCAGGCTCGCCCCCGCCGCCGAGCTGATCGTCATCCCGCGGACGAGTCACCTCGTGACCGCGATGCGCCCGCGGGTCTTCAACGCGGTGGTCGACCTCGCGCTCGCCACGCTCGCCGATACCGGCTCGCGCAGCGCGACCTGATAGACTCTGTAGTCGGCTTGCCGTGTGAGTTCCTCCCTCACACGACCGCCGCGCGGCATCCCTCTACTGTCGCACGGCACACTCAACCGAAACTCCGAACGAAAGACGTCGAACGTGGCGAACATCAAGTCGCAGATCAAGCGCAACAAGACCAACGAGAAGGCGCGCGAGCGCAACAAGGCCGTCAAGAGCGCGCTCAAGACCGAGGTGCGTCGCACCCGCGAGGCCATCGCCGCGGGCGACAAGGCCGCCGCCGAGAAGGCACTGGCCACGGCCACCAAGAAGCTCGACAAGGCTGTGAGCAAGGGCGTCATCCACGAGAACCAGGCTGCGAACCGCAAGTCCTCGATCGCCAAGCAGGTCGCCGCTCTCTGAGCCGCAGCGCCCGCCGAGAAGGCCCGTCCCGATCCCGGGGCGGGCCTTCTCGTTCGTCCCGGCACGCGTGTCCGCGAGACAGCACTCTCGCGCCGAGAGACCGGGGTTGCCCCACGGTCTCGGCGCGGAACTGATGTCTCGCGCGATGGGGGCGGGTCAGGCCCCGTAGGGAGCCCGCGTCGCGATCACCGTGACGAGGCGTTCGACCGCGAACACCGGGTCACGCGAGGCGCCCTTCACCTCCGCGTCGGCACGGGCCGTGGCCTGGATCGCCGTGGCGAGAGCCGACTCCGACCATCCGACGAGGTCGCGCTTGGCGCGGTCGACCTGCCAGTCCTTCATCCCCAGGCGGGCGGCCAGAGCCGTCGACGGCTCCCGCGAGCCCACGACGCGGGCCATCGTCCGGAGCTTCGATGCGATCGCCGCGACCAGGGGCACGGGGTCGGCGCCACTGGCGAGGGCGTGGCGAAGCGTCAGGAGGGCTTCGCCGTAGCGACCCGCGATCGCGGTGTCCGCCACCGCGAACGCCGTCGTCTCGACACGGCCGCCGTAGTACCGCTCGACCACCTGATCACCGATGTCCCCCGGCACATCCGCGATGAGCTGCTGGCACGCGGCCGCGAGCTCGGTCAGATCATCGGCGAACGCCGAGACGAGCGTGCGGAGAGCCGACGGCGCAATGCGTTTGCCCGCCGTCTTGAACTCGCCGGCCGCGAAATCGAATCGGTCGGAATCGCGCTTGACGGCGGGGCAGGCGACCTCGACTCCGCCGCCCGTGCCGGCACGGATCGCGTCGAGGAGCTTCTTGCCTCGGACGCTCGAGCCGGTGTGCCGCAGGACGACCGTCGCACCGTCCTGGGGATTCTCGATGTAAGCCAGCGCCTCGGTCAGGAACGCGTCGGAGCACTTCTCGACGCCCGCGACGCGGATGAGGCGGGGCTCGCCGAACAGCGAGGGCGAGGACATCGCGAGCAGCGACCCGGAGGCGTAGTCGTCCGCGCGCAGATCGGAGACCTCGAGGCTCGGGTCTTCGGCCTTGAGATAGTCGCGCACACCGGCCGTGGCACGCTCGGCGCACACCTCTTCGGGACCCGAGACCAGCACGATGGGAGCGGGCTCGGGCGACCGCCACGACAGCTGCGGAATGGCGGACTTCGCAGGTGTGCGCGCGGCGCCGCGCGCGGGGGCACGACGCGGGCTCGGGGACATGACTCCAGCCTAATCGTCGGGCCCGACACCGTCGGGGTGCTCGGTCCACAGCCTGAGCGCCCCCGCCGGGCCGGGGCCCGACGCGAGCACGGCGACGCTCCCGGCGCGATCCGTGCGCGCGACGGCGGCGCCCGCGCCGATGAGGACGTCGAGGATCTCCCGGCGCGGGTGACCGTAATCGTTCTCGCCCACCGAGACCAGGGCTATCCGCGGCGCGATGCGCCGGTAGAGCTCGGCGAACTGGTCGGCACTGCCGTGATGGGCGACCTTCACCACGTCCACCGTGCCGATCGCTCGCGCCCCGGCGGCCAGCATCCGCTGCGGTTCTTCGCTGAGATCGCCCAACAGGACGGTCGCCGGGATGCCCCCGCCCCGGATGTCGATGACGACGCTCGCATCGTTGCCGGACTCCGCGGGCGGCGTCGCCATGGCCGGGATGCCGTTCCGACGCTCTCGCGGCCAGAGCACCCGCCAGCGGGCGTCACCGAGCGTCCCGCTCACGCCCGCCGCGACCGGGATCACGCGCGCCCCTCCCCCGCCGAGCATCGCCAGCGCACTCTGGTCGTCGCCGCGGCTCACCGGCCCGTGGAGCACCGCCCCGACGCGACCCACGACAGCGTCGACACCACCCCGATGGTCGAGGTCGAAATGCGTGAGCACGAGGATGTCGACGACGCCGACGCCGAAGCGGTCGAGGCATCGCCCGAGGGCATCGGGGTCGGGGCCGGTGTCGACCAGGGCGACCCGACCCGCCGAGCGCAGCAGCACGGCGTCGCCCTGCCCGACGTCGCAGGCGACGATCGCCCAATCGGTCGGGGTGTTCGCGCGCGTGATCGGCCCCGCGAGGAGCGCGCTCCCGGTGACGACGCCGACGACGACCGCGACGACGGCTCGCGCCCACCGCCGCCGCGCGGTGTCGACCGGCAGGGTGAGCCATGCGAGCGCGGCGGCGCAGACGAGTGCCGCGAGGACGGCTCCGCCCCACCCGGGAACCCACGGAACGGAGCTGAACGGCAGATCGGCGGCGGTCCCGGCGATCGCCGCGACCCAGGCGCAGGGGATCCACGCGAGGGCTGAGAGGCCGCTTGCGAGCACGGGGACAGGAGCGGCCAGGCACGCCGCGAGCCCCAGCACGGTGGCGACCGGGGCTGCGGGCGCGGCGAGCATGTTCGCGATCACCGCGTAGACCGGCATCCGCGGATCGATGGTGATGATCAGCGGCATGACCGCCAACTGGGCGGACAGCGAGGTGGCGACCGCCAGGGCGAGCGGGCGGGGCAGCACCCGTCCGAGCCGGTCGGCCATGGGTCCGGCGAACAGGAGAAGGGCCGCGGTCGCTGCTGCGGAGAGTCCGAACCCCACCGACCCCGCGAGCCACGGATCCAGGACGAGCGCCACGGTGACGGCGAGGCAGAGCACGGAGACCCCCGCGCCGGCGCGGCCGAGGAGCAGCGCGATCATGGCGATCCCGGCCATCGCGGCGGCGCGGACGACGCTCGGCTCCGGCGTCACCAGAACGACGAAGGCTCCGAGCGCCACCCCTCCCGTCGCGACACGGACGCCCCGTCGTGCGCCGCAGGCAGCCACGAGCCCGTACGCGATCACGACGATCAGCGCGCAGTTCGCGCCCGAGACCGCTGTCAGATGCGACAGGGACGCGGTCTTCATGTCCGCATCGAGGTCCTCCGACACGCCGCTCGTCTCCCCCACCGCCATCCCCGCGACGAGACCGCCGCCCGGCTGCGGCAGGCTGCGGGCTTCGGCGACGAGGGCGCTTCGCAGCTCGGCGGCGACGGCGAGCACGCCCGTCGGTGCGCCCGTGACCTCGAGCGAGGCGGTGGCGTCCACGACGAGCACCGCGCGCTCTCCGGGGCCGGCTGCGAAGGCGGTACCGGAGATCGTCACGGACGATCCGAGGTCGAGGCCGTCCGGACGCTCGGCCGATCGCACGACAATCGGTACCGCCGCGTTGGCCACCGCCTGTCCCGCCTGCGCTCGCTCGGACACCGCGTCGAAGCGCCAGCCCGAAGGACTTCGCTCCACCTTCCCCGAGACGACCGCGTCGACGGTGAGGACGCGCCCACCCCCGATCGGCAGGTCCGAGACCCGAGCGCGTACCGGCTCGGCAGCCGCGACACCCGACGCGACGGCGGCAACGGCCGCGAGCACGAGCACGATGACGACGGGGGCACCACGTGTGGCGTTCCGACCGGCCACGGCTCGTTCGCTTCGACCGACGAGCAGCAGTCCCGTCACCGTCGCAGCGGCGCTCCAGCCCGCCACCGCCATCCCCGGCGCGGCGCCCGGCGCCGCCGTCGAGACCAGCGCTGCGGCCCATGTCCCGAGGGCGACCGGAAGAAGGCGCAGGTCGCGGCGTCGCGCGCGCCGCCCCGACCGTGCGGCCGTCACAGCCCGCCGAGCCGTCATACCCGCACCCGCTCGCGGATCCCGTCGAGCAGCTTCTCGCCGATGCCCGAGACCGACAGCAGATCCTCGACGTTCGTGAACCGCCCGTTCTCCTCGCGCCAGGAGACGATCCGCTGCGCAAGGGCGGGGCCGATCCGGGGCAGCGTCTCGAGGAGAGCCGCGTCCGCCGTGTTGAGATCGATGACGGCGTCCGCCCCGCCGCCCGCGACGGTGCCGGGAGCCGGAGCCGGCGCGGCGCCCACCTCCGGGACGATCAGCTGCTCGCCGTCGGAGATCGGGCGGGCAAGATTGACGGCAGCGCGATCGGCCGACGGTGTGAAGCCCCCGGCCGCCGCGACCGCGTCGACGACCCGAGCGTCGACGGCGAGGCGGTACAGACCGGGAGCAGCCACGGCGCCCGACACGTGGACGTACGCCGCGGCATCCGCTGTCGTCGAGGTCACCTGTGGCGCCGGCAGCTCGCTCTGCGTCGAAGCCGACGACGTGCGGACCAGACCGACGACGACGGTGAGGGTCGCTACCGCGAGGACCAGGACGACGGCCGCGCCGGCACCGATCCTGCGGCGCTGATCCCGTCGTTCGCCCGGCTCCACCCGGTCAGATTACGGAGGCGGTCCGCCCGCCTCGCCGCGCACCGCCGAACCCGGTGGACAGGCGCGCCGGAGACACCGTCGGGGAGGGAGCGCAGCGCGCCGTCCTCCCCGCCGCGGGGTCCTCACCGGAGGATCACCCGGGAACGTTCACCGTGCCGTGGTGAAGCTGACCACCTTCGGCGCGCGGACGACGGCGCGCGCGATCTCGCGCCCGTTCAGTGCACGGACGACCTTTTCGTCAGCGCGCGCCCGCGCCTCGAGCTCGTCGGCGGAGATCTTCGCGGAGACGCTCAGCGTGCCGCGCACCTTGCCGTCGATCTGCACGACGGCCGTGACCGACTCCTCGACGAGGAGCGTCGGGTCGGGCTGACGCCACACCGCGAGGCCGACGAACGGCTGGTAGCCCAGCAGCGACCACATCTCCTCGGCGGAGTGCGGGGCGAACAGGTCCAGCACCATGGCGATGGCCTCCGCTGCCTCGCGAACCGCCGGGTCGCCGGCGCCGGCGCCGCTGTCGATGACCTTGCGGGTGGCGTTCACGAGCTCCATGAGGCGTGCGACGACGACGTTGAACTTCGTCTGCTCGACGAGGCCGGGGACGTCGGCCCAGACGCGGTGGGTGACACGGCGCAGGCCGGCGTCGCCCTCGGCCCAGACGACGTCGGTCTCGCTGTCGACGTCCGCGGCGATCCGCAGCGCCCGCGCGAGGAACTTCGCGGCCCCCGTGGTCGAGACGTCGGCCCAGTCCTTGTCGTCCTCCACGGGACCGGCGAAGGCGAGCGCGACGCGCAACACGTCGGCGCCGTGGGCTTCGAGCTCGTCCTGGAAGAGCACGAGGTTCCCCTTGCTCTTCGACATCTTCGCGCCGTCGAGGATCACCATGCCCTGATTGATCAGGCTCGAGAAGGGCTCCGTGAACTCCACGAGCCCCATGTCGAAGAGCGCCTTGGTGATGAAGCGCGCGTAGAGCAGGTGGAGGATCGCGTGCTCGACGCCGCCGATGTAGAAGTCGACCGGCCCCCACTTGTCGGCCTCGCGCGCCGCGAACGCCTGCGTGGGATCGTTCGGCGAGAGGAAGCGCAGGAAGTACCACGAGCTGTCGACGAACGTGTCCATCGTGTCGGGGTCGCGGCGCGCCGGCTCACCCGTCTCGGGATCGGTCGTCGTGACCCACTCGGTCGCCCCGCCGAGCGGGGACGTGCCCTTCGGGGTCAGATCCAGCCCATCGACCGAAGGGAGCTGCACCGGCAGCTGGTCGGCCGGAACCGGCAGGATGCGCCCGTCGTCCGTGTGGACCATCGGGATGGGCGTCCCCCAGAACCGCTGACGCGAGATGAGCCAGTCGCGGAGCCGGTACGTCTTCGCTCCGCGGCCGGTGCCGCTCGCCTCGAGCTGCTCGATGGCACGCGCGATCGCGTTGCGCTTGCTGAGCCCATCGAGCGCTCCGGAGTTGATCATGCGACCATCGCCGGTGAGCGCGATTCCGGTGCGCACCGGGTCGACGTCGTCGAGACCGGCGCCCGGGTCGATGGGAACGCCGTCGTCGTCGAGCTCGATCACCGGCATCGCGCCGGTCACCGGCGCTGTGGTGTCGACGACGACGCGCACCGGCAGGTCGAAGGCGCGGGCGAAGTCGAGATCACGCTGGTCGTGCGCCGGCACGGCCATGACCGCGCCGTGGCCGTAGTCCGCGAGCACGTAATCCGCGGCCCAGATCGGGAGGCGCTCGCCGTTGATCGGGTTGACGGCGTACCGGTCGAGGAACACACCGGTCTTCGGCCGATCCGCGGTCTGTCGGTCGATCTCGCTGGTCTTCTGGACGGTCTGCAGATAGTCGCCGAATCGCTTCTGGACCTCGGCGGACGAACCGGCCGCGAGCTCGGCGGCGAGGTCCGAGTCGGGGGCGACGACCATGAACGTCGCGCCATGGAGCGTGTCGGGACGGGTCGAGAAGACGGTGACCTTCTCGTCCCGGCCCTCGATGGCGAAGTCGATGTCGGCCCCGACGGAACGGCCGATCCAGTTGCGCTGCATCTGGATGACCTTCTGCGGCCAGAACCCCTCGAGCTGGTTCAGGTCGTCGAGGAGGCGGTCGGCGTAGTCGGTGATCTTGAAGTACCACTGCGTCAGCTTCTTCTTCACGACCTCGAAGCCGCAGCGTTCGCAGTGACCGTCCACGACCTGCTCGTTCGCGAGGACCGTCTGATCGTTGGGGCACCAGTTGACCGGGCTCTCCTTGCGGTAGGCCAGGCCCTTCTCGTGCAGCTTCTGGAACAGCCACTGGTTCCAGGTGTAGTACTCGGGGTCGCTCGTGTGGAGCACGCGGCTCCAGTCGAACGAGACGCCGTACTCGTGCAGGCTCGACTTCTGCTGCGCGATGTTGTCGTAGGTCCACGCCCGCGGGTCGGCGCCGCGCTTGATGGCGGCGTTCTCGGCCGGCAGGCCGAAGCTGTCCCAGCCGATCGGGTGCAGCACGTTGTAGCCCCGGTGACGCCAGAAGCGCGCCACGATGTCGGAGTAGAGGTAGTTCTCGGCGTGCCCCATGTGCAGGTCGCCGGAGGGGTACGGGAACATCGCGAGGACGTACTTACGGGGACGGGTGTCGGCGTCGCCGCCCGCGCGGAACGGGTCTGCGTCGGCCCACGCCCGCTGCCATCTCGCCTGGATGGCGTGGGCGTCGAAGGCGGAGTTCTCGGGCAGCGCGGCGCGATCAGTCGGGTTACCGGTCACCGGTGGTCCTATCTGGGAAGTGCGGGGAACGCGCCGGGGGCGCGGCTTCCCAGGCTACCGGACCCGTTCCGCCCACCGGGGCGGCAGCGACGCCCCCAGGGCGGCGAGCGGAGCGCGGGCCTTCACCGCGACCTCCGCGACCTCCTCATCCGCGTTCGAGAGCCACGTGATCCCGCCGCCGGCACCGACGTAGGCGCCGCCCGGATGGAAGACGACACTGCGGATCACCATCGCCAGGTCAGCCGCGGAACCGTCCGCGCCCACCCAACCGAAACACCCGGCGTAGGCGCCGCGCGGGGCGCCCTCGAGTCCGTGGAGGAGCGTCATGGCCGACAGCTTCGGCGCCCCGGTCATGCTGCCCGCCGGGAACGTCGCCGACAGCAGGTCGGCGAACGCGGTCCCCGGATCCAGCGTCCCGACGACCGTGCTCACGAGCTGATGCACGGCCGGGTAGGACTCGACCGTCAGCAGCTTCTCGACCACGACGCTGCCCGGGCGGCACACGCGCTGCAGGTCGTTGCGCATGAGGTCGACGATCATGACGTTCTCCGCCCGCTCCTTCGGGCTCGACAGAAGATCGGCGGCGAGTCGGTCGTCGGCGACGCGATCCTCCCCCCGGGGCCGCGTCCCCTTGATCGGGCTCGTCCGCACCAGATCGTCGTCGACCTGGATGAATCGCTCCGGGCTCGCGCTCGCGAGGGCGGAGCGGCCGATCCTGATGAGGCCGCCGTGATGTGACGAGGTCGCCGCCCGCAGGCGGAGGAAGACGTCGAGGGGGTCGATGGCCGCGGCATCCGTCACGCTGAAGCGCGTCGTGAGGCAGAGCTGGTAGGCGTCGCCCCGCCGGATGGCCGCGCGGCAGTCCCCGATGAGCTCGGCGTAGCGATCGGGTGCGACACGCGCCTCCGCGGTGCGCTGGGGCGCCGGAGCGGGCCGGGTGGCGAGGGAGGCCGTTCCCCGTTCGACCCACCCCGCCGCTTCGGTGGCGAAGGCATCGATCTCGCGGGGCTCGGCCACGAGCCAGCACTCGCGATGCTCGTGGTCGAACGCGACGAGGCGGGTCACCCGCATCCACGCGCTCGCGGGAGCCGTGGCATCGACTCGGGCGGGAGCACCGGCGAGCAGGGCCGCCGCGTCGTACGACTCCCAGCCCACCCAGCCGCCGAGGAACGGACCGGCGGGAGACGTGGGCACCCGGCCGGTCCGGGATGCCGAGGCGAACGACACGTCGGGCCGGTCGTCCGGCTCGCCGACACCGACCCAGCTCCAGCCGCCGGTGGCGTCGACGCCGCCGTCGAGCCAGAAGGCGTGCGAGTTCACGATTCCCGCGAAGACGGTGGCGGGGTCGGTCCAGGCGACGCGCTGGTGCGTCGCAGGGGTATCGGGCACGATCCCAGGCTAGAGGCGTGGCATCCCCCGTAGGCTCGGAGGGTGAACGAGATCCTCGATGGGATTCTGAACACGGTGCAGAGCATCGACCCCGTGCTGCGGACGATCGTCGCGGGGATCGCCATCATGCTCGAAACCAGTGTGCTCATCGGACTGATCGTTCCCGGCGACACCGTCGTCATCGTCGCGGCCACCGCCGTGGACGGTGTGGGCGAGGGAATCGTCCTCGCAGCGGTCGTGGTCGTCGGCGCCCTCACCGGTGAGAGCATCGGCTTCTTCCTCGGACGGTGGCTCGGTCCCCGGTTCCGGTTCTCGCGTCTGGGCCGGCGCATCGGCGAGCGGAACTGGGTGCGCTCGGAGCTGTATCTGCGCCGCCGCGGGGGGCCGGCGATCTTCCTCTCGCGCTTTCTCCCCATCCTCCATTCGCTCGTCCCGCTCACGGTCGGCATGAGCGGCTACTCGTACCGCCGCTTCCTCGCCTGGACGACTCCGGCGTGCATCATCTGGTCGTCGCTCTACGTCGGGGTCGTCGCCGCTGCGGCGAACACGTACCGCGAGGTCTCCGACAACATCCAGTACGCGGGCTATCTCTTCGTCGCCGTGATCGTCGCATTCCTGCTGCTCGTGGTCCTGATCAAGAAGACGATCTCGCGGCGGGAGGCCCGCCACCTCGCCACCGCGCGTGATGCCTCGCCCGACGGCGATGGCATGAAAGACTGAACCGATGCCATCGACACCGCGGAAGAACATCCTCTGGCTCGCGCGCGTCGAGCGGCGATTCCACTCCTGGCGCGAGCGCCGTGCACGAGCACGCGGGCAGCGCCCGACGGTCGCCGCATTCCCGGGGTACGGCGGCGAGGGCTGGGTCCGCGTCCTCGGCCGCGTCCTCATCGCGCCGAAGGTCAAGCCCCTCGGCGGCGGCGAGTACGCCAGCGTCCGCGGGTGGCGCAGCTTCGCCTCGGTGCCCGTCGCCTTCGCGCAGGTGAGCATCGAGGTCGACGGCGTCACGCACGACGTGGTCGCCGACCGCGGCGGTGTGATCGACGTCGAGCTGCCGGGTGACCTCACCCCCGGCTGGCAGACGATCTCGATGTCCGTCGAGGGATCGGATGTCATCGAGACCCGCGTCTTCATCGTCTCGTCCGACGTCGACTTCGGCATCGTGTCGGACATCGACGACACCGTGATGGTGACCGCCCTCCCCCGCCCGTTCGTCGCCGCCTGGAACTCCTTCGTCCTCGACGAGCACGCGCGGCAGCCGGTCCCCGGCATGGCCGTCATGCTCGAGCGGCTCACCCGCGACCGGCCCGGCACCCCCGTGATCTACCTGTCGACGGGCGCCTGGAACGTCGCCCCGACGCTCATGCGTTTCCTGCGCCGCCACCTCTTCCCCTCGGGACCGATGCTCCTCACCGACTGGGGCCCGACCCACGATCGCTGGTTCCGCAGCGGACAGGACCACAAGGCGGAGAATCTGCAGCGCCTCGCGAAGGAGTTCCCGCATATCCGCTGGCTGCTCGTCGGCGACGACGGTCAGCACGACGACGCGCTCTACACGGCGTTCGCGAGCGAGCACCCCGACCGCGTCCGCGGGGTGGCGATCCGCCGGCTCTCCCCCGCCGAGGCCGTGCTCGCGGGTGGTCGTACGGCTGTCAACGACCACGCCGCGGCCGACGTGCCGTGGGTGACCGGCTCGGACGGCGCCGCGCTCCTCGATCGCCTCACCGACGTCGGGGTCCATCCGGGCACCTGACGCCGCCTCATCGGGCACGGTGTCGGCGGCCCCGCGTACGCTGGAGTGATGTGCGGTCGATTCGTGGTGGCTCGTGTCGGCTCCGAGCTCGCCGGAGTGCTGCGTGCCGACGTCGTCGCCGACGACCTGCCCGCTCCCTCGTTCAACATCGCGCCGACGGCGCGGGCGGCGATCGTGCTCGACTCGGCCAAGACCGAGCCGCCGACCCGCCGCATCGCCGCCGCGCGATGGGGGCTCGTTCCCCCGTGGGCGAAGGACCCCTCGATCGGGTCCCGCGCGTTCAACGCACGGTCCGAGGAGGCTGCCGACAAGCCGATGTTCCGCGGCGCCCTCGCCGCGCGCCGCGCCGTGATCCCGGCATCCGGCTATTACGAATGGCGGACGGATGCCGGCGGCAAGACGCCGTTCTACATCCGCCCCGAAGCCGACGAGCCGCTGCTGCTCGCCGGGCTGTACGAGTGGTGGAAGGACGACGCGCGCGCCGCGGACGACCCGCAGCGTTGGCTGCTGAGTTTCACGATTCTCACGCGGGATGCCGTCGGTGAACTCGGATCCATCCATGACCGGATGCCGTTGTTCATCGACGCCGATCACGCCGACGTGTGGCTCGACCCGACCACCGAGTATGCCGGAGACCTGCTCGACGCCGTCGTCGATGCCGCGCCGGCTCGTGCCGACGAGCTGATCGCCGTTCCGGTCGGCAAGGCCGTCGGGAACGTGCGCAACGACGACCCGTCGCTCATCGACCCCGTCGACGGGACGACAGCGGCGACCGCAGCGGACGGCGCTGCGTCGAGCGCGTCGAGCGCGGAGTGATGCTCGGGCCCGCGCGCGCGGTCGTCGCCGTCCCGGCGTCGGAATGGCGAGGGCTCGCGGAGACGCACGACGAACGCGCACTCGCGCTGACGTCGGCACACCGCCGTCGGGCTTCCCGCGGCGAGAAGCATCCGGTCGAGGACTTCCTCTTCACGTACTACTCCTACAAGCCCGCGGTTCTCCGCCGGTGGCACCCGGGCATCGGCGTCGTGCTCGAGGATGCCGACGAGCGCCGCGCCTGGCGGTGGTACGCGCCGGTCGGCGACACGGGAGCGGTCGTCGACGACCCGCGTTTCCGCGACGAGAGAGGCCAGCTGTACCGCGGTGTCGTGGGGCTGCTTCGCGCCACACGGGCACGGACCGCTCAGTTCGGCTGCTTCGGCCTCCACGAATGGGCGATGGTCTACCGAGCCGATCACCTACGGCACGACCTCCCGCTGCGATTGGGGCCGGCCGGTACCGACGAGGTCGTCGCCGCCTCCGAGCTGCGCTGCACCCATTTCGACGCCTTCCGCTTCTTCACCGCGGAGGCCGTCCCGCGCAATCGAGAGGTACTCGATCGAGTCGGCGTCAGCGCTCGGGAACAGCCCGGCTGCCTGCACGCCGGTATGGACGTCTACAAGTGGATCGTCAAGCTCGGCCCGCTCGTTCCCGGCCACCTCCTCCTCGACGCGTTCGAACTCGCGCGCGACATCCGCGAGCTCGACATGCGCGCCTCGCCGTACGACCTGACCGGCTGGGGCTACGCACCGGTGCCCATCGAGACCGCGGAGGGCAAGGCTCGCTACGTGCGCGAGCAGCGCGCGCTGAGCGAGCGCTCGCAGCTCCTGCGAGGCGCCGTCCTGGACGCCGTCGGTGTTCCGGACGGCGCCGCCGACGATGTCGTCGCGTGATGCCTGGCCTCGGTGCGAAGACCGCCCCTGATGCGTCCATGTCGGTGAGGCGCTGAGTTCGTGGACACCCTGGGCATCGATCTCGCCGCCGCCCCCGCCGGTACGGCGGGGGCGCTGATCTCCTGGCGGAACGGGGAGGCCACCCTCACCGATCTCCGGGTCGGCCTCGATGACGCGGACATCGTCGAGCTGGCGGATGCCGCCGACGTCGTGGGGATCGACTGTCCGCTCGGCTGGCCGGACTCCTTCGTCGCGTTCGTCTCCGCGCACGCGCACGGCGTCACGGACCCGCGAGAGGTCGACGGCGGTCCCGAGTGGCGCCGGTCCCTCGCCTACCGGGTGACGGATTTCGTCGTGCACGAGAAGACGAACCGCTGGCCGTTGAGCGTCTCCACCGATCGCCTCGGTGTGACCGCGCTCCGTTGCGCGGGTCTCCTCCACCGCCTGCGCCCCGACGGGCCCCCGCTCCGCCGCTCGGGCGAGGACGGCGTCTTCGAGGTCTACCCCGGTGCTGCGCTTCGTGGCTGGGGGTTCGACACGCGCGGCTACAAGACGTCGCATTCGGCGCGCGAGACGCTGATCGGGCGCCTGCACGCGGAGGCACCGTGGCTCACGCTCGGTCCTCTCGAACGACTGATGGTCAGCTCGGCCGACGCGTTCGATGCCGTCATCGCATCACTCGCGACGCGCGCCGCCGGCCGCGGTCTCTTCGAGAGGCCGAGTACTGCTCACCTCGAGGCTGCGCGCCGGGAGGGCTGGATCGCGCTTCCGGAGGGGCCGCTCGCTCGCCTCGTGCGAGGAACCACAGATCAGGACTGAAAACCAAGAAGCCCCCCGATGAACCGGGGGGCTTTCGGTGGACCTGAGGGGACTCGAACCCCTGACCCCCTGCATGCCATGCAGGTGCGCTACCAGCTGCGCCACAGGCCCTCGTTCCCGCTCTCGCGGCAACTCGTCTAGCTTACTACATCGTCGGACGTGCTCCCGACCACGGCGAGCTCCACGGGGATGACCGGGCAGTCCTTCCACAGGCGCTCGAGCCCGTAGTAGATCCGCTCCTCGTCGTGGAAGACGTGGACGACGAGGTCACCGAAGTCGATCAGCACCCAGCGCGACTCGGTGCGGCCCTCACGGCGCAGACGCTTGTGACCGGCCTCGAGCATTGCCTCCTCGACCGCGTCCGCGATCGCGGCGACGTTCCGCTCGCTGCTGCCGCTGACGAGCAGGAACGCGTCGACCAGGGGCAGCGGCTGCGACACGTCCAGGGCGACGAGGTCCTCGCCTCCCTTGCTGTCGGCGGCCGCGGCGGCGATGCCGACCATCTCGATGACTGCGGGTGATGACATGACTTACACTCCTGTGGCCAGCGCGTAGATGAGGACGCCCACCAGCGCGGCGGCGAGCACGCCGGCCGTGATGGCAAGGGCGAACATCCAGCGACTGCCCTTCTCCGGCGCCGGCGGACGGATGACGTCCTCGGCGCTCTTGATCGTGGAGATCGCCGCGCTCGCGGCGATCGGTGTGGGTGACGAGGACGCGGGGAGCTCGCCGTCGATGAGAACGGCGTCCACCTCCTTGCCGTCGGCGGAACCGGGCACGACGCCCGTCGAGCCGTAGTTCTCGGGAAGCGCGAAAGTCCCCGTGATGAGCACTTCGCCCGTCGCGGTCACCGGGGCGACGAGGGGTCCGTCATCCGGCGACTGCGTGAGGATGAGCGCGTTCGGCGCGGTGAACGCGCCGGTCGCGGCAGCGCTGCGGGAGATCAGCTGGTCGAAGGACGCCGGCACGTCCCCCCCGGGCGCGGCGGCGATGTCTCCGCTCAGCAGGGCGGCACCGAGATCCTCGGAGACCACGTGGCGCTCTTCGTCGACATCGTCTTCGGCCGGCACCGGCTCGTCGTCGAGGATCGTCGGCTCGCGCTCCGCTGCCTCGCCGTCGTCGGCCACGGTGGACTCGACGTCGGCTGCCGTGCGCTCGTCTCCGGCGACGATCGGTTCGTCCTCGTCGGACGCGTCCTCACCCTCGCCGGACGACCCGGAGAGCAGCTCGTCGACGCTCTCGACGTTCTCGTCGGTGTTGTCGCTCTCGTCGGTCTCGACGCTCTCGTCGGTCTCGACGCTCTCGTCGGTCTCGACGCTCTCGTCGGTCTCGACGCTCTCGTCGGTCTCGACGCTCTCGTCGGTCTCGACGCTCTCGTCGGTCTCGACGCTCTCGTCGGTGTCTTTGCTCTGGTCCGCGCTGTCGTCGCCGGCGACCGCGAGCCGGTCGGCGGCATCCGCCTCCGCCGCCTCCGGCGCGATGATGGGGACCGAGGCGGTTCGGATCTTCTCCTGCTGACGGGCCTGACGACGCGTGAGGGCGGGCGAACCGAGGTCGACCGAGGGGTCGAACACGGGAACATCGGCGATCACGGCATCGTCGGCGGGACGCGGCAGCGGAGCCGACGGTGCGGGTGTCGCTCCCGCCTCGCTCCGACCGCCGGCGAGATCGTCGCCGCGGGAGCCGTCGCTGTCCGCACCCTGGGCCGAGGCGTCGGCATCGGCCTGTTCCGGATCGCCCATGATGATGGGCGTCGACGCGGTGTTGCGCAGTTCGCGCAGCTGCCGACGGGTGAGCTGGGGAGACGACGGTGGCTGGTGCTCGTTCTCGTTCTCGTTCTCGCTCATGCCTTACTCCGATAGAGATGGTGCTTCGCAATGTATTGGACGACCCCGTCGGGAACGAGGTACCACACCGGGTGACCGCGTCCGACGCGCGCCCGGCAATCGGTCGAGGAGATCGCGAGCGCGGGGATCTCGAGAAGACTCACGTCCTCGCTGGGGAGGCCTGCGCTGCTCAGGGTGTGCCCGGGGCGGGAGACCGCCACGAAATGCGCGAGTTCCCAGAGCTCATCATGGTCCCTCCAGCTGAGAATCTGCGCGATCGCATCGGCTCCGGTGATGAAGAAGAAGTCGGCGTCGGGCCGCTGCGCCTTCAGATCGCGGAGTGTGTCGATCGTGTAGGTGGGCCCGTCGCGGTCGATGTCGACCCGACTGACCGTGAACATCGGGTTGGATGCCGTCGCGATCACCGTCATGAGATAGCGATCCTCGCCCGGAGAGACGAACGACTTCTGCCAAGGCGTACCGGTCGGCACGAAGACGACCTCGTCGAGATCGAAGGACTGCGCCACCTCGCTCGCGGCCACGAGGTGACCGTGGTGGATCGGGTCGAACGTGCCGCCCATCACGCCGATGCGCGGCGCACGTGTTCCCGTCATGGATGCGACCTCAGTGGTGGCCGTTCCCCGACTGCGTGAGCTGCGGCGCGTGCTTCGCGGCGTAGGCCTCGGCCTTGCCCGCGTGGCGGTTGGACACGTTGCGGTACGACAGGGTGACGAGACCGAGGCTCAGGAAGATCACGAGCGCGATCACTCCGAAGATCATCGTCTCCGCCTGCACATTGCCGTGGTGCTCGGTCTGCTCAGCGGCGATGGCGGCGATCGTGGCGAGGGTCATCGGGGCTCCGTTCGGTTTCGCGCGGCGGCGCTCGTCCTAGTTTAGGCGGTCAGGCGCGGGTCTGCCCGGCGCCGCGCGCGAGCCACTTCGTGCTGGTCAATTCGGGAAGGCCCATCGGCCCACGGGCGTGCAGCTTCTGCGTCGAGATGCCGACCTCGGCACCGAAGCCGAACTCGCCGCCGTCCGTGAAGCGCGTCGAGGCGTTCGCCATGACGACAGCGGCATCCACCTCTGCGAGGAAGCGCTCCGCGTTGCCGTCGTCGGCGGTGATGATCGACTCGGTGTGCATCGTCGAATACCGGCGGATGTGCGCCAGCGCCTCGTCGAGATCGTCCACGACGCGCATCGAGAGGTCGAGGCTCATGTGCTCGGTCCCCCAATCCGCGTCGACGGCCGGGACGGCGTCCGGCACGAGTCGCTGCACCTCGGCGTCGCCGTGCACCGTCGCACCCGCCTCGACCAGGGCGCCGGCGACGGCGGGGATGAGCCGCTCCGCGGCCGCGCGCACGACGAGGACGGTCTCCACCGCGTTGCAGACGCTCGGGCGCTGGACCTTCGCGTTGACGACGATGTCGCGTGCCCAGTCGAGGGGGGCCGATTCGTCGAGCACGATGTGCACGACACCCGCGCCGGTCTCGATGACCGGCACGGTCGACTCCGTCACGACGGTCTCGATCAGCTGCGCGCTTCCCCGCGGCACGAGGACATCGACCAGTCCGCGCGCGCGCATCAGCGCGCGAGCGCCCTCGCGCCCGAAGTCGTCGACCGTCTGGATGCCGTCGGGATCCACGCCTTCGCTCTCGAGCGCGGAGCGCATCGCGCGGACGAGAGCGGCGTTCGTCTCGAGCGCCGCCGACCCGCCGCGCAGCGCCACCGCGTTGCCCGAGCGCAGCGCCAGCGCCGTGATGTCGACGGTGACGTTCGGACGCGCCTCGTAGATGGACGCGACGACGCCGAACGGCACCGACACCTTCTGGAGCCGCACCCCGCTCGGAAGGAAGCGCTCGTCGATGACCCGACCGACCGGGTCGGGCAGCGCGGCGACGGAGCGCACCGCGTCCGCGAGGGCGACGATGCGATCACGATTCAGGAGGAGACGATCGCGCAGGCCCGCGGCGATCCCGTCGGCGTCACCGCGTTCGAGATCGACCGAGTTCGCGGCGACGATGTCCTCCGACGCGGCGACGATCTCATCCGCGATGCGCGCGAGCACGGCGGCCTTCCGCTCGTCGCTCAGCAGGCCGATCTGGCGCGCGGCTCGGCGCGCCGCGTGCAGGCGCTCCGAGACGCCGGAGACAACGGTGCTCATGGCCCCAGTCTAGTGACGGCGGTTCAGCCGGCCGGCACGGTGACCGTGCCGGTCGCCACGTGCGGCGGCGCGGCCGGGTCGGCCTCGAACCACGTGCCGATGTCGGCACCGGCGAGGGCCTGATCGGCGAGGTCGATACTCGTCACGAGTGCTGCCACCCCGCCGGCGGCGGCGAGCCGCGCAGCGGACGCCTTGGTGGCAGCGCCGCCGGTCCCGACGCTGTTGACGACGGTGGCGCCGAACTCGTACCCGCTGAGGTCATCGGAGAACGGGACCTCATGGATCGGACGAGCGTCGGGCTCGCTCGGCGGCCGGGTGTACAGGCAGGCGATGTCGCTCAGCAGCACGAGGGCATCGGCGCCGATCAGCCGGGACACGAGTGCCGCGAGCCGGTCGTTGTCGCCGAAACGGATCTCGTGGGTCGCGACGGTATCGTTCTCGTTGACGATCGGCAGGATGCGCAGACCGAGCAGACGCTCCATCGCCCGACGGGCGTTGGAGCGATGGGTCGGGTCCTCGAAGTCCCCCGCGGTGAGAAGGACCTGACCGGCGACGATCCCGAACTCGCGGAGGGCGTTCTGATAGCGGTAGACCAGGACGTTCTGACCGACGGCGGCCGCCGCCTGCTGTGTCGCGAGATCGGTGGGTCGCTCCTCGAGGCGAAGGTACGGCATCCCCGTCGCGATCGCTCCCGACGACACGAGGACGACTTCCGTCCCCCGCGCGTGCGCGGCCGCGAGAGCATCCACGAGCGACTCGATCTTGTCGGCGTTCGCGCCGCTGATCGACGACGAGCCGACCTTCACCACGACACGACGCGCACCGCTCAGCTCGGAGCGCGAGTTCAGGCTCACGCCTCGCCCTCGTCGACACCTCGTTCGTCGGCGGGTCGCGCCTTCTCGGCGCGTCGTTCGGCTTCGAGCTCTGCCCGTGCCTCTGCCTTGGCGTCCATCCGCTCGTGGTAGCGATCGCGGCGCTCGCTCGAGGTGCGGCGAGTGCTCATGTCCAGACGCGGGTCGGTGCCGCGCGGCGCGGTCATGAGCTCGGCCGCAGAGGAGAGCGAGGGATGCCAGTCGAAGACGATTCCGTCGCCCTCGCCGATCACGACGGTCGAACCCGGTGCCGCGCCGGCACGGAAGAGCTCGTCTTCGACGCCGAGCTTGTCGAGGCGGTCGGCGAGGAAGCCCACCGCCTCCTCGTTCTGGAAATCGGTCTGCTGGACCCAGCGCACCGGCTTGGCTCCGAGGATCCGATAGATGTTGCCGTACGTGCCGCCTTCGACGCGCACCGTGAACTCGCGCTCCGACCCCTTCGGCCGGATGACGACGCGCTCGGCCTGCGGCTGCTCTGCCACCGCTGCGCGGTGTTCCGCGACGAGCTCGGCCATGGCGAAGGACAGTTCCCGCAGGCCGTGGCGGCTGACCGTCGAGACCTCGAAGACGCGGTAGCCGCGCGCCTCCAGATCGGGGCGCACGAGGTCGGCCAGATCGCGCGCCTCGGGCACGTCGGTCTTGTTCAGAGCGATGAGCTGCGGGCGCTCGAGCAACGGCACCTGCCCCTCGGGGACGGGGTACGCGCCGAGTTCGGCGAGGATGACGTCGAGGTCGGTGAGCGGATCGCGCCCCGGTTCGAGGGTCGCGCAGTCCAGCACATGGACGAGGGCCGAGCACCGCTCGACGTGACGGAGGAACTCCAGTCCGAGGCCGCGTCCTTCGCTCGCGCCTTCGATGAGCCCCGGGACATCGGCGATCGTGTAGCGGACATCGCCCGCCTGAACGACGCCGAGGTTCGGGTGGAGCGTCGTGAACGGATAATCGGCGATCTTGGGGCGTGCCGCCGAGACCGCGGCGACGAGGCTCGACTTGCCCGCGGAGGGGAATCCGACGAGGGCGATGTCGGCGACGACCTTCAGCTCGAGCTGGACATCGCCCTCCCACCCGGGGGTGCCGAGAAGAGCGAAGCCGGGTGCTTTGCGCTTCGGCGAGGCGAGCGCGGCGTTGCCGAGGCCGCCTTGGCCGCCGGGAGCGGCCACGAAGCGCATGCCGGGAGTGACCATGTCGACGAGCGTCTCGCCGTTCGGGTCCTTCACGACCGTTCCGACGGGAACCGGCAGCTCGAGGTGCTCCCCCGCGGCACCGGCGCGATTGTCGCCCATGCCGAAGCCCCCGTTGCCGCCGGAGCGGTGGGGCGAGTGGTGATACGACAGCAGCGTCGTCACCTGGGGGTCGGCGACGAGGACGACGTCGCCGCCGCTGCCGCCGTTGCCGCCATCGGGGCCGGCGAGGGGCTTGAACTTCTCACGGCGCACCGAGACGCAGCCGTTGCCGCCCTTGCCCGCACGCAGGTGCAGTGTCACGCGGTCGACGAACGTCACCATCTGGTGCCTCCTGAAAACAGGGCGAGGGGCGAGCCGAAGCCCGCCCCTCGCCGCGAAGTGGTCTGTACCGAGTTACTCGGCGGCCGCCACGATGTTGACGACCTTGCGGCCGCCCTTCGTGCCGAACTCGACAGCGCCCGCCGCGAGAGCGAACAGCGTGTCGTCGCCACCGCGGCCGACGTTGGCGCCCGGGTGGAAGTGCGTGCCGCGCTGGCGGACGAGGATCTCGCCGGCGTTGACGGCCTGACCGCCGAAGCGCTTCACGCCGAGGCGCTGAGCGTTGGAGTCACGACCGTTGCGGGTGGAGCTTGCGCCCTTTTTGTGTGCCATCTCTGCGTCTCCCTGGCTTACTTGATGCCGGTGATCTTGACGCGCGTGAGGTCCTGACGGTGGCCCTGGCGCTTCTTGTAGCCGGTCTTGTTCTTGAACTTCTGGATCACGATCTTCGGGCCGCGCTCCTCGCCGAGGACCTCAGCGGTGACAGTGACCTTCGCGAGCTTGTCGGCGTCGGTCGTCACGGCGTCGCCGTCGACGAGGAGGACGGCGGGAAGCTCGAGCTTGTCGCCGACCGAGGCCGCCTGACGGTCCAGGACGACGATCGTGCCGACCTCGACCTTTTCCTGACGGCCGCCGGCGCGCACAACTGCGTAAACCACTTCACACCTGTTTCTTCTGTGGAGCGCTCGGCTCCGATTGTCTTTGCGAGACTCTGTCCGTGCAGGACGGGGAAGTCTTGGTGCCGACGACCACAGCCGTCCTGTACGAGTCGATCCGCGGCCGGAGGCCGGCGAACTCGGTGCACCAAGGGTCCACTTTACCGGATGCCGCGACATCCGGCAAAAGCTCGCCCGGGTGTGTCGCGGGCCGCCCGATGTCCCGCCTCGCGTTCGTAGGATCGGAGGGTGGCCATCCTCATCGACGCACCCCGGTGGCCGGCGCACGGTCGGCTGTGGTCGCACCTGGTCAGCGACACCAGCCTCGATGAGCTGCACGCATTCGCTCGCGCGCACGATCTCCCCGGCCGCAGCTTCGATCTCGATCACTACGACGTGCCCGACGCCGCCTTCGACCGTCTCGTGGCCGGCGGGGCGGAGTTCGTCTCCGGAGGTGAGCTCGTGCGGCGGCTCATCGGCTCGGGACTCCGCATCACGGCACGCGAACGCCGCGGGCGCTGATCGCGCACCCGCGGCGTTCGACGGCGATCAGTTCTCGGTCGCGGGTGCGGTGGAGACCGGCGTACCGCTCAGTCCGGCGGTGGTGACGCGACGACGGCCGCGCCCCTGACCGGGCGCCTTGGGCTCGGGCAGCGCGTTGAGCACCGAGTCCAGGAGCAGATCCTTCTCCGTGCGCGGCGTCTTCGGCTCGGTCTTCTTGCGCCGCGGCTTCTTGGGCCGCTCCGCGGGAGCCTGCTCGGCCTCGACGACGACGGGCGCGTCGGTCGCGGCATCCTCGATCGCCGACGGATGGATCGTCGAGGCGGCGATCTGGGCGAGCGCGCTCTTCGCACCTTCGGTGATCGTGTGCGTGCCGCCGCCCGCGGGCGCAGCCGCCGGAGCGTTGCCGCGGCCGCCGCGACGGCCGGAGCCGTTGCCGTTCTGAGACGAAGGACCACGGTGCTTCACGACCGGATCGTGGTGCACGATGACCCCCCGGCCGGCGCAGACGTCGCACGCCTCGCTGAAGGTCTCCAGGAGACCCAGCCCGAGCTTCTTGCGGGTCATCTGGACGAGACCCAGCGACGTCACCTCCGCGACCTGGTGCTTCGTCCGGTCGCGGCTCAGGCATTCGATCAGTCGCCGCAGGACGAGGTCGCGGTTGGACTCGAGCACCATGTCGATGAAGTCGACGACGATGATGCCGCCGATGTCGCGAAGCCGGAGCTGTCGCACGATCTCCTCGGCCGCCTCCAGGTTGTTCTTCGTGACCGTCTCCTCGAGGTTGCCGCCCGAGCCGACGAACTTGCCGGTGTTCACGTCGACGACCGTCATGGCCTCGGTTCGGTCGATGACGAGTGATCCACCCGACGGCAGCCAGACCTTCCGGTCGAGCGCCTTCTCGATCTGCTCCGTGACGCGGAACGCGTCGAAGGGGTCCTGCTCGTCCTCGTACTTCTCGATGCGCTCGAGCAGGTCGGGCGCGACGCCCGTGAGGTAGGCGGTGATGGTGGCGTGCGCGTCATCGCCCTGGATGAGCATGCGCGAGAAGTCCTCGTTGAACACGTCGCGGACGATCTTGACGAGGAGGTCGGGCTCGCTGTGCAGCAGCGCGGGCGCCTGCTGCTTCTCGACCTGCGAGCTGATGTGCTCCCACTGCGACGTCAGACGCTGCACGTCGCGGGTGAGCTGCTCCTCGGTCGCGCCCTCCGCGGCCGTGCGGACGATGACGCCGCTCGATTCGGGCAGCACCTCCTTGAGGATGCGCTTGAGGCGCGCGCGCTCGGTGTCGGGGAGCTTCCGCGAGATGCCGTTCATGGCGCCGCCGGGGACGTACACGAGGTATCGGCCGGGGAGCGAGATCTGACTGGTCAGGCGTGCGCCCTTGTGCCCGACGGGGTCCTTCGTGACCTGCACCAGCACGCGGTCGCCCGACTTCAGCGCGAGTTCGATGCGCCGCGGCTGGTTGCCGGTCTCGACGGCATCCCAGTCGACCTCGCCCGAGTAGAGCACAGCGTTGCGTCCGCGGCCGATGTCGACGAAGGCCGCCTCCATGCTCGGCAGCACGTTCTGCACGCGGCCGAGGTAGACGTTGCCGATGAGCGACGCGTCCTGGTTCCGCGCGACGTAGTGCTCCACGAGCACGTTGTCCTCGAGCACGGCGATCTGGATGCGGCCGTTCTTCGAACGCACGATCATGACGCGGTCGACGGCCTCGCGGCGTGCGAGGAACTCCGCCTCGGTGACGACCGTGCGGCGACGACCGGCCTCACGGCCGTCGCGGCGACGCTGCTTCTTGGCCTCGAGACGGGTCGACCCCTTGATGCGCTGGGGCTCGGTGATCAGCTCGACGGCACGCTGGCGGGGCTGCTGCTCGTCGGTGTCTCCCGATCCGCCGCGACGACGGCCGCGGCGGCGCGAGGACGAGCCGGCGGCGACGCCCGTTCCGGCATCGTCGTCGTCCTCCTCGTCGATCCGTGCGGGAAGCGGCACGACCTCCGGGGCGTAGAAGTGCAGCGCGGTCGACACGGCCGAGACGAACTCGGCCGGCAGGAGACCGAGCGACACGGCCGTGACCGGCGCCGCCTCCTCCGGAGCGGGCTCATCCGCGGGAGCGGGCTCCTCCGCGGGAGCGGGCTCCTCCGCGGGAGCGGGCTCCTCCGCGGGAGCGGGCTCATCCGCGGGAGCGGGCTCATCCGCGGGAGCGGGCTCATCCGCCGGGGCGGGCTCATCCGCGGGAGCGGGCTCATCCGCCGGGGCGGGCTCATCCGCCGGAGCGGGCTCATCCGCCGGAGCGGGCTCCTCCGCCGGAGCGGGCTCCTCCGCCGGAGCGGGCTCCTCCGCCGGAGCGGGCTCCTCCGCCGGAGCGGGCTCCTCCGCCGGAGCGGGCTCCTCCGCCCGAGCTTCATCCTGCGGCGCCTCGTCAGCGTCCGTGGCCCGTCCGCTGTCGATGTGCTCCTCGGTGGCGTCGATCGAGGCGACCGCCGCCGCGAGCTCCGCCGCTGCGGGGTCTACCGGCTCGGCCGGGTTGTCGGACTCATTGACGTCGTTGCGATCATCGGCCATCACTGGCGTACTCCTCTTCGGACGGCACCGCGCGCCATCCGGCAATTCTCTGGCGGCGCCGCTCCGGAAGGACGAGCCGCGAACTCACTCGGTGTGCAGCCGGCTCTCGGCGCGGTCTGCGATGGGCATCCGTTGCCCGAAGTCTCAGCTGATGCGGTTCGCGACGCGGCCGCGATTGTGCATCGACGACCAGTATCGCATCTCGCGCGCCGGAGTGTGGGACCCGCCCGTCTCGGCTCTCTCGGCGGACGCATCGACGCCGATGGGATAATCGCGATCATGGCCGCTCCCCGCACGCATCACCGACCGGTCGCCCTCGCCATCTGGCTCATCGCCGCCGGTGTCATCGGGTGGATCGCGGCCTTCGCGCTGACCGCCGAGCGCATCCACCTGCTGCAGAATCCGAGCGATTCGGCATCCTGCGACTTCAACATCGTCGTGCAGTGCGGCGCCAATCTCGCGTCGCCGCAGGGATCGGTGTTCGGCTTCCCCAATCCGCTGCTCGGACTGACCGGCTGGGTCGCGCCGATCGTGGTGGGTGCGGCGGTCCTCGCGGGCGCCCGGTTCGCGCGATGGTTCTGGATGCTGTTCTGGGCCGGCATGGCGTTCGCCTTCGGCTTCATCGTGTGGCTGATCTCGCAGAGCATCTTCTCGATCGGAACGCTCTGCCCGTGGTGCATGGTCACCTGGTTCGTCACGATTCCGAGCTTCTACGCGGTGACGCTGCACCTGCTGCGCTCGGGGGTCGTCCCCCTCTCGCGCCGCGCCCGCGAGGTCGCGGGCACACTGAGCGGCTGGGTGCCGCTGATGGCCGTGCTCAGCTACGTGGCCATCGCGGTGATTGCTCAGATCCGCCTCGACTGGCTCAGCTTCCTCTGACCCCACGACAAAGCCCGCGAGCCGATCGCGCGATGCGGATCGACTCGCGGGCTGGATGCCGCGAGCTGCTCGTCAGCCGAACCAGATCCCCAGCTCGCGCGCCGCGGACTCCGGGCTGTCGGAGCCGTGGACGAGGTTCTGCTGGACGGCGAGGCCCCAGTCACGACCGAGGTCGCCGCGGACGGTGCCGGGTGCGGCCGTCGTCGGGTCGGTCGTACCGGCGAGGGATCGGAAACCCTCGATGACACGGTTGCCCGCGAGGCGGATGGCGACCGACGGGCCGCTCTGCATGAACTCCAGGAGGGGCTCGTAGAACGGCTTGCCCGCGTGCTCGGCGTAGTGCTTCTCGAGGCGTTCGCGGTCGGGCTCGACCAGACGGATGTCGACCAGGGCGTAGCCCTTCGCCTCGATGCGGGCGAGGATCGCGCCGGTGAGGCCGCGAGCGACGCCGTCGGGCTTGACGAGGACGAGGGTCTCTTCGGTGGGCATGGTCATTCTCCGTTCGTTCGGTCGGCTGCCAGAGCCGCATTGCGGCGGTCCAGCGCCGACCCCTTGATCGTCGCATACGCGTACATGCCGCCGAAAATGAGCGCGACGATCGCGAGCGCGGGCACGAGGAAGGCCCCGAGTGCGAGGATCACCTGCAGCGCCCAGCCGAGGGCGATCCCCCAGCGGTGACGGAGCAGACCGGCCGTGAGGATCATCACGACGGCCAGGACCGAGCCGACGACGACACCCCACCAGGCCGGGACGGCGGCGGGCAGCGGGTCGAGTCCGTACACGGTGAGTCCGCCGAGGAAGACGACGACCGACTCGAATCCGAGGACGACCGAGCCCAGCGACTCGGCGGCGCCACGGCGCCGACGCGACCGGCTCACGCCTGCCACCCCGACTTCCAGTCCTCCGCCGCGGCGAGGGCGATGGCCTCTCCCGCGAGCACGACCGACCCCGCGATCGCGACGGCGCGGCGCTCCCCGGCGGCCGCCCATTCGCGCGCGGCCTCGGCCGCCTCCATCAGATCGCGGTGCTCGGTGACGGCGAGACCCTGCGCCTCGGCCAGGTCGGCCACGAGGCTCGCCTCGGAGGCCCGCTCGGAGTCGGGCGCGGTCGCGAACACGTGCGCGGCCAGCGGGGCCAGCTCGGCGACGATGCCCGCGGCATCCTTGTCGCCGAGCACACCCAGCACGATGCCCCACGAATCGAAGTCGAACGACTCGCGGAGGGCCGCGGCGAGAGCGCGCGCGCCGTGCGGGTTGTGCGCGCTGTCGACCAGTACGGTGGGCGCCACCCCGAGCAGCTGCAGGCGTCCGGGAGAGGTCACCGCGCCGAGCCCATCGGCCACGACCTCGGGATGCAGCGGCTGATCGTCCGCGCCGATGAGCGCCTCGACGGCCGCCACCGCGAGAGCGGCGTTCTCGGCCTGGTGCGCCCCGTAGAGCGGCAGGTACAGCTCCGGATAGTCGCCGGCGCGTCCCCGCACGCTCACCTGCTGTCCGCCCACGGCGAGACTGTGCCCGGTGAGACCGAACCCCTCGCCGGCGATCGCGAGCGTCGCACCGACCTCGTCGGCTCGGCGGCGGAGGGCCGCGAGGGCCTCGGGGCGCTGCACCGCCGATACCGCGACGGCGCCCGGCTTGATGATGCCGCTCTTCACCTCTGCGATCTCCGCGATCGTGTCGCCGAGACGGTCCGCGTGATCGAGATCGATCGGGCCGATCACCGCGACGTCGCCGTCGGCCGTGTTCGTGGAATCCCATGCCCCACCCATCCCGACCTCGATCACGGCGACATCGACCGGCGCGTCGGCGAAGGCGACGAAGGCGAGAACAGTGAGGAGTTCGAAGAAGGTCAGCGGCGCGTCGCCGGCGGCATCCAGCTCGGCGTCGACGAGGTCGACGAAGGGCGAGATCTCCTCCCAGGCCTCCGCGACCGCGGCGTCGGCGATCGGCTCGCCGTCGACCATGATGCGTTCGGTGAAGCGCTCGAGGTGGGGGCTGGTGAACAGCCCTGTCCGCAGCCCGTGGGCGCGCACGATGCTCTCGATCATCCGGCTCGTCGAGGTCTTGCCGTTGGTGCCGGTGACGTGGACGACGCGGTAGGTCCGCTGCGGGTCGTCGAGGAGCTCGAGCACGCGGCGGGTGCGCTCGACGCGCGGCTGCACCCACTGCTCGCCCTGTCGCTGCAGGAGCGCCGCGTACACGGCGTCGGCTCGGGCCTGGTCGGTCATGCGTCGTCTCCGATCCGGGTGACGTCCACGTCGAACGCCCCCTCGTTGGCGAAGTCCCCCGCCGCGAAGGTCTCGGTGTGCGAGCCGAGCGGCGCCGTCTCCTGGCCCACCAGCACGGTGATCCCGTCGACCGCGAGGGTCTCGTCGGCGATCCGCTGCAGCAGCTCGCCGCTGCGGATCGCGGCGGCGTCGTCGGGCGATTGGAACGCGAGCACGAGACGGATGCGGTCGCTGACGTCGAAGCCGGCGGCCTTGCGTGTGTCCTGCACGGCGCGCACGACGTCGCGCGCGAGCCCCTCCGCCTCGAGCTCCGGTGTCGTCGTCGTGTCGAGCAGGACGAACCCGCCGCCCGAGAGCAGCGCGATCGCTGTGCCCTCGGCGACGCCGCCGGCCTCGAGGGTGAGCTCGTACTCCCCCGCCTCGAGTGCGACGCCGTCCACGACGACCACCCCGTCCTGCTCGCTCCACAGCCCCGCGCGGGCACCGGCGATGACGTGCTGCACCTGCTTGCCGAGCCGGGGGCCCGCGGCGCGGGCGTTCACCGACAGTCGCTGAGTGATGCCGTACGAGGCTGCGAGGTCGTCGGCCAGTTCGGCCAGGGAGACGGCCTTGACGTTGAGCTCGTCGCGCAGGATGTCCTCGAACTGCGCGAGCGCCGCGGCATCCGTCACCGCGACCGTCAGCTGCGGCAGCGGCAGCCGGACGCGCTTGCCCTCCTTCTTCCGCAGGGCGTTGGCGACCGACGACACCTCGCGGACGGCGTCCATCGCGGTGCGGATGTCGCTCGCCGGGGCGAATGCGTCGGCGTCGGGCCAGTCCTCCAGGTGGACACTGCGTCCCCCGGTGAGTCCCTGCCAGATGCGCTCGCTGACGAGCGGAAGGAGCGGTGCGGCGACGCGCGTGAGGGTCTCGAGCACCGTGTAGAGCGTGTCGAACGCCTCGGTCGCGGTGGTGTCGCCGGCCTCTGCGCCCTGCCAGAAGCGGTCACGCGAACGGCGGATGTACCAGTTCGTGAGCGCCTCGGCGAAGTCCCGCAGCTTGGCAGCGGCCATCGTCGAATCGAGCGCCTCGAGATCGGCCGCGACGTCGCGCACCAGGTCGCCCGTGAGCGCGAGGATGTAGCGATCGAGCACGTTCGTCGAATCGGTGCGCCAGCGAGCCTCGTACCCGCCGCCCCCGGGCCCGCCGGCGGCGTTGGCGTACGTCGCGAAGAAGTACCAGGTGTTCCACAGCGGCAGCAGGAACTCCCGGACGCCCGCCCGGATGCCCTCCTCGGTCACGACGAGGTTGCCGCCGCGCAGCACCGACGACCCCATGAGGAACCACCGCATGGCATCGGAGCCGTCGCGGTCGAAGACCTCCGACACGTCGGGATAGTTCCGCAGCGACTTCGACATCTTCTGCCCGTCGCTGCCGAGCACGATGCCGTGGCAGGCCACGCCCGAGAAGGCCGGACGGTCGAACAGGGCGCCGGAGAGCACGTGCATGACGTAGAACCAGCCGCGGGTCTGCCCGATGTACTCGACGATGAAGTCCGCGGGCGCGTGCTCGTCGAACCACGCGCGGTTCTCGAACGGGTAGTGCACCTGGGCGTAGGGCATCGACCCCGAGTCGAACCACACGTCGAAGACGTCCTCGATGCGGCGCATCGTGGAGCGTCCCGTCGGGTCGTCGGGGTTCGGCCGGGTCAGCTCGTCGATGAACGGGCGGTGGAGGTCGACCTCGCCCGCCTCGTTGCGCGGCAGGCGGCCGAAATCGCGCTCGATGTCGGCGAGCGACCCGTAGACGTCCGTCCGCGGGTACGCGGGGTCATCGCTCTTCCACACCGGGATGGGCGACCCCCAGAAGCGGTTGCGGCTGATGGACCAGTCGCGCGCTCCTTCCAGCCACTTCCCGAACTGTCCGTGCTTGACGTTCTCGGGCGCCCACGTGATCTGGTCGTTCAGCTCGAGCAGCCGATCCTTGATCGCGGTCACGCGGACGAACCAGCTCGAGACGGCCTTGTAGATGAGGGGGTTCCGGCAGCGCCAGCAGTGCGGGTAGGAGTGCTCGTAGCTGGCCTCGCGCAGCAGGCGTCCCTCCGCCTTCAGCAGTCGGATGAGCGGGCGATTGGCGTCCATCCACAGCTCGCCGGCGACGTCGCTCACCTGCGGCAGGAAGCGTCCGCCGTCGTCGAGGCTCATGATCAGCGGGATGCCGGCGGCCCCGGTCACACGCTGGTCGTCCTCACCGTAGGCCGGGGCCTGGTGGACGATGCCGGTTCCGTCGGTCGTCGTGACGTAGTCGTCGACGAGCACCCGCCAGGCGGAGCCGGTGCCCCAGGTCTCGGCGTCGGCGTAATAGTCGAAGAGCCGGTCGTACTGGACGTCGGCGAGGTCGGCGCCGCGCACCGTGCGCTCGACCGCGTCCCGCGCGTCGTCGGCGGAGGCGTAACCCAGGTCCTTCGCGTGGGCGGCGAGGAGGTCCGCGGCCAGGAGGTACCGGTGGGCGTCGGCCTCGGCACGGTCCTCGTGCACGTCGGAAGCACCCAAAGGCCCGCCGGGAAGGATGACGTAGTCGATGGCCGGGCCGACGGCGAGGGCGAGGTTCGTCGGGAGCGTCCAGGGCGTCGTCGTCCATGCGAGAGCACGCACGCCCGTCAGCCCGAGCGACTCCGCCTTCGCACCGACGAACGGGAAGGTCACCGTCACGGAGGGATCCTGGCGCATCTTGTAGACGTCGTCGTCCATGCGGAGCTCGTGGTTCGAGAGCGGGGTCTCGTCCCGCCAGCAGTAGGGCAGCACGCGGTGGCCCTCGTAGGCGAGGTCCTTATCCCACAGCTCTCTGAAGGCCCACAGCACCGACTCCATGAAGCCGGTGTCGAGCGTCTTGTACCCGCGCTCGAAGTCGACCCATCGCGCCTGCCGCGTGACGTAGTCCTCCCACTCGCGGGTGTACTCCAGCACCGACGACCGGGCCTTCTCGTTGAAGGCGGCGATGCCCATCTGCTCGATCTGGCTCTTCTCGGTGATGCCGAGCTGTTTCATCGCCTCCAGCTCGGCGGGAAGACCGTGGGTGTCCCACCCGAAGACCCGGTCGACCTTCTTGCCGCGCATCGTCTGGAAACGCGGGAAGACGTCCTTCGCGTATCCGGTGAGCAGGTGACCGTAGTGCGGCAGGCCGTTGGCGAAAGGCGGACCGTCGTAGAAGACCCACTCGGGCGCGCCGTCGCGCTGCTGGATCGACGCGCGGAACGTGTCGTCTCGCTCCCAGAAGGCCAGCACGTCGTGCTCGACATCGGGGAAGCGGGGGCTCGGCACGACGCTGTCGGCGGCGGGGCCGAAAGCTGAGGACTTCGGATAGGTCATGGCATCTCTCGCAGGGTCGGACTTCCTGCGAGGACGATCGTGCGACCGCGGTACCACCCCGCTTGCCCCGAAGGGCCTCTCTTCCGACGGCTGTCACGGGCCTGACCCGCTCGGTTCTACTGGGCGGCGAGCCGCTGTTCTTCCGAGAGCTCCCCGGTGATGGCCGGATCGGTGCTGATGGAACCATCATACGGCGGCCTACGCTGAACGGATGGCTCGACCGCGCACCCGCCCCGCCCCGCCCCGTGCCACCGCGCCCGACCTGCCACCGGACCCGGCGCCGACCCCGCTGGCGCGCTCGGCCGACGTCGTCGAAGCACTCGTCCAGCCCGGTCCGGCCGACGCCGACGGCGCGTTCGCGCGCATCTCCGAGAGCGTCGTGGCCGCGGCATCCGTCGATCGCCTCGACCTGACCGGGGCGATCCTCAGCGACGTCCGCTTCGACGATCCGGCGGCGGCCTCCCTCGCGGCGCGCGAAGGCAGCTGGCAGAGCGTCCTGGTCTCGGGCGGGCGCATCGGCACGCTCGATCTGACGCGTGCCCGGTGCGAGGGGGTCGAGTTCCGCGGCGTGCGGATCGACTACCTCTCGGCCCCCGCCGCCACGCTCCGCGACGTCCTCGTGGTCGACTGCGTCATCGGCACGCTCGATCTGCCGGGAGCGTCTCTCGAACGCGTCCGATTCGCGAACACCACCGTCGAGGAGGTCGACACCCGCGAGATGCGAGCCGCCGATCTCGACCTGCGCGGGCTGGAGGCGCTCGCCTTCACCGACGTGCGAGCGCTCCGCGAGGCGACGATCTCGCTCCGACAGGCCGAGGCGCACGCCGGCGTCCTCGCCGCCGCGCTGGGCATCGATGTGCAATCGGCCGACGAGACGAGCCGGGAGCGCACGTGATCGCCCGGACCCCACGGCTCGTCCTCCGCGAGATGACGGCGGGCGATCTCGGACCCCTCCGCGAGATCCTCGGGGATCCCGTGGCGATGACCGCTTACGAGGGCGCGTTCTCCGAGGCCGAGAGTGCGAGCTGGCTCGAGCGCAATCTCCGCCGAATCGCGGACGACGGATTCGGCCTCTGGGCCGTCGATCTTCCCGGCGTCGGGATGATCGGCGAGTGCGGCATCACCCGCCAGCGGATCGAGGACGACGAGGTGCTCGAGGTCGGCTATCACTTCCAGCGCGCGCACTGGCATCGCGGCTATGCGACCGAGGCGGCGTCGGCGGCGCGGGACTGGGCGTTCCGCGAGCTGGAGGCGCCGTCCGTCTGGGCGAAGGTACGCGACACGAACCTGGCGTCGATGAACGTCGCGATCCGTCTCGGCATGACCGTCCGACGGCGCTTCGTCACCCGCTACCGGGGCATCGACATGCCGCACCTGGCCTTCGCCGTCGATCGCTGACCACCGCCGTCGGCAGCGGCGCGATCAGTTCTCGCGCCAGTCCTCGCCGCGCACCTGCACGGTCGGTGAGCCCTGCAGCAGACGCGACACCGGGCAGCGGTCGTGGGCGGATGCGGCGAGCTCGCCCGCTTCGCGCTCATCGAGGCCCTGCGCCGATACGAAGGCCGTGACGACGAACTCGTAGCCGCTGCGTCCGACGGCGTCGCGCATCTCGACCTCCACCCGGACGCGGCTGCGGCGCTCCGCGCGGACGATCGCCTGCACCGTCGCGTCGAGACAGGTCGACCAGGCCAGCGCCAGGAGCTGCTCCGGATTCGCGGCCGCCGGGTCGTGCCCGTCCTGCAGCGGGTTCGCCACCGCGACCGAGAGGCCGCCGGGAACCCGGCTGACACCGGTGCCGCCGTCGTCGTTGATCGCGGTCGTGCGGTACCGGGTCGCCATACCCCGACTATAGTTGAACGTCGTCCAACTATCCGGAGGATGCCGCGTGCCCACCCCCGACCATCCGGTCGCCCTCACGGGCGTCGATGTCACCTACCCGGGTGGTGCCGCCGCACTCCGCGCGGTCGATCTCACCGTCGACCCCGGCGAGATCTTCGGTGTCATCGGGGAGAGCGGAGCGGGCAAGAGCACGCTGCTGTCGTTGATCACGGGAGAGATCGCGCCGACCGACGGCGGCGTCCGGGTCCTCGGCGAGGATCCCGCGACGCTGTCGGCGGCACGACTGCGTGCCCTGAGACGCCGGATCGGCGTCGTCTTCCAGGGCGTTCACCTGCTCTCGGGTCGGACGGTGCGCCAGAACGTCGCGCTGCCCCTCGCCATCGCGGGGCAGCGCCGCGATCGTGGTGAACGAGCCCGCCACGGCGAACGCGTCGACGAGATGCTGCGGTTCGTCGGCCTCGACGAGCGCGCAGAGGCCTACCCGGCTCAGCTGAGCGGCGGCCAACGTCAGCGCGTCGGCATCGCTCGCGCTCTCGTAGGGCGTCCCGAGCTGCTGCTCTGCGACGAGCCGACCTCGTCGCTGGACGCCGGAACGACGGTGAGCGTCCTCGACCTGCTGCGCGAGGCGCGCGAGCGGTTCGGCACCACGATCGTCGTCGTCACGCACGACCTCGCCGTCGTACGGCAGATCTGCGACCGGGTGGCGCTCTTCGACGCGGGCGCACTCCGCGACATCCTCGAGGTCGCACCCGGCAGCGCTCCCGTCGAGGAGTCGTACCTCGACCGCGCGCGGCGGGAGCTCGGCGCTTGAACGCGTTGCTCGAGTCGCTGTCGAGGCGCGGCGACGATCTGCTCGAAGCCCTCGCCGAGACGGGATACATGCTCGCGGTCTCGCTGACCGCGGCGATCGTGGTGGGCCTGCCGCTCGGCATGCTGGTGTATCTGACGCGGCGCAGGGGTGCCGCCGAGAACCGACCTGTCTGGTGGGTCGCGAACCTCTACATCAACGTCGTGCGCTCGTTCCCGTTCCTGCTGCTCGTGGTGTTCCTCGTACCCGTCACCCGCCTCGTCTACGGCACGACGTTCGGCACCCCGGCCGCGACCTTCTCCCTCTGCTTCGTCGCCGTGGCCATCTACGCCCGCCTCGTCGAGCAGATCCTGCGGGAGATCCCCCCGGGCATCGGCCGCGTCGCCCGCGCGATGGGCGCGAGTCTCCCTCAAACGGTGCTGCGGTTCCTGCTCCCCGAGGCGGTGCCGGGCCTCGTGTACGCCCTCACGTCGGCGACCATCAGCCTGCTGTCCTACTCGACCGTGCTCGGCGTCGTCGGCGGCGGCGGCGTCGGCGACTTCGCACTCCGCTACGGCTACCAGGAGTACGACTACGCGCTCATGTACTTCACCATCGCCGTCATCCTCGCGGTGGTCCTTGCGATCCAGGCCGCCGGCAACCGCCTCTCGATCCGCCTCGATCACCGCTGAATCATCGTCCGACCGCACTCGCGCACAACGCACCGCACTCCAGGAGAATCCATGTCCTTCCGAACCCCCCGCGCCCGGATCGCCGCCGCCGTCACCGCGACCGCCACCGCCCTCGTCCTCCTCGCCGGCTGCGCCACCGGCGGCGCGGGCGGAACGGACGACGGTGCCGATCCGGCGGAGACCGTCACCCTGCGCGTCGGCGCCGTGACCTCGCCCGCCACCGACATCGTCGACGCCGCGGGCGACGCGATCGCCGACGGCTACGAGATCGAACTGGTGGAGGTCTCGGACTACGTCACGATCAACAACATGCTCGCCGCGGGCGACATCGACGCCAACTTCTCTCAGCACGAGCCGTACATGACCGAGTTCAACGAGAAGAACGGCGCATCGCTCGAGGCCGTACAGCCGATCTACAACTTCGTCATCGCGTTCTACTCGAAGACCCTCTCGGACATCGACGAGCTGCCGACCGGCGCCACCGTCGCGATCCCGAACGATTCCTCGAACACCGCCCGGGCGCTCAAGCTGCTGTCCGACGCCGGCGTCATCGACCTCGCCGCGGGGGTCGACCCGTACGCCGCCACCCTCGACGACGTCACCGGCAATCCGAAGGATCTGCAGTTCCTCTCGCTTCAGATCAATCAGCTGAACACCGCGTACGACGAGGCCGACCTCGTCTTCCAGTGGCCCTCGCACATCGCCGCGCTCGGCCTCACCCCGCAGGACGACGGCCTGCTCACCGAACTCGACGACCGCTTCGCCCTGCAGCTCGTCGTCCCCGCAGCGGACGCGGACTCCGCCGCGACGCGCGCCCTCGTCGACGCGTTCACGAGCGACGACGTGCGCGAGGTGATCTCGGGCAACGCCACGATCGAGGCGGCGTTCTGACCGACGCCGTGCGGTTCCTCGGCGGGGCGCATGCCGTGCGCCCCGCCGAGTAGACTCGGGGCACCCACACTCAGGCACGCTCACACAGTGCCGCACATATCGCCGAGGAGCACCCATGGCCGCGCACATTCCCGACAAGCCCGCCCTGGAAGGCCTCGAGCAGAAGTGGGATGCCGCCTGGGCCGACCGCGGCACGTACCTCTTCGACCGCGCGAGCGCCGTCGAGGGCGGACGCTCGAGCGTCTTCTCGGTCGACACGCCGCCGCCGACGGCATCCGGCTCGCTCCACATCGGCCACGTGTTCTCGTTCACGCACACCGACCTGAAGGTGCGCTTCGAGCGCATGCGCGGCAAGAACGTCTTCTACCCGATGGGCTGGGACGACAACGGCCTGCCCACCGAGCGGCGCGTGCAGAACTACTACGGCGTGCGCTGCGACCCCTCGCTCCCCTACGACGCGTCGTTCACCCCGCCCTTCGAAGGCGGCGACAACAAGTCGAGCCGCGCCGCCGACCAGGTTCCGATCAGCCGTCGCAACTTCATCGAACTGTGCGAGAAGCTCACGATCGAGGACGAGAAGCAGTTCGAGTCGCTGTTCCGCCAGCTCGGGCTCTCGGTCGACTGGACCCAGACGTACCGCACCATCTCGGACGACACGATCCGGACGAGCCAGCTGGCGTTCCTGCGCAACCTCGAACGCGGCGAGGCGTACCAGGCCCTCGCGCCGACCCTGTGGGACATCGACTTCCGTTCGGCGATCGCGCAGGCCGAGCTGGAGGACCGCGACCAGCAGGCCTCGTACCACCGCGTCGCCTTCGCGAAGACCGACGGCACCGGCGACATCCACATCGAGACCACGCGGCCCGAGCTCCTCCCCGCGTGCGTCGCGCTCGTCGCCAATCCCGACGACGACCGATACAAGCCGTACTTCGGCCAGACCGTGCGCACCCCCCTCTTCGACGTCGAGGTGCCCGTCCTCGCGCACCCGCTCGCGCAGCCCGACAAGGGCTCGGGCATCGCCATGATCTGCACGTTCGGCGACGTCACCGACATCATCTGGTGGCGCGAGCTCCACCTGCCCAACCGCACGATCCTCGGAGCCGACGGTCGCATCCTCGCCGATGCGCCCGACGCGATCACGACCGACGCGGCTCGCGCCGCGTACGCCGAGCTCGCCGGCAAGACCGTCTTCAGCGCCAAGAAGCGCATCGTCGAGCTGCTGCAGGAGTCGGGCGATCTCCTCGAGGTCTCGAAGCCCTTCACCCACCCCGTGAAGTTCTTCGAGAAGGGCGACCGCCCGCTCGAGATCGTGTCGACACGGCAGTGGTACCTGCGCAACGGCGCCCGCGACGCGGAGCTCCGCGATCGCCTCATCTCACTCGGCCAGAGCATGTCGTGGCATCCCGACTTCATGCGCGTGCGCTACGAGAACTGGACGAACGGGCTGACCGGCGACTGGCTCGTGTCGCGTCAGCGCTTCTTCGGCGTGCCGATCCCGATCTGGTACGCCCTCGACGAGAACGGCGAACGCGACTACGACCGGGTCATCACCCCCGACCTCGGCCGGCTGCCCGTCGACCCGACCACGGACGTGCCGGCCGGCTACACGGGCGAGCAGCGGGGTGTGCCGGGGGGCTTCGACGCCGAGCGCGACATCTTCGACACGTGGGCGACGTCCTCCCTCACTCCGCAGCTCGCCGGCGGATGGCAGCGAGACGACGAACTGTGGGACCTCGTCGCACCGTTCGACCTGCGCCCCCAGGGCCAGGACATCATCCGCACCTGGCTCTTCTCGACGATGCTCCGAAGCGTCCTGGAGGACGGCCGTGCGCCGTGGTCCGACGCCGCGATCTCCGGCTTCATCGTCGATCCCGATCGCAAGAAGATGTCGAAGTCCAAGGGCAACGTGGTCACGCCGGCCGACATCCTCGCGCAGCACGGCACCGACGCCGTCCGCTACTGGGCCGCCTCCAGCCGTCTGGGCGCCGACGCCGCGTTCGACCCGCAGAACCCGACGCAGGTGAAGATCGGTCGCCGCCTGGCCATCAAGGTCCTCAACGCGGCGAAGTTCGTGCTGTCGTTCCCGGTGCCGGAGGGTGCCGAGATCACTCACGCCCTGGATGCGGCGATGCTCGCGACGCTCGACCGGGTCGTGGCGGATGCGACCCGCGCCTTCGAAGCGTACGACCACGCGCGCGCCCTGGAGGTCACGGAGGCGTTCTTCTGGACCTTCTGCGACGACTATCTGGAGCTCGTCAAGGAGCGCGCGTACGACCGGAACGACAGCGGTCAGGCCTCGGCGGCCCTCGCGCTGCGGCTCGCGCTGTCGACGCTCCTCCGCCTGCTCGCCCCCGTCCTGTCGTTCGCGGCCGAGGAGGCCTGGTCGTGGTTCGAGGACGGGTCGGTGCACACCGCGCCGTGGCCCGAGCCGCTCGGCATCGCCGGTGAGCCCGCGACGCTCGTGGCCGCGAGTACCGCCCTCATCGGCATCCGTCGCGCGAAGACCGAGGCGAAGGCCTCGCAGAAGACGCCCGTCGCGGTGCTCTCACTCAGCGCGGATGCCGCGACGGTCGCCCGCCTGCGCGAGGTCGAGGGCGACCTCAAGGCCGTCGGTCGCATCGCCGCCCTCGAGCTGGCGGAAGGCGCCGGCGAGATCGTCGTCGAGCGGGTCGAGCTCGCGCCGACGGAGGCGTGACGTGCGGCTGGGCACGCGCTGGGCGAGCGGGGACGAGCCTCCGGCATCCGTTCCCTCCGCCCTGCGGGCGCAGATCGCGCGCGTCGACGGTGAGATCGACGACGAGCAGCGGCCGCGGTGGACGCTGACCTGGTTGGAGGGGCGACCGGTCGCTGAGCTCGAGACGGGCGTCGTGGTCTCGCTCTCGCCCACGGGCGCGATCGTCGTGGGTCAGATCGACGACGACGAGACCTGAGTTCCGCGGGCCCACGTAGGCTCGAACGATGACGACGTCTTCACGCTCGCTCCTCGACGGCCCTTCGCTCGATCACGGGCTTCCCGACTACCGCGCCATCGCGGTCGAGGACTACCTCCCGGCCTTCATCGAGGCGTTCGCCGAGCAGCGCGCCGAGATCGACGCCATCGCGACGGATCCGTCCGAGCCGACGTTCGAGAACACGATCACGGCCTGGGAGGCCAGCGGGCGACTCCTCGGCCAGGTGTCCCGCACCTTCTTCACCGTCAGTTCCGCCGACGCGACCGCGGCGATTCAGAACATCGACGAAGAGCTCGCGCCGCTGATGTCGGAGCACGCGGATGCGATCGAGCTCGATGGGCGCCTCTATACGCGCGTGCAGCGCCTCTACGAGCAGCGGGCGGACCTGCGGCTCTCGGATGAGGAGCGCTACCTTCTCGAACGACGACGCACGCAGCTGATCCGCGCGGGCGCCGCGCTCGACGAGACGGCGAAAGCGCGCCTGACGGCCCTCAACACCCGGCTGTCGGTCCTCACCACGACGTTCGAGAAGAATCTCCTCGCCGACACCAATGACCTCGCCGTCGTGTTGGACTCGGCCGAGGAGCTGGCCGGACTGACCGACGGCGAGATCTCGGCGGCCGCGCAGGCCGCAGCCGAACGCGGGATGCCGGGACGCTACGTCATCGCCCTCACCCTCTTCACCGGTCATCCCCGCCTGGCGTCGCTGCGCTCGCCCGAGAGCCGACGTCGGCTCCTCGCGGCGTCGCGAGCGCGCGGCTCGCGACCCGGCGAGAACGACAACCGTCCCGTCCTCCTCGAGATCGTCCGGCTGCGCGCCGAACGCGCCGAGCTGCTCGGGTATCCCTCGCACGCCGCATACGTCACCGCCGATCAGACGGCGGGGAGCCCGGGCGCCGTCGAATCGCTCCTCCGGCGCCTCGCCGTGCCCGCGTCACGGAACGCGATCCGCGAGGAGCAGGCGCTCCGCACCGCCGCCGGGGACGACCATGCCGCTTCCCGGATCGACGCGGCCGACTGGGCGTTCTACACCGAGAAGGTCCGTTCGGCCACCCTCGACATCGACACCGCGGCCCTTCGGCCGTGGTTCGAGGCGGAGCGCGTCCTGCGTGACGGCGTCTTCTACGCCGCGACCCGGCTCTACGGCATCACGTTCGCCGAACGCCCCGATCTCCCGGCGTACCACCCCGACGCCCGCGTGTTCGAGGTGCTCGACGAGGACGGGTCGCACCTCGGGCTGTTCATCCTGGATCTCTACACGCGCGACACCAAGCGCGGCGGCGCCTGGATGAACTCGATCGCGTCGCAGTCGGAGCTGCGCGGCACGACGCCGATCGTCGTGAACAACCTCAACGTCGCGCCGCCCGCTCCCGGCACGCCGACACTGCTGACACTCGACGAGGTGACGACGCTCTTCCACGAGTTCGGTCATGCTCTGCACGGCCTGTTTGCGCGCGTCACCTTCCCGAGCTTCGCCGGCACCAGCGTGTTCCGTGATTTCGTCGAGTTCCCGAGCCAGGTGAACGAGATGTGGATGTTCCGCCCGGAGATCCTCTCGAACTACGCGCGGCACATCGACACGGACGAGCCGCTGCCGGACGACGTGCTCGCGCGTCTCGAGGCGTCGGGGACGTTCAATCAGGGATTCGCCACCAGCGAGTACCTCGCCGCGGCGTGGCTGGATCTCGCGTGGCACTCGCTCTCGGCCGCCGATGCCGGTGCGGTCGACGACGTGGCCGCGTTCGAGGCCCGAGCGCTCGCCGACATCGGGCTCGATGACCCCGCCGTGCCCCCGCGGTACTCGTCGACGTACTTCGCACACGTCTTCTCGGGTGGCTACAGCGCCGGCTACTACTCGTACATCTGGAGCGAGGTGCTGGACGCCGATACCGTCGAGTGGTTCGACGAGAACGGCGGGCTGGACCGTGGGAACGGCGACCGCTTCCGCGAGCGGGTGCTCGGCGTCGGCGGATCGAAGGATCCGCTCGCCGCCTACCGCGACTTCCGCGGTCGCGACGCCCTCATCGATCCGCTGCTGGCGCGTCGGGGTCTCCGGGGCTGACCGGCGGCGTCGGCTGCGACGGGGCGTCGGCTCCGCTCGGATCATTGCGCACGCGGTAGACCAGGCGAGCGAACTGCCCGACGGCCTTCGCCGACTCGAGCGTCAATCGGTCCGATTCGATGCGGCGGGGAAGCAGCGGGGCTCCGGCTCCGAGCATCACCGGCGCGACGGAGACGGCGATCTCGTCGAGCACATCGGCATCGAAGAACTGTCCGGCGAGATCGCCGCCGCCGACCACCCAGATATCCCGCTCCCCTGCGGCATCCCGCAGCCGTGGCAGCGCATCGCGCACGGAGCCGCGGAGGAACGTCACGTCGGCACCGGCCGGCACGGGGAGTTCGCGCGTGGTGAAGACGAACGTGGGCCGATCGCCGTGGAACTCCTGCCACCGTTCGGGGTGCGCGACGATGTCCGATTCTGCGAGCACCCATTCGTAGGTAGTCGAGCCTTCCACCAGCACACCGGCATCGGTGGGCAGGACCTCGTCATCGGGAGTCTGCCCGCCGTCGGCGGCGAAGAGCCAGCCGAGCGAGTTGTCCTCGTCTGCGATGAAGCCGTCGATCGATGTGGCGGTGTCGAAGATGATGCGTCCCATGCGCCGAACCCTACGCCGCGGCTGAGACACCCACCGCCACCGGTCGCACTTTCGACGCAGGCGATCCGCCGGACGCAGGACGACGCCGCCCAGACGTTCCTGTTTCGGAAGGTGCGCCTGTCTCGAATGACAGGCCCGGCGGCTCAGGCGCTCTTGCGCTTCTGTCGCAGCACCAGCGTCGGGGCGGCACCATCGTCGACGGCGGCGCGCGTCACGATGACCTTGTCGACGTCGTCCGCCGACGGGATCTCGAACATGATCGGGCCGAGCACGTCCTCGAGGATCGCACGGAGACCGCGCGCGCCCGTCTTCCGCGCGACGGCGAGGTCGGCGATGGCGCGGAGCGCGTCATCCTCGAACTCCAGCTGGACGCCGTCCAGCTCGAACATCCGCTGATACTGCTTCACGAACGCGTTCTTCGGCCCCGTCAGGATCTCGATGAGCGCCTTCTGGTCGAGGGGCGACACCGAGGTGACGACCGGCAGACGGCCGATGAACTCGGGGATGAGACCGAACTTGTGCAGATCCTCGGGCTCGACCTCGCGGAAGAGATCGAGCTCCTTGTCCTTCTCCTGCAGCGGCGCCCCGAACCCGACCCCGTGCTTGCCGACCCGCGACGAGATGATCTCCTCGAGCCCCGCGAAGGCGCCGGCCACGATGAACAGCACGTTCGTCGTGTCGATCTGGATGAACTCCTGGTGCGGGTGCTTGCGGCCTCCCTGCGGGGGAACCGACGCGACCGTGCCCTCGAGGATCTTCAGCAGAGCCTGCTGCACTCCCTCGCCCGACACGTCGCGGGTGATCGAGGGGTTCTCGGCCTTGCGGGCGATCTTGTCGACCTCGTCGATGTAGATGATGCCGGTCTCGGCGCGCTTGACGTCGAAATCGGCCGCCTGCAGGAGCTTCAGCAGGATGTTCTCGACGTCCTCGCCGACGTAGCCCGCCTCGGTGAGCGCGGTGGCGTCGGCCACGGCGAACGGGACGTTGAGCCGCTTGGCGAGCGTCTGGGCGAGGTAGGTCTTGCCGCAGCCGGTCGGGCCCAGCAGCAGGATGTTGCTCTTGGCGATCTCGACGTCGTCGGCGCGCTGCTCGGCGGGCTGCAGCGTGCCGTGCGCACGCACGCGCTTGTAGTGGTTGTACACCGCGACGGACAGCGCGCGCTTCGCGGGATCCTGACCGACGACGTACTCCTCGAGGAACGAGAAGATCTCCCGCGGCTTCGGGAGGTCGAAGTCGGCGACGGCCTCGTCGCCCGCCTCGGCCATGCGCTCCTCGATGATCTCGTTGCACAGCTCGACGCATTCGTCGCAGATGTAGACGCCCGGTCCTGCGATCAGCTGCTGGACCTGCTTCTGGCTCTTGCCGCAGAACGAGCACTTGAACAGGTCGGCGCTCTCACCGATGCGAGCCATGTACCCCTCCTGGATGCCGGATGCCGCGACCCCGGGGTGCGCGGTGATTCGAGCCTAACCTCTCCCGACGACATCCCCGCGGATTTCGCCGGTCCGCGGCGGGGTCGTGGTGGAACGACCGAGGGCCCCGGGATGTCCCGGGGCCCTCGGTGGGTACGCGTGCCGCTCAGGCGGTGATCGCCGCGGGCGTGCGCTTGCGCGAGGTCAGCACCTGGTCGACGATGCCGTACTCGAGAGCCTCGTGCGCCGAGAGGATCTTGTCGCGGTCGATGTCCTTGTTGACCTGCTCCTGCGTGCGGTTGGTGTGGCGCGCCATCGTCTCCTCGAGCCACGTGCGCATCCGGAGGATCTCCGCCGCCTGGATCTCGATGTCCGAGGCCTGGCCGTGACCGGCCTCGCCGACGGCGGGCTGGTGGATCAGGATGCGCGCGTTCGGCAGCGCGAGCCGCTTGCCCGGGGCGCCTGCTGCCAGCAGAACGGAGGCAGCCGACGCCGCCTGGCCGAGGACGACGGTCTGGATCTGCGGCGAGACGTACTGCATCGTGTCGTAGATCGCCGTCATCGCGGTGAACGACCCACCGGGCGAGTTGATGTACATGATGATGTCGCGGTCGGGGTCCTGCGACTCGAGCACGAGCAGCTGGGCCATGACGTCGTCCGCGGATGCGTCGTCGACCTGCACGCCGAGGAAGATGACGCGATCCTCGAACAGCTTGTTGTAGGGGTCCTGGCGCTTGTAGCCGTATGCCGTGCGCTCCTCGAACTGCGGCAGGATGTACCGGCTCGAGGGAATCGCCGCACCGTGCGGAAGGCCGAAGGCGGGGGTGTTCATTCTTCTCTGTCTCCTTCGGTCGATCAGTTCTCGGTGCCGCCGCCGCCGACGACGTCGGTCGCAGACTCGCGGATGTGGTCGACGAATCCGTACTCGAGCGCTTCCTGCGCGGTGAACCAGCGGTCGCGGTCGCCGTCCTCGTTCACCTGCTCGACGGACTTCCCGGTCTGGGCGGCGGTGATCTCGGCGAGGCGGCGCTTCATGTCGAGGATGAGCTGGGCCTGCGTCTGGATGTCGCTCGAGGTGCCGCCGAAGCCGCCGTGGGGCTGGTGCAGCAGGACACGCGCGTTCGGGGTGATGTAGCGCTTGCCCTTCGTGCCCGCCGTCAGCAGCAGCTGACCCATCGAGGCGGCCATTCCGATGCCGACCGTGACGATGTCGTTGGGGACGAACTGCATCGTGTCGTAGATCGCCATGCCGGCCGTGATGGACCCACCGGGCGAGTTGATGTAGAGGTAGATGTCTTTCTCGGAATCCTCGGCTGCGAGCAGGAGGATCTTCGCGCAGATCTCGTTCGCGTTCTCGTCGCGCACCTCCGACCCGAGCCAGATGATGCGGTCCTTCAGCAGTCTGTCGAAGACGCTGGTTGCGATGAGGGGGTCAGCCATGTGTGCTCCTGATCCGAAGTTTCGTGACGTGTCGAATCTACCGACGCGACCGGCGCGCCCCGGCCGTGTTCGCCCTGGGCATAGCCGCGCCGCGATCGATCCGTCCGACGGTCGACGCGCCGGAGACGACGACGGGGACGGATGCCGCAGCATCCGCCCCCGTCGTGTCGATCAGCAGATCGCCGACGTCACTCGGCGGCAGCCTCGTCGGCGGCCTTCTTCTTGGCGGGCGCCTTCTTGGCCGGGGCCTTCTTCGCGGGAGCCTTCTCGGCTGCCGGCGCCTCATCGGCTGCCGGCGCCTCGTCGGCCTTCTTGGCGGGAGCCTTCTTCGCCGGAGCCTTCTTCGCGGGGGCCTTCTCGGCAGGAGCCTTCTCGGCGGGCGCGTCGTCGGCGGCGTCGGCCGGTGCCTCGTCGGCCGGTGCCTCGTCGGCGTCCTCGGCGACCGCCTCTTCTCCCTCGACGGCGACGAAGCCGGTGAGGTCGACGGGCTTGCCGTCGGTGTCGACGACGCTCACCTTGCCGAGGGCGATCGCGAGCGCCTTGTTGCGGGCGACCTCGCCGACCATGACGGGGAGCTGGTTGTTCTGCTGCAGCGCGTTCACGAACTCCTGCGGAGCCATGCCGTACTGCGCCGACGCCTGGACGAGGTACTGCGTCAGCTCGTCCTGGGAGACCTGCACCTCGTGCGTCTCGGCGATCTTGTCGAGGACCATCTGCGTGCGGAACTGCTTCTCGCTCGCCTCGGTGACCTCGGCACGGTGCGTGTCGTCCTCGAGGCGACCCTCGCCCTCGAGGTGGGCGTGGACCTCGTCCTCGACCAGTCCGGCGGGCACGGGGATGTCAGCCTTCTCGATGAGCGCGTCGACGAGCTTGTCGCGCGCCGCCGCCCCCTGCGTGAACACGCTCTGCTGCGAGACGCGCTCGGCGAGGCTCTCGCGCAGCTCGGCGATCGTGTCGAACTCGCTCGCCATCTGGGCGAAGTCGTCATCGGCCTCGGGGAGCTCGCGCTCCTTGACCGCGGTCACCGTGACGGCGACCTCGGCCTCCTCGCCGGCGTGATCGCCGCCGACGAGCTTCGAGCGGAAGGTGGTGTCCTCGCCGGCCGTCAGGGAGTCGATGGCCTCATCGATGCCCTCGAGCAGCTCGCCCGAGCCGACCTCGTACGACACGCCCTCGGCGCGGTCGATCTCGTTGCCGTCGATCGTGGCGACGAGGTCGAGCTCGACGAAGTCGCCCTTCGCCGCGGGACGGTCGACGGTGACGAGGGTGCCGAAACGGCCGCGCAGGCGGTCGAGCTCCTCATCGATGGCGGCGTCGTCGGTGGCGACGGAGTCGACCTCGATGGTGATCTGGTCGTAGGCGGGCAGTTCGAACTCGGGACGCACGTCGACCTCGACCTCGACCTTCAGGTCACCGGAGAAGTCCTTGTCGCTCGGCCAGTCGACGACCTCGGCCGAGGGACGACCGAGAACGCGCAGCTCGTTGGCGGCGACGGCCTCGCGGTAGAAGGTGTCGAGACCCTCGCTGACCGCGTGCTCGATGACCGCGGTGCGGCCGACGCGCTGGTCGATGATCGGTGCGGGCACCTTGCCCTTGCGGAAGCCGGGGATCTGCACGTCCTGAGCGATGTGCTCGTACGCGTGGGTGATGCTCGGCTTCAGCTCGTCCGGGCTGACCGTGATGTGGAGCTTCACCCGGGTCGGGCTGAGCGTCTCGACGGTGCTGGTGACCATGCCTGTTGTTCTCCTTCATCCGGCCGCACAGGTGCGCGTCCGTTCGGTGGTCTGGGTTCGTGGGGCCGTTGTCGGGGCGACAGGATTTGAACCTGCGGCCTCCCGCTCCCAAAGCGGGCGCTCTACCAAGCTGAGCTACGCCCCGGGCGCAGCACGTGTGCGACGGAAAACGGCCGTGGTCAGTCTAGCCGACGGCATCCGCTAGACTGATCGGGTTGCCGTTCGCGGGCCCACCGGGCGTCGTGCACGGCGATCCCATCCGGTTCCGGCCGGATGCGGGGCTGTAGCTTAGTGGTAAAGCCTCTGTCTTCCAAACAGATGATGCGAGTTCGATTCTCGTCAGCCCCTCCGTCTTCTCGATCCACTCGCCTCGAACGGCGGATCAATCGGTCTCAGCACCGGCGGATTCCGGCGAGTCGATGGATTCGGCGTGCTGCGATGCGAGCTCGAGATACGTCGATGCATTGCGCAGGATGCCGGCGCGCTCCTCATCGGTGAGGGCTCGACGCACCTTCGCCGGAACGCCCGCGACCAGCGAACCGGGCGGGACGACCGTGCCCTCCAGCACCACGGCTCCCCCGGCCACGAGGGAGCCGGCGCCGATGACCGCGCCGCTCAGCACCGTGCTGCTCATGCCGATCAGACAGCCGTCCTCGATCGTGCAGCCGTGGACGACCGCACTGTGCCCGATCGACACGTCGTCACCGATGACCGCCGGCGAGGCGGCATCCACGTGGATGACGACGCCGTCCTGGACATTGGACCGCCGGCCGATCGAGACGGGCGCGCGGTCGCCGCGGATGACGGCGTTGAACCAGACGCTCGACCCCGCGCCGATCGACACCTCGCCGACGAGGCGGGCGCCGTCCGCGACGAACGCGGAAGAATCCAGACGCGGCCGATGCGAGCCGAAGGGACGGATGGAAGCATCGGGAGAGACGGCCACCGTCGTCACATTACCGCTGGTGAGCCGAGCCTTCGCTTGCTTGCGGAATGATCCAGCACGAGTAGCGTTCCATCACGTGCAGGCCGTACCTGCCGAGAAGGAGGCGCAGTCATGACCGACACCAACATCACCACCCCCGCCCTCACGGCCGACCCCGAGGTCGCCGCCGCGACGGCTCAGTTCCTGACCCCGGTGGTCCACAAGATGCAGGCGCTCGTCGTCAACGGCAAGCAGGCGCACTGGAACGTGCGCGGCTCCAACTTCATCGCGATCCACGAGCTCCTCGACTCGGTCGTCGAGCATGCCCAGGAGTACGCCGACACCGCCGCCGAGCGCATCGTGGCCCTCGGCCTTCCGATCGACTCCCGCGTGTCGGCCATCGCCGAGAAGACCACGACCGCCGTTCCGGCCGGCTTCGCGCAGTGGCGCGACGAGATCCGGGCGATCGTCTCCGACATCGACGCGGCCCTCGTCGACCTGCAGGCCGCGATCGACGGTCTGGACGAGGTCGACCTCTCGAGCCAGGATGTCGCGATCGAGATCAAGCGCGGCGTCGACAAGGACCGCTGGTTCCTCCTCGCGCACCTCGCCGAGTGAGGTTCCGCTCCGCCTGAGACGGCGTGAGGGTCTGCCCGTGCGCTCTGCGCCCGGGACGCCCTCACGCCGTTTCGCGTGTCGGACGCTGGCGCCGCTGCGGTGCGCGCTCAGGCGAGGTGCGTGAGCCGACCGGCCAGCAGGGTCGCGGCGACCCGCGTCCCGCGCATCGCCGCGGCCGATCCCGCGGCCAACGGGTCGCGATCCAGCACGACGAGGTCGGCCACGTCTCCCGGCGCGAGGTCCGATCCCGAGTCCGAGCCACCGGCGGTGGAGGCGGCGAGGGCCGTGGCTGCATCGATTCGCTGATGCGGCCGCCACGCCTGCCGGTCATCCCGTGTGCGGAAGACAGCCGCTGCGATGGTCGCCCACGGATCGAGCGCGGCCACCGGAGCATCCGAGCCGAAGAGGAGATTCGTGCCCGCGTCGGCGAGTTCGCGCAGCGGGTAGGCGACGGACGTCTGACCAGACCAATACTCCTCGGCCATGTCTCGATCGTCGACGGCGTGCGAAGGCTGCACGCTCGCCGCCACGCCCAGACGCCCGAAGCGCGGCAGGTCGGCGTGCGCGACGAGCTGCGCGTGCTCGATGGTTCCGGTCGCCCCGGTCGCGGCGAAGGCATCGAGGGCGTGGGTGTTCGCCACATCCCCGATGGCGTGAACGGCGCAGGCTATCCCGGCGCCCGTGGCACGCTGCATCAGCTCGCGCAGCTCACCGGGCGGCACCGTCATGATTCCGAAGTCGGACGCAGCACCGGGATAGTGGTGCGAGCACGCCGCCGTCCGCGTGCCGAGCGAGCCGTCGGTGATCACCTTGAAGGCGCCCATCCGCACCAGCCCCGCCGGATCGATGGCGTCGCCCGTCTGCAGACCGGCGGCGATCGCGCGCTGGAGCGACGAGGCGTAGACGCCGAACGAGATGCGCACCGCGTCGAAGCCGCGTGCCAGGCGGCGATCCCAGGCCTCGGCGTTCCACGCCATATCGAGATCGACCACGCCGACGATCCCGCGGGCCGCCGCCGCGCGCATGGCTTCGTCGACCGCGGCGTCGGCGAGGTCGACGTCGAGGGCGTTGAGCCGTCGCGAGATCTCGAACGCCGGCTCCTCACGGAGGATGCCGTCGGCGGCCGTCATACCCTCGCGCCGCAGCGCGGCGGAGTTGAGCCACACGCTGTGGACGTCGGAATTGATGAGGTACGTCGGCACGTCGCCGGTGACGGCGTCGAGCAGCTCCAGGGTCGGCACGTCGGACCACAGCGCATCCCGATATCCCGATCCGACACGGCGGCCGTCGTCGCCGACGTCGGAGGCCGCCATCCGTGCCGCCGCCTCCCCGGCCGATGCGATCCCGTCCAGCTCGACGCGACGCGAGGCGAGCGCCCACTGCACGGTGTGCACGTGATGATCCCAGAGCCCCGGCACGAGCCAGCCCCCGGCGCCGTCGAGCACGGCGCCGCGTCGCGGCAGCGCGTTCGCCGGGGCGATGTCGAGGATCGCCCGCCCGTCGGGGTGCGCACCGCCCAGGTGCACGTCGACGAGCTCGTCGCCGAAGGGGTCGGTGCGCCCGGGCCCCGTCAGGCGCACGTCGGCCACGACGTCCACGGCGTCGCCGCGCGCGAGGCTCATCGCCCCTCGCCGATCCGCGAGCGCGTCTCCGAGCCCGGCGACGGCGCCGCCGCGCGCGCTGCGCGCAGCGCGTCGTGCGCGCGGCGCATCTCCGCACCCAGCCGCGCGTCGGCGTAGGGGGTGTCTCCCGACTCGACCCGGGCGATGATCTCGTCGACGACGTCGTCGGGGCGGTTCTGGCTGAGCTTCCGCTTCGCGGTGACCCGCGTCGGCGTCAGCCGGAATCCGACTGTTCCGCGTTCGAGGCGCCTGACGAAGTCCTCGTCGTTCGGAGGCGCCCACATGCCGCGCGGTTCGGCGAGCCCCGACTCGAACCGGTCGACGAGCCGTTCGAGCACGCGCAGATTCTCCCCCGGCGCCAGGAGTTCCGGGATGCCGGCGAGGTGCACCGACACGAAGTTCCACGTCGGAACAGCGGGAACGTCGCCGTACCACGCCGGCGACACATATCCATGGGGCCCCTGCACGACGACGAGGAGCTCGCGCTCCCCCAGCCCGTGCACGAGGTCGTCGGGCCGACCGACGTGTCCGACGATCGTGAGGTCGTCGCGCTCGTGATCGAGGAGCACCGCGTAGTGCGAGGCGACGAGCCCGTCGTCGGTGGCGCTCACGAGGGTGACCCACGGGTTCTCGTCGATCACGCGTCTCAGCTCACCGGCATCCGTCATGGCGAAGCTGGGATTCTGTCTCATCGGATCACCTCTGGCAGTTCGGGCACCAATACAGCTTGCGCGCGGCCATCTCCTCGAGCACGATCGCGGTGCCGCACACGCGGCACGGCAGCCCGGCACGGTGGTAGACCCAGTGCCGGTCGTCACGACTGGCCATCGCGCGCCGGTAGGCCTCGGGGTCGAGGTCGTCCATGGTCATCATCTGACCCGTCTCGATGCCGATCGCCAGCAGCCGCACCCAGTCCCGCCAGAGCCCGCGGACGACCTCCTCGAGCACGTCGCGGCCGGGCGTGTGCGGGTTCAGCCGTGCCCGGAAGAGCATCTCGGCCCGGTAGACGTTGCCGATGCCGCTCACGACGTTCTGGTCCATGAGCAGCAGGCCGATCGGGGTCGGCTTGCGCCGGACGACGGCCACGAAGCGCTCCTCGCCCTCGGCCGGGTCTCCCACGAGGGGGTCGGGACCGAGCTTCGTGATCGCGGCGAGCACCTCGTCGGGCGTCTGCAGCTGGCACGCGGTGGGGCCGCGCAGGTCGGCGCAGGTCACGTCGGTCAGCAGGCGCAGTCGCACCTGGCCCACCACCGGCGGCGGCCATTCCGCCTCGGCCTCGCCATCGGCGCCGAGACCGGTGGTCTGCTCGCTCATCCGCACCCGCACGCGGGAGCGGCGGGGCGCACCGATGGAGCTGAGCGAGTTCTCCCCCGCGTCGTCGTACACGCGATCGATGTCGGTCCCGCGCTGGTTCGTCTGCCCCATCCGTCCGTTCGCCGAGGCGATCGTCGGGTCGGCGAGGATCTCGCCGGCGAAGTCCCACGCGCCGTACATGCCGAGATGAACCCGCAGCCAGACTTCGTTCTCGAACGCGAGGAACATCTGCTTGCCGACGGCCCTCACCTCGACGGCCTCTCGCCCGTCGAGCACCGCCGCGCCTTCGGCGAACCGGCCCTGCGGGCTCGAGGCCCGAACGGGACGTCCGACGATGTTGCGATCGAACTGCCGGGCGATGCGGTGGACGGAATGCCCCTCGGGCATCAGCCCGCTTCCGGGTCGAACGTGTCGGATGCCGGCAGGGGCGACGCCCCGGTCGAGCCGGACGCGCGGGGGTCGGGCTCGAGACTGCCGTCCGCCTCGTAGGCGGCGAGCTGGCCGATCCGCCGAGCGTGACGCTCCTCGCCGCTGAACGGCGTCGCGATGAAGCGATCGATGAAGGTCACCGCTTCATCGAACGTGTGCTGACGGGCGCCGATCGAAATGACGTTCGCGTCGTTGTGCTCGCGCGCGAGCTCGGCGGTCGCGAGGTTCCACACGAGCGCCGCACGAACGCCGTGCACCTTGTTCGCCGCGATCTGCTCGCCGTTGCCCGAGCCGCCGAAGACGACACCGAGGGTGTCGACGCCGGCCTGCTGATCGCGCACCACCGCCTGGGCGGCGCGGATGCAGAACGCGGGGTAGTCGTCCACCGGGTCGTATTCGAGCGGGCCGTGGTCGACGACGTCGTGTCCCGCGGCGGCGAGGTGGTGCTGGAGCTGGGTCGAGAACTCGAGACCGGCGTGGTCGGTCGCGATATGGATGCGCATGACCCCATCCTAGGAACCCGCGACCCGCGAGCGCGTAGGCTGGCACGGTTGCCGCCGGCGCCAGCAGCGCACGGCCACGGACCCTCACCCCGACCCTGGGAGCATTGAACGTGCCTGGAGAGAACCTCACCCGCGTCGAAGCGCACGAGCGCCGCGCGATCGTCGACACGCAGTCCTACGACATCGCACTCGACCTGACCGTCGGGGCGGAGGTGTTCCGCTCCCGCACCGTGATCCGCTTCGCCGCGACCGAGGGCGCCGCGACCTTCGTCGACCTCATCGCCCGCGACGTGCGCGAGATCACCCTGAACGGCCGCGCGATCGACCCCGCCGCGTTCAGCGACTCCCGCATCGCGCTCGACGGGCTCGCCGCGCAGAACGAGCTCATCGTCGACGCCGACTGCCTCTACACGAACACCGGCGAGGGCCTCCACCGCTTCGTCGACCCGGTCGACGGCGAGGTGTACCTCTACTCGCAGTTCGAGGTGCCCGACTCCCGCCGCGTCTTCGCCGTGTTCGAGCAGCCCGACCTCAAGGCCGAGTTCCGCTTCACGGTCACCGCCCCCGCCGAGTGGAAGGTCGTGTCCAACTCGGCGACCCCCGAGCCGGTCGTCGGCGACGGCGGCATAGCGACGTGGGCGTTCGAGCCCACCCCGCGCATCTCGTCGTACATCACCGCTCTGGTCGCGGGCCCCTACGAGCAGGTCTTCTCGGAGCTCACGAGCGCGGACGGCCGCATCATCCCCCTGGGCGTCTACGCCCGCAAGAGCCTCTGGCAGCACCTGGACGCCGACTACGTCTTCGAGAAGACGCGACAGGGCTTCGCCTACTTCGAGGGGAAGTTCGGCGTTCCCTACCCGTTCGCCAAGTACGACCAGCTCTTCGTGCCGGAGTTCAACGCCGGCGCGATGGAGAACGCGGGCGCGGTGACGTTCACCGAGACCTACGTGTTCCGCTCGAAGGTCACCGACGCCGTCAAGGAGCGCCGCGTCGTGACGATCCTCCACGAGCTCGCCCACATGTGGTTCGGCGACCTGGTGACGATGAAGTGGTGGAACGACCTCTGGCTCAACGAGTCGTTCGCCGAGTGGGCCTCCACCATCGCGACGGCCGAGGCCACCGAGTGGACCGAAGCGTGGACCACCTTCAACGCGATGGAGAAGACCTGGGCCTACCGCCAGGACCAGCTCCCCTCGACGCATCCCGTGGTCGCCACCATCGACGACCTCGAGGACGTGCAGGTCAACTTCGACGGCATCACGTACGCCAAGGGCGGCTCGGTGCTCAAGCAGCTCGCCGCGTGGGTCGGCGTCGAGGCCTTCTTCGCCGGCGTCTCGGCCTATTTCCGCAAGCACGCCTGGGGCAACACCGAGCTCTCCGACCTGCTGACCGAGCTCGAGGCCACGAGCGGTCGCGAGCTCGCGACCTGGTCGAAGAAGTGGCTCGAGACCGCAGGCGTCAACACCCTCGAGCCCGAGATCGCGACGGATGCCGACGGCACCATCACGCGGTTCGCGATCGTCCAGACCGCACCCGCCGACTACCCGACCATCCGGCCGCACCGCCTCGGCGTCGGCTTCTACTCGCTGCAGGACGGTGCGCTCGTGCGCACCCACCACGTCGAGCTCGACGTGGACGGGGACCTGACCGAGGTCCCCGAGCTCAAGGGGCGGCGTCAGCCCGACCTCGTCCTCCTCAACGACGACGATCTCGCCTACGCGAAGATCCGCCTCGACGAGCGCTCGCTGCGGACGGCCGTCGAGCACCTGGCGAAGATCAGCGACCCGCTCGCCCGCTCGCTCGTGTGGGGCGCCGCGTGGGACCAGACGCGCGACGCCGAGGCCTCGGCCACCGACTACATCGACCTCGTCCTGCGCAACATCGGCACCGAGACGGAGTCGACGACGGTGCGGACGACGCTCGCGCAGCTCCAGCTCGCCGCGAACTCCTACGTCGCCCCCGAGAGCCGAGCGAGCGCTCGCACGCGGGTCGCCGAGGGTCTGTGGACGCTCGCCGAGCAGGCCGAAGCCGGCAGCGACAGCCAGCTGCAGTTCGTCACGGCGTTCGCCTCCGCCGCGGCCAGCCCCCAGCACGCCGCGACGGTCCGCGCACTGCGCACGGGCGAAGCCACCCTGCCGGGACTCGAGATCGACGCCGACCTGTCGTGGGCGCTCCTCGTCTCGCTCGCGGCCTCCGGTGCCGTGGACGCGCCGGAGATCGACGCCGCGCTCGCGGGTGACAACACGGCCAAGGGCGGCGAGTTCGCCGCGCAGGCGCGGGCGGCACTGCCGACCGCCGAGGCGAAGCGCGCCGCGTGGGCCTCGCTCGTCGAGCGCGACGACCTCCCCAACACGGTCGTCCGATCCGCAGCCGTCGGCTTCACCCACCCGGCCGGCGTCGATCTGCTCGAGCCGTTCGTCGCCGAGTACTTCCGGATGCTGCTGCCGATCTGGGAGTCGCGGAGCTACCAGATCGCGCAGTACCTCATCGTCGGCCTGTACCCCGCGACGCTGGCGAACGTGGCGCTGCGCGATGCGACGCGGGCCTGGCTCGTCGAGCACGCCGACGCCCCGGCCGCACTCCGCCGTCTCGTCGCCGAGAACCTCGCCGGCACCGAGAGAGCCCTGTCGGTTCAGGAGCGCGACGCGCAGGGCTGACCGGACGGGATCCGTCGAACGCAGGAGGGGTGTCGTACCGCGGTACGACACCCCTCCTCCGTTCGCGGCACCCCGGAGGGACGACGTCGCGGCATCCGCGTCGATAGCGTGAAGCCATGATCGTTGCAGAAGGCCTCACCAAGAGGTACGGAGACAAGACCGCCGTCGACGGAGTGAGCTTCACCGTGCAGTCGGGGAAGGTGACGGGATTCCTCGGACCGAACGGAGCGGGCAAGTCGACGACGATGCGGATGATCGTCGGCCTCGACCGGCCGTCATCGGGAAGCGTCACGATCGACGGTCGCGACTACCGCTCGCTGCGGTCGCCGCTGACCGAGGTGGGCATCCTCCTCGACGCGAAGGCGGTCCACACCGGCCGGAGTGCGCGCAACCACCTCCGCGCGATGGCGGCGACGCACGGCATCCCCCGCGCCCGCGTCGACGAGGTGATCGAGATCACCGGACTCAGCTCGGTCGCCCGAAAGCGCGCCGGCAAGTTCTCGCTCGGCATGGGGCAGCGGCTCGGCATCGCCGCGGCGCTCCTCGGCGACCCGCAGACGCTGATCCTGGACGAGCCCGTGAACGGCCTCGACCCCGAGGGCGTGCGATGGGTGCGCGAGTTCGTCCGCGGTCAGGCCGCACAGGGGCGGACGGTGCTGCTCTCCAGCCATCTCATGAGCGAGATGGCGCTGACCGCCGACCACGTGATCGTCCTCGGTCGCGGTCGCGTCCTCGCCGACGCGACCATCGACGAGCTCGTGCGGGCGTGGACGAGCAACACCGTGAGCGTCCGCAGCCCGCGCGCGGACGACCTCGCTCGCGCCCTCGCCGGACCCGACGTCGCCGTCACCTCGGTGGAGCCCGGTGTGCTCCAGATCGCCGGCGCCAGCGCCGCCCTGATCGGCGACACCGCGGCGGCCCACGGCATCGCGCTCCACGAACTCACCCCGCGCGCCGGGTCGCTCGAGGACGCCTACCTCGCCCTCACCGAGGGCTCGGTCGAGTACCAGACGAAGGGAGCCGTGCGATGAGCGCGACCACCGTGCAGACCCCGGCGCCGCGGCGCGCCACCGCTTCGGCCGAGCGCCTGTCGTTCGGCCGCGTCGTGCGCAGCGAGACCATCAAGCTCCTGACCCTTCGATCCACCTGGTGGTCGCTCGGCGTCACGGCGGCACTCGCCGTCGGCATCTCGCTCCTCATGGCGTGGGCCTCGACCGACTTCGGGGGCGGCTTCAACCCCGTGGTCGCGATCACAGCGCCGATGCAGTTCACGATGCTCGTCGCGGGCATCCTCGGGGCCATGGCCATCACCGGCGAGTACTCGACCGGCATGATCCGCTCGACCCTCACCGCCGAGCCCCGTCGGGGCGTCGTCCTCGCCGCCAAGGCTCTCGTCGTCGGCCTCCTCCTCGCGCTGACCACCGTCGTGACCTCGGCCGTGTCGATCGCAGCCTCGGCGCCGATCTTCGGCGCGGACGGCATCGACTGGAGCGACCCCGAGCAGTCGGTCGTCCCGCTCGCGATGGGCGTCCTCGCCATGGCGTCGTTCGCACTCCTCGGGCTCGGCTGGGGATTCATCATCCGCAGCGGCGCCGGTGCGATCGCCGCGACCGTCGGCATCCTCTTCGTCCTGCCGATCGTGCTGAGCCTCTTCACGTTCGGCGGCGAGGCGTGGGCCTGGATCGTCGACCTGTCGAAGTACCTCCCCGCCTCCGCCGCGCAGACCGTGTCGGTGCCCGGGGCCGAGGACTTCTGGGTGGGTGTCGTGACGCTCCTCGCCTGGCCCGCCGCGGCCCTGCTCGGCGGCTGGGCGGTCCTGCGCTCGCGCGACGCGTAGGGTCGACGCGTGACCCCGGCAAGCCGCAGCTCATCGTCCGCGGACGACGAGCTGCGGCTTCCGCGTTCCCCGGGCGTCATCCGGCGGTTCTGGTCGCGGCATCCGAGGACCGCCGACGTCCTCATCGCGATCTTCTGCCTGCTGCTGACCCTCGGTCCCGCGAACGCCTTCTCCCGGCTGGCCCCGCCGGCGACCGGCATCGCCGCGATGTGGCCCGTCACCGGGCCGCTCGTCGTCGGGCTGAGCGTCCTCGGGTGCGCGGGACTGCTCCTGCGGCGCCGCTTTCCGGTCCTCGTCTTCGCCGGTGGCGTCGTCGTCGTGCTCGCGTCGCTGTTCGCACCGGCTCCGATCGGCGGGCCGCTCCTGTGCTTCGCCGCGTACGCGGTGGCCGTCTATCGCAGCGCCCGGGTGTGCCTGATCGTCGCCGCGATCGCGGCGACGCTCGTCCTGGGCGCTGCCGTCCCCCTCGGCGTGTCGGGAGCGATTCCCTCGACGATCGCGTGGAACGCGATCGTCGGCGAGACGTTCGGCATCGTCCTCGGCGGCTTGATCGGCGCCAACGTCGGGAACCGCAAGCGCTACGTCGCAGCACTCATCGAGCGGTCCCGGCAACTCGTCATCGAGCGCGACCAGCAGGCGCTGCTCGCCGCGTCGGGGGAACGCGAGCGCATCGCGCGAGAGCTCCACGACATCGTCGCCCACTCGCTCACCGTCATGGTCGCCCTCGCCGAGGGCGTCGCCGCGTCGTCCGACCCGGAACGGACCCGCCCCGGCGCGAGCGCGATCGCGGCGACGGGACGAGGAGCGCTCCGCGACATGCGAGCGACGCTCGGCGTCCTCCGCGACGCCGATGCGCCGCCGCTCACCCCGCTCGTGCGCGATACGACCGCCGAGACGGTCGCCTCCGCGCGCGCCGCCGGCTACGAGGCGACGCTCACCGTGGCGGGCGATCCGGCCGCGCTCGGAGCCGCGACCCAGCTCGCCGTCTCGCGCGTCGTCCAGGAGGGCGTCACGAACGCCATGCGCCACGCGACGGGAGCACGTCGCATCGACGTCTCCGTCGCCTACGGGCCCGATGAGGTCGCCGTCGAGGTGACCGACGACGGCGACCCGGTCGATGCGACCACTCCCGGCGGATACGGACTGCGCGGGCTGCGGGAGAGAGTCGAACTCGCCGGCGGACGTGTGTCGGCGGGACGACGGCACGGACGAGGGTGGCGCGTGCGAGCGGCGCTGCCCCGTCGCGACGAGGACCGCGTCCGATCCGAGGAGAACGAATGACCCACCCCGCGCCTGCCACCATCCGCGTGCTCATCGTGGACGACCAGTCGCTCATCCGATTGGGCTTCCGCATGGTCCTCGACGCCGATCCGGGCATCGAGGTCGTCGGCGAGGCCGCGGACGGCGCCGCGGGTCTCGCCGCGGTCGCGTCGCTGCATCCCGATGTCGTCCTCATGGACGTGCGGATGCCGGGAATGGACGGCATCGAGGCGACGCGCCGCATCACGGCGGAGCACCCCGCGGCAGCCGTGCTCGTGCTCACGACCTTCGACCTGGACGAGTACGCCTTCGGCGCCATCCGGGCGGGCGCCGGCGGATTCCTCCTCAAGGATGCCCGCGGCGACGAGCTCGTGGCGGCCGTGCGCGCGGTGGCCGCCGGCGACGCCACGCTCTCGCCCCGCGTGACGCGCCGGATGATCGAGCTCTTCGGAGCCGCAGGCCTGCCCACGGCCTCGTCGCGCACCGACGCCCTCACCGGTCGCGAGCAGGAGGTCCTCGACGCGATGGCCGCCGGCATGACGAACCCGGAGATCGCGGCGCGGCTCTTCCTCAGCGAATCGACCGTCAAGACGCACATCGGGCGGATCCTGACGAAGCTCCCCGCCCGTGATCGCGTGCATGCCGTGCTCATCGCCCACGGCCTCGCCGAGCCCGCGATCGGTCCGTGACGCGCGCCGCCTCGCCCGGGCGCTCTCGGCCGGCGCCGAGGAAGGGCTCATTAGGATCGGATCGATGACGCCGCTCGACACCGCTCCCGACGCCCCAGCCCCCGACGCCGGCGCGTTCTGGGAGTTCCTCTCCGACGACTTCCTGCGCTTCCTGCGGGAAGCCGGCATGAACCTTCTCGGCGTCGCCGCCGTGATCGTCGGCAGCCTCGTCGTCGCGTGGATCATGCGACGTCTCATCGGGCGCGTCGTCGACCGGATCGTGCGCGGTGCGAAGTCGCGCGCCGAGGCCGAGGACACCCGGGCGATCGACATGTCACCGCTCGCCCAGGTCCGCGTCGTGCAGCGGACGCGGACGCTCGGGTCCATCCTCGGCAACATCGTGAACGTCACGATCGTGATCATCGCGGTGCTGATGATCGTCTTCATCGTGAACCCCGGCATCATCGGGTCCTTCACCCTGCTGTCGGCCGCGATCGGCGCCGGCCTCGGCTTCGGCGCCCAGAACATCGTCAAGGACGTCCTCAACGGCATGTTCATCGTCGCCGAGGACCAGATCGGCATCGGCGACGTCGTCGACCTGGGCCTCGCCACCGGCATCGTCGAGTACGTCAGCGTCCGGGTCACCCACGTCCGCGACGTCAACGGGACGCTCTGGTTCGTGCGCAACGGCGAGATCACCCGCATCGGCAACATGTCGCAGGGGTGGTCGCGGGTCATCATCGACCTCGCCGTCCCCGCCGATGCGGACGTCGAGGAGGTCGAGTCGCGGATGCTGCGCGCCGCCAAGGACCTCGCGCACGAGGGCAAGTGGCGCAGCCGCATCATCGAGAAGCCGGAGATCTGGGGACTGGAGTCGATCGGTGGGGACGCCCTCGTCATCCGCCTCGTCGTGAAGACCCGTCCGAATGCGAAGGACGACGTCGCACGCGCCCTGCGCATGCGGCTGAAGCGCACGATCGACGAGATGGGCGTGCAGCTGCCGCAGCTGAACTCCATCGTCCTCACCGGCTTCGAGGGCGCCCAGAGCATCCGCGGCGCGAATCCGCCGCAGACGAGGCCGCAGCCGGTGACTCCACCGCCGTCGGCGCGGCCGCAGTGGCGGCCCAAGAAGAGGAAGCCGGCCGCCGCGCCGTCGAAGCCGGACGACGAGGAGAACCCGACGTGAGCGAACCGCTGAGCTTCTACGACGAGGTCGGCGGACGCCCGACCTTCGAGCGCCTCGTCACCGTCTTCTACCGCGAAGTGGCAACGGACGACGTGCTGCGCCCCATGTACCCCGAAGCCGATCTCGCCCCCGCGGCGGACCGGCTGCTGCTTTTCCTCCAGCAGTACTGGGGCGGTCCCTCGACCTACGGCGAGACCCGTGGTCATCCCCGCCTGCGCATGCGCCACCGTCCGTTCCACATCGACCCGGACGCGCGGGACCGCTGGTTGCGTCACATGCGGACGGCGCTCGACGAGCTCGACCTGTCGCCGCTCCACGAGGCGACCCTGTGGGACTACCTCGAGCGCGCGGCGCACGCGATGGTCAACACCTTCGAGCCGGCGGGCATCGGCCCGCGCCGCGAGGGGCCGGGCACGACCATTCCGCTTCACCCCGCCTCGGAGGCGTGAGCGTCCCGGTGGGCTGAGCCGCCGGCCGCCCGATCAGGCCGACCGGCCGGTCGCTCGGACGGGGGTCAGGCCGAGCGCGACCGGACCCCGCGAGAGGACGTGGCCGCGCGCGAACGTCACGCGCGCCCACGCGTCGGTGCGACGGATGACCGGCCGCTCCTCCCCCGCGATGAACCCGAGTCCGAACGCCGCGAACGCGACGCCGAGCGGGAGGCCCGCGAGTGCGTCGTCCGAACGCCCCCAGACCTCGGAGCGGATGCGGTGGACCACCTCGTCGCCGGCCCCGGGAGGCAGCGCTTCGGCCACGGCTGCGATGCCCCACTGCGCCCGCGCGGCGATCTCCGCGGCGGCGAGGTCGCCCTCCGCCCGCCAGCCTGCGCGCGGCGGCGAGATCCCGACCCAGGTCGCCGTGGTGGCCGTCTCGGGGAGCCGCAGCGAGCCGGCATCCCGGTCGGGGACGAGCGCGGCGCCGTCGATGACGAGATCGCACTCGAGCTCGGGATCGACGCGCGCGGTGCGCATCCCGAGCACCAGGGGCGTCGGGTCGGCGAGCGAACGCGGTGAGACCGGCGCGCACGTGGCGACGAGGAGACCATCGCGAGCCTGCAGCCGCAGCGTTCCGTCACCCAGCCGCGCCGTTCGATGCGCGAAGGTCAGGACGTCCCGGGCGGTGGCGGGCTCGGGGAAGATCAGCCGGGCAGACATCCGTCCTAGACTACCGAGGGCCCGAACCACCTCCGAGCGGAGCGCACGTGACGCAGCACGCCCCCGACGACACCGAGCTCGAGCGCGACCCCGTCGCCGCGCTCCTGGCGATCCTCGACCTCTCGTCGAGCGAGGCGCGCACGACGGAGGACATCTTCACCGGGGCCTCGCTCGTCATGCCGCAGGGACGCGTCTTCGGCGGCCAGGTCCTGGCTCAAGCGATCACCGCGGCTACGCGGACGCTGGGGCCCGACCGTGTTCCGCACTCGATGCACGGGTACTTCCTGCGGCCCGGTGACTCGTCTCGAAACATCACGTTCTCCGTCGACCGCATCCACGACGGCCGGTCCTTCGCGACGCGGCGCACGCAGGCGTTCCAGAACGGTCTGCCCATCTTCTCGATGATCGCGTCCTTCGAGCGTGAGGACCCGGGGGTCGACCACGGCGCGCCGATGCCCACCGGCATCCCGCAGCCGGAGGAGGTCCCCGATCTCGAGGAGCACCTGAGCGGCATGCATCCCATGAGCCGGCGGGTGCTCTCGGCGAGTCCCATCGAGGTCCGGCACGTCGGGCGCCCCATCTACCTCGAGCCGGCCGATCCGGCGTCGCCGGCGCAAGCGGTCTGGGTGCGCACGCGTTCGGCGCTTCCGGACGAGCCGGCGGTCCACCGGGCCGTGCTGGCCTTCCTCAGCGACCTGACGATCCAGGAGCCGGTCCTGCGCGCGCACGGACTCGCGTGGGCGACCCCGGGTCTGAAGGTCGCGAGCCTCGACCACGCGATGTGGTGGCATCGCGATGCCCGCGTCGACGACTGGCTGCTCTACGTGCAGGAGTCGCCGAGCGCCCGTGGCGGCCGCGGACTGTCGACCGGCCGCATCTACACCCGCGACGGGATGCTGGTCGCGACCGTCGCGCAGGAGATCATGGTCCGCGTTCCGGACGCCGCCGCCGCGATGTCGTGAGAGAGCTCGGTCAGCTCCGACGCGAGTAGTCGATCGGCTGGTCGAGGTACGGAGACCACGCCTCGCGCATGCCGTCGGTCAGCCGGACGGGACGGCCGGTCTCGGTCGAGACCATGACGATTACCGCGGTCGAACGCGCGTAGCGGATCTGCGGATCATCGCCTTGCGGGCTGAACACCTCGTAGCAGACGTCGATGCTCGATCCGCCCATGCGTCCGATCCACAGCTGCACGTCGAGCGGACGCTGCCCGTACGGCACCGGGCGCACGTACTCGATCTCCTGGCGGGCGATGAGAGTCATCGTCTCGGCCCGCAGGTCCAGCGCGTCGAGGATCGCCGTCGGCGGCGCCGCCACGCCGGGCTCGGGCCGCCAGAACGCACGCAGCCGCGCTTCTTCGAGGAGCTTCAGCATCGAGGTGTTGTTGACGTGCCCGAGCGCATCGAGATCGCCCCACCGCAGATGGATCGGGATCCGGATGCGCGTCGGCGCAGCGGCATCCGCTGCGCCGACGCGGTCGTCAGTCACGGGTGAGCTTGCGGTACGTCGACTTCGCGGGGTTCGCGGCGTCGGCACCGAGTCGCTCGATCTTGTTCGCCTCGTAGGCCTCGAAGTTGCCCTCGAACCAGTACCACTGCGACGGGTTCTCCGCCGTGCCCTCGTACGCCAGGATGTGCGTCGCGATGCGGTCGAGGAACCACCGGTCGTGGGTGATGACCACAGCGCAGCCCGGGAACTCCAGGAGCGCGTTCTCGAGCGAACCGAGGGTCTCGACGTCGAGGTCGTTGGTCGGCTCGTCGAGGAGGAGCAGGTTGCCGCCCTCCTTCAGCGTGAGCGCCAGGTTCAGGCGGTTGCGCTCACCACCGGAGAGAACGCCGGCCTTCTTCTGCTGGTCGGGTCCCTTGAATCCGAACTTCGAGACGTAGGCGCGCGAGGGGATCTCGGTCTTGCCCACGGTGATGATGTCGAGTCCGTCCGAGACGACCTCCCACAGCGTCTTCTCGGGGTCGATGTTCCCGCGCGACTGATCGACGTAGCTGATCTTGACGGTCTCGCCGATCTTCAGGTCGCCGCCGTCGAGCGGCTCGAGGCCGACGATCGTCTTGAACAGGGTCGTCTTTCCGACACCGTTGGGTCCGATGACGCCGACGATCCCGTTGGGCGGCAGGTTGAAGCTCAGCCCATCGATCAGCACGCGGTCGCCGAACGCCTTGTGCAGCTTCTTGGCGTCGATCACGACGCTGCCCAGGCGCGGACCCGCCGGGATCTGGATCTCTTCGAAGTCGAGCTTGCGCGTGCGCTCGGCCTCGGCGGCCATCTCCTCGTAGCGGGCGAGACGTGCCTTCGACTTCGTCTGCCGGCCCTTCGCGGAGCTGCGGACCCACTCGAGCTCCTCCTTCAGGCGCTTGGCGAGCTTCGCATCCTTCTTCCCCTGGATGTCGAGGCGCTCGCCCTTCTTCTCGAGGTAGGTCGAGTAGTTGCCCTCGTAACCGATGAGGCGGCCGCGATCGACCTCGGCGATCCACTCCGCGACGTTGTCGAGGAAGTACCGGTCGTGGGTGATCGCGATGACCGCACCCTTGTAGGCCTGGAGGTGCTGCTCGAGCCACAGCACGCTCTCGGCGTCGAGGTGGTTGGTGGGCTCGTCGAGGAGCAACAGGTCGGGCTTCTGCAGGAGCAGGCGCGCCAGTGCCACGCGACGGCGCTCACCACCGGAGAGGGGGGCGACGGACGCGTCGGCCGGCGGGGTGCGCAGGGCCTCCATGGCCTGGTGCAGCTGCGAGTCGAGGTCCCAGCCGTCGGCGGCGTCGATCTCCTCCTGCAGGGTGCCCATCTCGGCGAGGAGGGAATCGAAGTCGGCATCGGGATCGGCCATGAGGGCCGAGATCTCGTTGAACCGGTCGAGCTTCGGCTTGATGGCCACGCCCGACTCGATGTTCTCGAGCACCGTCTTGGTGTCGTCGAGCTCGGGCTCCTGCATCAGGATGCCGACGGTGAAGCCCGGCGACAGCTTGGCCTCGCCGTTGGAGGGCGTGTCGAGCCCCGCCATGATCTTGAGGATCGTCGACTTTCCGGCGCCGTTGGGGCCGACCATGCCGATCTTCGCACCGGGGAGGAACGCCATCGTGACGTCGTCGAGAATGAGCTTCTCGCCGACAGCCTTGCGGGCACGGACCATGGAGTAGATGTACTCAGCCATAACGGATCGATTCTAGTCCGCCGTGGCGGCGGCACCGGTGTCCGAGGCTCGACGGCGGAGACGGCTCACCAGTCGATCGGGCGCGTCTGACCGATGAGGCAGCCGCCGGAGGGCAGCTCCGGAAGCACCAATGCGGTCGGGGCCGGAGTGGACGGGCCGACCTGGCCGACCAGGCATTCCTGTCCCCACAGCACCGAGAACTGCAGGCTGTCGACGGGGTCGTCGACGCTCGTGCGGTCCGCGGTCACCTGCATGGCGGCTTTGTTGAACCCTGCGCCGACGAGGGCGTCGACGTACGCGCGCCCGGCCACCGCCTCCGGACCGGCGGCGACCTGCTGCATGATCGCGGTGAAGATCGGGAGGTTGTCCGCGGCCGACCCGTCCGGCACCAGGGCCGGCGCCGCGGGGGCCGTCTCCGTCGGCTCGGGCGCCGGGGCGGACTCCGACGCGGACGACGGCGTCGGCTGCGGCGCCGCGGCGGAGCACGCGGTCATCGCCACCGCACCGACGAGGAGCATCCCCAGAAGGGCGGAACGGCGCTCGGCCGGACGACGGGCGGGAGGACCGGGGAATGGACGCACCCGTGAATTGTAGGGCGAGGACGTCTCGGAGAGATGACGGCGGCCGCGGCGACGGAACTGGGCGGGTCAGAACGGGACATCGCCGGAGACCGCGACCGCCCAGCCGTCCGCATCGACGACGGCCGCCGATGAGTCGGGTGCCTCACCGCTTGCTCGGCCTTCGCGAGAACCGGCGGGGTCGGTTTCGCTCGCGACCTGATGCGGCGAGGCGGCCGACGCCCGGCTGAACGCCGATGTGCCGAACAGCAGGTCGTGACCGATCGCCTCGGCGTCGATCTCGACGTCGGTCCCGCTCTTGCCCGCCGATTCCCAGCGTCGAACCCGCAGCCTGCCGACGACGATGACCCGCTGTCCTTTCGTCACCGACGCGAAGGCGTGTTCGCCCAGCCCGCGGAACGCGGAGACGCGGTACCAGTTCGTCTCTCCGTCGACCCACTGGCCGGTCTGCGCGTCCCGTCGCCGGGACGTGCTGCCGACACGGAAGCTCGTGACGGGATCTCCGGCGCCGGTGCGCCGCAGCTCGGGTGTCGCCGCGACGTTGCCGATGACGGTGATGTGGTCGGACATGGTGATCGACTCCTCTCGCGGACCGGAGTGTCTCTCCGGTGGCTCCGGCACCCGAGTGCCCGTCGGGTGCCGGAGCTCTCTCAGGATGCCGCGGGCCCGGGAACGCGAACGGCGGTCCGCCCCGGATGGGGAGGACCGCCGCCGCAGACGGATCCGGGGAGGAACCGGTCAGGCGCGCACGTACTCGGCGAACCGCGCGCGGACCTTGTTGACCTTCGGCACCGCGACAGCGAGGCAGTAGCCCTGGCCGGGGTTCTTCGCGAAGAAGTCCTGGTGGTACTCCTCGGCGGGGAAGAACTCGCTCGCGGGCTCCGTGGTCGTGACGACGCCACCGCCCCAGATGTCCTCCGCGCGTTCGCGGGCGGCCGAGAAGAGCTGCTCCTGCTCGGCGTCGAGGGGGAACATCGCCGAGCGGTACTGCGTGCCGACGTCGGCGCCCTGACGGTTGAGCTGACGAGGGTCGTGCATCGTGAAGAACGCGTCGAGGATCACGTCCGCCGGGATCGTCTCGGGATCGAAGGTGACCGCGACGGCCTCGGCGTGGCCCGTCCGTCCGGTGCACACGGCCTCGTAGCTGGGGTTCGCGACGTCGCCGCCGATGTACCCCGAAACGACGTCGGTCACGCCGTCGAGAGCCCGGTACGCCGCGTCCAGACACCAGAAGCAGCCGCCGGCGAGGATGAAGGTGGTGGTCATTGTGGAACTCCGTTCTCCCGTCGTGCGGGATCTCACCGGTGACAACGATCCTGCCCGGAGTCCTGTTCCCGGCGATGTCGGAACCCCGGCATAGCTTCATCCTCGGAGGGACGACGATGAGCACTGTATGCGACATGCCGGTCCGGGACGTGGTGGCCGTCGGTCCGGCGCGTTGGCGCGTTCTCGACCGGGCCGGCCGCGTCCGCGGCCTGATCGAGGCGATACGCCTACCGAGCGGTTTCCGCTTCCGAGCGCTCCGATTCGACCGGGCGAGTGGGTCGTTCCGTTGTCTCGGCGAATTCTGGAACCCCACCGAAGCCGCCGACTGCCTGCGATATCTCGTGTGAGCGCTCAGACCAGGGCGTCGCGCGAGACGCCGGCGACCGCAGGAACACCGGCGCGGACGCGCTCCCAGACCCGCGCGAGCAGCTCCACCGCGCGCTCCAGGTCCGCCGGCGGCGCCGTGAACGGGATGCGCAGACGGTTCTCGTAGCCCCCGTCGACGGCGAACCGCGGGCCCGCCGTCAGATAGACCCCGTCCGCCCGAGCGGACATGACGAGCGCCGAGCTGAGCGGATCGGGGAGCCCGACCCACAACGACACTCCCCCGGCGACCTGCGGAACCGTCCACGATGGAAGCTCGCGCTCGAGACCGCGGCGGAGCGCGTCGTGACCCGCGGCGAGGAGACTCCCGCGCTGCGGCAGGATCTCGGGCATCCGCTCGACCAGGCGGATCGCGATCGCCTGCTCGAGCTCGGGCGTCCCGAGATCGCGCGGCGGACGCGCGCCGTGCAGGCGGCGGATCGTCGCGGCATCCGCCCGGACCCAGCCGACCCGCAGCCCGCCCCAGACGGTCTTGCCGAGCGATCCGATGCGCACGGCGTCGTCGCCGGCGAAGCGCAGCGGTGCGGAGCCCGTGAAGAAGAGCTCGGAGGTGGTGTCATCCGTGAGGAGCAGCGTGCCGGAGTCCGCCGCCGCGCGCTGGATCGCCTGCTCCTCGGCATCCGACATCGATCGACCCGTCGGGTTCTGCAGAGTCGGCATGAGGTATGCCAGGCGCGGCCTGGTGCGTGTCATCGCCTCGGCGGCGCGCCCGAGATCCCACCCGTCGTCCGTCGTCACCGGCACCGCCACGAGGCGCGCACCCGCCGATCGGAACGCCTCGGCTGCGTGCGGGTAGGTGGGCGTCTCGACGAGCACGCGATCGCCGGGTGCAACGAGCACTTCCGCCAGCAGGTGGATGGCGCTCTGCGCCCCGGTCGTGACGAGGATCTGATCGGCCGCCGTCTCGAGGCCCCGATCGCTGTACCGCTGCGCGACAGCCGCACGCAGCCTCCGGGAGCCCAGCGTGTCGTAGCCGCTGCGAGCGACGAGGGTCGCCGCATCCGCCGCCGTCTCGGCGATGATGCCCGCCAGCCCCGGCCAGGCAGCGGGACTCGCCTGCTGCAGGTCGATCGAGCCGGGCGCGGTGAGGACGGTGCCACCGCCCCGGGGCGCCTGCGGGAGCGTGAGGCTTCCGGAGCCGCGGATGCTCGTGATGTGACCGCTCGCTCGCAGGCTCGCGTACGCGCTGGCGACCGTCGTCCGACTCACGCGCAGGGTCTGGGCGAGAGCCCGCTCGGCGGGCAGCAGCGTGCGGGCGGCGATGCGGTTGTCGAGACAGAGAAGACGGATACCGTCGGCCAACGCCTCGTAGGCGGGCTCTCGCGTGTGCCAGCCGCCGAGCGCGGCGTCGAGGGCGCGGGCGGAGATCCGGGAATCCATCGAGCCACCGTATCGCGATTGGCCTCTTTCGAAAGATCCAATCGTGCGGTGTGATCGACAGCGTGACTCTTCGCCTGCTCCAGCTCATCGTCGGACTCGCCCTGTTCGGCGCGGGGTGCGCCGCCATGGTCGACGCAGGCGTGGGTCTGGACCCGTGGACGGTCTTCTCGCAGGGCGTCAGCGAGTTGACCGGCATCGGCATCGGCTGGGTCGTCAACCTCACCGGCTTCGTCGTGCTGCTCCTGTGGATCCCGCTGCGACAGAGGCCAGGCATCGGCACCGTCGCGAACATCCTCGTCGTGGGCACGGCGATGCAGCTGACGCTCCCCCTGTTCTCGACGCCCGACTCTTTCGTCCTGCAGCTCGCGATGTTCCTCGCCGGAGTGCTGCTCGTGGGCGTCTCGTCGGGCATCTACATCGGCGCGCGGCTGGGTCCTGGGCCGCGCGACGGCCTGATGACCGGCCTCAACGCACGCTTCGGCTGGCCCATCTGGGCCTGCCGTCTCGGCGTGGAGGCGTCGGTGCTCGTGATCGGCTGGCTCCTCGGCGGCACCGTCGGCCTGGGCACCGTGCTCTTCGCGGTGCTGATCGGGCCGGTCGTCCACGTGAGCCTGCCGCTGTTCGACCGGGAGCGACGGCGACGCCGCTCCCTCGGCACTGCTGCGCGACCCGCGCCTCCGGTGCAGGTCGCCCCCGAGGCCGGGCGCCGCTGAGGATCAGTGCTCGACGAACCTCGGCCAGTCCGACCCCGGCCGCATCCGGCCGTGCAGGGCGGCCTTGGCCACCTCCATCGAGGGGAAAGTCCCCAGCGGCGCGTCGGCGCCGGCCATCGTGACGAGGTAGCCCTCATCGGTGTGGCGAATGCTCCCCGCGACCCCGCCGGTGCCGTAGGCGACCCAGAGGGCCGATGTCCGTGTGTCCGTGCTCATCGTCGAGCTCCTTCCGACACGCGGAGGCTACGCGCGTCGCGCCGTGCTCACCAGGGGGTGGCGGCGGCGGACGCTCCGTGCCCCCGACAGGATTCGAACCTGTGACCGACGGATTAGAAGGCCGTTGCTCTATCCACTGAGCTACGGAGGCGGGCTCCCCGCGGGGAACGACACCAGGCTACCGCGCGGCCACGTCGGACGCGGTCATTAGGATGGGCGGCATGGTGGGATCAGCCGAGAACGACCGTCTCGTATGGATCGACTGCGAGATGACGGGGCTCGACCTGCGGGTCGACGAACTCGTCGAGGTCGCGGTGATCGTGACGGATTACGACCTCACGCCGCTCGACGACGGCTACCAGCTCGTCATCACGCCGAGCCCGGCAGCGCGCGCCAACATGGGCGACTACGTCACCGCGATGCACGCATCGTCGGGGTTGTTGGACGAGCTCGACGGCGGCGTCCCGCTCGCCGACGCGGAGGCCGCCGTGCTCGAGTACATCCAGCGCTTCGTCCCCGAGGGCAAGGCAGCCCTCGCCGGAAACACGATCGGCACCGACCGCATGTTCCTCGCCAAGTACATGCCGCGGGTGGACGGCTGGCTGCACTACCGCAACATCGACGTCTCCAGCATCAAGGAGCTGTCGCGACGCTGGTTCCCGCGCGCCTACTTCCAGGCGCCCGCGAAGGACGGCGGGCACCGCGCGCTCGCCGACATCCGTGAATCGATCCGCGAACTGGCCTATTACCGCGCGGCCGTGTTCACGCCCGCCCCCGGGCCCTCGAGCGACGAGGCGCGCGCGGCCGCAGAGGCCGTCGTGTCGTCGTATGCCCCGCGGGTGTAATACACTCGTATGGTTGTCCGGTTCGGCCGGGCACATGGTGGCTATAGCTCAGTTGGTAGAGCACCGCGTTGTGGTCGCGGGGGCCGCGGGTTCAAGTCCCGTTAGCCACCCCAGATGCACCCCGGTTCGGGAGTGGACATGATCGAGATGGATGCGGCGGAGTTCGAACTCCTCGTGACGGACGAGCTCGACCGACTCCCCGACGACATGATCGACGGTCTCGACAACGTCATCTTCGTCGTGGAGGATCGCCCGGAGGACGGCAGCCTCGATCTCTTCGGTCTGTACGACGGCTTCGCGCTGACCGAGCGGGATCGCTACGGTCAGGGCGAGCTCCCCGATCGCATCATCGTCTACCGTGAGCCGCACCTCCACGCCTGCGACGACGACGCCGCGCTGCGCGACGAGGTCCATACGACCCTCGTGCACGAGATCGCGCATTTCTACGGAATCGACGACGACCGCCTCCACGAGCTGGGGTGGGCGTGATGAGCACCGCGATCCCCGACCTCGATGAGGAGACGCGTCTCGCCGCGGCATCCCACGCCACCTGGCAGACGGTCGTCTGGAACGACCCGGTCAATCTGATGAGCTACGTCTCGCACGTCTTCCGCACGTATTTCGGATACTCGCGCGAAGACGCCGATCGGCTCATGCTGACCGTGCACAACGACGGACGCGCGATCGTCGCCGAGGGACCGCGCGAGACGATGGAGGCGCACGTGCGCGCGATGCACGAATACGGACTGTGGGCGACCGTGCAGCGGGCCGACGCATGAGCACCGAAGCCGTGGGCACGTCCGCGTGAGCGCCGTCGGTATGGAACTCGCCGAGGGCGAAGCGGACTACCTGACGGAGCTCCTCGAGCAGTATCGCGAGCTCGTCGTGTCGGCGCCGCACCACGATCCGGCGGTCGCACGACTCTCCCCCGACGCCTATCCCGATGACGCCGAAGCCTCCGCCGAGTTCCGCCGCCTCACCTCCGACGAGGTGTCGGAGCGGCGCTTCGCCGATCTCGACGTCGTCCTCGATCTGCTGCGATCGCGACCCTCCACCGCCTCCCCCGGGACACCCGTCACCCTCCGTCTGGACCCTGTCGGGCAATCCGCCTGGCTGCGCGCTCTCGCGGGACTCAGGCTCGTGCTCGCGACGCGGATCGGAATCGACGATGAGAACCCCGAGGCGCCCGGGGACCCGCGCTACGACGTCTACGAGTGGCTCGGGTACCGGCAGGAGATGCTCCTGCGGTCGCTCGAGGCCTGACTCACGCCGTCATGACGACATGCGTCGCTCGCTGATGCGGCGCATGGAGTGAGACGTGCTGCTCCTCCTGCCGGGCCCATCGGTCCCAGTGGGCACGGTAGACGTCGCCGTCGCGCGCGAGCGCGCGCTCGCGGCGGAGGTCGGCGGGGGCATCGAGCCAGACACGGACGTCGGCGAGCGACGCCGAGAGCGACGTCAGAGCTCCGCTGCCCTCGAGGACGAGTGCCCGATCGGGCACGACCTCGTCGATGATCTCGGAGTATCGATCCCGCGCCCAATCCCACCGCTGCCAGGTGCCGCCACGGCCCGCCGCCCAGGGCATCAGAGCGCGCGCATGCGCATAGGCGGCCCCGGCGAACAGGCCGTCCCACCCCGGGTACACGTCATCGAGGGCGAGCAGCTGCACCCCGTCGGGATGCGGCCAGCGCTCGACGAGCAGACGTGCGAACGTCGACTTCCCCGAACCGCTGCGTCCATCGATGATGACCACCCCGCGGGCCGCCGCAGACGACAGCACCGCGCGCACGGCGACGTCGATCGCGTCGTCGTCGGCGCCGTCGTTACGGACGCCTGCGAGGTCAGCGCCCGCCGGGTCGGCGCGTGCGCGGTGACTACTTCTTGAGGGCTCGGATGACACGGCTGAGCGCGCGGCCGACGACCCACACGAACGGGATCGCCACGGCGACGAGCGAGACGAGGTTCGGTTCGAAGCGCAGGTCGTCGCCGGTGCGGATGTACGCGCCGACCGGGATCGCGTAGCCGCCGCCACCGCCTCCGCTGGTGCCGTTGTCGTCCTCCCCGGCGCCGAATCCGCTCCAGGTGAGCGCGACGGGAATGAGTCGGATGCCGTTGACATCCTGCTGTTCGCCGTAGACGCTCGTGACGCCGAGAGCCGCTGACTGCTTGCCGAGTTCGAGTGCGAGGTTGGGCATGAGCCCACCGTACCGGTCGGAGCGCGGTGAGGAAGGGGCTTGCGTCACCCGTCGTGATCGGCCCGCGGGTTGGTGGGCATGGCACCGACGTCCCGCCGTGGACCGAGGACACTCGCACGTGTCACGGCGCCCCGGCCGAACCGCGCCCGCGCCCCGTCGAGCGCGTCGTCGACGCGACGCCAGTCCTCGTCGTCGTCCCACAACGTCAGACCGGCGCTGGCGCCCGCCCGCAGCTTCTCGGCACGCACACCGATCAGCCGGACCGGCTGCGTCAGATCGACGCTGTCGAGGAGGGCGATCGCCGCCGAGCCGATCCGCTGCCCGACGTTCGTCGGCAACGGCAGCGTCTGCGACCGGCTGTAGGTGCTGAAATCCGTCAGGCGGACCTTGATCGACACCGTCGCGGCCTCCCAGCCCCCCGACCGCAACCGACCGCCCACACGGTCGGCGAGACGCCGGAGCTCCGATCGCAGCACCGTGATGTCGCTGACATCGTGCGAGAACGTCTCCTCGTGCGAGATGCTCTTCTCGACGCGCTCCGTCTGCACGTCGCGCGCGTCGAGGCCGCGCGCGAGATGCCAGATGCGCTCGCCCATCGCCGGACCGAGCGCGCGGTCGAGGACGGAGCGCGGGGTGTCCCAGATGTCTGCGACCGTGCGGATGCCGCGCGTCAGGAGCGCCTCGGTCGCCTTCGGGCCGACGCCCCAGAGCGCACCGACGGGCCGCGCGCCGAGGAAGCGCAGCGTGTCCGCCTCGGCCACGACGAGGAGGCCGTCGGGCTTGGATATCGTCGACGCCATCTTGGCGACGTGCTTGGTCGCCGCGACGCCGACGCTGCAGGTGAGACCGGTCTCTTCGCGAACACGCATGCGGATGAGCTGCGCGATCTCGCGCGGGCTCCCCCACAGCCGACGGGCACCGGCCACGTCCAGGAACGCTTCGTCGATCGACAGAGGCTCGACGAGCGGCGTCACGGAACGGAACACGTCCATCACGCGCCGGGAGAGCTCGCTGTAGCGTTCGAACGTCGTGGGGACGACGATCGCGTTCGGGCAGAGCTGCAGCGCCCGCGCGACCGGCATCGCCGAACGCACGCCGAAGCGCCGAGCTTCGTACGACGCGCTCGATACGACTCCGCGGCGCTCGACGCCGCCGACGATGATGGGCTTGCCGGCCAGCGACGGATCATCGAGCACCGCGACCGCGGCATAGAAGGCGTCCATGTCGACGTGCAGAATGCGGGTGCCGGTGTCGTCCGCGTCGGGCGGAGACACCAGCCGTCCCGTTCCGTCTCCGCGTCCCATGCGTCCATTCTCGCCCGGGCCGCCGACATCCGCGCCGCCGTCGGAGCACGAGACAGCAGTTCCGCGCCGAGACATCGGGCCTCAGCCCCGGTGTCGGCGCGAGACTGCTGTCTCGCGGGGACGGGAGTCGCTACTGAGCGGCGCGCTCCAGGACGAGTTCGCGCACGCGCGCCGCGTCGGCCTGACCCCGCATCGCTTTCATCACCGCTCCGATGACGGCGCCCGCGGCCTGCACCTTGCCGTCGCGGATCTTCGCGAGGACGTCGGGCTGCGCCGCGAGAGCCTCATCGATCGCCGCGATCAGCGCGCCGTCGTCGGAGACGACCGCCAGTCCGCGCGCGTCGACGATCTGCTGCGGGGACCCCTCGCCGTCGATCATGCCCTCGAGAACCTGGCGCGCGAGCTTGTCGGTCAGCGTGCCGGCGTCGACCAGCTGCTGCAGCGCCGCGACATCGGCGGGCGCCACGAGCGACTGCGGCTCGGCACCCCGCGCGTTCGCGATCCGCGAGACCTCGCCCGTCCACCACTTGCGGGCGCTCGCGGGTGCGGCTCCGGCCGCGACCGTCGCGTCGACCTCGGCCAGCAGGCCGCCGTTGACGACGTCCTGGAACTCGAGATCGGTGAATCCCCACTCCCCCTGCAGGCGGCGGCGCCGCGCTGCCGGAGGCTCGGGCAGCGCCGCCCGCAGCTGCTCGATGAGCGCCAGCGAGGGCGCTACGGGAAGGAGGTCGGGCTCCGGGAAGTAGCGGTAATCGTCGGCATCAGACTTGGGACGCCCCGGCGACGTGGTGCCCGTGTCCTCGTGCCAATGACGCGTCTCCTGCGTGATCGTGCCGCCGGCGGCGAGGATCGCCGCCTGACGCTGGATCTCGTAGCGGACGGCGCGCTCGACCGAGCGCATCGAGTTGACGTTCTTCGTCTCGGTGCGGGTACCCAGCTTCTCCTGACCCCGCGGGCGCAGCGAGACGTTCGCGTCGCACCGGAGGTTGCCGCGCTCGAGGCGCGCCTCGGAGATGCCGAGGCCGATCACGATGTCGCGGATCGTCTGCACGTACGCCTTCGCGATCTCCGGAGCGCGGTGCTCGGCGCCGAAGATCGGCTTGGTCACGATCTCGACGAGCGGAACACCGGCACGGTTGTAGTCGACGAGCGAGTACTCGGCGCCCTGGATGCGTCCGGCCGCGCCGCCCATGTGGGTGAGCTTGCCGGCGTCCTCCTCCATATGCGCCCGCTCGATGTCGACGGTCACGGTGGTGCCGTCGGAGAGCTCGACCTCGACCGCGCCCTCGAACGCGATCGGCTCGTCGTACTGCGAGATCTGGTAGTTCTTGCCGAGGTCGGGGTAGAAGTAGTTCTTCCGGGCGAACCGGCTCGACGGGGCGATCGAGCAGCCGAGGGCGAGCCCCAGGCTGATCGACGAGCGGATCGCCGTCTCGTTGACGACCGGCAGCGCACCCGGCAGACCCATGTCCACTGGCGCGACGAGCGTGTTCGGCGCCGCGCCGTGGTTGTCGGGGTGCGCGGGGTTGGCCGCGGGCGAGAACATCTTCGTGCGGGTGTTCAGCTCGACGTGCACTTCGAAGCCGAGCACCGGCTCGAACATCTCCAGCGCCGCGTCGAAGTCCATGAGTGCGACCTTGGCGGCCATCAGCGTGCTCCTCCGAGAATCGGTGCGCGGTCCAGCAGCGGGCCGCCCCAGCTGTCGACGAGCAGCGCCTCCAGCGCGGCGCCGACGCGGTACAGGCGGGCGTCCTCGCGGGCGGGCGCCACGAACTGGATGCCGACCGGCAGCCCGTCATCGTCCGAGAGCCCGGAGGGGATGGAGATCCCCGGGACGCCTGCGAGGTTGACCGGGATGGTCGTGACGTCGTTCAGGTACATCTGGAGCGGATTGTCGATCTGCTCGCCGAGACGGAATGCCGTCGTCGGCGCCGACGGAGTGGCGATGACATCGACAGCGGCGAAGGCCTCGTCGAAATCGCGCTGGATGAGGGTGCGGACCTTCTGCGCGCTGCCGTAGTAGGCGTCGTAGTATCCGGCCGACAGCGCGTAGGTGCCGAGGATGATGCGACGCTTCACCTCGTCGCCGAAACCGGCGTCGCGGGTGACCGACATGACGTCCTCGACGGTGCCGCCGGGAACGTCGAGCCGCATCCCGAAGCGCACGGAGTCGAACTTCGCGAGGTTGCTCGAGGCTTCGGCCGGGAGGATCAGGTAGTACGCGGCGACGCCGTACTCGAAGTGCGGTGCGCTGATGTCGACGATCTCGGCACCCTGCGCCTCCATCGCGGCGAGCGACGCGCGGAAGGAGGCGCTCACGCCGGGCTGGAATCCGATGTCGGCGAGTTCGCGGATGACGCCGACCCTCAGGCCCGCGAGCACATCGCCTCGGGCGCCCTCTCGGGCGGCGGCGGCGAAGGACGGCCACTCCTGCGCGAGCGACGTCGAGTCGTGCGGGTCGTGCCCGCCGATGACATCGTGCAGCAGCGCGGAGTCGAGCACCGTGCGCGAGACCGGGCCGACCTGGTCGAGGCTCGACGCGAGGGCGATCGAGCCGTAGCGGCTGACGCCGCCGTAGGTGGGCTTCACGCCGACGGTGCCGGTGACGTGCGCCGGCTGGCGGATGGAGCCGCCCGTGTCGGAGCCGAGGGCGATGGGCGCTTCGAACGCCGCCACCGCCGCCGCCGAACCGCCGCCGGATCCGCCCGGGATGCGGTCCAGATCCCACGGGTTGCGCGTCGGGCCGTAGGCAGAGTGCTCGGTCGAGGAGCCCATCGCGAACTCGTCCATGTTGGTCTTGCCGAGCGGCACGAGACCGGCCGCCCGCGCGCGAGCGACGACGGTGGCGTCGTACGGCGACATGAACCCTTCGAGGATCCTCGACCCGCTGGTGGAGGGCATGTCGGTCGTGACGAGGACGTCCTTGATGGCGAGCGGCACGCCGGCGAGCTCGCCCAGCTCCTCGCCGGCGGCACGGCGGGCGTCGATGCCGGCCGCGACCTCGAGTGCTGCGTCGGAGACGTGCAGGAAGGCGTGGACGTCGCCGTCGACGGCCGCGATGCGGTCGAGGTGCGCGCGCGTCGCCTCGACGCTCGAGATCGAGCCGGCCCGCAGCTCGGCCGCGAGCTCGGCGGCGGTCAGACGGATGATGTCGCTCACTGCTCCTCCCCCAGGATCGCCGTCACCCGGAACCGGTCATCGGTGCGATCGGGCGCGTTCTGCAGCACCTGAGCCACCGTCAGCATCTCGCCGGGCACGTCCTCGCGGAAGATGTTCTCGAGCGGAATCGGGTGGCTCGTCGCGAGCACTTCCGGAGTCGCCACCTCCGAGACCTTGGCGATGTTGTCGACGATCGCGTCGAGCTGGCCCGTGAGTCGCTCGACCTCCTCGTCGCTCAGCTGGATCCGGGCGAGGACGCCGAGATGGCGCACGAGATCGGGGGTGATTTCAGACACCCGACGATTCTAGTTGGCCGCTCGGGCGCCCCACCGCCCCGGCATCCCCGCCCGACCCGTCCGCCCCGCGTAGGGTGAGCGGGTGACGACCTACGACCCGCCACGTCCCTGGATCACCAGCTACGCAGCCGGAGTGCCCGAAGACCTCGAGCCGGTGGGCGGATCTCTCGTCGACATCGTCGCGACCTCCGCCCGCGATCACCCCGACGCTCCCGCGCTCGAGTTCTTCGGCCGCGAGACGTCGTACCGTCGCCTGCAGGAGCGCATCGATCGCGCGGCCGCGTATCTGCGCGACGCGGGAGTGCGACGCGGCGACAGGGTCGCGATCGTGCTCCCGAACTGCCCGCAGCACATCGCCGCCTTCTACGCCGTGCTGCGCCTGGGCGCCGTGGTCATCGAGCACAACCCGCTCTACACCCCGCGCGAGATGCGGAAGCAGTTCGAGGACCACGGCGCGAAGGTCGCGATCGTGTGGAGCAAGCTGGTGCCCCTCGTGCGGGAGTTCCCCGACGATCTCGCGCTCGACGCGGTCATCGCGGTCGACGTCACGACGGACATGCCGCTTCGGCTCCGCGCAGCGCTCCGGCTGCCCGTGTCGTCCGCCCGCGCGTCGCGGGACGCACTCCACACCCCGATCGACCGCGCCACGGTGTTCGGCACCTGGCACGAGGCCGAACGGCACGATCCGCTCCCCCCGACCCACGCCGGGCCGGCGACGGACGACCTCGCGCTCATCCAGTACACGAGCGGGACCACGGGCACGCCCAAGGGCGCGGCGCTGACGCATCGCAACCTGCTCGCCAATGCCGCGCAGTCCCGGGCCTGGGTGCCGACGATCGAGCGCGGCGAAGGATGCGTCGTCTACGCCGTCCTGCCGATGTTCCACGCGTACGGCCTCACCCTCTGCCTCACCTTCGCGATGTCGATGGGCGCTCGGCTCGTCCTGTTCCCGAAGTTCGACCCGGACCTCGTGCTCAAGGCGCACAAGCGCCATCCGGCGACCTTCCTCCCCCTCGTGCCGCCGATCGCCGACCGCCTGCTGCGCGCGGCGACGGAGGCCGGCGTGTCGCTCGCCGGCACCCGCGTCGCCATCTCGGGCGCGATGGCTCTGCCGCACGAACTGGTCGTCCCGTTCGAGGCCGCCACGGGGGGCTACCTCGTCGAGGGCTACGGACTCTCGGAATGCTCCCCCGTCCTCATGGCCAATCCCGTCGCCGAGAACCGGGTGCCCGGCACGGTCGGGCTCCCGCTGCCCGGGACCGAATGCCGGGTGGTCGACCCCGACGACCCCATGACGGATGTGCCGGACGGTGAACGCGGCGAGCTGCTCGTGCGCGGTCCGCAGGTGTTCGGCGGCTACTTCGGCAAGCCCGAGGAGACCGAGAAGGTGCTCATCGACGGCTGGTTCCGCACCGGCGACATCGTCACGATCGACGAGGCGGGGTTCGTCCGGATCGTCGACCGCATCAAAGAGCTCATCATCACCGGTGGCTTCAACGTCGCACCCACCGAGGTCGAGATCGCCCTCCGCCAGCATCCGGACGTCGTGGACGCCGCGGTCGTGGGGTTGCCGAGCGAGCATTCGGGCGAGGATGTCGTGGCCGCCGTCGTGGCCGCACCGGGTGCCACCCTCGACGAAGCGGCCATCCGGGAGTTCTGCCGCGGCATCCTGACGCCGTACAAGGTCCCCCGTCGGGTCGTCGTGGTGCCGGAGCTGCCGAAGTCGATGATCGGGAAGGTCCTCCGCCGTCAGGTGCGGGACGGGCTGCTCGAGCCGTAGGAACGTGATCCGAGGGCTCAGGCCCGGAATCCTCCCGGGCGCGGCTGCAGCCACGACGGGCGGCTATAGCCCTCGTCCCACGGGAACCGTCCCTCGAGATCGTCGTAGGTGAGCTGGAACGCCGGCACCGATGCGAACGGCGGGAGCCCGTAGTGGCCGTTGGCGGAGAAGAGGATCTCGCCGGGGTTCGGCACCTCCTCGACGGTCACCCGATGCGTCCAATCGTCGAACGTCACCACCTCGCCGACCGTTAGGACGTGACCGGCTCGCACGCGTTCCGCGACGGTGTTGATGACGGGGCCGGCGTCGTGCGGACTCAGCCCGACGACGAGGACCTCGGGGTGTGCGGGTGAGCGGGTGTGACACGGGGTCCTCCTCGTGTTGTCGCCGACGCTAGAGCGCGTCGAGGATCACCGAGTGCTCTGTCCCCAGGTCAGGCGTCGAGGGCCGCCGGCCCCTGCTCCACCAGCACGCGGAACTGCGCGGCGTCGATGATGCGGACGCCGAGCTGCTCGGCCTTCGCGAGCTTCGAGCCGGCCCCGGGCCCGGCGGCCACGAAGTCGGTCTTCTTCGACACCGACGAGCCGGCCTTGCCACCCGCCGCGAGGATCGCCTCCTGGGCACCCTCCCGCGTGTAGCCCTCGAGCGACCCGGTCGCCACGACCGTCACTCCCTCGAGGACTCCACCCGCGACGACGGCCGCGCCCGGACCGGGATGACCGGGCACGGCGAGCTGAGCACCGGCCGCCTCCCAGCGCTCGACGATCTCCCGGTGCCAGTCGACCTCGAACCAATCGATGAGCGAGTCGGCGATGATTCCTCCCACTCCTTCGACGGCGGCGAGCTCGTCTCGGCCGGCATCCCGGATCGCGGCCAGTGATCCGAACCACTGCGCCAGCGCGCGCGCCGCGACGGGCCCGACGTGGCGGATGCTGAGGGCGACGAGGTACCGCCAGAGGTCTTTCGTCTTCGCCTTCTCGAGCTCGTCGAGGAGGGTGAGCGCCTGCGCGGACGGCTGCGGGCCGGTGCGACCCTCGCGCTTCTCGGCGGGCGTGGGGTTGCGGCGGAACGGAGCCCGCGTGACGGGTTCGCCGGTCCTCTCGTCGATCCGCGGCTCGCCGGTCTCGCTGTCGCGGACGACGACCTCGATGGGAACCAGCTCGTCGAGGGTGAGCTCGAACAGCGCTGCCTCGGTCTCGAGCGGTGGTCGACGATCGCCGAGCGGCTGCGTGAGCGCCGCCGCGGTGACCTCGCCGAGGGCCTCGATGTCGAGGGCGCCGCGGGAGCCGACGTGCTCGACGCGGCCGCGCACCTGGGCCGGGCAGGACCGCGCGTTCGGGCACCGCAGATCGATGTCGCCCTCTTTCGCGGGCCGCAGACGCGAGCCGCATTCGGGGCAGTCCTCGGGCATGACGAACGCGCGCTCGGTGCCGTCGCGCAGCTCCACGACCGGGCCGAGGACCTCCGGGATGACGTCACCCGCCTTCCGGAGGACGACCGTGTCGCCGATGAGCACGCCCTTCGCGCGCACGACATCCTGATTGTGCAGCGTCGCCTGGCGGACCACGCTGCCGGCGACGCGCGCCGGGGCCATCACGGCGAACGGCGTCGCACGCCCGGTGCGACCGACCGAGACGACGATGTCGAGCAGCTTCGTGTTGACCTGCTCGGGCGGATACTTATAAGCGATCGCCCATCGGGGCGCGCGACTCGTCGCACCGAGCTCGTCGTGCAGGTCGAGCTCGTCGATCTTGACGACGACGCCGTCGATCTCGTGTTCGACGCTGTGCCGGTTCTCGCCGTAGTGCTCGACGTACGCGAGCACGCCGGCAATGTCGTCATGGGTCTGCGAATGCGGGCTGACCGGGAGGCCCCACTCCGCCAGCAGGTCGTAGACCTCGCTCTGCGCCGACACCGGCGGGTCCTGCCAGGCTCCCACGCCGTGGACGTAGAGCCGCAGCGCGGCGACGCGCGCTTCGGCGGCCTCCAGCTCGAGCCCGGACTTCTTGTCGAGCTGCTGACGCAACCCGCCGCTCGCCGCGTTCCGCGGGTTGGCGAAGGCCGGGAAGCGCCGCTCCGCGCTGACGACCGCCTTGGTCTCGTCGAAGTTCCGGCCTCGGGCGCGCGCGTCCTCGACGACGCGCTCCCGCATGCCGGCCTGGAGGGCGTTCAGCGAAGCGAACGCGGCGACGGGGATGAAGATCTCACCGCGCACCTCGACGATGCGGGGATGGCCCGAGCCGAGCAGTCGCGTCGGGATGCCGTCTATCCGCACCGCGTTGACGGTGACGTCCTCGCCGACGCGTCCGTCACCGCGCGTCGCCGCCGATGTGAGGACGCCGTCCTCGTACCGGAGGCTGATGGCGAGGCCGTCGATCTTCAGTTCCGACAGCCAGCGCACGGGTCGGCCGGACGCCGCCTGCGCCTTCTCGCACCACTCGGTGAGCTCGGCGGCGGAGAACACGTTGTCGAGACTGAGCATGCGCTCGGCGTGCTCGACGGGAGCGAACAGCGTGGACTCGGCCGCGCCCACCGTCTGCGTCGGGGAGTCCTGGGACTGCAGTTCCGGATGCCGCCGCTCGAGCGCGTCGAGGCGCCGCATCCACCCGTCGTACGTCTCATCGTCGACGACCTCGGCATCGCGTCCGTAGTACGCGTCGCGCGCCGCGGCGATCCGCTCGATGAGCCCGCGGGCCTCGTCGCGTGCGTCGTCGAGGCTGATCTCGGGGAGTTCTGCAGCTGCCACCCGGTCAGTCTAGAGAGGGGTCCGGACGCCCGTCGTGGGCGTTCCACCCGAGGGCTCGATGCGGTAGACGAACGATCCCGCGTAGGCGAACACCTCTCCGAGCAGGGCGACGCTCACTCTCACGTCGACCCGCTGGCGTCCCGGCGATCGGTCATCGACCCGCTCCCGAACGATGACGCGCGCGACGGCCGGGAGCGGGATGCGAAGCCCGCGCACGCGGGCGGCGAGACCGATCGAGTCCAGCTGCATCCCGCCGGCGTCCACGTGCGCCCGCAACCGCACCTCGAGTCCGCCGCGCCGCCCCAGACGATCGACGATCGTTCCACGCGGTCCCGGAGTCATGGCGTCCGACATGCGGCGCGACCGACGGGAGAACGCGAAGACGCGGTCCGCCCGGAGCGCACCCGACCCGTCGACGCGGTTCTCGATGCGGAAGGGAACGTCGCGCTCGCGCTCCGGAAAGAGCACGCGACGGTTCGCGAAGAGCCGGATGACCGGTCGCAGCAGCGTCGGGCCGGTGAACCCGGCTTCTTCGAACGTGCCCTCGCCGCGGCCGACGGCCCCGAGCGGGATCGAGCCGAAATACACGCGGAGCATCGGATCGAGAGCATCGAACGAGGCGCCGAGCGCCCGCTCGTAGACGGAGGCGCGCCGAAGCACCCGCTCGTCGGTCGCGTTACTGAACATGTTCAGAATCATACTAGGATCGCCTCATGGACACCCTGTCGAAGAAGGCGGTGGTCGCCGGCGCGTCGGGATTCATCGGCTCGAGCATCGTCGCGGCACTTCAGGAGGACGGCTACCGAACGGTCGCGGTCGGCAGGCGGGGCGAGGCGCGGTGGGGTGACCCCGACGCCCTGGTGCGCGCGGTCGACGGCGCCGAGCTGCTCGTCAATCTGGCTGGCACGTCGGTCAATTGCCGATACACCGATGCCAACCGCGACGAGATCCTCCGCTCGCGCGTCGAGACCACGCGTCAGCTGCACGAGGCGGTCCGCCGCGCATCGACTCCCCCGCCGCTCTGGGTGAATGCGTCGACCGCGACGATCTACCGGCATGCGATGGATCGGGCGAACACGGAGGCCGACGGCGAACTCGGCACCGGATTCTCCGTCGACGTCGCGCGGTCGTGGGAGCGCACGTTCTTCGCCGGTGACCTGCCGGTGACCCGTCGCGTCGCCCTGCGCATGGCCATCGTCCTCGGCGACGGCCCGGCCACGCGGCTGCTGTTCTCGCTCGCGCGCAGCGGTCTCGGCGGTCCGCAGATCGATGGGCCCCTGCTCCCCCACCGCCGATACCGGGGAATCGGCGACGAGCCCACCGGCGGCCCGGCGCCGTGGTACCGCACCCGCGGACGCCAGCGGTTCAGCTGGGTCCACATCGACGACGTCGTCGGAGCCGTTCGATTCGTCCGCGATCACCGCGGCATGACGGGAGTCGTCAACGTCGCGAGCCCTTCCCCGAGCGACAATCGCACCCTCATGCGCACACTGCGCACGATCGTGGGAACCCCGATCGGCGTCCCCGCCTGGCGCTGGATGCTCGAACCCGCCATGTGGGCGCTGCGCACCGAGCCGGAGCTCATCCTCAAGAGCCGGTGGGTCGTGCCCGAGCGGCTCGAGCGCAGCGGCTACCGTTTCGCGCACGTCGATCTCGCCGCGGCCCTGCGCGCGACGCGGACCCGGAGCGCACCGCGTCAGACGACAGCCGTCATCCCGCCGTCCACGAAGACCACCTGACCGCTGACGAAGCGCGACGCATCCGATGCCAGCCAGACGACCGCGCCGCCGATGTCGTCGGGCTCGCCCCAGCGTCCCACCGGGGTCCGCCCGAGAACCCACGCGTTGAAGGCCGGATCGTCCACGAGCGGCTGCGTGAGCTCGGTCCTGATGTAGCCCGGCGCGACGCCGTTGGCCCGCACGCCGTGCCCGGCCCACTCGGCCGTCATCGCCTTCGTCAGGTTGCGCAGTCCCCCCTTGGCCGCGGTGTACGCCCCGATCGTCGGTCGGGCGAGGTCCGTCTGCACCGAGCAGATGTTGACGATCGCTCCGCCCCCGCGTTCGATCATGCCGCGCGCGACGGTCCGGCCGACGAGGAAGGCGCTGGTCAGATCGGTGCGGATGACGCGCTCGAAGTCCGCCACGCTCACCTCGAGCATCGGCTCGCGGTGCTGCATCCCGGCGTTGTTCACGAGGATGTCGACCGGGCCGACCGCCTCGAGCGAGCGGATGCCGTCGATGACGCCGCCCTCGTCGGTGATGTCGAACACCGCTGACGACACGGCGCCGGTGCCGTACACGGAACCGAGCGCGCCGACCGCGTCGTCGACGGTCCGCGGATCGCGCCCGTGCACGATCACGTGGGCGCCGGCGTCGAGGAGCGCGCGGGCGATCGCGAGCCCGATCCCACGGCTCGACCCGGTGACGAGCGCGCGGCGACCGGCGAGGTCGAACGGGTTGGGCATGAGGGTCTCCCGGCTCAGTAGAACTCGACGGTGTCGACGACGTTGCGCGGCGTCTCGCCGTCGAGGAGGCGCCGAGCGTTCTCCGCGAACAGCTCGGCGATGCGGCGGTCTTCACGCGCATCGAGCGCGGCGGTGTGCGGACTGACGAGCACCCGAGGATGCGACCAGAGCGGGCTGTCGCTCGGCAGCGGCTCGACCTCGAACACGTCGAGGGCCGCGAATCCGACCCGGCCCGTCTCGAGCTCGCGCAGGAGCGCCGCCTCGTCGATGACCGTGCCGCGACCGACGTTGACGACCGTCGTGCCGGGGGCGAGCGCTGCGAGGAACTCGCTCCCGACGAGGTGGTGGGTCGCATCCGTTCCGGGAAGAGTGCTCACGACGGCCGACACCTCCGGGAGCACCGACCGCACGTCATCCGGGTGCACGGTGCGGGAGACTCCGGGCGCCGACGCGCCGCTGCGCGACGTGGCGATGACCGTCGCGCCGAGCGCCGACAGCTTCGCCGCCACGGCCGAGCCGATTCCGCCGAGCCCGAGGACGAGGGCGGTCTGGTCCGAGACCTGCGACATCAGCCAGCGACCGCTCCATTCGCGCTCGCGCTGCTGACGGAGCAGGCGCGGCAGGTGCTTGGCGCCCGCGAAGACACCGAACACTGCGAACTCCGCAAGAGAGTCGCCGTGGACCCCGGCGGAGGTCGTGAACACGACCCGCTCGAGCTCGGCGCCCGTCAGCTCCGCCGCTCGCACCTGACCGCCGCCGCCGGCGGCCATCGTGTGCACCCAGCGCAGCGACGGGTTCGACCGGACAGCGCGCGCGAGCGCAGCGGGATCGACGTCGGGGATGCCGTACAGGGCGTCGGCGCGATCGAGGAGATACTCGTAGGCTCGCTGCTGGCTCGGCGTACGCCGGAACGAGGGGTCCCCGGAGAAGTCCGCGGGGTGGCGCATCGGCGGCAGCAGCGCCTGATCGACGAACAGGTCGATACGCGGTTCGAGTTCGACGATGAGGTCGCACAGGGCTGGCTCGAGCGGAGCCGCGACGGCGACGCGCAGTCGCGAGGTCATCGCAGGGCCGCCACGGCGTCGCCGATCGCCGACACGGCAGAGGTGATGGTGTCGAGATCGGTCGCGAACGAGATCCGGAAGAACGGCGATTGACCATAGGCCGACCCCTGGATGACCGCGACGCCGACGCTGTCGAGCAGATACAGCGTGACGTCCTGGTCGCCCTGGAGCACACGACCGTCGGGAGTCGTGCGGCCGATCATCCCCGCGCAGTCGACGTACAGATAGAACGCGCCGTCCGGAGCGAGCGGCGTGAGGCCCTCGATGCGCGACAGGCCGGCCACGGCCGCGTCGCGGCGCTCGCGATAGACCGGGACGGTCTCGGCGATGAAGTCCTGCGGTCCCTCGAGCGCGGCTGCGGCCGCCGCCTGGCTGATGGAGGACGGGCACGACGACGTCTGCGACTGCAGGGTGTTGATCGCACCGATGAGCGCAGGGTCGCCGGCAGCGTAGCCGAGCCGCCAGCCGGTCATCGCGTACGACTTCGACACGCCGGAGACGACGAGCACGCGGTGGCGCAGGTCGGGTGCGACCGCCGCCAGGCTCGGCGCCGGCGCGCCGGTGAAGGAGATCTCGCTGTAGATCTCGTCCGACAGCACGCTGACGCGCGGGTGACGACGCAGCACGTCTGCCAGCGAGGCGAGCTCGGCCTCGGTGTAGATCGCACCGCTCGGGTTTCCGGGGCTGTTGAGGATCAACCAGGTCGTGCGGTCGGTGATGCTCGCGTCGAGCTCGCCGGCGGTCACCTTGTAGCCGGCCGCCTCTCTCGTCTCGACGATGACGGGGGTCCCCTCGTTCGCGCGCACCATGTCGGGGTACGAGACCCAGTACGGCGCGGGGATGAGCACCTCGTCCCCGGCGTCGATGGTGGCCATCAGCGCGAGGAAGATCACCTGCTTGCCTCCGCCGCCGACGGTGAGCTCGGCGTCCGAGTACTCGATGCCGTGCGTCCGTCGGAGCGATCCGCGGATCGCTTCGCGGAGCCGGGGTGTGCCGTTGACCGGGGTGTACTTCGTCTCACCCGCCTGGATCGCCGCGATCGCCGCCTGCTTGACGTGATCGGGCGTGTCGAAATCGGGCTCGCCGACGGTGAGATCGAGGATGCGACGGCCCGCCGACTTCAGCTCGCGAACGCGCGCTGCAGCCGCCGTGCTCGGCGACGGATTGATGCGGCCGAGACGTTCGGCGGCGCGGAACGACGAAGCCACGCTCACGATGCGTCCTCGATGTCGGTGGTGAGGCCCTTGGCCTTCAGCACCTCCGTGAGGTTGCACAGCTCGATCGTGGTTCCGCCCGCCCAGTACTTCGTGATGAGCTCGGCCTCGTGCGCGTCGCGGGCCGCGGACAGCTCCGCCGCTTCGCGGACCTCCTCGCGTCGGACGACGACGATGCCGTCGGCGTCCCCCTTCACGATGTCGCCCGGGCGGATCAGCTCGCCGCCGAACACGACGGGCTGGTTGAGGGCGCCGAGCGTCTCCTTGACCGTGCCCTTGATCGACACGCTGCCCGAGAACACCGGCAGGCCGAGCTCGCGCAGCTCGCGGGTGTCGCGGACACCGGCATCCGTCACCAGCGCCGAGATGCCCTTCGCCTTGCAGGCGTTGCCGAGCACGTCGCCGAACATGCCGGCTTCGGAGAACGCCCCGGCGGAGACGATCAGCACATCTCCCGGCTGGGCGTAGTGGATGGCGACCTGGAGCATGAGATTGTCGCGCGGCGCGCACACGACGGTGAAGGCCGACCCGACGAAGGAGCTCTCGGGGTCGATCGGCTTGATGCCCGAATCGATCGCGCCGCGGCGGCCTTGCGCCTCGTGGATCGTGGCGGCGGTGAACTCGCCGAGGCGTGCGATGTCGCCGGCATCGGCGCGCGGGATCCTGGTGGTGACGTGAACCATGTGTCGTCCTTACTTCGCGCCCTGCAGGGCGGCATCCTGGTCGCGGCGATCGAAGGTGAGGCCTCCGGGCACCTGGAAGGTGGGCATGAGCTCGACGAGCCCGATGTTGACGTGCGAGGGGGCGTCGACGGCGAACTCGATCGCCGCGACGACGTCGTCGACGGTGAGCGACTCGAAGCCCTCGTAGTACGTGGCCCAGGCCTCGGCGTCGGTCTCGGGGGTTCCGCCGAGGTTGCGCGAGAAGATCTCCGTCTCGATGCGGCCCGGGCTGAGCTCGGTGACCCGGACCCGCTTGCCCATCGCGTCGTTGCGCAGCTGTCGCGACAGCTGATGCACCGCGGCCTTGGTCGCGTGGTACGCGGTGTGTCCGAAGAAGTTGTAGTGGCCGGCGATCGAGGAGATGTTGAGGACGTGCCCCCGGTCGCGCTCGACCATGCCCGGGTAGAGCAGGCGCAGGATCTGCATGACCGCGGTGAGATTGACCTCGACGAGATCGTCGAGGTCCTCCGCCGAGGAGCTCAGGATGTTGCCCGCGCGGCTCACACCGGCACTGTTGAGGACGATGTCGGCCTCGACGCCGGCGAGCTCGCGTGTGAGGGCAGCGGTGTCGCGCACGTTCAGGGCGTGGGTGATGACGCCCTTCCCGGCCAGCTCGGCCAACCGCGACTCGTCGCGGGCGATGGCGTGCACGGTGAGGCCCTTCGACAGGAAGAGGTCGATCGCGCCCCGGCCGACGCCGCTCGTCGCGCCGGTGACGACGGCGACTCGGTAGTCGGAGAAAGTCATAGCAGGGTCCTTCCGGTGGTTGCGTTGGCGAGCGCGTCGAGGGCGGAGAAGACCGACCGGACGCGAGAGCGGAGAGCATCGAGCTCGACGAGATCGGCGCGGGCGCGCGCTGCGGCGTCCGCCGCGGATACGCGCCGGAAGCGGAGGCGCTGGCCAGGACGCACCTGTGCCAGCACGTCGAGCGACCCGGCGGTCACGACAGCCAGCACCGGGTAGCCGGCGGTGACGCCTCGCCCGCGGTGCAGCACCAGCAGCTCGTCGCCCGGCGGCACTTCGACGGCGCCGACCGGCACCCCGCGCGAGAGCACCTCGCCGGCGGTGAGGCGTTCGGGGAGCGGGCCCGTCATCCGGAGGCCGATGTGATTGCTCTTCGGGGTGACGAGGTACGGCTGCTCGAACAGGCGGGAGGACGTGTCGCCGAAATCGTCGATGTCCGGGCCGTCCGTCACATCGACCACGAAGCCGCTCGGGAGGCGAGGGACGTCGAGGCTGTAGAGCTCAGCCGAGAAGTGGTCGTTGAACACCGGCGCGGTCGCCTGGCGCAGCGGCAGAGTCGATCCGGCGTCGAGTCGACCGCCGAACCCGAGGACCGAGTCGGGAGCACAGCTGCCGAGCAGCCGGGGGACCTCGAACGAGCCGCGGACCGCGACGTATGCGCGCAGCCCGCCCTGGATCTCGCGCAGGGCGACGGTCTGGCCGGCGCGCACGGAGACGGGCTGACCGGCCGGGCGGCCGACGCCGTCGACCGTCACGTGCGCGTCGGCGCCGGTGACGGCGATGAGGACGTCGATGTCGCAGACGAACTCGAGATCGAGCGCCGTCACCTCGAGGAGCGGCTCGGACTCGGCGTTGCCGACGAGGATGTTCGCGACACGGGCGGAGCGCTGATCGAGCGCGCCGCCCACGGGAACACCGAACCGGGGACCGCGACGGCGGCCGAGGTCCGTCACCTGGGTCGAGCCCGCCTCGAGGACGCGGAGGATGCCCGCGGTCATCGCGCGGCCATCCTGTCGCCGAGGAGCGCCTCGTAGGCATCGCGCCCGATCGCGCGGAACCTTATGAGATCGCCGGGCTCGTAGGGGACGAAGGGCTCGGCGGCGAGGTCGAGCACTGTGAGGGGCGTCCGGCCGATGAGCGGCCACCCTCCCGGTGCGGCGGCGGGGGTGATGGTCGCCTGGCGCCCGGCGACGGAGACGACGCCCTGCGGGACGTGGGCTCGAGGACTGGCGAGTCGCGGCACGGGCCGGGGGAAGGCGGGTCCGTCGAGCATCGGCGAACCGCCGGGCGAGCCGAGGCAGCGCACGACGTAGGTCGGTCCGCTGTGCAGCCGGATCACCTCGTCGATGCCGATTCCCTGCGCCGCCGCCACCATCGCGAGGTCGAGCTCGCCCTCGGTGTCGTACAGCACCGGAACATCGAAGGTCCGGGGCCGCTCGGTGAGCGGCCGATCGTGGTCGAGCTCCTCGACGACGCGCCGCAGATAGTCGGCGAGGCGCTCGAGCGACACCTCCGCCGGATCGATCTCGACGAGCGCGGCGTCGTACGTCGGAATCACGCAGACGACGCCGGGCACCAGGGCCTCGTCGACGAAGCGCGCGAGATGATGCACGAGACGCCATCCCGCCTCGGGATCGGGCAGCGTGCTGACGACCCGGAGAGCCGTGTTGCCGCTCGCGGAGATGACGACGGGTGATCCGGACACAGCCGTCAGCCCAGCCAGTCCGCGAGCGACGCGATCTCCACGCCCTCGGATTCGAGCCCCGCGCGGATGCTCCGCGCGAGGTCGATCGCGCCGGGTGTGTCGCCGTGGACGAGCACCGTGTCGCAGGCGACCGGGATGGGCACGCCGTTGCGGCTCTCGATCACTCCGTCGACCACCATGCGCACGGTCCGCCGCCGGATCTCGTCGGCGTCGTGGATGACGGCTCCGGGCTCGGTCCGACGCACGAGGGTGCCGTCGTCCTCGTAGGCGCGGTCGGCGATCCCGACGATGCCGACGCGAAGACCCGCCGCTCGCGCGGCGTCGGCGAGCCTGCCGTCCTGGGCGAGGACGATGAGGTCCGGGGCGAGCCGCTTCGCGGCGTCGGCCACGGCCTCGGCGTAGTCCTCCCGGACGGCGACGAGGTTGCCGAGCCGCCCGTGCGGTGCGAGATGGGTGACGGTGGTGCCGTTGTACGCCGCGATCGCCTGGAGCGCGCCGAACTGGTAGAGCACGTCCGTCCGCACCTCGTCGGCGGTCAGGCCCATGTCCCGGCGTCCGAAGCCCTGGAGGTCCGGGAAGGACGGGTGGGCACCGACGCCGACGCCCCGCTGAACGCAGGCGCGGACGGTCTCGTCCATGATCTGCGAGTCGCCGGCGTGGAATCCGCAGGCGATGTTCGCCGACGTGAGGACGTCGAGGAGCGCCGCATCGTCGCCCATCCGCCACGGGCCGAAGCCTTCGCCGAGGTCGGCCACGAGGTCGATTCTCCGAGTCATCTCCAGCTCCTCTCGTCGTTGATATCGCTGTCGTCACAGACTAGGACGGCGGCACGAAGGAGTGCGGGATCGTGCCATCACCGTGCCAACGTCGGAAGGTCTTCCCCGGGAACCGGCGCCGGTTTGGAGCGCTCCTGGCAATCCACGTGCCATCACGCTCATCACGGCGCGAACTGCGGTGCCCGCAGAAGGGAGCGCAGGTACGCCATGGATTCGACGAAGTCGTCGTCCTCGTGCGGCTCGCACTTCGCTTCCACCGTGAGCGTGCCGGCGTAGCCGTCCGCGCGCAGGGCGTCGATCTGACCTGCGATGTCGGTCTCCCCGGTGCCGAACCGCTGCCACACCATTCGTCCGTCGATGAAGCTGCCGTCCTTGAGGTGCACGTCGCGGATGTGGAGTTTCAGCAGCTCGTAGCTGTCACGGAAGTGACGCCGCTCGGATTCGTAGAGATTGCCCGTGTCCCAGACGTACCCGAAGTTCGACCGGCCGACCCCGTCGAGCAGCCGCGCGCAGTTCTCTCCGGTGTCCGCCCACGAGCCGGGGATGTTCTCCAGGAGAAGCGAGAAGCCCCGACTGGCAGCCACGTCCGCGGCCTCGCCGAGGAGGTCGATGACCTGTTCGATGTCGTCCTCGGCATCGAGCGGGCTGCGCTCGATGCCGAACGTGATGAGGGTGTCGACGTCGATCTTCTCCGCCAAATCCAGGCTCATCGAGAGGATCTCGGTCGAGTGGAAGCCGATCAGGTCGCTGTGGAGATCCGCTTTGAACAATCCCGGCGAGACGGCGGAATAGTGGATGCCGTACTCCCCCGCCACGCTCTTGAGGCGGCCCCAGGCGGCGGCTTCGACGACAGGGAAGCGTTTGGCCTCCACCATTCGGATCTCGAAGTTGCGCACGCCCTGCGCCGTGGCCATCGTGAAGATCTTGTGGAAGGCCCCGGTCGATCGATCGGGGGTGACTTCGTCGGTGACGGTGGACAGGATCATTGAATCGATTCCTTCTCTCGGAATGTGCGCGGGCATCAGCCCTTGACCGCACCGGTCGTGATGCCCTTGACCAGGGAGTTCTGCAGCAGCAGGTAGACGATGAGGCTCGGCACGAGGGCGAGGAACGCACCGGCGAGGAGGACCCCCGTTCCGACCTGGACGTCCGCGCGCAGACTCGTCAGAGCGACCGTGATCATGTAGTCGCTCGTGGAGTTCGCCGCGACGAGCGGCAGCAGGTACTGATCCCAGATGCCGATGAAGCCGAAGATCGTGACGACGCCCAGCGCGGGCTTGCACAGCGGCAGCACGATCTGGAACAGCATCCGGATCTCGCCCGCCCCGTCGATGCGCGCGGCCTCCTCGATCTCGTCGGGGATGTCGCGCATAAAGGCCGTCATCACGAGGATCGAGAACGCCGAGGCCGCCACCGGCAGGATGACCGCCCACACGGTTCCGCGCAGGCTGATGCCCGTCAGCGGAACGTCGCCGAGCACGACCGCGAGCGGGACGGCGACGAGCTCCTCGGGGAGCATCATCGTCGCGAGGAAGAGTGCGAAGACCAGGGCCTGACCGCGGAAGCGGTGGCGGGCGAGCGCATACCCGGCAGTGACGGCCACGAAGGTCTGCAGCAGGAGGCCGCCGCCGGCGATCACGATGGAGTTCCCGAAGAATCCCCAGATACCGCGTTCGGAGGCGACCTCGAAGTTCTTCAGGCTCGGATTCGTCGGGATCAGGGTCAACCGCGTCGGGTCGGAGTTGAGGTCGAAGGCGCCCGCGATCACGGTGAGGACGGGACCCGCGAAGACGTACAGCACGATCAGCGCCAGAGCGATGCGCAGGACGACCGAGGATCGCCTCCCGGCGGTCCATCCCAGGGCGGTCTCGAAGCGCTCGGAGGGGTCGCCGCGGCGGCGGCGACGACGGCGACGCGGCGACACGATGATCGCCTCGGTCTCGGTGCGGACGGAGTGGAGCGCAGTAGTCATCACGCATCCTTCCTGCGGCGGAGGGCCGCCGCGGTCGCGAGGGTGAGGACGACGGTGACGACCAGCAGCAGAATGGATGCCGCCGACGCGATGCCCACCTCGTTCCGCTCGAACCCGAGCGAGTACGTCCGCGTCATCCAGACCTCGGTGGCGCCCGACGGGCCACCGCCGGTGAGCACCCAGACGTCCGTGAACACGCGGAGACTGCGGATCGCCGCGAGCACCAGGACGATCGTGAGCGCGGGGCGCAGTGCCGGCACGACGATGTGACGCAGGCGCTGCATCACGCCGGCACCATCGATCGCGGCCGCCTCGTAGAGGGACCGATCGACCGCCGCGAGGCCGGCGAGGAAGATCACCATGTTGTAGGGGGCGCCCTGCCAGATGCCGACGACCATCACCGACATGAGCGCGGTGCTCGGATCCTCGAGGAACCGCACGGGTTCGATGCCGAACAGTCCGAGCCCGGCGTTGAGATAGCCGTCCGCGGCCGGGTAGTAGATGATGCGCCAGACCTCGGCGACGACGGCCGTCGCGGTGACGACGGGGAGGAAAGCCGCGGTGCGCACGAGCCAGAGGAACTTGCTGCTGCCCTCCAGGAGCAGCGCGAGCGCGAGTCCGCCGACCAGCGCGCCGGCCGAACCGCCGACTCCCAGCAGGATGGTGTGCCAGATCGCGCTCCGGAACCGTTCGTCGCCGAGCACGGCGGCGTAGTTGGCCCACCCGACCCACTCGTCTCCGAGGAACGGTCGGACGTCGTGGAAGCTCATCCGGATCCCGGCGAACATCGGGATGAACTTGAAATAGGTGAACAGGAGCAGGGCCGGGATGAGAAAACCCCAGATGATCGAGCCGCGGCTGACTAAGCGCCGCACCCGGCCCGGTCGTCGACGCGGGTCACGGCCCACGTCGGGCGTCCGATCGGCGTCGCGCGTCGGGTCGGCGGCGCTTCGCCGGATGACGTCGGTCATCGGCCGGTCCCCTGCGCGGCGAGCTCCTCGTCCATCCGGTCGGCGAGGGCGCGGAGGCTCGCGGCATCCGCGGAGCACTGGCCGAACGACGAGTTGAAGCTCTCGGCGATGTCCTGCCGCACGACGGTGAAGTCGATGTCAGAGGGGAAGAGCCTCGAATCCTCGAGCTGCTCCTGCACGACGGCCCACCGGTCGTCGCCGTAGACGGCCACGGCGTCGATGCCTTCGTTCACGGGGAGACGGACCACGGGCTGACCCGGTGCCGTCATCCCGAGCTCCTGCCCGGCGGTCGAGATGAGGAACTCGGCGAGAGCGTGCTGCTTGTCGTGCTTGTCCGTGCTCGCTCCGAAGTAGATGCTCGTCCGCTCCTGCAGCGTGGTCGACCCGCCCGGGCCCGCGGGGGCGGTGATGACCTCGTAGGCGTCGGCTCCCGGCGTGTTGTCGAAGTTCGCGAACGCGTAGGGGCCGGTCTGGTAGATCCCGGCCTTCCCCTCCGCGAAGAACGGGGTCGCGCTCGCGTTCGTCAGCGCGCCGGGCTGCACCATCGACGGGGTGCAGATGACGTCCTGGAGCCATTCCACGGCGGCGACGCTGTCGTCGTCGGCGATCGCCGCCGTGTACGGACCGTCCTCGCCGCTGACGATCTCGCCGCCTCGCTGCCACAGGTAGGGCGCAGACCACCACGCGAAGAAACCCCGATCGGTCGTCCCCGGCACGGCCATGCCGAAGGTGTCTGCCACCCCGTTGCCGTCCGGGTCCTGCGTCGCGAACGCCGTCGCGAGCGCGAGCAGCTCGTCGTGCGTCTCGGGCACCTCGAATCCGAGCTTCTCGCGCCAGTCCTTCCGGATGAAGGTCACCTGGGCGTGCTGGCTGAACGGGACGCCGTAGTAGTCACCGTCGGCCATCTGCACGGAACGCCAGGAGTCCTCCGACAGCTCGTCGGCGCCGGCGATGGCGCCTCGATCGACGGGCAGCAGCATCCCCTCGTCGACGTAGTGGGCCATGCTCGACTGGTCGTAGATCAGAACGTCCGGCAGGTCACGAGCCGCCGCCCGCGCCTGCAGCTGGGTCTCGAACTCGACGGTGGCGAGGTACTCGACCTGGATGCCCGTCTCCCGGGTGAAGGCGTCGAAGACCGCTTGATAGGTGCGCGCCGCTTCGGGGCCGCTGCGCGACCACACCTCCAGCGGCTGTCCGTCGTCCTCGCTCCCCGCGCCGCCGGGGTCAGCGCCCGCGCAGGCCGGGAGTCCCAGCAGGAGCGCGACTCCGAGCACCGCTGCGCCCGTTCGAAGGGAAGAGTTCCTCGTCATCGGTGATACCGCCTTCCTTGGCTGTAACCGTTCGTCCTCCCGGCAGAACCCGGGGTGCGGCTCACACTATGTTTCGGCGGCGCGCAGCGGGCCGGATCCCTTACGCGGAAACGCGATACCCCCATCGCGGTTCACCCGAACGCCTCGGCCACCGCATCCGGCCACCGCTACCATCGAGGCACGGCGTGGGGAGCGCCGCGCACGAGACGACGACGACGCGCAGAGGCGGACGGCGATGGACGGCAAGAAGCTCGAGGCATTCGTCAAGGCCGTCGATCTCGGGAGCATCTCGCGAGCCGCCGTCTCGCTCCACCTCACGCAGTCGGCCCTCAGCCAGCAGATCGCCTCGCTCGAGGCGTCTGTCGGGGTGCAGCTGCTCGCCCGCTCGAAGCAGGGGGTGTTCCCTACGCAGGCGGGCCGCGTGCTCTACCGGCACTGCCAGCACCTGCTGCGCGGCATGGATGAGGCGCTCACGGAGGTGCGCGCCCGCGGGGAGGGCCCGAGCGGCCGGGTGTCGGTCGGACTCGCCCCGTACAGCCTCGCGCAATCGCTCACCATCCCGCTCCTCCAGGAGGTGCGTCGGCAATACCCCAACATCGTGCTGCACATCCGGGAGAACTTCGGCGGACTCCTCAGCGAGGCGATCGCGACCGGCCAGATCGACATGGGCGTGCTCTACTCGCCTGTCTCGTTGCGTGCGGTCCGGGTCGATCCGATCGTCGTCGACGAGCTGTGCGTGCTCGCCCACGAGCGCCGCGGCCTACCCGACCCGGTGAGCTTCGCCGCACTCACCGACGTCCCGATGCTGGTCCCGACGCGTCAGCACTCGATCCGGCTCGCCATCGATGCGGGCTTCCAACGCCACGACCTGTTCCCCCGCATCGCCGGCGAGGTCGAGTCCGTCCCGAGCCTGCTCGGCGCCGTCTCGGAGGATCTCGGATGCACGGTTCTGCCGCGGAGTTCCCTGCCCCCTCTCGACGCCTACCCGTCCATCGTCGGCGTCCCTTTCGACGAGGCGATGCCCATCCGGCTCGCGTTCTGCACATCGGCGAACGAGCCGCTGAGCGAGCCGGCCGTCGCCGTCGAGCGTGTGCTGCGGCGCCTCATCGCCGGTCATGCGACAGCCCCCACATCTGCCTGACGGGCGTGCGGACCTCGGTGGAACACTGTCCCGGCCGTGCCATATTGTGCCGTTCACGTGCCACACGCCCCGGTCCGACCGGCACCGACCCCCTGCGACGGGCGCTAGTCTGCGAGTCGAGCTGCACATCGCGTGCCGCACAGGAGGAAGCACATGGTCGTCCCAGCCCGCCGCGTTCGCCGCCGCGTGACGCTCACCGAGATCGCGGAGGCCTGCGGCATCGCCCCGTCGACCGTCTCGCGCGCCTTCTCGAACCCCAACCGCGTCAGCGCCGAGATGTACGAACGCATCACGAGCAAGGCGCAGGAGATGGGGTACGCGTCCGCGCTGCTCCCGGCAGCGGCCGACAACAGACTCGCGCGCGGCACGATCGCCCTGATCCTGCCCAACCTCACCAACCCCTTCAACCTCGACGTGATCCGCGGCGCGCAGGCCCAGATCCGCGCGGCGAGCTTCCTGCATCTGGTCGTGAGCACCGAGGAGTCCCTCCCCGTCGAGGAGCAGTGGCTGCGAGAGATGGCCCGCACCGCCGACGGCATCGTGATCTCGTCGCCGCGCATCGAGGACGAAGCTCTTCGCGCGGTCGCGCAGATCGCCCCCACCGTCATGATCAATCGCGAGGCGCCGGGTCTGTCCGGCGTCGTCATCGACACGCCGGCCGGCCTCGCGCAGGCGGTGCAGTACCTGAACTCGCTCGGCCACGAGCGCATCGCCTACGTCCGCGGTCCCCACGGCTCCTGGACCGACCGGACGCGCTTCGACGCCATCTCCGCGTCAGCCGCCGAGCGCGAGGTCGACCTCGTGGCCGTCGGCCGGTACCAGCCCACACTGGCCAACGGCGCGGCCGCGGCGGACGCCGTCGTGCTGACCGGAGCGACAGCGTGCATCTTCTTCAACGACGTCCTCGCGATCGGCGCGCTCGATCGGTTCCACCAGCTCGGCGTGTCGATCCCGGACGACCTGAGCGTCGTCGGATGCGACGACATCTTCGGCTCGTCGTTCTCCCACCCACCGTTGACGACGGTCACATCGCCCGGCGAGAGCGCCGGCCGCGCGGCGGTCGACCTCCTCATCTCGCGCTTCTCGACCCGCGACCGCTCCGATCGCATCGACCACATCTCCGCGCACCTCACCGTCCGCGCCTCCACCGCGCCCGCACCCCGCTGAGGCGCATCACGACACGGAGAAGGACCCGGTCGCCGTGGCGAGCCGGGTCCTTCTCGGTCGATCAGCGAGCAGCGGGTAGACGGATGGATGCGGTCACGGCATCCTTCTCGCGCTCGCTCTGCTGGAGCTCGTCCACCTCGTCGAGCGAGTAGCGACGCGTCTCCTTCGCGGTGAGGGCCGCGATGACGGCGATCGCCATCAGTCCGAGCCCGAGGAGGGACGGCCCGACCCAGTCGAGCAGGTCCTCGCCGGCCAGCGCGGTCGACGCGACCGGGCCGATGGCACCGGCGATCGCGAATCCGATCTGCGTCCCCACGGCCAGGCCCGAGACACGCACGCGGTTGGGGAACATCTCCGCGAAGAACGCAGGCCATGCGGCGTTGGCCGTGGAGTAGAAGAAGCCGTTGCAGAGGATTCCGAAGAGGAAGATGAGCGGCCAATTGCCCTCGGTGATCGCCCACAGGTACGGCGCGGTCGTGACACCGGCGCCGATGGCGCCGATGATGAACACCGTGCGACGCCCGATGAGGTCGGCGATGTAGCCGGCGAACGGCGTGTAGATCAGGGCCAGCAGGCTCGCCAGCACCGGCACCCACAGCATGGTGGGACGGTCGAGGCCGTATCCCGTCGTCGCGAAGGCGACGGAGAACGTGGCGAAGAGGTAGCTGACGCCGGCGATCATCGCGCAGGCCGCGACACGGATGACGGTGACCCAGTGGAAACGCAGCACCTGCTTCATCGGGGCCAGCTGGGCACCGAGTGCCTGGGCCTCGTGGAACGCGGGCGGCTCTTCGAGCGTGCGGCGGATGATGTAGGCCACGACCACGACGATCGCTGACAGCCAGAACGGAACCCGCCACGCCCAGTCGAGGAGCTGGTCCTGCGGAAGAGCGGCGAAGGGGATGAAGACGGCCGTGGCGAGCAGACCGCCCGACGCGGATCCGCTCGTGACGAAGCTCGTCGTGAAGGCGCGCCGGTGGTCGGAGGCGTGCTCGAGGCTCATCGAGATCGCGCTCGCCTGCTCGCCCGACACGGACAGACCCTGGATGATGCGGATCACCACCAGGAGGATGGGCGCCAGAACCCCCATGTCCTCGTACGTCGGAAGGCAGCCGATGATGAACGTGCAGATGCCGATGCCGAACAGCGTCAGCATCATGACGAACTTCCGGCCGAAGCGATCGCCGAGCGGGCCGAGGATGAACGCGCCCAGCGGACGGACGACGTACCCGACGGCGAGGGTCGCCATGCTGAGCAGCACGCGGATGCCGTCGGGCAGCTCCGGCGGGAAGAACAGCTGGTTCAGGACGAGAGCCGCGGCCGTGCCGTACACGGCGAAGTCGTAGTACTCGAGGGTGGTTCCGACCCAGGAAGCGATGGCCGCCTTCGCTGGTGTCTTCTTGGGTGTTGCGGTGTTCGTCATGGCGCCTCCATTGGCGGCTCTCGAAAGGGGCAGGCGACCGGGTGCTCTCGCCGACGCCCGCAGCCGGGGCTCGCTCGTCGGGTGTATCGGGGCGGCGTGCTCGCTCGCTTGTTGGAACTGTAGGAATCGTGCGATCGTTCCGACAAGCTCTGTGCCACACATGTGCCAGTCTTCGTCCGCTCAGCCACGAGTTTCCGGGGCACCCGTGGCCCGGAGGATTCTTCCGTTGCCGTCGCGTTGCCAGATGTGCACCCACGACGGACCGCCGCGCCGCGCGTACCCGCAGCGGGGATCGGTCGGAAAGATCAGGCGACCGGCACCGCCGACACGGTGCGATCGACCGTGAACTGGCCGACGACGCGCGTTCCGTCGTACACGACGGCGGTCTGCCCCGGAGCGACACCGTCGAAAGGCGTCTCTGGCGTCACGACGATCTCGTCCGCCCGCACCTCGGCTCGCGCCGGAACCGGATCGGAATGCGCGCGGATCTGCACGTGACACGCGAAGGACGGCTCCGCGGGGGCCCGGCCGGCCCAGGTGTGACGCCCGCCCGCGATCTCGGCGGTGGCGAGAGCCTCCTTCGGGCCCACCACCACGCGATTGTCGACGGGACGCACCTCCAGAACGAACCGCGGCTTGCCGTCCGGAGCCGGAACGCCCAGCTGCAGCCCGCGTCGCTGGCCGACGGTGAACGCGTGCGCCCCCTCGTGGCTGCCGACGACCGCACCGCTCCGATCGATGATCTCGCCGGTCTCGGCACCGACCTTCTCGGCGAGCCACCCGCGGGTGTCGCCATCCGGGATGAAGCAGATGTCGTGGCTGTCGGGCTTCTGCGCGACGGTCAGACCGCGCTCAGCAGCCTCCGCTCGAACGATCGCCTTGGACGGGGTCGACCCGAGTGGGAAATACGTGTGGGCGAGCTGCTGCGCGGTGAGCACGCCCAGGACGTAGGACTGGTCCTTCGCCGCATCCGAGGCCCGGTGGAGTTCCCGCCCCTCGGGTCCGTCGACGAGGAGTGCGTAGTGCCCCGTGCAGACGGCATCGAAGCCCAGCTCGATCGCCCGCTCGAGCAGCGCCGCGAACTTGATCTTCTCGTTGCAGCGCATGCACGGATTCGGCGTGCGGCCCGCGCGGTACTCCGACACGAAGTCCTCGATGACGTCGTCGCGGAAACGCTCCGAGAAGTCCCACACGTAGAACGGGATGCCGAGGCGATCGGCGGCGCGGCGCGCGTCCATCGAGTCCTCGATGGTGCAGCAGCCACGGCTTCCGGCACGCAGTGTGCCGCCGGCTCGCGACAGCGCGAGATGCACGCCGACGACCTCGTGGCCGGCGTCCACGGCACGCGCCGCCGCGACGGCGGAGTCCACACCACCGCTCATCGCCGCAAGAACACGCATGCGACAAGTCTACGGCGCGGACATCCGCCGGTCTCGTGCGGCCCGGGCCCGCGCGTGCACGTCCGGCAGCACCGCGAGGAAGGCGTCGACGTCGGCCGCGGTGCTCGTCCGCCCGAGAGTCAGGCGCAGCACCGATCGGGACGCCTCGTCGTCGTAGCCGAGGGCGAGGACGACGTGCGAGGGCTCGGTCACCCCGGCCTGGCAGGCGGACCCCGTCGACACGGCGACCCCGTGGGTGTCGAAGAGGAAGAGCATCGTCTCGCCGACGGTTCCCGGGAACATGACGTGGAGGTTGCCCGGCAGCCGAAGGCTCGGGTCCCCCAGCACCCGGGCGTCGGGAACGGCGGCGGTGATGCCCGCCGCGAGTCGATGCCGCAGCTCCGTCAGGCGCCGGCCCTCTTCCGTCCGCACGGCCTCGGCCCCGGCGAGCGCCGCGGCGAAGGCGGCGGCGCCGGCGACGTCGGGCGTGCCCGCGCGGAGGCCGCGCTGCGCGGCGCCACCGTGAGCGAGAGCGGTGAGTCGGGCATGACGCGACACGATGAGCGCCCCGGTGCCCACCGGCGCTCCCACCTTGTGCCCGGAGACCGACACGGCGACGAGACCGTCGGGTGTCCGGGCCGTGCCGCGCCAGCCCGCGAAATCGATCTCGACCGAGCCGAGCGCGGCGACGGCATCGAGGTGGAGGGGGACGGCCGCAGCCGCTGCGGCCCCGGCGAGCGCGACGGGGTCGTTGACGGTCCCGACCTCGTTGTTGGCGAGAAGGGCGGTGGCGAGGACGGCACCCGGCAGCGCGTCGGCGAATCCGTCCGGGTCGATGCGGCCGAGGGAGTCGAGGCCGACGCGGCGCACCGGGGCACCCCACCGCGACGAGAGCCACTGGACGGCGTCGAGGGTCGCGTGATGCTCGCCGTCCGGCAGGACGATCGCGCCCGGATCCTCGCGTTCGAACCACAGACCCTTCAGGGCGAGGTTGATCGCCTCGGTCCCACCGGAGGTGAACACGACCTCGATCGGCTCGCACCGCAGCAGAGCGGCGATGGCGTCGCGGGCGTCGTCGAGAAGTCGCCGCGCCGCCTGCCCGGCGATGTGGACGGACGAGGCGTTGCCGATGGTCTCGTGCGCGGCGAGCCAGGCGTCACGGGCGTCGGGATGCAGCGGCGTCGTCGCCGCGTGGTCGAGATACACCACCATGCGGGCCTCCTTCCGAGCATCGACGTCGCTCTCATTACTGTAGATCGCATGCCCGAGACGACACCCGACGCCCCGCCCGTCGCCGCTTCCGGCGAGCGCGTCCCCGCCGCCGCGGTCGCGCCTCGCGCGAAGCTCGGCGTCCACCTCGATGCGAACGGCGGCGGCACCCTCCGGGTGTGGTCGGCGGCGGCATCCTCGATGGATCTCGTGATCTTCGACGACGAGGACCTCGACTGGGCCGTCGACGAACGCGCCCTCCGGCCCGTGGGTGACGACGTGTGGGAGGTCTCGACCCCGTCCCTGCGCGCCGGCACGCGCTACGCGCTGCGCGTCGACGGCCCCCACGCCCCGGGCAACACCTTCAACCCGCAGTCCCTTCTGCTCGACCCGTACGCTCGCGGGATCGTCTCCGGCGGCCCGGACGACCATCGCTCCGTCGTCGTCGCGTCCTCCTTCGCGTGGAACGGGGTGGAGAAGCCGCGCGTGCCGATGGATCGGACCGTCATCTACGAAGCGCACGTGAAGGGGCTGACCAAGCGGCACCCCGACATTCCGCCGGCGCTCCACGGCACGTACGCCGGACTCGGGCATCCGGCGATGATCGAGCATCTCTCGGGCCTCGGAGTGACGAGCGTCGAGCTCCTCCCCATCCACGCGTTCGACACCGAGCCGCGCCTGCGCGCGCTGGGGCTCTCGAACTACTGGGGCTACAACTCGCTGTCGTTCTTCGCGCCCCACCCGGGGTACGCGACCGAGGAGGCGCGTCGATCCGGCGCGACGGCGATCCTCGACGAGCTCAAGCTCGCCGTCCGCAACCTGCACGAGGCGGGTATCGAAGTCCTGCTGGACGTGGTGTACAACCACACCGCCGAGCTCGAGCTCGGGGGTCCTCGGTCGAGTCTGCGCGGCATCGACAACCGCGCCTACTACCGTCAGCTCGACGACGGCGCGTACGTCGACGTCACCGGCTGCGGCAACTCCCTCGACACCTCCCACCCGGCTGCCGCGCGCCTCGTCCTGGACTCGCTGCGGTTCTGGAGCGAAGAGATGCAGATCGACGGATTCCGCTTCGATCTCGCTGCCACCCTCGGTCGTGACGCCTCTCACGCCTTCGATGCCGAGCACCCGCTGCTCCGCGGGATCGCCGAGGACGACGTGCTCCGCCACGACAAGCTCATCGCCGAACCGTGGGACATCGGCATGGGCGGCTGGCAGACGGGGTTCTTCGGGCGGGGCTGGCACGAGTGGAACGACCGCTACCGTGACGGCGTCCGCAACTTCTGGCTGAGCGACATCGAGTACATGCGCCGCGCCGGCACCTCGCCGGCGAGCGTGGGCGGGCTCGCGACGCATCTCGCAGGGTCCGCTCCCCTGTTCGGGCGCGAACGCGGACCTCTCGCGAGCGTCAACTTCGTCACCGCCCACGACGGCTTCACCCTGCACGACCTCGTGGCCTATGAGGTGAAGCACAACGATGCGAACGGCGAGCACGGCCGCGACGGCGCCGAGACCAACCGCTCGTTCAACCACGGCGCCGAGGGCGAGACGGACGATCCGCGCATCCTCACTGCGCGGCGCCGCGCCATGCGCAACCTCGCGGCGACGCTCCTGCTCTCGGCCGGTGTGCCGATGCTCACGGCGGGCGATGAGTTCGGTCGCTCGCAGAACGGCAACAACAACGCGTACTGCCTCGACGGCCCCCTGACATGGCTCGACTGGCAGCACAGCGCCGCCCAGACGCAGCTGACCGACCACGTGCGGCACCTGCTCCGACTGCGTCGGGAGCACCCCGCCCTGCGCCCGGTGCGGTATGCCGCGGAGCCGGACGACGGGCGCGAGGCGCCGGCCATCCGGTGGTACGACGAGACGGGCGCCGAGATGACGCACGAGCGGTGGACGGATGCCGCGCAACGCACCCTGCAGTACCTCGTCAGCTCGACTTCCGGCAGCGGTCCGGTCGACACCGTCCTGGTCGTGATCCACGGCTGCGAGGACGATCTCGCCGTGACACTCCCCGCCGGCGAGCGGGTCGATTCGTACCGTTCGCTGTGGTCGAGCGAGCACGACGACCTCGTCGCGGACGACCGCGTCTTCGCGCCGGGCGACCGGCTTGATCTGCACGGACCCAGCGTGCATGTCCTGAGCGCGAGCTGATCCGCAAGCCCGTATGGCGGATTGATGCCCGGGGGTAGGTTCGACACGTGGTCTCACCTAAGCGCACCGCCGCCCCTGCTCCCGTCCGCAGCTCGAGCCCGATCCCGGTCCGTCCGGCGGGCGCCGCGGCCGCGGCCTCCGACACCGTGCTGGGGCGCATCGCGCTCCAGCATCCTCGTCCGAGCGTTCCGGGCGGGGACTTCCGCCCGTCCGCCTTCGTCGGCGAAGCCGTGCCCTTCCGCGTGACGGCGTTCCGCGAGGGACACGACGCGATCGGCGTCCACCTGCGGCTGCTCGCGCCCGACGGAACCGAGACGTTGCACCGTCTGACGGCCGCGGGAGACGGCTTCGACACGTGGAGCGTGCTCGTGAGCCCTCTGGACACCGGCGTCTGGCGTTTCCGCTTCGAAGCCTTCGCCGACGATTTCGCGACCTGGCAGCACGCGGCCGACATCAAGATCGCCGCCGGGATCGACGTCGCCCTCATGCGCGAGTCCGGCGCTCTCGTCTTCGAACGGGCCGCCGCCGAAAAGGGACGCCCGGCCGCGGAGCGTCGCGTGCTCGAGAACGCCGCCGCACGTCTGCGTGACACCGGCCTCGACGATCCGGGCGCCCTCGAGATCGTGCGCTCGACCGAGCTCGCGGCGCTGTTCGGCGACCGGCCGCTGCGCTCCCTGATCACCCTCGGCGACGAGCAGGAGCTCCTCGTCGAGCGCGAGCGCGCAGGCGTCGGCGCCTGGTACGAGTTCTTCCCCCGCTCCGAGGGCGCCGAGCGCGCCGACGACGGCTCGATCAGAAGCGGCACCTTCCGCTCGGCGACCGCGCGACTCGCCGGCGTCGCGGCCATGGGCTTCGAGGTCCTCTATCTGCCTCCCATCCACCCGATCGGACGGACGCACCGCAAGGGGCCGAACAACACGCTGACCGCCGGCGAGAACGACCCCGGCTCGCCCTGGGCGATCGGCGCGGCCGAGGGCGGACACGACACCGTCCACCCCGACCTCGGCACGCTCGAGGACTTCCGCGCCTTCGTCGCCGCCGCATCCGACGCCGGGCTCGAGGTGGCGCTCGATCTCGCGCTGCAGGCATCGCCCGACCACCCCTGGGTGCGCGAGCACCCCGAGTGGTTCACGACGCTTCCCGACGGCTCGATCGCCTACGCCGAGAACCCGCCGAAGAAGTACCAGGACATCTACCCGATCAACTTCGACAACGACCCCGCGGGCATCCGCGCGGAGGTGCTGCGCGTCGTCCGCCACTGGATCGCGCAGGGCGTGCGCATCTTCCGCGTCGACAACCCGCACACCAAGCCGCTGCAGTTCTGGGAATGGCTGATCGCGACGATCGCCGAGGAGACCCCGGGCGTGGTCTTCCTCGCGGAGGCCTTCACACGCCCCGCGCCGATGCAGGCGCTCGCCATGGCGGGGTTCCAGCAGAGCTACTCCTACTTCACGTGGCGCAACACCAAGGAGGAGCTCGAGGAGTTCCTCGGCTGGGTCTCGCGCGACACGGCCGACTTCATGCGGCCGAACCTCTTCGTGAACACGCCCGACATCCTCACCGAGTACCTGCAATACGGCGGACGCCCCGCCTACCGCATCCGCGCGGCCATCGCGGCGACCGCCGGAGCCTCCTACGGCGTCTACGCGGGCTACGAGCTCGTCGAGAACGTCGCCCGGCCCGGTGCCGAGGAGAACATCGACAACGAGAAGTTCGAGTACAAGGTGCGCGACTGGGCGGGCGCTGAGGAACGCGGCGAGTCGCTCGCACCGTACATCGCGCGTCTGAACGAGATCCGCCGCGCTCACCCCGCCCTGCGGCAGCTGCGCAACATCTCGTTCCACTGGTCCGACGACGACGCGATCCTCGTCTACTCGAAGCACCTGCCGGCGGCGCTGTCGCCCACGGGCGCGAGCGACACGATCATCGTCGTCGTCAACGTCGATCCGCACTCCGCTCGCGAGACGACGGTCCATCTCGACACCCGGGTCTGGGACGTCGCCCCGGGCGACGAGTACGAGGTCGAGGATCTCCTCACCGGTGCCTCCTGGACCTGGAACGACCACAACTACGTGCGGCTCGACGCCTTCGCCGAGCCCGTGCACATCCTCCACGTGAAGGAACGTCGATGACCGCTCCCACCGATCACATGCTCGACTCGGTCGCCACCGGGTCCTACCACGCACCCCACGACGTGCTGGGCGTCCATGCCGCCGGCGAGGGCTGGGTCATCCGCGTGCGCCGCCCGCTCGCGCGGACCGTGACCGCCGTCTTCGCCGATCAGCCCGAGGCGGAGTTCCGCCACCTCCGGGCGGGCATCTGGGAGGCGTCGCTCGACGCGGAGCCCCAGCCCTACCGCGTGGTCGCGACCTACGACGACGCTCCCGCCTGGGTCGCGGACGACCCCTACCGTCATCTGCCCACGATCGGCGAGCTCGATCTCCACCTCATCCGCGAGGGGCGGCACGAGGAGCTGTGGCGCGTCCTCGGCGCGCACGTGCGCACCCAGGCGGGTGTCGTCGGAGTCGCCTTCACGGTCTGGGCGCCGAATGCTCGGGCGGTCCGCCTGATCGGCGATTTCAACGGCTGGGACGGCCAGGGTCACCCGATGCGGTCGATGGGCGACTCCGGGATCTGGGAGCTCTTCGTCCCCGGGCTCGGCGCGGGCGCGGTGTACAAGTTCGAGATCCTCACCGCGGACAGCGCGTGGATCGAGAAGTCGGATCCGATGGCGCGCCGCGCCGAGGTCCCGCCGGCGACGGCCTCCATCGTCGCCGAGAGTTCCTACGAGTGGCAGGATGCCGCGTGGCTCCAGGACCGCGCTGCGAGCTCGCCGGCATCCGATCCGATGTCGGTCTACGAGGTGCACCTCGGTTCGTGGCGCTCCGGTCTCGGTTATCGCGAGGCCGCCGACCAGCTGATCGACTACGTCGGCGAGCAGGGCTTCACCCACATCGAGTTCCTCCCCCTGGCGGAGCACCCCTTCGGCGGGTCCTGGGGCTACCAGGTCTCGGGCTACTACGCTCCGACGAGCCGGTTCGGCGACCCGGACGACCTGCGCTACCTCATCGACCGTCTGCACCAGGCCGGGATCGGGGTGATCATGGACTGGGTGCCGGGCCACTTCCCGAAGGACGCCTTCGCGCTGGCCCGGTTCGACGGGCGCCCGCTCTACGAGCATCCGGACCCCCGACGCGGCGAGCACCGCGACTGGGGCACGCTGATCTTCGACTACGGCCGCAACGAGGTGAAGAACTTCCTCGTCGCCAACGCCCTGTACTGGTTCGAGGAGTTCCACGTCGACGGCCTGCGGGTCGATGCCGTCGCGTCGATGCTGTATCTCGACTACTCCCGCGAGGAAGGCCAGTGGGAGCCGAACGTCCACGGCGGTCGGGAGAACCTCGAGGCGATCTCGTTCCTGCAGGAGGTCAACGCCACCGCCTACAAGCGTTACCCCGGCATCGCCATGATCGCGGAGGAATCGACGAGCTTCCCCGGTGTGACGGCCCCCACCGAGTACGGCGGACTGGGCTTCGGGCTGAAGTGGAACATGGGCTGGATGAACGACTCGCTCCAGTACATCAAGCGCGACCCGATGTATCGCGGGTGGCACGAGGGTGAGCTGTCGTTCTCGTTCGTCTACGCGTTCAGCGAGAACTTCGTGCTCCCCATCAGCCACGACGAGGTCGTGCACGGCAAGGGCAGCCTGTTCACCCGGATGCCGGGCGATCACTGGCAGAAGCTCGCGAACGCGCGCGCCTACCTCGCCTACATGTGGGGACACCCCGGCAAGCAGCTGCTGTTCATGGGGCAGGAGTTCGGCCAGATGTCGGAGTGGTCGGAGTCCCGAGAGCTCGACTGGTGGCTGCTCGACCAGCCGCCGCACCGGCAGCTGCACGGCTTCGTCGCCGACCTCAACCGCGCCTACCGGGCCGAGCCGGCGCTGTGGTCACGAGACTCCGACGGTGCCGCGTTCTCGCGCCTGGGCGCACCGCACTGGAACCCGAGCGTCCTCGCCTTCGCGCGCAGGGATGCCGAGGGCGGCACCGTGGCGGTGTTCTGCAACTTCTCCGGCGAACCGCTGCACGACGTCGAGTTCGACCTGCCGGCGGACGGCGACTGGCGCGAGATCCTCAACAGCGACGCGGAGGCGTACGGCGGCTCCGGGGTCGGGAACTTCGGCTCCGTCAGCGCCTCAGGCGGCCGCGCGCGGGTGACGCTCCCGCCGCTCGGCGTGCTCTGGCTGCGGCACGAGAGCTGACCGCGGTCGGGGGCGCGCGCGCCCCCGACCGTCTCAGAAGAGGAGCGACGTGAACCGTCGTCGCGCGGCGATCACGCGGACGTCGGAGTCGCCGACGAGATCGAACAGCTCGAGCAGACGCGTTCGCACCTCGGCGCGGTCCGACTCGTCCGCGGCGGCGAAGAGGTCGAGCAGGCGTCCGAAGGCGTCGTCGACGTGCCCGCCGGCGACATCGAGGTCGGCGACGACGAACTGCGCCGCGATGTCGGCGGGGGCCGCTGCCGCCGCCGCGCGAGCGGCCTGCAGATCGACGTTCTGGACGCGCGCGAGCAGCTTCACCTGACCGAGACCGGCCGCCGCGTCGGCATCACGCGGGTTCTCCGCCAGAGCCCGCTCGTAGGCGGAGACCGCGCGGTCGTAGTCGCCCGCCTCGATCGCCGCGAAGGCCTCGGCGTGCAGCGGCGGCAGCGGCGGCTCGCTCTCGGCGTCGGGCTCGGCCTCGGCGGGCACCACCGGGACGACGCCCGTGACGCCGTGCTGGGCGGCGAGCTGCAGCAGCTGCGCGAGCACGTCGCGCACCTGCTGCTCGGGCACCGCGCCGGTGAACAACGGCACCGGCTGGCCCGCCACGAGGGCGACGACCATCGGAATCGACTGCGCGCGGAAACCCTGCGCGAGCTGCGGGTTGGCGTCCACGTCCACCTTGGCCAGGACCACACGGCCCGCGAGCTCGGCGACGACCTTCTCGAGCACCGGGCTGAGCTGCTTGCAGGGCCCGCACCACTCCGCCCACAGGTCGACGACGACCGGGACGGTGCGCGAGAGCTCGAGCACCTCGCCGAAGCTCTGGTCCGTCGCGTCGAACACGAGCGGCAGCGCGGGCGCTCCGGGCGCCGCGTCGCCGGTCGGCGCCCCGGGCGCCGTCGGCGACGAGCCGGGAGCGCCGGCGGCCGGCGTCGCGGGCCGATTGCGCAGGGATGAGAGGTCGACGGCGCCGCGGAGGACGGCGCTCGAGGTGGGATCGCTCACTTAGACCACTTTCGCTGAGAGGACATTCGATCGGTAGCCGAGGAACTGGATCGGTTCGTTCGATCCGGCGGCCGGGACGAAGAAGAACAACTGGTCGGCATACGTCGTCGTGAAGCCCGTCGACGACTGCGACACACCGGTGAGCGCGCTGGCGACCGGGTTCGTGTCGGGCACGTTGATGACGGCATCCGGATTGCTCGGGGTGAAGGTGTGGTCCTCGGTGATCGTGACCGCGACGATCGCGCCGCTCTCGAGCGTCTGCAGCGCGATGGGCGCTTGCGTGCCGGCTTGCGTCGTGAACGAGACCGTCCCGGTCTCGGCGCCGGTCTGATTGAAGTCAGCGACGATCTGCTCCCGGTTGCTCGCGACACCCGCGCGGAAGGCATCGCCGTCGGCTTCGAAGAGCGAGGCGAACGGGCTGGCGTCGCCGTTGGTGAGCAGATCGGCGTACGCCGCGGCGAGCTCCTGCGGCGGGAGCAGCAGGAACGGCGAATCGGGGGCGACCTGGGGTGCACCGAGGTACGCGGGAGCGAGTTCGGGGAAGGTGTCGGTCGCGAGCTCGGAGATGTAGCCGAGCTTGTAGTTGGACCACGGATCCTGCTGGCTCACCGTCATGATCGTGTCCGCCGAGTCACCGGAGCCCTCGACGACCGCCAGGAACGTCCGCGGCCACTGGTCGAACGTCTCCGGCAGGAGGATCTGCAGCGGCTCCGCCGGGATCGGGGGCAGCGGCGCACGGTCGGTGATGGTGGCGCGCAGCGTGTAGTTCGTCTCGCGCTCCGCGAGGGCGGGGCCGGTGAGCCGGGTGCCGGCGAGGGCGGCGTCTGCGCCCGCATCGGCCTGGGAGACGTCCTCGGCGATGCGCGTGAGGATGCGCTCCGCCTGCGCCTGCGTGACCGCGGGGGTCTGCTGGTCGGGCTCCGCGACGACCGTCGCGGTCGGCGTCGGCGTCTCGGAGGCGGACAGCTGCGGCCACGCATCGGCGGAGCAACCCGACAGGGCGAGGGCCGAGACCACGACGACCGGCAGGGCGATGAACGACCCGCGGCCTCGGGTGAGGCGGCGGCGTGGTGGCGTGGCGGCGATGACGCCCCGCTCGGCGCTCTCGTCGTCGATGGCCAGGTCGATGGGCTGCGTCGCCGTCAGCGGCACGCCCTTCCGCCTCGGCCCGCGGGACCGGCGGAGGTGGCGCCAGCCGAGTGCGTACAGCACGATGCCGACGGCGAGCATGATGCCGCCGCCGACGATGAGCGGCCCCGCCCACGGGGTGTTCGATTCGACCGGCCAGGTGATGCGGATGTCGGAGGGCGCGGCGGCGGTGCCGTCGGACGCGATCAGGACGCTCATGTCGGCCGGCAGCTGCAGCGACGTCATCAGCGCGTCCTCGCGCTGGAACTCCTCGAGCCAGAGGTCCGACCCCACCGGCGACACCGGCGCAGCCGCCTCCGCACCTTCGTCGGAGACTGCAGCCGTGGCGGCGACGTCGGTGACGGCGACCTCGCCGTCACCGGCCGGCTCGATGGTCGCGTGATCGGCGCGGGCGAGCCAGGCCTCGACGTCGGAGGTGCGGCCGTAGGCGGCGAAGATCGTGCCGTCGCCCTCGATGCGCAGGGTCTGGGTCCCGGAGCGGGACGTGAGGACGGAGCCGTCGAGCAATGTGAACGGCGCGTCGCCGGAGACCGCGACCGTCTCGCTCACCGTCTCGGGTCCGCGGAGGACGGTGCGCTGGGCGATCCCGGCACCGATCATCAGGGTGGCCAGCACGAATGCGACCACGGCCCAAACGAAACGCACGAATCACCTCTCCACGTCCCGGACGGGTACCCGAACGCTGAATCGACATTTCAGACTAGCGAAAACGACCTGAAAGCGTCGTGAGAGGGGCGCCTGCACGGTCGGAGCCCGGTGTTCTCGTATTGTGAGATCCACTCGAGACCGGAGACCTCCGTGAAGCTGCAGAACCCGTTCCGCACGGCCCTCATCGCCACCCTCGGCGTCGGCGTCGGCATCCTCATCATCGGCGGCATCCAGACGCTCTCGACGATCCTGCTCTACGTCGGCACCGCCCTCTTCCTCGCGCTGGGCCTCGACCCGATCGTGTCGTGGCTCGAGCGCCGCAAGCTGCCGCGTTGGGCCGCTCTGCTGGTGACCTTCGCCGCGCTGCTGGCGGTCTTCGCCGGCATCATCCTCATGGTCGTCCCGATCATCGTGTCGCAGATATCGCAGCTCGTGAGCGTGATCCAGAACCTCGTCACGTCGGGCACGTGGGACCCGGTCACGACGATCCGGGACTGGCTGACGCAGAACTTCCCCCAGCTCAACGTCGACGAGCTCTTCTCCTACCTCTCCGACTGGTACGCCTCGCTCGACCTGGGCGCGATCGGGAGCACCATCGGCGAGTCGCTGATCCTCATCGGCGGCGGCATCATCAGCGGTTTCACCGGCGCCGTCATCGTGCTCATCCTCACGATCTACTTCACGGCCTCGACTCCCAGCCTCAAGGCGGCGGTCTACCAGCTCGTGCCCGCGTCGCGCCGGCCCCGGTTCGTCGACCTGTCGGAGCAGATCACGGCATCCGTCGGCTTCTACGTCATGGGGCAGGTGTCGCTCGGCCTCATCAACGGCGTGCTGAGCGCGATCTTCCTGAGCGTCATCGGGGCACCGTTCCCCGCGGTCCTCGCCGTGATCGCCTTCTTCTTCTCGCTCATCCCGCTGGTGGGCACCCTCACGGGGTCGGCGATCATCGTCCTCACCTGCCTGATCCCGGGCCTGTCCGACCCGCAGACGGCGCTGTGGGCGGCCATCTGGTACATCGTCTACATGCAGGTGGAGGCGTACCTCATCTCGCCGCGCATCATGAACCGCGCAGTGAAGATCCCCGGAGCCGTCGTGGTGATCGCCGCCCTTGCCGGAGCCGCGCTCGGGCAGCTGCTGGGTGCGCTCGTCGCCATCCCGGTGGCCGCCAGCATCCTCATCATCTACCGTCAGGTCGTCATCCCGCGGCAGAACGAGCGCTGACACGTCGGCGCAACGCGTCGGCGCAACGCGTCGGCGCAACGCGTCGCCGGTCAGTCCGCGATCGGGCCGTCCCACTCCTCCGGCAGGGGCAGCGCGTCGGGATTGACCGCAGCGACGATCTCGGTGAGCACGCGGCGTGTCTGGGTCTCGCCGACCCACAGGTGCTTCCCGCCGGCGACGTCGATGACCGTGGCATGCGAGATCGCCGCGAAGCGCTCGCGTGCCTCCGCCGGACGGAGGTAGTCGTCGAACTCGGGCACCACGACGACGACGGCGCGCGTGTCGCCGTCCCAGGCCGCGACCTCCGCCGCCGTCGCACGATGCAGCGGCGGGGAGAGCAGGATGATGCCTTCGACGTCGTGGTCTCGCCCGTACTTGAGAGCGAGTTCGGTGCCGAACGACCACCCGACCAGCCAGGGGCGCGGCAGGCCGCGCTGACGGACGAGATCCATGGCGGCGGCGACGTCGAAAGCCTCGGACGCTCCCCCGTCGAAGGCTCCCTCGCTGGTGCCGCGCGGCGAGGTGGTCCCGCGCGTGTTGAAGCGGAGCACCGCCAGATCCGCGAGAGCCGGCAGCCGTCCCGCGGCCTTGCGCAGGATGTGCGAGTCCATGAACCCGCCGGCCGTGGGCAGCGGATGCAGGGTCACGAGGGTGGCGACCGGCTCCCGCGGCGATTCCGGAACCGCGAGCTCCCCCACGAGCGTCAGCCCGTCGAGGGTCTCGAGTTCGATGTCCTCGCGTCGCGCGGGGAGCAGGACGGGTCCGCGGATCTCGATGCTCATGCGATCCTCCAACAGGCCGAATGCCAATGACGACGAGCCGCCAGGTCGGCGGCATCGCCCAGAACCCCGTCAGCGCGCCACACGACGACGTGAGCCGTCGCCGGCGGTATCCGCCGGCCGCACCCGGGGCAGGTGTAGTCCTTCTGCGCCTGCGAGGCCGAGATCGGCTGCACCGTCCACTCCGTACCGCGCCGGAACTCCGTGCGCTTCCACCCGCTGAGGAGTCGGTCGAGGGAGTCGTCGTCCGGTTCGCGACGACGGCGGTTCGAGCGCGGCACCGTCACCACCAGTGGTTGGCGGTCCAGAACGCGTGCGCGTCCGCCCAGCTGCCGTAGCGTCCGACGGCGTATCCGTTCGCCCACGAGAGGTTGTCGACGGGGTCGTACCCACTCCCGGGCACCTTGCTGCACGGATAGGCCTGCACGAGCCCGCAGGCACCGGACGACGCGTTGGTGGCGTTGGGGTTCCATCCGCTCTCGCGCGAGACGATGTAGTCGACGTAGCCCCAGTCGCCCTCGGGGATGCCGGCTGCCGCGAGCCAGTCGCTGGACGAACCGCCCCCGGAGTATCGAACGGGTTCCGCGCGCGCCGATCCGGCCTCCTCGCCCGAGGGGTCGGACGTCGGGGTCGGGGTCGGGGTGGGGGTCGGCTTCGGCGCGACGTACACCTCGAACCCGCTGCGATCGAGGGTCACCGCCGCCTGGCCCGTCTCCGTCGACAGCGCCTGCGCGTCGCTGCGCGCGTCCGCCCACAGCGACACCACCTCGACGGGCCGCTCCTGGGCGACGGCGAGGGCGGAGCCGAGCGGTGCGAGCGCGGCGACGGCCATACCGAAGGCCGCCGCGCCCCCGAACAGCGACAGGACGCCGCGACGCCGCGACCATCGCGGCCGCGGAGCGCCCGCGCGCCGCGCAGGAGTCCGGGGGGCGTGGGGGGTCAGCTCGGTGCCGGAAGTCACAGTGGTCCGAGTTTAGCGAGACGTGCGTCGCGAGACCATCCGGTGGTCATGGCCGGGTCATCCGATCGCGAGGATCACCGAGACGACCGCGTCGAGGACGGCGTCGACCTGCGCCTCGCTGTAGCCTCCGCGCTGCATCCGGAACGCGACCGACCGCACTTGATCGACCGACAGCGACTCCCCCGACTCGAGATAGCGGGCGATGCGATCGGCCACGATGTCCACCTCATCGACGCGATAGCCGTAGGAGAGCAGACCGACGCGGTCGAAGCGGTGCCGGGGCTCGCGCGACAGGCGATCGAGCACCTCCTGCGCCAGGTTCCGCGACCGTCCGACCCAGGCGCGCGCTCCGGCCCGAGACAGCGCGCGCTCGCGCTCGCGGGCGGCGAACGCATCTTCGATGCGCCCGACTGCGGCATCGACGGCGCCCACCGCGTAGCCGCCGCGCACGAGCGGGAACGCCGCCTGACGGACGGCGAGTGAGTCGAGATCGGCCCCCTCGGCATCCTCGAACGCATCGCGCGCCCGCTGCAGGAATGCATCGACGACCTCGCGGTCATACCCCTTGGCGCGTCCCGACACGGCCGGAAAAGGCGACTCGGGAACGGTCGTCTCGGTCGAGGTCATGACACCACCAGAGGGGACAGAACATGGAAGAGGATGAGGGCGACGACCGTCGAGGGCAGGATCGAGTCGAGGCGGTCGAGCACACCGCCGTGGCCGGGAAGCCAGGAACTCATGTCCTTGATCCCGAGGTCCCGCTTGATCATGGATTCGCCGAGATCGCCGATCGTGGCCGAGCCCAGTATCGCGAGACCGATGATGACCCCCGCCCAGACCGGCAGGTGCAGCAGGAAGAGAGCGAATCCGACCGCCACGAGGGTGGCGAGGACGGCGGCGCCGGCGAAACCCTCCCAGGTTTTCTTCGGACTGATCCGCGGCGCCATCGGATGCTTCCCGAAGGCCAGCCCAGCGGCGTACGCCCCGGTGTCCGCGCCGACGACGACGGCGATCATGGCGAGGACCCAGAACTCTCCCTGGGGCTCGCGGAGGAGGATCAGTGCGAGGCTTCCGAAGAACGGCACGTAGAGCTGGACGAGACCGCTCGTCAGGACGTCGCTGAGCACGTCGCCGTAGCGGCGGCCGTCGCCGGCGGCCATCTGCGCCAGGAGCCGCCAGACGATGACCACGACGACGGCGGCGAACACGATGACCCAGTGGCCCCCGGCGTCGAGGAAGAACGCCCCGGCGAGCATCGCCGCACCCGCGACCAGCTGCGGGACGACATCGACCCGCCGCCCGGCGGCCTGGAAGGCGCGTGTCAGTTCGAACACGCCCAGCAGCACCACGCCGACGGCGAAGATCATGAAGAGCCACTTCGCGAACACGAGGGAGCCGATCACGACCACGCCGATACCGACGCCGATGAGGGTGGCCAGGATCAGATTGCGCCCGGTCCGCGCGTTGATGCGCTCGTTCGCCTGCTCGAAGTCGGCCCGCGCCTTGACGATCTGCTGTTCGAACTCGGACCGTCGCGCACGCACCTGATCGTGGAACGACGCATCCCCCGGGCCGCGGGCGCGCGAACGCTCCCGGGCACCGGGAGTCGCGTCGTCACCGGGTGCGCTCATCCGCGTCAGACCTCGAGGAGCTCGGCCTCTTTGCGCTTGAGCGCCTCGTCGATCAGATCGACGTGTGCGCGCGTCAGCGCGTCGAGTTCCTTCTCACCGCGGACCAGCTCGTCCTCGCCGACCTCGCTCTTGAGACCGTCGATCTCGTCCTTCGACTTGCGACGGATGCCGCGCAGGTGGACCTTGTGGTCCTCCCCCTTCGAGCGCACGAGCTTCACGTACTCTTTGCGTCGCTCCTCGGTCAGCTCGGGCATCGTCACGCGGACGATGTTGCCGTCGTTCGTGGGGTTCACGCCCAGATTCGGCGTGTCGCGGATCGCCTGCTCGATCGCCTTCAGCGCCGTCTTGTCGTAGGGGGTGACGATGATCGTGCGCGCCTCGGGGTTGTTCAGCGATGCGAGCTGCGCGAGAGGCGTCGGCGAGCCGTAGTAGTCGACGAGGATCTTCTGGAACAGCGCCGTGTTCGCACGGCCCGTCCGGACCGTCGCGAAGTCCTCCTTCGCGGCCTCGACGGCTCGCTCCATGCGGGTTTTCGTGTCAGCGAGGATCTCGGGGATCACCGGTCACTCCATTCGTCGGTACGTCCGGTCAAGTCTAGTCTGCGAGGCACCGGGCCTCAGACGGTGACCAGCGTGCCGATGGTTTCACCCAGGAGCGCACGGGTGACGTTGCCCGCCGGCTCCATGCCGAACACGCGCATGTCGATGCGGTTGTCCATGCACAGGCTGAAGGCGGTCGAGTCGACGACCTTCAGGCCGCGCTGGAGCGCCTCGGCGTACGTGATCCGGTCGATGCGCTCCGCGGTCGGATCCGTCTTCGGATCGGCCGTGTAGACGGCATCCACACCGTTCTTGGCGACGAGCACCTCGTCTGCCTTGATCTCCAGTGCGCGCTGCGCCGCGACCGTGTCGGTGGAGAAGTACGGCAGGCCCGCGCCCGCACCGAAGATGACGACGCGCCCCTTCTCCATGTGACGCTCGGCACGGCGCGGGATGTAGGGCTCGGCGACCTGGGTCATCGAGATGGCCGACTGCACGCGTGTGGCCGCTCCGGCCTGCTCCAGGAAGTCCTGGAGGGCGAGCGCGTTCATGACGGTCCCGAGCATGCCCATGTAGTCGGCCCGGCCGCGGTCCATGCCGCGCTGGCTGAGCTCGGCGCCGCGGAAGAAGTTGCCGCCGCCCACGACGACGGCGATCTCGACGCGATCGACGGCTGCGGCGATGTCACGCGCGATCTGTCCGACGACGTCGGGGTTCACGCCCAGCTGACCGGCGCCGAACGCCTCGCCCGACAGCTTCAGCAGGACGCGGCGGCGTCCGGTTCTCTCATCGTTCATGATGTCCCTTTCGTCGCTGTGTGCAGAGTATTCGCCCGAGGCGGGCACGGAAAAGGCCCGCATCCGAAGATGCGGGCCTGTCCGATGATTACGCGCCGACCTTGAAGCGGGCGAAATCGGTGAGGGTGATGCCGGCGTCCTTCGCGACCTGGGCGACGGACAGCTTGTTGTCCTTCGCGTAGTCCTGGTCGAGCAGGGAGACCTGCTTGAAGAACGCGTTGACGCGCCCCTCGACGATCTTCGGAAGGGCTGCCTCGGGCTTGCCCTCGTTGCGCGAGATCTCGGTGACGATCTCGCGCTCCTTCTCGACGTCGGCCTCGGGCACGTCGTCGCGGGTGAGGTAGCTCGGGTTCGCGAACGAGATGTGCTGCGCGATCGAGCGGGCGGTCTCGGCATCCGAGCCCGTGTACGCGACCACGACGCCGATCTGCGGCGGCAGGTCCTTGCTCGTCTTGTGCAGGTAGATCTCGAAGGCGTCACCCGTGAGGGTGCGGACGCGGCGGAGCTCGACCTTCTCGCCGATGATGGCGGCCTCGTCGTCGATGAGCTGAGCGATCGTCTGACCGGATGCATCGGCGGCGAGAGCAGCCTCGACCGAGTCGGCGCCGGCAGCGGCGGCAGCGTCGGCGACCTTGTCGGCCAGCGCGATGAACCGGTCGTTCTTGGCGACGAAGTCGGTCTCGCAGGCGAGCTCGACGAGGGTGACCTCGCCGTCCTGCTCGCGGGCCACGACGAGGCCCTCGCTGGTCGAGCGGTCAGCGCGCTTGGCGTTGCCCTTCGCGCCCTTCAGACGCAGGATCTCGACGGCCTTCTCGACGTCGCCGTCGGCCTCCTCGAGCGCCTTCTTCGTGTCGACCATTCCGGTGCCGAGCTGCTCGCGCAGAGCCTTGATGTCGGCGATGGTGAAGTTTGCCATGAGTGGCGGCTCCTTCTGTGTGTGGAGATCTCGTGGATGCCGATCGGCGCGGCCGGGCACAGCCTCGGCCGCGCCGATCGTAGCGGGTCCTGGGGACGCGCTGATTACTTCTCGGTGGCCGGGGCCTCGGGCTCGGCAGGAGCCTCGGCGGACTCGGCGGGAGCCTCGGCGGACTCGGCGGGAGCCTCGGCGGACTCGGCGGCCGGGGCCTCCTCGGTCGCGGACGACGCGTCCTCGGTCGACGCCGGGGTCTCGTCGGCGGGCGCGCTCTCGAGCAGCTCGCGCTCCCACTCGGCCAGCGGCTCGGCCTGCTCGGCCTCGCCGGCCGGCTGGTGACGCTGGATGAGGCCCTCGGCCGCGGCGTCGGCGACGATGCGGGTGAGCAGGCTCACCGAACGGATCGCGTCGTCGTTGCCGGGGATCGGGTAGTGGAACTCGTCCGGGTCGGCGTTGGTGTCGAGGATGCCGATGACAGGGATGCCGAGCTTCTTGGCCTCGTCGATGGCGAGGTGCTCGCGCTTGGCGTCGACGACCCAGATGGCCGACGGGGTCTTCTGCAGGTTGCGGATACCACCGAGCGACTTGTGCAGCTTGTCGAGCTCGCGCTTCTTGAGCAGGAGCTCCTTCTTGGTGAAGCCGCTCGCCGCGGGGTTCTCGAAGTCGAGCTCCTCGAGCTCCTTCATGCGCGCGAGGCGCTTGCTCACCGTGGTGAAGTTGGTGAGCAGACCGCCCAGCCAGCGCTGGTTCACGTAGGGCTGGCCGACGCGCGTCGCCTGCTCGGCGATGACTTCCTGCGCCTGCTTCTTGGTGCCGACGAAGAGGATCGTGCCGCCGTGGGCGACCGTCTCCTTGACGTACTCGTAGGCGCGGTCGATGTACGACAGCGACTGCTGCAGGTCGATGATGTGGATGCCCGAGCGCTCGGTGAGGATGAAGCGCTTGACTTTCGGGTTCCAGCGGCGGGTCTGGTGCCCGAAGTGGACGCCGCTGTCGAGCAGCTGGCGAATGGTGACGACGGCCATGGCCGTTCTCCTGTTCTGTTCCGGTTGTCAGCCTCGTGTCGACGACACGAGGCTCCTGGCGCCCGGCGCACACCCGCCCGGTGGAGAACACCGGGACCTGTGGGTGAAGCGCCGCATCGGATGTGCTCGCGATGCTGTGGGCGCGCGTAGTCACCTCGACGAGCGAGGTGCGGGACCAGTGTAGCAGTCGGCCCGGCTCCTCCCGGGCGGTGGGCGCGCGGCATCCGTCCCCCGTCGGGGCCCGTCCCCGAGTGGTGATCGGCGTACGGCGACAAGATGGCCGGGTGACTCGCCCCCGCACCCGCATCCGCCTGACACGGCGGCACTCCGCCCTCCTCCTGATGGGCCTGCTGAGCCTCCTGGGCCTCGCCGGAGGCTCCGCCCCGGCGGCCGTCGCGTCGCCGGCGTCGCTCGCCGCCGTCTCGCCGGCCGAGAGCGGGCGTCCGGGGTGGCGCCTCCCGATCCCGGATGCTGCGATCCAGCGCGGCTTCGAGGCTCCCGCGCACGAGTACGCCCCCGGGCATCGAGGCGTCGATCTCGAGGCCGGCGACTCGGTCCTGGTCAGCGCTCCGGCTGCGGGCACGGTCGTCTTCGCCGGTCCCGTCGCGGGGCGCGGTGTCGTCACGATCGACCACGGCGACGGTGCCGTCTCCACCCTCGAGCCTGTGACGGCGACGGTCGTCGCCGGGGACCGGATCGCCGGGGGCGCGGTCATCGGGCGGGTCTCGGTCGGAGGCCACACTCCCCCGGGTGGCCTCCACTGGGGCGTGCGGCAGGACGGCGACTACGTCAATCCGCTCGTGCTCCTCGGCGCGATCCCGCGCGCCGTCCTCCTGCCCTGCTGCTGAGTCAGGTGCCGGGCGCGACGTCGTTGCGGTCGCCCGCCTGCTGGACGGGGCCGAACGACGCGGCGCGCACGCGGTTGTCGTTGCCGCGCACATCGACCGCGCCGATCTCGCCCTCGCTCGAGACGCTGTTGCGATCGCCCGAGACCCGCAGCGACCCGATCGCGTCGGCTTCGACGTCGGCGGACTGGCCGGTGACCTCGAGGCTCCCGACGGTCGCGAGGTCGACCTCGATCCGATCGCCGCGCACGACGACGGTGTCGATGCGCGCGTCGTCGAGGTCGATGTCGAGATCCTCTCCCTCGATCTCGGCCCGGGCGCATTCGCCCGAGAATTCGAGGTCCATCGACGCGCCGCGAACGGCCACCACGCCGTCCACGCACGCGAGTCCGCCGGCGGCAGGGGGTGTGGTCGCGGGCACGGAGGTCGCGGGCGGAGCGGACGGCTGAACCGATGCGGGCGCGGCGGGCTTGCTCGCGGGCGCATCGGGTCGGACGATGCGCTCGGGCGCCGGTGGAGCCGCCGGCGCGCAGCCCGCGGCCAGGACCGCCAGCGCCACGGCCGGGGCGACGAGGGCGAGGAGACGAGTTCTCATGCCGCCACGCTAGAGGGCGTCACCGCGGCGGACAATCACGCGCGCGGGTGTGCGAGGCGATAGGCGCTCGTCAGGCGCTCGTTCGACACGTGCGTGTAGATCTGCGTCGTTCCCAGACTGGCGTGCCCGAGCAGCTCCTGCACGGCGCGCAGATCCGCGCCCCCGTCGAGCACGTGGGTCGCCGCGGAGTGCCGCAGTGCGTGCGGGCCGAGGTGGTCGAGTCCGACCGCCGGACCCAGCCGCTCGGTCACGATCGCGTACACGGCGCGCTGGCCGAGCCGCCCGCCGCGGACACCGACGAAGAGCGCGGCCTGGGGCGCGTGCGACGGCCGACGGGCGAGGAGCGCGGGCCGCGCGCGCACCAGCCACGCGTCGAGCGCCGCGGCAGCGGGTGCACCGAAGGGCACGACACGCTCTCGATCCCCCTTGCCGATCACGCGGGCGGTGCGACGGGAGCGATCGAGATCATCGACGTCCAGACCGCAGAGCTCCGACACGCGCATTCCGGTCGCGTAGAGCAGTTCGAGGACGGCGGCGTCCCGGAGCGTGACGGGATCCCCCTCGCTCCCGGCCGTCCGCAGATCGTCGAGGACGCGTGAGAGGACGTCCGCAGCCGCGACGTGCGGCAGGGTGCGGACGCGCTTGGGTGCGGCGAGGCGGAGTGCGGGATCGACCGGGACCAGGTCGCGGTCGGCGGCCCATGCGAAGAAGCCCCGAACCGTCGCGGTTCGACGCGCGAGCGTGGACCGGCTGTCGCCGCGTTCGCTGGCGTGCCAGACCCAGTCGCGCAGGACCTCGATGTCCATAGCCTCGAGGTCCGGGTCGCCGCTGGCGTCCACGAGGTCGTCCAGATCGGTCCGATAGGCGCGCACGGTGTGCGGCGAGAGCCGGCGCACGTGAGCCAGATGCTCGACGTACGCGGTCGTGGCTTCGCTGATCCGCATGGTCCCAGCATGCCGGTCATCGCGCTCATCGCCGCGGAACGGCTCGCGGCTCGCTCCTCAGACGCGCCGCCACCCCCGGTCGTCACGACGGGCGCGGCCGTCGAGGTCGAGCAGCGCCACGTGCGCGAGAGCGTCCTGCTCCGACATCCCCGCCCGACGTGCGACCTCGGCTACCGATCGCGGGGACCGCGTGCTGAGGGCGTCGAGGACACGGGTGCGGTCATCGGTCCGGTCCGCCTGTCCGCTCGAGAGCGCCGTCGCGGCGGCATCCGACGACGACCATCCGATGAGCTCGCGGACGTCGTCGGCGCACGTGATGCAGCTGCCGTCGTACTCCCGGAGGACACGATGGCATCCCGCTGATGCCGCCGAGGTGATCGGGCCCGGGACGGCCCCGAGCGGTCGGCCGAGAGCGGCCGCGTGCCCCGCCGTGTTCAATGACCCCGAGCGCCAGCCGGCCTCCACCACGACGGTCGCGTCGGACAGGGCGGCTATCAACCTGTTGCGCTGGAGGAAGCGCCATTTGGTCGGCGCCGTGCCGCAGGCGACCTCGCTGATCACCGCCCCCGACCTCGCGATGCGTCCCAGAAGCTCGCCATGGGCTGCGGGATAGGCCTTGTCGACACCCCCGGCCAGGACGGCGATCCCCCGACCCCCGACCGCGACCGCGGCGCGGTGGGCTGCCGCGTCGATCCCGAACGCCGCGCCCGAGACGATCGCGGCTCCGGCCGAGGCGAGCTCGCCCGCGATCTCCGCCGCCGCATGGGTGCCGTACGCGGTGGCCGCGCGGGCGCCGACGACGGCGATCGCGGGCGCGTCGGAGGCGAGGACGCCGACGTCGCCGCGGACCCAGAGGGCGACGGGCGCGTGCACGCCGAGGTCGTCCGCGCGTGCGGGCCATTCCGGATCGCCGGGCACCAGGAGCCGTGCTCCGATCCGTCGCGCGAGGGTCACCGACGGTTCGGCGTCGGGGAGCCGCGGCTTCCATCGCGCGTGCGCCCGGACGAGATCGAGGGGATCGATTCCCGCGGCCGCGACGCGTGCCGATGCTCCCGTCGGGTCCGTCGCCACCGCGATCGCCCATGCCTCCTCGGCTCCCATCGCGGCGATGAGCGCGCCGGCGACGCCGTCCCCGGGCTCGATCACCGCCGACCACCGTGCGCGCGCCCACCGGTCGGGTCCGCCGTCCGCACCGGCTGCCGTCCCCCTCACGCGCCGATTCCTTTCTTCAGGTAGAGCGCATGCCCGATGTCGTCGAGCTGAAGCGTCTCACCGCCGCGCAGGTCGGCGACGGACCACGCGACCCGCAGCACCCGGTCGTACCCACGGAGCGTGAGGGCTCCCCGTTGGAGCGCGGAATCCAGCGGCCGGCGGACGTCAGCGGCCGGGGCGAGCGGGCCGTCGCGAAGCCACGAGCCCGGCACCGCCGCATTCGTCCGCCAGGGCGTCGCGGCGAGGCGGCGCGCCGCCCGCTCGCGTGCACCGACGACGCGCTCTCGCGCGACGCGCGTGCTGATCGTCGTGTCCGCCGACGAGGACAGATCCGCGAGCGAGACGCGGCTCAGCCCGAGCTCGATGTCGATCCGGTCGAGTAGCGGACCCGACAGCCGTCCCACGTACCGACGAATCGCCAGTGACGGGCACGAGCACGTGCCGCCCCGGACGCCGTACTGCCCGCACGGACACGGATTCGTGGCGAGCACGAGTTGGAAACGCGCGGGAAGCACTGCCCGGAAGCCCGCTCGGTGGATCTCGATCGACCCCTCCTCGAGCGGTTGGCGGAGGGAATCGAGGGCATGCGCCCCGTACTCGCCCGCCTCGTCCAGGAAGAGCACCCCGCCGCTCGCCCGCGCGATCGCCCCGGGGCGAAGCTCCCGGCTTCCGCCCCCGACGAGCGCGGCGACGCTCGCGCTGTGGTGCGGCGCCTCGAAGGGCGGCTCCCGCGTCAACGTCGTCACGGCCGTGCCCGAGAGCGAACGGATGGATGCCACCTGCAGAGCGGTGTCGTCGTCGAGGTCCGGCAGGATGCCGGAAAGTCGGCGCGCCAGCATCGTCTTGCCCGCTCCGGGCGGACCCGACATCAGCAGATGGTGCCCACCGGCCGCCGCCACGATCAGGGCGTCGACCGCCTCGGCCTGCCCCCGCACCTCGGCCAGGTCGGGCCGCGGCGCTTGCGTCGCCTCGGCCGCCGCCGCACCCCCCGACTTCCCGTCATCGGTCACCGCGTGCTCCGTGGGCACGGGTTCGGCCACGTCGAGCCCGTGCCACCGCGCGACCGCGGCGAGGGACCGGCAGGCGACGACGCGGATGCCGTCGACGAGCTCGGCCTCGGCACGACTCGCTTCGGGAACCACGACCTGCCGTCGACCCCCTCGGGCGGCCGCGAGCACGGCCGGCAGCACACCCGGCACCGGGCGCAGACGTCCGTCGAGCGCGAGCTCACCGATGTGCACGGTCTCAGCGAGCGAAGCGGCATCCATCGGGAGCTCGGTCGCCAGGGCCGCGATCGCGATCGCGAGGTCGAATCCCGAGCCGTGCTTGGGCAGGCTCGCCGGCGACAGGTTGACGGTGACCCGTCGCCGGGAGAGCGGCAGGCCGCTGTTCGCGCACGCGTTGTGCACCCGCTGCTGCGCCTCGGTCAACGCCCGGTCCGCGAGGCCGACGATGCGGAACGCCGGCGTCTGGTTCGACAGATCCGCCTCGACCTCCACGAGGTCGCCGACGAGGCCCGAGAGCGCGATGGCCCACGTGCGACCCACGCTCACCGCAGGTCTCGCAGATGCTCGAGGACGGCGGTCTCGACCTCCTCGCCGGTGATCCCCACGACGTCGAGGCGCAGTCGCCGGCCGCGGACGAGGTCGGGGTGCGCCGCGATCCACGCGCACGCGACCCGCCACATCCGATCGCGCTTCCTGCCGTCGACCGCTGCGAAGGGGTGGCCGAACCACTCGGTACGACGCGTCTTCACCTCGACCACGACGAGCTCGGCCGCGCGCACGGCGACGATGTCGATCTCTCCCTGCCGGGAGCGCCAGTTGCGATCGATCACCTCGTACCCGAGATCGGTCAGATAGCGGACGGCGCGCTCTTCACCCGCGCGACCCCGGTCGTCTTTGGCAGCCATGGGTCGACTCTGGCGCTCACGCGATCACCACGGGGCGCCGTGCCGCGGGTGTGAGGACGGAGGGTCGACCTCGCCCACTGGGGAGGGGACGCGACGTCAGCTGTCGAGCGAGAGCTCGTCGGGCAGCTCGAAGTCCCGGCTCTGCAGCTCCTCGACGTTGACGTCCTTGAAGGTGAGGACGCGCACCGACTTCACGAATCGATCCGCGCGGTAGATGTCCCACACCCACACGTCCGTCATCGTCAGCTCGAAGTAGAAGTCGTGCTCCGTGTCGCGTCGCACGACGTTCACGTCGTTCGCGAGGTAGAACCGGCGCTCGGTCTCGATCACGTACTGGAACTGCCGGACGACGTCGCGGTACTCCTTGTAGAGCGCGAGCTCCAGTTCCCGGTCATAGTCCTCGAAGACTTCGTCATCCATGGTGCTCCCATCCTAGGCCGAGCCGGCGATGCGGTCGGGCGCACCCGATAGGTCAGAAGAGCGTCGGTGCGTCGGCGATCGCCCACGACGACCGGTGGTGCGGGCTCAATCCGTGATCCCGGATCGCCGCGCGATGCGCGACGCTCGCGTACCCCTTGTTCCTGGCCCAGGCGTACATCGGGGCTTCGTCGTGGAGCGCAGCCATCACGGCGTCACGCGACACCTTCGCGATGACCGATGCCGCCGCAGCGCTCGCGCAGTCCCGATCCGCCTTGACGATCGTGCGGACGTTCAGTCCCGGTCCGGCGACGGGCGTGACGTAGTCGTGGTTCCCGTCGAGGATCACCACGGCATCGGCCGCGAGAGCGTCGACGCCGTCGAGCGCCGACAGCGCGCGCACGGCCGCCATGCCCAGCGCGCGAATGATGCCGCCCGCGTCGATCTCGTCGGAATCGGCCCAGCCGACGGCGGAGGCGACGACCCACGACCCCGCCCGCTCGGCCAGATCGGCGCGGCGCGGTTCCGGGACGAGCTTCGAATCGCGCAGCCCCTCCGGCATCCGTCGCCGGGCGCCGCGGGCGTCGAGGACCGCTGCCCCCACGGCGACCGGACCCGCGAGCGCGCCGCGTCCCACCTCGTCGAGCGCGATCACGTAGTCGTGCTCTCTGAGGAGTCGCCGCTCGACGGTGAGGCGGGGCGCGATGACCGTCACTGTCCGGCCGGCTCCGGAACCCCGGCGAAGACGTCGTGATGGAAGTCGATCAGACCGAAGCGGTCGAGCGGCCAGGTGATGAGGAAGGCACGGCCGACGACGTTCTCCAGCGGCACGAAGCCCTGCGAGGGCTGGTCGCGGTTGTAGCGCGAGTCGCGGGAGTGATCGCGGTTGTCTCCGAGCACCCACAGGGCGTTCTCGGGAACGACGACGTCGAACGGGACCTCGATCGGCGCCGACTGACCGGCCGCGAGATCGACGTACGGGGTCTCATCGATCGGCACGTCGTTGACGGTGATCTGTCCCATAACGTTGCAGCACACGACGTGATCACCGGCGACGCCGACGATGCGCTTGATCAGGTGGTCCTTGCTGTCGGGCGCCGACAGCCCGACCAGGGAGAGCCCCCAGTCGATCGCCTCCACCACCGGCGGTCGCTCCGGCTCGGCCACGACGGGCAGCCAGCCGCCCGGATCCCGGAACACGACGACGTCACCGCGTTCGTATCCGCCGAAGCGGGGGGTGAGCTGATCGACGAGGATGCGGTCGTCCTTGAGCAGTGTTCGCTCCATCGAGCCGGAGGGGATGTAGAACGACCGCACGAGGAAGGTCTTGACGAGGAACGACACGACGAGCGCGATTGCGACGATCACGAGGATGTCGCGAAGCAGCAGCCACAGGCGGCGGCGACGTGTCGACGGCGGCGTCGTCGCGGCCAGGTCATCGGTGGTCATCTTCGCCTTCCTCGCACTCGCCCCCGGCGAGCCTTACCCAGGGTCGCACACTCCGGCGGCATCCCCTCGCACCCCACGGGACGACGATTGCCCCGGGCCGGAGCCCGGGGCAATCGGAGATCGCGACGCTGTGATCAGCGGTCGCGCTTCTCCTTGATCTTGGCCTTCTTGCCGCGGAGGTTCCGCAGGTAGTAGAGCTTCGCGCGACGGACGTCACCGCGGGTGACGACCTCGATGTGATCGATGACCGGGCTGTGGACGGGGAACGTGCGCTCCACGCCGACCTGGAAGCTGATCTTGCGAACGGTGAAGGTCTCGCGGACGCCGTCGCCGGAGCGGCCGATGACGACACCCTGGAAGACCTGGATGCGCGAGCGGTTGCCCTCGGTGATGTTGACGTGGACCTTCACGGTGTCGCCCGGGGCGAAAACGGGGATGTCGTTGCGCAGCGACGCTGCGTCGACGGAGTCGAGGATCTGCATGATCGTTTCTTCCTGCGACCGCCTCAGGTCGACCGCGAGAGAGATGAGTAAGGATGCGGTGCCCCGGGCGCCCGCCGGGCGCCGCTCCCCTGAGGCAGAGATCTGTCAGGGCACAAGAGATCATTCTGCCACGCCGAGCGCGGCGGTCAAAACCGTCGGCGACCGCGCTGCGGCCCCTCCTCGATGACGATGACGTCCGCGGCATCGCGAACGCGCGGGTCGGGACGTGCGGCATCCCGCAGAAAGGATGCCGCACCCGCCGGCCCCGACAGGACGATCGAGCCGCGCGCCTCGCGGAACAGCTGGACGAGGCTGCTCCACACCACGCCGAGGTAGGCGCCGATCGCTCCGAGCAGGAGCGGCCAGAAAGCGCCGGGTGTCACGGCGAGCACCACGATCAGGAGGTGCCACACGCCGAAGACGGCGACGTCCCACCACGAGACCGCACGACCATGCCGGACGGTACCGCGAGCGCGCACGAGGAGGGTCGCGATGAGCTGCGTGACGAAGACCGCCGGCGCCGCGATGAACAGCGTCCAGACGAGGATCCCCCCGCCCGCGCCGGAGACGGCCCACCCCACGAGGAGCCACAGCGGCAGGACCACCGCCGCCGGCAGCAGCCAGAGGAAGAACGCGCGTCGGAGCCACATGCTCCCGATGGTACGCGCGTCGGGCAGGATGGAAGCTGAAGAGAGGATCACGATGATCGAGCTGCGCACCCCCGCCGAGATCGACGCCATGCGCCCCGCGGGGCGCTTCGTCGCCGAGGTGCTGGCGACGCTCCGGGACGAGACCGCCGTCGGCACGAATCTCCTCACCATCGACCGACGGGCGCACGAGCTGATCCGTCGCGCGGGCGCCGAGAGCTGCTACATCGACTATCACCCGTCGTTCGGTGCGAGCCCGTTCGGCAAGGTGATCTGCACCTCGATCAACGACGCGGTCCTGCACGGTCTCCCCCATGACTACGCCCTGCGCGACGGCGACCTCGTGACCCTCGATTTCGCCGTCTCCGTGAACGGCTGGGTCGCCGACTCGGCGGTCTCGTTCATCGTCGGCACCCCGCGCGACGCCGATCTCGCACTCATCGACACCAGCGAGCGGGCGCTGGATGCCGCCATCGCCAGCGCCACGGTCGGCAATCGCATCGGCGACATCTCGCACGCCGTCGCCACCGTCGCGCGCGCCGAGGGCTTGTCGATCAACACCGACTTCGGCGGCCACGGCGTCGGACGGGAGATGCACGGCGATCCGCACGTGCCCAACGACGGCAAGCCCGGGCGCGGCTACCCGCTGCGCGCCGGCCTGGTCCTCGCCCTCGAGCCCTGGTTCCTCCAGACCACCGACAAGCTCGTCACCGATGCCGACGGGTGGACGCTGCGCAGCGCCGACGGCTCGCGCGGCGCGCACTCCGAGCACACGATCGCCGTCACGCCCGACGGCCCGATCGTGCTGACCGACCGTTCGTTCCTCGGCGTCGACTGACGGCTGCGCAGCCCGAGGTCCCGCCGGATCCGACGATCAGTCGGTCGACGGCAAAAGGTCGGGGCGTCGCTCGCGTGTGCGCTCGACGCGCTGGGCGTGTCGCCACTGCGCCACCCGGCCGTGGTGGCCGCTCAGAAGCACGTCCGGCACGTCCATGCCCCGCCAGCTCGCGGGCTTCGTGAACGAGGGGTACTCCAGCAGACCGTCCTCGTGCGACTCCTCCACGAGGCTCGCGGGGTTGCCGACCATTCCCGGGATGAGACGCGCGATCGCCTCGATCATGGCCATCGACGCGACCTCTCCGCCGTTGAGCACGTAGTCGCCGAGGCTGATCATCCGCACGCGGCCGAGGCTCGCGGCGTACGTGAAGACGCGCTCGTCGATGCCCTCGTAGCGGCCGCACCCGAAGACGAGGTGCTCGGCCGTCGCCAGCTCGCGCGCCGTCGCCTGGGTGAAGACCTCACCCGCCGGCGACGGGAACACGAAGATCGGGGCCGCCGAAGCATCGGCGACGATGGCGTCGATCGCCTCGCCCCACGGCTCCGGCTTCATCACCATCCCCGCGCCGCCGCCGTACGGCGTGTCGTCGACCGTGCGGTGGCGATCGCGCGTGTGGTCGCGCAGGTCGTGTACCCGGACGTCGAGGAGCCCCGAGCCCCGGGCCTTGCCCACGAGCGATACCTCCAGCACGTCGAAGAAGGCCGGGAAGATCGTGACGACGTCGACGCGCATGGATTCGAGTCTAGGCACCCGTGTTCCGGGTGTGTGACGCGCGCGGCACCGCACCGGCATGCCCGCGGTGACGAAGAAGGGACGGCGGCGACACCGGTATGCCGGGCCCCGCCTCGCCCGATGATCGCGAGCGGACGTTCCGAGACGTGAGCACGCGTGTTTACGCGGTGACACTCGTCTCTCGGTCAGCGATGCGCGATCGCGCGTCGCCGCGGGGCGTCGGTGTCGCCCCTGCGATCCGGTCAGTCGGTGGGCTTCTGCCCCTCGTCGGCGCGCACGTCGGCGGCGCCGGACTCGTCCTCGTCGCCGGCGGGAAGATCCTCGAACAGACCCGGGGGCGGCGTGACGATCACGCGGCCGTTGGCGACGTCGACTTCGGGGACGATCGCCGAGACGAAGGGCACGAGGATCTCGTCGTCGCTGCCGTCGCGCTGCACGATGAGCAGGTCCTGCGCGGGGAAGTGATCGACCCGCACGATGCGTCCGACGCGCTCCTCGCCGCGGTGGACCTGGAGTCCCACGAGCTGGTGGTCGAACCAGGCGTCGTCTTCGGAGACGGCATCCGGGTCCTGGTCGATCCAGAGGATCGCTTTGACGAGGCTCTCCGCGGCGTCGCGGTCCTCGACCCCCTCCAGGAAGAGCACGGGATGCGAGTTCATCCACCGGAACTCGCGCACTGTGACGCTCTTGCCGTGCCACGGCGATGCCTCGGGCACCTGCAGCGTGAAGGCGGCTCCCGGGACGAAACGACCGTCGGGGTCGTCGGTGTACAGCTCGAGCTTCAACGCGCCTTTGAGTCCGTGCGCCTTGACGAGGCGCCCGACTCGCAGCTGCGTACTCGCGGGCTTGCCGGTCATGTCAGTCGTCCGCGACGTCGACACGGACACGGGCACCGTCGGCCAGCGCGCTGATGAGCGCGCGCAGCGCCTTGGCGGTGCGTCCGCCGCGCCCGATCACCCGTCCCCGGTCATCGGGATGCACGCGCACCTCGAGGACGTCGCCGCGAGGCGACGAGGCGGAACGGATGACGACGTCGTCGGGGTGATCGACGATCCCCTTGACGACGTGCTCGAGCGCGGCGGACAGCAACGGATTACTCCGCGTCGGTCGCGTCGGCGGCGGGCGCCTCGTCGGCCGGAGCGGCGGGCTCCTCGGCCTTCTTCGCGGCCTGCGGCTTGATGACCGACTTCTTCGAGGCGTCCGCGACGAACTCGCCCTTGGCCTCGGCCGTGCGAACGGTCGAGACGGCGTTCTTGTCGCCCTTGAACTTGCCCCAGTCGCCGGTGAGCTTCAGCAGCGCCGCGACCTGCTCGGTCGGCTGCGCGCCGACGGACAGCCAGTACTGCGCGCGCTCGGAGTCGACCTCGATGAACGAGGGCTCCTCGGTCGGGTGGTACTTGCCGATCTCCTCGATGACGCGGCCGTCGCGCTTGGTGCGCGAGTCGGCGACGACGATGCGGTAGTAGGGCGCGCGGATCTTGCCGAGGCGCTTGAGACGGATCTTGACAGCCACAATTCTCCTGAGTGGTGTGATGTGAAGTGAACGTCGCCTGGAGCGTGGGGTGCACACCCGGCGGGAGCTCTGCGGGTGGACCGTGCCGTCGGATAGAGGGTCGAACGGGAGGTCCAGCGATCTATTTTGCCAGATGATGACGGCCGTCGCGAACCGCGCCGTACCGCGTGTCAGACTGTGCCCATGACGGTCCCCTTCGCCACGTCCGCCCGCTCGTCCGTGGGCATCGAGTGGGAACTGATGCTTGCGGATCGTGAGAGCGGCGACCTCGCTCCGCGCGCGCCGGAGATCCTCGCCGAGGTGGAGGAATCCTCCGCGCTCGAGCGCTACACGATCACGGGCGAACTGCTGACGAACACCATCGAGGTCACCAGCGGCGTGGGCGACACCGTCGCCGCCGCCGTCGACGACATCGACGACGCGATCACACGCGTCCGCGAGTTCGCCGCTCCCCGGGGCCTGGAGATGCTCTGCGCAGGGAGCCATCCCTTCGCCCGCTGGTACGAGCAGAAGATCACCGACAAGACGCGGTATCACAAGCTCATCGAGCGCACCCAGTGGTGGGGACGCAACATGATGATCTGGGGCATCCACATCCACGTCGGCGTCGAGGACGTGAACAAGGTCTTCCCGCTCATCAACGCGCTGTCGCTGTACCTGCCGCATCTGCAGGCCCTGTCGGCCTCGAGCCCGTACTGGTCGGGCGACCGCACCGGGTACGCGTCCAATCGCGCACTCGTCTTCCAGCAGCTGCCGACCGCCGGATTGCCGTGGAATCTCCGCGACTGGCGGGACTTCGAGAACTATCTCGACGGCATGGTGCGCACGGGCGTCATGGAGGATGCCTCCGAGGTCCGGTGGGACATCCGACCGGCGCCGAAGTGGGGGACGATCGAGATCCGCGCGTGCGACGGCATGTCGACCCTTCCCGAGCTCGCCGCCGTCGCCGCACTCGCGCAGGTCCTCGTCGAGCACCTCTCGCGTGAGATGGACGAGGGGCGGGAGCTGCCGACGATCCCGCCGTGGTTCGTCCGCGAGAACAAGTGGCGCGCCGCGCGCTACGGCATGGACGCGCGGATCATCGTCGACGCCGACGGCACGCAGCGGCCCGTCGCCGAGCATCTGCGCGAGACGATGGATTCGCTCGCCCCGATCGCGGCCGAGCTGCACTGCGCACGCGAGTTCGCCGGGCTCGTGACCATCCTCGATCAGGGCGCGAGCTACCTCCGGCAGACCCGGGTCGCCGACGCGGCCGAGGGCGATCTCCGCGCCGTCGTGCAGCACCTCATCCGCGAGTTCCGCGAGGGTCCGACGCTGCGACAGCACCTCGCGTCGACCGCCGCCGGCTCCTGACCGGTCGCCTGCAACAGTCCGCCCGGCTGTCCGCCCGGACGGTTCAGCCCTTGCCGAAGAGCTTCTGGATCTCGGCGAGATCGGCCTCGCTCGGCGCCTGCTGAGCAGCTCCCAGACCGAAGCCGGAGCCGGTCGGCGCCGTCGTCGCCGCGATCCCGGCGTTCTCGGCAGCGCGCTTGGCGGGGTTACCCGAGCGCGATCCGCTCTTGCTCTTGACCTGCTTGCCGCGCTTGCTCGACGCGCCGGGCTTGCCGCCCATGGGCCCCATCCCGGGGATGTTGGGCACGCCGCCGCGCGCGACGGTCTTCATCATCTTCGCCGCCTGGTCGAAGCGCTGCACGAGCTGGTTGACGTCGGTCACCGTCATCCCGGATCCGCGCGCGATGCGCAGGCGCCGAGAGCCGTTGAGAACCTTGGGGTTGCGTCGCTCGCCCGGCGTCATCGAGCGGATGATCGCCTCGGTCCGGTCGATCTCCCGCTCGTCGAACTGCTCGAGCTGCTGCTTCATCTGGCCCATGCCCGGCAGCATGCCGAGCATCTTCTTCATCGAGCCCATCTTCTTCATCTGCTGGAGCTGATCGAGGAAGTCCTCGAGCGTGAACTGCTCCTTCGCGAGCTTCTCCGCGACGGCGAGGGCTTCCTCCTCGTCGAACGCCTGCTGAGCCTGCTCGATGAGCGTGAGGATGTCGCCGAGGTCGAGGATGCGGCTGGCCATGCGGTCCGGGTGGAACGCTTCGAGATCCTCGAGCCCCTCTCCCGTCGAGGCGAAGATGATCGGCCGCTGGGTCACGGACGCGACCGAGAGAGCGGCACCACCGCGCGCGTCGCCGTCGAGCTTCGACAGCACGACACCGGTGAAGTCGACGCCGTCCTGGAAGGCCTTGGCGGTGTTCACCGCGTCCTGCCCGATCATGGCGTCGATGACGAAGAGGACTTCGTCGGGGTCGGTGGCCCTGCGGATGTCGGCCGCCTGCTTCATGAGTTCGGCGTCGACACCGAGGCGACCGGCGGTGTCGATGATGACGACGTCGTGCTGCGCGCGTCGGGCGTGCTCGACGCCGTCTCGGGCGACGCGCACCGGGTCCCCGACACCGTTGCCCGGCTGAGGCGCGAAGATCGCCGCGCCGGCACGCTCCGCGACGACCTGGAGCTGATTGACGGCGTTGGGGCGCTGCAGGTCGCATGCGACCAGCAGTGGGGTGTGCCCGTCCTTCTCGAGCTGCTTCGCGAGCTTCCCGGCGAACGTCGTCTTTCCGGAGCCCTGCAGACCCGCGAGCATGATCACGGTCGGCGGGTTCTTCGCGAACTGGAGTCGCCGCTGCTGACCGCCGAGGATGGCCACGAGCTCCTCGTTGACGATCTGGACGACCTGCTGCGCCGGGTTCAGCGCACGGTTGACCTCGTCGCCGAGGGCGCGTTCGCGCACCTTCGCGGTGAACTCCTTGACGACCACGAGTGCGACGTCGGCGTCCAGAAGCGCGCGACGGATCTCCCGCACGGTCTGGTCGACGTCGGCCGCCGAGAGCTTGCCCTTGGTGCGGAGGTTCCGGAAGGTCTCGGTGAGACGGTCGGAGAGCGTGCCGAAAGTTGCCATGATCCCTCGATTCTACCGGGATGCCGCGGCACGTCCCGGCGACGCGGTCACGGCCGAGCGGCGACCTGGACAGCGCGGCGCACGAACGCTTCGAGCTCGACCCGCCCGGCGCCGTCCCGAGCCCAGGCGGCTACGGCGGCGAGCAGGGCACCGCCCCACCCGGCCGCGCGGACGTCCGCCTCGAGCCGCGCGACCCCGGCGGCCTCGAACACGGGAGCGACGACCGCCGCGACGCGGGCGGAGCGGAGCGCGGCCTCGCGGGCGAGCTCGTCGCGCACACCCATCGTGGCCTCGTTCACGATCGCGAGTGCGAGGCTGTCCGGTGCGAAACCGCGCGCAAGGCGATCGAACGCGGCGCTCACCGCGGCGGCATCCGACTCCCCCGCCAGCTCGTCCTCGAGGCGGTCGATCCTCTCGTCGAGGCCCGACCAGAGCACGGCCGACTTCGAGGCGAAGTAGTTGAAGAAGCTCGACCGGCTCACTCCGGCGCGCCGAGCGATCTCGGCGATCGTCGTCGAGTCGAACCCCTGTTCGAGGAAGAGCTCGCAGGCGGCCTCGGCCAGGGTCTCGCGCGACGAAGCGCGCGGCCGGCCGACGCGGGAGTCGGTCGTCACCGTCTCAGCCTACGGCGTCGCCTGACACTGCGATGAGTCGTATTGTTGGACGCGATTCATCAATCGAGGGAGGCACTGTGATCGGAACGGCGATCGACGTCCGCACCGTGGGGCTCGGCCCGCACTTCATCCCCTACCGCGCGGGTTGGGACCTTCAGCGGCGCGTCCACGCGGACGTCGTCGACGGCGGTGCCGACACTCTGCTCCTGCTCGAACACGAGGCGGTGTACACCGCCGGTGTCCGGACGATCGCCGCCGAGCGGCCGACCGATGGCACACCGGTCGTCGACGTCGATCGCGGCGGGAAGATCACCTGGCACGGCCCGGGCCAACTCGTCGGGTATCCGATCGTCCGGCTCCCGGAGCCCGTGGACGTCGTCGCTCATGTGCGGCGACTCGAAGCCGTCCTGCTCGCCGCCGTGGCCGACCTCGGCGTCGACGCCGGGCTCATCGCCGGACGGAGCGGCGTCTGGGTCTCCTCGTCCGGGCACGATGCGAAGCTCGCCGCCATCGGCGTGCGGGTCGAGCGGGGCGTGACGATGCACGGTTTCGCGCTGAACTGCAGCAACGATCTGGAGCCCTTCCGGCGGATCATCCCCTGCGGCATCGCGGATGCGGGGGTGACCACGCTCTCCGCAGAACTCGGCGCGTCGGTGACGCCCGCCGACGCACTCGAGGTCGTCGGCGGACGCTTCACGGCGGAGTTCGCCGCGGCGGTGGCGGCATGAGCGCGTGCGGCGTACCCGCCGAGCCCGCGACGACCGCACCCGGCGGCCGCAAGCTGCTGCGGCTCGAGGTGCGGAATGCGCAGACGCCGATCGAGCGCAAGCCGGAGTGGATCAAGACGACGGCGCGGATGGGCGAGGAGTATCGCGCGCTCCGCGAACTCGTGACGGAGGAGGGCCTGCACACCGTGTGCCAGGAAGCCGGCTGCCCCAACATCTACGAGTGCTGGGAGGACCGCGAGGCGACCTTCCTGATCGGCGGCTCGCAGTGCACGCGGCGCTGCGACTTCTGCCAGATCGACACCGGCAAGCCGGCCGATTACGACACGGACGAACCGCGACGCGTCGCCGAGAGCGTCACGCGGATGCAGCTGCGCTACGCGACGGTGACGGGCGTGGCCCGTGACGATCTCCCCGACGGCGGCGCGTGGCTGCATGCGGAGACCGTCCGTCGGATCCATGCGGAGAACCCGAAGACCGGGGTGGAGATCCTCGCGACCGACTTCAACGGAGACCCGGCGCAGCTCGACGAGGTGTTCGCCTCCCGCCCCGAGGTCTTCGCCCACAACGTCGAGACCGTCCCGCGCATCTTCAAGCGCATCCGACCCGCCTTCCGGTACGAGCGCTCCCTCGGCGTGCTCACCCGCGCACGCGACGCCGGTCTCATCACCAAGTCGAATCTCATCCTCGGCATGGGTGAGACGCCGGACGAGGTGGTGCAGGCGCTGCAGGACCTTCACGACGCCGGTACCGACATCATCACGATCACGCAGTACCTGCGGCCGACGCCGCGTCACCTGCCGGTCGACCGCTGGGTCAAGCCGGACGAGTTCGTCGGGTTCCGCGAGGAGGCCGAGCGCATCGGGTTCCTCGGCGTGCTCGCCGGGCCGCTCGTGCGTTCGTCCTACCGCGCCGGACGCCTGTGGGCGCAGTCGATGGCGGCGAAGGGACGACGGATCCCGGAGCATCTCGCGCACCTCGCCGAGACGGCGGATGCGGGTTTCGCCCAGGCGGTCTGACGCGGCGCGCCGGCGCCTCCGCGGCCCCCATCAGCGAGCGGTCGGATCCCCCGGCCACACGTACGGGAGATCGTCGGGGACGTCGCCGAACCGGAGCCGGTAGAACTCGGGATCCTTCCGGACGAGGTTCGATCTGTGCGACAGATGCAGGGCCTCGTCGCCGAGCCACGGCGGCAGCGCGAGTTCACTCTGCGCGACGCCGTCGACCTCGGGCGCGAAGGCGAGGATCTGCGCTCGGACGGTGTCGGCGTGTCCCGCGTCGATCCACGCGTCCGTCATCGCGAGTCCGTAGGAGACGAGCGCCGGCAGGTGACCGCGCCACATCTTCGCGGCCGGATGGTGGCGCCATCCGTAGTCCGGCACGGTGTTGGCCCGCAGGAGCTGAAGCGTCTCGACGCGCTGCTTGCCGAGGCGTGCGGTGTCGAGCGCGCGAGCGGAGTCGACGAACGAGGAGTACGGCAGGAAGGTCTGCACGTTCAGTCGGCGCTCGTGACCGACTGGACGCTTCCGTCGCTCGTGAGGTTCACGAGCAGGACGTCCTCCGTCGAGTCGGGGTCGAGGGCGTACTCGAGCACGGCGAAAGGGTCCGAGCCGCCGTGCTCGTCGGCGAGAATCGTCATGCTGATCAGCTGGAGCGAGCGGATGACGTCCATGTGCGTGTCGCCCGAGATGTCGACGAGGAAGGACTCGATGTCGTCCCCGAGCTGCTCCTGCTGCTGCAGGATGAACTCGGTCACCTCGCTCGTGCGATCGTTCAGCTCCGAGACCATGGCGTTGCGAGCCGACAGGTCGATCGACTCGATGGCCGAGATCATCGCCGCCGCGACGTCGAGCGCTGCCGCGGACACGTCGTCCTGATCCGGAGCCGTGAGATCGACGGTGACCGTCTGGTCGCCGATCTCGACGTGATCCGACCAGAAGATCGATCCGTCCGGACCCGACTCGAGGAGTCCGAAGTAGTCGTGCTCGATCGCCATGTCCTTATGAAACCAGCCGTGAGGTCGAGGGGGAAGTGGTGACGCGGCGCGGCGCTCAGTCGACCAGCGCCGAGGCGAACACGTGCGGCGTGAAACCCGTCAGGTCGCCGATGCCCTCGCCCTGTCCGAGGAGCTTGACCGGGATGCCGGTCCGCTCCTGCACGGCCAGGACGAAGCCGCCGCGCGCCGAACCGTCCAGCTTCGTGATGACGAGTCCGGTGACGCCGGCATGCTGCAGGAACGCCTCGGCCTGCATCACGCCGTTCTGACCCGTCGTGGCGTCGAGGACGAGCAGGACCTCGCTGATGGGCGCCTGCTTCTCGATCACCCGACGGATCTTGGTCAGCTCGTCCATCAGACCGCCCTTGGTGTGCAGGCGTCCCGCGGTGTCGACGAGGACGATCTCGGTTCCCGTCTGCTTCGCGTGCTCGATCGTCTGGAAAGCGACGGACGCCGGGTCCTGACCCTCGTGCTGAGGCCGCACGATCGTCGCGCCCCCGCGCTCCGCCCAGGTCGCGAGCTGGTCGACCGCGGCGGCCCGGAACGTGTCCGCGGCGCCCACGACGACCGAGCGGCCGTAGCGCTGCAGGAACTTCGCGAACTTGCCGATCGTCGTGGTCTTGCCGACGCCGTTGACGCCAACCACCAGGACGACAGCGGGGCGTTCCGTGAGGCGGAGGGTGGAGTCGAAGGCGGCGAAGCGCTCCTCCAGGCTCTCGCGCAGCATCCGCTGCAGGTCCTTCGGATCGGTCGTGCGGAACCGCTCGACGTTGCCGCGGAGCTCCTCGACGATGCGCTCGGTGATGTCGGGGCCGAAGTCGGCGGTGATGAGCGCCGTCTCGAGGTCGTCCCACGTGTTCTCGTCGATCGTCGGCTTGACGAAGAGTCCTCGAAGCGCGCGCGACAGGGACCAGGGGTTCTCGGCCATGCTCTCAGCCTAGGCGCTCGCCCGCTCGCGGACGCGCTGGCCGACGACCGCCGAGACGCCGTCCTGACGCATCGACACCCCGTAGAGCGCGTCGGCGATCTCCATCGTGCGCTTCTGGTGCGTGATGACGATCAGCTGACTCGACTCGCGCAGCTGCTCGAACACTCCGAGCAGTCGCCCCAGGTTCGCGTCGTCGAGAGCGGCCTCGACCTCGTCGAGGATGTAGAACGGGCTTGGGCGGGCCTTGAAGATCGCCGTGAGCAGGGCGACGGCCGCCAGCGACCGTTCGCCGCCGGAGAGCAGCGAGAGGCGTTCGATCTTCTTGCCGACGGGGCGGACCGACACCTCGATCCCCGTCGTCAGCGGATGCTCCGGGTCGGTCAGCGAGATGCTGCCGGTGCCGCCGGGGAAGAGGATCGGGAAGACCTCCCCGAAAGCGATCTTGGTGTCTTCGAAGGCGGCGAGGAAGATGCTCTGCATCCGCTCATCGAGCTCCGCGATGATCGTCACGAGGTCGGCCCGCGTCTGGGTCAGATCGGCGAGCTGCTCGGTGAGGAAGGCGTGGCGCTGCTCGAGCGCGGCGAACTCCTCCAGCGCGAGCGGGTTGACGCGTCCCAGCTGAGCGAGCTTGCGCTCAGCGTCTGCCAGCCGCCGCCGTTCCGCGGCTCGGTCGAAGCCCCTGCCCGCCTCCTCCGCGGCGACCGCCTCCTCCGCGAGCGGCCGATCGGGTCCGTATTCCGAAACGAGAATGTTCTCGTCGAACCCCAGCTCGGAGGCGACGCGCTCGAGAAGACTCGTGACGTGCAACCGCTTCTCGTGCATCTGGAGCTCGAGACCGTGCACCCGCTCGGTGAGGCCGGAGAGCCGACCGCGCACGGCCTGATCACGCTGCCGGAGGTCGGCGAGCTCGGCGGTGAGCTCGCTGCGCATGTGCTCCGCGCGGGCGAGCTCGACGCGCGCTTGCGAGACCGACCGGTCGATCGAGTCCAGAAGCGGCGGCAGCTGCTCGGCGACCGCCACAGCGATCGCTCGCTGACGGCGCCGGATCACTGCGCGTCTCGCTGCCTCGGCTGCCGCGGCGCGCTCCCGCTCCCGCTGGCGGTCGAGCTGCTGCACTCGGGCCTCGCCGGCCCGGACCCGCTCGCGCAGGGTCTCGATATCGAGGCGCGCCCGCATCTCGCGCTCCCGGGTCGCCTCGAGCGCGTCGAGCAGACCGTCGCGGGCCGACGCGTCGAGGATCGGCCGGGGCGCAGCCGCTGCCGCACCGAGGGCCTCGTCCGCCTCGCGTGCCGCGGCCTCGGCATCCTTCACGCCCGCCGTCGTCTGTGCGAGACCGGCTTCGAGGCGGTCGCACTCGGCGATCGCCGCTTCGTGGCGCACCGTCGCCCGATTGAGCTTCTCGGCATCGGCCGCGAGCGCCGCATCGTGCGCCCGGAGCGCGTCCAGCGAGGACTTCGTCCGCGACCGCGCATCGGTCCACCCCGTCTGAGCATCGGCCAGCGACTCGCGAAGAGCGTCGACGACGACGCGCATCTCGCTCAGCCGATCGGCGGCCGCATCCCGTTCGGCGGCGAGCTCGAGGCGTGACTGACCACCGCCGGATCCGGCGCGCAGCGTCCGTCGGGAGAGCATCTCGCCGCCGCGGGTCACGAGCACGACCCGCTCGCGATCGGCATCGCCGAGACCCGCGCGTACGTCGACGGCGGCGTCGAGATCGTCGACGATCAGCACCGGGGCGAGAGCACCGATCACGCCCGGCGGTGCGACCGTGACCGAGGCGGCTGAGGTCGTCCCGGTCGGTCCGGTCACGGGCGGGGCGACCGGCTCGTCAGCGAGCACGATGTCGACGACGCCGAGATCTTCGTTCGCGGCGATCCTCGCCGCAATGACGGCCGAGGCGACGTCATCGACGAGAACGCCCTCCGCCAGCGCGCCGAGGGCCGCGGCGACGGCGGCTTCGAAGCCCGTCTCGACCTTGACCGCGTCCGAGACGATCGAACGGACGCCCGTCAGGTCGCGGGCCACGAGATCGGCCGCAGCGTTCCGCACCGTCAGTGCACGCCCGAGGGCGGCCGTCTGCGCCGTGAGCGATTCGGCCTCGCGTTCGGCGGCGTGCAGTCGCTCCCGGATCGCCGCCACCTCGGCCTCGGCCTCGGTCGCGTCGCGCTGCGCCCGCTCGTAGGCGGCGGTGTGCTCGGCGGATGCCGCCTCGGGGGCGGACTCCGGCTGCACGCGGGCGAGCTCGGCCTCCGCCTCGCTGCGCCGCTGACGCGCGGCATCCAGCGCCCGCTGCTGGCGGTCGACGCCGGCGCGGACGGCCTCGAGGCGGGATGCCGCCGCGTCCGCCCGCCCGCGCAGCTTCGTCAGGCGCATGTCGTGTTCCGAGACCAGCGCGCTCTGCGCGGCGATGTCGACGTCGAGGGCGTCGAGTTCGGCCCGTGCGCGGATGACGTCGCGCGATGCCGCGGCCGCCGCATCCTGCGCGTCGCCGACGCCGGCGGCGATCTCATCGACCTCCGCGCGCGCTTCGTCGATGCTCGCCTGCGTGACCGTCTCGACATCGACGGACAGTCGACCGTCGTCCTCGAGCAGCGCACGCCGCTGCGCGGCGAGGGTGAACAGCCCCCGGACCCGCTCCTGCACCTGTTCGAGGGCGAACGTGGTCGCGCGGGCCTTGTCGACCGCCTCGGAGCGCTGCGACGCCTCGAGCGCGTCGATGCGGCGCTTGAGCGTGTCGAGCTGATCCTGGAGGACGATGCGCTCGGCGTGACGCTCGTGCTCGTCGCGGGCGTGGTCCGCCAGCTGCGTGCGGAGGGCGACGAGCTCGTCGGCGTAGAGCCGCGCCTTCGCATCGCGTACGACGGCCGCGATCGTGGCCGCTTCCCGTGCGATCTCGGCCTGCTTCCCGAGGGGCTTGAGCTGGCGCCGGAGCTCACCGGCGAGATCGCTCAGGCGGGTGAGATTCGCCTCCATCGCCTCGAGCTTGCGCAGGGTCTTCTCCTTGCGCCGCCGGTGCTTCAAGATGCCGGCCGCCTCTTCGACGAAGCCACGCCGATCCTCCGCGCTCGCCTGGAGGACCGTGTCGAGACGTCCCTGTCCGACGATCACGTGCATCTCGCGCCCGAGACCGGAGTCGCTGAGCAGCTCCTGGACGTCGAGCAGGCGGCAGGTCTCGCCGTTGATGGCGTACTCGCTCGAGCCGGTGCGGAAGAGCGTCCGGCTGATGGTCACTTCGGCGTATTCGATCGGGAGAACACCGTCGTGATTGTCGATCGTCAGCTGGACCTCGGCACGCCCGAGCGGCCCGCGCGTTGCGGTGCCGGCGAAGATGACGTCCTCCATCTTGCCGCCGCGGAGGGTCTTGGCACCCTGCTCCCCCATCACCCAGGCGAGAGCATCGACCACGTTGGACTTGCCCGAACCGTTCGGACCGACGATGCACGTCACGCCCGTCTCGAGGACGAACGTGGTCGGCTGGGCGAACGACTTGAAGCCCTTGAGCGTGACGCTCTTCAGGTGCATGTCGGGCCCTCCCCGGGTCGGTGAACGTCCACACGCTACCGGAGGATCGCCGGCTGGACTTGACGCCGCACCGCGCGGACCGCTAGCGTCACTTCCCGCATCCCTGACGAAAGGAGGTTCCCCGATGTTGATTTCTGTCACTGCGTCCACCGCTGCCGCTGCTCGTTCCGAGCACCGCGACCGTTTCTCCTGCGTGATCGGCGGAGCCGCCGTCATGGCTGCTCAGCTGAACGTCTGAGTCCGCGAGTCGCTCGCCCCGTTCCGCCTTTCCGCCCCGCGTGGTCCCCATGCCTCGGGCCGCAGCCCGTCGCTGCATCCGCGACGCGCATCGTCGCCACCGCACGTCCGCCCTCTCCGAACGAGGACACCATGAACGCCGTCGTACAACGACGTCCCGAGGTCGCGTCCGCGCGGCCTGCCATCCCCGAGCAGACGGCTCTCGGCCGTCCGACCCTGGCCCAGCGCGTCGCGCTGCGGATCGCCCTGCAGCTCATCGTGTGGAGCGCGAAACGCGGCGCCAGTTCCGCGCCCGAGGTCGCGTACCGCCGCGAACAGCTCGCGGCCCGCGAAGCGCGCGAGCGCCACTGGGAGCGCGCGTACCTGCTCACTCCCTTCCGTTGATCCGCGTGGGGTCTCGCAAGAGACCCCACGCCGTCGAAAGAGAATCATGAACGACATCACTGCGCGGCTCGAGCTGCGCCCCCTCCGCATCCCCGAAACCATCGATGGACCGGATGCTGCCGACTTCTGCGAGATGGTGCGCGTGCGCAATCTCGTCTACCGGGAGATCACCGGCGGCGATGACGACACCGCGCGGCCCGATGAACTCCTCCCGCATTATCGCCCCAGCCCGGACGAGACGAGATTCAGCTGGCTCGCGGTGTGGGACGGCAGAGTCGTCGGACGCGTGGGCCTCGACATCCCGCACGAAGCCGGCTCCGACACGGCGTACGGGCTCATCGAGCTGCTGCGCGAGGTCCACGGGCTCGGCATCGGTTCCCAGGCCGCCGCGCTCATCGAGCAGACAGCGCGCAAGCGAGGACGACACGTCCTGCAGACATACGCTGAGCACCCCGATGAGCCGGGCGACCGCCTGTCCGCACCGACGGGGTACGGCGATATCCCGCGCGACCATGCCGCGCGCTTCCTGCTGCGTCACGGCTACACGCTCGAGCAGATCAACCGGAAGAGCGTTCTCGATCTGACCGGCTCCGCCGCCGTCGTCGACGAGCACCTCGCACGAGGGACGGCCGCGGCCGCCGACTACCGCGTGGTGCACTGGAACGCGCCCACCCCACCGGAGTTCGTCGAGGGATACGCCTGGTTGAAGTCGCGCATGTCGACCGATGCACCGGCCGCCGGCCTCGACGTCGACGAGGAGACGTGGGATGCCGCACGCGTCGCGCGTCATGACGCCCGCTACATCGACGCGGACCAGACCCTTCTGGTGACGGCCGCCCAACACGTCGAGACGGGTGAGCTCGCCGCCTTCAACGAGCTCATGATCAGCTCCGATCGCTCCGGCGCCACGCACCAGCACGACACTCTCGTGGCGGCGGGTCATCGGGGTCACCGGCTCGGGATGCTCGTGAAGTGCGCGGGACTCGTCGCATGGCGCGAGATCGCGCCCGGGTCACCGCGCGTGGTCACCTACAACGCCGAGGAGAACCGTCCGATGCTCGACATCAACGAAGCCATCGGGTTCCGACCGCTCTCGTACGAGGGCGCCTGGAAGAAGGTCCTCAGCGACGCGGCCGGCGCTGACAGCGCGGGCAGTAGTGGGACGAGCGGTTCGTGAAGGCGACCCGGACGATCGCCGAGCCGCACCGCGAGCATTCTGCTCCGGTGCGGCCGTAAGCCTCGAGCGAATGCGCGAAGTAGCCCGCCTGTCCGTTGACGTTGACGTACTGCGCGTCGAAGCTCGTTCCCCCCTCGGCGAGGGCCTTCGTCATCACCGCGACGGCGGCCTCGAGCAGCCGGCGGCGCGCCGCGCCCGACAGCGTCGAGGCGACCGTCTCGGGATGGATGCGGGCAGCCCACAGCGCTTCGTCGGCGTAGATGTTGCCGATCCCGCTGACGACGGACTGATCGAGCAGGACGCGCTTGACCGCAGACGCCCGCCGCGCCAGCTCGCTCTCGAAGCGGGCGACCGAGAAGGCCGGGTCGAGCGGGTCGCGGGCGATGTGCGCCACCTGCGAGGGCAGCGTCGCAGCATCGCTCCCCCGCCCGGCCGGGGAACCGTCGGGCGTCGGGATGAGATCGTCCACAGCCAGCGAGCCGAAGGTGCGCTGATCGACGAAGAGGACGGCGAGCTCGCCGTGGTCCGGATGAACGACGTCGAAGCGCACGCGCTCATGGCGTTCGACGGGCGACCCGGGCTCCCGCAGCAGCATCTGACCACTCATCCCGAGGTGTGCGACGACGGCGCGCCCCGTTCCGACGAGGGGGAACCACAGGAACTTCCCGCGCCTGGCCGCCGCCGCGACGGTTCGGCCGGTGAGCTCCCCCTCGAAGGACGCGGTCGACCCGACGTGACGGGTGAGCGCACGCGGATCGAGAACCGTGCACGCTTCGATCCGCGCACCGACGACGGCCGGAGCGAGACCCGCTCGGACGACCTCGACCTCGGGGAGCTCAGGCACGGTCCGACAGCACGCGCCAGACAGCCAGGGCCGCGGCCATCTCAGCCTGCTTCTTGCTCGATCCGATGCCCTCTCGCGCCACATCACCGACCGTGACGGTCGCCGTGAAGACGCGATGGTGGTCCGGGCCGGAGGCCGCGACCCGGTACACCGGGGGGGCGAGGGTGAGGTGCGCGGCGAGTTCCTGCAGCGAGGTCTTGGGGTCCATCGCCGCGCCGTAGCGGGCGGGATCAGCGAGGAGGGGTGCTACGAGCCGCAGGACGAGACGCTGCGCCTCGTCCTGCCCGGCCGAGAGGAAGGTCGCTCCGATCACGGCCTCCATCGAGTCGGCGAGGATCGAGTCCTTGTCGCGGCCGCCGGTCTGGGTCTCGCCGCGGCCGAGGAGGATGTGATCGCCGAGGCCGATGGCGCGGGCGACCTCGGCGAGGGCGACCGTCGAGACCACGCTCGCCCGACGCTTCGCCAGCGAGCCCTCGTCGAGGTCGGGGTAGGTGCGGAACAAGTGCACCGTCACGGCCTGTCCGAGAATGGCGTCGCCGAGGAACTCGAGGCGCTCGTTGTGCGGCGTGCCGCCGTTCTCGTACGCGAACGAACGATGGGTCAGGGCAAGCGACAGAAGCTCGGGGTCGATATCGACCCCGAGCTCGTCGGTGAGCGCCGAGCGCTCCACGCGAATGTCAGTCACGCCGCCGTCTATCAGACGTCGGCGACCTTGCGACCCTTGTACTCGAGGAACAGCTCGGTGCCCTGCGAGTCGGTGACGACCTTCGCCTGGTGGGGACGGCTGTAGACGACCTTGCCGTTCTCGATGGTCTTGACGAGGGCGGGCGCCTCGGCCTTCCACTGCGCACGACGCGAACGCGTGTTGGAGCGGGAGACCTTCCGCTTCGGGGGGTTACCTGCCATGGCTAGCTCTTCTCTGTGTCGTCGGCGGCGCGGTTGTCTGCGTCGTCGTGGTCTGGGGTGTAGGCCGACAGCGCGGCCCAGCGCGGATCGATCTGAGCCTGCGCGGCGGGCTCCGTCCCCGGCGTCAGCCTCTGTCCTGTCTCGGGATCGAGCCCGGGACAGTCCGGCCGGCACACCGGCTGGAACGGAAGCGCCAGGACGATCGCATCCCTGACCGCAGTTTCAAGATCCACGTGGTCGTCTTGAAGCTGGAAGTCAGACGCTTCATCTCCAGGGTACCCGAAGAGCTCCTGAATCTCGATTCGAAGGGGGTGTGTCAGCTCCGTGAGGCAGCGACCGCAGACTCCCTCGTAGACGGTGTCGGCCTCCGCCGTCGTCAGGATGCCCTCGTGCACGGCCTCGAGGCGGACGGCGAGATCGACGTTCCGTCCCTCCGCCACGGCGACGAGCCCCTCGCCCCATTTGGACGGGGCGGGGACGGAGAACGCGAACTCGCGCATCTCCCCCGGGCGGCGAACGATGTCGTGCACGGGCATGACGAACGGTCCGGTGACGTGCTTTCTAACCACGGTCCAATCGTAGTCGGCCGGGCGGGGACGGGCTCAGATGCCGCGCGATCCCGTGTCGAGGAAGCGTGCGACCGGACCCGGCACGAACGGCGAGACGTCTCCGCCGAGCGAAGCGACCTGCCGGACGAGCGAACTCGACACGAGCGCATGAGCCGGATCGGGAAGGAGGAAGACCGTCTCGATCTGCGCGAGGTGCCGGTTCACGATGGCCATCGGCGTCTCGTAGGCGACATCCACCTGCGACCGGATTCCCTTGACCAGGATGCCGGCGCCGACATCGGTCGCGTAATCGACGAGAAGCCCCATGCTCCACGCGGCGACGACGATGTCCCCCTCGATGCCGGCATCGTCGATCGACTGCTCGATCAGCGCCTGGCGTTGCGCGATCGGCAGCATCGCCTCCTTGCCGGGATTGTGGACGACGAGGACGTGCAACTGGTCGTACAGACTCGCCGCCCGGCGGATGACGTCGAGGTGCCCGAGGGTGGGCGGATCGAAGGAGCCGGGCACGACCGCGATCCGGTTGCTCATGCCATCGAGCCTAGTTCCTGTGCAGCGCGCCGCGCTCGTGGTCGCCGAGCCGCCGCGCGATCGCGTCCGCGAGATCCGGGTGTCGCACCAGCGTCGGATCGTCGCGGAGCACCGCCGCCGCCTCGTCGCGGGCTGCGGCGATCAGGTCGCCGTCGGCGATGACCCGCAGCAGTCGCAGCGACGACCGGTCTCCGGACTGCGAGTCGCCGAGGACATCACCCTCGCCCCGCATCTCGAGATCGACCTCGGCGAGGGAGAACCCGTCGCTCGTCGCCGCGACCGCCTCCACACGGGACCGGGCCGGGGTCATCGGATCGGCCTCCGTGACGAGCAGGCACAGCCCGGGGACGCTCCCCCGCCCGACCCGACCGCGCAGCTGGTGCAGCTGCGAGACGCCGAACCGCTCCGCTTCGAGGATCACCATCGTCGAGGCGTTCGGAACGTCGACGCCCACCTCGACGACCGTCGTCGCGACGAGCACGTCGATCTCACCGCGAGCGAAGGCCTGCATCACGGCATCCTTCTCATCGGAGGGCATCTTGCCGTGCAGCGTCGCGACGCGCAGAGACGCGAAGGAGGGATGCTCGTCGAGCATCGCGCGGGCCTGCACGACCCCCCAGCGCGTTCGCGTGCGTGTGCCGTCCTCCGTCATGCCCGGGTCGTCCGTGTCGTCGACGACGGCTTTCTCGGCGTCGATCGCCGCGCACACGACGAACGCCTGACGCCCGAGCCGGACCTCTTCGGCGACGCGTTCCCACACGCGCCCGAACCAGCCGGGCTTCTCGGCGAGCGGCGCGACGAACGTGCTGATGCCGGCGCGTCCGCCGGGCAGCGTTCGGATCGTCGAGACGTCGAGGTCGCCGAAGACCGTCATGGCCACCGTCCGCGGGATCGGGGTCGCCGTCAGCACGAGCACGTGCGGAGCGGTTCCCTTCGCACGCAGCGCCTCGCGCTGTTCGACGCCGAACCGGTGCTGCTCGTCGACGACGACGAGGCCGAGGTCGGCGAACGTCGTCGTCGAACTGAGCAGCGCGTGCGTGCCCACGACGATCCGCGCCTGACCGGAGGCCGCGCGCAGAGCCGCTCTGCGCCTCTCGGCGGCCGGCTGGGCACCCGTGAGCAGGGTCGGCATGAGCTCGGGGGCCAGTTTCGGGCCGAGCATGCGGGCGATCGAGCGGACGTGCTGCGCCGCGAGGACCTCGGTCGGCGCGATGAGGGCGGACTGACCGCCGGACTGCGCCACCTGCAGCATCGCCCGCAGTGCGACGAGCGTCTTGCCGGAGCCGACCTCGCCCTGGATGAGGCGGTTCATCGGCCAATCGTTCACGAGATCGGCGGTGATCACGTCTCCGACCGCGACCTGATCAGGCGTGCGCTCGAAGGGCAGCGCGGCGTCGAACTGCACGAGCAGGTCGCCGGCCGGCCGCGCCGTCGCCGCGAGCCGGCGCACCTGGACGCGGTGCTGCAGGAGCGCGGCCTGCAGCACGAACGCCTCGTGCATGCGCAGCGTCTCGAACGCGGGCTCCACCTCGTGCGAGCGCTTCGGGGTGTGGGCTTGCACGAGCGCGGCGCGCGCGTCGAGCAGCCCTCGTCGCTCGCGCAGCTCGGCGGGAAGCGGGTCGGGCACCGGTCCCAGGCGGCCGATCACGTCGGCGACCACCTTGCGCACGTGCCAGCTCGGCACGGTGCTCGTGGCGGGATAGATCGGGATGGGCTCCCGACTGCGCGCGACGGCCGTGATGCGGGCCTCGGACTCGTCGTCGAACAGCTCGTAGTCGGGATGCGCGAACTGCTGCTGCCCCTTGAAGACGCCGACCTTGCCGGAGAAGATGCCCTGGCGTCCCGGCTTGAGCGTGTCGAGGCGCCACCGCTGCCCGAAGAAGGTGAGCGAGGCCTTCCCGACGCCGTCGCTGATCACGACCTCGATGAGCGTCCCCTTGCGAGCCCGCATCGGGCGCTCGGTGACCGAGGTGATCTCGGCGACGATCGTCGCCATCTCGCCGACGGGCAGCGACGAGATCGGGGTCAGCTGACCGGGTTGGGCGTATCGCCGGGGGTAGTGCGCGAGCAGGTCACCGACCGTCGCCACGCCGAAGGCGCGGAAGAAGGTCGCCGCCGTCTTCTCGCCGACCGCATCCACAAGAGGCGTATCGAGGGACAGGGACGACATGACGACGAGTCTAGGCACCGCCGCGGACACGGCGATGAACCGGCAGGCTCTACGGTGGGAGGATGCTTCGACGAGCCCTCGCACGCCTGTTCTGGACGTTCAGCCGCTGGCGCCTCGTCAGCACCCCCGCGCCGACTCGGCCGACCATCCTGATCGGTGCGCCTCACACATCGAACTGGGACTTCGTCCTCATGCTCGCGATCGCGTGGCGCCTGCGGATCCCGATCCGCTGGATGGGCAAGAAGAGCCTCTTCCGGGGATGGCGGAACGCCCCGATGCGGCGGCTCGGCGGCATCCCCGTCGACCGTGACGATCCCTCGCGCGTCGTGACGGACGTGCTGGCGCAGATCGCCGCCGGCGAGGTGTTCGGCCTCGTCATCACCCCGGACGGCACACGCGGGTCGCGCACCGGCTGGAAGTCCGGCTTCTACCGCATCGCCCGTGCCGCCGGGATGCCGGTGACCCTCGGGTACGTCGACCGCACCACCATGACCACCGGGCTCGGACCGACGATCGAGCTCACGGGCGACGTGGCCGCCGACATGACCGTCATCCGGTCGTTCTACGCCGACAAGGCCGGCTACCGTCCGGAGCTGCGCAGCGAGCCCCGGCTGCGCGACGAGGGGATCACGGGGGCCGAGCCGGAGCCGGCGCCGTGACGCGCATCATCGCCGGGGCGGCGGGGTCGCTCGCGCTGACCGTCCCCGACCGCGGCACGCGTCCGACGAGCGATCGGGTCCGGGAGTCCCTGTTCGGCGCACTCGAAGCCGCGGACGCCGTGACCGGTGCGACCGTGCTCGACCTCTACGCGGGATCGGGAGCCCTCGCGCTCGAAGCCGTGAGCCGCGGCGCGATCCGGGCCGACCTCGTCGAGAAGGCGGCGCCGGCCGCGCAGGTCGCCGAGCGCAATGCGCGCGTGGTGGGTCGCGCCGTGCCCGACGCCGCGATCCGCGTCCACCGCGCGAGCGCCGACGCCTTCCTCGCAGCGCCGATCGCACCCGCAACCGGATACGACCTCGTCTTCCTCGACCCGCCGTACGACGTCGACGACGCCGCCCTGGCGGCGACTCTGGCGCTCCTGCCCCCCGTGCTGGCCGCGGGTGCGTGGGTGATCGTCGAACGAGCCGCACGGTCAGCCGAACCGCAGGCCCCGTCGGGCCTCGTCCCGCTGCGCAGTCGTCGCTACGGCGACACGACGCTCTGGTGGTACGAGGCGGAGTGACAGCCCGCGCTCAGCCGGCCTGTCCGTCCCAGTCGCGGTAGGGATCCCAGCCGCCGTCGGACGACTCCGCCACGCCATCGACCAGGAGCAGGCCCGCCGCACGGTCGCCGACGGTGCCGATCACCCGAAACTCCGCCGGGATCGGCGCCTCGGCGGGGAAGACGGCCAGCAGCGCGTGATCCTCGCCGCCGCTCAGAGCGAGAGCAGGATCGGGTCCGAGCGCAGCCGTCCGCAGGTCGATCGAGACGCCGGATGCCGCGGCCATCCGGCGCGCGTCGCGGATGAGGCCGTCCGACACGTCCATCATGGCGGTCGCGCCGGCATCCGCGGCTCGGACGCCGGCGGCGATCGGCGGGCACGGACGCAGCTGCGCCGACACGAGGCTCGCCTCCCGCTCGTCGAGCAGCGCGCCGTCGACGGGCACGGCTGCACCTGCAGGGTCGCGGAACCGCTCGAACAGCAGCGCGAGCCCGGCGGCGGCCGCGCCCGTCTCCCCCGCGATCGCGACGACCTGTCCGGAACGGGCGCCCGATCTCAGCACCGGCCGGCGGCCGGCCGGCAGATCGCCGATCGCCGTGACCGCGATCGCCAGCGTGTCGGAAACCGTCAGGTCTCCTCCCGCCACCGCGCACCCCGGGGCGAGCTCCTCGCAGGCCTCGCGGAGGCCCGTGGCGAGTTCCTCGACGAACTCGATCGTCGTGTCATCGGGCATCATCAGCGCGACGAAGAGCGCGACGGGCCGCGCACCCATGGCGGCGACGTCCGCCAGGTTGACGGCCGCAGCCTTCGCACCGAGATCACGCCCGCGCGACCACGCCAGCCGGAAGTCCGGACCGTGCACGAGAGTGTCCGTCGTCACGACGACGCGGGGGTCCGCGAGCCGCAGAACGGCGGCGTCGTCCCCCGGCCCCACGTCGACCGGCGAGGGTCCCAGCCGGGCGAGGATGCGGGCGAGGATCTCCTCCTCCGCGAGCTCGCCGACGGTGAGCGGTGAGGTCGGGGCGGGCATGCCCTCCACGCTAGCGCGGCTACCCTGGAGGGTGTGCAGCGCCCCCGTTGGTTCGTCCCCGTCGCCCTGACCGTCGCAGCTCTCGCGCTGACCGGATGCGCCGGCACCGTCAACGTCCCGGCGGCGGCCGACGCGAACTCCCCCGCGTGCGCGGAGGTCATGGTGCGCCTCCCCGACTCCGTCGCGGGCGCCGATCGCCGCCACACCGACAGTCAGTCGACCGCGGCATGGGGCGATCCGACGTCCGTCATCTTCTCGTGCGGTGTGCCGACTCCGGGACCGACGACGCTGCGGTGCGACAACGTCTCCGGCGTCGACTGGGTGATTGACGAGTCCGAGGCTCCGAAGTTCACCGTTCGCACCTTCGGGCGCGAGCCCGCCGTCGAGCTGTTCTTCGACACGAGCGTGACCGATGCGTTCCAGGGGGTCTCCAGCCGCGAGGTGCTCGACGCCCTCTCGCCGATCGTCAACCGGCTGCCCCGCACGGGCGGCGCGTGCGTCGACCGCGTCGACGCGACGCCGGTCCCGACGCCCGTCGCGCCCTGATCGACGCGAGGTCAGGCGCGCGCGGGCACCCGGGCGAGCGCGACCTCGACGAGTTCGGTGATGAGCTCGCCGTACGACAGACCCGATGCGATCCAGCACTTCGGGAACATCGAGATCGGGGTGAACCCGGGCATCGTGTTGAGCTCGTTGACGTACAGCCCCGTCGGGGTCTGGAAGAAGTCGACGCGGGCGAGACCCCGGCCGTCGACGGCGTCGAAGGCCGCAACGGCCATCCGCTGCAGATCCTCGATCTCGGACGGCGTGACGTCGGCGGGGCAGACGACATCCGCGCCGTCTCCGCCGAGGTACTTCCCCTCGAAGTCGTAGAACTCCCGCGTGGTGAGGACGATCTCGCCCGGCAGCGACGCGCGTGCGGGGTCGACGCCGCGACCCTCCAGCACGGCGACCTCGATCTCGCGCCCCACGATGGCGGGCTCGACGAGCACCTTGTCGTCCTCCGCGAAGGCCAGCTCCAGCGCGGCGTCGAGCTCGTCGGCGGCGTGGACCTTCGACACTCCGACGCTCGAGCCGGCGCGAGCCGGTTTGACGAAGCTCGGGATGCCGAGCCCTGCCGCCGCGGCCCGGACCGCCCCCGGGTCGTTCGCCCACTGCGCCGCGGTGACGGTCACCCACGGGGCGACCGGGATGCCGGCGGCCTGCAGCACGATCTTCATGAAGTGCTTGTCCATGCACAGGGCCGAGTCGAAGACCCCGCCGCCCGCGTAGGGCAGCTGAAGCGTGTCGAAGAAGCCCTGGACGGTGCCGTCCTCGCCGTGCGGACCGTGGAGGATCGGCAGAACCACGTCGACCTCTCCGAGGGAGTCGACGCTGCCGTCCGCGCGACGCACGCGCAGCTCGCGATCGCCCGCGGGCTCCGGCCACAGCACGCGCGTGCCGTTGTCGGCGACCTCCGGCATCCGATCGGGGTTCAGCGCGAACTTCTCGGGGTCGTCGTCCTCGAGCACGAACGCCCCGTCGCGCGTGATGCCGACCGGCACGACGCGGTAGCGATCACGATCGATCGCGCGCAGCACCCCCGCCGCCGTGGCGGAACTGATGGAATGCTCGCTGGAACGCCCGCCGAAGAGCACCGCTACTGCTGTGGTCGCCATGGTGGGTCCTCTCGCCGGTCGGCTTGTCGTCGTCGGTGGTCAGGTGCGGGGCGATGTCGCGCGGGTTCATGGTGCCGTCGAGCACCATCTTCACCTGCTCGACGATCGGCATGTGCACGCCCGCCTCTCGGGCGAGCTGCAGGATGGGAGCGACGGATGCCAGGCCCTCGGCGGTCTGGTCCATCTGCTTCACGACGTCCTGGAACGAATAGCCCTGACCGAGCAGTCGTCCCGCGGTGTTGTTGCGGCTGAGCGGCGACTGGCACGTCGCGATGAGATCGCCGAGCCCCGCCAGCCCCTGCAGCGTCTCGGTCTGCGCGCCCTGCGCGACGGCGAAGTCCGTCATCTCGACGAGCCCCCGCGTGATGATCGACGCCTTCGTGTTCTCGCCGTAGCCGACGCCGTCGACGATGCCGATGGCGACCGCGATCAGGTTCTTCAGCACCCCGCCGAACTCGGTGCCGATGACGTCGGTGTTCACGAACGAGCGGAAGTACGCGTTGCGGGCGCGCAGCGCGACGGCCTCGGCGGTCTCACGGCTCGTCGAGGCGATGACGGCGGCTGTCGGCTGCTCGCGGGCGATCTCGAGGGCGAGGTTCGGCCCGGATGCCACCGCGATCCGCGCGGGGTCGCAGCCGAGCTCCTGCTCGATGACCTGGCTCATCCGGAGTCCGGTGCGGCGCTCCACGCCCTTCATGAGCGAGACGACCGGCGCGTCGGACTGCGCCAGAAGCGGGCGGATGGCCTTGAGGTTCTCACGCAGCGCCTGGCTCGACACGGCGAGGTAGACCTGATCGGCTCCCGCGAGCGCCTCCGAGAGATGCGGGGTGGCGGTCATCGATCGCGGCAGGTTGATCCCGGGCAGATAGCGGCTGTTGCGCTTGCCCTCGCTGATCTCGTGGGCGAGCTCCGCGCGGCGCGCCCACATGACGACGCGGCTGCCGCCATCGGCAAGAACCTTGCCGAACGTCGTGCCCCAGCTGCCCGCTCCGACGACCGCGATGCGCGGCGGAGCGGCCTCGGTCCTCCGGCTCACAGTCGACCCGTCTCCTGCTGCCCGTGCTGACCGGGATTCCAGCGTTCCGCCGGCGGCTCCTCGCCGCGGAGTTCGCCGAGGAGTCCCGAGATGCGCCCCATGACGAGATCCGTCGCCGCGACGAGCTGCGCCGGTGCGAGCGTCGCGCCCGCCGTCTCGGGAAGCTCCACGCGCGGGCCGAATCGGACGCGGATGCGCTTGCGCAGCGGCCAGAGGCTCAGCTTGCCGTAGCGCGGCAGGATCTGCTGCACGCCCCACGTCGCGACCGGGATGACGGGGATGTCGCCGGCGACGGCGACGCGCACCGCGCCCGACTTGCCGCGCATCGGCCAGAGGTCCGGCTCACGCGTCAGCGATCCCTCCGGATACACGATGACCCCGCGACCGTCGGATACGAGTTCCGCCGCCTGCGAGATGGCCTGCCCGGCTGCGGACGCGGACGTCGTCCGCGAGACCGGGATCATGCCGAGTCCGCGCAGCACCGTGCCGACCACGGGCACGCGGAAGAGACTGTCCTTCGCCATGAATCGCGGCGCGCGACCGAGGCGCCAGGTCGCGACGGCGACGACGATCGGATCGAACTCGCTGTAGTGGTTCGGGGCGAGAACGTACGGGCCGCTCTCCGGCAGGTGCTCGGCACCCTCCACGTCGATCCTCGCGAGAAGACCGACCGCGGGCACGACGATGGCCGCCGCGAGCCAGAACGGGCTCGGCTTCGTCTTCTCGGGGGAAGCGCGCCGACGAGAGGTGCTCACGGCTCAGCCGATGACGTCGAAGTCGGCGCCGAGCGCCGTCAGCTTGTCGAAGAACTTCTCGTAGCCGCGCCGGATGATGCCGACGTTGCGCACGATCGACGTACCGTTCGCGGCGAGAGCGGCGATCACGTAGCTGTACCCGCCGCGCAGGTCGGGGACGACGACATCCGCCCCGTGGAGCGGCGTCGGACCGGAGATGACGGCGGCCTGTTCGAGGGCCCGACGGGGAACGCGACGCTCCGGGCTCGCGATGCCCTCGGGGTGGACGACGATGTCGGCGCCCATCTTGTTCAGGGCCTGCGTGAAGCCGAGACGGTTCTCGTAGACGGTCTCGTGCACGGTCGACACACCCTCGGCCTGCGTGAGGGCGACGATGAGCGGCTGCTGCCAGTCGGTCATGAATCCGGGGTGCACATCGGTCTCGACCGAGACGGGGCGGAGGGCTCCGTCGCGGCGGAACCGGATGCCGTCCTCCTGGATGTCGAAGTCGCCCCCCGCCTTGCGGAAGACGTTGAGGAAGGTGAGCATCTCCTGCTGCTTCGCGCCGCCCACGAAGATGTCGCCGTCGGTCGCGAGGGCGGCGCACGCCCACGAGGCGGCCTCGTTGCGATCGAAGATCGACCGGTGGTCGTAGCCGCGGAGCTTGTCGACGCCCTCGATGAAGATGACGCGGTTCGGCTCGTACGAGATGATCGCGCCCATCTTCTGCAGGACCGCGATGAGGTCCATGATCTCGGGCTCGATCGCGGCGTTGCGCAGCTCGGTGGTGCCGCGTGCGCGGACGGCCGTCAGCAGCACCTGCTCCGTGGCCCCCACGCTCGGATACGGCAGCTCGATGTCCGCGCCATGGAGTCCCTCGGGTGCCGACAGGCGGATGCCGCTCGGCTGCTTGTCGACGATCGCGCCGAACTTGCGGAGGGCGTCGAGGTGGAAGTCGATGGGCCGGTCGCCGATGCGGCATCCGCCGAGATCGGGGATGAAGGCCTGACCCAGCAGGTGCAGGAGCGGGCCGCAGAAGAGGATCGGGATGCGCGACGCACCCGCGTGCGCGTCGATCTCCTCGAAGTTCGCCGAGACGGCGCCGGTGGGATCGAGGCGCAGCACGCCTTCGCTCTCCTCGACGACGCCGACGCCGTGCACCTCGAGCAGCGAGCGCACGACGGCGACGTCGCTGATGTCGGGGACGTCCCGCAGAACGCTCTCGGTCTCGCCGAGAAGCGACGCCACCATCGCCTTGGTCGCGAAGTTCTTCGCGCCCTTCACATCGACCCGTCCGACGAGCGGACGTCCGCCGCGGATCTCGAGGATCTCGCCTTCTTCGCGGCTCGTCTGCTGCGCCGACGCCGGCTCACTCGAGGGAGTGCTCATCCAGGGGTTTCCTCACTTGGTCATCGAGGGCTGTGCGAACGCGCGCCCCACGGTTGCGGGGCGTGGTTCCGGCTACGCGACGGGGAGTGTCCGCGGTCGCCACGCCTCGCGGCGCGCCTCGAACTGCGCGATCGCCTCTTCGTTGCGCAGCGTGAGCCCGATGTCGTCGAGTCCTTCGAGGAGCCTCCACCGAGTGTAATCGTCGATCTCGAAGGGGACGCGGAGGTCGCCGATCGACGCCGTCCGAGCCTCGAGGTCGACCGTCATCGTCGCGCCGGGTGCCGCGTCGACGGCAGCCCAGATCGCCGCGCGATCGGACTCCGAGATCACTCCCGCCAGGAGGCCCTGCTTGCCGGCGTTGCCGCGGAAGATGTCGGCGAACCTCGGTGCCAGCACGACGCGGAAGCCGTAATCGCGCAGCGCCCAGACCGCGTGCTCGCGGCTCGAGCCGGTCCCGAAGTCGGGTCCGGCGACCAGCACCGAGGCTCCGGAGAACGCCGGCTGGTTCAGAACGAAGTCCGGATCCTGCCGCCAGTTGGCGAACAGCGCGTCCTCGAAGCCCGTCTTCGTGACGCGCTTGAGGTAGACCGCCGGGATGATCTGATCGGTGTCGACGGCGGAACGCTTCAGCGGCGCGACGACACCGGTGTGGGTGGCGAACTTCTCCATGATCAGGCCTCGACCTTCTCGCGGGCGGGCAGATCGCTCGGGCTCGCGAGGCGCCCGAGAACGGCGGTGGCGGCGGCCACGAGCGGCGACACCAGGTGCGTGCGGCCCCCCTTGCCCTGCCGGCCCTCGAAGTTGCGGTTGCTCGTCGATGCGCACCGCTCCCCCGGAGCGAGCTGATCGGGATTCATGCCGAGGCACATCGAGCAGCCGGCGAAGCGCCACTCCGCGCCGAACTCGGTGAACACGCGGTCGAGCCCCTCGGCTTCGGCCTCCAGCCGAACGCGAGCGGAACCGGGCACGACCATCACGCGGACGCCCTCGGCCTTCGTCCGTCCTGCCACGACGGAGGCGAAGGCGCGCAGGTCCTCGATACGGCTGTTGGTGCACGACCCCATGAAGACGGCGTCGACCGGGATCTCCTTCAGGGGGGTTCCCGGCTCGAGGTCCATGTACTCGAGGGCGCGCTCGGCAGCGGCCTTCTCGTTCGCGTCGGCGAAGTCCTCGGGCGCGGGGACGGTCCCGCTCAGCGAGACTCCCTGACCCGGGTTGGTGCCCCACGTGACGAACGGCTCGAGCTCGGCCGCGTCGATGAAGATCTCCGCGTCGTAGACCGCTCCTTCGTCGCTCGGGAGCGTCCGCCAGTAGGCGACCGCGTCGTCCCAGTCCTGGCCCGTCGGGGCGTGCGGACGGCCCTGGACGTAGTCGAAGGTGATCTCGTCGGGTGCGACCATGCCGGCGCGGGCGCCGGCCTCGATCGACATGTTGCACATCGTCATGCGCCCCTCCATCGAGAGGGAGCGGATAGCGCTGCCGCGGTACTCGAGCACGTAGCCCTGCCCGCCGTTCGTGCCGATCTTCGCGATGACGGCGAGGATGATGTCCTTCGCCGTCACCCCCTCCTTCAGCTCGCCCTCGACGGTGATGGCCATCGTCTTGAACGGCTTCAGCGGCAGCGTCTGCGTCGCCATGACGTGCTCGACCTCGCTCGTGCCGATGCCGAACGCCATCGCGCCGAAGGCGCCGTGGGTCGAGGTGTGGCTGTCGCCGCAAACGACGGTGATCCCCGGCATCGTCAGCCCCAGCTGCGGGCCGACGACGTGGACGATGCCCTGCTCGGCGTCGCCCAGCGAGTGCAGGCGCACGCCGAACTCCTGGGCGTTGCGCCGCAGCGTGTCGATCTGGGTGCGGCTCGTCAGGTCCGCGATCGGCTTGTCGATGTCGAGCGTCGGAGTGTTGTGGTCCTCGGTCGCGATCGTCAGGTCGACCCGGCGGAGCGGACGCCCCTCGGCGCGGAGACCGTCGAAGGCCTGCGGACTCGTCACCTCGTGCACCAGGTGCAGGTCGATGTAGATGAGGTCGGGCTGGCCGTCCTCGCCCCTGACGACGAGATGGTCGTCCCAGACCTTCTCTGCCAGGGTGCGCGGGCGCTCGGGCGGGGTGGGAATGCTCATGGGTTTCGTTCTCCTTGCGAACCGGATCAAGCCCGTGACGGACTCCGCGGCGAGGAGGGGCTCAGAACGAGGCCTCGCCGCGGCCGCTAAGGAGAAGGCGGGCGATCAGCATGGGGTCAGGATAGCACCGGGACGACTCGGGCCCGGCCGAGCGGACGGCCCGCGGCATCCGTTCAGTCGCGGCGCGGCGGGAGCGGCGGCTGGTCGACTGTGCCCGGAGTGCCCTTCTCGGCCGCGACGTCCGCAGCGGCCTCGGTCGGTGTCTGGGCGCCGCCCTCCCGTCGGGCGGCGATGAGGCTCGCGACGGTCGCGACGGCCATCGAGGCGATGATCACGCCGAGCGAGACCCAGGTCGAGATCTCGGGCGCCCACTCGATGTGCTCCCCGCCGTTGATGAAGGGGAGTTCGTTCTGGTGCATCGCGTGGAGGATCAGCTTCACACCGATGAAGGCGAGGATGAACGCGATCCCGTAGTGCAGGTACTTCAGCCGGTCGAGGAGATCGCCCAGCAGGAAGTACAGCTGGCGGAGCCCCATGAGCGCGAAGAGGTTCGCCGTGAAGACGAGGAACGGATCCTGCGTGATGCCGAAGATCGCCGGGATCGAGTCGAGCGCGAACAGGAGGTCGGTCACGCCGATCGCGACGAAGACGATGATCATCGGCGTGAACATCCGCTTGCCGTTCACAATCGTCCGCACCTTCGGGCCGTCGTACTCGTCCGAGATGTCGACGGTGCGGCGGATGATGCGGACGAGGAAGCTCTCGCGCTTCACGTCGTCGTCGTGGTCGCCCTCGGGCAGAGCCTGCTTGATGGCGGTGTAGATGAGGAACGCGCCGAAGATGTAGAAGACCCAGCTGAACTGCTCGATGATCGCCGCGCCCGCCAGGATGAAGAGCCCGCGCAGCACGAGCGCGATGATGATGCCGACCATCAGGACTTTCTGCTGGTATCGGCGCGGCACCGAGAACTGACTCATGATCAGCACGAAGACGAAGAGGTTGTCGATCGAGAGGCTGTATTCCGTCAGCCAGCCGGCGACGAACTGGCCGGCGTGCTCGACATCGGCCACGGCCCAGAGGATCGCCGCGAACACCAGCGCCAGCCCGACGTAGAACAGCACCCACAGCGTCGACTCCTTCGGCGACGGGATGTGCGGTCGCTTGACGATGAGAAGGAGGTCGGCGACGAGCACGAGCACCAGCACGACGAGCGCGACGATCTGGAACGGCACGGGGAGGTCCATGCGAGCCTTTCGGGGAGAGAGCCTCCCGAGACTACACCCGGGCTCCCTCGCGCACGGGGCGGTGAGACGGATCCCGCGACCGCGACACTGTCAGGGTGGAAGAAGGGGGAACACGGATGCCGAAGACCGCCGTGCCGGCCGATGCCGAGCTCGTCGCCGCCTCGGCCGAAGGCAGCGAGCATGCGTTCCGCACGCTGTATCGCGCCTACGTCCGGCCCGTCTACTGGCTCGCCCACGGACTGCTGCGCGACGCCGGCGACGCAGAGGACGTGACGCAGGAGACGTTCCTCGTGGCGTGGCGCAAGATGCCCGGACTCGAGCTCGCGAGCGACTCCCTCCTCCCCTGGCTCGTCACGATCTGCCGGTTCCAGTGCGCGAATCGGATGCGGCGACAGCAGCGCGACCGAGCGCACGACGCCGGCGAGCAGCCGGACCTGCCCGCGACGGTGGACGTCGAGCAGCAGGTGGTGCAGTCCGATCTCGTCGAGCGCATCCTGGCCGCCGTCGACGACCTGAGCGCGCTCGACCGCTCGATCTTCCGCCTCTGCGCGGCGGAGGGCTACTCGTACCAGGCGGCCGCGGACCGCCTCGGCGTGTCGCACGCGTCCGTCCGCAACCGCCTGTCCCGCATCCGCACTCACGTGCGTACGACCGTCGAACCGGAGGAGTCATGACCGATCTGCCCGTCCTGGAAGAAGACCGCATCGACGCGATGGAGTCCGCGTTGTTCGCGGACATCGCCCGGGAACGGCGTGAGATCTCGGCGCGGACCGCGGCGGAGCGCGCACGAGGTCGGCGTCGCCGCCGCACCGCCTGGCTGGCGTCCGGCGCGGCCGCGGCCGTCCTCGTCGTGGCCGTGGCGATCGCGCCGCAGCTGACGGGGTCGAGCGCCGGCTCGGGCGCTGTCGCGCCCGCCGCGGAACCGGGCCTCACCTTCGATGCGCCCGCCGACGGCGACGGACGGATCTTCAGCGAGTCCTCGGGCGGTTTCGCGACCGAGGAATCGGTTCCGGCTCCCGCTGCGCGAGACCTCGACGGAGCCGGCTCCGAGCGCGGCGACGGCGCCGCACGCGAGGTGGTGGCCTCGGCGTCCGCGACGATCGTCGTCGACGACCCGCGAGCGGCGGCGGATGAGATCGGAGCTCTGGCGGCCGCAGCCGGTGGGTACGTCGAGTCGGCCAGCGTCGGCGGCGCCTCGCCGACGTCGTCGACGGACACCGCGATCTGGCCTCCGGTCTCCGGCGGCGCCTGGGTCTCGGTCCGCGTCCCCGCCGACGTGCTGTCGGAGGTTCTCGACGACCTCGGCGAAGTCGGCGACATCGAGACCTCCCAGGTCTCACGCGACGACGTCACGAGCCAGGCGATCGACCTGCGCGCACGGGTGCAGTCGGGGCAGGCATCGGTCGACCGCCTGACCGGGCTGCTCGCCGAAGCGGGCTCGGTCGCCGACCTCATCGCCGCGGAGTCCGCCCTCGCCGAACGACAGGCTGACCTCGAAGCACTGCAGCAGCAGCTGGCCGCGCTCGATTCGCAGGTGGCCATGTCGTCGCTGACGGTGCAGCTCACGACGCCGCCGGCAACCGTGGACGCCGATCCCGCGGGCTTCGGCGACGGACTCACCGCGGGGATCAACGGCCTCGTCGCAACGCTGAACGGCGTCATCGTGGCGATCGGGTTCCTGCTGCCCTGGCTCGGCGTGCTCGCCGTTGTCGCCTTCGTCATGTGGCTCATCGCGCGTACGACGCGCCGCCGGCGCGCCTCCCGCGCCGCGCCGGACGAGACCTGACCCGTCGAGAATCGGCATCCGCGGTGAGACTCCATTGCGCGGCCGGAGTCTCACAGCGGATGCCGATTCTCGCGGCACTGGGCAACACGAAAGCCCCCCGGCAGAACCGGGGGGCTTTTCGATGTGACCCCAGCGGGATTCGAACCCGCGTTACCGCCGTGAGAGGGCGGCGTACTAGGCCGCTATACGATGGGGCCGTACTTTTCGTCTTCTCCGGGGCTCCGGAGGCAACCGTTAAAGTATGCCATGCGTCCCGGGATCGAACAAAATCGGCCCGACGATTGCCCGTCCGGGCGTGTCGGGCGTTGACTGATCGCATGCATGTCACGAAGCACGAGCACGCCTGCCTCCGCCTCGAGCAGGAGGGCAAGACGCTCATCATCGATCCGGGTGCGTTCACCCTTCCGCTGAACGATCTGCACGACGTCGTGGGCGTCGTCATCACGCACGAGCATCCCGACCACTGGTCCGCGCAGCACCTCGATCGGCTCGTGTCGAGCTTCCCCGGCGTCCCGATCTATGGACCCGAGGGCCTCGCACACGCCGCCGCCGGTTTCGACATCCGCGTCGTCTTCCCCGGCGACACCGTCGACGCCGGCCCGTTCCACCTCGAGTTCTTCGGCGGGAAGCACGCCGTCATCCACGAGTCGATCCCGGTCATCGACAACGTGGGCGTTCTGGTGAACGGCGCGTTCTACTACCCCGGCGACTCCTACGCGGTTCCGAAGGGGGCGGATGTCGCGCTCCTGGCCGCACCGGTGGGCGCACCGTGGCTGAAGATCGGCGACGCCATCGACTTCGTGCTCGCCGTGAAGCCGCGTCGGGCGTTCGCCACGCACGACATGACCCTGTCGCAGGCGGGCCTCAGCATGGGGCACGAACGGCTGAAGTGGGCCGCCGAGCAGAACGGCGGCGAGTTCCTCCCCCTCGAACCGGGACAGTCGACGGACATCTGACCGCACGCCCGACCCCGCGAAACGACGGATGCCGCGACCCCGAAGGGCCGCGGCATCCGTCGTTCGAGCGGGGTCAGGCCGCGTCGTGGTCGATCTCGAGGAAGGCGACGAGCTCGTCGAGCGCCTTCTCGGCGCCCTCGCCCTCGGCCTTGAGCGTCACGACCGAGCCCTGGGAGGCACCCAGACCCATAATGCTGAGGATGCTGCCGGCGTTGAGGTCGGCGCCGCCCTCGACCGCGATGGTCACGGGCACGCCCTTGGACTGCACCTCCTGAACGAAGAGCTTGGCGGGGCGCGCGTGCAGCCCGGAGCTGCTCGCGATGGTGGCGGTGCGTTCTGCCATGGTGGTGTCTCCTCAGACGGTCGCGGTCGCCGCGGCCGGAACCGGGGCGGTGGAGCTCTTGCGGGCGTACTTCTTGAGCACGACGAGCAACAGCGCAGAAACGACGGTACCCGCCAGGAGCGCGACGAAGAAACCCCACACGGGATTGATCGCGAACAGGACGAAGATGCCGCCATGGGGCGCGAAGCTCTGCACCCCGAACACCATGCTCAGCGCCCCCGTGATGGCACCGCCCACCATCGAGGCGGGGATGACGCGGAGCGGGTCGGCCGCGGCGAACGGAATGGCGCCCTCGCTGATGAACGAGGCCCCGAGGAGCCACGCCGCCTTGCCGTTCTCATGCTCCACCGGGGTGAAGAGCGGCCGGGCGAGCACCGTCGAGGCGAAGGCGAGGGCGAGCGGCGGGACCATGCCCGCCGTCATGACCGCGGCCATGATCAGGTACGGAGCGGTGTTCTCCGTCGACGCCGCGGCGAGGCCCGTGGTGGCGAAGACGTAGGCGACCTTGTTGATCGGGCCACCGAGGTCGAAGCACATCATGAGGCCGAGGATGATGCCGACCGCGACCAGGCCCGCACCGCTCTCGGTCAGGTTGGTGAGTCCGTCCGTGAGCAACGCCATGAGCGCCGCGATCGGGCGGCCGAGGAAGAGGATCATGAGCCCCGACGCCACGATCGACCCGATCAGAGGGATGATCACGACGGGCATCAGCCCGCGCAGCCAGCGCGGTGCCGGCAGGCGGCCGAGCCACCAGGCGATGAAGCCGGCGAGGAAGCCGCCGACGATGCCGCCGATGAAGCCCGCGCTCATCGTCACCGCGATCGCTCCGGCGACGAAGCCGGGCGCGATGCCCGGGCGGTCGGCGATGGCGTACGCGATGTAGCCCGCGAGTGCGGCGACCAGGAAGCTCATCGACGTCGACCCGATCATGAAGGCGACCGAGCCGAGGTACTGTCCCAGCGGCCCGAACGGCGACGTGATGTCGCTGGTCGGGAGGTTCCAGAGCGCGTTGTCGATGATGACGTTCGCCGCGTTGTCGGTGACGCGGAATCCTCCGAGCGCGAAGCCGAGGGCGATCAGCAGACCGCCGCCGGCGACGAACGGGATCATGTAGCTCACACCCGTGAGGAGGATGCGCTGGATCTTCGCGCCCCACGACAGGTTCGACGCGGCCGAGGTCGACGCATCGCCGCCCGCGGCGGCACCGCTGACGCGCGACGCGTTCGGGTTGGACACCGCGGCGACGGCTTCGCGGATCATCTGCGCGGGCTGCTCGATGCCGCGCTTCACTCCCGAGCGAACGACCGGCTTGCCGGCGAACCGCGAGATCTCGCGAACATCGACGTCGGTCGCGAAGATGACCGCGTCGGCGCCGTCGATGACCGATGCCGGGAGCGCCTGGTAGCCGCTGGAGCCCTGCGGCTCGACGACGAGATCGATCCCGGCTTCCTTGCCGGCGGCGGTGAGGGCGTCGGCGGCCATGAAGGTGTGTGCGATGCCCGTCGCGCACGACGTGACGGCGACGATGCGCGCCGGACGGCCCTCGACCTGCAGGTCGGATGCGACGGTGGTGGCTGCGGTGCTGCCGGCGGCCCCGATCGGGGCCGCCGCTGCGGTCGAGGCCGCTGCGGGCGCCGCCGAGGCCTCGCCCTCACCGATGGCCGCGCGCACGATCCGCACGACGTCTTCGGGCGTCGCGGCCGCGCGCAGGTCGGAGGTGAACGTGTCCTGCATGAGGCTTCGCGCGAGCCGCGAGAGCACCGCGAGGTGCGCTTCGGCCGCATCCGCCGGGGCCGCGATGAGGAAGACGAGGTCAGCCGCGCCGTCGGGCGCGCCGAACTCGACCCCGGGCGAGAGCCGGGCGAACGCGAGCGACGCCTGCGTCACCGCCGCGCTCTTGGCGTGCGGGATCGCGATGCCGCCGGGCAGGCCGGTCTCATCCTTCTCCTCGCGGGCGATCGCGTCGGCGGCCAGTGCCTCCGCATCCTCGGCGCGTCCCTCGGCCGCGACGAGGCGGGCCAGGGCGCGGATGACGTCCTTCTTGTCGGTCCCGAGCGGCGCGTCGAGGCTGACGAGCTCCGGGGTGATGGTGTCGGACACGGTGTCCTCCTGGTCGGGTGTTCGAGTGGATTGATTCAGCGAGCGAGTTCGCGGACGGGGATGTCCGCGGTCGGGAGATCGGCGGGGCCGGGGGCCTGCGTGCCCTCGAGCGCCGCGGCGGCCGAGCCGTAGCGGATGGCGGAGACGAGCGATCCGCCCGGGGTCGCGCCGCGCTCGTCGGCGATGAGGAATCCCGCGAGCGAACTGTCGCCCGCGCCGACGGTGCTCCGCACGCGGGTCGGTGGCGGGCTGGCCGCCCAGCCGCCGTCGGCCGTCACGAGCACCGCACCCTCGCCCCCGAGGGTGATGAGTGCGGCGCCGACAGCGGCCGGCACGAGAGCGCGTGCGGCCGTGTGGACGGCCTCGGCCAGGTCGGACGCCGCGGGCAGCTCCGCCTCGAGCAGATCGGCGAGCTCCTCGTCGTTCGGCTTGATGAGGTCGGGCCGCCCCTCGGCGACGACGGCACGCAGCGCGGCCCCCGAGGTATCCACGGCGATCCGCGGCGCGGCCTCGCCGAGCCGATCGCGCACGGCGTGGATCACGCGGACGTAGGCGTCGTCGGCGAGACCGGGAGCGAGCGATCCGGCGAGCACGAGCCATCGCGCGCCGCGCGAGGCGTCCACGACGGTGTCGATGATCGCGTCGAGGTCGGAGGCCGCGAGCGCCACCCCGGGGAGGTTGACCTTCGTGGTCTCCCCCGCCGGGTCGGTGATCGCGATGTTCGCACGGGTGCTGCCGCGGACGGTGACCGGACGCACCGGCACGTCCGCGCCGGCGAGGATAGCGGCGAACGGGTCGGAGGGGTCCAGGGGCAGGACGGCGAGACTCTCGGCGCCGGCCGCCCGGATGACGCGCGCGACGTTGATGCCCTTGCCGCCGGCATCCTCCCGGGCGGCGGATGCGGCCTGCACCTCGCCCACGCGGAGCGGCTCGGCGATCGAGACGGTGCGGTCGAGCGACGGGTGGACCGTCAGGGTGACGATCATGAGATCCAAACCTCCACATCGGCGTCGCTCAGCGCGCGCGCGAGGACGGCGCCGGGTTGCCGGTCGGTCACGATGACGTCGAGCTCCGGCAGGTCGGCGAAGGACACGAGCAGCTCGGCGTCGAACTTGTCCGCGTCGGCGAGCACGATGATCCGGCGAGCACCTGCGACGATCGCACGCTTGACGGCGGCCTCATCCGGGTCGGGCGTCGTGAGCCCGGCCGACGCGCCGATGCCGTTCGTGCCGAGGAAGGCGACATCCGGACGCAGGCGGGAGACGGCCGAGACCGTGTCGGCGCCGACCGCAGCCGCCGTCAGGCCGCGGACCCGCCCGCCGATCGCGGTGAGGCCGAGGCCCGGAGACGCCGCCAGGGTGTGCGCGATCGCCATCGAGTGCGTCACGACCTCGCGTCCCGGCGCCGGCTGATCGCCGGCGAGAGCCGCGGCGAGGGCCGCGGTGGTGGTGCCGGCATCCAGGTAGATCGATCCGCTGCCCGCCGGCAGCGCCTCCAGCGCGCGGCGGGCGATGCGCTCCTTCGCGGCGGAGTGACGCTGCGATCGCTCGGCGACGGACGGTTCGACGACGCTCGTCCGCTCGGGCGAGACGGCGCCGCCGTGGACGCGGCGCAGGATTCCCGCGCCCTCCAGGGTGGCGAGATCGCGACGGACGGTTTCGGTGGTGACGTCGAATCGGCTTGCGAGGTCGACGACGGCGACACGGCCGTCATCGGCGAGCAGGCGCTCGATGAGCTGCTGGCGCTCCGTTGCGTACACGACATCCCCCTTCGGATGCCCACACGTTACAACGCAAGACAACACAAAGCAACAGAAACTCACATCTCGTCCATTGCCGGTGACGACGAAGGGCGCCGGCATCGCGCCGGCGCCCTTCGCAGAGACGAGGAGGCTCAGGCCTCGCTCATCGCGATGACCTCCTGCTGACCCCGAGCGGCGAGCGCCGCGGCGCGGGCCGCGATGCGGCGGGTCTGCTCGGCCTGGCCGGCGTCGAGGGTCTCCTGGTCGACGGGGTAGGTGTCGACCTTGCTCACGCCGTTGTACTTCTCGATATAGGCGTCGAGCTCGGGGCCCGACTCCCACGACGTGATGAGGCAGTAGCGCGGTTCGGTTCCGTAGTGGGCGACCGCGTGCCACAGACGCTGGGTGTCGACGATCAGCTGAGCGCCGGCGGGAAGCGCGATGCGCGTCTCCTCGCTCGGGTCGGTGCGGTTCTCGCGCAGCACGAAGTAGCTCGTCTGATCGTCGGTGAGGTTGAAGAATCCGCGGACGACCCATCCGGTGCCGTCGGGGTTCAGACGGTTGTTGTCGTCCTGGTGCAGGTTGTAGAGGCAGTCGGCGTACGTGTTCGGCTGCAGCTCGATGATGCGGCAGCGCCCGACGTTCGCACCCGGCTCGAGCGCACGCTCGGTGAGCGTGGGCGCGAGTTCGGTCTGCGCATCGATCCAGACACCGTCCTTGTCGGTGCGCGGCGGCTTGTGATTCCAGAAGCCGTTGCACTCGATCTCGCCCTTGGCGGAGGCGAGCGGTGCGAAACGGGTGTCGCCGGAGGACTTCCAGTCGACGTACTCGATATCGAGCCATTCCTTCGGATCGATTTCGCGGTTGTAGCGGTCGAGGACGACGTAGCCGGTCTCCTCGAGGGCAGCGGACTTGATGTAACCCATGACGAATCATGACCTTTCCGTCGGCCAAGCGAAGTTTTTACAGGGCCGACTTAGGTCAGCCTACCTAGCTCGCCGAGCGTCACCAGTAGACTCGACCGGGGTTTTCGAGGAGCGATTTCGGAGAAAATGAGAACTGCCACGAACAACGCCGCCACGAACGTCAGGGCAACCGCGGTCAACACGATCGGGTGGCTCTCGGCATCCGACACCACCATCGTCGTGCCGGTCTATCAGCGGCAGTACCGGTGGGACATCGGCGGTTGCGAGCAGCTCCTCGGCGACGTGCGCGCCGTGTCCGCCGCCGACGATGCGCACACCCACTTCATCGGATCGATCCTCTCGACGGCGAGCACGTCCGCAGACGACGACGCGCACCTCGTGCTGATCGACGGGCAGCAGCGCATCACGACTCTGATGCTCCTGGTCGCGGCGCTCCACCATACGCTCCGCGTCGACGATCCCGAGATCGCGCGTGAGCTCGAGCGCGTGCTCGTGCGGGACGACGACCCGGATCGCACGAAGCTGCGACCTCACCGCGCCTGGGCGGACGTCTTCGAGAGCGTCGTCCTCGACCGGAGGCCGGAGGCTTTCACCGACGGCGCGTCACGCTTCGACGACAACTACGCGTTCTTCCGCAGCCAGATCCGGCCCGGCGAGGCCGCCGCCATCTGGCGGGGACTGAAGAAGCTCGAGCACGTCGCGATCACCCTCGGCGCCGACGCGAACGCGCAGCAGATCTTCGAGAGCCTGAACTCGACGGGCGAGCCGCTGCGCGACCACGAGCTCATCCACAACTACGTGCTGATGGGGCTCTCGCACGCCGAGCAGAGCGAGATCGAGAACGAGTACTGGCTGCCGATCGAGGCGAGCACGGGCGACGCCATCGGCTCCTTCTGGAACCACTACCTCGTCATGCTCACCGGACGCGAGGTGCTCGTGACGGGCGGACGAGGCGTCTACGACGTGTTCCGCCAGGAGTTCCCCCGGTTGGATGCCGCGTCGCTGCACGAACACGCGGCATCCTGGCGCGAGTACGCCGACATCTACCGCGAGCTGCTCGACCCGGCGACGAGTCGCGACCCCGAGCTGGCACGCCATCTCACCTATCTCGCTGTCCTCGGGCGCGGCATGGCGCCACTGGCGATGCGCCTCATCCACGACGCGCGCCGCGGACGGATCGCGACGGCCGACCTCATCGGCCGGCTCGACGAGCTCCAGTCGCTCGTGCTGCGTCGGACGATCGCGGGGATCTCCACCGATCGCCTCGTCGCGCGCCTGTGTCGTGCCTATGCGGGTGGTGCCGACGCGCTCACTCGCGCGATCGGCCGCATCACACCCTCCGACGAGCGGGTGCGCGTCGGGCTGAAGTACGGCGAGCTCCCCCACCCGCGGTACGTGCTCGGACGCATCGCGGACGTCGACGCCGCCGCTCCCTACGACGTCGTCGCCGCCTTCCCGCCGGCAGCCGGCGACGACTGGTCGGGTGACGGCGTGCGTCGCTTCGCGGACTACAGCGAGGACGAGCAGAACAGCCACCGCGCGCTCGCCCACACGCTCGGCAACCTGACGCTGCTGGAGCCCGATCTCGCTGAGCAGGCCTTCGACGCCCCGTACCCCCGGCTGCGCGAGATCGCTCGTCGTAGCGAGGTGCCCGTCACGCGCGAGCTCGCGCAGACGGCCGTCTGGAACACGGCCGCCATCGGGGCGCGCACGGAGGCGCTCGCGCTCCGTTTCGTCAATGTCTGGCCGCGTCCGGACATCCTCGGGATCGACGACGACAACCTGACCCCGATCCTCGACGCGAAGCTGCGACGCGGCTGGCCCCGCGGCTGGCAGCGGGAGTTCGACTACGTCGAGTTCCGCGGCGAGCACTGGGAGGTGCCCGACGTCCGATACCTCTTCAACCGGGTCTTCACGCGGCTCTGGGCGGACGCGCGTCAGAGCGTCGTCGACTTCAGTCTCCGCCGCGGCGGACCGGTGTACCCGGCGCGCGCGTGGAACGGCGCCTGGGATCAGCTGGCCCCCGATCAGCACCTCTACATGGGCTGGGACTCGCGCTACATGCTGACGGCGGTGCAGGGCGTCCTCGAGGAGGCCGGCTGGGCATCCGAGGTCTTCGTGAAGTACTCCTACATCGGTGACGCGATGCGCTGAGACGCCTATCAGAGCGGTCCCGCGCGGTCAACGACGAAGACAGGAAACGTCCGAGCCCGTAGCTTCGTACTCGAACGTGAGCGGCTGGTAGAGACGGTGTTCGGGTCACCTGCTCCCTGGCTCACTGATGGCCCCGCCGGCGACAGGCTCCTGGCGGGGCCATCCCCTTCCTCAGTCGCCGTCCCCGTCGGCATCGCCCGGCGTGGCGGGCTCCGAGACCGGCACCTCGACGGAAGCGGTCGTGCCGGTCGGCGCACCGAAGAGGAGGTCGATGCTCCCCGCCGACGGCTGCGGTTCGTCGGCCAGTTCGTCGGCCGCTCCGCCTCGCGTGTGCGGCTCGGCGGGGAGCCCCGCCCACTCCGACGGTTCTTCGGGTCGTTGCGTGAAGAGTCCCATACCGCCATTGTGCTCCGGAATCGCGCGGGCGGCGTGACGTACAATTCCGTGTGCTTCCCGACACGATCCCCGCCCCTTGCGTCGCGCCCAGCGGCATCGACCCGGCCGACCTCGAGGCGACCCTGCGCGTGCTCGACCAGCTCGCCGACATCGACCACCGGCATCCCGACTACGTCGCTGTGCGGCGTGCGACGGCGGGGATGTTCAAGGCAGCCAAGAAGGTGCGTCGGCGCGAGATCCGGGATGCCGTCGCCTCGGCCGATCGCGCCGTCGTGCACGCGACAGCCACCGGCGCCCCCGATCGCATCGACGACGAGACGCGCGGCATCCCGATCTCCTCCTCGACGAGCGCACCCGTCGCCGGGACCCTCATCAAGGCTCGCGCCTGCTACATCTGCAAGCAGCCGTACACGCTCGTCGACGCGTTCTACCACCAGCTCTGCCCCGACTGCGCCGCGATGAGCCACGCCAAGCGGGATGCGCGCACCGACCTCACCGGACGGCGCGCGCTGCTGACCGGCGGGCGCGCGAAGATCGGGATGTACATCGCACTGCGCCTGCTGCGCGACGGTGCGCACACGACGATCACCACGCGATTCCCCCGGGATGCCGTTCGACGATTCTCCAGCCTTCCCGACGCCCCGGACTGGATCGATCGCCTCAAGATCGTCGGCATCGATCTGCGCGACCCGGCGCAGGTCCTCGGGCTCGCGGACGACGTCGCGGCCGCGGGGCCCCTCGACATCCTCATCAACAACGCCACGCAGACGGTCCGCCGCTCTCCCGGCGCCTATCAGCCCCTCGTGGAGGCCGAGCTCGCGCCGCTCCCCGACGGTCCGCTGCCCGAGCTGGTGACCTTCGGGCACACGAACGACCGGCACCCCCAGGCCCTCGAGACATCGGTGAGCGCGCACCCGATCCTCGCCTCCGCCGCCGCTCGCGCGGACGAGCTCACCGAGCAGGCGATGGCCGCGGGGTCGAGCTCGCTGACGCGGCTGGCGGCCGGCACCGCCATCGACGCCGGCGGGCTCATCCCCGATCTGGACGGCGTGAACTCGTGGACGCAGCGCGTCGGCGACGTCGACCCGCTCGAGATGCTCGAGGTGCAGCTGGCGAACACGACGGCCCCGTTCCTGCTGGTGTCGAAGCTGCGATCGTCGCTGGCCGCGAGCGCCGCCGAACGCACCTACATCGTGAACGTCAGCGCGATGGAGGGCGTGTTCAACCGCGGCTACAAAGGCCCCGGCCACCCGCACACGAACATGGCGAAGGCCGCCGTGAACATGCTCACGCGCACGAGCGCCCGCGAGATGTTCGAGACCGACGGCATCCTGATGACGAGCGTCGACACCGGCTGGATCACGGACGAACGTCCGCACCCGACCAAGGTGCGTCTCGCCGAGGAGGGCTTCCACGCGCCCCTCGATCTCGTCGACGGCGCGGCCCGGGTCTACGACCCCATCGTGCGCGGCGAGTCGGGCGAGGACCTCTTCGGCGTCTTCCTCAAGGACTACTCCCCCGGCGCATGGTGAGACTGCCGGCGCCCGGCGCGCGCGTCGTCGTGCGCTACCTGCTGCCGAGCGGGCAGGCGACCGACGCTCTCGGCGAGCTCCTCAGCGCCGACGAGGAGCTCGTCGTAGTCGATGGCAAGCGCGGCGTGGAGCGCATCCCGCGCGCCGACATCGTGGCCGCGAAGCCCGTTCCCCCGGCGCCCGCACCCCGCGACCGCCGCGTCTGACCACCCCGGCCCGCCCCGCCCAGCCCGGCCCGCGCATCAATCCCGGGGAGCGCGCACGTCGAAGGCCCAGATCACGCCGAAACGGTCACGCAGCTGTCCGGCGAGCGGCGACCACGCCGACGGGCCGAGCTGCTGCCGGATCTCCGCGCCATCCGACAGTCCGTTCCACGCGACCGTGATCTCATCCGCGTCGTCTCCGCTGAGGTAGACGTAGAACGAGTTCGTCCCCCGCTCGTAGGGCTGACCGGGCCAGACGTCGAACGCCATCACCCGGATTCCGCTCGCGGTCTCGACCTGACCCCACACGATCCGATCGGCCCAGGCTGGGTCGTCGGAGGCGCCCATCTGGCCGTAGGTCATCGAATCGGCCTTCGCGCCCAGAGCCGAAGCGTAGAACTCCAATGCCGCGCGGGCGTCGCCGTCGAAATTGAGGTGCGGGGTGGTGGTGATGGACATGTCGTCTCCTGGTTCGTCGTTCCGTCGCCGCCGGTGTCGGCGACGGAATCCACTATCTCGACGGATGCGGTCAGATCGTGACCGCATCATCGGGGAAGATGACAGCATGGCCAGCCCTTCCTCTCGGATGCTGCACCTGCTGTCGTTGCTGCAGGTACGCCGGGACTGGCCCGGCGATGTGCTCGCCGAGCGGCTCGGTGTCAGTCCCCGCACGGTGCGCCGCGACATCGAGCGGCTCCGTGAACTCGGCTACTCGATCGAATCCCTCCGTGGACCCGTCGGAGGCTACCGCCTCTCGTCGGGGTCGGAGCTGCCGCCCCTGCTCTTCGACGACGACCAGGCGGTGGCGGTGGCACTCGCCCTCGCTGTGGCCCCGGCCTCGGGGGCCGACATCGCCGAGGCCGCCGCGCGGTCGCTCGCGATCGTGCGGCAGGTGATGCCGTCACGACTCCGTCACCGGGTCGACGCGGTCGACGTGCGCGCATCGATCGGCGATGTCGCGGTCGATCCGGAGGTGCTCGTCGCCGTCAGCCAGGCGGTCTCGGCGCACGAGATGCTGCGATTCTCCTACACTCCGGCCTGGGGAACGGCGGAGGAACATCGGCCGTCGCTCCGGGTCGAACCGCACGCCGTCATCGCGCGAGACGGGCGCTGGTACCTGCTGGCATGGAACGCCGACGCCCAGGCGGACATCGACGTCGACGCGCCCGCGGAGCGTACGCGCGGTGCCTGGCGGACGTACCGCATCGACCGCATCCGCCCGCGGAATCCCACCCGCCTGCGCTTCGCTCCCCGCCCGATCCCCGGTGGCGATCCCGTGGCCTTCGTCGCGGCGCGATCCCGCGGCTCGAGCTCGTCGGACGCGGCATGGCCGTGCATCGGAACCGTCGTGCTCGACCTGCCACCACAGCGGGTCGCACCGTTCGTCGACTCCGATTCCCGGGTGGAGGAGCGACCCGATGGCCGCACGATCCTCACGATGGGATCGTGGTCCTGGGGCGCCCTCGCGGCCCGCTTCGCCGGCTTCGACGCCGAGCTCGAGATCACTGGACCGGATGCTCTCCGAGACGCTGCCGCTCAGCTCGGGCGGCGTTTGCTGTCCGGCGGCCGGGGCTCGAGACCGCGACGATCGTCGCCCGCCGCCGCATCCGACTAGCTCCCCGCATCACACCCGACCAGCCCGCGGATCACTCTTTCCCGTGCGAACTCGATTGACTCGCGGGCTGCGGGCCGGGGCGGGGGGTCAGGCGTCGGAACGCACCAGGATCTTGGCCCCCGCGCCGCCGCGGAGCTTCTCGATCGCGGCGACGACGCCGTCGATCGGCACCTCCTCGACCCAGCCGGTCGTGTCGTAGACCCCGCGCGACATGGCCTCGATGACGGCGTCGAAGTCGGCCGGCAAGTACGCCAGGGCTCCGGCGATCTCGGTCTCGGCCATGACGAGCTGCGTCGGCGAGAACTCCATGGGCCGCTCGTGAATGGCGACGACGACGAGGCGCCCGCCGGGTACGAGGTTCGCGAGGCCCGACGTGATGGCGGGGCCCGCTCCGGCGGCATCGAACGCGACGTCGGCTCCGCGCCCGCCGCTCAGCTCGGCGATCGCCGCGGCGAGATCGCCTTCGACCGGGTCGACGACGGTCGCACCGAGCGCGGCGATCGTCTCCCGCCGGGCCGCGCTCGGCTCGGAGACGAGGACGTTCCGGACGCCGCTGGCCTTCAGCGCGAACCAGACCCCGATTCCGATGGGACCCGCACCGGCGATCACGGCCGTCTGGTCCTCGGTGACGCTAGACCGCGTGACGGCGTGCCAGGCGACGGACATGGGCTCGACGAGCGCGCCCATCCGCAGGTCGACGTTCTCGGGCAGCACGTGCAGCATCGAGGCCGGCACGGTCGTGTACTCCGACATCCCGCCGCCGTGCGAGCTGAGACCGTGGAAGCCGATCTTCTGGCAGGCGTTGAACATGCCCTTCTCGCAGGCCGGGCATTCGCCGCAGTAGTAGACCGGCCAGACCGCGGCACGATCTCCGACCGAGACGCCGTCGACGCCCTCGCCGACCTCGACCACCGTTCCGGCGAACTCGTGTCCGAGGATCTGCGGCAGCGTGGCGCCGGTGACCGGATGCGGGTGGTCGAAGTCCAGGCCCGCCGCCTCGGGCGTGTAGTAGACGTGCAGGTCCGAGCCGCAGATGCCGGCGAAGGCATTGCGCAGCTTCACCTGCCCCGCAGCCACCGTCGGCTCGTCGACCTCCTCGACGCGCAGGTCCTCCTGTGCATGGAACACCGCTGCTTTCATGATGATCTCCTTCCTTCCGGCTGCGTCACCGCAGCCACCATTGCGGGGAGGCGGCGAGGATGCTCCTCGTCGCCTCCTCGACGTCGTCGGCGCCCGACCGCAGCCACGCCTCGATCGCCGCGACCGTGCCGCCCGTCGCATACGCGACGGCGATGTCGCGCGGCAGCCCCGCCATCGGGCCGTCGGGACCGGTGTCGGGATGCCGCTCGAGCCACGTGGCGAGGCCGGTCGCCACGACGTCCTCGAGGACGGCGCGGATCGGGGCGGCCAACCGCGGTTCGAGCGCACCGCGGTACACGTCAGCGCGCTCCCGCACGTGCGCGAGCAGGGTGCGCTCCGCCGAGCCGAGCGTCGCCGCGCCGTCGACATCGTGCGCGACCGCGCCCAGCTCGTCGCGCAGCGCCGCCGCCAGCAGGTCCGTCGGGTTCTCGGCATGGCGGTAGAAGGTGTCGCGCGTCACGCCCGCGTCGCGGCACACGGCGGCAACGGTGAGCTCGGCGATCGGCCGATCCACAGCGCAGCGCAGAACCGCCTCGCGAAGCGCCTGTCGGCTGCGACGGGACCGTGGATCCATGATCCCATTCTATCTGACACCCGTCAGATAAGGCCCGTGCGAGACGGGCTCCTCTGCACGACCCGCCTGTGCCAAAACGACGAAACCCCCGCCGGAGCGGGGGTTTTTCGTGGCTGGGGTACCTGGACTCGAACCAAGAACAACGGTACCAGAAACCGCCGTGTTGCCAATTACACCATACCCCATGGGGGTTCGGCCGCAGCCTCACCGAGGAACAACTCTACCTGACGGATAAGGCGCGACCAAACCGGGCGCGGCCCGGGCGCGTCAGCCGATGCGCTGCACGAGCGCGTCGAGACGCCGGATGCTCTCGGGCTTGCCGAGCAGCTCCATCGACTCGAACAGCGGCGGCGAGACGCGCCGTCCGCTGAGCGCGACACGCAGCGGACCGTACGCGACCCGCGGCTTGAGCCCGAGGCCCTCGATCAGCGCGGCGGCGAGCGCATCCTGGACTGCGGCAGCGGTGAAGCCCGGTTCGGGCACGAGCTCGAGCGCGGCGACCGACGCGACGAGCACGTCGCCCGCGTTCGCCGGCAGCGCGGAGAGGGCGTCGTCGTCGAATGCGACGTCGGAGCGGAACAGGAAGCCGAGCAGACCGGGCGCGTCGCCGAGGAGCTGCATGCGCTCCTGCACCAGCGGCGCCGCCGCCTCGAGGATCTCCCGCTCCCCCGCCGTCGGCGGATTCTCGACGAGGCCCGCGGCGGCGAGGTAGGGCACGAGGCGCTCGGCGAAGTCGTCGGCGGCCAGCATCCGCACGTGATCGCCGTTGATGGATTCGGCCTTCTTCTGGTCGAAGCGGGCCGGGTTGGGGTTCACGTCCGCGATGTCGAACGCGGCGATCAGCTCGTCGCGCGTGAACACATCGCGATCGTGCGCGATCGACCAGCCGAGGAGCGACAGATAGTTGAGCAGCCCCTCGTGGATGAAGCCCTTCTCGCGCTGCAGGAAGAGATCGGCCTTCGGATCGCGCTTGGAGAGCTTCTTGTTGCCGGTCTCACCCAGGACGAGCGGCATGTGGCCGAAGCGCGGGACGAATGCGGTCACCCCGGCGTCGATGAGAGCGCTGTAGAGCGCCAGCTGCCGCGCCGTCGACGGCATGAGGTCCTCGCCGCGCAGCACGTGCGTGATGCCCATGAGGGCGTCGTCGACGGGGTTCACGAACGTGTACAGCGGGATGCCGCCGGCCCGGACGATCACGAAGTCGGGGAAGGATCCCGCGGGGAAGGTCACCTCGCCGCGGATGAGGTCGATGTAGGTCAGGTCGTGGTCGGGCACGCGCAGGCGCCACGCCGGCTCGCGGCCCTCCGCTCGGAACGCGGCACGCTGCTCATCGGTCAGGTCGCGGTCGAAGTTGTCGTAGCCGAGCTGCTTCGCACGACCGCTCGCCTCGTTGCGCGCGTCGATCTCCTCCGCCGTCGAGTACGACTCGTAAACGGCGCCGGCTTCGATGAGCTTCTCGAGCACACCGCGGTACAGGTCGTGCCGCTGCGACTGCCGGTAGGGCTCGTGCGGCCCGCCCTTCTCGACCCCCTCGTCCCAATCGATCTCGAGCCAGCGGAGCGCCTCGAGGAGCTGCTGATAGCTCTCCTCGCTGTCGCGGGCGGCGTCGGTGTCCTCGATGCGGAAGACGAGCTTGCCGCCGTTGTGCCGGGCGTACGCCCAGTTGAACAGGGCCGTGCGGATCAGGCCGACGTGCGGCAGTCCGGTCGGGGACGGGCAGAACCGCACGCGGACGTCGGTTCCGGTGGCGGTCGTGGTGCGGGGATCGGGTGCGCTGGACATCCCGACCAGTTTAGTTCTCGCGCGCCGTGCCGCCGGTGAGCCCCGCGACGACGGAACGCAGGTGTCCGAGAACGCTCGCCACGGCCGGCACGCGACCCGCGCCGCCCGCCGACACGGCGTGGATCGCGCGGCGCTCCGAGGACGGCAGCGGGCGGGTGACGACACCGGGCAGGAGCGGGAAGGAGGCCACCGCCAGTCCCGGCAGCGTCGCCACCCCGATCCCCTGCGCCACGAGCTGCTCGACGGCGACGAAGTTGTCGGTCTCGAAGCGGATGCTGGGAACGAACCCCGCGCGCCCGCACACCTCGAGCAGGTGGCCCCGGCACCGCGGGCAGCCCGCGATCCAGGATTCGCCCGCGAGGGGCGCGATGTCGATCGGGCCCCGACCTCGGGCGGCACGGTGATGCGCCGGCAGCACCGCGAGCAGCTCGTCGTGGCCGATGAGCTCCGCGTCCAGCCCGCGCGCGTTGTCGCCGTGCGGGTCGCTCCGGTCGCCCGGGTACCCGAAAGTCAGCGCGATGTCGGCGCGGTCGGCGCGGACATCCGCGATCGCCTCGGGCGGCTCGGCCTCGACGTAGGTCAGCGTGAGCCCGGGCTCCGCGCTCGCGAGGCGATCCATCAGCCGGGGAAGCACGGTGGGCGACGCCGAGGGGAAGCCCACCATGCGGACGGTCCCGGCCCGCAGTCCGGCGAGCTGGGCGAGCTCGCCCGACGCCGCATCGATGGCGGTGGCGACGGCCGCGGCGTGACGGGCGATCACCCGGCCCGCCTCGGTCAGCCGCATCCGTCGCCCGACCCGCTCGACGACCGGCACCCCGAGGCGGTGCTCGAGGCGCTTGATCTGCTGGCTCACGGCCGGCTGACTGTACCCGAGCGCCGTCGCGGCGGCGGTCAGCGAGCCGGCGTCGGAGATCGCGCGCACGATCCGCAGCTCGGTCACGTCGAGTCGATAGTCCGGGGCGTTCACTGCCACAGATAACCGCATGTGATGCTTTGCATGCAACTCCTGCCGTAGACGAATGCCAACAGGCCCGCGACGCTGGAGGCATGCCGACCGCGACGCGCTCCCCCTCATCGCCCCCGGCGTCGCGGTTGTCGCCCGACGCGTTGCGCGCCGAGTTCGTCGGCGCGAGCGGATACCTCGCCGCGTGCTCCACCGGTCTCCCCTCCCTCGGCACCCGGGCCGCGATGACCGCCGATCTGCATGCCCGTCCGGACCTGCTCCACTACGCCGCCGTCACGGAGCGCGCACGGGCGTCCTTCGCCCACCTCGTCGGGGTCGGCGCCGACCGCGTCGCGATCGGGTCGCAGACCTCCGTCCTCGCCAGCCTCCTCGCCGCGGGACTGCCCGCGGGGGCGACCGTGCTGTGCCCCGAGGGGGAGTTCTCCTCGCTCGTCCTGCCGTTCGCGCACGCCGGGCGCGGCATCCGGGTCCGTACGGTACCGCTCGGCGACCTGGCCGAGGCCCTCTCGTCGAGCGACGACCTCGTTGCGTTCTCGATCGTCCAGTCCGCCACGGGGGAGGTCGCCGACGCCGATGCGATCGTCACGGCCGCACGCCGTCACGGAGCTCGGGTCGTCTGCGACGCGACGCAGGCGGTCGGCTGGCTGCCGGTGGACGCAGCACGGTTCGACGCCCTCGTCTGCCACGCGTACAAGTGGCTCTGCGCCCCGCGCGGCGCCGCGTTCCTGGCGCTCAGCGAGGACTTCGCGGCGACGCTCGAACCCGTCCAGGCGGGCTGGTACGCCGGCGACGACCCCTGGTCCGCGTGCTACGGAGCCGACGCGCGACTCGCCGAGGACGCACGTCGCTTCGACGTCTCACCGGCATGGCAGGCGATGGTCGGCGCCGAGCCGGCGATCGCCATGTTCGCGCAGGCGGATGCCGCGGCGCTGCACGATCGGGTGACCGGCCTCGCCGCCCGCTTCCGGGACCGCCTGGCCCTGCCGCAGCCCGCGCGTGCGACGCCGATCGTCACCTGGGCGGATGCCGACGGCGTCGACCTCGCGCGCCTGACGCACGCCGGGGTGACGGCGTCCGGACGACGAGGCAACGCTCGCGTCGCGTTCCACGTCTTCAACGACGAGTCGGACATCGACCTCGCCGCAGCGGCCCTGGGGCGCTGAACCTCCGGTAGCGCCCTCTCAGGCGCGGAGGCCGCGGGCGAGAGCCGCCGACGCGTCCGCGATCTCGGGCTCGCCGGGGAAGTCGACGCCGCCCATCACGAGGCTCATGATGACGAGCACGAAGACGAAGGCGATCGAGAGGAAGAGGATCGCGCTGGACCCCAGGGCGACGAACAACTGTGCACGCTGGTTCATGGCCCCACGGTGTCAGCAAACCGGCTCGCCGACAAACGCTTGCCGCAGCGGTGCGCAGCGACTATGACGGCTGCGACGCCGACCGGCGCGTCGCCGCTCGTGCCCCCGGCGCCCGCAGCGTCGTGGCCCACACGATGACGACCGCGACCACGACGAGCGCCGCAAGCGAGAGACCCGCGTAGCCGATCAGCCCGAGCACCCCGCCCGCGGCGATCGCGCCCGCCGCACCGACGAGGTTCATGATCGCGTCGCTGCGGCCCTGCCGTCGCGGACGCCGCTCCGGCGATGACGCCTCGGTGAGCAGCGCGGAGCCCGACACGGTCGCCGCGCTCCATCCCAGCCCGAGCAGGACGAGCGCGATCGTCACGGAGCTGGAGGATGCCGCGCCCGCAGCCCCGACGATGAGCGCCGCCGCGAGCAGTCCCTGGCCCAGCAGGACGGTGACGACGCGTCCGAGGCGATCGGCGAGGACGCCGAAGACCGGTGACAGGGCGTACATGCCGGCGACGTGCAGGCTGATCGTGAGACCGACCACCGACAGTTCCGCCCCGTGGTGGACGAGGTGGAGCGGGGTCATCGCCATGACCGCCACCATGACCGCGTGCGAGCAGGCGATGCCGGCGACGGCGAACGCCGCCAGCCGCGGCCGATCGAGGCGTTCGGCGTTCCCGCCCGGCGCCGCGGCGTTCGCGCCCCGCCGCGCGAGGACGAGCGGGTCCGGGCGGAGTGCGCTCGCGTAGAGGACGATCGCCAGGATCTGCGCCACGGCGGTGAACAGATAGGCCCCGGTGAACACCGGCATCCCGAGGGCGTCGCCGAGCTCCTCACCGGGCCCGACGAGATTGGGCCCGAGAACGGCGCCGATCGTCGTCGACCAGACCACGAGCGACAGGTCGCGGCCGCGCGTTCGATCCGTCGCCAGGTCGGTCGCGGCGAATCGCGACTGCAGGTTCGCGGCCTGGCCGGCGCCGAGCAGCGCGAACCCGATGAGGAGGAGCGGAAACGAGGCGCCCGCGGCTCCGCCGACGATGAAGGCGACACCTCCGAGCGCTGTCGCCATTCCGAGTGCGAGCGACGGGCGTCGCCCCGCGCGCTGCGCGAGGGCGGCGAGCGGCACGGCCATCGCCGCGGCACCCAGGGTCACCGCCGCGGTCGGCCACCCTGCGAGCGCCTCGTCGCCGGTGATCCGCTCGGTGATGAGGGCTCCGAGCGAGATCGTCGAGCCGAATCCGATCCCGCCGAGCACCTGTCCCAGGGAGAGGACGACGAGCGACCGCCGCCGCGCCGAGGCACGAGCGGCGGTCGCGTCATCCACCGGAGACCGTGTGGGATCAGATGTCACGGACGAGGTTGCGGAGGATCCCGAGACCGTCGATCTCGATCTCCACGACATCGCCGGCCACAAGCGGACCCACACCGGCCGGCGTTCCGGTGAGGATGACATCACCGGGCAGCAGCGTGAACGCCGCCGACGCGTAGGCGATGAGGTCGGCCACGCCGTGAACCATGTCGGTGAGCGGGGCACGCTGCTTCTCCTCGCCGTTCACCCGGCTGACGACCTGGGCCGCGTCGAGGTCGAACTCCGTCTCGACCGCCGGCCCCAGCGGGCAGAAGGTGTCGAAGCCCTTCGCCCGTGCCCACTGGCCGTCGCTGCGCTGCAGGTCGCGTGCGGTGACGTCGTTGGCGACGGTGTAGCCGAAGACGTGCTCGAGCGCTTGCTCGGATGCCACATTGCGGGTGACCTTGCCGATGATGACGGCCAGCTCGCCCTCGAAGTCCACCTGCTGGGACTGCGCGGGGCGGACGATGGCGTCGCCGGGGCCGATGACCGACGTGTTCGGCTTGAAGAACAGCAGCGGCTCGGCGGGCACCTCGTTGCCGAACTCCGCCGCGTGGTCCCGGTAGTTGCGGCCGACCGCCACGATCTTCGAGCGCGGGATCACGGGCGCGAGCAGCGTGACCTCGTTGAGCGACACGCGCTCCCCCGTCGTGTCGTACCCGGTGTACATCGGGTCGCCGGCGAGGGTCACGAGCTCCGTGCCGTCGAGGATGCCGTAGCGGATCGCCTCATCGTGGGCGAAGCGGACGATCTTCACAGTTCGCCTTTCACTCGGCGCCGTCGAGGCGCACGAGCCAGCCGTGCTTGTCTTCGCGGCGGCCGTACTGGATGTCGGTGAGCTCCTCGCGCAGGGACAGCGCGAGATCGCCCGTGGGCTGCTGGTCGAGGAAGTCGCGTCCCTTCAGCACGCCGATCGGCGTCACGACGGCGGCGGTGCCGCACGCGAACACCTCGACGATGTCACCGGAGGCGACGCCCGAGCGCCATTCCTCGAGCGAGACGCCGCGACCCTCCACCTTGTGCCCGCGATCGCGGGCGAGCTGCAGGATCGAGTCCCGCGTGATCCCCTCGAGGATCGACTCGGACTGCGGCGTGACGATGGTGCCGTCCTTGTAGACGAACACGACGTTCATCCCGCCGAGCTCCTCGACGTTGCGGTCCTGGTCGAGGAAGACGACCTGATCGCACTCGTTCTCGTAGGCCTCCGCCTGGGGAAGCAGGCTCGACGCGTAGTTTCCGCCGGTTTTGGCCGCGCCCGTGCCGCCCTTTCCGGCGCGTGCGTAGTCCTCGCTCAGCCAGATCGACACCGGCTTCACACCGCCGGTGAAGTACGCGCCCGCGGGGCTGGCGATCAGGTAGTACGCGACCTTGTTCGCGGGTCGGACGCCGAGGAAGGCCTCCTTCGCGAACATGAAGGGACGCAGGTACAGGCTCTGGTCCTCGCCCGACGGCACCCATGGCTCGTCGACGGCGATCAGTTCGCGCAGCGACTGGATGAAGTAGCTGACCGGCAGCTCGGGAAGCGCCAGACGGCGGGCCGAGCGCTGCAGGCGACGCCCGTTCTGATCGGGCCGGAAGGTGTGCACCGAGCCGTCGGCGTGCCGGTAGGCCTTGATGCCCTCGAAGATCTCCTGCCCGTAGTGGAGCACGGCGGCCGCCGGATCGAGGGTGATCGGGCCGTAGGGCTGGACGCGCGGGCGGTGCCACCCGCCGCGGACGGACCAGCAGATGTCGACCATGTGGTCGGTGAAGTGGACGCCGAAACCCGGATTCTGCAGGATCTCCTCTCGGCGCGCGGGCGCCGCCGCGGCGAGGTTGCGGGTGACGGTGAACGCGAGCGGGTCGAGTCCGGCGTCGGGGTCGTTGTCGAGCGGTGTCATGAGTCTTCCCAGCGTGGAGGTGACGACCTGGACGCGGGGTCCAGATCGGATGCGGCTTCGCGGGCGGATGCGGACTTCAGGCTACGCCTGGAGCCGGGCCACGATCGCGTCGCCGATCTGAGCGGTGGTGCGGGCGGCCGACCCGCGGGCCGCGATGTCGTCCTCGACGGCGCGGGTGACGCGCTGGGCCTCGTCCCGCAGCCCGAGGTGGTCGAGCAGGAGCGAGACGGAGAGGATGGCGGCCGTGGGGTCGGCTTTCTGCTGACCCGCGATGTCGGGCGCCGATCCGTGGACGGGCTCGAACATCGAGGGGAACGCGCCGTCGGGGTTGATGTTCCCCGATGCGGCGAGGCCGATGCCTCCGGTGACGGCGCCGGCCAAGTCGGTCAGGATGTCGCCGAAGAGGTTGTCGGTGACGATCACGTCGAAACGGCCCGGGTTCGTGACCAGGAAGATCGTTGCCGCGTCGACGTGCAGATAGTCTACGGCGACGCCGGGGTGCTCCTGCGCCACCTGGTCCACGATGCGCTTCCAGATGCCGCCCGCGTGCACGAGGACGTTGGTCTTGTGCACGAGCGTCAGCCGGCGGCTGCGGCGCTCGGCGAGATCGAACGCGTAGCGCACGACCCGTTCGACGCCGAAAGCGGTGTTCACCGACGTCTCGTTGGCGATCTCGTGCGGCGTCCCCCGGCGGATGCTGCCGCCGTTGCCGACGTACGGGCCCTCGGTGCCCTCGCGGACGACGACGAAGTCGATCTCGCCCGGCTCGGCGAGCGGACCAGGGACGGCCGGGTAGAGCTTCGACGGGCGGAGGTTCACGTAGTGGTCGAGCTCGAACCGGAGCGTGAGCAGCAGCCCCCGTTCGATGTTCGCGTCGCGCAGGCGCGGATCGCCCGGCACGCCCCCGACAGCGCCGAGCAGAATGGCGTCGTGCGACGCGATCTCCCGCAGATCGGCGTCGGTGAGGGTGTCGCCCGTCTCGAGATAGCGGCCCGCACCGAGGGAGAAGCGCGTCTTCTCGACCGAGAGACCGGATGCCGCGGCCACGGCGTCGAGGACCTTCTCGGCCTCGGCGATCACCTCGGGGCCGATCCCGTCGCCCGGTATGACGGCCAGCTTCACGACGCGCGACATCGCTCTCCTCGTTCTCAGGATGCGGCGACTCGACGCTCAGTGCTCGGTGCTCAGTGCTCGGCGCGCCGCGTGTGGGACCCCTTCAGCGTAGTGGCCGCGATGACGCCCGCGCAGACGACCAGGACGGCGCCGATCGACGCTGTGACGCCGACGCCGGCGTCGAAGGCGTGTGCCGCGGCATCCATCAGCTGCGCGCCGACGGACGGCGGCAGATCCTGCGCGACGTTCACCGCGCCGGCGAGGGTCTCGCGGGCGGCGTCGGCCGCGTCGGCCGGAACCTCACCGGGCACGACCATACCGACGCGGTACATGGCGGTGAGGATGCCGCCGAGAACAGCCGTCCCCAGGACCGCGCCGACCTCGTAGGCGGTCTCGGAGACCGCGCTGGCGGCGCCGGCCTTCGCCGGCGGAGCGCTCGCGAGCACGAGTTCGTTGGAGACCGTCTCGGCCGCACCGATGCCCATTCCCAGCAGCGCGAAGGCGAGCACGAGCTCGACGAGGCTGTCGGCGTCGGTGGAGATCGCGATGATCACGTAGCCCGCGGCCGACAGCGTGAGCGCGACCGGGACGACGATCCGCGGTGACACCCGGCGTGAGATCGGCACGACTCCGAGCCCCGCGACGATCATCATCGCGAGTCCGGGAACCAGGGCGAGGCCGGCTTCGAGGGGCGAGAGCCCGACGATCAGCTGCAGGTGCTGCGTGACGAAGTAGAGGAAGCCGACGAGCGCGACGACGCTGAGAAGGTTCACGAGCAGTGCACCGCTGAACGTTCCGCGCGAGAACAGCCGCATGTCGAGCATCGGCTCGCGTGAGCGCAGCTGCCGGCGGACGAAGAGCCAGCCGAAGACGATGCCGACGAGGGCGAGCGCGGGGGGTGCGACACCCCAGCCCTTCACGGCGAACTCCTTGATCGCGTAGACGATCGGGACCATCGTCAGCATCGACAGGACGATGCTGATCGGATCGATCCGGCCCGGCCGCGGATCACGGCTCTCGGGAACGAGGAAGGGCGCGAGCACGAGCAGCGGGACGAGCACCGGGACGGCCATGAGGAACACCGAGCCCCACGAGAAGTGCTCGAGCAGGATTCCGCCGACGATCGGGCCCAGCGCGGCGCCCGCCGAGAACATCGACGCCCACACCGCGATCGCGAGGCGCCGTTGGTCGCGGTCGGTGAAGATGCTCCGCAGGAGCGACAGCGTCGAGGGCATGAGCATCGCGCCGAAGACGCCCATGGCGGCCCGGGCGGCGACGAGCAACTCGGCGGTCGGCGCGAACGCCGCCAGCGCCGAGACGGTGGCGAAGCCCGTCGCTCCGATGAGCAGCAGCCGTCGGCGGCCGAAGCGATCCCCGAGCGACCCCATCGTGACGAGGAGACCGGCGAGGACGAGCGGATACACGTCGATGATCCACAGCTGCTGAGCGCTCGTCGGGCTCAGCGCGCGGGCGATCTCGGGCAGCGCGAAGCTGAGCACCGTGTTGTCCACCGATACGAGCAGCACCGGCAGCATCAGCACGCCGAGCGCGGCCCATCCGCGCCATCCCGCGCGCCGCCCCTGGCCGTCGGCCAGGGCGATCTCTTCCGTCAGTGTCATGCGTTCACCATCACTGTTAGTTAACCGTCCAGCCGGTATAGTAACAGAGTCACCGTCCGGCTCGCGAGAGGATCTATGCATGAGTCGCCCACCCCGCGCCCGCGTGAGCGTGCTCGACGCCTTCGAGTCGCTCGTCATCGCCGAAGGTGCTCGCGCCGCGACCATGGACGCCGTCGCGGGCGCCGCCGGCGTCTCCAAGGGTGGCCTGCTCTACCACTTCGCGTCGAAAGAGGCGCTCGAACAGGCGCTGCTCGAGCGGATGCTCGAGCTCGCGCGGCTCGACGTCGACGACATGGCCCGGCATCCCGAGGGGATCGTGGCGGCGTTCCTGCGTTCGTCGGTCATGGACGACTCGCCGCTCGATCGCGCCCTCATCGCCGGTTCGCGTCTCGCACAGAGCGGTCACACGGCCGCGGCGGAGGCGCTGCGCGACGTCCGGACGCTCTGGGAGGACGCCCTGCGCCCGCACACACGCGACGAGACGGGACTCCAGCTCGTGCTGCTCGTGAGCGACGGGCTGTACTTCAACAACGCGCTCGGCGCCGGGGCCGTCGCCGGACCGATCCCCGAGGGCGAGGACTTCGAGGCGCTCGTCGACCTCGTCGTCCGCACCGCCTGCTGACGGCGGTGGGGCGCCCGATCGATCGGGCGCCCCACGGCGCGTCTCAGGCCTCGGTCAGTTCGATCTGACGGAAGAGGTCGGCGCCGACGGCATCCCGCATGGCGTCGAGGATCGCGTCGGGGACGGGCGAGTCGACCGTCAGCACCGACAGGGCGCGACCGCTCGCGTCGGGACGCGCGACCTGCAGGCCGGCGATGTTGATGCCGGCTTCGCCGAGCTTCTGCCCGTAGATCGCGACGATGCCGGGCCGGTCGGCGTAGCGCATGACGACGTGGTGGCGTTCGATCGGCACCTCGACCTCGTAGCCGTTGATGCCGACGACCTTCGGCACCATCCGCGTGCCGGCGAGGGTGCCCTCGACCGTCAGCACCGAGCCGTCCGCGAGCGTGCCGCGGAGGATCGTGATGTTCCGGTAGAGCGGGCTCTCGGACTCGACGATGAGTCGCGTCTCGATACCGCGCTGCTCCGCGAACAGCGGCGCGTTCACGTAAGAGACCTTCTCGCTCACGATGTTCGTGAAGATTCCCTTGAGCGCCGCGAGGCGGTAGACGCTGACGTCGAACTCGGCCAGCTCGCCGCGCACCTCGATGTCGAGGCTCGTGAGGGCGCTGGGGGCGAGGCCGGTGAAGATCTGTCCGAGCTGCTCGACCAGCGCGATGCCGGGGCGGACGAACGGGTCGATCACTCCCCCGGCGACGTTGACGGCGTCGGGCACGAGGTCGCCCTCGAGCGCCAGCTTGACCGACTTCGCGACGGACACGCCCGCTTTCTCCTGCGCCTCGTGGGTCGACGCCCCCAGGTGCGGGGTGACGACGACGTTCGGCAGCGACAGCAGCGGGAAGGCCGTGCCGTCCTCCCGGGGCGGCTCGCTCGTGAAGACGTCGAGGCCCGCTCCCGCGATCTCGCCGGAGGTCAGCGCGGTGTGCAGCGCTTGCTCGTCGATGAGTCCGCCGCGAGCGACGTTCACGACGTAGGCCGTCTTCTTCATCCGCGCGAACTGCTCGGTGCCGATCATGCCGGTCGTCTCGGGGGTCTTCGGCATGTGGATCGTGACGAAGTCGCTCTGCGCGAGCAGCTCGTCGAGGCTCAGAAGCGTCACGCCCAGCTGCTGCGCACGCGTCGGCGTGACGTAAGGGTCGTAGGCCACGACCGTGACGCCGAAGGCCTGCACGCGAGCGGCGATCAGCGCGCCGATCCGGCCGAGACCGATGATGCCGACGGTCTTCTCGAACAGCTCGGTGCCGGTGAACGACGAGCGCTTCCACGCCCCCTCCGCCAGGGAGGCGTGCGCGGCCGGGATGTGGCGGGCGAGGCTCAGGATGTGTCCGACCGTGAGCTCGGCCGCCGAGATGATGTTCGAGGTCGGCGCGTTGACCACCATGACGCCGGCCGATGTGGCCGCCTTGATGTCGACGTTGTCGAGTCCGACCCCGGCGCGCGCGATGACCTTCAGGTTCGGTGCGGCGGCGATCGCCTCGGCGTCCATCCGGGTCGCGGAGCGGATGAGGACGGCATCCGCGTCGGCCAGCGCGGGGAGCAGCGCGGCGCGGTCGGCACCGTCGACCGAACGGACGTCGAAATCGGGACCGAGCGCATCGATCGTGGCGGGAGAGAGTTCTTCGGCGATGAGCACGACGGGCTGGGGCACGGGCGATCCTCTGGAGCATGCGCGAGAGCGCGGGAGCGGAGTGTGCGCCACGACAGCCGACGGCGGCGCGGCGGGTCGTCTCAGCCTAGCGCCGTCCGTCGCGCTCGCCCGACCGTGTGACGTTCCGAGGCGTCAGACCGAGCCGGAGGTCAGCGCGAACGCCAGCACGTTGAAGAACAGAACCGACACGAGACCGAGTCCGGCGAGGAGGATGAGGGCGAACGCGCCGGACCGCCGGCGCCACCCCAGGGAGAACGCGGCGGCGAAGATGACGATCGGCAGCAGCACCGCGATGATCACGGCGGCCCAGCCGACGGCCGTGCGTGCCGGCGACGGCGCGACGAGGAGCCCGACCGCCGCCCACACCGCGTAGGCGTAGAAGAGGCCGAAGGCACCCGCGACCGTCGCCACGCGCCACACGGGCGGCGTGGATCGGCCGATGTCTGCGGTTGCGGTCACGTCAGAGCCCCGTTCCGAGAGTCGCGAAAGGCCACGGCACGAGCAGCACCGCGCCGGCGATGAGCCAGGCGAATCGCACCCAGGCGCGCGACGAGCGCGTCAGCACGAACGCCGCCGTGAACCAGAGCGCCGGTGCCGCGACGGCGAGCACGAGCACGGGAACCGAGACGCTGGATGCCACCCCCAGCAATCCGCTGAGACCGTGCACCCGCAGGCCGCCGATCAGCCACCCGATCGTGTAGAGCAGGTAGATCCCGCCGAGCACGCCCAGCGAGATGAGCGCCGCACTGCTGAGGCCGGTCGACGCCGCGGCCTCCCCCGCTTCGCGCGGCGGCGCGCCGCTCTCGATGTGATCGCGGTTCGAGCCGGCGGCGCCCCGACCGGCCTCGAGGTCGGCGCGACCGGTGACCGCGGAGTCCACGCGCGCACCGGCCGGAGCAGCGTCGTCGGATCCCGCGACCAGTGTGGGATCGTCGTCTCCGGCCCAGCTGAGGGCGTCGTCGTCGCGTGGCGTGCTCACCGCGTCAGCGTATCGCTCCGCACGCACCGCGGCCGCGGCGGGGTCACCGGCCGATCTGGCGCCCGCCCCGCAGAATGAAGAGGGCCGCGGCGCCGGCCGCGACGCCGAGCGCGCCGGCCCACGGCGCCCAGACGACCGGCTCGTTCAGAGTCGTCGGCCGCTCCGCCGTCAGCGCTCGTACCTGAACGGCGTCGACGCTGCCGGTCGGCGCATCGGGTTCGACCGTCGCGTTGAGCTCGACCGTTCCGCCGACGTCAGGGCCGCCGTCGACGTGCACGTCATCGGGCGCAGCGGGAACGGCGTCCTGGTCCTGCCGCTCGAAGCGGAGCAGGGAACTCAGCCGGACGGCGACGCCCGCGGGAAGACGGACGCCGGAGCCGTCGGAGCTCGACCCGCTCGGCGGGACCGCGGGCGCCGGAGCCGGGGCCGGGGAATCGACGGGCGGTGCGGGGGGTTCGACGACGGGCGGTGGAGCGACCGGGGGCGACGGGGCGGGCGTCGGGGTCGGTGCGGGGGTGCTCGGCGCGCTCGGCGACGGATCCGGGGTCGGGGTCCCGCCCGGTGCGGGGGTCGGATCATCCGTCTCGTCGGGCGCCGGAAGGTCGCCCACCGTGCTGGTCGCGCGCGGGTCGGGGACGACTCCGTCGTCATCCGCCCAGGCGATCCCGGGGACGAGGATCGGGCCCGTGATGAGAACGGACGCGGCCAGACAGAGGACTCCCCGACGCGCGCGATCGTGCTTCGTCTGGGAGGACATGCATTCCATCGTATGCGGACTCTCCGTCGCCGGTGCCGCGGACGCCGAAGGCCCGATCCGGGATGGGGATCGGGCCTCCGTGGCATGACGCCGAGCCGGCGGGATGTCGCCGGCGGTCAGAACGCGCGATACTCGCGCGCAGGACGATCAGAAGATCAGCGCGCCGCGCTGCCCTCGGTGTAGTCGGAGTCCTGCTGCTTCCACGCGAAGAGCGACCGGAGCTCCTTGCCGACCGACTCGATCGGGTGCGAAGCCGCCTTCTCGCGGAGCTCCTGGAATTCGACGGCGCCGTTGTCCTGATCGTCGATGAAGCGCTTCGCGAACGCGCCGTTCTGGATGTCGGCGAGGACGGCCTGCATGTTCTCCTTGACGCGCGGGTCGATGACGCGCGGGCCCGACACGTAGTCGCCGTACTCGGCGGTGTCGGACACCGACCAGCGCTGCTTGGCGATGCCGCCCTCCCACATGAGGTCGACGATGAGCTTCAGCTCGTGAAGGACCTCGAAGTAGGCGATCTGCGGCTGGTAGCCCGCCTCGGTGAGGGTCTCGAAGCCGTACTGCACGAGCTGCGAGACACCGCCGCAGAGCACCGCCTGCTCGCCGAAGAGGTCGGTCTCGGTCTCCTCGGTGAAGGTGGTCTTGATGACGCCGGCGCGGGTACCGCCGATGGCCTTGGCGTACGACAGCGCGGTCGCCCAGGCGTTGCCCGAGGCGTCGCGCTCGACGGCGATGATGTCGGGGATGCCGCGACCGGCGACGAACTCGCGACGCACCGTGTGGCCGGGAGCCTTCGGTGCGATGAGGACGACGTCGACGCCCTCGGGAGCGTCGATGTAGCCGAAGCGGATGTTGAAGCCGTGCGCGAAGGCGAGGGTCTTGCCCGCGGTGAGCTTGTCCTTGATGGAGTCGGCGAAGATCGAGCGCTGGTGCTGATCGGGCGCGAGGATCATGATGAGGTCGGCCCACTCGGCGGCATCCGCGACGCTCTTGACCCCGAAGCCCTCGTCCTGCGCCTTGGCGGCCGACTTCGAGCCGTCCTTCAGAGCGATGACGACCTCGACACCGGAGTCGCGGAGGTTCTGCGCGTGGGCGTGACCCTGCGAGCCGTAGCCGACGATCGCGACCTTCTTGCCCTGGATGATGGACAGGTCGGCGTCGGCGTCGTAGAAGATCTCGGCCATGGTGTGTGTTTCTCCTTGATTCGTTTCCGGTCGGTGAGCGAGCGAAGCGCGTCGAAACGCTCGCGAATGTGTGGTCAGCCGCGCAGAACGCGTTCGGTGATGCTCTTGCCCCCGCGACCGACGGCGAGCAGGCCCGACTGGGCGAGCTCCTTGATGCCGAACGGCTCGAACGCGCGCAGGATCGCGTCGATCTTGCCGCGGTCGCCGGTCACCTCGACCACGAGCGCGTCGGGGGCGTAATCCACGATCGAGGCGCGGAACAGGTTCACGACCTCGATGACGTTCGAGCGGGTCTGGTTGTCGGCGCGGACCTTGATGAGCATGTGCTCGCGCTGCACCGAGGAGGCGAAGTCGAGCTCGACGATCTTGATGACGTTGACGAGCTTGTTCAGCTGCTTGGTGACCTGCTCCAGGGGCAGCTCCTCGACGTCGACGACGACCGTGATGCGGGACAGGCCCGGCACCTCGGTGACCCCCACGGCGAGGGACTCGATGTTGAAGCCGCGACGGGCGAACAGCCCCGCGACCCGGGTCAGCAGACCCGGCTTGTCCTCGACCAGGAGGCTCAGCACATGACGCGACATCTCAGGCCTCCTCGTCGAATGCGGGTGCGTGCTCGCGGGCGTACTGGATATAGCTGTTGCTGACACCCTGCGGGACCATCGGCCAGACCATCGCGTCCGCGCTCACCACGAAGTCGATGACGACCGGACGGTCGTTCGTCTCGAGGGCGAGCGTGATCGCGTCGTCGATCTGATCCTCCGACTCGACGCGGATCGCCAGGCAGCCGTAAGCCTCGCCGAGCTTGACGAAGTCGGGGATGCGGGCGGTGCCGTGTCCGGTGTTCAGGTCGGTGTTCGAGTGGCGGCCGTCGAAGAACAGTGTCTGCCACTGGCGCACCATGCCGAGGCTGGAGTTGTTGATGATCGCGACCTTGATCGGGATCTGGTTGATGACGCAGGTTGCGAGCTCCTGATTGGTCATCTGGAAGCAGCCGTCGCCGTCGATCGCCCAGACGACGCGCTCGGGCTCGGCGACCTTCGCCCCCATCGCGGCGGGAACGGCGTATCCCATCGTGCCGGCGCCGCCGGAGTTGAGCCAGGAGTTGGGGCGTTCGTACTTGATGAACTGCGCCGCCCACATCTGGTGCTGGCCGACGCCCGAGGCGTACACCGCCTCGGGGCCGCTGAGCTCGCCGATCCGCTGGATGACGTGCTGCGGCGAGAGAAGGCCGTCGGTCGTCGGCGCATACCCGAGCGGGAACTCGCTGCGGAGACCGTCGAGGTAGGCCCACCATTCGTCGGTGTCGGGCACGTCGTCGCCGATGGTGCCGCGGAATGCCGACGCGAGGTCGACGAGGACGTCGCGCACATCGCCCACGATGGGGACGTCGGCGTACCGGATCTTCGAGATCTCCGCAGGGTCGATGTCGACGTGCACCACCTTGGCATGCGGCGCGAAGAGCGCCGCCTTGCCCGTCACGCGGTCGTCGAAGCGGGCACCGAGCGCGACGATGAGGTCGGACTCCTGGAGCGCGAGGACCGCCGGCACGGTGCCGTGCATGCCGGGCATGCCCAGGTGCTGCGCGTGCGAGTCGGGGAACGCACCCCGCGCCATGAGGGTCGTGACGACGGGCGCACCGGTGGCTTCGGCGAGGTCGAGCAGCTCCGCCGACGCCTGGCCGCGGATGACTCCGCCGCCGACGTAGAGCACGGGCTTGCGGGCATCGGCGAGCAGCTGCGCCGCCGCCTGGATCTGCTTCCCGTGGGCCTTCGTCACCGGCCGGTACCCGGGCAGATCGACCTTGGGAGGCCAGACGAAGGGGGCCGAATTCTGCTGCGCGTCCTTCGTGATGTCGACGAGCACCGGACCGGGACGCCCGGTGCCGGCGATCTCGAACGCAGCGGCGATCGCACCGGGGATCTCCTCGGCGGTCTTTACCAGGAAGGAGTGCTTGGTGATCGGCATCGTGATGCCCACGATGTCGGCCTCCTGGAACGCGTCGGTGCCCATCAGGGTGGAGAACACCTGTCCCGTGATGCACACGAGCGGGACGGAGTCCATGTAGGCGTCGGCGATCGCGGTGACGAGATTCGTCGCGCCGGGTCCGGAGGTCGCGATCGCGACGCCGGTGCGCCCGGTCGCGGCGGCGTACCCTTCGGCCGCGTGTCCGGCGCCCTGCTCGTGGCGGACGAGGATGTGGCGGACCGCCTCGTCGTCCATGAGCGGGTCGTAGACGGGCATGATGGCGCCGCCGGGCAGACCGAAGACGTCGGTCACCCCGAGCAGGTCGAGCGAACGGACGACGGCTTCGGCGCCGGTGAGCACCGGAGCGGACTGCGCGCGGGCGGGCGGCCGGGGAACGGCCGCGGAGATGTCGGTGGACATGGTGATGGACCTCGCTGAAGAAGAGGGTTCGATGTCGGAGCCGAAGTCAGCCGGTGGTCGCGCCCTCCGCGGCGGAGCGCACGAGCTTGGAGTACTTGGCCAGAACGCCACGGGTATAGCGCGGGGGAAGCGGAGCCCAGCCGTCACGGCGGGCATTCAGCTCAGCGTCGTCGACGAGTAGGTCGAGAGAGCGAGCCGCGATATCGACCCGTATCAGATCACCATCGCGCACGAACGCGATGGGACCTGCGTCCACCGCTTCGGGTGCTATGTGGCCGATGCACAGGCCGGTTGTGCCGCCTGAGAATCGTCCGTCCGTCAAGAGTAGTACATCTTTTCCGAGTCCCGCGCCCTTGATGGCAGCCGTGATCGCCAGCATCTCGCGCATGCCGGGGCCGCCCTTCGGGCCCTCGTAGCGGATGACGATGACCGAGCCCGGCTCGATCTCGCCGTTCGCGACGGCGTCCATGGCGGCGCGCTCGCGCTCGAACACGCGCGCGGGGCCCTCGAACACCGTGGCATCGAAGCCGGCGGTCTTGACGACCGCACCCTCGGGGGCGAGGGAGCCGTGCAGGATCGTGATGCCGCCGCTGGCGTGGATCGGGTTGTCGAAGGTATGGATCACCTTGCCGTCGAGAGGCTCGGGGTCGAGGTCGCGGAGGTTCTCGGCGAGGGTCTTGCCGGTGACCGTCAGCGCGTCGCCGTGCAGCAGCCCCTCGTCGAGCATCGCCTTCATCACGACCGGGATGCCGCCGTGCCGGTCGACGTCGTTCATCACGTACTGCCCGAAGGGCTTCATGTCCGCGACGTGCGGCGTCTTGTCGCCGATCCGGTTGAAGTCGTGGAGGCTGAGGTCGACCTCGGCCTCGCGGGCGATGGCCAGAAGGTGCAGCACCGCGTTGGTCGAGCCGCCCAGGGCCATCACGAGCGCGATCGCGTTCTCGAACGCCTCCTTGGTCAGAATGTCCTTCGTCGTGATCCCCTGGCGCAGAAGATTGACGACAGCCTCGCCCGAGCGGTGCGCGTAGTAGTCGCGGCGGCGATCGGCCGACGGCGGGGCGGCCGATCCCGGCAGACTGAGGCCGAGGGCCTCGCCGACCGAGGCCATGGTGTTCGCGGTGTACATGCCGCCGCACGCACCCTCGCCCGGGACGATCGCGCACTCGATGCGCTTGAGGTCGGCTTCGCTCATCTTGCCGGCGCGGCAGGCGCCGACGCCCTCGAAGGAGTCGATGATGGTGACGTCCTTCTCGGTGCCGTCGCTGAGCTTGACCCAGCCGGGCATCGTCGATCCGGCGTAGAGGAAGACGCTCGAGAGGCCGAGACGGGCGCTCGCCATCATCATGCCGGGGATCGACTTGTCGCAGCCCGCGAGCAGAACGGTGCCGTCGAGGCGCTCGGCCATGATGACGGCCTCGACCGAGTCGGCGATGACCTCGCGCGAGACGAGCGAGAAGTGCATCCCCTCGTGTCCCATCGAGATGCCGTCCGACACCGAGATCGTGCCGAACTGCAGCGGGTACCCGCCGCCGGAGTGGACGCCCTCCTTCGCGCCCTGCGCCAGGCGATCCAGGCTGAGATTGCAGGGGGTGATCTCGTTCCAGCTCGACGCGATGCCGATCTGGGGCTTGTCCCAGTCCTCGTCGCCCATGCCCACGGCACGCAGCATGCCTCGGGAGGTCGTGGCTTCGATGCCGTCGGTGACGGCACGACTGCGGGGCTTGATGTCGATGGTCTCGGAGCTGTCGGGCATTCTCGAATTCTATGCCCGCGGGGTCGGCGTCATTCGCCCGCGCGGGCCTCGGCGAGCCGCCCGAGCAGCACCGCGAGCTCGGCGGCATCCGCAACCCGATGATCCGCGACCGTCTCTCCCCCGCCGACCCGGATGCCGACGTCTCCCGGGCGGAGCGAGGCGAGGGCGTCCTCGTCGGTCACATCGTCGCCGGCGAAGAGCACGACGTCGCTGCCGAGACGTTCGCGCAGGCGCCGGACCGCGGAGTCCTTGCCCTCATGACGCGAGGCGAACTCGAGGATGTCCTGGCCGGTCCGGCGCCGCCAATGCGGCGCCTCGGTGCGGACCAGTTCGTCGACCGCCGCGGCGGCACGGGCCGCCGCATCCCGGTCGCTGAGGCGGGTGTGGAGACCGAATCCGAAGCGCTTCCGCTCGATCCACGCGCCGTCGACGTCGCCGACGATCTCCTCCGCCCGGTCGGCGAGCCGGTGCCGCAGCTCCGCCTCGTCGTCGGCGTCCTCCGGCGCGTTCTCCCCCGGATGCCAGAACTCGGCGCCGTGCGAGCCGGCGAGGTGGATCCGCGAATCGGCCGTGCGCTCGGAGATCTCCGCGAGGTGCTCGAGGGTGCGACCCGAGACGAGCGCGACCTCGGTGTCGGGTGCCGCCGACAGTCGTGCCAGCGCGTCGCGGGCGGCCGGCAGCATCCGCGCCTCCATCGGCTCGTCGACGAGCGGCGCCAGGGTTCCGTCGAAGTCGAGGGCGACGAGCAGCCGACGCGCGGACGATGCGCGCGTGATCGCTTCGTCGATCGCACGGGGCGAGCCGGCGCTCATGAGCGATCCCCGTCGGCCGCGGCGTCGGCGACCTCGCCTGACGTTCCGCCGCGACGGCCCGCCGCGGCGAGGGCGTCGAGGAACGATCGCGACCAGTCGTCGACGTCGTGCTCGCGGACGCGCTTGCGGAGTGCCCGCATCCGCCTCCCCTGCTCGGCCGCGGGCATCTCGACCGCTCGGACGATCGCGTCCTTGAGCCCGTCGATGTCGTGCGGGTTGATGCGGATGGCGCTCGCGAGCTCGTCGGCCGCGCCGGCGAACTCGCTCAGCACGAGAACACCCCGGTTGTCGATACGCGACGCGACGTACTCCTTGGCCACGAGGTTCATGCCGTCCCGCAGCGCGGTGACGAGCATGACGTCGGCTGCCAGGAAGAGCGCCACCATCTCTTCGCGCGGGAAAGCCTGATGGAGGTAGCGGATCGCGCTGTGCCCCCACGTGTCGTAGTCGCCGTTGATGCGCGCGACCGTCAGTTCGATCTCGTCGCGCAGCTGGACGTAAGACTCGACTCGCTCGCGGCTCGGACTCGCGACCTGCACGAGCGTCGCGTCCTCGACGGCGATCCGCCCGTCCTGGATGAGTTCGCCGAAGGCCTTCAGGCGGTGACGGATGCCCTTCGTGTAGTCCAGGCGGTCGACGCCGAGGAGGACGGTCTGGGGGTTTCCCAGGTCCTCTCGGATCTCGGCTGCGCGCGCCTGGATGTCGGGGCGCTGCGCGAGCTCGATGTAGTCGTCGGTCGAGATCGAGATGGGGAACGCTTTCGCGAGGGCGTTCCGGTGCCCGCCGTCCCCCGTGGGAACGCGGATGCCGCTGGCCTTGGTCTCGTAGCGCAGTTGACGCCGCACAGCGCGCGCGAAGTTGCCGGCATCCGCGACGCGCTGGAAGCCGATGACGTCCGCGCCGAGGAGTCCCTCGAGCACCTGCTTGCGCCACGGCAGCTGCGAGTAGAGGCCGTAGGCGGGGAACGGGATGTGATGGAAGTAGCCGATCGTGAGGTCGGGCCGGAGGTCCCGCAGCAGCTTCGGGACGAGCTGCAGCTGATAGTCCTGCACCCACACCGTGCCGCCCTCGGCGGCGACGGCCGCGGCGGCCTCGGCGAAGCGCCTGTTGACGCGCTGATAGGCCTCCCACCAGTTGCGTCGGTACCGCGGGGCGGCGATGACGTCGTGGTAGAGCGGCCAGATCGTGTCGTTCGAGAAGCCCTCGTAGTAGTCCTCGACATCGGCGGCGCTCAGCGCGACGGGGACGAGGTGCATGCCGTCGAAGTCGAACGGGTCGACCTCGAGATCGGGGCGGCCGGGCCAGCCGACCCAGGCGCCCTCGGTCCGTCGCATGACGGGCTCGAGCGCCGTGACGAGACCCCCCGGAGATCGTCGCCAGTCCTCCGCCGCCGTCTCATCGGTGTTCCGGTCGACGGGAAGCCGATTGGCGACGACGACGAAATCAGCGGTGCTCATGCATGCCTCCAGGCTGCGATCGGCGGTCGTCCCACACTACCCGGCGCCCCCGGCACCCTCGGGGGCCAGCTACGTTTGTGATATGCGCAAGTACCTCTTCGGCACGGGCCTCCTCTCGGCCATCACCGGCGGCATCACGCTGCTCCGCTCGATGAAGAACGATGAGCCGTTCACGTGGCGCACCGCCCTCGCCTGGCTCAGCTGGGGCATCACACTGGCCCTCGCCATCGGCTCCGTCGTCGACAGCTACCGCGGTGCCCGCGGAAAGCTCATCGCGGGCGACTCGCCCGTGGACCGCGACGAGGTCTTCGCCGAGCGCATCAAGCGCAAGCGCTGACCCGCATCGCCGTCGTCAGCGGCTGAGGATCAGCGCTTCGCCCTGACCGCCGCCGCCGCACAGGGCGGCGACGCCGCGCCCGGAGCCGCGTCGCACGAGCTCGTGGGCGAGGTGGACGACGAGGCGTGCTCCGGACGCCCCGATCGGATGGCCGAGAGCGATGCCGCCGCCGTCGGGGTTGACGCGATCGGGGTCTATTCCGAGTCGTCGCTCGGATGCCGCGACCACGGCGCCGAATGCTTCGTTGATCTCGACGATGTCGAGATCCGCCGCCGTCAGTCCGGCCTTCGCCAGAGCGCGCTCGATCGCCGCCGCGGGCTGCTCGTGCAGGGAGTTGTCGGGACCGGCGACCTGCCCGTTCGCGCCGAGGGCGGCGAGGACGGTCCAGCCGCGCGCCGCGGCGTGATCGCGGGTCGTCAGTACCACGGCGGCGGCGCCGTCCGAGATCGGCGACGCATTGCCCGCGGTGATCGTGCCGCCTTTCGCGAACGCGGCGCGGAGGCCGGCGAGGGTCTCGGGCGTCGTGCCCGGACGGATCCCCTCGTCGGCGTCGACGAGGACGGGCTCGCCCCGGCGCTGCGGCACGGGGACCGCGACGATCTCGGCGTCGAAGCGGCCGGCCGCTCGCGCGGCCTCGGCACGCTGGTGCGAGCGCGCGGCGACGGCATCCTGCTGTTCCCGTGTGATCTCGAAGCGCGGGTTGAGGCGTTCGGTCGACGCACCCATGCTCTCGCGGTCGTACGCGTCCGTGAGTCCGTCGTGGGCCATGTGGTCGAGCACCTCGACCGAACCGTAGGTGAAGCCCGCCCGCGAGTTCGGCAGCAGGTGCGGAGCACGGCTCATCGACTCCATGCCTCCCGCGACGACCACGGTGGCGTCGCCGACGGCGATCATGCGCGCCGCGTCGATGATCGCGGTGAGACCGGAGAGGCAGACCTTGTTGACGCTCGACGCGGCGACGTCCCAGCCGATGCCGGCCGCGAGCGATGCCTGGCGGGCGGGGTTCTGCCCGTTCCCCGCCGGCAGCACCTGGCCGAGGATGACGGCGTCGACCTCGCTCGGGTCGATGCTCGCCGACGCGAGGGCGCCGGCGATCGCGTGCCCACCGAGCTGCGGCGCGGTGAGGCTCGACAGGGCGCCCTGCAGGCGGCCCTGCGGTGTGCGGGCGGCAGCGACGAGCACGACTTCGGGAGCGGTCATGGGCTCAGCCTACGACCGCGGCGCGATGCGCGAGTCGGCTGCGGAGACGGGATCCCGACTGCGGACTCGTCGCCTCCTGCGGTCGTCACGCGGCCCGGGGAGCAGGATGCGACGGGTTCGCGGTGGCGGACCGCACCCGTCGGGCTCTGACCGCCGGGTGCGCGCGGGCAAGAAGAAAGCCCCGACAACTGGCGAGAGTTGTCGGGGCTATCCGTGCACCCCCTCGGACTCGAACCGAGAACCCACTGATTAAGAGTCAGTTGCTCTGCCGATTGAGCTAGAGGTGCGGGCTGTTCACCGCGAGGCGAACCGAGGAATGACGTTACCAAATCATCGCGCCGCTCGCCAATCGAGCCGCCGGGCGCGTCGTATCCTGTACTCGTGACCCCGAACGACGCCGCCTCCGCCGTGCCCGCGCCGTTCGACGGCGATCTCTCCGCCGACCTCGATCTCGCCCTCCGTCTCGCGGACGCCGCCGATGCCGTCAGCATGGCGCGCTTCGACGCCGCGGACCTCGACGTCCAGCTGAAGGCCGACCACACGCACGTGACCGAGGCCGACCTCGCCACCGAGCGCGCGATCCGCGACCTCCTCGAGCGGGAGCGCCCGGAGGACGGCGTGTTCGGCGAGGAGTTCGGCTCCTCCGGCGACACCGCCCGCCGGTGGATCATCGATCCGATCGACGGGACGGCCAACTACCTCAAGGGCATCCCGATGTGGACGACCCTCATCTCCCTCGCCGTCGAGGGGGTGCCGCGCGTCGGCGTGGCGAGCCAGCCGGCGATCGGTCGCCGCTGGTGGGCGGCATCGGGCCTCGGGGCGTGGACGAACGTCCCGGGCGAGACCGCGCCCCGACGTCTCTCGGTCTCGAGGGTCGACGACCTGGCGCAAGCGAGCATCAGCTTCCAGAGCATCCAGCAATGGGATGCCGTCGGCCGCTCCGATCAGCTCGTGACGCTCGCCCGCCGGGTCTGGCGCGACCGCGGCTACGGCGATGCCTGGCCCTACGCGCTGCTCGCCGAGGGCCGGCTCGAGTTCGTCGCCGAGTTCGGGGTCAAGGAGTACGACATCGCCGCGCTCGTGCCGATCGTGACCGAGGCCGGCGGCCGCTTCACAGACATCGACGGGGCGGAGACCCTGTCGACCCGATCGTCGCTCGCCACCAACGGAGCGCTTCACGACACGTTCCTCGAGCTGCTCACCCGAACCCCCTGACCGGAGTCCCCCACTCATGACCGCGTCCCGCGCATCGCGCCTCACGCTGCCCTCGCTGCTGGCCGCTGCGGCTCTGTCCCTCGCCGCCTGCTCCAGCCCCGAACCGCAGGCGACCATTCCGCCCGAAGCGGGGGCCGTTCCGTCGTCCCCCGTCGCCACGCCGGAGGCCACGGCGTCGACTCCGGCGCTGCCCGACCCGACGTGCGAGAACATCATCGGCGAGGCCAGCTTCACCGAGCTCGAAGGTCAGGGCTGGGAGTACGAGCAGGAGCCGTTCCTGCTCGCCGACGAGGAGATCTCGGCGGGCGTGATGTGCACCTGGACCAATCCCGCCGAGCCCGGCGGGAACATCCTCCAGTTCGGATGGGCGCCGCTCACCGCCGCCGAGGCCGAGTCGACGCAGGAGGCCCTCGAGAGCGACGGGTGGATCCGCGAGGACGACGGTGACGGCGCCTTCCTCACGGAGGACCCCGCGTTCGCGCTGACGGTGGACGAGGCCGGCTACGGCATCACCTACTACTTCGGCGAGGGCTACGTGCAGGTCGCCGACACGAAGGCGAATCTCGCCATCGTCGAGCGACGCTGACGTGTCGATCGCGGAGACGGCGACCGTCGCGACGCCGGCGGTCGCACAGGATGTCATCGCCGTCGTGCGCGCTGCCGAGATCGACCTGCTCTCGAGCGACACGAGACACGACGCACGGCGGGTGCGGAGCCTGCTGCATCCGGACTTCCGCGAGATCGGCCGCTCCGGCCGAATGTGGACCCGCTCGGACGTGCTGATCGAGCTCCTCGAAGAGCCGGCGCGGCGGACGCCCGAGACGGACGACTGAACCTTCGAGCACCTGGCACCGACGATCGTGCTCGCCACCTACCGCGTGGCCGGGCCGCGGGGCGGGAGCCGTCACAGCTCCATCTGGGACGTGTCAGGACCGGAGCCGGCGCTTCGATTCCATCAGGGCACGCGCTTCGCGGACGGGTCTCCCTAGAACGTCGCGACCCTCAGGTCAAGCGGATGCCGCGGCGCCCCCGCGCGCGCCACAGTGAGTGCATGCCAGTACTCGCCATCATCCTCATCATCATCGGCCTCGTGCTGCTGTTCACGGGCGCCCTCGTCGAGGCCTTGCGCTTCCTCCTCTTCATCGGAATCGCGATCGTGATCATCGCGGTCATCGCGTGGCTGATGCGTTCGATCCGCAACAAGACCTGACCCGCAATGACAGAAGCCCCCGAACCTCTCGCGAGGTCGGGGGCTTCTGCGTGTCGCGACAGCGGCAGTGGTGGAGATGGGGGGAATCGAACCCCCGTCCATCGCTGAGATACGGCGTCTTCTCCGGGCGCAGTCTGTAGAGGCGTTCTGCTCGGCCCCGACTTTCAGTACAGACACATAAGTCGACGGGCCCAGTCCGGAAAGAGTCCCGCGTGACGTCCGAACGCCGTCACACAGCAAGATCCCTAGATGACGCCAGGATCCGTGGCGGGATCACACACGGTCTGACGGACTATCGGGCTCGCTTACGCAGCGAGGGCGAAGTCAGTGCGCTTGGATTCGGCACTTATGGTTTTGCAGAGATCGTTAACGAGATGACCCTGCATCCTCGGCCCGCTTCTCACCGACACACAGGCGATGTCGAAACCGATCATCCCCATGAGCCTTCTGTCGAAGGGCCGCTGTCGCTCTGTTGAATTGCAGATCGGATGCCGCGCACCCGAGCTTCACAGCCTACAACCTGAGCGAGCGCCCCGCCATTCCCGGGTAGCGTCGTTCTAGAGTCGGAGCATGGCCGAGATCGTCATCACCGTCCGCGGCGACGCGGAGACGCACCAGCATCCGGAGCTCGCCGTCCTCCACCTCGCCGTCGCCGTCGAGGGCGACGACCGCGACAGTGTCGTGGCCCGCGCGACCGACACTCTCGCCGCCGTCCGCGACGGGCTCGAGAGATCGAGCAGCGACGGCTCCGTGTCGACGTGGACCGCCGGCACGACGGCCGTCTGGTCCGACCGCCCGTGGGACGGGCAGGGACAGCGCCGCGAGCTCGTGCATCACGCGACCGTGCCTCTCACCGCGACGTTCGTCGACGTCGGCGCTCTGTCGACCTGGGTGGCCGCAACGGCGCGGCTCGACGACGTCCGCATCTCCCACGTCGACTGGCAGCTGACCCCCGGCACCCGCACGCGCCTCGAGCGCGACGTCGCCACCACGGCGGTGCGCCGCGCGGTCGACCGCGCGGCCGCCTACGCGACCGCGCTCGGCCGCACGAGCGTGGAGGCGCTCGAGATCGCCGATACGGGCCTGCTGAGCGGCCCCGGCTCCCCCGGTGCCCCGGAGATGCGCTTCGCGCGCGCCGCCGCCTTCGGCGACGCGGGAGGCGGACAGATCGACCTGCGCCCCGACGACATCGTCGTCACCGCCTCGGTCGAGGGACGGTTCTCCGCGAAATAGGACGACGGCCGCGGAGCTCCCGCGGTCAGTCGCCCAGGCGGTTGCGGGTGCGCATGGCGCGCTCGGCTTCGCGCTTGTCCTCGCGCTCACGGATGGTCTGGCGCTTCTCGAACTCGCGCTTCCCCTTCGCGACGGCGATCTCGACCTTCGCTCGCCCGTCGGAGAAGTACAGGCGAAGCGGGACGAGGGTGTATCCGCCGGCGCTCACCGCGTGGGAGAGCTTGATGATCTCCTCCTTGTGGAGCAGCAGCTTGCGCGTGCGCTTCGCAGCGTGGTTGGTCCAGTGGCCCTGCGAGTACTCGGGGATGTGCACCGCGTCGAGGAAGGCCTGCCCGCCGTCGATGTACGCGTATCCGTCGGTCAGGTTCGCCCGGCCCTGTCGCAGAGACTTGACCTCGGTGCCCGTGAGGACGAGTCCCGCCTCGTAGGTCTTCTCGATCGCGTAGTCGTGGCGAGCGCGCTTGTTGCTCGCGACGAGCTTCTCACCCTGTTCCTTCGGCATCACGCGCCCCCTTCCGCTGGTGCAATCGGCGCAGCCCTACAGTCTACGGGCGACCGGGCGTTCGATGCGACCGACGGTGCGACGTCATGTGCGGAGCCAACGCCGGATGGCGAATCCGGCCGACACGGCGGCGAGCAGCACGCCGATGGCGATGACGGCGGGCACGACGAGCGCGACATCCGACATGTCGACCCAGGTCGTCACGAAGTCGATCTGGCTGGCGAGGTACTGCTCGACGCCGACCTGGACGAGGGCGATGATCGCTCCGCTCGCGAGGGCGGACCCGATGAGGGCGGCGAAGACGCCCTCGAGGATGAACGGCGTCTGGATGAACCTGTTCGATGCCCCGACGAGGCGCATGATGCCGAGTTCCCGTCGCCGCGCGTAGGCCGACAGCCGGATGGTCGTCGCGATCAGCAGCACGGCCGCGATGAGCATGAGCCCCGCGATGCCGATGGCGACGTAGGTGGCCACCGTGAGCGCGGAGAACAGCGGATCGAGATACTGCATCTGATCGGCGACCTCCTCGACCCCGTCCATGCCGCCGAAGGCCTCAGATACCACGTCGCTCTGCGAAGGATCGACGAGCGTCACCCAATAGGTGTTGTTCAACTGCTCCGGCGAGATGAACTCCGCGTAGTCCGAGCCCATGAGGCTCAGCACGTTGTCGTACGCCTCCTGGCTGCTCTCGAAGCGGACGTCGCTCACGACGCTCGCCAACGCGGGTCCCTCCAGGCGCGAGGCGACCTCGGCGAGCTGCTCGTCCGTCGCCGCCCCGTTCGCGCACGTGGGCACGCCCGAGTCGTCGCGGCACATGAAGACGGCGACCTGCGCGCGCTCGACCCAGTAGTCCTGCGTCTTGCCGATCTGCATCTGCATGAGCATCGCCGCGCCGACGAACGTCAGCGACACGAATGTCACGAGCACGACGGAGATCACCATCGATGCGTTGCGGCGGAGGCCGGTGAGGGCCTCGCCGAGGATCAGTCCGACTCTCACGAGGTGGGCCCCACTTCATCTCCGCCCTCGCGCTCGTCGAGGCCGAGCCGGCTCGCGACGTCGGGCAGACCGAGGTCGGCGAGGTCGACCGGTGGCGCGACGATCGGGATGCCGCGCGTCTCGGTCGATGCGGCAGGCGCCGGCTGCGACTCGGGCTGCGGTTCGGCCGGCACGTGGGCCGTCGGCGGAGTCTCGGCGATCTCGCGCTGCAGCTCGAGCACGGCCGTGAGCGCCGCCACGGCGGCCGCGCCGCGGGCGGGCTCGGGGGCGAGACTCGGCAACGCGGACGTGTCGCCGTAGCCGCCGCCCACCTCGTCGCGCACCATGACGCCGCCGCTCAGTTCGATGACGCGCCGCTGCATCTGATCGACGAATCCGGCCTCGTGCGTGGCCATCACCACGGTCGTGCCGTTGGCGTTGATGCGCGCGAGCAGCTGCATGATGTCCACCGATGTGGCGGGGTCGAGGTTTCCGGTGGGCTCATCGGCGAGCAGCACCTGGGGCCGGTTGACGATGGCGCGCGCGATCGCGACGCGCTGCTGCTCACCGCCGGAGAGCTCGTGCGGGAAGCGCTTCTCCTTGCCCGCGAGACCGACGAGCGCGAGCGCCTCGGGCACCGCCTGCGAGATGAACGCGCGCGAGGAGCCGATCACCTGCAGGGTGAAGGCGACGTTCTGGAAGACCGTCTTGTTCGGCAGCAGGCGGAAGTCCTGGAACACCGATCCGATGTGGCGGCGGAAGTACGGCACCTTGCGGGTGGACAGACCCCGCAGGTCGCGACCGAGCACGACGACGCGCCCCTCCGATGCGGTGTCCTCGCGAAGGATCATCCGCAGACACGACGACTTCCCCGAGCCCGAGGCGCCGACGAGGAAGACGAACTCGCCGCGCTGGATCTCGAAGTCGACGTCGCTGAGCGCGGGCTTCGAGGTGCCGCGATACCGCTTGCTGACGTGTTCGAACCGGATCATGACTCGATGAGCCTAAGCGGGCCGTTCGCCGAAGCCGGACGCGACACCCGCGCGCCGCGGCATCCACTGCTCAGCACTCGGTCAGGCGTCGTCGTCCTTGCGCTTGCGCCACCGGATGCCGGCGGCGATGAAGCCGTCGAGGTCTCCGTCGAACACCGTGGTGGGGTTACCGACCTCGTGTCCGGTGCGCAGATCCTTCACGAGCTGCTGGCCGTAGAGGAAGTAGGAGCGCATCTGATCGCCCCAGCTCGCCGTGATCGTGCCGGCGAGCTCCTTCTTCTTCGCGGCCTCCTCCTCGCGCTGCAGGAGCATGAGTCGGGTCTGCAGAACGCGCATGGCGGCGGCGCGGTTCTGGATCTGCGACTTCTCGTTCTGCATCGACACGACGATGCCCGACGGGATGTGGGTGATGCGGACGGCGGAGTCCGTCGTGTTGACCGACTGCCCGCCGGGACCCGACGAGCGGAAGACGTCGACGCGGATGTCGTTCTCGGGCACCTCGACCTCGACGGCCTCCTCCATGACGGGGATGACCTCGACGGCGGCGAAGCTCGTCTGGCGCTTGTCGGCCGAGCCGAACGGGCTGATGCGCGCGAGGCGGTGGGTGCCGGCCTCGACCGACAGCGTGCCGTAGGCGTAGGGGGCATCGACCTCGAAGGTGGCGGACTTGATGCCCGCACCTTCGGCGTAGGAGGTGTCCATCACCTTGACGGGGTACTTGTGCCGCTCGGCCCAGCGCAGGTACATGCGCAGGAGCATGTCGGCGAAGTCGGTGGCGTCGTCGCCGCCGGCACCCGAGCGGATCGTCACGACGGCGGAGCGCTCGTCGTACTCGCCGTCGAGCAGCGTCTGCACCTCGAGCTGACCGATGACGTCCTCGAGCTGCGCGAGTTCTTTGCGCGCCTCGTCGGCGGACTCGTCGTCGTCCATCTCGACGGCCAGCTCGACGAGGACGTCGAGGTCGTCGAGGCGGCGCTCGACGTCGCTCACGCGCTTGAGCTCGGCCTGGCGGTGGCTGAGCGCGCTGGTGACCTTCTGAGCACGCTCGACATCGTCCCAGAGGTCGGGCTGGCCGGCCTCGTCGGACAGCCGCGCGATCTCGGCCTTGAGCGCCTCGACGTCGACCACGGCCTGGATGTCGGCGAACGTGGAGCGCAAGGCCTGGATGTCGGCGGAGATATCGAATTCGAGCATGACACTCCAGAGTAACGTGGAAGCAATGGGAGCCAGCGACGAATCCGAGCCGATCCGGCGGGTTCTGTGGCGCTTGGCGCCGATGATCTACGGTCCTACGACGCTCTTCGGGCTCGGCGAGGGCGCGGTCGTCCCGCTCATCCCGGTGATCGCCTCGCAGCTGGGTGCCGACGTCGCGACCTCCGCGCTCGTCGCCGCGGCCCTCGTCGTCGGCCAGCTGTGCGGCAACCTGCCGGCCGGGTGGGCGGTCGCGCGCATCGGCGAGCGGGCGACGATGATCATCGCCGGTGTGCTCGCGCTCGGCGGCGTGACAGCCATGGCCTTCGCGCCAGTTCTGGGGGTGTTCGCGGCATCCGTCTTCGTCATCGGCATCTGCGCGGCGGCCTTCGGCGTCGCGCGGCACGCCTTCATGACGACGCGCGTGCCGCTGACGTTCCGTGCACGTGCACTGTCGCTGCTGGGCGGGAGCTTCCGTCTCGGCATGTTCGTCGGCCCGTTCATCGCCGCACTGCTGCTGTGGGTCTTCGGCGACGAGCACGCCACGATCTGGTTCTTCGGGGTGTGCCTCGTCGCCATGATCGCGCTCGTCGCGTTCGGGCCCGAGCCCGAGAAGCGGCTCGCCGCTCCCCCGGCCATCGCCCGCAATGAGAAGGGGGATGCCGTCGCGCCGGCGCCCGTCCCGGCGCGACGCCTGCCGGGCACCGGCGTCGTCCGCACGGCCTGGCGAAACCGCGACGTGCTCGCGCGGCTCGGCGTCGCCGCGGCGTCGCTGTCGGCGCTGCGCTCGACCCGGCAGGTGCTCCTCCCGCTGTGGGGCGTCGCGATCGGACTCGACGGCTCGACGATCGCTCTCGTCGTGGGGGTCTCGGGCGCCATCGACTTCGCGCTCTTCTACGCGAGCGGCCAGGTGATGGACCGGTTCGGCCGACTGTGGGCGGCGCTGCCCGCGATGATCCTGATGAGCTCGGGCCTCATCGCACTCGCCCTGACCGCCGCGAGCGCACAGCCCGAGCTGTTCTTCGCGCTGTTCGCCGCCGTCCTCGGCGTCGGCAACGGCCTCTCCAGCGGCATCCTGCTGACCCTCGGGGCCGATGTCGCCCCGGCGGCGAACCCGGCCCCGTTCCTCGGGTCGTGGCGGACCCTCACCGACGCGGGCGGTGCGGTGGCGCCGCTGGTGATCTCGGGCATCACGGCGGTGGCGTCGCTGCCGATCGCCGCGGCCGTCATGGGCGTCCTCGGACTCGTCGGCGCGGGCGGGTTCGTGCGCTGGGTTCCGCGGTTCGTGCCACGAGCCGGCGGGTCGCGGCCGCCGGCTCGCGGGCCGCACCCGGACGCCCCTGATGATGCGGCGTAGCGGGGCGACCGTGAGGAGGACGCGCGCGGCCGTCGTCACGGCGGGCGTCGCGGTGCTGCTGACGAGCTGTGCGCCGGTGATCTCGGACGGCGCTGCGCCGCGGGATGCGAGCGTCGCACCACCGCCCGCCGGAGCGGTGCCCGACTATCAGCTGGGCGGCGCCTACGAGCCGGACGACGGCGTCGGGATCGTCGGGCGCGATCGCGGTGCCGCACCCGCCGAGGGCCGGTACTCGATCTGCTACGTCAACGGCTTCCAGACGCAGCCGGGCGAACGGGACCTCTGGGATGCCGACCTGCTCGTCACCGTCGGCGGCGAACCGCTCATCGACCCCGACTGGCCGGACGAGGTGCTGCTCGACACCTCGAGCGCGGACAAGCGCGATCGGATCGTCGACATCGTGGGCGAATGGATCCGCGGCTGCGCCGACGACGGCTTCGACGCCGTCGAGTTCGACAACCTGGACTCGTTCACGCGCTCGGAAGGCGTGCTCGACGTCGCGGGCAATCTGGCGCTCGCGACGGCCTACGTCGAGGTCGCGCACGGGGCCGGCCTCGCGGCCGGCCAGAAGAACGCCGCCGAGTACGCACGCACACTCCGCGACGAGGCCGGGTTCGATTTCGCGGTGGTCGAAGAATGCGCCGCCTTTGCGGAGTGCGACGCGTACACGGACGTGTACGGCGACGCGGTCGTCGACATCGAGTACACCGACAACCTCCCCCGCGACTGGGCGGAGGTGTGCGCGGACCCCGCCACTCCCCGGTCGGTGGTGCTGCGCGATCGCGACCTCACGACACCGGGCGACCCGGATCACGTCTTCGAGACGTGCTGACCTGCGTCGCCGCGCGCGGCCATCGCGCGGGCCGTCACGTCACCGGAGCGCGACGCGGGTCGTCGCGGTCGCTGAGAGCCGCACGCCGTCCGGCACGAACATCGACACGATCGGCGGCTGCCACACGGTCGCCACGGTGACCCGTGCCGACACGCCGTCTGCCGTGGTCGCGGCGACGAGCGAGGCGTCGGGCGACGCGGCGACGACCTCCGCCGCGAGGCGTGCGACCTCGGCCGCATCCAGGCGAGCGTCCGCGCCCGCCGGGCCGACGACGACGTCGAAACCATCCGCGGCGGCGAGCGCGGCGGCATCCGCGACCGTTTCGGCGCGCTGCTGAGCGAGGTGGAGGGTCAGCGCGTTCGCGGTTACGAAGACGACGGCGAGCGCGAGGAGCGCGTACCCGATGGCCAGGAGGAGGATCCGCCCGTCCTCGTCGTCGCGCAGCCGATGCGGTGCGCGAATCACGATGCTCCCCACAGGCGGGAGACGCGCTGGACGGCGCGAGCCTCGACGGGGACCTCGGCGATCGAATCCAGACCGAGAACGGGCGGCACGAGCGGGAGGGACGCAGCGGAGCGGACCGTCACCGTCACGAGCGTTCCGGGCTGCGGACAGTCCCCGGGTGCGGCGCAGGACACCTCGATGTCGAGGTCCGCGGCACCCAGTCCGTACTGCTCGGCGATCGTCGCCCGGGTCGCGTCGACGAGGGCGGCGCCCGCACGGTCGGCGGGTGCCGTGGCGACGACGCGGGCGAGCTGTCGCGCCAGCGCCTGGACGCCCAGTGCCTGGGACTGCACGGCGCCCAGAGCGACGACGAGGTAGACCAGCGGGACGAGCAGGACGCATCCGGCGACGATGAACTCGAGGGCCGCGGATCCGCTGTCGTCACCGCGCAGGTCACTCGAAGGTCTCGAGCGGCGCATGAGCGCGCACCTCCCATCCCCCCGGTATCCCCACGAGCCCCGCGACGGGCAGGGTCACCGTCAGCCTGACTTCGACGGTGGGGCGCCCGCCCGCGACCACCACGCGGGTGTCCGACCGCTGGACGAATCCCGCGCCCACCGTGCGCGTCAGGATGTCGCGGGCTCGGGCAGCGCCGTCGGCATCCGGGACGTCGGCGAGTGCCGCATGGAAGGCGCCGTCGACAGCCGCGTCCAGAGCGACGCCGCGGACGTAGACAGCCACCCCCAGCTGCAGCACGCCCAGAGTGAGCACGGTGAGCAGCGCCGAGACGAGCACGAACTCGACGGGCGCCGAACCGCGCTCGTCCGCGGCGAGCGCGGCCGCCTCAGAATCCCGACACACGACCGATCGCCTGTTCGAACAGGCCCGACAGCGCGGGCCCGGCGAGCGCCCAGATGACGACCACGAGCCCGGCGGTCATCAGAGTCACCAGCACCCAACCCGGCACGTCCCCGGTCTCGTCCTCGCGCAGTGCCTGGGCAGCATCCCGCAACGTGCGGATCATCGTTCTCATCGCTTCCTCCTTCTTCCCTCGCCCCGAAGGGCACATCTCTCACACCCCGAGCCGCAGCATGACGATGCCGGGGAAGATCGCGAAGATCACCGACAGCGGCAGCACTAGGAAGACGAGCGGCAGAAGCATGAGGATCTCCTTCCGTCCCGCCTGCTCGATGAGGACCCGCTTCGCATCGTCACGAGCGTCGACGGCCTGCGCCTGCAGCACCTGCGCGAGTGGTGCACCCCGTTCGATGGCCGCCACCAGGTGGTCGACGGCCCGTGACACGGGTGCCACATCCACCGAGCGCGCCATGTCGGTGAGCGCGTCGGCCAGGGGCGATCCGGTGCCCGTGGCCAGCAGAACCGCGCGCAGGTGCCGATTGAGCTCGCCCGCACCCACCGCGCTCACCCGCCGCAGCGACTCGGGAAGACCCTCCCCCGCCGACAGACAGAGGGCGAGGAACTCCAGCACCGTGGGAACCTCCTCGCGGATGAGCCGGCTGCGCCGGGTCTCCGCGATGCGCAGCAGCCACGGCAGAACCGCGCCACCGGCGGCCGCGCACAGGAGAGGCAGCACCGCGCTGCCCCACCAGAATCGACCGACCACCGCGAGGACGACGACGAGCGCTCCCCCCGCAACGAGTCCGGCGACGCCACCCGCGAGCTGCCGAGCACGGAACCGCGGCGCCGACAGGTCCCACCCGGCGCGCCGCAGCCGAACCTCCAGGGCTCCCCATGCGGAGCCGGCGCTCATCGCGCGACCCCACCAGCCGTGTCGGGACGCGATGCCGCGTGCCACCGGCGGGGTGAGCGGGGTGAGCCCGAGAGGATCGGCGACGTCTCGCAGATAGGGAGCGATACGCCTCACGAGGCTCGGAGCCGACCAGCGCGGCAGACGGGTGCCCACGAGCAGGATGCCGGCAGCGAGGGTCGTGCCGAGGAGCACCGCCGTCGCGAGTTCGCCCGTATCGCTCACGTCGTCCACCGCCGAGGCTCGCTGATCCGCGCTATCCGGAGCATGAGCCGGTAGGCGACGACCGAGATCACCGCGCCGCCCACCACGAGGACGATCCCTTCGCCGCTCCCGTACGCGCGTGCTCCCTCCGGCCGGGAGGCCAGCAGGGCGAGGATCACCCAGGGCGCGACGAGCCCGAGCACGGCGGCGCCGCGGATCCACGACTGGCGTGCCTCCACCTCCGCGCGAAGCGCGACTTCCGCTCGCACCGACGACGACAGCGTTTGGAGCACGGGAACGAGCTCCGTGCCGCCGACCTGCCTCGCCATGCGCAGTGATTCGATGATGCGATCGGCCACCGGGTCCGCCAGCATCGCCTTCAGTCGGAGCGCGCTCGAGTCGAAGTGCCCCGAGACGGCGATGTCGCGCGCGAAGCCGGCGAACGCGGACCGGAGGGCGGGCGGGCCCGCTTGCGCGAGCGACGCGATGGCCTCGGCCAGGGGCATGCCGGCTCGCACCGCCGAGATGAGGAGGTCGCACACGTCCGGCCAGAGCGCGCGGCGAGCGCGACGGAGGCGACGCGCTCGGTCGCGGAGCCACGCGACCGGCGCCACGCCTCCGGCGAAAGCGGAGACGAGAGCCACGACCGGCAACGCGGTCAGCGTCCAGGCGACGGCTGCGGCGACGGCGGCCGCGCCCACGCAGAGCACGGCCAATCGGCCGACCGGGGCGTGCGCATAGCCCGCGAGCTGCCATGTCCGCTCGGTCCATCCCGGGGCGCGTTCGCGCGGTGCCCGCTGCGCCGGCGGCCACAGCCACGGCGAGAGTGTCAGCAGCACGCCCGCGGCGAGCAGGCCGCCCCACCCGAGGATCACCGACGTCCCCGATAGACGGTGCGGACCGTGACCTCGTCATCGTCCACCGTGCCGACGGGCGACACGATCTCGGCGACGCGGCGGCGACCGTCGACGCCGAGCTCGCAGTGCACGACGAGGTCGACCGAGGAGGCCAGCGCCCGCTGGACGAAGCCGGCGTCGATGTTGCGCCCGGCCAGGAGCGGCAGCGCGGCGAGCTTGCGAAGCGCGTCCGAGCCCGAGTTGGCATGCACCGTCGCCGCGCCCGGCACACCCGTGTTGAGGGCGAGGACGAGATCGAGCGCCTCCGCGTCGCGCACCTCGCCGACGACGAGGCGGTCGGGCCGCATCCGCAGCGCCTCCTTGACCAGTCGGCGGAGCGTGACCTCCCCTGCCCCCTCGAGTCCGGCCTGCCGCCCCTGCAGTGCGACGATGTCGGGCACGTCGACGGCGAGTTCGAACGTCTCCTCGACCGTGATGATGCGATGCGACGCCGGACTCGCCGCGACGAGGGCGCGCAGCATCGTCGTCTTGCCGGCATGGGTGGCTCCCGAGACGATGATCGTCCGGCCCGCAGCGACCGCCTGTCGGAGCATCGAGGCCGTCTCGCCCTCGAGCGATCCGTGCACGACGAGGTCGTCGAGCGTCCGATGCGCACGCAGGAACTTCCGGATGTTGACGGCCCAGTGGCGCGTGATGTCGGGGATGGCGACGTGAAGCCGGCTGCCGTCGGGCAGCGACGCGTCGACGAAGGGCTGACTCAGGTCCACCCGGCGCCCGGTGGCGTGCAGCATCCGCTCGACCAGATCGCGCACCTGCGCCTCGGTGAGGACCAGGGCGACGCGCTCGCTGCGCCCGCCCCGAGCCACGAAGACGCGGTCGGGTGCGTTGATCCAGACCTCCTCGACCCCGGGGTCATCGAGCAGCGCCTGCAGCGGCCCATACCCCGACACCGATGCCAGCACCTCGCGGACCGCGGCAGCCTCGTCGTCGACGGGAGCATGCCCGCGCGCGAGGGCGAAGTCGTTGTAGCGCCGCACCTCCGAGGCCGCGACCCGCGACGCGATGTCCGGCGCGCTCGCCGGATCGATCCCCTCGCCGCGGAGGCGATCACGCACGCGATCGACGAGGGTCTGCGACGCCGCGCGCGCCGGGGTGTCTCGGATGGGGGAACTCACGCGCAGCATCCTGTCGCGCACCGTTCGGTCGCTGCACCGACTCTCCACAGTCCACCGGTCAGAGCGCCCGGGGCGACCCTCAGCCGAGGAGCTCGATGCCGAACTCCGTCACGACGGCGCGCACGTCCGCCAGGTAGCGCTGGGCCTGCTCGGTGAGCGGGACGGCGGTCCGCCCGATCCAGCCGATCTCAATCCGCTCGTCGACCTCGAGCGGCACCGCGACGATCTCGGGGTCGAGGTCGTCGCTGATGATGCCCGTCGAGATCGTGTATCCGTCGAGGCCGATCATGAGGTTGAAGATCGTCGCCCGGTCCGACACCCGGATCTCCTGCTTGCTCGAGAGGGTCGAGAGGATCTCCTCGGCGAAGTAGAACGAATTGTTCGCCCCCTGGTCGAAGGTCAGCCTCGGCAGGTCGACGAGGTCGTCGAGGGTCGCCCGGGCGCGCGCCGCCAGCGGGTTCCGCCGCGAGACGAAGATGTGCGGCTCCGCCACGAAGAGCGGGTGGAACGCCAGTCCGGAATCGCGGAGGAGCTTGTCGATGACGTTGCCGTTGAAATCGTTCCGGAACAGGATGCCGAGTTCGCTCCGGAGCGTGCGAACGTCCTCGATGATGTCCCACGTGCGCGTCTCGCGGAGAGAGAACTCGTACTCGGGCGCGCCCGTGCTCTTCACCATTCGAACGAACGCATCGACGGCGAACGAATAGTGCTGCGTCGAGACCCCGAGAAGGCGGCGCGACGGTGGGCGCCCGAGATAGCGCTGCTCGAGGAGTTCCGCCTGCTCCACCACCTGCCTGGCGTAGCCGAGGAACTCGACCCCGTCTTCGGTCAGGGTCGCACCGCGGGCCGAGCGGGCGAGGAGAACGCGTCCGACGCGGGCCTCCAGATCCTTCATCGCGGCCGACATGGTGGGCTGCGCGACGTAGAGGATATCGGCCGCCGCCGAGATCGACCCCTCGGCGGCGACCTCGATGAAGTACTGCAACTGCTGCAGCGTGATGCCGTTCGAGCGCTTAGCCATAGCTGAAGCCTATGCCGCGGCATAGCAGCGCTCAATTACCCGATGGGCAGTCGATCGCCGGACGATGAGATCACCGACGTCCGCACGGCCCCATCGGGGCTCCGCTCCGATTGGCTGACCATGGCGAACGAGTTCACGTTCCGCATCACGACGACCCGCTTCGACGAGGACTACGCCCCGTCGGCGGACTCCCGCGTCACGACCAACTTCGCGAACCTCGCCCGCGGCGAGCGCCGCCGGGAGAACCTGCGGAACGCGCTGACGATGATCGACCGGCGGCTCAACGACCTGGCTTCGGCAGACAATGCCGACGGCGACCGCTACACGGCCGAGCTCGACATCGTCTCGGCGCACCTGCGGTTCGCCACGGAGGGCGACGACCAGGAGTTCCCGCTCCTCGAAGTCCTCGACGTCCACATCGTCGACCGCCTGACCGGCGAGCGCCATCAGGGCATCGTGGGCAACAACTTCTCGTCGTACGTCCGCGACTACGACTTCAGCGTGCTGCTGCCGTCGGTGAACGAGGCCGGCGGGGCATTCACCGTGCCGGAGGACTTCGGCGTCCTCCACGGCAAGCTCTTCCAGCACTTCCTCGAGTCGGAGGCTTACCGCGAGCGCTTCCCCCTGCCGCCGGTGGTCTGCATCAGCGTCTCGACGAGCAGGACGTACCGCCGCAACGGCACCCACCACCCCGTCCTCGGAGCCGAGTACGAGCAGGACTCCTTCTCACTCACCGACGAGTACTTCGCGAAGATGGGTCTGCAGGTGCGCTACTTCATGCCGCGCGGCAGCGCGGCTCCGCTCGCCTTTTACTTCCGCGGCGATCTGCTGAGCGACTACACCGATCTGCAGCTCATCGGCACGATCAGCACGATGGAGACCTTCCAGAAGATCTACCGACCCGAGATCTACAACGCCGACTCCCCCGCGGGCAGCGTCTACCGCCCGACCCTCGAACGCGACGACTTCTCGCCCACGGCGGTGACCTACGACCGTGTCGAGCGCAGCCAGCTCGCAATCACGCAGGGGCGCTACACCGACGAGCACTTCGTGACGCCCCATCGCACGGTCCTGACCCAGTGGGCCGCCGGGTACGCGACCGCCCCCGCACGATGACCAATGGAGCATCCCCGATGACGAACACCCTCCTCCCCACCTCGATCGTGGGGAGCCTGCCCAAGCCCGCGTGGCTCGCCCAGCCCGAGGTGCTGTGGTCGCCCTGGGAGCTCTCGGGCGACGCGCTCGTCGAGGGCAAGCAGGATGCACTGCGCGCAGCGGTGCACGAGCAGCGCCGTCGCGGCCTCGACATCATCAGCGACGGCGAACAGACGCGTCAGCACTTCGTCACGACCTTCATCGAGCACCTCGACGGCGTCGATTTCTCACGGCGCGAGACGGTCCGCATCCGCGACCGCTACGACGCGAGCGTCCCGACCGTGGTCGGAGCGGTGAGCCGGCGACAGCCGGTGTTCGTCGACGACGCGGTGTTCCTCCGGGAGCAGACCGACCAGCCCATCAAGTGGGCCCTTCCCGGCCCGATGACGATGATCGACACCCTCGCCGACCGGCACTACGCCAGCCGCGAGAAGCTCGCGTGGGAGTTCGCCACGATCCTCAACCAGGAGGCGAGAGAGCTCGAAGCGGCCGGCGTCGACGTCATCCAGTTCGATGAGCCGGCGTTCAACGTCTTCTTCGACGAGATGAAGGACTGGGGCATCGCCGCGCTCGAGCGCGCGGCCGAAGGACTCCGCGCCGAGACTGTCGTGCACATCTGCTACGGCTACGGCATCAAGGCGAACAACGACTGGAAGGCGACGCTCGGCGACGAGTGGCGCCAGTACGAGGAGTCCTTCCCGCTCCTGCAGCGCTCGACCATCGACGTCGTCTCGCTCGAGAGCCACCACTCCCACGTCCCGCTGGAGCTCATCGAACTCGTCCGCGGCAAGAAGGTCATGCTCGGCGCCATCGACGTCGCGAGCGACGAGATCGAATCCCCCGAGGATGTCGCCGACACCCTGCGGCGCGCTCTCGCCTTCGTCGACGCCGACAAGCTGATCCCGAGCACGAACTGCGGCATGGCTCCGCTGCCCCGCGGCGTCGCCCACGACAAACTGAGCGCGCTGGTGGCCGGTGCCGACATCGTGCGGTCGGAGCTGGCCGGGAGCGACGCGCCCCGCTGAACGGCGATGCTTCGGGTCATCCCGAAATCTCAGCCGGAACAACGATGAGAGCGCACCCGCGCTGGTTAGACTGAGCCGTCCGCGGGAGTGGTGGAATTGGCAGACACGCAGGATTTAGGTTCCTGTGCTTCACGGCGTGTGGGTTCAAGTCCCACCTTCCGCACGGATCGAGCGCTCGCCCGACCCATCTCTTCTTGAACACCGACGGGAACACGCTGTGCACCAGATCGCACTCATCCCCTGGTTGGATCCCGAAACGATCATCAGCGCCGCAGGCCCGTGGGCCCTGCTGGTGGTCTGCTTCATCGTGTTCGCCGAGACCGGTCTGCTGGTCGGCTTCCTGCTGCCGGGCGACACCCTGCTGATCATGGCGGGCCTCCTCTCGAACCCCGCCACGCACGCACCGCACGGCGTCTTCGGGATCAACGTCTGGATCGTCGGCCTGCTGATCGGCCTCTCGGCGTTCCTCGGCGGCGAGGTCGGGTACGTCATCGGGCGCAAGGGCGGTCCCGCCGTATTCGAGCGCAAGGAGTCGGGGCTTTTCAGCCGACGCAACGTCGAACGGACGAACGCCTTCTTCGAGCGGTACGGCGGCGTCACGGTCATCCTCGCCCGGTTCGTTCCCATCGTCCGCACGTTCGCTCCCGTCGCGGCCGGCGTCGGCAAGATGCCGTGGCACCGCTACTCGCTCTACAACCTGATCGGGGCCGTCCTCTGGGGCTTCGGTCTGACGATCTTCGGCTACGCCGTCAGCCTCATCCCGGGCGTCGGCGAGTTCGTCGCGGAGTACATCGACGTCATCCTCCTGGCGGCGGTGGTCGGCACCGTGTTCTTCATCGTCTGGCACTACTTCGCCGAGAAGCGGAAGGCGAAGACGGAGATGGCCGCCGGTCCCGACAGGCGCACCGACGCCGCCGAGGCCGAAGAGCTCGCCCTCGACCCGCAGGTGTTCCAGCAGCACGGCCACCCGCACGCGCACGGCCCGTCCGGGGAGCGATCCGACCGCGGCGACGACTCCGAGCCGCCGCGGTCCTGATCAGGACGCCTTCGCGCTCTTCTTGGCGGGCGCCTTCTTCGTCGACGACTTTTTCTTCGTCGGCGCGTCGTCACCGTCGCCGGCCTCGCTCTTCGACGATCGGGCCGCGCGACTGCGCTCGACGCTCGCGCGGAGCGCCTCCATCAGATCGATGACCTCGCCGCCGTCCTTCTCGGCCTGTTCGCCGAAGGTCTCGGAGGTGTCGAGCGCATCGCCCTTCTCGAGCTTGGCGTCGATGAGTGTCCGCAGCTCCTCCTGGTACTCGTCGGTGAAGGATTCCGGGTCGAAATCGCTCGAGAAGCTCTCGACCAGGGATGCCGACAGCTCCAGCTCTTTCGCCGAGATCCGCACCGATTCATCCAGCGACGGGAACGCCGCCTCGCGCACCTCGTCGGCCCACAGCAGGGTCTGCAGCACGAGGACGTCGCCTCGGACCCGCAGCGCCGCCAGGCGCGTCTTCTGACGGAGCGAGAACCGCACCACCGCGGTGCGGTCGGTCTGCTCGAGGGTCCGGCGCAGCAGCACGTACGACTTCGGCGACGACGAGTCCGGCTCGAGGTAGTACGCCTTGTCGAGCGTCAGCAGATCGATCTGCTCGCTCGGCACGAACTCGACCACGTCGATCTCGCGGCTGCGCTCCGACGGCAGCGAGGCGAGGTCGTCCTTCGTCAGAACCACCGTCCGATCGCCGTCGTCGTACGCCTTGTCGATGTCGGCGTACGGCACGACCTCGCCGTCGATCTCGCAGATCCGCTGATACCGGATGCGGCCGCCGTCGGCGTTGTGGACCTGATGCAGCGGAACGTCGTGATCCTCCGTCGCCGAGTACACCTTGACGGGCACGTTGACGAGTCCGAAGGTCAGCGCACCTTTCCAGATCGCTCTCATGCCCTCAGTACACACCGCAACCCACCCGCGCGAGAAGCGGGTGGCGCAATACCCTGTCGCCATGGCAGGCGAGCAGACGGTCCGGGTCGACGGTCGTCGCCTGCGGCTGTCGAACCTCGACAAGGTGCTCTACCCCGCGACGGGCACCACCAAGGGCGAGGTCATCGACTACGTCTCCCGCATCGCGCCGCTGATGCTGCCGCACCTCGACCGACGGCCGGTGACGCGCAAGCGCTGGCCCGAGGGCGTCGAGCACCCCGACTTCTTCGCGAAGGATCTCGAGCGCGGCGCGCCGTCGTGGCTCCCCCGTCTGCCGATCGACCACTCGAGCGGCGCCAAGGACTACCCGCTGGTCGACGAGGTCGCCTCCCTCGTCTACCTCGCCCAGGTCGCGAGTCTCGAGCTGCACGTCCCGCAGTGGCGCTTCACCGACGCCGGCGAGCGCGGCGCTCCCGATCGCCTCGTGCTCGACCTCGATCCGGGCCCGGGCGTCGGGCTCGCGGAGTGCGCGGAGGTCGCGCGGTGGGTGCGCGACATCCTCGACGACATGGGCATGCAGCTCTTCCCGGTCACGAGCGGGAGCAAGGGCATTCATCTGTACGCATCGCTCGACGGCTCGCAGACGAGCGACCAGGCGTCGATGCTCGCGAAGGAGCTCGCGCGGGCCCTCGAGGCCGATCACCCCGATCTCGTCGTCAGCCAGATGACGCGGAGCGCCCGCGCCGGCAAGGTCTTCCTCGACTGGAGCCAGAACAACGGCTCGAAGACGACGATCGCGCCGTACTCACTGCGCGGCCGCGCCGAGCCCACCGTCGCCGCGCCGCGCACGTGGGACGAGCTCGCCGACCCCGGCCTGCGCCACCTCCGCTTCGACGAGATGCTCGACCGCGCGTCGAACCTCGGCGACCTGCTCGCTCCCCTGGCACCGGCGCGCACGGCACCGCTCGTCCCCTACCTCGCCAAGCGCTCGGCCGACCGCACCCCCGAGCCGATGCCCGCCGCCGTCTCGCCCGCCCCGGTCTCGGTCGGGGCCGCGGCCGGCGCGTCGGACGACAGCCGCCGCTTCGTCGTCCAGGAGCACCATGCCCGGCGCCTGCACTACGACCTTCGGCTCGAGCGCGACGGCGTGCTCGTCAGCTGGGCGGTGCCCCGCGGCATCCCGGACACTCCCGACCGCAACCACCTCGCCGTCATGACCGAGCCGCACCCGATGGAGTACCTGACCTTCGCCGGCGAGATCCCCGCGGGCGAGTACGGAGCGGGAACGATGACGATCTGGGACACGGGCCGCTACGACCTGGAGAAGTGGCGCGACGACGAGATCATCTTCACCCTGCACGGGACGCCCGGCGGAGCCGCCGATGCCGCGCGTCTCGTCCTCATCCGCACCGGCGGCGCAGGCGAGAAGTCGCAGTGGCTGCTGCATCGGATGAAGGCGGATGCCGCGTCTCCCCGGCTACGAACGGCAACGTCAACGACACCGGCAACGACACCGGCACCGGCGGGCGACGATCCCGAGGCAGGCGCCGTCTCTCCCCGCGCGCCGATGCTCGCCGTCCCCTCTGCACCCGGGCCGGCGCGGGCCGCCGCGTCCCGCTGGGGGTCCTGGGTGGAGTTCAAGTGGGACGGCATCCGCGCCCTCGCCTCGTGGGACGGGGAGCGCCTTCGGCTGACAGCACGCAGCGGCACCGACATCACCGCGCGCTACCCCGAACTGACCGGAGCCGCTCTCGGCCTCGGCGCCGACGCGCTCGTCCTCGACGGCGAGATCGTCGCCCTCGACGCGGCGGGTCGACCGAGCTTCCCGCTGCTGCAGAACCGCATGCACCTCTCGAAGCCGCGCGAGATCGAACGCGAACGCGAACGCACGCCGATCGACTACTTCGTGTTCGACCTGCTGCGCATCGGCGAGCGCGACGTGACCGGACTGCCGCTGCGGGACCGACGTCGCCTGCTCGAGGAGGCGACGGCGGGTGCGCGGGCTCCGCTCACCGTCCCGCCCCGGACCGACGACCTCGACGCCGCGCTGACCGCCGCACGCGAACTCGACCTCGAGGGAGCGGTCGTCAAGGACCCGGGCTCGCCGTATCGCCCCGGCGTCCGCTCCGAGGAATGGCTGAAGGTCAAGCTGACGCGCACCCAGGACGTCGTCGTGGGTGCGATCCGGCCCGGGAAGGGCGGGCGCCGCGGCGGGATCGGATCGCTCCTCCTCGGCATTCCGGGCCCCGATGGTCTGCGCTACGCGGGGCGCGTCGGATCGGGCTTCTCCGACATCGAACTCGCCCGGCTGGAGGCGGCGCTCGAGCCCCTGCGCACCAGCGAGAACCCGTTCGTCGGGATCCCCGCCGCAGACGCCTCCGACGCGCTCTGGGTCGCGCCCGAGCTCGTCGGCGAAGTCGAATTCGCCGAGTTCACCCCCGGCGGCATCCTCCGGCACGCGCGATGGCGGGGGCTGCGGCCCGATCGTTCCCCTGCCGACGTGACCCGCGAGGAGTGACGCCGGAGCGCATCGGCGTCAGTGCCGCGCGTCGTGCTCCACGTGACCGGCGGGTTCGAGCTGGAACGTCGAGTGCTCGACGTCGAAGTGCTCCGACAGGCACCGCTGGAGATGCGTGAGCAGTTCGGGAGCCCTGCCGGACTCGAGCACCCCCGCCGCTGCGACGACGTGCGCGGTGAACACGGGGGCGCCGCGCGTGAGCTGCCACACGTGGATGTCGTGCACGTCCGCCACACCGGGGGCGCGCAGGATGTGGTCGCGGATCTGCGACACGTCCGTCCCCTGCGGCACCGTCTCACCGAGCACGGCGAACACCTCGCGCAGCAGCACGAGGGCGCGCGGCACGATCATCGCGGCGATCGCGAGCGAGGCCAGCGCGTCGGCCGGCATCCAGCCGCTGACCGCGATGACGATCGCCGCGCCGATGACGAGGAGCGAGCCGAGCAGGTCGCCGAGCACCTCGAGGTAGGCCCCGCGCACGTTGATGCTCGTGCGCTGAGCCGCACTCAGGAGCCACAGCGACACGGCGTTCGCGACCAGGCCGACGACGGCCACGACGAGCATGAGTCCGCCGGCGACCTCCACGTCGCTCGGGGCGAGGAGCCGCTGAATGCCCTCCGTGGCGACCCAGACCGAGACGGCCAGCAGGATGATCGCGTTGATCAGCGCGCCGAACACCTCGACGCGGCGGTAGCCGTAGGTGTTGCGCTGATCGGCCGGGCGGGCCGCGATGACGCTCGCGACGAGGGCGATGACCAGGCCCGAGGCGTCGGCGAACATGTGGGCCGAGTCGGCGAGGAGCGCGAGCGAGCCGGAGAGCACGGCACCGACGACCTGGACGACGAGGACCGTCGCGGTCAACCCGAGCGAGATCGCGAGCAGCCTGCGGTTGTCGTAGCCGCGGATGCCGGATGCCGGTGCGTGGTCGTGCATCTTCCGAGGTTAGGCCCGCGCGCAGGGCTTCGATCTCGAAAATCCCCAATCAGGAATGAAAACGGTGATCAGCCTCGCCCGCGAGCTCAGTACCGCCGAGCCCCGATGGGGCGGAGCGTCAGAGGCTCCGCAGCAGATCGGCGAGCGCCACGAACGCCCGAGCGCGGTGCGACTGCGCGTTCTTCTCCGCGGGAGTGAATTCCGCCACCGTGCGCGCGGGCGCGGGCTGCTCGTCGGGAACGAAGACGGGGTCGTAGCCGAAGCCGCCGGCGCCGGCCGCCGCGGTCGCGAGGCGGCCGGGCCACACACCCGTCACGACGTGCTCGGTGTCGCCGTCGACGAGAGCGATCACCGAGACGAACTGCGCGCCGCGCCGCGGATCGGCGATGTCGGAGAGCTGGTCGAGCAGGAGGGCGGTGTTCGCCGCGGCGTCCTTCCGGTGTCCGGCCCAGTAGGCCGAGAACGCCCCCGGAGCGCCGCCGAGCGCATCGACGCAGATGCCGGAGTCGTCGGCCAGCGCGGGCAGCCCGGTGTGGGCAGCGGCCGCGCGCGCCTTGATGAGCGCGTTCTCGGCGAACGTGACGCCGTCCTCGACGGGCTCGGGTCCGTCGTAGGCGACGATCTCGACGTCCGGACGCACGGCGGCGACGATCCCGTGGAACTCCTCGACCTTGTGGGGGTTGTGCGTCGCCAGCACGATCCGCGAGCTCATGCGCGCGACGCGGTCTGGATGTCGCGCAGCTGCGCGCAGCCGTTCACGCCGAGCTCGAGCATGGCGTCGAGCTCGCTCTTGTCGAAGGGCGCGCCCTCGGCGGTCCCCTGCACCTCGACGAACAGGCCGCGACCGGTCACGACGACGTTCATGTCGGTCTCGGCGCGCACGTCCTCCACGTAGGCGAGGTCGAGCATCGGCGCACCGTCGATGATCCCCACCGACACCGCTGAGACCGAATCGATGAGGGGCGTGGCGCGCTGCGCGATGAACTTCTTCTCGCGGCCCCATTCGATGGCGTCGGCAAGGGCCACGTACGCGCCCGTGATGGCCGCGGTGCGGGTGCCGCCGTCGGCCTGGAGCACGTCGCAGTCGATGACGATCGTGTTCTCGCCGAGCGCCTTGGTGTCGACGACCGCGCGGAGGGCGCGACCGATCAGGCGCGAGATCTCGTGGGTGCGGCCGCCGACCCTGCCCTTGATCGACTCTCGGTCGTTGCGGCTGTTCGTGGCGCGCGGCAGCATCGCGTACTCGGCGGTGACCCAGCCCTTGCCCTTGCCGGTCAGCCAGCGGGGCACGCCATTGGTGAAGGATGCCGTGCACAGGACTTTCGTGCCTCCGAAGCTCACGAGGGCCGAGCCCTCGGCGTGAGCGCTCCACCGGCGCTCGATCGTGACCTCGCGCAGCTGGTCGGGGGTGCGTCCGTCGGCGCGCAGGGAGTCTGTCATGTCGGTCTCCGATTCGGGGTGGGTCAGGGTGCCGGTCGCGGCGGCAGGGTGATCGCGCCCGTCTGCACGAGACGGACGGAGGAGATGCCGCGCCCCATCAGCCGGTCGGCGAGGGCGAGGAAGTGCTCGGCCGAGTCGCCGGTGGCCTCGTAGACGTGGCGGGGCGTTGCGTCGGGGCTGGCCAGGAGGGAGCGCGAGACGAGCTGACGGTAGACGTCCTTCGCCGTCTCGGTGTCGCTCGAGACGAGGGTGACGTCCTCCCCCATCACGTAGCTGATGGCGCCCTCGAGGAACGGGTAGTGGGTGCAGCCGAGAACGAGGGTGTCGATGCCGGCCGCGCGCAGCGGTGCGAGATACTCCTCGGCGACGGCGAGCACCTCGTCCGACTGCGTGACGCCCGCCTCGACGAATTCGACGAAACGCGGGCAGGATGCCGCGAACACCGACAGCGTCGCATTCACCTCGAGCATGTCCTGGTAGGCGCGCGAGCCGATGGTTCCGACGGTGCCGATCACGCCGATGCGCCGATTGCGGGTCGTCGAGATCGCGGTGCGCACGGCCGGTCCGATGACTTCGACCACGGGCACGTCGTAACGCTCCCGCGCGTCGCGCAGCAGCGCGGCGGACGCGGTGTTGCAGGCGACGACGAGCATCTTCACGCCCTCGTCGACGAGGGTGTCGAGCACCTCGAGGCCGTACCGCCGGACGTCGGCGATCGGCTTCGGGCCGTAGGGCGAGTGCGCGGTGTCGCCGATGTAGAGCAGCGACTCGCGGGGCAGCAGTTGCGAGATCGCCCGCGCCACCGTGAGCCCGCCGACACCCGAGTCGAAGATGCCGATGGGCGCGTCGTTCACGATCATCGAGCCTACCCCGCGTCGCTACAGTGGCAGTCATGACGGCTTCGAGCGCGCTGCTGACCGATCGCTACGAACTGACGATGCTGCAGGCGGCTCTGCGTGACGGCACCGCCGATCGCCGATGCGTCTTCGAGGTCTTCGCCCGCCGACTCGCGGGCGGGCGCCGCTTCGGCGTGCTCGCCGGAACCGGCCGCCTGCTCGAGGAGATCGCCCGGTTCCGCTTCGGCGACGACGAGCTCGACTTCCTCCGCGAGCACGCGGCGGTCGACGATCGCACGCTCGCGTGGCTTGCGGACTACCGCTTCTCGGGAACCATCACCGGATACCGCGAGGGCGAGCTCTACTTCCCCGGCTCCCCCGTCCTGGTCGTGGAGGGGACGTTCGCCGAAGCCGTCATCCTCGAGACCCTGGTCCTCAGCATCCTGAACTTCGACTCCGCCGTCGCGACGGCCGCGGCTCGCATGAGCGTCGCCGCCGGCGATCGACCTCTCGCCGAGATGGGCTCGCGGCGCGCCCAGGAGCGGGCTGCCGTCGCCGCCGCGCGTGCCGCCTACATCGCCGGGTTCGGCGCGACGAGCAACCTCGAGGCGGGACGCGTGTGGGGCATCCCCACGATGGGGACGGCCGCGCACGCCTGGACGCTTCTCCACGACAGCGAAGAGGACGCCTTCCGCAGCCAGGTCGCCGCGCTGGGGGTCGGCACCACGCTTCTCATCGACACTTACGACATCCGCGAGGGCGTGGCGACCGCGATCCGCGTCGCGGGGACGGACCTCGGCGGCGTCCGCATCGACTCGGGCGATCTGCCACTCGTCGCCGCTGATGTCCGGGCGCAGCTCGACGAGCTCGGTGCGACGGATACGCGCATCACCGTCACGAGCGACCTCGACGAGTTCGCCATCGCCGCCCTCGCCGCCTCGCCCGTCGACGCATACGGGGTCGGGACCTCGCTCGTCACGGGATCGGGCACCCCGACGGCCGGGATGGTCTACAAGCTCGTCGCGCGACAGGATGCCGAGGGCTCGTGGCTGGGCGTCGCGAAGGCGTCCGCGCAGAAGGCCTCGCAGGGCGGACGCAAGTCGGCCTTCCGCGTGCTGCGCGACGGCACGGCGAGCGAGGAGCTCGTCGTCGTGTCGGACGGATTCGAAGAGCTCGACGCCGCCGAGCGCCACCCGGACGCTCGGGCGCTGCACACCGCCCTGTTCGCCGACGGCGCTCCGGTCGACGGGCACGTCGGCGCATCGGGAGTGCGGGCCGCACGCGAGCACCACGCTCGCGCCATCGAGGAGCTTCCGGTGCGGGCGCTGGCGTTGAGCCGCTCGGAGCCCGCGATCCCGACGGTGTACCGGGACGCCGAATGAGAGGGACGCGTCAGCGCGTCATCGACTCGTAGATCTCCTTGCACGTCGGGCACACCGGGAACTTCTCGGGGTCGCGACCCGGAGTCCACTTCTTGCCGCACAGCGCGCGCACCGGCTTGCCGGTGATCGCCGACTCGAGGATCTTGTCCTTCTTGACGTAGTGCGAGAAGCGCTCGTGGTCACCCGGCTCGATCGTCTCTTCGCGGATGAGCTCTTCGAGCTCGCGGTCGAGGGTCGCCAAGCCCCCCTGGTCGGGGGAATCGAGAGGAGTGCTCATGTCGGAATCCTAACGGCGAACGCTCAGGTCGTCTCGGCGAACGCCATGATCCGGTCGCCTCGGCGATCGAAGACGGCCCCGCCGATCGCGATGCCCGCGACCAGGACGAGGAGCCCGGCTCCGGCTCCGACCGCGAGCGCGAGCCACGACGCGTCGGGGTCGCCCGACAGCGCGTGCCAGGCGAACCAGAGCGCGGGCAGCGCCACGAGCAGCGTCCCGACGAGGACGATGCCCTGTGTCAGTCCCCCGCCCGTCCGCTGCGGCTGCTGGAAGGGACTCTCGCCGTGCCGCGCCACCGCGTACGGGGCGACGACGGACGAGATCGAGGACAGCCCGAATCCCCCGAGCAGAAGGGCGGCGCAGACGCCGAGCATCGCCGGCAGGAGCGACCACGTGCCGTTGATCCCCACCCCGACGGATGCGGCGACCGCGAGCAGCGGCAACGAGAACACGAGGACCGGAACCAGCCGTCCGACGCGGTCCGATGCGCCGCGAACGGCGCTCGAGACGTGGAGCCACACGGCCGAGCCGTCGTAGGCCATGTCGTTGTGCGCAAGCCAGCCGAGGAACAGCGCGATGAGCGGCGCGGGGATGAGGGCCGCGGTCTCGAGGGGCACACCGACGATCATGAGAGGAACGACGGCGACGACGGCGGCGACGGGGATGATCGCCACGTCGACCAGGTAGCGCGGATCGCGCAGCCAGTAGATGAGCGAGCGCGCGGCGACGGCGCCGCCGGGTGTGCCGGGGGTCACCGTGAACCAGCCGAGGCCGCGGTGCTCGCGAACCGACACCGGACGCTCGGTGGCGGTCAGCATGCGTCGCACGATGAGCACCCACACGATGCCCAGCAGGACGGGGGTGAGCACCGCCATCAGCAGCGACGGCACGCTCGGGGCGAGCGGGAAGACCCAGGCGGCACCGAGCGGCGTGAGGCCGAGGACCTCGACCGCTGTGCGCAGCGGCGGCGGCATCCCGCCGTCCCAGTCGAGGGAGGTGAGGAAGACGGCCACGGGGATCGCGACGATCAGCAGCGCGAGAACGAACAGCGCCGTCAGCTCGCGGGACCGCCGCTCGGCGAGCACGAGCCCGGAGACGCCGAGGGCGACGCGCGCGGCGAGCAGCTGCGTGACCCCGACGAGGACGGCAGCGCAGACCCCCACGACCGGGTCGACGCCGTGCGCACCCCAGAGACCCGCGAGGGCTACGCAGACGACGATGACCGCGACCGCCGGCACGCTGACGGGCGCGGCGACGAGGGTCGCGGCCGCGACCGTCGCCCAGCCCGCGCCCGTCACCGCGAAGCGGCGCGGATCGAGCGGATCGCGGACCGGGCCGAGGAGCGGCACGAGCGCGAACCCCGCGCCGATCGCGCTGCCCCCGACCGCCAGAACGGCGAGAGCACTGTCGATCGAGGCAGCGCCGAGTCGGGTCAGCGCCGCGACGCAGACGGTGGTGAGGAGCCCCGCGATGACCAGGCCCGAGATCGCCCGCCCTCGCGAGACTCGGAGCGCGCCGACCAGCAGCGCGAGCCTCAGTCGGAGAACGTGTGCAACCACTCGAGACCCTCCGCAGCGCTCGTGCCCCCCGCGAGCTCGAGGAACCGCTGTTCGAGCGACCGCCCGTCCCGCACCTCGTCGACCGTTCCGTCGGCGAGAACGCGTCCGCCGACCAGGACCGCGACGCCCGAGCACGCGCGCTGCACGAGATCCATGCCGTGACTCGACAGCACGACCGTACCGCCGTGGGCCACGTAGGCCTGCAGGATGTCGAGGATGACCGCGCTCGACACGGGGTCGACGGCCTCGAACGGCTCGTCGAGAACCAGCAGACGCGGCGAGTGGATCATCGCACCCGCGAGCATCACCTTCTTCGTCATGCCCGCGGAGTAGTCCGAGACGCTCCGCCCGAGCGCATCGGCCAGATCGAATGCGCGGGCCAGATCGCTGATGCGGTTCTCCACGACCGCGGGCTTCAGTCCGCGGAGCACGCCGTAGTAGTACAGGAGCTGGCGGCCGGTGAGGCGGTCGAAGGTGCGCAGCCGGTCCGGGAGGATGCCCATCTGACGCTTCGCGCGGGCGGGGTCGCGGGCGAGGTCGATGCCGGCGACGCGGATCGACCCGGCGTCCGGCCGGAGCAGGCCCGCGATCATCGAGAGCGTCGTCGTCTTGCCGGCTCCGTTGGGACCCACGAGACCGTAGAACGAGCCCGCCGGGATGTCGAGGTCGATCGCGTCGACCGCGCGGGTGTCGCCGTAGACCTTCGTCAGCCCGGTCAGCCGGAGCGCGGACTCACCAGCCGGCGTCGTCGCAGCATGCGCCGCGGAGTCATCGTCCGACGGCGACTCCGGCTCGGGGGCCGGCTCGATGACCGCCAGCACGGCCGCCAGCGTCGCGTCGTCGTCGTCGTCGTCGTCGGGACGGACGTCGCGCTCGTCGTGGACAGGTTCCGGAGAGACATCGGCCGGGTCGCGCTCGGTGTCTTCCGTCACCGGCTCCGGTGGCGACGGCTCGTCCGTCACCGGTCCCGCTGACGGCTCCGCCGCCGGCGGCTCCTCCGCGGTCGAGACCGCCTCGGGCGGATCGGCGACCGGCCATTCGATGGCGACAGTCTCGGCAGCGGCATCCTCGATCGCCGCCTCGCGTGCGTTTGCGAGATCCTCAGTGCGGGCGACATCGTCAGCCTCGGCGACACTCGCCACCGCGGGACGCGCCTCGACGGCCGGATCGAACGGCTCGACGGCCGGCTCGACGTCGATCAGTTCCGTGTCGGGCTCGACGACAGTGGGCATCACCCGCGTCGCGGGCTCCGCGGTCTCGACCCCGGCTGCCGCGGCGGCCACCGCAGCCGGCAGCGGCGGGAGCGGGGGCAGCGAAGGCGGCGGGGTCACCTGCGGCGACGGCGCGGGCGTGCGCGGGCGAGGCGAGCCGGCCGAGGATCGCGGCTTACGCGGCTTCTTGGTCGGCTTCTGCGGGGTGCGCGTCGGCTCCTCGCGCGACTCGGGCACGGCGGCGAGCCCTGCCGCAGCGACGTCCGCGGGAACCTCGGGAATCGGGGGGATCGCCGTGCCGACAGCCGACTCGACTCGCCGATCGTCCTGGGGGTCGGGGAGGGCGGCTGTCACTCCTCCAACCTAGCAAGCGCACCGTGTCGGGTCGGGCCCGGCGTCATCGGGAGTCCCTGTGAATGGGGCTACCAGCTTCATCACGAAACCGCAACGGCCGCGCCGGGCGCGGCGGTCTCCCAGGACCTCTCGGTACCATGAGGGATGGTCCACCCGGGTTGACACTCGGTGAACCGTCTTCGAATTCGTGACTTCAGGAGTAGTTCGTGAGCCTTCAGATCGTGATCCTCGCCGCGGGAATGGGTTCCCGCCTCGGCCGATCCCTTCCCAAGCCGCTCACCGAGCTCAGCGACGGCCGCAGCATCATGCAGCAGCAGCACGACAACATCCACGCCGCCTTCGGGGATGACGCGCGGATCACCGCGGTCGTCGGATACCGCGCCGAGACCATCGTCGAGGCGTTCCCGGACGCCGAGTACGTCTACAACCCGCGATACGACCAGACGAACACGTCGAAGAGCCTCCTCCGCGCACTCAAGGCCAGCGGCCGCGGCGGCGTGCTCTGGATGAACGGCGACGTCGTGTTCGACCCGCGCATCCTCGGACGCGCGCGTGCGCTCATCGAGCGGGACCAGTCGTTCGTCACCGTGAACACCGCGAAGGTGAGCGACGAGGAGGTCAAGTACACCGTCGGCGCCGAGGGCTTCATCGCGGAACTGTCGAAGACCGTCCGCGGCGGCATCGGTGAGGCCGTCGGCATCAACTTCATCTCGTCGCGCGACAAGAAGGCGCTGATCGCACAGCTGGGTCGCGTCGACGACCAGGACTACTTCGAGCGCGGTCTCGAGCTCGCCATCGCCGAGAACGCCCTCCTGCTCGAGCCGATGGACATCTCCGACCTGTACGCCGTCGAGGTCGACTTCGCCGAGGACCTCGAGCGCGCGAATCTCTTCGTCTGACCCCGGGCGCCCCCGGGCGCGAGAGGATGGCTGACATGTCTCGTCGCGTCCATCGCATCGATTCCCTCCCCCCGGATGCCCCGTGGCGGCAAGACGCCCCTCCGCCGCCCGGACGGGAGGCCCTGTCTGCTCGCACACTCGATCGGCTGCTAGCCGTCCAGCGACCGGTCGTCGTCGCGCATCTGCGCAGCATCCGTCTCCGTCATCCCGACGCCACCACGTCGCAGATCGCCCAGATGCTCGAGCGTCGCTATCTCACCGCCGTCACGAGCGGCGGCGCTGCCGTCGGCGCGACCGCCGTGATCCCCGGCATCGGGACCGCGACGACGCTCGCCCTCAGCGGCGTCGAGACGGCAGGCTTCCTCGAGGCCACCGCGCTCTACGCCCAGTCGCTGGCCGAGCTCCACGGCATCCCCGTCGAGAACCCGGACCGCGCCCGGGCCCTCGTTCTCGCGCTCATGCTCGGCCGCGAGGGAGCCGACCTCGTCGGACAGTTCGCCCGCCAGGCGAGCGGTCGCGGCGGTGCCCGCAGCGCGTACTGGGGCGAACTCGTCACGGCGTCGCTGCCGCGTGCGGCGGTGGGCCCGGTGCTCGAGCGCCTCACGAAGACCTTCCTGCGCCGCTTCGCCGCGGCAGGCGGGGCATCTGTCGTGGGCAAGGCACTGCCGTTCGGCATCGGCGCCGTCATCGGCGGGACCGGCAACCACCTCCTCGGCCGTCGCGTCATCACCGGGGCGCGCCGCGCCTTCGGCGTCGTCCCCGCCCGCTACCCCGCCGAGCTCGAGCCGCTTCCCGGGTCGCGACCGCTCGAGCGCAGCGCGGCCTCCGCGCTGCGCGGCGTCGGCGGTGCGATCACCGGCGCCGGCCGCCGGGTCGGCAGCGTCGCGCGACGGAGACCGCGCCCGGACGACCTGTCTCCGGCCTCCCCCGAGGAGACGGAGTCGTGAGCGTGTTCGTCGTCGTCGTCCTGCTGCTCGGCGCCGTGTTCAACGTCGTCACCTGGCCGACGTTCCTACGACGCGTCGCGCGCGACCCGCGGGCGCGGGATGCGTCCGGGGTCCGCACGCGGTTCTACACGGTGCACCTCGTCCTCGTGGTGCTCGCCCTCGCGATGTCGGCGCTCTTCGTCGTCGCGGCGATCGCGGTCGGCACCACGGGCTTCTGACGAGCCTTCGGGACGCTCAGGGGGCGTCGGCGGACGTCTCGTCCTCGACCGTCTCGTCGACGATCTCGATGGTGCGGGCGTGCCACTCGTCCCAGCGTTCCATGAGGACGTCGACAGCCTCATGGAACCGCGCCGTCGCGGCGCCCGGGGCCGTGTCGCCGAAGTAGTGCCGCACCCACTCGGACAGCCGCGAGGTGGCCTCGGGATCTCGGATGACACGCTCGGATGCCGCGACGATCTCGCCCGCGTCCGACGCGTCGAGCCACTCGGCATCCGCCAGGTACCCACCCGTGTCCACGACCGCCGCCGGGTCCGCGGGTCGCGTGACGAGCAACGGGCGCCCGGCCGCGAGACGGTCGTAGACCATGGCCGAGATGTCGACGACGGCGACGTGCGCGGCCGCGAGCTGCCATCCGAGCTCGGGTCCGTCGTCGAAGACGTGGTGCGCACCCGGGTCGGCCCCGTTGGCGGCGGCGATGGCCGCCACGATGCGTCGGTTTGCCGCGCCGTACGCGGGGTCCACCACCCCGGAACGGGGATGCGGCCGATAGATCAGACGATGGCTGGGTGAGGCGAGGACGGCGCGGGCGAGCGCTTCTCCGTGCGTCACGATCGACCCGTAGTGAGCCGAGGGCCGGTCGCCCTCCCACGTCGGGGCGTAGAGGACCACGATGCGCTCATCGGGCCGGTACGGGAGCGAGCCGCTGTAGTGGTCGGCTTGGGGACGCCCGATCGCAATGGTGCGCGCGTCGAGGTCGTAGTCCCAGAGCACGCGGCCCAGACGCTCGCGCGCCGCATCGCCGGCCACGAAGGCGTAGTCGTAGGCCTTGAACTGGTTCGTGGTCATGTACATCTTGTCGGACTCGCCGTGGTTGATGAACACGTGCCAGCGGTGCCCGTATCGGAACATCTGGAAGTTGCGCGTGTTCTGGTTCACGTACAGCACGACCCGGATGTCCTGCGCGGCGAGGAAGGACTCCACGGCCCGGACGCTCGGCGCGAAGGCGACGGGCAGTTGGCCATCGGCGAGCAGCGCCTGAGCACCGGTGGCGTTGCGGCTGAGCACGACGACGGGCCACCGCTCGGCGAGCCTGCGGAGCGGTTTGTACCACTGGCGCATCTGGTACATGTTCACGTCGCCGTCGGCGAAGTAGACCGCGACTCGGTAGTGGTGGCGCGGCAGCGGTCCCCGCCTGCCGAGCGCCCGCTTCACCTCGACGTACGCCGAGCGACCGGCGACGGCGCGCCGGACGAGTGACACCGCCTTCTTCGCGTCCGTGAAGATTCCCACCCCTCCAGGGTACCCAGCGCCCACGTGCGGTCCGGGCGACGTGGGATGATCGACGGATGCACGACGACGGACACCGCGGGCGGGACGCGATCATCCCTCCCGCCGACGCCGGCGTCTCCTTCGTCATGCCGGTCCTGAACGAGGCCGCGTACCTCGAGCGCGCCGTCCGGAGCGTCCTCGCCCAGCGCCTCGACGCTCCGTTCGAGCTCATCCTCGCGCTCGGTCCTTCGAGCGACGGGACCGATGCCATCGCGTCTCGGCTCGCGGGCTCCGACGACCGCGTCCGCCTCGTCCGCAACCCCGCGGCGCACATCCCGGTCGGCCTGAACGTCGCCGTCCGGGCGGCGCGCCACCCGACCGTCGTCCGGGTGGACGCGCACTCCGAACTCGACCCGAGCTACAGCGCCGACGCGCTGGCGACCCTCGCGCGCATGCGCGCGGCGAACGTCGGCGGCGTCATGCGCGCGCGTGGTCGCACCCCGTTCCAGCGGGCCGTCGCCCGCGCATACAACTCGCGCATCGGGCTCGGCGGCGGCGCGTATCACGGCGGCACCGAGGAGGGTCCGGCCGAGTCCGCCTACCTCGGCGTCATGCGCCGCGCCGTGCTCGACGAGGTGGGCCTGTTCGACGAGGGCGTCCGCCGCGGCGAGGACTGGGAGCTCAACCTCCGCATCCGCCGCGCGGGCTACCGCGTCTGGTTCGACCCCGCGCTCGAGGTGACCTACTGGCCGCGCGAGAGCTGGACCCGTCTCGTCCGCCAATTCCGTGCGACCGGGTCCTGGCGCGGCGAGCTCGTGCGTCGCTTCGGGCGTCGGAACGGGCTGCGGTTCTTCGCTCCCCCGGCTCTCGTCATCGGATGCGGCGCGGCCGCCGTCGCCGCGGTCCTGCAGCTCACCGGGGCGGTCACCGGGATCGCCGCCGCCGCGCTGTCGGTCGTGTACCTGCCGGTCGGCGCGTACGTGGTCCTCGTCACCGGGGTGGCCCTCGGGCCGGGCGGCGGGCGCGGCATCCGTGACAAGGCCTGGACGCTCGTCGTCGTCCCCTCGATGCATCTCGCGTGGGGCGTCGGTTTCCTCCAGGGCATCGTCCGGGGCGCCGGCGGCACCGTGGACACGTCGCGGCTGCACCGCAACACCCCGCTGCCCTGAACCCGGTTCGGCGCCCCCGGTGGGACGATGGCCGGCCGCATCGGTCGATCAGTCGCGCGAGACGAATCCCCGGTCGAGGATGCGCGCGACGACCCGTTCGGCGGATCGTCCGTCGTCGCGATCGTTGAACCGCTTCCGCCACCGGTCGTAACGTTCCCCGAAGCGCTGGGCATACCGCTCGGGACCCTCGGCGAGCGCGCCGACGAGGTCGTCCTGGGTGCTCACGACGGGTCCGGGTGCGTTCTCGGCGAGATCGAAGTAGAACCCGCGGAGCTCGCCCCGATAGTGCTCGAGGTCGGGGGCGAAGAAGTACATGGGCTTGCCGGTGACGGAGTAGTCGAACATCACCGATGAGTAGTCGGTGATGAGAGCGTCCGACGCGAGCTGGAGCGCTGCGAGATCGGGATGCCCGGTGACGTCGAGAACACGCGTCCCGCACTCGTCGGCACCCGGCAGCAGCGTGCGCGAATGACCGCGCACGAGGACGACGGCATCCGCCGCTCTCGCGAGCGCCGGCAGGTCGAGGAAATCGACGAGGGTCTGCCGGTCGTCGCGCCACGTCGGCGCGTACAGCAGCACGCGCGCGTCGGCGTCGATGCCGAGGGACCGCCGTGCGGCGAGTCGTCGGTCCTCGCTCGCGGCGCGGCCCGTCAGGGCATCGGTGCGCGGATAGCCCTCGACCCAGATGGGGCGACGGCGGAACGCGTACGCGCGCCCGAGCACCCTCGCCCCGTACGGATTCTGGGCGAGCAGGACGTCCCACCGCCGGCTCTCGCGCAACACGGCGAGCATGCGGCGCGGATCGAAGCCGGGTCGGTGCAGGGCGAGGCGCTTGAGAGGGGTGCCGTGCCACGTCTGGAGCACGACCTGACCGGGTCGGCGGACGAACCGGCGGCGCAGCCAATCGTTGACGACGAGGAGGCGCGCGACACCGCGGGCTCGCCACCATTCCGGGGTGTTCTCGATGACTGCGACGGCACCGGACGGGACGTCGATGGACGCGTCGACGACGCTCCAGTAGCGCGTGACGCCGGGCGCGACGCGGTGGAGCTCCCGATCGATGGCGCGCGGGTTGTCGCCGGCGTTCCGACCGTAGAAGCTCTCGAAGAAGACCGCGTTCTCGAGGGGCGCCCGCTGCGAGACGTAGCGGGCTTCGAGCGCCTGGCGGGCTTCCGCCGTCTCGAAGGCGAGGTCGACGGGCGGGCCGATCACGACTCGCCCGTCCTCGATCCCGGCGCGCAGCCGTCCGAGGACGGCGACGGGCACATCGGCCGGGTGGATGCCGACGCCATCGTCGTCCGTTCGGATCTCATAGTCCCCGGTGGGCAGCGGCAGCTCGGGCCCGCCCCAGCGCGCGGCCCGCAGCGGGAGGGTGGCAGCCCACGTCTCACCCTCCGCGACGACGTCCGCGCGCACCCGCGCCCGGGGCCCGGCGAGGACGACCGCTGCCGGAGCGACGCCCGATCCGCGCAGGTGCAGCGCCGCCTCGGGGCCGCCGGTGAACCGTGCATCGATCATGCGCGTCCCTCTCCCGCGGCCGGAACCGCCGTGACGATCGCCCGGTGCACGCGCTCGGCATTGCGGCCGTCGCGCCAGTCGTGCACGCGGGTGCTCAGCGACGCCGACCGCTCGCGCTCACGGGCGAACTCATCGGAGTCGCCGAGCAGCGAATCCAGCCGCGCCGCCAGTTCCGTCCATGTCCGAGCCGCGCCGCCGTCGGCGATGTCGGTGTAGGAGCCGTAGAAGCCGCGCGTGCGAGCGTACGCGTCGACATCGGGCGCGAGGAACAGGGTTGGTGCGGGCACCAGCCCGATGTCGAAGACGAGCGACGAGTAGTCGGTGACGAGGACGTCGACGGCGGGAAGCAGCGGGGTGACGTCCGGGACGTCGGTGCTCGGCAGCATCCGAACGCGCGCGGTCGCTCCGGCCTCATCGCCGCTCCGCGGGGCGACGCTCGGCGCGTAGTCGCCGCCGCCGAGGGGATGCGGGCGCACCAGGAGCACTGCGTCGTGCGACTCCAGCACAGCGAGGATGCGCTCCCAGTCCGGCGCCGTCGGCACAGCCGGGTCGGGGTCGCCGTCGCGCCAGGTGGGCGCGTAGAGCACCGTGCGTGCCCCGTCCAGTCCTCCCACCGCACCCTCGAGCAGTCGCAACGCGCCGCGGCGACGGTCGGCGGCGCTCCCCCGCGACAGCACGTCGACGCGGGGCTCGCCGAGAACGGGAACACGCGCGTCGTCGAGCCCGAATGCGCTCTCAAGGCGTCCGCGCACGAGATGCGAGGCCGCCGGCAGCAGGGCGATCCGGCGCTGCGTCCGTCGATAGGCCGCGCCGAGCGCACGCGAGATCCCGGGCACCCGCCGCAGACGCCCCGGCGCGAGGGTGACCGGCGCGTCCAGACCGATCCGTTTGAGCGGGATGCCGTGCCAGAGCTGGACGATGAACGCGCCGCGGACGCCGTAGCGGTTGACATCGCCCATGCCGTGGGTGACGACGACGACTCGCGCTCGGGCAGTGATCCAGAAGCCGCGGAGCGAGTCGCGCGCGACGGCACGGATGCCGAGGCGTTCCGCTTCGCGCCGTTGATCGGACGAGGTCACGAGCCACGTGCGCCCGGAGCGGCTGCTCTCGCGCCACAGCGCGAGCGCCCCGTCGGCGATTCCCGCGGCGCTGCCGAAGACCCAGTCACCGCGACTGCGCGGGACGAGAGCCGTCGCGAGCGCCCCGGCGAGGCTGAGCGGCGCCCGCAGGATGCGGGCCGCGTTGCCCGCGCCGAACGAGAAGGACGCCACCCCGCGAGCCTATCGCGGGGTGGCGTCCTTCTCGTTCTGCCTCGTTCTGCCGCCTACTGCAGCTCGCCGAGCGTGACCGTCGCGGTTTCCTCGGAACCGTTCCGGAGGTAGGTGATCTCCGCCTCGGCACCGCCGGCGAGCGCGCGCACCTGGGCGGTCAGGTCCACCTGGTCGGTGATGGCGACGCCGTTGAACTCGGTGACGATGTCGCCGCTCCGGAGCCCGGCGCTGGCCGCAGCGCCGCCCTCGGTGACCTCGTTGATGAGAGCACCCGCGTGCGTCGCTCCTGCGGCCGCTGCGGCATCGCCCACCGTGGCGCCGAGCAGACCGTGGCTCGCGCTGCCGTTCTCGCGGATCTCCTGCGCGACGCGCTCGGCGACGTTCGAGGGGATCGCGAAGCCGACACCGATCGATCCGGCCTCGCCGGAGGACGATCCGCCGGCGCTCGCGATCGCGACGTTGATGCCGATGAGGCGGCCCTTGCTGTCGACGAGCGCGCCGCCCGAGTTGCCCGGGTTGATGGCGGCATCCGTCTGGATGACCGAGATGGCGATCGACGACGACGCGCTCGACCCCTGCTGCTGGCCCTGACCGAAGTCGAACTCGAACGGCGTACGGCCGCCGGGCGTCTCCTGCTGGCTGTCGCCGCCCTCGGGCGCGGCGGAGGAGGCGATCTGGATCGACCGGTTGAGGGCGCTGACGATTCCGGTCGTCACGGTGTTGGAGAGCCCGAGCGGCGCACCCACCGCCACGGTCTGATCGCCGACGTTCAGTGACGACGAGTCGCCGAACTCGATCGGGGTCAATCCCGAGGCGTCCTCGAGCTTGATGACCGCGAGGTCGTAGGTCGGATCCGTCCCGACGAGGGTCGCCGTGTACACCCGTCCGTCCGATGTCGTGACGGACAGCGTCGGGTCGCCCGTCGCTCCGTCGAGGGTGACGACGTGGGTGTTGGTCAGAACGTATCCGTCCTCGCTCAGGACGACGCCCGAGCCGGTGCCGCCGGACGTTCCGGCCGAGGCGGAGATCGTGACGACGCTCGGCAGGACCTTCGTGGCGATCGCGGTCGTCGCGTTGACGGAGTCGGGGTTGTTGACCGTGATGGACGACGGACCCGACGACGACGACGCCGGAGCGGCGATGAACGACGACCCGACGGCCGCGGCACCGCCGACTCCGGCGGCTCCGCCGACGAGGGCGGCCGCGATGAGGATCGCCGCGACCTTGCCGCCGCCGACCTTCGACGACTTCGCCGTCGTCGGTGCGCCGGGAGCGTAGACGGCGGTGTACGGCTGCGTGGGCTGGGTCGGGTGCGCGCCCGTGTACGACGACGCTCCCGGGCCGGCGTAGCCGCCGAAGCCCGCGCCGGCGGGGGTCTCGGGCAGCGGCGGTCGCGGGGGGATGCCCGCGACCGGTTCGGCGGCAGCGGCGGTCGCGGGCGCGGCAGCGGCCTCGGGGGCCGTCACGTCGCCCGGCTGCGCGTCGTACGCATCGGTCCGGTCCGCGGCGGCCGGCTCTGCGGCGAAGCGGTCGCTGCGACCGTCGCCGTCCCGCTCGTCGGGCGTGCGGTCGTCGGGGGTGTTCGTCTCGCTCATCGGGTTGCTCCTTTTTCCCAGCGAGACAAGAGTGCCGCCGGACTCTGTGGTTTGCCTATGCCCGTGTTGGGACCGCCCTATGCGTGTAGCCTGAGCCGGATGCACGAGGTTTCCGGCGCCTGGCGCCGAGCGGCTCGAGGAGCGGGGCTCCTCGCCGACGACGGCACGGCCACTCCGACCATCTTCGCCGAGATGAGCGCCCTGGCGGCTCGAACCGGCGCCATCAACCTCGGTCAGGGGTTCCCCGACTCCGACGGACCGGCCGCCGTGCTCGAGGCGGCGCGCGACGCCATCGCCGCCGGCTTCAACCAGTACCCGCCGGGCCGCGGCGAGCCCGACCTCCTCGCCGCCATCGCCGAGCACCAGGCGAATCGGTACGGCATCCGGCTCGACGCGGACCGCGACATCCTCGTCACCGCCGGAGCGACCGAGGCGCTCGCCGCGACGATCCTCGCCCTCGTCGACGGTGCCGACGACGAGATCGTCGTCTTCGAGCCGTTCTACGACGCATACAGCGCACTCATCGCACTCTCGGGAGCGCGGCTCGTGCCGGTGCCGCTGCGGTGGCCGCATTTCCAGCCGGATCTCGACGAGCTGCGCGCCGCGGTCTCCGACCGCACACGCCTCATCCTGGTCAACGATCCGCACAACCCGACCGGCACGGTCTTCGCCGACGATGTCAAGCGCGAGATCGTCCGTCTCGCCCACGAGCACGACGCCCTGATCCTCACCGACGAGGTCTACGAGCACCTCGTCTTCGATGGGCCACACAAGCCGATCGCCGCGCTGCCGGGCGCGTTCGAGCGGACGCTGACGGTGTCGTCGGCGGGCAAGACGTTCTCGGTCACGGGGTGGAAGGTCGGTTGGATCAGCGGACCCGCCGAGTTCGTCCAGGCGGTGCTCGCGGTGAAGCAGTTCCTCACCTACGTCAGCGCGGGCCCGTTCCAGCCCGCCGTCGCCGTCGGCCTGCGGCTTCCCGAGTCGGTGTTCCGCGGCATCCGCGACACGCTGCGGGCCGGACGCGACACGATCGGCGCGGGCCTGCTCGAGGCGGGGTTCGACGTCGCGGTGCCGGCGGGCTCGTACTTCACGGTCGCCGACGCCGCGGCTCTCGGAGCCGTCGATGCCGCGACCTTCTGCCGCGAACTCCCCCACCGCGCCGGCGTGGTGGCGATCCCGCTCACCGCGTTCGCGACCGACGAGGGGCGCTCGCGCTACCGGACGCTCGTCCGGTTCGCGGCATGCAAGCGGCCCGAGGTCCTCAGCGAGGCCTCACGACGGCTCGCTGCCGCCTTCTGAACGCGGCACCACCGCGAATCGACGCAGCTCCAGCGCCGGGTTCGTGCGGCGCACGCGGGCGACGGCGTCCGGGTCGACCATCGCGACGGCGATGTCACGACCGGTTCCGACCCCGGCGATCTGCACGCCCTGCGGATCGATGATCGCGGAATCGCCCACCCCGAGGGGCGGCGGGTGGTCGGCTGCGGCGACGAAGAGCGTGTTCTCGATGGCACGTGCACGCAGCAGGGTGTTCCAGTGCAGCTCCTTGAGCGGACCGCGCACCCACTGCGCCGGCACGAGGACGGCGTGCGCGCCCGTGTCGGCCAGGATGCGGGTCGCTTCGGGGAACCGCAGGTCGTAGCAGGTCATCAGGGCGAAGCGCGTGCCGTCGACGTCGAACGTCTCGGGTCGGGCGATGGCGCCCGCCTCGACCCAGTCGGACTCCCGCTGCCCGAACGCGTCGTAGAGGTGCAGTTTGCGGTACCGCGCCAGGACGCCGGTGCGGTCAACAGCGACGACGGTGTTGCGCACGCGACGGCTGTCCGCGGCCGATTCGAGCAGACCGGCGACCAGGTGAACGTCGTGCTGCGCGGCGAGGTCGACGAGCGCGGAGACGAAGTCGCCGGGGGCCGGGCCGTCGAGGTCCTCGGCGTTGTCGACGAGGCTGTCGTCGAACGGATCGACGAAGTAGCTCGAGTACTCGGGCAGCACGACGACGCGCGCGCCGCGGTCGGCTGCCCGTGCCGTGAGCTCGGCGATGTCGCGGAGGTTGGCGTCGCGGTCGGCGCCGGGGGCGAACTGTGCGACGGCGAGCGGGATCATCGTGTCGGGTGCTCCTCGGTGGTGGGGTGCTCGGTCGGCTGGTCGTCTCGGCTCGGCGGCGCGACGGGACCACGACGGCGGAACGCGACGGGGGCCGCGACCCACAGCAGCACGATCACGACGGCGAGGACGCCTCCCGCGATCCAGGATGCCGCGGCATCCAGAACGATGTCGAACACGAAGACGACCACGCCCACCAGCAGCACCGACACCGTGACGAGCGCCGTCAGCAGGGCGACGTGGCCGAAGGCGACGATGACGGGCTTCTCGTGTCGGCGGAAGAGCCCCCGGTGGAGCGCAACGGGCGCGAGAGCCACGATCGCGCTGAGAGCCGCGAGCACGACGAGGGTGAGGTAGAACGCGCGCTGCGGGCCGGAGAGCTCGGTGAACGCCGGCTGGAAGGCCAGGGCCAGCAGGAACCCGGTGAGGATCTGCGTTCCCGTCTGGAGAACGCGCAGCTCTTGGAGCAGTTCGCTCCAGTTGCGGTCGGCGCGTTCGTCGGCGCTCTCGCGTCGACCGTCCCCCGGGAGGTCGGCCCGCGGATCGGCGGACGCCGTCGGATCGGTGGCCATCTGCCCATCCTGGTGCCGGGCGTCGTCGCTCGGCAACCGCCGCGACGCGCCGAGCCGGCCCCGATTCGACAGCCCCCGAACCCCGTGCTAGTGTTAACTCTTGTGCCGCGGGGTGGAGCAGCTCGGTAGCTCGCTGGGCTCATAACCCAGAGGTCGCAGGTTCAAATCCTGTCCCCGCAACAGAAGACACGAAGGCCCCGCTGAAAAGCGGGGCCTTCGTCGTTGTCCGGCCGGTGCCACGAAGGAGATCTGCGCGTCACAGGTCAGGATGCCGCGGCACAACCTCCCGCGCGCAGATCGCCTCCGTCACACGCCGCAGACCACGCGCAACAGGGGCGGGCGGTCCGGGTGGACCACCCGCCCCCTTCCGCTCGGGCTCAGGAGCGGGGATCAGGAGCCGGGGTCAGGAGCCCGCCGCGACCGCCTCGTCGACGCGGCTGGCGCGGATGCCGTGCCCCTGGGTCGTCAGGCACCGACCGCTCGCGAGGTCCCACTTCCAGTCGTGGAGCGAACAGGTGAGGACGCCGTCCTCGATCTTGCCGGTCTTCGTCAGATCCGCCCGGAGGTGGGGGCAGCGCCGCTGCACGGTCCAGTCCTCGATCTGGGCGTCCTCGGTCTGGTCCGACTGCTCGGCGTACCAGTTCTCGACGTACTCGATGCGATCGCGCGAGAGGCACTTGAGGAACGTGGTCAGGAACTCGTTGAACTTGCCGCTGCGGCCGACCTCGAACTGCATGGAGAGGAAGATGGAGTTCGACCAGTCGATCTCGTGGTCGCGGATGTTCGTCGAGACGAGATCGGCGGGGATCGTGTACCAGTAGATGCAGTCCTCGCCCGCGTACTCTCGCACTTTCGCCTTCGGGAAGTCGACGACCATGTCGAGGTCGCCGATGCGGAACCGCACCATTCCTCCGACGCCGTTGCGGATCGTGCGCGCACGCCGCAGCAGCGGCTCCCACCACTGCTTGATCTCCTGCAGCATCTCGTCCGGCGGCAGGACCGGCGCACGCCGGGCGATCTCGGCGCGGACCTCTTCCTGCCTGCTGTCCCGCTGCTCGGCGAGGTACGCCCACTTGTCCGAGAAGATGCGCTCGATCTCGGCGTCGCTGTAGAGGGTCTGAGACACCGACAGGTCGCCGCCCTCGATGTCGACCTGCGTGCCGGGCACGAAGAGGTAACCCTTCTGATCGGGCCGCTCGCCCGCCATGTGCTCGAGGAACTGCGCCTGGTCGGTGAAGATCGAGTCGTTCTGCTCGCCCCACCCGTTGTAGCGGAAGAGCTCCTCGCGCAGGAACATGGGCGGCCCCGCCATCGGGAAGACGTGAGGCGCATCGACCTTGTCGATGTAGTACATCGCGCGCTTGTTCTGCGCGTCGCGCTTGAGCTGCGCGAAGTTCTGCTTGGCGTCCTGCGGCAGGTCGTAGACCATCGGCCACCAGATCGCGCCGGAGACCTGCGTGAAGTACGCGTCGGGCTTCCCGAACGACAGCAGCTTCTCGAGATCAAGCGGATGCGAGTCGTTCTGGTTCAGCACCGACGCGGTGCCGTCGTCGACAGACAGCGACGAGTCGCCGATCGGTCCGTCGCTGGGTGCCCGCAGCGGCGTCACCATGACCTTCAGATCGCCGAACTCGAGCGGCACCCCGCTCTGGGTGTAGACGATGTTGTCGTACCCGAGCGCGCGCAGGTCGGTCTCGAGGTCATCGGTGGGGTAATCCGGCAGCAGCACGCGGATGCTGGTCGGCACGTGCTCGCGCAGCAGCGCCGGATCGAAGTGGTCGCGGTGCCGGTGCGAGATGTAGAGGAAGTCGGCGCGACCGAAGCGCTCCCAATCGAGCCCGCGGTTGTCGGGGAACGGGAACCAGGAGCCGAAGAAGCTCGGACCGACGACCGGGTCGCAGAGGATGCTGCCCCCCGCCGTCTCGATGAACATTCCGGCATGTCCCAGGCCTGTGATGCGCATGACGATGACCTCCTGTTGCGACTGATCGAGTCTACGTGAGGCCCTGCTGGGCAACGCGTGGGGTGGCCGTGTCAGAACGCGGCCGTCTCAGGCGAGGAGATCCCGGATGTCGGCCGCGGTGAGCGCCGTCGAGAACGCTCCGTCGGCGTCGAGCACCGAGCTCGCCAGACGCGCCTTGCGCCGCTGGAGGTCGAGCACCTTCTCCTCGATCGTCCCGGCGGCGATGAGCCGGTACACCGTGACCGGCCGCTCCTGACCGATGCGGTGGGTTCGGTCGATCGCCTGCTGCTCGGCCGCGGGGTTCCACCAGGGGTCCAACAGGAACACGTAGTCGGCTTCCGTCAGGGTCAGGCCGACGCCGCCCGCCTTGAGGCTGATGAGGAACACCGGTTCGTCGCCCCGTCGGAACGCGTCGACGACCTCGCCGCGCCGGGTGGTGGAGCCGTCGAGCCGCACGAAGCCGATGCCTGCCGCCCGCAGGTCGGCCGCGACGACGTCGAGGAACGACGTGAACTGGCTGAAGACGAGCGCGCGGTGCCCCTCCGCGACCACATCCCCCAGACGCTCCCTCAGCGCGGCGAGCTTGCTCGAGGCGAGGCCCGGGCCCCCGGCATCCACGAGCGAGGGTGCGAGGGCCAGCAGACGCAGCAGCGTCAGCGAGCGGAACACGATGAAACGCTGACTGTCGAGGTCGTCGAGCAGACCGAGGATCTTCCGCCGCTCGCGCTGCAGGACCCGCTCGTAGACGGCGCGGTGGCCGCTCGAGAGCTCCACCCGCACGTCCTGCTCCTGTCGCGGTGGCAGATCCGCGGCGACGAGGTCCTTCGTGCGCCGGAGGAGGAACGGGCGGACGCGGCGGCGCAGCCGGCCGAGCCGGCGCTCGCGAGCCGGGCCTCCTCCGAGGTTCTCATCCACGCGGCCGTGCTCGATCGGCAGGACGTATTCCTCGCGGAACCGTCGGGCGGAGGGGAACAGTCCCGGCGAGGTCAGCGAGAGGATCGCCCAGAGGTCGGTCAGGCTGTTCTCGAGCGGGGTGCCGGTCGCCGCGAAGACGACGTCGCCGCGCAGCGCGAGGGCCGCCCGATGGACGCGCGTTCGCGGATTCTTCACGTACTGGGCCTCGTCGAGGACGACGGTGGACCAGTCGGGCACCGCGTAGGCGTCGGCGTCGAGCCGCAGGAGCGCGTAAGAGGTGACGACGACGTCGGTGTCGGCTCCGATGTCGTCGAACCGCTGACCCGAGCTCTCGACGATCCGCACGCGCAGGCCCGGGGCATGACGGGCCGCCTGCTCCCGCCACGCCGTGACGACCGACGTCGGGGCGACGACGAGCGCCGGACGGATCTCGCCCTGCGCCCGAGCGTGCACGAGCAGGGCGAGCAGCTGCAGGGTCTTGCCGAGTCCCATGTCGTCGGCGAGGACGCCGCCCAGGCGTGCATCCCGCAGGGCCGCGAGCCACGCGAAGCCGTCGCGCTGATAGGGGCGCAGGGTGGTCGCGAGGCCGGTGGGCGGCGACGGGGCGGGCGCCGTCGGCGACCGGCGCAGGCCCTCGGCCGCGGCGTGCCACCGCGCAGCCGGCTCGCTCTGGTCGGCGAGATCCTCGAAGTCCGACCACAGGTCCACCTGGTACCGGCTGACGCGTGCTCCGGTCTCCCACTCGACGAGATCGCGCGAATCCTCGATGAGGTCGCGCAACCGGTCCAGAGCCGGGTGCGCCAGCGCGAAGTAGGCACCGTCCGAGAGCAGCATCTTCTTCCGACGCTGCGCGAGCGCCGTGAAGAGCGGGCGGAACGGGATGCGACGCCCTTCCACCTCGACATGGACGCCGAGCTCGAACCAATCGGCATCCGTCGTCTCCACCGTCCGGACGGTGATACGGGGATCCCCCGACAATTCGCGGTAGGAACGTCGCACGCCGGTGATCTCGACCCGCACGTCGTCCAGCCCTTCGAGCGCGGGCAGCACCCGCGTCGTGAACTCGGCCGCATCGACGCCCGCCCGTCCCCCCGCCGGCGCGAACGGCTCGCCGGTGGCCTGCGCCCACGCGTTCTCGATCCTCCCCCGCAGCTCGCCGCGCTCGTCGTCGCGCTCGCGCGCGGCGGCCAGCGGCATCCGTCCCGCTCCGGGCACCTGCCAGACGATGGCGTACGCGAGCTCATCGCGCGGCCGCTGCTCGACCGTCACGACGGCGCTCGTACGCTGCGGCCGCGGCAGCCGTACGCCGGCACCCGCGGCGAGGACGACGGCCTCGGTCGTCTCGCGGGCCAGGCGCGGGTAGGCGTCTCGGAGGAAGTCCTCCGCCTCGTCGGCCGGCACCACGACGGGCTCCCCCGCTGCGAGAAGTGCACGAACCCCGGCGCCGAGCGCCACGGGCGCGAAGCGGACCCGGAGCGCGTCCGCGACTCGGTCCACCGTGTAGACGCCGACGTGGCCCAGCGGGCGTGCCAGCGCCGCCGCCTCCGCGTCGTCGATGCGAGCGGTCGCCGCCAGCGTCAGCCCGCCTTCCCACGGATCGATACGGAGGTCGACCGATCCGCTGTCGCCCAGCTGCACGTGCTGGTCGGGGCGCGTCGACACGATCGGGATGCCGAGCGCCGTCGCCGCGCGCAGGTGCGGCCACAGCAGGTCGGAGTCGGCGCCGTCGAGCGTGAGCCAATCGGAATCGGCGAATCCCCCGAGCACCCGCGCGTCGTGAGCGATGCCGTAGAGCGTCGCGAACCACCGCAGCCGCGCCGGATCGACGCGCCACGCGCCGCGTCGGAGCGACTCCCACGTCTCATCGCCCTGCACCCAGCGTCCGCTGGTTCCGCTCCGTGCCAACGGCCGCGCCGCGAGCCGCAGCTCGCCGGACGAGGTCTCGACGCTCCGTGCAGTCGCGGGCAGGACGCGACGCGGTCCCCAGTGTGCTGCGGCCGCGTCCTCGCGCTGGCGCAGCTGGATCCCGAGCGCCACGGGGGTGTCCTCGGCCGCCGTCGCGGCGAGCACCGCACGCCACGACGGCCTGCGGGCGGCAGGCGTCCCCGGGCCGGTCACGATCGCCTCGTCATGCGAGGATCCTTGCGGCAGCCTCCGACGTCGTGATCAGCCCAGCCGCGCGACGCGCGCGAGCACGCCGTGCACGAAGGCGCCCGAGCCGTCGGTGGAGAACTCCTTGGCGAGCTCGACGGCCTCGTCGATCGCGACCGCGGCGGGAACCTCGTCGTTGTAGACGATCTCCCAGACGCCGAGACGCAGGATCGCGCGATCGACCGCCGGCATGCGCGCGAGCGACCAGTCCTTGGAGGACGTCGTGATCTGCTCGTCGATGTCGTCGCCGTTGTCGATGACGCCGTCGATGATCTCGCGCGCGTACAGCCACGAGGCCTCGCGCGCCGGCTCGAGGGCCGCGCGCTTGGCCTCGGCCGCGAGGGTCACCGGCAGCTCGTCACCGCGGATGTCGGACTGGTACAGGATGTCGAGCGCGCGCTTGCGCGCCTTCGAACGGGCACTCATCGAGGCGGCTCCGCCGAGATCAGTTCACGCGGCCGAGGTAGTCACCCGTGCGGGTGTCGACCTTGACCTTCGTGCCCTGCTCGACGAACAGCGGCACCTGGATCTCGTGGCCCGTCTCGACCGTCGCCGACTTCGTGCCGGCCGAGGAGCGGTCGCCCTGCAGGCCCGGCTCCGTGTAGGTGATCTCGAGGACGACCGAGGCCGGGAGCTCGATGTAAAGGGGGTTGCCGTTGTTGAGCGCGATCTGCACCTGCTGGTTCTCGAGCAGGTAGTTCTTCGCGTCCCCGACGGTCGCCGCGGCGACGTTGATCTGGTCGTAGTCGTCGACGTCCATGAAGACGAAGTTGTCGCCGTCGTTGTAGAGGTAGGTGAAGTCACGGCGGTCGACGTTCTCGATGTCGATCTTCGCGCCGGCGTTGTAGGTGCGGTCGACGACCTTGCCCGAGAGGACGTTCTTCAGCTTGGTGCGCACGAACGCGCCGCCCTTGCCGGGCTTGACGTGCTGGAACTCGATGACGTTCCAGAGCTGACCGTCGATGCTGAGGACGACGCCGTTCTTGATGTCTGCGGTCGATGCCATGAGTGTGGAGTTCCGTTCGTGTGGTCGGGCGGCCGAAGGGCCGACGATCGATTCTACGTGAGGATGTCGAGCAGCTGCTGCGTCGCGCGAGCGTAGCCGGCGACGCCCTCGCCGATGACGTGCACGACGGCCACGTCGGCGACGTAGGAGTGGTGCCGGAACGCCTCGCGAGCGTAGACGTCCGAGATGTGCACCTCGGCGACCGGCAGCGCGACTCCGGCGAGGGCGTCGCGCAGCACGACCGAGGTGTGCGTGAGGCCGCCGGGGTTGATGACGATCCCTGCGCAGTCCTCGCGAGCGGCGTGGATCTCGTCGATCAGCACACCCTCGTGGTTGCTCTGCACGCTCCGCACCTCGACACCGCGCTCGGCCGCAGTCGCCGCAACCAGCGCCTCGACGTCGGCGAGGGTCTCGCGCCCATAGATCTCGGGCTCGCGCGTTCCCAGAAGGTTCAGGTTCGGTCCGTTGACCAGCAGGAGGCGACGGGGGGAGCTCACGCGCCCCACACTACCGACGCCGGTCAGGCGCCGACCTCCTGGTAGGCGGCGAACAGCAGCGACTCGTCGGGAGCCTGCAGCACCGTGGGCTTCGCGATGTCGTCGAGCACGATGAAGCGCAGCATCGCGCCGCGCGCCTTCTTGTCGCGCTGCATGGTCGCCAGCAGCTGGTTCCATGCTCCGGCGCGGTACGAGGTCGGCAGTCCCAGGGTCTCGAGGATCGAGCGGTGACGTGCCGCGGCGTCGTCGGAGAGCCGGCCGGCGAGCCGCGAGAGCTCGGCGGCGAACAGCATCCCGACCGAGATCGCGGCCCCGTGACGCCACTGGTAGCGCTCGGCGTGCTCGATCGCATGACCGAGCGTGTGCCCGTAGTTGAGCACCTCGCGCAATCCCGCCTCGCGGAGGTCTTCGCCGACGACCCGCGCCTTCATGTCGATCGCGAGCTCGATGCTGCGACGGAAGGCGTCGCTGCGCGGGTCGACGGCCGCTTCGGGGTCGGCTTCGATGAGGTCGAGGATCTCAGGATGCCAGATGAATCCGGCTTTGACGACCTCGGCGAAACCGGCGACGCGCTCGTTGCGCGAGAGCCCGTCGAGCAGGTCGAGATCGCAGACGACCGCGCGCGGCGGCCAGAATGCGCCGACGAGATTCTTGCCCTCGGCCGTGTTGATGCCGGTCTTGCCGCCGACGGCGGCATCGACCATGCCGAGCACGGTCGTGGGCACCTGCACGAGGGCGACGCCGCGCAGCCACGTCGCGGCGACGAAGCCCGCGAGGTCGGTGACGGCTCCCCCGCCGAACCCGATGACGGCGTCGGTGCGGGTGAAGTCGGCTTGCCCGAGCACCTGCCAGCAGAACGCGGCGACCTCCACGCGCTTGCCCTGCTCGGCGTCGGGGATCTCGGCCAGCAGAACCTGCCGGTCGGCTCCGAGCAGCGCGCGCAGCTGCTCGGCCTGAGCCGACAGCGTCGGAGGGTGGATGATGAGCACCTTCCGCGCCGCGGCAGGCAGCGCCTCGCCGATCAGGGGCAGGATGCCGCGGCCCACGGTCACGTCGTAGGGGGCGTCGCCGCCGACGGTGATGACGGTGTTCTCGGTCATGTCGTCTCCTCCTGCGCCCACGCCGCGACGGCGTCGACGATGTCCTGGATCGGTCCGGTCGAGGTGTCGAAGGTCGCCTCGGCCAGGCTGTCGTAGAGATCGCGCCGCGCGGCGAACACCTCGCGCCACCGGGCGATCGGATCGTCGCCCTGCAGCAGCGGGCGGGTGGTGTCGCGAAGCCGCCCCGCGATCGTGCGCTCCGACACGGTCAGCAGCACGACGCGGTGCTCGCGCAGCGCGCGCTGCGTGTCGGCGTGCAGCACGGCGCCCCCGCCGAGGGCGACCACGCCTCCGGCCGCGAGAGCCTCGGCGACGGCGGCGGCCTCCAGCTCGCGGAAGCGGGCCTCGCCGTGCTCGCGGAAGATCTGCTCGATCGGCCCGTGGGCACGGGCGATGAGACTGTCGCTGTCGGTGAACGCGACGCCGAGGGCGCGCGCGAGCTTCTTGCCGATGCTCGATTTGCCGGCCCCCATCGGACCGATCAGGACGATCGCGCGGTCGGTCATCCGAGCGCGTCGTCGCTGTGCGCGACCGAGCGGAGCGTCTCGGGGATCGCGGCGAGGTAGCCCTCGAGGTTCCGCCGGGTCTCCGGCACGCTGTCGCCGCCGAACTTCTCCAGCACCGCCTCCGCCAGCACGATCGCGACCATCGCCTCGGCGACGACGCCCGAAGCGGGCACGGCGCAGACGTCGGATCGCTGGTGGTGGGCGGTCGCCGCGTCGCCGGTGGCGACGTCGACCGTGCGCAGCGCCCGCGGGATCGTCGCGATGGGCTTCATCCCCGCGCGCACCCGCAGCACGGTGCCGGTGGACATGCCGCCCTCCGTGCCGCCCGCGCGGTCGCTGGAGCGCGCGATGCCCTCGTCGCCCGCGAACAGCTCGTCGTGGGCCGCAGAGCCGCGGCGGCGCGTCGTCTCGAAGCCGTCGCCGACCTCGACGCCCTTGATTGCCTGGATGCCCATGAGCGCCTGCGCGAGCCTGGCGTCGAGGCGGCGATCCCACTGGACGTGCGAGCCGAGTCCCGGCGGCAGCCCGTAGGCGAGCACCTCGACGATGCCGCCGAGCGTGTCGCCGTCCTTCTTCGCGGCGTCGACCTCGGCGACCATCGCGGCCGAGGTCTCGGCATCGAAGCAGCGCAGCGGATCGGCGTCGAGCGTGTCGACGTCGTCGGCGGTGGGCAGCGCGGCCCCCTCCGGCACCTGCACGGGGCCGATCGACAGCGTGTGGCTCACGAGCCGGATGCCCAGCTCGCCGAGGAACGATCGAGCGATCGCGCCGAGGGCAACGCGGGCCGCCGTCTCGCGGGCGCTCGCGCGCTCGAGGATCGGACGGGCCTCGGCGAAGCCGTACTTCTGCATGCCGACGAGATCGGCGTGACCCGGGCGGGGTCGCGTGAGAGGCGCGCTGCGGCCGCGGGACTTCTCGGTGAGCTCGACCGGCTCCGCGCTCATCACCTCGACCCACTTGGGCCATTCGGTGTTGCCGATGCGGACGGCGATCGGGCTTCCGAGGCTGAAGCCGTGCCGGACGCCCGACGAGATCGTCAGCTCGTCCTCTTCGAACTTCATGCGCGAGCCGCGTCCGTAGCCGAGCTTGCGGCGGGCCAGGTCGGCCTGGATCGCGGCGCGCGAGACGGGAACGCCGGCGGGGAGGCCCTCCATGAGGGCGACGAGTTCGGGGCCGTGCGATTCGCCGGCCGTGAGCACGCGGAGCATTCGTCTATCCTCCCACGAGCGCTCGGCGCATGACGGCGATGACGGCATGCTCGTCCGCGAGCTCGGCGTCGGGGTCGCCGCTCGTGAAGACCCGGATCTGCCGGACGGCTTGGTGGAGCAGCATCGCCGTGCCCGGATGCGCGGGCAGGCGGCGCTCCTGCCACGCCGCGCCGAGGACCGTCGGCCACGTGCCGTAGACGACGTCGAAGAGGATGCCGCCGTGCGCGGCGAGCCGGTCGGCGTCCGCTGCATCGACGGGCGCGTCGCCGGGGAGCGTCGAGACGGTGAGGTCGACGTCGCCGACCGGCTCGGCGAGCGGGACGACCGACAGCTGCACCCCGAGGCGGTCCGCGAGCGAACGCAGCGGCGCTGCGGCATTCGGTCGGCGCGCCGCCACCTCCACGCGAGTTGCGCCGATCCGCTGCAACGACACCAGCGCCGAGGTGGCGGTCGCGCCGGCCCCGACGATGCGGGCGCGCTCGGCCCCCTGCGCCCCGACCTCGAAGAGCGCCGCGGCGAGGCCGCCGACGTCGGTGTTGACGGCGGCGAACCCGGCGCCGGAGCGGACGAGGGTGTTGGCCGCGCCGGTCAGTTCCGCCGCCTCGTCACGCGACCGCGCGGCAGCGTGTGCGACGGTCTTCAGCGGCATCGTGAGGGAGAGACCGTGGGTGTCGGGATCGAGCGATCCCAGCTCGCGCGCGAACCCCGCCTCGTCGACGCGACGTCGGCCGTAGGTCCAGGTGAGCCCGAGACGCGCATACGCCGCGGTGTGGAGCGCGGGCGACAGGCTGTGCGCGATCGGGTCGCCCCAGACCTCGAAGCGCCGTGTCGCCGGGCCCTCAGCAGCCACGGTTGTCGTTCGCGTCGCACCAGGCATGCCACTGGGCGATGCCGGCCTCGTGCTGCTCGAACGTCTCGGAGAAGATCGTCTCGCCGGTGTCCATGTTCCAGGTGACGAAGTACAGCCACGGTCCGTCCGCGGGTTTCATCGCGGCGTCGATGGCGTTGTCGCCGGGGTTGGCGATCGGCCCGATCGGCAGCCCCTCGCGCACGTAGGTGTTCCAGTCGTTGTCCTGGAACTGCGCGCCCTCGCTCGTGCTCACGCTGCCGCCGTCGAGCTCGCCGGCACCGTACTGCGCCGTCGAATCCATCTGCAGCAGCATTCCGTCGGCGAGACGGTTCTCGATGACGCGCGACACCTTGTAGAAGTCCTCGTCCAGGCGCGCCTCGCGCTCGATGATCGAGGCGATCGTGAGGATCCGCTCACGCTGATCGGCCGGCACTCCCGCCCTATCCAGCGACTCGACGGTGCGGTTCACGAGGGTCTGGATGATCTGCGCGGCGCTCGTGCCGGGATCGAACTGGTAGGTGGCCGGGAACAGCCAGCCCTCCAGGCTCGCAGCGGACACGCCGTAGGCCGACGGGTCGGCGACGGCGGCCTGGAAGTCCTCGACCGGGACGCCCGTGCCCTCGGCGAGGATCGGCAGCGACTGCTCGACCGTGAGTCCCTCGCGCAGCTGCGCGGCCTCCTGGCGCTTGCTCGCGGGGTCGAGGAGCAGGGCGAGGGCGGCCTCGGAGGTCATCCGCTCCTGCAGCGCGTAGACGCCCGGCTGGAACGGCGGATCCTGCACCGAGGCGATGAGGTAGTCGTAGAACGCCGAGGCGGTCTTGGTGACGCCCTGGTCGAAGAGCGTCTGCGAGATCGTCGAGCCGTTGTCGCCCGTGACGATCGTCACGAGCACTTCGCCGGTCGCTTCGCCGGGTTGGAAGTCCTTCGGCTCCTCCCAGCCCATGACCGAGCGGATCTGGGTCTCGTACGTCGACCACACCCACGCTGCACCGGCGCCGATACCGCCGACGATCGCGAGGATGACGATCAGCACGACCCATTTGGCGATGCGGCTCTTGCGCCGGTCGCGATCGTGGCGGGTCGGAACGCGGCCGATGTCGTGCGTGTCGACCTCGCCCGTGAAGAGCGCGTCGAGCGTGCCCGCCGCGGGCGTCCGCGCCGACGCCGGCCGTTCCGCGCTGCTCTCGGAGCCTGTGGCGGCCGCTCGTGCGGCGCGCCGGCTCAGCGGGGCTCGGCCGTCGTGCGGCGGAAGGTCAGTCATGTCAGGTGGGCTCCTGCGAGGGTGCGACGGGAGCACCGGCCGGGTTTCCGGTGCTCTTCTCGACGTCGAGGGCTTGCTGCAGCAGCACAACGGCGGCGACCTGATCCACAATGCTACGAGAAGAACGCTGGGAACGGCCGGAACCGCGGAGCGCGGAATGCGCGCTCACCGTGCTGAGCCTCTCGTCGATGAGGCGGACCTGACGTCCGGAATCCGCCAGCGACTGGGCGAACGCGCGGGCGTCGGCCGTCGAGGCGGTCTCGCGTCCGCTCAGCGCGACCGGCAGCCCGACGACGAGTTCGAACGCCTCGTACTCGTCCGCCAGGGCACGGATCCTCGCCAGATCGCCGTCACCGCGGGCGACGGTCTCGACCGGCACCGCCAGCAATCCGTCGCGGTCCGCACGGGCGACGCCCACGCGCGCCGTCCCGACGTCGATTCCGAGTCTCACCCCCCGGCGGAAGCCGGTCACAGACCGCCCGCCGCCGTCCGGATCGCCTCGAGCGCCATCGGGAGCGCCGCGGCGTCCGTCCCGCCGCCCTGCGCGACGTCGTCGCGGCCACCGCCGCCGCCCCCGAGGGCCGCCGCAGCGGTCTTGGCGAAGACGCCGGCCTTCGCTCCGGCGGCGCGGGCGGGCTCGCTCGTGGCGACGATCACGACCGGGCGCTCCCCCACGACCGCGCCGAGGGCGACGACGGATGCGGTGTCGGCGCCGAGGCGGTCGCGCACCTGCAGCGCGAGCGAGCGCACGTCATCAGCGGATGCCGCGGCGCCGAGCGCCTCGGCCACCACCTGCACCGGGCCCGCCGACACCGCGGCCGACACGAGCTGCGGCAGCCGATCGGCGAGCGCGCGGGCCTCGAACTGGGCGATGCGCTTCTCGGCCGCCTTCAGGCTCGCGGCGAGTTCGGCGACGCGCGTCGCGAGCTGGTCGCGCGGCGTCTTGAGCGAGCTCGTGAGCTGCGAGACGATGGCCCGCTCGGCGGCGAGCTCGCGGAACGCGTCCTGCCCGACGAGCGCCTCGACACGACGGTTCGACGCGCCGACCGACGATTCGCCGATGAGGTTGATGAGTCCGACCTCCGCGCTCGATCCGACGTGGGTGCCGGCGCAGAGCTCGCGCGACCACGGTCCCCCGATGTCGACCATCCGCACGGTCTCGCCGTACTTCTCGCCGAACAGCGCCATCGCACCCGCCGCCTTCGCCTCGTCGAGCGACATGATGCGGGTGGTGACCTCGAGGTTGTCGCGGACGGCGTTGTTCGCGATCTCCTCGATCTCCGTCCGGGTCTCGCTCGAGAGCGCCTGGCCCCACGAGAAGTCGAAACGCAGGTAGCCGGCGCGGTTCAGCGAACCGGCCTGCGTCGCGCTCCTGCCGAGCGTGTCGCGAAGCGCCGCGTGGACGAGGTGGGTCGCGGAATGCGCCTGCTGGGCCGCGCGCCGGTTCGCGGCATCCACCACCGTCGTCGCCGCCTCGCCGACCGCGACCTCGCCGGTCGTCACCTCGACCGTGTGGCTCACGAGACCGGGGACCGGCTTCTGCACGTCGAGCACCTCGAGCTCGTAGCCGGGGCCCACGATCACGCCCTTGTCGGCGACCTGCCCGCCCGACTCGGCGTAGAGCGCGGTCTCGGCGAGGATGACCTCGGCGATCTGGCCCTGCGTCGCGCGGTCGACGGAGGCGCCGCCGACGAGGATGCCGAGCACCCGCGATCCGGTCTCGAGCTCGGTGTAGCCGGTGAACACCGTCTCACCCTGAGCGCGGAAGTCGCGGTAGACGCTCGTATCGGCGAGCTGACCCTTGCGGGAGCGCGCGTCGGCCTTCGCCCGCTCGCGCTGCTCCTGCATGAGCGTGTCGAACGCGCCACGGTCGACCGTGAGGCCTGCCTCCTCGACGATCTCGAGAGTCAGGTCGATCGGGAAGCCGTACGTGTCGTGCAGGAGGAACGCCTGGGCGCCGCTCAGCTGCGCACCGCCGGTGGTCTTGGTCAGCGCGACCGATTCGTCCAAGAGCTCGGAGCCGGCGGCGAGGGTCCGGAGGAAGGTCGCCTCCTCGGCGAGCGCGTACTGCGACAGACGCGCGTAGTCGGTCTCGACGATCGGGTACGCCTCTTTCATCGCGTCCCGCGACGCGGCGAACAGCTCGGCGAAGCTCGGACCGTCGACGCCCAGCAGGCGCATCGAACGGATGGCGCGGCGCATGAGGCGACGCAGGATGTAGCCGCGACCGTCGTTGGAGGGGGTCACGCCGTCGGAGAGCAGCATGAGCGACGAGCGCACGTGATCGGCGATGACGCGGAAGCGGACGTCGTCCTCGTGGTCGGCGCCGTAGGTCTTGCGCGACAGCTCCACGGCCTTGTCGAGCACCGGACGGACCTGATCGGTCTCGTACATGTTGTCGACGCCCTGCTTGATGAACGCGACGCGCTCGAGCCCCATGCCGGTGTCGATGTTCTTGTTCGGCAGCTCGCCGACGATCGTGAAGTCGTACTTCGAGCGCACGTCGGCGATCTCGTACTGCATGAACACCAGGTTCCAGATCTCGACGTACCGGTCGTCGTCGGTCGCCGGTCCGCCGTCGATACCGTACGCGGGGCCGCGGTCGAAGAAGATCTCGGAGCACGGGCCGGCGGGACCGGGCAGCCCGGTGCTCCAGTAGTTGGTGTCCTTGCCGAGACGCTGGATGCGCTCATCGGGCAGCGTCGAGTGCTTCAGCCACAGCTCACGGGCCTCGTCGTCCTCCTCGTAGACGGTGACCCAGAGATCCTTCGGATCGAAGCCCAGGCCCCCCTCGGATTCGGCACCGGTGAGGAAGTCCCAGGCGAACGCGATCGCGCCGTCCTTGAAGTAGTCGCCGAACGACCAGTTGCCGAGCATCTGGAAGAAGGTGCCGTGGCGCGGCGTCTTGCCGACTTCTTCGATGTCGTTCGTGCGGATGCACTTCTGCACGTCGGCGGCGCGCGGGTAGGGCGGCGGCACGTCGCCCGAGAGGTAGGGGATGAAGGGCACCATGCCCGCGACGGTGAACAGCAGCGCCGGATCGTCGGTGACGAGCGAGGCGGAGGGGACGATCGTGTGCCCCTTCTTCTCGAAGTAGTCCAGGTAGCGCTGGGCGATCTCGGCGGTCTTCATCGGGGTCCTTCGGCAGGCAGACGGCGGCGCCGCGTCCCGACGGGACGTGGCGCGGGGCGGAACAGGTCGATCAGTGGGAGCGGTCGGCCGCGGGCGCGGCGACGGCGTCACGGGCCGCTTCGACGGCGTCGGCAGCGGCACCCTTCGCCGCGTCGAGCGCGTCGGCGGCGACATCCTTCACATCGGCGGCGAGACCCTCGATGCGGGCCTCCTGCGCACGATAGGCGTCGCCGATGCGGTCGGTGAACTCGGAGATGCGTCCGTCGATTTCGGCGAGCAGCTCATGGCCGCGCGGGTCTTTGTTGACGACGTGCGCGGCGACGAAACCGCCGGCGACGCCCAGGACGAACCACAGCGCGTTCTTCATGGCTTCCATGTTAGGTGCAAAGCACGAAGGGCGCCGGGAGAACCCGACGCCCTTCGTGGCGGTGCTGGCAGTCAGCGAGCCGTTCGCCGCTCAGCGCGCGGCGTAACAGAGCCGTTCGCCGCTGCGCGGCTGTACTACGCCCCGCTCAGCGCGCGGCGTAACAGAGCCGTTCGCCGCTGCGCGGCTGTACTACGCCCCGCTCAGCGCGCGGCGTAGTACTCGACGACGAGCTGCACTTCGCACGTCACGGGCACCTCGGCACGCTTCGGGCGGCGCACGAGGCGCGCCTGCAGCTTGTCGAGCTCGACCTCGAGGTAACCCGGAACCGGGGGCAGGACGTCGGCGTGACCACCGGCGGCTGCGACCTGGAACGGCTCGAGCGACTCGCTCTTCTCCTTGACGTGAATGAGCTGACCCGGCTTCACGCGGAAGGACGGGCGGTCGACGAGCTGACCGTCGACCTTGATGTGACGGTGCACGACGAGCTGGCGAGCCTGCGCGGTCGTGCGGGCGAAGCCGGCGCGCACGACGAGGGCGTCGAGACGCATCTCGAGGAGCTCGACCAGGTTCTCACCGGTCAGGCCGTCCTTGCGGCGGGCCTCGTTGAACGTGTTGCGCATCTGCTTCTCGCGGATGCCGTACTGCTCGCGCAGACGCTGCTTCTCGCGCAGACGGACCGCGTAGTCGCTGTCGGCCTTGCGCTTGGTGCGGCCGTGCTCACCCGGGGCGTAGGGACGCTTCTCGAGGTAGCGGGCGGCCTTCGGGGTGAGCGCGATGCCGAGGGCACGCGACAGACGCACCTTGCGGCGGTCCTGAGACTTCGTGGTCACGAAGTGCTCCTTCCGATGACGTGGTCGTGACGCTCACGACTCACGGACGTATCTCCATCTCCCCTCCCACCTCGGACTGCACGCCGGAGCACGCCGAGGGGTCTTCGTCAGGAGAGAGGGATGCCCGAAAACTGGGCTTCGAGCCGATCTATTCTATCAGAGCGAGCCGTCGGCGACGGCGCGCGCGAGGTCGCCGGCCTCGGCGGGGTGGAACGGCAGATCGCGATCGAGCCCGTCGAGGCGATGCCACCCGACGCGGGTGTCGCCGTCGAGCACCGGAAGGTGCGCATCCAGCGGCAGCGCATCGAGCGCCGCGCTGCGCACCGCGAACACCGAGACGATCTCGTGGCCGCTGGCGCCCGCGCGGTCGAAGATGTTCTCGGTCACCGCGACGCGTCGGACGTCCTCTACCTCGATCCCCAGCTCTTCGCGCAACTCACGACGCATCGCGTCGGCCGCGCTCTCCCCCACCTCGATGCCGCCGCCCGGCGCTCGCAGGAACGCGCCGTGCCGCGCGGTCTCCGGATACTCCTCGGCGAGGACGTGACCGTCCTTCACCACGAGCGCGACCGAGATGGCACGGATGCGGCGTGGCGCACGGACGTCGTCGGCGTACGACGACACCGCCCGCCCGTACGCCGGCAGGGTCGGCGCGAGGGCGTGCAGCGCGGTCCGCAGCGCCGGCGCGGGCTTGCCGTCGTCCAGGAGAGCGAGCGCCAGGAACGCCTGCGCCGCCGGCGCCAGCGGATCGTCGGGCGGGAAATCCTTCAACACGGCGATCGCGCCGGATGGGTCGCCGACGTTGCGCAGCGAGCTCGCGAGCTGGATGCGGGCGGCCGGAACGCGCTCACCGCTCAGCCCGGCCGCGAGAGCCGCGCGGTAGAGCGGGACGGCCGCGGCCTCCTCCCCGAGGTAGTCGTGGAGCGACGCGCGTTCGTACAGCGCGATGGGATCGTCAGCGGGCCGCGGCGCCAGCGCCCGGTCGAGAGCGGGCCGCAGATCCGCCGGCGGCAGCGTCGCGGCATCGCGCCAGAACCCGTCGATCGCATCGGGCGACGGCGGCTCGAGCGGGCCGGGAGCGGCGAGCAGCGAGCGGACCCGCTGCTGCAGCGCGCGCAGCACATCGTCGTCGAGCGTCGCGCGCACGAAGACGTGGAGCGCGCGCAGGGCCGTGCCGCCGTCGCTGATCTCCCCCGTCGCAAGGTGTCGCATCAGGTCGGCGGCGGCGATCGTGCGCACCCGACCGTGCTCGTGCTCGCCCCATTCCGGCTCGCCGACGAGCTCGCACCCGGCGGCGACGATCGTGTGGCGGCGGCGCGTGACGTTCGCAGCCGCCCACTCGGCACCGGCGTCGAACGTCGCCGCGGGCAGGTACCCCGTCTCTTCGCGGAGTTCGCGGATGCCGGCGGCCACGGCATCCTCGCCCGGGTCGATCAGACCGCCGGGAAGCTCACCGAGCACCCGTCGCGGTCCCACCCGGTACTGGTCGAACAGAACGACCCGATCGTCTCGGGTCATGGCGATCACCGTGACGGTGTCGGGGATCTCGATGACGTCCCAGTCGCTCTCGCCCCCATCGGGCAGACGGTAGCGATCGGTGCGCACGCGGACGTAGCCGTCGTAGACGCGCCTCTCGGAGAGCGGAGTCCACGCCTCCGGCTCGCCGACCGGGTCCGGCTCGTCTGGCACGCTCACTCCCCGAGGATCTTCCGGAGCTTCTCGACGCGGGCGGAGATGTCCCGCTCCACCCCGCGCTGCGTCGGCTCGTAGTAGTGGCGCCCTCGCAGTTCGTCGGGCAGGTACTGCTGCGTCGCCACCCCGACATCGAGGTCGTGCGGGTAGACGTACCCCTTGCCGTGCCCGAGCCGCTTGGCCCCCGCGTAGTGGGCGTCGCGCAGATGCTTCGGCACGCGCCCGAAACCGCCCGCGCGAACGTCGGCGATCGCAGCGTTGATGGCGTTGTAGGCCGCGTTCGACTTGGCCGTCGTCGCGAGATAGGCGGTCGCCTCGGCCAGCGGGATGCGCCCCTCCGGCATGCCGATGAAGGCGACGGCATCGGCTGCGGCGACCGCGATCGACAGCGCCTGCGGATCGGCGAGGCCGATGTCCTCCGACGCTGAGATGACGAGCCGGCGAGCGATGAACCGCGGATCCTCGCCGGCTTCGATCATGCGCGCGAGGTAGTGCATCGCCGCATCCACGTCCGAACCGCGGATCGACTTGATGAAAGCGCTGATGACGTCGTAGTGCTCGTCGCCCTGCCGGTCGTAGCGCAGCAGCGCGCGGTCGACCGCCTGGGCGACGTCTTCGGCGCTGATCGTCGGGACCTCGTCGCCGTCCGCCGGCTCGGCCATCGTCGCCGCGGCCTCGAGCGAGGTGAGCGCGCGGCGAGCATCGCCCGACGCCAGCCGGACCAGCGCCGTCCGTGCGTCGTCGCCGAGGGCGACGGCGCCGTCGAGTCCGCGCGGGTCCGCGACCGCGCGATCGATGAGTCCGCCGAGGTCGTCGTCGCTGAGCGGCTGGAGCGTCAGCAGCAGGGAACGCGAGAGCAGCGGAGCGACGACGGAGAACGAGGGATTCTCCGTGGTCGCCGCGATCAGCAGCACCCAGCCGTTCTCGACCCCCGGGAGCAGCGCATCCTGCTGCGCTTTGGTGAACCGGTGGATCTCGTCGAGGAAGAGGATGGTCGATATGCCGTAGAGGTCTCGCTGGTTCATCGCCTCCTGCATGACCTCGCGCACGTCCTTCACGCCCGCGGTCACCGCCGACAGTTCGACGAATCGCCGCCCCGAGGAGCGCGCGATGGCCTGCGCGAGTGTCGTCTTGCCGGTTCCCGGCGGACCCCACAGGATCACCGACACGGCGCCGGTGCGATTGCCGTCCGGCGACGCGAGGGCGACCAGCGGCGAACCGGGCCGCAGCAGATGCCCCTGGCCGGCCACCTCGTCGAGCGAGACGGGCCGCATGCGCACCGCGAGCGGCGTCTGCCCGCGGAAGAGCGCAGCACTGTCGGTCACAGCTCCAGGCTAGTCGCGGGCGGGGACATCGGGGTTTGGCCGCCCCAGACCGCCGCCCGTAGGCTGGAGGGGCCCGTTCGAGCGGGTCGATCGAGGAGGCAACGTGGCGGGTCGCGGCAGCAACCGGGGCGACAAGGCGGCGCAGGAGCGCGCTCGCGTCTACACGGCTCGCCGCGAGTACCACGACGGTCTGCTGCGTCGGCGGCGTCGTGACAACCTCGTCGCCGCGATCGGCGGCGGCATCCTCGTCCTCGCGATCCTCGGCGCTCAGACCGCCTACTTGACCGTCGGCCCCGGGGCGCCCGAACCCGCGCCGACCGAGAGCCCGGCTCCCACCGACAGCCCCGCGCCGGTCGAGAGCCCGGGTCCGACTGACAGCGCGGCGCCGAGTGGTACGCCGGTTCCGACCGTGAGCCCGACGCCCCCGGGCTCGCCGCAGCCGGTGCCGACCGACACGGCGGCGCCGGTCCCCGACTCCGAATAGACATCCGCCCCGACTCGTCGACGGCCGCGTACTAGGCTGGCGATCGACCTGACCCCCATGCGGCGTGAGCCGCGACGAGGTGCCTTCCGTGACATCCACTCCGAACTCCGAGATCCCTTCCGCCGACGCCGCCCCCTGGGGTCGTGTCGAGGACGACGGGACGGTCTCCGTCCGCGAGGGCGACAGCTGGCGAGTGGTGGGCCAGTACCCCGACGGGACGCCTGCCGAGGCGCTGGCGTACTTCGAGCGCAAGTTCGCCGATCTGGCCGGCGAGGTGACCCTCATCGAGGTGCGTCACCGCCGCGGCGGTGCGTCCGCCTCGGATCTGCGTTCGGCGGTCTCGGGGCTGCGCTCCCGCCTCGCCGGTGCGGCCGCGGTCGGCGACCTCGCCGGCCTCGACGCACGACTCGAGTCGCTCGAGGGGGAGCTCAGCGCCGCCTCGGAGACGGAGGCCCAGGCCGCGAAGGAGGCGCTCGACGCCGCCATCGCCGAGCGCACCGTCCTGGTCGAGGCGATCGAGGCGATCGCGTCCCGCGACCCGCAGTCGATCCAGTGGAAGCAGACCTCGGCCGAGGTGACCGACCTCTTCGACCGGTGGCAGCGTCACCAGTCCGACGGACCTCGTCTGCCGCGCGGCGTCGGTCAGCAGCTCTGGAAGCGATTCCGCGACGCGCGATCGGTCGTCGACAAGCATCGACGCGAGTTCTACGCGAGCCTCGACGAGACGCACAAGTCCGCGCGCGACGCGAAGCAGCGTCTGATCGAACGCGCCGAAAAGCTCGCGACGCAGGGCGAGGACGGCATCGGCGCCTACCGCGAGCTGCTCGACCAGTGGAAGCTCGCCGGCCGCGCCGGCAAGAAGGCCGACGACGCACTGTGGGCGCGGTTCAAGGCAGCGGGCGATGTCCTCTACGGTGCTCGCTCCGAGCGCGAGAGCGCCGATGCCGAGGCGTCGAAGGAGAAGATCGCGGCCAAGCGCGAACTGCTCGACGAAGCTGCAGCCGTCGGTGCCGAGAAGGACATCGCCGCCGCCCGCGCGCTGCTCACACAGATCCAGCGCCGATGGGACGACATCGGACGGATCTTCCCCCGCGACAAGGAGCGTGCGCTCGACGACGATCTGCGCAAGATCGAGCAGGCGCTGCGCACCCGCGAGGACGCCGACTGGAAGAACAACAACCCCGAGACGAAGGCTCGCCAGGGCGACATGCTCTCCCAGCTGCACGACGCCATCGCGAAGCTCGAAGCCGATCTGGCCCGCGCCGAGGAGTCCGGCGACAAGCGCGCCATCGCGGAGGCCGCCGAGGCCCTCAAGGCCCGGAAGGCGTGGCTGAGCGCGCTCGGAGGCTGAGCGACGCGGCGGGGCAGCCGAGCGGCGTCCGCTTCTCCACAATCGGGACCTCTGCAGCAGGCGGCGGCTTCGTGCCGCTGCACACTGGAGGCGTGAGCGCGCCCTACCTCTACTTCACCGATGACCGTCTGTCGCACGCCGAACTGAGCGCGGCGCGATTGGACGGCGACGTCGTCGAGATCGGTGAGGGCTTCATGCCTGCCGACGCCGTCGAGACGACTGCCCTCCGGGCACTGTCGCTTCGTCCGCTCGCACGACCCGGGCTCGCGCTGACGCATGGTTCCGCGGCCTGGGTGCACGGCGTGCGGCCCGAGCCGCCCACCCGACACCACCTGCAGCGGCTCGGAGACCGCCGGACCATGTTCATCGTCAGCGCGCGGGTCCGGTTCCGCGACGGTCGGATGCCGCCCGAGCACACCGTCGAGCTCGCCGGTGTCGCTGTGACGACCCTCGAACGCACCCTCGTCGACCTGCTCCGCGCGGATGCCGCGGCCTCGCGCCTGCCCGGGCGGGATGCGCGTGCCCTCCTCCGCCGGCACCCGGATGCGGCCGAGCCGGCGCTCCGGCTGCTGGAGGAAGCCGGGCCCGTCGGCTTCAAGCGTCCTGTGCGCGCCTGGCTCCTCGAGCGAGCGGAGGAGGACGGTCAGGACGACGTGACGCGGTAGACGTCGTAGACGGCGTCGATCCGGCGGACCGCGTTGAGCACCCGGTCGAGGTGGACGGTGTCGCCCATCTCGAAGACGAAGCGGCTGAGAGCCAGCCGATCGTTGGTCGTCTGCACCGAGGCCGACAGGATGTTCACGTGGTGCTCGCTCAGCACGCGTGTCACATCGCTCAGCAGACCGGAGCGGTCGAGCGCCTCGACCTGAATGTGCACCCGGAAGAGGCTCTTGGTCGTCGGTGCCCACGCCACGTCGATGACGCGCTCCTCGTCCTGCATGAGCGACGAGACATTCGTGCAGTCGGCGCGATGGACGGATACTCCGCTGCCGCGGGTGACGAAGCCGACGATCTCGTCTCCCGGCACCGGGGTGCAGCACTTCGCCAGCTTGACGAGGATGTCGGGCGCTCCGCGTACCAGCACCCCCGAGTCGCTGTCGCGCTTCTGACGCGAACGCCCCACCGCTGGCAGGTCGATCGGGCCGGTGGACGTGTCCTCCTGCGCCCGGACCAGCGCCGTGACCTTCTCGATCACGGACTGCGTCGAGACGTGCCCCTCGCCGACGGCCGCGTAGAGCGCGGTGACGTCCTCGTACTTCAGCTGGTGCGCGACCTCGGTGAACGCATCCTGTCCGCGCAGTCGCTGGACCGGCAGGTTCTGCCGGCGCAGCGCCCGCGCGATGGCGTCCTTGCCCTGCTCGACCGCCTCCTCGCGACGCTCCTTCGTGAACCAGCCGCGGATCTTGTTCCGGGCGCGGGTGCTCCGGACGAAGCCCATCCAGTCCTGGCTGGGACCGGCATCCGGGTTCTTCGAGGTGAAGACCTCGACGACGTCGCCGCTCGACAACGACGACTCCAGCGGCACGAGGCGGCCGTTGACCTTCGCGCCCATCGTGCGGTGGCCGACCTCGGTGTGCACCGCATAGGCGAAATCGACGGGCGTCGCGCCGGCGGGCAGGCCGATGACCCGCCCCTTCGGCGTGAACACGTAGACCTCTTTGGCACCGATCTCGAAGCGCAGGGAATCGAGGAACTCCCCCGGGTCGGCCGTTTCGGCCTGCCAGTCGGAGATGTGGGCGAGCCAGGCCATGTCGGCGTCCGCCGCCTTGGCGTCGGTCTTGCCGCCGTTCATCCGCTCCTTGTACTTCCAGTGCGCCGCGACGCCGAACTCGGCCTGCTGATGCATCTCGTGCGTACGGATCTGGATCTCGACGGTCCGGCCGTTCGGGCCGATCACCGTCGTGTGGAGCGACTGGTAGAGGTTGAACTTGGGCGTGGCGATGTAGTCCTTGAACCGGCCCGGCAGCGGCGTCCACCGGGCGTGGATCGATCCGAGGACGGCGTAGCAGTCGCGCACCGTGGTCACCAGGATGCGGATGCCGATGAGGTCGTAGATGTCGTCGAACTCGCGACCGCGCAGCACCATCTTCTGGTACACGGAGTAGAGCTGCTTGGGCCGCCCCATGACGCGCCCGCGGATGCGCAGCTCGCGCAAATCGGTGTCGACAGCGTCGATGACCGTCTCGAGATACTGTTCGCGCTGCGGGGTGCGCTGCCTGACCAGACTGTCGATCTCGGCGTAGATCTTCGGATGAAGCACCGCGAAGGAGAGGTCCTCGAGCTCGCTCTTGATCGCCTGGATGCCGAGACGGTTCGCCAGCGGCGCGTAGATCTCGAGGGTCTCGGTGGCCTTCTTCGCCGCCTTCTCGGGCGGCACGAAGCCCCAGGTGCGCGCGTTGTGCAGGCGATCGGCGAGCTTGATGAGCAGCACGCGGATGTCGCGCGACATCGCGACGATCATCTTGCGGACGGTCTCCGCCTGCGCCGCATCGCCGTACTTGACCTTGTCGAGCTTCGTGACGCCGTCGACGAGCATCGCGACCTCGTCGCCGAACTCGGCCGTCAGCTGGTCGAGCCCGTACGACGTGTCTTCGACGGTGTCGTGCAGGAGCGCCGCCGCGATCGCCCGAGGCCCGAGGCCGAGCTCTGCGAGGATCTGCGCCACGGCGAGCGGATGCGTGATGTACGGCTCGCCGCTCTGCCGCTTCTGCTGCGCATGGGCGCGCGCCGCCGTCTGGTAGGCGCGATCGATGATCGCGATGTCGCCCTTGGGATGATGCGCGCGAACCGTGCGGACGAGCTGCTCGAGGCCCTCCCGGGGAGCGGCACGCGAGAAGATGCGCGGGACGAGACGGCGGAGCGAGCTCTGCGCAGGCGCGGGGGTGATCTCGGTCACGCTCTCACCTCCGCCATGCAGACCTCGATCCTACTCCCGCCGACGACGCTCAGGCGTCGACGCTCGCGAGCTCGCGCGACGCCCGGATGCGCTCGTCGTTCGCCTTGATCGACGGCTCGCTCTCGCGCAGCAGCGCGAACAGCGGCACGGCGACGAACAGGGTCGAGTACGCGGCGACGAGCGTGCCGACGAAGATCGACAGCGAGATGTCCGTGAGGGTCTGCGCGCCGAGCCACAGCGCACCGATGAACAGGATCGCGCCGGTGGGCAGGGCCGCGACGATCGTCGTGTTGATCGAGCGCACCAGGGTCTGGTTGGCCGCGAGGTTGACCGACTCGCCGAAGGTGCGACCGGACTTCTCCCCGTCTTCGAAGGTGTTCTCGCGGACCTTGTCGAAGACGACCGTGGTGTCGTACAGCGAGTACGACAGGATCGTCAGGAAGCCGATGACGGCGGCGGGCGAGATCTCGAAGCCGAACAGCGAGTACACGCCGACGGTGACGACGAGGACGTCCACGAGACCGATGATGGCCGCGACCGACATCTTCCAGGTGCGGAAGTACAGCGCCAGGATGATGAAGGTCAGCGCGAGGAAGATCGCGAGACCCCACAGCGACTGGCGGGTGACGTCCTGGCCCCAGCTGGGACCGATGAAGGACGAGCTCACCTCGGCGCTCGGCACCTCGTAGGCGTCGGCGAGGCGGGCCGTGACGTCGCGGGTCTCGGGGTCGGACATCTGATCGGTCTGAACGCGGACCGCGTCGTCGCCGATCGTGGTGACCTTGGTGGCCGCGCCCGGCACGACGGCCTGGACGGCATCGGTCGCGAGCTGCTGGTCGGTGTTCGCGACGTTCGTGACGGTGAACTGCGACCCGCCCGTGAACTCGATCGAGAACTGCGGCGGCTTGACGACGAGCACCAGCACCGAGCCGAGGATGAGCGCCGCGGCGATGATGAACCACAGCGTGCGGCGGGCGACGAACGGGAAGGAGAGCTTGCCCGTGTAGAGGTCGTTGCCGAATCGGTTGAAGAAGCGCATCAGTCGTCGCCTTCCGTCGCGCGGCGCGTATCGGCGCCGGTCCCCAGCTCAGCGCGCTTGCGCTCCGCGATGGTCTGTCGTCGTTCGGCCTCGCCCCGCGACTTGGTCGCTCGGCGAGCCGCGCCGGTCTTCGCGTCGGCGGCCGCCGGCGCCCGGAACTGAGCGCGACCGCGGTAGACGGCGCCGAGCGCGTCCGGGTCGAGTCCGGACAGCCGGTGACCGGAGCCGAAGAAGCGGGTGCGCACGAGCAGCTGGAGAGTCGGGTGCGTGAAGAGGATGAAGATCAGGATGTCGATCGCCGTCGTCAGACCCAGCGTGAACGCGAAGCCCTTGACGGTGGCGTCGGCCAGGACGTACAGCACGACGGCGGCGAGGATGTTGATCGACTTCGAGATGAAGATCGTGCGCTTGGCGCGCGACCAGCCGTCCTCGACCGCGCTCGTGATCGACTTGCCGTCGCGGAGCTCGTCTCGGATCCGCTCGAAGTAGACGATGAACGAGTCGGCGGTGAAGCCGATCGTCACGATCAGACCGGCCACACCGGCCAGCGACAGGCGGAAGCCCATACGCCACGCGAGGATCGCGAGCGCCGCGTAGGTGAGCACGGCCATCACGACGAGCGAGGCGATGATCACGGTGCCGAGTGCCCGGTAGACGACGAGCGAGTAGATGGCGACCAGCGCGAGGCCGATGAGGCCGGCGATGAGGCCGATCTGCAGCTGCTGCGAGCCGAGCGTCGCCGAGATGGTGTTGGTGCTCTGCACCTCGAAGCTCAGCGGCAGGGCGCCGAACTTGAGCTGGTCGGCGAGAACCTTCGACGAGTCCTGATCGAACGATCCGGTGATCGACGGCTTGCCGGTGAGGATGACGGCATCCATCGACGGAGCCGACAGGACGCTGCCGTCGAGGACGAACGCGAACTGGTTCAGCGGCGGCTGCTGGCCGAAGAGACGCTGGCTGATCTGCCCGAAGGTCTGCGTGCCCTGGTCGTTGAACGTGATGTTGACCGCCCAGCGGCCGGTCTGCTGCTCGAGCCCGTTGGTCGCGTCGGTGATCGACGAGCCGTCGAGTTCGACCGGTCCGAGGATGTACTTCACCGCGTTGGTCTGGTCGCACGTGATGAGGGGCTGATCGGACGGCGCGCTGGCGGGGTCGTTGGCCTCGTCGGCGCAGTCGTACGCGAGGAATCGCGCCTGCAGCGCCTCGGTGATCCACGCGGGGTCGCTGCCGTTGGTGGGCGCCACCGAGGGCGTCGCGGGGAGCGCCGGGTCGGGCGTGGGGTACGGCGTCTCGGTGCCGTCCTCACCCACGAAGGTCGTGGCGGGGGCGCCGGCGTAGAGCACCGCACGCAGCTGCAGCTGCGCCGACGCCTCGATGCGGGCACGCGTCTCGTCGTCGACCTCGCCGGGCAGCTGCACGACGATCTGATTGCCCGCCTGCGTCGCGACGTCTGCCTCGACGAGGCCCGAGGCGTCGATGCGCTGGCGGATGATCGTCGCCGCCTGGTTCATTTGCTCCGTCGTCGGCGTCGCTCCGTCGGACTGCGCCTCGAGGATGATCTGCGTGCCGCCCTGCAGGTCGAGCGCCAGCTCGGGCGCCCAGGAGCTCTGTTTGAAGACGTACACACCGACAGCGTTGATGCCGAACAGAAGAGCTGTCAGGACGAGCAGTCCGGTCAGCGCGCGCCAGGCACGGCGCACGGGAGTGGAAGTGGCCACGGGAAGGTCAGCTTTCGTCGAGCGGCGCGCGCGAGGCGGCGGGGATCAGGCCTGGTGCTTGTCGTCTTTGTCGGTGCGCTCGGCGGCCTTCGCACGGGCCTCGTCGTCGCTCACCGAGGTGATGAGACCCTGCTCGACGTCCGCGACGTACTCGTCGTGGTGCTCCTCGGCCTCGATGTACTCGTCCTCGGTCAGCGAGCCCTCGGTGGGGTCGACGACACGCAGGACGGCCTGGCTGTGCACCTCGACCTCGACGCCGGGGGCGAGCTCCACGATCGCGGACTTCGACAGGTCCTCGCCGTCGTAGGCGACGATCGTGCCGTAGAAGCCGCCCTGGAGGAGCACCTTCGCGCCCGGCAGCAGCTGCTTGGCCTTCTCGGCCTGCTCCGCCTTCATCCGCTGCGCGCGACGGCGCTGGCTGTAGAACATGAAGACGATCAGCAGCGCGAGGATGATCAGCAGGCCGTACTCCGCGAAGAACTGCAGGAGCGGGTTGACCGGCTGGGCGTTGGTCGGAGTGGTGTCCAGGAAGTGCATGGAGGTCGAAGCGCCTTTCGCGGGTCGGCACGCAGACGGGCGCACCCTCGGGATTCGTCGGCGAGATGCCTTCAGCCACTATAGGTCATCGATCTCCAACGCCCCATCGGTCCGCGGGATGCCGAGGTGGGCGTAGGCGGCCGGCATGGCGATGCGACCGCGCGGGGAGCGTCCGATGAACCCGATGCGCACCAGGTACGGCTCGACGACCGACTCGATCGTCTCCCCTTCCTCCCCCACCGTGACGGCGAGGGTGTTCAGTCCGACCGGCCCGCCGCGGAACCGGCGCACGAGCGCATCGAGCACGGCGCGGTCGAGACGGTCGAGGCCGATCGGGTCGACGTCGTACAGCTCGAGCGCGGCCGCGACGTCGGCCTCGGTGGCCCCGGCATCCTGGTCGCCGTGGACGATGACGAAGTCCCGGACCCGGCGCAGCAGCCGATTCGCGATGCGGGGGGTTCCGCGCGAGCGACGCGCGATCTCGGCCCGCGCCGCCGGGGGGACGTCGACCGCCAGGACACCGGCCGAGCGCCGGATGACGCGCTCCAGTTCGTCCGGCTCGTAGTACTCCATGTGCGCGGTGAAGCCGAAGCGGTCGCGGAGCGGGTTGGGCAGCAGGCCCGATCGCGTCGTCGCGCCGACCAGGGTGAAGGGAGCGAGCTCGAGCGGGATGCTGGTGGCCCCGGCGCCCTTGCCCACCATGATGTCGATGCGGAAGTCCTCCATCGCGAGGTAGAGCATCTCCTCGGCCGATCGCGCCATCCGGTGGATCTCGTCGATGAAGAGCACCTCGCCCGGTACGAGGCTCGACAGCAGCGCCGCGAGATCTCCCGCGTGCTGGATCGCCGGACCGCTCGACAGCCGCAGCGGGCGTCCGCTCTCGTGCGCCACGATCATCGCGAGCGTCGTCTTGCCGAGGCCCGGCGGACCCGACAGGAGGATATGGTCGGCGGGCCGGTCCTGCATCCGCGCCGCCTGGAGCAGCAGCTCGAGCTGACCGCGCACCTTCTGCTGACCGACGAACTCGGCGAGCGAGGTGGGCCGCAGCGCTCCCTCGACCGCGAGCTCGGAGTCGTCGGCGGCTTCGCTGTGGGCGTCAGCCACCGGAGCGCTCCGAGCGGGCGGGGCCGAGGTGCGCGAGCGCGAGCTTGAGCAGCGCGGGGACGGTGCCCGGCGCATCCCCGGCAGCGACGACCTGACTCACGGCGTCGGCCGCGACCCGCTCGCTCCAGCCGAGGGCGACGAGGGCCGCGATCACCTGCCCGGCGAGCGAGCGGTCGGCCCCGGCTGCGGGTGCGCTCGCGCCGACGACGGGCGCCGCCAGCTTTCCCGCGAGCTGCACCACGATGAGCTTCGCCGTCTTCGGCCCGATGCCCGAGACGCGACGGAACGGTGCGTCGTCCTCCGTCGTCACCGCCTCGGCCACCTGCTCGACGCTCAGCGAGGCCAGCACGCCGAGGGCCGACTTCGGGCCGACCCCGGTGACACCGATGAGCAGCAGGAAGACGCCCAGCTGGTCGCGCGACTCGAACCCGAACAGCGACAGCGAGTCCTCGCGCACGACGAGATTCGTGTGCAGCACGATCTCGTCGCCGACGTGGTAGGTGCGCGGGATGTCCGGGGTCACCGCGACGGAGAAGCCGACGCCGCCGACATCGACGACGACGCTGTCGGAACCGAGGTGCAGCACCGAGCCGCGCAGCGAGGAGATCATGCGTCCAGCCTAGAGGCGCCTTCGCAGCTATGTTCGAGCGACACGCATCGGCCCGGTGAGCGCGCGGATCAGCGTCGGCCGGTGCGCTCGGCCGCCGCCCACGCCTGCTGCGCCGGGGTGAGCGTCGTCCGCGCTGCGGCCGCGGCACCGCCGCGCCATGCGTGACAGAGCGCGAGGGCGAGGGCGTCCGCCGCGTCGGCGGGTTTGGGCAGGGCGTCCAGGCGGAGGACGCGGGCGACCATCGTCTGCACCTGCAGCTTGTCGGCGGCGCCGTAGCCGGTGACCGCGGCCTTCACCTCCGAGGGCGTGTGGGTGGCCGCGGCGAGACCGTGCTCGGCGGCGACCAGCAGAGCGATGCCGCTCGCCTGCGCCGTCCCCATGACGGTGGAGCGGTTGTGCTGCGAGAACACGCGCTCCACCGCGACGACGTCCGGCCGGTGCTCGGCGACGACGGCGCGCAGGCCCGCCGCGATCGTCGCGAGGCGCTGCTCGATCGGCAGCTCGGGGTCGGACCGGACGACGCCGACGTGCACGAGCCGCGCGGAGCGGTCGCGCGACACATCGACGACTCCGACACCGCAGCGGGTCAGACCGGGATCGACGCCGAGGACGCGCAGCGGGGAGGTCACTCCTCCACGCTAGGCGCCGTCGGCGCGGCCGGACGCGCGACAGCCCGAGAACGGCGCAGTTCCCGGCATCCGGCGCGAGAGTATCCGCGCGGGATGCCGGGAACGGCGACCGGTCGGAGGCTCGTTACTCGTCGTTCTCGAGCTCGGCCTGGACCTCGGCGGTGAGGTCGAAGTTGCTGAAGACGTTCTGCACGTCGTCGCTGTCCTCGAGCGCGTCGATGAGCCGGAAGATCTTGCGCGCCGTCTCGGCGTCGATCTCGACCTTGAGGGAGGGCACGAACTCGACATCGGCGGACTCGTACTCGAGACCCGCCTCCTGGATCGCCGTGCGGACCGCGACGAGCTCGGACGGGTCGGTGACGACCTCGAAGCCCTGCGCGTGCGGCTCGATCTCCTCGGCACCGGCCTCGAGCGCCGCGAGCATGAGGTCGTCCTCGGAGGCGTTCTCGTTCGAGACGACGATGACGCCCTTGCGGTGGAAGTTGTAGGCGACCGAGCCCGGGTCGGCCAGCGTGCCGCCGTTGCGGGTGAGGGCCGTGCGCACCTCGGCCGCGGCGCGGTTCTTGTTGTCGGTCAGACACTCGATCATGAGCGCGACGCCGTTCGGCCCGTAGCCCTCGTACATGATCGACGAGTACTCGACCGACTCGCCGCCGATGCCGGCGCCGCGCTTGATGGCGCGGTCGATGTTGTCCTTGGGGACCGACGTCTTCTTCGCCTTGAGGACGGCGTCGAACAGCGTGGGGTTGCCCTGCAGATCGGCACCGCCCAGCTTCGCCGCGACCTCGATGTTCTTGATGAGCTTCGCCCACGACTTGGCACGGCGCGAGTCGATGATCGCCTTCTTGTGCTTCGTCGTGGCCCATTTGGAGTGACCGGACATGCCTCGATCCTACCGGGCGAGCGGCGACGCGTTCCGGACGTGGGCGAGGAAGCGCTCGTGGAAGCGGCGCTCGCCCGACACTTCGGGGTGGAAGGCGGTGGCCAGCAGGACGCCGCTCTCGACAGCCACGACGGCGCCGTCGGCGAGGGCCGCGAGTGCGCGCACGTCCGCGCCGACGGCGGTCACGAGAGGCGCGCGGATGAAGGCCGCCCGCACGGGCCCCTCCCACCCCGGCACCGTCAGGTCCGTCTCGAACGACTCCGACTGCCCGCCGAACGCGTTCCGCCGCACCGTCACGTCCAGTCCGCCGAACGTCTCCTGCCCCGCGATCGCGCCCTCGACCCGGTCGGCGAGGAGGATGAGCCCGGCGCATGTGCCGTACACCGGCATCCCGCGCCCGATCGCGTCGCGGATCGGCTGCTGCATCCCGAACGCCCGCGCGAGCTTGTCGATGACGCTCGATTCGCCGCCGGGCAGCACCAGCCCGTCGACGTCCTCGAGGTCGGCGGGCCGGCGGACGAGGGATGCCGCGGCGCCGAGATCCGTGAGCATGCGAACGTGCTCGCGGACGTCCCCCTGCAACGCCAGCACACCCACCCGCGGCGCGGCCGGAGCGCTCACCGGCTCACCAGCCGCGGTCGGCGAGGCGGTGCGGCGCGGGCAGGTCCGACACGTTGATGCCGACCATCGCCTCGCCGAGACCACGAGAGGCCTGAGCCACGATCGCGGGATCGTCGTGGAAGGTCGTGGCCTTCACGATCGCGGCCGCCCGCCGCGCCGGGTCGCCGGACTTGAAGATGCCCGAGCCGACGAATACGCCGTCCGCGCCCAGCTCCATCATCATCGCCGCGTCGGCGGGGGTCGCCACGCCGCCCGCGGTGAACAGCACGACCGGCAGCGACCCCGTCGCCGCGATCTCGGCGACGAGCTCGTACGGCGCCTGCAGCTCCTTCGCGGCGACGTAGAGCTCGTCGGGGCTCTTCGCCTGCAGCGCGCGGATCTCGGCGGTGATGGTCCGGATGTGCCGTGTCGCCTCCGACACGTCTCCGGTGCCCGCCTCGCCCTTCGAGCGGATCATCGCCGCCCCTTCGGTGATGCGGCGGAGGGCCTCGCCGAGGTTCGTCGCGCCGCACACGAACGGGACGGTGAAGCCCCACTTGTCGATGTGATTGACGTAGTCGGCCGGCGACAGCACCTCGGACTCGTCGATGTAGTCGACGCCGAGCTCCTGCAGCACCCGCGCCTCGACGAAGTGCCCGATGCGCGCCTTCGCCATCACCGGGATGGAGACCGAGGCGATGATGTCGTCGATCAGATCGGGGTCGCTCATGCGGGCCACGCCGCCCTGGGCGCGGATGTCTGCGGGGACGCGCTCGAGCGCCATGACGGCGACGGCGCCCGCGTCCTCGGCGATGCGCGCCTGATCGGCCGTGACGACGTCCATGATGACGCCGCCCTTGAGCATCTCGGCGAGACCGCGCTTGACGCGGGAGGTGCCCGTGGCGGGCTGGTCGTGGGACACGTCGGCTCCGATCCGGTCGCCGCGTCGGGAGCGATTACGACCTAGGCCAAAAGCTAGCATGGCATCCGTCATAAGATCGACGCGATGACGTCTCGCGAAACCATCACCGGCCACACCGCCGGCGAGATCGCCGACAGCGTGCGGATGCTGCTCGAGCGCGGTTCGCTGCGCGCCGACGACGCGCTGCCGCCCGTGCGCACGCTCGCCGAGCAGCTGGGTGTGAACCGCAACACCGTCGTCGCTGCGTACCGCCTCCTCGCGCAGGCCGGCATCGTCGTCGCGCGCGGACGCGGCGGCACGCGGATCGCCGACGTCGCCCCGATCGCGTCGGAGGGCATGGCGTCCGACACCGTCCTCCGCGACGTCGGATCGGGCAATCCCGATCCGACGCGCATCCCCGACCCGGCGTCGGTGCTCGCCCGCGTGGCAGGATCGCCGGTGCTCTACGGAGCGCCCGTGATCGACAGCGGTCTCGCGTCGTGGGCGCGGGAGTGGTTCGCGGCGGACGCCTCCGTGGCCGACGAGGACGTCCATCTGACGGTCACCGGAGGCGCCGTGGATGCCGTCGAGCGGCTGCTCGCCCAGGCCCTGACGCGTGACGATGCCGTCGCCCTCGAGGATCCCTGCTTCCTCGCGAGCATCCACACCGTGCGCCTCGCCGGGTACCGCGCCGTCCCGGTGGCGGTCGACGCCGAGGGGATGACGGTCGCCGGACTCCGCTCCGCCCTCGAGGCGGGGGCGCGCGCCGTCGTCATCACCCCCCGCGCCCAGAACCCGACCGGTTCGAGCCTGTCGCAGGAGCGCGCCGCAGCGCTGCGGACGGTGCTCGCCGACCACCCGTACGTCCTCGTCATCGAGGACGACCACTTCTCCCTCCTCTCGACTCAGCCGTATCGCTCGGTCATCGGCGAGGGGCACGAGCGCTGGGCGCGCGTGCGATCGGTGTCGAAGTTCCTCGGACCCGACATGTGCCTGGCCGTCACGGCGTCCGACGCCACCACCGCCGAACGGCTCGCACTGCGGCTCGGCTCGGGCACGACCTGGGTGAGTCACCTGCTGCAGCGGCTGACCCATGCGCTCGCCACCGACGAGGCCGCCGCCTCGACCATCGCCGAGGCTCGTGAGCACTACGCCGACCGCAACGCGGCGTTCGCCGCCGATCTCACCCGAGCGGGTCTCCCCTGCTCACCCGGTGACGGACTGAGCCTCTGGGTCGAGGTGCCGGGCACCGGTCGCGCCGTGGCCGACGCGCTCATGCGCCGCGGCTGGCTCGCGCGCACCGGCGACGAGTTCCGCCTCTCCTCCGACGAGCCGTCGCGTCACCTGCGACTGACCGTGCACGACCTCGACGACGACGACGCGGCGCTCCTGGTCCGCGATCTCGCCGCCGCCTCCTCGCTCCCTCCCCGAAAGGTATGACCCGATGAGAGTCCTCTCGATCCAGTCCGCCGTCGCGTACGGCCACGTCGGAAACTCCGCGGCGGTGTTCCCCCTGCAGCGCATCGGCGTGGAGGTGATGCCGGTCTACACCGTGAACTTCTCCAACCACACCGGGTACGGCGCATGGGGCGGACCGATGATCAGCCCCGAGGACGTCAGCGCGGTCATCGCCGGCATCGAGGATCGCGGCGCCTTCCCGACCATCGACGTCGTGCTCTCGGGCTACCAGGGCGGCGAGGGGATCGCCGATGTCATCCTCGACGCCGTCGCGAAGGTCAAGGCGGCCAACCCGGATGCCGTCTACGCGTGCGACCCGGTGATGGGCAATGCTCGATCCGGCTGCTTCGTCGCCCCGGCGATCCCGATCCTGCTGCGCGAGCGCGTCGTCCCCGCCGCCGACATCATCACGCCGAACCAGTTCGAGCTCGGCTTCCTCACCGAGACCGACCCGACCGACCTCGCATCGACCCTGGCGTCGGTGGACGCCGCACGCGCGATGGGCCCCCGCACCGTCCTCGTCACGAGCGTCGAGCGACCGGAGCGTCCCGCGGGGACGATCGAGATGCTCGCCGTCGACGACGCCGGCGCCTGGATCGTCCGCACCCCGCACATCCCGATGAAGGCGAACGGCTCGGGCGACGTGACGGCGGCGCTCTTCACGGCGCACTACCGCTCGACCGGCAGCGCCGCAGACGCGCTCGCCCGCACCACCTCCAGCGTGTTCGACCTGCTCACGCGCACGCACGAGTCGGGCGAGCGCGAGCTGCAGCTCATCGAGAGCCAGGAAGCCTACGCCCACCCCCGCATGCAGTTCGCGGTCGAGCAGGTGCGCTGACCTCGCCCCCCATACGCGCTCGCGAGACAGCGACGGAGCCCCGAGACAGCAGCCGGCAGGCGCTGTCTCGGGGCTCCGCTGCTGTCTCGCGGGTCAGAACTGACCGGCGGCGTCGGCCATCGCCTGCTCCCACTGCGGAGCGTCGGCGGGGCAGAGGAAGCCGGTGCCGAAGACCATGATGCTCACGGCTCCGGCGCGCGAGGCGTCGTCGACCGCGAGGCCGTCGATGAGGGGCGAGGTCGCCACGTGCGTGCGGAACGACGCGAGGTCGATCTCATGGCCGTTCAGGATCGAGGTCTCGCACGCGTCGAGCGCCAGGGCGAGCGTGACGGTCTCGGCCTGCTCCGACCACTGCCCGCCGTTCTCCTCCAGATACGCGCGCTGCTGGGCGACGAGCTCTCGCTGGGCGGGCGTGCGCGCGGTGAGGTTCGCCTGGCCGACGGGCTGCTGCTGATCCGCGATGAAGGCGTCGCGCTCCGCGAGGACGTCGCCGTCGACCGCGGACTCCTCGGCGGCGTCGTCGACGCTCCCGCCCGACGTTCCCGACGGCGACGACGTGGGCGCTGCGGTCGGCGGCGACGACGCGGGGGCGGCATCCGGCGCGGCGGGAGCGCAGCCGCTCACCGCGAGGATCGCCGCGACGGATGCGGCGATTGCGATCGGTGTGCGGACGGCAGGGGTGTTCGACATGGCGCCTCCTCGGTGGGCGCCCAGGCTATCCGGATACCGCGCCGCACCGACCCGGATTGACAGCCGCTCCCCGCATCGGGGGACGGATGCCGCGCCGCGCCTCGTCGGGAGGACGATCAGTCGCTCGGCCAGGCGGCCGCCACGGCCTCGCGGACCTCGCCGAGCAGCTGCGGCAGCGCCTTGGTCTTCGCGATGATCGGGAAGAAGTTGGCGTCGGTCGCCCAGCGCGGCACGACATGCTGATGCAGGTGCCCGTCGACACCGGCGCCGGCAACCGCTCCCTGGTTCATGCCGAGGTTGAACCCGTCGCACCGCGAGACCTCCCGCAGCACGCGCATGGCGGTCTGGGTCAGGGCGCCGATCTCCGCGACCTCCTCGGCGGTGGCGAGGTCGTAGGTCGCGATGTGCCGGTACGGGCAGACCAGCAGATGGCCGGAGTTGTAGGGGAAGAGGTTGAGCAGCACGAATGCCGTGCGTCCGCGGGCGACGATGAGCCCATCGGCATCCGTCTTGCCGGGCGCCGCGCAGAAGGGGCACTCGTCCCGCAGCGGCTCGGGACCGGCCTGGATGTAGGCCATCCGGTGTGGCGTCCACAGCCGCTGGAACTCGTCGGGCACCCCGGCCAGGTGCGCGGCGTCATCCACCCGGCGCGGGGTGTCCGGCGCGTCGGTCACGCGAGCCGCTCCGCAGTGCCCATCAGCTGCTCCGCAGTGCCCGTCAGCTGCTCCGCAGTGTCGACGAGCGTGCGGTTCGCGATCGCCGAGACGATCCGGTCGACGGCCTCGTCGACGGGCACGCCGTTGGTCTGCGTGCCGTCGCGGAAGCGGAACGAGACGGTGCCGCCGGCACGGTCCTGCTCCCCCGCGATGAGCTGCAGCGGCACCTTCTGGGTCGTGTGGGTGCGGATCTTCTTCTGCATCCGGTCATCGGAACGGTCGAGCTCGGCCCGGACGCCCGACTGCCGCAGGCGCGCGACGATCGTCTCGAGGTACGGCGCGTAGTCCTCGGCCACCGGGATGGCGACGACCTGCACGGGCGCGAGCCACACCGGGAAGGCCCCCGCGTAGTGCTCGAGGAGGATCGCGAAGAACCGCTCGATCGAGCCGAACAGCGCGCGGTGGATCATGACCGGACGGTGCTTCTCGCCGTCCGGACCCGTGTACTCCAGCTCGAACCGCTCCGGCTGGTTGAAGTCGAGCTGAATCGTCGACATCTGCCACGTACGACCGATGGCGTCGCGGGCCTGCACCGAGATCTTCGGGCCGTAGAAGGCCGCCCCGCCCGGGTCGGGCACGAGCTCCAGGCCCGAACCCTCCGCCACGCGTCGCAGCGTCTCGGTCGCCTGCTGCCAGAGGGTGTCGTCGCCGATGAACTTCGGGTTGCCCTCCTCCTTCGTCGAGAGCTCGAGGTAGAAGTCGTTCAGCCCGTAGTCGCGCAGCGTCTGCAGCACGAATTCGAGGCTGTGCACCAGCTCGCCCTCGACCTGATCGGCCGTGACGTAGATGTGGGTGTCGTCCTGCGTCATCCCGCGCACGCGCGTGAGACCCGACAGCGTGCCGCTCTTCTCGTAGCGATAGACCGACCCGAACTCGCTGAGGCGCAGCGGCAGCTCGCGGTAGCTGCGTCCGCGCGAGCGGAAGATCAGGTTGTGGAAGGGGCAGTTCATGGGCTTCAGGTAGTACTCCTGGCCCTGGCGGGTCACGTTGCCTTCGGCGTCGACGGTCTCGTCGAGCTTCATGGGCGGGTACATGCCGTCGGCGTACCACTGGAGGTGGCCGCTCGTCATGAACAGGTCGCCCTTGGTGATGTGGGGGGTGTTCACGACGTCGTAGCCGTTGGCGAGCAGCCGCTCGCGCATGTAGCGCTCGATCTCGTAGCGGATGATGCCGCCCTTGGGGTGGAAGACCGACAGCCCCGGCCCGATCTCATCGGGGAACGAGAACAGGTCGAGCTCGACGCCGAGCTTGCGGTGGTCGCGGCGGGCGGCCTCGGCGAGCCGTTCCTGGTAGGCGCGCAGCTCGTCCTTCGTCGGCCAGGCGGTGCCGTAGATGCGCTGCAGCTGCGGGTTCTTCTCGCTGCCCCGCCAGTAGGCGGCCGCCACGCGGGTGAGGTCCCAGCCGTTTCCGACGAGGCGGGTGCCGGGGACGTGGGGCCCTCGGCAGAGATCCTTCCACGCGGTCTCTCCGTCGCGCGTGACGTTGTCGTAGATGGTCAGCTCGCCCGCGCCGATCTCGGCCGAGGCGCCTTCGGCGGCGTCGGCGCCCGAGCCGGGGCCGCCGGCGAGGTCGACGAGTTCGAGTTTGAACGGCTCGTTCGCGAGCTCGTCGCGCGCCTCATCGGCGGTGACGACCCGGCGGACGAACCGCTGGTTCTCACGGACGATCCGTTCCATCTCCTTCTTGATCGCCTTGAGGTCCTCCGGGGTGAAGGGCTCGTCGACGCCGAAGTCGTAGTAGAAGCCGTTCTCGATCGGGGGGCCGATGCCGAGGTTCGACTGCGGCCGGATGCGCTGCACGGCCTGCGCCAGCACGTGCGCCGTCGAGTGGCGGAGGATCGCGAGACCGTCGGGGCTCGACACGGTGACGGGCTCGACGGCGTCGGACTCGGACACGACCGTCGCGAGATCCCTCAGCTCGCCGTTCACGCGCAGCGCGACGACCGAGCGGTCGGGGAAGAGGGCGAAGCCGTCGGCGGGGAAGGACACATCCGACGGGGTGAGAACGTCAGTCACAGGAACATCTCCAGGTGGGTGGCTCGGATCAAGGCTACTCAGCTTCGGACGCATGCCGCGCCCCGCCCGCTCAGGCGGAGAGCGTTCGCGAGGCGGCGGCTATGACGGCGACCGACGCGCCGCAGCGCGGCCGGATCCGACGGAGTTCCATACGTCGATCCTACCGGCGGCCATCGGTGCGACCCGGCCTGCGGCCGAGGGGTCATGATGGATGCCGTGAAGCTCGCGATCGCCGGAGCCGCACTGCTGCTGGTGGCGGCGGGAGCGGTGGCTGCCGGCATCCTCCCCCCGGCCGAGCTGGTCGGTATCGCCGAGCGGGTCGCGCCGATCCTCGGCTTCGTCGTCGCCGTGACGATCGTCGCCGAGCTCGCTGCGCGGGCGGGTGTCTTCGATGTCGCCGCCGGATGGCTGGCGCGCGCATCGGGCGGCCGGACGACGGTGCTCTGGCTGCTCATCGTGGCGCTGGCCGTGGTCGCCACGGCGTTCCTGTCCCTCGATACGACGGCCGTGCTGCTGACACCCGTCGTCGTCGCCGTCGCGCGGGCCAACGGCTTGCCGCCCCTGCCGTTCGCGTTCACGACCGTCTGGCTCGCGAACACCGCGTCGCTCGTCCTGCCGGTGTCGAATCTCACGAATCTCCTGGCGCTCGGAAGACTGCCCGAGGGCGGCCCGGCGGCGTTCATCGCGCTCATGGGTCCGTCGGCCGCCGTCGCGATCGTCGTGACCGTGGGGCTGCTGTTCCTCATCCACCGGCGCTCGCTCGCCGGCCGGTTCCTCCCGGCGCCGATACCGCGCGCCACCGACCGGGTGCAGCTGGTCGCGGCGTCGATCGTCGTGGTCGTCCTCATGCCGGCGCTCGTGAGCGGGGTCGAGCCCTGGATCCCGGCGACGATCGCCGCGGTGGCCCTCGTGGCGCTGTTCGCATGGCGCTCGCCGCGCGCGCTCACTCCCCGGCTGGTGCCGTGGCAGCTGCTGGTCTTCGCCGCAGGACTGTTCACCGCGATGAGCGCCCTGGAGTCGCTCGGATCGGCGGTCGTCGTCGAAGTCGTCGCGGGTGAGGCGGGCGGACCGGCCGAGCTCTGGCGCCTCGCCGGCACGGCGCTGGTCACCGCCAACGCCGTCGACAACCTGCCGGCGTATCTGCTGCTGGAGTCGACGGCGAACACCCCGGAGCGACTGGGCGCCCTGCTGGTCGGCGTCAACGCCGGCCCGCTCATCACCCCGTGGGCGTCGCTGGCGACCCTGCTCTGGCACGAGCGGCTGACGTCGGTCGGCGTCGAGGTTCCGTGGCGGCGCTTCGTGCTGTGGGGCCTCATAGCGGCGCCTCTCGTCGTCGCGCTCGCGGTCGTGCCGCTCGTGCTGCGCTGACGACCGGTGCGCCGCGATGCGCGCCCGTCACGGCAGATGCTTGAGCGTGCTCTCGACGAGCGGCGCGGATGCCGCATTCCCCCGGACGGACGGCAGGGCGAGCAGCGCCATCGCGGCGTATCGCTCCTCCCGGTGGGATGCCGCATCCCACAGTCCCCGTGCCGTCTCGCGAAGCGCGTCGGCGTCGCTCTCCCCCGCCGCTGCCGCGGTGCGCGCGATGAGCCGCGCCTCGGGCACCCGGACGCCGAGGAACGGCATCGCGGACTTCATGTAGGCCTGCTGCCGCGCGGCGCGCGCCGGATCGGCCGCGGCGCGCAGCTTCGCACGGATCTCGTCGGCGAGGTGCGAGGCGCTCATGGCGGCGGCGCGGGTCTCAGGCGAGAGTGAGGTCGACCTGGATCTCCCCGGCGAGACGCTCGAGGTCGGCGATGACCTCGTCGGTGTCGAAGCCGGCGGGAAGGCGCACGACGAGCGTCGCTTCGAACAGCGTGCCGCCGGCCATCGGGGCGTCGAGCGTGCGACTCGTGAGCGCGTCGATACTGAGGGCGTGAGCCCCGACCGCGTCGCTGATCTCGCGGACGATCCCCGGATGGTCGTTGCCCAGGATCGAGAAGCGGAGCGCCTGACCCGTCGCCTCGGTCGGGGCGAGCGGACGGTGCGTCGTCACACGGAGGAGACCCTCCAGGCGCTCCAACGCCTCCACGAGCGCGGCCGCCCGGTCGGTCGGAATCTCGACCAGGACGATGCCGGCGAACGCTCCGGCGAGCTCGGCGAGCTCGCTGCGCTCCCAGTTGCCGCCGTGCGCGGCCACGGTGTCGGCGAGCGTGCGGACGAGCCCGACCCGGTCGTCGCCGACCACGGTGAGTACCAGCTGAGTCATGGCGCCGAGCCTAGCCCGGCACTGGTTCGGGCCGCGGGGCGGACGGTGCCCGAAACGACAAAACCCCCGGAGATCCGGGGGTTTCACAGTGCGCGATACTGGGATCGAACCAGTGACCTCTTCCGTGTCAGGGAAGCGCGCTACCGCTGCGCCAATCGCGCCTATACAGGCTGTTCAGTTGTGAGGCGAGGTGGCGACGGGATTCGAACCCGTGTAAACGGCTTTGCAGGCCGGTGCCTAGCCGCTCGGCCACGCCACCGTGTGTGGTTCTGACCCACGTGCCGGATCTCCCTGACGGGAGATCCTCGCACTCGAGCGGATGACGAGATTCGAACTCGCGACCCTCACCTTGGCAAGGTGATGCGCTACCACTGCGCTACATCCGCATTTCGTTCCGGATCCCTCCGGCACTTGTTAAACATTAGCCGACGATCGCAGGAGCGCAAAACCGATGGCGTCCCGCGCGTGTCTCCCGCCGCGTGCGTGGCGGCACCCGGCATCCGGTATGCTCGTATCTCGGCCCTTCGGGGCCTGCTTCGGGCGATTGGCGCAGTTGGTTAGCGCGCTTCCTTCACACGGAAGAGGTCGTGGGTTCGAGTCCCGCATCGCCCACCGAAGGAACAAGGGCCCCGCGGATCGCCGCGGGGCCTTCGTCATTGCCGCGGGGGGCTCAGCGGCGGCGTCCGGCGCCGGGACCTCGAGCGCCTGCTCCCGCGCGCTTCAGCGGCCCGCGACCCGCCAGCCGTAACGCTGTGCGAGCTGGCCCGCGACGCGTAGATACACGGAGCGGTCGACGGCGCCGGCCGTGCGGCGGATCGCCCCGGCCGGCACGAGGTAGATCTGGTCGACGTCGAGCCAGGATGGCCGTCCTTCGCGATCCCACTCCCCCGCTCCGAGGGGCAGATGATCGCGATGACCGGCATGGGGCCTGCTCGTCAGCTTCATGGCCCAGCTGCTCTCCGCGTCGGCGCGCGCGAGCACGAGGAGCGGCCGGTCCTTGCCCTGCGACGGATCCTCGGCGTACGGCACCCGGGCCCAGACGACCTCCCCCGGGTCCGGCAGCACGTCGGGCCGCGGCCGGTAGGCCAGCGAGAGCCCGCCGGCTGGCGGGAGGGCGACCTCGACCACGGATGCCGCATCCGTTCTCCTGGGCGCCGTGCCGCCCGCGCGGGGAGACGGAGACGGGACGCGCACCGTTCCCGGAGACGGTGACGACCGCCGAGGTCGCAGCAGATCCCAGACGCGAGAGAGCACACCCATGCCGACACGCTAACTCAGCGCGTCCGGCCGCCACGCACGACGAAGGCGGGGCGCCGCGGATCTCTCCGCGGCGCCCCGCCCGTGTGCGAGGGATGGACCCGATCAGACCTTGGCGTCGGACAGGGTGTAGCCGACCTCGCCGTGCACGACCGTGTCGATGCCGGCGATCTCGTCCTCGTTCTTGACCCGGAAGCCGATCGTCTTCTCGATCGCGAAGCCGATGGCGTAGGCGAGCACGAACGAGTAGGCGAGCACCGCGAAGGCTGCGATCGCCTGGACGATCAGCTGGCTGGCGTCGCCGCCCATGAACAGGCCGGTGCCGTTCGCGAAGAAGCCGAGGTAGAGGGTTCCGATGAGGCCGCCGACGAGGTGGATGCCCACGACGTCGAGCGAGTCGTCGAAGCCCCACTTGTACTTCAGCTCGATCGACAGGGCGCAGGCGGCGCCGGCGATGAAGCCGAGCACGATCGCCCAGATCGGGTCGAGCGAGGCGCAGGCCGGGGTGATCGCGACGAGACCGGCGACGGCGCCCGACGCGGCACCGACGGACGTCGGCTTGCCGTCCTTGATCTTCTCGACGAGCAGCCAGGCCAGGAGAGCCGCGGCAGGAGCGGCGATCGTGTTGATGAAGGCGAGCGCTGCGGTGCCGTCGGCGGCGAGCTCCGAGCCGGCGTTGAAGCCGAACCAGCCGAACCACAGCAGACCGGCACCCAGCAGCACGAACGGCGGGTTGTGGGGGACGTGGACGCCCTTCTGGAAACCGACGCGCTTGCCGAGGACGAGGGCCAGAGCCAGTGCTGCGGCACCGGCGTTGATGTGCACGGCGGTGCCGCCGGCGAAGTCGATCGCGCCGACGCCGAAGACGTCCTGGAGGCCCTTGGTGATCCAACCGCCGTACTCGAACGAACCGTCATCGGCGAGGCCGAAGTTGAACACCCAGCTGGCGACCGGGAAGTAGACGACAGTCGCCCAGATGCCGGCGAACAGCATCCACGCGCCGAACTTCGCGCGGTCGGCGATCGCGCCCGAGACGAGGGCGACGGTGAGGATGGCGAACGTCGCCTGGAAGCACACGAAGGCCATCGGCGGGAAGGCTGCGTCCTCGGGAGTCTCGAGGAGGCTCGTGAGGCCGATGGCGCTCCAGTCGATCGCCCACGGGAAGACGGTGCCCTCGGCGGCCGGGAAGGCGATCGCGTAGCCGAAGACGACCCAGAGGACGCCGATGAGGCCGAGCGCGCCGAAGCTCATCATCATCATGCTGATGACGCTCTTGGCCTTGACGAGGCCGCCGTAGAAGAACGCGAGTCCGGGCGTCATCAGCAGGACGAACGCGGCCGCGATGAGTATGAATGCGGTGTTGCCTTGATCCATCTCGAAGGGAAACCTCTCTGCAGGGACGCAGGTGTAGCGTCGGGTCCCCTCAGTGTTGTGGCGGCCGGTTTCCCCCGACGGCCCCGCTGTGTTTCCAGTCCGTTACGGAACGCGGCATCCGGTAAACATCAGGTTTCGCGGCGCCGGGCGGGCGCCGTGCGTCCGCTCAGGAGTGGGTGAGAGCGACCAGTCGCGAGATGGCGCGCAGATACTTCTTGCGGTATCCGCCCGCGAGCATGTCGTCGCCGAAGACCTCGTCGAGCGCGCGGCCGGTCGCGCGGATCGGGATCTGCGCGTCGTAGGCGCGGTCGATGAAGGCGACGAAGCGCAGCGCCGCCGACTGGTCGGTGAGCTGGGCGACCTCGCGCAGGCCGATGACCTCGACGCCGTCGATCAGGCGGATGTACCGCGACGGATGCACCGACGCGAGGTGGGCGACGACGTCGGCGAACGCGTCGTCCGAGACCGCGCCGGTCCGGGATGCCGCGTCGATCTCGCCCCGGTAGGTCTCGGCGTCGAGGACGATCGCGTGCCCGTCCACGGCGCGCTGGCGGTAGTCGGTGCCGTCGATGCGGATGGTCTCGAAGCTCGCGGCCATGGCGTGGATCTCGCGGAGGAAGTCCTGCGCCGCGAAGCGTCCCTCGCCGAGCGCGTTCGGCGGAGTGTTGGACGTCGCCGCCAGGCGCGTCCCTGAGGTCACGAGCTCGCCCAGCAGCCGGGTCATCACCATCGTGTCGCCGGGGTCGTCGAGTTCGAATTCGTCGATGCAGATGAGGTCCGCCCCGCGCAGCAGCTGCACCGTGTTCTGGTAGCCGACGGCACCGACCAGGGCGGTGTACTCGATGAACGAGCCGAAGTACTTCCGGCGAGCAGGCATCGCATGGTAGATCGCCGCGAGCAGATGCGTCTTGCCGACGCCGAAGCCGCCGTCGAGGTAGACGCCGGGCTTCGTCTCGGGAGCCTTCTTCGCCCGGCGGAAGAATCCACCGCGTGCGGCGGGAGCGCCGCCGCCGGCGAACGTCTCGAGCAGGTCCTTCGACTCCTGCTGCGAGGGGTACTGCGGATCGGCGCGGTACGAGTCGAACGTCGCGCGATCGAACTGCGGCGGTGGCACGAGAGCCGCCAGCATCTCGGCGCCGGAGACGTCGGGACGTCGGTCGCTCAGGCGCAGGATTCCGGCGGATGTGCTCGTCACGGATCAACCCTAACCGCGTGAAAGGATGACGCCGTGCGTGTGACCGAGGTAGTGCCCGTGACCGCCGAGAGCGCGGATGCCGCAACCGACGAGGGCCGCGCCTGGCTGACCGCGCGCTATGCCGACGATCGGCCGGCATTCGTCCGGATGAACATGGTCGCGACGCTCACCGGGGCGGCCGCCGGCGGGGACGGCACGAGCGACAGCATCACGAGCCCGACCGACCGCACCGTCCTCGGCGTGATCCGCCGAGCCGCGGACGTCGTGGTGGTCGGCGCGGCGACGGTCCGGGCGGAGGGGTACGTCGTCCCCCGCACGGCGTCGCTCGCGATCGTGTCGCGGACGGGTCGGATCGACGGTCACCGGCTGGCGGCGGCCTCGGTCGGGCGGGTCGTCCTGCTCGTGCCGGAATCCGCCGCCGCGTCCCCCCCGGAGGGCGTGGAGGTGGTGCGTGTCGGACCCGGCCCCGACATCGCTCCCCGCGAGGTGCTCGCTTCTCTCGCCGAGCGGGGGTGGCGGCGCGTGGTCTGCGAGGGCGGTCCCGCTCTGGCCGCGCAGTTCGCCGCAGCAGGCCTCATCGACGAGTACTGCGTGACGGTCGCGCCCTCGCTCACGCCTGCCGAGCGACCGTTCCTCCCCCTCGGCACGCACGTCGAGACGGACGTCGCCGGGATGATCGTCGACGAGGCGGGCTTCAGCTATCTCCGGCTGCGGGCGCGCCGTGGCGGCGCAGCCAATCGGCGATGACCGCGGACCAGCGCTCCGAGTCGTAGTTCCACAGCTTCGTGTGCCGGGCGACGGCGAAGACCTCGAGCTCGACGAGATCGGGCCGCGCCTCGGCGAGCGCGTGCGAGGCGTCCGAAGGGACGAATCCGTCGTCGTCGCTGTGCAGGACGAGGATGGGATGCCGCAGCTCCGCCGCCCGCGCGACGACGTCGAGCCGGTCGAAGGGGATGCGGCCGCGGGCGCCGATGAGGCGCGTGCCCCAGTCGCTGTCGAGTGCCTGCACGGCCGCCGACGCGACGGGGGTCGGGATGCCCAGCATCCGAGCCTGATAGTCGAGCACGATGCGCCAGTCGATCACCGGCGACTCCAGGACGAGTCCCGCGATGAGGTCGCGGTGGGCCGAGTTCAGGGCGAGCTGCAGCGCGATCGCGCCGCCCATGGACCATCCCATGATGAAGACGCGCTTCGCGCCGCGACGGCGCGCGAGCCCGATGGCCGCATCGACGTCGCGCCATTCGGTCGCACCGAGCGTGTAGGTGCCGCTGCGGCTGCGCGGCGCCTCGCCGTCGTTGCGGTACGACACCAGAAGCGAGGTCACGCCCGCGGCGCGGAACACCGGGACCGCGCGCAGCGCCTCCGCCTTGGTGGTGCCGCGACCGTGCACCTGGATGACCCAGGTGTGCGTGTCGGTCTCGGCCGGGAAGATCCACGCCGGGCAGGGACCGAGCGGCGAGCCGATGAGCTCCATCGCGTACGGGACGTGCAATTCATCGGGCGAGGAGAAGTACCAGCCGCTGAACGCGGCAGCCGAGGACAGGCTGTCGTCGGCGGTGACGTGGGTGAGGAGCTTCCGCTTCACGGATGACGCGTCGGCCGAGAGCACGGCTCCGACCTTGACGTACGACTGCGTGCCCGTGGTGAAGACGCCGTAGCGGCCGGGCAGCTCCGTGTCGGGCGAGCGCGCGAGCGTCATCGTCTGGGCGGCGACGTCGACCGTCCGGATCTCCGTGTCGGGGACGCGGCCGGCGGGGGTGACGACCCGGCGCGCGACGCGCATCGAGACGGTGCCGAGCATCGCGAGCGACAGCCCGAGGGCACCGGCGATCGTGACGATCGCCGCTCTCACCGCCGGCGCCGCGGCGGGTGTTGCATCGCCGGTACCGGCGCGCCTGGAACCCATCATCGAGGCCTCACTCTAGTCTGACCACGTGGCCGACCACCGTCCTCCTCTCGATGCGGCGCCGTTCGACGCCGTCCGGGACGCGGTGCTGACGATGGCGTTCCGCGACGACCTCGTCGTGCGAGAGATCCCCGCACCGAGCGGGATCGCACCCGAGGCCTTCGCACTCGCCGCCGACGTCCGCCCCGAGGAGCACGCCACGGACTCCCCTTACGGCACCGGGCGCCTGGTCGTGCTGCACGACTCGGCCGAACCCGACGCGTGGGGCGGAGCCTGGCGCATCGTCGCCTTCGCGCAGGCTCCGCTCGAGCCCGAGATCGGGATCGACCCGCTCCTGGCCGACGTGGCGTGGTCGTGGCTCATGGACGCGCTCGCCGCTCGTGGAGCGGCCTTCCACTCCGAGTCCGGGACGTCGACGAAGACGCTCTCGACGGGATTCGGCACGCTCGCGGCCGAGGGAGACGGCGCGCAGATCGAACTGCGTGCGTCGTGGACCCCCGCCGGAGACATCACCGCTCACGTCGATGCCTGGGCGGAACTGACCTGCATGCTCGCCGGCCTTCCTCCGGGGTCGGAGGGCGTCGCCTCGCTCGGGGGACGCCGGGGGAACCGTGGCTGAATACACCGTCATCGCCGATGACGCCGAGTTCGGGCGCGCCGTGGCGCAGCTCGCCGGCGGCACCGGTCCCGTCGCCGTCGATGTCGAGCGGGCCTCCGGCTTCCGCTACTCGCAGCGCGCCTATCTGATCCAGGTGTTTCGGCGCGAGGCGGGCGTCTTCCTGTTCGACCCGCCGGCGATCACCGACTTCGCCCCGCTCCAGGAGGCGATCGGCGACGCCGAGTGGGTGCTGCACGCGGCGAGCCAGGACCTGCCTTCGCTCCGCGAGGTCGGCCTCGAGCCGCGCGTCATGTTCGACACCGAACTGGCCGCGCGTCTGCTCGGCCACGCCCGCGTGGGTCTCGGCGCCGTCGTCGAGGACACGCTCGGTATCGTCCTGGCCAAGGCGCATTCGGCGGCGGACTGGTCGACCCGGCCATTGCCGCAGTCGTGGCTCGAGTACGCCGCTCTCGACGTCGAGCACCTCATCGACGTACGCGACGCCCTCGTCGCCGAGCTCGCAGCGCAAGGCAAGACCGAGTTCGCGGCCGAGGAGTTCCACGCCGTCCTCGATCGCCCGGTCAAGCCGCCGCGCGAAGATCCCTGGCGGCGCCTGAGCGGGCTGCACACGATCCGCGGCCGGCGCGCTCTGGCCGTGGCGCGCGCGCTGTGGACGGCGCGCGAGGAGTACGCCCGCGAGCAGGACGTCGCGCCCGGACGCCTCGTCCCCGACCGCGCTCTCGTGGCCGCGCTCGCCGCCGACCCGAAGACCAAACAGGACCTCGCCCGGGTGAAGGACTTCACGGGTCGGGCGAGCCGCACCCAGCTCGACCGGTGGTGGGCGGCATTCGAGGCCGGTCGCGCCGAGGAGTCGCTGCCGCCCGACCGCCTCCCCGGCGAGGGCCTTCCTCCCGTGCGGGCGTGGGCGGATCGCAACCCGCCGGCCGATGCCCGGCTCAAGGCCGCGAAGCCGCTCGTCGAGCAGCGCGCCGAAGAGCTCGGGATGCCGACCGAGAACCTGCTGACCCCTGAGCTGCTGCGCCGGGTGGCGTGGGCCCCGCCCGCCGACGCTTCCGCGGCCGCCCTCGGCGACGCCCTGCGCGAGCTCGGCGCACGCGAGTGGCAGGTTGCGCAGACCGCACAGCTGATCGCCCAGGCCTTTGTCGATTCCGTGCATTCGCCCGAGGAGCGCTCCGAGGCCGGTTCGTAGATTCGACCCAACCGATTTCGCCGCGCTCCGCCGCTCCCTAGGCTGGTTCGGATCCCATCTATTGGAGGCAAAGTGGCCGAGATCTCGGACGTCTACTTCATCGACGGAATGCGCACGCCCTTCGGGCGCGCCGGCGAGAAGGGCATGTACTGGAACACGCGCGCCGACGACCTGGTCGTCAAGACGATCCGCGGCGTGATCGAACGCAATCCCGACGTGCCGCTGGACCGCATCGACGACGTGGCGATCGCCGCGACGACGCAGGAAGGCGACCAGGGCCTCACGCTCGGCCGCACCGCGGCCATCCTCGCCGGGCTCCCGCAGAGCGTTCCGGGCTTCGCCATCGACCGCATGTGCGCGGGCGCGATGACGAGTGTCACGACCATGGCCGGCTCGATCGGCATGGGCATGTACGACCTCGCGCTCGCGGGCGGCGTCGAGCACATGGGGCGGCATCCGCTCGGCGGCGGTGATACCGACCCGAACCCCCGGTTCCTCACCGAGAAGCTCGTCAGCCCTGACGCCCTCAACATGGGCATCACGGCCGAGCGCCTGCACGATCGGTTCCCGGCCCTCACCAAGGAGCGCGCCGACCGCTTCGGCATGCGCAGCCAGCACAAGGCGCAGGCGGCATACGACGCCGGAAAGCTGCAGCCCGACCTCGTGCCGGTGGCCGTGACCTCGGCCGACGGCGCGTGGGGACTCGCGACCGAGGACGAGGGACGACGCCCCGAGACGACGATGGCGGGACTCGCGCAGCTGAAGACGCCGTTCCGCCCGCACGGCCGCGTCACCGCCGGCACCTCCTCGCCCCTGACCGACGGCGCGACGATGAGCCTCCTGGCCGGCTCGCGCGCCGTCACGGAACTCGGCCTCACCCCGAAGATGCGCCTGGTCTCGTTCGCCTTCGCCGGCGTGCAGCCGGAGGTCATGGGCATCGGCCCGATCCCGTCGACCGAGAAGGCGCTCGCCCGGGCGGGTCTCTCGATCGACGACATCGGCCTGTTCGAGCTGAACGAGGCCTTCGCCGTGCAGGTGCTCTCGCTCCTCGACCACTTCGGCATCTCCGACGACGACGAGCGCGTCAACGCGTGGGGCGGTGCCATCGCCGTGGGTCATCCGCTCGCGGCATCCGGAGTGCGCCTGATGATCCAGCTCGCGGCGCAGTTCGCGGAGCGTCCCGACGTCCGCTACGGCCTGACCGCGATGTGCGTCGGCCTCGGTCAGGGCGGCTCGGTCATCTGGGAGAACCCGCACTACACCGGCAAGAAGAAGACCAAGAAGTGAGGGATGCCGCTATGGCCTACGACGACATCGACTTCTCGCCCCTCGACGCGCTCGCCGGCGACGAGGTCGTCACGCACGCGCTCGTGCGCGACGTCCGGCTCGCCTCGGGGCGCACGCTCGCGCTGATCACGCTCGACAACGGTCGCGACCACACCCGCCCCAACACCCTGGGGCCGGCGACCCTCGCGGAGCTCGGCGGCGTGCTCGAAACGCTCGCGACGCGCGCTGCGGCCGGCGAGATCGACGCCGTGGGCATCACCGGCAAGAAGTACATCCTCGCGGCGGGTGCGGACCTCTCGGATGTCTCGCGCCTGCCCTCGCCGGAGATCGCGAAGCTCGTCGCGCAGCGCGGACACCAGGTGCTGGGGCGGCTCTCCCGGCTCGGCGTGCCCTCGTTCGCCTTCGTCAACGGCCTCACCCTGGGCGGCGGGCTCGAGATCGCACTGAACAGCACGTACCGCACGGTCGATGCCTCGGCCGCGGCGATCGCTCTCCCCGAGGTGTTCCTCGGATTGATCCCGGGTTGGGGCGGCGCCTACCTCCTGCCGAACCTGATCGGCATCGAGAACGCCCTCGAGGTCGTGATCAGCAATCCGCTGAAGCAGAATCGCGTGCTCAAGCCGCAGCAGGCCTTCGACCTCGGCATCATGGACGCGGTGTTCCCCGCCGTCAGCTACCTCGAGGACTCCCTCCGCTGGGCGGACCGCGTGCTGACGGGCGTCGAGAAGGTCGTCCGCCGCAACGAGCCCGGCAAGATCGAGCGGCTCACGAAGTGGCCGATCGCGGTCAAGGTCGCTCGCGGCATGCTGGAATCGAAGATCGGCACCGTCCCCGTCGCACCGTACCGCGCCCTCGACCTGCTCGAGAAGGCACGCGGCGGCAGCCGCGACGAGGCGTTCGCGCGCGAGGACGACACGCTCGCCGAGCTCATCTCGGGCGATCAGTTCGCGGCATCGATGTACGCGTTCGATCTCGTGCAGAAGCGTGCGAAGCGCCCCGTCGGCGCCCCCGACAAGGCCCTGGCCAAGAAGGTCACGAAGGTCGGCATCATCGGCGCCGGACTCATGGCCAGTCAGTTCGCGCTGCTGTTCGTGCGCAAGCTCCAGGTGCCCGTGCTCATCACCGACCTCGATCAGGCTCGCGTCGACAAGGGGATCGCCTACATCCACGAGGAGATCGGCAAGCTCGAGGCGAAGGGCCGCCTCGACTCCGACACGGCCGGAAAGCTCCGCTCGCTCATCCACGGCACCGTCGACAAGAGCGAGTACGCGGACTGCGACTTCGTCATCGAGGCGGTCTTCGAGGAGGTCGGTGTCAAGCAGCAGGTGTTCGGCGAGATCGAGAAGATCATCGCAGAGGATGCCATCCTGGCGACGAACACCTCGTCGCTGTCGGTGGAGGAGATCGGGGCGAAGCTCGCACACCCCGAGCGCCTCGTCGGCTTCCACTTCTTCAACCCGGTGGCCGTCATGCCGCTCATCGAGATCGTGAAGACGCCCGCGACGGCGGACGCCGCCCTCTCGACGGCGTTCGTCGTCGCAAAGGGGCTGGGCAAGAACGCCGTCCTGACGGCCGATGCGCCGGGCTTCGTCGTCAACCGCCTGCTCGCGAAGGTCATGGGCGAGGCAGCACGCGCCGTCTACGAGGGCACACCGGTCGCCGATGTCGAGAGGGCGTTCGCGCCCCTCGGGCTGCCGATGGGACCGTTCCAGCTCATCGACCTCGTCGGTTGGAAGGTCGCCGCGCACGTGCAGGACACGATGACGGCGGCCTTCCCCGAGCGCTTCTACGCGAACGAGAACTTCCACCGACTCGCGGAGCTGTCCGAGGTCGTCGAGAAGGACAAGGGCGGGCGCGTCACCGGCTTCACCAGAGCCGCCGAGAAGATCGCGAAGAAGGCGACGGGCTCGTCGCCGGTCGCGGCCGAGACGATCCTCCAGCGCGTGCAGGACGGTTTGGCGCAGGAGATCAGGCTCATGCTCGACGAGGGCGTGGTCCCCGAGGTGCAGGACATCGACCTGTGCCTCATCCTCGGCGCCGGCTGGCCGTTCATCGACGGCGGCGCGTCGCCCTATCTCGACCGCGAGGGCGCGTCCGAGCGGGCGTTCGGCGACACGTTCCACCACCCGCCGATCCGCGGGATCGTGCACCGCTGACGGGCGTCGCGGCGCGAGGTCCGCGAGACATCGTCTTCGCGCCGGGACCGTGGGCTCGCCCCGCGGTCTCGGCGCGAAAGTGCTGTGCCGCGGGTGCGGGGCGGCAGCGAACGCGGTCAGGCGAGCGTGCTCTGGGCGCGCTGGACGCGGTGCGCGCGGGCGAGCGCGTCCTGCTGCTCGACCACGATGCGACGGAGGGCGGCCGGGGCATCCGGATGCGCCTCGAGCCAGGCGCCGCTCATCGTCAGGTCGTCCCGGAACGGGAAGAGACCGCGCACCAGGCGCCGCGCGATCTCGATGCTGCGTGAGCCCCAGACGTCCGCGATGCGTGCGTAGTAGTCGGCGTCGAGCGCTGCGATGAGGTCTCGACGACCACCGGAGCGGATGCCGGAGATCGTGGCGTCGAGTTCGTCGTTCGACAGTGTCCCGTCGCTCCAGGCCGCGGTCCACGCGTCACGGCGGACGCCGGCATCCGGTCGCGCGGCGAGCGCCGCCCGGTGCGCCAGACGTCCCGTCGACGTGTCGTCGCGGGTCAGCTCGGCGTCGATGTCGGCCTCGGCGGCGGCTCCCGTGGTCGCGAGGGCGAACAGCCAGGCCCAGCGCAGGTCGGCATCGAGCACGAGCCCGGCCGGTGCGGGGAGGTCGCCCGAGAGGATGCCGCGGAGATCCACAGCCCGCCCGGCGTGCGCCGTCGCAGCGGCCCCGACGGTCCGCGCCCACACGAGCTGGCCGTCGCTGCCGGGCTCCGCCATGGCGAGGGCGGCCCACGCCGTCTCGAGCCAGCGTGCCGCGACCGCCGTCCGGCGGTCCGGGGCGACGTAGTGCGCCGCAGCGGCGCCGGCGTGGGCGACCGCGTCGGCGAGGAGGCCGATGTGCGTCTCGGACGTCGCGTGCCGTGCGACGATGCCGATGTAGCGCTCGGCACCGAGCTCGCCGTCGCGAGCGGCATTCCACAGCGCCGCCCAGGCGACCGAGCGCGCGAGCGGATCGGCGATCGTCGACAGGCCGCGCTCGAGCGCATCCGTCGTCGCGACGTCGAGGCGCACCTTCGCGTACGTCCGGTCGTCGTCGTTCGGGATCACCACAGGGATGCCGGCGCCGCCGCCGGTCCCGCCGGGCAGGGGCGTGCGAGCGCTCGTGAGATCGAGTCCGACCCCGTCGCGCCGCTCGAGTCGACCGTCGTTCTCGGTGTACCGCCCGATCGTCACACGGTGCGGTCGCGGGTCCGTCAGGACGACCTCCGCATCGCCCCCGCCATCGGGCACGACCGCCAGATCCGACATCCCCGTCGTCAGCAGCCACTCCCGGCTCCACTCCCGCAGGTCACGGCCCGATTCCTGCTCGAGCGCCCGCAGCAGGTCGTCGAGGGACGTATTGCCGTACGCATGGTCGGCGAAATACCGCCGGGTGCCCGCGAAGAAGGCGTCCTCGCCGACGTAGGCCACGAGCTGCTTGAGCACCGACGCACCCTTCGCATATGTGATGCCGTCGAAGTTGAGCTTCGCGGCCTGGAGGTCCGGGATGTCCGCCACGATCGGATGCGTCGTCGGCAGCTGGTCCTGCTCGTAGGCCCACCCTTTCCGCCTGCTCGCGAAGCTCACCCAGGCGTCGGGATACAGCCCGGTGGCCACCGATGCGTGCGATCCCATGAAGTCGGCGAAGGACTCCTTGAGCCACAGGTCGTCCCACCAGCGCATCGTGACGAGGTCGCCGAACCACATGTGGGCCATCTCGTGGAGGACGGTGTTGGCGCGCGCGGCGTGCTGCGCGGTCGTCGCGGCGCCGCGGAAGACGTACGACTCCGTGAAGGTCACGAGGCCCGGGTTCTCCATGGCGCCGAGGTTGTACTCGGGCACGAAGATCTGGTCGTACTTCCCCCACGGGTAGCTCAGACCGAAGGCACCACCGAAGTAGTCCAGGCCTCGCCGGGTGATGTCGACGATCTCCTCGGCGTCGAGGTGGTCGGCGAGCGACGAGCGGCAGAGGACGCCGAGCGCCACGGGCCCCTCGGGCCCGTCCCAGCTCGCGTCGACCCGGTGGTAGGGGCCGGCGGCGACCGCCGTGATGTAGCTGGAGATCGGCGGTGTCTCGGCGAAGCGGACCTCCACGCCGCGGTCGATCTCGCGTCGATCGGTCTCGACCCCGTTCGACAGCACCTGCCACCCGTGCGGCGCGCGCACCAGCATCCGCCAGCGCGCCTTCAGGTCGGGCTGCTCGAAGCAGGGGTAGACACGTCGGGCGTCGGCCGGCTCGTACTGGGTGTACAGATAAACAGCCCCGTCGACCGGGTCGACGAAACGGTGCAGCCCCTCGCCCGAGCGACTGTAGACGCCCTGTGCCTCGATGACGACGACGTTCGCCGCAGCGAGACCGTCGATGCGGATGCGCGCGCCGTCCCATTCCACCGGCCGACTCTCGCCGTTCACGGTCACCGCGTCGACGGTCGAACCGAGGAAGTCGACCCAGGTCTCTCCGCCGACGCGCGCATCGAACGAGAGGATCGCGCGGGTACGGAATGTCGTCTCAGCGGCGCGGGCCGCGTCGCGCACATCGAGGGACACCTCGGCGGTGTGGAGCCGGATCTCGGCTGCACGCCGTTGGGCGTCGGTACGGGTCAGGTTGTCGCCGGTCATCCCGCCATGCTTTCACGCGGGCGCGGAACAGGTGGCCGGGAGTGGCAGTGGGTTAGCCTCTGAACATGTTCAGCACCGCCGAGCCGACCGAGCCGACCGAGCCGACCGAGTCGAAGCGCGACCGCACGCGTGCCCTGATCGTCGCGACGGCACTGCGTTCGTTCCGCGAACGAGGCTACGACGCGACCACCATTCGCCGCATCGCATCGGAGGCCGGCGTCTCGGTCGGGACGACGAACTACCACTTCTCGTCGAAGAACGAGCTCGTCCAGGAGTTCTACCTCCAGGTGCAGCGGGCCCATCGCGCGGCCGCCCTCCCCCGACTCGAGTCGGTGCGCGATCTGAAGGAGAGACTCGCGATCGTCTTCCATACCGGGCTCGACCAACTGACGCCGACGCATGGGCACGCGCCCGAGTTCCTGACGGCCGCCGTCTCGCCCCGGTCGTCGATCAACCCGCTGTCGTCCGAGTCGAACGCCTCGCTCGTGATCGTGGAGGACCTCTTCCGCACCGCCGTCGACGGTGCCGACCACAAGCTCCCGAGGGACATCGCCGAAGCGCTGCCCGGCGCGCTCGTGCTCGCGCATCTGCTGCTCGCGATGTACTGGGTCTACGACGATACCGACGACCAGGCGAAGACCCGCCGGTTGCTCGACAAGGGCTTGGCACTGTTCGCGGTGACACTCCCGCTGACCCGTCTCCCGGTGCTGCGACGGCCGCTGCGGGAGCTCATCGACCTCATCGCGGAGGCGCGCTCCACCTCCCCGACGAGCGCTGTCGGGTGATGGGCGCGGATCAGCGGCCCCGAGGCTGAGGTTCGCCGTCCGTGGCGTCAGCTCGGGAGCGTGGCGGCGCGTCGGCAGGCGGTTCCTCGTCACCGAGATCCGCCCAGTCGTGCTCGGCGCCGACGCTCGGGCGGGCGATCGGGATGCGGGTGCCGAGCACCTGGGCCACGACGTCGTGAGCGATCTTCGATGCCGTGAGACCGGCGTCCTCGAGGATCTCGTCGCGCTCGGCGTGATCGATGAACTCGGCGGGCAGCCCGAGCTCGTCGACGGCGGTGTCGATCCCTGCCTCGCGGAGCACCTGACGGATCCGCGTGCCCACGCCTCCGACGCGGATGCCGTCCTCGATCGTGATGACGAGGCGGTGTTCCGCGGCGAGCTCGACGATCGAGCGCGCCACCGGCACGACCCAGCGGGGGTCGACGACGGTCGCTCCGATGCCCTGGGCGCGAAGCCGGTCGGCCACCTCGACGGCGATCCGCGCCATCGGCCCGATCCCGACGAGGAGGACATCCGGCGTCTCGCCGCGAGCGAGGACGTCCGTGCCGTCGTCGAGGCGCTCGAGCGCGCGAAGCTCGTCGCCGACCGAACCCTTGGGGTAGCGGACCACCGTGGGGGCGTCATCGACGGCGATGGCCTCGTGGAACACCTCGCGGAGGCGCTCCGCGTCGCGCGGTGCGGCGATCCGGATGTTCGGGACCGACTGCAGCATCGCGAGGTCCCAGACGCCGTGATGGCTGGGGCCGTCGGGACCCGTGACGCCGGCGCGGTCGAGCACGAAGGTCACGCCGGCGCGGTGGAGCGCCACATCCATCAGAACCTGATCGAACGCACGGTTCATGAACGTCGCGTAGATGGCGACGACGGGGTGGAGGCCGCCGAAGGCGAGGCCGGCCGAGGCGGCCACGGCGTGCTGCTCGGCGATGCCCACGTCGAGCACCCGGTCGGGGAAGCGCTGGGCGAACGGCTGCAGACCCGTGGGGCGGAGCATGGCGGCGGTGATCGCCACGACGTCCGGGCGCTCCTCGCCCGCTCGGACGAGCTCCGCGGCGAACACGTCGGTCCAGCTGGTGGATGCCGCCGAGCTCACCGAACGCCCGGTGAGAGGATCGATCTTCCCGACGGCGTGGAACTGATCGGCCTCGTCCTCGCGGGCCGGGGCGTACCCCCGCCCCTTCTCGGTGATGGCGTGCACGATGACCGGGGCGCCGTACGACTTCGCGAGGCGCAGCGTCTCGATCATGGCTTCGAGATCGTGCCCGTCGACGGGCCCGAGGTACTTGATGTCCAGATTCGAGTAGAGGGCTTCGTTGTTCACGAAGCGCGAGAGGAATCCGTGCGTTCCGCCGCGGAGTCCGCGATACACCGCGCGCGCCGCCGGCCCGAGCCGCCCGAAGAGGGAGGCCGACCCCTGGTGCAGCGACCGGTAGCCCTCCGTCGTCCGCACCTTGTTGAGGAAGCGCGCCATGCCCCCGATGGTCGGCGCGTACGAGCGCCCGTTGTCGTTGACGACGATCACGAGGTTGCGGTCGTTGTCGTCGGAGATGTTGTTGAGCGCCTCCCATGTCATCCCGCCGGTGAGGGAGCCGTCGCCGACGACCGCGACGACGTGACGGTCGGTTCGCCCCGTCCGGGCGAATGCCCGCGAGATGCCGTCGGCCCAGCTCAGCGAGCTGGACGCGTGCGACGACTCGACGACGTCGTGCTCGCTCTCGGCGCGCTGCGGATAGCCGGCGAGACCGCCGCGCGAGCGCAGACGGGTGAAGTCCTGCCGGCCGGTCACGAGCTTGTGAACGTAGGACTGGTGGCCCGTGTCGAAGACGATCGGGTCGTTCGGCGAATCGAAGACGCGGTGGATCGCGAGCGTCAGCTCGACGACGCCCAGATTGGGTCCGAGGTGACCGCCGCTGCGGGCGACGTTCTCGACGAGGAAGGTCCGGATCTCGGCGGCCAGAGCCTCGAGTTCGCGGATCGACAGGCGATCGAGATCACGCGGGTGCGCGATACCGGGGAGCAGAGACATCTGCGCCTCCTTCCGACGACGTGGCGCCAGTCTAATCAGCCGGATACGACGAAGGCCGGAGCTGCACGCCCCGGCCTCCGTCGATGATCGCTCAGACGAGCGAGCGCAGAACGTACTGCAGGATGCCGCCGTTGCGGTAGTAGTCGGCTTCACCCGGCGTGTCGATGCGCACGACCGCGTCGAACTCGACGGTCTGCTTGCCCTCGGGCGAGAACTCGCTCGGCTCGGCGACGACCTTCACGGTCTTGGGCGTGACTCCCTCGTTGAGCTGCTCGAGTCCGGTGATCGAGACGACCTCGGTACCGTCGAGACCCAGCGACTTCCAGCTCTCGCCGGCGGGGAACTGCAGCGGGACGACGCCCATTCCGATGAGGTTCGAGCGGTGGATGCGCTCGAAGCTCTCGGTGATGACGGCCTTGACGCCCAGCAGACTCGTGCCTTTGGCCGCCCAGTCGCGCGACGAACCCGAGCCGTACTCCTTGCCGCCGAAGATCACCAGCGGGGTGCCCTCGGCCTGGTAGTTCTGGCTCGCGTCGTAGATGTAGGACTGCGGGCCGCCCTCCTGGGTGAAGTCGCGGGTGAACCCACCCTCGACGACCTGTCCGTCGTTGACGGCGGCGACGAGCTCGTTCTTCAGGCGGATGTTCGCGAAGGTGCCGCGGATCATGACCTCGTGGTTGCCGCGGCGCGAGCCGTAGGAGTTGAAGTCCTTCTGCGCGACGCCGTGCTCCGTGAGGTACTGCGCAGCCGGCGTGCCGGCCTTGATGTTCCCTGCGGGGCTGATGTGGTCGGTCGTCACCGAGTCGCCGAGCGCGGCCATGACGCGGGCGCCGGTGATGTCGGCGACCGGGGTCAGCTCCATCTGCATCCCGTCGAAGTACGGCGCCTTGCGGACGTAGGTGGAGTCCTCGTTCCACTCGAAGACCGGTCCGGTCGGGGTGGGGAGGTTCTTCCAGCGCTCGTCGCCGTCGAAGACCGTCGCGTACTGCTTGATGAACTGCTCGCGCGAGATCGAGGAGTCGATGATCTCCTGCACCTCGTCGGTGGCGGGCCAGATGTCCTTCAGGAAGACGTCGTTGCCGTCGGAGTCCGTGCCGAGCGCGTCGGTCTCGAAGTCGAAGTTCATCGAGCCGGCCAGGGCGTAGGCGACGACGAGCGGCGGCGACGCGAGGTAGTTCATCTTGACGTCGGGGCTGATCCGGCCCTCGAAGTTGCGGTTGCCCGAGAGCACCGCCGTGACGGCGAGATCGTTCTCGTTGATCGCTGCCGAGACCTCCTCGATGAGGGGGCCGGAGTTGCCGATGCAGATCGTGCAGCCGTAGCCGACGGTGTAGAACCCGAGGCTCTCGAGGTCCTTGTCGAGTCCGGACTTCTCGTAGTAGTCGGTGACGACCTTCGAGCCGGGGCCGAGCGTCGTCTTGACCCACGGCTTGCGCGTGAGGCCGCGCTCGGCAGCCTTGCGCGCCAGCAGACCGGCCGCGATCATCACCGAGGGGTTCGACGTGTTCGTGCACGAGGTGATGGCCGCGAGCGTGACCGCGCCGTTGTCGAGCATGTAGCTCTCGCCGGAGGGCTGGGTGACCTTCACCGGGTTGGATGCCGCGTGACGCGCACCGCTCGAGAGCAGGCCCGCGTGCGCGTGATCGTGCTGGTGCGAGACGGTGTCGTCCGAGAGCGTCTCGTGCTCGACACCGGGGGCGGTGCCCGGGTCGGAGGCCGGGAAGGTGCCCTCGACCTCGACGGGCTCGTCGGCAGCGGTCGCGTAGTTCAGGATGTCCTTCGCGAACTGCTCCTTCGACTCCGAGAGCAGGATGCGGTCCTGGGGGCGCTTCGGACCGGCGATCGAGGGGACGACCGTCGAGAGGTCGAGCTCCATGTACTCGCTGAAGCTCGGCTCGTTCGCGGGGTCGTGCCACAGCGACTGCTCCTTCGCGTACGCCTCCACGAGGGCGACCGTCTGCTCGTCGCGGCCGGTGAGGCGCAGGTAGTCGAGCGTCACGTCGTCGACCGGGAACATCGCGGCCGTCGACCCGAACTCCGGGCTCATATTGCCGATGGTGGCGCGGTTCGCGAGCGGCACCGAGCCGACGCCGGCGCCGTAGAACTCGACGAACTTGCCGACGACGCCGTGCTTGCGGAGCATGTCGGTGATCGTGAGGACGACGTCGGTCGCGGTGACGCCGGCGGGGATCTCGCCGGTCAGCTTGAAGCCGACCACGCGCGGGATCAGCATCGACACAGGCTGGCCGAGCATCGCGGCCTCGGCCTCGATGCCGCCGACGCCCCAGCCGAGCACGCCGAGGCCGTTGACCATCGTGGTGTGGGAGTCGGTGCCGACACACGTGTCGGGGTAGGCGCGCAGCACACCGTCGACGTCGCGGTCGTAGATGACCTTCGCGAGGTGCTCGATGTTCACCTGGTGGACGATGCCGGTGCCCGGGGGCACGACCTTGAAGTCGTCGAAGGCGCCCTGGCCCCAGCGCAGGAACTGGTAGCGCTCACCGTTGCGCTCGTACTCGATCTCGACGTTGCGCTCGAGCGCGTTCTCGGATCCGAAGAGATCGGCGATCACGGAGTGGTCGATGACCATCTCGGCCGGCGAGAGCGGGTTGATGCGCTTGGGGTCGCCGCCGAGGGCCGTGACGGCCTCGCGCATGGTGGCGAGGTCGACGATGCACGGCACGCCGGTGAAGTCCTGCATCACAACGCGGGCGGGCGTGAACTGGATCTCGGTGCTGGGCTCGGCCTGCGAGTCCCACGAGCCGAGCGCGCGGATCTGCTCCTGCGTGACGTTCGCACCGTCCTCGGTTCGCAGCAGGTTCTCGAGGAGCACCTTGAGGCTGAACGGGAGGCGGTCGTACCCCTCGACCGTGGCGATCCGGAAGATCTCGTAGTCGGTGCTGCCGACCGTCAGGGTGCTCTTGGCTCCGAAGCTGTCAACAGTTGACACGTCTGCTCTCCTTCATCGGCGGGCCGGCGCTCGCGCGCACGGTTCCATCATCCCCGCGCCACAGCCGTCGATCCAGTGAGGCGACCCTTAGTCGTCGAGGAGGCGGGGGCGCCGTCCGAACGTGTCGTCGTGCGGGGGAAATTTATCTTGACGTCGAGATAAATATATCACTCGGGGCGCTGGACGTAGAGAGCGCGCACGGCGAGCCACGTCACGGCGGCGAGGGGCGCGAACAGCGGCAGCCCCATGACGAGCTTGAGGGTGCCGAGCAGCGCCACCTCGTTGGCGAAGTAGAGGGGCAGCTGGACGCCGAGACGCAGGAAGAACAGCGCCGACCACGCGATCGCGAGCCAGAAGAAGACCCGGCGCTTGCGCCGGTCCTGCCGCCATGCGACTCCCTCGTTCATGAGGAAGCCGGCGGCCAGTCCGATGAGCGACCACCCGACGAGGGCCGAGACGAGGAACGCCGTGCCGTATCCGGCGTTGGTGATGAGGCCGGGGACGAAGTTGTCCTGACCGCGCCCGGTCAAGAGGGCGAGCCCCGCCGCGACGGCCGTCGCGATGAGCCCGCCGATCGCCGCTCCGGCGGGACCCCGCTGGATCAGGCGGATGACCGTGAAGACCGCGGCGACGCCGACGGAGAGCCCCAGCGACAGCCAGAGATCGGCCTCGCGCGTGACGGGATCGGTGGTGAGGGTGAAGACGACGATGAAGACGAGACCGGGCAGGACGGCTTCGAGGATGCCGCGCACTCCCCCCATGGCCTTCCAGACGACGCCACCGGTCGAGGCGCCGGCCTCGGGGTCGAAGCCGGCCTTGCGGGCGGCCTCGCCGAGCGCGGCGCCGAGCACTCCGGACGCCGACGCGGCCTCCGGAGGAGTCACGGACGGGCGCGCGCTGCCGGATTCGGGCTCGCGGTCCGCGTGCTGAGCGTCGCTCACGCCGAGCCGGGGGTGGCGGGCATCTTCAGCGCGATCAGGTCGCGCGGCGGCATGGGAGACCCGCCGCGCACCACGACGAGCGAGCGGAACAGGTCCTCGACCTGCGCCGCCGCGTCGATGTCACTCGTGGCGGCGCCGCCGATCACGCCGCGCAGGAACCAGCGCGGGCCGTCGATGCCGACGAAGCGGGCGAGGCGTTTGCTGCTGCCGTCGGTGCCGGCGACGACCGGAACCTCGGCGAGAAGCTCCGGACCGAGGGGACCCTCGCGCTCCTCGACGCGACCGCCCTGCTGACGGATCTGCTGGCGGATCTGCTCGCGCGTCTCCTCCCACAGCCCGGTCGACCGCGGGGCCGCGAAGGGCTGCACCTGCAGGGTCGAACCGGCATAGTCCAGGCCGACGGCGACGATGCGCTTGGTCTGCTCCTCGACCTCGAGACGCAGGTTGAGACCTTCGCGCGGGAGGACCTTTATGCCGCCCAGATCGATGTAGGGCCGCACCGGGTTGGCCTCGGACTCGTCGAACGGGCCGCTCGTGGCCCGGTCGACCGGGGCCGACGTGATCTCGTCGCTCATGCGCTGACTCCTGTCTGCTGGTACCCGGTCGACCCGAAGCCCCCGTCGCCGCGCACGCTGGCGGGGAGTTCGTCGACCGGAACGAAACGCGCCCGCGGAACGGGCATGACGACGAGCTGCGCGATGCGCGCTCCCGGCTCGACGTCGTAGGCCTCGGCGGCGTCCGTGTTCAGCAGCGCCACCTTGATCTCGCCGCGGTAGCCGGCATCGATCGTGCCCGGTGCGTTGACGATCGTGATGCCGTGCTTGGCCGCCAGGCCGCTGCGCGGCAGCACGAACGCCGCGTACCCCTCGGGCAGGGCGATGCGCACGCCGGTGCCGACGAGCGCCCGCTGCCCGGGGGCCAGGTGCACGGCTTCGGCCGCGACGAGGTCGGCGCCCGCGTCGCCGGGGTGCGCGTACGCGGGTACCTCAGCGGCGATAATGGGGACGTCCACGGATTCGGTCACCCCACGAGGCTAATGCACAGTTCAGCGCCCGCCACTCTGTCCACCGCGACCTATCGCGAGCGGCTCAGCCCGTCGCTGTGGGCGCTCGCCAGCGCCGCCGTCTGCGGGCCCATGGTCGCGCTCGTGCTCGCGCCTCTCGACGCCGTCGTCGGACTCCTCGTCGGCGCCGCGGTCGGCATCGCGGTCGTCGCGCTCCTCGTGGCGGCGTCGCCGGTCGTGGCGGTCTCGCCCACGCACCTCCACGTGGGCCGGGCGCGGATCGAGCTGCACTATCTCGGCGCGGTCGAAGCGATGACCGGAGAAGAGGCGCGCCACGCGCGCGGTCCGGGACTCTCCCCCGCGTCCTGGCACCTGCTGCGCGGCGGAATCGACGGCATCGTGCGGGTGGCGATCGACGACGCCGACGATCCGGTGACGCACTGGGTCTTCTCCTCGCGCACCCCGGAGCGCATCGTCGCGCTCGTCCGGGCCGCACACAGCTGACCCCCGACGCTCGGCGCCGGGGGTCAGGAAGTTCGTCGCTCCGAGGTCAGTGCGCGCACTCGGTGCAGATGGCGCCGACCGAGGTCTCGTGATCGATCTGGGTGCGGTGCTTCACGAGGAAGCACTCGACGCAGGTGAACTCGTCCTCCTGCGGGGGCAGCACGACGACGTCGAGCTCGAGGTCCGAGAGGTCGGCGCCGGGAAGCTCGAACCCGGAGGGGTTGTCGGCATCCTCGTTGTCGATCGAGCCCGACGACTTGTCGGGAACGCGCTCCTTCAGGGCCTCGATCGACTCGCTGTCGTCCTCGGTCTTGCGGGGGGCGTCGTAATCCGTAGCCATGTCGAACGTCTCTACTTCCAGGTGTTGCCGGGTTGCCGCGCCGTGTGGGGCGGCGATAGTTTGCATGACGGGCGCAGTTTTCGCAAAACGTCGCGACGAATGCTTCCGAGATGCGATGCGAACCTCCGCATCGCCCCTCCAAACCGGCGGCGCGCCCGGGATATTCCCGCGACCCGCGGGACGCTGTGACACCATGACGGCACACGTCTTCGCTGGGAGGATTCTGCGCATGGAACAGCTCAAGGTCATCGGGACCGAGGAGGGCATCCTCGTCCTCGCCACCGAGTCCGGTGAGCGCTTCGCGCTGCCGGTCACCGACACCCTGCGGGCGCAGCTGCGCACCGCGCGGCCCGTCGGCGAGCCGCGCGCCAACAAGCCGAGTCCCCGCGAGATCCAGTCGCACATCCGTGCCGGAATGACCGCGACCGACGTCGCGAACCTGCTCGGCGTCCGCGTCGAGGACGTCGTGCGGTACGAGCGGCCCATCATCGCCGAGCGCGAGCACGTCGTCGGTCAGGCGCTGGCGGTGCCGGTCCTCATGGCCGGCGAGCTCGAGCCCGACGCGCAGCCGACCTTCGGGACCGCCGTGCGGGCGAAGCTCGCCGAGGCGGGCGCCTCGGGCGAGCGGTGGACGAGCTGGCGGGAGCCGGAGGGCTGGGTCGTCAAGCTCGAGTTCACCGCGGGCGGCGTGGACCACGACGCCCGCTGGTCCTTCGATCCCCGGCGCTCGTCGCTCGCACCGCTGAACTCCGACGCCACGCAGCTGTCGCGGCAAGGCTCCCTCCCCGAGGGACTCATCCCCCGCCTGCGCGCGCTCGACACCGCCCCCGCGAAAGACGACTCGCGCTTCGACAGCGGCGCGTTCGGTCCGCGGCGCCCCTTGGCCGATCCCGCAGACGGCGGAAGCACCGCCGGCACCCGCGATGCACGGTCGGCCGCGACGACGGCGCAGGATGCCGCGATCAAACGCGCACCCGAGCCGGTCGTCACCTCGGCGGAGACCGCCGACCTGCTCGAGGCGCTCCGCCGTCGCCGCGGTCAGCGCGAGCCGATGCCGACCGAGAGCCGCACCGAGCCGCAGCGTCCCTCGTCGCCGGTCTCGCTCTTCGAGGCCATCCAGCAGAGCGCCGCGCGCCGGTCGGACACCGAGCCCGAGGCTCCCGCCGAAGAGGCCCCCGTGGCCGCGGACACCGTCGCCGAGGACACCGCCGCGACCGAGACCCGGCGCAAGGGCGGCCGCACCTCGATGCCCTCGTGGGATGAGATCGTGTTCGGCGCGCGCAGCGAGGACGCCTGACTCAGGCGAATGCGCCGAGACGGATGAGGGGCACGATCCGCTCCTCGTCCGTCAGCGAGCCGTGCTGGCCGATCATCCGCTGCGGCCGCTTGTCGCTCGGCCGGTCGTCGTAGTACGCGACCGCTGCCCGCGCCGCGACGAGGACGTCGCCGAGACGCGGGGCCACCGCGGGATCGACCGTCCCGAAGAGCCCGGCGTCGACGGCCTCGTCGCGTTCGAGGACCCACGATCGCCCCGACTCCGACGCGCGCCAGCGGTCGGCGACCTCGCCCGCCGCGCCCGGCTCGGTGTAGAGGTGCAGCATCCGGGGCTCGCCGGCGACGATCGAGACCCCCGCGAGAAGCTCGTCGCCCTCGCGCAGCAGGACGTGCCGGTGAGCGGCGACGTCGACCATGCCGTGGTCGGCCGTCAGCACGGCGCCGATCCCCCGGCCGAGCTGAGCGTCCCACCGGCGCACGATCGCGTCGATGCGCTCGAGCTCGGCGGCCCAGGCATCGCTCTGGCTGCCGCGGGCGTGCCCGATGACGTCGAGCTCGGGCACGTAGAGGTAGACGAGGGCGCCGGGATGCTGGGCGGCCACCGCCTCGGCGAGGGCGAAGCGCTCGGCGACGTCCTCGGCGCCGAGGAATCGCGCTCCCCGGACGGTCGCCGTCGAGAACCCCGTGTCGGCGTACTGGGGGCGGCTCACCACGAAGCACGGCCGGCCGGCGGCGCTCTCGCGCTCGAACAGCGGCTGCGCGCGCTGCCAGACGAGCGGGTCGAGTCCGTCGCCCTCCCACCCCGTGAGCTGATTCGCGGCGACCGCCGTTCCCGGGACGCGCACGCGATATCCCAGGATGCCGTGCTCGCCCGGAGCGGTGCCGGTCAGGAGGCTCGTGAGCGCCGCCGCCGTCGTCGACGGGAAGACCGTGCGCGCGGCATCCCGCTTCGTCATGCGCTCGGTGAGAAATCGCGCGTAGCCGGCTCGCGACGACAGGTTCGCCCGCCCGAGACCGTCGGCGACGACGACGATCGCCGACTGCGCCGCGGCGAACCAATCGGGACGGCCGGAGACCGAGGCGATCAGCTGCGGCACGACCCCGGTGAGGCTCCGGGCCGACGGCGGGTCGATCGGTAGGCTGAGAGGCATCGCGGCCAGTCTTCCACACGGCCGTCCCACCCGATCCCGACGAGGTCCGCACAGCTTCATGGCCGCTTCCCGCACCGCATCATCCGTTCCCGCCGAGCCCGAGCGCATCGAGGACGTCGACGTATCCGCGGAGATGCAGGGCTCGTTCCTCGAGTACGCCTACTCGGTCATCTACTCGCGCGCCCTGCCCGACGCCCGGGACGGCCTCAAACCGGTGCAGCGCCGCATCCTCTTCCAGATGGCCGACATGGGCCTGCGGCCCGACAAGGGTCACGTCAAGAGTGCCCGCGTCGTCGGCGAGGTGATGGGGAAGCTCCACCCGCACGGCGACACCGCCATCTACGACGCGCTCGTCCGCCTCGCGCAGGACTTCGCGCTGCGGGTGCCGCTCGTCGACGGCCACGGCAACTTCGGGTCGCTCGACGACGGGCCGGCGGCGGCGCGCTACACCGAGGCGCGACTCGCCCCCTCGGCTCTCGCCCTGACCGAGAACCTCGACGAGGACGTCGTCGACTTCATCCCGAACTACGACGGCCAGTTCCAGCAGCCCGCGGTCCTGCCCGCGGCCTACCCCAACCTGCTCGTCAACGGAACGACCGGCATCGCCGTCGGCATGGCGACGAACATGGCCCCGCACAACCTCATCGAGGTCGTCGCGGCCGCCGTGCACCTGCTCGACAATCCGGAGGCGACCCTCGACGAGCTGATGGAGTTCGTCCCCGGCCCCGACCTGCCCGGGGGTGGGGTGATCGTCGGACTCGACGGCATCAAGGATGCCTACGCGGGCGGTCGCGGCACCTTCCGCACCCGGGCGAAGGTCGCCGTCGAATCCCTCGGCCCCCGCCGCACCGGGCTCGTCGTGACCGAGCTGCCCTACATGGTCGGCCCCGAGCGCATCATCGAGAAGATCAAGGATGCGGTGAATGCGAAGAAGCTCACCGGCATCGCCGATGTGCAGGACTTCACCGACCGCAACCACGGTCTGCGCCTGGTCATCACGATCAAGACCGGGTTCGATCCCCAGGCCGTCCTGGATCAGCTCTACCGACTGACCCCCCTCGAGGACTCGTTCGGAATCAACAACGTCGCCCTCGTCGAGGGGCAGCCGCAGACGCTCGGCCTCAAGGAGCTCCTGCGCGTCTACCTCGACCACCGCATCGAGGTCGTCACGCGCCGGAGCCGCTACCGGCTCGCCCGGAAGCAGGAGCGCCTGCACCTGGTCGAGGGGCTCCTCATCGCCATCCTCGACATCGACGAGGTCATCCAAGTCATCCGGGCCTCCGACGACGGCGAGCAGGCGCGGGGACGCCTCATGGACGTCTTCGACCTCTCGCAGCTGCAGGCCGAGTACATCCTCGAACTGCGCCTGCGCCGGCTGACCAAGTTCTCGCGCATCGAGCTCGAGACCGAGCGCGATCAGTTGAGGGCCGAGATCGCGCACCTCGAGGAGCTTCTCGCGAGCGACGTGCTGCTGCGCGCACAGGTCGCGCGCGAGCTCGAGGCGGCATCCGACACCTACGGCACGCCGCGCCGCACCCTGCTCCTGAACGGCGGTCCCGTCACCGCGCGTTCGGGCAGGAAGGCGGTCGCGGATCTGCAGATCGCCGACGGGCCCTGTCGCGTCTTCCTCTCGGCCACGGGGCGGATGGTGCGCGCCGAGCTCGGCGACGATCTCCTCGGCAGCGGGATCGTGCCGCCCGCGCGACGGAGCAAGCACGACGCCATCGGCTCGGCCGCCGACGGCACCGTGCGCGGCGACCTCGGCGTCGTCACGAGTGCCGGCCGTCTCGTGCGCTTCTCACCGGTGGACCTCCCCTCGGTGCCCGGCAACAGTGTCCAGCTGGCGGCCGGCACCCGTGCAGACCAGTACCTCGGACTCCCCGCCGGCGAGCACGTCGTCGCCGTCGTGCCGCTCACGGCTGAGCCGCCGATCGCGCTCGGCACCGCTCAGGGCGTCGTGAAGCGCGTCGCCGCCTCCGAGCTCGCCCCGGGCAAGCCGGACGCCGAGATCATCTCGCTCAAGCCCGGTGACCGCGTCGTCGGAGCGGGGCTCGCCGCGGACGGCGCCGAACTCGTCTTCGTCACCTCCGACGCTCAGCTGCTGCGCTTCGACGCCGCGTCGGTGCGGCCGCAGGGACGCGCGGCCGGCGGCATGGCCGGCATCCGCATCGCCGAGGGCGAGCGGGTCATCGCGTTCGCCGCGGTCACGGCATCCGACGAGACCGTCGTCGTCACGATCGCCGGATCGAGCCAGTCGCTGGCCGGAGCCGACGCCGGCAGCGGCAAGGTCTCGGCGTTCACGGAGTTCCCGGCGAAGGGGCGTGCCACGGGCGGCGTGCGCGCCCAGCGGTTCCTCCGCGGCGAGGACGGCCTCACCCTCGCCTGGGTCGGCGACGACGCCCGCGCCGTGGGTCCGGACGGCGCAGCGCGCGCGCTGCCCCCGACGGGTGCGAAACGCGACGCGTCCGGCCAGCCCCTCGAGGGCGTCGTCGGCGCCGTCGGCACCGTCATCGCCTGACGCCCTCGCGCCCCGCGAGTCATCCGGTTCGACTCACGGGTCGGGTCGGGTCAGGCGTCGATCGCCTCGCGCGAGAGGCGATCGCTCGAGGTGATGATGAAGTCGCGGCGGGGCGCCACCTCGTTGCCCATGAGCAGCTCGAACACCGCATTGGCGGCATCGGCATCCTCGACACGCACGCGCCGGAGGGTACGACCCGCGCGATCCATCGTCGTGGTCGCCAGCTGATCGGCATCCATCTCGCCGAGGCCCTTGTAGCGCTGCACCGGCTCCTGCCACCGGCGGCCCGCCTTGCGGAGCTTCGTCAGCAGTCCGTGCAGCTCGGCCTCGGAGTAGGTGTAGATCGTCTCGTTCGGCTTGGACCCCGGGTTGACGACGACCACACGGTGCAGCGGAGGCACCGCCGCGAACACCCGCCCTTCCTCGATCAGCGGCCGCATGTAGCGGAAGAAGAGCGTCAGCAGCAGGGTGCGGATGTGCGCGCCGTCGACGTCGGCGTCGCTCATGAGGATGACCTTGCCGTAGCGAGCCGACGCGATGTCGAACGAGCGCCCGGAGCCCGCGCCGATCACCTGGATGATGGCGGCGCATTCGGCGTTGGAGAGCATGTCGCTCACCGACGCCTTCTGGACGTTCAGGATCTTTCCGCGGATCGGCAGGAGCGCCTGGTACTCGCTGTTGCGCGCGTGCTTGGCCGTACCGAGGGCCGAATCGCCCTCGACGATGAACAGTTCCGATTCGGAGACGTCGTTCGTGCGGCAGTCGGCGAGCTTGGCGGGCAGCGAGGACGACTCGAGCGCGGTCTTCCGGCGCTGCGTCTCCTTGTGGGTGCGCGCCGAGATGCGCGCCTTCATCTCGGAGACCACCTTCTCGAGCAGCTGCGCCGTCTGCGCCTTGTCGTCGCGCTTGGGCGAGGCGAACTTCGCCGCCATCTCGCGGCCCACGACGTTCGCGACGATCTGGCGCACGGCCGGCGTGCCGAGCACCTCTTTCGTCTGCCCCTCGAACTGCGGCTCGGGCACGCGCACGGTCAGCACCGCGGTGAGACCGGCGAGGATGTCGTCCTTCTCGAGCTTGTCGGTGCCCACCTTGAGGCGTCGCGCGTTCTGCTCGACCTGGCCGCGGACGACCTTCATCAGTCCCTGCTCGAAGCCCTGCTGGTGGGTCCCGCCCTTGGGGGTCGCGATGATGTTGACGAACGAACGGGTGACCGTCTCGTAGCTGGTCCCCCATCGCAGGGCGATGTCGACCTCGCACGAGCGTTCGACCTCGGTCGGCACCATCGCGCCGTTGGCCTGCAGGACCGGCACCGTCTCGGTGAACGTCGCCGAGCCCTGGAGCCGCCACGTGTCGGTGATGGGGGCGTCGGGCGCCAGGAAGTCCGCGAACTCCGAGAGGCCTCCGTCGAACCGATAGGACGTCTCGGTGCGCTCCTCGCCCCGCTCGTCGGCGATGACGATCTCGAGCCCCGGCACGAGGAACGCGGTCTGCCGCGCGCGCTGCACGAGCTCGTCGAGGGTGAAGGCGGCGTCCTTCGTGAAGATCTGACGATCCGCCCAGTAGCGGATGCGGGTGCCCGATGTGCCCCGCGGGGCCTTGCCGACCACGCGGAGCTCGGACGAGCGCTCGAACGGCGTGAAGGCGGAATCCGGTGCGTCACCGGCGAACAGGCCGGGCTCGCCGCGATGGAACGACATCGCGTGGGTCTTGCCGCCGCGGTCGACCTCGACGTCGAGGCGCTCGGACAGCGCGTTGACCACCGACGCGCCGACGCCGTGGAGGCCGCCGGATGCCGCGTACGAACCGCCTCCGAACTTGCCGCCCGCGTGGAGCTTGGTGAAGACCACCTCGACGCCCGACAGGCCGGTGCGCGGCTCGATGTCGACCGGGATGCCGCGGGCGCGGTCGCGCACCTCGACGCTGCCGTCGGCGTGGAGCACGATGTCGATGCGCGAGCCGTGGCCCGCGAGCGCCTCGTCGACCGAGTTGTCGATGATCTCCCACAGGCAGTGCATGAGGCCCCGGGAGTCGGTGGACCCGATGTACATGCCGGGACGCTTGCGAACCGCCTCGAGTCCCTCGAGCACCTGGAGATGATGGGCTGAATACTCTGCGGTCACGGTCTCCAAGCGTATCCGCGGCCGTGGACATCGGCTGGAGGACACTCGACCGGCAGCGATGCGGCGCCGGAGCGTACGCGCTGAGCGAAATGCACGTCAAATGGGGCATACCCCCGCCCGCGCATGGTTGTATCGAAGGCACTCAGTTGCAGAACCCGAACGACCGAGGAGGCACACACCATGACAACGTCGACGACCACCGAGAGCACCGCCGTCCTCGAGCACCGCCTGACGGCGGCCGATCGTTGCGATTCCTGCGGCGCCCAGGCCTACATCGCGGCCGAGGTCAACGGCAGCGAGCTGCTCTTCTGCGCCCACCACGGACGCAAGTACGAAGAGAAGCTCCGCGCCGTCGCCACGAGCTGGCACGACGAGACCTCGCGTCTCGCGACCGCCATCTGACCCACCGCCCACACGACGGAACGCCCCCGGCCACGAGCCGGGGGCGTTCCGCGTCTGCGGAGGAAGCGGTCAGAAGCCGACGGCCGCCTGATAGGTGGGAAGAAGACCGGTGCGCACGCCCGACGCGCTGGGCTTGGGCTGGAACACGCTCGAGTTGTGGTTGCCCTCGATCACGACGGGCCCGTTCGGGGTGATCGCGAGGTCCCACCCGACGTAGGGCGCCTCGGGCGTCCGACGGGCGAGCGCCTCGGTCAGCGCGAGCACTTCGTCGTAGCGCGGAACCGCGAAGCCGACGATCGCCGTGCCGGTGACCGGGTGCTCGCGATAGACGTTCGAGTTCTTGTCGACCCCGGGGTACAGGGCGACGCCGGCGTCGTCGAGCATCGTGTACATCCCGCCCGAGGCGAAGTTGTCGATGACGTCGCCGTTGCCGATGCGCAGGACGGCGGCCAGGAGCCGCACGTCGCCCGCGGGAGTGAGGAAGGTGATGAGCCGCACGGTGTTGACGCTGTCGGGGTACAGCGAGGACATCTCGGGATGCTGGACGATGAACTCGTCGACGATCGACTGGCGAGCGGCCTCCGCCTCGGCACGGAAGGCCGCGGCATCCGTCACGTTCTCATGGAGGGTGATACCCCCGCCGCCGTGTCCGTCGAGAGGCTTCGCCAGCACCTTCGGGTGGCGCTCGAGGAAGGCCGCGAGCTGCACGTCGTCGATGTCGCGCAGGTCGACGGTCTCGCGGCCGAGAAGGTCGGCGTACTCCCGCGCGAAGCGTCGCTTGTCCTCGAGCTTCGCCCGGCCTTCCGGGGTGTTGTGCATGCGGGTGATGCGGAACGACTTCGGGTGGGTCATCCAGGTCGCGCGTTCGCGCGCGTTCAGGAGTCGGATGTCCCAGACCGCGTAGTCGCGGAACCCCATGTCGTACTTCACGGAGCACCAGAGCATGTCCGCGATGATCACCGGAAGCGGCGCCCGCGAGACCTTCTGCACCTGCCGTGCGAACTCGACGAGGTTGCCGACGCGGATGTTCCGCGCCCGATTGACCAGATAGCCCAGCCGGACCCGTGCTCGACCCATTGCTCGTTCTCCCTCGATCGGATGCCGCGTTCCGACGCCGACGGCGTCAGAACCGCATGGCGGCGCGGTAGCGGGGCAGGAGCCCCCGTCGGATGCCCGACACCGACGGCTTCGACTGGAACACGCCCGTGTTGTGGTTGCCTTCGATGACGACGGGGCGCTCGGGTGTGATGGCGACGTCCCAGCCGATGTACGGCATCTCGGGGACGCGGCGCGCGAGGCGGTCGACGAGGTCGAGGATCTCCGCGTACAACGGGACCTGGTAGCCCGTGATCGGCACGCCGGTGATGGGGTGCACCTCGAACGGGTGCCCCTCCTCGTCGCTCGCCGCGTGGAGCGCCCGCCCGTCCTCGCCGAGCATCGTGTACATCCCGCCGTTGGAGAAGTTGTCGATGACGCCGCCGTTGCCGACCTTCAGGACGGAGGCGAGCACGTGGACGACGTCGTCGGGGTCGCGGTAGGTGACCACCCGCAGCGAGTTGACGCTGCCCGGGTAGAGCCGCGCCATCTCGGGATGCTGCACGAGCACCTCTTCGACGAGGGTCTCGCCCGAAGCGAGCAGCTCCTCGCGGAGCGCGTCGATGTCGCTGATCGTCGCGACGTCGCGCATCGTGATGCCGTTGCCGCCGACGCCGCCGGGATTCTTCGTGATGACCCGCTCACGACCCTCGACGAAGGCGGCCAGCGCGGCGGCATCGGAGATCGACACGTCGAGCCACGCGCGACCGAGGTCCTCTCCGAAACGCCGGGCGAACTGCAGCTTGTCGTCGAAGATGCCGCGCACCGAGTCGTCGTTGAGCCGCCGCGAGAGGTGGAAGGACTTCGGGTCGGTCATGTACGTGAGCCGCTCGCGCCGCGAGAGGATGCGGAAGTCCCACTCCGAGTAGTTCTCGAACGTCGTCTCGTACCGCACAGCGCACCAGGCCATGTCGAGCGCGACCCACCACACGGGCGCTTTCGAGAGCACTGCGGACTGGCGGGCGAACTGCATGACGCGCTCGCGGTCGAAGGAGACGACACGCCGAACGAAGAAGCGGGCGCGGCGGTAGAGCCGGTTCACCGTCCCCATGTCAGGCCTTGCGGATGACGCCGAGCGGCGTGGACTGGTGGCCCTGACCGAGGGGGTTGTCGCGGAGGATGCGCACGAGGCGCTGCTCCCCCGCCCGGTCGAGCGTCGAACCGAGGATGTTGCCGCCGATGTCGTTGATGTCCACGACGGCGACGTCGGCGACGCCCCCCAGCTGCGCCTTGACGCGTGCCGCGACACCGCGGGGATCGGTCGGTCCCAGGACGACGGCCTGGTTGTAGGGCGGGATCGTGCCCGAGGTCGGGCCGTCGATCGCGCGCGCCTTGTCGCCGGCGACGCGGTAGAAATCGCCGCGTCGCCCGAAGAGCTTCGTCACCGCGCTGACCGCGGCGGCGAGCAGGATGCGCGGCGTGCCGCACTCGCGCAGCGCCATCTCCATCGTCTCGGGCATGCCGAGCCCGATGCCGTACGGCGTGCGGGTGACGTACTTCGACAGCGTGCGCGCGAGCGGGCGCACCGTGATCTCGTCGAGCCGGTAGGAGCGGCCCTGCGTGATCGCGACGATCTTCTCGGTCACGAACAGCAGGTCACCCGGCTGGACGACCGATGCCGCGTACTCCGAGATGACGGCGTCGAGGTCGTCGCCGGGCATGACCACCCGCGTTCGGATCGGGATCCGCGCGTAGGACGTGCCGTCGACGACGACCTCGAGGGCCTTGCCCTCGTTGGCCGCGCCGGTCACTCGAGGTAGTCCCGCAGCGACTGCGAACGCGACGGGTGGCGGAGCTTCGCCATCGTCTTGGACTCGATCTGGCGGATGCGCTCACGCGTGACGCCGAACGTGTCGCCGATCTGGTCGAGGGTCTTGGGCTGACCGTCGCCGAGGCCGAAGCGCATGCGGATGACACCCGCCTCGCGCTCGCTGAGCGAGTCGAGGAGCGACTCGAGCTGACGCTGGAGCATCGTGAAGCCCACCGCGTCGGCGGGGACGACCGCCTCGGTGTCCTCGATCAGGTCGCCGAACTCGCTGTCGCCGTCCTCACCGAGGGGGGTGTGCAGCGAGATGGGCTCGCGGCCGTACTTCTGGACCTCGATGACCTTCTCGGGAGTCATGTCGAGCTCGCGGCTCAGCTCCTCGGGCGTGGGCTCGCGGCCCAGGTCCTGAAGCATCTGGCGCTGCACGCGGGCGAGCTTGTTGATGACCTCGACCATGTGCACCGGGATGCGGATGGTGCGGGCCTGGTCGGCCATGGCACGGGTGATCGCCTGACGGATCCACCACGTCGCGTACGTGGAGAACTTGAAGCCCTTGGTGTAGTCGAACTTCTCCACGGCGCGGATGAGGCCGAGGTTGCCCTCCTGGATCAGGTCCAGGAACTGCATGCCGCGACCGGTGTAGCGCTTGGCGAGCGACACGACGAGGCGCAGGTTCGCACCGAGCAGGTGGCTCTTGGCGCGCTGTCCGTCGCGCGCGACCCACTGCAGGTCGAGCCCGAGCTGGTTCGACTTCTCAGCCGCCGACATGTGCGACAGCTTCTCCTCCGCGAACAGACCGGCTTCGATCCGCATCGCGAGCTCGACCTCCTCGGCCGCGTTCAGAAGCGGGACCTTGCCGATCTGCTTCAGGTAGTCCTTGACCGGGTCGGCCGTGGCGCCGGTGATCTGCGTCGAGTAGACCGGGACGTCTTCCTCATCGCTCGTCGAGATGACGATCGCGCCCGTGGGAAGCGGCTCGGTGAACGCCGGCTTCGTCGTCTCCGCGTCGTCCTCCTCGTCGTCACCCTTCTCGGATGCCGCGGCGGGAGCCGCCTCGTCGGCGGTGTCGTCGTCGGAGTCGACCGCGACGTCCTCGTCGAGATCCTCCTCGTCCTCGTCGTCATCCGCCTTCGCCTTGGAGGCCTTCGCGGGCGCGGCCTTCTTCGCGGCGGGCTTCTTGGCGGTCGCCTTCTTCGCGGCCGGCTTGGCGGCAGCCGACTCCTGAGCGGGGGCGTCCTCGACGAGTTCGGTGTCCTCGCTCGCGCGGGTGCGTGTGGTCTTCGTGCCTGACGTCACGGTTAGCCTCTCACCGATGCGATCGCATCGGGTTCTCGGACACTAGTAAGACCCTTGTCAAGTCCTCGTGCCCCTCGACGAGCGAGGTGCGGATGGATCGACAACGGGTCAGGTCCTTCATTGTCTCATATCTCCTGCGCTACCCCGGCGCAAGAGCTCCCCCCTATGAGAACGCCGACCGCCGATCGCCCATTCCCCGCCTCAACGACCCCACTTGTCGTCGTCGCCGGGAGGCCGCGACGCGAGGAAACGCTCCAGCTCCGCCGCCAGCTCGTCCGCGCTCGGAAGATCCCCGGTGTGGATGATGGGCTGCCCGAGGCCGGCCCCGGCCATATAGGAGTCGTACCGCTCCTCGAGCGTGTGCAGCATCGTCGTCAGCTCGTCGCTCGCGGTGACCTGGTCCTGCACCTTCTGCAGGTAGTCGCGGTTCTCACCGCGGAGGATGTCGCTGTCGAAGACGAGTCCCGTGGCGACGCTCAGGCTGTCGAGGCCGGCGATCGCCGCGCCCGGGTACTCGGTATCGCCGAGGTAGTGCGGGACGAGGAGCGCGAAACCCGCGACGCGCGCATCGGTGGCGGCGAGCCGCAGCTCCAGGAGGTGTCCCGCCGTCGCGGGGATCTGCGTCCGCGGCTTCCAGACCGAGTGCGCCGCCGTCAGATCCTTCCGGGTGCCGCTGACCGTCGTGCCGATGGGGCGGGTGTGCGGCACCGGCATGGGGATGGCGTGCACCCACGTCACCGAGGCCACCTGCATCCCCTCGGCCAGGCCGATCACCGTCTCGGCGAACGCCTCCCATGCGAAGTCCGGCTCGTAACCCGACAGGAGCACGAACGGCTGCCCGAGCGAATCGTGCGCGAGCGCGAGCTCGAGCCGGGGCGGCCGCAGGTCGGTCAGGTGGTCCTCGTCGAAGGTGATGACGGGCCGGCGGGCGCGGTAGTCGAACAGGACGTCGTTGTCGAAGCTCACGACCGTCGACGGGTCCAACTCGTCGCGGAAGTACTCGACCATGCGCGAGACCGCGCCGCCCGCGTCGGTGAAGCCGGTCAGCGCGATGACGAGCGGCAGGCCGGTCGGCACGGGGGGCGAGCCCTCGGCGCGTGCGTACAACGGTCCGGACAGAGGCATACGCCAACTCTACGAGGCCGTGTCGGGGCGGGGCGCGCGCGAGCCCTCGCTGACAGCGAACGTGACGAACCTAGGATGGAGGGATGCCGTTCCCCGAGATCGCGCACACCCGCGCTCCGATCACCGAGTCCCCCGCCGATGCCCTGGTCCTGGTCCTCCCGCCTCTCGGGGACGACGTCTCCCCGCCCGACGATTGGCCGGGCATCGCCGAGATGCTGACGGCCGTGGGATTCACCGGTGCGCGAGGTTCGGTCTCGCGTGTCTTCCTCCCGGCGATCGCCTCCGTCCCCGTCATCGTCGCGGGCAGCGGCGCCGCACCCGATGAGAGCGCCATCCGCGACGCCGTGGGCGCCGCCGTCCGATCGACGACCGGCTTCGCCAGCCTGGCGGTGTCCGCCCCGCTGGCACCCGCCGCGCTGTGGGCCGCCGCAGCCGAAGGCGCCGTGCTCGGCGGCTACCGGTTCGCCGGGTACAAGAGCGAGGCTCCGAAGCCCCGCGCCGAGCGGGTCACGATCCACGCCGACCTCGAGGTGCCGGCCGCGGAGATGGCGGCAGTCCGAGCGATCGGCGCCGCCGTCGCCCTGGTGAAGGACCTCGTCAGCATCCCCGCCGAATGGCTCTCCCCCGCCGATGCCGCCGAACGCGCGACCGAGGCCGTCGCCGGCCTCCCCGTCGAGGTCGAGGTGCTCGACGAGGACGAGCTCGCAGCGCAGGGCTTCGGGGGCGTGCTCGGAGTCGGCCAGGGGTCGGATCGCCCCCCGCGTGTCGTGCGCCTGGACTATGCGCCGGCCGGCGCGGGGCGGCACGTGGCGCTCGTCGGCAAGGGCATCACCTTCGATACCGGCGGCCTCTCGCTCAAGCCCGCGGCGAGCATGGTCGGCATGAAGTACGACATGGCCGGCGCGGCCACGACCCTCGCCGCCGTGTTCGCCGCGGCATCCCTCGAGCTGCCGGTGCGCGTCTCGGCGTGGCTCTGCCTCGCCGACAACATGCCCTCGGGCCGGGCGACCCGGCCGGGCGATGTGCTGCGGATGCTCGACGGGACGACCGTCGAGGTCCTCAACACGGATGCCGAGGGCCGGCTCGTCCTCGCCGACGGTCTCGTCGCGGCCAGCCGCACCCGTCCCGACGTGCTCGTGGACGTCGCGACCCTCACCGGCGCCATCATCGTCGCGCTCGGTCACCGGCACACCGGCGTCATGGGCGACGACGAGGCCGTCGCCCGCTACCTGGCCGCCGCCGAGAAGGCCGGCGAGCCGGCCTGGCACCTGCCGCTGCCCGCCCACATGGCGGATGAGCTCGACTCGCCGATCGCGGACATGCAGAATGCGAAGATCGGCGACCCCTCGGGCGGGTCGCTCTTCGCGGGACTCTTCCTCCAGCGCTTCGTCGGTCGTCGCGACGATGACGACACGGCGTCCCGGATCCCCTGGGTGCACCTCGACATCGCGGGATCGGGAACCACGAAGGCGGCGTTCGGCGCCACCGACAAGGGTCCCACCGGCGCGACCGTGCGCTCGCTCGTCGAGTTCATCCGCGGGGAGGCCTGAGCGTGCTCGTCGACACCGATCTCGTCGTCCTCGGAGGCGGCAGCGGAGGTTATGCCGCCGCCCTGCGTGCCGCCGAGCTCGGCTCTCGCGTCGTCTTGATCGAGAAGGACAAGGTCGGCGGCACCTGTCTGCACCGCGGCTGCATCCCGACGAAGGCCCTGCTCCACTCCGCCGAGGTCGCCGACAACGTGCGCGACTCCGGCGCCGTCGGGGTCTCGGCCAGCTTCGAGGGCATCGACATCGCGGCCGTGCACGCCTACCGCGACGGCATCGTCACGAAGAAGCACCGCGGCCTCGAGGGACTCCTCGCCGCGCGGAAGATCGAGATCGTGCGTGGTGCCGGGCGCCTCGACGCCGACGGCACCGTGCCGGTCGGCGATGACGTCTACCGCGCGCGGAACGTCGTCATCGCGACCGGATCGTACAGCCGCGTGCTGCCGGGGCTGACGCTCGACGACCGGATCGTCACGAGCGACCAGGCCCTGAGCCTGCCGGAGGTCCCCCGCCGCGCGGTGATCCTCGGCGGCGGGGTGATCGGCGTCGAGTTCGCCAGCATCTGGCGCTCCTTCGGGGCCGAGGTCACGATCGTCGAAGCGCTCGATCGGCTCGTTCCGGCAGAGGATGCCGCCATAAGCAAGGCGCTCGAGCGCGCGTTCCGAAAGCGCGGCATTGTCTCACGCACCGACGTGCGGTTCGCGGGCGCCACGCGGACTGCCGACGGCGTCACGGTCGGCCTCGAGGACGGCACCGCCCTCGAGGCCGACGTCCTCCTCGTCGCCGTGGGTCGCGGCCCGGCGACCGCGGACCTCGGGTTCGAGGCAGCCGGCGTCGAGCTCGACCGCGGCTTCGTCCGGGTCGACGAGCGCCTCCGCACGACGCGCGAGAACGTGTGGGCCGTAGGGGACGTCGTTCCGGGCCTGCAGCTCGCGCACCGCAGCTTCCAGCAGGGGATCTTCGTGGCGGAGGAGATCGCCGGGCTGCATCCGACGATCGTGCCCGATGCCCTCGTGCCGAAGGTCACCTACAGCAGCCCGGAGGTCGCCTCGGTCGGCCTGACCGAGGCGCAGGCGCGCGCCGAGCACGGCGAGGCCGTGGCCGTCGCCGAGTACAACCTCGCCGGCAACGGCAAGAGCGAGATCATCGGCACGGCCGGACTCGTCAAAGTCGTCCGCCGCGTCGACGGTCCGATCCTGGGCGTCCACCTCGTCGGCGACCGCGTCGGCGAGCTCATCACCGAGGGGCAGCTCGCCGTGGGCTGGGAGGCCCACCCCGAGGACATCGCCCCGTTCATCCACGCCCACCCGACGCAGAGCGAAGCTCTCGGCGAGGCATTCCTGGCGCTGGCGGGAAAACCCCTCCACGCGCTCTGACCGGTCACCCGATGCGAATCAGTAAGCTAAACAGACATCGGCATTTCTTGAAGGAGACAGATTCATGAGCACTTCCGTGGTCCTCCCCGCGCTCGGAGAGAGCGTCACCGAGGGAACGGTCACCCGCTGGCTCAAGAAGGTCGGTGACACCATCGAGGCCGACGAGGGCCTGCTGGAGATCTCGACCGACAAGGTGGACACCGAGATCCCGTCGCCCGTGGGCGGTGTCATCGAGGAGATCCTCGTGCAGGAGGACGAGACCGTCGAGGTCGGCGCCATCCTCGCGAAGATCGGCGACGGCTCCGGCGCCCCGGCCGATGACGCTCCCGCCCAGGAGGCTCCCGCCGAAGAGAGCGCAGCTCCCGCAGCCGAGGCTCCGGCCGCGGCAGCGCCCGCGGAGCAGGCCCCGGCGGCCGAGGCCCCCCAGCAGAGTGCGCCGGCGGCATCCGGAGACGCGAAGGACGTCGTGCTCCCCGAGCTCGGCGAGAGCGTGACCGAGGGAACCGTCACGCGCTGGCTCAAGCAGGTCGGCGACGACGTCGCCGTCGATGAGCCGCTCCTCGAGATCTCGACCGACAAGGTCGACACCGAGATCCCCGCGCCCTTCGCCGGCACGCTCGTCGAGATCCTCGTCCAGGAGGACGAGACCGTCGAGGTCGGCTCCGCGCTCGCGCGCATCGGCTCCGGCGCCCCGGCCGCGGCTCCCGCAGAGGCCCCGGCCGAGCCCGCCCCCGCCGCGGAGGCGCCGGAGGCCCCGGCTCCGCAGGAGTCCGCCCCCGCCGCACCGGAGTCGGCTCCCGAGCAGGAGGCCGCCCCGGCGGCCCCGGCTCCGCAGGAGTCCGCCCCGGCCGCGCAGGCTGCGCCCGCCGCAGAGGAGTCGGCTCCGGCCGGCAACGACGGCGTGACGTACGTGACGCCGCTCGTGCGTCGCCTCGCCCAGCAGCAGGGCGTCGACCTGTCGACGATCACCGGCAGCGGCGTCGGCGGACGCATCCGCAAGGAGGACGTGCTGAAGGCCGCCGAGGCGGCATCGTCGTCGGCAGCAGCGGCGCCCGCCGAGAAGGCAGCCGCGCCCGCCCCGGTCGAAGTCTCCGAGCTCCGCGGAACGCGCGCGCCGATGTCGCGCCTGCGCAAGGTGCTCGCCAAGCGCGCCGTCGAGTCGATGCAGCAGACCGCTCAGCTCACGACCGTCGTCGAGGTCGACGTGACCAAGCTGTCGGTGCTCCGCGACAAGACCAAGGTCGAGTTCAACGAGAAGACCGGAGCGAAGCTGTCGTTCCTGCCGTTCTTCGCGCTCGCGGCCGCCGAGGCGCTCCAGGCCTTCCCGATCGTCAACTCGACGGTCGACGGCGAAGAGATCGTGTACCCGGCGACCGAGAACATCTCGATCGCCGTCGACACCGAGCGGGGGCTCCTCACGCCCGTGCTGCGCGACGCGGGCGACAAGAACCTCGCCCAGATCGCCCAGGACATCGCCGACCTCGCGGCCCGCACGCGCGACAACAAGCTGAAGCCCGACGAGCTGGCCGGCGGCACCTTCACGATCACCAACACGGGTTCGCGCGGCGCGCTGTTCGACACCCCGGTCGTGTTCCTGCCGCAGTCCGCGATCCTCGGCACCGGAATCGTCTACAAGCGCCCCGGTGTCGTGACCGTCGACGGCAAGGACGCGATCTCGGTGCGCTCGTACGTCTACCTCGCCCTGTCGTACGACCACCGCACGATCGACGGCGCCGACGCGGCTCGCTTCCTGAGCGCTATGAAGGCCCGCCTCGAGGCCGCGCAGTTCGAGGGGCAGCTCGGCTACTGACCGGCTGACGCCCTTCACGGCTGGTCCGCGACGTCGTACACGTCGCGGACCAGCCGTTTTCCGTCGTGATCGACGAGGACGACGATCTGCGGCGGCCGGACGCCCTCGGCGTCTTCGACGCGGACGACCGTGACGCCGCCGAGGTCGTCGAGGAGGGTCACGACCCACTGATCGCCATCGGTCACCAGCCCCGGCGGGATCACTGCATCCGGACGTTCGAGGATCCGCGCTCGGCAGGCCGCCTCCTCGGCAGCGTGGCAGCGCGACAGCTCCGCGATCGCACGATGCGCCCCCGCCGCGGGGTCGAGGTCGGTCCCCACCGCGGGGTCGATGCCGGCATCCGTCGTCGGGCCGCGCTCGGCCGCCGGGACACCGGGCGGGACGCGCTCGACCGGTGGGTCCTCCAACGGGGCCGCCTCCGTCGTGACGACCGGCGGCGCCGCCTCACCCGCGCCCGCGGTCGGCTCGGTGGTGACCGCCACACCGAGCGCCACCGTCACCCCCATCGCGGCGACGGCCGTGACGGCGAGCCGCATCCGGCGCCGTGGCCGGCCCGCCGGGCGCCGCGCGGCGGAGCGGGAGGCTGCGAAGCGGCGCGCCGCCGACGCACGCCGGAGGGCGCGGAGCACGATGTCCGACGACTCGGCCGCACGACGGCCGAGGTCGTGATCCCATCCCCGTGCCACCAGCGCTCCGACACCGTGCGCGAGTGCTCTGCCGGGATCGGCCGGCGTCACCCCGTGGCCGCTCCCCCGGCGGACACGCTCCGTGCGGCGGGTGGTGGTCGACGGCTCTCCGCGACGACGATCGACGTGTCCGTGTCCCGGCGCCGCAGCCCCCGTGTCGGTCGCGGTCGCGGCCGCGGTCGCGGGCAGCGGCTCCGGTGCCGCGATGGCGAACAGGCGCTCCTCGAGCTCGGCGAGCGTCCGATCGTCCAGCTCACCCTCGACGAGGCGGCCGAGCGCATCCGCCACGACCTCGCCGCACGCCGCCGAGTCGACGAGCGGAGCGACGAGACGACGTGAGACCGTCTCGACGCTCTCTTCTCCCCGCGGAACGAGCACCGGCCGTCCGTCGTCCGTCACCCACCACTCGCCGACAGCGATGCCCCAGCGGTCCGCCTCGCGAACTCCCCGCAGCACGCTGACCAGGAGGGTGACCGCGACGCCCGCGTCGTCGAGCGCGACACCGGGCGCATATGCGAGCCGTCCGCGGAGCGGCGGCAGCACGAGAACGGCGGAGCCGTCGACGTCGTCGACGTCTTCCGCGGCGAGGACGTGGCCGCCGGCCGACGCGATCGCCACGACGGCCGGGGCGTCGCCGGCGATCACGCGGTAGCGAACCGGATGCGTGGCCGAGAGCACGCCGGGGAAGGGAACCTCCGGAGGAGCGACGGCTCGCAGAGCGAGCGCGGGAGCGGCGATGGCGGTGTGCATCTGCTCATCGTCGGACGGTGCGCGGGCGCCGCGCGCGCCGCGTCCGGCGTCGGCGGAGAGCCGCGGGGCAAGCGCATCTGTGCAGACGTCGCCGCGGGGCGGTGAAAGGTAGGCTGGAGGCATGTCGTCCCGCAGCACCGCCCCCGAGAAGCGGCCCGGTTTCTTCTCGCAGCTCCGCTCCCTCTTCACGTTCACGAAGGAGTACTACGGCTGGCTGCCGTGGGCGCTCGCCGGAATCCTGGTCGCGGGCATCGGCATCGGGGTCCTGGTCGGCTTCCTCATCCCACCCGGCGCCATCTGGAGCGTCATCCTCTGGGGCTTCACGGGTCTGCTCGTCGGCATCCTGGGCGCGATGATGACGATGACGCGCCTCGCCACGCGCGCGATGTACAAGCGTATCGACGGGATGCCGGGCGCCACCGGCCACATCATCTCCACCAATCTCGGTCGGCGCTGGCAGGCATCCGAGATGCCCGTCGGTGTGAACCCGAAGACGCAGGAGGCCGTCTACCGCGCTGTCGGTCGCGGCGGCGTCGTCATCATCGGGGAGGGCGCCCGCGGGCGACTCACCCGCCTGATCAACGACGAGCGCGCGAAGGTCAAGCGCGTCGCCTCGGGCGTGCCCGTCCACGTCCTGTACGTCGGCCACGGCGACGACGACGTCCCGATCGCGAAGCTCGCACCGACCATCAAGGCCCTTCCGAAGGCGATCGACCGCACGACGATGGCGGCCGTGATCAAGCGCATCGAATCGGTGTCGCAGTCGGTGACGTCCCTCCCGATCCCCAAGGGCGTCGACCCGATGAAGGCTCGCGCGCAGCGCCCGCGCTGAATCCGGCGGATCGAGCGCACGCGCTCGTCGTCGAACGCTCGAGGTCAGGCCCGGACGAGGATCGTCCGGGCCGCCTTGTCGTGGAGCCCGCGCTGGTCGGGGTCGAAGACGACGGCGGGGATCACGAGGACGAGAAGCAGCGTCCGGACGATCGGACGCCAGAGCCCCACCCATCCCCCGGTCTCGAGCTCGAGCCGCATCCCGACGATGCGGTGCCCCGGGCTGCCGCCGATGAACGGGATGAAGACGATCTGCAGTGCGGCGAAGACGAGGAGAGGCGCGAAGAGCGTCCATCCGGCCTCGCCGGGCAGCGCGAACTGGTCGTAGCCGAGAAAGGCCGTCGCGATCAGCGTGGCGGCGGCGTAGTCGATGAGCAGTGCTCCGGCGCGACGGCCGAGGCGTCCGATGCTTCCCGGCCCCCTCTCGGGCCTTCCGAGACGCTCACCCGGATAGCTGTTGACGAAGGCCTGATCGGACACTCCTCCAGCCTAAACGGGGCCGCTCGCGTAACATCCCGGAAACATCCGGGATACTGCCGAGCAACTGGATGCCGATAGGTTCGAAGAGGTCTGGATCGATTCCAGGCTGTTCCTCACCCGATCTTGGAGACTCCATGTTCAAAGATTCTTCCGAGGTGCTCAAGTTCATCCAGGACGAGGACGTCAAGTTCCTCGACATCCGTTTCACGGATCTCCCCGGTGTCCAGCAGCACTTCAACATCCCGGCCTCGACCGTCGACGAGGAGTTCTTCACGGTCGGCCAGCTCTTCGACGGCTCATCGATCCGCGGCTTCGCGAACATCCACGAGTCGGACATGCAGCTGATCCCGGATGTCTCCACGGCGTATGTGGACCCGTTCCGCGAGGCGAAGACGCTCATCATGATCTTCGACATCTACAACCCGCGCAACGGCGAGATCTACGCGAAGGATCCGCGTCAGGTCGCCAAGAAGGCCGAGAAGTACCTCGCCTCGACCGGCATCGCCGACACCGCGTTCTTCGCACCCGAGGCGGAGTTCTACATCTTCGACGACGTCCGCTACGAGGTGAAGCAGAACTCGAGCTTCTTCGCCGTCGACTCCGAAGAGGGCGCCTGGAACACCGGCCGTGTCGAAGAGGGCGGAAACCTCGCCAACAAGACCCCGTACAAGGGCGGCTACTTCCCCGTCTCGCCGGTCGACAAGACCGCCGATCTCCGCGACGACATCTCGCTGAAGCTCATCGAGTCGGGCCTCGTGCTCGAGCGCGCCCACCACGAGGTCGGTACCGGTGGCCAGCAGGAGATCAACTACCGCTTCGACACCATGGTGCACTCGGCGGACGACATCCTGAAGTTCAAGTACATCGTCAAGAACACGGCCGAGGAGTGGGGCAAGGTCGCGACCTTCATGCCCAAGCCCCTGTTCGGCGACAACGGCTCGGGCATGCACACCCACCAGTCGCTGTGGCTGAACGGCGAGCCGCTCTTCTACGACGAGCAGGGCTACGGCGGTCTGTCGGACCTCGCCCGCTGGTACATCGGCGGCCTGCTCAAGCACGCCCCGGCCGTGCTCGCGTTCACCAACCCGACGCTCAACTCCTACAAGCGTCTGGTCAAGGGCTACGAGGCGCCGGTGAACCTGGTCTACTCGGCCGGCAACCGCTCGGCTGCGATCCGCATCCCGATCACGGGCACCAACCCCAAGGCCAAGCGCATCGAGTTCCGCGCACCGGACGCCTCGGGAAACCCGTACCTCGCCTTCGCCGCACAGATGATGGCGGGCCTCGACGGCATCAAGAACCGCATCGAGCCGCACGAGCCCGTCGATAAGGACCTCTACGAGCTGCCGCCCGAGGAGGCCAAGAACATCCCGCAGGTTCCGAACTCGCTGCTCGACTCCCTCGAGGCGCTGCGCAACGACCACGAGTTCCTGCTGGCCGGCGGTGTCTTCACACCCGAGCTGATCGAAACCTGGATCGAGTACAAGATCGAGAATGAGATCCAGCCGATCAACGCCCGCCCTCACCCCTACGAGTACGAGCTGTACTTCGGCGTCTGATCCTCGCGTGACGAAGCCCCCGCGCCATCGGCACGGGGGCTTCGTCACACCCGAGCCGCGTCGGCTAACCATCCTCCCCCGCGCGGCGCGGCGGGAATGCGCATCGAGCGAATCGGATGCCGTGCGATGATGGGCGAGATGAGTGATGACCTGCCCCGCGTTCCGGTGCGCTCGAAGACGCTCCTGGAGACCTGGGTCGCCGAATTCTTCGATCAGGGGCCGAACGAGCGGTTGTCCGTGAAGGTCGCCATCCAGGACGGCTCCGACGGATCGGACACCGGCCTCGTCATCCTCCATCTCACCCACGCGCCCGCCGACATCTACATGCAGCCGGTCGGCTTCGACGAACCGCGCTGGGAGGCGACGCTCACCGCGCGTGAGAACGACCTGGCGCTGAGTCCCTACGAGATGATCGGACTCGCGTCCGAGGTCGCTCTCGCCGGAAGCCTGTGCACGTTCCTGCAGTTCAAATCGCTCGAGTGGGATCGGATGAGCGGCCTGCGCTGAACGATCGCGCGATCACTCCGTCACCCGCTCTACTTCGGCGACGACGCGGGGGTGGGCGAGGATGCGGAAGTGACCGCCGGTGTCGAGGCGCACGTTCCGCGCACCCGCGAGCTCGCTGCCACCCGGGATGTGCGGATCGAACCGGCCATAGACCGAGACGATCCGCTCGTTGGGCACCAGCTCCCGGGTGAGCGCCCGGATGATCGGCGCGCCGGGTGAGAAGGCGCGGAGCGACGGCAGGAGCATGAGGCGCCCGTAGAACGAGCCTCCGAACGGACTCGCGACGGCGACCATCCCGCGCACGCGCGGTGCCAGTTCGGCATCCGTCATCACTTGCTTGCCGACGAGACCGCCCTTGCTGTGGGCGACGAGGATGACGTCGCGCAGATCCTGCTCGCGCAGGTAGTCGGCGACGTGCCGTGCGCCGCGCGGCACGGGCCAGCGGTTGCGGCCGAGCGCGGTGACGACGTGCACCGGATGCCCGCGCTCGTGCAGCTCGGTGATGAGCGGCTGCATGAACCGCCAGGTCTCGTAGATGCCGGGCAGCACCACGATCGGCTGCCGCTCCCCCGCGCCGAACGACGCCGGTCCGGTGCGCGAGAAGAACGCGCGCACCTGCCAGGTGACGGCGTAGGCGTAGTCGGCGACCCACCAGAGCGCGTTCCGGATCGGATGCGGCATCACGGCCGCCTGCTGCCGGCGCCGACGAGGTGCTCGAGGATCGCCTGGGCGACGGCCTCCGGCGCCGTGCGCTCGACGTGGTGTCCGTGTCCGGGCACGACGACGACGCTCGCCCGGTGGGCGCGCCCGGCCAGGCGCGCGAGCCATGCGTCTCCGGCGATCGGGTCGCGACCGCCGCGTACCAGCAGCACGGGCACGGCAGCATCCGCCAGCCGCTCCTCCGTCGGGTAGGCGAGCATGCATCCGACCTGCGCGAGGAACCAACGCTTGCGCGAGCGGAGGTAGTCGGCGAAGACCCGGGCGTTCACGCGCGGCGGTTCGCGGAACCCGTCGCGGGCGAGGGCTGTGCCCTGCGCGCGCAGTGTGCGATGACGATCATCCGCGACCGGGCCGATCAGCGCGAGGCCGGCGACCGCCGCCGGCCGGCGTCGCGCGATCTCGACCGCCCACTGCGCGCCCATGGAGTGACCGACGAGGACGACGGGCGCATCGGTGAGCGAGGCGATGACCGCAGCGAGCGCATCCGCCATCCGCTCCACCGGGACGTCGTCGACCGGGGCCGGCAAGCCGGCGAAGCCGGGCAGGTCGATGCTGTGCACCGCGCCCGACGTCGCGAGGACGCCGTGGAGGTCGCGATAGGAGCGATGCGACATCCCGACCCCGTGGAGGAGCACGTAGCTCATGCCGCTCGAGCGCGCCGTGCTCCAGACGCGGAAGCGCAGGCCGTCGACGGTCTCGTCGCGTCCGCGCGCTCGCGAGCCGCCCGCAGCGGCTCGGTTCCGTCCGTCCATCACCGCGCCAGCGTACGCACCGGGCCCCGCCGTCACACGAGTCTTGACGCGGCGCCCCGGACCACGAACGTTCCGAGCCGAGAGGGCGCTGTCAACCGGCGTGACGAGCGTCGCCGCACGCGGTGGACTCGCCCCATGACCGACGCGACGAACGACCGACACCAGCCCATCGCCGACCCGGCCGCGCAGCGCACCGATCGGGACGACACCTCGATCGTCCCGGACCTCGCCGAGGACCCGGTCGAGCAGGAGGAGAGCCGAATCGACGATGCGACCTCCCGCGACGACTGATCAGTGAGCTCCGGCGCCCTCCGCCCGGTGACCGCCGGAGCGGAGGCGCCGGATCACGGCGATCACGCCGACGATCGCGAGCCCCACCAGCAGGCCGGCGATCGCCGACACCAGTGTCTCGCCCGTCCACGCCACGACGGCGCCGAGCGGATGCAGCAGGTGTTCGACGCCGTGGAGCAGCTCGAGGCTCGCTCCCAGGCCGACCTCCCCGAGGTTCTGCAGCACGAGATGCCCGCCCACCCACAGCATCGCGACCGTGCCGATGACGCTGATGACGCGGAACACGGCGGGCATCGATCGGACGATGCGCGTTCCGGTGTGGCGGACGCGGCGCGACGGGCTCTTGGCCATCCGAAGGCCCACATCGTCGATCTTCACCAGGAGCGCGACCGCGCCGTAGACGATCCCGGTCATCAGCAGCGCGATCACGGCGAGCACGGCGAGCGTCTGCCAGATGTCGAGACCGTCGTCGATGTTCGACAGCGAGATCAGCATGATCTCAGCCGAGAGGATCAGATCGGTGCGGACGGCTCCGAGCACGAGCTTCTTCTCGTCGCGCGGTCCGTCGTCGGCCGCGCCGTGGTGCACACCGAACCACTCCAGCACCTTCTCGGCCCCCTCGTAGCAGAGGAAGCAGCCTCCGAGGATGAGGAGGAACGGCAGCACCGCCGGCGCGAAGGCGGTCAGCAAGAGCGCCAGCGGGATGATGATGAGGAACTTGTTCGCGATCGACCCGAGGGCGATCTTGCCGACGACCGGCAGCTCGCGCGCCGGCGTGATGCCCTGCACGTACTGCGGAGTGACGGCGGCGTCGTCGATGACGACACCCGCTGACTTCGCCGACGCTCGCAGCGCCGCGGTCAGGATGTCGTCCACGACAGCCAGCAGACCAACGGACATGTGATTCCCCTCAGCCGTAGAACAGCTTCTCGAAGACCCGGCGGGCCTGGCGCGCGGTGCGCATCCACTCCTCCTCGACCTCGGTGGCCGAGTGCGGCGGGTACTCCAGCAGACGACCGATGCCGTCGAGTCGCCCTCGATCCGAGGGCAGGACATCGCTCGTCTGACCCGACAGCAGCGTATTCGCCGAGCGCAACCGGCTCGCGAGACGCCAGGCGCTCGCGAGTTTCTCGGCGGCATCCGCGGGTACCAGGTCGGCCTCTACGGCCGCGGCGAGCGCGTCCATCGTCGAGGTGGTGCGGAGCCCCGTCACGTGGTGCGCGTGCTGCAGCTGCAGGAGCTGCACGAACCACTCCACGTCGGAGAGACCGCCCGGCCCGAGCTTCAGGTGGCGTGAGCGGTCCTGCCCCTGCGGGAGGCGCTCCGTCTCGACGCGCGCCTTGATGCGCTTGATCTCACGGAGTCCCTGCGCGTCCGGCGCCTCCGGATACCGCACGTCGTCTGCCAGATCGAGGAACCGCCGGATGAGGCTGACGCTGCCCGCGACGCCGCGGGCGCGCAGGAGCGCCTGCGCCTCCCACGACAGCGACCACCGGCGGTAGTACTCCGCGTAGGCGGCGAGCGATCGCGCCAGCGGTCCGTTGCGTCCCTCGGGGCGAAGATCGGCATCGAGATCGAAGGGCAGGCGATGGTCCTCGGAGAAGCGGCGGAGGCCGTGGACCAGCCGCACCGCGAGTTCCTGCGCGCGCTGCGGATCGAGGCCGTTCGGTTCGTAGACGTACATGACGTCCGCGTCCGACCCGAAGCCGAGCTCCGCACCTCCGAAACGCCCCATCGCGATGACGGAGAAGTCGAGCGCATCGTCCTCGGGCGGAACGACCTCTCGACGGACCGCACGGAGCGTGGCCTGGATCGTCACCTCGCTGATCGTCGTCAGCCCCTCGGCGAGCTGCTCGATCGACAGGTCGCCGACGACGGCCGCCATCGCGAGCCGGAGGAGCTCGCGGCGTCGAAGCGCCCGGACCGCCGACATCGCGTCGTCGATCGACGCGTGGCGCGTCTGGATCGCGCGGGCCTCCTCTTGCAGCACGAATCCGGGGCGGGGCCGCAGCTGATCGGCGGAGTCGAGCCACGCGATGGATTCGGGGATCCACTCCATCAGCTCGCCGACGTAGCGCGAGCCCGACAGCAGTCGCGTCACGCGCTCAGCGGCCCCGGACGAGTCGCGGAGCATCCGCAGGAACCACGGGGTGTCGCCGAGCCGCTCGCTGATCCGACGGAAGGCCAGCAGGCCGTAGTCGGGGTCGACGCCGTCGGCGAACCAGCGGATCATGACGGGCATGAGGTGGCGCTGGATGACCGCCTTGCGGCTCAGCCCGCTCGTGAGCGCGCCGATGTGGCGCAGCGCCCCGGCAGGGTCGCGGAAGCCGATCGCCGCCAGCCGGGCCTGAGCCTGGTTCGGCGAGAGCGACTGCTCGTCGGCAGGCAGTGCCGCGACGGCGGAGAGGAGTGGCCGGTAGAAGAGGCGGATGTGGATCTCGCGCACCTCGCGCTTGATGTCCTCCCACGCCGCGACCACGCGGTCGCCGCCGTCGCCCAGCCGGGCGGCCCGCGCGAGGACGCGCAGTGAGCGCCCGTCCTCGGGCATGAGGTGGGTCCGACGCAGCTCCCGCAGCTGCAGCCGGTGCTCCATGACGCGCAGGCGCCGGTAGTGCAGCGCGAAGCGCGTGGCGTCCTCGCGTCCGATGTACCCCTCCGAGACGAGGGCATCGAGGGCATCGAGGGTGGAGCGTTCCCGGATCCGCTCGTCGGTGACGCCGTGGACGAGCTGCAGCAGCTGGACGGTGAATTCGACGTCGCGGATGCCGCCGGGGCCGAGCTTCAACTGACGAGCGACCTCGGCGGGAGGGATGTGGTCGGTGACGCGCTCGCGCATGCGCTGGACGCTCTCGACGAAGTTCTCGCGCGAGCCGCTGGCCCACACCTTGGGCTCGACCGCCGCGACGAACGCGTCGCCCAGCTCGGTGTCGCCCGCCAGGCAGCGCGCCTTCAGGAGCGCCTGGAACTCCCAGCTCTTCGCCCACCGGTCGTAGTACGCGACGTGAGAGCCGAGGGTCCGCACGAGCGCGCCCTGCTTGCCCTCCGGCCGGAGGTTCGGATCGACCTCCCACAGTGCCGGCTCGCGTTCGACCTCGGAGATCCCGCGCATCGTCTGCGTCGCCAGCCGCGTCGCGATCTCGATCGCGCGGCTGTCGTCGACGACCTCCTCGTCGCCGCTCTCGCCCACGAAGATGACGTCGACGTCGCTGACGTAGTTGAGCTCGCGCGCGCCGGCCTTGCCCATGCCGATGATGGCCAGCCGGGTGGCGGCCACCTCGTCGCGCGAGAACCGGCCGGCACCGGGCACTCCCGCCACGAGCCGTGCCCGCGCCACGGCGAGCGAGGCCTCGAGGGCGGCGCCGGCCGCATCCGCCAGCGCGGCCGCGACCGCGTGCAGGATGAGCGCGGGGTCGGACGAGCCGAGATCGAAGCGCGCGATGCGCGCGACCATGCGCCGGTATCGCACGCGCAGGGCGATCCAGGCTTCGTCGGCCGCGGTGGCGGCGAAGCCGTCCACCTCGCCCACGCTCTCGCGCAGCGCCGCGTCCAGGTCGTCCCGGCTCGGCAGGCCTTCTCCCGCCGAGACGAGGTCGGCGAGCTCCTCGGGATGCCGGAGGTAGAAGTCGGCGAAGCCGATGGAGGCGCCGAGCACCGCCCATACCGCCTCGGGGCGACGAGCCAGCGCCGACGTCACCGCCGCCGCATCCCGTCGCGCGACCCGCACGAGCGCTGTGACGGCGCCGTCGGGGTCGGCGGCGGTCTCGGCCGACGCGACGAGCTCCGCGCGCGGGATGCCGGTCAGCTCGGCGAGCTCGGACAGTTGCGCGTCGGCGTGGCCGAGGTCGTCGAACCCGGCGCGAGCAAGGCCCGTGAGACCGGACGAGCGAGGATCGCGCGTCATGAGGTCAGAGCATCTCCAGGTTGCTCTTCAACTCGAAGGGCGTGACCTGCGCGCGGTAGTTCTGCCACTCGCGTCGCTTGTTGAGCAGCACGTAGTTGAACACCTGCTCACCGAGCGTCTCGGCGACGAGCTCGGATTCCTCCATGTACTCCAGTGCGTGATCGAGGCTCGCCGGCAGGGGCGCGTAGCCGAGCGCACGACGCTCGGCGTCGGTCAGCGACCACACGTTGTCCTCGGCCTCGGGCGGGAGCTCGTAGCCCTCCTCGATGCCCTTCAGCCCGGCCGCGAGAAGGAGCGCGTACGCCAGGTAGGGGTTGGCGGCCGAGTCCAGCGCCCGGTACTCGACGCGCGACGAGCCGCTCTTGTTCGGCTTGTACATCGGCACGCGCACGAGCGCCGAGCGATTGTTGTGACCCCACGTGATGAAGCTCGGGGCCTCGTCGCCGCCCCAGAGCCGCTTGTACGAGTTGACGAACTGGTTGGTGACCGCCGAGATCTCGTTCGCGTGGCGCAGCAGGCCCGCGATGAACTGACGGCCCGTCTGCGACAGCTGGTACTGCGCACCGCCCTCGTAGAAGGCGTTCACCTCGCCCTCGAAGAGCGACATGTGCGTGTGCATGCCGCTGCCCGGGTGGCCGCCGAGGGGTTTCGGCATGAAGGTCGCGTACACGCCCTGCTCGATCGCCACCTCCTTGACGACGGTGCGGAAGGTCATGATGTTGTCGGCCGTCGCGAGGGCGTCCGCGTAGCGCAGGTCGATCTCGTTCTGCCCCGGGCCGCCCTCGTGGTGGCTGTACTCGACCGAGATGCCCAGGTCCTCCAGCATCCGGACCGAGCGGCGGCGGAAGTCGTGGGCCGTCCCGCCCGGGACGTTGTCGAAGTAGCCGGCGGAGTCGACCGGCTCGGGCCCGTCGGGGCCGTAGCTCGAGGACTTCAGCAGGTAGAACTCGATCTCGGGATGCGTGTAGAACGTGAAGCCCGCGTCGGCGGCCTTGGCGAGGGTCCGCTTCAGGACGTGACGGGGGTCGGCGACGGCCGGCTGCCCGTCGGGCGTCGTGATGTCGCAGAACATGCGCGCCGTCGGGTCGATCTCGCCACGCCAGGGAAGCGTCTGGAACGTGGTGGGGTCGGGGTGCGCGAGCAGGTCCGACTCGTAGGTGCGCGTCAGCCCCTCGATCGCCGAGCCGTCGAACCCGAGGCCCTCGGCGAATGCGCCCTCGACCTCGGCCGGGGCGATCGCGACGGATTTCAGCGTGCCGATCACGTCGGTGAACCAGAGGCGGACGAACTTGACGCCCCGTTCCTCGATCGTGCGCAGTACGAAGTCCCGCTGCTTGTCCATCGCGTCCTCTCCGAGACAGGGTTCAGAGACCAGACTACTGGCGCGCGCCGCCGCCCGACGGCGGGGTCCCCCACTCGTCCTCGTGCTCCTCGTCCTCCTGCCACTGACGAGACCGCTCGACGAGGATCTGCGGCGCTCGGGCCGCCTCCTCGGCGGTCGCGAAGGGGCCGGCTCGATCGGCGCCCGGCGACTGCTTGCCGCGCTCGACCTCGTGGGTGCTGAGGTTGTACCAGAACTCGCCGTCACCGCTTGTCATGACCGCTCCCGTCTGCGCCGGAGGTGGGCGCTCAGCCCGAGCCTAATGGCGCTCGCACCGCGCTCGATAGGCTGGGCGCATGAGTGCGAATGCGACGCGGGCCGTCGGCGTGGACATCGGCGGAACCGGCATCAAGGGGGCGGTCGTCGACCTGTCCACCGGCGAGCTGCTGACCGACCGGATCAAGGTCCCGACCCCGCGCGGCGCCGAGCCCGACGACGTCCTCGGAGCGGTGCGCGAGGTGCTGCAGCGACTCGAGGTGTCGGATGCCGCCGACGTGCCGCTGGGCGTCGCCTTCCCCGCGATCGTGAAGAACGGCCGCACCCTGTCGGCCGCGAACGTCTCGGACAGCTGGATCGACTTCGAAGCCGAGACGTTCTTCGAGAACGGTCTCGGCCGGCAGATCCACTTCGCCAACGACGCCGACGTCGCCGGAGTGGCCGAGATGCGTTACGGCGCGGCGCAGGGCCGCGACGGCCTCGTCATCCTGACGACCCTCGGCACCGGCATCGGCTCGGCGATGATCTACAACGGGGTGCTCATCCCGAACTCGGAGCTCGGCCACGTGCACCGCGCGAAGCACGGGAAGGATGCCGAGGCCTGGGCCGCGTACTCGGCGATGGAGCGGGACGAGCTGAGCTGGCCCGAATGGGCCGAACGGCTGCAGTGGTACTACAGCCACATCGAGTTCCTCTTCTCCCCCGACCTCTTCATCGTCGGCGGCGGCGTCTCGAAGCACTCCGACAAGTTCCTGCCGCTCCTCGACCTGAAGACCGACATCGTGCCGGCGGTGCACCGCAACAACGCGGGCATCATCGGCGCTGCCGCACTCGCGCTGGCGGGCGAGCGCCGCGGCATCCTCGACGACACGACCGAGGACCTCGCGGACCGCACCGCCCACTGAGGCGGGCCCGGCTGCCGCTGCCGGATGCGGTGGCGGATGCGGCGCACTTTCTGACGTGGGGCGCGGAAATACCCGCGCCCCACGCGCGCAAGTGCGCCCGAAGCTCGCACGGCCGGGCCGGCGGTGCGAATGGGCCGGCCTGTACGCCGGGTTCTGTCCGGGGGCGTGAGCCCCGTGGACGGCCATCTCTCTCGGCGACACGTTGCCGTGCCGCTCCAGCGGTCTACCCGGGGACTCGGCGGACCGCGTCTGCATCCCCTGTCTGACCTTGCTCCGGACGAGGTTTACCGTGCGGATCGTGTCACCACGACCCCGGTGGTCTCTTACACCACCCTTTCACCCTTACCGGCGCGGACGCCGGCGGTCTGCTCTCTGTGGCACTGTCTCGCGGATCACTCCGGGTGGGCGTTACCCACCGTCCTGTCCTGTGGAGCCCGGACGTTCCTCGGTGCGGGAGACCCGCCACGCGACCGTCCAGCCGACCCATTCGCGCTGCCGAGTCTACCGCGCGCCGCTCGCGCCGACCGTCGGCGAGTGCTAGCGTGTGGCCACTGACGTCTTCTGGGGAGTCGACGTCGAAGAGCCCATTGGGGAGGGCGCTATGCGTAGCACTGTTTTTCTTGCTGTCCTGATCGGTGCATTGGCATCGTCTCCGCTCGCCGCAGCGAGCGCGGGAGACACCTATGCCCCGCCGAATCCGGGAGAGCCGAGCCTCGCCGGCTCGGTGGCGACCGGGGCCTGTCGTGACGACGCGGCCTACATCTCGTTCGATGTCGTCCTGACCGACGGCCCGGCGGCCGACCAGTCCGCGCCGGTGTCCCTGGTGCTCGCCGACGGCGCGAACTCCGTGACGGTGCCGCTCGGCTCCCTCGACGAGGGCCGGCTCCAGGGGCGTGTTCTGTGGCCCGGCGCCAGCGTCGACGAGAACGGGCGCGGCAACGGCTGGCCCGGCTGGGAGCAGCGCGGCGGCACGTGGGTGCCGACCGACGGCGGCTACGCGTGGACCCGCGGCGACATCACCGCCACGCTCCAGGCGAGCCCGTCGCTGGCGGTGCCGCTGCACTACCCGATGTCGTCGCCGGACTGCGCCACCGCGCCGCGCGGTTCCGCCGCGGCGGTCGCCGGCGAGCTGCCGGCGACCGGGTCGAACCCGGCGATGCCGCTCGCCGTCGCGGGCGTCGGAGCCTTCGCCGTCCTCGCGGGCGCCGGTCTCGTCGTCGCCCGCCGCCGCCGGTCCTGACGGTGGCGATCCCGGTTCGCGCGACGCGGCCGGGGGCACGGCGACGAGCTGTGGTCCTCGCGTGCGCCGTCGTGGCGCTCGTCCTCGTCGCGGTCGTCGCGTGGCTGGGCGTGCGCGGCGCGCTCGCCGCGCGTGAGCTCGGCGCCCTGCGCGCGTCGGCTGCGCAGGTCCAGCGCGCCGCCGCCGAACGCGACCTGCCCGCGCTGCGTCAGGCTGTGACCGAGGCGACGGCGCACGCCGAGGCGGCTCGCTCGCTGACCGATGACCCGGTATGGCGTGCGGCGGAGGTGCTGCCCGGCATCGGCCCGAACGCCGCCGCGGTGCGGCTGGCTGCGGCATCCGTCGCCGAGCTCGGGTCGGGCGCCCAGCCGCTGCTGGCGTCGGACCTCGGATCGACGCTCTCGGGCGGGCTGGACCTGTCGACGGCGCTGACGCTGCTCGCCGACGCCGGGCCGCTCCTCGACGACGCGTCCGCGAGCGCGGGGCGCGCGGCAGCCACCATCGACACCATCGACACGGACGCCCTGCTCGGTCCTGTTCGCGACGGGGTCGCCCAACTCGACGAGACCGTCACCCCGGTCGCGTCCTGGCTTGCGGGAGCCGCGGACGCGGCGCAGTGGGTGCCGGGGATGCTGGGAGCCGACGGTCCGCGGAGCGTGCTGGTCGCGCTCCAGAACTCGGCCGAACTGCGCTCCGGTGGCGGGCTCACCGGCAGCTTCCTGCTCGTGACCTTCGACCGGGGCACGGTGACACTGGCCGACCAGGTCGACTCGGGCGACTTCCCGGTGTCGCGCGAACCCGTCGGGGAGATCCCCGACACCACGCGCGCCCTCTACGGCGATGTCGTCGGCACCTACGTGCAGAACGCGACGATGACCGCCGACTTCTCGCTGTCGGCGCAGCTGCTCTCGGCATGGTGGTCTCGGCACTCCGACCGCGCACCCGACGCCGTCGTCTCGATCGACCCGATCGTGCTGCGGACGCTGCTCGCGGCCACTGGTCCCGTCGCGCTGGAGGACGGTACGTCGCTCACGGCCGACAGCCTCATCGACACGCTGCTCGTGAAGCCGTATCTCGACCTGTCCGGCCCGGAGCAGAGCGTCTACCAGCGCGGTGTCACCACGGCCGTCGTGCAGCGCGCGCTCGGCGGCCCGCTCGATGCCCGCGCCCTCATCTCTGGCCTGGGCGAGGCGCTCGGTGCCGGACGCATCAGCATCTGGAGCCCCGACCCGGCCGTCCAGCGCCACCTCGACGGATCAGCGGTCGCGGGCATGCGCGCGCGCCAGCTCGCCGCGGGCGAGGACGCCTTCGCCGTCCTCCTCAACGACGCGACGACGGCGAAACTCGACTCCTGGCTCCGCATGGACGTCGGATCCACCGTCTCGAACTGCCGCGGCGACGATCGCGACGAGGTCTCGGTGACCGTCCGATTGACGAACACGGCGCCCGCCGAGGCCGCGACGTACCCGCCGAGCATGACCGGCGGATACAACCCGGCGTCGCCGGGCGACCTCGTCACCGATGTCGCCGCCGTCGCACCGGAGGGCTGGTTCTTCGGCGCCGTGGCGCAGGACGGCGACAGCGTGCCCTCGCGTCTCGTCGTCGACGGCGGCCTGCCGACGAGCGCCGCCCGCGTCACGCTGTCTCCGGGCGCGACCAGCACGCTCCAGTTCCGCTTCGTCGCGCCCGACGCCGACCCGGTCGAACCGACGCTCGTTCACACGCCGCTGCTCAGCGACGTCGGCTCGGTCGCGAGCGTGGGGCAGTGCCTTTGAAGCGCGCGACCTCGGAGGATCGATTCAGTCCTTATCCGCCGACTCCGACACCCGCAGATCGAGCCGGAAATCGATCGGGAAGCCGCCGAAGAGCAGCCGCCCCGCGGTGGCGGCCGCGTCGCGCACGGCGGCGACGGCGGCATCCACCTGCTCCTCGGGCGTGTGCACGATGATCTCGTCGTGGAGGAAGAAGGCCAGATGCGCCCGGTCGGCGACGCCGTCGGCGGGGCTGCCCGACGTCGCCGACGGCAGCGCCGCCAAGCGGGTCCGCACGTCCGCGAGCCACGCCAGCGCCCACTCGGCCGCGGTTCCCTGGACGATGAAGTTGCGGGTGAACCGCCCGCGCTCGCGCGCGAACGACCGCGCCGCAGCCGCGGTGCGCTCATCGGCCCCTTCGTCGGACGCTCCGCTCTGCACGTCGCGCCAGGCCTCCGACGGCCGCGGTGAGGAGCGTCCGAGCACGGTCCGGACCACACCGCCGCTCTCACCGGTCCGTGCGGCCGCATCGACGAGACCCATGGCGCGCGGATACGCGCGACGCAGCACCGGCACGAGCCGGCCGCTGTCGCCGGTCGTCGCACCGTACATCGCCCCCAGGAGGGCCATCTTCGCGTCCTGTCTCGTCGGGAGGATGCCGCGGCTCACGATCCCCGCGTAGAGGTCCGTGCCGCGCGCGGCATCGGCGAGGGCGAGGTCGCCCGCCATCGCGGCGAGGATGCGTGGCTCGAGCTGAGCCACGTCGGCGACGACGAGACGCCACCCGGGGTCCGCTCGAACGGCCGGGCGCAGCAGGCGCGGGAGCTGAAGGGCACCGCCGCCCGACGACGCCCAGCGACCGGTCACCACGCCGCCGGGGACGTAGACGGGGCGGAACCGGTCGCGCGGGATCCACTCGTCCATCCAGGCCCAGCCGTTCGCGGTGAGCAGGCGCATCGCCTTCTTGTACGCGAGGAGCGGCGCGACGACGGGATGCTCGTGACGCGCGAGCTCCCATCGGCTCGTGGAGTCGACGAAGACCCCGGCACGGTGAAGCGAGCGCAGCAGCCGCGGCTGCGAGTCGAGGCTCGCGCCAGCATCGCCGAGAGCGGCGCGCACCTCCTCCGCGAGGGCTGCCAGCCGCGCGGGCAGCTCGCCCGTGCGGGGCCGCGGACCGAGCGCCTGCGTCAGGATGCCGTCGTGGACCCCGCGGCTCCACGGCACGCCCGCAGCGTGCATCTCGGCCGCGACGAGGGCGCCCGCCGATTCGGCGGCGAGCAGCAGGCGGAGGCGAGCCGGCTCGCTCGCCCCCTCGAGAGCGGCGTTCTGCCGCGCGAACTCCGCCGCGACCTCGCGCAGATCATGCGGCACGCCGGCGGCGCTTCCATCGAGGTCGAACAGCGCCTGGCCTCGGCCGTCCGGCTCCGGCGGCGGCTCGTCCCAGGCGGTCGCCTCACGCAGCGTCGACGCGTCGTCACCGACGAGCACGCTGGAGCGGAGGATCGCGTGGCACAGTCGCAGGTCGTGGCACCGCGCGACGCGGACGCCCGCCGCCAGCAGCTGCGGATACCAGGAGCCGGTGTCGGACCAGACCCATCGGGCCTCCGGGTCGGCGGCGACCTCGGCCGCGAGGTCCGCGGCTCGCGCGTCGCGCTCGTCCCGGAGCCGACCGGCGGCATCGATCTCGCCGAGGCGGATGCCGCCGCCGGCTCTCCCGACCGCGCGCCACCGGGCGCGCGGGGAGGTCATCGGCGGATCACAGACCGGATTCGTCGGTGCGCACGAGGATGCACCCGCATTCCGGGCAGGTGACGACCTCGTCCGCGGCCGCCTGCCCGATCGCCTTCAGATCCGAGCCGGCCAGCTCCATGTGACAGCCGCCGCAGGTCCGCCGCTGCAGCAGCCCGGCGCCGGGCGTGCGCTGAGCGAGCGTCTCGTAGCGTGCGAGCAGCTCGCCCGGGATCCGGGCGGCCACGGCGGCACGGTCGCGGGTCGCGGCATCCAGCTTCGCATCGGCGTCCGCGACGGCCGCCTTGCCCTCCGCGCTCAGCCGGCCGCCCTCCGCGTTGACCTCGGCGACGAGCGCCTCCTGCGCCCGCACCTGCGTCTCGAGGTCTTCGAGCCGCTCCATCGCGGCGAGCTGTCCGTCCTCCAGTTCGCTCTTGCGACGCGCCAGCGATGCGATCTCGTGCTCGAGACCCTGCGCATCCTTCGCGCTGGAGGTCGCGGACAGGCGCTGCTCGTCCCGAGCAGCGCGCGCGTCGACGACGCCGATGTCGGAGACGATGCGGCCGAGCTCGGCCTGCACGTCGTCGCGGAGACCGAGCAAGCGGGTCAGCTCGACCGACAGCTCCTGCCGCTGCGCGAGCAGCTCCTTCACGCGCGCGGCCTGTGCGGGATTGCGCTTGGCCGCTTCGGCGCCGCGCGCCTGAGCGTCGAGACGGACGAGATCGAGCAGCAGCAGCTGGTCGGCGGGGGTGGCGTTCATGTGGGCCCAGAGAGACTCGAACTCCCGACCCCCTCGGTGTAAACGAGGTGCTCTAACCAACTGAGCTATAGGCCCCTGCGATGAGTCTACGAGAGCGCGCGCCCTCCTGAGCGTGAGTAGGCTGTCCTGTGGTGCTCGCGCGCGTCGACAACGAACGGCGCGCCGCCCATGGGAATCACCTGGCACGATCTGCCATTGAAGAAAGGTCGCCCGTGACTGTCAACGATCAAGACCCGTACTCCCAGGACGCCCTGGACAGCGATCCGGAAGAGACCGGGGAATGGCAGGAGTCGCTCCGCCAGCTGGTGGACGCGAAGGGCTCGGGTCGCGGCCGCGAGATCATGCTGAGCCTGCTCCAGGCCTCGCACGAGCTGCAGCTGAACGTGCCGCAGGTCCCGACGACGGACTACATCAACACGATCGCCCCCGAGAACGAGCCGGAGTTCCCCGGCGACGAGGAGCTCGAGCGCCGCTACCGCCGCTGGATCCGCTGGAACGCCGCGGTCACCGTTCACCGCGCCCAGCGCCCCGGCATCGGCGTCGGCGGTCACATCTCGACCTACGCCTCGTCGGCGTCGCTCTACGAGGTCGGCTTCAACCACTTCTTCCGCGGACCGGACCACCCGTCCGGCGGCGACCAGATCTTCATCCAGGGTCACGCCTCCCCCGGCATCTACGCGCGCTCGTTCCTCGAGGGCCGGCTGAGCGAGGACCAGCTCGACGGATTCCGCCAGGAGGCGTCGAAGGGGGCGGACGGCATCCCCTCGTACCCCCACCCCCGTCTGATGCCGGAGTACTGGCAGTTCCCGACGGTGTCGATGGGCCTCGGCCCGATCAACGCCATCTACCAGGCGATGAACAACAAGTACCTCACCAACCGCGGGATCAAAGACCTCTCCGACTCGCACGTCTGGGCGTTCCTCGGTGACGGCGAGATGGACGAGGTCGAGAGCCGCGGTCAGCTCCAGGTGGCGGCGAACGAGGGACTCGACAACCTCACCTTCGTCATCAACTGCAACCTCCAGCGCCTCGACGGCCCGGTGCGCGGCAACGGCAAGATCGTGCAGGAGCTCGAAGCCTACTTCCGCGGTGCCGGCTGGAACGTCATCAAGGTCGTCTGGGGCCGCGGCTGGGACGAGCTCCTGTCGCAGGACCAGGACGGCGCCCTCGTGCGCCTGATGAACACGACCCCCGACGGCGACTTCCAGACCTACCGCGCCGAGGACGGCGCGTTCATCCGCGAGCACTTCTTCGGCCGCGACGAGCGCACCGCGAACCTCGTGAAGGACTGGTCCGACGACGAGATCTGGGGCAAGCTCCGCCGCGGCGGCCTCGACTACCAGAAGGTGTACGCCGCCTATCAGCAGGCGGCCGCCCACAAGGGTCAGCCGACCGTCATCCTCGCGAAGACCATCAAGGGCTACGGTCTCGGTCATCACTTCGAGGGCCGCAACGCGACCCACCAGATGAAGAAGATGACGCTCGAGAACCTCAAGCAGTTCCGCGACTCGATGCGCATCCCGATCACCGACGCGCAGCTCGAGGAGAACCCCTACCTCCCGCCGTACTACCACCCGGGTGCCGAGGACGAGACGATCCGCTACATGCTCGATCGTCGCCGTGCGCTCGGCGGCTTCCTGCCGCAGCGACGCACGACGCACGCGCCCCTGACCCTTCCCGGCGACGCCTCGTACGCGCTGCCGAAGAAGGGATCCGGCACGCAGGAGATCGCCACCACGATGGCCTTCGTGCGTCTGCTCAAGGATCTGCTCCGAGCGAAGGACTTCGGCCACCGCATCGTGCCGATCATCCCGGACGAGGCGCGCACGTTCGGCATGGACGCCTACTTCCCGACCGCGAAGATCTACAACCCGCACGGTCAGAACTACACCTCGGTCGACCGCGAGCTCCTGCTCGCCTACAAGGAGAGCCCGCAGGGCCAGATCCTGCACGTCGGCATCAACGAGGCGGGCGCCGTCGCGGCCTTCACCGCGGTCGGCACGTCCTACGCCACCCACGGCGAGCCGCTCATCCCGGTGTACGTGTTCTACTCGATGTTCGGCTTCCAGCGCACCGGCGACGCCCAGTGGGCCGCCGGCGACCAGATGGCCCGCGGGTTCATCATGGGCGCCACCGCCGGTCGCACGACCCTGACCGGCGAAGGTCTCCAGCACGCCGACGGACACTCGCACCTGCTGGCCGCGACGAACCCGGCGACCGTCTCGTACGACCCCGCCTACGGCTACGAGATCGCGCACATCGTCCGCTCGGGCATCGAGCGGATGTACGGCGGCAACCACCCCGACCCGAACGTCATGTACTACATCACGCTCTACAACGAGCCGCTGGTGCAGCCGGCCGAGCCGGAGGACGTCGATGTCGAGGGCATCATCCGCGGCATCCACCGCATCAGCGTCGGCGAGGGCGACGGGCCGCGTGCTCAGCTGCTCGCCTCCGGCGTGGGTGTGCTGTGGGCGCACGAGGCCCAGAAGCTCCTCCGCGAGGACTGGGGCGTCGTCGCCGACGTCTGGTCGGTGACGAGCTGGACGGAGCTGCGCCGCGACGGTCTCGCCGTCGACGAGCACAACTTCCTCCACCCCGAGGCCGAGCCGCGCACCGCGTTCGTCACGGAGAAGCTCAACGACTCCGACGGCCCCGTCGTCGCCGTCAGCGACTTCATGCACGCCGTGCAGGACCAGATCCGGCCGTGGGTCCCGCGTCGATTCGCAACGCTCGGCGCGGAGGGCTTCGGCTTCTCCGACACCCGCCCCGCCGCGCGCCGCTTCTTCAAGATCGACGGGCCCTCGATCGTCGTCCGCACGCTGCAGGCGCTGGCCCAGGACGGCGTCGTCGATCGCAACCTCTCCGTTCAGGCGATCGAGCGGTACCGTCTGCACGACGTGACCGCCGGCACCAGCGGCAACGCGGGCGGAGAGAGCTGACCCGGTCTGTGACCGACGAACGCACGAAGGCGGAGACCCTCACCTGGCTCCGTCGCATCTCAGGGGATCTGGCGACCGCCACGATCAAGCGGTTGGAAGACACGCTCCCCTGGTACGCCGAGATGCCGCCTGCGCGACGCTCCTCCGTGGGGCTGGTCGCGCAGGCGGGCATCACGTCGTTCATCCAGTGGTACGAGGACCCCACCTCGACCCCGCGCATCGCCGCGGATATCTTCGCGGCGGCTCCGCGCGAGCTGCTGCGGAGCGTCAGTCTCACCCAGACCCTGCAGCTCGTGAAGGTCACCGTCGAGGTGACCGAGGAACGGGTCGCCGGGCGCGGCGATGACGTCCGGGAGGCGATCCTCCTCTATTCGCGGGACGTCGCCTTCGCAGCGGCCGACGTCTACGCCCGCGCGGCCGAGGCGCGTGGGCTGTGGGACGCGCGCCTCGAGGCGCTCGTCGTCGACTCCATCCTCACCGGCGAGACCGACGACGAACTGCCGAGCCGGATCGCGGCCCTCGGCTGGCACGGCCACGGCGCCGTCGCCGTCCTGGTCGGCACCACCCCGCCGCAGTTCGACGTCGACCAGCTGCGCCGCGCCGCCCGCAAGATGGGCGTCGACGTGCTCGTGGGCGTGCAGGGTATGCGCCTCGTGCTCGTGATCGGGCGGGCCGAGCTGTCCGGGCGCACCGAACCGACCGTCGAGCTGCCGTTCTCGGAGATCGCACGTCGCCTCGAGCCGGGATTCGGCCCGGGTCACCTCGTTCTCGGGCCGACGGTCACCGCGCTGGTCGAGGCGAGCCAGAGCGCGCGTGCGGCGCTCGCCGGTTTCGCCGTCGCGGGCGCATGGCGCCACGCACCCCGGCCGGTGGACGCCGACGACCTCCTCCCCGAGCGGGCACTGGCCGGGGACCCGGTCGCCAAGGCGACCCTCGTCGACCGGATCTACCGGCCGCTTCACGCGCACTCGACCGATCTGGTCACGACGCTGTGGAGCTACCTCGACAACGGCCGGTCGCTCGAGGCCACCGCGCGCGAGCTCTTCGTGCACCCGAACACCGTGCGCTATCGCCTGAAGCGCGTCTCGGACGTCATCGGATGGGACGCGACGGGCCCGCGCGAAGCGCTCATCCTGCAGACGGCGCTCATCCTCGGATCGATCGGCACCGACCTCACTCGGCGCCGCTCTCCCGCCTCCCGGCGGGTCTGACTGTACGGTCGACACAAACGTCCGCGGGATTCTTGTGCGCTGATCGCCACAGGTCCCGAGGGCAGAATCGGAAGGATGGAACAGTGATCATCGCCGTGTTCCCTGGACAGGGCTCGCAGACACCCGGATTCCTCGAGCCGTGGCTCGAGCTCGACGGGGTGCGCGAGCGCCTGGAGCGGTACTCCGACCTGGCCGAGCTCGATCTCGTCGCCGCTGGGACGACGTGGGATGCCGACCGCATCCGCGACACCCGCGTCGCTCAGCCTCTCATCGTCGCCGCGAGCCTCGTGTCATTCGCCGCACTCACCCGGCGCGGTGACGGTGCGCCCGACCTCACCCCCGACGGTGTCGCCGGCCACTCCGTGGGCGAGGTCGCCGCGCTCGTCGCGGCCGGTGTCCTCGGCGACGAGGACGGCATGCGCCTCGTCGGCATCCGCGGCCGGGCGATGGCGGATGCCGCCGCCCTCACCGAGACCGGCATGAGCGCCGTCCTCGGCGGAGACCAGGAGGCCGTCGTCGCGCGTCTCGACGAGCTCGGCCTCACCCCCGCGAACTACAACGGCGGAGGTCAGATCGTCGCCGCCGGCGCCCGCGCCTCGCTCGACGCCCTCGCGTCCGACCCGGTGCCCCGGACCCGCGTCATCCCCCTGCCGGTGGCCGGCGCGTTCCACACCGACTACATGGCTCCCGCCGTCGCGGCTCTCGAGGCCGCTGCGGCGGACGCGGCGATCGCCGATCCGACGCTTCCGCTGTGGTCGAATCGCGACGGCGCGATCGTCGCGGACGGCCGCGACGCCGTCGCCCGCCTCGTCGCTCAGATCGCCTCGCCGGTCCGCTGGGACCTCTGCATGGAGGCCTTCGCGAGCCGAGCTGTCACGGGCATCGTCGAATTCGCCCCGGCCGGCACGCTCGTCGGCCTCGCCAAGAGGTCGCTCCGCGGCATCCCCTCGGTCGCCGTCAGTTCGCCCGCGGACCTCGACGCCGCCGCCGCCCTCATCTCCGGAGACAACGCATGACCGCCGCGATCCGCCAGCCCACCGGGCCGGCCCACACCCGCATCTACTCCTACGGCGCCGCCCGGGGCGAGAACGCCGTCCCCAACGACGACATCGTCGGCCCGATCGACTCCAGCGACGAATGGATCCGTCAGCGGACGGGCATCGTGACGCGCGTGCGCGCCGATGCCGGCACGACCGTCATCGACCTCGCGGCCGACGCCGTGGCCGAGGCGATCGAGCGCAGCGGCGTCCCCGCCGAGCAGGTCGACGCGGTCATCGTCTCCACCATCTCCAACCCGAAGCAGACGCCGTCGGTGTCGGCCATCGTCGCCGATCGCGTGGGCGCCAACCCGGCGGCCGCGTACGACGTCAACGCGGCGTGCGCGGGGTTCTCGTACGGTGTGACGCAGGCCGATGCGCTCATCCGCGCCGGAGCGGCCCGCTACGTCGCCGTCGTCGGCGCCGAGAAGCTCAGCGACATCGTCGACCCCACCGACCGCACGATCTCGTTCCTCCTGGGCGACGGCGCCGGCGCGGTCATCGTGGGCCCGAGCGACACTCCCGGCATCGGACCGACGGTCTGGGGCTCGGACGGCTCGAAGGCGGATGCCGTGGGCATGAACCACACGCTCGTCGAGTTCCGCGACGGCACCGCTCCGTGGCCGACGCTCCGTCAGGAGGGCCCGACGGTCTTCCGCTGGGCGGTGTGGGAGATGGTCAAGGTCGCGCGGCGCGCGATCGAGGAGGCCGGTATCCAGGCCACGGATCTCGCCGCGTTCATCCCGCACCAGGCCAACATGCGCATCATCGACGAGTTCGCCAAGCAGCTCGGCCTGCCCGACACCGTGGCGGTCGGCCGCGACATCGAGACGACGGGCAACACCTCCGCGGCATCCATCCCGCTCGCCACGCACCGCCTGCTCGAGGAGCACCCCGAGCTCAGCGGCGGCCTCGCCCTGCAGATCGGGTTCGGCGCGGGTCTGGTCTTCGGCGCGCAGGTCGTCGTCCTTCCCTGATCCGCCGCACGCCCCCGCCTAGACTGAACAGCGGCCCGCGCCCGGGTCGCGTCCAGAGAAACAAGGAGACACCCATGGCATTCACCAACGATGAGGTCCTCGCCGGACTCGCCGAGCTGATCACCGACGAGACCGGCATCTCGGCCGACGAGGTCGCGCTGGAGAAGTCGTTCACCGACGACCTCGACATCGACTCCATCTCGATGATGACGATCGTCGTCAACGCCGAGGAGAAGTTCAGCGTCACGATTCCCGACGAAGAGGTCAAGAACCTCAAGACCGTCGGCGACGCCGTCACCTACATCACGTCCAACCAGGCGTAACCCGATGCCGGCGGGGGCGCATCGCCCCCGCCGGGGTTCACCGAGGAGAACAATGAGCACCCCGCGTATCGTCGTCACCGGTATCGGCGCGTCGTCGCCCCTGGGCGGCACCGCCCCCGAGAGCTGGGACGGCCTGCTGGCCGGCCGGTCCGGCGCGCGCACCCTCGAGCACGAGTGGATCGAGAAGTACCAGATCCCCGTCTCGTTCGCCGCTGAGGCGATCGTGCGGCCCGATACCATCCTCGACCGCCCCGTCGCGAAACGGCTCGACCCCGCGTCGCAGTTCGCGATGGTCGCGGCGATGGAAGCGTGGGCGGATGCCGGGAGCCCCGACGTCGACCCCGATCGCCTCGGCGTCGATTTCGCGACGGGCATCGGCGGCGTGTGGACGCTGCTGGACGCGTGGGACACCCTGCGCGAGAAGGGGGCGCGACGCGTCCTCCCGATGACGGTTCCGATGCTCATGCCCAACGCGGCGGCGGGAAACCTGTCGCTGCACTTCACGGCGCGCGCGTTCGCGCGCACCGTGGCGAGCGCGTGCGCGTCGAGCACCGAATCGATCGTGAATGCGATCGAGCACATCCAGGACGGGCTCGCCGACGTCGTGATCGCGGGCGGAACCGAGTCGGCGATCCACCCGATCACGATGGCGTCCTTCGCGTCCATGCAGGCGCTGTCGCGTCGCAACGACGATCCCGGCACCGCGTCGCGGCCGACCAGCATCGACCGCGACGGCTTCGTCATGGGCGAGGGTGCCGGCGTCCTCATCCTCGAGACCGAGGAGCACGCCAAGGCGCGCGGAGCGAAGATCTACGCCTACGCCGTCGGCGGCGGCGTCACCGCCGATTCATACCACATCACCGCGAACGACCCCGAGGGCACCGGCGCGTCCCGTGCGGTCCGCGCCGCGCTCGAGCAGGCCGACGCCTCGCCCGACGACGTCGATCACATCAACGCGCATGCCACGTCGACACCCGTCGGCGACCCGAACGAGTATCAGGCGCTCAAGAGCGTCTTCGGCTCCCGCATCGACGACATCCCGGTGTCGGCGACGAAGGCGTCGACGGGCCACCTCCTGGGCGGCACGGGTGCGCTGGAGGCGATCTTCACGATCCTCGCCCTCCGCGAGCGGATCGCTCCCCCGACGATCAACATCACGGAGCAGGACCCCGCCGTTCCGTTCCGTGTGACCGGCGAGACCCAGGACCTCGGCTCCGGCGATCTTCTGGCCATCAGCAACTCGTTCGGCTTCGGCGGCCACAACGCGGTCGTGGCGTTCCGTTCGGCCTGACAGCCCGTTCGGCGCCCGCGCGCACATGGCGAAGCCCCCGGGATCCCGGGGGCTTCGCTCGTGTCAGGCGATGCGTACGCTTCCTCGCCTCCCGGGTGCGAACACCGAGCTGCGGTACCGGCGCAGGAGCCGCCTGAAGTCGGGGCCTCCGTCCGCTGGTCAGCCGACCTTGTGCAGCCAGACCACGGCCACATCGTCGCCGGCGTGCCGGAACGGTTCGAGCTCCTCGTCCCATGCCGAGCCGAGAGCGACGTCGAGCTCGCGCTGCAGCTCGAGAGCGTCGCCGGCCGCGATCTCCATCGCGTACCGCAGCCGGTCCTCGCCGATCACGACGTTGCCCGACGAATCGGTCTGGGCGTAGTGGATGCCGAGGCTCGGCGTGTGCATCCACCGGCCGCCGTCGCTGCGGGGCGTCGGGTCCTCGGACACCTCGAACCGCAGGTGCTCCCACCCGCGGATGGCGGTCGCGAGCGCCGCACCCGTGCCGGCGGGGCCGTCCCAGTAGAACTCCGCGCGCCGACTGCCCTCCAGGACGGGCTGGTCGTCCCAATCGAAGTTCACCGCACGACCGAGGGCGCGCCCCGCCGCCCACTCGAGGTGGGGGCACAGCGCGCGTGGCGCGGAGTGGATGTAGATCACTCCGCGCGCGTGTGGTGTCGCCATGACTGCTCCGTTCTTCAGGTTCGTCTTCCCCAACGACCTGAGCCGGGCACCGGCGTCATCTTCGATTGTCGCGTCGATTATCGCCCATCTGCGGCGCGGACCACAACCGTGTCGTCCGATCGGCTGCCGCGGCGGAGCCTGGGACGAACGAGAGGAGCTCCGATGAGCGACACGACCCCCCACCACCGGGATGCCGACGACGCGCACGCCGACGACGGCGCACCGACCGACGCGGTGAGCGACGAGGTGAAGGCCGACGCGGCGCGCGCGGGCGCCGAGGACGACCTGGCCGGCCCCGACGACAACACGTCGTTCCCGCAGGATCCATCGATCACGCACCCGTGATCGGGCGGCGCGGTCAGCCCGGCGCCAGCCGGTAGAGCACTTCGGGCCGGCCGCGTCCCCCGAACCGATGGGAGACGTCGACCTCGCCCGTTCGGACCAGATGGTCGAGATAGCGCCGTGCCGTCGGCCGCGAAGCGCCCGAGCGCGCGGCGACATCCTGGACGCTGCGGGCCTCCCGGTGATCGAGCGCGTCGCGGACGGAGGTCAGCGTGCTCGATGCGATGCCCTTGGGCAGCGGCGCGTCGGCCGCCACCACGGCTGTCGTTCCCGTCGGCGCGGCGCCGCGCAGCAGACCGTCGATCTCACCCTGACCGAGCGGCACGGCGGTCTCGGCGACGCGCTCCGCCGCGCCGGCGGCGTAGTCCGCGAGGCGGGCGAGCAGCGCCTCCTTCGTGAACGGCTTGACGAGGTAGCCGACGACGTGGCCCGCCAGGGCCTGCCGCACGGTGAGAGGATCGCGTGCTGAGCTGATCACCAGGACGTCGACCTGCGTCCCCGACGTCGCTCGCAGGCGGCGGAGCACCTCGACGCCGCTGAAGTCCGGCAGGTTCATGTCCAGGAGCAGCAGGTCGACCTCGCCCGCGGCGACGAGCCGCGCGGCGGCCGCACCCGTCCCGACCCGCGCGACGACCGTGAATGCCTCGAGCGCTGCGACGTAGCCCGCGTGCAAGCGTCCCGCCGCCTCGTCGTCGTCCACGACGAGCGTGCGGATGCGTGCGGCCGGCGCGCCGTCGCTGCCCGCCCGCACGCCTCCCGCGACGCTCACCGCGTCACCCCCCGGTCGCGCGCATCGCGCGGACGGGATTCGTGCTGCGGTGCGTCGACCACGAACCGGGCCCCGCCGCGGGCCGAACGCTCGACCGTGATAGTGCCGCCCCGTGCGCTCACGAGCCGGCGGACGAGGTCGAGACCCACGCCGCGCTGAGCGCCCTTCGATGAGGCGCCTCGCTGGAAGATGCGCGCGACGTCGGCCGGCGCGACGCCGGGCCCGTCGTCGTCGACACGGACGTGCACGGCGCGGTCGGCGGCCGTGACGAGGACCTCGACGTGGGCGGACGCGGCGTCGACGGCGTTTCGCACAAGGTTTGCGACCACGGTGATGTCGTCATCGTCGAGACTGTCGCGCGGGACGACGGAGAGGGGGTCCACGGCGAGCGCGCCGCCACGTTCCCGCAGGCGCGCGCTTTCGGCCTCGAGCACCGCTCGGAGCGCCGGATCGGCGATGTCGCCGGCGCCGACGGCAGCGGTGGTGACCGGCGCCACCCGGCCGATGTAGTCGAGCGCGGCATCCGTCTCGCCCTCGGCGACGAGGCCGCGGATGACGTGCAGGCGCGTGTGGAACTCGTGCGTCTGATCGCGGAGGGCATCCGCGACCTGCTGCTGGGTCTGCAGCCACCGGGCGCGGTTCTCCAGGGCGCGCACCCGCCGCCCCATCGCCGTCGTCGCCGCCGCGCTGACGACGCAGCCGACGAGGATCGACACCACCACCCACGGGATGAGCGTCGTGACCGCGCTCGAGAAGTCCGCCGCGATGTCGCTCTCGAGGATCCCCACCGATGCCGTGCCGATGACCGCGTCCCCGTCGAGCACGGGGACTTTCGCGCGCAGCGTGGGGCCGAGGGTCCCCGTCTCCGTGCCCACGAAGCTCTGCCCCGCCAGCACGTCCGACGGGTCGGTGGAGACGACGAGCCCGCGCTGGTCGGGCGTCGGATGGGTGATGCGGATGCCGGCGGCATCCGTCACGACGACGTAGTCCACACCCGCCGCCTCCTCGATGAGGTCGGCGACCGGCTGCAGCTCGGCCGTCGCCGACGCGCGGTCGAGTCGCAGCGCAGCACGGACCTGTTCGAGGTCGGCGAGCGAGGTCGCGACGTCCAGGACCCGGCGCTCGGTCGCCTCGCGGATGCTGCGCTCCTGCACCGCGGTCGCGATGAGGGTCGTCGTGAGGACGCACGTGAGCACGACGAGGCAGTGGAGCAGCAGCACCGGCAGGATGCGGGTGCGCGCGTCCGGTGATCCGGTCACCGGCGACGTCGTCATCGACACCTCCGCTTCGTCGTCATGAGAGAGCGCATCGTGATCATCAAAGAGCGCAATCCGCCCGCAGGGGTGGGCGGCGATAGAGATCTGCCAGTCTACTGCGCACGTGTGCAGCGTCGACGTGGTCGCTGCGGAGAGGCGAAGATGCGACGCGTGATGACCGGGACGATCGTCGGGGTGGTGGCGGTCGCGCTGTTCGCGACAGCCGCGATCAGCACGGCGGGAACCGCCAGCGGTGCGACACCGCGATCAAAACTCACCCTCGTCGCCCCCGCGGCGCCCGGAGGCGGCTGGGACGCCTTCGGCCGCGAGGGTCAGCAGGTGCTCCGCACCGAGGGGATCGTGGGCGGTGTGCAGGTGGTCAACGTGCCGGGCGCCTCCGGCACGATCGGTCTCGGTCAGGTCGCCGAGATGGGAGACCGGCACGATCTCATGATGATCACCGGCGGCGTCATGGTCGGCGGCATCATCATCAACGGGTCCCAGGTCAGCCTGCAGGACGTCGTTCCGATCGCCCGCCTCGCCGACGACTTCAACGTCCTCGTCGTCCCCGGCGACTCGCCGTACGAGACCCTGGGCGACTTCGCGGAGGCGCTCGCCGCCGACCCCGGCGGCACCGCGATCGCCGGCGGCTCGCTCGGCGGCATCGACCACCTGCTGGCCGGCATGCTCGCCCGCGAGGTCGGCGCCGACCCGGCATCCGTCAACTACCTCGCCTACCCCGGCGGCGGCGAGGTCGTGACCTCGATCCTCTCGCACACCGCGCAGGCGGGCCTGTCGGGGTACAACGAGTTCCGCGATCAGATCGAGTCCGGCAACCTCCGAGCCCTCGCGGTGTCGGCCGCCGAGCCCGTCGAGGGCATCGACGTGCCGACGTTCCGCGAACAGGGCGTCGACGTCGAGATGTCGAACTGGCGCGGCTACGTCGCTCCGCCCGGCATCTCCGACGAGGTTCGCGACGAGCTGATCGCGATCGTCACGGAGCTCCGTGAGACCGAGGCCTGGCGGGAGGTGCTCGAGCGCAACCGCTGGGTCGACAGCTTCATGGTCGGCGAGGAGTTCGACACCTTCCTGCGCGAAGAGACCGAACGCACCGAAGAGATCGTGAAGGAGCTCGGGCTGTGAGCATCGAGGAACCGCCGACGCTGACCACGGGCGCGCTGCGCGTGCAGCGCCTCCCGCGCTGGTACACCGGCCGCAGCGAACTGATCATCGTCGCCGGAGTGCTGCTCCTGGCCGGCGCCCTCACCGTCGGCACGGTGACGATGGAGGTGCCCGAGGGCGCGGCCTTCCCCGGGCCGACGTTCTTCCCGATCCTCGTGTCGGTCTTCCTCTACGCGGTCGGCGTCGCGCTCGCGATCGACGTCCTGCGCTCGCCGAAGCGCAGCCACGTCGCCGAGGACCCGACCGAGATCTCGGACGAGATGCTGCAGGACCTCGGCGGCATCGACGCCACGAGCGAGATCCGGGTCGTCTCCCCCGAAGCCGTCACGGTGCCCGCGACCTCCGACCGCGGCGGACTCGATGTCCGGACGCTCCTCATCGTCGTCGCGGCGCTCGCGCTCTTCATCGTCGCGCTGCCGATCCTCGGCTGGCTCATCTCGGCGGCGGCCCTGTTCTGGGTCCTCGCGTGGGCGTTCGGCAGCCGCCGTCCGCTCCTCGACATCGGCGTCGCGGTCATCGCATCGTCCATCCTGCAGCTCGCATTCGGTGCTGGGCTCGGTCTTCCGCTCCCCGCCGGCATCCTCGAAGGAGTGCTCTCATGGATCAGCTGATCCACCTGCTCGACGGCTTCACGGTCGCCTTCACGCCGCAGAACCTCCTCTTCCTCGTGATCGGCGCGATCCTCGGCACGGCCGTGGGCGTGCTCCCCGGCCTCGGCTCGGCCATGGCCGTCGCTCTGCTGCTGCCGGTGACCTTCAGCCTCGATCCGACCGGCGCGTTCATCATGTTCGCGAGCATCTACTTCGGCGGCCTGTTCGGCGACTCGACCGCCGGCATCCTGCTGAACACCCCCGGCAACTCCTCCGCGATCGCGACGACCTTCGAGGGCCATCGCATGGCGAAGGACGGTCGCGCCGCCAAGGCGCTGGGCACCTCTGCCATCGGCGCCTTCATCGGCGGCACGATCGCGTGCGTGCTCGTGGTGTTCTTCTCGCCCTACATCGTGCGCCTCGCGACGATCTTCGGTCCCGCGGAGTACTTCGCCCTCGCGGTCTTCGCCTTCGTCGCGATCTCGGCGGTCGTCGCCGACTCGGTCGTCCGCGGGCTCGTCTCGCTCGGCCTCGGTTTCGCCCTCGCCCTCGTGGGCATCGACGGGATGACCGGAGCCGAGCGCTTCACGCTCGGCAGCCCCGTGCTGTTCGACGGCATCTCGATCATCGTCATCACGGTCGGTCTGCTCGCGATCGGCGAGGTGCTGTACGTCTCGACGCACATCCGCCGCTCGGGCGGTCCCGGCAGGATCGTCGCTCCGACGGGTTCGCCGCTGCTGAATCGGCGCGAGTGGCGGCAGGCACTGCCGGCGTTCCTGCGCGGCACCGCGTTCGGCGTTCCGTTCGGCGCCATCCCGGTGGGCGGTTCGGAGGTGCCGACCTTCCTCTCGTACGGCACCGAGAAGCGCCTCGCGCGTCGCCGCGGCGACCGCGACTTCGGAACGCGCGGCGCGATCCAGGGTGTCGCGGGCCCCGAGGCGGCCGGCAACGCGACAGCGGGCTCGGCGATGGGTGCGCTGCTCGGGCTCGGGCTGCCGACCTCGGCGACGGCCGCCATGATGATCGCCGCCTTCCAGCAGTATGGGATGCAGCCGGGGCCGCTGCTGTTCGAACGCTCGGGAGACCTCGTCTGGCCGCTGCTGGCGAGCCTGTTCCTCGGGCTCATCATCCTGCTCATCATCAATCTGCCCTTCGCGGCCGTGTGGGCGAAGCTGCTGCTCATCCCCCGCCACTACCTGTACGCGGGCATCACCGTCGTCGCGATGCTCGGCATCTACGCGATCGCCTCGCGGACGGTCGATCTCTGGATGGCACTCGGCATCGGCATCATCGGGTTCGCCATGCGTCACTTCTCGCTGCCGCTCGCGCCGGTGCTGATCGCGGCGATCCTCGGTCCCATGGCCGAGACGCAGCTGCGCCGCGCACTGGCCGTCTCCGAAGGCGACCCGACGATCCTCGTGTCGACGCCCATCACGCTGGTGCTCTACGCGCTGCTCGCGATCATCGTCGCCGTCAGCGTGGTGCAGCACATGCGCCACCGGGCCCGCACGAACGCGGCGCCCTCCGGAGCACCCGATCGCGAGAGCGTCGGCGGGCCCGCACGCTGACGCGACGCACGCCCCGACGCGTCGACGGGCCCGGCTGATCCGAACGGATCGCCGGGCCCGTCGACGTCTCGCGGTGTCCGCACCGAAGCGGAGCGCGGACGGCGGTAGGGCGGGTGGGACTTGAACCCACGATCGTCGGGTTATGAGCCCGCTGCCTTGACCAGCTTGGCCACCGCCCCTCGGAGACCGAGCCTATCGCGGTGCGCCCGCCGGGTCAGTCCTCGATGGGTCGCTTGCCGCTTCCTCGCGGGATCGGCAGCTGCTGGCTGTCGAGCACGACCTGCGGGTGGTTGCGGGCGAGCGAGGTGACGCCGTACACGGCGACCGCTCCGACGATGACGAAGCCGATGAGCGCGGCCACCGGCGCCGTGGCCGCCTCCTGCAGGATGACGATGCCGATGATGACGGCGACGATGGGATCGATGACGGTGAGGCCCGCGATCACGAGGTCGGGCGGCCCGACCGAGTAGGCGGTCTGCACGAAGTACGCGCCGATCGCGGTCGCGACGACGAGCGCGACGAGGCACAGCAGCGTCAGCCACTCGAAGTCGCCGGCCTGGATCCGCTTGATGACGACCTTCGCGAGCGTGGCGACGAAGCCGTAGATGATGCCCGAGGCGGCGATGTAGAACAGGGGCTTGGCGCCCTTGCGGACGAGCAGCCACACCGCACCCGAGATGAGCAGGACGCCGGCGAGCAGCGCGAGGATCGTGATCAGCTGCGCCTGGTCGATCGGCTTCTCGGTCGCCACGAACGCGGCGATCGTGACGAAGGCAAAGATGCCGCCGACGCACGCGATGATCGAGCGCACGGACCGTTTCGTGGGCTTCACACCCGTGATGCGGGCGTTGAGCAGCGTCGTGATCACGAGCGAGACGGCGCCGAGCGGCTGCACGAGGATCAGCGGCGCGAAGGCGAGCGCGGCGAGCTGGCACACGATGGCGAGGCCGAGCATCACCGTTCCGACGACCCAGGACGGTCGCTTCAGCAGGCTGAACAGCTGCGCCCCGCTCAGGCCCGCGCTCCCGGACGACCTGGTCAGGCGCTCCACCTTCTGCACGCCCCGGTGCTGGTACAGCGCCCCGAACGACATGAAGACGGCTCCGAGGAGCGCGAGCGGGATGCCGACGAGGATCGCGGGGTCGCGGAAGACGCCGACGAGCTGATCGGTGACGTCTTCGATGGACGCGACGAAGGGGACCACGTACCGACCATAACGTCCGGACTCGCTCGATTAGGCTCGAAACGTGGCCGTTCTTCCGATTCGCATCATGGGCGATCCCGTGCTGCACGCTCCCGCTTCCCCCGTCGCCGAGATCACGGACGAGATCCGTCAGCTCGTCGCCGACATGTACGACACGATGGATGCCGCACCCGGCGTCGGTCTCGCGGCACCGCAGGTGGGGGTCGGACTGCGGATCTACGTCTACACCTACCAGGACGACGACGGCGCACCGTGGCGCGGCGAGATCATCAACCCCGAGCTGTGGATGCGCCCGATGGAGCCGGGCGACCCCGATCCCGACGAGGAGTCCGAGGGCTGCCTGTCGTTCCCCGGCGAGCGGTTCCCGCTCCGCCGTTCGGACGAGGTCCTGGTCACGGGCACCGACCTCGAGGGGGCACGCGTCGAGCTCCGCGTCGACGGATGGCGTGCCCGCATCATGCAGCACGAGTTCGACCACCTCGACGGGATCCTCTACATCGACCGTCTCGACGACGGCGACTGGAAGACGACGCAGAAGATCGCGAAGAAGCGCGGGTGGGGACGCCCGGGCAGCGCGTGGATGCCGGGCGTCGACGATCTGGACGCCTGACCCCGTGTCCCCCGAGCGCGTCGATCCGGACGACTACGACCTCGACGCGCTCCGTGAGCGCTTCCTCCCGGAGCGCGAGGGAGAGCGCTCCACGAGCATCCCCCAGCTGGCCGACGCCGATCCGGACCTGTGCGCGGTCGCCCTCGCCCTGCCGGACGGCACCGTACGCGCCAGCGCGGCCGCCGATGTGCCCTACAGCATCCAATCGGCGGTGAAGCCGTTCCTCTTCGCCCTCGCGCTGGTCGACACGGACGGCGAGGCGCTCGGACGCGTCGGCATCGAGCCGACCGGAGAGGCCTTCGACGCCATCAAGCTCGAGAGCGACACCGGACGGCCTCCCAATCCGATGGTCAACGCCGGCGCCATCCTGACGTGCGCCCTCGTGGACGGCGACGACCCGGCGGCCCGGATCCGCCGCATCCGAACCGGCCTCTCCGCCTTCGCCGGGCGGCCGCTCGACATCGACGACGACGTCGCGCGGAGCGAGCATCTGCTGGGCGACCGCAACCACGCGCTCGCGCACTTGATGCGCGCCGAGGGGACGCTCTCCGCGACCGCCGATGACGCGGTGGCCGTCTATGCCAGCGCGTGCGCCGTCCTCGTCGACACCGCGACCCTCGCGGTCATGGGCGCCACCCTCGCCCTCGGCGGCGTCAACCCCGTCTCCGGCGAGCGGGTGGTGCCGGCATCCGTCGCGCGAGACGTCGTCGCCGTGATGGCGACGTGCGGCGTCTACGACGGATCGGGCAGGTGGATGCGGTCGGTCGGCGTTCCGGCCAAGTCCAGCGTCTCGGGTGCGATCGTCCTCTCGGCGCCGGGGATCCTCGGCGCCGCCGTCATCAGCCCACCGCTGGACGAGCAGGGGACGAGCGTGCGTGGCCGGCTCGCGAGCGAAGCGCTCGCCGCTGATCTCGGGCTGCACGTCTTCGGCTGACCCGCCCGCGTCGCGTCATCGCGCGAGCGCGTCTCGGGGCGGCGCACGGCGGCTCCGGCCAAAGGTAAAGGCCCGGGGTGGAAGCCCGGGCCTTCGGTGAGAGTCGCGGTAGATGACGCGAGTCTCTCGCTCCCCGGCTTGGACTCGAACCAAGAACCTATCGGTTAACAGCCGATTGCTCTGCCAATTGAGCTACCGAGGATCAGTCACCCGCTTGCGCCGGGCAACCCGTCCATCTTAGCAAAGCTCCAGGGGTGCTTCGAACACCGGCGGGTCACGACACGCGGTGCCCGTGCCCGTCGGGCGTCCACGCCAGCTCGGATGCCCGGGCGCCGTAGCCCACCGGCCGGCCGCCGTGGAGGACGAGTGCCGCCGCGTCGAGCTCCTCGGCCGTCTCGATGTCGTTGGTGGCCAGGACGATCGCCATGCCCGTGTCGTCGCGCCGCGACAGCAGCGCCTCGCGGGCGGCGATGCGCACTTCGATGTCGAGATTGGCGTAGGGGTCGTCGCCGATGAAGACCTTCGGATCGAGAACGAGAGCGCGAGCGAGCGCGACGCGCTGCCGCATCCCGGCGCTCAGTTCGTACGGATACTGCGACGCTGCCCCGAGCGGCAGGTGGAGCTCGTCGAGCAGCGAGGCGACGCGCAGCGAGAGGGCTCGGGGACTGACCCGGCGGTCACGGGAGGTGATGGGCTCGGCGATCACCTCGGCGACCGTGAGGCGGGCCGGCAACGCCGCCCCGGCGGCCTGCGGCATGTGACCCGCGTAGTACGTGAGCATGCGTCGCGAGCGCCCGCCCTTGCGTGCCGAGATGCCCGCGACCTCCGCGACTCCCCCGACGACACCGACCTCCGCCGGAGCCGCGCCGGCCAGCACCGACAGGAGAGTCGACTTGCCCGAACCCGTCGCTCCCATGACGGCGAGCGCCTCACCGGCGCGCACCGTGACGCTGACGCCGTCGACGACGCGCTCGATGTCGCCGGTGCGTGCGATGGACAGATCGTCGCAGCGCACGGCGATCTCCGCGTCGGGTCGTCGGGACATGCGCTTCATCCTGCCGCTTTCGACCGCCGGGCGCCACCCGGCCGCCGGCGCTCGGGGCGATCGGGCGCACCGTCGCGCGTCGAGCGCGGGGATGTCCGCGCGCGGTGCCCGGACCCGCGCCCGACGCGGGAGCGGCGCTATTCGGTCTCGATGAGCGCGCGGCGCCGGGCGTCGATGTCGCGGAGCGCGATCCCGACGCGCCGGAACTCGTCGGATGCCGGGGCGAGCCGCTGCATCGCGCCGAGCAGTTCGGCCTTCTCGCGATCGAGCGCCCGCAGCCGCAGGCCGCGCAGCGACTCGGTCGCCGTGGTCTGCGCGATGCGCTCGGTTCCGGCCGGGAAGTCGGCCGTCAGGAGCTCGATCGCCAGCGTCCGGTACGGCTCGCGCGTCGCATCGACGGCCGCCGAGGTCCATCCGGGTCGGGTGAGATCGGGCTGCATCGAGACGGCCTGGCGCACCGCCTCGAGACCGGGATGCGGCATCGGGAGGCCCAGTGCGACGTCCACCGTCTGCTTGTCGAGCAGATGGCCGTACTGCAGCACACCCATGAGGGCGCGCTTCTCGAGCTCGAGCGCCGGCGGGAGGGACGCGAGGGTCACCCGGACGGGCATCTCGGACGCTGCGCCGGGCTCGGGCGCGCGGTGCTGTGAACGCTCGCGAGCGGGCGCCGGGTCGCTGCCGCGACGGGCGGCGCGATCGACCTCGGGCTGCACCTCGGACATGTCGAGGCCCAGCTTGCGGGCGAGGACCCGCGTGTAGCCGGGACGCAACGCGGAGTCGCGGATGTCGGCGACGATCGGGGCGGCGGCGCGAAGCGCGCCGATGCGGCCCTCGACGGTGGACAGATCGTAGGTCGAGAGCCTCTGGTCCATGACGAACTCGAACATCGGCGCCTTGGCCTCGATCAGGGCGCGTACCGCTCCGTCGCCGCGGCCCAGGCGGAGATCGCACGGGTCGAGTCCCTCCGGCGCGACGGCGACGTAGGTCTGGGCGGCGAAGCGCTTCTCGTCGCCGAAGGCGCGCAGCGCCGCCTTCTGGCCCGCGGCATCCGGGTCGAAGGTGAACACGACCTCGCCCGAGCTGCCTTCGCTGTCGCCCATCACCCGCCGGAGCACGGTGATGTGGTCCGATCCGAAGGCGGTGCCGCACGACGCGATCGCGCCGGTCACGCCGGCGAGGTGGCAGGCCATGACGTCGGTGTAGCCCTCCACCACCACGACGCGGCGCTCACGGGAGATCGACTTCTTGGCGAGGTCGAGTCCGTAGAGCACCTGCGCCTTCTTGTAGATGGGGGTCTCCGGGGTGTTGAGGTACTTCGGCCCCTGATCGTCCTCGAAGAGGCGCCGAGCACCGAACCCGATCGTCTGACCCGCGACGTCGCGGATCGGCCAAACCAGGCGGCCGCGGAAGCGGTCGTAGACGCCGCGCTGACCGCGCGACACGAGCCCGCCGTTCACCATCTCCTCGTCGCTGAACCCCTGCGATCGCAGCGCATCGCGCAGCGCCGACCACCCCTGCGGCGCATAGCCGACCCCGAAATGAGCCGCAGCTCCCGCGTCGAAGCCCCGCTCGCCGAGGAATTGGCGCGCGAGCTGCGCGTCCGGCGACGACAGCTGGGACCGGTAGAACTCGGCCGCCGCGGTGTGTGCGGCGTACAGGCGCGAACGGCCACCGGTCTCGGGGGTGGGGGCGCCGTCCTCGTAGTGCAGCTGATAGCCGATGCGCGCGGCGAGGCGCTCGACCGCCTCGGTGAACGAGAGGTGGTCCATCGCGCGCAGGAACGAGTAGACGTCGCCCGACTCGCCGCACCCGAAGCAGTGGTAGAACCCGACCTGCGGCCGCACGTGGAAGCTCGGGCTGCGCTCGTCGTGGAACGGGCAGAGCCCCTTGAGCGATCCGACGCCGGCCGACTTCAGCGCGACGCGCTCACCGACGATGTCTCCGATGTTGGTGCGCGATTTGACCTCTTCGACGTCCGCCTGACGGATGCGTGCCATCAGAGTCCCTCGAGGGGCTCTGGCAGCGCGAAATGACTGGGGGCGGTGGCCCGTCCATCGCTCGACCACAGTCCCAGCTCGCGCAGATCCACGGGCCCGACGAGGCGACTGTGCCATTCGATCGCGAAGCGATCCGTCAGGGTCGCGACCTGGTCCACGATGACGCGGCGGCGCGCTGCATCGGTCACCGCTGCGGCGAAGTCCTCGGCGTGCAGCGCGTCGAGGTTCTCCGGACGCTCGATCAAGGCGTCGGCGAGACGGGCGAGCACGCGGCGCTGCTCCTTGTAGAGGCCTTTGCGCCCGTCGATCGAGACCACGAACGCCCCGATGACGCCCTTGAGGACGGCCATCTCCACCTCGATGACACGCGGAACGATCACCCGTCCCCGGAAGCGGGTGAGCACCGGGATGTCGTAGTGCTCGCGCGTCGCCGCCGTCGCGGCGCGTGCGAATCGCCCGATCAGATCGGAGGTGAGGTTCTTGAGCCTTGCCATCGCGGCGCGCGAGCCGTCGTACTCCTCGAGCCATTCCGGCAGGCGGGTCAGCCGGTACAGCGCATCGCCGAGCTCGTCCTTCGTGAAGCCGTAGCCGACCCAGCTCTGGATCGCCGTCAGCAGCGCTTCCCGTTCGCGGGTGTCGGCGAGACGCTTCGGGTCGAGGTAGCCGTTGAGGATGGCGTCCTCGAAGTCATGCACCGAGTACGCGATGTCGTCGGAGAGGTCCATGACCTCGGCCTCGATGCAGCGCAGCCGACCGGGCGCGCCCTCGCGCATCCAGCGGAAGACGGCCTCGTCCTCGGGATAGACGCCGAACTTCTGCCGCCCGCCGGGGTCGGGGATGGCGTGCTCGACGGTCCAGGGGTACTTGCACGTCGCGTCGAGGCTCGCGCGGGTGAGATTGAGCCCCGCGCTCCGCCCGAATGCGTCGACGACCTTGGGCTCGAGGCGGGAGAGGATGCGCAACGACTGCGCATTGCCCTCGAAGCCGCCGATATCGGCGGCCCAGTCGTTGAGCGCGCGCTCGCCGTTGTGCCCGAAGGGGGGATGACCGAGATCGTGACACAGGCAGGCGGTGTCGACGACGTCGGGTGAGAGCTCCAAGGCGATCGCGAGCTCGCGACCGACCTGGGCGACTTCGAGCGAGTGCGTCAGGCGGTTGCGGGCGAAATCGGCGGGGCTCGCGGGGCTGAGCACCTGCGTCTTGGATGCGAGCCGGCGCAGGGTCGCCGAGTGGAGCACCCGCGCCCGGTCGCGCGCGAAGCTGTCGCGGCGCGAGCGGTGCTGCTCGGGGTGGAATCGTTCGGCGTCGTGATCGTCGTACCCGGTCGGCCGGCCCGCCGAGACGCCGACGCCGCTCGTGAGCTCAGCCACCGCTGTTCTCGAGCTCCGCGTCGGCGATCGCCGTGGTCTCGGCGGCGTTCAGGTCGCGCGACTCGAGCCAGCGGTCGGGCAGCGCGGGACGCTTCGGCGTTCCCGCGCGGCCGCGCTGACCCTCGGCCGCCGCGCCCGGGTAGGGCGACGCGAGGTCCAGGGTCGCCAGGATCTCGTCGATCTCGTCGAGGCTGGATGCCGTCGCGAGCCGCGCGCGCGTGTCGCCGCCCACCGGGTAGCCCTTGAAGTACCACGCGACGTGCTTTCTGATGTCGCGGCAGCCGCGGCCCTCGTCGTCGAAGAACTCGACGAGCAGCTCCGCGTGCCGCCGGAAGGCCCGCGCGACGAAGCCGAGGGTCGCATCGACCTCGGGACCCGCCGAGCCCGGCGCTCCCAGGGCGCGCGCGAGATCGCCGAACAGCCACGGACGTCCGAGGCAGCCGCGTCCGACGACGACACCGTCGCAGCCGGTCTCGCGCATCATCCGCACGGCATCGTCCGCCGACCAGATGTCGCCGTTGCCCAGCACCGGAATGCTCGTGACCGCCTCTTTGAGCGCCGCGATCGCGGACCAGTCGGCCTGCCCGGAGTAGAACTCCGCCGCGGTGCGGGCGTGGAGCGCGACGGCGGCGACGCCGGCGTCCTCGGCGATGCGCCCGGCATCCAGATACGTCAGGTGGTCGAGGTCGATGCCTTTGCGCATCTTGACCGTGAGCGGGACGTCGCCGGCGGCGCGAGCGGCCCGGGTGACGATGTCGCGGAACAGCCCGGTCTTCCACGGGAGCGCCGCTCCCCCGCCCTTGCGGGTGACCTTGGGCACGGGGCAGCCGAAGTTCAGGTCGATGTGGTCAGCACGGTCTTCGTCCACCAGCAGCCGCACGGCGGCCTCGGTGGTCGCCGGATCGACGCCGTAGAGCTGGATCGAGCGCGGCGTCTCGGACTCGTGATGGGTGATGAGGCGCATGGTGGCCGCGTTGCGCTCGACGAGAGCGCGCGTGGTGATCATCTCGCTGACGTACAGCCCGGCCCCGTACTCGCGGCAGAGTCGGCGGAAGGCCGTGTTCGTGATCCCCGCCATCGGCGCGAGCACGACGGGAGCGTCGAGGGTGTGCGGACCGATCCGCAGGGGCGGGGCGGTGCTGACGACGGAACTCACCGGATCATTCTTCCAGACGGACGAGCTGCCGTACCCGGCGCGGCGTAGCCTGTGGAGGTGACCGATGCGACCACCGACATCCGCGACATCCCCTTCTCGACCGCCGATGGCACACCCGCGACGCTGGGCGACTTCGGCGACAGCGCCGTGCTCGTCGTCAACGTGGCCTCCAAGTGCGGTCTGACGCCGCAGTACGAGCAGCTCGAGCAGCTGCAGCGCACCTACGGCGAGCGCGGTCTGCAGGTGGTCGGATTCCCCTGCAACCAGTTCATGGGACAGGAGCCGGGGTCGATGGAGGAGATCCTCGACTACTGCGCGATGACGTGGGGCGTGAGCTTCCCGGTCATGGATAAGATCCGCGTCAACGGCTCCCACGCAGCCCCGGTCTACAAGGCGCTCAAGAAGGCGCGCAACGCCGAGGGGGCGAAGGGACCGGTCATGTGGAACTTCGAGAAGTTCCTGGTGACCCCGTCCGGTGAGGTGCACCGGTTCCGTCCGCAGACGAAGCCCGATGCACCCGAGGTCATCGCCGCGATCGAGGCGAGCCTCCCCCGCTGACCCGCGTCAGCCGGCGTCGACCTCGGCCCCGGAACGCTCCGACCAGACCTGGCGCGCGATCTGCGCGAAGGCCTCCGGCGGCTGCGCACCCGAGACGCCGTACTTGCCGTCGACCACGAAGAACGGCACGCCCGTGATGCCGTAGGCGCGCGCCTGATCCTGATCGGCGCGCACGTCGGGGAGGTGGCGCTCCGACACGAGCGCCTCGCGCGCGGCATCCGCATCGAGTCCGACCTCCGCCGCGAGGGCGACGAGGTCGTCGATGCGGCCGACGTGCTTCCCCTCGGTGAAGTACGCCGACATCAGACGCTCGGTCATCTCCTTCTGCCGCCCGTGCTCCCGGGCGAAATGCAGGAGCTCGTGCGCCTTCACGGTGTTCGTGTGCTTGAGGATGTCGAAGTGGTAGTCGAGACCCGCCTTCGCCGCGACCCCGGTCACGTTCTCGAGCATCTGACGCACCTGATCGCGCGGCATCCCCTTGTGGGTCGAGAGGAAGTCCAGCTCGTCGCCGTCGAAGTCGACGGGGGTGTCGGGCGACAGCTCGAACGAGTGGAAGGTCACCTCCACGACCGGGGCGTCGGGGTCCTCCGCCGTCGCCGCGAGTCCCGTCTCGAGGTTCCGCTTGCCGATGTAGCACCACGGGCAGGCGATGTCGCTCCACACGTCGATCTTGATTGCGTCCGTCACACGGGGTGCAACGCTCGAGCGCGCCGGCGGTATTCCTCAGGAGGTCGGTACGTCGATCGCGCCGCCGAAGCGGCGATCGCGCGAGAGGTAGAGCTCGATGGCACCCCAGAGGTCGGTCCGGGAGAAGTCCGGCCACAGCGTGTCGAGGAACACCATCTCGGCGTAGGCGGCCTCCCAGAGCAGGAAGTTCGAGGTGCGCTGCTCACCGCTCGAGCGCACGAACAGATCGACGTCCGGCATGTCGGGGACGTAGAGGTGGCGGCGCAGGGTCTTCTCGCTGATGGCCGAGGGCTTCAGACGTCCCGCGGCGATCTGCTCGCCCATCGCGCGCATCGCGTCGATGATCTCCAGGCGTCCCCCGTAGTTCACGCACATGGTCAGCGTCAGCACGTCGTTGCCGGCCGTCAGCTGCTCGGCGTACTGCAGCTCCTTGATCACGGACCCCCACAGGCGCGGCCGTCGGCCGGCCCAGCGCACGCGGACGCCCCACTCGTTGAGCTGATCGCGGCGCCGGTGGAGGACGTCGCGGTTGTACCCCATGAGGAAGCGGACCTCGTCGGGCGAGCGCGACCAGTTCTCGGTCGAGAACGCGTAGACGCTGAGATGCTTGACCCCGGCTTGGATGGCGCCCGCCACGACGTCGAGCAGCACCTCCTCGCCGGCCCGGTGCCCCTCGATGCGGGTGAGCCCTCGCCGGTTCGCCCACCGTCCGTTGCCGTCCATCACGATCGCGACGTGGCTCGGCACGCCGCCGCGTGGGAACGCGGGCGGATGGATGCCGGTCCAGTCGAGGGGCCGGTAGGGAACGGCGTCGCGGTGGGTGTAGGGCTTCGGGCTCATCGAGACGAGCCTAAGCCGTCCGGCCGCAGCCCACCTCCCGCACGTCAGCGCATCGAGCCGATCGCGCCGAGCGATCGGATGCCGCGCTCGAGGTGCCACTGCGCATAGGCGGCGATGAGCCCGGAGGCCGACGCCGCAGAGTGCGGCGAGCCCGCATCCACGATGTCCCACTCCCCCGCCATCAGCGCGCGGAGGCGATCGCCCGTCTCGCCGGCGATCCGGGGCGAGCCGACGGGCGCGCAGGAATCGCACACGCTCCCGCCGAGGGGAGCGGCGAAACCCGCGTGCGGCCCGTCCACGCCGCACCGGGCGCAGGCCAGCAGCGACGGCGCCCACCCGGAGAGCGCCATCGCGCGCAGCAGATAGGAATCGAGCACAGCGCGCGAGTCGTGATCGCCGCGGGCGAGCGCCCGGAGCCCGCCGACGAGCAGCAGGTACTGCTGCGGCGTCGTCTCGGCCTCGTTGAGACGATCGGCGGCCTCGACCATGGCCGACGCCGAGGTGTACCGGTCGTAGTCGGTGGCGATGTCGGCCCCGTACGACCCCAGCGACTCGGCCTGCTGGACGATGTCGAGCGAACGGCCCTTGTACATCTGCACGTCGGCGACCATGAAGGGCTCCAGGCGTGCTCCGAATTTCGACGAGGTCCGACGCACCCCCTTCGCAACGCCCCGCAGCTTGCCGTGGCGCCGGCTGAGCATCGTGACGATGCGATCCGCCTCACCCAGCTTGTGGGTGCGGAGGATCACGACCTCGTCGCGGTAAGTGGGCACGCATCGATTATCCCGCGCACCGGCGACAATGGATCCGTGACGGAACCGCAGTTCGTGATCCCGCTCTGGGCCGATCTCACCGCCGTGGGGCTCGGCGGTGTGCAGGGCGCGCTGTTCGCCTCGGGCTTCCGCGGTCGACAGCGCCTCGACCCGCTCGGCGTCGTCATCATCGGCATCCTGATCGGGATGGGCGGCGGTCTCATCCGCGACCTGCTGCTCGGGGTCCCGCCGGTGACGCTGCAGAGCAACTGGTACCTCATGACGGCGACGTCGGCGGCTCTCGTCGGGATGCTGCTGTCGAACATCTTCCAGCGCCTGAACGCCGCGATCATCGGCCTCGACGCCGTCGTCATCGGCCTGTTCGGCGCGTTCGGCACCAGCAAGGCGCTCGTGCTCGGCCTTCCGATCGTCCCGGCGATCTTCATCGGATCGTGCGCGGCGGTCGGCGGCAGCATCCTGCGCGACGTCATCATGGGGCTCCCGGTCGCGATCATGCACGTCGGCTCGCTCTACGCCGTCGCCGCCGCCGTGGGCTGCGCCGTCCTGGCCGGCGCGACCGCTCTCGGCGCACCGATCGTGGTCGCGGCGATCGTCGGCATCGCCGTCACGACCGTCATCCGCCTGCTCGCCGTCGTCTTCGACATCTCGCTCCCCGAGCAGCGGGCGCTGCACCGCCGGAAGGTCGCGGTCGAGACCTCGTCGATCCCCATCGTCAAGCCCTGACGAGTCAATCCCGGACGCGCAGCGGACGAGCGGCCGCACCGGGGCCGTCGGGGAACGACGAAGGCCCCGCCGGAGCGGGGCCTCGATCGAAGAACGGCTTACTTGGAGCCGAAGTTCTTGAAGCGCTGGTTGAACTTCTCGACGCGGCCGGCCGAGTCCATGATGCGCTGCTTGCCCGTGTAGAACGGGTGCGACGCGGACGAGATCTCGACGTCGATGACCGGGTAGGTCTCGCCGTCCAGCTCGATCGTCTTGTCGCTGGACACCGTCGAACGGGTCAGGAAGGTCTCGCCGGAGCCGAGGTCGCGGAACACGACGGCACGGTACTCGGGGTGGATGTCAGTCTTCATGGGATTCCTCACGTGGTGCCCTGGATTTTGCCAGGGCGAAGGTCTGCGGTGCGGCGCACCAACCAGCGATCTTACCAGCTTCAGCTCGCGGCTCGAGCCGCGTAGCGGCCGTCCGCCTCGCTCAGCGTGATGGGGGTGCCGAAGGTCGCCGTGAGGTTCTCGGCCGTGAGGGCCTCCGCCAGCGGACCGGCCGCGACGACGCCGCCCTCGCGCAGCAGGAGCACGTGCGTGAAGCCGACGGGGATCTCCTCGACGTGGTGCGTCACCATGATCATGGCCGGGGTGCTCGCCGCCCGGGCGTAGCCGCCGAGCAGACCCAGGAGCTCCTCGCGGGCTCCGAGATCGAGGCTCGCGGTCGGCTCGTCGAGCAGCAGCAGCTCGGGATCGGTCATGACGGCGCGCGCGATCTGCACGCGCTTCTGCTCGCCGTCGGAGAGGGTGCCGAACGTCCGGTCCGCCAATCCGTCGAGCTTCCACTCGGCGAGGACGCGCATCGCGCGGCGCTCGTCGATGTCCTCGTACTCCTCGCGCCAGCGACCGGTGACCGCATACGCCGCGGTGAGGACGACATCCAGAACGGTCTCTTCGGCGGGCACGCGACGGGCCATGGCCGACGAGGCGAATCCGATGCGGGGGCGCAGCTCGAACACGTCGGTGCGGCCGAGGCGCTCGTCGAGGATCTCGACGACGCCCGACGTCGGGTGCAGCAGGCTCGCCGCCAGCTGGAGAACCGTGGTCTTGCCGGCGCCGTTCGGGCCGAGCACGACCCAGCGCTGGTCGTCCGAGACCGCCCAGTCGACACCGTCGACGATGTTCCGGGCGTTTCGGCGGACGACGACGTCGGAGAACTCCAGGACCTGCGGCATGCGTCCAGCCTAGCGGCCGGCCCCCGCCACCCTGGCGTACAACGCGGCCGTCTCGTCGGCGATCGAGCGCCAGCTGAAAGCCGTCGCGGCACGCTCGCGCCCCGCGCGTCCGTACTCCCGTGCGCGCTCCGGGTCGCTGACGACCTCGGTGAGCGCGGCCGCGAGATCGGCGACGAACCGCTCGGGGTCGCGCGGCGTGCCGGTGCCGTCCTCGAGCTGGTCGATCGGCACCAGGCGCCCGGTCTCGCCGTCGACGACGACCTCCGGGATCCCGCCGGTCGCGGTCCCGACGACGGCGGCCCCGCAGGCCATCGCCTCGAGATTGACGATGCCGAGCGGCTCGTACACCGACGGACAGACGAACGTGGTCGCCGCGGTGAGGATCGCGCACAGCTCGTCGCGCGCCAGGAACTCCTCGATCCAGACGACACCCGAGCGCTCGGCCTGGAGCTCGCGCACGAGGCCCTGCACCTCCGCCATGATCTCGGGGGTGTCGGGCGCTCCGGCGCACAGCACGACCTGCACATCCGCCGGGAGCAGACGCGCGGCGCGCAGGAAGTACGGCAGCCCCTTCTGGCGCGTGATGCGTCCGACGAACACGACCGACGGCCGGGTCGGATCGATGCCGAATCGCTCGAGTACGGCCGGGTCGTCGACGGGACGCCACGACTCGACGTCGATGCCGTTGTAGATGACCGAGACCTTCTCGGGGTCGAGCGCCGGGTAGCTGCGGAGGATGTCGCGGCGCATGCCGTCGCTCACGGCGACGATCGCGGCGGCGTTCTCGTAGGCGGTCTTCTCGATGTAGCTCGAGACCGCGTACCCGCCGCCCAGCTGCTCCGCCTTCCAGGGTCGCAGCGGCTCGAGCGAGTGGGCGGTGATGACGTGCGGGATGCCGTGCAGCAGCGACGCGAGGTGACCGGCGAAGTTCGCGTACCAGGTGTGACTGTGGACGACGTCCGCCCCGGCGATGTCGTCGACCATGCCCAGGTCGACGCCGAGGGTCTGGACGGCGGGGTTGGCAGCGGCGAGCTCGGCCGGGGTGTCGTAGGAGGTCGTCCCGGGTTCGTCGCGCTCGGCGCCGAACGCCCGCACCCGCACCTCGAGCGACGCCCGGAGGGCACGGACCAACTCGGTGACGTGCACCCCCGCGCCGCCGTAGATCGCGGGAGGATACTCCTTCGAGACGATGTCTACACGCATGGCTCGAACGCTAGTACAGGAGCGATCCGCGGGCCTAGTGTGGTGCCATGCCAGCAGCGCCCAAGGTCTTCGGAATCGTTCTCGCGGGCGGCGAGGGGAAACGCCTGATGCCGTTGACCGCCGATCGCGCGAAGCCCGCCGTGCCGTTCGGCGGCCAGTACCGCCTGATCGATTTCGCGATCTCGAACCTCATCAACTCGGGCCTGCGCCAGGTCGTCGTCCTGACCCAGTACAAGTCGCACAGCCTCGACCGACACGTCTCGCAGACCTGGCGGATGTCGGCGCTCCTCGACTCCTACGTCGCATCGGTCCCGGCGCAGCAGCGCCTGGGCAAGCGGTGGTTCTCGGGGTCGGCCGACGCGATCCTGCAGTCGCTGAACCTCATCAACGACGAGAAGCCCGACATCGTCGTGGTCATCGGCGCCGACCACGTCTACCGCATGGACTTCCGCCAGATGCTCGATGCGCACATCGCCTCCGGCGCCCGCGCGACGGTGGCCGGCATCCGCCAGCCGATCTCGCTCGCGAACCAGTTCGGTGTCATCGACGTCGACCCCGCCGACGACACCCGGATCCGCGCCTTCCTCGAGAAGCCGCAGGACCCCGCGGGCCTGCCCGACTCGCCGCACGAGGTGCTCGCCTCGATGGGCAACTACATCTTCGACACCGACGCGCTCATCGAGGCCGTCGAGACGGACGGCGAGCTGCCGACGTCGAACCACGACATGGGCGGCGACATCGTCCCGTACTTCGTCGACCGGGGCGAGGCGGCCGTCTACGACTTCAAGCGCAACGACGTCCCCGGCTCGACCCCGCGCGATCGCAACTACTGGCGCGACGTGGGGACGATCGAGTCGTTCTTCGACGCGCACATGGACCTCATCTCGACCCTGCCGGTGTTCAACCTCTACAACACCGATTGGCAGATCCACTCGCAGTCGGTGAACTCGCCGCCCGCCAAGTTCGTGCGCGACAGCGTCGGACGGATGGGCAACGCGATCGACTCGATCGTCTCGCTCGGCTCGGTGCTCTCGGGCACCCACCTCGAGCGCAGCGTCGTGGGTCCGTGGACCCTGTCGGGCGGCGGCGCGACGATCACCGACTCGGTGCTGTTCGACTACGTGAGCGTCGGCGCCGGCGCCCGGGTGAACCGAGCGATCCTCGACAAGAACGTCGTGCTCGAGGACGGCGCGACCGTCGGTGTCGATCGCGACCGCGACATCGCCCGGGGCTTCACCGTCACCGACAGCGGCATCACGATCGTCGGCAAGAACGTCCGCGTCGATCGTTGAGCCTGCCGGCCGCTAGCGTGGAGGGATGCCGCATCCCCGCTTCCTGGTGGTCTTCGACGCCGATTCCACCCTCCTGCGCAACGAGGTCATCGAGCTCATCGCCGACGAGGCCGGTCGCGGGGCCGAGGTCGCAGCCGCGACCGAGGCGGCGATGCGCGGCGAGGTGGACTTCGCGACGAGCCTGCGTTCCCGCGTCCACGCCCTGAGCGGCGTGCCGCTGACGGCGTTCCCGCGTGTCATCGCGCGGGTCGAGCCGACCCCGGGCGCGCGCGAGCTGATCGAGGCGATCCATTCCCGCGACGGCGTGGCGGCCGTCGTCTCGGGCGGATTCCACGAGGTGCTCGACACGATCGCCCCGGACCTCGGCGTCGACGTCTGGCGGGCGAACCGGCTCTCCGTCGCGGACGACCGGCTGGACGGCACCGTCTCGGGCGACGTCGTCGACGCCGAGGCCAAGGCCGCGTCACTGCGAGAGTGGGCAGACGACCGACGTGTCCCGCTGCGCTCGACCATCGCCGTAGGCGACGGTGCGAACGATCTGCGGATGCTGGCGGCCGCCGGCCTCGGCGTCGCCTTCAACGCCAAGCCCGCCGTACGGCGTCAGGCCGACCTCGTCGTGGATCCGGTCGACCTGCGCGAACTCATTCCGCTCCTGCCCTGACGCCGCCCTGTCGGATGTCGGCGGCGAGGTCTAGCGTCGGCGCCATGGAACTGATTCTGATCCCGGGCCTGTGGCTCGACGCCTCCTCGTGGGACGATGTGGTCCCCGGTCTGCGAGCGGCCGGCCACACTCCCCACCCCGTCACCCTTCCGGGTGTCGGAGCCACGGCGAGCGAGAGCGCCGACATCGGTCTCGCCGATTGGATCGCCGACGTCGTGGCTCGCATCGACGAGCTGCCCGCGCCGGTCGCCCTGGTCGGCCACAGCGGCGGCGGCAACGTCGCATGGGGCGCCGCGTCGGCACGGCCCGACCGCGTCGCCCGAGTGGTGCTGGTCGATTCGGTGCCACCCGCTCCGGGAGCGGAGATATCGGAGTTCCCGGTCGTGGACGGCGTCGTCCCCTTCCCGGGCTGGGACTCGTTCGACGAGCCCGACGTCGCCGACCTCGACGCACCGACGCGCGAGCGCTGGGCCGCGCGCACGCACACCGTGCCGGCGCGCGTCCCCACCGATGCCATCGTGCTCGAGGACGCGCGTCGGTTCGACGTTCCCGTGCGGGTGCTGTCGGGAGCAGCCGACGATGCCGCTCTGCTCGACATGCTCGCGGGATGGCCGCCGTTCCTCGGCGAGTTCGAGGCGATCGAGGATCGCGCCGTCACGCGCCTCGGCAGCGGACACTGGCCGCAGTTCTCGCAGCCCGAGGCCCTCACGCGGGCGATCGTCGATGCGCTCGGGTGAGATCGCCCGCGGGCGCGAGGTCAGGATGCCGCTCGGTCAGTGACCCATGCCGAGGCCGCCGTCGACCGGGATGACGGCGCCGGAGATGTAGGCCGCGTCGTCGGAGGCGAGCCACGCGACGGCGCCGGCGACCTCCGCCGCGGAGCCGTAGCGGGCCGCGGGGATGCTCCGCTTGTACTCGGCCTGCGTCTCCTCCGGGAGGGCGGCGGTCATATCGGTCTCGATGAACCCCGGAGCCACGACGTTCGACGTGATGCCGCGGGCGCCGAGCTCACGGGTGAGGGATCGCGCGAAACCCACCAGACCCGCCTTCGACGACGCATAGTTGATCTGGCCGGCCGACCCGAAGAGGCCCACGACGCTGGAGATGAGGATCACCCGGCCCCAGCGTGCGCGCAGCATCCCCTTGGAGGCGCGCTTGACCACGCGGAAGGCGCCGCCCAGGTTCGTGGCGACGACCGAGTCGAAGTCGTCCTCGCTCATGCGCAGCAGGAGCGTGTCCTTCGTGATCCCCGCGTTCGCCACGACGACCTCGACCGGGCCGAGCTCGTTCTCGACCTGCGTGAAGGCGGCATCGATCGAGGCCGCGTCGGTGACGTCCGCTCGAACGGTCAGCGTCCCCTCAGGGCCCTCGCCGGACCGCGCGGTCACGGCGACACGGTGGCCGTCGGCGACGAAGCGCTCGGCGATGGCGCGGCCGATGCCGCGGTTTCCACCGGTGACCAGGACGACGCGGGACTCGGACATGCAGCTCTCCAGGGACGGGGGCGGTGAACCCGGCAAGCTTAGCGGGCAGCGTCCCTGGCGCCCGGCTCTCCGACCTGCACGAGGCACGCGCCGCTCCCCCGATAGGCTGGGCGGCAACGTCGAGAAGGAGCAGATGTGAGCGACACCAACCCGCCGCAGCAGCCGCAGCCGACCTCCGGGGACGCTCCCTACACCCCGCCGGCGCCGCCCGCGGCCCCGCCGTACGCATCGGCGCCGCCCTCCGGCTACTCGGCTCCCGCCGGCGGCTACCAGCCCGCCGCCTACCCGGCCCCCGCCTACGGCGGTGCATACGGCGCCTACCAGCAGCAGAAGACCAACGTGCTCGCGATCATCTCGATGATCGCGTCGATCGTGGGCATCGTCTTCATCCTGCCGATCATCGGATCGATCGCCGGCGTGATCATGGGCCACATCTCGCTCGCGCAGATCAAGCGGACGGCCGAGAAGGGCCGCGGGATGGCGCTCGCGGGCCTCATCATCGGCTACGCGGGCCTCGCGTTCGCCGTGCTGGGCATCATCCTGTTCGCCTCGTTCATCGGATGGGCGGTCCAGCAGGATTCCAGCTACAGCAGCTACTCCTCAGGGTTCTGATCCCGTCCCTGCACCCTCCGGCGGGCGTACCCTGGAGGGACCGTGAAACACCAGACCGGCACCCCCTCCGCGACGTCGCTGCCGCGCGCGCCGCGCGACTCGTCGAATCGCCGCATGACGAAGTACTTCATCATGATGGCGATCCGCGTCGTGTGCTTCATCCTCATGGTCGTGATCACGCCGTACGGCTGGCAGACGGCGATCTTCGCGGTCGGCGCGGTCTTCCTCCCCTACGTCGCGGTCGTGCTCGCGAATGTCGGCGACGACGTCCACGAGCCGGATGCGGAATCGCCCCTGCAGGCGCTGACGGCCGAGCCGCCGCGCCCGGCCGAGCCGCTTCCGCAACGACCGAACGTGATCGAAGTGCGCGAGACACGACCCGAGTGAGCGAGATCGTCTGCTCCCGTGCGGGATGCCGCGCCACGGCCGCGTGGCAGGTCGTCTGGCGGAACCCCCGGATCCACACCCCCGATCGGCGCAAGGTGTGGCTGGCGTGCGACGAGCATGTCGCCTACCTGCGCGAGTTCCTGGCCGCGCGCGACTTCCCGGTCGCCGTCGAGGCGAGAGCCGGTGCCGGATCGGGACCGGCGGAGGCTCCGCGATGAACGGTCGCACCGCGCTGCGCTGGTCGGGCTACGTCGCGGTGGCTGTCGCCTTCGCGATCGCCTGCGCGTTCCTGTCGAACTGGCAGTTCACACGCAACGAATCGCGCAGCGAGCAGCTCGCGCTGGTCGAGGCGAACTACGACGCCGCCCCGGTACCCGTGGGCGATCTCATCGCCGCGGGCGGCGAGTTCTCGCCCGCGGACGAATGGCGCCCCGTCGAGCTGGTCGGCGAGTACCTGCCCGATCAGCAGGTGCTCGTGCGCAACCGTCCGCACGGCGGCACGTCCGCCTTCGAGGTGCTCGTGCCGTTCCGCACCGAGGACGGACGCGTCTTCGTCATCGATCGAGGCTGGGTACCGCCCGCAACCGACAGCCCCGACCCGGCAGCGGTTCCGGCGCCGCCGTCGGGCGCCGCGACGGTCGTGGCACGGTTGAAGCCCGTCGAGGCCGCCCCGACGTCGGGTCGATCCGCCCCGGCGGGTCAGGTCCCGACCATCAACCTCGATCTGGTCGTCGCCGAGGCGGGTCTCGGCGACGAGACGGTCACCTCGGCGTACGGTCAGCTCGTGTCGGAGGACCCCGCACCCGAGACGGTTCCCGGCGCTCTCCCGACGCCGACAGAGGACCCGGGTCCGCACCTCTCGTACGCGATCCAGTGGATCCTCTTCGCCATCATGGGCTTCGTCTTCATCTGGTACATGATCCGCACCGAGGTGCGTCACCGTCGCGAGGACGCGGCGGAGGCGGCGGCCATGGCGGACACCGCGCCCGCGAAGACCTCGTCCGCCTCCATCGGAACGGGAGCCCCGGACGCGGCGGACCGGCCGCGCGTGCCGGTCGTGGCATCCGTGGTCCCGCCGAGCCTGCGTCGGCGCGGTGGCGGCAAGCGCGACCGCGACATGCAGGACGAGGACGCGATCCTCGACTCGTCGCGGAGCTGACGCGGCCGCGGTCAGGCGAGCGTGATCAGCTCGAGGTAATCGCGGCCCCAGATGTCCTCGACGCCGTCGGGCAGGATGAGGACGCGCTCGGGATTGAGCGCCTCCACCGCCCCCTCGTCGTGCGAGACCAGGACTACCGCGCCCTCGTAGTGGGCGAGCGCACCGAGGATCTCGTCGCGGGAGGCCGGATCGAGGTTGTTCGTGGGCTCATCGAGCAGGAGCATGTTCGCCGAGGACACGACGAGCGTCGCGAGAGACAGACGCGTCTTCTCGCCTCCCGAGAGCACGCCGGCCGGCTTCAGCACATCGTCGCCGGTGAACAGGAACGAGCCGAGCACCTTGCGCGCTTCGGTCTCGGTGATGTCCGGAGCGGACGACATCATGTTCTGCAGCACCGAGCGTGCGACGTCGAGATTCTCGTGCTCCTGGGCGTAGTAGCCGATGCGCAGTCCGTGGCCGGGCTCGAGGACGCCGGTGTCGGGCTGGTCGACGCCGGCGAGGATGCGCAGGAGCGTCGTCTTCCCCGCACCGTTGAGACCGAGGATGACCACCTTCGAACCGCGATCGATCGCCAGATCGACATCCGTGAAGATCTCGAGGGAGCCGTACGACTTCGACAGTCCCGACGCCATGAGCGGCGTCTTGCCGCACGGTGCCGGCTTCGGGAAGCGGAGCTTCGCGACGCGATCCTCCTGGCGCACCTCGTCGAGGCCGGAGAGCAGTTTCTCAGCTCGGGCGACCATCTGATGGGCGGCGGCGGCCTTGCTCGCCTTCGCGCCGAAGCGCGCGGCCTGCTGCTGCAGCGACGTCGCCTTCTTCTCGGCGTTCGCCCGCTCCTTCTTGCGGCGCTCCTCGTCCGCGACGCGCTGGCGCAGGTAGTTCTTCCAGTTCATGTTGTAGACGTCGATGACCTGGCGCATCGCGTCGAGGTAGAACACGCGGTTGACCGTCTCGCCCACGAGCTCGACGTCGTGGCTGATGACGATCAGCCCGCCCTTGTACCCCTTGAGGAACTCGCGGAGCCACACGACGCTGTCGGCGTCGAGGTGGTTGGTCGGCTCGTCGAGGATCATCGTCTGCGCATCGGAGAACAGGATGCGCGCGAGCTCGATACGGCGGCGCTGTCCGCCGGAGAGCGTCTTGAGGGGCTGGTCGAGGATGCGGTCGGGCAGCGACAGGTTGTGGGCGATCGATGCCGCCTCGGCCTCGGCGGAGTAGCCGCCGAGGGCTTCGAAGCGCTCCATGAGGTTGCCGTAGCGCCGCATCGCCTTGGCGGCGAGCGTCGCGTCGTCGGATGCCATCTCGAGGGATGCCGTCTGCATGTCGACGGCGATGGTTCCGAGTCCTCGCGCGTCGAGGATGCGGGTGCGCGCCAGCATCTCGGGATCGCCGGAGCGCGGGTCCTGCGGCAGATAGCCGAGCTCGCCCGACCGGTCGACCCGTCCCTCCGCGGGCAGCAGATCGCCGGCGAGGACCTTCGTCAGCGTCGTCTTGCCCGCGCCGTTGCGGCCGACGAGCCCGATCTTGTCGCCGCCGGTCACCCGGAACGACACGTCCGACATCAGCGTTCGCGCGCCCACGCGGATTTCGAGATCGTGCACGGAGAGCACAGCAGAGGTCCATTCGTCGGGGAGAGGCGGCCGATCGGCCAGCCTCCCATCCTATCCCCGGTCGCTCGGCCCCGCGCGCCGGAAGCCTCGCAGCACGATCGACGACCTCCATCGATTCCCGTGTTGCTTTGTCGACAATCGACACCCAGCGCTCCGCAGGCCCAGCCATAGGCTGATCGAGCGAGGGCGCCTCTCGGCCCTCCCCCGTCCCGAAGGAGCCCCATGTCGATCGCCAGCGCCCCCTCTCGTCGCGTCCTCGCCGACGTCCTCGGCCGCCCCGCCGCCATCGCACGGGCCCGAGCCCTCGACGTCGCCCTCGTGCTGACCGGCGCGGCCCTCGTCGCACTTCTGGCTAAGGTCGCGTTCTTCATCGGGCCGGTGCCGATCACGGGGCAGACCCTCGGCGTCATCGCCGTCGGCGCCGCCCTCGGCGCCCGACGCGGCGCCGCAGCCCTCACGACGTACCTGCTCGCGGGTCTCGCCGGCGCGCCGGTCTTCGCCGGTCTCACCGCCGGCCCCGCCTACGCGCTGCTCCCCTCGTTCGGCTTCGTCCTCGGCTTCATCCCGGCGGCCTTCGTCGCCGGCTGGTTCGCCGAGCGCGCGTGGGACCGGAAGCCGGTGCTCGCCTTCGTCGGCTTCGTCGCCGCCTCGATCATCCCGTTCCTCATCGGCGTCCCCTACCTCGCGGTCATGCTCGGCATCGCGGGAGTCGACGTGACCCTCGCGGGCGTGCTCGACGCCGGCGTGTGGCCCTTCATCGTCCCCGGCCTCATCAAAGCGGCCGCGGCCGCCGCACTGGTCCCCGCGGCCTGGGGTCTGGTCCGCCTCGCGGAGCGTCGCACCCGTCGCTGACGGTTCGCTGCACCGCCGCCACCTCCCTCACGGCCCCGGCCGCCGCATCCGCGGCCGGGGCCGTCGGCGTCTCCACCTTCAGCGCGACTGCAGCGGATTCGCGCGATGGCCACCCGCGACGTAAAGTAAGCCTGCCCTTACTCACCGCCCCTTGGAGGCATCGTGCGTCGCACTCGCACCGCCCTCGTCGCGCTCGCCGCGGCATCCCTTCTCCTCGCCGGCTGCGCCACGTCGAGCGCACCCGCCGACGCCCCCGCAGCAGACGGCGGTGCGTCCGGCGACGCCTTCCCCGTCACGATCGATCACGCGTTCGGCGAGACGACGATCGACAGCAAGCCCACCCGTGTCGCCACGGTCTCGTGGGGCAACCAGGAAGCCGCTCTCGCGTTGGGCGTCGTGCCCGTCGGCATGCCGGCCGTCACCTGGGGCGACGACGACGGCGACGGCATCCTGCCGTGGGTCAAGGACAAGCTCGACGAGCTCGGCGCCGAGACCCCCGTCCTCTTCGACGAGGCCGAGGGCATCGACTTCGAAGCCGTCGCCGACACGCAGCCGGACGTCATCCTCGCCGCTTACTCGGGACTGACCCAGCAGGACTACGACACGCTGAGCAAGATCGCACCCGTCGTGGCCTACCCCGACGTCGCGTGGGGCACGAGCTGGCAGGACCTCACGATCATCAACGGCACGGCGCTCGGGCTCGAGACGGAGGCGGAGGCCCTCGTCGCCGACCTGACGACGCACCTCGCCGACCTCACCGGCGCCTTCCCCGACATCGCGGGCAAGACCTCGCTCTTCAGCTCGTTCGACGCGACCGACCTGAGCCAGATCGGGTTCTACTCGACCGAGGACCCGCGCCCCCTCTTCCTCGAGGACCTCGGGCTGACGCCCGCGTCGACCGTCGCCGAGCAGTCGCAGAGCACCGACCAGTTCTGGATCACCAACAGCACCGAGGAGATCGAGCGCTTCGACGACCTCCAGCTGCTCGTGACCTACGGCGACGACACGACGCTCGCGGCGATGCAGGCCGACCCGCTGCTCTCGCGGATCCCCGCCGTGGCCGACGGCGCCGTCGTGATCCTGCCCATCGCCAACGCGCCGCTCTCGGCAGCCGCGAACCCCAGCCCGCTGTCGATCCCGAACGCACTCACCTCCGAGTACATCGACCTCATCGGCGCTGCCGCGCAGAAGGTCGCCTCGTGACCGGATCCCCCGCGATCCGGATGCCGTGAGCACCCTCACCGCACCGGCCCCCGCCGCCGCGACAGCGTCCTCTCGACGCCACTCGCGGCGGCGGAAGGCCGTCTGGCTCGTCATCCTGATCGTGGTCGTCGCCGCCATCGCGGCGCTGTCGGTGACCTTCGGCACGCGCGCCGTGGGCATCGGCGACATCGTCGACGGGCTTCGAGGCGACATCGACAGCGCATCGGCCGCCGCGGTCGCCAAGCGCGTTCCGCGCACGATCCTCGCCCTTCTGGTCGGCGCCGCGTTGGCCGTCGCCGGCACCGTGATGCAGGGCGTGACCCGCAATCCGCTCGCCGACCCGCAGATCCTCGGCATCAACGGCGGCGCCTCCCTCGCCGTCGTCATCGGACTGGCATTCTTCGGCGTGACGAGTGCCTTCGGCTACATCTGGCTGGCCATGCTCGGCGCCGCCGTCGCCGCCGTCTTCGTCTACACCATCGGCTCGCTCGGGCGCGGCGGTGCGAGCCCGCTCAAGCTCGCCCTCGCCGGCGCCGCCACCGCGGTGGCCTTCACGTCTCTCATCAGCGCGATCCTGCTCCCCCGCATCGACGTCATGAGCGTCTTCCGCTTCTGGCAGATCGGCGGCGTCGGCGGCGGGACGTTCGAGAAGATCGCCCTCGTCGCCCCGTTCCTCCTCGTGGGCGTCCTCGTCTGCATCGGCTCCAGCGGCGCGCTCAACTCGCTGGCTCTCGGCGACGAGCTCGCCGCCGGCCTCGGCGAGCGGATCCGCATCGCACGGCTCGTCTCGGCCGCCGGAGCCGTCATCCTGTGCGGCGCGGCGACCGCCGTCGCCGGACCGATCGGGTTCGTCGGACTGATCGTGCCGCACGTCTGCCGCCTGATCGTCGGCCCGGACCACCGCTGGCTGCTGCCCGTGAGCGCCGTCGTGGGCGGCGGCCTGCTGACCCTCGCCGACGTCGTCGGCCGGGTGATCGCCCGCCCGCAGGAGATCGAGGTGGGCATCGTGACCGCCCTCATCGGCGCACCCTTCTTCATCGCGATCGTCCGACGGCAGAGGATGCGTGCCCTGTGACCGTCACCGTGCCCTCACCGGCCACCCTCGGCGCTGTCGCGCGCGGACGCGCGCGCCGGCGCCGACGCCGGCTGCTCGTCGTCGGCGGTCTCGCGATCGCGGTCGCAGCCACCTACCTCCTCTCGCTGATGGTCGGCCAGACCTTCTACACCCCCGCCGAGGTCTGGGGCGTGATCACCGGTCAGACCGTGCCCGGCGCATCGTTCACCGTCGGCGAGCTGCGGCTCCCCCGCGCGACCGTCGCGCTGCTCACCGGGCTGTGCTTCGGCATGGGCGGCGCCGTCTTCCAGACGATGCTGCGCAACCCGCTCGCGAGCCCCGACATCATCGGCGTCAACGCCGGGGCCAGTGCCGCAGCGGTGGTGGGCATCGTGTTCCTCTCGCTCGATCCGACCTCGGTGTCGTTCGTCGCGACGGTGGGGGCGCTCGTGACCGCGATGGCGATCTACCTTCTCGCGTACAAGGACGGCGGCGCCGGCGCCCGCTTCATCCTGATCGGCATCGGTGTCGCCGCGATCTTCAACAGCGTGGTGTCGTACGTCCTCTCCCGAGCCGCCGAGTGGGACCTGCAGGCCGCGATGCGCTGGATCACCGGCAACCTCAACGGGAGCTCCTGGGAACAGGCGGCCCCCCTCGCCCTGACGATGCTCGTCGTCGTCCCGGTGCTGCTCTGGCTGACGCGCGACCTCGAACTCATGCGGCTCGGCGACGACGCGGCCGCCGGACTCGGCGTTCCGGTCGAGCGCCGCCGCATCCTTCTCATCGTCGCCGCCGTCGCCCTCCTCGCCTTCGCCACGGCCGCCGCCGGCCCGATCTCGTTCGTGGCGTTCCTGTCCGGCCCCATCGCCGCCCGCCTGCTGGGGCCGGTGGGCTCGCCCGTGCTTGCGGCCGGGCTCTTCGGCTCCCTGCTGGTGCTCGTCGCCGACCTGGTCGCGCAGTACCTGCTCGGTCTCCGACTGCCCGTCGGGGTGGTCACCGGCGTGCTGGGCGCTCCGTACCTCATCCTCCTGCTCATCCGCAGCAGCCGTTCCGGAGGTTCCCTATGACCGCCGACCGCACACTCGCCGCCGAGGGACTCCGCCTCGGCTACGGCGACCGGGTGATCGTCGACGACCTGACGCTCGGCGTGCCCGGCGGACGCATCACCGCGATCGTGGGCGCCAATGCCTGCGGCAAGTCGACGATGCTGAAATCGCTCGCGCGCCTGCTCTCGCCGCGCGCGGGTCGAGTCCTGCTCGACGGCAAGGACATCCATCGGCTGCCGACCAAGCAGGTGGCCCGTCAGCTCGGCCTCCTGCCGCAATCCCCCATCGCGCCCGAGGGCATCGCCGTCTCCGACCTCGTGAGCCGCGGCCGCACACCTCACCACGGCCCCCTCGCTCGCTGGACGACGGAGGACGACGCGGCGATCGCGCACGCGCTGGAGGCGACCGACACCGCGGCACTGGCCGATCGGTCGGTGGACGAGCTGTCGGGCGGGCAGCGTCAACGCGTGTGGATCGCCATGGCGCTCGCGCAGCAGACCGACGTGCTCCTCCTCGACGAGCCGACGACCTTCCTCGACGTCAGCCACCAGATCGACGTCCTGGATCTGCTCACCGATCTCAACCGATCGCGCGGGACGACGATCGTGATGGTGCTCCACGACCTCAACCTCGCCGCGCGCTACGCCGACCACCTCGTCGCGATGGCGGGCGGGCGTCTCTACGCCGCCGGCGATCCCGGCGATGTCCTCACGGCCGACACCGTCCGAGCGGTGTTCGGCCTCGACAGCCGGGTCATCCCCGATCCGCTGACCGGGCGACCCCTCGTGCTGCCGATCGGGCGCCACCACGTACCCGCCCCGCACGACGCCACCGCCTGACCGGAGTACCGATGTCTCAGAATCCCCTCGGCTTCTTCCGCGCACCCGTCGCGGCGATCACCGATCTGACGCCCAGCTTCCGCCGCTTCACCTTCCGCAGCGACGACCTGCGCGGGTACGGCGACCCCGGGTTCGACCAACGGGTGAAGATCCTCTTTCCCACCGAGACCGCCGGCGTGGACGCCATGCCGACCGGCGAGGACTGGTACGACCGGTGGCGGGAGATGCCGGCGGCGGACCGCCCCGTGATGCGCACGTACACGACGCGGGCGGTGCGCGCGGCATCCGGCGAGGTCGACATCGACATGGTGGCCCACGACGTGCTGGGGCCGGCGTCCGCGTGGATCGCGGGAGCCTCGATCGGCGACGAGGTGCTCATCCTCGGGCCGACGACCGAGCATCGAGGCGTCAGCCTCGGCATCGACTTCGTCCCGCCGGCCGATACCGATGCGCTGCTCCTCGCCGGCGATGAGACGGCCGCTCCCGCGATCGCGGTGATCCTCGAACAGCTGCCCCCCGAGGCCCGCGGTGTCGTGGTGCTCGAGCTCCCCCGCGCCGAGGATGCCGCCTACCTCCCCGCCCACCCGGGCTTCGAGTTCGCCGTCTCGGCGCGGCGGAGCGAGGCGGCACGCCACGAACACCTGATCGACGCGGTGCAGGGCGTCGCCCACCGGCTCGCGCCGGCGGGTATCGGCGCCGAGGTCGAGGAGATCGACGTCGACACCGACATCCTGTGGGAGGTGCCGCGCACCGCGAAGGGCGGCGCGGCTCTGAAGCGCGCGCCGCTGTACGCCTGGCTCGCCGGCGAAGCCTCGGCGATCAAGACCCTGCGTCGTCATCTCGTGGGCGAGGTGGGCGTCGATCGCCGGGCGGTGGCGTTCATGGGCTACTGGCGGCTGGGCCGATCGGAGAACTGACCGCCGGTTCCGTGCGCCGGTGAGGCGTCAGCGGCGGGAGACGAGCTCGGCGACGGTTCCAGCGCTCGACGCCGCGGCGGCCTCGCGCGCGAAGGCCCCGATCCGCTGGAGCGCCTCGCGCAGCACGTCCGGACCGCACCCGAAGTTCAGGCGCACGTGTCCGCGCCCCTGGCTGCCGAAGAACGGCCCATGGTGCAACGCGACACCCGCACCCTCGCGGATCGGATCGGCGGGGTCATCGCCCCAGCCGTAGGCCGAGACGTCGATCCACGCGAGGAAGCCGGCCTCGGGCAGCCGGTAGCGCGCACGGGGAAGGTGCTCGGCGAGCAGATCCGCCAGCAGTCGTCGGTTGGCATCCAGGCGGGCCAGCAGCGCGTCCAACCAGGCGTCCGACTCCGACGAGAAGGCGGCGACGGCGGAGATCGCACCGAACAGCCCCGTGCGCCACTCGACCTCCCACGGCAGTGCCTGCACGATCCGGGCGTGGGCCTCGGATGCCGTCACGATGACCGCGCACTTGAGACCGGCGAGGTTGTACGCCTTGGACGCACTGGTCACGACGTACCCGACGGCTTCAGCGTCGGCCGAGACCGTCAGGAACGGGGTGAACGGCGTGTCCGACGAGGCGAGCGGGCCGTGGATCTCGTCGCTGATGACGACGGCTCCGTGACGAGCCGCGATCGCGGCGAGCTCTCGCAGCGCCTCACGCGGGAAGACGGTTCCCGTCGGGTTGTGCGGGTTGCAGAGGAGGACGGCGCGCGCGCCGGCCGCCAGCGCTGCCTCGATCCCGGCGAGATCGAGCTGCCAGCCGTCGCCCGTGTCGAGCAGCGGTACCTCCTCGACGACCGCTCCGGCCTCGGCGACGGTGTCGAAGAAGGGCGGATACACCGGCGGGTTGACGACGACGCGCTCGCCCGGCGCGACGGTCGCGCGCAGCAGCTCCACCACGCCCATCATCACGTCGCCGGTCCAGCGGACCCGCTCGGGGTCGACGGACCATCCCCAGCGGCGCTCGGCGAAGCCGACGAAAGCTTCGCGGACGCCGGGCTGCGGCGGGGTGTACCCGGTGTCGCCGAGCTCGACCGCCTCGTGCAGCGCACGCGTGATCGGCTCGGCGAGGGCGAAGTCGATCTCGGCGACGAACATCGGGATGACGTCGTGCGGGAACGATCGCCACTTCGTGCTCGACCGTCGCCGCAGCGTCTCGAGCGGGAGGGCGTCGAGGGGCTGGATGCTCATCCGGCGAGCCTAATCGCGCGGCCGGCCACGTGCCCTGGAGGTGACGCCGGATGACGCCGTCGTGAGCCCCCCGCGAGGGCGGGATCAGATGGCGAAGCCGAGTGCCCGCATCATGTCGCGGCCGTCGTCGGTGATCCGCTCGGGACCCCACGGCGGCATCCAGACCCAGTTGATCCGGAACCGCTCGACGACGTCATCGAGCGCCTGCGCCGTCTGCTCCTCGAGCACATCGGTGAGCGGGCAGCCCGCCGAGGTGAGCGTCATGTGGATGATCAGCGCGTCGTTCTCGTCGTCCCAGGCGAGGTCGTAGATGAGACCGAGGTCGACGACGTTGATCCCCAGTTCGGGGTCCATCACGTCCTTCAGCGCTTCGGTGACCTCGTCATACTTCTCGGGAGCGAGTGTTGCGGTCATGTAACGATCCTACGCGTGTCTCAGGCGTCGACGGGCGTGTCGGCGTCGAGGAAACGGTCGTAGCCCTCTTCCTCGAGACGGTCGGCGAGCTCGGGACCGCCCTCTTCGACGATGCGACCCTTGACCATCACGTGCACGAACTCCGGCTGGATGTAGCGGAGGATGCGCGTGTAGTGCGTGATGAGGAGAACGCCCAGGTCGGTCTCGCCCTTGGCGCGGTTGACGCCCTCCGAGACGATCTTCAGCGCGTCGACGTCGAGACCGGAGTCGGTCTCGTCGAGAACCGCGATCGCCGGCTTGAGCAGCTCGAGCTGCAGGATCTCGTGCCGCTTCTTCTCGCCACCCGAGAAGCCCTCGTTGACGTTGCGCTGCGCGAACTTGGGATCCATGCGCAGGTTGGCCATCGCCTGCTTGACGTCCTTCGTCCACGAGCGGATGGCGGGCGCCTCGCCGGCGACCGCGGTCTTCGCGGTGCGGAGGAAGTTCGTCACCGTGATGCCGGGGACCTCGACGGGGTACTGCATCGCGAGGAACAGTCCCGCACGCGCCCGCTCGTCGACGGACATCTCGAGAACGTCCTCGCCGTCGAGCGAGATCGAGCCGCTCGTGACGGTGTACTTGGGGTGGCCGGCGATCGCGTAGGCGAGCGTGGACTTGCCGGAGCCGTTCGGGCCCATGATCGCGTGGGTCTCGCCGGTGCGCACGGTCAGGGTGACGCCGTTGAGGATCGGGGTGGCCCCCGCCTCGGTCTCGACCGTCACATGCAGGTCGCGGATCTCGAGAACAGACATGTCGGGTTCCTTACTTCACTTCACATCGCTGGTCGTGTCACGGATGACCGTGGGATCGATGAGGATGTCGTCCCCCTCGATCGTGACCTCGTAGACGGGGACCGGCTCGTAGGCCGGGAGGTTGAGAGGCTGGCCGGTGCGCAGCGAGAACGCGGAGCCGTGGGCCCAGCACTCGAGCGTGTCGCCCTCGACGAAGCCCTCGGACAGCGAGATGTCGCCGTGCGTGCAGACGTCGCCGATCGCGTGGACCTCGCCGTTGCCGTCGAGGACGACGGCCATCGGAACCTTGTCGACGACGACGCGCACCGCGGTGTCCTGCTCGAGCTCGCTGAGCTTCAGGACCTTCTGCGCGCTCACGCGTCGGCTCCGGCGGCGAGCTCGGCCTCGATGGCTCCGAGCAGTTCGTCGGTCAGCTCGTCGACGCCCATCTTCTGGACGATCTCGGCGAGGAAGCCGAGGACGACGAGACGGCGGGCCTCGGCTTCGGGGATGCCGCGGGCCTGCAGATAGAACAGCTGCTGGTCGTCGAACCGGCCGGTCGCGCTCGCGTGCCCGGCGCCCTGGATGTCACCGGTCTCGATCTCGAGGTTCGGGATGGAGTCGGCACGCGCGCCGTCCGTGAGGACGAGGTTGCGGTTCGCCTCGTACGAGTCGGTGCCGACGGCATCCGGTCCGATGAGCACGTCGCCGATCCAGACGCTGTGCGCGCTCTCACCCTGCAGCGCGCCCTTGTAGAGCACGTCGCCGACGGTGTGCGGGCCCTTGTGGTGGAGGTAGACCTGGCTCTCGAGATGCTGACCGGCATCGGCGAAGGACAGCCCGTAGAGCTTGCCCTGCGCGCCGGAGCCCGCGAGCTCGACCGACGGATTCACACGGACGACCCCGCCGCCGAGGCTGACGACGACGTGCGTGAGGGATGCATCGCGGTCGACCCGGGCCTGGTGCGCCGACGCGTGGACCGCGTCATCGTCCCAGCGCTGCAACGAGACGACCGTCAGGGCCGACCCGTCGCGCGCGATGATCTCGACGTTCTGCGCGTGCTGCGCGGTCCCCTCGTGTCGGAGAATCACCGTCCCGCGCGCGTTCGCCTGAGCCTCGATGACGACGTGCGCGTGCGCGACCCCGCCCGTGCCGTGCAACCGCACCACGACGGGCTCGGACAGCTCGACGTTCGCGGGGATGCTCAGCAGCGGCGCCTCGGACTCCTGCGACCAGGCAACGGCGCTCGGCAGGTCCTCGGGACGGAAGACCTCGCCGCGCGGGCTCTCGCCCGCCCGGAGGCGGGACTGTCGCACCTCGGCGGGGGCACTCACCTCGACGTCGATGACACCGGTCGGGCCGGCCTCATCGGCGAAGAGCGGACGCAGCCGATCGACGGGCGTGTGCTTCCAGTTGACCTCTCGACCCGAGGGCGCGTCGAAGTCCGCGGGATCGAACGAGTGCGGCCGCTCGGAACGGGTCTGCACCGGCACGAACGAGGACGCAGGGTCGACGTGGCCCTTCTCACCGGCGGCGGGGGCCTGGGTGACGCTCGTCATCAACCGACGCTGCCTTCCATGCCCATCTCGATGAGCTTGTTGAGTTCGAGGGCGTACTCCATCGGGAGCTCGCGCGCGATCGGCTCGATGAAGCCGCGCACGATCATCGCCATCGCCTCGTCCTCGGGCATGCCGCGGCTCATGAGGTAGAACAGCTGCTCCTCGCTGACCTTCGACACCGTGGCCTCGTGCCCGAGCTGGACGTCGTCGACGCGGATGTCGATCGCCGGGTAGGTGTCGGATCGCGAGATCGTGTCGACGAGCAGCGCATCGCAGCGCACGGTGTTCGCCGAGTGGTGCGCGTTGGCATCGACGCGGACCTCGCCGCGGTAGCCGGCGCGACCGCCGCCGCGGGCGATTGACTTCGACACGATCGAGGACTGCGTGTACGGCGCCATGTGGATCATCTTGGCGCCGGCGTCCTGGTGCTGACCCGGGCCGGCGAAGGCGACCGAGAGCGTCTCGCCCTTGGCGTGCTCGCCCATCAGGTAGATCGATGGGTACTTCATCGTCACCTTGGAGCCGATGTTGCCGTCGACCCATTCCATCGTCGCGCCCTCGTGGGCGACGGCGCGCTTGGTGACGAGGTTGTAGACGTTGTTCGACCAGTTCTGGATGGTCGTGTAGCGAACGCGGGCGTTCTTCTTCACGATGATCTCGACGACGGCCGAGTGCAGCGAGTCGCTCTTGTAGATCGGCGCGGTGCATCCCTCGATGTAGTGGACGTAGCTGTCCTCGTCCGCGATGATCAGCGTCCGCTCGAACTGCCCCATGTTCTCGGTGTTGATGCGGAAGTAGGCCTGCAGCGGGATCTCGACGTGGACGCCCTTCGGGACGTACACGAACGATCCGCCGGACCACACCGCCGTGTTCAGTGCGGCGAACTTGTTGTCACCGGCGGGGATGACGGTGCCGAAGTACTCCTCGAAGAACTCGGGGTGCTCGCGCAGCGCCGTATCGGTGTCCATGAAGATGACGCCCTGCTGCTCCAGGTCCTCGCGGATCTGGTGGTAGACGACCTCGGACTCGTACTGCGCCGCCACACCGGCGACCAGGCGCTGACGCTCGGCCTCGGGGATGCCGAGCTTCTCGTAGGTCTCGCGGATCTCCGCCGGGAGGTCCTCCCACGACTGCGCCTGCTTCTCGGTCGAGCGCACGAAGTACTTGATGTTGTCGAAGTCGATGTCGCTGAGGTCGGCGCCCCAGGTGGGCATCGGCTTGCGGCCGAAGAGCTGGTACCCCTTCAGGCGGGTCTTCAGCATCCATTCCGGCTCGCTCTTGAGGGCCGAGATGCCGCGGACGACGTCTTCGTTGATGCCGCGCTGCGCCACAGCGCCAGCGGCATCGGTGTCGTGCCAGCCGAACTCGTACACCCCCAGGCCGTCGAGTTCCGGTCGGTCGATGAGCACATCCGACATGACTTTCCTCCTCCTCGCACCGCAACGGTGTCATCCGTCCCGGCATTCCCGACTCCGACGGGAGTCACGTGGACGGGGATGCCGATTCGCGGGCCTGATGGGCGCGGTTGCCGCGCCTAGACTGTGGGGGACGACGTGCACACGCGCCGCCATCCCGAACACAGCCGATTCTACAGGCAACGCCCCCACCCGCGGCGTGCCGAGAGCGTATGAGGCGCACATCAGGCGCCGCCGGAGGAGTCCGATGACCGAGGTCCGCACCCGCCCAGGACTGCTCGCGACGATCATGCCGACCACCATCACCCGGTGGACGCGCGTCATGGGATGGCTGCTCGTCATCACCAACATCGGCATCGTCGGCACGGGCGGGCTCGTGCGGCTCACCGGCTCGGGCATGGGCTGCGAGACCTGGCCGTACTGCACCGAGGGATCGCTGACCCCGACACCCGAGATGGGCATCCACGGACTGATCGAGTTCGGCAACCGAACACTCACCGGCGTCCTCGTCATCGTCGCGCTGCTGGCGTTCCTCTCCGTCTTCCGGCTGCGCGCGCACCGCCGCGAGCTGCCCGTGCTGAGCTTCCTCGTCGGCTTGGGGATCATCGTTCAGGCCGTCGTCGGCGGCATCACCGTGTGGCTGCACCTGCACCCGAGCATCGTCGGACTCCACTACTTCATCTCGGCGGCGCTCGTGGCCGTCGCGACCGCCTTCCTCGTACGCCTGTACGCGACGCCCGGGCCGCGGGAGCGGGCGGTGCCGGTCTGGTACGCCGCGACGGCCCACCTGACCACTCTCGCCGTCGCCGTCACGGTCGTCGTGGGCATCCTGCTCACGGGCGCCGGACCGCACGCCGGTGACGACGCGGCGGCGCGCAACGGTCTCGACCCGATCTTCTGGCAGCACGTCCACAGCTGGCCGGCGTACGTCACGCTCGCGCTCACCGTCGTGCTCGTCGTCGGCGCCCTGACCGTCGCCCCTCGGGTGCGACGGTGGAGCCTGCTGCTTCTCGGCGTCGAGCTGGTGCAGATCGCGATCGGCCTCTGGCAGGCGCGCACCGGTCTTCCGATCGTCCTCGTCAACATCCACATGGTGCTCGCGGTGGCGCTCGTGGCCGCGATGGTGACCGTCGTGATGGCACTCAAGGCGCCCCGCGTGTCGACCGCGCCGGCGTCGGAGCGCGTCGCGGCATACACAGAACCCTCATAGGCGCCGCATCGGTGCCGGCGAGGTCCGGCGTCCAGAGTGTTCCGGGCCGCATCCGGCCGAATATCGAAGGAGCACTATGACCGTTCACCCCCGCCTCGTCCGCAGCGTGCCGTTCTGGACGCTCGTCGTCCTCTCGGTCGCAGCGATCGGCGCAGGAGCCTACGTCCTGGTCGACAAGCTCGGCACCATGGAGGCGACGATCCTCGATGGGACCGCCACCGGTGTCGAGGTCTACGTCGGTCAGGTCTGGGGCGTCTTCGGCGCCGTGCTCGTCGGCGCCGGTGTCGTCGGCCTCGCGCTCGCCCTCGCCGTGGCGGCCGCTCGTGCGCTCGTCCCCGCCGCGCCGCGGAACGCCGAGACCGCAGCCGAGGTCGCGCCCGTCGTCGAGACCGCGCCCGCCACGGCCGCGTCGCCGGTCTTCGCGGACGAGCCCGCGGCGTCTCGCGACCTGTCGGACGCCCGTGATGCCGCGGCATCCGAGGTCCGGACCGGCGACGAGACCGTCGCCACCGAGATCGACACCGCCACCGCTGACGCGGCGCACCGCGACGCCCCGCAGCGCTGACCCGCGGCGCATCTGCGCAAACCGGCCGTTCTCCGCATCCTCCGCCCTCGGGCGGCGCGGAGAACGGCCGATGCGCGTTATCCCTCGCCTCAGCGAGACAGCAGTCGAGCTCCGAGACAGCGGTCAGCCGCTGCTGTCTCGGTGCTCCGCTGCTGTCTCGGGCTCCGACGCGTCGGCCCGGATCCGGAGCGCTTCGGACCGAGACGGGTCAGAAGGGCAGCAGCGGGTCGACCGCGATGGCGACGAAGACCAGGGTGAGGTAGGTGATCGATGCGTGGAACACCCGCATCGGACGCGCCTGCTCACCGCGCACGGCGCGGTTGTAGAGCCGGTGCGACTCGTAGAGGAACCAGCCGCCGAACACCACGGCCGACACCGTGTAGACGACGCCCATCGGCGCGACCGGGATGAGCAGCAGCGAGCACGCGACGGTCGCCCAGGCGTAGAGGATGACCTGCAGCCCGACCTGCGAGCTGTCGCGGGTCGCGCCGAGCATCGGAACGTCGACCTCGTCGTAGTCCTTCTTGTACTTCATCGACAGCGGCCAGTAGTGCGGCGGCGTCCACAGGAAGACCAGGACGAACAGGATGAGCGCCGGCCAGTCGAGCGAGCCGGTCACGGCGGACCAGCCGATGACGACCGGGAAGCAGCCCGCGATACCGCCCCACACGATGTTCTGCTCGGTGCGGCGCTTGAGGATCATCGTGTAGATCACGACGTAGAAGAAGATCGCGGTGACGCTCAGGGCCGCGGCGACGACGTTCGTCGTGACGGCCAGCCAGACCGTGGAGACCACGGCGAGGGTCCAGGCGAAGGTCAGCGCTCCGCGCGGCGAGACCTCGCCGGTCACGATGGGACGGTTCTCGGTGCGCTTCATATGCGCGTCGATGTCGCGGTCGAGGTACATGTTGAACGCGGCGGCCGATCCGGCGCTCAGCGAGCCGCCGACGACGGTGGCCAGCACGAGCCAGATGCTCGGCATGCCTCCCGCGGCGAGCAGCATCACCGGGACGGTCGTCACGAGGAGCAGCTCGAGGACGCGCGGCTTCGTCAGAGCGACGTAGGCGCGGATCTTCGCGCCGAGAGCCGACGATCCAGAGGTGTCGACGGATGCCGAGCCCGCTGTCGTCGTGATGTCCATCGCTCCCCGCATCTCGCCGCTGTCAACCCCCCTAGTCTAGGTCATCACTCCCCCGCGCCAGCCCGCACGGCCGCCGATGCCCGCCACCACGGGCGAACCGCCGGCGGCGGCCTCCTGCCGGCGCCGTCACACAGCGACCCGGCGGCCCCGGCGCGGCGGCGCGATCGCTATGCTGGGGCCACACGCGCGCCAGCGCCGAACCCCCTCCGCGACCATCGCTGAGACCGGCATGCGCAGGCGCCGCCGCTCGAGAAAGGCGACTGAGTGTCGGAACTTCGTTGGGATGAGATCGATCGGCGCGCGGTGGACACCGCCCGCGTCCTGGCAGCGGATGCGGTGGAGAAGGTGGGAAACGGCCACCCCGGCACTGCGATGAGCCTCGCTCCCGCCGCCTACCTGCTCTACCAGCGGGTGCTGCGCCACGACCCGACGGACCCGGACTGGCTCGGCCGTGACCGCTTCATCCTGTCGGCGGGCCACTCCTCGCTCACGCAGTACGTGCAGCTCTACCTCGGCGGCTTCGGACTCGAGCTCGACGACCTCCAGGCGCTGCGCACGTGGGGCTCGCTGACGCCGGGACACCCCGAGTACGGCCACACCAAGGGCGTCGAGATCACGACCGGTCCCCTCGGTCAGGGGCTCGCCACGTCCGTCGGCTTCGCCTACGCGGCTCGCTACGAGCGCGGCCTGTTCGACCCGGAGGCCGCCGCCGGCACCTCGCCGTTCGACCACTTCGTCTACGTCATCGCGAGCGACGGCGACATCCAGGAGGGCATCACGGCCGAGGCCGGCTCCCTCGCCGGCCATCAGAAGCTCGGCAACCTCATCGCCATCTACGACGCGAACCAGATCTCGATCGAGGACGACACCAACGTCGCCTTCACCGAGGACGTCGCGGCTCGCTACGAGGCCTACGGCTGGCACGTCCAGACCGTCGACTGGAAGAAGACCGGCGAGTACGTCGAGGATGCCGCTGCTCTCCACGCCGCGATCGAGGCGGCTCAGGGCGAGACCGACAAGCCCTCCCTCATCGTTCTGAAGACCATCATCGGCTGGCCCGCTCCCGGTAAGCAGAACACCGGCAAGATCCACGGCTCGGCGCTCGGCGCCGACGAGCTCGCCGCGACGAAGAAGGTGCTCGGGTTCGATCCCGAGAAGAGCTTCGAGGTGGCCGACGACGTCCTGGAGCACACCCGATCGCTCGCCGAGCGCGCCGCCGCCGAGCGCGCCGAGTGGCAGACCTCCTTCGACGCCTGGGCCGCGGCCAACCCCGAGCGCAAGCAGCTGCTCGATCGTCTCGAGTCGGGCGAGCTGCCCGCCGATGTGAGCGTCCCGGCCTTCGAGGCGGGCAAGGCGGTCTCGACGCGCGCCGCGAGCGGCCAGGTCATCAACGCCCTCGCCGACCAGCTCCCGGAGCTCTGGGGCGGCTCGGCCGACCTCGCCGAGTCGAACCTGACGACCATCAAGTCGGGCAAGAGCTTCATCCCGACGGAGTGGTCGACCCACGAGTGGTCGGGCGACCCGTACGGTCGCGTGCTGCACTTCGGCATCCGCGAGCACGCGATGGGCGCGATCGTCAACGGCATCGTCCTGCACGGCAAGACGCGCGCCTTCGGCGGCACGTTCCTCATCTTCAGCGACTACATGCGCCCCGCGGTGCGTCTGGCCGCCCTGATGAACATCCCCTCGATCTACGTCTGGACCCACGACTCCATCGCCCTCGGCGAGGACGGCCCGACGCACCAGCCGATCGAGCAGATCTCGTCGCTGCGCCTCATCCCGAACTTCACCGTCGTCCGTCCGGCCGATGCGAACGAGACGGCCGCCGCCTGGCACGAGCTGCTGCGCCGCCAGGCCGGCCCGGCCGGCATCGCGCTGACGCGTCAGAACATCCCCGTGTTCCCGCGCGGCGAGGACGGCTTCGCGACGACCGTCGGCGTCGCGAAGGGCGCCTACGTGCTCATCGACGCCGAGAACGGTCAGCCGGACGTCATCCTCGTCGCCACAGGCTCCGAGGTGCAGCTGGCGGTCGAGGCCCGCGAGGTCCTCGCAGCCGACGGCATCCAGGCCCGTGTCGTGTCGGCGCCGGCGCTCGAGTGGTTCGCGGAGCAGGACGAGTCGTACCGCGAGTCGGTGCTGCCCGCCGCCGTTCGAGCCCGCGTCTCCGTCGAGGCCGGCGCCACCCCCCTGTGGCGCTCGATCGTCGGCGACACCGGCCGGTCGGTCGGCATCGACCACTTCGGTGCGTCGGCCGACTACCAGACCCTGTTCGAGAAGTTCGGCATCACCACCGAGGCCGTCGTCGCGGCCGCCCGCGCAACCGTTGAGGAGAACAACGCATGAGCACGCCCACCCAGGACCTCTCCGACGCCGGCGTCAGCATCTGGCTCGACGACCTCTCGCGTCAGCGGATCACGACGGGCAACCTCCAGGAGCTCATCGACACCCGCAACGTCGTCGGCGTGACGACGAACCCGTCGATCTTCCAGGCGGCCATCAGCGCCGGTGTCGGCTACGAGGAGGCGATCGAGGCGCAGGCGAAGGCCGGAGCAACCACCGATGACACGATCTTCGAGCTGACCACGACGGACGTCCGCAACGCGTCGGACATCTTCCGCCCCATCTACGACAGCACCGACGGAGTCGACGGCCGCGTGTCGATCGAGGTCTCCCCCGACCTCGCCCACGACACCGAGGCGACGATCGCCGAGGCGAAGAAGCTCGCCGCCGCCGTCGACCGTCCGAACGTCCTCATCAAGATCCCCGCGACGAAGGCGGGCCTGCCGGCGATCACCGAGGTCATCGCGGCCGGCATCAGCGTCAACGTCACGCTGATCTTCTCGCTCGAGCGCTACGCCGAGGTCATCGAGGCCTACCTCGCCGGCCTCGAGCGTGCACGGAGCGCGGGCATCGACCTCGCGGGCATCCACTCGGTCGCATCCTTCTTCGTGTCGCGCGTGGACACCGAGGTCGACAAGCGGCTCGCCGCCATCGGAACCGACGAGGCCGACGCGCTGAAGTCGCTGGCCGGGGTCGCGAACGCGCGCCTCGCGTACGAGCTCTTCGAGCAGAAGTTCGCCGAGGAGCGCGCGACGGATCTCGTCGCGGCGGGGGCGAACCTGCAGCGCCCGCTGTGGGCGTCGACCGGCGTCAAGGACCCCGCGCTGCCCGACACGCTCTACGTCACCGAGCTCGTCGCGCCCGGCACCGTCAACACGATGCCCGAGAAGACCCTCGAGGCGACCTTCGACCACGGCGTCGTCGCCGGCGACACCATCAGCGGCGCATACACGGCGGCGCACCAGGTGTTCGACGACCTCGCGGCGGTCGGCATCGACCTCACCGACGTCACCCAGCTGCTGGAGGACGAGGGCGTCGAGAAGTTCATCGCGTCGTGGCACGACCTGCAGGGCACGGTGACCGCGGCTCTGGAGAGCGCGCGTTGAGCTTCGAGATCCACGTCTCCGGCCACGTGGCCGAGGTCGTCGAGGAGACGGTGCCTCGGCTCGTGGCCGACCTCGTCGCGAGCGGGATCACCGCGGGCGACGCCGACCTCTGGGGCCCGGAGGCGGCCGCGGAGGCGGCGAACCGGCTCGGATGGGTCGAGGCCGTCTCGGTCTCGCGCCCGCTGGTGCCCGAGATCGAGGCTCTCCGCCGCGACCTCGCGGCGCGCGGCATCACCCGCGTCGTGCTCGCCGGCATGGGCGGGTCGTCCCTCGCGCCGGAGGTCATCGCCCGCACGAGCGGCGTTCCGCTCGTGATCGTCGACACCACGGCGCCGGGCCAGGTGCTCGCCGCCATCGACGGCGACCCCGAGACCGGCGGCCTCGAGCAGACGGTGCTCGTGGTGTCGTCGAAGTCGGGCTCGACCGTCGAGACGGATGCCGCACGCCGCGCCTTCGCCGCGGCGTGGAGCGACCTCGGCATCGATCCGACCGACCGCATCGTCGTCGTCACCGACCCGGGATCGCCGCTCGAGGCCGAGGCCCGCGCGGCCGGGCATCGCGTGTTCGCCGCCGACCCGACCGTCGGCGGCCGCTACTCGGCTCTCACCGCGTTCGGGCTCGTTCCGGCCGGCCTCGCCGGCGCCGACATCGGGCAGCTGCTCGACGAGGCCGATGCCACCCTCCTCGAGGTGGCGGTCGACGATCCGCGCAACCCCGCTCTGCGTCTCGCGGCCGCGATCGCCGGCGGCCGGCCGCGTCGCGACAAGCTCGGGCTCGTCAGCGACGGCACCCACATCGTGGGGCTGCCCGACTGGATCGAGCAGCTCGTCGCCGAGTCGACCGGAAAGGGCGGCACCGGCATCCTGCCCGTCGTCCTCACCCCGCTCTCGCCCGAGCTCGACATCCTGCCCGCCGACCTGCAGATCGTCCGCCTCGTCGACGATGCGGTCCACTTCCGCCTGCTCGAGGAGCACCCGGGCGAGGTCCTCGTCAGCGGTTCGCTCGGCGCGCAGTTCCTCGTGTGGGAGTACGCCACCGCCATCGCCGGACGACTGCTCGGCATCGATCCGTTCGATCAGCCGGACGTCGAGGCGGCCAAGACGGCGGCGCGCGGACTCCTCGAATCGCAGCCGCAGATCACGGCGCCGGCATTCGTCGAGCGCGGTGTCGAGGTACGCGTGTCGGACCCGTCGCTGGCCGCCTCCGGCACGCTCGCCGGCGTGCTCGCCGAGCTGTGGACGCGCGTCGCCGCGGACGGCTACATCGCCGTGCAGGCGTACGTGGACCGCGGTGCCGTGCCGCAGCTCGCGGGAGTCCGTGAGCTGATCGCGGCGGATGCCGGACGCCCCACCACCTTCGGATGGGGCCCGCGCTTCCTGCACTCGACCGGTCAGTACCACAAGGGCGGGCCGGCGAACGGTGTGTTCCTGCAGATTACGGAGCGCACCGACGTCGATCTGGAGATCCCCGACCGCCCGTTCACCTTCGGTCGGCTCATCGAGGCGCAGGCAGCCGGTGACGCCGCCGTGCTCGCCGAGCGCGGCCGTCCCGTCGTCACCCTCACTCTGACGGACCCCGCCACCGAGGTCCTCACCCTGTTCGAAGCAGCCCAGTAGGAAGTCCTCCCATGACCGTGGAGATCTCGCGCGCCCACAATCCCCTGCGCGACCCTGACGATCGCCGCCTGAACCGAATCGCGGGGCCGAGCGCCCTCGTGATCTTCGGCGTCACCGGCGACCTGTCCCGCAAGAAGCTCATGCCCGCCGTCTACGACCTCGCCAACCGCGGCCTGCTGCCCCCGGGCTTCGCGCTCGTCGGCTTCGCGCGTCGCGACTGGGAGGACCAGGACTTCGCCGAGGTGGTGCACGCCGCGGTCAAGCAGTACGCCCGGACGCCGTTCCGCGAGGAGACCTGGAAGCAGCTCCTCCAGGGCATCCGGTTCGTCTCCGGTGAGTTCGGGGATGCCGCGGCGTTCACGCGCCTGCGGGAGACCGTCGAGAAGCTGGACGTCGAACGCGGCACGATGGGCAACCACGCGTTCTACCTGTCGATCCCGCCCAAGGACTTCCCGATCGTCGCGAAGCAGCTGAAGGACTCGGGTCTCGTGGACGAGGACGCCGACGGCGAGACCTGGCGCCGCGTCGTCATCGAGAAGCCCTTCGGCAGCGACCTGAAGACCGCGCGCGAGCTCAACGCGGCCCTCGAGGTGGCGTTCCCCGCCGACTCGATCTTCCGCATCGATCATTACCTCGGTAAGGAGACGGTGCAGAACATCCTCGCGCTGCGCTTCGCCAACGAGCTGTTCGAGCCGATCTGGAACGCCAACTACGTCGACCACGTTCAGATCACGATGGCCGAGGACATCGGCGTCGGCGGCCGCGGGGGATACTACGACGGCATCGGCGCAGCGCGCGACGTCATCCAGAACCACCTCCTCCAGCTCCTCGCCCTCACGGCGATGGAGGAGCCGATCTCGACGGATGCGCACCACCTCCGCTCCGAGAAGGAGAAGGTCCTCGCGGCCGTCCAGCTGCCCGACGATCTGTCCACAGCCACGGCGCGCGGACAGTACGCGGGTGGCTGGCAGGGCGGCGAGGAGGTCACCGGCTTCCTCGACGAGGACGGGATGAACCCGGAGTCCGCGACGGAGACGTACGCGGCTCTGAAGCTCGACATCGCGACGCGGCGCTGGGCGGGCGTTCCGTTCTACCTGCGCGCCGGCAAACGCCTCGGACGCCGCGTCACCGAGATCGCCGTCGTCTTCAAGCGCGCGCCGCAGCACCTGTTCCTCCGCAATCAGACGACGGAGCTCGGCCAGAACGCCCTGGTCATCCGGGTGCAGCCCGACGAGGGCGTCACGATCCGCTTCGGTTCGAAGGTTCCCGGCGCGACCACCGAGGTGCGCGATGTGACCATGGACTTCGGGTACGGCCACGCCTTCACGGAATCCAGCCCCGAGGCGTACGAGCGACTCATCCTCGACGTTCTTCTGGGCGATCCGCCCCTCTTCCCCCGCCACGAGGAAGTCGAGCTCTCCTGGCGCATCCTGGACCCCGTCGAGGAGTTCTGGGAAGCCCAGGGCGGCCCGGTGGAGCAGTACGCTCCCGGCTCGTGGGGTCCGTCATCCGCCGATGAGCTGCTGGCCCGCGACGGCCGCGTTTGGAGACGTCCATGATCGTCGATTTGCCCGACACGTCCGTGTCGAAGATCGCCCGCGAGCTCGTCAACGTCCGCGAGGAGGGCGGCGCGGTCGCCCTCGGCCGCGTCCTGACGCTCATCATCGCCACCTCGCACGGCCTGGAGGAAGAGGCGATCGAAGCGGCCAACGATGCGTCGCGCGAGCACCCGATGCGCGTGATCGTTCTGATCACGCGCGAGGACGGCCCCTCCAAGCTCGATGCCCAGATCCGAGTGGGCGGCGACGCCGGAGCGAGCGAGGTCGTCGTCCTGCGCGCGAGCGGCGGCGCTGCGAGCAACGCCGAGGCGCTCGTGACCGGGCTGCTCCTGCCCGACGCTCCGGTGGTCGCGTGGTGGCCCGACCATCCGCCCGTCGAGCCCGCGTCCTCCCCCATCGGCCGCATCGCGAGCCGCCGCATCACCGACGCGTCCACGCTGCCGTACGACAGCAGCCGGCTGGCGCTGCTCGGACAGGGCTACAACCCGGGCGACACCGACCTCGCCTGGACGCGTCTCACGCACTGGCGCGAGCAGCTCGCCGCCGTGCTCGACCAGCCGCCCTACGAGCCGGTCACCGAGGTCGAGGTCATCGGCAGCGGCAGCTCCCCGTCGACGGGTCTGCTCGCCGCCTGGCTGCGGCTCATGCTCGACGTCCCGGTGACCTGGCGCTACGCGCCGGCCGACGAGTGGGAGCACGGCATCCGCAGCGTCCGACTGAGCCGTCCCGGCGGCGACGTGCTGCTCGAACGCAGCACGCCCGTCGACGCCAAGCTCACCCAGCCCGGTCAGCCCGAGCACGATCTGGTGCTGCCGCGCCGCACGCTCCGCGAGTGCCTCGCCGAGGAGCTGCGCCGACTCGGACCCGACCTGCTCTACGGACGCGTCATCACGGACGGCTGGAAGCTGCTGGCGACCGATTCGCCGGCGCGGGACGCCTGAGATGACGACCGCCGAGAAGCGCGTGGTCATCAGCCGTGACGCCGACGAGCTCGCGGCGTCGGTGGCCGCGCGCTTCCTCGACCGGGTGGGCAAGTGGACCGCGTCCGGCCGGACGGTTCACGTCGGGCTCACCGGGGGCGGCATCAGCGGAGAGATCCTTGATCGGATCGGCGCGTCACCCGAGCGTGAACTGATCGACTGGTCGCAGGTCCACTTCTGGTGGGTCGATGAGCGCTTCGTGGCCCGCAGCGACGACGAGCGCAACGAGGTGCAGGCCCGACGGGCGTTCCTCGATCGCATCTCCGTGCCTGCCGAGAACATCCACGCGGTGGCCGCGTCGGACGGCGGGACCGATATCGAGGCGGCCGCCGACGCCTACGCCCGTGAGCTCGCGCGCTTCAGCGCCGCGGATTCCGCCTGGCCCGTGTTCGACATCTGCTTCCTGGGCGTCGGACCCGACGCGCACATCGCCTCGCTGTTCCCCGACCGACCCGAGATCCGGATCACCGATCGGGCGACGGCGGCTGTGCGCGACTCGCCGAAGCCCCCCGCCGATCGCGTGACGGTGACGCGACCCGTGATCAACTCGGCCAAGCGCGTCTGGATGGTGCTGACGGGGCCCGACAAGTCGTCGGCGCTGGGCCTCGCATTGGCGGGTGCCAGCTATCACAGCGTGCCCGCCGCCGGCGCGAAGGGCACGAGGCGGACGATCCTCTTCACCGACGAGGCGACTGCGGCTCAGGTCCCGCCCGAGCTCATCGACGATCAGTACTGATCCCGGCAGCGGCGACCCGATCGTCGCTGCCGGATGCACGAGAAGAGCGGATGCCGGTCGGTATCCGCTCTTCTCGTGGTGTCATCGGACGGTCAGCTCTGACCGCGGCGCTCCCGCAGCTGCTGGAGCGCATCGCCGAGAAGCTGCTCGGCCTCCTCATCGCTCCGACGCTCCTTCACGTAGGCGAGATGCGTCTTGTACGGCTCGGTCTTGGCGACAGCGGGCGGGTTCGCCTTGTCGCGACCGGCCGGGAGCCCCGAATGGGGCGAGTCGATCGTCTCGGGGATCTCGTCGTCGGGGATGCCGGCGGCGAAGTACCGCACCGTCTCGTTGCCGAGGGCATCCCAGTACGAGACCGCCACGCGATCGGCGTGGTGGCCGTGGTCCTGCTCCCCCATGGGCCCGGCGCCCACGCGGGTGCCGCGGATGGCGTTTCCTCCGGTGGCCATCAGATGACCGTGAACTTCGTGATGAGACCGAGGGCGACGATCGACACGAACCACGCGAGCGCGAGGACGATCGTGAAGCGGTTGAGGTTGCGCTCGGCGAGGCCCGACGAACCCATGGCCGAGCTCATCCCGCCGCCGAACATGTCGGACAGCCCGCCGCCACGGCCTTTGTGGAGCAGGATGAGGAGTGTCAGCAGCAGGCTGGTGATGCCCAGCAGCACCTGTAGCGCGAACTCGAGGATCTGCACGGTGGTCGTCACCTTTCCGGCGATCGTCCCGATCGCACGAGGGTCAAGTATATCGGCAGGTCGATCGCGGACACGTTCCGACCCGGCAGCCGTGTGACCGCCGGGTCGGAACGGGTCACACGCCGACGTGCTTCTGGTAGCGGATGATCGCGGCGAACTCGTCGGTGACGAGGCTCGCACCGCCCACGAGGGCACCGTCGACGTCGGGCTCGCGCATGAAGCCGGCGATGTTGCCCGACTTCACGGATCCCCCGTAGAGGATGCGGGTGCGCTCGGCGGCCTCCGCGCCGAGCTTGGCGGCGACGACCTCGCGCAGCTTGGCGCAGACATCCTGCGCCTGCTGGGGCGTCGCGGCCTGACCCGAACCGATAGCCCAGACCGGCTCGTACGCGACGACGACATCGGCATCCGACGCGACGCCGTCCAGCGCGACCTCGAGCTGCGCCACCGGCACCGCTGCGGCGCCGTGCTTCTCGAGGTCCTCCGCCGTCTCACCGACGCAGATGACCGGTGCGAGGCCGTGGCGGAGAGCCGCCTCGACCTTGGCCGCGACGACCTCATCGGTCTCCGCGTGGTACTCACGGCGCTCGGAGTGCCCGATGATGACGTATCGGCAGTCGAGCTGCTTCAGGAAGGCACCGGAGATCTCACCCGTGTAGGCGCCGGAATCCTTCGTCGACAGATCCTGCCCGCCGAGAGCGAAGGCGATCTTGTCGGCGTCGAGAAGCGTCTGGACGGTGCGGATGTCGGTGAACGGCGGAAACACCGCCACCTCGACCGAGTCCTCTTCGTGCTTGGCGTCCTTCAGCGTCCAGTGGAGCTTCTGCACGAACGCGACCGCCTGCAGGTGGTCGAGGTTCATCTTCCAGTTGCCCGCGATGAGCGGGAGACGGCTCACTGCCATCCGAGTACCTCCAGTCCGGGGAGCTTCTTGCCCTCCAGGAATTCCAGCGACGCTCCGCCGCCGGTCGAGATGTGGCCGAACGCGTCGTCGGCGAAGCCGAGCTGACGCACGGCCGCGGCCGAGTCGCCGCCGCCGACGACCGACAGGCCGTCGACCTCGGTGAGAGCCTGGGCGACCGTCCGGGTGCCCGCGGCGAACGCCGGCATCTCGAACACGCCCATCGGCCCGTTCCAGAACACCGTCCGCGACGTGCGGATCGCCTCGGCGAAGATCTCCGCGCTGCGGGGACCGATGTCGAGACCCATGCCGGCCGCACCGAACGCGGTGCCCTCGAGCGCGTCGGCGTCGGCGACCACGTGGTCGGCGTCGGCCGCGAAGCCGGAGGCCATCACGGCGTCGACGGGGAGCACGAGCTCGACGCCGCGCTCCTTCGCCGTCGCGATGTACCCCCGCACCGTCTCGAGCTGGTCGCTCTCGAGCAGGCTCTTGCCGACCCTGTGGCCGAGCGCGGCGAGGAAGGTGAAGAGCATGCCTCCGCCGACCAGGATCTTGTCGGCCCGCGGCAGGAGGTGCTCGATGACACCCAGCTTGTCGCTGACCTTCGATCCGCCGAGGACGACGGTGTACGGGCGCTCCGGGTTCTCCGTGAGGCGGTCGAGCACGTCGACCTCCTTCTCGATGAGGAAGCCGGCCGCCGAGGGCAGCAGCTCCGCGAGGTCGAACACCGACGCCTGCTTGCGGTGGACGACGCCGAAGCCGTCCGAGACGAGAACGTCGCCGAGCTCGGCGAGCTGCTCGGCGAAGGCACGGCGCTCCGCCGCATCCTTCGCCGTCTCACCCGCGTTGAAGCGGAGGTTCTCGATGACCGCGACGTCGCCGTCGCCGAGGGATGCCGCGACCTCGTGCGCGGACTCGCCGACCGTGTCGCCCGCGAAGGCGACCGGCTTGCCGAGGAGCTCGGAGAGACGCTGCGCGACGGGTGCGAGCGAGTACTTCGCGTCCGGGGCGCCGTCGGGACGTCCGAGGTGGGAGCACGCGATGACGCGCGCGCCCTGGCCGATGAGGCGATCGATGGTCGGAAGCGCTGCCCGAACACGACCATCGTCCGTGATGACGCCGTCCTTCAGGGGGACGTTGAAGTCAACACGGACGATGACGCGCTTGCCGGCCAGCGAACCCAGCGAATCGAGGGTACGCAGAGCCATAATCGTCAGAGCTTGCTGGCGACGAGCTCGGTGAGGTCGACGAGGCGGTTCGAGTAGCCCCACTCGTTGTCGTACCAGCCGACGACCTTGACCTGGTTGCCGATGACGCGGGTCAGACCGGCGTCGAAGATGCAGGAGTGGTCGTCGGTGACGATGTCGCTCGAGACGATCTCGTCCTCGGTGTACTTCAGGATGCCCTTGAGGGGACCCTCGGCGGCAGCCTTGTACGCGGCCTTGATCTCGTCGACGGTGACGTCGCGCTCGAGCTCGACCGTGAGGTCCGTCGCCGATCCGGTGGGGACCGGAACGCGCAGCGCGAAGCCGTCGAGCTTGCCCTTCAGCTCGGGCAGGACGAGGCCGATCGCCTTGGCGGCACCGGTGGAGGTGGGGACGATGTTCAGGGCGGCCGCGCGGGCACGACGCAGGTCGCTGTGCGGTCCGTCCTGGAGGTTCTGGTCCGCGGTGTAGGCGTGGACCGTCGTCATGAGGCCCTTGACGATGCCGAAGTTGTCGTTGAGGACCTTGGCGAGCGGCGCGAGGCAGTTCGTCGTGCACGACGCGTTCGAGATGATGTTGTGGTTCTCGGGGTCGTACTGGTCCTCGTTGGCGCCGATGACGAACGTGCCGTCCTCGCCCGAGGCGGGAGCCGAGATGAGCACCTTCTTGGCGCCGCCGGCGATGTGCTTGCCCGCGTCGGCTGCCTTCGTGAAGCGGCCGGTCGACTCGATGACGATGTCGACGCCCAGCTCGCCCCAGGGGAGGTTGGCGGGGTCGCGCTCTTCGAAGACCTTGATGGTCTTGCCGCCGACCGTGATCGAGTCCTCCGAGTACGTGACCTCGGCGTCGAGGCGCCCGAGGATGGAGTCGTACTTCAGGAGGTGGGCCAGGGTCTTGTTGTCGGTGAGGTCGTTCACCGCCACGATTTCGAGGTCCGCGCCCTGAGCGAGGGCGGCGCGGAGGTAGTTGCGTCCGATGCGGCCGAAGCCGTTGATGCCGATCTTGACAGACACGATGTCTCCCGTTTGTCGTCGCGTCCGGAGCACCAGATGGCGGCCGGAATGCGATGTGCTGAAAAAGAAGAGGATGCCGAACTCGGCCCCCGTTGCCGGGAGGAGCCCGGCATCCTCACCTGGTCACGACCCTACTACGCGAGCAGGCCGGCCGTCTTCTCGCGTGCCGTCGTGAAACGCTGCGAGACGTTCTGCCAGTTCGCGATGTTCCACGCGGCCTTGACGTAGTCGGCCTTGACGTTCAGGTAGTCGAGGTAGAAGGCGTGCTCCCACATGTCGAGCTGGAAGATGGGGACGGTGCCCTGCGCGGTGTTCGACTGCTGGTCGAACAGCTGCTGGATGATCAGCTGCGCGCCGATCGGGTCCCAGCTGAGGACGGCCCACCCCGAGCCCTGGATGCCGGTGGCGGCGGCGGTGAAGTGCGCCTGGAACTTGTCGAAGCCGCCGAAGAACTCATCGATCGCCGCGCGCAGCTCGCCCTCGGGCTCGCCGCCGCCCTCGGGCGAGAGGTTGGTCCAGAAGATCGAGTGGTTGACGTGACCGCCCAGGTTGAACGCGAGGTCCTTCTCGAGCTTGTTGACGTTCGCCAGGTTGCCGCTCTCGCGGGCCTCGGCGAGCTGCTCGAGCGCCGTGTTCGCGCCCGTCACGTATGCCTGGTGGTGCTTGGAGTGGTGCAGCTCCATGATCTTGCCGCTGATGTGCGGCTCGAGGGCCGCGTAGTCGTAGGGAAGCTCGGGAAGGGTGTACTTCGGCATTCTGTATCTCCTGTCAGCACCGCGCGGGGCGCGGCTCGTGCTGTCGACGGCGCGCGTACGCGCACCTCGTGGACGGGTTCATCCTATTGACCGGCAACGCGCCGGTCACCCCGTTGCTTCCCGTTCGCGTCTATGTGACGAGAGTGCGTCGCTCAGTCCTGCAGACCGGCGGGGACGGCCGACTCGGTGTCGGGGATGCCGTCGGCCGACGCCTTCTTGTCGGCCATCGCCAGGAGGCGCCGGATGCGGCCGGCGACCGCATCCTTCGTCAGCGGAGGATCGGCGTGGTGGCCGAGCTCGTCGAGGCTCGCGTCGCGATGCGCCAGCCGGAGATCGCCGGCCTGCTTCAGGTGATCGGGGATCTCGTCGCCGAGAATCTCGAGCGCGCGCTCGACGCGGGCGCACGCGGCGACGGCGGCCTGCGCCGAGCGGCGCAGGTTCGCGTCGTCGAAGTTGACGAGGCGATTGACCCCGGCACGGACCTCCCGGCGCTGGCGCATCTGATCCCATGCCTCGGCGGTCTTGGCTGCGCCGATCTCGGCGAGCGTCGCACGGATCGCCTCGCCGTCGCGCACGACGACGCGGGGCACGCCTCGAACTTCGCGCGCCTTCGCCGCGATCCCCAGTCGGTGGGCGGCACCCACGAGCGCCATGGCCGCCTCGGGGGACGGGCAGGAGATCTCGAGGGCGGCCGAGCGGCCGGGATCGGACAGCGAGCCGGCGGCGAGGAACGCGCCGCGCCACAGCGCGGCGAGGTCGGGCCGCGAGCCGGTGGTCAGGCGGTTGGGCAGCCCGCGTACGGGGCGGCGTCGCTGGTCGAGCAGGCCCGTCTGACGCGCGAGCGTCTCGCCGCCGTCCCGGACGCGCACGGCGAATGTCGCCCCGTCGCGTCCCCCCGACGCCTGGATGCGCGCCAGCTCGGGCCGGACGCCGTAGATCTCGACGAGCTCGCGGGCGACACGGCGCGCGAGGACGTCCGAGTCGACCTCGGCTTCGACCGCGACGCGCCCCGCGATGGAGTGCAGTCCCCCGGCGAAGCGCAGGATCGCGGTCACCTCGGCGACGCGAGCAGACGGGCGGGGGTCGCGGATCGCGGCCAACTCGGTCTTGACGTCAGCGGTCAGCGGCACGGCGCTCCTTGTGCTTCGGGTGCAGGGGACAAAGGGATAGCCTACTCGCGCCCGAGGTCCCGATGTTTGAGTCGCACGGCGACGCCCGGCAGCTGCTGGAGCCGATCCGCGATCTCCTGCGCCACCACGACGGAGCGGTGCTTGCCTCCCGTGCACCCGACGGCGACCACAGAATGCCGCTTGTTCTCCTCCTGGTAGCCGCGCACCACCGGCACGAGCGCTGCCGAGTAGGCGTCGATGAACTCCGTCGCGCCGGGATGCGACAGCACCTCGGCGCGGACCGCGGCGTCCTTGCCCGTGAGGGCCTTGAGGTCGGGATTCCAGAAGGGGTTCGGGAGGAATCTCATGTCGGCGACGAGGTCGGCGTCGGGCGGGAGCCCGTACTTGAACCCGAAGCTCATGACGGTGACGGTGTGCCGCGCATCCCCCTCCTCGGCGAAGAGGTCGGCGATGTAGGTCGCAAGCTGGTGGATGTTGTCGCGCGACGTGTCGACGATGACATCCGCGCCCTCGCGGATCGGAGCGAGCCGCTCCCGCTCGCGTCGGATGCCGTCGACGAGCGTCCCTTCGCCCTGAAGCGGATGTGGGCGGCGCACCGCTTCGAAGCGGCGGACGAGAACCTCATCGGCCGCATCGAGGAAGAGCACGCGCAGGGTGCGGCCGTGTCGGAGAGCTCGCGCGATCTCCGGGAGCGCCGCGAACAGATCGCCGCCGCGGACGTCGACGACGGCCGCGACCTTCGGCAACGCGTTCCCGGCGAGCTCGCTGAGCTCGAGGAGCGGGCGCAGCATCTGCGGCGGGAGGTTGTCGACCACGTACCAGCCGAGGTCCTCCAGGGCGTTGGCCGCCGTGGTCCGTCCCGCACCGGACATGCCGGTCACGATGAGAATCTCGCCCGCCGGAACGCCGTCCGCCACCGTGACCACCCCTGTCTTCCGCTCGCGCCCAGCCTATCCGCTCGACAGGTGGCGGTGGATCGCGTCCGCCAGGCGCGGCCCGACGCCCGGGAGCTCCTGGATCTGCTCGGGCGTCGCCTGCTTGAGCGACGCGACGGAGCCGAAGTGCCGCAGGAGCGCCTTGATGCGGGCGTCGCCGAGACCCGGAACCTCGGCGAGCACCGACGTGATGTCGCGCTTGCGTCGCTTGCGCTGGTGCACGATGGCGAATCGGTGCGCCTCGTCGCGCAGCCGCTGCAGCAGGTACAGCGCCTCGGAGGTGCGCGGCAGGATCACCGGGTACTCCTCCCCCGGCAGCCAGACCTCCTCGAGCCGCTTCGCGATGCCGCAGAGCGGGATCTCGCTGTGGCCGGCGTCGGCGAGGGCGCGTGCGGCCGCATCCACCTGCGGCTTTCCGCCGTCGACGACGAGGAGCTGCGGCCGGTACGCGAATCGCGGGCGTTTCCGGGTCGTGACGACCTCGCCGTCGGCGGTGGCGTCGGGCACCGGCTCGTCGGCCTCGTCGGGGTGGTCGAGGTGCGCGAGACGCCGGGTGAGCACCTGGTACATCGAGTCGGTGTCGTCGGTCGTCTCGGCCACGCCGAAGATCCGGTACTGGTCCTTGCGGGGAAGGCCGTCCTCGAAGACGACCAGGGAGGCGACGACGTTCGTGCCGGAGAGGTGCGAGACGTCGTAGCCCTCGATGCGCAGCGGCGCCTCCGGCAGATCCAGCGCTTCCTGCAGGTCGGTGAGCGCCTGACTCCGGGCCACGTAGTCGCTGGTCCGGCGCGTCTTGTGGAGCATGAGCGCCTGCTGGGCATTGATGCTCGCGGTCTTCATCAGATCGGCCTTGCGCCCGCGCTGCGCGACCTGGATCGTGACGCGCCTGCCCCGCCGGTCCTGCAGCCACTGCTCGAGCTCGTCGGCCCCCTCGGGCATCGAGGGGACGAAGACGTGGCGCGGGATGTCGGCTGCCGCGGCATCCCCGTAGGCGCGCTGGAGCACCTGATCGACCAGATCGGCGCCGGCGATGTCGATCTCCTTCTCGATCGTCGTCGCCCGGACACCGCGGATGCGCCCGCCCCGCACGACGAAGTGCTGCACCGCGGCGGCGAGCTCGTCCTCGGCGATGCCGAACAGATCGGCGTCCATCGCGTCGTCGAGCACCAGCGCGCTCTTGTTCAGCACCGCGTCGATGGCCTGCAGCTTGTCGCGGTAGAGGGCGGCGCTCTCGTAGTCCATCGCGGCCGACGCTTCGCGCATCCGCGCCGTGAGATCGCGGGCGAAGCGCTGGTCACCGCCCGCCATGAAGGCGACGAAGTCGTCGACGATGGCCCGATGCTCCTCGATCGTCACCTTCATCGAGCACGGTCCGCCGCAGCGGCCGATCTGCCCGGGGAAGCAGGGGCGGCCGCTCGCCATGGCCTTCTTGTACGACGAATCGCTGCAGGTGCGGATCGGGAAGACCTTGATCATGAGGTCGATGGTCTCGTGCACCGCCCAGACCTTCGGGTACGGGCCGAAGTACTTCGCGCCCGAGATGCGACGGTTGCGGGTGACGATCACCCGCGGCGCCTCGTCGCCCAGGGTGATCGCCATGAACGGGTACGACTTGTCGTCGCGGTAGCGGACGTTGAACGGCGGATCGAACTCCTTGATCCACATGTACTCGAGCTGCAGCGAGTCCACGTCCGTCGGAACGACCGTCCACTCGACGGATGCCGCCGTCGTGACCATCCGTCGGGTGCGCTCGTGCAGGGTGTGCAGCGGCGCGAAGTAGTTCGACAGCCGAGCCCGCAGGTTCTTCGCCTTGCCCACGTAGAGCACCCGTCCCGCGGCATCCCGGAATCGATAGACGCCGGGATCGGTGGGGATCTCCCCCGCCTTCGGGCGATACGGAAGGACGTTCGCCACCTCAACCCGCCTTGCGCGCCGCGGGTGTCCCCAGGATCTCCGCCAGGAAGTGACCGGTGTGGCTGCCCTCGGCGCCCGCAACCTGCTCGGGCGTGCCGGTCGCGACGATCGTGCCGCCGCCCGCGCCGCCCTCGGGACCGAGGTCGATGATCCAGTCCGACGCCTTGATGACGTCGAGGTTGTGCTCGATCGTGATCACCGTGTTGCCCTTGTCGACCAGGCCGTTCAGCACCTCGAGGAGCTTGCGGACGTCTTCGAAGTGCAGGCCCGTCGTCGGCTCGTCCAGCACGTAGATGCTGCGACCGTTCGACCGGCGCTGCAGCTCGGTCGCGAGCTTCACGCGCTGCGCCTCGCCGCCCGAGAGCGTCGTGGCCGACTGGCCGAGCCGGACGTAGCCGAGCCCGACGTCGACGAGCGTCTTGAGATAGCGGTGGATCGCCTGGATCGGCTCGAAGAACTCCGCCGCCTCGGAGATCGGCATCTCGAGCACCTCGGCGATGTTCTTGCCCTTGTAGTGCACGGCCAGGGTGTCGCGGTTGTAGCGCTTGCCGTGGCAGACCTCGCAGTCGACGTACACGTCCGGCAGGAAGTTCATCTCGATCTTCAGCGTGCCGTCTCCCGAGCACGCCTCGCACCGACCGCCCTTGACGTTGAACGAGAAACGCCCCGGCTGGTAGCCGCGCACCTTGGCCTCGGGGGTCTCGCTGAACAGGGTGCGGATGCGATCGAACACGCCGGTGTATGTCGCCGGGTTCGAGCGCGGGGTGCGGCCGATCGGCGCCTGGTCGACGTGGACGACCTTGTCGAGGTTGTCGAGACCGGTCACGCGCGTGTGCTTGCCGGCCACGCGGCGCGCACCGTTGAGGCGGGTCGCGAGGACTTCGTACAGGATGCCGTTGACGAGCGTCGACTTGCCCGAGCCGCTCACGCCGGTCACCGACGTGAGGACGCCGAGCGGGAAGTCGGCGGTGACGTTCTTGAGATTGTTCTCGCGCGCGCCGACGACGGAGATCATCCGCTTCTTGTCGATCTTGCGCCGACGCTTCGGCGTCTCAAGCGCACGTCGACCCGAGAGGTAGTCGCCGGTGAGCGATCCCTCGTCGGCGAGGAGCGCGTCGTAGGGACCCGAGTGGACGACGTGCCCGCCGTCGACGCCGGCCCGCGGGCCGATGTCGACGACCCAGTCGGCCGCGGCGATCGTCTCCTCGTCGTGCTCGACGACGATGAGCGTGTTGCCGAGGCTCTTCAGCTTGATCAGCGTGTCGACGAGCCGACGGTTGTCGCGCTGGTGGAGGCCGATCGACGGCTCGTCGAGGACGTAGAGCACGCCGGTCAGACCCGAGCCGATCTGCGTCGCGAGACGGATGCGCTGCGCCTCGCCGCCCGACAGGGAGCCGGCGGCGCGGCCGAGGCTCAGGTAGTTCAGCCCCACCTCGATGAGGAAGTCGAGGCGCGCACGGATCTCGCGCAGCACCGCCGCGGCGATCTTCGCCTCGCGCTCGGTGAGCTGGAGCCGGTCGAAGTACGCGTGCGCATCGGCGAGGCTGAGACGGGCGACGTCGGCGATCGAGCTGCCGTGCACCTGGACGGCCAGCACCTCGGGCTTGAGGCGGTCGCCGTCGCACGCCGGGCACGGGACCTCGCGGAGGTACTCGGCCCACCGCTGGCGCTGCGTGTCGGTCTCGGCCTGGAGGTACTGCCGCTCGATGTAGGGGATGACTCCCTCGAAACCCGAGGCGTAGCGCATCTCGCGCCCGTAGCGGTTCTTCCACTTGACCGTGACCTTGTAGTTCTCGCCGCGGAGAACGGCGTCCTTGACGTCGGACGGCAGCTTGCGCCACGGCGTCTTGAGCGAGAACTTCAGGTCGGAGGCGAGGCCCTCGAGCAGGCGCTCGTAGTACTGGAAGAGCCCCTTGCCCTGGGTCGTCCACGGCAGGAGCACGCCCTCGGAGATCGAGAGGTCCTCGTCGCCGAGCATGAGCTCCGCATCGACCGACATGCGCGTGCCCAGGCCGGAGCACGTGGGGCACGCACCGAACGGCGCGTTGAACGAGAAGGTGCGCGGCTCGATCTCGGTCAGCTGCAGGGCGTGCCCGTTGGGGCACGCCAGCTTCTCGCTGAAGCTCTGCCAGGCGTCGTCGCCCTCTTCGTCGACGAAGTTGACCTGGATGACGCCGCCGGCGAGTCCGAGCGCCGTCTCGACGGAGTCGGTCACGCGGCCGAGGAGGTCGGGGCCGGCCACGAGGCGATCGACGACCACGGCGATGTCGTGCTTGTAGCTCTTCTTGAGCGTCGGCGGCTCGGCGAGCGAGATCACGTCGCCGTCGACGACGGCGCGTGCGTAGCCCTTGGCGCTCAGCTCCTTGAAGAGGTCGACGAACTCGCCCTTCTTCTGGCTCACCACCGGAGCGACGACCTGGTACCGCGTGCGCTCGGGCAGCGCCACGAGCTGGTCGGCGATCTGCTGGACGGTCTGCCGCTGGATGCGCTCACCGCATTCCGGGCAGTGCGGCACGCCGATGCGGGCCCACAGCAGGCGCATGTAGTCGTGGATCTCGGTGATCGTGCCGACGGTGGAGCGCGGATTGCGGTTCGTCGACTTCTGGTCGATCGAGACGGCCGGGCTGAGCCCCTCGATGAAATCGACGTCGGGGCGGTCGACCTGACCGAGGAACTGACGCGCGTACGCGCTCAGCGACTCGACGTAGCGGCGCTGACCCTCGGCGAAGATCGTGTCGAAGGCGAGGCTCGACTTGCCGGAGCCGGAGAGACCGGTGAAGACGACGAGGCTGTCGCGCGGGATGTCGAGATCCACATCCTTCAGGTTGTGGACGCGAGCGCCGCGGACGCTGAGTTTGGAGGAGGAAGCGACGGGGACGATGGGCACCGCACAAGTCTAGGTCGGGCCTCCGACACGGGCTCCGGGGTTCGCTCGAAGCGACACCGATGCGCTAGGGCGCCGCGGTGCGGCGACCTGCGAAGGGCGCGAGCGCATCCCGCAGCGAGGCGAGTTCGGCCGCATCCATCCCCACGGCCGCGGCGACCTGCTCGGGGACCTGCAGCGCCTGCTCCCGCAGCGCGCTCCCCTGCGGCGTGAGGGCGATCTCGAGCACGCGTTCGTCGGCCACGCGCCGTCGCCGCGTCACGAGGTGCTGCGACTCCAGGCGTTTCACGAGCGGCGAGAGGGTCGCGGGCTCCATGGCGAGCTCGCGGGCGAGCTCGCCGAGAGCGCGCGGCGAGCTGTCCCACAGCGCGAGCATCACGAGGTACTGGGGGTGGGTGAGCCCGAGGGGTTCGAGGATCGGGCGATAGATCGCGACCACGTTGCGCGCGGCGGTCACGAGAGCGAAGCACACCTGGCTGTCGAGGCGGAGGAGGTCATCGCGCGGGTCCACGGAATCGATCCTACGCGCACTGATCCTTAGTACACTGATGATCATGACCGACCAGCCCCGCCGCCCTCCCCTCCGGACCCGAGTCCGCGAGGCCGGCGGCTGGTACGCCTACGTGAACGCGCGCCTCATCCGCGCTGCCGGACCAGCATCCGTCGGCCCGTACGAGACGGAACCCGAGCCGGTGCGCACCGAGCGCGCCTGCCCGCTCTGCGGCCACCCGATGTCAGCGCACACCGTCGACCGCTCCGGCCCGAAGCCGCTCCTCCACTGCCCGTGATCCCATAGGCACGGCGGTCGGACGGACCCGCCGGCCGCCGCCGGAGGGCGGACGATCACGCGTGGCCGGCGCGCTCCATCGCCCGCAGCTCCTTCTTGAGGTCTTGCACCTCGTCGCGGAGCCGGCCCGCCAGCTCGAACTTCAGCTCCGCGGCGGCCGCGAGCATCTGCTGCGACAGATCCTCGATCGTCGACTCGAGCTGCTGGGCGCCCTCCGCCGCGATGCCCTCCCGGCGCAGCTGCGGTGTGGGGCTCTTCCCCTTGCCCGACTTGTTGCGGGCGGTCGCCTTGCCGTTGAGCAGGTCGCGCGTGTCGGACGCCTCTCGCGCCAACGCATCGGTGATGTCGGCGATCTTCTTGCGCAGGGGCTGCGGGTCGATGCCGTTCTCGAGGTTGTACGCGATCTGCTTCTCGCGTCGCCGCTCGGTCTCGTCGATCGCGGCGGCCATCGAGTCGGTGATCTTGTCGGCGTACATGTGCACCTGCCCCGACACGTTCCGCGCGGCCCGGCCGATCGTCTGGATGAGCGAGGTCCCGGATCGCAGGAACCCCTCCTTGTCGGCGTCGAGGATCGCCACGAGCGACACCTCGGGCAGGTCGAGCCCCTCGCGCAGCAGATTGATGCCGACGAGCACGTCGTACACGCCCTGGCGCAGCTCGGTGAGCAGCTCGACGCGCCGGAGCGTGTCGACGTCGGAGTGCAGGTAGCGCACACGCACCCCGTGCTCGCCGAGGAAGTCGGTGAGCTCCTCCGCCATCTTCTTCGTGAGCGTCGTCACGAGCACGCGCTCGTCGCGCTCGACGCGGACGCGGATCTCCTCGAGCAGGTCGTCGATCTGCCCCTTCGAGGGCTTGATGATGATCTCGGGGTCGACGAGTCCCGTCGGACGGATGATCTGCTCCACCACACCGTCGGCGATGCCCATCTCGTAGCGCCCGGGCGTGGCCGAGAGGTAGACGGCCTGCCCGATGCGCTCCTTGAACTCGTCGAACCGGAGCGGCCGGTTGTCCATGGCGCTCGGCAGCCGGAACCCGTGGTCGACGAGCGTGCGTTTGCGTGAGGCATCGCCCTCGTACATGGCACCGATCTGGGGCACGGTGACGTGCGACTCGTCGATGACCAGCAGGAAGTCGTCGGGGAAGAAGTCGAGCAGCGTGTGCGGCGGGTCGCCCGGGGATCGTCCGTCGAGATGACGCGAGTAGTTCTCGATGCCCGAGCAGAAGCCGAGCTGCTGGAGCATCTCGATGTCGAAGGTGGTCCGCATGCGCAGGCGCTGGGCCTCGAGCAGCTTCCCCTGGCTCTCGAGCTCCTTCAGCCGCTCGGCGAGCTCGTGCTCGATGGTTCCGATCGCGCGCTGGACGGTGTCGGTGCCGGCGACGTAGTGGGATGCCGGGAAGATCGGCACGCTGTCGAGCTTCTGCACGACGTCGCCCGTGAGCGGGTGCAGCATGTACAGCGCCTCGATCTCGTCGCCGAAGAGCTCGATGCGGACCGCGTACTCCTCGTACACCGGGATGATCTCGATGGTGTCGCCGCGCACGCGGAAGTTGCCGCGTGAGAAGTCGACGTCGTTGCGGTTGTACTGCATCGCGATGAACTTGCGGATCAGGGCGTCGCGGTCGTACCGCTCGCCCACCTGCAATGCGACCATCGCGCGGAGGTACTCCTCGGGCGCGCCCAGACCGTAGATGCACGAGACGGTGCTCACCACGACGACGTCCCGGCGGCTGAGGAGCGAGTTCGTCGTCGAGTGTCGCAGGCGTTCCACTTCGGCGTTGATCGACGAATCCTTCTCGATGAAGGTGTCCGTCTGCGGCACGTACGCCTCGGGCTGGTAGTAGTCGTAATAGCTCACGAAGTACTCGACCGCGTTGTTCGGCATGAGGTCTCGGAACTCGTTCGCGAGCTGGGCCGCCAGGGTCTTGTTGTGGGCCATGACGAGCGTCGGGCGCTGCACCTGCTCGATCAGCCAGGCCGTGGTGGCCGACTTGCCGGTTCCGGTCGCACCGAGCAGCACCACATCGGTCTCACCGGCGTTGATCCGAGCGGCGAGCTCGGCGATGGCCTGCGGCTGGTCACCGCTCGGCATGTACTCGCTGATCACCTCGAAGGGCCGCACGGAACGCGTCGTCTGCATGTGACAAGCGTAGGCCGGGCCTCCGACACCGCGGCCGCGCTTCGCTCACAGCGTGCAGCCGCTGCGGGCTCACCCGAGCGGGCGTGGCGCTCAGGCGGTGAGGCGCCGCCAGAGCTCGTCGGTCTGCGCGAGCGTCTCCGCCAGGTCGCCGCCGGTGTCGATCACGACGTCCGCGATCGCGAGCCGCGCGTCGTCGTCCACCTGCGACCGGATGCGACGCTCCGCCTCGTCTGCGCTCATCCCCCGCAGTCGTTGCAGTCGCTCGCGACGGACGTCCGCCGGCGCGTGCGCGACGACGATCTCGTCCCAGGGGTCGTCGACGCGTGCCTCGACCAGGAGCGGCACGTCGTACACGACGACGGCATCCGCCCGCTCGCGCCGGGCGGCCTCGAATCGGCGCTGGGACTCGGCGCGTACCGCCGGGTGCACGATGCCGTTCAGCCGCTGGAGCGCCGCGGCATCCCCGAAGACGATCGTCGCGAGTGCGGCTCGATCGAGCGCCCCGTCCACGGCGAGCACCTCCGATCCGAACTCCCCGGCGATCTCGGCGAGCACCCGGGATCCGGGTGCCTGCACGTCGCGGACGATGGCATCGGCGTCGACGACGACGGCGCCGTGCTCGGCCAGGCGGGACGCGATCGTCGACTTCCCGGAGGCGATGCCGCCGGTCAATGCGATGAGAGGCATACACCCGAGCATGGCACGGGCGCCAGCCCGGGCGCGATCCTGCCACGCGATTAGAATGAGGAGTTCCCAGCCCCCGGAGGTCGATCACCGTGGAACGTGCCGCCGTCATCGTCGAGGACCAGGAAGACATCCGCAGTCTCCTCACCGCGATCCTCGAGTCGAGCGGGTTCACGGTGTCGTCGACGGACAACGGTCTCGACGCCGTGGAGCTCGTGCGCACGGTGCAGCCGGACGTCACGACGCTCGACGTGAACATCCCGGGGATCGACGGATTCGAGGTCGCGCGCCGCGTGCGGCCGTTCAGCGACACGTACATCATCTTCATCTCGGCCTTCGTCGAGCCGGGCGACGCCGAGCGGGGTCGTGCCGCCGGCGGAGACGAATACCTGGGAAAGCCCTTCCGACCGCGCGACCTCAAGGCGCGGCTCGCCGCGATCCCGTCGCGGCGTCGCCGGGATGCGATCGACGCCCCCACCGACGGCGACGTCTCGCATGCCGGCGTATCCGTCGCGGGCACCGCGCTCCGTATCGCCGACGTGGAGATCGCCGCCACCTCGGACGAGCTCGCGGTCGCGCGCCAGCTCGTGGGCGCCCACGGGCGCAGTCGCTCGAAGGACGACCTCGCACTCGCTCTGCGATCGCGGCCCCGCGACGATGCGCCGGATGCGGACGAGATCCGCACCGTGGAGCGAGCCGTCGAGTCCCTGCGCGGTCACCTCGACTCCGCGGGGTCGGCGACGCGCATCGACACGCAGCAGGGCCTGGGTTACCGACTCGTCGGCGCGGGCGACTGACGCCGCGGTCCGATCAGGCGTTCTCCTCGGCCAGCAGGACGGCCGATGCCACGCCGGACGAGGCGCGTTCCGCCGTCGACAGCGCGAGCTCGCGGAGTCGCTCCGCGTCGTAACCGGTGACGTCGCTCAGCGCGACGCCGATGCCGATCGCGGGCAGCACGCCGCCTTCGACCGTCCCGAGGGACTCGAAGAGCGACCGGTACAGCGCCATCGCCTGTCGGCGCGCTTCCGCAGCGGACGGCACCACCGTGATCATGCCGATGCGCTCCGAGCCGACCTCGCCGAGCAGGGCGAGGGTCGGCGCACTGTCGGTCATCGTCCGTCGCCAGATCGTCACGACCTCGTCGCCGACGTCGAGGCCGAAGGCGGTCGCGATGTATTCGAGGCCGTCGAGCTCGATGACCGAGACGGCCAGCAGGTCGTTGCGCACCGCTGCCCTCCGGACCTGACTCCGGAGCGTGAGCTGGAAGACCTCGGCCGAGAGGATCTCCTCGGCATCCTCACCCTCGAGGCGTCCGGCGACCGAACCGCGCAGGCCCACTCTGCCCGCGCGCAGCACCGAGACGGTGACGAGAGCGGTGACGGCGAGGATGACGGTGAGGAGGCTGGTCGAGAAGGTGCCGAGCCAGGTGTGGAAGAACCCGCCGTAGCCGTCGAGGGTGACGACGACGACCCGGGCGGCGTAGAAGGCCGACTGGATGCCGAAGACGATCCCCAGGGGAAGCGCGGTGCGCGTCGCGCCCAGATCGCCGCGGAAGCACTCGATCGAGGCGGCTCCGGCCAGGCCGAGCAGCGCGATGAACATCGCCACGGAGCCCGACCAGTCGTCGCCCCCGAGTGCGAACTCGACCCCGGTCGCCGTCGCCACGGCGACCGCCGCCAGCGCGACGATCCCGCCCGGCACGAGAACCCCCCGGCGGTTGTACGCACGGCATCCGAGCCACATCGCGCCGGTCCCGAAGACCGAGAACGCGTTGCCGCACACGACGGGCCAGACGGAGGCGGGATCGGCCGCCCAGAGCAGGTAGAAGATCGTGGTCAGCACGGCGGAGAGGAAGCCGGTCGCCCAGAGTCGACCGCTCACCTCGGGTCGGCGCAGCAGCGTGTCGAAGAGGAAGAGGATGCCGCCCATGAGCACCACGAGGGCGGTCATCAGCGAGACCGAGAACTGGTCGATCACAGCGCGCCCCCCGATCTGCCCGGGCGGTGAACGGGGAGCGTCACCGTGAACGTGGAACCGACGCCGAGCACGCTGCTGACGGTGATGTCGCCGCCGTGGCGTCGCACGATGTCGCGACTGATCGCGAGGCCCAGGCCGTTGCCGGTGACCGTCGAGTCGCGGACGGCGACGCCGCGGTAGTAGCGCTGGAACACCGAGGCGAGGTCCTCCTCGTTGAGACCGACACCGGAGTCCTGCACGGCGATGACCGCCCACTGCGCCCCGACCGACGTCGCCACCGAGACGCGACCGCGCGGGCGGTTGTACTTGACGGCGTTCGAGAGCAGGTTGTCGAGCACCTGACGGATCCGCACCGGATCGGCGAATGCGTGCGCGGGTTCGACTCGCGACACGTCGATGACGATTCCGCGCTCGCTCGCGCTCACGAGGATCGACTCGACCGCGGCCGTGACGTACTCGGCGAGATCGACCTCCTCGGGTTGGACGGTGACCTGAGCCGCGGATTTGCTCTGGCTGCTGGCTGCGAGCACGTCGCCGACCAGGCGCAGGAGCTGATCCGCGTTGCGGTCGGCCACCCGGAGGTTCTCGAGCGCCGCCTCCGGAACACCGGGAGTGTCGATCGCGAGCTCGAGATAGCCGAGGATCGACGTGAGCGGCGTGCGGAGCTCGTGAGACACCGACGACACGAGCGCGTCGCGCTCGCGCGCCGACTCGGTCTCGGCGGTGACGTCGCGCGTGACGACCACCGCGCCCGAGTCGCGGCCGTCCGGCTCGATGATGCGCCGCGCCGAAACGCTGAGAACGCGACGTTCGCCCGCTCCCCCTGATACTTGGATGCGCGCGTCCGTGAACGCCTCCCCCTGGCGCACGCGCGCGAGCGGGTGGTCGGCGGCAGGGAGCGGCGTCGTCCCGTCGGCTGCGAAGACCTCCAATCCCGAGCCGGTTCGCGAGCCTCGCTGCAGGCGGGCGTGCGCGTCGTTGATGATCGACGCGGTGCCGTCGGTCTCGATGCGGGCGACACCGAAGTCGACGCGGTCCAGCGCCTCGGTCAGCACCTGCTCGTGACGACGAGCGCGCTCCAGCGACTGCGTGAGCACCGTCGCCTGTCGATCCAGCAGGAGTCGCTGTGCGCTCGCGCGCCGGCTGCCGAGGTACGCGGACGTGCTCACCGCGATGAGCATGAGCGGCAGCAGGATGAATCCGAACGACGCCGCCGCGGGCCCGTTGACGATGTCGACGATCCCGGTGGCGGCGAGGGATGCGACGATGCCGACGATCCAGCCGGCTGTGCCGAATCCCGACGAGAGCCAGAGCACCGGGAACACCCACAGCAGTCCGAAGCCGGCCGTCGGCTCGGCCACCCGCATGAGCGCGACGGCGACGATGTCGCCGATCGGGACGAGAGCCAGCCACACGGGCGATATGGCCGCCCACGGAACCAGGAGCGCGGCGCCGGTCAGGACGAAGACGATCGTCACCGCGAGATAGAACAGACCGCCGTCGCCCCGCAGTCCGACGATGAGGGAGAAGAGCGCGACGACGATGATGACGGCGGTGACGATGATCTGATTGAGCATCGCCGACCGGGATCGATCGCCGTCGCCGAGGACCGCATCGATCCAGCGGGGGGCGGCCGGGAGGACGAAGGTCGCACGCGTGCGCTGCGGCGCGTCAGTGTCCATGGACTGAAACTATCGCTTTCCTCACGACCACGTCGGCTCTTCCTCTCCGGGAACGCCGAAAGGGCCGGAGCGCGATGCTCCGGCCCTTCCGATTCGTCAGATGCGACGCAGGATCAACGACCCGAGAGCTTCTCGCGCAGAGCGGCGAGAGCCTCGTCGTCGGCCAGCGTGCCGCCGCCGATGCTCGTGGACTGGACGTCCGACGAGAACGACGAGCCGTTGTCGGCCGGGGCGGCAGCCTCGGCCTCGAGGGCCTTGATGACGGCAGCCTTGTGCGCCTCCCAGCGACCCTGGGCAGCGGCGTACTCGGCCTCCCAGGCGAGGCGGGCCTCGTCGAAGCCCTCCTTCCACTGGTTGGTCTCCGGGTCGAAGCCCTCGGGGTACTTGTACTCCCCGTTCTCGTCGTACTCGGTGACCATGCCGTACAGGGCCGGGTCGAACTCGGTGCCGTACGGGTCGACCGACTCGTTCGCCTGCTTGAGCGAGAGCGAGATGCGGCGACGCTCGAGGTCGATGTCGATGATCTTCACGAAGACCTCTTCACCGACCGAGACGACCTGCTCGGCGAGCTCGACGTGCTTGCCCGAGAGCTCCGAGATGTGCACGAGGCCCTCGATGCCGTCGGCGACACGCACGAACGCACCGAAGGGAACGAGCTTCGTGACCTTGCCCGGCGCGACCTGACCGATCGCGTGGGTGCGGGCGAAGACCTGCCACGGGTCCTCCTGCGTCGCCTTGAGCGACAGCGAGACGCGCTCGCGGTCGAGGTCGACCTCGAGGATCTCGACGGTGACCTCCTGGCCCACCTCGACGACCTCGGAGGCGTGCTCGATGTGCTTCCAGGAGAGCTCGGAGACGTGCACGAGGCCGTCCACGCCGCCCAGGTCGACGAACGCACCGAAGTTGACGATCGACGAGACGACGCCCTTGCGGACCTGACCCTTGTGCAGGTTGTTGAGGAACGTGGTGCGCGACTCGGACTGCGTCTGCTCGAGCAGCGCGCGGCGCGAGAGCACGACGTTGTTGCGGTTCTTGTCGAGCTCGAGGATCTTGGCCTCGATCTCCTGACCCAGGTAAGGCGTGAGGTCGCGGACACGGCGCAGCTCGATGAGCGACGCGGGCAGGAAGCCGCGCAGGCCGATGTCGACGATCAGACCACCCTTGACGACCTCGATCACGGAACCGGTGACGACACCGTCGTTCTCCTTGATCTTCTCGACGTCGCCCCAGGCGCGCTCGTACTGGGCGCGCTTCTTGGACAGGATGAGGCGGCCTTCCTTGTCCTCCTTCTGGAGAACCAGGGCCTCGACCTCGTCGCCGACCTTGACGACCTCGTTGGGGTCGACGTCGTGCTTGATGGAAAGCTCGCGCGAGGGGATGACGCCCTCGGTCTTGTAACCGACGTCGAGGAGAACCTCGTCGCGGTCGATCTTCACCACGGTTCCTTCGATGAGGTCGCCGTCGTTGAAGAACTTCAGAGTCTTCTCGACCGCGGCCAGGAAGTCCTCAGCAGATCCGATGTCGTTGATAGCGACCTGCTTGGTGGCCGGGGCGGTCGTTGCGTTAGTCATGTAGTGGGTTGTCCTTGTTGGGTCAGGGTGTCGGGCCCGGCTCGTCGTCGCCTCCCGCGGGAGGACGGCCTCGAACCGAGGCAGATGGTTGTGGATGGCACGTCACGGAGCGGGGCGATGAAGCCACACGCGAGTGACACTCAAGGCTATCAGAGCACGGGCGCCGATCACCAGTTCGGCGAGGGGCGATGAAACCCCGGATCCAGCGGCTCGCACGGGATGCGTCCCGGCTCAGCCCAGGTCGCCGTCCACGTACGTCCACCGGCCCCGCACCCGCTCGAAGCGACTCGTCTCGTGGAGGTCGTGGACGCCGTCGGCGTCGCGCCACCGGGCCCGGAATTCGACGACGCCCCGATCCTCCCCCGGGCCGCCGGCCTCGGTGCGGACGACGGTGAGCCCGATCCAGGCGGTGCCCGGCTCCGGCGCGGTGTCGCGCGGCCGGGTGCGCGGGTGCCACGTCCGCGCGAGGTGCGCCGCATCGCCGACGACGAACGCCGTGTAGCGCGAGCGCATGAGGTCGGCGGCCGTCTCGGCCGGCGCGCCCGCCAGCAGCGGGCCGCAGCATCCGGCGAAGGAGTCCGCGCTGCCGCATGGGCAGGTTGCCGTCGGCGCAGGGCGACGACCTGCGGTGCTCGCAGCTCGACCGAACGACATCTGACCTCCCGGGACCCCGACGAGCCTACGCGGGCGCCCTGTGGAAAGTCGGCGCGCCGCCGTCGGACCGCTCGCTAGCTTCGGCTCATGCTCCGCCTTCGCTATCGCTTCGCCGCCGCCACCGTGCTGCTCGCTGCCGCTCTGTCGTCGAGTGCGTGCGCCGGGCCGAGCCCCGCTCCCGCGACGCCCTCCGGATCGCCGACCCCGGCCTCCGACGAAGAGGCGTTCCGCGCCGCCGAGGCGACCTACCGGGCCTACGTCGACGCCTTGAACGCCGTGGACCTCGCCGATCCGACGACGTTCGAGCCCGTCTTCGCCCTGCTGAGCGAGGATGCTTTACGCCAGACCAGTGACTCGCTGAATCGGATGCGTGACGAAGGTTGGTCGGTCTCTGGCCTGAGCATCGTCACTTCTACGACTGACACACGCGTCTCCGAGCAGGGAGCAGAGATTGCAGTGTGCGTGGACGTATCCGAAGTGCTGATCTCCGATGCCGACGGCAGCGCCGTCGAAACGGAACGTCCGGACGTCCAAGGTCTCGAGGTGCGGAGCGTTGAAACCGATAGAGGGTGGAAGATCGTGGAGTTCAGCAGTCGAGACGACGGCGAAACGTGCTGACGGCGCTTCTCGTCATCTCGCTGACCGTTGCGATAGGGGTAGGCGGAACGCCGGATCCCGACCCCTGCTCAGATGGACTCGGTTGGCTCAGCACCTGTACAGCGCAGAGCACAGGGACGAGCGTCGACGTCAGCGCGTCGCGGATCGTGGATCCGACCGGGCCTGCACAGCGAGATGACGGCTCGGGTATGAGGGATGCGGCGGCCCCCCAACCACCACAGGACTGCGGAGCGCTGAACCGCTGCGAGAACTTCACGGTGTCGCTGCTGCCCGTCCCCACCATGTCGGACGTCGCCTCGTTCGCGCCAGCTCCAGCCGTGCTCGCCGGCGAGCCCGCGGGTCACGGCATCGTGGGGCTGCCGACCAACTTCCTGGTCGCCGTCGGGGAGCACACCGCCGCGGGCACGCTGTTCGATCTCCCCGTCACCGTCCGCTTCACCCCCGAGCACATCACCCTGCGCCCGGGCGACGGGACCTCCCGCACGACCGCCACGGGCGGCCGCTCCTGGGCGAGCCTCGGGCTCGGGCAGTTCTCCCCCACCGACACGAGCCATACGTACTCCGCGCGAGGCACGTACCGCGCCGGCGCCGTCGTGACCTACTCAGCGGACGTCGATTTCGGCCGCGGCTGGCGGCCCGTGGCGGGAACGCTCGAGATCCCCACCGCGACGTACGCTGTCGAGGTCCTCGAGGTGCGCAGCGCTCTCGTCGAGCGCACCTGCGCGGAGGACCCCGGCGGACCCGGCTGCTGATGAACCGGGTCGGCACACGCATCGTGCCAGGATGATGCGATGAGCGACCGCGTCATGCTTCTCGACAGCGCATCCCTGTATTTCCGCGCCTTCTACGGAGTGCCCGATACGGTCAAGGCCCCCGACGGGCGAGCCGTGAACGCCGTGCGCGGACTCCTCGACATGATCGCGAAGCTCGTCACCACGTACGAGCCGACGCATCTCGTCGCGTGCTGGGACGACGACTGGCGGCCGCAGTGGCGGGTCGACCTCATCCCGACGTACAAGACGCACCGCGTCGCCGAACCGGTCGAGACCGGCCCCGACGTCGAGGTCGTCCCCGATCCCCTCGAGGCCCAGGTGCCGATCATCCGCGAGGCGCTGGGGGTGCTCGGCATCCCGATCGTCGGCGTTGCCGACCACGAGGCCGACGACGTCATCGGCAGCCTGGCGACGCAGTCCGAGATCCCCGTCGACGTCGTCACCGGGGATCGAGACCTTTTCCAGCTCGTCGACGATGCCCGGGGCGTCCGCGTCATCTACACCGGCCGCGGCATGAGCAATCTCGAGGTCCTCACCGACGAGGCGGTCCTCGCCAAGTACGCCGTCCGACCCGACCAGTACGCGGACTTCGCGACGATGCGCGGCGATGCCTCCGACGGACTGCCCGGCGTGGCCGGCGTCGGCGACAAGACGGCCGCGACGCTCCTCGCCGCGCACGGCGATCTGGGCGCGATCCGCGCCGCGGCCGAGGCGGGCACCGGCATGACCGCCGGCGTGCGCGCGAAGATCCTGGCCGCTGCGGACTATCTCTCCGTCGCCCCCGAGGTCGTGCGCGTCGTGCGGGACCTCGAGCTCGGCACGGTCGACTCCCGCATCCGCGCCGTCGACGCCGCCCGGGTCGAGGATCTCGCGACGCGGTGGTCGCTCGGCGGCTCGGCGACACGGGCCGCCGCGGCGCTGTCAGCGCGGCGCTGAGCGGTCGGCGGCTCCGTCAGCGGTCGCGCGCCGTCCACTCGCGCAGCTTGTCGAGCGGCCAGGTCGTGACGATCCGCTCGGCGGGCACGCCCAGGCGCTCCGCCCGCTCGGCCCCGTAGTCGAGGAGCGAGAGCTGGCCGGGTGCGTGAGCATCCGAATCGATGCTGAACAGGCACCCGGCCTCGAGCGCCAGGCCGATGAGGTCGTCGGGCGGGTCCTGCCGCTCGGGTCGCGAGTTGATCTCGACCGCGACACCGTGCGCGGCGCACGCGGCGAACACCGCGTCGGCGTCGAACTCCGACGGCGGCCGGGTGCCTCGACTACCCTCGACGAGGCGCCCCGTGACATGACCAAGAACGTCGGTGCGGGGGTGGGATGCCGCAGCGACCAGTCGGCGGGTCATCGCCGCCCGCGGAGTCCGCAGCTTCGAGTGCGCCGAGGCGACGACGATGTCGAGCCGGTCGAGCAGATCGTCCTCCTGATCGAGCGACCCGTCGTCGAGGATGTCCACCTCGATGCCGCTCAACAGGGTGAAGCCGTCGCCGCTCAGGCCCGAGACGACGTCGAGCTGTGCGCGCAGACGCTCGGGCGACAGGCCGTTCGCCACCCGCAGCCGTGGCGAGTGGTCGGTGAGAGCGAGGTACTCGTGGCCCAGCGCCCGAGCGGCGGCGGCCATCTCGTCGATCGGGGTGAGGCCGTCGGACCAGTTCGAGTGGCTGTGGAGGTCGCCGCGCAGGAGGCGGCGCAGCTCCGAGCCGCCCGCCGCGCCGCGGCGCTCGCGCAGGTCGGCCAGATACTCCGGAACGCCGCCCGCCCGCGCCTGCACGATGACCTGCAGCGTGCGATCCCCGATTCCGGAGCGACGTCGAAGCGATGCCGTGTCGTCGATCTCCGCCTCCGACAGCGATCCGATCACCTCGGCCGCGGCGCGGAACGCCTTCGACTTGTACCGGGACGAGCGCTCGCGCTCGAGCAGTTCGGCGATCTCTGTCAGCGCGTCGACGGGATTCATGGCGGCCGCCCTCAGCGAGCTGTGGCTTCGACCCATCGGCCGAGCGTGCCGCGCGCCGCGCCGGAGTCGACGGCTTCGGCGGCGAGGTCGCGCGCCTCGGCCAGGCGGTCGAGGATCGGCCGCTGGGCCTGCGCGGCATCCTGCCACAGCCGATAGGCGACGATCCCGGCTGCCGCGTTGAGGAGCACGATGTCACGCACCGCCCCCGGCTCGCCGTCGAGCGTGCGCCGGACGGTCGCGGCGTTGTCGGCGGGTTCGCCGCCGAGAAGCGCCTCGATGCCGACGATCGGGATGCCGAGATCGCGCGGATCCAGATCGTGCTCGTGGATGTCGCCGAGGCTGATCTCCCAGATCCGGCTGTGGCCGGTCGTCGTGAGCTCGTCGAGGCCGTCGTCGCCGCGGAACACCAGCGCCGTCGCGCCGCGCGTGCGGAACACCCCGGTGATGAGCGGAACACGGTCGAGGCTCGCGACCCCAACCGCGTTCGCCTCCGCGCGCGCCGGGTTGCAGAGCGGACCGAGGAAGTTGAACACCGTCGGGATGCCGAGCTCCGACCGCGTCGGACCGGCGTGGCGGAAGCCGGGGTGGAACGCGGCCGCGAACGCGAACGTGATGCCCGCCTCGCGGAGCACGCGGGCCACGCCGTCCGGATCGAGGGTGAGGTCGACACCGAGGGCGCCGAGGACGTCGGACGAACCCGACCGCGAACTCGCCGCCTTGTTGCCGTGCTTGACGACCGGGATGCCGGTGGCCGCCGCCACGATCGAGGCCATCGTCGACACGTTGACCGTCCCGTAGCGGTCGCCGCCCGTGCCCACGATGTCGAGCGCGTCGGCCGGGACGGGAAGCGGCAGCGCCGCCTCGAGGATCGCGTCGCGGAATCCGACGATCTCGTCGACGGTCTCGCCCTTCGCGCGCAGCCCGACGAGGAAGCCGGCGAGCTGCGACGGCGTCGCGCGGCCCTCCATCACCTCGCGCATGGCCCAGGTCGCCTCCGACACGCTGAGGTCGCGCCCCTCCAGAAGACCGGTGAGAAGATCACGCCACGCGTACTGCTGAGCCATGGCAAACGATCTTATCGGCCGGTTATCAGCGATCTCCCGGGCGGTTCCGATGGACCCCTCACCGGGCACCGAGACGAACTGACCTTCAGCGATGCAGAAACCCTCCTCCACATCGGCCATAATGGATGGCGTGACGACCACTCCAGCGACGTATTCCCAGGCCCTGCGCTCGGTCAAGCGGCCGGACCCGGTCGCTGTGGGCACCATCGTGTGGCTCGGCAGCGAGGTCATGTTCTTCGCCGGCCTCTTCGCGATCTACTTCACGCTCCGCAACACCTCCCCCGAGCTGTGGGCCGACCGCACCGAGCTGCTGAACATCCCGTTCGCGGCGGTGAACACGCTGATCCTCGTGCTGTCCTCGGTGACCGCGCAGATCGGTGTGCACAACGCCGAGCACTTCCGTCCCTACCGCTCCGGATCGTTCTGGAACCTGCGCAAGTGGGGCATGGTCGAGTGGTTCTTCCTCACCTTCGTCATGGGCGCGATCTTCGTGTCGGGCCAGGTGTGGGAGTACGCCACGCTCGTGGCCGAGGGCCTGCCCATCCAGGCCGACTCGTACGCGTCGGCGTTCTACATCACGACCGGTTTCCACGCCCTGCACGTCACCGGCGGCCTCGTCGCCTTCCTGCTGGTCATCGGTCGCGCCTTCGCCGTCAAGAACTTCGGACGCAAAGAGATGACGTCCGCGATCGTCGTGTCGTACTACTGGCACTTCGTCGACGTCGTCTGGCTCGTCCTGTTCGCCGTCATCTACTTCCTGAAGTAAACCCGGAGCTGATTCCCTCATGGCATCCAAGAACCCGCGCCGCAACGGAGGCCGCCGCAGCAAGTGGGCTGCCGCCGCGCTGATCGGCATCGGACTGCTCGTCACCGGCGGAGGCTACGCCGGCGCAACCGCCGCCATGGCGGCGTCCGACTCGTCCTCGACGACGTCGACGTTGACGGTGGAGGACGGCAAGAAGCTGTTCCAGGCCAACTGCGCCACCTGCCACGGCCTCAACCTCGAAGGCACCAACGACGGCCCCTCGCTGTACGGCGTCGGCGAGCTCTCGGTCGAGTTCCAGGTCGCCACCGGACGCATGCCGCTGCAGATGCAGGGACCGCAGGCTCCGCAGAAGCCGCCGCAGTTCACGCAGGAGCAGATCGAGGCCATCGCCGCCTGGGTTCAGACGCAGGCCCCCGGCCCGACCTACCCCTCCGACGAGATCCTCGACGGCGAGGGCGACGTCTCGCACGGCGCCGAGCTCTTCCGCATCAACTGCGCCATGTGCCACAACGTGGCCGGTGCCGGCGGTGCGCTCACCGAGGGCAAGTACGCCCCGCCCCTGACCACGACGTCGCCGCTGCACATGTACGCCGCGATGGTCACCGGCCCGCAGAACATGCCCGTCTTCAACGACATGACCCTCACCACCGAGGAGAAGCGCGACATCATCAGCTACCTGATGATGCGCCCGACCGAGAACTCGCCCGGCGGCTTCTCGCTGGGATCGCTCGGACCGGTCTCGGAGGGTCTGTTCATCTGGATCTTCGGCATCGGAGCGCTCATCGGGATCACGGTGTGGATCACCGCGAAGTCCAACTGAGCATCGCTGTGATGAACGACGCAACGCACAAGGAGCAAAATGGCTGACGACGAGAAGGCGCACAAGCAGGTGGCTGCTGCCCCGGCGCCCTCATCGGGGCTCGCCGTCTCGGTGTCGGACCCGGTGATCAACCCCGGGCTCGCGCCGCACCGCAAGCGGATGACCGACAAGGATCCCGCGGCGATGAAGCGTGCCGCGCGCACGGTCTACACGCTGTTCTACCTGTCGGCTGCCGCGAGCATCTGGGCGGTCGCCGCCTACCTGATCTTCCCGATCGAGAGTGGTCTGGTCGCCGACATCCGGCGCAACAACCTCTTCATCGGGCTCGGCATCGCCGCGGCTCTGCTCGCGATCGGCATCGCGGCCATCCACTGGTCGAAGGCCGTCATGGCCGACACCGAGTACATCGAGGAGCGCCACTCGACCCGCGGGAGTGAGAACACCCGCGCCGCGGCCGTCCAGGTCTTCGTCGACGCCAACGAGGAGTCCGGCTTCGGACGTCGCACCATGGTGCGCAACTCGCTGTTCGTGGCACTCGCGGCATCCGTTCTGCCCGGCATCACGCTTTTCCGAGGCCTCGCGCCGCACAGCTCGCCGGAGCACCCGAACGCCGGTGACCCCGTCTACCTGCTGAAGCACACCATGTGGGAGGAGGGCACGCGCCTGGCCCACGACCCGACGGGCAAGCCGATCCGCGCCGCCGACCTGACGCTCGGTTCCGCCGTGCACGTGATCCCCGAGCCCCTCGCGACCCTGTCGCACCACGACGGGTACCTCGAGGAGAAGGCGAAGGCGATCGTCCTCCTGATGCGTCTGCTCCCCGAGCAGCTCAACGAGTCCGAGGACCGCAAGGACTGGTCGTACGACGGCATCGTCGCGTACTCGAAGGTCTGCACCCACGTGGGATGTCCCGTCGCCCTCTACGAGCAGCAGACCCACCACCTGCTGTGCCCCTGCCACCAGTCGCAGTTCGACGTCACCAACGCGGCTGCGGTCATCTTCGGCCCGGCAGCACGCCCGCTGCCCCAGCTTCCGATCACCGTCGATGACGAGGGATACCTGGTCGCGCGCAGCGACTTCACCGAACCCGTCGGCCCGAGCTTCTGGGAGCGTCATTGAGCACCTCCACCCACCCCACGGAGAACGTCACCACCGCGCCCGCGGTGCACGCTGACGGCCCGACGCGTCCCGCGGACAAGCCGCTCGGCGGCAAGTTCGTCGGCGGCGTCGCGAACTACCTCGATGAGCGCACGAGCATCTCGGGCCTCGTCAAGGAGCTGGGTCGGAAGATCTTCCCCGACCACTGGTCGTTCATGCTCGGCGAGATCGCGCTCTGGTCGTTCGTCGTGGTGCTGCTGTCCGGCACCTTCCTGACGTTCTTCTTCGACGCGTCCATGGCCGAGACGCACTACTACGGCGCCTACGCGCCGATGCGCGGGCTCGAGATGTCCGCGGCCATGGCCTCGACGCTCGAGATCTCCTTCGACATCCGCGGCGGTCTGCTGGTCCGCCAGCTGCACCACTGGGCGGCGCTCGTGTTCATCGCCGGCATCGGCGTGCACATGCTGCGCGTCTACTTCACGGGTGCGTTCCGCAAGCCCCGCGAACTGAACTGGGTCATCGGCTTCATCCTGTTCATCCTCGCCATGGCCGAGGGCTTCACCGGCTACTCGCTCCCCGACGACGTGCTCTCCGGCAACGGTCTGCGCATCATCGACGGCATGATCAAGGGCATCCCGCTGATCGGTACGTGGACCTCGTACCTGCTGTTCGGCGGCGAGTTCCCCGGCACCGCGATCGTGGGACGCCTCTACGCACTGCACATCCTGCTGCTCCCGGCGATCCTGGTCGCGCTGCTCGCGCTGCACCTCATGCTGATGATCGTCAACAAGCACACGCAGTTCGCCGGCCCGGCGCGCAGCAACGGCAACGTCGTGGGCTACCCGATGATGCCCGTGTACATGTCGAAGATGGGCGGCTTCTTCTTCATCGTCTTCGGTGTGCTGGTGCTCATCGCGTCGCTCTTCACGATCAACCCGATCTGGAACTACGGACCGTACGACCCCTCCCCCGTCTCCGCCGGTACCCAGCCCGACTGGTACATCGGCTTCGCCGACGGCGCTCTGCGCCTCGTCCCGCCGCACTGGGAGTTCGTGCTGTTCGACCACACCTGGTCGTTCAACATCATCTCCGTGCTCGCCGTGGTCGGTGTGTTCATCGTCATCGTCATGCTCTACCCGTTCATCGAGGCGTGGATCACCGGCGACAAGCGCGAGCACCACATCGCCGAGCGCCCGCGCAACGCGGCGACCCGCACCGCCATCGGCGCGGCCGGCGTCACGTTCTACGCCGTGCTGTGGGCTGCGGCATCCTCCGACCTGATGGCCACGCACTTCCACCTCACGATGGAAGGCGTCATCCACGCCCTGCAGGCCCTCCTGTTCGTCGGACCGGTCGTCGCGTACTTCGTCACGAAGCGCATCTGCATCGCGCTTCAGAAGAAGGACCGCGAGATCGCGCTGCACGGGTACGAGTCCGGCCGGATCGTCCGCCTCCCCGGCGGCGAGTACATCGAGGTCCACCAGCCGGTGGACGAGTACGAGCTCGTCAAGCTCGTCGACTACACGACGAACGCTCCGCTGGTGGTCCGCCCCAACGACCAGGGCCGCATCCCCTGGCACGAGAACCTCCGCGCGGGCCTCTCGCGCTGGTTCTTCGAGGACCGTCTCACCCCGCTGACGCAGGCGGAGCTGCAGGCAGCGCGGGCGCACGCATCGCACGACCTCGAGCACATCGCCGCGGAAGAGGATGCCGAGATCCAGGGCGCGCACGAGCGTGCCGGTGTCCCGGACGCCCCGCACCAGCCGATCGACGAGGGCAAGGGCGTCGAGACGGCCAACCGTCCGTCGAACATCATCGTGCCCGACGAGGACGAGAAGGACTCGAAGAAGCACTGAGGACTCTGTCCGTCAGAAGGCGGGGTGTGACCGACCGGTCGCACCCCGCCTTCTGCGTTGACCCGTAGCGTCGGATCCATGACCGATGCACTCGCTTACTTCTCCGCCAAGCTCACCCACGAAACCGATGCCTCCGACGTCTACGGCGCCCAGCGCGACGGTTCGGCCGACTTCGTGCTCGTCGACGTCCGCGACGACGCGGCGTGGGCGCAGGGCCATGCCGTCGGCGCGGTGCACCTCCCCCGTCGGGATGTCGCTTCACGCGCCCGGACGGAGCTCGGCGACGTGGACGTCGTCGTCTACTGCTGGAGCCCCGGCTGCAACGGCGGCGCGAAAGCCGCTGTCGAGTTCGCCCAGCTCGGCTACCGCGTGCGGGAGATGATCGGCGGCTTCGAGTATTGGGCTCGAGAGGGGTACCCGATCGAGAACGCCAGAGGCCCGCTCCCCCGCCACCACGACCCCCTGGTGGCCCTCGTCCGCACCTGACGGCTCGTCGCCTTGCCGCCGCCGGCCGCCCAGGAGGGCGCCAGCGCCCGCCATGACCCGCGCAGCGGTCGTCCTGTGCGTCTGGGACCTCCTGCAGCGGTCCGGCCGAACGGCGGCCCAGGACCGCGATGCAAGGGTTTCTGGGCGACACGCGCACGCCGAACCCGCGACTCGCGACTCCCGCTCCGCATCCCTTGCATCGCGGCTCGGGCGCGACCGGTGCGTGCCCGGCATTCGCGGAGCGGGACCGAGGCTGCCGCCCACGAGCCGACGATGACCTGCCGAGCGCCCAGCGAACCCTCCACCGAACGCCGGGTCGGGCCGGGCCGGACCGGGCCGGGCCGGACCCGGGCCGGGCCGGGCCGGGATGCAAGGCCTCCCGCGGGACACGCCGGGTCTTGGGCCGGTCGCACGGCGCGTCTTCACCTTCGCCTTGCATCGGCGGATGGATGCGGGTGCGGGGGCGAGCACGGAGGTGAGACAGCCGGCCACGTCCGCGCCGCACGGCGACCCGCATGCAAGGGATGCGGGGAGACACCCCGAGGAACCGGCGCAACCGCTGCGTGTCGCCACGGATCCCTTGCATCGCGGTACGGCCCCGAAACGCAGCGCCGGCCGGGAAGACGACGACGGCCACCGCACCGGAGTGCGATGGCCGTCGGGAGAGGCTCGGCTCAGCGGGCGAAGTAGCCGCGGTAGTACTCGTAGACCCAGCCGACGATCGCGACCACGAAGATCGCGAAGCCGATCGGGAGCAGGAACTGACCGACCGCCAGGCCGATGATGAAGATCGCAGCGGCGAACGCCAGCACGAGAGGCCACCACGACCACGGGCTGAACTCACCGAGCTCCGGGTCACCGTCGTCGATGTCGGCGGTGAGACGGTCCTCGGGAAGCTCTCCGCCCTGCGCCTTGTGCACGCGGGCGACATAGAACGCGATCATCGCGCCCATGAAGCCCGTGAAGAGCAGCGCCGTTGAGCCGACCCACTCGATGCGGTGGTACCACATGTCCTGGTCGGTGTGGGCCAGGAGGTTCCACACCGTGTACATGACGAACACCAGGAAGAAGAACCCGGTGAGAACCCACCAGAGGTTGATGTTGGTCTTCACTTACTTCACCTCTCCATCGGCCACATCCATGACGGGCGCATCGGGTGCGTCCTTCGCCGGGCCGACGCCCACGGGGATGGCGGCTTCGGGGTGGTTGAGGTCGAACGCGGGACGCTCGCTGCGGATCCGCGGGATGGACGTGAAGTTGTGACGCGGCGGCGGGCAGCTCGTCGCCCACTCGAGCGAAGCGCCATAGCCCCACGGGTCGTTGACCGTGACCTTGGGCGCCGTGCGCGAGGTGATCCAGACGTTCAGGAAGAACGGGATCATCGAGGCGCCGAGGAGGATGGCGCCGATGGTCGACACCTGGTTCTGCCAGGTCCACCCGTCCGCGGCCGAGTAATCGGCGTAACGACGCACCATGCCGTCGACGCCCAGCCAGTGCTGGATGAGGAACGTCATGTGGAAGCCGATGAACAGCATCCAGAAGTGCACCATGCCCAGCCGCTCGTTGAGCATGCGGCCCGTCCACTTGGGCCACCAGAAGTAGAAGCCCGCGAACATCGCGAACACGACGGTTCCGAAGACGACGTAGTGGAAGTGCGCGACAACGAAGTACGAGTCCGACAGGTGGAAGTCGAGCGGCGGCGACGCGAGGATGACGCCGGTGAGACCACCGAAGACGAACGACACCAGGAAGCCGAGCGTGAAGACCATGGGCGTCTCGAAGGTGACGGAGCCCCGCCACATCGTTCCGATCCAGTTGAAGATCTTCACGCCGGTCGGCACCGCGATGAGCATCGTCATCAGGGCGAAGAACGGCAGGAGCACACCGCCGGTGACGTACATGTGGTGCGCCCACACCGCCACCGAGAGCGCGGCGATCGCAATCGTCGCGTAGACGAGCGTCTTGTAGCCGAAGATCGGCTTGCGGCTGAACACCGGCAGGATCTCCGAGATGATGCCGAAGAACGGCAGCGCGATGATGTACACCTCGGGGTGACCGAAGAACCAGAACAGGTGCTGCCAGAGCAGCACACCGCCGTTGGCCGGGTCGTAGATGTGCGATCCGAGGACGCGATCGGATGCTGCGGCGAAGATCGCGGCGGCGAGCACGGGGAACGCCATGAGGATCAGGATGCTCGTGACGAGGGTGTTCCACGAGAAGATCGACATGCGCCACATGGTCAGGCCGGGAGCGCGCATCGTGATGATCGTCGTGATGAAGTTCACCGCGCCGAGGATCGTCCCGAAACCGGACAGGCCGAGTCCCAGCATCCAGAGGTTTCCACCGGCACCCGGCGAGAACGTCGCGTTCGCAAGCGGCTGATACGCGAACCAGCCGAAGGATGCCGCGCCCTGCGGGGTGAGGAAGCCCGAGATCGCGATGATCGAGCCGAACAGGAACAGCCAGAAGGCGAAGGCGTTCAGACGCGGGAACGCGACGTCCGGCGCTCCGAGCTGCAGCGGCAGGATCGCGTTGGCGAAGCCCGCGAACAGCGGCGTCGCGAACATGAGCAGCATGATCGTGCCGTGCATCGTGAAGAGCTGGTTGTACTGCTCCTTCGTCGGCACGATCTGCATGCCGGGCTCGAAGAGCTCCGCACGGATGATCAGCGCCATCACACCGCCGAGGAGGAAGAACAGCACCGACGCGATCAGGTACATGTACCCGATCGTCTTGTGGTCGGTCGAAGTGATCCACTTGACGATGATGTTGCCCTTCTGCTCGACGCGCGAGGCGCTGAGCAGGGCAGCCTGCCGTGGCGGCAGGGTCGTCGGGCGGCCCGCGGGCTGGTCGCTCTGGAGCGGAAGAGTCGTCGCCATCAGTGGTTTCCCTCGGCATCGGTGGAGACCGCACCCGTGCCCGGGAAGTTCTGCAAGCGGTCGTAGGCGTCGTTGATGTCACCGGTCTGGTCGGCGGCCCGGAGCGATGCGAGGTAGTCCTCGTACTCGTCCTCCGAGACGACCTCGACGTTGAACAGCATCATCGAGTGGTACTCGCCGCAGAGCTCGGCGCACTTGCCGGCGTAGGTACCCTCGCGGGTCGGGATGAACGACCACGAGTTGGTGTCGCGTCCCGGGTACATGTCCTTCTTGTAGAGGAAGTCGATGACCCAGAAGGAGTGGATGACGTCGCGCGACTGGAGGCTGATGCGCACGGTCTTGTCGACCGGGAGCACGAGCGTCGGGAGCGCCGACTGATCGACGTCGCCGTTCGCCTCGGGCTGCGCCTGGACACCCATCGTCCAGACGGCGTCGGAGTTGTCCGACTCCTCGCCGTTGTACTGGAAGTCCCACGCCCACTGCTTGCCGATCGCCGTGATCGAGACGTCCGGGTCGTCGTACTGCGTCTCGAGGATCGTCTGGTCGCGCGCCGTGAAGGCGAAGAACCCGATCACGAGGATCAGCGGGACGATCGTGTAGAAGATCTCGATCGGCATGTTGTACCGGAGCTGGACCGGCAGGCCGCTCTGCCCGCGGCGGCGGCGGTAGGCGATGGCGGCGAACGCCATCAGACCCCACGTCAGCACGCCCACCGCGAGGAGGACGATCCACGAGTTGACCCAGAGACCCGACACCATCTCGGTGTGGTTGGTCGCCTGGGTGCCGTCGCCGGTGAAGCCCGGGAGGTAGCCGTTCAACTCCGTCGGTGTACATGCTGCGAGGGAGACTGCCGTGACGATCCCGAGCGGGATCACGGCCCAGCGGAGGCGGCGTTTGAAGCGCACGGTGCACCTTTCCGGGACGAATGGTTCGACCTTCAGTCTAGGGCAAGCTTTCACCCTATTCAGGCCAACCGTTCAGGATGTCGAGGCCGGCGGGCGCCGACGCGCGGTCGTCAGTGGAAGCTGTCTCCGCACGCGCACGAGCCGGCGGCGTTGGGGTTGTCGATCGTGAAGCCCTGCTCCGAGATCGTGTCCTTGAAGTCGATCGTGGCTCCGTCGAGGTAGGGCACCGACATGTCGTCGACGATGACCTCCACGCCGTCGAAGTCGACCGTCTGGTCGCCGTCGAGGTAGCGCTCGTCGAAGTACAGCTGGTAGATCAGGCCGCTGCATCCGCCCGGCTGAACGGCGACACGCAGCCGCAGATCGTCGCGGTTCTCCTGCGACAGCAGGCTCTTCACCTTCAGCGCGGCGTTTTCGGTGAGCGAGACACCGTGTGCGTTGGCGGTCTCGGGCGTGGTGGCGATGTCGGTCATGGCTCTCCCCCGGGTTCGAGCCGCCGGACGGCGGCGGGTATCCCGATTCTACGCCGGGCACCCGTCCGCCGGGGCGGTGGTTCAGACCGTGGAATCGAGGCCCTCGAGCAGCAGCGCCTCCGACACGAGCGCATTGCGGAACGTCTCGAGGTGGAGCGACTCGTTCGGGCTGTGGGCGCGTGCGTGCGGGTCCTCCACACCCGTGACGAGGATCTGCGCCGCGGGGAACTCGCGCACGAGATCCGCGATGAAGGGGATGGAACCGCCGACGCCGATGTCCACCGGCTCGACGCCGTACCCCGTCGCGAGTGCCGCTCGAGCGCTCGTGACCGCGGGGCCGCTCGTGTCGACGAGGAACGGATCGCCGGTCTCGATGTCGCTGAAGGTCAGCTCGGCGCCGAACGGAGCCGCCGCGCGCAGGTGCGCCTCGATCGCCGCGTACGCCTCGGCGGCGGGCTGACCGGGCGCGACGCGGGCGGAGATCACGACGGACACCTCGGGGCTGAGGGTGTTCGAGGCGTTGCGCACGGTGGGCGCGTCGATACCCGTCACGGTGATCGACGGCTTGTTCCAGATGCGGCTCAGGATGCTGCCTCGCCCGATGGGCGAGACGCCGCTCGGCAGACCCGCTTCCGACCGCAGGGTCTCCTCGGTGTACTCGGGCGTGTCGGCATCGCGCTCGGTCATCCCCGCGACCGCGACGGCGCCGTCGTCGTCCCACAACGTGCCGAGCAGCTTGATCGCGGCGAGCATGGCGTCCGGCACCGCGCCGCCGAACATCCCGGAGTGCGACGCATGCTCGAGTGTCCGCACCGTGAGGGTGAAGCGAGCGTTGCCGCGCAGCGACACCGTCAGCGCCGGGGTGGTCGCATCCCAGTTGCCGGAGTCGGCGACGACGATGACGTCCGCGCGCAGGGCGTCGGCGTTGTCGGAGAGGAAGGCGGCGAACGAGCCCGAGCCGGCCTCCTCCTCCCCCTCGATGAAGAGGTTGACGCCGAGGTCGAAGTCGGTGCCGACGGCGTCGACGAGCGCGCGCAGCGCGCCGATGTGCGCCATGACGCCCGCCTTGTCGTCAGCTGCGCCGCGGCCGTAGAGCCGGCCGCCGCGCACCGTCGGCTCGAACGGAGCGGACTCCCACAGGCTCTCGTCGCCCACCGGCTGCACATCGTGATGGGCGTACAGGAGGATCGTCGGCTTGCCTCCTCGAGCCGCTCGTGTCGCCAGCACGGCGGGCATGCCCTGCTCTCCCGTGCCGGCGATCGCGGCCGTCTTGACCTCCACGCGGTCGAAGATCCCGAGGTCCTCGGCGAGCGTCGCCACCGCGGCAGCGCTGCGCTCCACGTCGGCCCGGTCGAATCCCGGGAACGCGATCGAGGGAATGCGCACGAGCGCGCCCAGATCGGCGAGAGCGGCGGGGACGGCGGAGAGGGCGGCTTCGCGCACAGCGGAGGACCGAGGAGATTCGGAGGTCATGCGGGTAATCTTAGAAGGCACGTTCGTCGCGAAACCCGAGGATCCCCGTGGCCAAGACCCCCGCCGTACCCACTCCCAACGACGCCGCCGAGGCGCTTCCGGGATCGGGCAAGAACCGCCCCACCCCGAGCCGGGCCGCCCAGGAGGCAGCGCGCAAGCGACCCCTGGTGCCCGACACCAAGGAGGCGAAGGCTCGCGCCCGCGCCGAGCTCGCGGAGCGTCGGGACAAGGCGCGGATCGGCATGGCGAACGGCGACGAGCGGTACCTGCCGGTGCGCGACAAGGGCCCGCAGCGCAAGTTCGTGCGTGACTACGTGGACGCGGGATGGCACCTCGGCGAGCTCGTCATGGGCGCCATGGTGCTCGTGATCATCGTCACGTTCCTCGGCTCGACGGCCTTCACCTTCTACGCCTTCATCGGCCTGTGGGCGTTCATCCTGCTCGTCATCGCCGACATGATCATCACCAGCGCACGCGTGAAGAAGGCAGCGCGCGCGAAGTTCGGCGCCGAACGCCTCGAGAAGGGCCTCGGCTGGTACGGCGCGATGCGCTCGATCCAGATGCGCTTCATGCGCCTGCCGAAGGCTCAGGTCAAGCGCGGCGAGCGTCCCGCCTGAGAGCGACCAGCCCGCGGTTGATCTCGCGGGCCCACAGCGGACCGCGGTATACGAACGCCGTGTATCCCTGCACGAGATCGGCGCCCGCATCGAGACGTTCCTGAACGTCGGCAGCCGTCTCGACCCCGCCGGCTGCGACGACGCAGAAGGATGCCGGCACCGCCGCTCGCACGAGGCGGAGCACGGCGAGCGACCGCTCGCGCAGCGGCGCACCCGACAGACCGCCGGCCCCGGCGGCATCCACCCGTGCCGCATCGGCGCGGAGCCCCGAACGCGAGATCGTGGTGTTCGTCGCGATGAGCCCCGCGAGACCCGCGTCGACCGCCATCGCGGCGATCGCCGTCACCTCGTCGTCGTCGAGGTCGGGCGCGATCTTCACGAGCAGCGGCGTCGAGCCCGCGGCCTCGCGCACGGCCTCCAGCAGCGGACGCAGGGTCTCGACCGCCTGCAGGCCGCGTAGACCCGGGGTGTTGGGCGATGACACGTTGACGACGAGGTAGTCCGCGACCGGCGCCACGAGGCGGGTGCTCGTGACGTAGTCGGCGGTCGCGTCGGCGACGTCCACGACGCGGCTCTTGCCGATGTTGGCGCCGAGGACGGGACGGTGACGCCGACGACGCAGCCGCGCGAGCCGGCTCGCGGCCGCTGCGGCGCCGCGATTGTTGAACCCCATGCGGTTGATCAGCGCGCGGTCGGCGACGAGGCGGAACAAGCGCGGGCGGGGGTTCCCCTCCTGCGCGATCGCGGTGACCGTCCCGATCTCGACATGACCGAATCCGAGCGCCCCGAGGCCGCGCGCGGCGACGGCGTTCTTGTCGAAGCCCGCGGCGACACCGAAGGGAGAGGCGAAGGTCAGGCCGAGCGCTTCGGTGCGCAGCTCGGCGGCCGGGCGTGTGATCGTGCGTGCGATCGACGCGAAGGGCGGGAGCCCCAGCATCTGGATCACCGGCATCGCGGCGTGATGCGCCGTCTCGGGGTCGAGGCGGGACAGGACCGTGCGGAAGATCAGCGCGTACATCGGGCTCCAGCCTAGAGCGCCGCGTCGACCGCGCGTGACCGCCGTTCCGGGCCCGCCTGACCCGCTCGGCGGCTACTCGGCCCCGTGGGTGCTGCCGGCACCGGCGCCGTGGTGGTCGGCGCGGAGCTGATCGATCGCGGACTCGAAGTCCTCGAGGGTGTCGAAGGCCTGGTAGACGCTCGCGAATCGGAGGTAGGCGATCTCGTCGAGGTGCCGCAGCGGACCGAGGATCGCCAGACCGATCTCGTTCGTGTCGATCTGCGACGATCCGGTCTGACGGACCGACTCCTCCACCGCCTGCGCCAGGACGGCGAGGTCGGCTTCGGTGACGGGTCGCCCCTGGCAGGCCTTGCGCACTCCCGACATGACCTTCTCGCGACTGAACGGCTCGATGACGCCGGAGCGCTTGATCACGTTCAGGCTCGCCGTCTCGATCGTCGAGAACCGGCCGCCGCACTTCGGGCACTGACGACGACGACGGATGCTGAGACCGTCGTCGCTCGTGCGGGAGTCGATGACGCGCGAGTCGGGATTGCGGCAGAAGGGGCAGTGCATGGCGAAGCCAGACTACGCTTCGAAGCGCGCGCTGACCGCTTCGCCGTGCGCCGGCAGCTGCTCGGACCCGGACAGCGCGACGATGTCGTCGTGGACCGCGCGCAGCGCGTCGCGATCGTAGGCGATGACCTGCTGGGACCGGAGGAACGTCGCCGCACCCAGCCCCGCGGCATAGCGGGCCTGCCCGCCGGTGGGCAGCACATGATTGCTGCCGGCGAGGTAGTCGCCGAGGCTCACGGGTGTGTGGGACCCGACGAACACCGCGCCGGCGTTGACGAACTCGTCGACCCGGGGGTCGGTGATGTGGAGCTCGAGGTGCTCCGGTGCGTAGGCGTTCGAGAACGCGGTCGCGGCGGCGATGTCGTCGACGAGGACGATCGCCGACTGCGGTCCGTCCAAGGCGATCTGCACGCGCGCGGCATGCCGGGTGGCGGCCGCCCGCTCGGCGACACGAACGGCCACCGCCTCGGCGAGCTCGGACGAATCGGTCACGAGGACGGCCGCCGCCTGCTCGTCGTGCTCGGCCTGACTCACGAGGTCGGCCGCGACGAGCGCGGGGTCGGCGTCGGCATCGGCGACGACGAGGATCTCGGTCGCCCCCGCCTCCGAGTCGGTGCCGACGATGCCGGCGACGACGCGCTTGGCGAGCGCCACGAAGTTGTTCCCCGGTCCGGAGATGACATCGACCGGGTCGAGGCCGAGGCTCGGGACACCGTGGGCGAAGGCGCCGATCGCGCCGGCACCGCCCATGGCGTAGACCTCCGTCACGTCGAGGAGGCGCGCCGCGGCGAGGATCACCGGGTGCACGCGCCCGCCGTGGTCGCGCTGGGGCGGCGAGGCCAGCGCGACGGCGCGCACTCCCGCGACCTGCGCCGGCACGACGTTCATGATGACGCTCGACGGGTAGACCGCCTTGCCTCCCGGCACGTAGACGCCGACGCGTCGCACGGGGCGCCAGCGCTGCTCGATGCGCGCGCCGGGTCCGATCTCGGTCACGACGTCCGGCGGGACCTGAGCGGCGGAGGCGATGCGAACGCGCCGGATCGCTTCTTCGAGGGCCGAGCGCACGGCAGGCTCGAGTCCCGCGAGCGCCTCGTTCAGGTGGTGCTGGGGAACGCGGATCGCGTGCCCCTCGACGCCGTCGAAGCGCTCCGCCTGGCCACGGAGAGACGTCTCCCCGTGCTCGGCGACATCAGCCACGATCTCGGCGGCCGTGGCGAGCGCGAGGTCGCGCGCGGCCTGAGCGCGCGGGACGGCGGCGAGCAGCTCGGCGGCGGTCAGTTCACGACCGCGCAGATCGATGGTGCGCATCGTTCCAGGCTACTGCGCGCGGCGGGGTGCCACGTGCGGACTCAGCCGCGGACGACGTCCTCGGTCTCGTGGAGGTACCCGATGCGACCGTCCTCGTGGCGGACGACGAACACGCCGCCGCGATCCTCGATGACGAGCGCCCAGGCGGTCGGGCCGACGCGGAACAGCGGGGCTCCCGACTCGTCGAGCACATCGCGCTCCTCCGGCGCCAATGCCCAGAACGCCTGCTGAGCGGATGCGGGAGTGGTCGCGGTCTGCGCGGTCTCATCGACCCCGGCGAACGGCTCAGCGGCGTCCGCGGGAGCAGGCGCGTCGTGCGCCTGCGAAGCGGCGTGCCCCCATCCGGCGCGGGAAGCGGCGGAAGCCGTGTCCGAGACGCCGGCGGGACGAGCGGCGGCGGGGCGGGCGACGACGGGACGCGTCGGACGAGCGAGGCGATGGGCCGGAGCTTCCGGGCGGTGGCGGAAATCCTCGCCGAGGACCGGAAGGTGAGGAGCGACGACCGTGAGGACGACGCCCGCGAGCATGAGGAGGAACTCGACCCAGACGACCCAGCTCGCGACGAAGACGCGCGTCTGCGCGAGCGCGACGAACGCGCCCCAGATGATTCCGAGCCAGACGAGGGCCGCGACCGAGAAGGCGACCGAGGCGAACTGGTCGATCCCGAGCGAGCCGACCCGCCGGATCCCCTGCGGCGAGAACCGGCGCAGGAGCAGCAGGAACACCGCGGCCGTGGGGACACCGATCGTGAGCACCCAGTCGATGCCGGCGCTCCACACGGACGAACCGGCGCCGAAGCGGCCGTAGATCGGGAAGAACGAGAAGATGAACGACAGCGCCCAGACGCCGAGCAGCGACACTTCACGGATCGACAGCGGTCCGACACCGTACTGCGGCGCAACCGTGTCGCCTACAGCCCTGTCGTCGGCAGCCCTGTCGCCGGCGCGGTCATCGGCCGCGGCGGGCGCGGGCTCGTCGATCGGCTCGTCCGCGTCGGATCCGGACAGCGGCTCGACCACGTCGGTGCGAGCCGAGTCGTCGACCGTCGCCGCACTGCGGTCGGGCGCGTCGACCGACGCGCTGAACGCCGGCGCGTCGACGTCGCTGCGATCGTGGTCGGGCTGGATGTTCTTGTCGTCCGTCACGGCTGTCCCTTCGTCGCAGATGTTGCGCTGCGCAGGCGATACTACCCGGCTCACCCCAGACACTGCGGCCCGAGGAGTCCTTTCAGTTCGCCGTAGAGATCGGCGGTCACCCGCACCGGAATCGGGACCTCGAACACCTTCGCCACCCCGGCCCGATGGAGCTTGAGCGACACCTCGGTGTCGCCGGGATGCCGGCGGAGCGTGGCGGCGAGGTCGGAGATCGTCGTCTCGGTCGCCCGCTGCTCGGGAAGGATGAGCACGAGTTCGCCGGACGCGTCGAACGATCCGAGATCGGGCGCGAGCGCCGATTGTCCGTGGAGATTGAGCCCGTCGTCGCGTCGCGACACCCGACCGCGGACGACGAGCACCGAATCGGGCTGGAGCATCGACTGGAACTCGGTGTACGTCTTGCCCATGAACATCACCGTCACCTCGCCGTCGAAGTCCTCGACGGTGATCATGCCGTACGGGTTGCCGCTCTGCTTCGCCACGCGGTGCTGGACGCTCGTCACGAGTCCGGCCACGGTCACCTGGTCGCCGTCCTGGACGTCCTCGGACGCCAGCAGGTCGTGGATGGACGTCGAGGCGTGCTTGGCCAGCGGGATCTCGAGCCCGGCCAGCGGATGGTCCGACACGTAGAGCCCGAGCATCTCGCGCTCGAACGCGAGCTTGTCCTTCTTCGTCCATTCCGGACGCTCGGGGACCTTCGCGGGCATGACCTCTTCGGCCTCGTCGTACAGGCTGTCGAAGTCGAACCCGACGGCGCCGGTCGCCGCCTTGCGCTTGGCATCGACGGCGGCTTCGACGGCATCCTCGTGGATCTCCATGAGCGCGCGGCGCGTCGAACCGAGCGAGTCGAAGGCGCCGGCCTTGATCAGCGACTCGACGGTGCGCTTGTTCGAGACGTGCAGCGGCACCTTGGTGAGGAAGTCGTGGAAGCTCACGTAGCTGTCGTCGGCGCGCGCGGAGATGATGCCGTCGACGACGTTCGCGCCGACGTTGCGCACCGCGCCGAGTCCGAAGCGGATGTCTTCGCCGACGGCGGCGAAGTACCGGATCGATTCGCCCACGTCCGGCGGAAGCACCTTGATGCCCATACGTCGGCACTCGTTGAGGTACACCGCCATCTTGTCCTTCGAGTCGCCGACGCTCGTCAGCAGCGCCGCCATGTACTCGGCCGGGTAGTGCGCCTTGAGGTAGGCCGTCCAGTACGACACGAGTCCGTAGGCGGCCGAATGGGCTTTGTTGAAGGCGTAGTCGGAGAAGGGCAGGAGGATGTCCCACAGCGCCTTGACGGCGTCGTCGCCGTACCCGCGCTCCTTCATTCCGCCCGCGAAGCCCTCGTACTGCTTGTCGAGTTCGGACTTCTTCTTCTTGCCCATCGCGCGCCGGAGGATGTCGGCCTGACCGAGCGAGAACCCGGCGACCTTCTGCGCGATCGCCATGACCTGCTCCTGATAGATGATCAGGCCGTAGCTGGTGTCGAGGATGTCGCGCAGCGGCTCTTCGAGCTCGGGGTGGATCGGGGTGATCGGCTGCAGGCCGTTTTTACGCAGGGCGTAGTTGGTGTGTGAGTTCGCCCCCATGGGTCCCGGCCGGTAGAGCGCGATGACGGCCGAGATGTCCTCGAAGTTGTCGGGCTTCATGAGGCGCAGAAGCGAGCGCATCGGGCCGCCGTCGAGCTGGAACACGCCGAGCGTGTCGCCGCGCGTGAGCAGGTCGTATGCGGCACGGTCCTCGAGCGCGAGCTGCTCGAGATCGAGCTCCTCGCCCCGGTTCATCCGGATGTTGTCGAGGGCGTCGGAGATGATCGTGAGGTTTCGCAGCCCCAGGAAGTCCATCTTGATGAGCCCGAGGGTCTCGCACGACGGGTAGTCGAACTGCGTGACGATCTGCCCGTCCTGCTCGCGGCGCATGATGGGGATGATGTCGAGCAGCGGCTCGGACGACATGATGACGCCGGCCGCATGCACGCCCCACTGACGCTTCAGCCCCTCGAGCCCGAGGGCACGGTCGAAGACGGTCTTCGCCTCGGGATCGGAGTCGATCAGCGCGCGGAACTCGCTCGCCTCCTTGAACCGCGGGTGGTTCTTGTCGAACATGCCGTCGAGCGGCATGTCCTTACCCATGACCGCGGGCGGCATGGCCTTCGTGAGCTTCTCGCCCATGCTGAAGGGGAAGCCGAGGACGCGGCCGGCGTCCTTCAGCGCCTGCTTGGACTTGATCGTGCCGTAGGTGACGATCTGCGCGACGCGCTCGGATCCGTACTTCTCGGTGACGTACTCGATCACCTCGCCGCGGCGACGATCGTCGAAGTCGACGTCGAAGTCGGGCATCGAGACGCGGTCGGGGTTGAGGAACCGCTCGAAGATCAGTCCGTGCTCGAGGGGATCGAGGTCGGTGATGCGCATGGCGTAGGCGACCATGGATCCGGCGCCCGAACCGCGCCCGGGCCCCACGCGGATGCCGTTGTCCTTCGCCCAGTTGATGAAGTCGGCGACGACGAGGAAGTAGCCCGGGAAGCCCATCTGCAGGATGATGCCGGTCTCGTACTCCGCCTGCTTGCGCACCTTGTCGGGGATCCCGCCGGGATAGCGGTAGTGGAGCCCGGTCTCGACCTCTTTGATGAGCCAGCTGTCCTCGGTCTCACCGTCGGGCACGGGGAAACGCGGCATGTAGTTCGCGGACGTGTTGAACTCGACCTCGCACCGCTCGGCGATGAGCAGCGTGTTGTCGCAGGCTTCCGGGTGATCGCGGAAGAGCTGCCGCATCTCCTGCGCCGTCTTGATGTAGTAGCCGTCGCCGTCGAACTTGAACCGATTGGGGTCGTCGAGCGTCGAGCCCGACTGCACGCAGAGCAGCGCCGCGTGGGCATCGGCTTCGTGCTGGTGCGTGTAGTGCGAGTCGTTCGTCGCCACCAGCGGAATGTCGAGGTCTTTCGCGAGGCGCAGCAGGTCGGTCATCACGCGGCGCTCGATGGAGAGCCCGTGATCCATGATCTCGGCGAAGTAGTTCTCTTTGCCGAAGATGTCCTGGAACTCCGCCGCCGCGGCACGCGCGGCGTCGTACTGCCCGAGCCGCAGCCGCGTCTGCACCTCGCCCGAGGGGCATCCGGTCGTCGCGATGAGGCCCGCGCCGTACGTCTGCAGCAGCTCGCGGTCCATGCGCGGCTTGAAGTAATACCCCTCCATGCTCGAGAGCGAGCTGATCCGGAAGAGGTTGTGCATGCCCTGCGTGCTCTGGCTCCACATGGTCATGTGGGTGTACGCGCCCGAGCCGGAGACGTCGTCGCTCTTCTGCTCGGGCGTTCCCCAGGCGACCCTCGACTTGTCGCTGCGGTGGGTTCCCGGCGTGACATACGCCTCGAGGCCGATGATCGGCTTGACCCCGGCGGCGTTCGCGGCGCGGTAGAACTCGAAGGCCGCGAAGGTGTTGCCGTGGTCGGTGACGGCGATCGCCGGCATCCCGTATTCGGATGCCGCCTGCGTCATCGACGAGATCTTGGCCGCACCGTCGAGCATCGAGTACTCGCTGTGCACGTGCAGGTGAACGAAGGAGTCGGATGCCACGCACCGAGTCTACGTTCGACCTCCGACACCCGACCTAGGCTGGGCGCATGGCTACCCCCGAGTTCGTCCTCGAGCTGCGCGACAAGATCGGCACCGCGCCGCTCCCCCTCGTCGGCGTCACCGCGATCGTCTTCCGCGACGAGAAGGTGCTGATCGGCCGCCGTGCCGACAACGGCAGCTGGCAGCCGGTGTCGGGCATCGTCGACCCCGGCGAGGAGCCCGCCGACGCCGCTGTGCGCGAATGCCGCGAGGAGGCCGGGATCGAGGTCAGGGTCGACCGCCTCGCGCTCGTCCACCAGATCCCCCGCATCGTCTACGCCAACGGCGACCAGGTCGACTACCTCGACCTCGTCTTCCGCTGCACGTGGGTCTCGGGCGACCCTCATCCCGCGGACGGCGAGCTCACCGATGTCGGGTTCTACGACCTCGGCCAGATGACCGATGTCGCGCCGGAGCACGTCCGGAAGATCGCGCTCGCGATCGCCGAGGACGACCCCGCGACCTTCCGCGGCGGCCGGTGATGTCGGAGATCCGCCTCGAGGACCTCCTCGACGCCCTGGCCCGCGATCAGGGCGATCCCGGGGGCGGAACCGCCAGCGGAGTCGTCACCGCCATCGCCGCGTCGCTCGCGCAGATGGTGTGCCGTTACAGCGACCCCGACCGAACTGGCGACATCGACCGCCGGCTCGGCGACCTCCGCGCGCGGGTGCTCGACGCCGCGGCGGACGACGGACACGCCTCGGGCGCGCTGGGCGCCGCGCTGCGTCCCGCCGAGGACGGGACCGCGGCCCGCGGTCGGCGGATCGTCGACGCGGCGAGCCGCGCCGTGGCGACGTCGGCTGCGCTCGGCGGACTCGCCCTCGAGGTCTGGGACGAGCTGCGAGGCGTCATCGAGATCGGAAACCGGCACCTCATGTCGGACGCGGCCGTCGCCGCGGACGCCGTCGCGGCCGGTCTCGGCGGGGCGGCGACGAACCTCCGAGGCGGATTCGCGCTCCTCGCCGCGCACGGCGACGCCGCGCCGCTCCAGGGTCGGTACGGCGATCTCGTCGACCGCCTGCTCTCGGCGCGCCGCGACGCTCGCGAGGCCGCGGACCGACTCGGCGAGGCCTGAGCAGCCCGCACAGCGCGGTCAGTCGCCGCCGAGCACCTCGAGGGCTCGGGCGAGGTCCGGCGCGTAGGGCGATGAGAACGTCGCCCACTCCCCCGACACCGGGTGCGCGAACGCCAGCTGGTGCGCGTGGAGCCACTGCCGAGTCAGGCCCAGGCGGGCGGAGAGGGTCGGATCGGCTCCGTAGAGCGGGTCGCCGACGCACGGATGCCGGTGAGCCGCCATGTGGACGCGGATCTGGTGAGTCCGGCCGGTCTCCAGGTGGATCTCGAGGAGCGACGCGCCGGGGAACGCCTCGAGCGTCTCGTAGTGCGTGACGGAGTCCTTGCCGGTCGGTGTGACGGCGAACTTCCACGAGTGCGAGGGATGCCGGCCGATCGGCGCGTCGATCGTGCCGGCGAGCGGATCGGGATGTCCCTGGACGACCGCGTGGTAGATCTTCTCCACCTCGCGCTCCTTGAACGCGCGCTTCAGCGCGATGTACGCGCGCTCGCTCTTGGCGACCGCCATGAGACCACTGGTCCCGACGTCGAGCCGGTGGACGACGCCCTGCCGTTCGGGCGCGCCGGTGGTCGCGATGCGGAAGCCCGCGGCCGCGAGGGCTCCGAGCACGGTCGGGCCGTCCCATCCGAGCGAGGGATGCGCGGCGACACCGGCGGGCTTGTCGACGACGACGATGTCGTCGTCGTCGTGCACGATGCCGAGATCGGGGACGTCCACCGGGACGATCCGCGCCTCGGCGCGCTCCTCCCAGAAGACGTCGAGCCACCCGCCGGCGACGAGCTTGTCGGACTTGCCGAGAACGCGACCGTCCAGACTCACTCCGCCGGCCTCGGCGGCCTCGGCCGCGAAGGTCCGCGAGAAGCCGAGCAGCTTCGCCAGTGCGGCGTCGACTCGGACGCCGTCGAGCCCGTCGGGAACGGGGAGAGCGCGCTGAGGCATCTCAGGCGTCCGCGTCGGTCGTGGCGGCATCCGTCGCCGCGTCCGTGCGCTCGACGCGACGCTCCCGCGTGCCGTCGAACCGGATGCCGATGACGACGAGGACGGCCACCGAGATCATCATCGTGACGATGAACATGTCGGCCACGTTGTAGATCGCAGACGGGAACCAGAGCCACATCCACGGTGTGTGGATGAAATCGATGACGTGCCCGACGAGGAAGCCGGGTTCGCGGAGGAGCCGGTCAGTGAGGTTACCGAGCACGCCGCCCAACAGCAGCCCGAGGATGATCGCCCAGGCGCGGGATCGGACTCGCAGCGCGGTGAGAACGACGACGGCGATCGCCACGGCGGCGAGCGCGAGGGTGAAGACCCAGGTCACGCCCGTGCCGAGCGAGAACGCGGCGCCGGGGTTCTTCGTCAGGTAGAGCTGGAAGAAGTCGCCGAGAACGGGAACCGCCTGCTGGTAGGGCAGGTCGCGAAGCGCGAGGTACTTGGTGAACTGGTCGGCGGCCAGCACCAGGGCCGCGAGAATCGCGACGATGGCACCGGCCGCCGGACCGTTCAGATGCGTGCGAGACGCCAAGGATTACGCGCCGGCCGAGACACCCGTGGTGTCGAGGTCGCGCAGCTTGTTCTCGATAAAGCCGCGGAGCTGACCGCGGTAGTCCTTCTCGAACTGCTGCAGGTCCGCGATGCGGCCTTCGAGCGAAATGCGCTCGGCCTCGAGCCGGGCGACCTCGTCGCGACCGCGGGCCTCGGCCTCGGAGATGATGGATGCCGCCTGCGACTGAGCGTCGGAGATGAGCTTGTCGCGCTGCGCCTTGCCCTCGGCGACGTGCTCGTCGTGGAGGCGCTGGGCGAGCTCGATGATGCCGGCGGATGCCGCGGCGGGACCGGCATCGGTCGTCGGGGCGGGAGCGGGCTCGACGGCGGCGACGGGTGCGGGCACCTCCTCGACGACCGACTCCTCGGCGGGAGCGGGGGCCGCGGGGGTCTCACCCGACTCGAAAGCGGCGAGCTTCGTCTTGAGCTCTTCGTTCTCAGCGATCGTCTTGCGCCACTCGACGACGATCTCGTCGAGGAAGTCGTCGACCTCGTCCGGGTCGAATCCTTCCTTGAAACGCACGTGCTGGAACTGCTTGGTGACGACGTCTTCAGGGGTCAAAGCCATGGTGTTGTCCTCTTTCAGGGCTCACGACGCGGGCCGGTCAGCCGGCACCCGCCGCAGCGGGCCGTACCCACCCAGCATAGTCCGAGGCTTCCGGGGACCGCGACGGGCCCCCGGAGGCGACGGCACCGGGGCATCACACCGAGGCCAGCGCCTGGGTGACGGACAGGAGGATGAAGCAGAGCAGCATCGTGAGCGGGAATGCGAGATCGATCGCGATGACGCCGAGCCGCAACGGAGGGATGAAACGACGGAACATCTTGATCGGCGGATCGGTGATCGTGTAGACGACCTCGGCGAGCACGAGCGCGACGCCGCGGGGTCGCCATTCGCGATTGAACAGCGGGATGTACTCGAGGATCAGTCGGATGAACAGAACCAGGATGTACAGCAGCAGCAGGAAGTAGACGAGCGCGGCGATCAGCCGTACGGCATCCACTATGTGATCACTGCGCGAACGGCGCCGCCTCAGGCTCTGCCTGGGCCACGGCACCGTCGCCGGAGACGGCGATGTTCTCGGGCGAGAGGAGGAACACCTTGCTGGTCACCCGCTCGATGCGGCCGTAGAGCCCCAGCGAGAGTCCGCTCGCGAAGTCGATCAGTCGGCGCGCGTCGGCGTCGCTCATCTGCGAGAGGTTGATGATGACCGGCACGCCCTCGCGGAAGTTCTCGGCGATGATCTGCGCGTCCCGGTACTGCTTGGGGTGGACGGTCAGGATCTCGCTGACGGTTCCGGTCGTCGGCTGGCGCACGACGGCGGGCCGGTGGATCGGCGTCACCGGAGCCGCCGGCTTCTCGACCGACTTCTCGCGCCGGGCCGGCTGCTGCTCGGACTGAGGTTCTTCATACATCTCTTCCTCGTCGGCGAGGCCCAGGTAGACCATGGTCTTCTTCAGCGGGTTCGACATCGCATCCTCCGTTTGCTGTCTGTTCCGAGGCTATCCGCGGTCCGGGCGCGGTCCCGTGATTGCCGAGCCGATCCGCAGGTGTGTCGCACCGGCGGCGATCGCCTCTTCGAAATCGCCGGTCATACCGGCGGATATCCAGCTCGCCGCAGGGACGACCGAGCGCACCGCGCCGGCGACGTCGGCAAGTCGCGCGAACGCCGACGCGGGGGCCTCGTCGAGGGGCGCGACAGCCATGACCCCGCGCAGGCGGAGCGTCGGGCAGTGCTCCGCGACGTGCGTCGCGAGCGCCTCGGCCCCGTCGGGTGTCGCGCCGCCGCGGCCGGCATCGTCGGTGAGGTTCACCTGGATGAGGACGTCGAGCGGCGCGTCCACGTCCTCCGGCGCGGCGGCGTGCAGCGCGTCGGCGATGCGCGTCCGGTCGACCGAGTGGACGACATCGGCTCCCGCTCGCACGGCTCGGGCCTTGTTCGTCTGGGCCTGGCCGATGAAATGCCAGGTCAAGTCCGACACGGTCGCGAGAGCCGCGCGCTTCGCCGTCAGCTCCTGCTGCCGGTTCTCCCCCACGTCCCGGACCCCGAGCTCGACGAGACGCTCGATGAGCTCGGGCGGGTGGAACTTCGTCACCACGATCCGGGAGACCGCGTCCGGTGCGCGACCCGACGCCCGCAGCGCACGAGCGATGCGGGCGTCGACGTCGGCGAGCCGTTCGGCCAGGTCCGGCATGGTGCGAACGGCCTACTTCAGGAAGTCGGGGATGTCGAGATCGTCGTCGCCGAAGACGGAGTCGTACGACTCGCTCTTGGCCGCGACGGGCGCGGCGTCCTTCGTCTCCCGCCGCTCGGCGGGCTCGGTCGCCGTCGCCGCCTCCTCGGCGGGGATCTCGGGCAGCACCGGCGGCACGCTCGGGCGGGCGGCGGTGATCGGCTCGATCCGGGTCTGAGGCTCGCCGCCGTCGAAGCCGGCCGCGATCACGGTGACGCGCACCTCGTCGCCCAGCGTGTCGTCGATCACGGTGCCGAAGATGATGTTCGCCTCCGGGTGCGCGGCCTCCTTGACCAACTGCGCAGCGTCGTTGATCTCGAAGATGCCGAGGTTCGACCCGCCCTGGATCGACAGCAGCACACCGTGCGCACCTTCGATCGACGCCTCGAGCAGCGGCGACTCGACGGCGAGCTCGGCGGCCTTGATGGCGCGGTCGGCGCCGCGCGCGGATCCGATGCCCATGAGCGCCGATCCTGCACCCTGCATGACCGACTTGACGTCGGCGAAGTCGAGGTTGATCAGGCCGGGCGTGGTGATGAGGTCGGTGATGCCCTGGACACCGGCCAGGAGGACCTGATCGGCGGTCGCGAAGGCCTCGACCATCGAGATGCCGCGGTCGCTGATCTCGAGCAGCCGGTCGTTCGGGACGACGATGAGGGTGTCGACCTCTTCCTTCAGCTTCGAGACGCCGGCCTCGGCCTGGCTCTGCCGGCGACGCCCCTCGAACGAGAACGGCTTCGTGACGACACCGATGGTCAGCGCACCGATGGACTTCGCGATCCGCGCGACGACGGGCGCGCCGCCGGTGCCGGTTCCGCCGCCCTCGCCCGCGGTCACGAAGACCATGTCGGCGCCCGCGAGCGCCTCTTCGATCTCCTCGGCGTGGTCCTCGGCCGCGCGACGCCCGACCTCGGGGTCCGCTCCTGCTCCGAGCCCGCGCGTGAGCTCGCGGCCCACGTCGAGCTTGACGTCCGCGTCGCTCATCAGCAGCGCCTGGGCGTCGGTGTTGACGGCGATGAACTCGACGCCCCGCAGCCCCAGCTCGATCATCCGGTTGACGGCGTTGACGCCGCCACCGCCCACACCGACGACCTTGATCACCGCGAGGTAGTTCTGGTTCTGGCTCATGCCGGCCTCCATCTCGTCCCGAACCCGTGCTTTCAACCTTCAACCTCATGTAGAGGTTTAAAGAAATGCCGAGTATGCAATTCCTGACTCGAAAGTACGCATTGACGGCCCGCAGTCGCGGATGCGCGCGGCGTGTCGCGACAAGTCGATCGCGCACCGGTGCGGTCGAGGTCGGGTCGCCCTCAGCGGACGACGGCCGCAAGGGGCGACGAGACGTCGTACGCCGCGGCATCCGGGCGCACGGACATGAGCCGGTCGACGGCGCGGATCTTCTCACCGGTGTCGCTCGTGCCGCCCCAGACGATCGCCCGACTGTCGGAGAGCGTCAGCGTCACGTCGTTCGGCGTCGTCGCCGAGATCGTCGCGATCTGGGACCTCAGCGACTCCGGGAGCGACCGGAAGATCTGGCCCGCCGCCTCGAAGGCGGCCGAGCCCGGTCCGCCCTGGATCTCCAGCAGCGGCGTCCCGGCGGGAGGCTCGGGCGTCGTCGAGAGCGCGACGCCCGCGGCGTCGACGAGGGTGTAGCCCGCGTCGCCGGGGACGGCGCCGATCGGCGTGCGTTCGACGATGCGCACGATGAGCTCGTGGGGCGGACGCGCCTCGAGGCTGTACGACTCGACGAGCGGGAAGCGCACGAGCTCCGCCTTGATCGCGCTCTCGTCCACAAGGGGCATCGGCGTGCCCAGCTGACCCGAGAGGACCGTCGATACCGCCGCAGCGTCCAGCCCCGACGTGCCGACCACCGTGATGCGCTCGACCGAGAAGAGCGGGCTGTAGGCGGCGGCGATCGACCCGAGCACGAGGGCGACGACCGCGGCCCCGGTGGCGAGCCAGATGCGCCGCCGGCGGCGCTGGCGTGCCGTGAATCGGCGCACCTCCCTGCGGAGCGCGCGACGGCGGCCGCGGGCAGCCGCCCACACCTCCCGCGCCGTCCAGCGGCGACCCGGCTCGGATTCGGATTCCGCCTCGTCGCCCGCTTCGCCCGCGTGGGCCTCGGCTGACCGCACCGGCACGTCGAAGGGGATGATCGGCGCGACGCCGATGTCGCGTCCGCGGAGGTGCCAGACCTGCTCGATGGGTTCGGTCGGGTTCGCGTCGGCCGGTGCCGGCCCGGCGGCGGACGCAGCCGGCGCACCCTCCCGACGGGGAGCGACCGGCATCCGCTCGGGCTCGCGGACGACCGGCTCCGGCGCGTCGGTGGAGCGCGCCGGCGGCGGCAGCGGACTCGGCCGGCGCACCGGGCTCACCCCGCCGTCCGGGCCAGCGCCTGCAGCACCTGCGGGATGATCAGATTCACGTTGCCGCAGCCGAGGGTCACGATGAAGTCGCCGTGTCGCGCGACACCCGCCGTGTAGTCGGCGGCATCCTGCCAGTCGGCGACGTAGTGAACGTGCTCGGGCGCGGCGAACGCCCCGCTGACGAGCTCACCGGTGACGCCCGGCACCGGGTCTTCGCGCGCGCCGTAGACATCCAGCACGACCGTGTGGTCGGCGTGCTGTTCGAGCACGTCGGCGAATTCGCGGTACATCTCCTGCGTCCGCGAGTAGGTGTGGGGCTGGTGGAGGGCGATGATGCGGCCGTCGCCCACGACGGTCCGCGCGGCGGCGAGGGCGGCCGCGACCTCGGTTGGGTGATGGGCGTAGTCGTCGTAGACGCTCACCCCCCGGGTCGTGCCGTGCAGCTCGAAACGGCGCGCCGTGCCCCCGAACCCCTCGACCGCGCGCATCGCGGGCTCGAGCTCGTGGCCGAGCGCGATGAGCACCGCGACGGCGCCCGCCGCGTTGACGGCGTTGTGCGCGCCCGGCACGCGGAGCCGTCCGGAGACCGACTCGCCGCGGAACGTCAGGCGGAACGCGACCGGGCCCTCGGCCACGATCCCGGTCAGTCGCAGATCGGCATGCTCGGCCTCGCCGAACGTGAGGACGTTCGGGTGCGACAGGGCGTCGCTCACACGGCGCGCGCCGGGATCGTCCGACGAGATCACCACGGCCTCGCGGGCCCGATCCGCGAAGCTCACGAAGCCCTCGTAGAACGCGTCGCGGGTCGCCCAGTGGTCGAGATGGTCCGGGTCGACGTTCGTCACGAGCGCGACCGAGGTGTCGTAGAGGAGGAACGTGCCGTCCGACTCGTCGGCCTCGATGACGAACAGGTCGTCGGACCCCGTGGCGCTGGAGACGCCGAGGTCGGCGACGACCCCGCCGTTGACGAAGGTCGGCGCCGCGCCGAGCTCGCGTAGCGCGGTCACGATCATGCCGGTGGAGGTCGTCTTGCCGTGCGCCCCGGCGACCGACACGAGGCGGCGACCGCCGATGAGCCAGGACAGCGCCTGCGAGCGGTGGATGACGGCGAGGCCGCGCTCCTTCGCGAGCAGGAACTCGGGATTCTCGGGCCAGATGGCGCCCGTGTGCACCACGGTGTCGGCATCCGCCGGCAGGTGCGCGGCGTCATGGCCGACGTGGACCGTCGCACCGCGGGCGGCCAGCGCGCGCAGCGTCGGGCTGTCGGCGCGATCCGACCCCGAGACGCGGATGCCACGGTCGAGGAACATCCCGGCCAGCCCCGACATCCCGGATCCGCCGATGCCGATGAAGTGCGCCGCCGTGATGTCGGCGGGGATCGGGAGGCTCAAGTCGGGTCTGATCATGACCGCTCAAGTCTAGGTCGCCGCGCCGGATGCTCCGCCCGCACACGCTGAGCGACCGGCACGGGATGCCGGTGACGACTCAGGCGCCGCGAGCCTCGTCGAGGAGCGCCACGACGTTCGCCGCGCCGTCCACGGTCCCCACCGCGCGGGCGGCGTCGCGCATGCGTGCGAGCTCGCCCCCGTCCCCGAGAAGCGGCACGATCTCGCTCCGCACCCGGTCGGGGGTGAACTCCGCGTCGGCGATGACCCGCGCCGCGCCGGCCGCGACCGCGCCGCGCGCGTTGAGCGCCTGTTCGCCGTTGCCGACCGCGTAGGGCACGTAGACCGTCGGGATGCCGAGGGCGCTGAGCTCGCTGACCGTCGCCGCACCCGACCGCGAGACGACCGCGTCGGCCAGCGCGAGCGCGAGGTCCATGCGGTCGAGGTAGGGCACGACGCGGTAGTCGGGCGTGTCGGACTCGGCGCCGCGGTTGCGCTCCCCCGTGGCGTGCAGGACCTGCCACCCGCTGGCGACGACGTCGCGCCACGACCCGGCCAGGGCCTCGTTCAGGCGCCGGGCGCCCAGCGAGCCGCCGAAGACGAGGAGGACGGGACGATCGGGATCGAGCCCGAAGGCCGCGGCGGCTTCGGCCCGGCGACCGGCGCGGTCGAGCCGCGCGATCTCTCGGCGCAGCGGCATCCCCACGACCCGGGCACCGCGCAGCGGCGTCCCCTCGAAGACCACGCCGGTCGCCGCTGCTCCGCGCGCACCCAGCACGTTCGCGAGACCCGGCCGCGCATTCGCCTCGTGCACCACGAACGGGACGCGTGCACGACGCGCGGCGACGTACGCCGGCGCGGAGGCGTACCCGCCGAAGCCGGCGACGGCGTCGACGCCGCGGGCCGCGAGGTGGGCGCGCACCTGTCCGACGGCCCGGCGCCACCGCATCGGGAAGGCGGCTGCGGCGCGATCGGGTCGACGCGGGAAGGGCACCTTGTCGACGAACAGCAGCTCGTAGCCGCGCTCGGGCACGAGCCGGGCCTCGAGCCCTTCACGCGTGCCGAGCACCAGCACCGTGTCGTCGGGGCGACGCTCGCGCAGCGCGTCGGCGACGGCGAGCAGGGGGTTCACGTGGCCGGCGGTGCCGCCGCCGGCCAGAAGGTACGTTGTCACCGCATCGACACTACCGACGCGCGAGCGACCTCGCCGACGCGGTGCGGGCCGGTGCGATCGGCGTCGCCGCGGGATCGCGCGTCGGCAGGGTGCGTGCGAACGAGAGCAGGACACCGCAGGCGATGAGGCCCGACATGAGCGACGTGCCGCCCTGCGACATGAAGGGCAGCGGAACGCCGAGCACGGGGAAGACGCGCAGCACGACGCCGATGTTCACGAGCGCCTGGCCCACGATCCACACGACGATGCCGCCGGAGACGATGCGGACGAACGGGTCGTCGGTCTTGCGGATGACGTGGAAGGCGCCGACGGCGAAGAGGGCGAAGAGGGCGAGGACGACGACGCAGCCGATGAGTCCCAGCTCCTCGCCCACGATGGCGAAGATGTAGTCGTTCGCCGCCGCCGGCAGCCACTGGTACTTCTCGCGCGAGTTGCCGAGTCCGAGCCCGAACACCCCGCCGCTCGCGAGAGCCCAGACGCCGTGGAGCGGCTGGTAGCACGAGCCCGCATCGGCGAAGTAGCAGTCGGTGGAATCGACGTTGAGGAAGCTCATGATGCGAGCCATGCGGTTCGGGCTCGTGACGGCGAAGACCGCGGCCGCGACGACGACGCCGATGGCGGGCAGGAGGAACAGCCGGAGCTTCACCCCGGAGAAGAACAGGCAGCCGAGGAGGATCGCCATGATGATCATGGCGGTGCCGAGGTCGTGGCCGGCCATGACGGTGCCGATCACGAGGGCGCCGACCGGGACGACGGGGATGAACACGTGCTGCCACTTCGACAGCAGGGTGCGCTTGCGGTACAGGATGAACCCGAGCCAGACCGCCAGCGAGAGCTTGAGGAACTCCGACGGCTGCGCCTGGAATCCCGCGATGGAGATCCAGTTCGTGTTCCCGTCGTTGTGGACGCCGAGACCCGGGACGAAGACGAGGAGCTGCAGCATCAGGCCGAGGATCAGCGCCGGCCAGGCCATCCGCTTCCAGAACCGCACCGGGAACCGGCTCACGATGAACATGATCGGGATGCCGAGCAGCGCGAACACCGCCTGTTTCAGCACCGTGTCGAACGGGTTCGCGCCGTCGACGGCCATCGTCGCCGACAGCACCATGACGAGGCCGAATCCGGTGAGCAGCAGCGCGGTGGAGGCGATGAGGAGGAATTCGCTCGGCACCGGGGCGAAGACCCGGCCGAGCATGACCCGGGCGGCGAACCCGGAACGCGCGTGGTCCTCAGGCGCGGCCGTCCGCGTGGGGTCCAGCGGTGTCGTGGTCACCGTCTCCCCTTCCGAAGTGTTCGTGCACGGCGGCTGCGAAGCGGCGTCCGCGGTCTGCGTAGGACGCGAACTGGTCGAAGGATGCCGCCGCCGGAGCGAGGAGCACGACGTCCCCGTCCGCAGCGACTCCGACCGCCAGTTCGACGACCCGGGCCATGACGTCTTCAGTCTCCGTCGCGATGACCTCGAACAGGGGCACCGCGGGCGCGTGTCGCGCGAACGCCGCGACCACGGCCGAACGCTCGGCGCCGATCACGATGGCGGCCTTGACGCCCGTGCCGCGGTCGGCGACGAGGTCCGAGATGTCGACGCCCTTGAGCTGCCCGCCGACGACCCAGACCGAGCCGGGGAACGCGGCGAGCGATGAGCCGGCCGCGTGCGGATTCGTCGCCTTCGAGTCGTCGATCCAGGTGATGCCGGCCGCGCGAGCGACGACCTCGATGCGGTGCGGGTCGAGACGGAACGTCATCAGGGCATCGCGGATCGCGACCGGCTCGACGCCCTGCGAGCGGGCGAGCGCCGATGCGGCGAGGATGTTGGCGACGACGTGCGGCGCGGCGAGGTCGCGCTCGGCGAGATCCGCGACGGTCGCGAGCTCCCACGCGGCCGTGCGGCGGTCCTCGTGGAAAGCACGGTCGACGAGGATGCCGTCGACGACACCGAGATCGCTCGGCCCCGGGACGCCGAGATCGAATCCGATGGCGCGGCATCCCTCGACGACCTCGGCGTCCTCGACCATCTCGCGCGTCGCGAGGTCGGCCTTGTTGTAGACGCAGGCGATCCGGGTGTTGCGATAGACGACGGCCTTGGCGTTCCGGTAGGCCCGCGCCGATCCGTGCCATTCGAGATGGTCGTCGGCGAGATTGAGGCACACGCTCGCCGCGGGCGACGGCTGACCCGCCGGGTCGGCGCGGCCGAGGTACCAGAGCTGGTGGCTGGAGAGCTCGACGACGAGCACGTCGAATCCGGCGGGATCGCGGACGGCGTCGAGGACGGGGACGCCGATGTTCCCGCAGGGGGCCGCGCGCAGTCCGCCCGCGACGAGCATGGTCGCGGTCAGCTGGGTCGTCGTGGTCTTGCCGTTGGTGCCGGTGATGAGCAGCCACTCGGCGGGCCGGCCGTCGGGCCGCAGTACCTTGTCGCGAACGCGCCAGGCGAGCTCGATGTCGCCCCAGAGCGGGATGCCGTCCTCCGCCGCCCAGCGGATGACCGGGTGGTGCGGCGGGAAGCCGGGAGAGGCGATGACGACATCCGGACGGTGCGCCCGGACGGCGTCCGGCACCTCGGCGAGCGACCCCTCGTGCAGGCGTGCGCCGATGACGGGCAGCAGCCGGGCGTACTCCTCGTCGGCCCGCTCGGTCGCCACGAGGACATCCGCTCCCAGCTCGGCGAGCGTGTCGGCGGCGGCGAATCCCGTGACGGAGAGTCCGAGCACGACGACGCGCAGACCGCGCCAGTCCGCATGCCAGCTGGTCAGCGCGTCGAGCCGGGCGGTCATACGGCGGCCAGCCACGCGACGTAGAACAGCCCGACGCCGACGACCGCCAGCATCCCGGCGATGATCCACATGCGGACGACGATCGTGACCTCCGGCCAGCCGCGCATCTCGAGGTGATGGTGGAACGGGCTCATCAGGAACAGACGCTTTCCGCCCGTCGCCTTGAAGTAGTAGCGCTGCAGGATGACCGAGCCCGGCGCGATGATGAAGACACCGGCGATGATGACGGCGAGCAGCTCGGTGTGCGAGAGCACGGCCATCGCCACGATGACGCCGCCGATCGCCATCGAGCCGACGTCGCCCATGAAGATCTTCGCCTTGGGCGCGTTCCACCACAGGAACCCGACGAGCGCGCCGACGAACGACGCCGCGATGATCGTCAGATCCATCGGGTCGCGCGTCGTGTAGCACGCGGCCTCGTAGGCCGGCACGAGCGCATCGGTCGAGCACCGCTGCTGGAACTGCCAGAAGGTCACGAGGCTGTAGGCCGAGATGGTGAAGATCCCGGCACCCGTGGCGAGGCCGTCGAGACCGTCGGTGAGGTTGGTGGCGTTGGACCAGGCGACGGCCTGGAAGGAGATGAAGGCGAGATACAGGACCAGGCCGATCACACCGCCGAGCGCCATGAAGTTCAGCCACTCGATGTCGCGGAAGAGCGAGACGTACGCGGTCGCGGGGGTCTCGCCGCGCTCGTTGGGGATCAGCAGCGCCACGACGCCGAAGGGCACCGCCACGACGATCTGCCCGATCACCTTGCGCCACCCCGAGAGGCCGAGGCTCCGCTGCGAACGCACCTTCATGTAGTCGTCGATGAATCCCACGACCCCGAGGCCGACCATCATCCAGATGACGAGCAGGCCCGACATCGTCGGCGGCGCGCCGCCGGTGAGCGTTCCGATCAGGTAGCCGACCACGGTGCCGAGGATGAAGATCAGGCCGCCCATGGTGGGCGTGCCGCGCTTGGCGTGGTGGCTGGGGTTGGTGGCGTCGTCCGGGGTCCGGATGACCTGGCCCCACCCGAGCTTCTCGAACAGCCGGATGAACACCGGCGTGAGCAGCAGCGTGAACGCCAGCGAGATCGTCGCGGCCGTCAGCAGAGATCTCACGAGAACGATTCTCCCAGACGATCGCCCAGGTGCCGGAGGCCCGCCGAATTCGACGACTTCACGAGCACGCGGTCGCCGTCGCGGAGTTCGGTCATCAGGTAGTCGTAGGCGGCATCCGCGTCGGCGAAGAAGACCGCTTCGCCGTCCCAGGATCCCTCGCCGATCGCGGCGAGGTAGAGCCGTCGCGCCTCGGCGCCCACGACGACGATGCGCTCGATCCGCAGACGCACGGCCTGCAGACCGACGCGGTCGTGCTCCTCGCCGGCGAACTCGCCGAGCTCGGACATGGCGCCGAGGACGGCGACCTTGCGCTGCCCCGGCTCGGTGATCTGCGCCAGGGTGCGGAGGGCCGCGGCCATGGAGTCCGGACTCGCGTTGTAGGCGTCGTTGATGATGCGGACGCGGTCCGACCCGAGCGGCTGCATGCGCCAGCGTTCGGCGAGCTCGACCGTCTCGAGCCGCGCGACGGCGTCGGCGAGGGCGATGCCGAGCTCGAGGGCGGCGGTGATCGCGGCGAGGGCGTTCATGACGTGGTGCTCGCCGAGCACGCGCAGCCGAAGCGGGATCCGCTCGTCGTCGGCGACGATGACGCACGAGGTGCCGGCGGCGTCGACCGAGACGTCCTCGGCACGCACCTCGGCGTTCGCTCCCCGCCCGAACCACCGCACCCGGACATCGCGCGCTCGTGCGACGTCCGCCATCGTCGCGACACGGGGGTCGTCGGCGTTGAGGACGGCCACTCCCCCGGGGCGGACGGCCTCGACGAGCTCGGTCTTCGCTCGCAGCGTCGCCTCGACGCCGCCGAATCCACCGGCGTGGGCGAGGCCCACCATGAGGACGACTCCGATGTCGGGTGAGACGAGGCCCGCGAGCCGGGCGATCTGGCCGGCGCCGTCGGCACCGAACTCGCTCACGAGGAAGCGGGTGTCGTCCGCGACGCGCAGCATCGTGAGCGGCGCTCCGACGGAATTGTTGAACGAGGCGCGGGGCGCGACGGTGTCGCCCTCGTCCTGCAGGACGCGGGCGAGCATGTTCTTCGTCGTGGTCTTGCCGTTGGAGCCGGTGATGCCCACGACCCGCAGGTCGCCGGCCGAGCGCACCCGGCCGACGACCTCGCGGGCGAGGTCGGCCAGAGCCGCGACGGCATCCGCGACGACGATCTGGCTGATGGGCGCGTCGACCGGGTGCTCGACGACGGCCAGCGCGGCGCCGGCGTCGGCGGCGGAAGCGACGAACAGGTGGCCGTCGGTCGCGTCGCCGGGCTTGGCGACGAACACGTCGCCAAGCCCGATGACGCGCGAATCGGTGTCGACGGCGCCCGAGACGATGGCCTCCGGGGTGTCGTCACCGGCGAGGTGGAGGGTGCCCGAGAGCACGCGGGCGATGTCGGCGAGGGACAGGGTGATCATGATTCGGTCCTCGGACGCGCGGGGGCGTCACTGGGTCACGGGGAGCAGCGGAGTCTGCGAGTCCGAGGGCATGATCCGGTAGTGCTTGAGCACCTGGGTCATGGCCTTCTGGAAGGCCGGACGATTGGCGGCGGAGAGTCGCAGCGTCTTCGGCTCGTCGAATGCTGTCAGGACAACATACTTCGGATCGTCGGCGGGGGCGTACCCGACGAGAGAGGTGTAGTACAGATTGTCCTTGTACGCGCCCGTGGCCGGGTCGACCTTCTGCGCGGTTCCGGTCTTGCCCGCCATGCGGTAGCCGGGGATCGCGATGTCCTTCGCGAGCGTGCCCTGCGCGAACACGTTCTCGAGCATCAGTCCGACCTCGTCGGCGGTGCTCTTCTGGATGACGCGGACCGGGTCGGGAAGCGTCGGCTCGTGCACCTCGCCGGCGGCATCCGTGCACGACTCGACGAGGCTCAGAGGCTCGCGGACCCCGCCGTTCGCGATCGTCTGGTAGACGCTCGCGACCTGGGGGGCGGTGACCGTGAACGCCTGACCGAAGGTCGTCGTGTAGTACGTCTGGTTGTCCCACTGGTCGGTGGGGATGTAGGTGCCCTTGGGCTCCCCCGACCAGTTCAGCGCGGTGCCCTCGCCGACGCCGAACTTCTGCAGGTACTCGAGCCGCGTGGCGGGATCGACCTGCGACCCGAACTGCGACAGCGCGACGTTCGAAGAGGTGACCAGGCCACCCGTGAGGGTCAGGTTCTGGGGTTCGTGGTGCTCGGAGTCGTTGACGACGGCGCCGTTGGGGAACTCCATCCGGTCCGGGCTCCAGGCCGTCGACAGCGGGGTGAGCCCGGCAGCCTCGATCGCGGTGGCGGCGGTGACGGGCTTGAAAGTCGAGCCGGGCTCGTACGAGTCGCGGAAGAGACGGCTGCCGCGGTCGGCGGGGTCGGAGCTCGCGACATCGTTCAGGTCGACGCTCGGGTATTCGGCCGCCGCGCGGATCTTGCCGGTGGCGACCTCGACGACGAGGATCGATCCGCTCTCGGCGCCGAGGTTCTCCGTCTGCTCCGCGATCAGCTGCTGCATGTACCACTGCAGGTCGCGGTCGATCGTCAGCTTGAGGGTGCCGCCGTTCACCGGCGCGGGATCCTGCACCTCGGTTCCCGGGATGACGACGCCGTCGAGTCCGCGCATGTAACGCTGCTGACCGTCGCTCGCCTCGAGGCAGGAATCCTGCAGTGCTTCCATGCCCTCGAGCGGCGTCTCGTCGGAGCCGACGAAGCCGATCACGTTCCCGGCCACGGCGCCGTCGGGATACGTGCGGTGCGGATGCGGATCGAACCCGACGAACGGGAGCTTGAGATCGGCGAGGGCGCGGAACTGCTCGGTCGACAGACCTCGCTCGAGATAGGCGAACCGCGACTCGGGATCGGCGGCGACGGCGGTCGTGACGATCGACTCGACCTCGGCGGGCTCCTGTCCGGTGACGGCGGCGATCTCTCCGGCGAGCTGCGACCACGTCACCTCGACGGTCTCCCCCGCGTCGTTCTTGCGCTTGATGCCGAGAACGGCGAGCTTGGGGTCGATCTTCGCGTCGTAGATGGAGGTGGTGGTCGCGAGCGTGTCGCCGTTCGCGTCGACGATGTCGCCTCGCGTGCCGTAGAGCGTCGTTCCGACCTCCATGGCCAGGTCGCGGGCATCCGCCTCGTGATCTCCCGCGTTCACGACCTGGATGTCGACCAGACGGATGATGAACGCCCCGAGGACGATGAGGACGACGAGGAGCGCGACCACCGTGCGGCGGCGCGGGCTGCGTGTGGCTCGGGTCGTCATGAGCTCAGTGTGTGGCCGGAGCCGGGAGTCCGTCGGCGATGGGCGGGGGTGTCGCGGGATCGACCGTCAGCAGCTCGTCGACGCTGACGCCGGTCTCGATGCTCGCGGCCGGGTCCGTCACGAGGGGGACGCCGGCGACGAGAGCGTTGCCGACGGCGGCACGCGAGAGCGCGTCGACGCTGGAGGTGCCACCGGCTGGAGCCGAGGCGCCCATGACCGCGCCGTCGCTCAGCCGCAGGTAGTTCGGCGACTCCGTGATCACCATGCCGAGAGCGGCGGCGTTCGCCGCCAGGTACTGCGGGGAGCTGAGGCCGGCGACGTCATCCTGCAGGATCTCCTTCTGCCAGTTCAGCTGTCGCTGCTGCTGGGTGAGTCCGGAGATCTCGAACGAGGTCTGCGTGGTGGCGATCGAGAGTCCCATCTGCACGGCGCCGATGAGCACCGCGCCGGCGACGGCGACGACGCCGTAGACCATGCGCGGGCGACGACGGCGCGCGGGCGCGGCGACCAGATGGAGATCGCGATCGTTTCGCGAGGGGCCTGGCGCCGGGGCGCTCAGGACGTCGGCATCGAAGCCCCGCTCGTCGCGGGCCGTGCTGGTCCAGCTCATGACGCCTCCCTCACCCGTTCAGCGGCGCGCAGTCGCACCGGGGTCGCCCGCGGGTTGCGGGCGCGTTCTTCCTCCGACGCCAGCTCGGCGCCCTTCGTCAGCAGTCGGAACCGCGGCGCGTGCTCGGGCAGCTCGACGGGGAGACCGCTCGGGGCGGTCGACTTCGCGGCATCCGCGAACACCCGCTTCACCAGCCGGTCCTCGAGGGACTGGTACGACATCACGACGATGCGCCCGCCCACGCGGAGCAGGTCGAGGGCGTCGGGCATCGTCCGCTCGAGAACGGCGAGCTCGGCGTTGACCTCGATGCGCAGCGCCTGGAAGACGCGCTTCGCGGGGTGTCCCGAGCGTTCCCGCTGCACGGCTGCCGGAGTCGCGGAGACGAGCAGGTCGACGAGTTCGCCCGACCGGGTCAGCGGTGCACGCGAGCGGGCGTCGACGATGGCGCGCGCGTAGCGGCCGGCGAGCTTCTCTTCGCCGTACCGCTCGAAGATCCGGCGGAGATTGCCCTCGCTGTAGGTCGCGACGATCTCGGCGGCCGTGGTGCCGGCCGTCTGGTCCATGCGCATGTCGAGCGGAGCGTCGCGCGAGTACGCGAAGCCGCGGTCGGCCTCGTCCAGCTGCAGTGACGAGACACCGAGGTCGAACAGGATGCCGTCGACCCGCCGCACACCGCAGTCGGCGACGGCGCGGGCGATCCCGTCGTAGACGGTGTGGACGAGCGAGACTCGGTCACCGAACGGCGAGAGACGCGCGCCGGCCAGTCGGAGCGCGTCGGTGTCGCGGTCGAGGCCGATGAGGCGCACGCCGGGGAACCGGCTGAGGAGGGCCTCCGAGTGGCCGCCCATCCCCTCGGTGGCGTCGACGACGACGGCGCCGTCGTGCTCGAGCGCGGGAGCCAGCAGCTCGATGCAGCGCTCGAGCAGGACCGGGGTGTGGATGTCGGGAGTGTCCATGATGCGTCGGGATCCTCCCTGGAGCCCTGATCCCCCTCCGCTGCGACCTGACACCGGGGAAGTGCGTCAGGGCGAGCGGCTGAGGATCACGGCCACAGGTCAGAAGAGTCCCGGGATCACCTCCTGCTCCATGTCCGAGTAGGCGTCCTCGTTGCCGGCGGCGTACGCGTTCCAGGACTCGGCGTCCCAGATCTCTGCGTGCGCTCCGACGCCGGTCATCACCAGTTCGCGGCCGAGGCCCGCGTAGGTGCGGAGGTGCGGCGGGACGGTGATGCGGTTCTGGCTGTCGGGCTTCTCGGCGCTGGCGCCGGAGAGGAACATGCGCTGGAAATCACGCGCCTGCTTGTTTGTCAAGGGGGCCTCGCGAATCCGCTCGTAGACCCTCTCGAACTCCACCGTGCTGAACACGTAGAGGCATCGTTCCTGTCCGCGGGTGACGACGACACCGGGTCCGAGGTCGTCGCGGAATCTGGCGGGGAGGATGACGCGGCCCTTCTCGTCGAGCTTGGGGGTGTGCGTGCCGAGCAGCATGGTGTCTCCACCACCCCCTCCCGGCCCGTCGGTTGGCACCACTTTACTCCACTTTCCTCCACTCGCCTATGGGTTCGCCGCACCGCGCCTCCCCTGAACGCAAAAAAAGCACCGACCCGGAGGTCGGTGCTTTTTCGTTTCGGCCGTGGCCGACGAGGCGGTGTCAGCGTTCGCCGTTGCGGCGGTCCCAACGATCGTTCATGCGGTCCATGAAGCCGGCGGAGCCGGAAGCAGAGGCGGATGCCGCAGGTTTGCGGGTACCGGCGGTCGCACCGCGGCCGGCGGTGCCCGACCGCGAGGGGGTGAGGGCCAGGACGACACCGCCCACCATGACGATGAAGGCGACGACGCCGATCGCGATGATGGAGCTCGAGACGCCGACGATCAGTCCGCCGATCCCGACGAGGACCAGCAACGAACCGTAGACGATATTGCGATAACTGAGGGACTGACCTTCTCGCGGCGCGGTCACGACGTCAGCGTCATTGCGCATGAGATGGCGTTCCATCTCATCCAGCAGCCGCTGCTCCTGTTCTGACAGTGGCATGCGTCCCCCTCTGTTCGGGTATCCCTGCGCTGATTCTACGCGCGCCGTCGAGAACTAGGCTAGGCCTGTGACGAGCCTCCCCGACCCGAACGCCGCTGTTTCCCAGCGACTGGAAAGCTTTGTGGCCGTACAGCGTTCGCAGACTCGCGGACTCGGAGACGAAGCGGCGCAGTTCCTCGACTCGGCGGCATCCGTCCTCGACGGCGGCAAACGCCTGCGCGCACGCTTCCTCGCCGCCGGCTGGGCTGCGGCCCGAGGGTCGTCCGCGACACCCGGCGACGACGTCACGGGCGTGGCCGCCGCTCTCGAGATCTTCCACGCCGCCGCCCTCGTGCACGACGACCTCGTCGACAACTCCGACACGCGGCGCGGACGTCCCTCCGCGCATCGCGCGCTCGAGTCCCGGCACGCGGCGCTGGGGTGGCGCGGCGATGCGGACGCGTTCGGGCGCGCCGCCGCCATCCTGCTCGGCGACCTCCTCATCTCGTGGAGCGACGACCTGCTCGAGGAGTCGATCGTCGACAACCGGCACGCGGGCGACGTGCGACGTCAGTACTCCCTCATGCGGCGCGACGTGACGATCGGACAGTTCCTCGACGTCGCCGAGGAGGCGGCCTCCGTGACGGCTCCCGATTCCGAGCACGCCGAGCGCGCCCGGCGGGTGGCGTCCTACAAGTCCGCGCGCTACAGCGTCCAGCAGCCGCTGCTCATCGGAGCCGCGCTCGGCGGCGCCGACGACGGCCAGCGCGCGGGCCTCGCGCGCTTCGGACATGCCGTCGGACTCGCCTTCCAGCTCCGCGACGACGTCCTCGGCGTGTTCGGCGACGCCGCGGTGACGGGGAAGCCCTCGGGCGACGACCTCCGCGAGGGCAAGCGGACCGTCCTCATCGCGCGCACCCGCGAGGCCGTCGACCCGGAACGGCGCGCGGCGCTCGACGCGCTCCTCGGCGATCGCTCCCTCGACGCGGATCAGATCGCCGCCTTGCAGCGCATGATCGTGGACAGCGGAGCGCTCGCAGAGGTCGAGGCCGAGATCGCGGCACTCGAGGTCGAGGCCGACGCCGCCCTCGCAGACACGCCCATCGACCCGGTGGTCATCACCGCCCTGCGCACTCTCGGTGAGGCCGCCATCCGCCGGAAGTCCTGACGTCGGCGACGCGGAGCCGACGCTTCCGCTCAGGCGAGCGTCTGCGCCACCCGCCGGACCTCGCTCTTGCGGCCCGCACGCAGCGCATCGATCGGGGCGACGCCGATGGTGTCGTCGGCGTTCAGCAGCCAGTCGATCGCCTCGTCGTCGTCGAAGCCCGCATCGTGCAGGACGGTGATCGTCCCGCGAAGCGAGGAGAGGGGTTCGCCGTCGAGGAAGAAGACGTCGGGGACGCGCAGCGCACCGTGGCGACGCGAGCCGATGAAGTGATTCTCATCAAGCAGCCGCCGGACACGGCCGAGCGGCTCTCCGACGAGGTCGACGATCTCCGCCAGAGACAGCCAGGACACGGGAACGACGGGGTTTTCGGGCTCGGTCACCCCTCAACTATCCCACTCCCGTCGACGTCGGTGGGCGATCATGGTCACTCCCGTCACACGTGTAACACCTGTCGCTTCGGTTGACAGGGATTTACTCGCGTGTCAGCGTTTCGGAGACTTCCGAGAAGGGACCCCCGTGCGCCGCGACCCGCTGCCCCATCCGCCGTCCGTCCGATCGCGGGTTCCCGTGCTGACCGCCCCCGTCGTCGTCGGGTCGATCGCCCTCTCCCTCACCGGCACCCCGGCCATCGCCGTCGAGCCGGCGCCGCGACCCGCCCTCGATCCGGCGCTGCGGGACGCCCTGGCGTCGGCGACCCGCGCGATGGACGCCGCGGCGACGCACACGGTCCGCGCGGGCGACACGGTCAGTCGCATCGCCGCCGCGAACGGGCTGCGCACGGCTGACGTCCTGTCCTGGAACGGCCTGGACTGGTCGGCGGTCATCCATCCCGGCGACGTCCTCCGGCTCACCCCGGCGACGGCCGCGGGTCCGGCGCCGGCTCCCGTCGCGGCATCCGCCCCGGCAGCGGCGCACACCGTGGTGGCGGGCGACACGCTGTGGGCCGTCGCCCGGGCCCACGGCGTCAGCGTCGCCGCGGTCGCTCAGGCGAACGGCATGGGACCGGATGCGGTCATCTACCCGGGACGGACGCTCGCCCTCCCCACGGCCGGCGCGACCGCTCCCGGCGCGGGTCCGGCGCCCGCTGCCGCACCCGTCGCGCCGGCGCCGGCCGCCGCCGCGATCCACACCGTCGTCGCCGGCGACACGGTCGGGGCGATCGCGGCTCGGCACGGCCTCGCCATCGATGCCGTCCTCTCGGCGAACGCGCTCGACCGCACGTCGATCATCTACCCCGGGCAGGACCTCGTGATCCCGGGCGGAGACATCGTGCCCGCCGCCGCCGTCGCCTCCGTGGACACGGCGGCTCTCGGCCTCGACGAGGAGCAGATCGCCAACGCACGTCTGATCATCCAGGTCGGCCGGGAGCGCGGCGTGCCCGACCGGGGTATCGCGATCGCGCTGGCGACGGCCATGGTCGAATCCTGGATCCGCAATCTCGACTGGGGCGACCGCGACTCGCTCGGGCTCTTCCAGCAGCGCCCGAGCACCGGCTGGGGCAGCCCGGAGCAGGTGCTCGACCCGACGCGATCCATCGCCGCCTTCTACGGCGGCCCGGCCGACCCCAACGGCGCCGAGACGCGCGGGCTCCTCGACATCGCCGGCTGGGAATCGCTCGCGTTCACGGATGCCGCACAGGCGGTTCAGATCTCCGCCTACCCCGAGCGCTACGGCGAGTGGGAGGCGCAGGCGTACTCCTGGCTTGCGGCTCTCGGCTGAGGCGCGCCGGGAAACGTCTCGGTGGCGGGGTGAGCCGCTGCCCGGGCTCGCAGCATCCGCTCCGTAGAATCGCAGCGTGAGCATGAGCCAGCAGACCGACCCGCTGATCGGCCGTCTGGTCGACGAGCGGTACCGCGTCCGCGCTCGCATCGCCCGCGGCGGCATGGCGACGGTCTACGTCGCGACCGACCTGCGCCTCGAACGCCGCGTCGCCCTGAAGGTGATGCACGGCCATCTCTCCGACGACACCGTCTTCCAGAGCCGCTTCATCCAGGAGGCGCGGGCCGCCGCGCGGCTGGCCGATCCGCACGTCGTCAACGTCTTCGATCAGGGTCAGGACGGCGACATGGCCTACCTGGTCATGGAATACCTTCCGGGCATCACGCTGCGCGAGCTGCTCCGCGAGCAGAAGCGCCTGACGATCCCGCAGACGATCACGATCATGGATGCCGTGCTGTCCGGACTCGCGGCAGCGCACCGCGCGGGCATCGTGCACCGCGACGTGAAGCCCGAGAACGTGCTGCTGGCCGAGGACGGCCGCATCAAGATCGGCGATTTCGGGCTCGCCCGGGCGACGACCGCGAACACCGCCACCGGTCAGATGCTGCTGGGCACGATCGCGTACCTCGCGCCCGAGCTCGTGACACGCGGAACGGCCGACGCGCGCAGCGACATCTACGCCCTCGGCATCATGCTCTACGAGATGCTGGCAGGCGAGCAGCCCTACAAGGGCGAGCAGCCGATGCAGATCGCCTACCAGCACGCCACCGACTCCGTGCCGCGGCCGAGCGCGAAGAACCCGGGCGTCCCCGAGCAGCTCGACGAGCTCGTCCTGTGGGCGACCGAGCGCGAGCCCGACGAGCGTCCCCTCGACGCGCGCGTCATGCTCGATCGCCTGCGCGTGATCGAGAAGGAGCTCGGGGTCTTCCCCCAGGTCGTCCGCACCGCCCCGCTGGGCGCCCCGGTCGTCGTCGAGGACGACGGACCGGGGTCGGGCGAGCTCACGAAGGTCATGCCCGGCACCTTCACCGCTCCCCCGGTGACGACCGACGTCGACAACGCGACGCGACTGCGCCGCCGCACGCGCGGCAATCGCGCGAAGGGCGCATGGCTTCTCATCCTCGTGCTCCTGCTGGCCGGGGCCGCCGGCGGAACGGGATGGTGGTTCGGCTCCGGTCCCGGGTCGCAGGTCGGCGTGCCCGACGTCCGCGGACTGTCGTTCGCCGACGCTCAGATCGTCCTGGCGGCGGAGGGGCTCGTCGCGACCGAGGCCGGTGAGAACAGCCGGGACGTCGAGGCCGGCTTCGCCATCCGCACCGATCCCGGCGCGGGCGCGCGTCTCGATCGTGACGAGCAGGTGAGCGTGGTCATCTCCCGCGGCCCCGCCGAGGTCTCGATCCCGCAGCTGGCGGGGCAGAGCGAAGCGGCGGCGCGGGAGTTGCTGGAGCAGAACATCGTGCGCGTCGGTGCCGCCGACGAGGAGTTCGACCCCGACGTCGAAGCCGGCACGGTGATCAGCGCCACCGTGACGCCTGCCGCCGGGGGCGATCCGATCGACTGCTCGGCCGGCTGCACGGCGCGTCAGGGCGACGCGGGTTCGCTCCTCGTCTCGCGCGGCGGCATACCGGACGTCTCGGGCCAGAGCGTCGACCGGGCGACGCGCATCCTGACGGACGCCGGGCTCGAGGTGTCGGGCGACACCCTCACCGACTCGTCGACGCGCGTCGCGGACGGTGACGTCATCACGATCGCGGACCGCGACGGCGGCGGCAACTGGCGCCCGGGCGATGTCATCACGCTCATCGTGTCGACCGGACCGCCCCTGTTCGAGGTGCCGAGCGTCGTCGGGCAGACGCGCGACAGCGCCGCGCAGACCCTGCGCGACGCCGGTTTCGAGGTCGGCTACTCAGCGCTGTGGAACATCTGGCCGGACGGCCTCACCGAGGTCACGGCACAGGACCCGCGCGGCGGCAGCCTGAACCAACGCGGCACGACGATCACCCTGCAGATCACCGCGACGGGCTGACGGGCGGCACACCCGTTCTGTTCTGCACGGCGCACAGGCCCGTCGAACCACGAGAGCGCGCTCCCATCGGGGGGGTCCCCGGGACGCGCGCTCTCGGTGGCAGGTCGGTCAGCGCTTCTCGAGCTCCTCGGCCACGAGGAAGGCGAGCTCGAGGCTCTGCATGTGGTTCAGGCGCGGGTCGCACAGGCTCTCGTAACGCGTCGCGAGGGTCGCCTCGTCGATCATCTCGGAGCCGCCGAGGCACTCGGTGACGTCGTCACCGGTGAGCTCGACGTGGATGCCGCCGGGGAAGGTGCCCACGGCGCGGTGCGCCTCGAAGAAGCCGCGGACCTCGTCGACGACGTCGTCGAATCGACGCGTCTTGTAGCCGGTCGGCGTCGTGATGCCGTTGCCGTGCATCGGGTCGGTCACCCAGAGCGGGGTCGCGCCGGCATCCTTCACCGCTTCGAGCAGCGGCGGGAGCGCGTCGCGGATCTTGCCCGCGCCCATCCGGGTGATGAACGTCAGGCGGCCCGGCTCGCGCTCGGGATCGAGCTTGTCGATGAGCGCGAGCGCCGTGTCGGTCGAGGTCGAGGGGCCGAGCTTCACGCCGATCGGATTGCGGATCTTCGAGAAGTAGTCGACGTGCGCGCCGTCGAGCTCGCGCGTGCGCTCACCGATCCACAGGAAGTGCGAGGAGGTGTTGTACGGCGTGCTGGTGCGCGAGTCGATACGCGTCATGGGGCGCTCGTAGTCCATGAGGAGACCCTCGTGGCCCGTGTAGAACTCGACGCCCCGCAGCTCATCGAAGTTGGCTCCCGCCGCCTCCATGAACTTGATCGCGCGGTCGATCTCTCCCGCGAGACCCTCGTAACGCGCGTTCGCGGGATTCGAGGCGAAACCCTTGTTCCACGAGTGCACCTCGCGCAAATCCGCGAAGCCGCCCTGCGTGAACGCTCGGATGAGGTTCAGCGTGGAAGCAGCAGTGTGGTACCCCTTCAACAGCCGCGCGGGATCGGGCTGACGCGAGGCCGCCGTGAAGTCGTAGCCGTTCACGATGTCGCCGCGGTAGGCCGGCAGCGTCACATCGCCGCGGGTCTCGGTGTCGCTCGAACGGGGCTTGGCGAACTGTCCGGCCATCCGGCCCATCTTGACGACGGGCATCGAGGCGCCATAGGTGAGCACGACCGCCATCTGGAGGACGGTCTTGATGCGGTTGCGGATCTTGTCCGCCGTCGCACCGGCGAACGTCTCGGCGCAGTCGCCGCCCTGGAGGAGGAACGCCTCTCCGGCGGCGGCGCGAGCGAGCCGCTCGCGGAGGAGGTCCACCTCGCCGGCGAAGACGAGGGGCGGGAGCGTCGCGATCTCGGCCGACACCGCAGCCACGGCGTCGGGGTCGTTCCACGCCGGCTGCTGCTTGATGGGGAGATCGCGCCACGAGTCGAGTGAATCCAGCGTAGGCACGGGACGAGTCTAGTGCTCGCGCGGACGGGCCCCGGCCGTGTGACGCGGTGCCCGCGGCCCGCTCACGCCTGGGCGACGGCGCGCTCCTTCACCGTCGACGCGTAGACGTCTGCGTACTCCTGCTCGCCGAGGCGCTGGAGGGCCACCATGATCTCGTCCGTGACCGATCGGAGGACGTAACGGTCGTTCTCCATGCCCTGGAAGCGCGAGAAGTCGAGCGGTTCGCCGATGACCATGCCGACACGACCGACGCGCGGGATGCTGCGCCCGATGGGCATGACCGCGTCGGTGTCGACCATGACGACCGGGATGACCGGCACCCGGGCCTCGAGCGCCATGCGGGCCAGGCCCGTGCGCCCCCGGTAGAGCTTGCCGTCCGGGCTGCGGGTGCCCTCGGGGTAGATGCCGAGGAGGTCGCCTCGCCCGAGCACCTGGAGACCGGTGTTGAGCGAGACTTCGGAGGCCTTGCCGCCGGTGCGGTCGATGGCGATCTGACCGGTCGCCTTCATGAAGATGCGGGTGGCCCACCCTTTGACGCCGGTCCCGGTGAAATAGTCGCTCTTCGCGAGGAACGACATCGGACGGTCGATCATGAGAGGCAGGAAGATCGAATCGCTGACCGAGAGGTGATTGCTCGCGAAGATCGCGGCGCCGGATGCCGGGACGTTCCGCCGTCCCACGATCCACGGCCGGAAGATCGCCTTCACGACGGGTCCGATGAAGACGTACTTCATCAGCCAGTAGAACATCGGATCACCGCCCGCCGGCGAGGTCGGCGACGCCGATGAGACCCGCGTCGTTGCCGAGCGTGGCGATCGCGAAGTCGGCTCCCGCAGCGTTCTCGCCGCCGGGGAGGGAGGCCCGATACCTCTCCCGGACCGGGGCGAGGAGCGTCTCGCCGAGCTGGGCGACGCCGCCGCCGATCACGAAGATCTCCGGATCGAAGGCCGCCTGGAAGCCGCCCGCCGTCTCGCCGAGCGCCGTCGCGACGCGGCGCAGAGCCTCGAGGGCACCCGGGTCGCCCGCCAGGATGAGCCGCGAGATGGCGTCGCCGTGGATCGTGCCGCCCGCGTCACGCACCCCCGCGAGGCCTGCGCCGAGCTCGGGGTCGTCGGCGAGGTCCGCGGCCTCCCGCTGCAGTGCGCGTCCCGAGGCGTACTGCTCGAGGCAGCCGCGCAGACCGCAGCCGCACGGGCGTCCGTCGCGCTCGAAGCGGACGTGGCCGAGCTCGCCGGCGGCGCCGCGTCCGCCGATGAGCAGCTGACCGTCGATGATGACCGCTCCGCCCACCCCGGTCCCGAGGGTGAGCATGATCATGTCCGAGGTGCCGCGACCGGCGCCGAAGCGGTACTCGGCCCAGCCGGCGGCGTTGGCGTCGTTCTCGAGCGTGACCGCGATGCCCGCCCGCGCCTCGAGCTCGCTGCGCAGGGGGTGCTCGACCCAATCGATGTTCGGAGCGTGACGCATGACCGAACGCGTGCGATCGAGGAATCCGGCGGCCGCGACGCCGACCGCGGTCACGTCGTGCGTCTCGCGGAAGTGCCGGACCATGTCGCCGACGGCGGCGGCGAGCTCATCGGTGTCGGTGGGCGTGTCGACGCGGATGCGGTCGAGGATCGAGCCGTCCGCGGAGACCACTCCGCCGGCGATCTTGGTGCCGCCGATGTCGATGCCGATGTTGAGCACGCGCGTCCCTCCGGCCGGCCGGTTGGCGGGCACCGATCGAGTCTAGTGCGCCCTCGGCACCGCTCCGCGATTGGCTTCGGGCGTCCGGCTAGAGTGGTCGGAACCCTGCCAGACGCTTCACCCGGTACCGAAGGAGTTGCCGCTTCATGAGCGCCGTCCAGTTCGAAGTCCCCGCCATCGTTCCCGCCGACCCGGATGCGAACATCTCCGACCTGCTGGTCGAGCGCGTCAAGGCGAGCCCCTCGCGTCCGCTGTTCGCCGTTCCGGAGGACGGCGGCTGGCGCGATGTCAGCGCCGCCGAGTTCCAGCGCGAGGTGATCGCCCTCGCCAAGGGCTTCGTCGCCGCCGGCATCGGTCCGGGGGACAAGGTGGGCTTCATCGCCCGCACCACGTACGACTGGACCCTGGTCGATTTCGCCCTCTTCTTCGCCGGCGCGGTGATGGTCCCGATCTACGAGACGAGCTCCGCGTCTCAGATCTCATGGATCCTCACCGATTCGGAGGCCACGGCCGTCATCACCGAATCCGCCGAGCACGCCGACCGTGTCGCTGAGATCCGCGGCGAGACGCCGCTCGTGCGCGAGGTCTGGACCATGAGCTCGGGCGACCTCGACGGGCTGCGCTCGCGGGGCACCGACGTCACCGACGACGAGATCGAGCGGCGACGCACCCTCGCCGTCGGATCCGACATCGCGACCCTCATCTACACGTCGGGATCGACCGGACGCCCGAAGGGCTGCGTGCTGACGCACAGCAATTTCGTCGAACTCGCCCGCAACTCCGGCGAGGCTCTCTCGGAGGTCGTCAGCCACCCCGGCGGAGCCTCGACCCTGCTGTTCATCACGACCGCCCACGTGTTCGCTCGGTTCATCTCGATCCTGAACGTGCACGCAGGCGTCAAGACCGGTCATCAGCCCGACACCAAGCAGCTGCTGCCCGCGCTCGGCTCGTTCCAGCCCACGTTCCTCCTCGCCGTGCCGCGCGTGTTCGAGAAGGTCTACAACTCGGCCGAGCAGAAGGCGGAGGCGGGCGGCAAGGGCAAGATCTTCCGTACTGCCGCCGCCGTCGCGATCGAGCACTCCCGCCTCCAGCAGGACGGCAAGAGCATCCCGCTGCTGACCAAGCTGAAGTTCCGCCTCTTCGACAAGCTGGTCTACGGCAAGCTGCGCGCCGCCATGGGCGGCAGGGTCGTCTACGCGGTATCGGGCTCGGCTCCGCTCGGACCGCGACTCGGCCACTTCTTCCACAGCCTGGGTGTGACCATCCTCGAGGGCTACGGTCTCACCGAGACGACAGCGCCGGCGACCGTGAACCTGGCCACGAAATCCAAGATCGGAACGGTCGGACCGGTCCTGCCCGGCGTCGGCATCCGCCTCGGCGAGGATGACGAGATCGAGGTGCGCGGCATCAACGTCTTCACCGAGTACTGGCGCAACCCCGAGGCGACCGAGGCCGCCTTCCACGACGGCTGGTTCAAGACGGGTGACATCGGCACCTTCGATGCCGAAGGCTTCCTCACCATCACGGGCCGCAAGAAGGAGATCATCGTCACCGCCGGGGGCAAGAACGTGGCGCCGGCCGTCCTCGAGGACCCGATCCGAGCCAACCCGATCGTCGGTCAGGTCGTCGTCGTCGGCGATCAGAAGCCGTTCATCTCGGCCCTGATCACCCTCGACCCCGAGATGCTTCCGACGTGGCTGGCGAACAACGGACAGCCGGGAGATCTCTCCCTGACCGCGGCGAGCACGAACGCCGCCGTCCGCGCCGAGGTGCAGCGGGCCGTCGACGAGGCGAACAAGAACGTCTCGCGAGCGGAATCCATCCGCAAGTTCACGATCCTCGGAACCGAGTGGACCGAGGGCAGCGGCCACCTCACCCCGAAGATGAGCATCAAGCGCAACGTCATCCTCACGGATTTCGCCGACGAGGTCTCGGCGATCTACGACGAGCCGGTCAAGACCAGCAACGTCCCGCTCGGCTGACGCGGCCGGAACGACGACGGCCCCGCGGATCTCCCGCGGGGCCGTCGTCGTTCCGGCTCAGAACCAGTCGGATTCGCGCACTTCGCGCATGGCGATCCGGCGCTCGGCGGGCGAGAGCCGGTCGAGGTAGAGCGTGCCGTCGAGGTGATCGCACTCGTGCTGCAGCGCCTGGGCCATGAGGCCCTCCCCCTCGAGGACGACGTCGTTGCCGTCCAGATCGATCCCGACCGCTCGTGCGTACGGGTGGCGGAGCGTGTCGTGCCAGAGATTCGGGACCGACAGGCAGCCTTCGCCCACGAGCAACGGCTCGCCGGAGGCTTCGACGAGCTCCGGATTGAGGATGTACCCGATCACACCGTCGACGTTGTAGCTGAATGCACGAAGCGACACGCCGATCTGCGGGGCTGCCACTCCGGCCCTCCCCGGCAGCTCGACGGTGTCGAGGAGGTCGCGCACGAGCGAGCGCACGCCGTCGTCGATCGTCTCGATGCGGGCGGCCCGCGACTTCAGGACAGGGTCGCCGAAGAAGCGGATGCTGCGGACCGCCATCAGGCCGCCGACGCCGTGAGTCGCAGGCCCTCGACGACGCCGGCGGCGAGCCGCCGGGCGGCCTCGCGCGTCGCGGGCTCGAGATCGCTGAAGGTCACGGCGCTCCCCGCGGCGAGATGCGGGTCGTACGGCACTCGGACGACCGTGCGCACGCGCGAGGAGAAGTGCTTCTCGAGCTCGTCGGCGCGCACCATGGGCGTACCCGGGCGCGAGGTGTTGAGCACGACCACCGCGCGCCCCACAGCCTCGGCGAAGCCGTTCGATTCGAGCCAGGTCAGGGTCTCCGACGCGAGGCGCGCCTCATCGACGGACATCCCGGCCACCACGACGATCTGATCGGACAGGCCGAGCGTCGCGCCCATCACCGAGTGGACGATGCCGGTGCCGGTGTCGGTGAGCACGATCGAGTAGTAGTGCGCGGCGATGGCCGCGACGTTCTCGTAGTCGTGGTCGCTGAAGGCCTCCGACACGTTCGGATCGGAGTCGGACGCGAGCACGTCGAGCCGGGTCTCGTCGCGCGCGACGATCGAGGAGAGGTCGTTGAAGCCGACGACGCTCGCACTCGTGCGCACGAGGTCCCGGACGGTCTTGCCGCTGGTGCGCCCGATGCGATCGGCCAGCGTTCCCCGATCAGGGTTCGCGTCGATGGCTATCACGCGATCGTCACGCGCATCCGCCAGCGCCATGCCGAGCAGCGTGGTGATCGTCGTCTTCCCCACACCGCCCTTGCGCGAGAGGACCGGCACGAACTTCGCACCGCCGGCCAGCGGCGCGGAGATACGTCGATCGAGCTCCTTGCGGGCCTTCGCGCGCTTGCCGTCGCCGAGATTGATGCGACGAGCGGACACGGTGTAGACGAAGCGCTGCCACCGGCCCTCCGGTTCGGCGCGGACGATCTGCGCCGGATCGAGCAGCCGCTCGGCGGTGAGGAGGTCGGCCGACTCGCGGCCCGGCTCCAGATCGCCGATGCGCCGGGACTGCAGGACGGGCTCCGGACGCACCACCTGAACGCGTTCGGTCGCATGGCGGACCTGCTCGGCGGCCTGATGCGCCTCGCGACGGGTCGTCGGCACGCCGCCCGTGATCACGGCCGCCGTCGGAACGACGGTCGCCACGACCGGTTCGACGGCGCTGGATGCCGCCGGCGCCGCGGCGACGGGCGAGGTCACCGGCGTGGCCGGCTCGTCGATCGTCGCAGGGATCACGTCGTCCGCCGCAGCGGATGCCGCGGCATCCGGAACGTCGTCGACCGCGGCGCCCTGCTCAGCATGCGCGACGTCTGCGTCGGCGAGCGGGACATCCGCGTCGCGGGTGTCATCCGCTGCGACGGCGTCGTCGTCCGCACCGTCATCGTCCGCCCCCTCCTGCTGCGCCTCGCCGGCGTCGTCCGCAGTGGCGGTCTCCGAGAGGTCGGAGCGGGCATCGTCGGCATCCGTCGACGCGTCGGCTCCGAAGTGCGCATCGTCGTTCTCCCGCGCGTCGATCCCGAGCGGGATGTCGCCGGTCTCGAGATCGTCATGCGCGCTCTCGTCGGCGCGGTCGATGTCGACGACCTCGCCGTCGATGACGTCGTCGTCATCGAGGTCGTCGTCGCGTGACCCCGGCAGGGTCACGTCGACCTGCGCGGTCCCCCCGACGATGCCGATCGCCGTCGTGTGAATGCTCTCGCTGTCGGCGAGGACGGCGGGATCGTTCTCGACGTTCTGGTTTTCGTTGTGCTCAGACATGATGTGCTGCGTCCACTCCCGGGTCTCGAGCTCGAGCCCGACCCCCTAGGCTACTCGCCGGGCCGGATGACGACCAAAAGGTCCCCGGCCTCGACCTGCGCGGTGCCGCTCACCACGAGCCGCTCGACGACGCCCGCCACCGGAGCCGCGATGGCCGCCTCCATCTTCATCGCCTCGATCGTCGCGACCGGCTGACCCGCCTCGACGGCGTCTCCGACCCCCGCCTTCAGCGTGACGACTCCGGAGAAGGGCGCTGCGACCTGGCCGGGAATCGACGTGTCGGCGCGCTCGGCCTGGCGGGTGGCGACCTCGATCGCCCGATCGCGGACGAAGACCGGCCGGAGCTGTCCGTTGAGGGTCGCCATGACCGTCCGCATCCCCTTCTCGTCCGCCTCGCCGATCGCCTCGAGACCGACGTAGAGCTGCACGCCGCGCTCGATCTCGACGACATGCTCGCTGCCGGGAACGAGTCCGTAGAGATAGTCCACCGTGTCGAGCACGCTCAGGTCGCCGTAGGTTTCGCGGACGCGATCGAACTCGCGCGTCGGGCCGGGGAACAGCAGGGTGTTGAGCGCACGACGCCGGGTCGCGGAGTCGCCTTCGAGAGCCATCTCCTGCGCGGGCGTGAGCTCTGCCGCCGCTGGCCGGACCGTGCGGCCGGCGAGCACCTTCGACCGGAACGGCTCCGGCCACCCGCCGGGCAGGTCTCCGAGCTCGCCCGCCATGAAGCCGACGACGGATTCCGGGATGTCGAAGGCGCCGGGGTCGTCGGCGAAGGCGACCGGATCGGCTCGGACGGCCGCGAGATGCAGGGCGAGATCGCCGACGACCTTCGACGACGGGGTCACCTTGGGCACTCGGCCCAGGATGTCGTCGGCGGCGGCGTACATGTCCTCGATGAGCTCGAAATCGCCGGCGAGCCCGAGCGCGATCGCCTGCTGCCGGAGGTTCGACAGCTGACCGCCGGGGATCTCGTGCCGGTACACCCGACCGGTCGGGCCGGGCAGCCCGGACTCGAACGGACGATAGATGTGTCGCACCGCCTCCCAATACGGTTCGAGGTCGGAGACCGCACGCAGATCGAGCCCGGTATCGCGCTCGGTGTGGGCGAGTGCGGCGACGAGCGCCGACAGCGAGGGCTGGCTCGTCGTGCCGGCCATGGGTGCGGCGGCGGCGTCGACGGCATCCGCTCCCGCTGCACTCGCCGCGAGAAGCGTCGCCAGTTGACCGCCGGCGGTGTCGTGGGTGTGGACGTGCACCGGCAGGTCGAAGCGCTCGCGGAGCGCGGCGACCAGCCGTGACGCCGCGGCCGGACGGAGGAGCCCGGCCATGTCCTTGATGGCGAGGACGTGCGCACCCGCATCCGCCACCTGATCCGCGAGTCGAAGGTAGTAATCGAGGGTGTAGAGATCCTCGCGCGGATCGAGGAGGTCTCCGGTGTAGCAGAGCGCGACCTCGGCCACCGTCCTGCCGGTGCCGAGGACGGCGTCGATGGCGGGACGCATCTGCGACACGTCGTTGAGCGCGTCGAAGATCCGGAAGATGTCGACACCGCTCGCGGCGGCCTCTGCCACGAACGCCTCGGCGACCGCGGTCGGGTACGGCGTGTACCCGACCGTGTTCCGGCCGCGCAGCAGCATCTGGATGGCCACGTTCGGCAGCGCGCTCCGGAGCTTGTCGAGCCGCTCCCACGGGTCCTCACCGAGGAAGCGGAGCGCGACGTCGTAGGTGGCGCCGCCCCAGGCCTCCACCGACAGCAGCTGCGGGGTCAGCTGCGCCACGGCCGGGGCCGCGGCGACGAGATCCCGCGTGCGGACGCGCGTCGCGAGCAGGGACTGATGGGCGTCGCGGAAGGTCGTCTCGGTGACCGCGAGCGCCGTCTGCTCGCGCAGCGCCCGAGCGAAGCCCACGGGGCCGAGGTCGAGCAGACGCTGCCGGGAGCCGGGGACCGGAACGGCGGACGGATCGAGCCGGGGAAGCTTCGACCGCGGCTCCACGGTCGTCGGCGCCGTTCCGTGCGGGCGGTTCACGGTGGTGTCGGCGAGCCAGCCGAGGACCTTCGATCCGCGGTCCTTCGACACCCGGCCGTCGAGCAGCTCGGGCCGCTCGTCGATGAAGGCCGTGCTCAGGTCGCCGCGTTCGAATGCCGGGTCGTCGAGCACGCGCTGGAGGAACGGGATGTTGGTCGACACGCCGCGGATGCGGAACTCCGCGAGGGCGCGACGGGACCGCACGACCGCGGCTTCGAAATCGCGTCCGCGGCAGGTGAGCTTCGCCAGCATCGAGTCGAAGTGCGGGCTGATCTGCGAACCGGCCGCCGTGGTGCCGCCGTCGAGACGGATGCCGGCACCGCCGGGCGAGCGATAGGTCGTGATCTTGCCGGTGTCGGGGCGGAAGCCCTGGGACGGGTCCTCCGTCGTGATGCGGCACTGCAGCGCGGCGCCGCGCACGTGGATGCTCTCCTGACGAAGGCCGAGGTCGCCCAGGGTCTCCCCCGCTGCGATCCGCATCTGGGACTGCACCAGGTCGACGTCGGTGATCTCCTCGGTCACCGTGTGCTCGACCTGAATCCGCGGGTTCATCTCGATGAAGACGGCCTCGCCGGCCCGCTCGCCGGCCGTCTCGAGCAGGAACTCGACGGTGCCGGCGTTGACGTAGCCGATCGATCGGGCGAACGCGACGGCATGCCGGTGCAGCTCGGTGCGGACGGCGTCGTCGAGATTCGGCGCCGGCGCGATCTCGACGACCTTCTGATGGCGGCGCTGCACGGAGCAGTCGCGCTCGAACAGATGCACGGTGTCGCCGGTGGCGTCGGCGAGGATCTGGACCTCGATGTGGCGGGGGCGCTGCACCGCCTGTTCGAGGAACACGCGCGGGTCGCCGAAGGCGCTGCCCGCTTCGCGCATCGCCTCGGACAGCGCCGGGGCGAGCTCGGCGGGTGCGGCGACCCGCCGCATCCCCCGCCCTCCTCCGCCGGCGACGGCCTTCACGAAGATCGGGAATCCGATGTCGCCCGCGAGCGCGACGAGGGCGTCGACGTCGTCGGACGCGTCGGTCGATCGCAGCACCGGCACCCCGGCCGCCGCGGCATGGCGCTTCGCCGTGACCTTGTTGCCCGCGGCTTCGAGCACCTCGGCGGACGGGCCGATGAAGGCGATCCCGACCTCGGCCGCACGCCGCGCGAGGTCGGGGTTCTCCGACAGGAACCCGTAGCCGGGATAGATCGCGTCGCAGCGGCTGTCGACGGCGACGCGGACGATCTCGTCGACGTCGAGGTACGCACGGACGGGATGACCGCGCTCCCCGATCTCGTACGCCTCGTCGGCTTTCAGCCGATGCAGCGAGTACCGGTCCTCGTGGGGATACACCGCGACCGTACGCGCTCCCAGCTCGAAAGCCGCACGGAAGGCGCGGATCGCGATCTCACCGCGGTTCGCCACCAGGATCTTGCGGAACATGCTCACCTCGCACAGGTGGTCGGGCGGCGCCGGTGCCGCTCGAATACCCTCACAGCCTAGGGGACGGTAACGTAGACCCTCGTGCACGTACTTTCCGTCAGTTCGCTCAAGGGCGGGGTCGGCAAGACGACGGTCACGCTGGGGCTCGCATCCGCCGCGTTCGCCCGCGGGGTCCGGACGTTGGTCGTCGATCTCGATCCGCAGTCCGACGTCTCGACGGGGATGGACATCCAGGTCGCCGGCCGGCTCAATGTCGCCGACGTCCTCGCCAACCCGCGCGAGAAGGTCGTCCGTCAGGCGATCACCGCCAGCGGGTGGGCCAAGGTGCACCCGGGCACGATCGACGTCCTCATCGGCAGCCCTTCCGCCATCAACTTCGACGGGCCGCACCCGAGCGTGCGCGACGTCTGGAAGCTCGAGGAGGCCCTCGCGACCATCGAGGCCGACTACGACCTCGTGCTGATCGACTGCGCCCCCTCGCTGAACGCGCTCACCCGCACCGCGTGGGCGGCGAGCGACCGCGTCATCGTGGTGACCGAGCCGGGCCTGTTCTCGGTCGCCGCCGCCGACCGCGCCCTGCGCGCGATCGAGGAGATCCGACGCGGACTCTCGCCCCGGCTGCAACCGCTGGGCATCGTCGTCAACCGCGTGCGGCCGCAGTCGATCGAGCACCAGTTCCGCATCAAGGAGCTCCGCGACATGTTCGGTCCGCTCGTTCTCTCGCCGCAGCTGCCCGAGCGCACCTCGCTGCAGCAGGCCCAGGGCGCCGCGAAACCGCTGCACATCTGGCCGGGCGATTCGGCGCAGGAGCTCGCGTCGGACTTCGACGCCCTCCTCGATCGGGTCATGCGCACCGGACGCATCACGGTCGCCGGCGAAGCACCCGCACCCGCCTGATCCCTCGTCCCGTCATCGCACGAGACATCACTTTCGCGCCGGGAACGCGGGTTTCGCTCGCTGTCTCGGCGCGAAAGTGATGTTTCGCGGTAGAGGCCGGGATGACGCCGGATGCGGGCGTCAGGCCGTGCGGGCGGAGCGACGAGCGGCGAGCTCGTCGACCGGGTCCGGCGACTGCGGGTCGAACTCGACGAGGGTCGACTCGACCTCGCGGAGCACCTTTCCGACCGCGATGCCGAACACGCCCTGGCCGCGGCTGACGAGGTCGATGACCTCGTCGTTCGAGGTGCACAGGTAGACCGATGCACCGTCGCTCATGAGGGTGGTGCCGGCCAGATCGCGGATGCCGGCGGCGCGCAGCTGATCGACGGCGACGCGGATCTGCTGGAGCGAGATCCCGGTGTCGAGCAGGCGCTTCACGAGCTTGAGGACGAGGATGTCGCGGAATCCGTACAGCCGCTGCGATCCGGAGCCGCTCGCACCGCGGACCGTCGGGACGACGAGTTCGGTGCGGGCCCAGTAGTCGAGCTGGCGGTAGGTGATCCCGGCGGCGCGGGCCGCCTGCGCGCCGCGATAGCCGACCTCGTCGTCCATCTGCGGCAGACCGTCGGTGAACAGCAGGTCGGTGGTGAACCGCATCTCGCCGAGCGAATCATGCGCGGTCATGGTGTCCTCCTGCCGGACGGTCGGGTTGTCTCCACGCTAGATGAGGGACGCCGGTGCGGCAACGACATCCGCGTCGGGAGCCCGGCGTGTCGCGCGGGCGTCACCGGACGAGTCGGTCGAGGGCGGTCTGGACGAACGCCGAGCGCATCTCGTCGAGGCGCCGGACGAGCTCGGGCGCGAGCTCGTGCGCGCGTCCGCGCGACGTCGAGTCGGTGCGTCGGAGCAGCGGCGCCAGAGCGGTCTCGATGAGCGCCACGTCGCGCTCGGCGGCCTGGCGGACGGTGCGGAGGTGCCGCGGGCCGATGCCGTGCCGATCGAGGGCGACGAGCGTGCGCAGCAGCGCGAGAGCCCGCTCGTCGTAGGTGTCGGCGGCCGGAAGCAGGCCGGCGGTGACGGCATCCGCCAGCAGCGCGGCGCTGGCCTCGGATTCGCGGACGAGCTCATCGCGACGGTATCGCCGCGGGGCGACGATCGAGGCGGGAAGGGACGGCAGCTCCGCCTCCGCGCCCTCGGACTCCAAGTACTCGCGGATGCGCGCGAGCGGCATGTAGTGGTCGCGCTGCAGGGTCAGGGCCATGCGGAGCCGATCGACGTCCGCCAGCGAGAACTTGCGGTAGCCCGATCCGGTACGCGTCGGGGTCACGATTCCCTGGTCTTCGAGGTACCGCAGCTTGCTGCTGCTCAGGGCCGGGAACTCGGGACTGAGCCGCGCGAGCACCTGGCCGATGCTGAGGTATCCCGCCGCCGCGCTGCGGCTGCGGGCGGAGGACGCCGCGCTCACGCCCCGTGCGCCTGTGCGCGATCGAGGGGCGAGACGAAGAAGTTGAGGCGGAACTTGCCGATGCGCAGCTCGGCGCCGTCCGCGAGCACCGCGCGGTCGACGCGCTCGCCGTTGACGTAGGTGCCGTTGAGCGAGCGCTGGTCGACGATCTCGAAGACCGAGCCGGTGCGGGTGATCTCGGCGTGACGGCGAGACACGGTCACGTCGTCGAAGAAGATGTCGGCCTCGGGATGCCGCCCGATCGTCGTCACGTCGGTGTCGAGGAGGTACCGCGCTCCCGCCGTGGGGCCCGAGCGGACCAGGAGGAGGGCGGCACGCGCGGGGAGGGCCTGGATGGCATCGCGCTCGACAGCGGTGAGGTCGGCGCCGAAGGGGACGAACGACAGATCCAGGTCGTGCCCGAAGGTCTGCGTGGTGTCCGAGGAGCCGCTGTGCGGGGTGCGGTCGGGCTCGCGTCGAATGTCGTCGACGTCACGGTCCTTTTCGTCCACGGTGTCCTCCCTCTTCGAAGGCCCAGCCTAACGGGATCGGCCCCCGTCCGCGAACGCCGCCCGCGGCTCGGCGAGACGACGGCCCGCAGCCCCGGCACTCGTCGGGCCCGCGCTCACAGCCGGGTCCGAACCGCGCGTCGATAGGGTCGTGTCGATGTCTTCCCGCGCCCCCCTCTCCCGCCGCCATTCCCGCCTCCTCGCCGCCCTGGGCGTCGTCGCGGGACTCTCGCTCATCGGCTTCGCCCCACCGGCGTTCGCTCATGACGAGCTGCTCGCCGCCGACCCCGCGGCCGACGCCCGGATCGACGCCCTGCCGGACGAGCTCACGCTCACGTTCAGCGGCGTCCTCATCGACGAGTCCGGCATCAACGTCGTATCGGTGACCGACGCCGCCGGCACCGAGCTCGCCGAGGGCGACCCCCAGCTCGACGGCACACGCGTGACGCAGCAGATCTCGGGCGAGAGCCAGGGCGAGATCACCGTTCGATGGCGCGTCGTGTCGAGCGACGGTCACCCCGTCTCGGGCGAGTACGCCTTCGTCGCGGGCGATCCCGCGGCCGCGCCGGATCCGGCCGAGTCGTCGGAGCCCGCCGCGACCCCGGACGACGAGAGCGCCTCGCCGGCCCTGTGGATCGGCATCGGGGCGGGCGTCGTGGTGCTCGTCGGGGCCCTCGCGGTGGTCGTCGTCGCGGCATCCCGTCGACGCACCGAGGACTAGGCTGAGAGCATGCCTCACTACAACGTCGTCATCCTCGGCGCGGGCCCCGGCGGGTATGTCGCAGCTGTCCGCGCGGCCCAGCTCGGACAGTCCGTCGCGATCATCGAAGAGAAGTACTGGGGAGGCGTGTGCCTCAACGTCGGCTGCATCCCCTCGAAGGCGCTGCTGAAGAACGCCGACCTCGCGCACACGTTCAACCACAAGGCCGACCTCTTCGGCATCAGCGGCGACGTGCACTTCGACTTCGGCACCGCGTTCGACCGCAGCCGCAAGGTCGCCGAGACGCACGTCAAAGGCATCCACTTCCTGATGAAGAAGAACAAGGTCACCGAGTACGAGGGCCGCGGTTCGTTCGTCGACGCGAAGTCCATCCAGGTGACCAAGGCCGACGGCTCGCAGGAGACGGTGAGCTTCGACAACGTCATCATCGCGACGGGATCGACCGTGCGCCTGCTGCCCGGTGTGGAGCTGAGCGAGAACGTCGTGACCTACGAGGAGCAGATCCTCACGCGCGACCTGCCGAGCTCGATCGCGATCGTCGGCGCCGGCGCCATCGGCATGGAGTTCGCCTTCGTCATGTCGAACTACGGCGTGAAGGTCACGATCATCGAGTTCCTCGACCGCGCCCTCCCGAACGAGGACGTCGAGGTCTCGAAGGAGATCCAGAAGCAGTACAAGAAGTACGGCATCGACATCCTCACCTCCACCAAGGTCGAGCAGATCGTCGACTCCGGCGACAAGGTGACCGTCTCGTACTCGGCGAACGCCGACGGTGCGAAGGGTCAGATCGAGGCCGACAAGGTCCTCATGTCGATCGGCTTCGCCCCCCGCGTCGAGGGCTTCGGGCTCGAGAACACCGGCGTGAAGCTGACCGAGCGGGGCGCGATCGACATCGACGACCACATGCGGACCAACGTCCCGGGGATCTACGCGATCGGCGATGTCACGGCGAAGCTGCAGCTCGCCCACGTCGCCGAGGCGCAGGGCGTCGTGGCCGCCGAGACCATCGGCGGCGCTGAGACGCAGACGCTCGGCGACTACCGCAACATGCCGCGCGCGACCTTCTGCTCGCCGCAGGTCGCCTCGTTCGGTCTCACCGAGCAGCAGGCGCGCGACGCCGGTTACGACGTCAAGGTCGCGAAGTTCCCCTTCTCGGCCAACGGCAAGGCGAACGGCCTCGGCGAGCCCGTCGGCTTCGTCAAGCTGATCGCCGACGCCGAGCACCTCGAGCTCCTCGGCGGCCACCTCATCGGCCCCGACGTGTCGGAGCTGCTGCCCGAGCTGACCCTCGCGCAGAAGTGGGACCTGACCGCTCTCGAGGCGGCGCGCAACGTCCACACCCACCCGACGCTGTCGGAGGGCCTGCAGGAGGCGTTCCACGGGCTCGCGGGCCACATGATCAACCTCTGACACCCGTCGGAGACGAGCAGCGCCCCGCTGGCTTCGGCCGGCGGGGCGCTGCTCGTGCGTCGGGCGGAACCAGCGCGGTCAGCGCCCGAGAGCGCGTCCGAGCTTCGACTCGGATGCGGCGACCCGTCCCCCGGCCGCGTGGACCAGCTCGTCCGCCGCGGCGAAGAACGCCGTGATCGCGTCCGGGTCGCCGGGACCGGCGGGTCCGAGCTCGAGCTCCCACTCCCGCCAGCTGCTCTCCCGGCCGGTGCGCTCGTCGCGGGCGCTGACCCTGTCGTCGACGAATTCGGCCACGAGGTCGCCGGCTGCGTCGTGCAGCGCGTACGCGACTCGCGCATTGCGGATGCGGGCGATCACCTCGAAGGGCGGCGCCGCGACGGCGGCCACCTCCGCCGCGACCGCTGCCGGCACGGCGGCCGTTCCGAGGTCGTCCGCCTCGTCGAGCGGCCACCGGGTCTCGTGCTTGCCCTCGGGGGTCGAGCGCTTCACGTGCCAGCCCGCATCGGGACCGCCGGTGCGGCGCCGGAGGGCCGTCCGCGCCGCGGCGAGGAGACCGTCGGCGGTGTCGAAGTACCGGGCGTCGAGCTCGCGGATCTCCGCGTCGCCGATGCCCGCGACACCGGGAAGCGCCGCCAGCACCGGGAGCGGTGCGGCGGCGTCCACGTCGTACTTGCGCTCGATCTCGAGCGAACTCGTCGGCTCAGTCGTCACTGGTCACGCGGTCGTCGCGCTCGTCGGCTGAGGGATCGATATCGCCCTCGGACTCGACGAAACGGAACTCCGACGACGTCGGGCCGTCGCCCTCGCCGGTGTGCTCGGCGTCTCCGGCGCGCTCGTAGACGACCTGCGTCTCGCTGTAGGGCAGGATCAACCGGTCGGACGACGCGTCGTCGAGGGGAAGGGTCTGTCCGTCGAGCGGACCACCGTGCAGTCGTGCAATAGCCATGTTCTGACCTCCTGCCCCGACCCTACCCGCGGGCATCGAGCGACCCGATACGCTTGCGCCATGCCGAGGAGCCGGGTACGCGCGGACGTCCGCGCGCGGCGCGCGCAGTGAAGCCGTTCGTCCTACTGGCGACGCGCGCCGAGGATGTGCCGGCCGATGAGGAGTACGAGCTCTTCCTCCGGTTCACGGGACTCGACGAGCGGAACCTGCGCCGCATCCGGCTCGAGGCCGGTCCGCTGCCGTCGCTCGATCTGGATGCGTTGTCGGGCATCTTCGTCGGCGGTGGTCCGTTCAACGCATCCGATCCGATCGAGACGAAGTCGCCCGTCCAGCGTCGCGTCGAGAGCGAGTTCGCCGATCTGCTAGGCCTCGTCGTCCCGGCGGATTTCCCCTTTCTCGGAGCCTGCTACGGCATCGGGACCGTGGGCGCGCACCTCGGTGCGACGATCGATCGACGGTTCGGCGAGCCCATCAGCGTCGTCGACGTCGAACTGTCCCCGGCGGGCGCCGCCGATCCGCTCCTGAAAGGGATGCCGGAGCGCTTCACCGCTTTCGTCGGACACAAGGAGGCGATCGCGAGCCTGCCCCCGCGGGCGACCCTCCTGGCGAGTTCGGCCGGATGTCCGGTGCAGATGTTCCGAGTCGGGTCGAACGTGTACGCGACGCAGTTCCACCCGGAGCTCGATCTCGACGGCATCCGGACGCGCATCCACGCCTACGCCGGATACGGCTACTTCGCCGCCGATGAGCTGGACCCGACCCTCGCGGCCGTCCGCCGGGAGCCGGTGACCCACACCGGGACGATCCTTCGGAACTTCGTCGAGCGCTACGCGCGGTAGATCTCGGCCGTCACCGTTCCCGGGGAATCGGCTTCGGTCAGCGCGAGGCCGAGCTCGACGAGCACGACACGCCCGGCGAGCTGTGCGCCGCGACCGCGCGCCAATCCGATCTTGGGGGCGCCGAAGGTGACCGTGGTCGAGGCGGGCAGGACGTCGGCCCCCGCTTCGCCCGTGTCGGGATCGAGACCGCTCGGCAGGTCCACGGCGATGACGGGCGTGCGATCCCGCCCGACCGCCCCCGAGAGCGTCGCGGCGGTCTCGCCCGCGGCGCCTCGGAGCCCGCCGCGAGCGCCGATGCCCAGCATCCCGTCGACGATCACGGCGTATTCGCCGGCTTCCGCCGCCACCACGGCCTCGGCGAGCTCGACGCGCCGACAGCCGGCGGCACGCGCGGCCGCCGCGCCGCGCTCGTGGCTGCGGTCGGCGACGGTGAGGATGTCGACCTCTCGATCCGATTCCGCGAGAGCGGCACCCGCGAGGAGCGCGTCGCCGCCATTGTCGCCGCCGCCGACGAGCACCAGGATGCGCCGCCCGGCGGGCGTGACACGGCCGACGATCGTCGCGAGGGCGGCGGCGGCACGATCCATGAGCGGCTCGCCGGCGGTGAGCAGCGGCGCCTCGGCTGCGCGAACCTGGTCGGCCGTGTAGGCCGGCCGAATCAACGCTTCGCCCGTCACCGCCTCCGCGTCAGGCATCCGCTCCGCGACGCTCCTTCTCTTCGACGACGCGGGCCGCCTGCAGCTCTCGCGCGGCAGCCGCGACCGATTCCTCGGCGCGCTGGACACGTCGCTGGGCGAACGTCCGCGCGCCGAAGCGACTCCGGACCCGGTCCTCCTCCTCGCGCACGCCGGTGACGATGTAGGCCGTCGCGATCAGGATGACCTGCGACGAGAGGTTGAGCCACAGCAGCAGAGCGATGAGCGACGCGAACGACGCGATCAGCGGGTTCGAACTCGCTCCCCCGACGAACAGACCGGAGAGCTGCTGGAGCACCGTGAGTCCGGCGCCGCCGAGCAGCGCGCCACTCCAGAGAGCGCGCCGGGAGGCGCGCACTCCCGAAAGCACGCGAAAGAGCACGGCGATCGCGACGGTGTCGAGGGCGAACACGACGACGAGCGAGACGAACCATCCGCCGAAGAGGACGGCGGGGCTCGAGTCCGAGAGACCGACGAGGTCGGCCAGGATGCCGATCCCCGCCGTCCCGACGAACGTGACCGCGGCTGCTGCCACCAGTGCTCCGCCGATCGCGATCGCGAGACCGAGGTTCCGCAGCAGCACCCAGACGAAGAGGACGTCATCGGTGAGCTCGTCGGCGATCGATCGCATCGCGAGGCGGAGTGAGCCGATCGCGCCGATGGCCGAGCCGAGCAGACCGACGACGGCGATGACGCCGGCGATCGTCAGTCCTGCCGGCGCCGAGATGGCATCGAGCTTGATCAGCCCGTCACTGCCGACGAGGCCGGGCACGACGCGGTTGACCGAATCGATGAGCGCCTGCCAGGCCGAGGGGTTGCCCGCGAGCCAGAGGGCGGCGACCGAGAACCCGAGCAGCACGCCGGCGAAGAGGCTGAAGAGGGTGCGGTATGTCACGCTGTCGGCCAGCTGGGCACCGCGGTGCTCGCTGTACCGGAGGAAGGCGCGCACCGGCTTGCGCTGCAGTGCCCCTGCGGTGACCCGGGCGATGAGCGTCGTTTCGGCCATGGCCGTCACCCTAGCGCGGAGGCCGCGGACGCCAGGGCGCCCTTGACAGTCTCGGCGGCCGGCGACAGTGCCGGCACGATCGCGACCGCCGCTCCGGCGATCATGAACGGCCCGAAGGGGATGCGCGTCGAGCGCGTCGCACGGCGCGTGGCGATGAGCACGGCAGCGACGACCCCGGCTCCCACGAAGGCCAGTGCGGTCGCGGCGAGCGGCGCGACCGGGTCGACCGAGCCGGCGAGCATCCCGACGGCTCCGGCGAGCTTCACATCGCCGCCGCCGACACCGCCGCCGAGTCGGCGGAGGAGGAGGTAGGCGGCGAAGAGCACCAGCCCGCCGACCGCGCCCGAGACGACCGGCCACACGGCTCCGAGGTCGACGGCCCGCGCGAGGCACACGACGGCGGCTGCCGGATACAGCGGCAGCACGAGGGCGTTCGGCAGCCGGTGCGACCGCAGGTCGGTGATCGCGAGCACGATCCCGACAACGGCGCAGACGCCGATCCCGACGGCGGCGACCGCGGCCGCCGAGCTCATGCGTCGACGGTCTCGAGACCGACGCGGACGACCCCGTCGGAGCCGATTCCCTCGGCATCCCGCACCGAGCGCTTGAGCGGCAGGATGTACGTGCCGCGATCACTGTCGGGGAAGATCGAGGTCTCCCACCGTGAACCGCCGATCCGCGCTCGCACGCGGACGGCGCCGAAGCCGCGCGGCATCCTCGGGATCTCGCGGATGTCGGCGCTGATCTCGTCGGGCACGGCGGCGAAGAACCAGTCCTGGGTGCGCGCGGTCCAGCGGAACACCTCGGCGTCGAACTCGAAGATCATCCGCTCAGCGTAGGACGTCGCCCGCGCGCCGGGGCGCGGCATCCCCAGGTCGGAGATGGGCGGTCAGGGATGGATGATGACGGGGGTGCCCGCGGCCAGCTGCGCGAGCCGGTCGGTGGCCGGGCCGTCGAGGTAGATGCACCCGAAGGAGGTGTCGCCCTCGCGCTGCCGGTAGTAGTGGAATGCCGTCACGGCGACGTCGCCGCCGTCGAACCCGGCCATGACCGGAGACTGGATGCCGAGATAGACCACGGGGTGCCCCTCGGTGTAGCGGAACTCCGGCACGACGGTCGTCCACATGATGAAGGTGCGGCCCGACGGGGTCGGTGTCGCCGGCTTGCCCCAGGCGAACTGGTCGCTGACCCGCTCGCGTCCGGCGGCGGTGACGATATCGATCGTGTTGGCGCTGAGCCGGACCTCGACGTAGGACTCGGTGGGAGTGATCTCGACGTCGCTGACGCGGAGCCAGCCGACCGTCTGACCGCCGTCGCCCTGCGGGGGCACGCCCTGGCGACCGGGCAGCAGCACCTTCACCCAGTGCTCCTCGGCGGTCACGACGGGCACCGTGGTGCCGCCGTAGTGATGCGTGCGCGGGAGGTGCCCCACGGGCGTGCCGCCCGGTTCGGCGAACACGGGCGCGCCGGATCCGAGCGGGCGGGCGAGGCTCGAGCTGAGAACTCCGGTCGGGTCGTCGTCGACGGGCACGGCGGGGTTCACCGAGCGCACGTCGATGAGCGGAAGGGACGCGAGGTCGTACGGGGTGTCATCGGCGGGGTGCGGGGCCGTCGGCGCCGGTGCGCTCGCAGTCTCCGTCGCCGTGGCGGAAGCCGGGTCGCTCTCGGCGACGACGATGCGTTCCGATGGGAGTGCGCTCAGGCTCAGCGCCGGGCTCAGCGCCCACCCGGTCCCGCCCGCGATGAGGAGTCCGCCGAGGACGCCGACGATGAGCGCGGCAGCGGGGCGACGGGGCATGGATCCATCGTCGGGCGCCGGCCATCCCGGCGCAAGCGCCGTCACCAGTGCGGGTGGATGTCCGCGCGCAGGAGGTCGTCGTAGACGGACGTCACGGCGCGGGAGAAGTCCGCCAGCTCGGGCGTCCCGATCAGCTCGGCGGCATCGGCGTTCGCGCGGGCCTGCTCGGCGGAACGGGCGCCGGGGATGACGGAGGTGACGCCGCGCTGGGACGCCGTCCACGCGAGCGCCGCTGCGGGCAGCGAGACCCCGTCGGGCAGGGCGGCGGCGAGGCGTCGCGCAGCCTCCAAGCCGGTCGTGTAGTCGACGCCGGAGAAGGTCTCGCCGCGGTCGAACGCCTCGCCGTGACGGTTGTAGGTGCGGTGATCGTCGGGAGCGAAGGACGTCTCGGCCGTGTAGCGACCGCTGAGCAGGCCGGACGCGAGGGGAACCCGCGCGAAGATCGCGACGCCCGCGGCCTCCGCAGCGGGCAGGACCTCGTCGAGAGGCTTGAGGCGGAACGGGTTCAGGATGATCTGCACGTTCGCGACGCGGGGACGGGCGATGGCGGCGAGCGCCTGCGCCGCCGTCTCGACCGACACGCCGTAGGCGGCGATCGCCCCGCTCGCGACGAGGTCGTCGAGGGCGTCGTACGTCGCGTCGTCCTCGATGACCGCCGTGGGCGGGCAGTGCAGCTGGACGAGATCGAGCGTGTCGACCCCGAGATTGCGCCGTGATCGCTCGGTCCAGGCACGGAAGTTCTCGGGCGTGTAGTTCTGCGGCTCCTGCTCGAGCCGTCGCCCCATCTTCGTCGCGACGGTGACACCGTGATCCGAGCGAGCGGCGAGGAAACGACCGATGCTCGTCTCGCTGCGCCCGTCGCCGTAGACGTCCGCGGTGTCGAACAGCGTCACTCCGGATTCGACGGATGCCGCGAGCACCGCGTCCGCATCCACCTCCGTCACATCGCCCCACCCGGCGCCGAGCTGCCAGGTGCCGAGGCCGATGGCGGAGACGGAACGGTCGGTGGGGCCGAGGCGACGCTGCTGCATGAGCCCAGCGTAGGCGGCGGCGAGCGTCGCCGGGCTCACCGCCGCGAATCGGATGGCTCGACATAATCCCGGTCATGACGGCAGCGCCGTTCCCCGCCGCGGAACAGGATCGGAGGATGGGCCAGGTACCGGTGTACTACTACTCGTCGTCGTCGAATCTGATCCGGCGGTTCGCCGACCGGCTCCGAGACACCGACGGGCGCCCCGTTCTCGATCTGAGCAGACGGGACGTGCGCCAGTCCGAGCCGGCTGGATCGTGGGTCCTCCTCACTCCCTCGTACAAGGCGGGGAACGATGTGCACGCGACCCTCCCCGGAGCGGTGCGCGCATTCCTCCGATCCCCCGCGGCCCGGCGACGGCTCATCGGCATCATCGGATCGGGCAACCGCAACTTCGGCCGCTTCTACCAGGCGGCGGCTCGTGAGCTCGCGGTCGTGTCGGGTCGTCCGGTCGTCTTCGAGTTCGAGCTCGCCGGCACACCGGAGGACGTCGCCGCCTGCGCGCGTGTGCTGAATGCGCTGGACGCGCGGTTCGCTTCGGCAGAGCCTCCGCAGGGTCGCCGATAGACCGGCATCCGTCAACCTCCTGCCGCGGGCCGAGGCGGCATCCGTAGCGTCGAGGTGTCGAAGGGAGACACCATGACCGATGCACAACGCGGCAACACGAAGCACGGACCGGCTCTCGACGAGGAGCTCGAGCAGGAATCCCGCGGGATGGTGCAGGGCGCGGCGGGCACCGCACACGCCGAGCCTTTCCGTGAGACGGAGCCGCTGCCGGATGACACCGACTCCCCTGCGGTCGAGAGAGCCCTCGAGCGCGACGACCAGGGAGAGTCGGATGTCTGAGGCGGCGCTGCAGTCCCTGACCGGCGGGAACGGAGCCCTCACGTGGGCGTACGTCGATGGAGCCGGTGACGAGCCGGTCCCCACGCGCGAAGCCCGGCGACGAACCGTGCGCGATGCGCTGGCCGACGCCGGTGCGCCCGATGCCGACATCGCGGCGATCGATGGGGCGCTCGAGGACGCGGGCGGCGTGCCCTCGCCGTCGGCGCGCTATCTCGCGGCGCGGGGCGGTGCCCTGATCGTCGACGAGCACTTCAGCGGGGAGCGGCTGGGACCGGAGGAGCTCGGACACGGTCCCCTCGCGCCGCTGCTCCCGCTGCTCCGGCACCGATCCGCCGACCTCCTCTACCTCGTCGTCGAGACGACGCGAGACGGCGCCGATCTGCGCCTCGAGCGCGCCGGACGCTCCCGCGAGGTGAGCGCCGAATCGATCGAGGGCCGAACCGACACGCTGACGAAGGTCCGGACGGGCGGGTGGTCGCACCGCCGCTTCCATGCGCGCGCCGAGGAGACGTGGAAGCACAATCAGTCCGAGGTCGCCGAGGCGGTCGACCGCATCGTGCGCGAACGGCACCCCCGATTCGTGGCGATCTCGGGCGACGTGCGTGCCCGGCAGCTGCTCCTCGAGCAGCTAGGTCCCACCTCTCGCGATCGGGTCGTCGAGGTGGATGCGAACACACGCGCCGACGGAGCCGACGACGACGCGCTGCTGGCAGCGGTCTCGGAGACGGCCGAGCACCTGCTCGACGACGCGGTCTCGACCGCTCGCGATCGCGCCGCCGCCGGCGACCGTGAGAGCGGCGCGCGCGGCACCGCCGAGGTCGTCGCCGCCCTGCAGCAGTCGCAGGTCGACACGCTCGTGCTCGACAACCGACTCCTCGAAGCCGACGACACGATCCTGGCCCTGGACGCCGAGCCCTGGGTGGCGGTCCGCGACGACGACCGCCTCACGGCGGGCACCGTCGCCACGGCATCCGTCGCCGAGGCACTCGCCCGCGCCGCCGTGCTGACCGGCGCCGAGGTCCTGGTCGCGGAGGAGCGCACCGAAGTCGGCGAGGAGCGCGAGGAGCGGGTTCCCGAGCCTCCCGTCGCTCTGCTGCGGTGGCCGGCCGCGGCCCGCTGACCGAGTCGATTCGCGACGCCGTGGGACCGCCGATGACGTCGGCGCCCCACGGCGCCGCGTATTCGCGTAGCATTCAAGAGTCGGCGCCTCTCAGGCGCCTCTCCGTCGACGTTCTCCGTCGTCGTGCACGCCGAATCATCCAGCCATCGATCTACCGCCGAGAGCCCACTCGCTCCGGCCAGCGCACCGGCATCGCCGCCCGCAGCGCACACATCAGCGAACGCATCCACGTTCGCCCCCACGCTCCGCGACAGCACCGCCGTCACGGTTATCCGGATCATCACAGCGGTGGTCTCAGAACACAGAAGGAAAATGACGACATGGCCACTGGCACCGTCAAATGGTTCAACTCCGAAAAGGGCTTCGGCTTCATCGCTCCCGACGACGGCACGGCCGACGTCTTCGCGCACTTCAGCGCCATCGCCGGCTCGGGCCACCGCAACCTCTTCGAGAACCAGAAGGTCGAATTCGACGTCGAGCAGGGCCAGAAGGGCCTGCAGGCGACGAACATCCGCGCTCTCTGAGCGTCACTGACGCACGACGGGGTCGGTCCGAGAGGACCGGCCCCGTTCGCGTTTCAGCCGACCCGCTCCACGCGGACGTCGTCGACGTTCATCCAGCCGCCCGCCTGCGCGTCGGTGAGGAACCCGATCGTGAGGGACCCACTCGTGACCGGGACCTCGATCGCCACGCGTCGCCAGTCGCTGCTGCTCACCGGGAGCGAGGCCTGCTGCTCGGAGCCGCCGGCGTTCTTCGCATAGAGGTAGGCGGCGTTCTGGCCGCCGCCGTTCAGGGTCCAGGCCGAGATCCGGTAGGTTCCGGCGGACAGACCCGTAAACGTCTGATAGATCGAGGCCGTGTACGGCGTCGACTTCCAGAAGGTGAGCTTGAACTCTCCGACGACGGCGGGGTCCTGTGTGAACACCGCGTTCGCGTGCGCACCGCCCGGTGACCACACGCCCCAGCCGGTCGGCGTGTTCGTGTAGCCGTCCTGCTCGAATCCGCCGTTGACCGCGAGGTCGGCCGGCGGGACCTCGTCGAAGACGTCGAGTGTCGCGAGCGCTTCACCGGACCAGTCGAACAGCGTCTGGTTGTCCCACGGGTTGGACAATACGCCGCCGTCGTCGTTGTCGAGCTTTCCGGCCTCGCTGCCCCAGTTCGCGCCGGGCACGGGGAGCCAACCCGGCTCCCACCAGATGAGCCCGCGACCGCGGCCGTTCGGAACGGATCGGACGATGTCCCGCAGATCACGCAGGAACGCCGTCTGGCCGGCGACGGTCGCGGGATAGCCGCCGGCCGCCTCCTCGGCCAGGTAGAACGAGTTGCCGAGGCCGTCGCCGTCGCCGAGCGTCCACCCGTAGGCCGTCTCGACGATCAGCACGTCCTTTCCGTAGCGCGCACTGATGTCGTTGAGGTTGACCGCGAGCTCGCCCATGGTGCCGTGCCAGAACGGGTAGTACGACAGGCCGATGATGTCGAAGGGCACCCCGTGGGCGGTGATCTCATCGAACCACCAGCGGTAGAGGGCGTTGTCGCCGCCGTGATCGAGGTGCAGCACGATCTCAATGTCCTCGCCCGGCGCCAGGGCGGCGTCGACACCGTCGATGCCCGCGCTGAGGAGGTCGGCGAGCTGCGAGAAGTCCGAGACGCCGTTGCCCACTCTGCCGTGATCCCAGAGGATGCCGGCCGGGATCTCGTTGCCCATCTGCACCAGGTCGGGCAGAACACCCGCAGCACGCATCTGGTCGATCACATTGTTCGTGTAATCGTGCACGGTCGTCACGAGCTGAGGGTAGGACAGGGTCCGCCAGGCTTTCGGCACCGTCTGCGTGCCCGGGTCCGCCCACCAGTCGCTGAGATGGAAGTCGAGCAAAATGTCCATTCCCGCGGCCTGTGCACGCTGGGCGGTGGCGATCGTCGTGGCGAGGTCGTTCGTGCCGCCGCCGTAGGGCTCGCCCGAGACGGTGTACGGGTCGACCCACAAGCGGAGCCGAGCGAGGTTCATACCGGAATCGGCCATGATCTCGATCGGATCACCGGCGGCCCCTCCGCGGGAGAACTGCCCACCAAGCGACTCGACCTCGTGGATCATCCCGAGATCGCCTCCCATCACGAAGTCGTCCGGATCGAAGGCCGCCGTCGCGGCGGTCGCCGGCAGGCCGCCGACGATCAGAGCGGCTGCCGCCGCCGCGGCGAGCGCCGTTGCTCGCCGCCGTGGTCGCTGCGTCATAGCTGTTCTCCTCTCACCTGTCGGGGCGGCCGGTTGCCGCCCCGAGTGCGCTCAATGAGGCGAGCGCACGTCCGTGCTCGTCGAAAAGCGTCTGGTTCGCCCAGCCGTTTCCCGGCTCGGCGATGTCGTCTCCGTAGGCCATACCGGCCTCCGATGCCCAGGATGTCCCGGCGACGGGTAGCCATGCGGGCTCCCAATACACGACTCCCCTCCCCCGGCCGTCGGGAACGCCTCGCACGACAGCGGCGAGATCATCCAGATAACGCGCCTGGCCCGATATCGACGCCGGGTAGACCGCGGCCGGTGACCCGGCGTCGAACATCGACGTGCCGGCGGGATTGTCGGGCCGGCGGGCATAGGCGGTCTCGACGACGATGACGTCTTTGCGATATCGCTCGACGATGGCGTGGAGGTTGTCGCGCAGGTCGTCGAGCGAGCCGTGCCAGAGCGGGTAGTACGACAGGCCCACCGCGTCGAAGTCGACGTCGCGCGCGCTGATCTCGTCGAACCAGCGACGGTAGAGGTCGGCGGCGCCCCCGGCGTCGAGGTGCAGCACGATCCGCGAGCCCGGATCGCCGGCCCGCACCGCCGCCGATCCCGACTGCAGCAGCGCCGCAAGGCGGTCGTATTGCGCGCGAGCCTCTTCCTCGGCCGCCGGGGCGAAGCTCCGGCTCTCGAGGTCGTACCGAGGGACACGTCCGAAAGGCCACAGCATCCCGTTCGTCGTCTCATTGCCGACCTGCACCCACTCGGGGCTCCCCGCGATGGATCGCACCGCCTCGACCACCCGGGCCGTGTGGGCGGCGACGGCATCCCTCACCCCGGCGAAGTCGAGACCCTGCCAGGATCGCGGCAGTGACTGCTTCTTGGGATCGGCCCAGAAATCGCTGTAGTGCAGGTCGATCATGAGATCGAGACCCGCGGCTCGTGCGCGTTCGGCGAGACGGACGGTGGTGTCGAGATCGTTGGTTCCGCCTTGGTAGGGACGACCCTCGGCATCGGTGGGATCGACCCATACCCGCAGTCTCGCGAGGTTGACGCCGTGATCGGCGAGGATGCGGAACAGATCTCTCGTTCCGGCGGCATCCGAGAATGTTCCCCCGAGAGCCTCGACCTCGGCGGTCATCGACACGTCCGCACCTCGGACGGGCAGTGGCGTGATGGTCATTCCTTCTCTCCTCCTTGCGCGAGCCCCGCGACCAGGTAGCGCTGGAGCACCATATAGAGCACCGTGATCGGCACCGCGACGAGGATGGCCCCTGCCGCAAAGGTCGTGAAGTCGTTCCGGGTCTGATCCGAGATCAGCTGGAACAGTCCTATCGCGACGGTGTAGTTCTCCGGGCTGCTTATCAACAGGCGCGGCAGGATGAAGTCCATCCACGGCACGGCGAACTGGGTCACCGCCACGAACGTCAGCATCGGAGTCATGAGCGGCAGCAGGATGCGCGTGAAGATCTGCAGGTGGGACGCACCGTCGAGGACGGCCGCCTCGTCGAGACTCGTCGAGATGCCGTCGAGGTAACCCTTGAGCAGCCAGATGTTGTACGGCACCGCGGCGGCGACGCTCGCGATGACCAGGCCCGCGAGGCTGTCGAGCAGGCCGAAGGTGAGATACAGGATGTAGATCGCGATGGCGGTCATGAACGTCGGGAAGATCTGGATGACGAGCATGACCAGCAACCCGATGCGGCGGCCCGAGAAACGGAGTCGCGCGAAGACGTAGGCGGCGATCGCCGACAGCAGCACGCTGAGCACCATGTTCGACACCGCGACGATGAGCGAGTTGCCGTACCAGGTTGCGAACGGCGTCTCGGCGAACAGCCGGACGTAGTTGGCGAACGTCGGATCGGTCGGGATGGCCGATGCCTGCGCGAGCGACCGTCCCGAGCCGAGTGATGATCCGACGATCCACGCCAGCGGGTACAGAACGATGACCGCGACGACGGCGAGCTCGACGTGGATGAGGACGGTGATGAGACGGCTTCGAGTTCTACGCATCGGCGAACGCCTTCGAACGACGCAGGCTCCACACCGAGAAGCTTCCGACGACGACGAAGATCAGGATCGACATCACCGAAGCGATGTCGTACAGACCGTTGTCGAGCGTGAGCTTGTAGAGCCAGGTGATGAGGATGTCCGTGCTGCCGGCGTACCGGTAGTCGGGGTTGGCGGGACCGCCTTGGGTGAGGAAGTAGATGACCCCGAAGTTGTTAAAGTTGGCGACGAACGACAGCACGATGAGCGGCGCCGTCGCTCGCAGCACGATCGGGAGGGTGATGTAGCGCACCTGTTGCGCCGCGGAGGCGCCCTCGATGCGGGCCGCCTCGAAATAGCTCGGCGAGATATTGGTCAGTGCACCGCTGACGAGGGCCATGAAGTACGGGAAGCCGAGCCACAGGCCGACCAGCAGCGCGATGATTCGTGCGAGCCACGGATTCGCCGGGTCGGTGAGCCACATCACTCGTTCAGGCGTCACGCCCGTGTCGACGAGGAATTGGCTGATCGGACCGAACTGGCCGTTGAACATCGAGCGGAAGACCAGCGCGGAGATCATCGCCGGCACCGCCCAGGGGAGGAAGAAGATGCTTCGCCACAGGCGGGGGAAGCGGACGCGCCGACTCGAGACGAGCACCGCCTGCGCGAACCCGAACACGTACGTCGTCGCCGTCGCGAGCACCGCCCACGTGATCGTCCACCCGAGCACGCCGAAGAACGTCGCACCCCAAGCGCCGGCACCGAGCAGCTGCCCGAAGTTCGCCAACCCGACCCATTCGACGAGCTGCAGGGGAGGCAACGTGTCGTCGCTGTAGTCGGTGAAGGCGATGAGGATGCCGAAGATGACGGGGAGGGCCGTCACGAACAGCAGCAGGACGAGGGTCGGGGCGAGCACGAGGTACGGGAACGACTTCTGCCGGACATCGCGGGCCCAGGACCCGACGCCGATGCGCTCGCCGGTCTCGAGGAAGCGCCGTCGCGTGCGAACGGCATCCCGCACGGCCCACACCGACAGGGCGAGGAGCAGAAGCAGGACGAGGACGGCGATGATCCCGTTCACCATCAGGACGATCGAATGGTCACCGGCCGAGAGCCCCGCCACTGTCATCGCCCTCGGCTGCGTTCCCAATGTCACGAGACCCCAGATGCCACGGATGAAGAAGCCACCGTGGGTCCGCGGAGTGTAGCCGCCGAGGTTCGCGTAATGCCCCGTCGAGGCCTCGAGGGCGACCGCGAGCAGGGCCACGCCGGCCAGCCCCACGCCCTTCGCCCACTCGCGGTTGAGCACCTGGCCGAGACCCGGCACCAGCGCGGAGGCGAGCCCGAACGCCCACGGCGCCGTCGGGCTCGCTCCGCGATGATGCGGGGTCACTCCCCCAGCCCGGTCAGGTCGGCGTAACCCGCGACCGCCTGCTGCTGGGCGGTGGGCGCTTCGAGGACACCGTCCCACACGCTTGCGACGAGGGTGTTCCCGACGGTCCAGAGCTCGTCGCCGACGTCGGCGATGAGATCCGACCGCTCGGCCTGCGCGAGGATGCCGCCCGCGTGCTGGTCGTCGGCGAGGCCCGGGATGCCCGCCGCATTTTCGCTCGTCAACGCGGGGATGCCGCCCGTCGTTGCGTACAGGGCGGCGGCGGCCTCGTCCGAGGCGAGGAACGCGGCGAACACCCGAGCCGCGCCGGGGTGCTCCGAGTAGCCCGAGACCGCGGCCACGCCGAGGCCCGCGAGAGTCGCGGGCTCCTCACCGCCGTCCACAGCCGGCAGCGTGGTCACGCCGAATTCGAAGCCCGCGTCCTCGCCCGCGGTGGTGAAGTCGCCGATCGCCCACGGGCCCGTGACCACGTACGGAGTCTGCCCCTTGGCGAACTCCATCTCGATGGAGTCCCACGTGGCGTCGGCGGAGTTGACCTGCCAGAGGTCGCGGAGCGCGCCGTAGTACTCGAGCCCCGCGGTCAGAGCGGGCTCGCCGAGGCCGGGATCGGCGGCGTCGCCGGTGAGATGCCATCCGAGCGAGGTCAGCACGGGGTAGGCGTAGTAGAGCTGACCGCTCAGCCAGCGAATGGTCCAGCGATTCGCGCGCGGGTCGTTGTACGTCGACGCGAGTTCGCGGATCTGCTCCCATGTCTGCGCGGGCTCACTCGTACCCGTCAGCTGCTGCAGAAGCGTCTTGTTGTAGAACAGCGCGATCGATTCGGTCGAAACCGGCACCCCGTAGAGGTCGCCGTCGCGACTGACGACACCCGCGAAGGTCTCGCCGACACGCTCGGTGATCTCGGTGTCGTATTCCCCCAACGGTGCCGCCACCCCGGAGTCGATCGCTCCCGAGAGGTCGGTGAAGTTCGTGAAGTACACGTCCGCGCCGGTGCCCGCCTCGCCGTCGAGCTCCATCTTCGCCACGGCATCGACCTTCGACACCGTCGTCAGCTCGATACGGACATCGGGATACTCCGCGGTGAACGCCTCGACGAGCGCGTCACCGTACTCGGGATACTCCACCCAGACCTTCAGCGGCGCCTCTCCGCTGGCGACGTCGGGCTCGATCTCATACGCGCCTGCCTCGGCATCCCACGTAAGGGTCGACTCCGCGACCTCCGGCGCCGTGGAGCAGCCGGCGAGGAACGCCAATGCGAGAACGGTGACGGTTCCCAGCGCGGTTCGGGTGATGAGTGCTGTGTTGCGTGTGGCCATGCGAACTCCCTCGTTGCTGTGACTGTGACCGGTCCCAGTCAAGTGACGCGGTCGCCTCGAGTCCATGACGGTAATGGCAGACCGCCGGTTCTGGCGCGAGCTCTCCCCTGGGGAGGAGTCGCTTCCGGGTGACGGCACAGCAGTTCCGTTCGCGTTCGTGAGGATGTCACTGACACAGTGGTCTCATGAGCTCGACGACGACCATCGCCCTCGATCCGCAATCCATCCGCTCAGCGGTCGACGAGGCGCCGTTCACCGGGGTCATCCGGGTCGACGCGGGCGCCGCCTCTCTCTGGCGGAGCGAGCACGGGCTCGCCGATCGCGCGAGCGAGGTTCCGGTGGCGGCGTTCACGCGATTCGCGATCGCCTCCGGCAGCAAGGCGTTCACTGCGCTCGCGGTCATGCGGCTCGTCGAGAGCGGGGACCTGTCCCTCGACACGACGGCCCGCTCGGTGCTCGGTGCGGACCTCCCGCTGGTGGACGATGCCGTCACCGTGGAGCAGCTCCTCGGACACACGTCCGGCATCGGCGACTACATCGACGAAGACGACGACCTCGACGTATCCGAGTTCTTCCTCGCCGCGCCGGTGCACACGCTGACGAGCGCCGAGGCGTTCCTGCCCCTCCTCGACGGCATCCCGGCGAAAGCGGCACCCGGTGACGGGTTCGCCTACTGCAACAGCGGCTACGTCCTGCTCGCGATCATCGTGGAGCGGGTGACGGGGCGCGGGTACCACGAGGTGGTGCAGGAGCTCGTGCTCGATCCGGCCGGGCTGACCGAGACGGGCTTCCCCCGCACCGACGAGCTCGGCGCCGACCACGCGCGCGGCTACGTCTTCGATGAGGGGCTGCGGGTCAACACGCTGCACCTCCCGGTGCGGGCGAACGGCGACGGCGGCGCGTCGACGACGGCATCCGACGTCCACCGCTTCTGGCAGGCGCTCTTCGCCGGCCGCATCGTCTCGACCGAGACCGTCGCCCGGATGGTCGAACCGCGATCGCACGACGAGGACGAGGGGATGCGGTACGGCCTGGGCTTCTGGCTGAATGAGACCGGCACCGGCGTCGTCCTCGAGGGGTGCGACGTCGGAGCATCGTTCCGGTCGGTGCATCATCCCGGGACCGCGACCACCGCGACGGTCATGAGCAGCACGGCCGACGGCGCGTGGCCGGTGGCCCGGGTGCTCGCCAACGCGGTCGCCGCACTCGACCCGGCCTGACCCCGGCCGGCGCCGCCCGGCGCCGGTTCTCGCCGAGACAGCACCCGTGCGCCGAGACAGCGGCTGGCAACCGCCGTCTCGGCGCGCATCTGCTGTCTCGCGAGCCGGGGCGAGCGGACGACGCGTAGGCTTGATCGATGCCCGAAACCAGCCGCGCGACACCCGATGGCTTCGTGCGCGTCCGCGGGGCGCGCGAGAACAACCTGCGCAACGTCGACGTCGATGTGCCGCGCGACGCGATCGTCGCGTTCACCGGTGTTTCGGGCTCGGGCAAGTCGTCGCTCGCCTTCGGCACGATCTTCACCGAGGCGCAGCGGCGATATCTCGAATCCGTGGCGCCCTACGCGCGTCGCCTGATTCAGCAGGGCCACAACCCGCACGTCGACTCGATCACCGGTCTGCCGCCGGCCGTCGCGCTGCAGCAGCGCCGCGGCGCACCCAGCTCGCGCTCCAGCGTCGGAACGGTCACGACGCTGTCGAATTCGCTGCGGATGCTGTTCTCCCGCGCGGGCACATTCCCCCCGGGCTTCACGGAGCGGCTCGACTCCGACGCCTTCTCCCCCAACACGGCCGCCGGCGCCTGCCCCGAGTGCCACGGTGTCGGTGTCGCGCACACCGTCACCGAGGAGACGCTCGTGCCCGATCCGTCCCTCAGCATCCGGGACGGCGCCATCGCCGCGTGGCCGGGCGCGTGGCAGGCGAAGAACCTGCGCGACATCACCATCGCCCTCGGCTACGACGTGGATCGTCCGTGGCGCGAGCTGAGCGCCGCGGATCGCGAGTGGCTCCTCTTCACCGACGAGCAGCCGGTCATGGAGATCACGCCGCAGCGCGACCGCGTTGCGAAGCCCTACAAGGGCATGTTCTGGAGCGCGAAGAAGTACGTGTTCCACACGCTGTCGGATTCGAAGAGCGCCACGATGCGCGAGCGGGTGCTGCAGTTCGTCCGCACGGGTGTCTGCCCGCTGTGTGGTGGCTCGGGGCTGCGCCGCGAGGCGCTCGCCGTCACCTTCGCCGGCCGCACCATCGCGGAGCTGAACGCCCTGCCCATGAGCGAACTGGCCAAGGTCCTCCGTCCGACGGCGTCGTTGACGGATGCTGCGCCCGCACTCCCCACGTCGGCCTCCGGCGAGCGGACCGACGTCGCCGTGGCCATCGCCGCCGACCTCCTGGCCCGCATCGAGGTTCTCACCGACCTGGGGCTCGGGTACCTCGGACTCGGTCGGGTCACGACGACCCTGTCACCGGGCGAGATGCAGCGTCTGCGTCTGGCGAGGCAGCTGCGATCGGGCCTGTTCGGCGTCGTCTACGTGCTCGACGAGCCCTCCGCCGGACTCCACCCCGCGGATGCGGAGCCGCTGCTCGACGTGCTGCAGCGGTTGACCGCCTCGGGCAACTCCGTCTTCGTCGTCGAGCACAACATGGACGTCGTGCGCGGCGCCGACTGGATCGTCGACGTCGGACCGGGAGCGGGAGAGGGTGGCGGCGAGGTCCTCTACAGCGGCGCGGTCGACGGCCTCGCCGCTGTCGCGGCATCCGTGACACGGCCGTTCCTCTTCACCGACGGCGACCGGGACGCCGCCGAGACGCGGACTGTGCGCGCCCCGAGCGGTTGGCTGAGCCTCGAAGGCGTGTCACTGCACAACCTCGACGACGTCGACGCGGCGTTCCCGCTCGGAGCCTTCGTGGCCGTCACGGGCGTATCGGGCTCGGGCAAGTCGTCGCTCGTGGGCGGGGCGGTCCGCGACGTCGTCGCCGCGCACCTTCGCGCGGGCGACGCGGCCGACGAGTCCGACGACGAGACGACGGATGCCGCGGGGCCGGGCGACGCGATGCCTCCCGATTCGCGAGCCGCCGTCGCCACCGTGCGGAAGGTGGCGGGTCTCGAGCAGATCGACCGGCTCGTCCGCGTCGACCAGAAGCCGATCGGTCGCACGCCGCGCTCGAACCTCGCGACCTACACGGGTCTGTTCGACGCGGTGCGCGCGGTGTTCGCCGGTACGGATCTCGCCCGAGAGCGCGGCTACACGGCCGGTCGGTTCTCGTTCAACGTCGCCGGCGGTCGCTGCGAGACCTGCCTCGGTGAAGGGTACGTCTCCGTGGAGCTGCTCTTCCTGCCCGGCAGCTACGGAAGATGCCCGACCTGCCACGGTGCGCGATACAACGACGAGACGCTCGAGGTGGAGTACCGCGGGAAGAGCATCGCGGACGTCCTCGCCCTCACCGTCGAGGAGGCCGCCGACTTCCTCGAACCGGTGCCGACGGCATCCCGGAGTCTCCGCACCCTGCGCGAAGTCGGGCTCGGCTACCTGCGTCTCGGCCAGCCGGCAACCGAGCTGTCGGGCGGTGAAGCCCAGCGCATCAAGCTCGCCACCGAGCTGCAGCGCGCCCGTCGCGGCCACACGCTCTACCTGCTCGACGAGCCGACCACCGGACTCCACCCCGCCGATGTGCGGCTGCTGCTCACGCAGCTGCACGCCCTCGTCGATGCGGGCAACACCGTGATCGTCGTCGAGCACGACATGGACGTCGTCGCCTCCGCGGACTGGGTCATCGACCTCGGACCTTCCGGCGGCGACGCCGGCGGGCGCATCGTGGCATCGGGAACACCGGATGCCGTCGCCCACGCGGCCGGCAGCCGCACCGCGCCGTACCTCGCACGCCTCCTGGCGCGTTGAGCGCGCCGCGGACTTCCGCAGCGGACGGAGGCACCGATCGGCGAATGCGAAGAGGGCCCGCCTCTCGGCGGACCCTCTTCATACCGGTCGGGATGACAGGATTCGAACCTGCGACCCCTTGACCCCCAGGTAGACGGTTCCACCAGATTCCTTGATTTTCCGGGCATCTCCGCGCCTCAGGAAGCCCGATTTCACGTCATGGATTGCATGATTTGCATGCGTCAGGCCCCGGCCAGGTCCCGGCTCTTGGTAGCCGACCGCTGATCCGTCGGGGGTTTACGTGGGGTTTATGGAGGGGTCTCGATCGGGCTCCGTTCCGATCAGGTACGCCCCGGGAACCCTACTCCCGACAAGACATCACAGGCACGGAGCGTTCTCCCAACGGCGGTGTTCACTTCGATGAGCTCTTCGTAAAAGAGTTGTTGTTCGGAGCACGTCCACCCGCTCCGAACTGGTGCCCTCATTTGGCAGTCAGATCGGCGACAAGTCTGTCGAAGCTCTCCCGCGTGGCGACGTTCCGTTCCCCGGCGACAGCAACATGGAGAACTCCCTCGCGCACTTTGCTCTGGTCGAGCGCGTCCCAGACTCGCTCGACCAGAGCACCCCATCCGGCTTCGATGTAGACGTCGGGCGCTCGTAGCAGTTCGAGGAGGGCGATCTCTTTCGGGGTGAGCGTTGCCCGTTCTCTGTTCCGCCTCGAGTGCTGTGTCAGGCCCACGATCGGGTCCGTCGGCCAGAGAGTTGCGACATGAAATGACGCCGGGATCTGAGTCGTCACGCCCCACTCGCGTGCAGCGGAGTAGCCCGCCGGTCCGCTGCCGGTCTCACCGAGCACTTCCCAAGCAACATCGTCCACGCGGGGACGCGTCATGCCGTACCGGGTCTTCACTCCCCGGTAGTACAGGCCCCTGCGAATCTGGACCGGCATTCAGGAGTGACAATCAATGCCCTACGTGGACATCGTCGAACTGGTCTCGCCGGGTCGGGGCCGTCGCGGGATGCTTGGTTGGGGCAAAGGAGTCGCTGGTCTTGGGCTCAAAGCTCTCTTCAGCTTGAGCGACTTTATCTTCGATATCACTGAGTGCTTCGTTTAGGCGCCTGGTGTCCCGCATGTCCTCCTCAAAGACCTCGAGGTATGCGGTGACCGTCTCGCGTGCGTGTTCGTATCGTTCAGCTGGACCTACATCGTCGAGATACCCGTGAGCAGATTCGTCGATCAAGTAATCGATCCGAGGTAGTGCTTCGTTGGCGAACCTGTCGAGAAGCGCTTGTCGTTCGGCCGGTGTGAAGAGGTCCACGATGTCGGAGTCAAGCCATGTGGCTTCAAAGTCTTCAACTGCTTGACGCTCAAGGAGCTCTACCGCACGTTCGCGCAAACCCTGCGGAAGTACCTGTGCGGTGTGCAGTCGCGCCAGCAGTGTAGGCCGCCAGGAAGCGCTCCTGTAGGACTCAAACTTGAGGAGTCCGGGTAGCGTCTCTGCGTTGTTCGAAGCCCACAGGCTCAAAAAATCATCAGAAGCTCTGTGGTTCAGGAACGATGCAAGCGGGCTGTACCATCTGTCGTTTGCTAATGCGGGGGCGAGCGGTGTCCTTGCGACAACGTCTGGGTAGAGGTGCGCTGGGATTGTGATCAGTGTGCCTGCTTCGGTCCCTCCGCAGTCCACCTGTTTGACAAGTTCATCGTCAGTGAGTCCGCTCAGAACGATGTGCACCACATTCGGGTCATCTGCGATCGAAGCTGCGAAGCCTTCCCGGACCGTCGGGTGCCGGAAGCGCCACTTCGCACCACCGTGTGCATCAGTTGGCAACATCAAGAAGGTCTCGTTGAGATGTCCGAGAGCCCGCATGACCTCCGGTGTTGTAGCTCCCAGTTGAGTGACCGTCTCCGCCTGCTGGTCGGATAGTTTGACTGGAGAAGGTAACCCGCCGCCCGAGAGGTAGACGCAGGCCAATGCCGCTCGAGCGGCCGGTTCGAGCTGATTGAGCACATCGGTCAAGAAGTCGAGCGGGTGCTGAACGTAGTCAAGCAGCTGTCCGCCGTACTGGATCCGGCTTGTGAATGCCTTGCGCCCCAGGCGTCTAGCAATCTCTGGCTGAAATGCTCGCGAAGCAGCGACGCTCTGCAAGTAAGGCCGCCAGTTCTTTAGGACGCTCTCGGGCTGGTCCCCGGCTCGGAGATGGTTGTAGAGGATCTGGCGGCGTTCCTCTTCCGAAAGCTGTTCGACATCGACCACTACAGCTTGCTCACGAAGTAGCGGGTAGGCGTAGTCCTTCAGGTGACGGCGCGCTTCACGGTAGATGTAGTCACGGCTGGTCAGGATGACTTTTGCTCCGCTACTGATCGCTGTCATCACTTGGTCGAGACGCCGCGACCATTGATCAGTCAGCTGCTGATCGTGTTGGATCGCCCCGAAGGCATCGTCGACCCAGAAGAGCTGGTCGGGCTCGTGTGGGTTCCAAGACTCGATGAGTTCCGCGGCTGAGTCGACTCTGCGCACACCGCAGCCCCACTCGTCCAGCGCGGCAGCCGACAGTGTGGCGGCGATGGTGGATTTCCCTGCTGCGGGCGCTCCGAGCAGGATCGTGAACCCCTGATTGGCCAGTGCATCCGCTGCTTGTCGATAGGCGGCTGTGGGAACAAATGTCGAGAGATCTTGTCCGAGGTTGGCCAGTAGCACTTCGGCCTGCGCAAGTCGTCGCTCGTCAAGGATCTGACTGAGGTCGCCGAGCCCGTAGACCCGAGGGACATATCTGCGCAATGCTGGTCGAATGGCGATCTGCTGGCAGATCCAGTTTCCGTCGAGGACTATCGCCTGATCGATTCCTCGATCAGCAAGTTCAGAGCGAAGCCAGGCTTCGGTGTCGCCCGACACTCGAAGATTGGTCATCAAGATGTAGGCATCGCAATGGCCTTCAGCGTGCAGCTTTTCAGCCTTCACCAACTCATCTTTAAGGCCGCTGGGAGGCAGCGTACCGACGCCAGAGGCGCTGAACTTGCACTGTGCCACCACTGCTGCCGCATCGGCCAAGCTGCTCGGGAGGCTCGCGGTCGAGTCAAGGTTCCCTGCCAGCCAGCCACCGTAGAACGCGCCGTCGCGGCCGCCGTCGTTGCTATCGGCGAAGGTATGGAAGGTTTGCCCCAGCGCGTGTTGCAGGATGACCGCGCTGAGATCTTGGAACGCACGCCATCCGAGCTTGTGTAGGTCGTAGCTGATCATGTTGGAAATTCGGAACCTGCTACTTGACGCGCCTGATACGGAGCATGCCGTCGGCTTTGGTTGAGAGACGTCGTACGATGCCGAGTTTCTCCAGAGTGGACAAGAAGCTGTGGTGTTCAGCAGTAGGAGTGAACTTCGGGGATACGAAAGCCATATCGACGATTGCTGCGTACTTGCCGCCCAAGATCCTGAGCGTCGCAGCCGGGTCAGCGGCGAATGCGTCCTGAGCCTCGGTCGTGTTCAGCAGTGCAATCAGGCTTGCTCGCGAAGCACCTGCCACTGCGAGCGCGTGAATTTCATTGAGACCGAGGCTGATGCTTCGCTCATTGAAGAAGGTCGCGATTGCATTGGCATTCTGCTTTGCCTGCGTTGAGGTCAGCAGGCTGCTGAGATAGTCACCGACATAGGCCCGCACGTTGACATCAATCGCTTCGCTCTTCAAGAAGGCGGTGACGTCGTTGGGGCTGACGAGCTCGCCAATCTCGGAAGCGTTAGGGGCGGGTCGTTTCACAAGCAGAGCTTCTCTGACGCTCCAGTCAATTGCGGTGTCGGCTGTAGCTCGAAGCTCGTCCAGTTCTCCCCACTCCTCATTGATCAGGCGTACCGCAACCGGTGGTGTGGCTTTCAGCCAGGTATCTGCGGGGATCTCAAAGTACTCCTGTAATTGATCGACGAGGTCGCTCAATACGTCGTCTGTCAGGAGATCCGGGAAAGTCGCAGTGGCGAGGAGCACGGACGATACGAATGCGGAGAGGTCCGTGTCATCGCTGATTTTTAGCCGGGGCACATCGTGGAGTGCGGTGGCGATACCTTCGGTCACCGCACCGCTGGCGCTGAACCGCGACAGCAAATTGGAGGTTGAGACTTCCGCGCGATGCTCGAGCAGTAGCACTTCCTGCACAATCTCTGCGTTCTGCATGATGTCCAGCACACGTATGGACGGCAGAGCATTCTGCGCTACGGCCCGGAGTTGCAGTTCCTCGCCTTCGCCAAGCTCCTCCAGGAGGTCCTCCAAAATCTCTGCCAGCTCCATAGGCGTCTCGGCACTCGGCGTCTCGTCGCCCGTCTCCTGAGCCTCGAGCAGCTCGAGGTACTCCCCGATGCGTGGCAACGTGGAGTTGTAAGCAGTCGGCGAAGTCTTCAGCTTCTCCAAGCTGACCCATGTGGACTCTTCGCGCCCAACGATGACACTCAGATTCGCGACGGTCATCGCGAACAGTCCCTGTTCGACGAAGAGATCGCGTACTGAGACGGAAAGTGGCTCGAGGTCGTCGATCGCGGTCTTCAACATAACCAGACGCGACGCAGCAGTAGTGCTCTCTGGAGTGTCTCGACGAAGGGAGCCAAACCGGTGATGGTTTTGCTGCGCGTAGAGTCGCACCCCCTCGTCTCCTGCTACAGAGCGCGAGAACTGCTCGCTTTGAGATCCCGCCAGGGCTGCCTCGAAGAGACTGGCCTTGCGGTCGTCCGAGAGGGATTGGTCGTTGATGATCGAGCGAATCACTTCGCTTGTGAGGCTTGCGAGATAGGCGATCGCGTCCCCAAGCGCAGCATTGTTCGTTTGGTTCCCGTATCTGCTGAAGAAGTCGCGGATGAAGGCTTCGTCGTCGTTAGTCCAGCCCCGAAGCTGCGCGATCACGCGGCGCGACTCTTGCGGAGCGTGGACGAGGAGGTAGTTGAGGACATGGATGTTGACCATGCCCGAGCGTTCGAGAACGAGAGGCGTGCGATCTTCGAGGACTTCACCGATTGCACCTTCGGATACGGGCGCAAGTGGAGTGCGTCCGGGGTGCTCGATGGAGTTCTGGATGAAGTTCTGCGCTTCGATTCCTAGGAACTGTACATCGACGTGGGCGCTGAGCAGTGCGAAGTTCTGGGTCAGATGACCGGATGCGATGAGGTCAGAGGTGAGTCCCTCGCCGACCTCAGCGATGACGATCTGAGAAAACGACAACGCTTCACCCGGCTCGCGACCTTTGGGCCACGCGTTGGAGTCGGCGCTGAGTACGAATTGCGGGAGCTCCCACAACCGGTGCCAGGTTGCCGACTCCAGCGATTCACGGTCTGCTTCTAAACGCCTACGTTCGTCAGCAGCGAGCGGGACTGCCGTCGACTCCGCGAAAGACAACGACACCGAGAAGGCCGCCTCAATGGCTTTACGATCCAGCGCCTTCCCTGGTTGTACGGGACTGATCCTCCTGCCGCGACCCTCCTCCATAGCTCCAGGTCGCTGAGTTCCTCAAGGGTCAAAGCCCGGTATCTGGTGCTTGAGTACGGGCCAGCCGGTATGACCTCTTCGAAGACTGCGCCGAGCGCATTGGTTCTTGTCAGTATCTGTTCTGCGAGTGCAGCAGCCTGATCGCGTTGGGCTTCTTCAGATGGATGGCTGAGCCGGAGGTTGATGCGCTCTAGATTCTCGAGAACCAGCGCCTTACTCAGCCACAGCAGGACATGGAGTTTGCTCTTGCCGAGACGAATCAGTTCGAAGTCGGCTACTTCCAGGTTCTTGTATAGGACCAGGGCGAGGAGCCGATCGGGGGTGAGCTCTTCGGGGTGGAGTCCTGGTTGCAGCAGGCGGTCTCTATACATCGCAAATTCATTGCGGATGTTGCGGATCTGTCGTTGATCAGGAAAGTACTGAGCGATCCTCCTAACGAGACCTTGGGAAGGTCGACCTTCTACTCGGGCGCGCTCCTCTGCGCCTGGTTCTGCTTCTGCAGACCCGTTGACCGGAACTCCAGCGAGCAGCTCGAGTTCTTTCTTGAGGGCTCCTCTGGCGTTCTGCTCCGTGACAAAGGGGACGACCGGAACGATCAGGTCGAAGAACTTTGTTCGGCTGAAAGCGTCATGTTGCACGTCTCCGGTGGCTTGGACAGTCTTGGCCAGGAGGGAGTCGCGGATCGCGTACACGAAAACGATGGGCCCATGATGAAACCCTTTGGGAATCTCCTCCAAGTTTTCTAGCTCATCGAAATTGAGCTTCTCGGCCTTCTTCCATGGCCTGCGCTTCAAGACGCGATCCCACAAGCTGCCCGTCTTACCGTGGAGTCGTTCCGCGTTCAGTTGTGCTGAGTGGTTGAGCAGAACGTTGAGTGCGCGCAGGTCTTCGAAGACTTCGACGTTGTCGAAGCGGTCCATGTCTTCAAGGACGAGAATGCGTGTCTTCGAGACCTGGAAGAAGTAGACGATCTCGTCAAGATAGTCGTCGAAGTAGCTGCCGCTCTTGTCTGCGAGCGTGAGCTTGGCCGGTCCGGCTGCGAGGTCACTGATCGCAAGGCGGCCGTTCGTGATTCGCAGGAGGAGCAGGGCGACGAGCGCGACGCCCACCAGGGTCGGAATGTAGAGCTCAGGACGCCAAGTCAGTGTCGAGTCGTGTTGAAGAGATGCGACAACCAGCGTGATGATCCATTGAACGGCGACACCGGCCGCCCCTGCAAGCAGTGCCCAGCCAAGGCTCTTGAACCACCGGAACTTGCTGGTCCTCGGAAACCGCGAGGCAGGCATTTTGGAAGGGTCAACGACGTAAAGGATCTGCTTGACGATCTCCTTCTGCAAGTCACTGGCCGAGGGCTCCGCGACTTCCTTGCCTGCCGAACTCGCGGAGGAGGACCGCACGGTCGCAAGGGATACCTGAATCGTCTGGTCTGGGTATCTATCCGTGAGCCCTTGGAGGATGCTGCTCTTTCCTGCACCGTAAGGCCCGGACAAGGCAATGTTCGTCGCCTGACGTGCTTCGATTCCTTCAAGGAGTGCACGAAGGTACCCCGCGTGCACGGATGGCACGTAATGCGGAGCCAGATCTTGAAGCGGTTGCCACTTTAAACGCGGTGACGTAACGGCTTCGGTTGTCGTAGGCGTCTCGTTCGACGTTGAATCGCCAGACTCGTTCAGCACTGGGGTTCCTTCCCGCATGGTCTCACTCGCTCTGCCGTAATCTCGCTGCCACCGACGTACACGGCACATCGAAGAAGTTCCAGATCGCAGGATGCCCGCGGGATGTGGCTAGTCATATCCGCGTTGACGCCCCTTGCATAAGATCCACAAGGACCGGCATCGCTGAGGATGGATCCGGCCCTTTACGCCCGGGTCTGCTGTAGGAATAGGTGACATCTTGACCTATCCGTGCAGCAGACCCACGCGGAAGATATTGCTTCGTTCTCACTTCCGTCAGCCTCTGTTGCTTCGTCGAGTGCGACCTCTCGAACTGAGGTTTAGGGAGTCAAGTTCAAGATCATCGAACGGGATCACAGGAAACGGGCTCGCCTGAAGCAAAGGAGTGAGCAAGGGGTCACTCGTGACCACCGCCCCGACTACCTGCCACCCTGATCCGTCATTGCCGTGTCCCAAAGCTGGGACCACCTCGTGAAGGTTCTTTCTTAACCAATCGATACGCCTGCTGTGAAGTTCTGCGGTGGACTTCTTGTTCTTCTTTCCCAAGAAGAGCTTCTGCAGTTCGTTGGCAATCTCCGCTGGAGTGCGGGAAATCTCGAAGTCCTTCGCCTCGATAGCGATGATGGATCGGGTCCTGGGGTGAACCGCGAGGATATCAACGTCGCCAAGCTCATTCCCTGCTGAGTCGGCGATGACATTCTTACCGATCTTCTTTACCGAGACTCGCACGTCCATTCCGAGCTTCTGACATCGGGCCGCCACAGAACGAGCAAAGTCATCGTTAACTTTGCCTCTGGCCCGTGAGATGAAGTGCTGCATCTCGATACTCTTGGCCCGGCCCTGCAGCCTGCCCGAAAGTAGGTTGTCTGCCCAGTAAACGCCCAATCTGTAAATACCTCGGAATCCGAACACCAGGTCGTTACCTTGAAGAACCAATGGCCTACGGATGTATGACATGTCTCGGTTGAAGCGCCATGGCCAGGCGTCTTGTCCGATACTGAGGAAGGACGACCGTGGCGTGAGCGTGATCGCGGAGATGACTGTAGACACCGCTTCCTGAGACATGTTTCTATTCGCTGCAATCTTGGTGATGCTGGTAGCGCGATCGATGCGCGTAACCCGATCTGCTGTGGCCAAGTCGAGCAAGCCACCACACACTTCACGGAGTTCAGCGAGGGTGAATCCGAACTCTGCACTCATGGCTTGGCTGCTATTTGCAATGAATGCGTCGCCGTCGAACTGGGAGGAGCTTTCATAGGCATCGCCGCGTAGAGCATTACGAACTGAGCGCGTGCCTGAGTTGGCGGCATACTTCTCCATCGCCGCTATCACAGGCTGCTCCCGGCTGACACCAAGTCGACCCGATCCAAGGATTGAGACCTGGAAGTCGGCAAGGTCGTAGTGGAGGAAATCTGAGATCGTTCCTCGCTCACCGATCTCTTTAGCGATGCTCAGAATGCGGTAGTAGTCGAGGATGGTGATATCGCGCGCTCCGGCAGGAGGCTGCGCTGCGGTGTATTCGATCAGGAATCGGTTCGCTCTGTGTGCGGCAGCGATCCCCTTCCGATGCTTTACGAGCTCTGTGACTGTATGTGACTGTTCTCCGAAGCATGCCAAGCGTGCTGCTAGCAGCGTGTTGCTGAGTCTGGCATTGTGCAGAAGCGATTCGTTCTGGGAGACCAGAAAGTCGATCAGGTTGTTTCGATCGAATACTGCGATGTCATCTTCGAGCAACTTGAAAAGGTGGGAAACAGCAGAGTTGAGTACTCGAACTCGGTCCTTCTCATCGAAGACACCTGTGGAGAGATCACCGCCTTCGGGTGATCTTAGCCACTCACCAAGGCCGTCCAGCAGTTGGGCGTCGACCTGCTCATGGCCTGTCAGTGGGCGAGGAAGGTTCTCCGCCAGCATGTCGGGCGAGCGGTCCTGGCTGAAGACGTTGATCATTCGCTTCGTGCCCTCGGGCGCGATTAGGTCGAGCATCCTCGCGAGATCATCGCCGACGGCTCCGAACAGGCTGGTTAGGAGTACCGCCACAAGTTCACGTTCTGCTGTGTTCTTGGGTTGTTGGAGCTGTGCTGCGAAGGTTTCGGTGAACTCTAGGACAAGTCCTCGATCTGTCGGTCGTGCGCGCACGGCCGAGTCCGTCGTGGACCGCACATCGGCCCTCTTCCATGATTCCGGATCACTCACCAGCAAGACGAGTTCTTCGGTATCAGAAGCGGACATCACTGCTGCACACGCTGCGCACTCACGAACCCAGTAGGCCACGCAATCAAGTAGATCGATTTCGACACCTATAAACCCTTCGACGCCAGGGTCGACAGTGATTAAGATTGTCTGATGTTCGAGCTCGACTGCAGATCCGATGTAGGAAGTATTCGGGACAGTGATGAAGATCTCTGGCGCATCCAGTTCGTATCGGCGCTGTACCTGGATGATCGGAGCACCGGGAACAGGCACGACCACACCGTGCCGATCCGTCTCCTTGGAGAACTTTAATATCGTAGAGAGACCGTCTCCCGTCTGGAAAGCGGTGAAGGTGGCTGGCCGGTCGTCGGATAGGTAGAAGGACTTGTCGTTCTGAGCATATGAACTGAACTCGTCGAGGATGCTGAACGACATCGATTCTCCCGGGCGGTTCTCGACAGCTTGGGCAAACAACAGCAGTCCTAGCAAACCATCCGGTTCCTGGTGCAATATCACCTCAAGATCATCGGAACGAGCTATCAGCATCGGGTCCGAATCCTCCACATTCGGCACGCCCCAGAAGGCACCGCGTCCCGGACTATCAGTGATCACCAGGTGGATCATATCCTCAGCCGAGGAGTAGCTCGCTCTAGCTTCGGGGGTCATCAAATCCGCGAGCTGTTCCAGCGTTGGGCGCGTGTTGTATTGGCCCCAGATCTCCGCTTCCCAGTCGACGAGGGGATCTGTCGCGAGCACCAAGTGAAGGTCACGCTTGCCATCAATGCTGATGAGATACCTGCTGAAAGATTCGCGGTGCTCCAACTCTTCGAGTGAAGTATCTGAAGGCAAGAGCCTCATGAACCGCCGCAAGGCAGCCTGCCGCCAGCGCTTCCCAAACTCTGCGAGTTGAGCTTCCTGCTCGACAAATCGAAGCAGATGGAACCGGATAGAGATTGCAAGGTCAAGCGGCAAGACGACTCGGTATCCGTCTGCGGTTCTGAGGAACGGCGCTTCGTAAAGGCGGTCGTCGGTGTAATCGTCTTGGCAAGGATGATTCAGGTGGCCAGGATCGAGCGCGAATGTGTCCACCACCACACGGAGCCAACGGCCGTGAGCATCGAGTTCTTCATTCGAGATGAACGCTGCGTCAGCGAGCTCCTTCAACCGGGCGGCTCCAGGTACGTCCACCGGAGTCCGTGCCGAGCCTGCTGGTTCGGCGCCACGTGCGAGCCCTGCCCTCTTGAGCACAATGTCACTCACGGTGAGCAAGCCCTGGACTAGCTGGCGTGCGAGCGCTCGTAGCTCTCTCGGCATCCACGGGTCACGGAACGCCGCGTCGATGAGATTCTCGAGATCGGAGACGCTGTGCTCGCCAGAGCCGCCAGATACGAGGTAGGGCCCGCCGCTGAAAGTGATGCTCTGCACAAGCACTTCTGAATATGGGTCTTCGAGCATCAGGATGCGTGGCCCTCCAACGTCATCCCTTTTCAGAATAGATCGAATTGTACTCGGGCTTACCGCGCCGGCCCCATGGTCGGGCAACGCCATCCCCAGCGCGGCGAGTCGATGAAGTCGGACGTATCGTGACGCGTTTGTGGGGAGAAGCATCAACCCGGATGCAGCCGCTACAAGCGATGGGCCGTCCACACGCTGGGGAACGCCTTCTACGCGGATGCCGGCCATGAACCGATGATCCTCACAGGAAGAGGCATAGCGCCACGGGTTCTGAAACTATGGGGAGTGAAATCCGAACCGTCAACCGGAACGTGTATACCGTCGGCAGACATCCGCTTGAGAACGGCTCCTTCCTGAGTCGTCACTTGCATAGATCTCCCTACATCGGTCACGGCAATGCGAGTAGCTTCGCGGCGTCGAGGTCAAGGGCCGCACACATCTCGTCGAAGTGACCGCGGTCGACGGTGCTAATGAACTCGAATGCGGAGCGAAGGATCGTCACCGCCTCACCGATCTTGACAGGCCGACTGATGTCTGCCTCTTCGTTGTGAGATTGGCGATGGACGAAGCGGGTAACACGTTGGCGAAGCGGATCGGGAACACTCTGGTCTTGGAAGGCGCGGCGCATGGATCCTTCGAAGTCGCCTATCTTGCTGGGGTACTTGAAGGCGAGGAATGCCTCGAGCATTTGCCGGGCGGCGTTCGGGATGATTGCTGTCGCCTCGAGTTCGCTCGCAAGATCTCCGTCGACGCCATCCTTGTCCAGGACATCGGCGATGCGCCAGAAGAGGTAGTGGTACTGAGACCGAAGCTTGGCGCGCAATTTCTCGTCCGTCCACGAGAGCAGTACGGGGCGGCGTGCCGAAGTCCCGCCAGGGAGGTTCTCGTAGCGGGCTCGGAGTTCGTAGATCGAGTAGGGGCAATCGTCTCTCTTGACGTTCCCAGGAAGGCGATCGAGCTGGTTGCTCCACAGGCGGAAGAGTTCGAAGCTGTGCGTCAGGAGAATCACCTGATGGGTGGATCCATTGCCAACAAGCGTGCTCCAGAGGTGGCTCGATGCGCCAACGAGAATCTCCTGGTCGAGGCTGGAGACTGGGTCGTCGATGACGACGGTGGCCGTGATCTTGCGGGTCTGTTCGTCGCGAAGGCTGCAGAGGAAGTACAGCAGTGATATGGCTGTCTGCTCGCCCTCGCTGAGCGCGGTCGCTGGATGGCCATTGCGCTGGATGGAGTAGCGCCCGTCGCGTTGAGAGAATTCCAGTTCGTCACGACCCAGGAGGCTCGCGACGTCACGGGTGAGTTCCGCGGCCAAGGGTGATGGGTCAAGGTCGGCGACATTGATGCGTTCGCGTTCTTGAGTGAGCTGGGTCTGCTCACGCTTGAGGGCGTCGGCGAGTTCCGTCTGCTGCTCCCCTTCGGTGAGAGACTCGCGATGCGCGTCGGCGATCTCGGCGAGCCGCGCGAGCTCGATGCGACGAGCGGCTTTGGTAACAGCTTCCTGGTAGTCGGCGGAGCGGGTGTTGTGCTGGTCCAGCACCTCGTTGAGATTCAGGTAGCTGACCGCGCTTCGGCCGGGGAGATCGCCGGCGTCGACGGCGCTGAACGGTGTTGATCGTTTCGCCTCGAGCAGAGTACGCAGCGCGGTGATCCGTTCCCAGTACGCGATGGCGTCTTCTGTGCTCTGACGAAGCTGCTCCTGGTAGGCGTCCTGCAGGTCCGCGTACAGGAGAGCGCGATCAGGTGCAGAGGTGAGGGCGCACGAGAACTCCTCGTGTTCACGTTCCAGAGTTCTGTCAAGAACACTGATGCGGTTCTGCAGCTTGGTGAAACTCTCATCAAAGTGGCTCGCGAGAGCCTGCCTGCGCTCCGCCGTGAGTGGGTTGGCGCAGAACAGGCACGCATCGCGGTGCGCGTGGAGCCGAAGGCCCTGTTGCACCCACTGTTCGGCTTCCGCGTCACCGGCGAGCTCTTCGATCGCGATACTGGTGATGGTCTCACCGAGTAGCGCGGCGACCTGAGCTTCCAGGGCTGTGAGATCGAACGTGACCGGTTGGACGAGGGCGGTCGGCTCCATGCGCTGCCCCTGAACCAAGCGAAGGTCCGTCGCGATCTCGGTATCGGATCGTCGAGCAGTGACCTGGTCGAGAGTGGTGAGTAACTCGGTGACGCGCCTTGCGTCGTAGCTGCGGGCAGCGTAACGTCCGCCTGCTGATTGTAGTTCCTGCCCGATCGTCCGTGCGGTGTCCGTCGCGAGCTTCTTCGCCGTACTTGTGGCTTTCTCCGCAGCGCTCTTCGCAGCGGGGAGCTGATCTGTGAGGGTCCCGAGGCGGACGTCGATCTCTGAGAGCCGCTTGTCTCTTGTGACGTTGGGCTCACCCAACACCAATAGCGGTAAAGCATCGCTTCGCCCATTCACATCGAACAGCAGGTTCTTCTTCACGAACCGTTTGTCGAACACTCTGAGCCGGGACCAGAAGGAATCCGAGCGATCCACGACTCGTCGCGATCCTCCGCTGGGTACATCAACATCGACCTGGAGGGCGACGTCGGTGGGATCAGCATGCGTCATCTGCGACAACACCCGCGCCAAGGTGCTCTTGCCGCTGCCGTTTCCTCCGTAGATCACGTTCACACGCGAGAAGTCCTCGACCGATGTGGACATCGACCATCCGTCGAGGATGCCCGCGTCATTCGCTCCCCGCACCTTGACGATCCTGCGCATCACAACACCTCGGAGAGCGGGCGCGACATGGCGCGGGATCGCGCGAGACAGTGCTTCATAATCGAGGTTCCTGACCGACGGGAACCTGCGGCTGACCGTCTAGCTTCGTGGAATTGACATCGTGCATCCAGGATCGCGGACCCGCGGCGCCCGAACCAGCCGACACGCGGGCCGACGACGACCAGTCGGCTGAGAACTCCGACGCCCTGGCAAGCGCCGCGAGGTCGGAGTGTTCATCGCTTTCGGAGCCGCAGCCCTCGCAGGCGCCGTCTGGATGAACTTCTTCCTGAACCTCGGCGGCACCCTGTGACCTCATCAGGGGTCACGACGGATCCAAGAGGTTCTCGAGGTGCGTTCGAGCGGGCGAGTAGCCGAGGCTCAGCAGCGTATTGAAGGTCTTCTCCGCGAGAGGTCGGTCGGTCTCCGCGATCTCGGCCGCCGCGGCGATGAGCTTTTCGACGAACGGCGGTGGCGAGACGTTCTTCTGCATGAGATGGTTCGCGACGCGCACGTAGTGTGCGGGATGGTCTTCATGCGGAAAACCTTCGAGGTCGTAGTAGTCGTAGAGGTCTTCTTCGCGGACAGCGACGGCAGGTCCGCGGACGAAGAGTTCCGCTGCCCTTGGCACATCGATACCGGGCAGTGTTAGCCAGCGCAGAAGCGCGCGTTGCTCTGTCTCGGATATCGGAGGTTGTCCGTCGAGGCGGTGCCTCCAGTGGGCGAAGATGAGCTCTTGAAATTCCCCGACTTCGCCTTCTTGATCGATGTAGTGGGCTACTGATCGTATCCATCGCTCGCGTTCTGATTCAGGAGCGTGGGCGAGGAAGGCGTCCGCCCACTCAGGATCAGACGCCCCGAAATCGAACGCGAAGCAGATGGCGTGCAATTGTATGAAAGCCTCCGTCGAACCAGGGATGCTCTTGGACAGATGGGGCCACGCGGTGCGGATCTCTTCGCGCAGGGCTTCGCGAAGCCGGGTTCCGGGGAATCTTCGTGCGAGCAGCCCCGCCCACAGCGTTGCCGAGTAGGGAGCTACGCCGAGATCGGCGAAACGCGGGAGAAGATGTGTGCTGAACCACTCCGGTGCGCGGAACTGAAGCTGGGACGCATACTCGGTGAGCATCATCGGACTCGGATCCGCGAGATTCTCATCCTGAGCGTCCAGGATCTGTTGCAGGCCTTCGATTCCTTCGACTGGGATGCGGGCGTCGTCGCCGCGTTGTTGCGCGACGCGAAGCAACGTCTCGGTGTAGTAACGCGCAAGGGAGCCGCGAGCTGTTGATCGGGCGTCTGATGCGTCGGTCGGGATGTCCGCGCCGTTCTCATGAACAGCGGTATGCCATAGGCCGAGAAGCAGGCGCGATCGCTCGTCTTCGTTGTTCAGCGGGCCGTTGAGTTCGTTCTCTGGGTAGGCGACGGTGAAGTCGAGCCTGGCGGCGATCTCTGGTCCATTCTCGGTATTCAGGTGGAGACGTTGAAGGACATCACTCGCTGTCCAGCTCGACCCTCGGACAAGATGCTGGAGAACGGTCTTCCACGCTGATGTGTTCCATGCACCTTGCGCGGCCATTTCATCGAGAAGCGGGAAGCCGGCGTCGGGCGTCTGCTCAAGGTAGTCATGAAGTTCTCGGAGGGTCGGCCCGCCCGAGTACTCGTCCTGGAGCGTGCGATCGTCGAGCAACCGACGGACGACAGCCGCGACGGGCAGCGAGCGGAAACGGCCTTCGACGTCCCGGGGAGGATCGGAACGAGATGAGACCCGCACGACTGATGTGAGGTTGGGGAACTCGTCCGGCCTGTAGCCATGCTCGCGTTCGAGCTCGTGTCGAAGCGCATGGACCGGGTCGTCTGCGGCGACGGTGCCTGTGAGCCAGACGAAGACGTTGTATCGGTCGTAGTCGTTGACCTCGACGTCAGGTCCCGAGTGGGTGGCGCTTTGGATGTAGTCGAGAAACGCCTGCCGCGTGGGCGCGGAGGTGTTCTTGTAGACGGCTGCCATAAGCCTGAACGCTTCAGGTCTGCTCCGGTACTCGAAGGGTAGAGCCTGCTGGATAAGGATCTTGACGAGGGCATCGGCCTCGGTGCTGCGGGCCTCGGCGAGCGCGTCGACCGCCAGTCGTCGGATCATCTCCGAATGGTCATCCAAGTAGCGGGTCGCCTCTGAGACACCGTAGTCACGCACTGACTCACGGAGAAGGTCGCGGGCGATGTCGACGACGAGGACGTACGGGTCATCTCGCGTGTACCGCTCCGCGTGCTCGACCTGGCTTCGGCGTACTGATATCGCATTCTCGCGCTCGCTGCCGGTGAAGAACGCGTCGGTCTTCTCGACGGTACGAATGAGGTCGAGGACGACGGAAAGCAGGTGTGCTCGGTGCGAGAGTCTCGGCATGAGCTTGGACCATGCGTCTCGGATAGACGATGTTCTCCACCACAAGCGGAGGCGCGTTTCAAGAGAGTCGTCGCGGAATGCCCAGCCGCTTCGGACTTTGAGTCGAAGCTGAGGAGTGAGTATATGGTGCAGCAGGAGTTCGGCTGCCTCAGGATCCGTGTCCACCACGCGAGGCAGCAGCATTGAGAGGCGTTCCGACTCTTGGGGCTGCTGCGCGACGGCGAGGACGAAGATCAACTGTCGGTGGTGTGGCGAGCCGTTGAAGTCACCGAGGATCTTGTGCCAGATCTGGAACCAGAGGTGTTGGTGCAACTTCCCCTCGTGTCGGGCAAGAACAGTGAGTAGCGCCATACCGTCGTCATCGTCGATCGATGCGCGTACCCACTGGGACCACTCCTGTAGCCCGGCGTCTCGTTCACCGTCGGGGTCGAACAGCTGGTCCAAGACTTGCACCTTATCCAGCGTCTTGAGCCATTCTGACGAGCGGGCGTTCAAGCGGAAGTGTCGTGCGAGCTCGGGGTCGTTGAGCTTCCAGCCAGTCCCGAGGAATTCCCGTTCGGCAGCTTCCGGGCCCCGCGCGACGAACTCAGTAATCTGATCGAAACGTTGGCTGGCCGAGGCGGTCAACCTGTCACTCCAGTGCCCGATGAACGACTGCAGTGAGCCATAGGGATCCTCAGGAGGAGAGGGGAACGGTATGGGGGTGATTCCCAGCCTGCCCCAGAGTTCGTAGTGGTCAGCGCTCCTTGTGAAAGCGAACCGTGCGCCGTTAGTCGGTAATGCACGAGTTAGATATTGGATGATCGTGTCTTCGGCGCTGTAGCCGATCAGCACCACGGTGTACTCGGCGAACAGCCGGGTGAGGAACTGCGTCGCCCAGCCGTCGGTGATGTAGGCGCGGCCAAAGTCTCGATCGGTGAGAACCATACGTGTCGTAGGCGGGGGGTTCTTCACACCGTGCAGGTGGACCAGGCCCGAGAAATCGTCTCCGAGCGGCAGCATCGGTGCGACATGGATGGACGCTTCAAGACCAATTTCGTTCAGCGCAGCTTCGAAGAGTAAATCGAAGTTGGTGGTCACGATCCTCGGCGTCTTACCCCGAGCCGCAGCGATCCGCCAGATATCACGATGGTAAGCGTTCGGCGTAATCGCGGTTTCAAGGCGAGAGCTAACTCGACTGTGGATGTCTCCGCTGATCTCGTGCAAGCGCCCCATGACGACATCGAACTGCACGGGCACGTTCTCATCCGCGGGAACCAGAGCGGGATGACCTAGCGTTCGCGCGATGTCCTCGGCGAGGCCCCTGAAGCCGGGAAGTCCGGAAGGCTTCGCGGACGACACACCTGCGCCGCAGAAAAACACAAGCCTGTCAGACCAAAATGCTTCCTCAATCCTCTCGGGAAGCGTCACGCCATCTGAATTCCATTCACTGGCCATCCGGATCGACCCCTCTCATCTCCTCGATTCTTCTATCGCGGTGTTGATCGGTGAAGGAGCCACCACGGGATGTGAGCGGATCGTGGAGCATCTCGGATCCGCTCACGACGACGCTTGCCTGGCCGCGCTGATCACGGTCACGTGAGCGAACATCGCCGAGTTGCACGGGCAGGAGACGCTTGATCCGGACATCTTCAACCAGTGTTCCCGGGTTCAGTCGGGGATCGGTGGTTGTCGGCTCCCGATCGCGGGTGAACGTCGGAACGAGCGAGTTCCGCAAGCTCGTGCTCGCGCGGGTATCGAGCCGGTATCCAAAAGTCGACATGATGCGGGTACTCGGCGATATCGGGATTCCGGCACCATCGCTACGGACGATCTGGCGCACCCTGGCCCGCAGCATCAATAGGCGCTTGGCTCGCTTTGCCGAATGCGTGCTCCAGGAACGTCATTGTCAGAGCGCAAGCGACCCTCTGCCAACTTCGAGTGAATGAACACTAATCACCGTCACGTCCCGCCCATCGGAGTACACCTCACGCAAGACGTCGTGAATCGCCATGGTCGATTCCGCGCTCGCGCCAGATGGAGCGATCCCGTTTCACGCGAGCGGCGAAGCTACTCGGCCACGTTCGAAACCGAAGACAAGGCCAGGGCGTTCCTGGAACAGCTCCAGTCACTAACGCACATCGCGAGCGATCCGCTGATCTCGCTCGCCGACTACGTCGCCGAGCTCGGGGACCGGTATCTTCGGGGACTCGATCCGTCGTCGACGACGAGCGGATATCGCGGCAGCATCAGGGTTCGCGTGCTTCCTACCCTGGGGCACCTGGCCGTGCGATCGATCAGCACCGCCGTCATCGATAGGACGATCGACCGGTGGGAAAGCGACTGCTCGCCGTCGACACTGAAGAACACGCTATCCGCACTGATACGGGTGCTCGACGAAGCGGTGCGAGATGAGATCATCGCCGCGAACCCCGCGCGGACACGCGCAAGACGGCGGACACGGTCGTCGACAGCAGATCTCGCGCGCACGATTCCGACCCTGGGTGACGTTCAGAGCCTCGCGGACGCGTGCCGTCGTGTTCACGCGGCGTATGGCGACTTCGTTCTCCTCTCCGCGCTTCTCGCGGCACGGGTGTCCGAGGTCGCGGGTCTGGTGGTCAGCGACATCGATTGGGACAACCGTCTCGTCACCATCGCGCGGCAACACTTCCCCGGTTCGGGCGGGCTATGCCTCAAGCCCACCAAGAGCAGGCACGCTCGGCGGGTACCGATCCTCAAGCCGTTGGAGCCCGTGCTCCGACGCATAACTGAGGACCGTGAACTTGATCAGCCGCTGCTCCGAGGGCCCCGGGCCGGGGTCCTCACCACCGGAACGCTCTCGCGAGCAACGGACTGGACCAACCTGGTGCAAAGACTCGGCCACCCCGGTCTGCGACGACACGATCTCAGACACGCCGGGGCCACATGGTTCGCCAACGCCGGCGTCCCTCTTCACATCGTCCGTGACATCCTCGGACACGCCTCGATCGAGACGACCAAGGGCTACCTGCACGCCGACACCACCGAGCTCACGCGCGCCGCGGAACGGACGAGCCAGCATCTCAGATGGAGCTCTTACACCACTTGACTTTGATTCGTGGGGGTCAGGGGCTTGGGAACAGGTTGGGACCATGCGAGTTCCGTGAGGTTCGACATCCCGTAACATAGAAAGCACAAATCGGGACCACAGGATCGGCCTTCGTCCGACGCATACCCGCGGAAATCGGACACTCGGAAATGCCGTTCCATCAGGCTTTTTCTGTCGGGATGACAGGATTTGAACCTGCGACCCCCTGACCCCCAGTCAGGTGCGCTACCAAGCTGCGCCACATCCCGTTGTTGAGTTATCTAGGCTGTTCTCGACCGTCGAGGACAATGTGTCCCCCAGTCAAGTGCGCTACCAAGCTGCGCCACATCCCGGTCCGCTGTCCGCACGCGGACAACTCCCCTATCCTAACGGGTCGGCCGGGCTCTCGCGAACCGCGCGCGGCCGGGCGCGTTGCCGCTGTCGGATGCCCGCGCTAGCGTTCCCACATGACCGAGACGACGATCGTGCCGGTGACGCCCGGCAGCTTCAGCGATGCCCAGCATGCGATGAGCGGCGGCGGCGACGGGCACGAGTGTCAGTGCCAGTGGTGGACGATGACGAACGCGGACTTCCAGCGCATCGACATCGACGGTCGCGCAGCGGCTTTCCGCGCCGAAGTGGATGCCGCGCCCTCCCCCGGCCTCATCGCCTACGTCGACGGCGACGCAGCCGGCTGGGTGCGCGTGGGGCCGCGCACGCGCCAGGTGCGACTCGGCAAGACCCGCGCGTACGCCGGCGCAACCGAAGAACCCTGGGGCGACCAGGACGTCTGGGCCGTCAGCTGCTTCGCGGTACGCAAAGAGCATCGCGGCACGGGTCTCAACGCGAGACTCCTCGACGCCGCCATCGCTTTCGCGCGCGAGAACGGCGCGCGCGTCATCGAGGCCTATCCCGTCGATCCGGATGCCGGACGCAAGGTCACCTCTAACGAGCTGTATCACGGCGCCATCTCCACGTTCCTGACCGCCGGCTTCCGTGAGATCGCCCGCCCGAAGCCGCACGTCGCCGTCGTCGCGCTCCACCTCGCCAACGCGAACAAGACCAGGGCCGGAGAGCGGCGATGACGCTTCGGCGAGAATGGAATGCATGACCGCATCCGACGCCCCCGTCCGCGTGGACTCGTGGCTCTGGGCGGTCCGCATCTACAAGACCCGCTCGGCCGCGACGACCGCCTGCCGTGCCGGCCACGTCCGGGTCAACGGCGAGAAGGTGAAGGCGTCGCAGTCGGTGAGGCCGGGTGACGAGCTCCGCGTGCGGATCGCCGGCTTCGACCGCATCCTCATCGTCCGGCAGACCCTCACCAAGCGGGTCGGTGCACCCGTCGCCGCCACCGCGCTCGACGATCGGACGCCGCCGCGGGAGCCGACCGCGATGCTCGCCGTGCGCGACCGCGGCGCGGGCCGGCCCACGAAGCGCGAGCGCCGCGAGATCGACCGTCTCCGCGGCGGGTGACTACCGGATGAGCGTGGGCGCGCTTCGCCGGCGCGCGAACTGCACGACGACGCACAGCACCAGCGTGGCCGCGCCCCACAGGGCGCACGCCGGCGGCAGCACGCGGTATGCGAGGTGCTGCGCGGTCCACTCCGCGGTCAGCGGTCCGTACTGCATGAAGCCGACGGCGATCGCGACGACGAGAACGACCGGCAGCGACGCCCACCAGATCACGCGCACGATGCCGGGAAGCACCCGCCGCACCGAACCGTGCCTCCGGGTGCGTAGCCAGACCGCCGCCGCCACCGCGAGCCCGGCCAGACCGAGAACGCTCGAGGAGTACTGGAACCACCGGTAGCCGTGCAACGGCCCCCATCGCTCGGCGAGAGCCGGAATGAGCTCGACACCCCATCGGCCCTCGTGCGTGAAGGCATCCCACGCGATGTGGCTGAGCACCCCGAGAGCCAGCGACACGACGACGAGCGCGACCGTGACTAGCGCTGCGCGCGCCCGGCCGTCACCTCCCCGCACGGTCCGCAGGGCGTCGACCCCGCCGGCATCCCACTGCGTCGGCAGCCGTCCGGCGAGCCAGCCCGGAGCGAGCTCGCGCACCGCCGGTCGCAGCACGAGCCACCACACGAGCAGGAGCGCTGCGGCGATGACGACCGTCAGCCACGGGTAGGCGTGCGTCTGCGCGTAGGTGATGCCGATCCCCCGCGCGAAGAGCGGGAGATCCGGCGCCATCGCGCCGACGGCCACCGCCGCCGGCACAAGCGCCGTGCGGACCACCGCCAGCGCGACGACGGCGTGGCTCGGAGTGAACGGCATCCGGTCGGGTTCAGTCCTCGACGAAGACGCCCGCGAGCGTCTTCTTGCCGCGCCGCAGCACGGCCACACCACCCGGCAGGTCGCCGACCACGACGGCCGACTCGTCGTCGACCTTCACGCCGTTGATCGACACACCGCCCTGCCCGATGGCCCGGCGCGCCTCCGACAGACTGCCCACCAGACCCGTGTCGACGAGAACCTGCACGACGGCGGCGCCGACAGACACCGTCGTGTGCGGCAGCTCCCGCAGCGCCGAGCGCAGGGTGTCGGCGTCGAGCGTGGTCAGGTCGCCCTGGCCGAAGAGCGCATCGGATGCCGCGACGACCTTCGCCGTCGCGTCGACGCCGTGCACGGTCGCGGTCACCTCGAACGCCAGACGCTTCTGCGCCGCCCGGCGGAACGGCTCGTCGGCCACGAGCCGTTCGTACTCGGCGATCTCGGCCTTCGAGAGGAACGTGAAGACCTTGAGCCGGTCGGCGACGTCGGCATCGGCCGTGGAGAGCCAGAACTGGTAGAACGCGTACGCGCTCGTGAGCTCCGCGTCGATCCAGATCGCGTTGCCCTCGCTCTTGCCGAATTTCGTTCCGTCGCTGTTGGTGATGAGCGGGGTGCCGAACGCGTGCACCGACGTGCCCTCGACCCGGTGGATGAGGTCGGTGCCGCTCGTCAGGTTGCCCCACTGGTCCGATCCGCCGGTCTGCAGCGTGCAGCCGTACTGCCGGTAGAGCTCGAGGAAGTCGAGGCCCTGGAGGATCTGGTAGCTGAACTCGGTGTAGCTGATGCCGGCATCCGAGTTCAGACGGGCGGCGACGGCATCCTTCTTGAGCATCGTGCCGACGCGGTAGTGCTTGCCGATCTCGCGCAGGAAGTCGATGGCCGACAGCGGCGCCGTCCAGTCGAGGTTGTTGACCATGCGGGCGGCGTTCTCGCCCTCGAAGCTGAGGTAGCGCTCGATCTGACCGCGGAGCCGGTCGACCCATTCGGCGACCGTCTCGCGGGAGTTGAGCGTCCGCTCCGCCGTCGGCCGCGGGTCGCCGATGAGGCCGGTCGAACCTCCGACCAGGCCCAGCGGCTTGTGCCCCGCCAGCTGCAGGCGGCGCAGCGTCAGGAGCTGTACGAGGTGGCCGAGGTGCAGCGATGCCGCGGTCGGATCGAAGCCGCAGTAATACGTGATCGGGTCGCCGCCGAGCGCTGCGCGCAGCGCCTCTTCATCGGTGGACACGTGCACGAGACCGCGCCACACGAGCTCGTCCCACACGTTCTCGAACGCGGGATCGAGCGCCACGGGGGCGGTCGTCAGGGCTTGTTCAGACACGCGCTCCAGGCTATCAGCGCGGCGCGATCGCGCCCCGCCGGGCTCGTCGCAGCGCGCGTGGGATCCGCGGTGGCACGGGTCAGCTCGACCCCGACCACCAGACGAGGAAGGCCGCACCCAGTGCGACGACCCAGCTGACCAGGCTGCCGACCAGGAAGTACTCCGCGCGATCGCCTCCGTCCTCGTCGCGCGATATCTCCGGGAAGCGCACGATGCCCTTCGCCGCGAGCACCGCCGCGAGCAGCGTGAAGGCGCCCGTGAGGGTCAGGGCGAAGACGAGGATGCGCTCCAGCGGGCCGATCAGACGACCACCGCGGAGCGCGCCGACAGCCTCGGCCGCGACCACCCCACCGCGCAGCGAGGCGCGGACGATCACGTTGCCGGACTCCAGGAGGAACACGAGGGCACCCGCGATGCCGACGGCCAGGTCGAGGCTCACCGTTCCGAGGGGAGAGCCGCCGGGCCAGATGTTCGCCAGCGGACCCTGGCCGTCACGGATGCCCACCAGTGCGACGGCGCCCGCGGACACGGCGGCGACGCCGGCCGCCGGCCACAGGCCCCACCGTGTCGGCTCGCGGGTCGAGGTCGTCGCCGCCCAGCCGCCGGCGACCGCCAGCGCGGCGAACCACCACGCCGTCGCTCCGGCCCAGGCCGCGAGCGGGAGAAGGGTCCCGGCGAGCAGGACGACGACGATCCCCACGCGCGCGCCCGAGAGGTTCCGCCGAGCGATGTCGAGGAGGCCGACGGCGACGAGGATGAAGCCGGCGCCGATCATCGCGAGCCGCCGTTCAGCGCCGCGTATCCCGCCAGAATCGCCGGCGCCCCCGATGAGGCCAGCAACTGCGACACCGCCGACTGCGTGATTCCCTCGTCCGCCGCCAGGGCTCGCTGCGTCCGACCGAGGCATCGCCCGTAGGTCAGACGACGGGCGCGCTCCGACATCGCGCCGACGATCTCGTCGCGCGCCAGGAGATACGCGTTCGCCATCCGGATGCGGTCGGTCATGGCGTCATCCTCCTCGCCACTCCCGACAATCCGCGTCCGCGCTCGCGGCACCGCCCGCTCTGCCAGGGAATGGACTTCTTCGATCGCATCACGCGCACGCCACCAGCCCGGACCGTCGGCGATGTCCGGCGACGCCGAATCGACCGTTCCGACCTCGCCGATCCCGAACCCGAACCTCAGCTGCTCGCTCTCGGGAAGCGCGAGCTGCAGCAGGAGCACCCAGGCGAGCGCGTCCTCGAGGCTCGCGAACACGGCCTGAAACTCGTCGGCGAAGGTCGCGCGCATGCCGGTTCGCGCCACCGGGAGCTCGGTGTCGACCGCCGCGATGACGCGCTCGATCGTCGTCTGACTGCGATCTCGATCGCTCAGGCGACGCGACCCGACGATATCGGCGATGACAGCGATCGGCATGCGATCAGGTTATCACTGATATCTCGCGCTTATTAGACCTGAACTGATATTCGGCGGATATCAGCGGAAGGCTGATCAGGCGGAGAATGCTGCTGCGGCCTGCTGCGCCCGCGACACGAGCGCCGCCCGCTGCTCGTCGACGCGCACCGGCGCGGTTCCCCCCAGGCCATCGCGACTGGCGACCGACCCCTCCGGCGACAGCACCGCGCGCACCTCGGGCGCGAGATGCGCCGAGACCGCGGCGAGGTCGTCGTCGGACGCCTCGTGCAGCTCGATCCCGCGCTCCTCGCACAGCCGGACCAGAGATCCGGAGATCTCATGCGCCTCACGGAAGGGGACGCCCCGCTTCACGAGCCACTCGGCGACGTCCGTGGCGAGCGAGAACCCCTGCGGGGCCAGCTCAGCCATCCGATCGAGGTCGAATCGGAGCGTCGCGATCATGCCGGCGAACGCGGGCAGGACGACTTCCAGGGTCTCGATCGAGTCGAAGACGGGCTCCTTGTCCTCCTGAAGGTCGCGATTGTAGGCCAGCGGCAGCGCCTTCAGCGTCGCGAGGAGGCCCGACAGATTGCCGATCATGCGCCCGGCCTTGCCGCGAGCAAGCTCGGCGATATCCGGATTCTTCTTCTGCGGCATGATGCTCGAGCCCGTCGAGTAGCCGTCGTCGAGCGTGACGAAGCCGAACTCGCGGGTGTTCCAGATGATGACATCCTCGGCGAATCGCGAGATGTCCACCCCGATCATCGCGGCGACGAAGGCGAACTCGGCCACCACGTCACGGGACGACGTGCCGTCGATCGAGTTCTCGGCAGGGCGCTCGAGCCCGAGCTCGCGGGCCACCAGCTGCGGGTCGAGTCCGAGCGTCGCCCCCGCGAGAGCTCCGCCGCCGTAGGGCGAGACGCGGGCGCGCGCCGACCAGTCGCGCAGGCGCTCGAGATCGCGCAGCAGCGGCCAGGCGTGCGCCTGCAGGTGGTGCGCCAGGAGCACCGGCTGCGCGTGCTGCAGGTGCGTCCGGCCGGGCATGATCGCTCGCGAGTGGGCCTCGGCCTGCCCGACGATCGCGTCGATCACGCGCAGGATGTCGCGCGCGATGACGGCGGCGTGGTCGAGGAGGTAGAGACGGACGAGAGTCGCGATCTGGTCGTTCCGGCTCCGACCTGCCCGGAGCTTGCCGCCCACCTCTGCGCCGACCTCCGCGATGAGCGCCGCCTCGAGCGCACCGTGGACGTCCTCGTCGTTCTCGGCGGGCTGCAGCGACCCGTCGCGAACGGCGGCGAGGACCGCGTCGAGCCCGGTGTGCATCCGGGCCTCTTCGTCGGCGGTCAGGTACCCCGCGGCGGCGAGCACCCTGGCGTGCGCGTGCGAACCGGCGATGTCGTAGTCGGCGAGCGCCCAGTCGAAGTGCGTGGATCGGCTCAGTCGCGCGAGTTCGGGAGCGGGTCCCGAGGCGAAACGCGCTCCCCAGAGTGCGCCCGAGTTCGTGCCGCCGGAGGTGTCTGCGCTCATCGCTCCAGCTTATCCGTGCCGAAGGTCGCGCCCCGGTCGACGGATGCGGCCTCGCCGCCGCCGCGGACGACCAGCCGCGCGAGGGCGTCGATGCCCGCCTCGAGCGGTCCCCGGCCGACCAGCAGCGCCCACACGGTGCAGAAGACGATGATCCCGAGAGTCATCGGCCAGAACGGCGACAGGTCGCGATAGACGTCGAGTTCGAACGTCCCCGGTTCGGGCGCCGGCCGCGTGATCGCCCACACGACGATGTGACCGGCGTAGGCGGTGAGCGGCATGGAGCCGACGGCTCGCACGGGCAGCGCCACCCAGGTCAGCGGTGTGCGGCAGACGATGACGCAGAGGCCGATGACGAGCAGCGCGAACCCTCCCGAGCCGATGACCTCGAACAGTCCCGAGGAGTGCGCCTCGCCCGTGAAGGGGGTCTGCCCGAAGACCTCGAGCTCTCCCCACACGAGGTCCATCGCCGTGCCCGCCATCGCCAGGACGGCCCCCGCGACGGCCACGGCTCCCGCCGTCGCGGTCCGGCGCAGATCCAGGCGTGCGACGCCCATCCCCGCCAGCACGAAGGCGATCCACGTCAGGAACGGATAGTGCCAGCCGAACGTGTTCGAGAGGTCGACGCCCTCGGGTGTCGACCAGAACGGCAGCGCATCGATCGCGGCCTGCGGGAAGGGGGCGACCACGCCCACCGCCCCGGCCACCACGAGCAGCGTCCGAGCCCGAAGCGGCAGGAATGCGGCCGCGAGGACGAACAGGATCGCGTACGCGGGGAGGATCATGTAGACCGGGACGGCGAGGAGGAGCAGGATCACGCCGACGATCCAGATCGCCCCCGCGCGCACGAGCAGCCGCAACCGCGAGGTTGCGAGACGCGGCCCGCTGAGCGGCACCGGTCCTCCGCTGATCAGCCCGATCGAGACACCGGCGAGGGTCGCGAAGAGGATCGAGGAGCGTCCGTGGACGACTCCGCCGTAGGTCGAGGGGTCGGTCCAGACGAGATCGGGGATGACCAGCAGGTGCGCTGCCAGCATCCCGACGACGGCGAGCCCCCGGGCGAGGTCGATGCCGTCGATCCGCGTGGGCGAGAGGAGCGGGCGACGCCGCAGCATCCTCCCGCCCCGCGTCACGTCCGCCGCCTCCGCCGTCGTCATCCGAGCGTCACTGCTGACGCAGAAGCCAGACGAGCAGCGCCTTCTGGGCGTGGAGCCGGTTCTCGGCCTCGTCCCACACCGCGCTCTGCGGACCGTCGATGACGTCGGCGTCGACCTCGTAACCGCGGTCGGCGGGCAGGCAGTGGAGGAACATCGCGTTGGGGCGCGCGACATCCATCGTCTGCTGCGTCACCTTGTAGGCGCCCAGGTCGCGGATGCGCGCGAGCTTCTCCTCCTCCTTGCCCATCGAGACCCAGGTGTCCGTGACGATGACGTCGGCATCGGCCGCGGCCTCGAGAGGATCGACGAGGACCGTGACCGAGCCGCCGGTCTGCGCGGCGATCCGCTGCGCGTCGGCGACGACGTCTTCGCGCGGGCCGTAGCCCTCCGGAGAGGCGACGCGCACGTGCATCCCCGCCGTGACACCGGCCAGGACGTAGGAGTGCCCCATGTTCGACCGACCGTCGCCGAAAAACGACATCGTCAGCCCCGAGGGGTCGCCCTTGTGCTCACGGATGGTCAGGAGATCGGCCAGCAGCTGGCACGGATGGAAGTCATCGCTCAGGGCGTTGACGACCGGGACGGTCGTGCCCCGCGCCATGTCTTCGAGACCCGCCTGCGCGTAGGTGCGCCAGACGATCGCCGCGACCTGCCGCTCGAGCACCCGGGCGGTGTCGGAGGGCGTCTCCTTGCCGCCGAGCTGGCTGCTCGCCGTCGAGATGATGAGCGGCGACCCGCCCAGATCGGCGATGCCCACGGCGAACGACACCCGTGTGCGTGTCGAGGACTTGTCGAAGATGACGGCGACCGTCTGCGGCCCTTCGAGGGGCTTCAGCTTCCAGCGGTCCTTCTTCAGCGCGAGGGCGAGGTCGAGGACCTCGGCCTGCTCGGCCGGGCTCAGGTCGTCGTCGCGGAGCAGGTGACGGGTCATGCGGATTCCTCCGGGGTCGGGTTCTCGAGCAGCAGCGCCGACTCGGCGCGGAGCAGAGGACGAATCATGCGGATTCCTCCGGGGTCGGGTTCTCGAGCAGCAGCGCCGACTCGACGGTGTTGAGGGCGGCGGCGAAGAGCTCGGCGAACTCGTCGATCTCGACGTCGCCGATCGTCAGCGGCGGAGCGATGCGCACGGTGCGCTCGTTCGCGGCGTTGACGATGAGGCCGTGCTCCTGAGCGGCGGCGACGACGGCACCGGCGACGGGATGCCGCAGCGCGACACCCAGCAGCAGGCCCCGCCCGCGAACGCCCTCGACGAGCGACGAGTCGAGCGACTCGAGCACTTGACGCAGGCGCGCGCCGTGGGTCGCGGCGGCCTCGACGAGCCCGCCGCTCTCGATCTCGCCGAGGACGGCGGACGCCACGGCCGTCCCGAGCGGGTTGCCGCCGAACGTGGATCCGTGCGTGCCGGGGTAGAACAGCTCACTCGCCCGTCCGAAGGTGATGAGCGCGCCGATCGGGAACCCGCCGCCGATGCCCTTCGCGACGGTGATCGCGTCGGGCTCGATACCGGCGTGCTGGAACGCGAACCACGCGCCGGTGCGCCCCGCACCGGTCTGGATCTCGTCGACGATCAGGAGGGCGCCGGAACGCGCCGTGATCTCCCGCGCGGCCTGCAGGTACCCCGCGGGCAGCTCGACGACGCCCGCCTCACCCTTGATCGGCTCGACGAACAGGGCGGCGACCCGCTCGTCCATGGCCGCTTCGAGGGCCTCGATCGTGGAGTCGAGGAACTCGACACCCGGCACCATCGGCTCGAACGGCTGCTGCATGTGCGGCTTGCCGGTCAGCGCGAGGGTTCCCATGGTGCGCCCGTGGAACGCGTCCTTCAGGGCCAGGATGCGGGGACGGTCCGCTCCGCCGTGGAGCCGCGCGAGCTTGAACGCGGCTTCATTCGCCTCGGCGCCGGAATTGCCGAAGTAGACCCGGCCGGTGTCGCCCGTTCCGGCCAGCCGCTTCAGCTGCGCCGCGAGCGCGAGCTGCGGCGGCGTCGCGAAGTAGTTCGAGACGTGCGACAGCGTCGCCGCCTGGCGCGCGATCGCCTCGACGAACACCGGGTGCGCGTGGCCGAGCGAGTTCACGGCGATTCCCGCGAGGAAGTCGAGGTAGCGCTTGCCGTCGGCGTCCCACACGTATGCGCCCTCGCCGCGCTCGAGGAGCGCGAGACGCGCGCCGGCGCTGCGCACCAGGTCGCGATCGACGTCCTCGGCCCAGGTGGGCGCCATGATCTCCGTCTGCTGCAGGGTCGGGTTCGTCATCCCGCCACCACCTCCGTACCGATTCCCTGGGCCGTGAAGACCTCGACGAGCACCGAATGCGGCTGCCGTCCGTCGATGATCGCGGCCGTGTCCACTCCCCCGTCGACCGCGTCGAGGCACGCCTGCATCTTCGGGATCATCCCTGACTCGAGCGACGGGAGCATCTCGCGGAGTCCGGTCGCCGTCAGGTGCGAGACGAGCGAGTCGCGGTTCGGCCAGTCGGCGTAGAGCCCGGGGACGTCGGTGAGGACGACGAGCTTCGTCGCACCGAGAGCCGTCGCGAGGGCGGCGGCCGCGGCATCCGCGTTGACGTTCAGCGAGCTTCCCGGATCGTCGAGATCCGGCGCGATCGAGGAGATCACCGGGATGCGGCCCGCGTCCAGCTGATCGAGCACGGGCTGCGGGTCCACCTCGACGACGTCGCCGACGTGACCCAGGTCGTGCTCGGTGCCGTCGATGACGACGCCGCGACGGCGGCCGCCGAACAGGCCCGCATCCTCGCCCGACAGACCGGTCGCGAACGGACCGTACGCGTTGATCCGCGCAACGAGCTGCGGGTTGATCTGCCCCGTGAGCACCATGCGCACGACGTCGATGGCCTCCGTGCTCGTGACGCGGTAGCCGCCCTTGAACTCGCTCTCGATGGAGAGACGATCGAGCATTCTGGAGATCTGCGGGCCGCCGCCGTGGACGACGACGGGCTTCACGCCGACGAACCGCAGGTAGGCGATGTCCTGCGCGAAGGACTCCTGCAGCTCCTCCGAGACCATGGCGTTGCCGCCGTACTTGATCACGATGATCTGGTCGCGGAAGCGCTGGAGCCACGGCAGCGACTCGATGAGCACGCCGGCTTTGATCGCCGCCTCTTCGGGCGTCGTCTGCTGGAGGTCGATGTCGCTCATGAGGAGTACGCGCTGTTCTCGTGGACGTAGTCGTGCGTCAGGTCGTTGGTGAGGATGGTCGCCGAGGCGTCGCCCGAGCGCAGATCGATGAGGATGCGGGTGGCCCGCGGCGTGAGGTCGACATCCTCGCGCGGCCGATCGGGACCGCCGGCCGTGCACACGCGCACGCCGTTGAACGACACGTCCACGTCGTACGGGTCGAAGGCCGCGTCGGTCGTGCCGATCGCCGCGAGCACGCGACCCCAGTTGGGGTCGTTGCCGAAGATGGCGGCCTTGAACAGGTTGTTGCGCGCCACGGAGCGGCCGACGACGACGGCGTCCGCTTCGGATGCCGCTCCCACGACCTCGATCGCGATGTCGTGGCTCGCGCCCTCGGCGTCGCCCTGGAGCTGCTCGGCCAGATCGCGGCAGAGCTCGGCGAGCGCGGAGCCGAAGTCGTCGGCATCCGGAGCGATGCCCGATGCGCCGCTGGCGAGCAGCGTCACCTGGTCGTTCGTCGACATGCACCCGTCGGAGTCGAGCCGGTCGAAGCTCACCCGGGTGGCCGAGCGCAGTGCGGCGTCGGCCCCGGCGGCGTCGAGCACGGCGTCGGTCGTCATCACGACGAGCATCGTGGCAAGCCCCGGTGCGAGCATGCCCGCGCCCTTCGCCATGCCGCCGATGGTCCAGCCGTCGCGGGTCACGACGGCGCGCTTGGGCCGCGAGTCCGTGGTCATGATCGCGAGCGAGGCGTCCTCGCCGCCGTCGTCGCTGAGCGAGCCGATGGCGTCGGCGGTGCCGGTGAGCACCTTGGCCCGGAAGACCTCGTCGCCGGTGCCGATGAGGCCGGTCGAGCAGACGAGGACGTCGCCCGAGCTCACGCCGAGGAGCTCGCCCGCCTTCTCGGCGGTCTGGTGCGTGGTCTGGAATCCGAAGCTGCCGGTGAAGCAGTTGGCGCCGCCGGAGTTGAGGACGACCGCCTCGACGACGCCGTCGGCCACGGCCCGCTCGGACCACATGATCGGGTTGGCCTTGGCACGGTTCGAGGTGAAGACGGCGGCGCCGACCTTCAGCGGTCCGCGATTGACGACGACGGCGACGTCGGGCTTGCCGGTGGACTTCAGACCCGCGGCCACGCCGGCCGCCTCGAAGCCCTGCGGGGCGGTGACGCTCACGGGGCGACTCCGTTCACGCTCAGGCCCTGGGCCTCGGGGAGGCCGAGGGCGATGTTCATGGATTGGATCGCGGCGCCGGCGGTGCCCTTCGCGAGGTTGTCGACGGCTGTCACCACGACCACCCGCCCTGCCGCCCGGTCGACGGCGAGGCCCATCAGCGCCGTGTTCGCACCGACGACATCGGCGGTGCGCGGGAACGACCCCTCGGGCAGCAGCTGCACGAACGTCTCGTCGCCGTACGCGCTCTGCCACGCCTCGCGCACCTCGGCGTCGGTGACTCCCGGCGCGATCGGCGCGGTGGAGGTGGCGAGGATGCCGCGCGACATGGGCACGAGGACGGGGGTGAACGAGATGCGGATGTCGCCTGCGGCGCCGGCTCCGCGCAGCGCCTGCCGGATCTCGGGGATGTGCCGGTGCGTGCCGCCGATGGCATACGGGTTCGCCGAGCCGAGGATCTCGGAGGCGAGGAGGGTGGTCTTCGCGCTCTTGCCCGCGCCCGACGGTCCGACGGCGAGCACCGAGACGATGTCGCCGGGGTCGATGACGCCGGCGGCCACCCCGGGGGCGAGGCTGAGCGCCACGGTCGAGGCGTTGCATCCCGGCGCTGCGATCCGCGAGGCGCCGACGAGCCGCTCCCGCTGCTTCGCCCCGTCGACGATCAGCTCGGGCACACCGTAGGTCCAGGCGTCGTGGAAGTCGCCGCCGTAGAAGGCGGCCCAGTCCTCGGCCGAGGTCAGCCGATGGTCGGCTCCCGCGTCGATGACAAGGCCGGTGTCGGCGAGTGCCTCGGTGTACTGGCCGGACTGGCCGTGCGGAAGGGCGAGGAAGACGATGTCATGACCGGCGAGCACCTCGGGCGTCGACGGCTGGAGGGTCAGATGGCGCAGCGACCGCAGGTGGGGCTGGTGGTCGATGAGCGGCTGACCGGCGTTCGCGTGAGCGGTGACGGTGCGGATCTCGACCTCGGGGTGGGCGGCGAGGAGACGGAGGATCTCGCCCCCTGCGTACCCGGAAGCGCCGGAGACGGCGACGGAGAGAGGCATGGCTTCAACCTTATTGTCTGGAGCGGCGTCGCACGGGCGGCGACGGGGACCGGCGACGGCGACTCCGGGGGCTCGACCGCTGAGAGCGGGAGCGCGCGGGGTCGCCTAACGTCGGCGAGCGCCCAGACGTCGGCGCGCGTCGAGCACCGTGACGGTGCGCTGCGGAGCCGAGGACATGCGCCGACAGTATCGGGCGATACGGCGACGCGGCAAATCCGGGGCACATCGGCGGTAGTACGGCGCACATCTGTGCATCGGCCGCAGACATATCCGCGCCGGACGCGCAGAAGTGCGCCGGATGCGGCTTGACTCAACGCAACTTTGCGTTGCAAACTACTTTGCGTGACCTCGGATCATCCTGACTCCACCCCGGCCGACCCGGCGGCGATGCTCGCCCTCATGCGGCAGCAGCGCCGGCGCACCGCGCACTGGGCGAACCGCAGCTACGCGACGATGCTCGTGACGTGGGCGGTGGCCTGGATCGTCGGGTTCGGTGCGATCTGGAGCGCCGAGGAGGACGGTGGCAACCCGTTCTTCCGCGTGCCCACGGGACCGGCGTGGATCGTGTTCGGCGCGGCCATCCTCGGCGGCATCGTCGTCTCCGCCGTCGCCGGCATCCGCTCGGGCGCCGGAGTGCGCGGACCGTCCCGCCTCGCGGGGGCCATGTACGGGTGGGCCTGGACCCTGTCGATGATCGGCGGCGGGATGCTGGTGGGCGCCGCACAGCGCGCCGGAGCCGACGCCGCCCTCATGGCCGTGATCTCGCCCGCGATCTTCGTCCTGCTCGTCGGCGTGCTCTACCTCGCCGGCGGCGCCCTCTGGCGCTCGCCCGTCCAGTACGCGCTCGGGGTGGTGATGATCGGCACTGCGATCGGCGCGTCGTACGCCGGAGCGCCGACGAACTACCTCGTATACGCCACCGTGGGCCCGGTCGCGATGCTGATCGTCGCCGTGCTCATGCTCCGCGGCATCCTCCCCGCCGAGGGGTCGCGGTGACCGAGCTCGACCCGGTGATCCACGCGCCGGCGCGCCTGCGGATCATCACCGCCCTGAACGAGGCCCTCGCCGACGGCGACGAGCTCACGTTCCCGGTGCTGCAGAAGCTGCTCGGCATGACCGCCGGCAACCTCACGACCCACCTCGGCAAGCTCGAGGGCGCCGGCTACGTCGAGACGACCAAGGCGTTCGCGGGACGCAAGCCCGTGACCTACGTCTCCCTCACAGCCACCGGACGCACGGCGTTCCGGTCGTATCGCACCCAGCTGCTCGAACTCCTCGGAGGAGGATCATGACCGCTCTTATCCGCACCCGCGACCTCGTCAAGCGTTTCGGCGACGTCACCGCCCTCGGCGGCGTCACTCTCGACATCGACGCCGGCGAATGCGTCGGCCTCCTCGGCCCCAACGGCGCGGGCAAGACGACGCTGCTCTCGCTCGTCGAAGGACTGCGCGCCCCGTCGAGCGGCGAGGTCCGGCTGTTCGGCGGCGATCCTCGCGACGCCTCCTCGCGCGTGCGACTCGGGTCGACGCCGCAGGCGACCGCTCTCCCCGAATCGCTCCGCGTCCGTGAGGTGCTCGACTTCGTCGCAGCGCATTTCCCGGCCCCGTCGCCGCGGTCGACGATCGTCGAGGAGTTCGCCCTCGCGCCGCTTCTGCACCAGCAGTGCGGGGCGCTGTCGGGAGGTCAGCAGCGCCGCGTCGCCGTTGCGCTCGCGTTCGTCGGCAACCCCGATCTCGTGCTGCTCGACGAGCCGACCACCGGACTCGACGTCGACGCCCGGCGCGCGCTGTGGGATGCCGTCCGCCGCCGCCACGCGGCGGGCTGCGCGGTCGTGGTGACCAGCCACCACCTCGAGGAGATCGAGCAGCTCGCCTCGCGCGTCGTCGTCGTCGACGACGGGCTGGTCCGCGCCGACGACACGCTCGCCGCGATCGTCTCGAGCGTGGCGCGCCGGCGCGTGCAGCTGCGCGGCATCGATACGGACGACATCCTGCGGCTCGACCCCGCGGCATCCGTCACGCAGGACCCCGACGGCCTCGTCACCGCGGTCGTCGGCGATTCCGACGCGCTCGTACGCGCGATGGTCGAGCGCGGACTCCCGTTCGCCGATCTGGCCGTTCGGGGCGCGACGCTCGAAGAGGCCTTCCTGACCCTGACCGACAAGTCCGCCGACGCCCGGAAGGCCGCCTGATGTCCACGCTCTCGCTCACCCTCACCGCGACGAAGTACAACCTCATCGAGACGGCGCGCGTGCCCATCGCCGTCATCGGCGCGATCGTCTTCCCCACCCTCGCCCTGTGCCTGTTCGTCCTGCCGCAGCGCGTGGTCGTCGACGACAGCGGGTTCGCCACGTCGGCCGTCGCGTCGATGGTCGTGTTCGCCTTCATGTCGGCGGGACTGTTCTCGGTGGGACTCGAACTCGCCGAGCAGCGCTCCAAGCCGTGGACGCCGTACCTGCGGACCCTCCCCGCCAGCCCGCTCGCCCGCATCGGCGCCCTGATCCTCGCGACCCTCGCGATCGCGACCGTCGCCATGGTGCCGCTCCTGGTCGTCGGCGGCCTGTTCACCAGCGCGCGCCCCGAACCGCTGCACCTGGTCGCGGCCGTCGCGCTGGTCATCGTGACAGCGCTTCCGCCGATGCTCATCGGCGCGATCATCGGCATCGCGACGGGGCCCAAGGCGGCCATCGCGGTGACCCAGGTCGCCCTGTTCCTGCTCGCCTTCGGCGGCGGGCTGTTCCTCCCGCCGCAGATGTTCCCGTCGTGGCTCGATATCGCCTCGGCGTTCCTGCCGATCCGCCAGGCGCGCGAGATCGTCGTGGGCACCGCGACCGGCACGGCCGTGCCGGTGTGGGCGATCGTCGGCATCGTGGCCTGGACCGTCGCGCTCGGAGCCGTCGCCGTGTGGCTGTACAAGCGCGACGAGGGGCGCCGCTACCGCTGAGCGGCGCCCCGCTCGCCGCGGGTCAGGTCGGGAACGCCTTGATGCGCACGAGCAGGTCGGGCCCGTTGCGCTCGAGCATCCGACCGCCGACGTTCACGCCGACCGCGACCAGCACGGCGCCGATGCCGAGACCGGCGGCGAGAGAGAGCCAGCCCCACATCTCGGCGCCGGAGGCGAAGCCGATGATCGCGAGGACGATCGAGGGCAACGCCAGGACGACCACGGCTCCCCAGACGAGGAAGACGAGCAGCCCGCCCACCGCCGTCTGACCGGGCACGCTCTTGAAGGGGCTGTCGCCGGGGGCGGCGACGGGCGTCACGATGAGCGTCGACGAGACGGCGCAAACGGCGTAGCCGGCGAAGAGGATCCCGAGCGATGCGCCGAGCGTCGCCGGCAGGCGCGCGGGGTCGCCGGCGATCATCGCTGTGGCCACGGCGACGATGACGATCACCGGGATGCCGATCACGGCTGCACCGAGGATGCGGCCGAGACGGTCCTCGCGTCCGCGGACGCCGGTCGCGAGCACCGCGGCGAAGGCCGTGCCGTCGTAGGAGATGTCGGTGTAGCCGGCGATCGAGAGGACGAGCGCCGCGACGATGGGCGAGACGAGGAATCCGAAGCCGTCGATGCCACCCAGGATCGCGAACAGCACGGGGAACAACGGGATCGTGATCAGCTGGCGGAGGTATCGCGGATCGCGCAGCCAGCCGTGGAGGGCACGTGCCCAAGTGGCGCCGACACCGCCGGTCGGGAACACGCCGAACAGGCCGATCTTGCCGGCCGCGACGGCCTTCGTCGCGCGTTGCCGGGGCGAGGTCGCCGCGGCATCCAGCACACGGTCCCACACGACCCACAGCAGGGCCAGGGTCGCCACGGCGATCGCGGTGCGGGCGAGCGCCGGGATCCATTCCCCCGCCGCGATGCTCGGTGCGATCGACCACGCGGCACCGAGCGGCGTCCACGGGAGGATCTCCGCTGCCTGCTGCAGCCGCGTCACGAGGTCGCCACCGGCGCTGTCGAGGAGGTTCAGGATGCCGAGCATGATCGGACCGGTCATGATGACGAGCACAAGCACGACGGTGCCGACGACCTCGCGTCCCCGCCGATTGCCGCCGAGACCGCCCGAGAGCTCGGTCATGAGCCGCGATGCGAGCACGCAGGTGAGGACGCCCAGAAGAACCGAGGGCACGGCCACGACGGCGGCGACCGGCCACCGGACCCACAGGATCACGGTGGCGAGCGCGGCGAGCATCGTCACGATGCCCGGGATGCCGGTGATCCCCGCACCCGCGAGCGCCGACATGACCTGTCTGCGCGTCAACGGGAACGGCGCGAGGCGCGTGGCGTCGACCGTGCTCTCGACCCCCGCGACGAGGATCGGCCCGATCACCCAGCCGATCACCAGCAGCGATCCGCCGAGGATCACGACGACCGCGGCGACCTCCTGCCCCTGGAAGAGCGCGAGCGCGATGATGCCGGCGACGAGCGCCGAGAGCATGCCGAGGCCCCAGAGCGAGCTCAGGATGAACCCGACGAGCTGCCAGGGCCGCCGTGCGAGGGTGTTCGCGAGGACGCGGTACCGGAGCTTCAGGACTGTCGCAACCACTGCGGTCCCTCCGACGAGTGGCGGCCGCCGACGAGCGAGACGAAGCGATCCTGCAGGGACTCGCCCGCACGCACCTCGTCGATCGATCCGGCGGCGAGGACGCGGCCGGCGGCGATGACGGCGACGTGGTCGCACATGCGCTGGACGAGGTCCATCGAGTGGCTCGAGACGATGACCGATCCCCCCGAGCCGGTGTAGCTGCGGAGTACGTCCTCGATGTTCGCTGCCGACACCGGGTCGACCGATTCGAACGGCTCGTCGAGGACGAGCAGCCGCGGCGCGTGCACCAGGGCGCAGGCGAGCGCGACCTTCTTCGTCATGCCGGCGGAGTAGTCGGCGACGATCGTCCCCGCCGCGGCGCGCAGGTCCATGAGGTCGAGCAGGTCCGAGACGCGTTCCGCGATCTCGGGGCGCGGCAAGCCGAACATCATCGCCGTGTAGGTGATGAGCTGCTCGCCGGTGAGCCGGTCGAAGAGGCGCACGCCGTCGGCGAGGTTGCCGATCGTGCGCTTGGCGGCGACCGGGTCGCGCCAGACGTCGATGCCGTGGACGCGGGCACCGCCGGCGTCCGGACGCAGAAGTCCCGTCGCCATCGACAGCGTGGTCGTCTTGCCGGCGCCGTTCGGGCCGACGAGTCCGTAGAACGAGCCGGCGGGGACGACGAGGTCGATGCCGTCTACGGCGACCTTCTCGCCGAATCGCTTCACCAGCCCGGACAGCTCGAGGGCGGGGGCGGCGGCGGTCTCGCTCACCGGGGTCACACTGGCTGGGATCTCGCTCACGGCCCCGACCCTATCGGCATCGGGTGACGCGATGTCGACCCGGCATCGGCCGCCGGGGGCTTCGCGTGTGTCGGCGACGCCTGGAAGAGTGGCGGGATGCTGCGCACACTCGCCGTCTCCGGCTACCGCTCGCTCCGCGACCTCGTCGTGCCGCTCGGAGAGCTCACCGTCGTGACGGGAGCCAACGGGTCGGGCAAGTCGAATCTGTACCGCGCCCTGCGACTGCTCGCCGCGGCATCCCGCGGCGACGTCGTCGGCGCGCTGGCGCGGGAGGGCGGCCTCCCCTCGGTGCTGTGGGCGGGGCCGGAGGACGGCGGTTCGCAGGGCACCGTGCGACGCCGGCCGATCGCGGTGCAGCTGGGGTACTCCTCCGACGAGCTCGGGTACCTCATCGATCTCGGCATCCCGCAGTCCGACCAGCGGAGCCTCTTCGCGCGCGATCCCGAGATCAAGCGCGAGCAGGTGTTCGCCGGACCGCTCGCCAAGCCCGCGACGCTGCTGATCGATCGCACGCGGCAGAGCACGCGCGTCCGCGACGACGCGTGGACGGTGCTCGCACAGCGTCTGGCCCCGTACGAGAGCATCGTGACCGACCTGGCCGACGGCGACACCGCCCCCGAGCTGCTCTCGCTCCGCCGCACGATGACGGCGTGGCGCTTCTACGACCACTTCCGCGTCGACTCCGACGCCCCCGCACGCCTTCCGCAGATCGGCACGCGCAGCCACACGCTCGGCCACGACGGCGCGAATCTCGCCGCCACGTGGGCGACGATCGTCGAGGCGGGCCACGGCGACGCCCTCGACCGCGCGGTGGACGACGCCTTCCCGGGCAGCCGGGTGCGCATCACCGCGAACGAGGGCCCGCTGCGGCTCGAGATCGAGCAGCCGGGGCTGCTGCGCCCGTTGGATGCGGCCGAGCTCTCCGACGGCACGCTGCGGTACCTGCTGCTGTGCGCGGCCCTGCTGCCGGCGCGCCCGGCGCCCCTCCTCGTCCTCAACGAGCCCGAGGCGAGCCTGCACCCATCGCTGCTCGAACCCCTCGCGGCTCTGGTGCGCGCGGCATCCGAGCGCACGCAGGTCATCGCCGTCTCGCACGCCGACGCATTCGTCGCGGCGCTGCCGTCCTCAGCGCGCGTCGAACTCCGACGGGTCGAGGCCGAGACGATGGTGGTGGGTCAGGGGATGCTCGACGTGCCGGCCTGGAACTGGGGATCGCGCTGATCCCCGGCGCCGGATTCGGGCGCGGTTCCGAACGTGCGGCGCGTGAAGATCCGCGCGCGACGTGCGCAACTGCGCCCGATCCCGCGTCGAACAGCGTGAGCCGGTCCGCTCTCAGTCGCGGATGGTGGCCCCGAAACGCTCGGCCGCGACGCTGACGCCGGCGAGCTTCGCATCCGTCGCCTCCGCGGCCGTCAGAGTGCGGTCGTCCGCGCGGAAGCGCAGCGCGAAGGTGAGACTCTTCGCGCCCTCGGGAAGGCCCGTGCCGCGGTAGTCGTCCACCAACCGGAGCGATTCCAGCAGGTCGCCCGCGCCGTCGGTCAGCGCCTCGGCGAGCGCACGCGCCGTCACCTCGACCGGCACGACGAGCGAGACGTCCTGCGTCGCGGCCGGGTATCCCGACAGCGACGCGACGACGACGCGCTCGCCCGCCGACGCGAGGACGGCGTCGAGGTCGAGCTCGGCGACGAGGACGCGACCGGCGAGGTCGGCATTCGCCGACACGTCGGGATGCAGTTCCCCGGCGTAGCCGATGACGGCTCCGGCGACGGTGAGCTCGGCGGCGCGGCCCGGGTGGAGGGCCGCACGACGCGTCTGCGCGACCTCGATCTCGACGCCGGCGGACGTGCCCACCGCCGCGACGGCGGTGAGCACGTCGCTGAAGTCCGCAGCGACCGCGGCGCGCCCGGCCGCCTTCGGCGCCGCGTTGCCCGCCACCAGGACGGCGACGTGGCGGGGCTGCGGCGGAATGGCGGCGTTCAGTGCCTCGAGCGTCGCGTCATCCGGCCGCACCGCGAGCGGCGGCACGGTCTCGGTGCCGTACGTGACGCCGGGCTCGGGCAGGAAGACCGCGCCCACCTCGAACAGTGCGAGGTCGGTGAGGCCGCGGGAGACGTTCCGGTGCGCAACCTGCAGCAGGCCCGGCACGAGCGAACGCCGCAGGAAGGGCGCCTGGCCGTCGAGCGGGTTGGCGAGCTTGACCGACGGAAGCTCCCCGCCCGACGCCGATCCGTGCAGATCGTTGCGCTCGCGCGTGGTGAACGGGAACGACGGGGTCTCGACGAAACCGGCGGCGGCGAGCGCGTTCGCGACGCGGCGACGACCTTGCTGGGCTTCGGTGAGACCGCGACCCGACGGCGGGGTCGGCAGGATCGAGGGAACGCGGTCGAGCCCGTGGATGCGCGCGACCTCCTCGGCGAGCGTCCACTTATCGGTGAGGTCCGGGCGCCACGACGGCGGGATGACATCCCATCCGGCATCCGTCGCCTCGACCTCGGCGCCGATGGTCTCGAGCGCGGTGACGATCTCAGCGTCGGAGTACTCCACGCCGATCAGCCCCGGCACGAAGCCGCGCGGCAGCTCGATGGCTTCGAGGAAGACCTCGGCGAAGAGGGCGCCGCCGGTGGGCTCGAGCGTGCCGCCGGCGAGGTCGACCATGAGGTCGGCCACGCGCCGCGCCGCGACGAACGGGATGAGCGGGTCGACACCGCGCTCGAAGCGACGCGACGCCTCGCTGGGCAGCTTGTGCCGGCGGGCGGTGCGGGCGATCGTGACGGTGTCGAAGATCGCCGCCTCGATGAGGACGTTCCGCGTCTCGCCGCTCATCTCGGTCGTACCCCCGCCCATGACGCCGGCGAGGCCGATCGGCCCCGACGCATCCGTGATGAGCAGGTCTTCGCGGTCGAGCGTGCGCTCCTTGCCGTCGAGGGTCGTCAGCTTCTCCCCCGGCGTCGCCCGGCGCACGGTGATGCCGCCGGAGAGCTTGTCGAGGTCGTACCCGTGGATCGGGTTGCCGAGCTCGAGCATGACGTAGTTCGTGATGTCGATGAGCACGCCGAGCGAACGGATACCCGCGAGGGTCAGCCGCGCCACCATCCAGGGCGGGGTCGGACGCGTGGGATCGACGCCCGACACGACGCGAACGGCGAACTCGCTCGCTCCGACGCGGCCGCGGATGGGCTCGGCATCGTCGACGGCGACCTCGAAGCCCGTCGCCGGGTGCTCGAGCTCGTCGAACTCGCGCAGACCCGGGTCGCGGAACGCCGCACCGGTGGCGTGCGAGTACTCCCGCGCGATGCCGCGCACCGACAGCGCGTAGCCGCGGTCCGGTGTCACGTTGACGTCGATGGCGGCGTCGTCGAGACCGAGCAGCGCGATCGCGTCGGTGCCGACCGGCGCGTCGTCATCACTGTCGAGCCCGAGCTCGGTCAGACGCAGGATGCCCGAGTGCTCGTCGCCGAGGCCCAGTTCCTTCGCCGAGGCGATCATGCCGTCCGAGACGTGGCCGTAGGTCTTGCGAGCCGCGATCGGGAACGGACCGGGCAGCACGGCGCCGGGAAGCGTCACGACGACCTTGTCGCCCTCGAAGAAGTTGCCGGCGCCGCAGACGATGCCGCGGACGCCGCCGTTCGCCTCGCCCACGTCCACCTGGCACCAGCGGATCGTCTTGCCGTTGGACTGCGGCTCGGGCTCGAACGAGACCACCCGGCCCACGACGATCGGACCGGTCAGGTCGAAGCCGTGGACGTCCTCCTCCTCGAAGCCGACGGTGACGAGGGCCGCGAGGATGTCTTCGGGCGCGGCGTCCGCCGGAACCTCGACGTACTCGCGCAGCCACGAGAGCGGAACACGCATCAGACCACCATCCCGAACTGCTCGCTGAAGCGCACATCGCCCTCGGCCATGTCGCGCATGTCCTTCACGTCGGAGCGGAACATCAGCGTCCGCTCGATCCCCATGCCGAATGCGAAGCCGGAGTAGACCTCCGGGTCGATTCCGGCAGCGCGCAGCACGTTGGGGTTCACCATGCCGCAGCCGCCCCACTCGATCCACCGGGCGCCGCCGGCGAAGGTCGGATGCCAGAGGTCGAGCTCGGCACTCGGCTCGGTGAACGGGAAGTAGTTGGTGCGGAAGCGCGTCTTGGCCTCGGGGCCGAACAGCACCTTCGCCGCGTGGTCGAGCGTGCCCTTCAAGTGCGCCATCGTGATGCCCTTGTCGATGACGAGTCCCTCGAACTGCGTGAAGGCGGGGAGGTGCGTCGCATCGAACTCGTCGGTGCGGTAGACCCGTCCCGGGCAGAGGATGTAGACCGGCAGCTCGCGCTCGAGCATCGAGCGCACCTGCACGGGGCTCGTGTGCGTGCGCATCACGAGGTGACGCGCGACGGGGTCGACGAAGAACGTGTCCTGCATCTGACGCGCGGGGTGGTCGACGTCGAAGTTCAGCGCGTCGAAGTTGAACCACTCGTGCTCGAGCTCGGGACCTTCGGCGATCTCCCAGCCCATGCCGACGAAGAGGTCGGCGACCTCTTCCTGCAGCAGGGAGATCGGATGCCGCGCCCCGACCCGCGCCCGCGGCGCGATCGCGGTGACATCGAGCGCCTCGGCTTCGAGCTTCGCCGCCGTCTCGGCGGCGGCGAGCTGCTCTTCCCGGGCGGCGAGAGCCTGGTTCACGCGACCCCGAGCCTGTCCGACGAGCTTGCCGAACTCGGCCTTCTTCTCGTTCGGGACCGACCGCAGCTGCGCGTTCAGCCGCGCGAGGGGCGAGCCCTCCGCGGTGTGCGCGTTCCGGGCGGTCTTGAGCTCGGCGGTGGTGGCGGCGTCGGCGATGGCGGCCAGGGCCGCATCCACCGCCGCGGCGACCGCGTCAGGGGTGATCTCGGGTGCGTCGGACACGGGAGTCGAGTCTACCGGCGACGGGCCCCTCCGCTTTCGCGTGAGGGGCCCGTCGAGGTGGTGCAGGGTCGCGATGGGTCAGATGCCGCCGCCCGCGTTGTTGTTGGCGTCGAACTTCCCGGCGCCCTTCTGCGCGGCGATCAGTTGCGTGTCGGTCACCTCCGTGACCGGGTGGTGCACGCCGCCCGCGGGCGTCTTCGGAGAGCGGCGCAGCCGCTTCTCGACGAGCGTGGCGCCGAACGAGAGCAGGAGGCAGAGGGCGATGTAGATCGCGCCGACGATCATCGTCATCGGGACGATCGGCGACCCGTAGGTCGACTGCGACCCGAGGAAGCGCGCGTAGAACAGCAGCTCGGGGTAGGTGATGATGAAGCCGAGCGCGGTGTCCTTCAGCGTGACGACGAGCTGAGCGATGATGACCGGCATCATGGCGCGGATCGCCTGCGGGAGCAGCACGAGACGCATCACGCCGGCCTTGCGGAGACCGATCGCGTAGCCCGCCTCGCTCTGGCCGCGCGGCAACGACTCCACGCCGGCACGGATGACCTCGGCGAGCACCGACCCGTTGTAGGCGATGAGCGCGATCACGACCGCCCAGTAGGACTCCATGCGGACCCCGACGACGGGGAGCCCGTAGTAGAGCAGGAACATGAAGATCAGGACCGGGACGGCGCGGAGGAACTCCACGACAGCACCGACCGGCACCCGCACGAAGCGGTGGTTCGAGAGTCGGCCGATCGCGAGGATGAAGCCGAGCGCCAGGGCGCCGACCGCGGCGACGACGAACGCGCCGAGCGTGCGGAGCGTCGCCTCGCCGATGCTGATCCAGACGTTCGTGTAGGTGAACGCCTGCCACTTCTGCGCGGTGAACTGGCCGGTCTCGTACAGACGCCAGGCGAGATAGCCGACGGCGGCGACGACCAGCAGCACGGTGATGACGCCGAGGACGCGGTTGCGGGCGATCGCCCGCGGTCCGGGCACGTCGTAGAGGACGGAGCTCATCGCGCCACCTTCCATCGGGTCTCGAGCGATCGCTGCAGCCAGGACAGCAGCAGCACGAGGGCGACGAAGATCACCATCACCCACAGGATGACGATGAACTGGTTCTCGCCCCGCTCGCTCAGGTAGTTGCGGATCGAGCCGAGGTTGACGACCGAGAAGCCGGCGGCGACGGTGGTGTTCTTCAGCAGGGCGATGAACACGCTCATCATCGGCGGGATCACCGATCGGAACGCCTGGGGCATGACCACGAGGGTCATCACCTGTCCGAAGGTGAGGCCGAGTGCGCGGGCGGCCTCGGCCTGGCCGATCGGGACGGTGTTGATGCCGGAGCGGATCGTCTCGGCGACGTACGTCGCGGTGTAGATGCCAAGCGCGCAGATCGCGAGCGTCAGCGACACGTCCGAGGTGAGACGCAGTCCCAGCAGCGGGGGCAGCGCGAACGCGAAGGCGAAGAAGACGAGCGTGAGCGGTGTGTTCCGGATGGTGCCGACGTACAGCATGCCCACGCCGCGCGCGATCGGCACGGGCGAGACCCGCATCGCCGCCACGATGGTGCCGAGGACGAGCGCGAGCGCTCCGCCGGCGAAGAACAGGATGAGGGTGCCGAGCAGCGTTTCCCACCACAGATCGAGGTTGTCGGTGATGACGCCCACGTGCGGTCCTCTCGTCGTTACAGGATGGATTCGGATGCCGGGGGCGTCGGCCGAGCCGCCGCCCCCGGTTCCGATCACTCGTCAGCGGTCGGCTGCGAGCCTTCGATGCCGGCGGGCGCCAGGTTGCGGTCGAACAGAGCCGTCCAGATGTCGCCACCGTCGTTGAAGAGGGTGTTGATGTGGTCCTTCAGCGCCGAGTCGCCCTTCTCGAGGCCCACGCCGTAGCGCTCCTCGCTGAAGGTCTCGCCGGCGATCTTGAGCTCATCGGGGCGCTGCGCGACATAGCCGGCGAGGATCGCCTGGTCGGTCGTGATGGCGTCGACGGAGCCGGCGAGCAGCTGGTCGATGCACTGCGAGTAGGTGTCGTACTCGACGGTGTCACCGGGCGTGTACTCGTCGCGGATCCGCTGCAGCGGGGTCGAACCGGTCACCGAGCACACGATCTTGCCCGTGAGGTCGTCGGGACCGTTGATGTCGTCGTTGTCGGCGGCGACCAGCAGGCCCTGACCGGTGATGAGGTAGGGACCGGCGAAGTCGATCTGCTGCTTGCGCGAGTCGGTGATGGAGTAGGTGCCGACGTAGTAGTCGATGTCGCCGTTCACGATCGCCTGCTCGCGGTTCGCGGACGGGATGGTCTCGTACGTGATCTGGTCGGGGCCGAAGCCGAGCGACGCGGCGATCCACTGCGCGATCTCGACGTCGAAGCCGCTTCGGTCGTTCGTCGCGGCATCCTGGTATCCGAGGCCGGGCTGGTCGTTCTTCACGCCGACGATGACGCCGTCCCGGGCGGTCATGCGCTCGAAGGTCGGGCTGCCGTCGAGGGAGACGTCGGATGCGACCTGCCAGAGGGCCTCGTCGCTTCCCTCGTCGCCGCCGCCGGCCGGTGCGCCGGGTGAGCCGCTGTTGCAGGCCGTCAGGGCGATCGCTGCGATGGCGATGCCGGCGAACGCGCCGGCGATTCGTGTCTTGCGCATGTGGTCCTCCTGGTTGGGATCATCCGCGCCCGGTGCAGAGCGCGGAGGTTTCGGGTCGGTGGGTGTCGACCTCAGTGGGTGATGAGCTTGGAGAGGAAGTCCTTCGCCCGGTCGCTCTTCGGGGAGGTGAAGAACTGCTCGGGAACGGCTTCCTCGACGATCTGCCCGTCGGCCATGAAGACGACGCGGTCGGCAGCCTTGCGGGCGAATCCCATCTCGTGCGTGACGACGATCATCGTCATCCCGTCATGGGCGAGGCCGACCATGACGTCGAGGACCTCGTTGATCATCTCGGGGTCGAGCGCGCTCGTGGGCTCGTCGAAGAGCATGACCTTCGGCTTCATCGCGAGGGCGCGCGCGATCGCGACGCGCTGCTGCTGCCCTCCCGAGAGCTGCGCGGGGAGCTTGTCGGCCTGATGTCCGACACCGACGCGGTCGAGCAGCTCGCGCGCGAGCTTGTCGGCCTCCGCCTTCTTCACGCCCTTGACCTTGATGGGGCCCAGGGTGACGTTCTCGAGGATGGTCAGGTGAGCGAAGAGGTTGAACGACTGGAACACCATGCCGACGTCGGCACGCAGGGCGGCGAGCGCCTTGCCCTCGGACGGCAGTCGATCGCCGTCGATCGAGATCGTGCCCTCGCTGATGGTCTCGAGGCGGTTGATGGTGCGGCACAGCGTCGACTTGCCCGAGCCGGACGGACCGATCACCACGACGACCTCGCCGCGGTTGACCGTGAGGTCGATGTCCTTCAGAGCCTGGAAGTCGCCGTAGTGCTTCTGCACGCCCTCGATCACGACGAGGGGGTCACCGCGGCGAACCGAGATGTTCGACGTCGGCGGCGCCGGGTTTTCGGGTGTCGTCATAAAGAGCAACACTAGGAGGACGCTGAGCGTCGTCACAGCATTTGACGTGCCGCGCCGCCGATCTGTAACAGAATCGGAACATCGCCCGCCGCCCGTGTCGAGTCGCCAGGAGTTGCGTATGGCGACCGTCCCCGATCGACGTTTCGTGGCGAGTCGAACGGAAGCGGCGGCTACTCCCCCGCGCGCTGCGCGAACGCCGTCTCGTACAGGCAGACGCTCGCCGCCGTCGCGAGGTTCAGCGATTCGGCGGCGCCGTAGATCGGCAGCCGCAGCGCGAGGTCGGCCTGGGCCAGCGCCTCGTCCTCCAGACCGCGAGCCTCGTTGCCGAACAGCCAGGCCGTCGGCCGGGTGAGAGCGACGCGGTTGGCGAGGAACTCGTCGCCCTTCACGTCGGCGGCGACCACCTGCATCCCGGCCTCGTGGGCACGTTCGACGGCGACCGCGAGGTCCGCCCCGACGGCGATCGGCAGGTGGAACAGCGAACCGGTCGTCGAGCGGACCACCTTCGGGTTGTACGGGTCGACGGTGCGGCCGGTCAGGACCACGGCGTCGGCGCCGGCGGCATCCGCTGCTCTGATGATCGTGCCGAGGTTGCCGGGATCGCGGACCTCTTCGCAGATCGCCACGAGCTTCGGGCCGTTCGCGAAGACCTCCCGCACCGACGTCGGCGACTGACGGGCGACGGCGACGATGCCCTGCGGCGTCACGGTGTCGGCCATCGCCTCGAGGACGGCATCGCTCGCGAAGAGGATGTCGACCCCGGCCTCGTCGGCCGCGGCGCGCAGCTCGGGATGCCGCTCGAACGCTCCCGGGGTCGCGAACACCTCGACGAGGGTGTCGGGACGGTAGGCCAGCGCCTCGCGCGCGGCCTGCGGGCCCTCGAGCAGGAACAGCCCGGTCTCCTGGCGCGCGCTGCGCTTGGTGAGCTTGGCGACGGCGCGGACGCGCGGGGATCGGGGGTTCTCCAGCACGGTGTCAGCATACGGCGAAGGGGCGCCCTCCCTCGGGAGGACGCCCCTTCTGCAGCGTGCTTCGGGTGCTTACGCCTTGGGCGCGTTCACGTCCGCGGGCAGAGCGCCCTTGGCCGTGGCGACGAGCGAGGCGAAGACGGCCGGCTCGTTGACGGCGAGCTCGGCGAGCATGCGGCGGTCGACCTGGACGCCGGCGAGGCCGAGACCCTGGATGAAGCGGTTGTACGTGATGCCGTTCTGACGAGCGGCGGCGTTGATGCGCTGGATCCAGAGGCGACGGAAGTCGCCCTTGCGCTTGCGACGGTCGCGGTACGCGTAGACGAGCGAGTGGGTGACCTGCTCCTTCGCCTTGCGGTACAGGCGCGAACGCTGTCCGCGGTAACCGGAGGCGCGTTCGAGGATGACGCGACGCTTCTTGTGGGCGTTTACTGCCCGCTTGACTCTAGCCATTTCGTTTGTTTCCTATTCGTGCGCAGCGCGCTCAGATGCCGAGGAGCTTCTTGGCGACCTTCGCGTCGCCGGGAGCCAGGATCTTGTCGGCCGACAGGCGGCGCGTGCGCTTGGTGGGCTTGCCTTCGAAGTTGTGGCGGAGGTTCGCCTGCTGCTTCTTGATCTTTCCGCTGCCGGTGACCTTGAAGCGCTTCTTGGCACCCGAGTGGGTCTTCTGCTTCGGCATGTCTCTTCCTTCGTTGTGTATCCCGCGCGGCGGGAGTCTGGGGGCTACTCCGCCGAGGCGGGAGCGGCGTCTTCGGTCGCGGGTGCGTCGGAACCGGTGCGGGCCTGGCGTGCTGCCTCCTTGTTGGCGGCGCGCTGGGCGTTCTGCTCGGTCTTCACCTCGGACTTGTTCTTGTGCGGCGCGATGACCATCACCATGTTGCGGCCGTCGATCGTGGGGTTCGACTCGACGGTTCCGAGATCTGCGACGTCCTCGGCGAACTTGCGGAGCAGGCGCACGCCCTGCTCGGGGCGCGACTGCTCGCGACCGCGGAACAGGATCATCGCCTTCACCTTGTCGCCGGCCTGCAGGAAGCCCTCGGCGCGCTTGAGCTTGGTGATGTAGTCGTGCGCTTCGATCTTCAGCCGGAACCGGACCTCCTTGAGGACGGTGTTGGCCTGGTTGCGACGCGTTTCCTTGGCCTTCTGAGCCGCTTCGTACTTGAACTTGCCGTAGTCCATGATCTTGACCACGGGCGGCTTCGAGTTCGGGGCGACCTCGACGAGGTCGAGTTCGGCCTCCTGCGCCAGACGCAGGGCGACCTCGATACGGACGACGCCGACCTGCTCTCCGGCGGGGCCGACGAGGCGAACCTCGGGGACGCGGATGCGGTCGTTGGTGCGGGGATCGCTGATGTGCGGAACTCCTGTTCGTGCGGTGGTGGCCACCGGGACGCGAGGACGCGACCCGGGCGGAAGAGCATCGCATCCACCCCGCACGACGCACGAGCGTCGGCATTCGTGTTCCGCACCCTGGCTACTCCGGCCGAGACGAGTCGGACGGAGCGGAGTGCGTGACCCGGTAGCCTGGAACGGCAAGCGCGGGTGGGATGTGATCCTCTTTCGATCCGGAGTAGAACACTCCGGTGCCCGCACAGTCTAGCAGAGAGCGACACGTGGACACGAACCCCGCCGACACCAGCAGCTTCACCGACGACGAGGCACGTCGTCAGCGGTGGGAGGAGCAGGAGCGCGCCGCTTCCGCCGCCACCCGCGACATCGCCGACGTCCCGGCGGTCGAGGTCATCACCACGGCCGCCGTGCACCTCATGAGTGCCGCCGCCGTCAAGGTCGGCCTCGCGGACGACCCCGCGACGCAGCTCGACCTCGACGAGGCCCGGAAGCTCATCAACGCCCTCGCCGGCCTCATCACCGCCGGCGCCCCCGAGATCAGCGACATGCACGCCCGCTCGCTCCGCGACGGCCTGCGCTCGCTCCAGCTCGCCTTCCGCGAAGCCTCGACGATTCCCGACCCGATCGGCAAGGGCCCCGGCGAGAAGCTCACCGGCCCGGTCACCTGACCCGCCTCAGTCCGCGCCACCCCGCCCAGCCCGCGTCGCGGGCTGGGGAAGGAGGGGGTCAGGAGCCGCGGACGAGCTTCACGGTCAGCGAGTCGACCAGCACGGCGATGCGATCGTCGGCGGCCCACCGGGTCGCGAGCCGCGACAGCACGGCGTCGAGCTCGCCGGCATCCAATCCGTCGATGAGGTGCAGGCGCACGACGAGCTCCGGGCCGCGCATCCGCGCGTCGGGGTCACCGGCGGCGACCGAGAGGTCGAGCACCGCGAGCTCTCCCCCGATGCTGGCCTGCAGCGCGGTGTAGACCTCGGGCGATGTCGGAGCCGGCTCCCACGTGTGCCCCTGCCCGATCGCCCACACGGCCGGGCGGCGAACGACGAACTCGGTCTCCGATCCCGGGTCGATCACGATGAGGTCGGTGTCGTCGGATGCCGCGGCCATCGCCGTGCGGACGCCGTCCGCCGGCACCGGGCGCGCCACGGGGTCCCAGCGCGACAGTGCTCCGACCGAGGTGAACACCGGCAGGACCCGTCGCCCGTCGGGAGCGGCGACCGTGACGATGGAGAGCTCCTGCGTCTTGTCGACGCGCAGCCCCGTCGGCCCCACCCCCTCATCGCCCTTCTCGGGCACCAGCGGGATCAGCAGCCGAGCGGAGCGGTACGCCTCGACGACGGCCGCCGCGTCACCCGATCCCGCACGGAAGGCGAGCAGAGCAGCGAGCAGCGCCGGGTCGGCCGATCCGTCGTCGCCGGAGTGCGGGTTCGACTCGAAGCTGCGCCCCTCCCAGGGAACGCCCGCCGAATCTCCGGCCCGCTCCGCGGAGTGGCCGCAGGAGTCCTCAGGCTCCGGCGACATCCAGGGCCTCTGCCAGCGTGAAGGCACCGGCGTAGAGCGCCTTGCCCACGATGGCCCCCTCGACGCCGAGCGGCACGAGCTCGCGCAGCGCCGCGATGTCGTCGAGGCTCGAGATGCCGCCGGATGCGACGACGGGCTTGGGGGTGCGTGCCGTCAACTCGCGGAGCAGCTCGAGGTTCGGCCCCTGCAGGGTGCCGTCCTTCGTGACGTCGGTGACGACGTATCGGGTGCACCCGGCGTCCTCGAGGCGCTCCAGCACGTCCCACAGGTCGCCGCCGTCGCGCGTCCAGCCGCGAGCCGCGAGCGTCGTGCCGCGCACGTCGAGGCCCACGGCGATCGCGTCGCCGTAGCGGCCGATGACGTCGGCCGCCCATTCGGGGTTCTCGAGGGCCGCCGTGCCGAGGTTGATGCGCGACGCGCCGCTCTCGAGGGCCGCCTCGAGGGTCGCGTCGTCGCGGATGCCGCCGGAGAGCTCGATCTGCACGCCCTTGACCTGCTTGATGACCTTGCGGAGCACCGCTGCGTTGTTCCCGCGGCCGAAGGCGGCGTCGAGGTCGACGAGATGGATCCACTGCGCGCCCTGCTTCGCCCAGGCGAGGGCGGCCTCGACGGGGTCGCCGTAGCTGGTCTCGCTGCCGGCCTCCCCCTGGGTCAGCCGCACGGCCTTGCCGTCGGCGACGTCGACGGCGGGCAGGAGGATCAGTTCGGGCGTGGACGCGAAGTCGTTCATCACATTCCAGGGGTGGGTCGGGATGTGCGCTCGTCCGCGCGAGCACACCAGAGGGAGACTAGTGGCGGGGCAGGCCGTCGATCCAATTGGAGAGGAGTCGGATGCCTGCCGCGCCCGACTTCTCGGGGTGGAACTGCGTGGCCGACAGCGGTCCGTTCTCGACAGCCGCGAGGAAGGGAGCGCCGTAGTCGCACCACGTCAGCACGGGTTCGGCGAAGGGCTTCATGACCTCGAGATCCCACTGCTGGGCACCGTAGGAGTGGACGAAGTAGAAGCGCTCGTCCTCGAGCCCCGCGAACAGTGCGGAGCCGGGACCCGATCGAACGGTGTTCCAGCCCATGTGCGGCAGGACCGGCGCGTCGAGCTCGGTCACCGCGCCCGGCCATTGACCGAGACCCGCCGCATCCTGACCGCGCTCGACACCGTGCTCGAAGAGCACCTGCATCCCGACGCAGATGCCGAGCACCGGGCGACCGCCGGCCAGCCGGCGCTCGATCAGCTCGTGCCCGCGGCTGGCCCGCAGCGCGTCCATGACGGCGCTGAACGCTCCGACACCGGGAACGACGAGCCCGTCGGCGTCGGCGATGAGTCCGCGGTCCGAGGTGAGCCGCGCATCGGCACCGGCGGCGGCGAGGGCCTTGACGGCCGAGTGCACGTTGCCCGACCCGTAGTCGAGCACCGCGACGAGCGGCGCTGCGCCGGCCGGCTTCTCAGCGCCGGAGGTCATAGGGCGCCCTTCGTGCTCGGGATGCCGTCCACGAGCGGATCGAGCGCCTTCGCCTGTCGGAGGGCACGCGCGAACGCCTTGTACTCGGCTTCGGCGATGTGGTGGGGGTCGCGGCCGCCGAGGACGCGGACGTGGACCGTCAGTCCCGCGTTGAATGCGATCGCCTCGAACGAGTGGCGCACGAGCGATCCGGTGAAGTGCCCGCCGATGAGGTGATGCTCGTAGCCGGCGGGCTCGCCCGTGTGCACGAGATACGGGCGACCGCTGATGTCCACGACGGCCTGTGCGAGCGCCTCGTCGAGCGGCACGAGCGCGTCGCCGTACCGCGAGATGCCCGACTTGTCACCGAGTGCGGCGCGCAGCGCCTGGCCGAGCACGATTGCCACGTCCTCGACTGTGTGGTGCGCGTCGATGTGCGTGTCGCCGCTCGCTCGGACGGTGAGATCGGTCAGCGAGTGCTTCGCGAACGCCGTCAGCAGATGATCGAAGAACGGCACCGTCGTGTCGATGGTGCTCGCTCCCGTACCGTCGAGATCGAGCTCCAGTTCGACGGTCGATTCGCTCGTGGTGCGGCGGATGCTGGCCGTGCGGGGGCTCGTCATACCCCCGAGTCTATCGAGGCCATGGCCTCGAGGAACGCGGTCGTCTCCTCTTCCGTACCCGCGGTCACGCGCAGCGCGTGCGGGATGCCGACGTCGCGGATGAGGATGCCGCGGTCGTACAGCGCCTGCCACGTGGCGCGCGGATCGTCCACCCCGGCGAAGAGGACGAAGTTCGTCCAGCTCTCGTAGGCGCGGTAGCCGAGGGCGTCGAGGGTCGCCGACATGCGGTCGCGCTGCGCGACGATCTCGTCGACCATCCGCAGCATCGTCGCCGAGTGCGAGAGCGCTGCGGTCGCGGCCGCCTGCGTGAGGGCGCTGAGGTGGTAGGGCAGGCGCACGAGCCGGAGCGCGTCGATGAGCGCCGGATCCGCGGCGAGGTAGCCGACGCGGGCGCCGGCGAAGGCGAACGCCTTGCTCATCGTGCGCGAGACGACGAGGCGTTCGCGTTCGCCGAGGAGCGTCACGGCCGACGGGCTCTCGTGGGGGGCGAACTCCTGATACGCCTCGTCGACGATGACGATCCCGTCGGTGGCGTCGTAGACGGCGGCGATGACGTCGAGCCCGAGCGGCGTGCCGGTCGGGTTGTTCGGTGCGCACAGGAAGACGACGTCGGGCCGAGCCGCGGCGACCTGCTCGGCAGCCGATTCGGCGTCGAGGCTGAAGTCCGGATTGCGCGTGCCGGCCACGTACTGCGCGCCGGTCGCCCGGGTCAGCAGCGGGTACATCGAATACGTCGGGCCGAACCCGAGGGCGGTGCGGCCGGGGCCGGCGAACGCCTGGAGCAGGTGCTGCAGCACTTCGTTCGAGCCGTTCGCCGCCCAGATGCGGTCGGGCGTGAGACCGTGCCCCAGGTAATCGGCGAACGACTCGCGCAGCTGCGTGAACTCCCGGTCGGGGTAGCGGTTCACCTCGCGCAGGGCACGAGCGATCGAGTCGAGGATGTCGTCGGCGACCTCCTCGGGCACCGGGTGCGTGTTCTCGTTGACGTTCAGCGCCACCGGCAGCGGCGCCTGCGGTGCGCCGTAGGGCGTCAGACCGCGCAGGTCGTCTCGGAGGGGCAGATCGTCCAGACTCGGGCTCATCCCACCCATGCTAGGCGTGCTGCGGCATCCGTCGTCCCTCCCGCGGACCGCCGAGGATGCCGTCGCGCGGTCGGCAGGTCAGGATGCCGCGTACTCGGCCGGGATGGCCAGGGTCTGACCCGCGTCGAGCTGGCCCGAACCGAGCGCATTGAGCCGGATGATCGCGTCGACCACGTCGCGGGGATCGGCCTGCGGCGCGACCTGCTCGGCGATGGCCCAGAGCGAGTCGCCGGACATCACGGTGACGGTCTCGAACGTGCCGACGGGGGCACCGGCGTCGCCGGAGGCGAGCGCGCCTCCGCCCGAGATGACCGCGAACCCGACGGCCGCGACGACCGGCAGCGCCGCGATGGACGCGACGACCCGGCGGCCGCGCACGGTGAGGCGGAGGCGGGTGGCGGGTGCGACGGATGCGGTGCTGCTGTTCATGGCTTCTCCTCTGGAGCGGTGGGAAGTTCGCCCCCGCCTCCGGCCGGGGAGGACGGGGAGCGAACTTCTCTTCCGAAGATAGATTCGATATTGTCGACTGTCAAGGGGGGCCGTGCTCGGAACCCGATCGAAGACGACACGCGGGAGCTTCCGCGTCGGCGCCGTCGGATCGGACTACGTTTTCGACAAGCCACAGCCCATCACCAACCTCCGACATCGGTCTCGGAGGGGGCGGAACGACAGGAGAATCCGGATGAGCGACAAGCCGCAGACACGGCGACGCAAGAGTCTGAGCGACAAGCAGCTCGCCATCCTCGAGGTGATCCAGCGCGCGATCGCCCGCAACGGGTATCCGCCGAGCATGCGCGAGATCGGCGACGCCGTGGGGCTCAAGTCGCTCTCGAGCGTCACCCATCAGCTCAATCAGCTCGAGCTGAGCGGCTACCTGCGCCGCGACCCCGGCAAGACCCGAGCGATGGAGGTGCTCATCGACCTCCCCGGCACCGCTGCGGAGAACCCGGCCGATGCCGCGCCCGCGCTCGGCGACGCAGCGCTCGTGCCGCTGGTCGGCCGCATCGCCGCCGGCGTGCCGATCACGGCCGACCAGCAGGTCGAGGAGATCTTCCCGCTCCCCCGGCAGCTCGTGGGCAAGGGCGAGCTTTTCATGCTGAAGGTCTCCGGCGACTCGATGATCGACGCGGCCATCTGCGACGGCGACTGGGTGGTCGTCCGATCCCAGTCCATCGCCGACAACGGCGAGATCGTCGCGGCGATGCTCGACGGCGAGGCGACGGTGAAGACCCTGCGCCAGCGCGACGGTCACACGTGGCTGCTCCCCCGCAACTCCGCCTTCGAGCCGATCCTCGGCGACGACGCCGTCGTGCTCGGAAAGGTCGTCGCGGTCCTCCGCGCCGTCTGATCCGCGACGTTCGCGAGGCCTCGCGTACCGTGGCGGTATGCCCGAGCAGCTTCCCTACGGTTCCTGGCCCTCTCCGCTCACCGCCGCGTGGGCGAGCGCGTCCGCGCTGCGCCTCGACGGCGCGGCGTTCGTCGGCGACGAGATCTGGTGGGGCGAGTCGCTGCCCGACGAGGCCGGTCGTGTCGCGGTCATGCGTCGGCGCGCGGACGGGTCGAGCGAGGTCGTGCTCCCGGCACCCGCGAACGCCCGGTCGCGGGTGCACGAGTACGGCGGCGGGGCGTGGACGGTGTCGGACGACGGCATCCTCTACTTCGTCGACAAGTCCGACCAGCGCGTGCGCCGGCTGCGACCCGGCGGCGAGGCCGAGGCCCTGACTCCGGACGAGGCGGGGACGCACTTCGGAGGTCTCCGGTGGCAGCGGGGCACGCTGCTGGCGGTGCGCGAGCGCGAGCGAGACGGCGCCTCGCCCGAACGCCACATCGTCGCCATCGCGACGCGCTCGGACGACGCAGCGGACACCACCGGCGACGCCTCGCCGGTTACCGTGGTGGCCGGCGGCAGCGACTTCCTCGCCCAGCCGGCGCTGTCGCCCGACGGCGCACAGCTGGCCTGGGTCGCGTGGGACCACCCCGACATGCCGTGGGACCGCACGCGCGTGCGCGTGGCACGCATGGGAGACCCGGCATCCGCTCGCGACATCACGGACGGGGCGACCGCGGCGCTGCAGCCGGAATGGGTGTCGGACGACGAGCTCCTGCTCCTCGACGAGCCCACCGGCCGGTGGAACGTCTACCGCCTCGACGCGAACGGGCACGACGCGGCTGAAGCCGTCTCGCCCGCGGACGCCGACACCGGCGGCGGGCTGTGGGTGCTCGGCACGCGCTGGTACGCGCCGCTTGCCGACGGGCGCATCCTCGCGGTGCGCACGCACGGCTCCGATGAGCTCGTCCTGATCGATCCCTCGGGACGCGCCGTTCCGCTGCCGTTCCCCGCGACGTCGCGGGTGCAGATCGAGGACGTCGCGAACGGACGTGCACTGGTGAGCGGTTCGGCTCCCGGCGCCGCCGGCCTGTGGACCGTCGACCTCGCCGACGGCTCGGTGAGCGCCGTACGCGGCGGAGCGCCCGACATCGACGACGCGTGGATCCCCCATGCGCGCCAGCTCACGGTCGACGGTCCGCACGGGCCGGTGCACGCCTTCGCGTACCCGCCGACGAATCCGGATGCCGTCGGCGACGCCGGTGAGCTGCCGCCCTATCTCGTGTGGGTGCACGGCGGGCCGACGGCGCACGTCGGCGGCACGGCCGACAGCAAGATCGCGTACTTCACGAGCCGCGGCATCGGCGTGCTCGATGTGAACTACGGCGGCTCGACGGGATACGGCCGGTCGTACCGCGATCGACTGAAGGGCCAGTGGGGCGTCGTCGACGTGGACGACGTCGCCGCCGCCGCCCGCGGGCTCTCCGACGAGGGGCTCGCCGACGGCGCGCGGCTCGCGATCGAAGGCGGTTCCGCCGGCGGCTGGACGGTGCTGGCGGCCCTCGTGAGCACCGACGTGTTCGGCGCGGGGATCTCCCGCTACGGCGTCGGTGATGCCCGGGCGCTGGCGGCCGAGACGCACGACTTCGAGGCCCGTTACCTCGATGGGCTCATCGGCCCGCTGCCCGAGGCCGAGGACGTCTACATCGAGCGCTCACCGCTCAGCCGGCCCGAGCGGTTCCGGGTCCCGCTGCTGCTCCTGCAGGGCGACGAGGATGCCGTCGTGCCGCCCGCCCAGGCCGAGGCGATCCGCGACGCCCTCGTGGCCCAGGGCGTGCCCCACGCCTACGTCCTCTACGCGGGCGAAGGCCACGGGTTCCGGCGGACGGAAACGGTCGTGCACGCCCTCGAGAGCGAGCTCGCCTTCCTCGGTCGGGTCTTCGGCTTCGCGACACCCGGCGTGGCCCCGATCGAGCTCGACTGACCCCGCGCCCCACCGACCGCGATACGTCTGTCGGGTCGGTGGTGCTGGTGAGGCTCGCTCGGCTCACGAAGGCACCATCAGCACCACCGGCCCGACGGATGTATCCGCGGGACCGCGGCGCGCCGCGACGCCCGGGGCACTCCTCAGACGGCGTAGGGCGCGAGCTCGGCGGCGAGACGCTCCGATACGTGCGCGTGGACGGCCGTGCCCTCCTCCTCGTGCGAGGTCGCCACGATGTGGCCGCTCTCGTGAACCGCGGAGATCAGGTCGCCCCGCTCGTACGGCACTAGGGCGCGCACCTCGACCGCGGGCAGGGGCAGCGCATCCTCGATCGCCGCACGCAGCTCGTCGATCCCCTCGCCGGTGCGCGACGACACGAAGTGCGCGTCGGGCTCGAGTCCGCGCAGCAGCAGACGCGAGTCGTCGTCGACGAGGTCGGACTTGTTGAACACGACGAGCTCGCGCGTCGCGCGGGCTCCCACGTCGCCCATGACGTCGCGGACGGTCGCCAGCTGCGCGGCGGGATCGGGGTGCGAGCCGTCGACGACGTGGACGATGACGTCCGCACCCGAGACCTCTTCGAGCGTCGAGCGGAACGCCTCCACGAGCTGGTGGGGCAGGTTGCGCACGAACCCGACCGTGTCGGTGAGCGTGAAGATCCGGCCGTCGGCCGCCTCGGCGCGCCGCACGGTGGCGTCGAGCGTCGCGAACAGCGCGTTCTCGACCAGCACGCCGGCGCTCGTCAGGCGGTTCAGCAGACTCGACTTGCCGGCGTTGGTGTACCCGGCGATCGCGACCGACGGGATCGTGTTGCGCCGGCGCTCGGCGCGTTTCGCCTCGCGCGAGGGAGCGAAGTCGCGGATCTGTCGACGCAGCTGCGCCATGCGGGTGCGGATGCGGCGGCGGTCGAGCTCGATCTTGGTCTCACCGGGACCGCGCGAGCCCATGCCCGCGCCGCCGGCGCCGACCTGGCCACCGGCCTGCCGGCTCATCGACTCGCCCCAACCGCGCAGGCGCGGCAGCAGGTACTCGAGCTGCGCGAGCTCGACCTGCGCCTTGCCCTCGCGGCTCTTGGCGTGCTGGCTGAAGATGTCGAGGATCACCGTCGTGCGGTCGATGACCTTGACCTTCGCGACGTCCTCGAGCGCACGGCGCTGGCTGGGCGCGAGCTCGGTGTCGGCGATGACGGTGTCGGCGCCGACGGCGGCCACGAGGTCGCGGAGCTCGGCTGCCTTGCCGCGTCCGATGTAGGTGGCGGGGTCCGGATGCGGCCGGCGCTGCAGCACGCCGTCGAGCACGACGGCGCCGGCGGTCTCGGCGAGCGCGGCGAGCTCGCGCAGGGAGTTCTCGGCATCCTCGTGCGACCCCTGCGGGTAGACGCCCACGAGGACGACGTTCTCGAGCCGGAGCTGCCGGTACTCGACCTCGGTGACGTCCTGGAGCTCCGTCGACAGGCCCGGGACTCGGCGCAGCGCGGCGCGCTCCTCGCGGTCCCACTGGTCGCCGTCGGTGTCGCCGTAGCTGACGGTGGTGGCGTCCTGCAACGCCTGCGCGCCGCCGAAGACACGCAGCCCGGTGCGCGATTCGGCGCTCGCGAGAACGCGATCGATCGGGTCCACCGCGATGTCGTCGTCGCCGTCGGGGGTGGTGGTGTGCGTCATACCTTCTCTTCCCGGGATGCCCGTGCCCGAGCATCCGTGAATTCTAGCTTCCCGCCGGGGTCCCCGGCTCCGATACGCTCGGATGCATGGGGAGCGATCACTACTTCAGCGCGTCCCCGTCCAGCGAGCAGAACCTCCGCCGCATCCGCGTGACCCTGGCGGGCCGCGATGTCGAGGTGACGACCGCGGGCGGGGTGTTCAGCCCCGGTCACATCGACGCGGGAACCGGTGTGCTGCTGTCGAACACTCCCCCGGCACCCGCGAGCGGGCACTTCCTCGACTTGGGCTCCGGCTGGGGTCCGATCGCGCTGTCGCTCGCGATCGAGTCGCCGCTCGCGACCGTGTGGGCCGTCGATGTGAACGAGCGGGCTCTCGATCTCGTGCGACGCAACGCCGCCGAACTGGGACTCGATAACGTCAACGCCGTGCTGCCCGACGATGTTCCCGACGACATCGCATTCCGGACCATCCGCTCGAACCCGCCCATCCGCGTCGGCAAGAACGAGCTCCACGGGATGCTGCAGCGGTGGATCCCCCGGCTGTCCGAGCGCAGCGACGCCTGGCTCGTGGTGCAGCGGAACCTCGGCTCGGATTCGCTGCAGCGCTGGCTCGCCGCCACGTTCGAGTCCGGCTACGGCGTCTCCCGGGCGGCCACCGGACGCGGTTTCCGTGTCCTCCGGGTGCGTCGGCACGGCGTACCGCCGACCGGCGCGATCGAGCTGCCGACCGTCTGACGCCGATCCACCGACGCCTCGGGAACCGGCTCGACCCGTCAGTCGGCGAGCGCGACCTCGCCCGAGAAGACGAGGGTCGCCGGTCCCGACAGCAGCACGTGCTCGCCGTCGTCCTGGGTGACGACACGGACGCCGAGCCGGCCGCCCGGCACGTCGACGATCCACCGGTCGGGGGCGGCCGGACCGGCCCAGAGGCGGACGGCGAGCGCGGATGCCGCCACCCCGGTGCCGCACGAGAGGGTCTCGCCGACACCGCGCTCGAAGACCCGCATCCGGATCATCCCGACTCCGCCCTGAACGAGCGGTTCGGCCGGAACCACGAACTCGACGTTGGCGCCGGCCGGGGGCCGCGGCTCGAGGATCGGCTGCACGGTGAGGTCGAGGCCGTCGAGCTCGGTCTCACCGGCCAGGGCGACGACGACGTGCGGATTGCCGACGTCGATCGGCTGGCCGGGCCGCGCGACCCCGAGACCGCGCGCGCGCACGAGTGTCTCGCCCGCCTCGGCCCGCCAGACGCCGAGGTCGACCTCGAAGCCGTTGTCGGCGCGGGTGATGGCCTTGACCCCCGCACGCGTCCCGACGCCGATGCCGCCGTCGATGTCCGCGAGCCCGGCGTCCGCCAGGTAGCGCGCGAACACGCGCGTGCCGTTGCCGCACATCTCGGCCTTCGACCCGTCGGCGTTGCGATAGTCCATGAACCACTCGGCGCCGGCGGCCGCGGCATCCGCGCCCTCGGGCAGCGCGGCCGAGCGTACGACGCGCAGCAGCCCGTCGCCGCCGATGCCGCGGTGTCGGTCGCAGAGGGCGGCGACCTGGTCGTCACTCATGTCCAGGAGCCCGTCGGGATCGGCCACGATGACGAAGTCGTTGCCGGTCCCGTGCCCCTTGGTGAATGCGATGGTCGTCACCCGTCAAGTCTAGGCGGCGGGCCGGATCCGTCCGCCGGGGCGACCTCAGTCGCGCGTCGGTGCCGGTGCGGACTCGACGAGAGTCCCGGCGTCGACGTCGGGATCGACCCACGTGATCCCGGCGTAGCGCCGGAACCACGAGACCTGACGGCGCGCGTACCGGCGGGTCAGCGCCTGCGTCTGCTCGATGGCGCTGACCTCGTCGAGCTCGCCGCGCAGCTGCGCGAGGGCCTGGGCGTACCCGATCGCGCGAGAGGCGGTGACTCCGCCTTCAAGGCCGGCGCGTCGCAGCCCCGCCACCTCGTCGAGCATGCCGCCGCGCCACATGCGCTCCACGCGCGCGTCGAGCCGTTCGACCAGCGCCGCGCGTTCGACGTGGACGCCGATCAGTCGCGTGTCCGGATGCCACAGCACGGGCGCCGCCGGCAGTGCGGCGCCGTGGGTCTCGCCGCCCTGGGCGAGGATCTCGAGCGCCCGCACGATGCGGCGGCCGTTGCGGGGGTCGATGCGGGCGGCGGTGGTCGGGTCCTGCTCCTGGAGCCGCGCGAACAGGGCGCCGGGTCCTGCGGCGGCGAGCTCGGACTCCCATTGCGCGCGCAGCCGGTCATCGCGCGGTGGGAAGCGGAAGTCGAACACGACGCTCGAGACGTAGAGTCCCGAGCCGCCGATGAGGACGGCATCGCCGTCGCGCTCGAAGATGTCGCGGATGATCGAGCGAGCGCGCGGCTGGTACGTCGCCACGGCCGCCTCGTCGGTCACGTCGAGCTCGTCGAACAGATGGTGCGGGATGCCGCGGCGATGCTGCGTCGGGAGCTTCGCTGTGCCGACGTCCATGCCCCGATAGAGCTGCATCGCGTCCGCGTTGACGATCTCCGCACGCCGACCGGCGCCGCCGAGCGCCTCGACCAGGCGGAGCGACAGATCGGTCTTGCCCGTGCCGGTGGCGCCGACGACCGCCCACAGCCGCGGCGCGGCGGTCACGAGCCGACGCGGAGCGCCGGCAGCCCGAGCGACACCGCACGCGGCGCGCTGCTCTCGCCGGTCCCGGTCACCGCGGGCACGCCGCACGACGCCGCCTGCGCGCGATCCCACGCGTCGCCGGCGCGTGTGCGTCGGATGCGCAGCGGACCGCCCGCCGGATCGTCCGCGAGCAGGTGGAAGGGCGCCGCATGCGTGACGACGACCGTCACCACGTCGCCGGGACGCGGCACGGACGACCCGTCGGGGACGGCGAAGTGGACGAGACGGTTGTCTTCGGCGCGTCCGGTCAGGCGGTGCGTCTCGGCGCCCTTCTTGCCCTCGGCCGACGACACCAGCACCTGCACCTCGCGGCCGAGCTGCTTCTGGTTCTCCTCGAGGGCGATGCGGTCCTGCAGCGTCATGAGCCGCTCGTACCGTTCCTGGACCACGGCCTTGGGCACCTGGTCCGGCATGGTCGCCGCCGGGGTCCCCTCTCGGATCGAGTACTGGAACGTGAAGGCACTGGCGAATCGCGCCTGTTCGACGACCCGGAGCGTGTCGGCGAAGTCCTCCTCCGTCTCTCCCGGGAAGCCGACGATGATGTCGGTCGAGATGGCGGCGTGCGGCATCCGTTCGCGGACCCGATCGAGGATGCCGAGGAACTTCGAGCTGCGGTACGAACGCCGCATCGCCTTGAGGACGCGGTCGGACCCGGACTGCAGGGGCATGTGCAGCTGCGGCATGACGGCAGGCGTCTCGGCCATCGCGTCGATGACGTCGTCGGTGAACGCCGCGGGATGCGGGCTCGTGAAGCGGATGCGCTCGAGCCCCGGGATCTCGCCGGCCGCCCGCAAGAGCTTCCCGAACGCCTGCCGATCACCGAACTCGACGCCGTAGCTGTTGACGTTCTGGCCGAGGAGCGTGACCTCGACGGCGCCGTCGTCGACGAGCAGACGGATCTCGTTCAGGATGTCGCCGGGCCGACGGTCCTTCTCCTTGCCCCGCAGGTGCGGAACGATGCAGAAGGTGCACGTGTTGTTGCATCCGACCGAGATCGACACCCAGCCGCTCGCCGCCGAGTCGCGCTTGGTCGGCAGCGTCGACGGGAACGTCTCGAGCGCCTCGAGGATCTCGAGCTCGGCCTCGCCGTTGTGGCGGGCGCGCTCGAGCAGGCTCGGAAGCGACCCCATGTTGTGGGTGCCGAAGACGACGTCGACCCACGGCGCCTTCTGCTGCACGACGTCCTGGTCCATCTGCGCGAGGCAGCCGCCGACGGCGATCTGCATGCCGTCGTGTCGGTCCTTGCGGGACTTCAGGTGCCCGAGCGTCCCGTAGAGCTTGCCGGCGGCGTTGTCGCGCACGGCGCACGTGTTGATGACGATCACGTCGGCTTCGGCGCCCGCATCGGCGCGGACGTAGCCGGCGCTCTCGAGCGACCCGGAGAGTCGCTCGGAGTCGTGGACGTTCATCTGGCAGCCGAAGGTGCGCACCTCGTAGGTGCGGGCGCGGCCCTCGGCCGAGAACGCGGCCGGGGACGGCGCGATCAGGGTGGGCGCGCTCGAAGGAGTGGACATGATGCCCTCATTCTACGATCGCGTTCGTGGGGCCGACCCCGCGCCGGGCGGCCCCACGAATGCGATCCTCGCGGTCAGGGCGCGGTGACCGGCCCCGCCGTCGCCGTCGCGAGAGTGACCGCGGCGACGGTCCCCAGGGCGTCGACCAGTCCGAGGCGCAGCGCCGAGACGCGGTACTGCGCCGTGCTGTCGCCCGAAGCCGGGAGGGCGGTGGCCCCCGGCGGCGCCCCGGGCTGATCCGGCTGGACGTTGACCATCAGCGAGACGACCGACGGCAGCGCGTCGATCACTCCGCCCAGGGCGGTGATCACCGGGGTGACGAGCCCCGCCAGCGTGCCGCCGAGCGTCGTCAGCGCACCGGTCACGGTGTCCGACACCGTCGTGGTGAGCCCGGACAGGAGCGTGGCGGTCAGACCCTCGACGACACCGAGCAGGTCGGTCACCGTCGGCAGACCGAGCGCCGCCAGCAGGGTGTTGACCGGGCCCACCAGTCCGACGACGTCGGCATCGATCGAGAGCGCGGCGGTCCCGTCGAGCGCCGCACCGAGGGTGCCGGTGAAGGCGATGTCCGCCGACAGGACGTCCAGGCCGAGCAAGGTGACCGGAGGCAGTCCCGGAAGGATCGGTGGAATCGTGATCCCCGGGGCGGCGACGAGCGCTTCCAGGTCGATCACCAGCGATGACTCGCGCAGTTCGGCCGTGAGCGCGGCGACGATCTGCGTCGTCCAGGTGTCGAGCAGCAGGCCCGCGCGATCGACGATCGGGTTCAGCACCGTGTCGTTGAGGACGACCTCGGTGTTGGGCGCCGCGTCGTTGAGCGAGGGCAGGAGGGCGTCGAGGTCGACATCGATCGTGCCGTCCTGCAGGTCGATCGTGATCACGCCATCGGTGAGGGGCGCGCTGAGCAGCCCGCTGACCGAACCGAGCAGATCGAGGCCGGTCAGCGACACGTCGCCGCTGACGGAGGTCGTCAGAACGCCCGGGAGCGCCAGATCCACCTGGGCGCCGACACCGGAGGCGATCAGGCCGCCGGGGCCGGTCAGGAGGTCCACGGCATCGCCCAGCGTGTCGACGGCGTCCGTGACGCCCGACACGAGTCCGCCGACGACAGGGGCGTCCAGTTGCAGGCCGAGGCCCGCGATGCCGTAGTCCCGCACGATCGCGGTGGCCGGAGCCGTCTCCCCCCACAGCTCCTCGCGCAGCAGGGCGCAGCCGTCGAGCTGCGAGCTCGCCGCGACGGCGCCGATCTCGAGGTCGACGTCGGCGATGCCCGCGATGCCCGGCAGCACCCCGCTCAGCCCGACGCGGGCCGGCGCCGGCAGCGACGCGGGCGGCGTGGCGTCCGACACGAGGACCGCGCCGGAGTCGTTCACGAGTCCCGACGCACCCACGGCGGTGCCGTCGGTCGCGACGTTCGCATACTGGTTGACCGCACCGAGCTGTGCCCCGGGGAGGCCCACGGTGAACCCCGTCAGGTCAACGTTGATCGCGCTGAGCGCGGTGACGTCGAAGGGGTTGGCGTAGACGTACTCATCCGGCGGCGCCGAGCCGAGATCGATCGCATCACCCGGCGAGACGGTCACGTCACCAGCGCCGTCGAGCGCGAGACGCATCTGCTCGAGCTCGGCGATGGGGTCGAGGTTCAGCCCGAGGAGCGAGCCCGAGAGGAAGCGTCCGGACGCGACGGACGCGAAGCCGGTGCCGTCCGTGCAGTCGATCGTCGACGTGCCGACCTGGCCGTGGACCCACTCCGTCGTGTTCCACGCCGCCGTGGTCGCTGTCACCGTCAGGGGCACGGCGACGATCGCCACGGCCGCGAACGCGACGGCGGATCGGGTGCGGTTTCTCATGCGCGTGCCTCCCGGCGGTGCAGGCGCAGGGCGAGACCTGCGGCGAGGAATCCTCCGGCGAGCGCCAGGACGGCGGCCAGAGCCGACAGGTCACCACCGGTTGCGGGGATCGTCGGTGATCCTGCTCCCGGAAGCTGCGGTTGCGGTTGGGGTTGCGCCGGAACGCTGCCGTCGATGGCGACGGCGGTGAGACCGACGCCCATCTCCCCGGTCAGACCCATGAGCGTCGTGTCCGCCATCGCCTCGGGACTGTCCTCGATCCCGAGGGTGACGAGCAGGCTGACCGGCGCTTCGGCGGCGAGGTCGGGCAGCGCGAAGGTCGGGCTCGACGCGCTGTAGTCGTCCGCCGGCGTCGCGACCGTGACCGGCTGTGCGCCCACGGCGCACACGGGGGCGTCGGGCAGGCCCGTCCATTCGACGCCGCACGAGTCGACTCTCATCTCGAGTCCGCGCGGATGGTCGACGAGCGCGCCGTCCTTCCGCAGCTCGAGCGCGAGGGTCGCGGTCGAGGCGTCCTCGAGGCGCGCCTGCACCTGCCATGCGCGGGTGTCCCCCGGGCTCAGGTCGCTGAACTGAGCCGGGTAGGGATCGGCCGCGAGAACCAGGCGTCCGGGCGCGCCGTTCTCCGGCACGTCGACGAGTGCCGCTTGGGCAGCGCCCGCCAGCAGAACGCTTCCGGTGACCAGCAGCGCGATGGATCCGGCCGTCGCGGCCGCGACGGCCGCACGGCGACCGCGCGGTGAGCGGTTCATGAGCGCGCACGTTTCATGGGTGGAACTCCTCGTTCAGGCTTCGTCGGGCTCGGCGTCCTCGCGCCGGTTCCCGGTGGGCCACAGGGCCCAGGCGATCGCCGAGGCGATCAGGATGCTGCCCGCGATCATGACGATCGGGGTCTGCGCCCACAGCACGACCGAGCCGACTCCGGGTGCCGACACGAGCACGCGGGGGGCCTCGTCGACGCGGTAGGTCTGGGTATCGGCGAAGTCGTTGTCATCGCCCTGGAGCGTGAGCTCGCGGGCATCCGCGGACGTCGTCACGGTGTCGATCGCGACGATGCGATGCGTCACCGGCTGCCCGGTGTCGGGACGGGTGACCGTCACGACGTCCCCGACCTCGAGGTCGGCCGCCGCCGTCGCCTGCGAGATCGCCGCAGCTCCCACCGGCATGGTCGGCGTCATCGATCCCGTCACGAAGACGACGAGCGAGAGACCGAACAGCCACGCGGCGATGAGCCAGGCGATCGTGATGATGCCGACGATGCCGAGAACGGTGATCACGGCATCGCGGATCCGGTCGACCCGGGAGGCGCCGTCGGTGACAGCGCCTCCCGAGTCGACGACGTCGCCGCCCACCGTGGTGCCGTCCTCGGCGTCCGTGGTGGTGTGCGTCGTCATGGGATCAGGACGTGGCCTGGAACTCCCACGCGGGCGCAGCGGTCAGGCCCATGTAGTCGTCGATGGTGGTGCCGGGTGCAAGGGGCAGCGTGTCGGGCAGCGAGATCTCGAAGCAGTAGAACTGCGTGCTTCCCGCCGCTTCGAGCAGGGCCTGAGCCGCCGATCCGCCCGTCGACGCCAGAGGACCGTCCGCGATGAGGGTGGCGGTGCTACCGGCGGCGAACGCCGTCGCGTCGCAGGCGAAGGAGGCGTCGTCGGTCGCGACGCGCACCTCGAGGGCGTCGAAGAGGAGGCCGGCGGGGTCGTCGACCGCGATGCCGGCAGCGGGCACCGCCGCCTGAAGCTCGACGGAGCCGGCGATCGACTCCGTCGACGTGCGGAGCGCCACGGCGGCGAAGACGGCGTCCCCCGGGGTCAGGTCGATCGCGTCCGGGCCGAACACGATCTCGCCGCCGGGGTTGTCGGGCTCGTTCGTGAAGTCGGCGTCGTCGGTGAAGGGTGCGACGGTGTTCTGCTCGACGGAGAACGTCGACGTGCCGACGCCCGGGCCGCCAGTGCCGTCGCCCCCGAACACCCATTCCGTGTCCGTCCAGGCGGCCAGCGTCGCCGTGACGCCGATGCCGAGGGCTGCCCCGCCGGCGGCGAGGGCGAAGACCTTGCGACGGGTCGTGGCCCGCGTGGTCTGAGTGTTCATGTACCGAGCTCCCTTGATTCGACCGGCGGTGTGGCGCCGGCTCCGGTGTGATTCGAGGCGACGCTATGGGCACGGGCACAGCGGACGACAGCCGACGCGAACCGCCCCGGTGGTGAAACCGGTAGTGGGGGTGCACGCATAGAGGTCGGGCTGGAACTTTCCGGAGCGATCTCAGTAATTACTCAGGGCAGTCTCAGTAGCCGGCAAGCGCGCGGACAGTGGCAGCGGTCTCACGCGCTCGGTAGGTTGTCCTCCGTAACCGAGTCTCACTGGGGAGAGGAGCCGGGGCATGACAGAGCGAGGACGCCGGCACGAGCCGTGGGCGCAGCCTCCGTCCGAGGATTCGATCGGTGGAACAGAGCGCGATCCTGCGGCGATCGCCACGTCTCTCCTCGCCGGCAGGTCGATCGTGGCTGGTGGACCTCTCGGTTCCGGCAAGAGCTTCCTGATCGCCCGAGTCGTCGCGGCGCTTCAGGAGCTCGGCGCCGAACCCCTGGTCATCCGCGGGTCGGCAGCCCTGCGCCGAACGGCCCTCGGGGCTCTGGAAGTGGCGCCGGACCCCCGGGCGCCAGCTCTCGCCGACGGCGTCGCGGGCACGGGACCTCTCGTCCTCATCGTGGACGACGCGCAGGAGCTCGACGCGGCGTCGCTCGCCACGGTCGTGCGTGCCGTTCACACGCATCATGCGACCGGCCTCATCGCCGTGACGGAGCCCCGGCTGCCGACCGCGCCCCGCAACGACGTCATCGAGGTCATCGACGACCTCTGGATCTCGGGAAGCGCCGATCGCTGGGAACTTCCCGCCCTGTGCCCTCGCGAGGCCGAGCGTCTTCTCGAGGAGTTCGCAGCGGACGATCCGTTCGACAGCGTGACCCGCGCCGGCATACTGTGGGCGGCAGACGGCTCGCGCCTGCTGCTGCGTGCCCTCGTGGACGCCGCCCGCGCCGAGATCGCGGCGGGTCGCGATCCGCTGACCATCGTGTCCGAGGGTTCGACGCGCGGGTCGCTGGCTGCAGTCCTGCACGCTCACGTCCGCGAGCTGGAGGACGACCAGTTGGGCGCCCTCGTCCTCCTCGAGCGAGCTCCTGGTCTCCGCTACGCCGATGCGGCCCGCCTCGTGCCGGCGAGCGTTCTCGACGATCTGCGCTCGACCGGTCTGCTCCACGACGACGGGAGCACCGGGCACCGACTGAGCGTCAACCGCGCCCTCGCCCGCGCGGCAGAGCGCGTGTGGGGACGAGAGCGCAGCCGAAACGCCGTCGGGGAGATGCTCGATCGGATGCTGCGCGACGGGGGTCGGTGGTGGAGCAGACCGCTCGCGCGCCAGCTCGCCGACCGCTGGGTACGCGAGGTGGCGCACCCAAGCGATCTGAATGAGGTCGCCGCTCCCCTGATGCAGCGGGTGATCCTCGACGCCGCCCGCGACGCGAACGACCACGGCGACGCAGCCCATGCGGCCGCGTACGCCGCGTGGCTCGACGACGAGCACGACACCCCTGCCATCACGCTCGAGCATCGCTTCGCGCAGGTCGTCCTCGGCTCCGGGCGTCCCGGCACATCCTTGCTCGACCTCGATCCCGAGGACCATCACCGCGCGCGATCGCTCGTGATGCTGCTCGAGATCGATGATCGGGACGACCGACTCGACGGCGCCCGCGCCATCGGCGTGCGCGTGGACGACGCGACCGACTGGGAGCGTGCCGTCGGGCGTGCCCGCGCTGCCCTCGACGACCTGAGACTCCGGGATGCGGTCGTGCTCGCCGAGCATGTTCGCCGCCATCCCGATACGAATCGCGTCAGCGACCGGGTCGGGGCCGAGCTGCTCGAGGCGATGTCGCGCGCCTACCTCGGCGAGACCACCGCGATGCACGAGGCGCTCGGGCGCTCCCACCGTCTGTTCCGAACCGGGAGCTTCGAGGACGCGCTCGACCGCCTCGCGGCGCGCTGCTTCCACCTCGCCTGCCACACCGTGGCCGGCACGGACGACGCGGGGGCGGTCTCGCACCTCGCGACGGAGCGGGAGAGCGCCATTCGGTCCGGGGGCGGCGGCGTCGCCGGAGCATCGTTCGCCGCCGTCCTCGTCGAGGTGCGGCGTGGGCGCGTCCTCCCCGCTCTCCGCGAGCTCCGCGCCGCACGCCGACGGGCCGATTTCGCCGGCGGCGAGGCCGTCGGACTGATCGAGCTCGAGACCGCCTACGGGCTCGCTGCGTTCGGATACCCGAGAGAGGCCGCGGAGCTGCTCTCATCCGTCGAGCAGCGGGGAACGGGCAGCCGGGTGTTCCGACAGTCGTTCGCAGCGACATCAGCCGTGGTCGCGGCGACCAACGGCGCCCTGTCGGAGGCGCACATGCATGCCGCCGACGCCTGGGCAGTGAGCAGTGAGACGGATGCCGTCATGCTGCAGCTGCGGGACCTGCACCGTCTCGTGGTGCTCGATCATCCGTGCGCTGCGAGCAGTCTGATCCTCATGCGCGAACTGGCCGCGGACGTCGAGGCTCCGACCGCGCGAGACCTGGTGCGCGCCGCCGAGGAGGCGTTCTCCGAACGCGAGCGGGAGGGCTGGCGAGCGGATCGGGCCCTCGCGCGTCTCCGCCTCTCTCTCGTTCCGCATGGGACGCGGCCGGCAACCTCCACCACGACGTCGGTTCCGGCCGTCTCCGTGGAGCTCACCGCCCGCGAACGGGAGATCGCGCTCCTGGTCGAGGACGGGCTCTCCAACCGACAGATCGCTGGAGCCCTCTTCCTGTCGGTGCGGACCGTGGAGTCGCACATCTACCAGGCACGCGCGAAGGTGGGTGCTCCGAGCCGCCGCGAACTCGGCGCGCTGGTGGCACGTCATGGGGCGCATCGCGCGCCGACCGTCCCGCCGGCCGGCGACGAGTCACCGCCGCCCGCGAACGGTCACCCGTCGGTCTCGGCGAGAGCCTGACGCGCCGCGTTCATCGCGAGAGAGCCCGAGAACCCCCGGCGCGCGAGCTGCCCGTGGAGGCGCCGCAGCGCGACGTCGTGATCGAGGCCGGACATCCCCCGCGCGCGCTGGCGCGCGAAGTCGAGCGCCCGGTCGGCCTCGTCATCCGGCATCGACGCGAGCGCGATGTCGATGACCTCGCGATCGAGACCGCGCTGGGAGAGCGTCCGCGCTATGGCGGTCGCTCCCTGAGCTTTGCGACCCAGCGCATTGTCGAGGAGTTGTTCCGCGAGGCGAGCATCGTCCAGGTAGCCGTTGCCCTCGAAATCGGCCAGGATCTCCTCGGCCACGGCGTCGTCGATCTCGGCGTCTGTCAGCGCTCGGCGGGCTTCGCGCAGGGAGAGCGACCGTGTACGCAGCTTTCGCAGCAGCATCCGTTCGCCGCGGGCACGAACGTCGTCGGGCTCCAACGCGGATCCCGCCGCGGACGCGCCCGAGCCCGAGCCCGACGATGCGACGGTCGGCACCACGGAGCGCCCCGCCGACACGGACGTCCCGGAGGAGTCGCGTTCCCCCGTCCACGTCGTGTGCCATCGCCGCGACTCCGAAGCCTCACCATCCGGCACGGACCGGTCGTGCGTCCGCGGCTCTCGCGAGCCGAAGAGAGGGACGACGGGGGCGAGGCGCTCGTCCTCTCCCCCGTCGTCGAATCTCACGGTCACGCGGGCCGGCGGGCCGCGAGCTCGTCGGACTCGCTGACAGCGGCCTCGCCCTTGGGCTGGCCGATCTCGAGCTTGACCAGGATCTTGTTCTCGATGTCGGTTGCGACATCGGCGTTCTTGATCAGGAAGTTGCGGGCGTTCTCCTTGCCCTGACCGAGCTGCTCGCCGTCGTAGGTGTACCACGCACCGGACTTCTTCACGATGCCGTGCTCGACCCCGAAGTCGATGAGGCTGCCCTCGCGCGAGATGCCCACGCCATACAGGATGTCGAACTCGGCCTGCTTGAAGGGGGGCGCCATCTTGTTCTTGACGACCTTGACGCGCGTCCGGTTGCCCACCGCCTCGGTGCCGTCCTTCAGAGTCTCGATGCGACGGATGTCGAGTCGGACCGATGCGTAGAACTTGAGCGCCTTGCCACCGGCGGTGGTCTCGGGCGAGCCGAAGAAGACGCCGATCTTCTCGCGGAGCTGGTTGATGAAGATCGCCGTGGTCTTGGTCTGGTTGAGGCCACCGGTGATCTTGCGGAGAGCCTGAGACATCAGACGCGCCTGGAGACCGACGTGCGAGTCGCCCATCTCACCCTTGATCTCGGCCTCCGGGACGAGGGCGGCGACCGAGTCGATCACGACGAGGTCGATCGCGCCGGAGCGGATCAGCATGTCGGCGATCTCGAGCGCCTGCTCACCGGTGTCGGGCTGCGAGACGAGCAGCTGGTCGATGTCGACACCCAGCTTCTGTGCGTATCCGGGGTCGAGGGCGTGCTCGGCGTCGATGAACGCGGCGATGCCGCCGGCGCGCTGCGCATTGGCGATCGCGTGGAGCGTCAGCGTCGTCTTGCCCGAGGACTCCGGGCCGTAGATCTCGACGATGCGGCCGCGCGGGAGACCGCCGATGCCGAGAGCGACGTCGAGGGCGATGGACCCGGTGGGGACGACCTCGACGGGCGCGCGCTCGTCGGAGCCCAGGCGCATGACCGAGCCCTTTCCGAACTGACGATCGATCTGGGCGAGGGCCGATTCGAGAGCCTTCTCGCGGTCAGCGGGTGATGGCATGGCGTGCTCCTTATGCTCGCGGTTCCGACTGCCTGTAGGCTGTCGCGCCGGCGGCGGGAGCCGTCGTGCTGCGACAAGGCATGGGGTGTCTTTCCGACTCGGCTCACGCTACGCAGGGCCTCCGACATCGCCGGTGAGCCCTCCGATCCGGTGGATCGAAGTCGGGCGGGACGCCCTGTGCAGGAGCCTACGCTCGATTCGAACGGATCTTCGACGACACGCCGGATCCGGAACTCAGCGTTCGCGAGGATCCAAGCGGCCCACGCCGTACCGGCGCGCAGCCGGGACGTCCGCCTCGGCGCACAGCGCCAGCCAGACCGAACGCGGCGGCTCGCCGTCGGCCAGGGCTTCGCGGGCCGTGCGATTGCCGAGCGGCTGCAGCGTGAGATCCGACAGCAGTGCGACGGACTGAGCGCCGAATTCGTCGGCGACGGCACGCTCGAACTCGCTTCGACGCATGAGGAGGACGCCGTCAGCGAAGCGACAACTCGGGCGCCACCAGGTCGTCGTCGAGTCCCGCGATGTCGTCGGGCACGACGTCCGCGATGGTGGGGATGCCTTCGAGGACGGAGATCCGGTCGCCGACCTCGCGCATGATCGTGGAGATGGGGACGTCGAGCGCCTCGGCGAGGGAGGCGATGATCTCGCTGGAGGCTTCCTTCTGACCGCGTTCGACCTCACTGAGGTAGCCGAGGGCGACACTGGCGCGACTCGCGACCTGGCGGAGCGTACGACCCTTCTGGAGGCGAAGGTCACGCAGAACATCGCCGATCTCCTGTCGAACCAAGATCATCTCGGACCCCCTCCTTCGTCATCGTCCTGTCGCGTCCCGGGTGGACAACGGTATCTCATCCGACAGCCACCCTAGCCCCGCCCCGCTGTGGGTCGGATGGGAATTGACAGTCGGTGCGGACAGTGACATGAACTCGTCGCGGGGACCCGGTATTCCCGCGTCAGAGCGCCGCGAGCGCGAGGCGGATGGCGTGCGCCGTCGCCTCGGCCCGGATGCCCGCGCGGTCCCCGTCGATCACGACGCTGTCGACGCGGACCCCCAGCGCGGTCGCGACCGCGATGTGGACCGTTCCCACCGGCTGCCCGTCGGGAGAGTCGGGGCCGGCGATGCCGGTCGTCGCGACGCCGACATCGGCTGCCGCGCTTCCCGGTCCGAGCGCCGCACGGACGCCCTCGGCCATCTGGCGTGCGACCCGCGGGTGCACCGGCCCGTGCGCTTCGAGCAGGGCTCCGTCGACACCGAGAAGGCGCTGTTTGAGTTCGGTCGCATAGGCGACGATCCCGCCGCGGACGACCGCGGACGCTCCGGGCACCGCCACGAGATCGGCGACGACCAGACCCCCGGTGAGCGACTCCGCGATGGCGATCGTCCACTCGAGCTCGCGGAGGCGATCGACCAGCCGCTCGGCGTCGGTGCGGCGCCCCGACGATACGAGCGTCGACTCCACGTCGTCCGGCAGTTCGTGGACGTGCTCGCGCGCGCTCATCGGCGCGAGGTCCGACCGGACCCGGCCCGCACGGCGGTGATGACGTAGTCGATGCCGCTGGCCACGGTGAGGACGACGGCGATCGTCATGGTCACGGTGTTGAGGACGTGCACCCACTCCCCCACCACCGTCCACAGCGGCAGCAGGGCGAGCGAGAGCGCCACCGCCTGCGCGACCGTCTTCAGCTTCCCCATCCAGGCGGCCGCGACGACGTGGTCGCCGGCGACCACGAGACGGTGCACGGTGATGCCGAGTTCGCGGACGAGGACGAGGATCGTGAACGCCCACGGCAGCTCACCGAGGATCGAGAGCCCGATGAAGGCCAGACCCGTCAGCACCTTGTCGGCGATCGGGTCGAGCAGCTTCCCGAGATCGGTGACGATCTCGTAGCGACGCGCGAGGTAGCCGTCGATGCCGTCGGTGGCGATGGCGACGATGAAGAGCGCGGCGGCCCACCAGCGCAGCGCGCCGTCCGCCCCGTCGTCGGCGAGCAGCATCCAGACGAAGACGGGCGCGCACAGGATGCGCACGATCGTGATCGCGTTCGGGAGCTGCCTCGGGATGGCCACGGAGCGAGCCTAGCCGTCAGTCGCGGCCGGTGAGGCCCCAGGCGTCCTCCGACGCCTCGTCGGCGTCGACGACCTCGAGTCCGTCGAACTGCGCGTCGAGCGGATCAGGCGAGGCCGCGGGGGTGGCCGGTGGCTCCTCGCCGCGCAGTCGCGCCAGAACCGCGGGGAGCTGCTCGGGCGCCACGAGGACGTCGCGCGCCTTCGACCCCTCGGAGGGCCCGACGATCTCGCGGGACTCGAGCAGGTCCATGAGACGCCCGGCCTTCGCGAAGCCCACGCGCAGTTTGCGCTGCAGCATCGACGTCGAACCGAACTGGGTCGAGACGATCTGCTCGGCGGCCGCCAGCAGCAGCTCGAGGTCGTCGCCGATGTCGGCGTCGATCTCCTTCTTCTCCGCGACCGCCGCCACGTCGGAGCGGTACTCCGGCTGCGCCTGGCCCTTGACGTGCGAGACGACCTTCTCGATCTCCGATTCGGCCACCCAGGCTCCCTGGACGCGGATGGCCTTCGACGTCCCCATCGGCAGGAAGAGGGCGTCACCCTGCCCGATGAGCCGGTCGGCTCCGGGCTGGTCGAGGATGACGCGGGAGTCCGTGACGCTCGTGACCGCGAAGGCCAGCCGCGACGGCACGTTCGCCTTGATGAGGCCGGTGACGACGTCGACCGACGGTCGCTGCGTCGCCAGCACCAGATGGATGCCGCTGGCCCGGGCGAGCTGGGTGATGCGGACGATCGAGTCCTCGACGTCGCGCGGAGCGACCATCATGAGATCGGCGAGCTCGTCGACGACCACGAGCAGGTACGGGTACGGCTTGAGCATACGCTCGCTGCCGGCGGGCAGCTGGATCTCGCCGGCCACGACGGCCTTGTTGAAGTCGTCGATGTGGCGGAAGCCGAACGACGCGAGGTCGTCGTACCGCATGTCCATCTCCTTCACGACCCACTGCAGCGCCTCGGCGGCCTTCTTGGGGTTCGTGATGATGGGGGTGATCAGGTGCGGGACGCCGGCGTAGCTCGTGAGCTCGACGCGCTTCGGGTCGATGAGCACCATGCGCACATCGGTGGGCTTCGCGCGCATCAGGAGGCTCGTGATCATCGAGTTGACGAAGCTCGACTTGCCCGAGCCCGTCGAGCCGGCCACGAGGAGGTGGGGCATCTTCGCGAGGTTCGCCACGACGAAGCCGCCGCCGACGTCCTTGCCGACGCCGATGGTCATCGGGTGCGTCGACGATGTGGCGGCGTTCGAGCGCAGCACGTCGCCGAGCGTCACGATCTCGCGGTCGGTGTTCGGGATCTCGACGCCGATCGCGCTCTTGCCCGGGATCGGGGCGAGGATGCGGACCTCGTTCGATGCCACGGCGTAGGCGATGTTGTTCGTGAGCGCGGTGATCTTCTCGACCTTGGTTCCCGGGCCGACTTCGATCTCGTACTGGGTGACCGTCGGACCCCGCGAGAAGCCGGTGACCTTCGCGTCGATCGAGAACTGCTCGAAGACGCCGGTGATGGCGCGCACGATGGCGTCGTTCGCCTCGGAGCGGGTCTTCGCGGGCGTGCCCGCGCCGAGAGCGGCGACGGCCGGAAGCCGGTACGGGGTCGTCGGCGGCTGGCCGTGGAAGTCACCGCCCAGACCGGTGAGCCCGGGAAGCTCGTCGATCTCGCCGGTGTCGCCGTCGTCGCGCACGGCGGTGTCGGCCGCGCGGCCGGAGCGCGCGGCCTGTGCGGCGCGCTCGATGACGGCGGGGTCGATGACCTCGGTCTGCGCGTCGGGCAGCGGCGGCACGGGCGGAGGCGTCGGCGCCGGGGCCGGCGCGACCGCCTGCTCGAAGCCGCCGGCGATGGAGGGGCCGAGGAGCTCGGTCAGATCCTGCGACCCGGCGCCGTCGTCGGGGTCCTCTTCGCGTCCGCTCTTGTTGCGACGCCACCACGGCAGCGCGTCGTCGTCCTCATCGTCGTCGGCCGCGGCATCCGCCTTCTTGCCGCGCTTGGACGAGAATGCCACGGTCGGAGCCTCGCCGTCGGGGTCGGCGACGGCGCGCTCGGCGCCGAACATCCAGGCGTAGAGATCGCCCAGTCGGACGCCGATGCGATTCGGCGGGGTCTTGGTCAGGATGAGGATGCTCAGGACGACGAGCAGCCCGAGCACCGCCGCGGCGCCGTACTCCGTGAGGATCGTCAGCGGCTCGCCGACGGTCCAGCCGAACAGTCCGCCCGCCTCGCTCAGTCCGGGCAGTCCCAGACGCGGCTCCGGCCGGCCGCCGAAGACGTGGCAGAAGCCCGCGATGGCGAGAACGAACATGCCGAAGCCGATGCCGATGCGGCCGTTGTCGTGCACGGACGCGGGGTGTCGGAACAGCCACCCCGCGAGGAACAGCAGAAGCACGGGCATGATGAACGCCTCGCGGCCGATCAGGGCGCCGACCGTGTAGGCGCTGATGAGCGTCCCGGGCTCGGTGCCGATGAGGAACCACTCCACGGCCGCGCCGACGATCGCGAGCAGCACGAACAGGAACGGCAGACCGTCGCGGCGCTGATCCTTCTCGAGCGTCTCGGGCCCGAAGGCCCGGAACATCCCGCCGGTCGCGTGGGCGAGCCCCATCCACGCGCGAGCGATCACCGGCGGTCGATCGTCGTCACCGACGTACCGCTTGGGCGGCGGGTCGCTCTTGCGGGCGCGCGCTGTCGAGGTCTTCGCCGGTGCGCGGCGTCCGGAAGGCGCGTTCGTGCTCCTGGCCATGCGTCCCACGGTACGCCGGGCCACCCCGGATCTCGCGGAACGACGCGGGTATCGACCCGGGTCAGGCCTCGATCACGAGCGGCACGATCATCGGACGGCGGCGCAGCGACTGATTCACCCAGCGTCCGATCACGCGACGGACGACCTGCGAGAGCGCGTGGTTGTCACGGACACCCGACTGCACCGCCTCGGCGAGCGCCGCGGCGATCTTCGGCTTGACCCCCTGGAACACGGAGTCGTCCTCGGCGACACCGCGGGCGTGGATCTCGGGCCCGCTGACGACCTGGCCCGTCTTCGAATCGACCACGACGATGACGGAGATGAAGCCCTCCTCCCCCAGGATGCGACGATCCTTGAGGTCCGCGTCGGTGATCTCGCCGACGGTCGAGCCGTCGACGTAGACGAAGCCGATGTCGAGCTGGCCGACGACCTCCGCGACGCCGTCCTTGAGGTCGACGACGGTGCCGTTCTCGCCGAGGATCGTCCGCTCGGCGGGAACGCCGGTGTCCTGGGCGAGCTTGGCGTTGGCCATGAGGTGGCGGTACTCGCCGTGCACCGGCAGGACGTTGCGCGGCTTCAGGATGTTGTAGCAGTAGAGCAGCTCGCCGGCAGCCGCGTGCCCCGAGACGTGGACGCGCGCATTGCCCTTGTGGACGACGTTCGCGCCGAGCTTGGTCAGGCCGTCGATGACGCGGTAGATCGCGTTCTCGTTGCCGGGGATCTGGCTCGAGGCGAGGATGACGGTGTCACCCGGTCCCGGCTCGATCGCGTGCTCGAGGTTGGCCATGCGCGAGAGAACCGCCATCGGCTCGCCCTGGGAGCCGGTGGACATGTAGACGATCTGATCGTCGGGCAGGTCCTTGGCCTTCTTGTAGTCGATGAGGACGCCGTCGGGCACGTTGAGGTAGCCGAGGTTCTCGGCGATGGTCATGTTGCGCACCATGCTGCGCCCCAGGAAGGCGACACGACGGCCGTTGGCGGCCGCGGCATCCACCACCTGCTGCACGCGGTGCACGTGGCTCGAGAAGCTCGCGACGATCACGCGGCGGGGCGACTTGCTGATGACCTGGTCGAGGACCGGACCGATCGCACGCTCGGTCGGGGTGAACCCCGGCACATCCGCGTTCGTCGAGTCGACGAGGAAGAGGTCCACGCCCTCCTCTCCCAGGCGCGAGAAGGCGCGGAGGTCGGTGATCCGGCCGTCGAGCGGCAGCTGATCCATCTTGAAGTCGCCCGTGGCGAGCACGAGGCCCGCCGGCGTGCGGACGGCGACGGCGAGGGCGTCGGGGATCGAGTGGTTCACGGCGATGAACTCGAGGTCGAACGGTCCGACCTGCTCGCTCTGCCCCTCGGTGACCGTCAGCGTGAACGGACGGATGCGGTGCTCTTTCAGCTTCGCCTCGATGAGGGCGAGCGTGAGCCCCGAGCCGATGAGGGGGATGTCGCCCTTGAGCTTGAGGAGATACGGCACCGCGCCGATGTGGTCTTCGTGGCCGTGCGTGAGGACGACGCCGACGATGTCGTTCAGGCGGTGCCGGATGGGCTCGAAGTCGGGGAGGATGAGGTCGACACCCGGCTGGTGCTCCTCGGGGAAGAGGACTCCGCAGTCGATGACGAGGAGCTTCCCGTCGTACTCGAAGACGGTCATGTTGCGGCCGACTTCGCCGAGACCGCCGAGCGGGTAGACCCGCAGCGTTCCGGACTCGAGGGCGGGCGGGCTGAAGACGTTCGTGGGCATGTGCGTGCTTCCTCGGGATGCGGGCGATCCCCGGCATCCCGTTGTTTCGTCTAGCGGGTCGTCCCGTGCACCTTGGGCAGGGCACCGCCGGCGGCGGCATTGCGGTCGGGACGGAAGTTGGAGAAATCGGCGCCCGGAACACCCGAGACGAGGGCGAGCTCGTCCTCGATGAGCGCGGCCTCCCACTCTTCGGGGCCGACGAGCGGCAGGCGCACGCGCGGGCTCGAGATGCGACCGAGGCCGTGGAGGATGTACTTCGCGCTCACCGTGCCGGGGACGTGCGTCATGGTCGCGCGCACGAGCGGCTCGAGGCTCTTGTGCGCCGCGGTCGCCGCGGCGAGGTCGCCGCGGTTCACGGCGTCCACGATGGTGCGGTACGGCGTCGCGGTGATGTTCGCCGTGACGCCGATGAGACCGACGGCGCCGATCGACAGGTGCGGCAGGACGTTGGCGTCGTCGCCCGAGAAGTACATGAGGTCGGTCTGGTTCAGCACACGGCTGACCTCGCTGAAGTCGCCCTTGGCGTCCTTGACGGCGAGGATGTTGGGGTGCTTGGCGAGGCGGAGGATCGTCTCGTACCTGATGGGCACGCCGGTGCGCCCGGGGATGTCGTAGAGGATGACCGGGAGGTCGGTGGCGTCGGCGACGAGCCGGAAGTGCGTGAGGATGCCGGCCTGGGTGGGCTTGTTGTAATACGGCGTGACGATCATGATGCCGTCGGCGCCGGCCTTCTCGCTGGCTTTGTAGAGCTCGATCGCGTGCGCGGTCTCGTTCGAGCCGCCTCCGGTGATGATCTTCGCGCGGCCGGCCGAGACGGACTTGCCGACCTCGACGAGGCGGAGCTTCTCGGGGTCGGTCAGCGTCGAGGTCTCGCCCGTCGTGCCGGTGACGACGATGCCGTCCGCGCCGGCGGTGATGACGTCGTCGATGTGCTTCTCGACCGCGGGCCAATCGACTTCGCCGTCGGCGGTCATCGGGGTGACCAGCGCGACGAGAACCTGCCCGAAGGGATTGCCCGCATGCGTCATGCTCCCAGGGTATCGGTTCCGTCCCGGCGAGGCCGCTGCGCGCCCCGCCGACGCGACCCCGCCCGGGCTCGGCGATACGTTCGTCGGGCCGGTGGTGCCGGTGCTGCGTCTCGAGCTGCCGAGGCCGCACGAGCACCAGCTGCCCGACGCGTGTATCCGCCTCGCCGTCAGGTGCACGCGCGGAGGACGCTCAACCGCGTCAGGATCGCGCGCTCGACACGCGGCCAGTCGAAGACGACGAGGGCATAGTCGAAGCGCAGCGTCTCGAAGCCCTGTGCTGCAGCCTCCGCGTCCCGGACGAGGTCTTTGTGGCGGAGCGTTCGCCCGTCGTGATTCTGCCGACCGTCGACCTCGATGATCAGCACCCCGGCGGCGAGGAAGTCGACCCGCCCCACTCCGTTGACGAAGACCTGGCTCTGAAGCGAGATGCCCAACCGCCAGAGTCGGAGCCTCAGCAGCGACTCGAGTCCGCTGTCCGCATCGGGGCGCGCGAGATCGACCAGGTAGCGGAACCGCGCCGAAAGGCTCGCGCGCACCTCGGCGCGGTCGGCCGACGTGAGGAGGCCGAGCCGCCAGGCCGACTCGAACGCGGCGAAGAAGCCCTCGGCGCCCTGGCACGATGCCGTCTGGATCAGGGCGTGCACGACCGAGACCGCGCCGAACGCCGCGTCGTCGCCGTCGCGATGGGTGACGCAGCGGCATCCGGGATGCGGGTGGACCCGCCCGGCACGGCCCACCCGGACATGCAGCCGCTTCCCCGGGTCCAGCACCCAGACGCCGCAGCGCCGGAGGGCGGAGGTGCAGCACAGCTCACCGCCGTGGGCCGCGGCCTCGACCAGCTCCGGGTCGGCGTCTGGCACGGCATAGACACCGGCACGCACCCGCGTCAGCACTCCGCCGTCGACCGCGCGCGCGAGCTGCAGGCGCGTAACACCGCGCGACGTCAACCACCGCGACCGCACACACCCGCCCATGACTCGGATCCTCGCGGCCAGCTCGTGTGCGCTCATGCTCCAACGCTGGCGGCGAGCGGGAGCACAGGGCAGGTGCCGCGGGGGTTCCGTGGACCCGTCGCGCGCGCGGCCAGGCGGGGAGGGACGGGTGGGCGAGTGGACGGGCGGCCCGCGGATACGTCTGTCGGACGGGCGGTGCGGGATGCGACCCGGCGGCTGTCCGCGGCGACTCCAGCCCCACCGACCCGACGAACGTATCGGCAAGAGGTGCCAGGCGCCGATCGTAGGGTGACGTCATGGCCTGGACGACGCGAGGCACCCGCGCGGTGTACGACAACCGGTGGATCTCGGTGCGCGAGGACGAGGTCACCGGCCCCGCCGGCGACGGCATCTACGGCGTCGTCGAGATGCGGCATCCGGCCGTCTTCGTCGTCGCGCTCGATCGCGACGACCGGGTCTGCTTCGTCGAGGTCGACCGCTACACGACCGGCCGTTCCCTCGAGGTCCCCGCGGGCGGCAGCGACGGCGAGGATCCGCTCGTCGCGGCGCAGCGGGAACTGCTCGAGGAGACGGGACTGATCGCCGCCTCCTGGGAGCCGCTGGGACGGATGAACGCGCTCAACGGCATCGCCGTCGCCCCCGAGCACGTCTTCCTGGCCCGGGAGCTCTCGATCGCGCGCGACGCCGAACGCTCGCAGCTCGAGGAAGGCATCGAACGGGTCATGTGGATGCCGTTCGCCGACGCCCTGCGTGCCGTGATGTCCGGAGCGATCAGCGACGGTGAGACGGTCGCCGCGCTGGCCTACGCCGGCATCCGGCTCGGCCGCTTCGCCTGAGGATCAGGTTCGCCCGAGGATCAGGTTCGACGAAGGATCGGATCGGCCTGGGGATCAGGGCGCGACGCGGCCGTTCGCGTTGAACGCCGCGTGCGTGAGCGGCATGAGCTCGCGCCACGCCGTCTCCATCTTCTCGGCGCACATCTCGATCTCGCGCTGCGGGAACGACGGGAAGTGCGTCCCCTCGACCTTGGTGCGGAGCGAGAGGAAGTTCATGAGCGCGCGGGCGTTCATCGTGACGTACATGGACGAGTAGATGTTCAGCGGCAGCACGATGCGGGCGACTTCGCGTGCGACGCCGGCCGACAGCATCCGCTGGTACGCCTCGAACGCCTGGATCGAAGCGGCGCGGGTGGTCTCGTCGACGACGGCGAACTGCTCGTCGGTCCCCGGGTGGAACTCGTACGCTCCCGGCTTGCCCACCTGGTTCAGGTTGCGCTCGCGCGCGGGCACGTAGAAGACCGGTCGCAGCTCGCGGTAGCGGCCCGACTCCTCGTTGTAGGACGCCATGCGGTGACGCATGAACTCCCGGAACACGAAGATCGGCGCCTGGACGTAGAACGTCAGGGAGTTGTGCTCGAAGGGCGAGCCGTGACGGTCGCGCATGAGGTAGTTGATGAGGCCTCGGTCGCGGCTCGTCGCCTCGGTGCCGGCGGCCGCGGCATCTAGCGTCTGCTCGCCCTGGGTCGACACGCGCGCGGCGAACAGGACGTCGGCGTCGGCGGCACTGGAGCGGACGAGCTCGACGGTGACGTCGCTGCGGAATTCGATCGCGGATTCGGACGGGGTCTGCTCGGCGTCGCTCACCCAGCCAGCGTACCGTCAGCGGCCGCGTCCGCCGGCCCCGGATGGCGCTACTGTGATCTGTCGTGGACCTCCTGACCGCTGCGATCATCCTCGCCGTCCTGCTGACGGCGACCGTGATCCTGGGTCTCGTCATCCGGTGGCGCGACGGGCGGCCCCGGTCGGTCTCGCACGAGGAGACCGTCGACCCGTTGCGGCTCGGCGCGGCTCCCGATGCGCTCGGTCGGACGGCGACGCTGCTGCAGTTCAGCACGGCCACGTGCTCGCGCTGCCCGGGCGTCCATCGCCTGCTCGCCTCGCTCGCCGGCGAGGAGGAGGGTGTCGCGCATCTCGACGTCGACCTCACCGACCGCCCCGACATCGCACGCCACTTCAACGTCCTGCAGACCCCGACGACCCTCGTGCTCGACTCGCGCGGCGTCGTCCGCACCCGGTTCGGCGGCATTCCCGGGCGCGAGGTCGTCCGTCTCGAACTGCTGCGCCTGAACGGCGAGACCGCCGCCGTCTGAGCCCGGAGCGGTGCAACGGTGCCGACCTGTCAAGACGTTCCCGGGTGCGTGCACGCGCCCTAGGCTCATCGCGAGGGCGCAGATCGCGCCGACACCTGCGAGGAGGAACGACATGAGCGTCACGAGCGAAGCCACCACCAGCTGGACCGGAAGCCTGACCGAGGGGTCGGGTCGGATCGCCCTCGAGAGCTCGAACCAAGGGCCGTTCGAGGTCAACTGGAAGGCGCGCAGCGAGGGGTCCCAGGCGGTCACCACGCCCGAGGAGCTCATCGCCGCCGCCCACTCGTCCTGCTTCTCCATGGCTCTCTCTCACGCTCTCGCCGAGAACGGCACGCCGCCCGAGAGCGTCGAGACCAGCGCCGCCGTCACCTTCATCCCGGGCACGGGCATCACCGGGTCGCACCTGAACGTCCACGCCGTCGTGCCCGGCCTGTCGACCGAGGACTTCGATCGCATCGCCCAGGAGGCGAAGAGCGGATGCCCGGTCTCCGCCGCGCTCGCCGGCATCGAGATCACCCTCGAGGCGACGCTTGGCTGAGCCGGACGCCGCGGCCCCCGTCGTCCTCGCCGGCGCTTCCGGGCTCATCGGGAGCGCACTCGCCGACAGCCTGCGCGCCGACGGCATCCCGGTCATCCAGCTCGTCCGCCACGAGCCGGGCGGACCGGACGAGGTGCAGTGGTGGCCCGGTGAGCAGCCCCTCGACCCCGACGTCATCGCCGGCGCGCGAGCGGTGGTCGGTCTCAACGGCGCCAGCATCAGCCGGCTGCCGTGGACGCGGTCGTACAAGCACGAGCTGGTGTGGTCGCGTCTGCTGCCGACGGAGTCGCTCGCGACGGCCGTCCGTGCGCTCGGCGACGACGCTCCCGCGTTTCTGTCGGCGTCGGCCACGGGATACTACCCCTCGCGACCCGGCGTTCGCATGGATGAGACGGCACCACGCGGCGACACCTTCCTCGCCGACCTCTGCGGGGAGTGGGAGGGTGCCGCGGCCTCGGCGGGCGACCGGGCGCGCGTCGTCTTCCTGCGGACGGCGCCGCTCGTGCATCCGGATGCGGTGCTGAAGCCTCTCATGCTGCTCACCCGGCTCGGAATCGCGGGTCCGATCGGCCGCGGCACGCAGGTGTGGCCGTGGATCTCGCTCGAGGACGAGGTGTCGGCTGTCCGCCACCTGATCGACGCCGATGTCTCGGGCCCGGTCAACCTCACCGGACCGACGCGGGCGACGGCGAACGACCTCGGCTTCCAGCTCGCGATGCGGATGAACCGCCCCTACCTCGTGCGCGCCCCCGAGTTCGCCCTGCGCGTCGTTCTCGGACGGGATGCCGCGGACGCCCTGCTGACGAACGACACCGACCTCGCGCCCGCCGTGCTCGAACGCTCCGGCTTCACCTTCGCCCACCCGCGCGTGCAGGACGCGATCGCCGCCGTGGTGCCCGAGCGCTGATCCCCGCTCCAGCCCGCGAATCGATCCGCTTCGCGCCGACCCATCCGGAACGTCGGATCGTCTCCAGCGAACTCGATCGACTCGCGGGCTGGCGGAGGCGGGCTGGCGGGGGGGTCAGGAGCGGCGAGCGCGACGCTCGAGCGCGATCGCGGTGCGCACGGCTTCGCGGGCACGGCGGCGGTCGCCCGCACCGTCGTAGGCGAGTCCGAGCCGGAACCACGCGCGCCAGTCCTCCGGTGCCGCCTCGACGGCGGCGCGATACGTCGGGAACAGCGCGTCGGCCTCGGCACGATCGACCCGACCGCTGGGGCGCACATCCAGCTCCTCGCTCGGCAGCGCATCGTCGGCCTCGAGCTGCCGCGCGAGCCGCGACGCGTGGACGCCGAAGCTCAGCTCGCGCCACAGCGCCCAGGTCGCCACGAGGGGAAGGACGACGAGAGCCGCTCCCATCGCTATTCCCACCGCGTCGCCGGAACCGAGCAGCAGAACTGCGCGGTGCCCGACGAAGACGATGTATACGGCCAGGAGCACCGCCATCACGGCGGCGAGGATACGCGCGCTCATGCGCCGGTGGTGCGAGCCACCTGGCCGGGAACCCCGCCCTCGTCGCCGGCCGCAGCGGCGCGTCCGTGCGGGGTGCGGATGCCGATGTCGATGAAGCTGTCGAGCCCGACCGTGACCCCCGACGCGTCGCGCGCAGCGGCGAGGGCGATGCGGATACCGGGCTCGTAGGCCCGCGCCGGCTCGATGGTGTCGTGGACGATCGAAAGCGACTCCCCCGGCCCCGACAGGATCGTCTCCTGCCGCGCCACGACGCCCGGCCGGCGCAGCGAATGGATCGGGACGCTCGCGACCTTCTGGCCCCGGGCGCGCTGATCGACGTGCGGGGACTCGACCGGCCCGACACCGCTCCGGGCCGCGGCGATGAGCTCGGCGGTCCGAACGGCCGTGCCGCTCGGCGAGTCGACCTTCGTCTCGCGGTGCGCCTCGACGATCTCGATCGAGGGGAAGAACGACGCGGAGGCTGCGGCCAATGCGCTGCCGATGACGGAGCCGAGCGAGAAGTTGGGGATGAACACGGCGCCGATGCCCGCGGCATCCACGAGCGGACGAACGAGCGCGATGCGCTCGGCCGACCATCCGGAGGTGCCGACGAGGACGTTGACGCCGCGTTCGATCGCCGCCCGGACGATGTCGATCGAGACCGCGGGCGTCGATGCGTCGACGACGAGATCGGCGCCGTCGAGCTCGCTCAGATCGCTCGCACTGCCGAGGACGGCCGAGACGGCGAAGCCATCGGTCTCGTCGATCACCCCGCGGATGATGGTGCCGAGCTTGCCGGTGCCGCCCACGAGGGCCACGCGCGTGGTCATGGTTCTCAGCCTACGCGGGGGCGAACTGCACGAGCGTGTCCCACGCGAGCTTCACGATCAGGATCGACAGCACGACGAGGAAGACGATGCGCACGAAGCGACTGCCGCCGCGCGTGGCCATCCGGGCACCGACGAACCCGCCCACCATGTTGCCCGCGGCCATCGCGACGGCGAGCACGAGGAGGATCTCGCCGTGCACGCCGTAGACGATGATCGCGGCCAGATTGGTCGTGAGGTTCGCGATCTTCGCGTTGACGCTGGCCTGCAGGAAGCCGTAGCCGAGCACGGCCACGAGCAGGATGACGAAGAACGACCCCGTGCCGGGACCCAGGATGCCGTCGTAGAAGCCGACGGAGAGTCCGATGAGCGCGGAGCGCCACACGATCGCCGATCGCTCGTCGTGCCTCGGTTCGTGGACGAGTCCCATCTCGGGCTTGAACAGCGTGTAGAGCGCGACGATCACGACGGCCACGAGCACGATCGGTGTGAGCAGCTCGCGCGGGACGTAGCGCGACAGCGCCGCACCGACCGCGGAGCCGCCGAAGGCCCCGGCGACGAGGGGCACGAGCAGGACGAGCTGCACGCGGATGCGGCGCAGGTACACCCAGCTGGCCGACAGGGTGCCGGCGAAGGACGACACCTTGTTGGTGCCGAGGATGAAAGGCGTCGCGATGTCCTTCGGCACGCCGATGACGAGGGCCGGCAGCTGGATGAGGCCTCCCCCGCCCACCACGGCGTCCACCCACCCCGCCGTGAGTGCCGCGATCACCAGGAAGGCGAGCGCGGGGACCGAGACCGGCAGCCAGTCGGCGAGGAGGGGACCATCGAGCACCGATCGATTCTCCGGCTCCGCGCCGTGGCGGCCAAACCGGCGAGCCGCGCGGGGCTCAGACCGGAAGGATGTCGGGCAGTCCCGTGCGCAGCTCGACCGGGAGATGCGCCAGGTCGTTGTGCGAGACGAGAGTCCAGGGCCGTCCGGGGCGCTGCGCGAGCACGGTCAGTCCGCAGTGCGCCTGGTTGATCGTCAGCCACCGCCAGTCCGGTGCCTGCAGCACCTCGCGCACGAACCAGGCGATCACGAAGTTGTGGGTGATGAGCAGGTCGTGCGAGTCGGGTCGGCGCCCCAGGAATTCCCCGACCGCGTCGGCCATCTGAGCCGACCCGGCATCCGTCTCGGCTTCGGTGTACGAGCCGAAGAACGGTTCGTATGACGCGGGCGTGTCGGGGGTCATTCCGGTCGGAACGCAGTCGAAGAGGAGCGACGACGCCTGCGGCGAGAGGGCGGGCAGCCGCTTGGCGACCGCGCGGGCCGTCTCCTGGGCGCGCTCGAGGGGAGAGTGCCACACGGCGTCGAGGGGCACGCCGGAGATGCGATCGGCGAGCAGCTCGGCCTGCCGCCGCCCGCGCGGTGAGAGCGGACCGTCCTCGAGACCGTGCTCCGCGTCCTGGTGCTCCCCATGGCGCACGAGATAGAGGTACTGCGTCACGGAAGCTCGATTCGAAACGATGAACAGGGCGCTTTCAGCCTACGACACGGCTCCGACACGGGTACGGAGATGCTCAGGATCGATCCCGCGCGCTCATTCCACGGCGCGGGCGACGTCGGCGAGGTGTCCGCGTCCGAGCCGTGTGCCGACCCCCTGGACGAGCTCCTCGACGTGGCCGGGGAGACTCGCGTTGACGATCGGGGCGGCGACGACGCGCTGCGCCAGGAGCCAGGCCACCGCGATCGCCGCGGTGGGAACGGAGAGCTCGTCGGAGATGCGGTCGAGCGCACGGAGCGCGCGCGTTCCCCGACGGTTCATCCAGGCGGCGAGCTGTGATCCGCGAACGCTGACGGAGAGACCGGCGCGATCGCGGTGGCGACCGGTGAGGTAGCCGTGCTCGAGCGCCTGCGACGGGGTCACGGCGAGACCCTGCGCCCCCGCGATCAGACGGATGTCGCCGTCGAACTCGGCACGGTGGAGCAGGTTGTACGGCACGTCGAGCGCCGCGATCCGCGGGTATCCGGCGGACGCGAGGATGCGGGCCTCGACGAGCTGGAGAGCCGTGTAGCCGGCAGCGCCGATCGCCCGGACCTTCCCGCTGTCGACGAGCCATTCGGCGGTGGCGAGGGTGTCTTCGAGGGCGGTGGTCGAGTCGGCCGCGGCATCCAGGTAGAGGACGTCGATGCGATCGGTGCCCAGCCGGGTGAGCGAGCCCTCCACGGCCCGGACGAGGTTGACCGAGCCGAGGCCGGGATTGTCGGGATGCGATCCGACGCGGACGGCGAGGACGAACTCGTCGCGCACGGCCCGGCTCTGCAGCCAGCGCCCGATGATGTGCTCGCTGCGACCGGAGGCGGAGGCGTCGGAGGTGTGGAGGGCGTTTCCCCCGCGCGCACGGTATGCGTCGAGGACGGCGTGGCTGGCCGAGAGATCGATCCGCCATCCGAACTCGGCACCGCCGAGGATGAGCGGGAAGATCGAGAGTCCGGTCTCGCCGAGCGGCACGCGAAGACGCGATCCGATCGGCGGCCCGTGGACGGGGATGGGAGTCGAGGGGTGGGTGGCGGGCGCTCCGACGGGCTCGGCCTGGACCACCCGTTCGCCCGTCATGTCACACCTCCGCGTCAGCGCCGAGGATTCTTGCCGCGCTGCACCCCGGGCGCGCACTACGAGAGTAGGTCACGTTCGAGCCACCGCCGCGGATTATCGGGGCCGGGCCGTGAATTTCCGATAACTGTTTCATCACGGTCGCGCCGCGCGCGGCGGATCGGCTGCGGACGGGCATCGGGACGACGGATGCCCGCCCCCGAACCGGGGACGGGCATCCGATGACGTGCGACGCGTCTCAGCTCTCGGCCGGGGCCTCGGGGGCCTCGTCCGCAGCGGCGGAAGCCGCTTCCTCGACCACGGGCTCGAGGGAGAGCTTGCCGCGGTCGTCGATCTTGGTGATGCGCACCAGGATCTTCTGACCGACGCCGAGGACGTCCTCGACGTTCTCGACACGCTTGCCGCCCGCGAGCTTGCGGACCTCGCTGACGTGCAGCAGGCCGTCCTTGCCGGGCAGCAGCGAGACGAACGCGCCGAAGGTCGCGATCTTCACGACCGTGCCCAGGAACTGCTCGCCGACCTCGGGGTTGGTCGGGTTGGCGATCGCGTTGACCTGCGCGCGGGCAGCCTCGGCGGAGGGGCCGTCGACGGCGCCGATGTAGACGGTGCCGTCGTCCTCGATCGAGATCTGGGCGCCGGTCTCGTCCTGGATCGCGTTGATCGTCTTGCCCTTGGGGCCGATCAGCTCGCCGATCTTGTCGACGGGGATCTGCACGCTGATGACGCGCGGAGCCGTCGGCGCCATCTCGTCGGGGCTGTCGATCGCCGAGTTCAGCACGTTCAGGATCGTCAGACGCGCATCCTTCGCCTGCGTCAGCGCGGCGGTCAGCACCGAGGTCGGGATGCCGTCGAGCTTCGTGTCGAGCTGGATCGCGGTGATGAACTCGTTGGTTCCGGCGACCTTGAAGTCCATGTCGCCGAGCGCGTCCTCGGCGCCGAGGATGTCGGTCAGCGCCGCGTAGCGCGTCTCGCCGTCGACGGTGTCGGACACGAGACCCATCGCGATGCCCGCGACGGCCGCGCGGAGCGGCACACCGGCGTTCAGCAGCGACAGCGTCGAGGCGCAGACCGAACCCATCGAGGTCGATCCGTTCGATCCGAGGGCCTCGGAGACCTGACGAATCGCGTAGGGGAACTCCTCGCGGCTGGGCAGCACCGGCACGAGCGCGCGCTCGGCCAGGAAGCCGTGCCCGATCTCGCGACGCTTCGGGCTGCCGACCCGGCCGGTCTCACCGGTCGAGTAGGGCGGGAAGTTGTAATGGTGCATGTAGCGCTTGCTGGTCGTGGGCGACAGCGAGTCGATCTGCTGCTCCATCTTCAGCATGTTCAGCGTGGTGACACCCATGATCTGGGTCTCGCCGCGCTGGAAGATCGCCGAGCCGTGCACGCGCGGGATCACCTGGACCTCGGCATCGAGCGGACGGATGTCGGCGAGTCCGCGACCGTCGATGCGGACGCCCTCGCTGAGGATGCGGCCGCGCACGATCTTCTTGGTGACCGACTTGTAGGCCGCCGAGAACTCCGCCAGAGCGGATGCCGGCAGCTGCTCGGCCTCGACGGCGGCGGCGACCTCGCCCTTGACGCGATCTTTGATCGCGTCGTCGGCGCTCTGGCGCTCCTGCTTGTCGGCGATCTGGTAGACCCCCGACAGCTCGCCATAGGTACGCTCGGCCACGAAGTCGTAGACCTCGGGCGTGTAGGGCGGGAAGACCGGGTAGACGCCCGGCTCGCGCGACGACGACGCGGCCATCTCGGCCTGAGCCTCGACGAGCTGCTTGAGGAACGGCTTGGCGGCCTCGAGGCCCTGCGCCACGATCTCCTCGCTCGGCTTGGTGGCGCCGCCCTTGATGAGGTTCCACGAGTTCTCGGTGGCCTCGGCCTCGACCATCATGATCGCGACGTCACCGTCGGCCAGGACGCGGCCGGCGACCATGAGGTCGAACACGGCCTCTTCGACCTGAGCCTGGTTCGGGAACGCGACCCACTGGTCGGCGTGCTCGCCGTGACCCGGGATGAGCGCCAGACGCACGCCGGCGATCGGGCCCGAGAACGGCAGACCGGAGATCTGGGTGGAGGCGGAGGCCGCGTTGATCGCGAGCGCGTCGTAGTACTCGCCGGGAGCGATGGAGAGCACGGTGATGACGATCTGGACCTCGTTGCGCAGGCCGTCGACGAACGACGGACGCAGCGGCCGGTCGATGAGGCGGCAGACGAGGATGGCCTCGGTCGAGGGCCGGCCCTCGCGGCGGAAGAACGATCCGGGGATCTTGCCGGCGGCGTAGGAGCGCTCCTCGACGTCGACGGTCAGCGGGAAGAAGTCGAAGCCCTCACGCGGGTGCTTGCCGGCGCTGGTGGCCGAGAGGAGCATCGTCTCCTCGTCGAGGTACGCGGCCACGGCGCCCTGCGCCTGCTGGGCGAGGCGTCCGGTCTCGAACCGGACGGTGCGGGTGCCGAAGCGTCCGTTGTCGAGGACGGCTTCGGCGGCGGTGATTTCAGGACCTTCCAAGAGGTCTCTCCTTCTTTGTTTAGACTCGCACGCGCGTTTCGCGCACGAGATCGTGCGAAGGAGCGGAGGCAGATATGGGCGCACGGCATGGCCGCGTTACCGCCTGCGCTGGCCACCAGTGAAAGATCACCATCACGCGTCGCGGCATCGCGCGCGGAGATGGGAACCCACCACAGGGGACCAGCTTCCTGCCGGTTCCGCTCCCGGAGCTCAGTGTGAAATTGAGCGGTTGCCGATCGGCAACCTGCACCAGCCTACCAGCGGGCCTTCTCCGTGCGTATCCTGGCCGGATGAGCGAATCAGACGAGACCGACGGCGCTGCATCCGATGATGTCAAGCGCAAGTTCCGCGAGGCGCTCGAGAAGAAGAACGCCCAGCAGCGCACCGGTGAGGCCCACCTCGACGGCGGCGGCGCCGTGCACGGCGCCCACGGCGCCATGACGCGCCGCGAGTTCCGGCGCAAGAGCGGCTGAGCGGGGCGCGGGTGGACTCGCGCGGCATCCGAGCGGCGGCATGATCCCGACGCGGCGCACGGGCGCGACCCTGCTCGTCGCATACGTGGTCACGCTCGCATTCATCGCGCTGTGGCCCGAGCCCGTCGACCGCGGCGTCTCGCCTCTCCTCCACCGGCTCGACGAGATCGTCCCCTGGATCACCTACAACCGCGTCGAGGTCACCGCGAACGTCGCGCTGTTCGTCCCGTACGGTGCGCTGCTCACCTTCGCGCTGGGTCGTTCGTCGCACCTCGTTCTCCCCGTAGCCATCGTGACCACTGTCGGGATCGAGGCCGCGCAGACGCTTCTGCCCGAGCGCACGACGAGCGTCGTCGACATCATCGCCAACACCACCGGCGCCTGCCTGGGGCTCCTCGCCGCCTCGGCCGCGGTCGCCCTTCGACGCCGACGGGAGGCACGGGACGCCGCGCATCGTCCGGCCGGACGAATGGCCGTCGACGGGGTCGGCGAGCGGCGCGGCTGACCGGCTCTACCAGCCGAACGGCGGTGCGACAAGCGGCACGCATCTCGCCGCGGAGGCTCCTAGCGTGGGTTCCATTCGACCCCCAGGAGGCATCCATGGCCACGAACGGAAACACGACCACGCGCAACCGCCGCCGCCCCGCCGGCGCCGGCCTGACGTCCGAGCAGAACGCCGAGAGCGGCTTCCGCGCCTCGAAGGAGCTGAGCGAGAACGTCCAGCGCGTCCTCGTCGACCTCATCGAGCTGTCGCTGCAGGGGAAGCAGGCGCACTGGAACGTCGTGGGCCGGAACTTCCGCGACACCCATCTCCAGCTCGACGAGATCATCGACGCGGCGCGCGAGTTCGCCGACACCGTCGCCGAGCGCATGCGCGCGCTGCACGCTCTGCCGGACGGGCGGAGCGACACCGTCGCCGAGACGACGACGCTTCCGGAGTTCCCGCAGGGCGAGATCGACACGAGCGAGGTCATCGACCTCATCACCGCCCGCCTCGAGGCCGTCGTCGGGACATGCCGCGAGGTGCACGACGACGTCGACGACGAGGACCCCACGACGGCGGACATCCTGCACTCCATCCTCGAGCGCCTCGAGCAGCTCGCCTGGATGGTGAGCGCCGAGAACCGCACCGCGTCGAAGAACTGACGCTCCCCCGCGCGACGACGAGGCCGCATCCGGATCGACTCCGGATGCGGCCTCGTCGCGTCTGCGGTCAGCGCCGGAGCTGCTCCCGCCGCACCCGGGCGCGCTCCTCTTTGGCCGCCGCCTCGTCGAGCGCAGCCTCGCCGAGTCCCTGGGTCCCGACGGCGCCGGTGTCGTCGGACATGCCGTCGTGCCCACCGGTAAGCATCGACTCGGCGAAGGGGCGTTCGCCGGCCAGCACGGCGCGCGCTTGTTCGCGATCGAACTGACGGGTCCAGGTTCCGATGAGCACCGTGGCGACGGCGTTGCCGGTGAAGTTCGTCAGCGCGCGCCCCTCGGACATGAAGCGGTCGATGCCGACGATGACGCCGACGCCGTTGACGAGGTCGGGACGGTAGGCCTGAAGTCCGCCGGCGAGGGTCGCGAGGCCGGCGCCGGTGACGCCTGCCGCGCCCTTGGACGCGATGATCATGAAGACGAGCAGTCCGATCTGCTCGGGGATCGACATCGGCGCGCCCATGCCGGCGGCGATGAAGAGCGACGCCATCGTGAGGTAGATCGCCGTGCCGTCGAGGTTGAACGAGTAGCCGGTCGGGACGGTGATGCCCACGACGGGCTTCGAGACGCCCAGGTGCTCCATCTTGGCGATGAGACGCGGCAGCGCGGACTCGCTCGAGGAGGTGCCGACGATGAGCAGGTACTCGCGAGCCAGGTACTTCATGAGGCTGAAGATGTTCACGCGCGCGACGGCGTAGAGGATGCTGCCGAGCACCGCGACGATGAAGACGATGCACGTGATGTAGAAGGCGATCATCAGGACGCCGAGGCTCACGATCGCGGCGAACCCCGTCTTGCCGACCACGGCCGCGATCGCGCCGAATGCGCCGATCGGGGCAAGCCAGAGGATCATCCCGAGCACGCGGAAGACCAGCGTCTGCAGGTGCTTGACGGCGGTCATGATCGGCGCGCCCTTCTCGCCGAGTCCCTGGAGGGCGAAGCCGACGAGCAGTGCGATGAAGAGCACCTGCAGAACGCTCTCGCCGGTGAAGGCCGAGAAGAAGGTGGTCGGGATGATGCCGAGCACGAACTCCGTCGTCGTCTTCGCCTCACCCGCGGCGCCCGCGTCGTAGGTGGCGCTCTGCATGTTGAGGCCCTCACCCGGGTGGATGATGTTGCCGACGACGAGGCCGATCGCGAGGGCGAAGGTCGACATCACCATGAAATAGAGCAGTGCCAGGCCGCCGATGCGGCCGACCGTCGCCGCCTTGGCGATCGACCCCACGCCGACGACGATCGTGCAGAAGATGATGGGCGCGATCATCATCTTGATGAGGTTGACGAAGCCCTTGCCGATCGGCTCGAGCCCCACGGCGAAGGTGGGCCAGATGAGCCCGACGACCGCGCCGAGGACCACGGCCAGGATCACCGAGACGTAGAGCCAGGTGTGCTTGTCCCAGGCCTGCTTGCCGCGCCGCGCGTTGTAGCCGGGGAGGCGGAAGGATGATGTGAGAGCCATTGCTCCTCCAGGTGAACAGTCGTTGTCCGGTGCCGACGTCCCTGTCGGCGCTCATTCAGGATGCGACCCGCGCCGAGACGCGAGGATTTGTGGTCGTATTGGTCACGGCGCGCGCCGAGGCGCGCTCCCGAGCGGTCGAGGAAGGGGCAGGCGATGGCGACGAGAGCCGGACGCAGCGCCGCGTCGCGCGTGTTCCTCATCGTCGCGGCCGCGGTGGCGCTGCTGGCGGTGGGGATCACCGCCGTCCTCCTGATCGACGGGCACCGCACCGTTCGCGTCGAGGCCGAGCGAGTGACCCGAGCCGTCGCCGAGACCGTCGCCGACTCCGCCCAGGTGGCCGAGCTCCTCGCCGCCGGCGACCGGAGGGCGGCGTCGGCCGACCTGCAGCCGCAGATCGAGGCGGTCATCGACGACGCGCGCGTGGATTTCGTCACGGTGATGAATGCCGCCGGCATCCGCATCACCCACCGCGACCGCGACCGCATCGGCGAGCCGTACCTCGGGACCATCCCGAACGAGCCGGCGCCCCTGACCGAGGAGTTCACGGGCACCCTCGGTCCGTCCGTGCGATCGATCGTGCCGGTCGAGGTCGGCGGTGCCGTCGTCGGGTGGGTGTCGGTCGGCGTGACGGTCGGCAGCATCACCGCGACGCTCGGTCCGCGCATCCTGCTGGTCGTCGTGATCGCCGGGGTGCTCGTCGCGGCGGGGCTGATCGGCGCCGTGCTGGCCCGGCGCGCGATGCGCCAGGTGACGGGAGACCTCCCGGCCGGAGCGGTGCGCGACGCCGTCTCGTCGTACGAGTCGCTCCGCACCCTCGGCGAGGCGCTGCGCGCGCAGACGCACGAGCACGGCAACCGCATGCACACCGCCATCGCCCTGCTCGAGCTCGGGCGCACCGCCGAGGCGATCGACATCCTCGCCGAGACCTCCCGCCAGAGCCAGGTGCTCGTCGATCAGGTCGCGGCCCGCCGCGAGGGCGACCCGACGGTCGGCGCGCTGCTGCTCGGCAAGGCGTCGCAGGCGAAGGAGCGCGGCATCCGCTGGCGCTCCCGGATCGAGCCGAACGCACCGCGCTCGGTGCTCTCCCCCGTCGACGCGGTCTCGGTGGTCGGAAACCTCATCGACAACGCCATGGATGCCGCGGCCGCCGGCGACGAGCCTCGATGGGTCGAGCTGCGGATGACCCGCACCGACGAGGGCGAGCTCGAGATCGCGGTGGCCGATTCCGGTCGCGGCATCCCGCCGGAGCTGCATCGGCAGGTGTTCGAGCACGGCTTCTCGACGAAGCCCGCCGGGCGCGAAGGCCGGGGCGTCGGACTCGCGCTCGTATCGGCGATCGTCGAGGACGCCGGCGGCGTCATCACGCTCTCCGACGCCCCGACGACGTTCCGCGTCATCCTGCCGCCGAGGACGAGCGCATGATCGGCGTCCTGCTCGTCGACGACGAGGCACTCACGCTCGACCTCCATCGCGAGTACGTGGGACGACTCGACGGTTTTCGCGTCATCGCGGAGTGCAGCGGTGCCCGATCGGCCCTGCGCGCTCTTCTCGACAGCCCTGCCGCGGCCGAGATCGATCTCGTGCTTCTCGACATGACCATGCCGGACGGTTCGGGGCTCGACGTGCTGCGGCACCTGCGGGCACGGGCACGCGGTGTCGACGTCATCGCCATCACGTCGGTGCGCGAGGCGGACGTCGTGCGCCAGGCCGTCAGCCTCGGCGCGGTGCAGTACCTCGTGAAGCCCTTCACCTTCGCGGACTTCCGCGAGCGCATGACCCAGTACGCGCGATTCCGCGAGCGTGCCAGCGAGACCACGGGCACCACCACGCAGGCGGAGATCGACGCGATGTTCGGAGCGCTGCGCCCGACGACGGCGACGATCCCCACGCCCAAGGGCCTCTCGCCCGAGACGCTCGAGCGCGTCTCGGCGCAGCTGCGCGCGGGCGGGGCGCTGTCGGCTCGCGAGGCGGCCGAGCGACTCGGCATGTCTCGCGTCGCCGCGCGGCGGTACCTCGAGCATCTCGCCGACGCCGGACGCGCCGCGCGCGACCAGCGCTACGGCACGCCCGGGCGGCCCGAGACCGAGTACCGCTGGCGGAGCTGACCGGCGTTCGCCGCGGCATCCTCGTCCCCACCCGGGCCCGGGGGTCCGCCCGGCTCGGGGCACGGTCCGGCTCGGGGCACGGTCCGGGGCCGAGCCGGACCCCGATGCAAGGGATCGGATGCGACACCCCGGCCCCGAAGGCCTCCCACCGGCGCGCCGGCCACGAACCCTTGCACCCCGGCCCCGGGGCTGGGCTGCACCCGGGACCGGTCCCCGGGGCTGGGCTGCACCCGGACCGGGACCGGGGCCCGGGGGTCCCCCCGGCTCGGGGCCCCGGCGGGCCACCCGGCTCGGGTCGCGGTCCCGGCCTGAGCCGGACCCCGATGCAAGGGATCGGATGCGACACCCCGGCCCCGACGGCCTCCGACCGGCGCGCCGGCCACGAACCCTTGCATCCCGGCCCGGGGCTGGGCTGCACCCGGGACCGGGACTGTGGCCGGGATCGAGCCCCGGCGCGCCACAGGGCTCGGGGCGCGGTCCGGGGCCCAGGCCGAACCCCGATGCAAGGGAACGGATGCGACACCCCGGCCCCGACGTCCTCGCACCGGCGCGCCGGCCACGAACCCTTGCATCCCGGCCCGGGGCCGGGACGGCCCAGCCCCGGCTGCACCCGCACCGGGCCGCACCGGCACCAGGCGGGCGCGGCACTCGGGCTACTGCGGCAGGGACGACCGGGAACGGGGGCCGGGCCCCACGGCCACGTACGCGGGCAGCTTCGCCACGACGCCGTCGCCCGCCGTCCGTCCGCGCAGCCGGCGCCAGACCCAGGGCAGGGCGTCGCGTCGCAGCCAGGTTCCGGCTGCGGGGACGTCCTCGTCGTCGTGGAAGGCCCCGTCCAGTCCCGCGAGTGCCTCGGCGTGCGGAACGCCGAGTGCCTCCGCGGCGCGGTAGGCGACGAGGCGGTGACCGGCGGAGCGCAGATGGACCTTGTCGTCGGCCCACACCTCGAGTCCGCGCAGCTCCGGAACCGCCTCGAGGTCGAGCAAAATCGCTCCCGTGGCAGCTGCGATCTCACGCAGCCGGGCGTTGTACGCGGCGAAGCGGCGCGCGAGCACCCCCGCGAGCATCCGGCTCGGCAGGAACACCGTTCCGAGCACGACGTCGGCGCCCGACTCCCGCAGTCGGCGGACGGCGATCTCGACCTCCCCTGCGACGGCTGCGACATCGACGCGCGCCTGCACCAGATCGTTCGCGCCGATGAGCACCGACACGAGATCCGGACGCAGGCTCAGACACGCCGGCACCTGCTCTTCGACGAGGTGACGCACGCGACGGCTGCGGACGGCGAGGTTGGCGTAGGAGAAACGCACGGCACCGTGCGAACGCGGACCGGCGAGCGCGAGCAGCTGCGCGAGACGATCTGCCCAGCCGCGGTACGACCCGGCCGGAGCGCGCGAGGTGTCGCAGAGACCCTCGGTGATGGAATCGCCGAGGGCGACGTACCGTCGCCAGAGCGGCGGCGCGCTGTCGACGGCGGTCGGGTCCGCGCGCGGCCACGCGCGGACCGGCCGCGCGCGGTCGATCCGGTGCAAGGTCGCGGCACGCGCGTAATGGCCGAGGAGCGCGTCACCGAGACTCTCCCAGGTCCGGCCCGAGACCGCTGTGCGTGCGGCCTCGGCGAACGCGCGGCGCTTCGCGGCATCCCCCGCGATATCAGCGACGCGGGCGCGGAGATCATCGGCGTCGCCCGGGCGATAGAGCCACCCGTCGATGCTGCTGCGAACGAGATCGAGCGGACCGCCGCGCCCGGTCGCGACGACCGGCACCCCGCTGGCCTGCGCTTCCTGAATGGTCTGCCCGAAGGTCTCGCTCTCGCCGGGGTGGACGAAGACGTCGAGACCCGCCATCGCGACGGCGAGATCGTCGCCGTGGAGGTGGCCGAGGAAGGTCGCCTCAGGGAGCCGGCGCTCCAGCGCCCCGCGGGCGGGGCCGTCGCCGATCACCACGAGCCGGACGCCGGGAAGCCCGCGCAGGGCGACGAGGTCCTCGACCTGCTTCTCCGGCGCGAGTCGCCCGACGTATCCGACGATGACCTCGTCGGCCCTCATGCCCGGCGCCACCCGCGCTCGCCATCCCTCATCCCGGCGATGGGGCGCGAAGCGGATGCCGTCCACCCCCCGACCCCAGAGCGACACCCGGTCGACGCCGAGTCCCTCCAGCTGTCGGCGCGCGGCCGCCGACGGTGCGAGCGAGAGCGTCGCCCGTCGATGCAGCCGGCGGACGTGGCTCGCCGCGAGAGCCGTCGCCCGCGGCAGCCCGTACCGCTCGGTGTAGGAGATGACATCGGTCTGGTACACGGCGACGGTGGGCGCATCGACGGCTTCGGCCGCGAGCAGCCCCTGCCAGCCGAGGACGAACGGCGAGGCGAGGTGGACGACGTCGGGGCGGAACGCGCGCAGGGCTCGAGCGATCGATGCGACCGGCGGTGCGGCGACGCGCACGGCCGGATACCGCGGCAGCGGCAGAGACGGCACGGCGCGGCCGGGCATCGCCAGGGCGTGCTCGCGGCCCGCGCCGGGAGCGATGACGTACGCCTCGTGCCCGCGTCGCTCGAGATGCCCGAGCGTCTGCAGCACGGAGCCCGTCACCCCGTTCATGTGGGGCAGGAAGGACTCGGTGACCACCGCGACTCTCACACGACCAGGGTGCCGCCGCGGCGGCGCCCGCGGTGACGCCGATGGCCCGCATCGCGCGATGTTCACGCGATCATCGGCCGCGCGTCACCCGGCGGATGCCTGTCCGTCGCCGTTCCCGCGACGTTCATCCTCGGGTGGTATCGATGGTCGGTGCCCGCCGAGCTGCTGACCTCGATCACCGACGGCCCGTGGATCCTCGTGGTCGTCTTCGGACTCGTGCTCGTCGACTCGCTTCTCGTCGTCGTCCCGGGCGAGCTGGCGGTCACCGCGGCGGGCGCCCTGTCGGCTGCCACGGGGAGTCCGCCGCTGCTGGCCGTGATCGTCGTGGCTGCGCTGGCGGCGTTCTGCGGGGACGCCCTCTGTTATCTGATCGGTCGCCGGATCGGCCTGCGTCGGTGGCGCTGGATGCGTGCGGTCCGTGTGCGGCGCGCGTTCGACTGGGCGGGCCGCCGGCTCGCCGCCGGAACCGCGACCGTGGTCTTCACCGCCCGCTTCATCCCGTTCGCGCGCCTCGCCGTCAATCTGACGGCCGGAGCGACCCGTGTGCCGGCGCCGCGCTACCTCTCGTTCACCGCGGTCGCCGCATCGGCGTGGGCGACGTACCAGACGGTCATCGGAGCGGCGATCGGCGCGGTGCTCCCCGACGCTCCGATCGCCGCGATCGTGCTGTCGGTCGCCGCCGCAATCGGGATCGGCGCTCTCATCGACGTCGTCGCGGCGCGGATCACGCGGCGGCGGGCGCAGAACCGCGCGTGAGAGCGCCGTGACGCCGCTCCCGCGGGGAGATCACTCCCCGGCGAGTCCTCCGAGCAGATGTCCGAAGGACTTCCCCTCACCGAGGTAGGTCGCCGGGTCGAAGGGGTCGGCGTCGCGCACGGGGGTGCGCGCCGCGACCGCCGCCGCGAGTTCACGGGCGCCCCGCTCGACGCGGGCGCTCAGCGGCGCGACGTCGTCGGCCTTGCTCCCCCAGTCGCTCGACGCGGCGAACACCCCGGTCGAGACCGGCGCTGCGTGCAGGTAGGCGAACAGCGGCCGGATGGCGTAGTCGATCGCCAGCGAGTGCCGCGCTGTTCCGGCGTTCGCCCCGATGAGCACCGGCATCCCGGTGAGGGCGTCGGGATCGAGCACGTCGATGAACGACTTGAACAGCCCGGAGTAGCTCGTCGAGAAGATCGGCGTCACCGCGATGAGGGCGTCGGCCGATACGACCGAGTTGATCGCCGACTCGAGCGCGGGCGGCGCGAACCCCGTGAGGAGATTGTTCGTGATGTCGTGGGCGAGGTCGCGAAGCTCGACGATGTCGGCGGTCGCCTCGATGCCCGATCCGGCCAATTCGGCGATCGTCGCCGTCGCGAGGCGATCCGCCAGCATCCGGGTCGACGACGGGTTCGACAGCCCGGCGGAGACGACGGCGATGCGGCGCACGCTCATCGCGAGGCCCCCACGCCGAAGGCGGCGCCGGCGGGCGCTGCGACGTCCTGGTACGGCGAGGGACCGCTGAGGTTGTCGCCGCGGTTGGCGCGGGGACGCGCCTCGCGCGCGGGACCGTCGCCGTAGACCGCGCGGACCCGCGCGGCGTGCGTCGGCGCATCGGGCACGTCGGCGCCGCGCCCGTGCGCGAGCTCCTTGCGCAGCACCGGGACGACCTCTCCGCCGAGGATGTCGAGCTGCTCGAGCACGGTCTTCAGCGGGAGCCCGGCGTGGTCGATGAGGAACAGCTGACGCTGGTAGTCGCCGAAGGTCTCGCGCATCGCCGCGTACCGGTCGATCACCTGCTGCGGCGAGCCGACGGTGAGGGGCGTCATCTCGCTGAAGTCCTCGAGCGAGGGGCCGTGGCCGTACACGGGGGCGTTGTCGAAGTACGGGCGGAACTGTCGCACCGCGTCCTGGGAGTTCGCGCTCATGAACACCTGACCGCCGAGGCCGACGATCGCCTGCTCGGGCGTTCCGTGGCCGTAGTGCGCGAAGCGCTGGCGGTAGAGGTCGATGAGGCGCTGGTAGTGCTCTTTCGGCCAGAAGATGTTGTTGGCGAAGAAGCCGTCGCCGTAGTAGGCGGCCTGTTCGGCGATCTCGGGCGTTCGGATCGAGCCGTGCCAGACGAAGGGGGCCACCCCGTCGAGGGGTCGGGGCGTCGAGGTGAAGCCCTGCAGGGGCGTGCGGAACTTCCCCTCCCAGTCCACGACGTCTTCGCGCCACAGCTTGTGCAGGAGCGCGTAGCTCTCGATCGCGAGGGGCAGCCCCTGTCGGATGTCCTTTCCGAACCACGGGTAGACGGGACCGGTGTTGCCGCGGCCCATGATCAGGTCGACGCGGCCGCCGGACAGGTGCTGCAGCATCGCGTAGTCCTCGGCGATCTTCACCGGGTCGTTCGTGGTGATGAGCGTCGTGGCCGTCGAGAGGATGATCCGCTCGGTCTGAGCAGCGATGTAGGCGAGTGTCGTCGTGGGCGAGGACGACCAGAACGGCGGGTTGTGGTGCTCGCCGACGGCGTAGACGTCGAGCCCGACCTCCTCCGCGTGCCGGGCGATCGTGACCGCGTCGCGGATCTTCTCCGCCTCGCTCGGCGTCCGTCCGGTCGTGGGGTCCTCCGTGATGTCGCTCACGGTGAAGATGCCGAACTGCATCCCCGGCCAGCCGGTCTTGTCGTTCGCGTGCGTGTTCACGTCGGTCCGCCTTCCCGGATGCCGCGGCATCCGTTTCATGCAAATGAATATAAACCATGCAACGCGGGAGCGCCGAGGGTATTCCCGCCGGATAGTGTTTCATCCACGATGACGAACGCCACCACCGGCACGACCACGACGCGCCCCAGACGGCGCGTCCCCTTCTGGGACAACGCCCGATTCGCGTGCATCGTGCTCGTGGTCCTCGGCCACGCGATCCAGCGGCTCACGTACGATTCCGACATCGCGATGGCGATGTACCTCGTGATCTACGCCTTCCACATGCCGGCGTTCGCGATCATCTCGGGATATTTCTCGAAGTCCGACCCGCAGTCGCGGCGGCAGATGGCTCGGGTCATCACCGACATCATCGTCCCTTATGTCGTCTTCGAGGGGCTCTGGACGCTCACGAAGTTCCTCGTCGAGGGCCAGGCGAACCCGAATCCCACCCAGCCGTCGTGGACGCTCTGGTTCCTGCTCGCGCTCGGGATCTTCCGGCTCGTCCTCCCCTACCTGGCACTGCTGCGCTGGCCGCTCGCCTGGGCGTTCGGGATCTCGATCGTCGCGGGCTACCTGCCGAACATCGACTCCACTCTCTCGCTGTCCCGGACCCTCGGCTTCCTGCCGTTCTTCGTTCTCGGCTGGTGGCTGCGCGATCGCGACGTCGTGGCGCGCTTCGACCTGCTCAGACGCACGGCGTGGTCGGTCATCGGCGCGATCGCGACGCTGGCCCTCGCGGGCTGGGCCGCCTGGACCTTCATCGGCACCTGGCGCGAGATCAACCTCGGCAAGTGGCTGTTCTACGACGCCAGCTACTCGGACGCGGGCAGCGCGGAATGGTGGGCCGGCGGCATCCGCGTCGCGCTCCTGCTGATCGCGCTCGCGCTCACGGCCGCCTTCTTCGTCCTCGTCCCGCGCGGCTCGCACCGCTGGACGCACTTCGGCCAGTACACGATGTACATCTACCTGCTGCATTCCTTCGTGCTCTACCCCTTCCGCGAGTCCGGCGTGCTCCGCGACGCCGAGCCGACCTGGCTGTGGCTCCCCCTCGTCGTGGTCGCCTCCGTGCTCATCGCGCTCGGTCTCGGCACGCGCCCGGTGCGCCGGGTGTTCCGACCGCTCATCGAGCCGAGACCCGCCTGGCTCTTCGCCGATCGCAGCCTCGCCGGACGCGAGGGCCGCCGGAACGACCCGACCGGCTCGAGGCGCCCGCGCGAGAACGGCGCCGGTGCGGTCACGCCGCGCAACAATCGAGCGGATGCCGCGGGCGGCTCGTAGCCTCGCTGCATGAGCGACCTCTCCCTCCCCGTCCTCGACTTCTCGCAGCTCGACGGCGACGCGGCGGCCGTCGCCCGGTTCCAGCGCGACCTGCGCGCGGCGACGCACGACGTCGGCTTCTTCTACCTCACCGGCACCGGCATCCCAGCCGGACTCGAGGAGCGCCTCCATCAGGTCGCCCGGGAGTTCTTCGAGCTGCCCGAAGCCGACAAGCTCGCGATCGAGAACGTCAACAGTCCGCACTTCCGCGGCTACACGCGCATCGGCGGTGAGCTGACGCAGGGACGGGTCGACTGGCGCGAGCAGATCGACATCGGACCCGAGCGCCCCGCCGTGGCCGACCCCTCCGCTCCGGACTACGCGCGTCTCATCGGGCCGAACCTCTGGCCCGCGGCGCAGCCCGAGCTGCAGGAGGTCGCCGACGCCTGGGTCGCACACCTCTCTACGGTCGCCCGGCGCCTGCTGCGCGCCTGGGCGGAGGCGCTCGGCGCCCCGGCGTCGTACTTCGAGGACCACTTCGGCGAGCCGCAGACGCTGCTGAAGATCGTCCGCTACCCCGGCAAGGACGATCCGGCCCCCTCCCAGGGTGTCGGCGCGCACAAGGACTCCGGCGCGCTCACCCTGCTCTGGGTCGAGCCGGGCAAGGGCGGCCTGCAGGTCGAGCGCAACGGCGAGTGGGTCGACGCGCCGCCGGTTCCGGGCGCCTTCGTCGTCAACATCGGCGAGCTCCTCGAGCACGCCACCGACGGCTACCTGATGGCGACGAACCACCGGGTCGTCTCGCCCCGCTATCCGAATGATCGGATCTCGGTGCCGTTCTTCTTCAACCCCGCCCTCGAGGCGACGTTCCCGCTCATCGACCTGCCAGCCGAGCTCGCCGCCGAGGCGAGGGGCGTCACGAAGGACCCGGGAAACCCGATTTACGGGGTGCACGGCGACAACGCCCTGAAGTCGCGTCTGCGCGCCCACCCCGACGTCGCCGAGCGCTGGCACGCCGACCTGCTCGCCGCCCGCCGCTGACGGCGGACGGCGTCGCGCCACCGGCTCAGGCGAAGAGGGCCTCGCCCACGAATGATCCGTCGCGCGCGCCCGGGGGAACGGCCCACACGCCCGATCCGACGTGGCGGAGGTATTCCGAGAGCAGATCCGTCGACAGCGCACGCTGGACCGTCACGAACTGCTCCGGAGAACGCTGGTACGAGAGGAAGAACAGGCCCGCCTCGAGGCTGCCGCGACCGTCGTTGCCGTCGACGAAGTTGTAGCCGCGCCGCAACAGACGCACGCCGCCGTTGCTGTCGGGATGCGCCAGACGCACGTGCGAGCGCACGTCGATGCGTGCCCGGCCGCGATCATCGGTGGCGGAGAAGTCGGGCGCGGTGAACTCGTCGCCGCCCGACAGCGTCGCCCCCACGCGCTTGTCGCGTCCGATCGTGCGCTCCTGCTCGGACAGGCGCAGCCGATCCCACGACTCGATCGTCTGACGGATGCGGCGGGCCACCAGGTAGCTTCCTCCGGCGAGCCAGGCCGGGCCCTCCTCGCCGACCCAGACGTGATCGCGCAGTCCGTCGCCGTCGGACGCGAGGATGTTGGCCGTGCCATCTTTGAAGCCGAAGAGGTTCCGCGGCGTCGCCTGAGCGGCATCGGTCCTCGACGTGCGGCCGAATCCGAGCTGCGCCCAGCGGATGCGGGCGCGGCCGAAAGCGATGCGGCTGAGGTTCCGGATCGCGTGGACGGCGACTTGCGGATCGTCTGCGCAGGCCTGGACGCACAGATCGCCGCCGGTGCCGAGCGGGTCGAGGTCGTCGCCGAGGAAGGACGGCAGCGGCTGCAGGGCCGGCGGGCGCTGCGAGCCGAGGGCGAAGCGGTCGACGCCGTCCTTCTCGAACACGTCTGGACCGAGACCGAAGGTCACCGTGAGGGAGCTCGCGGGAAGACCGAGCGCCTCGCCCGTGTCGTCCGGCGGCGCCTCGGGAGATCCGCCGACGGCGCCGCTCGCCGTGACGTCGAGTCCCTGGGTCATGCGCGAAGCGGCATACGACCAGTCCTGCAGCAGCGAGATGAGGTCGTCGCGCGCGGCGCCGTCCACGAGGTCGAACGCCGCGAAGTGCAGGTGGTCCTGGACGGGTGTCGTGATCCCCGCCTGGTGCTCGCCGAAGAACGGATGGATGCCGCTGCCGCCCGACGCCGCGGTGCCGGCGGCTCCGAGGGCCACGGCCGCTCCCGCTCCGGCGAATCCGCCGGCCGCCAGACCGGCGGCACCGGCGCCGACGAGCCCGAGGAGCCCGCGGCGGCTGATGCCGCGGGCCTCGGGCGCGACGGAGTCAGCAGGTACGACCGGATGGACGTTCTCGCCGGACTCGGGGGTTGCGCTCACCGTCGGCTCGCCGTCACGACAGCACGGTCGCGGTCAGGCGCGACAGCGGCTCGGCGAGGGCGTTGATGAAGTCGGTCAGGTCGCGCTTGTCGCCCTCGGTGAGCTCGACATAGGAGACGAAGCCGTCGCCGGAGCGGTGGGCCGCGAGCCGCGTCTCGAGGTCGGCATAACCCGCGTCGATGTCGGCCGCGAGCTGTTCCCCCGCGGCATCCTTCGACGTCACGAGGTCGCGCACGAGCGAGTACGCCATCTTCGACCCCTCGACGTTGGCGGCGAAATCGTAGAGATCGGTGCCGCTCCACCAGTCCTCTTCGCCCGAGATCTTGCCGGTGGCGACCTCGTCGAGGAGCGCGATGGCGCCGTTCGAGATCCCGGCGATGCCCTGGTCGTCGAGGGCAGCCTGGAACTCGTCGGAGTGGACGTAGTCGTTGAGCTCGGCGATATCCGCCGCGAGCTGCTCGGCGTGACCGGCTCGCTGCTCGGGAGTCGAGGGCTCCCATCCCTGCCACGCCGGGGTGACTCCGTCCGCGTTGAGCGCGTCGGCGGCAGGCACCCAGAGATCCTTCTCGATGCGGTGGAAGCCCGTCCACGCCAGCCCCTCGGCGACGGCGTCGACCTCGCGGTAGTCGATCCGCGGGTCGAGATCGCCGAGCGACTCGGCGACGGGCTCGATCCGCTCGTAGAACGCGCGTACCCGTGGGAACTGCTCGCGCGCGGCGTCGTCGTCGCCCGCGGCGTAGGCGCCGGTGAAGGCCGCAACGGCCGGTACGAGCTGCTCGACCTGATCCTTGACGAACGCCGCGTACAGCTGGACGGCCTGCTGCTTCTGCTCGGCGTCGTCGCCCGTGGCGGCGACGGCGTCTCCCGACACGGCGAAGGCTGCGCGGCCGACACCGTCACCCACCATCCCGGGCTTGCACAGCGTGTAGTAGTCGCCCGGCTGGGCGACGACGGTCAACGTGCGCGAGGCGCCGGGGGCGATGTTCTCGACCTCCCCGACGATCCGGAGGCCGTCCTCGGCGAGGAGGTAGAACTCGCTGACCTGCGATCCGCTGTTGCTGACATCGAAGGCCAGTGTGCCGCTCGTCGCGGACGCGGCCGAGACCGAACAGGCCGAGTCGGACGTGTCGACGGTCAGAGCATCGGCCGTGGCGGCCTCCGTCTTCGCGACGCAGCCGGCGAGCAGCATCGAGCCGACGAAGAGGCAGGCGACGCCGCCGGCGAGACGAGGAGCGTTCATGCGGTTCCTTGGGTGACGGGAGCGGCGGATCCCGCCACTCGGGCGACGACGCGATGCGAACGTGCACCGCGGACGAAGAAGCTGCCGACCACGACGATGTAGCCGGTCCACGCGAAGACCTGGATCCAGCTCATCCGGGGCATGAATCCGACCGTCGCCTGGAGGATGGCCGCGAGCGGGCTGCCCGGAGCGATGGCAGCGGAGACGTCGAACGCCCAGCCGAACGGCACGGCGGCGAGCCCGATCGCGACGGCGCCGGTCGCCGCGTCGATCGGAGCGACGGCCGAGAAGGGCCCGGGAACGACGCCCGCCTCCTGGAGGTCGTGCACGGCGTAGGCGAGGACGCCCGCGGCGACCACGATGAGCAGAGCGCCCGTCCACGTGAAGAACCGCCGCAGGTCCAGTCGCACCATGCCGCGCGCGATGAGCCAGCCGAGCACGACCGCGAGGGCCAGACCGAGCAGCGCACCCAGCAGAGCACTCGGGGCGTCGCCGAAGGACTGCACCATCGACCACAGCAGGAGAGTCGTCTCGATGCCCTCGCGCGAGACCGAGACGAACCCGATGGCGACGATCCCCCAGAGCGAACTGGTCGCGAGCGCCCGGTCGATGTCGCCCTCGAGAGCGCGCTTGAGCCCGCGGCCCGCCCGCTGCATCCAGAAGATCATCCACGTCACCATCGCGACCGCGACGAGCGACAGAGATCCGCCCAGGATCTCCTGCCCCTCGAAGGTGAGCGTGTACGACCCGAACGTCAGCACCGCGCCGACCCCGAGCGCGAGGGCGACGGCGAGCCCGACACCGGTCCAGAGCCGCGCCAGGACGTCGCGGCGCCCGACCCGCACGAGGTAGGCGACGAGGATGCCGACGACGATCGCCGCCTCGAGGCCTTCGCGGAGGCCGATGAGAAGGGTTGAGAGCACCGGTGTCGACTTTCAGGTTGGGTAGGCTCACCTAAGCCGAATCGAACGGTACTCCTTTCGCCGCCATCCGCAAAGCCCGCGCAGCGAGGCGCGCCGAGCGCAGCCGATGATTGCGCCCCTGCTGAGCGAAAGCCGAAGGCCGCCCCACACCTGGGACGGCCTTCGCAAGAATGTTCTGCGCGATATACGCGGTGCGCGTTCCTTAGCGGCGCAGCCCGAGGCGCTCGATCAGCGTACGGTAACGCTGGATGTCGAGCTCCTGCAGGTAGCCGAGCAGTCGACGGCGCTGACCGACGAGCAGGAAGAGTCCACGGCGCGAGTGGTGGTCGTGCTTGTGGATCTTGAGGTGCTCGGTGAGGTCCTTGATGCGCTGCGACATGAGCGCGACCTGCACCTCGGGGGATCCGGTGTCACCGGGGTGCGTCGCGTACTCTTCGATGATCGCCTTCTTGACGTCTGCTTCGAGTGCCATAGATGGGATCCCCTTCCTTCTCGTTGCGCGGCGCCCGGCACAGGATGTGCGAGCTCTCTTTATCCGCGGCCGATCGAACGGCAACCGCTCTACTCTACCAGTCATCTAGGCTCGTCTGATGCGCCTGCGACGGGACCACCTGATCGATCTGCGGCCGCTCACCACCTCCCCCGCCTTCGCACGCATGTGGGTCGGGTCGACGCTGGCCGGACTCGGCGGTCAGCTGACGATTGTGGCGATCATGCTCCACATGTACGACCTCACCGCCTCGACGTTCGCGGTCGCGATGATCGCCGTCGCGGGCCTCGTGCCCATGATCGTCGCGGGGCTCTACGGCGGGATGCTGGCGGATGCGTTCGACCGCCGGCGGGTCGCTCTCGTCGCGGCATCCATCACATTCGCATCGACCGCCGTCCTCATGATCCTGACCTGGAGCGGCGGCGAGACGGTCGCGTGGCTCTACGCGATCGCCGTCGTGAACTCCGCGGCCAACTCGGTCGTGATGGCCGCCCGCCAGGCCATCGTCCCCCGCCTCATCCCGCGCGAGCTGCTTCCCGCGGCGTCGGCGCTCGGGGGGATCACGATGGGGATCATGGTGTCGGTCGGTCCGGCTGCGGCGGGTCTGCTCGTCGCCTTCACGGGCTACGGGTGGACCTACACGATCGATCTCGTCCTCATGAGCGCCCTGTTCCTCGGACTCTGGTCACTGCCGAGCATCCGACCCGAGGGCGCCGTCGTCCGCCCGGGGCTCCGGTCGCTGGCCGACGGGTGGCGATTCATCCGCGGCGCGAAGAACACCCGCCTGCAGTTCATCCTCGACATCGTCGCCATGACGTTCGGCCAGCCCACGGCGCTCTTCCCCGCGATCGGCGCGGTTCTCCTGGGCGGCGGCGCGATCACCACCGGCCTGCTGACCGCCGCGATCGCCGTCGGCGCCTTCTTCTCGAGCCTGTTCTCGGGACCCATCGCTCGCTACCCGCTCCACGGTCGCGGGATCGAGCGCGCGATCATCGCCTACGGCATTTCGATCGCGCTCTTCGGCGCCGTTCTGCTTGCGGCGACGTTCGGCCTCCTCGCACCCGACCGCATCGGCGAGGACTCCGCGAACATCGGACTCATCGCCCTCGCCGCCGTCGCACTCGCCGGCTCGGGCGCGGCCGACAACGTGAGCTCGATCTACCGCAACACGATGGTTCAGGCCGCCGTCCCCGATGCGATCCGCGGGCGGCTGCAGGGCCTCTTCATCGTCGTCGTCGCGGGCGGCCCGCGCCTGGGGGCCCTCTACGCCGGAACGCTCGCAACGGTGACGGCGCTGTGGTTCCCGCCGCTGCTGGGCGGCTTCGTCATCGTCGGGCTGGTGGCGCTGCTCGTGCGCCTCGCCCCCGCGTTCCGGGCCTACGACGCCGCGCGCCCGACGCCCTGACCGCCGCTCGGCTTCGAGACGGCGGAGGATCGCGCTGCAGACGACGAGGGGCGGATGCCGCAGCATCCGCCCCTCGGTTCGCTTCCGGACGATCAGGCCTGGATGGAACCCTGCAGGTCGAGCTCGATCGTGACATCCTTGCCCACGAGCACGCCGCCGGTCTCGAGAGCGGCGTTCCAGGTCAGGCCGAACTCCTCGCGGTTGATGACCGTCTTCGCCGTCGCGCCGGCCTTGTAGTTGCCCCACGGGTCGGTTCCGAAGCCGCCGAACTCGACCGTGAAGGTGACGCTCTTGGTGACGTCCTTGATGGTGAGGTCGCCGTCGACGAGGAAGTCGCCGCCCTGCTGACGCACGCCGGTCGAGACGAAGGTGATGTTCGGGTACGTCTCGGCGTCGAAGAAGTCGGCGCTGCGCAGGTGGTTGTCGCGACCCTCGTCCTTCGTGTTGATGGACGCGACGTCGACCTTGGCGTCGAGCGTCAGGTCGAGGGGGTTCTCGGGAGCGACGATCGTCGCCTCGGCGACGGCGAAGGTGCCGCGGACCTTCGAGATCATCATGTGGCGGACGCTGAAGCCCACCTCGCTGTGGGAGGCGTCGAGCACCCAGGTGCCAGCCTTGTAACCGGGGATCTCAGTCAGGGTGTTGTCGGTCATGATCGTCCTTCGTTCTGGGGCGCCGGCTCATCCGGCGTATGCGGACTGGAACCAGCCCGCCGCCAATCCTATTCCCGCGAATGGAAATTCCTGCGAGGCGGCGGTGAGACGACGACGGGCGGATGCCGCGACACGGCATCCGCCCGTTTCCGAGCTGTCGGAGACTCAGCCGACGGCGAGGAGATCGATGATGAAGATGAGGGTCTTGCCGCCGAGGAAGTGGCCGCCGGCCGGGCCGTAGGCGAGGTGCGGCGGGATCACGAGCTCGCGGCGACCACCGACCTTCATACCCGGGATGCCGTCCTGCCAGCCCTGGATCAGGCCGCGGAGGGGGAACTGGATGCTCTCGCCGCGGTTCCACGACGAGTCGAACTCCTCGCCCGAGGTGTACTCGACACCCGCGTAGTGAACGGTCACGGTGTCGCCGGCCTTCGCCTCGGCGCCGTCGCCGACGATGAGGTCGCGGACGACGAGGTCATCGGGGGCGGGGCCCTCGGGAGCGTCGATCTCGGGCTTGGTGCGGTCGTCAGTCATGATGCCCATCCAACCCGAGCGCCGGGCGGCGTGCAACGCGAGCCGGACTCGACCCGTGTGCCGCCGGGGGTCTTGACGACCTCTGGGGGTGTGTGGATCATGGGGGTAGGCCAACTCAGCGCCCGGGAGACACGCAGGCATCGCCGCGGCACCGGGCGCTGAGTCTGTCTGCGGGCGTCTTGAGCATTCCCGCGGAATGCCAGCCGCACGTGCCCGCCGAACAGCAGCGGCGGACGGTCAGCCGAGCAGCGCGCGACGCAGGTGCGCGCTGCGCTCGAGGTGGACGGCTTCGTCCGACAGGGCGCGATCGTCGCGACCGGTCAGCGCACGCTGGCGAGCGGACGCGAGCCCCGTCGCCTCCGCGATGAAGGCGCGCATGACGCCACGGCGGTCGCCCGGCAGCGTCCGAGCCCACGCGAGGGCGCGCCGGCGCCCCGACCGCGTCGCGAGCAGGTCGACCTCGACCGGAGTGAACCACCCCGCTGCCGCATACTCCCCCAAACGCGCTCGGGTGAGCCGCGCCTCTTCGCGCAGCAGCACCATGATGCCCACGACGAAGCCGACGAACAGGGGCACCTGCAGCGTGACGTACAGGGCGAAGAAGTCGGTGAACACCGCCGAGCCGTTCCACAGCGCATGCAGCAGGACGGCCGCCGCCGTCCCGCCCGCCCAGGGGCCGATCAGCTCCGCACCGCGGGCGCCCCGCCGGGCGGCGAGACCGAGCGAGTACCCGAGCGCCGCGGTGAACATGACGTGGGCGAACGGCGACAGGATGCCGCGGAGCACGAACGTCACCGTGACCTGCGCGACACCGCCCGAGAGCAGGGCGTCGGCGAAGTAGAGGATGTTCTCGGTGAAGGCGAATCCCGCCCCGACCATCGCACCGTAGACGACGCCGTCGACCGGACCGTCGAAGAAGCGCCGCCCGATCACGAGGATGAGGAGGACCCCGAGTCCCTTGCCGATCTCCTCGACGATCGGCGCCTGCACGACGCTGCCGAAGGCCGCGGCGACGGGGTCGCCGGCCGAACCGAACACCAGGCGGAGCAGGAGGTCCACCCCGAGCGCGATCACGACGGCGGCGACGGCACCCCACCCGAGGGCGAGCCACAGCAGGCGGGGCGGTTCCGGCTCCCAGCGGTCGACGAGCCGGACGGACCACAGCACCGCGGTCAGCGGAATCAGGGCGAGCACGGCGGCGATGATCGCCGCCGCCCAGCCGAGGAACGTGAGGAGGTAGGCCGCGAGGCCCAGCGTGAGCACGGCGAGCATCGCCCACAGCCAGACGACCGCCCAGCCGCCCGGACGCGCGCGGACCCCGACCGGCCGCGGCGGGTTCGGCGCAGCGGGGACGGGCGCGGGTCGCCCCGGTTGCGGCTGCGACAGGGGCGAGGGGTAGGACACGTCCCTCAGGATAGGGCCGCGGCTCGGCACCGCGCCGAGCGACGAGGTGCCGGTAGCCTGGTGACATGCGCTTTGCCCACGTGATCGCCGCGGGGGCCGACGAACCCCGCCTCGTGCTCGTCGAAGAGAACCGGGCGGCCTTCGTCGGCGACCTGTTCGACGGCGCACCCGAGAGCCTCCAGGACCTGATCTCCCGAGGCGACGCCGGGCTCGCGCAGGTGTCGGAGGCCGCGGCATCCGACGTCGTCTGGCACGACCTCGACGGCGCCCGCTACGCGTCGGCCGTGATGAATCCGCCGATCGTGCTCGCCGTCGGTCTCAATTACGCCGCTCACTCGAGCGAACTGGGTCTCAAGGCGGATACCGCGCCCACCGTCTTCACGCTCTGGCCGAACTCCCTCACCGGCCACGACGCGGTCACCGCGTGGCCGCGCCGGTTGAGCGAGTCCGTCGACTACGAGGCCGAACTCGGCGTGATCGTCGGGACGGCCGCGAAGGACGTCTCCGCCGAGGACGCGCTCGACCACGTCTGGGGTTACACGGTGGTCAACGACATCACCGCGCGCGACATCCAGTTCTCCGAGGCGCAGTGGTCGCGATGCAAGTCCTTCGACGGGTTCACGCCGACCGGTCCCTTCGTCGTCACCGCCGACGAGGTGCCCGACCCGCAGGATCTGCACATCTGGGCGGTCGTGGACGGGCAGACGGTGCAGGACGCCTCGACGGGCCAGATGATCCGTTCGGTCGCCACCCTCGTGTCGCATCTGTCGAGCTCGGCGACCCTGCTGCCGGGCACCCTCATCTCCACCGGCAGCCCCGGCGGCGCCGGGTACTCGCGCGACCCGCAGATCTTCCTGCGCGACCGCTCGGTCGTCACGGTCGGGATCGACGGCATCGGCGAGCTGCGGACGAACTGCCGCATCGACGACTGAGTCCCCGCGGGCGGACCCACGGGGACTCGGTGCGAAGCGACGCGGTTCCGCGCCGCGTTCACCGCGCGATTCAGCGCACCTCGGAGCAGGCGACCGTCTGGCCCCAGATCTGCACGGTGTCCGAACCCTGCACGACGCAGGCCTCGTAGACGTCGTTGCCCATCGTCGCGAAGATCGAGATCGCGACGATCGTGGCGATGATGCCGAGCACGAGCAGGATGGCGCTCACGATGATCGCGGCGACCGCGACACCGTTCTTGCGCCCCGCCTTGCGGCTCTGCACGAGCGCCACGATGCCGAGGATCAGACCGACCAGCTGCAGGCCCACGGGCACGATCGCGAGCACGAGCGCGACGATGCCGAGGGTCTTGCCGGGCACGGGGGCGCCGGGGCCCGCGTTGTAGGCCGGCTCGTTGGAGGTCGGGTACGCCGGCGGCTGGTATGCGGGAGGCTGCGGCGCGGACGGGTTGTTCGGGTCGGTCATGGGATCCCCCGGTCTGGAGTCGGAAAGCTGTCGGACTCGACGTTATCGACCCGCGCGGCCCGCGCACAAAGGGTGGCGCCCGCGGGTCAGCTCGTGATGTCCTCCGCGGCGCTCGTTCGGACGATCGGGATCGCGGCGGTGACGGCCTGCAGGCCCGACAGCCGGGCGGGCGAGAGCTGCTTGTCGACCTCTTCGCGCGACATCAGCCCCGCCTCCACGACGAGGTCGCCGACGTTGCGATGTGTCAGCAGCGCCGTCTTGGCGAGCGCGGCGGCAGCGGCGTAGCCGATGAACGGCGTGAGCGCGGTGACGACGCCCACCGACGACCCGACCATCGCTCCCAGGCGCTCGCGATTGGCCGTGATCCCGTCGACGCAGTTGATCCGCAGGGTGCGCATCGCGCGGCGCATCCACGTGATCGACTGGAAGATCGAGTGCGCGATGATCGGCTCGAAGGCATTGAGCTGCAGCTGGCCGCCCTCGACCGCCATCGTCACGGTGAGGTCGGCTCCGGCGACGGCGAACGCGACCTGATTGACGACCTCGGGGATGACCGGGTTCACCTTGCCCGGCATGATGCTCGACCCCGCCTGGCGCGCAGGCAGATTGATCTCGCCGAACCCCGCCTGCGGACCGCTGGAGAGGAGTCGCAGGTCGTTGCTGATCTTCGACAGCTTGATGGCATTGCGCTTGAGCGAGGAGGAGAACGACATGAACGACCCCGTGTCGCTCGTCGACTCCACGAGATCCGCCGCGCTCTCGAGGTCGAGCCCCGTGATCTCGCGCAGGTGACGGACGACCGCGGGGCGGTAGTCCCGGTGCGTCGTGATCCCGGTGCCGATCGCCGTCGCGCCCATGTTGATCTCGTAGAGCAGCGACGCGTTCTCGCCCAGACGGGAATGATCCTCGCCGAGGGTGGTCGCGAAGCCGTGGAACTCCTGGCCGAGCGTCATGGGCACGGCGTCCTGCAGCTGCGTGCGGCCCACCTTCAGGATGTCGTGGAACTCGACCGCCTTCGCCAGGAACGACTCCCGCAGCAGGGCGAGCTCTTCGAGGAGCGTCTGCAGGTCGAGCCCGAGACCCACCTTGATCGCCGTCGGGTAGACGTCGTTCGTCGACTGGCTGCGGTTGGTGTGGTCGATCGGCGAGAGGTAGGCGTAGTCGCCCTTCGGACGCCCCGCCATCTCGAGCGCGACGTTGGTGATGACCTCGTTCGCGTTCATGTTCGTCGAGGTCCCGGCGCCGCCCTGGACGACGCCGACGACGAACTGGTCGTGGAACTCCCCGTCGATCACCCGCTGCGCCGCCCGGTCGATGAGATCGGCTCGCTCGTCGTCGAGGACGCCGATCTCGCGGTTCGCGCGGGCGGAGGCCTGCTTCACCATCGCCAGCGCGCGGACCAGATCGCGGTACACCGAGACCTGCCGCTGCGAGATCGGGAAGTTCTCGAGCGCACGGGCGGTGTGGATGCCCCAGTACGCATCGGCGGGGATCTCCATCGATCCCAGGGAGTCGGTCTCGGTACGGGTGGCGACAGCAGTCATGCGCAGGGTCCTTGTGGGTCTCACGGCGATGGGAGGGACGGCATCCAGCCTACTCAGCGCTTGCGCGAGAACGCCTCCAGACGCTCCCGCGGCGAGAGGGCGGACATGCGCGCCAGCCACTCCGGCGAGAAGTGGTCGGCGGTGTCCGCCTCGACCACCGGGACGACCGACGCCGTGACCGAGTCGTCCCAGACGTGCACGAGCTGGAACGCCGACCCGGCATCCATCCCGTTCACCTCGTCGGCGGGCGACTGCAGGTTCATCGTGTAGCAGGTGGCCGATGCGACGCTCACCGGGATGCCGGCGAAGGTCCCGCTCGTGGAGTAGTGCAGGTGGCCGGCGAGGATCGCCCGCACGTCGGTTCCCCGCACGATCTCGGCGAGACCCGGCTGATCGCGCAGCTCGAGGATGTCGAAGAACGGGACGTGGCTCGGGATCGGCGGATGATGCAGGGCGAGGATCGTGCCGAGCGGCGCGGGCTCGCTGAGCACCTGTCGCAACCACTCCCGCTGGGCGGCGTCGATCGCGCCGTGATGCCAGCCCGGGACCGTGGAATCGAGCGCGATCAGACGCAGGCCGCCAAGGTCGTGCACGGCGGTGATCGGACTCTCGTCGTCCGCCGCGCCGCCCCACAGGCCCGCGCGCATGGGACCGCGCTCGTCGTGGTTCCCCGCCACCCAGACGATCGGAGCGCCGAGCCGCTCGGCAACGGGTTCGACGGCCTCGCGCAGTCGCCGATAGGCGTCGGGCTCGCCGAGATCGGTGAGATCGCCGGTGAAGACGAGCGCATCGGGTCGGATGCCGGTGCGCTCGATGGCCGCGAGGGTCGCATCGAGGTTGCCCGACGCGTCGTAGCGGCCGCCGAGTGCGGCTCCCCCGGCCAGCAGGTGCGTGTCGCTCACGTGCACGAGAACGCGGCGTGCGGGAGCGTGCTGGCCGAACTGCACGGTCGTCGCGGCGGTGGGCGTGCCCGCGCGGGCGCCGGTGTCGGTGTCGTCGTCGCGCGGAATGCCCGATGCGTCCGTCGGGTCGGTGGTGGTCATCGCCTCAGCCTAGGCGGGGGCTCCTACGCGCCGACGACGATGAGGACGATTCCGGCGAGGACCGCGAGGGCGCACAGCCCGAATGCCGCGTACGCGCCGATGAGTGCGACGCGCTTCTGAGTGGGGGTGAGCGGATTCTTCTTGGCCGCCTTCGCCGCAGCCTTCGCGCGGCGACGTGCCTGCTTCTCGCTGATGACGGCGATCGCGTCGGTGAACTCCGCGGGCGTGACGACGGGCACGCGTCCCGCGCGCACCATCAGGCGCAGTCCGAGCGCGTAGAAGCCTACGACGAGCACCGCGCCGGAGAGGGCGACGGCGAAGACGTGCAGGAAGGCGGTCCAGTCGATCGAGACGTTCATCGCTTCTCCTCACGCTCCGCAGCGGCACTCGCCGCGGCGTGACGCTGCTGACGCCGCGTCGGCGGCGGGTCGGCGGGCACGTCGACGGCGAGGCCCGAGTCCGCGACCTCGCTCATCGCGTTGCCGGCGTGGACCTCGTCGCGGCGCGAGCGGAGGAACATCGCGAGCACGATCACGACGGCCAGCACGGCGTCGATCGCGATGCCGACCGGGCCGAGCCACACGACCAGGAGCGCCGCGAGGGCGCCGACGGCACCGGAGGCGGGGAGCGTCAGGAGCCAGCCGACCATGATGCGTCCGACGGTGCGCCACCGGACCGTCGAACCGCGGCGACCCAGACCCGATCCGATGACCGATCCCGACGCGACCTGCGTGGTCGACAGCGCGAAGCCGAGCGCGCTCGAGGCGAGGATCGTCGATGCCGTCGAGGTCTCCGCCGAGAAGCCCTGGGCGGGCTTGACGTCGGTGAGTCCCTTGCCGAGCGTGCGGATGATGCGCCAGCCGCCCATGTACGTGCCGAGCGCGATCGTCACGGCGCACGCGATGATGACCCACAGCTGCGGCTCTGCGTGCTCGGCGCTCTGCCATCCGGCCGCGATGAGCGCGAGCGTGATGACGCCCATCGTCTTCTGCGCGTCGTTGGTGCCGTGGGCCAGCGCGACGAGCGAGGACGTGAAGATCTGTCCCCACCGGAAGCCGTCGCGGCCGTCGGGCTTGCCGTCGTGGCGGCGGGTCACGGCGTAGGCGACCTTCGTGACGGTGAAGGCGATGACGCCGGCCGTCACCGGGGCGATGAGGGCGGGCAGGATGACCTTGCTCAACACGACGCCGAAGTCGATCGCCATGGCCCCGACGCCGACGAGCGTCGCCCCGATGAGCCCACCGAACAGGGCGTGGGACGAGCTCGAGGGCAGGCCGAGAAGCCACGTCAGCATGTTCCAGGTGATCGCGCCGATGAGGCCGGCGAAGATGAGCGGGAGCAGGGCCGCGACCCCGAGCTGCTCTTCGTGGATGATGCCGTGCGAGACGGTCTTGGCGACCTCCGTCGAGAGGAAAGCGCCGACGAGGTTCAGCCCCGCGGCGAGGAGGACGGCGACCTTGGGCTTCAGCGCGCCGGTCGCGATGGGCGTCGCCATCGCATTGGCCGTGTCGTGGAAGCCGTTGGTGAAGTCGAAGAAGAGGGCCAGTCCGATGACCAGCAGGAGGATGAGTACAGCGGTTTCCACTGCGCGCTCTCTGTGACGTGCGGGCCCCGGCTGGGGGTCCGGCAGGTGTGATCGGGTTGCCGCGGCCGCGGCGGGCGCGAACGAAGAGTTCACCGTCTGTTCATGGTCCGGCAACCGGACCATCGAATCCTGCCACACTTCTGGGTCGCTGCCGACGGGGGCCGGGCCAGGACGTCCATCGGGGCCGCATCCGGCGCTAGCGTTGAACGGTGACCGACACCCGCGATGCCGCCCCCGTCCAGCCCCCGCATGCCGATACGCGCGACCACCTGCGGACCCACCACGGCGACGAGGTCAACGACCGCTACGAGTGGCTGCGGGCGAAGGACGACGCCGCCGTGCTCGCGCACCTCGAGGCCGAGAACGCCTATACGGATGCGCGCACGACTCATCTCGCCGGCCTGCGCGACCGCATCTTCGACGAGATCAAAGGACGCACCCTCGAGACCGATCTCTCCGTGCCGACTCGGCGCGGATCGTGGTGGTATTACGGACGGACGGTCGAGGGCAGCGAGTACGGGATCCAGTGCCGTGCGCCGCTCGCGGGCGACGACGACTGGACGCCGCCCGTGCTCGAGCCGGGCGTCCCGGTGCCCGGGGAGCAGATCATCCTCGACGGCAACGTCGAGGCCGAGGGGCACGACTTCTTCTCGCTCGGCAGCTTCGAGGTCTCCACCGACGGCGCGCTGCTGCTCTACGGCACCGACGTCGAGGGCGACGAGCGCTACACGCTGCGACTGCGCGACATCGCGTCGGGTAAGCAGCTGGCGGACGAGATCCCCGGCACCTTCGCGGGCGCCTCCCTCTCCCCCGACGGGCGCTTCGTCGTCTACTCGACCGTCGATGACGCGTGGCGGCCCGACACGGTGTGGCTTCATGAGATCGGTGCGGACGCGGCATCCGACACCCGCCTCTTCCACGAGCCCGACGAGCGCTACTGGGTGGGAGCGGGCTTCACGCGCAGCGACCGATACCTCGTGATCGAGGTCGGCTCGTCGATCACGAGCGAGGAGTTCCTCGTTCCCGCGGACGACCTGCGCGCCGAGCCTCGGTCGGTGTGGCCGCGACGCGAGGGCGTCGAGTACTCGGTGTCGCACGCCGTCGTCGGGGGCGAGGACGTGCTGTACGTGCTGCACAACGAGGATGCCGTCGACTTCGAGCTCGTGCGCGTGCGCGCATCCGACCCGACCGGCGAGCGCACCGTGGTCATCGCGCACGAGTCGGGCCGCCGCCTGGACGGCCTGTCGACCTTCCGCGACTTCGCCGTCGTCGGCTACCGACGCGACGGTCTGCAGCGGCTCGCCCTGTTCGACTACGCCCGCTCGGCGATGGCGGAGCTCGAGTTCGCCGAGCCCCTGTACACGGTCGGAATGGGCGGCAACCCGGAATGGGCGCCGCCGGTCCTGCGGCTCGGCTACGGGTCGTTCGTCACCCCCGGCGCCGTCTACGACTACGTCGTCGCGTCCGGAGAGCTGATCCTCCGCAAGCAGCAGCCGGTCCTCGGGGGCTACGAGTCGTCGGACTACGCGCAGGAGCGGCTGTGGGCCACCGCCGACGATGGAACGCGCATCCCCGTCTCGCTCGTCTGGAAGCGCTCGTTCGGCACGCCGGGAGGTGACGGCGGCGCTCGCGCCCTGCACCTGTACGGCTACGGCTCCTACGAGCACTCGATCGATCCGTCGATGTCGGTGTCACGCCTGTCGCTGCTCGACCGTGGCGTCGTCTTCGCCGTCGCGCACGTCCGTGGCGGCGGCGAGATGGGGCGCCGGTGGTACGAGGAGGGGAAGCTGCTGCACAAGCGCAACACCTTCACCGACTTCGTCGCCGTCGCGCGCCACCTCGTCGACACCGGGTGGACCTCTCCCGATCGCCTCGTCGCGGAGGGCGGTTCCGCCGGCGGTCTGTTGATGGGCGCCGTCGCGAACCTCGCCCCGGAGCTGTTCGCGGGCGTGCTCGCCGCCGTGCCGTTCGTCGATGCGCTCACGACCATCCTCGACCCGTCGCTGCCGCTCACCGTGATCGAGTGGGACGAGTGGGGCGACCCCCTCCACGACGCCGACGTGTACGCGTACATGAAGTCGTACTCGCCGTATGAGAACGTCCGCGAGGATGCCGCATACCCCCGCATCCTGGCCGTCACCTCGCTCAACGACACACGCGTGCTGTACGTGGAACCGGCGAAGTGGGTGGCGCGCCTGCGCGAGGTCGGCGCCGACGCGCTGCTGAAGTGCGAGATGTCGGCCGGGCACGGCGGCGTCAGCGGGCGCTACAACTCCTGGCGCGAGCGCGCGTTCGAGCTGGCCTGGCTCCTGGACGTGGTCGGCCTCGCCGACTGACCCGCCCGCCGGTCGCCCGCGCATGTCACCGGCTGTCGGTACAGGCGAACCGGCGGTTACAGGCGGATCCGCTGCAGAACGTCCTGCATCCGTCGGTTCGCCTGTCGTCGTGATGCTCAGCGCGGGTGGTGATGACCCTGTGCCATGGCCGTCGCGATGGTCTCGGTCACGAACTGCGGGTCGAAGAGCACCTGTTGGTAGTCGAACCGGAGCACCACGTAGCCGCGCAAGACGAGTCGCGCGTCAGCGCGGAGATCGCGCCGCCGCTGGCGGGCCTGGTGGTGAGCGAAGCCGTCGAGCTGCACGACGAGCCGCTCGCCGATGAGCCCATCGACAGGATGGCCGTCGATCACCACCTGTTGTGCGACCGCGACCCCCAGCCCTCGCATGAGGCGCACGAAGGCGGTCTCGATCCCGGAATCCGACAACGAGGATGCGGAGCGGGCGAGTCGCGATGCCGACGTCGATCGCCATCGCACAGAGGCGAGCACGCCGGCATCCACGCGACGCAGTCGGATCGCCGACTCCCATACCGCCGCGGCATCCGCTTCTCCGAGGCACCGTGCGACGTGGAACAGGACGTTGAGAATCGGATCCTCGAGCGAGAACGCGCCGCTCGGCGCGGGCGCGGCGGCCCAATGCAGGTGGACGTCGTGCGCGGCCAGTCGAGATGACGTACGCGGGACAGCGATATGAAGCCCGTCCGCCCCGTCGGGCACCCAGAGCCCCTGCCGTCGAGCGGACGTCAGACAGGTGAGGCGGCCCGCGAGCGACGCGGCACGCGCGAGCTCCGGATCAGCGGTCGGTGTCGCCAGCCAGGAGCGGCGCACCCAGGCGAAATCGCCGGCGGCGAGCCCGATTCGGACTCGGTGCGAGGTGTACCCCGCCGAGCGCAGCGTCGAGGTGTGTGCGACGCCACCTCGCCGGGCCAGCCATTCGACGAGATCGAGGTGAGGATGCGGCATCCTCCAACACTCTGGGTGGCGTGCCACCGCACCGACCTCCCCTGCCCACCGGTGGACACTCGGGCCGCACTCCGCCGTCGTGGAGGACACACGGACGCAGGCGAACCTGCGCATACAGGACGAATGCGGGCGATTCGTCCTGCCCTCGCTGGTTCGCCGGCATCGGCCGCGGGTCAGCCGAAGAGGGCGGCGGCTTCCTCGTAGCGGTAGAACGGCACCGTGTTCAACTCGCCGAGCGCCTCGTCGAACGAGACGCGCACGATGTCGGTGCCCTTGAGCGACACCATCTGACCCCATGCGCCGTCGACGAGCGCATCGGCCGCGGCGAGCCCGAGCCGGGTCGCGAGGACCCGGTCGAATCCCGACGGCGACCCGCCGCGCTGGATGTGTCCGAGAACGGTGGCCCGGGTCTCGATGCCGGTGATGCGCTCGATCTCGGGCGCCAGCACCTCGCTGATGCCGCCGAGACGCGGCCGGTTGAAGGCGTCGAGGCCCTTGTCGCTGAAGGCCTCGTCCTGGCCGGTGAGCTTGAAGCCCTCCGAGACCACGACGAGCGGCGCGCGGCCGCGATCGAAGGCCTTCGTGACCTGCGCGGTGATCTCCTCGATCGACATGGGCACCTCGGGGATGCAGATCACGTGCGCGCCGGCGGCGATACCCGCGTGCAAGGCGATCCAGCCGACGTGGCGGCCCATGACCTCGGCGACCATGCAGCGCTGGTGCGAGTCGCCCGTGGTGCGGAGGCGATCCATCGCGTCGGTGGCGATGTTGACGGCGGTGTCGAATCCGAACGAGTAGTCGGTCGCCTTGAGGTCGTTGTCGATGGTCTTGGGCACGCCCAGGACGTTGATCCCGTCGTTCGCCAGCCGGTTCGCGGCGGCGAGGGTGCCCTCGCCGCCGATGGCGATGATGCCGTCTATACGGTGGCGATCGAGCGTTGCGGCGATGTTCTCGGCGCCGCCGCGCGGACCCTCGTAGGGGTTCGTGCGGCTCGTGCCGAGAATCGTGCCGCCGACCTTCGACAGACCCTTCACCTCGTGACGGGTGAGCGGGAAGAAGTCCCCGTCGACCACGCCCCGCCAGCCGTCGCGGATGCCGACGAACTCGATGTTGTACGAGGTCGTGCCCTTGAGCACGACGCCGCGGATCACCGCGTTCAGTCCGGGGCAGTCGCCGCCGCTGGTGAGGATGCCGATCTTCATGGAGAGATCCTTCGTTCTTGCTACGGGTACGGATGCGGCGACTCTGCCTCTCGTCGAGACTATCGCCGTCCGTGTCGGGCTGCGAGACGCTCGCCGCCCGACCTCCCCGGGCTCAGTCGGCGCCGAGCGCCTGACGCAGCAGGTGCATGAGAGCCGACAGCTGCACCGAGTCGCTCGAGGTCGGATCGACCGCCTCACCGTCGAGCGCCCGAGCCGCGAGCCCCTGCTTCGAGTCGATGAGCTCGGCGATCTTCGTGTCGATCGTGTGCGCGGCGATGATCCGCCACGCCGTGACCGGCTCCTCCTGACCGATGCGGTGCACGCGGTCGATCGCCTGCGTCTGCTCGGCAGCCGTCCACGAGAGCTCGGCGAGCACGACGTTCGACGCCGCCTGCATGTTGACGCCCACACCGGCGGCCGTCAGCGAGCAGACGGCGATCGCGACGTCGGGGTCGGTGTTGAAGGCATCGATGGCGTCCTGACGAGCGGTCGCCGTCTGGTCGCCGCGCAGTGACACCGTGCGGAGTCCGGCCGCCGCGAAGTGCGCCTCCGCGGCATCCATCACGTCGATGTGCTTCGCGAAGAACACGACCTTGCCGACCGACCGCTGCAGCTGGGCCGCATAGTCGGCGGCGAGCACGGCCTTCGCCTGACCGATGCGTCGCACCATCGTGAAGACGTTCTCGGCACCGGTTCCGGCGGCCTTCGACTCCTCGAGCTCCTGCGATGCCACGAGCCGCACGATGTCGTCGTCGGCCTCGCCGATGCGCACGCGGTCTCCCCGCGCCTCGATGATCCGGCGGTACCGCGCCGCGAGACGCTGACCGAGCTCCTGCTCGGCCTGACGGATCGAGCGACCGTACTCGTCGTCGAGCTGGACGGGAAGGTCCGCCACGAGCTTGTCGGGGAGGTCGGCGGCGACGTCCATCTTCTTGCGACGGACGATGCCCATCGAGATGACCGCGTCGCGCGCCGCCGGGTAGAAGGCCTTGTCCGCCGGGGTGAGACCGGTCTCGTCGAGACGTTCCATCAGGACCGGTCCGGGCTTCTCGCCGTTCGCCCAGCCGAGGAAGCGCCAGATCGCGTCGAAGTCCTCGACGTCGTTGATCAGCGGAGTGCCGGTCAGCGCCAGCATGAGCGGATCGCGCACCTGCTCGCGGATACGGCCGGCGAGCGCGAGGACGTTCTGCGACCGCTGCGATCCGAGGTTCTTGATGAAGTGCGCCTCATCGACCACCATGCCCTGGAGCCCGAGGGAGCCCAGCCACGACAGGTGCCGGTCGAGCACCTCGTAGTTGACGATGAACACGTCGGCGAAGGCGTCGATCTGGGCGCCGTCGCCGGTGATCACCGTGGCCCGGCGCTGGGGCGTCCACCGCTCGACCTCGCGCGCCCAGTTCATCTTGACGACATTCGGGACGACGGCCAGAAGCGGGTAGGCCCCGGCGACGGATGCCGCGATGACCGACTGGGCGGTCTTCCCGAGTCCCGGCTCGTCGGCGAGGAGGAAGGAGCGATGTCCCTCGCGAACCGCCTCGAGGAACCGCGACTGGTGCGGCATGATGTCGAGACCCTTGGGCGACAGACGGTCGAACTCGGGAACGGGCGGGAGCTCCATCGACGCGGCGGCTCCGCCGGCGCCGGTCTCGAACGCCTTGTACAGCGGCCCCATCAGCTCCCAGCCGTCGAGCCGACGGCGCGGCGTCTGGTGCGGCGCGCGGAGGTCGAGGTCGGGCGCCAGGAACGGGTTCGACTCCCGCCGGGCCACGACCTGCGGCGGCACGACCTGGCGCTCGGCGAGCGCGGCCGGCACGACCGGCGCCTGGACGGGCGCGACGTCGGTGATGATGAGCTCGTCCTCGGGCAGCTCGGCGCCCGACTCCAGCAGCCAGTCGCGCCGCATGCGCTTCGCGACCGGCGACGTCGCCTGATCGACCTCGAGCAGCTGGATGAGCGACGTATCGCGCGCAGCGGTCTTCGCGAGGATCGTCGCGACGCCGTCGAGGCGCTTGAGCAGCTCGACGCGCGCGGCGCTCGAGACGCTCTCGTCCGCCTTCACACGGGCGCGCTCCTCGCGGACGAGGAAGGCGATGACCTGGAACTTGACCCGGTTGGTGGGGCCCAGCTTGCCCCGCTGGGCCTTGGCCTCGACCTCGCGGACCTTGCGCGCGAGGATCGGGATGAGCGGCGCGTCATCGTCGCGGCGTGCGGACGACGCCTTCCGACGGCGGTTCGCGGTCGCTGTGGCAGTAGCCATGGTCGGCATGCTCCTCCTGAGCCTGAGTGCCGGAAGACCCCGCTGCGGCGGGATCGGTCGGAATACCGCTCGGGGGCGCCGGACGGCGAGGAGAGCGGAGACGAGAGTGTCGCTGCCGCCCGCGGAACCCGCTTCAGCGGGGTGCGGCATCGAACGCGGCGACGTCCCGATGCCGCCTATTCTACGCCATGCCGCCCCGGCCGGCATTCATGCGCTCGGAGCGACGGGTCAGCCCCAGAGAGCGCTGACGATGCCCGGGGTGTATCCCTCGGGCCCGTAGTTGACCCACCGGGTCGCGACCCAGGCATTGCCCCGAAGGAAGTGCGTCTCACCGAGCTCGACGACCTCTTCGTCCATCGAGAGCATCTGCTGCGAGGTGCGGTAGATCTCCCCGCCAGCCGCCGCCTCGGAACCGAATCCAGCGGTCGACAGAGCGTCGCCGATGCGCGACGCCTGCTCGGGCGAGACGAGCGAGACCGTCGTCGCCACGCCGATGTCCGAAGGGACGCCCCACGTGCAGCGCAATGTCGGCACGCCCGACTCGAGGATGGTGAGAGCGTCGGCGTTCTCGGTCGAGTACATCGTGACGCCGGGGTCGTTCAACGGTGGCACGTCGCCCTCGAGCTGAGCGCGCAGGTCGGCCGGATAGATGTCGTCGCAGGATGCGGGGAGCGCGATGTCGTCGGTGAGCGCCTCGGTCTCGACCGGCGTGGGCGTCGCGGTCGGCGTCGGCTCTGCCGTCGCGGTCTCCGTCGGGACGGATGAGTCCTCGGGTGCGGTGGCGGCGGGGGTCGCGCAACCCGCCGTGAGCAGGGCAACCGCGGCCACGATCGGGGCGAACCGGATGACGATGCGGGGCGATGCGCTCATGCTCAGAGCCTAATGAGTCCGCAAGTCCGCCGTCGTGCGGCGCGCGGGCGCGAGTGCCCGTCGCAGTCGCAGGCTGTTGAGGACGACGAAGACGCTCGAGAACGCCATCGCGGCGGCGGCGACCATCGGGTTCAGGAGTCCTGCGACGGCGAGCGGCAGCGCCGCGACGTTGTACGCGAACGCCCAGAAGAGGTTGCCGCGGATGACTCCCAGAGTCCGCCGGCTCAGTTCGATCGCGGCCGCGACGGCCACGGGGCTGCCGGCGGTCAGCGTGATGTCGCTCGCGTGCTTCGCAGCGTCCGTTCCTCCCCCCATCGCGATGCCCAGGTCGGCTGCGGCGAGAGCAGCGGCATCGTTGACACCGTCACCGACCATCGCGACGCGCGCGCCGGCATCCTGTCGGTCGCGGACCTCCGCGAGCTTCCCCTCGGGACGGACGTCGGCCACGACGTCGTCGATGCCGAGACTCGTCGCGACGGAACGGGCTGCGCCGGCGTTGTCACCGGTGAGCAGGACCACTGACGCGCCGGCGCGGTGGAGCCGCTCGACCGTCTCGCGGGCATCGGACCGGATCCGATCCCCGACGGCGACGACGCCGACGGGCCGCCCTGCGACGGCGACCGCGACGATCGACGACCCGTCGGCCTCGGCACGGCCGACGGCCTCGCGCAGGGTCGGCGGGAGGAGCCCCGCCCCGGACTCGACGAACGCGACGCTGCCCGCGGCGACGGTGCGTCCCGCGACGATGCCCGTGACTCCGCGGCCGGCGACGCTGCGGAAATCATCGACATCCGGCGGCGTCGCACTCCCGGATGCGGCGACGACGGCACGGGCGATCGGGTGCTCGGATGCCGCCTCGACGGCACCGGCGAGGAGCAGCAGATCATCGGGGTCGATGCCCTCAGCGGTGACGTCGCCCACCGTCATCCGGCCTTCCGTGAGGGTTCCGGTCTTGTCGATGAGAACGACGTCGATGCGCTCAGCAGCTTCGAGGGCCTCGGGGCCGGTGATGAGGATGCCGAGTTCGGCACCGCGTCCGGTGCCGACGAGCACCGCGATCGGCGTGGCCAGACCGAGGGCGCACGGGCACGCGATGATGAGCACCGCGACCGCGGCGGTGAACGCCGTCGCCGCGGGTGCGCCCGAGACCAGCCAGCCGACGAGCGTCACGATCGCGAGGACGATGACGATGGGCACGAAGATCGCGGAGACCCGGTCGGCGAGCCGCTGGACGCGGCTCTTGCCGGTCTGGGCCTCGTCGACGAGCCGTGCCAGCGAGGCGAGCCGTGTGTCCTCCCCCACCGACGTCGCGCGGACGCGCAGCCGACCGCCGTCCGCGACCGTGCCGCCGGTGACCGGGTCGCCCGGCCCGACGTCGATCGGCACGGACTCGCCCGTGAGCATGCTCTGGTCGACCGATGCCGCGCCATCGAGCACGACTCCGTCGGTCGCCACCGTCTCCCCCGGCCGCACGGTGAACTCGTCGCCGACGCGCAGCTCGCCGATCGGGACTCGGCGTCCGTCGGTCAGCTCCACGTCCTGCGCGCCGAGGTCGAGCAGCGCACGCAGCGCCTGACCCGCACGACGCCGGGATCGCTGCTCGATGCAGCGCCCCAGGAGGATCAGCACGGTCACGGCCGCGGCGACCTCGAAGTACACGAGCGAGGACGGATCGTGGACGGGCCCGAACAGGACGACCTCGTGACGGATGCCGATGCGCCCCGCACTGCCGAACAGGAGGGCCCAGACGCTCCACAGATAGGCGGCCACGGTGCCGAGCGAGACGAGCGTGTCCATCGTCACCGCGCCGTGGCGCGCGTTCGCGATGCTCGCGCGGTGGAACGGGAGTCCGGCCCACAGCACGACCGGGGTCGTCAGGACGAGCGAGACCCACTGCCAGCCGGGGAACTGCCACGCGGGAACCATGCCGAGCGCGACGACCGGCAGCCCCAGGGCGGCCCCGACGAGGAGGCGGGTCCGGAGCGTCGTGCGTCCGGGCTCGTCCTCGACGTCGTGCTGGTGCCCGGCGCCCTCGTGCGCATCGCCGCTGCGGGTGCCGTCGTGCGCGCCGGCGTCGGGGACGCTCGTGCGCGACGGGCGATCGGCCCCGCGCGGACGCGCGACGTAGCCGGCTGCCCCGACGGCCGCCACCAGCTCGTCCATCGACACGGATGCCGGGTAGTCGACGCGGGCGGACTCGGTGGCGAGGTTGACCGTCGCCGACACGCCGTCGAGGCGCTCCAGACGCTTCTCGACGCGGGCGACGCAGCTCGCACAGGTCATCCCCTCGATGTCGAGGACCGTCCGTGCGCTCCCGACGGCGGCGGACATCAGCGGCGGCCGGTGAGGGTGTAGCCGGCTTCGGCGACGGCCGCGGCGATGACGTCGTCGTCGGGCGACTGCACCGCCGTGACGTCCACGGTGCCGGCGGCGACGTCGACCGCGACGTCGGAGATCCCGGGCACGGTTCCGAGCTCGCGGGTCACGGCGATGGCGCAGTGATCGCACGTCATGCCCTCGACGGCGTAGGACTGGGTGATCATGGTGTTCCTCTCGGTCCGATGTCGGTCACAACAGGATACCCCCCAGGGGTATTCCCGCCAACGGGGTCCGACCGCGGACGCGTACGCTGAGATCATGCCCACGATCTCCGAGCGCGACCTGGCCGCCACCATCGACCACGCGATCCTGAAGCCCGAACTCACCCGCTCCGCCGTCGACGCCGAACTCGACATCGCGGCCGAGTGGAAGGTGTTCTCGGTGTGCGTGCGCCCCTCCGACATCGCGCACGCCGTCGATCGCCTGGACGGCTCGGGTGTCGCCGTCGGAACCGTGATCGGCTTCCCGCACGGCACGACCTCGACCGCCGGAAAAGTCGCCGAAGTGCGCCAGGGCCTCGCCGACGGCGCCACCGAGTTCGACATGGTCGTCAACATCGGCGCGCTGCGTTCGGGCTTCGACGATGCGGTGGTCGACGACATCCGCGCCGTGGTCGACGCCGCCGCGGGACACGTCGTCAAGGTGATCCTCGAGACGAGCCTGCTGGACGACGAGCAGATCGCCCGCGGCAGCCGGCTCACCGAGGCGGGCGGCGCCGCCTTCGTGAAGACCTCGACGGGCTTCGCCGGCGGCGGGGCGACCATCCCCCACGTCCGCCTCATGCGCGAGAACGTCGGCCCGGCTGTGCAGGTGAAGGCCTCCGGCGGCGTGCGGAGCTACGACGACGCCCTCGCGATGATCGACGCCGGCGCCACCCGTCTCGGCACGAGCGGCAGCGCGACCATCCTCGGCGAGGCACGCCGCATCGCCGCCGGCGAAGAGGCGACCGGCGCCGTCGACGACACCTCGTACTGACCGTCTGCGCTTCGGCTCAGGCGAGAGCCGCCCGGACGCGGTCGACGTCGTCGGCCATCTGCACGATGAGGTCGTCGATGCCGGCGAACGCCGCCATGCCGCGGATGCGGGCGGTGAAACGCACCTGCACGCGGTGTCCGTACAGGTCGAGGCCCGTCTCGTCGAGCACGTAGGCCTCGACCTGGCGGACCGGCACGTCGTCGAAGGTCGGATTGGTGCCGACCGAGATCGCGGCGGGGTAGCGGATGACGCTGCTCGGCGTGCTCGACGCCGAGTCGGGACTCCCCTCGTCCACGAGCCAGCCGGCGTAGACGCCGTCGGCGGGGATGAAGCCGGCGGCATCCGCTTCGAGGTTCGCGGTCGGATAGCCGAGCTCGCGTCCGCGCTTGAGTCCGTGCACGACGAGGCCGCTGACCGCGTGCGGGCGACCGAGCAGGCGTGCGGCGCCCGCAACATCGCCCACCGCGAGCAGGTCGCGCACCCAGGTGGAGGAGACGCGGCGTCCGGCCTCGCGGGCGCGCACGTCGCCGACGACCTCGACGTCGAAGCCGTTCGCGCGACCGAGGTCGGCGAGCAGCTCGGGGGTCCCCGCGCCGCCCCGCCCGAAGCGGAAGTCGTCGCCGACGAGAACACTCACCGCACCGAGCGCCTCGACGAGGATCCGCTGCACGAAGTCGGCGGCGGGCAGGGCGGCGAGCTCGGCGTCGAATCGCAGCACGAGGATCGCGTCGACACCGGCATCCGCGAGGAGGTCGATCTTCTGCTCGAGCGCCACGAGCGGCTCCGGGCAGAGGTCCGGGCGCAGGAGACTGAGCGGGTTGCGGTCGAAGGTGACGGCCACGACCCGTGCCCCGAGGGACGCCGCATCCACCCGCGCGCGGTCGATGACGGCCCGATGACCCGAATGCACGCCGTCGAACTTGCCGATGGCGACGACGCTCGGGCCGAAGCCCGCGGGGACCTCGGCGGGGTCGTGGAAGACGGTCACCATGACGATCCCTCCGTTGCGGGAAGCGGTTGCGGCTCGGGAGGGCCGTCACGGTGCGCGACGAGCCACCAGATCCCGACGAAGGGGAGCACGAGCGGCACCCAGAAGTATCCGAAGCCGTAGCCCGACCAGACCGTCGCGTCGTGGGAGAACAGCTCGGGCAGCACGAGGCTGAGCGTCCCGACCACGAGGACGCCGACGAGCTCGAAGCAGATCGCGACCCAGGCCACGACGTACCAGGCGGCGGAGCCGGAGCGCACGAGAGCCACCGTCGCCAGCACGTACACGAGGGCCGCGACGGCGGAGAGGCTGTACGCGAGAGGCGCGAATGCGAAGTCCTCGACGATCTGGACGAGCGAGCGGCCCGTGGCCGCGAGCGCCATGACGGCGTACACGATGACAAGGACGCGACCGATGCCGGTCATGCGGGGGCGGTGCGAGGTCATGGCCTCTCAATGATAGGCGCCCCGCGCCGGCGCTCCGCGGGGTGTCAGGCGACCTGGACGGTCCAGATCACGTGCATCCGCCACACCATGATCGCGACCGACAGCGCGGCCACGCCCATGATGACCGTGCTCCAGCGGCTGCGTTCGAGAAGCGCCCAGAAGACCGCGGCGGGCGGCAGCAGCACGGCCGAGACGAGGTAGACCCAGAACTCCAACAGGCTCCCGCTCGGCGGATTGCCGACCAGCGGTGCGATGACGGCGACGACGATCTGCGCGATCAGGAGCAGGACGACCAGGGCGAGCGACCCGACCGAGAGATCGCTCGGCCGCCGGCCCGCGAACCCGAGCACGAGGCACAGGACCCCTGCCGCGACGGCGACCACGATCTGCGCCGCCGTGTACCAGCCGATCACGCGTCCTCCGCCATGTTCATGAGGCTCTTCACGTCGTCGCCGCGGCGTCCGACGATGCCGATGAGCCGTCCGTCGGGGTCCACCGCAGCGGGGCTCTGGCTTCGCAGCCGCACCGCAGCGCCCGCGAGCCGCTTGCCGTGGCGGAGGTCGCGCGCCTCCTCGGCCGTCACGGCGAACTCCCCCAGCACCGCGGTCGCCACGGCGGCATCGCCGAGCAGCGGCACATCGGGCGTGATCTCGCGCGCCGCGTCGTCCACCGCGAACGGCCCGATGCGCGTGCGTCGGAGCGCCGTCAGGTGCCCGCCGACACCGAGGCTCGCTCCCAGGTCCCGTGCCAGCGCGCGGATGTAGGTTCCGCTCGTGCAGTCGACGACGACGTCGACGTCGAGCACCGCTCCCCCGGTGGCCGTCGTCGCCGGTCGCGACTCGAGCACGTCGAAGCGCGACACCGTCACGCGGCGCGGCTTCAGCTCGACCGCTTCCCCGGCCCGGACGAGATCGTACGCGCGCCGCCCGTTCACCTTGATCGCCGAGACCCGGCTCGGCACCTGGTCGATCTCGCCGGTGAGCGCCGCGATACCGGAATCGATGCGCTCGCGGGTGATCGCGGCGACGGCATCCGCGGTGGAGGCCGACGTCTCACCGCCGTCCGCATCGTCGGAATCGGTCGACACCCCGAGCCGGATCGTGGCGAGGTAGGTCTTGTCGAGGCCGACGATGTACGTCAGGAGGCGCGTGGCCGCTCCGACGCCCAGCACGAGCAGCCCCGTGGCCATCGGGTCGAGGGTGCCGGCGTGCCCGATCTTCCGGGTGTTCAGAGCTCGGCGGGTGCGTGAGACGACGTCGTGGCTGGTGATCCCGCCCGGTTTGTCGACGAGCAGGATGCCGCGGGGCGCGCGTTCGGGCATGCCGTCCAGCCTACGGCGCCCAGCGCCCGCCCCCTCTCGGCATAGGCTGAACGGATGCCGGACCTCGCCGCACCGCTCGCCGCGTGGTACCGCGACAATGCACGCGACCTGCCGTGGCGCCGGGAGGGCTTCGGCGCGTGGGGCACCCTCGTCAGCGAGTTCATGCTGCAGCAGACCCCCGTCGCCCGCGTCATCCCCCTGCTCGAGGCGTGGCTGACGCGCTGGCCGACGCCCGCCGACCTGGCCGACGCGGCGCCCGCCGACGCCGTGCGACAGTGGGCGAACCTCGGCTACCCGCGGCGCGCACTCTGGCTGCACCGGGCCGCCGTCGAGATCCGGGACCGCCACGACGGCGATGTTCCCCGCGACGTCGACGCCCTCCTCGCGCTGACGGGCATCGGCGACTACACCGCCCGCGCCGTCGCGGTGTTCGCCTATGGCGACCGGCATCCCGTCGTCGACACCAACACGCGACGCGTTCTCGCGCGCGCCGTCCGGGGTCGCTCGCAGCCGGGGCCGGCAGCGAAGCGCGACCTCGACGACATGACGGCGATCCTGCCCGAGGACGTCGACGAGTCCACCGTCGTCAACGCGGCGGCCATGGAGCTCGGCGCCCTCGTGTGCACCGCGCGCTCACCCCGCTGCGAGGCCTGCCCGCTCGCCGATCGCTGTGCCTGGCGCGCTGCGGGCTACCCCGACACGGGCGATACGCGCACGAAGCAGGCCCGATACGAAGGCAGCGACCGACAGGCGCGCGGAGCCGTCCTGAAGGTCCTGCGCGCGGCGACGACCCACGACGTCGCCGCTGACGAGGTCATCGCCGACTGGCCCGACCGCGCTCAACGCGACCGGGCGATCGATTCCCTCGTCGTCGACGGCCTCGTCGAAGCGGTGGACGGGCGCCTGCGCCTGCCTCGCTGAGGGGCTGACGGGACCTCAGTCCTCGTCGTCGTCGATCTCGCGCGGCTTGACGTACGGGTCGGCCTCGCCCGCGTAGGCAGCGCCGGTCGCGGTGGCCGCGGTGGCCGCGTCGCGCTCGCGAGCCTCGCGGAGGAGGTGCTCGATGTGTCCCGCGTTCTCGGGGATCGCGTCCAGGATGAACTCGAGCGTCGGCGTCACCCGGACGCCGAGCTTGCGCCCGACCTCGCTGCGCAGCATGCCGGTCGCGGCACGCAGCGCTTCCGCCGAGTCCGTGCGCTCCTGGTCGGAACCGTAGACCGTGTAGAAGACGGACGCGTGCTGCAGGTCACCGGTGACCCGGACGTCGGTGATGGTGACGAAGCCGAGGCGGGGGTCGCGCAGGCCCTTCTCGAGGCGCTCCGCGACGAGCACTCGGATGCGATCGGCCAAGCGGGACTGACGTTCGCTGGACATACCTTCTTCTCCTTACTTCGACCCGCTCGTCGGCGGGCCGGAAACTGCGGAGGCGATGGACGCCGCCCGGACGGTCGGAGCCAGGCTCCTGCCATCCGGGCGACATCCATCGCCGTAGCAACCGACGAGGGTCAGCCGCGGGGCTTCTCCACCATCTCGGTCGTCTCGATCTCATCGCCGATCTGGATGTCGTTGTACTTGCCCAGACCGATACCGGCCTCGAAGTCCGTGCGGACCTCGGTGACGTCGTCCTTGAAGCGGCGCAGCGACTCGATGGCCAGGCCGTCGGCGAGCACGACGCCGTCGCGGATGACGCGCGCCTTGGCGTTGCGCGTGATCGTTCCCGACCGCACGATGACACCCGCGATGTTGCCGAACTTCGAGGAGCGGAACACCTCGCGGATCTCGGCGACACCCGACTGGACCTCTTCGTACTCCGGCTTCAGCATGCCGGTGAGCGACTGCTCCACGTCGTCGATCGCGTTGTAGATGACGGAGTAGAAGCGGACGTCCACACCTTCACGAGCCGCACGCTCGCGTGCCTTCGTGTCGGGACGGACGTTGAAGCCGATGACGATCGCGTTGTCGATCGTCGCCAGGTTGATGTCCGACTCGGTGATGGCACCGACGCCGCGGTGGATGATGCGCAGCTGCACCGAGTCATCGACCTCGATCTTGAGCAGCGACTCCTCGAGGGCCTCGACGGCACCCGAGACGTCACCCTTGATGATGAGGTTGAGCGACTCGACCTTGCCCTCTTCGAGAGCGCGGGTGAAGTCCTCGAGCGAGATGCGCTTGCGCGCCTTGGCCAGCTGAGCGTTGCGCTCCGCCGCCTCGCGCTTCTCGGCGATCTGGCGGGCCAGACGGTCCTCCTCGGTGACGATGAAGACGTCGCCGGCTCGGGGAACCGAGTTCAGACCCTGCACCTGCACCGGACGCGAAGGCCAGGCCTCCTCGACCGCGTCGCCGTTCTCGTCGACCATCGCACGGACGCGGCCGTAGGCCGTTCCCGCGACGATCGCATCTCCGACACGGAGCGTTCCCGACTGGATCAGCACCGTCGCGATCGAACCACGGCCCTTGTCGAGCTTCGCTTCGATGGCGACACCGCGGGCGGCCTTGTTCGGGTTCGCCGTGAGGTCCAGACCCGCGTCCGCCGTCAGCAGGACGGCGTCGAGGAGCTCCTGGATGCCGGTGCCCTGACGCGCCGAGACGTCGACGAACATGACGTCTCCGCCGTACTCCTCGGCGACCAGACCGTACTCGGTGAGCTGCTGGCGCACCTTCGCCGGGTTGGCGTCGGGCTTGTCGACCTTGTTCACCGCGACCACGATCGGGACGTTCGCCGCCTGAGCGTGGTTCAGCGCCTCCACCGTCTGCGGCATGATGCCGTCGTCGGCGGCGACCACGAGGATCGCCAGGTCGGTCACCTGGGCACCGCGGGCACGCATGGCGGTGAACGCCTCGTGTCCCGGGGTGTCGATGAAGGTGATGGCCCGCTCGATCTCCTCGTGCTCGGTCCAGACCTGGTAGGCGCCGATGTGCTGCGTGATGCCGCCGGCCTCGCCCGCGACGACGTTGGTCTGACGGATCGCATCGAGCAGTCGCGTCTTTCCGTGGTCGACGTGACCCATGACCGTGACGACCGGAGGACGGATCTCGAGGTCCTCGTCGCTCTCGGCGTCGAGCTCGGCCTCGAGGTCGAGACCGAAGCCCTCGAGGAGCTCTTTGTCCTCGTCCTCGGGCGAGACCATCTGGATCTTGTAGCCGAGCTCCTCGCCGAGCACCTCGAAGGTGGCTTCGTCGAGCGACTCGGTCGCGGTCGCCATCTCACCCAGGTTGAACAGGATGGTCACGAGTGTGCCCGGCTGCACGGTGTAGCCGCGCAGCGCCTCGAGCTTGTCCGCGAAGTCGGCGATCGATGCACCGCGGCGCAGACGGATGATCTCGCCGTTGCCCTTCTGGACGTTGACGCCGCCGACGACCGGCGCCGACCGCATCTCGAATTCCTGCCGCTTCGCCCGACGCGACTTGCGCTGCTTGGACTTGCCGCCTCCCTTTCCGAAGGCACCCGCGGTACCGCCGCCGGGGCCGCGCCCGCGACCACCGCCGCCGCCGGGACGGCCGGCGAAACCGCCGCCGGGTGCGCCACCGGGACGCTGGAAGCCGCCGCCGGCACCACCGGGACGACCGGGACCGCCCGGGCGCTGCTGGAACGGCGCGCCGGGACGCCCGCCGCCGCCGGGACGACCGGCGCCACCGGGACGCGGAGCACCGGGGCGCGGCGCGCCGGGACGCGGTGCCTGCGGACGCGGGATGTTGCCGGGCGTGGGCCGCTGGCCCATGCCCTGAGCGGAGGCGAACGGGTTGTTGCCCGGACGCGGGCCGGCGGGCCGCTGGCCCATGCCCTGCGACGGCGCGAACGGGTTGTTGCCGGGGCGCGCGCCACCGGGACGCGGCGGCTGGCCGGCACCGGGGGTGGGGGCGCCGGGCTTGACCGGACCGGGCTTGCCGGCGCCGGGTGCGCCGGGAGCCGGCGCGGTGGCCGGAGCAGGCGCGGCGGCCGGGGCCGACGGCTGAGCGGGCGCGGCGGCGGGCGCCGCCGGAGCCTCGGCGGCCGGAGCAGCGGGCGCAGCC
>NZ_VYRZ01000003.1 GCF_008710705.1 Microbacterium radiodurans
GGTCACATTCCGAACCCGGAAGCTAAGCCTCACAGCGCCGATGGTACTGCAGGGGGGACCCTGTGGGAGAGTAGGACACCGCCGGACTTCTTTCGTGAAATGGCCACCCAAAGCTGGGTGGCCATTTCTCGTTTCCGGGACGAAAGGAACGTCGTGACTGAAGAAGACCGCCCGCGATCGGAGCGTAAGCCCCGATACTCTGCTGCGGACTCCGGATCACGGCGCCCGCAGCGCGATGGCGCGCCGAAGCGCGATTCCCGTCCCCAGCGTGACGATCGTCCGCGCCGCGACGGCGACGCACGCCCGCGTCGCGACGGCGACGCACGCCCGCAGCGTGACGAACGTCCGCGCCGCGACGGCGACCGGCCCTCGTATCCGCGCCGCGACGGCGATGCGCGTCCTCGTCGCGAGGGGGACTCGCGTCCGCAGCGCGACGACCGACCGCGTCGCGACGGCGACGCGCGTCCTCGCCGCGACGGGGACACACGCCCGCGTCGCGACGGCGACGCACGCCCGCAGCGTGACGAACGTCCGCGTCGCGATGGCGACCGGCCGTCGTACCCGCGTCGCGATGGCGACCGTCCCTCCTACCCGCGTCGCGATGGCGACCGTCCCTCGTACCCGCGTCGCGATGGCGACCGTCCCTCGTACCCGCGTCGCGATGGCGACGCCCGTCCGCGTCGTGACGGCGACCGGCCGTCGTACCCGCGCCGCGAGGACCGCGGCGGTCGTCCGTCGTCAGCGCGCGGTGGAGACCGTGCCTCGCGACCGCCGCAGGGCTCCGAGCGGCGCGAGGTCCCGCGCGGTCCGGAGATCCCCGACGAGGTTTCGGCCTTCGACCTGCCCGGCGCTGCGCGCAACGAGTTGAAGACGCTCAGCAAGGAGAACGCCGAACAGGTCGCCCGTCACCTGGCGATGGTCGCCCGGTTGATCGACGACGACCCTGCCCTGGCGCACGAGCACGCCCTGGCTGCGTCGCGTCGCGCCGGCCGCGTCGGCGTCGTCCGCGAGACGGTCGCGATCACCGCTTACGCGGTGGGGGACTACGCGCTCGCCCTGCGCGAGCTGCGCACGTACCGACGGATCTCGGGAAGCGACGATCAGATCGCGCTCATCGTCGACAGCGAGCGCGGCGTCGGACGTCCCGACCGCGCGCTCGAGGTCGGCCGTGCAGTGGATCGGACCGCGCTTCCGATCGAGGTCCGCGTCGAGCTCGCGATCGCGATGTCCGGAGCGCGGCTCGACCTCGGCGAGACCGAGCGCGCCCTTCAGGAGCTCGACATCCCCGAGCTCGATCCCGACCGCGCCTTCTCGTGGAGCCCCGCTCTCTTCGCCGCGCGCGCCGCGGTGCTCGAGGATCTCGGTCGCGCGGAGGAGGCGGCGCTGTGGCAGCGCCGTGCCAGCGTCGCCGAGGACGCGCTGGGTGCGTCGGTCGCCGACCGCGAGATCGTCGTCGTGGACGACATCGACGAGTCGGACGACGCCGAGCAGGACGTGCCGGCGGTCGCGCCGCGTCGTTCCGAGGAGTCGGCCGATGACGTTGCGCCTCCCACACCGGCCGAGCGCGAGGGCGACGAGGCCTGATGGCCCTGTTCTCGCGCAGCCGAGGGGCGAGTCCGCTCGACGGTGTCGATGCGGTGCTCGCGGATCTCGACGGAGTCGTCTACGCGGGCCCGGGTGCGCTGCCGTACGCGATCGACAGCCTCAACCTCGCCGGCGAGACCCGTCGTCTCGGCTACATCACGAACAACGCGTCGCGCCGCGATGCGGTCGTCGCCGAGCACCTCCGCGAGCTCGGCCTGACGCGGACGCAGCCCGAGGATGTCATCACCAGCCCGCAGGCGGCGATGCGCCTGCTGCGCGACCGCGTCGCGCCCGGCGCCACGGTGCTCGTCGTCGGCGGCGACGGCCTCGTGTACGAACTCGAGAAGGCGGGCTACGTCCCGACGCGCTCGGCGGAGGACACCCCGGCGGCCGTCGTCCAGGGTTTCGCGCCCGAGGTCGGCTGGGCCCAGCTGGCAGAAGCCGCGTACGCGCTCGCGACCCCCGAGGACGAGGGCGGCATCCCCTGGATCGCCACGAACACCGACTGGACCATTCCGCAGTCGCGCGGCATCGCCCCCGGCAACGGCACCCTCGTCTCTGCCGTCCACACCGCGGTCGGCCGGCTCGCGACCGTGGCGGGCAAGCCCGAGCGGCCGATCTTCGACGAAGCCGTCGCGCGCTTCGGCGCATCCAACGCCCTCTTCATCGGCGACCGCCTCGACACCGACATCGCGGGCGCACAGGCCGCCGGCATCCGATCCGCACTCGTGCTCACCGGGATCGACCGGCCGAAGCACGTCCTCGCCGCCCCCGCCTCCTCGCGCCCGAACTTCATCGTCGGCGATCTGCGCGAGCTTCACGAACCGTACCCGCAGACCAAGGTCTCGGGCGATGTGACCACGGTCGGCGCGGCGTCGGTGCGGATCGACGGTGCCGACATCGTCATCCTCTCCGAGGGCGGGCGGCCCATCGACCTCGTCCGCGCGGGGGCTGCGGCCATCTGGGCGACCGGTCGCGCGATCTACGGCTTCCGGGTGCCCGAGCGCCTGTACGCCGATCCGTTCCACCGCCCCTGACGCCGCGTATCGTGGAGGCATGTCGATGGATGCCGCAGACACCGCCGACGGCGTGCCCGATGCGACCGCCGAGCTCTGGCGCGACGACCTGCTCTCGACGCTCGAGGTGATCGAAGACCAGCCGCTCGCCGAGCGCGCGTCGGCGTATGCGTCGCTGCACGACGAGCTGGCCCGTCGCCTCGACTCCGGTCCCAGCGGCAGCGCGTGACAGCGCCGTCGGATGCCGCGCGCCCGGCGCGCACGCGGCTGGACGCCGCGCTGGCGGCGCGCGGGCTCGCGCGCTCGCGAACGCACGCGACCGCGCTGATCGCGCAGGGACTCGTGAGCGTCGACGGCGCTCCCGTCGTGAAGCCATCGACTCCCGTGCCCCAGGACGCCCGGATCGTGGTCGCGGGTTCGGACCACTACGTCAGCCGCGCCGCCCACAAGCTCCTCGCCGCGCTCGACGCCTTCGACGTGGATGTCGCCGGTCGGACCGCGCTCGACATGGGGGCGTCGACGGGAGGGTTCACGCAGGTGCTCCGCGAGCGCGGTGCGCAGCCGGTGCTGGCAGTCGACGTCGGGCACGGGCAGCTCGCGCCCGAGATCGCCGCCGACCCGGGCGTCATCGTGGTCGAGGGGTTCAACGTCCGTTACATGACACGCGAGTCGCTTCGCGCGGCCGGTGGCGGCGAGGCGCCGACGGTGGTGACGGGCGACCTGTCGTTCATCTCGCTCGCGCATGTGCTTCCCGCCGTCGCCGCGACTGCGGCATCCGAGGCCGACATCGTCCTCCTGGTGAAGCCGCAGTTCGAGGTCGGCCGAACGGCCGTCAAGGGCGGACTCGTCACGGCGCCGCACCTGCGCGCCGATGCCGTCTCAGGCGTGCTCTGGGCGGCGTGGGACGCCGGGCTCGGCACGTTCGGCGTGATCGCCTCGCCGCTGCCCGGGACCCACGGCAACGCCGAGTACGTCGTGCACCTGCGCGCCCGCTCGGGCGGGGAGGGCAACCCGACAGAATGGATCTCGACGGTGGACCGATTGGCGGGAGCCCGATGACCCACGAGCAACGCAACATCCTGGTGGTTGCGCACGCCCGGCGGGCTGCCACGGTCGCGGCCGCAGCCCGCGTGTTCTCGGCGCTCACGGGGGCGGGAGCGCGTCCCGTGCTCGCCGCCGACGACCACGCCGAATTGACCGCCGAGCTCGGCGAGCTGGCGGGGGTCGCGACCCTCGATCACGAGGTCGACCTGGCCGATGTCGAGTTGGCCATCGTGCTCGGCGGCGACGGCACGATCCTGCGCGCCGTGGATCTCGTACGGGGGAGCACCGCGCCGGTGCTCGGGGTGAATCTGGGCCATGTCGGCTTCCTCGCCGAGATCGAGGCCGACGACCTCGACGACGCCGTGCGCCGCGTCATCGACCGCGACTACGACGTCGAGGAGCGCATGGCGCTCTCGGTGCGCGTGAAGGACGAGAGCGGCGACGTCGTCTACGAGACGTGGGCGCTCAACGAGGCGACCGTCGAGAAGGCCAGCCGCGAGCGGATGCTCGAGGTCGTGCTCGAGGTCGATCGGCGTCCGCTGTCGGCCTTCGGCTGCGACGGCGTCGTGATCGCCACGCCGACCGGGTCGACGGCGTACAACTTCTCGGCCGGCGGTCCGGTCATCTGGCCGACCGTGGAGGCGGTGGCGGTCGTTCCGCTCTCGGCCCACGCGCTCTTCGCGCGACCCCTCGTGATCAGCCCCGAGGCGTCGGTCGCCATCGAGGTCGGGGCGGGCACCAACGGCACCGGCATCCTCTGGGCCGACGGTCGGCGCTCGCACGACCTCCCGCCCGGCGCGCGCGTCGTCGTGCGGCGCTCGAGCACGCCGGTTCGACTCGCCCGGCTGCATCCCGCCGCCTTCACCGACCGGCTCGTGCAGAAGTTCCGCCTCCCCGTCGTGGGGTGGCGCGGCCCGACGCCGACGGGGGGACTCGCGTGATCGAGGAGATGCGCCTGCGCGGCCTCGGGGTCATCGCCGAAGCGACGCTGCCGATCGGCGCCGGGTTCACCGCGATCACCGGCGAGACCGGCGCGGGCAAGACCATGGTCGTCACGGGTCTCGGACTGCTGCTCGGCCAGCGTGCGGATTCCGGCGCCGTGCGGGCCGGTGCACCGCAGGCCTCCGTCGACGGCGTCTGGATCGTGCCCGAGGGCGGGCGCGTTGCGGAGCGCGTCCGCGAGGCCGGCGGCGACGTCGAGCCGATCGGCGACGGGCGCGCCGAGCTGTACCTCGGTCGCGTCCTCTCGAGCGAGGGCCGCAGCCGCGCGAGCGTCGGCGGGCGCCCCGCGCCGGCGGCGGTGCTCGGCGAGCTCGCCGAGCAGCTGATCGTCGTGCACGGCCAGTCCGACCAGCTCCGGCTGAAGTCCGCCGCGGCGCAGCGCGATGCGCTCGATCGCTTCGGCGGCCCCGAGCTGGTCGCGATCCGCGACCGGTACCGTGCCGCCTACGACGCGTGGCGCGCGGCGGACGGCGAGCTCGAGATGCTTCGGGGCGAGCGGGATGCGCGCAGCCGCGAGGCCGACGACCTCCGGGCGCGCATCGCCGAGATCGAGCAGGTGGATCCGCAGCCGGGGGAGGACGTGCTCCTCGCCGAGCGTGCCGAGCGTCTCGCGAACGTCGAGGCGCTGCGTGAGGCGGCGACGACGGCGCACGACGCGCTGTCCACCGACGACGAGATGCCCGATGCGGTCTCGCTCCTCGCCGAGGCGCGGCGCGCCGTCGAGCGGGCCTCGGCGAGCGACCCGGCGCTGGCCGCCTTCGTCGAACCGCTCGCCGAGCTCGGCTACCGGGCGTCCGACGTCGTCACCGGTCTGAGCGCGTACGTGGCGGATCTCGAGAGCCTCGACAACGGCGGGGGGCCGCAGGAACTCGCGATCGTCGAGGAGCGACGGGCCGCGATCGGCGCCCTCGTGCGCGTCCACGGCAGTCTCGCCGAGACGCTCGACGTGCTCCGGACCGGCTCGGAGCGCCTCCTCGAGCTCGACGACGATGACGACCGCATGACGCGGCTCACGGCGGAGCGGGATGCCGCCGCGCACCGACTCGACGACGATGCGGCGGCCCTCACGGCCGCTCGCACGGCCGCCGCGGAACGGTTGGGCGCGGCGGTCACCGACGAGCTGCGCGAGCTCGCCCTGCCCGACGCCCGCCTCGTCGTCGCCGTCGAGCCGGGTGCGCCGTCGGCCGCGGGCCGCGACGACGTCACGATCCTCCTCGCGCCGCACCCGGGTGCGGACCCGCGCCCGGTCGCCCGGGGCGCCTCCGGCGGTGAGCTGAGCCGCGTGATGCTCGCGATCGAGGTCGTGATCGCGGGGACCGACCCGGTGCCGACGTTCGTCTTCGATGAGGTCGATGCCGGTATCGGCGGCGCCGCCGCGATCGAGGTCGGCCGCCGGCTCGCTCGCCTGGCCGAGACGAGCCAGGTCATCGCGGTGACCCATCTGGCCCAGGTGGCGGCGTTCGCGTCCAATCACCTGACGGTCGTGAAATCGAACGACGGGTCGGTGACGGCATCCAGCGTCCGCGCTCTCGCCGGCCCCGAGCGCGAGGCCGAGATGGCGCGTCTGCTGTCGGGACTCCCCGATTCGGATGCCGCGATCCAGCACGCTCGGGAACTGCTGAGCCTCGCCCACTCGTGACTGATACCATGGAAGCCCGTGACGGAAACTAATCCTGCGGCCCCTTCTCCTACCACCAAGCACATCTTCGTGACCGGTGGGGTGGTGTCCTCTCTCGGCAAGGGTCTGACCGCAGCGAGTCTCGGCAATCTGCTCACGGCGCGGGGGCTTCGCGTCGTCATGCAGAAGCTCGACCCGTATCTGAACGTCGACCCCGGCACGATGAACCCGTTCCAGCACGGCGAGGTCTTCGTCACCGACGACGGCGCTGAGACCGACCTCGACATCGGCCACTACGAGCGCTTCCTCGACGTGGAGCTCAGCCAGGCGGCGAACGTCACGACCGGCCAGATCTATTCGCAGGTCATCGCCAAGGAGCGCCGCGGCGAGTACCTCGGCGACACCGTGCAGGTCATCCCGCACATCACCGACGAGATCAAGCGCCGGATGCGGCTGCAGGCCGATGAGACGCCGCAGCCCGACGTCATCATCACCGAGGTCGGCGGCACCGTCGGCGACATCGAGTCGCAGCCTTTCATCGAGTCCGCGCGCCAGATCCGTCACGAGCTCGGCCGCAAGAACGTGTTCTTCGTGCACGTTTCGCTCGTCCCCTTCATGGGCGCGTCGGGGGAGCAGAAGACGAAGCCCACGCAGCATTCCGTGGCCACCCTGCGCTCGATCGGCATCCAGCCCGATGCGCTCGTGCTGCGCAGCGATCGTCCCGTCACCGAGGCGAACAAGCGCAAGATCGCCCTCATGTGCGACGTCGACGAGGATGCCGTGGTCAACGCTGTCGACGTGCCCTCGATCTACGACATCCCGTCGATGCTCAACGGTCAGGGCCTCGACGAGTACATCGTCCGCGCTCTCGACCTCGACCACGCCGCCGAGGTGGACTGGAGCCGCTGGGGCCGGGTGCTTCAGGCGGTCCACAATCCCAAGCACGAGGTCACGATCGGTCTCGTCGGCAAGTACATCGACCTGCCCGACGCCTACCTGTCGGTCACCGAGGCTCTCAAAGCCGGCGGCTTCGCGCAGGAGACGAAGGTCAACGTCACCTGGATCCCCTCGGATCTGTGCGAGACGCCCGAGGGCGCGGCGAAGGCGCTCGCCGTCGTGGACGGCATCGTCGTGCCCGGCGGCTTCGGCATCCGCGGCATCGAGGGCAAGCTCGGGGCGCTGAAGTTCGCCCGAGAGCAGGGCATCCCGACGCTCGGCATCTGCCTGGGCCTGCAGTGCATGGTGATCGAGTACGCGCGGAACGAAGCCGGCCTCGCCGGCGCCTCGTCGAGCGAGTTCGATCCCGAGACCGAGTTCCCCGTCATCGCGACGATGGCCGAGCAGGTCGACATCATCGCCGGCGGCGACCTGGGCGGCACGATGCGTCTCGGTCTCTACGAGGCCGAGCTCGCCGAAGGGTCGCTCGCGGCCGAGGTGTACGGCGCAACGACCGCCTCGGAGCGGCATCGCCACCGCTACGAGGTCAACAACCGCTATCGCGACCAGATCGCCGAGGCGGGCCTGGTGTTCTCGGGGCTCTCGCCCGACCGCAACCTCGTCGAGTACGTCGAGCTGCCGCGCGAGGTGCACCCGTACTACATCGCGACGCAGGCGCACCCCGAACTCCGCTCGCGCCCGACCGAGGCGAACCCGCTCTTCCGGGGTCTCGTCGCCGCAGCCCTGCAGCGTCATCGCTCGAGCGAGCTGTTCGAGGTCGACGACGATGAGTGAGCATCCGCGAAGCGCCGACGCGCACGCCGTGGGGCTGCACGACGAGCCGGTCGATGCCGACGTCGTCCGCTCCGACCTCGTGTACGCGGGGCGCGTCTGGGACGTCCGCAGCGAGACGGTCCGCTACGGCGACGGCGAGATCGTGCGCGACTTCGTCGCCCACACCGGCGCGGTCGCCGTCGTGGCGATCGACGACGACGAGCGGGTCGTGCTGATCCAGCAGTACCGGCATCCGATCCGGCACCGCGACTGGGAGATCCCCGCCGGACTCCTCGACATCGACGGCGAGCCGCCCATCGAGACGGCGCGGCGCGAGCTCGCGGAGGAGGTCGACCTCGTCGCCGAGACGCTGGAGCTGCTCGTCGAGGTCTTCACGACCCCCGGCGGCAGCGACGAGGTCATCCGCATCTTCCTCGCGCGCGGGCTGACCGCGGCGCCGGAGGCGTTCGCCCGCGAGGACGAGGAGGCCGACCTGCGGGTCGAGCGCGTGCCGCTGGCCGAGGTGATCGACGGCGTCCTGGCGGGGCGGCTGCGCAACGGCATCCTGGCCACCGGCGTCCTCGCCGCCGCCGAACGGCTCCGCCGGGGCTGAGGTGCAGCTCGATCGAGCCGTCGAGGCGTATCTGCGTCACGTCTCGATCGAGCGCGGCCTCTCGGAGCACACCGTCGCGGCGTATCGCCGCGACCTGAGCGGCTACCGCGCGTGGCTCGACGAGCACGGGGTCACCGACACCGACGCGGTCACCGTCGAGCTCGTGGAGGCGTTCTCAGCCGAGCGGGCTTCAGCCGAGCCGCCGCCCGCGGCCACGTCGCTCGCGCGCCTGCAATCATCGGTGCGCGGCCTGCACCGCTTCCTCGCCCGCGAGGGTGTGGTCGCGGACGATGCGACGCGCCGGCTGCGCCCGCCGAAGACGCCGCGCCGCCTGCCCAAGGCTCTGACGATCGACCAGGTCGAGGCCCTGCTGGATGCCGCGGGCCCGGCCCCGGGCGACGCGATCGAGGCCGCGCCGGCAGCGCTGCGCGACCGCGCGCTGCTCGAGCTGCTCTACGCCACCGGCGCACGCATCTCGGAGATCGTCCAGCTCGACGTGGACGACCTCGCCCACGGCGACGTCCTGCGCGTGCGCGGCAAGGGGGCCAAGGAGCGCATCGTGCCCGTCGGCTCGTATGCGCGGGCCGCGGTCGACGCGTATCTCGCGCGCGTGCGTCCCGACCTGGCCACCCGCGGCCGGGCGACGCCGCGACTCTTCCTCGGCGTGCGCGGCGCGCCGCTGTCGCGTCAGAGCGCGTGGCTCGTCATCGGCGCCGCAGCCGAGCGCGCGGGTCTCACCGCCCACGTCTCGCCGCACACCCTCCGGCACTCCTTCGCCACCCACCTCCTGCAGGGAGGTGCCGACGTGCGCGTCGTGCAGGAGCTCCTCGGGCATTCCTCGGTCGCGACGACGCAGATCTACACCCACGTCACGGTCGACGCCCTCCGCGAGGTCTACGTCACGTCGCATCCGCGCGCCCGCTGAGCCGCGTTCGGGTGCCGAGCGTGGTTCTCGACGTCCGGCGCGGAGATATCCGCGCGCGATGCCTGGAGGTGCGCCTCATCGCGACCGCACGCACCGGGTTTTCCCCGGTCGGCAGGGGAGCGGCGGCCACGTCGCGCGTCGCAGGATGGCGGCATGGCCGCATCCTCCGCCGAGTCCGACCGGCTGGCGCGCCCTCACGCCCTCCTCGCGACGGGGTGGATCGCGGCGGGCCTCGTCGGATGGACCGTCGCGTTCCTGCTCTATCTCGAGTACGTCGGCCAGCTGACCGGCGCGACGGCGATCGTCTCGTGCGACATCAGCCCGATCGTCACGTGCGGGCCGAACCTGCTGAGCCCGGGCGGGAACCTCCTCGGGTTCAGCAACGCGATCATCGGCATCGTCCTGTTCCCCGGTCCGGTCTTCGCGGGTGTCGTCGCGCTCGCCGCCCCTACGGGGATGCCGGCCTGGTTCTGGCGGGTGTACGCCGGGTTCGTCGCCGGCGCCTTCGGCCTCGTTCATGTGTTCGCCTACCGCAGCGTCTTCGAGTACGGGTCGCTCTGCCCGTGGTGCATGGTCGTGTGGCTCGTCACGATCCCGCTCTTCTGGAGCGTCGCCGGCTGGACGATGCGCGACGGCGTCTGGGGGCGCGTGCCCCGCCGCCCGGGAGATACGGTGCTGTCGTGGCTGCCGCTCATCGTGGTCGCGGACTACCTCGTCATCGCCGTCGCCGCGCAGCTCCGGCTGGACGTGCTCGGCAGTCTCTGACGCGTCCGCGAGGCGACCCCGCGAGAGCGGGTGCGCCTGTGCGAGAATCGAGGGCACGCTACGGAAAGCAGGAGTCTCGGTGACGGACAAGTCGCGGAAGGCCGGGAAGGCCCCCACGGAAGACACCCCGATCGGACCCACCGGTCGTCCCTACCGAGGTTTCCCGACCCCGCCGAAACTCGACGGCCACGGTCCCGCCCGCATCATCGCCCTCTGCAACCAGAAGGGCGGCGTCGGCAAGACGACGACGACCATCAACCTGGCCGCCGCGCTCGCCGACTACGGCCGCAAGGTGCTCGCTGTCGACTTCGACCCGCAGGGCGCGCTGTCGGCGGGCCTCGGGATCGCCACCCACGACGTGCCGACGATCTACGATCTGCTGCTCGACACCAAGCGCGACCCGCGCGAGGTCATCGTCTCGACGAACGTCGAGGGACTCGATGTGATCCCCGCGAACATCGATCTCTCCGCTGCCGAGGTCCACCTCGTGAACGAGGTCGCGCGCGAGACGATCCTCGCCCGAGTGCTGCGGAACGTCTCCCACGACTACGACGTCATCCTCGTCGACTGCCAGCCGTCGCTGGGCCTCCTGACCGTCAATGCGCTGACCGCCAGCCACGGTGTGCTCATCCCGCTCGAGTGCGAGTTCTTCGCGCTGCGCGGCGTCGCCCTGCTCATCGAGACCATCGACAAGGTCCGCGACCGGCTGAATCCGTCGATCGAGCTCGACGGCGTGCTCGCGACGATGTACGACCCGCGCACGCTGCACTCGCGCGAGGTGCTCGAGCGGGTCGTCGAAGCGTTCGGCGACGATGTGCTCGAGACCGTCATCGGCCGCACCGTGAAGTTCCCCGACGCCTCGGTCGCCGGTGTGCCCATCATCACCTTCGCGCCCGAGCACCAGGCCGCGCAGGCCTACCTGCGTCTCGCGCGGGAGCTCGTCGCCCGTGGCGCCGTCGCCTGAGGACACCGCCGCCGAGCCCGGCTTCCGGGTGTCGCTGACGAACTTCGACGGGCCCTTCGACCTGCTGCTGAACCTCATCGGCAAGCACGAGCTCGACATCACCGAGGTCTCGCTCAGCAGGGTCACCGACGAGTTCATCGGATACCTGCGGGGACTCGAGCCGGAAGAGCTGGATGCCGCATCCGAATTCCTCGTCGTGGCGGCGACGCTCCTCGACATGAAGGTCGCCGGCCTCCTGCCGCAGGGCGAGCTCATCGACGCGGAGTCGGTCGCCCTGCTCGAGGCGCGCGATCTGCTGTTCGCCCGCCTTCTGCAGTACCGCGCGTTCAAGCAGGTCGCGAGCTGGTTCGCCGAGCGCAGCGTGGCCGAGGACCGGCGCCACACCCGCGCCGTGCGGCTCGATGAGAAGCACCGCGCCGCCGTGCCCGAGCTCAGATGGACCCTGACCGCGGCGGATTTCGCCGCCCTCGCCGTCCTGGCGTTCGCGCCGCGCGAGATCCCGACGGTCGGACTCGACCACCTCCACGCCCCGCTGGTCTCGATCCGCGAGCAGGCGGCCGTCGTCGTGACCCTGCTCCGCGGCGCCGGTAGCCTGAACTTCCGCGAACTGGTGGCCGGGGTGGCGCAGCCCGGCATCGTCGTGGCCCGCTTCCTCGCCGTCCTCGAGCTGTACCGGCACGCCGCCCTCTCGTTCGAGCAGCTCGAACCGCTCGGTGAGCTGACGCTGCGCTGGACCGCCGATCGCTGGTCCGAAGAGAACCTCGCCACGCTGGGAGCCGACTATGACCGATGACCCGACACCCGCCGCCGGCGCTTCCGTCGTCGGCGACGTCGCCCGGCGTCTGGAGGCGATCCTGCTGATCGTCGACGAGCCGCAGAGCCTCGTCGCGCTCGCTGCGGCGGTCGGGGCTCCGATCGCCGCCGTCCGGCAGGCGGTGGCGGGTCTCGTCGCCGACTACGACGGCGAGTCGGGCGGGCCCCGTCGCGGCTTCGAGCTGCGCGAAGTCGGCGGCGGCTGGCGGCTGTACGTGCGCGCCGACCATGACGCCCTCGTCAGCGAGTTCGTGGGTGCCCAGGCCCCCTCGCGCCTGTCGCAGGCAGCCCTCGAGACGCTCGCCGTCATCGCCTACAAGCAGCCCGTCTCGCGCGGTCAGGTGGCCTCGATCCGTGCCGTCAACGTCGACTCGGTCGTGCGCACGCTGCTCTCGCGCGGGCTGATCGCCGAGGCCGGACACGATACCGAGACCGGCGCGATCCTCTACGCGACGACGGACGCGCTGCTCGTCAACCTCGGCATCAACTCGCTCGATGAGCTGCCGCCGATCTCGCCGTTGCTCGACGACGGTGCCGATGGATTCGAAGGAGAAGTGCTGCGATGAGCGAAGCCGAGGGTGTGCGCCTGCAGAAGGTGCTCGCGAACGCCGGGGTCGCCTCGCGTCGCGTGTGCGAACAGCTCATCGTCGAGGGACGCGTGCGCGTGAACGGTGTCGTGGTCACCGAGCTCGGCAGCCGCATCGATCCCGAGGGCGACATCGTCGACGTCGACGGGACGGCCGTGCAGCTCGACACCACCAAGCGCTACGTCATGCTGAACAAGCCCACCGGCGTGGTCAGCTCCATGCGCGACGAGAAGGGACGACCCGATCTGCGCCGTTTCACGAAGGACTGGGACGAGCGCCTGTACAACGTCGGTCGACTGGATGCCGAGACCAGCGGCCTGCTCGTCCTCACCAACGACGGCGAGCTCGCGCACGTCCTGGCACACCCGTCGTTCGGGGTGACGAAGCTCTACATCGCCCAGGTGCGCGGGCGCGTGGCGCCGCAGACGATCGCGCGGCTCACCCGCGGGGTGGAGCTCGAGGACGGACCCATCGCGGCCGACAAGGCGCGCCTGCTCGACACCTCCGGCGACACGAGCCTCGTCGAGCTGACGCTGCACTCCGGGCGCAACCGTATCGTCCGCCGCATGATGGCCGAGGTCGGGCATCCCGTGGTCGAGCTCGTCCGCCGGCAGTTCGGTCCCCTCCGCCTGGGAACACTCCCGGCGGGACGCACCCGGGAGTTGACTACAGTTGAACGCGGTGCGCTGCTGACGCTCTCGCGCAGCGCCGATGGTGCAACCGAGCACCCGACTTCTCCGGAGACCCCGTGACCGATTCCTCTTCCGATGCCGTGCGCCCCGCCCGTGCCGCGCGCACGAGCGGAACCGTGCGCATCGTCGGCGCCGGTCTCCTCGGGTCGAGCATCGGGCACGCCCTGCGCCTGCTCGGCGTCGACGTCGTCCTCGACGACGCCTCGCCCGCGCAGCTGAGTCTCGCGATCGACTACGGCGCGGGACGCACCGAGGCGCCGGGAGATCAGCCGGTGCTGATCGTGGTCGCGGTGCCGCCCGACGTGACCGCCGACGTCATCGCGCGCGAGCTGTCTCGGCATCCCGGCGTCGTCGTGACCGATGTCGCGAGCGTCAAGCTCGAGCCGTACCTGCAGCTGCGCTCGCGCGGCATCGATCTCACGCACTACATCGGCTCGCACCCGCTCGCCGGGCGCGAGCGCGGGGGAGCCATCTCGGCGCGCGCCGACATCTTCGTGGGCCGTCCCTGGGTGGTATGCCGTGACGACGAGACCCGCGCGTCCGACCTGGCGATCGTCGAGGGGCTCGCGCTCGACCTCGGGGCGATGCCGATCGAGATGACCCCGCAGGAGCACGACGAGGCGGTCGCGCTGACGTCGCACGTGCCGCAGCTGGTCGCGAGCCTGCTCGCGGGGCGCTTCGTCGCCGCTCCCGAAGGCTCGCTGCGCCTGACCGGGCAGGGCGTGCGCGACACGACCCGCATCGCCGCGTCGGCCCCCGAACTGTGGGTGCAGATCCTCGGCGCCAACGCGAGCCCCGTGGTCGCCGTCCTCGACTCCCTCGCCGACGACCTGCGCGCCGTCTCGGAGGCGCTGCGCGAACCCGCCGCCCCGGGCGCACGGCGCGCGCTCGCCGACACCATCCGCCGCGGCAACGAGGGCGTCGAGCGGCTGCCGGGCAAGCACGGACAGAACCGTCGCTTCGAGCAGATCGTCGTCCGGGTCGACGACACCGCCGGTCAGCTGGGTCGCCTGTTCGGCGACCTCGGCGATCTCGGCGTGAACGTCGAGGACCTGCGCCTCGAGCACTCCCCGGGTGCGCAGTTCGGTCTCGCCGAGCTCAGCGTGGTCCCGAGCGTCGTGCACGAAGCCGTCGCCGGGCTCGAGGAGCGCGGCTGGAAGATCGCGAGTGTTCCCCATGCCTGAGCCCATCGACGTCCCGACCGACGGCGCGCCCGTGACCGTCGCGATCGACGGCCCCGCCGGCAGCGGCAAATCGAGCGTCTCGAAGCAGGTCGCGCGCGTTCTCGGGTTCGGCTTCCTCGACACCGGCGCCGCGTACCGCGCGCTGGCGTGGCACGTCCTCGAGGGCGGCGGCGACACCGACGACGCGTCCGCGGTCGTCGCGAGCATCGAGGATTTCGACTACGCGATCTCGCTCGACCCGGACGACCACTGGGTGCGCGTGGGCGAGACCTTCGTCACCGACGCCGTCCGCGAGCCCCGCGTCACCGCCGCCGTGAGCGGCGTGGCACGGGTACCGGCGGTGCGCGAGCGCGTGAACGTCCTCTTCCGGGCGCTGGTCGCGGCATCCGGCGCCGACGGCGTCGTCGTCGAGGGCCGCGACATCACGACCGTGGTGTTCCCCGATGCGCCGGTGCGCATCCTGCTCACCGCCGCTCCCAAGGTGCGCGCCGCGCGCCGCAGCGCCGAGCTGACCGGGGAGGATGCCGCGGCCGTCGCCGCCGCGCTCCACCGCCGCGACGCGTCGGACGCGAAAGTGGTCGACTTCCTCACCGCGGCGCCCGGCGTCACGGTCGTCGATTCGACCGAACTGGACTTCGATCGGACCGTGGACGCCGTCATCGACGTCATCCGCACCGCGACAGGAGAGAACTGATGGCTGCAACCGAAGACGAGTACACGGGCGGTCCCGACCAGCTCGAGGAGAAGCTCGCGAACCTCGACGAGGAGCTCGCCGATCAGCGCGCGGCCGCCCTGCAGGCGTCGCTGGCGGACTACGAGCTCGACGACGAGGACGCCACGCTGCTGGCGGGCCTCACGGCGGGCGGCGAGGTGGTCGAGATGCTGCCGGCGCTGCCGGTGGTCGCGATCGTCGGCCGCCCGAACGTCGGGAAGTCCGCACTCGTGAACCGCATCCTCGGCCGCCGCGAGGCCGTGGTCGAAGACACCCCGGGCGTCACGCGCGACCGGGTCAGCTACAAGGCCGAGTGGATGGAACGCCGCTTCACGCTCGTCGACACCGGCGGGTGGGAGCCCGATGCCCGCGGCATCGATCGCTCGGTCGCGGCGCAGGCGGAGGTCGCGATCGACCTCGCGGACATCGTGATGTTCGTCGTCGACGCGATGGTCGGCGCGACGGCCACCGACGAGGCCGTCGTCCGGCTGCTCCGCAAGACGAACAAGCCGGTGTTCCTCGTCGCGAACAAGATCGACGACGCGCGCCAGGAGCCCGAGGCGGCTGCCCTGTGGAACCTGGGTCTCGGGGAGCCGCATCCCGTCTCCGCCATCCACGGCCGCGGCGTCGCCGACCTCCTCGACGAGATCATGAAGGTGCTGCCGGAGGTCTCCGCGGTCGCGAAGAACGAGCTCGGCGGGCCGCGCCGCGTCGCGATCCTCGGGCGTCCGAACGTCGGGAAGTCGTCGCTGCTGAATAAGGCCGCCGGTGAGGAGCGCGTCGTCGTCAACGATCTGGCGGGCACCACCCGCGACCCCGTGGACGAGGTCGTCGAGCTCGGCGGCAAGCTCTGGCGCCTGGTCGACACCGCCGGCATCCGTCGTCGCGTCCACCTCCAGCAGGGCGCCGACTTCTACGCGTCGCTGCGGACGTCGGCGGCGCTCGAGAAGGCCGAGGTCGCCGTCGTCGTGCTCGATGTCACCGAGTCGATCAGCGTGCAGGACCTCAATATCATCGACCTCGTCCTCGAGTCGGGCCGCTCGCTCGTGCTGGCCTTCAACAAGTGGGACCGCCTGAACGACGTCGACATGGACAACGCCGACCGGCGCCGCTACCTCGAGCGCGAGATCGAGCAGGATCTCGCGCACGTCACGTGGGCGCCGCGCGTCAATCTGTCTGCGCGCACCGGTCGCCACCTCGACAAGCTCGTGCCGGCCCTCGAGACCGCCCTCGAGTCGTGGGATCAGCGCATTCCGACCGGCAAGTTCAACGCGTTCCTCGCGGAGCTCGTCGCCGAGCACCCGCACCCGCTCCGCGGCGGCAAGCAGCCCCGCATCCTCTTCGGAACGCAGGCGTCGACCCGTCCGCCGACATTCGTGCTCTTCACGACCGGCTTCCTCGACCCGGGCTACCGTCGCTTCATCCAGCGCCGGCTGCGCGAGATCTTCGGCTTCGAGGGCACGCCGATCGTCACGAACATGCGGGTGCGCGAGAAGCGCCAGCGCTGATCGCGCGCCGCCCGCGCGGCCGGGGGATCCCGGGGCAGCGGGGGAGGTGGCGCTTGTGGTTGCTATGCGCGCGGGGATGCCGCTTTACGCGCCACTTTCGCGTGCTTCCGGCAGCGCGGAGGGATTCGCGCCGCCATCAGCGCCGGGCGGGACCTGCGGGCCGCACCATCGCGGTCTCGTCGGGCGCGGCGAATCCGAACTCGGCGTAGAGGCTGTGCGCGTCGCGGGTGAACAGCGACCAGCGGAAGTCCCGACCGGGGCCCTCGTCGATCATCCGGCGCAGGATGCCGCGACCCACTCCCGTGCCCTGGTGCTCGTCCAGCACGAACACGTCGGCGAGGTAGGCGAAGCTCGCGCCGTCCGAGGCAGCGCGAGCGAAGCCGATCTGCGCGCCGGTATCGCTCCGGTACGCCCCGACGAGGCGCCAGGCGGCGTCGAGCTGGGCCTCGACCGTCGCGCGGTCGCGCCAGCGTCCCCAGTAGGCCGCCGATGAGAGCCACGCCCAGACGACATCGCGTTGGATGCGGGCGGGTGAATCATCGATCTCGATCTGCATCCCTCGATCATGCGGGGAACCCGCCCGCTTCACACCTGGTAACACGATGCCAATGAGGAGCCGGCGGACCGGTGCTGTGACAGGCTGAGGGGATGACCGTCGAGCCTCCTGCATCCGGCGAACCGCGCCGTCCGCACGGTCCCCGAGACCCGGGTGACGCCTGGGTCGTCGCGCCGTCGGGGGAGCGGTACTGGGGGCGATTCGGTGCCGCGGGACTGCTCGCCGTCGACGCCGAACGCGGCGTCCTGCTGCAGCACCGCGTCTCGTGGAGCCACTTCGGCGACACGTGGGGACTGCCGGGCGGAGCGCGCCACGCGGGCGAGAGTGCGCGCGACGGCGCCCTGCGCGAGTCGGCCGAAGAGGCCGGTGTTCCGGCCTCCGCGGTGCGGCCGCGTCTGCTCAGCATCCTCGACGTCGGAGTCTGGACCTACGGCACGCTCGTCGCCGACGTCACGACCCCGTTCGAGCCGGTCATCAGCGATCCGGAGAGCCGCGAGCTCGCCTGGGTGCCGATCGACGAGGTGGACACGTATCCGCTCCATCCCGGGTTCGCGGCATCCTGGCCGACGCTGCGGGCCCTCCTCGACGCGCGGCCGGCGATCGTCGTCGATGCCGCGAACGTCGTCGGCTCGGTGCCCGACGGCTGGTGGCGCGACCGCGCCGGCGCCGCCGGGCGGCTCCTCGCGGAGCTGACGGGGCTCGCCGGGAGCGGCGTTCCGGGGCCGGCCCTCGAGCTCGCCGAGGACGTGTGGTTCCCGCGCATCGTCGCCGTGGTCGAGGGGCAGGCGCGGGCGGTGGCGGATGCCGTCGGCATCGACCTCGTGCGCGCCGAGGCGGCCGGCGATGACACGGTCCTCGCCGAGGTCGCCCGCGCCGCCGGTGCGGCGGAGCGCGTCACCGTCGTGACGGCCGATCGCGAGCTGCGCGGACGCGTAGCGGCGCTGGGCGCCCGCACCGTGTCGCCCTCGTGGCTCCGCGACCTGCTGTGAACGCAGCCGACGCGGACGCCCGTCCCACGCGGCGGCGTCGGTGGGCCGCGGCTGCCCTCGCCGGGCTGACGATCGCGGCGGGGCTCGGGGTGCACCGCCTGCTGCCCGACACCGCGGCATCCGACATCGCGGGCGACGCGCTGTACGCCGTCCTGATCCATCTGCTCGTCGTCGCGGCAGCGCCGCGGCTGCGGATCGCGGGTGTGCTGCTCATCGCGCTCGTCTGGTGCACCGGGGTCGAGCTGCTGCAGCTGACCGGCGTGCCCGAGCGCGTCGGCGCCGCGTTCCCGCCGGCGATGCTCGTGCTCGGCACCGCCTTCGACCCGCGCGACCTCGTCGTCTACGCGGTGACCCTCGTCGTCGTGGCGGCAGCGGATGCCGCGGCGACCCGCCTCGGGTCTCGATCCGCCGCACGCCGCCGCACCCGATGATGAAGGGCCCGTCCGGCGAACCGGACGGGCCCTTCATGCGGGTGCCGCTGCGTCAGTTGTTGCCGCGCAGGATGGCGATGAGGCGCAGGATCTCGACGTACAGCCAGACGACGGTGACCATGATGCCGAAGGCGCCCATCCAGCCGAACTTGCGGGGCGCGCCGTTGCGGACGCCCTGCTGGATCTGGTCGAAGTCGAGCACGAGCGAGTACGCCGCCATGATGACGACGAAGACGCCGACGATGACGCCGAGCGGGATGCCGGCGATCGTGATGTCGGTGCGGAGGCCGAACGCGCTGTCGGTGGCGCCGAAGAGCATCATGCCGACGTTGACGAGCGAGAAGACGAGGTAGCCGACCATGGCGACGAGGAAGATCTTCGTGGCGCGCTTGGAGGCGCGGATCTTGCCGCTCGCGAACAGGGCGAGCGTCACACCGACGACGGCGAGCGTGGCGAGGGTGGCCTGCAGCACGATGCCGGGCCACTGGAACTCGAACACCGCCGAGATGCCGCCGATGAAGAGGCCCTCGGCCGCGGCGTAGCCGAAGATCAGCGCGGGACGGATCTTCTTGCGCGAGGTGAAGATGACGACCATCGCCAGGACGAACCCGGCGAGTCCGCCGATGATCACCGGCATGAGCGACATCGACTCCGCCTCGAGCGGGTTGATCGTGCCGCCGAGGGTCCAGAACCAGCCGACGACGGCGGTGGCGACGAGGATCGCGAAAAGGCCCACCGTCTTGACGACGGTGTCCTCGACGGTCATCCGGTCGGTCTCGACCGCACCGGCGGAGGGGGCCGCGTACAGGCCCTCGAGGTGAGCCTGCTGAGCGGCGTTCACCGAGGCGTGCTGCGCGGTCGCGGCGGCAGCGCCGCCCTGGCTGCCGGGTGCTGCCGGCGGCGTGAGGCCCGGGCGCTGCTGCTTGAACGCGGGGTTGTCGAATGCGGGGTTGTTGAGGGCCACTGCTCTCACACTCCAAGTCGAGGGTCGACACAGCTGGTTGCCGTGTCGAACAAGCCTACGGGAACCGCTGTCCGCCCGGGAAGATCGGCACTGTGAGGGGGCTATGAACCCGATCGCTCTGCGCGAACGCGGGCTGCTGCTCGCCCCGTCTAGCCTGGTCGCGTGGCCTCCCCTCTCGTGATCGGGCATCGTGGCGCGCCGGGCTATCTGCCGGAGCACACCCGTTCGTCGTACGAGCTCGCGCTCGCCTCCGGCGTCGACGCCGTCGAGCCCGACGTCGTGTTCACCCGCGACGGGCACCTCGTCGTGCGGCACGAGAACGAGATCGGCGGCACGACGGACGTCGCCGACCACCCCGAGTTCGCCTCGCGGCGGACGACCAAGACGATCGACGGGATCGTGCTCACCGGATGGTTCACCGAGGACTTCACCGCGGCCGAGCTCGCCGGACTCCGCTGCCGCGAGCGGCTGCCGCAGCTCCGTCCGGAGAGTGCCCGCGCCGACGGACGCGAGCCGGTGCTGCTGCTGAGCGAGCTCCTCGATCTCGTCGCCGCGGCGGCAGCGGCGAGCGGGCGCGCGATCGGGGTCGTGCTCGAGATCAAGCACGCCACCTTCTTCACCGCGCTCGGTTTCGATGTGCCCGGCACCGTCTGCCGCGAGCTCGAGGCCGCCGGTTGGGCGACGGGACGGCATCCGCTCTGGATCGAATCGTTCGAGCCGACCGTGCTCGACGACCTCCGCGCGACCGGACTGCCCGCGCGGTACGTCTTCCTCCTCGAAGCCGAGGGCCGCCCGGCCGATCTCGTCGCGGCGGACGGCGACGGCGCTCCCCAGTACCCGTTCTGGGTGTCCTCCGAGGGACTGGCCGCCCTGGCCGGTCGATTCGACGGCATCAGCGTCGACAAGCGGATGCTGCTCGCCCCCGCTCGCGGGCGGAGCGCCTCGGGGCTCGTCGCCGATGCCCATGCGAACGGTCTGAGCGTGTTCACCTGGACCTGCCGCCCGGAGAACGCGTTCCTCGTGCGACGCTTCCGCCGGGGACGGGATCGCGCCGCGCTCGGCGACTACGCCGGGGAGTGGGCGGAACTGGCGGCGTCGGGAGTGGACGGCGTGTTCGTCGACCACCCCGATCTCGGCATATCGGCCTTCCGCGGCTGACGACGTCGCGAGATGCCGCTCGCCGGCCTCCGGCGCGGCGGCGGACTCCTCTAGGGTGGCCGCATGACCACTCCCGGGATCACCGCGGTCGGCGTCCGGCGTTCGTTCGGCTCGGTGCAGGCCGTGCGGGACGTGACGCTCGAGGCTCCGGCCGGGGCCGTCACCGGTCTCGTCGGTCCCAACGGCGCCGGCAAGACCACCCTGCTGCTCATGCTCGCCTCACTGCTCGCACCCGATGCCGGCACGATCCGCATCGCGGGGGTCGACCCCGTCACCGATCCGGCCGCCGCGCGTTCGCTCCTCGGATGGATGCCGGACGCGCTGGGCGCGTGGCCGTCGCTCACGGTGCGCGAGACGCTCGTCATGACCGGCCGGCTCTACGACCTCGACGACGCCGCCGCCCGGCGTCGCGCCGACGTGCTCATCGCCGAGGTGGGCCTCGACGGGCTCGCCGGCGCGGCGGCGCGTGTGCTCTCCCGCGGCCAGAAGCAGCGCCTCGGCCTCGCGCGGGCACTCGTCCACGATCCGCCGGTGCTCCTGCTCGACGAGCCCGCGTCGGGCCTCGACCCGCAGGCCCGCATCGATCTGCGCGGGCTGCTCCGCCGCTTCGCTGCGGCGGGCAAGACCGTGCTCATCTCGAGCCACGTGCTGGCCGAGCTCGAGGAGGTCGTCGACGACGCCGTCTTCGTCGTCGCGGGTGCGACGGTGGGCGCCGACCGGGTCGCCGCGGCGGCCGAGCGCGAGCGGCCGTGGCGCATCCGGATCGCCGGTCAGGACGCCCGGACCGCCGCGCTGCCGGTGGCGCAGGCACTGGGGCTCGACGTCGCTCTCGTGCCGGTCGACCGCCGCGACATCCTCGTGGCCTTCCGGTCCGAGGCCGAGGCGGCCGAGGGCCTGCGCCGTCTCATCGGCGCCGGCGTCGCGGTCGCCGAGTTCACGGCGGCGACGGGGATGCTCGAGCACACCTTCCTGGATCTCGGGACCACGGAGGGAGGCCGCGCATGAGCATCGCACGCCTGTGGACGATCGCCCGGCTCGAGCTCCTGCAGCGACTGCGGACCGTGTCGTGGTACGTGCTGCTCGGGATCTTCGCCGTGCTGCTCATCGGCGTCACGGCCCTCTCCTTCCTCGCGTTCGGGGGAATGGTCACCGATGCGCCGCAGCGCGGGGCGGGCATCTACTCGACCATCGTCGTCATCACGCTGCTGCTGGCGGTGCTCGTCTCGCCGACGTTGAGCGGCAACTCGATCAACGGCGATCGGGACGCCGCGACCCTCGCCCCCGTCCAGGTGACCCTCGCGCAGACCTCCGAGATCCTCCTCGGCAAGGTGCTCGCCGCCTGGATCACCGGCCTCGCCTTCGCGGTCGTCGCGGCCCCGTTCCTCATCATCGCGACATTCGCGGGCGGCGTGGACCCGGTCGTCGTGCTCGTCTCGCTCGCCGTGCTGATCGCCGAGATCGGCCTCATCGCGGCCATCGGCGTCGGGCTCAGCGGCATCCTCGCCCGTCCGCTCTTCTCGGTCGCGTCGACCTACCTCGTCGTCGCCGCGCTCGTCTTCGGCACGCTCATCGCGTTCGGGCTCGGCGGAGCGGCCGCCTCGACAGAGGCCGTCGCCCAGCAGCGCACCGCTCAGTACGCTCCGGACGGCGCTCCGCTGTGCCGTGACGGGTCGGAGGACTGCTGGAACGAGCCCGGCGAGTGGATCTGCACCGATTCGGAGAGCTACACCTACCAGGTGCCGCGGTTCGACTACGTGTGGTGGGTGCTGGCGGCGAATCCGTTCGTGATCCTCGCCGACGCAACCCCGACCTCCTATACGCGGGACGGCTACGCCGTCGACCTGTTCGGGCAGATCAAGGCGGGGGTGCGCGGCGCTCAGCTGCCGCCCGACACGAACACCGGCTACGACGAATGCGATCCGTCGGCGAACACCACGACGTTCCGGTCGCCCGAGCAGATCGAGGACGAGACGGTGCCGAGCTGGTTCGTCGGGCTCGCGGTTCAGATAGTCCTCGCCGGCGGGCTGCTGTGGGGCGCCTGGGCGCGCACGCGCACGCCCGCCCGCGCCCTGCCGCCCGGAACCCGGATAGCGTGAGAGGCACCATGATCACCGAACAGGACGTCACCCGCCGTCAGGCGATCGACGCGTACCACGTCATCGGCGAAGGGCCGGCGCCCGACCTGCAGGGAATCGTCCAGCTCGCCGCGACCGTCTGCGGCGTCGACACCGCCGTGATCAACATCATCGACGACCGTTCGCAGCATCAGATCGCCGCCGTCGGCTTCGAGCCGGCCGTCTGCTCGCGCGAGGACTCGATGTGCGCGGCCGTCATCGCCAGACCCGGCCGGGTGGTCGTCAACGACGCGCGCCTCGACGACCGCTTCGCGCACAATCCCTTCGTGACCGGTGAGGTCGCGCACGTGCGCTTCTACGCATCGAGTCCGCTGATCACGCCCGCCGGTGTCGCCATCGGGACGTTGTGCGTCTTCGATTCGCGTGTCGGCGACCTCGCCGAGCCGGAGCGCGAGGCGCTCGATCTGCTTGCGCACCAGGTCGTCGACCTGCTCGAGCTGCGCCGGATCAGCCGCGAGCTCAGCGAGTCGAACGATCAGCTGTCGCGCTTCGCGGGACAGATCAGCCACGACCTGCGCAACCCGCTCACCGCGCTGACGGGCTTCATCGAGCTCGCCGTCGACAGCCCCGACATGGACAACGCGCCCGACGCCGCACGTGTGCTCGCCCGCGCCGAGGCCGCGGCCTCGCGCATGGACGACATGATCTCCGACATCCTCGCCTACGCGCGCGTCGGCGGTGCCAGCCCGCAGCGCACGCGCGTCGATCTCGCGTCGGTGCTCGGTTCGGTCGTCGAGGACCTCGACGCGCAGATCTCCGTGAGCGGCGCGACCGTCGAAGTGCGACCGGATGCCGGCATCCGCCCGCTCGGCGATCCGACGCTGCTGCGCGCGGTGCTGCAGAACCTGCTCGCGAACGCGCTCAAGTTCACCGCGTCGGTCGGACGATCGCCGCGCGTCGTCGTCGACGCTCGGGCGGTGTCGGGCGGCTGGCGGCTGACCGTCGACGACAACGGACCCGGGGTGCCGCACGCCGACCGCGAGCGCGTGTTCGCCCTGATGGAACGGGGCGATCTCGAGGCCGAGGGCCTCGGCATCGGCCTGTCGACCTGCCGACGCGTCGTCGAGGCGCACGGCGGCCGCATCGGCATCGACGAGTCGCCGCTCGGCGGTGCGCGCGCGTGGATCGTGCTGCCCGACCCGGATGTTCCGGCCGCGTCCTGAGCCGCGCATCCGATGCTGCATCGGAGCAGGATTCGAGGTGCCCCCGCTTCGCGCGCGCTCGCGTCAGCGGCGCAGCGTGTGCGAGGGGTGCTCGCCGTAGATGGCGGCGTAGAGCTGGGCGAAGCGCCCGGTGTGCGCGAAACCCCACCGGGTGGCGACCTCGCGGACGGTCGAGCTGCCCGGATGCGCGGCGCGCAGCTCGGCGTGGGCCCCCTCGATGCGGAGCCGGCGGAGATACGTGCTCGGCGGAATGCCGAACGCCCGGTGGAAGGCGCTCTGCAACGCGCGCACCGATGTTCCGGCGGCGACGGCGATGTCGCCGATGCTGATGGCCTCGCCGACGTGCTCCTCCATGAAGGCGACGGCGCGCCGCACCGTGCGGGCCGTCGGACGCCGGCGATCGAGGTCGTCCGCGTCGACGAGGGGGAAAGCCGTGAGGAAGGCCGCGACCGCCTGATGCATGAGCTGCGTGCGCATGAGGGGAGAAGCGGCGATCTGCTCGTCGGCCAGCGCCGTCGCCTCGATGTAGCGGAGGGTCTCGGCGACCAGACGGGGGTTGCGCGACCGGCGGTTCAGGCCCGACAGCTGCAAGCGCGTCGGGTCATCGCCCAGAAGGGCCCGCATGACGTGCTCGAGGGCGTCGGTAGCGACGCTGAAGGTACGCAGGTGCAGGTCGCCGAAGTCGGCACGGAACTCCTGCTCGGGCGGCACGATGAACGGGGTCCGTCCGTCGCCGGATTCGGAGCCGACCTGCCAGCGGTGGTGACCGGTCACGGCATGGGCGACGATGAGGTTCGGGAACGACCGTGCCACCGTGCGCAGCGATCCGCCGAACCGGACGGCGGCGGTCGAGGCGGACGGGTGAGACAGCGCCGCCATCTCGTAGCGGAAGGACGACGACGGGTCTGCGGTCAGCGAGAGCGGGGTGTCGTAGAGCGAGCTCATCGACTCCTGAGCGCGGGCGAGATCGGTCGTCTGCAGTCCCCGTCTCGACGGCGTATTACTCAATCACCATCTTGTCTGTCGAGGACTCGGCGGGTTCCGGAACGACGTAGAGACCCGTCGGCGAGTTCGCCGTGTACATGAGTGCTTCGAGCCATGCCCGGTTGATGGACGGCGTACGGCTGCCGTGGAAGGTGAAGACGAGCGACGCGCCCGCGTGCATCCAGACGGTGGTCCGTCCTTTGCCGACGCTCACGTCGTCCTTCCAGGTGAAGAAGAACGCCTCCCCACGACGGAGCTTTGCGCCGATCGTCATCTGGAGATGCGCGAGTGTGCGGTCCTCGATATCGACCCGGTTGCTGCCGTCGTAGACGAACCTGCCCAACGTTCCTCCTCGCGCGCCGAATTCCAGCGCGATCACAAGCTTCTGCGATCCGTTCGCGGGGCTGCGTGGAAGAGTCCGATCCACGCGGCGACGATCCGCGACGCGCACGGGATCCCGTGCTCCGGCAGAATCCGAGCGAAAAGCTCAGGCGGGGAGGGGGTTGACTTTCAGGAGGGGGATCAGGACGTGCTCAGGTTCAGCTCACAGGCGAGGGTGAGTCCGCGGCATCCGCGTCGCCTGCGATCACCGCCAGGGTGATGTCGACGCCGGGGGTCACGAGGAGATCGGTCGACTGCGCGATGCCCTCGCCGTCGTTGACGGCCAGCCAGCCGTACCCGGCGGCGAGGTAGCCGGCGATCTCGTCCTGGACCTCGTCGACGGGCCGACCGCCGATCGTATAGAGGCGTCCGCCGTAGAAGACGTCGATGCGTTTCGCCACGATTCCCGCCTCTCATCGCGCCGCTGGCATGAGGCGAGCGCCTTCGCGACACTACCCGTCTGATCACGTCGCGCAAGGGGCTGAACCGCCTCGAGCCCGTCCGCTAGCGTCGAGTGTCGGCCGAGAGGAGGCGTGATGGGCAGGTTCATCTACGAGAACCAGGTGCGCGCTGACTTCGAGGACCGCGTACTGATCCACCTGCAGACCGTCATCACCGCGAAGCTGCGGCGCGGCGAGACCTTCACCCTCACGTGGAAGGACGACGTCAGCATCGGTGACGGACGGACCACCGTCTGGCTGCACCCGGGGTGCGGCCTCGTCTTCAAGTACTACGGGAGTCGAACTCCCGCTCTCAATCGTGCGTGGCTGGAAGCGCTGACCTATACGGCGAACTCTCCCACCGGCCTCTACGTCGTCCCGGAGCCGCCGGAGCACCGCCGCGAGGCCGCGAGCGTCGAAGACGTCCAGCTCGGCTGAGCCCGCCCGCTCGAGCCCCGCGTCCATCCCACGAGCCCCGATACGGCCGTGCATCGTCCGGGAGTCTCCCGTGCGTCGTCCGGGAGTCCCGGACATATGCCCGAGCGGTGATCCGGGGCGACGTACGGTGGGGACCAGCGATGGGCACCCGCCTCTGGCTTCCGGCCCCCGGGTCTCGATCGAACCACAGGTGATCTCATCTCCTCATCCCTTCTGGCCCCGCGCCTCGGTCCCGTCCGCACCACCTACGCCGGAACGGACGAGTTCCCGCCGATGGCGAAGGCCTACACGGATGTTTCTCGTGTGGTCCGCGAGTCCGGTCTGCTGCAGCGCACCCCCCGCTTCTACGCCCTCGTGGGCGCTGCGCTTCTGCTCGCGCTCGGCGGCTGCGTGACGGGCTTCGTCCTGCTGGGCGACAGCTGGTTCCAGCTGCTCATCGCCGGAGCCCTCGGCATCCTCTTCACCCAGGTCGCGTTCCTGGCGCACGAGGCCGATCACCGACAGGTGCTGACGTCGGGCCCCGGCAACGACCTCCTTGCCCGGATCCTCGCCGTGGGTGTCGTGGGGATGAGCCTGTCGTGGTGGACCTCGAAGCACGCTCGCCACCATTCGAACCCGAACAAGGTCGGCAAGGACCCCGACATCGAGGTCGACACCATCTCCTTCCTGGTCGAGGATGCCGCCGAGGCCCGCGGTCTCCGCCGGGCGATCACGCGCCGCCAGGGGTGGTTCTTCTTCCCGCTGCTGCTGCTCGAAGGCCTCAACCTGCACGCTCAGGCGCTGCGCCACCTCTTCGGGCGCGGCCCGGTGAAGAAGCGCGGCCTCGAGATCGGGCTCATCATCGCGCGCTTCGCCGTGTTCGTCGCACCGATCTTCGTTTTCCTGCCGATCGGCATGGCCTTCGCGTTCTTCGGCGTCCAGGTGGCCGTCTTCGGCCTCTACATGGGGGCGTCGTTCGCACCGAACCACAAGGGCATGGCGGTCATCGCCCCCGACGCGAAGCTCGACTTCTTCACCAAGCAGGTGCGCACCTCCCGCAACATCGGCGGCGGCTGGTGGGCGACGTGGCTCATGGGCGGCCTGAACTACCAGATCGAGCACCACCTCTTCCCGAACATGCCGCGACCGGCGCTCGCTCGGGCGCGCGAGATCGTCCGCGACCAGTGCCGAACCCTCGGCATCCCCTACACCGAGACGAGTCTGTGGCGCTCGTACGCGATCGTGATCGACTACCTCAACCGCGTCGGTCTCGCCGCGCGCGATCCCTTCGACTGCCCGATGCGGGCGGAGCTGCGCCGCGGCTGACGCCGTCCGCGGAGGCGCCGTCGGGGATACTGAGCCGGTGAGCGACGATCCGGGTGCCGAGGACGGCGCCGACGACGAGCGGTGGTTCGTCGTGGGAGGTCGGCGGTGGCGGCGCACCGATCCTGCTCTCCCGGACGATCTGCGCGCAGCGCTGACCTCGCATCTCGGACGCGGGCGATCCGCCGTGCGGGTGGCCAAGAACCGCGACGACGCCGATGCCGTGAGCGCGGCGCGACGACGCGTCGGCATCGCGAAGCACGGCCTCGGCGAACGCGGGCCGCGGTGGTGGGACGAACCCGTCGCCGACCGGATCGAGCGGGCCCGAGACGCTCTGCGTCAGTTGGCCGACCTGGACGAATCGGGCGCGGACTGAGCTCGCCGTTCGCCTGCTCTACGCTGAGCGGTGGTCGCCGCATCCGTTGACGTCGACCGATCGCAGCATCCATTCCGCGAAGGAGCGACCCGATGACCGACCTCACGCCGACGATGTTCGATGACGCTGTTGCTCGGGTGCGGGCTGAGGTCGCGTCGTTGCATGCGGAGCTGGTGCGGTACGGCCTGGTGGTGTGGACGGGTGGGAACGTGTCGGGGCGGGTACCGGGGGCGGATCTGTTCGTGATCAAGCCGTCGGGGGTGTCGTATGACGAGTTGGCTCCGGAGAACATGATCGTGTGTGATCTGGACGGCAATGTGGTGCCGGGGACGCCGGGCAGTGACCGGTCGCCGTCCAGTGATACGGCGGCGCATGCGTATGTGTATCGGAACATGCCCGAGGTGGGTGGTGTGGTGCACACGCATTCGACGTATGCGGTGGCGTGGGCGGCGCGGGGTGAGGAGATCCCGTGTGTGATCACGGCGATGGCGGATGAGTTCGGGGGTCCGATCCCGGTGGGGCCGTTCGCGATCATCGGTGATGACTCGATCGGCCGGGGGATCGTGGAGACGCTGTCGGGTCATCGTTCCCGGGCGGTGCTGATGCGAAACCATGGGCCGTTCACGATCGGGTCGAGCGCGAAGGATGCCGTGAAGGCTGCGGTGATGGTCGAGGACGTGGCCCGCACGGTGCATCTCGCCCGCCAGGCGGGGGAGTTGATCCCGATTCCGCAGGTCGCGATCGACAAGCTGTACGACCGGTACCAGAACGTCTACGGACAGACCACCGACGACCGCCGCTAGCCCCGCACCCGCCGGCGCGACGACACCGGCTGCAGGAGGAGTGTTCAGGGACAGGTCGACGCGAGTGCTGCCGCCACGACCTCGCCTACCGCGGGGAAGATGGGGTCGGTGGCGGGGTCGAACGAGCCGCCGGTATAGGCAACGGTCACGACGCGCTCGCCGTCAGGCGATGCCAGCGTGATGGCGTTGTAGCCGAACCCGTTGCCTCGCTGGCCGAAGACGAGTTCTGGCGGCTCGGCGCCGCACGCGTCACCGCCGGCGAGGACCCCGAGCCCATAGCCCTCGATGCCGATCGCTCGCATCTGCTCCAGCGTCGTCGGCTGCAGCAGATCGCCGCGCTGCAGGGCGGCGTTGAACGCGCTCACGTCGCCGACCGTCGAGACCAAGGAGGCCCCGAACGACCAGAACGAGGGGTCGTAGTCGGTGACGTCTACCAGGTCGCCGTCGATCCTCAGGTAACCGTGCATGGAGTCGTCGGGCATGGCGCCGCCCGTCGGGTACTGGGTCGCGTCCATGCCGACGGGCTCCAGCACGCGCTCGTTCATGAGGTCCGGCACAGTGCTGCCGGTGACCCCTTCGACCATCAGGCCGAGCACGGTGTACCCGGCGTTCGAATAATGGAACTCGGTGCCGGGCTCTGCGAGCCAGGATTGCTGCTGTGCGACCGAGAGGAGCTCGCGGGGCTCGTAGACGGCATCGCGGCCGTCGATCGCGGCGTCGACGTCAGGGGCGAGCGCGGCGATGTAGTCCGGAAGCCCGCTCGTGTGAGCCAGCAGCTGCTGCACGGTCACGTCGGCGGGCGCAGCATCGAGCAAGCCCGGCAGGACCTCCTGAACGGTACTGTCCAGCGAGAGTTCACCCTCTTCGACGAGCTGCAACACGACGACGGCGAGCACTGTCTTCGAAATGCTGGCGATGCGCACGGGATCACCGACCTGGGCCGCTCGATCGTCGCGGAGGTCGGCTGAGCCCTCAGCGAGTGAAGCCGTCGTGTCACCATCGCGTATGTCCACTGCGACACCGACTGCGCCCGCCTCCATGACCGTGGCGACAGCATCGGCGACCTCGATGGGAACCTCTACGACCGCCGCGCCCGTCGGCGGCACGTCCCGGGCGGGCACCGCGCATCCGGACAACAGTACGCCGCCAGCGAGGAGCGCCGTGAGCACGTGGGCTCCACGAGCCGCTACAGCGGACGCGCCCTGTGTTCGAAGGTGTGCCGAGCCGTTCATCGTCGCAGTCTCCTGAGCCTTCGTGTGCCGGTGGGTCGTCACGGTCGATGCTACGGATGCCGCGTCGGCGCGGCATCCCTCCCGCGGGGGATCGCCGACTCCGCTTCCGGGCGGAGAGCGGCGCGAAGCCTGTGAGGCAACGTTGACCGGGAACATGCTCCTCATCCCTCGGGCGAGCGTCGGCGACGGGCTGCTGGATGTCGTCATCATGCGCCCGAAAGGGAGGTTCGGGTGGGCGAAGATTGAACTCGACGGAGACTCGTTCGGTCGCGCGACGCGTGTGCGCGTCAGCGTCGGAGTGGGAGCTCTGCGGGTTCGGGTCGGCGGAACCGTTCAGGTCGAGCACATCTCGGCGTGACACAGTGGCAGAGTGCTCCGCCTCGGTGATGGCATGCCGAGCCGAAGGAGACATCCATGCCCGCATGGTGGGAAGAGTTCATGCACGCTGTGACCGGACGCGTCCGGAAGCACGCTGACCTTCCCGATCTTCGGTCGCTGACTTCGCGCATGATCGCCCTGGAGCGAACCCACTACCTCGTCGACGATCGCGAACGCCGCACACGCCGGCCTCGTGCGTACATCCTGCGCACCGAGACCGACGCCTCGCGTGGGCCGCACAACGTCGCGGTGTTCTCGAACGGACGCGGCGTCGGCTACCTCCCGGTCCCGGCCGCGCAGGAGATGCAACCGCTCCTGGACCGGATCGGGGGGTCGGCGATCGTGAACGGGGCGGGGATGAAGACGGGCAGCATCCGGCTCTGGGTAGACCTGCCCACGCCGCGATCCATCCGCGCCTTCCTGCCGACCCGTTAGACCGGAGCGACGCGCTGATCGGGTTGGAGCCGAGCCAGGCACATCGACGGATGATCATCCACGATCTGCGGCGCTTCGACGCGACGGCGGGAGTCGAACCCGCAACGCCACCGGTTATGAGCCGGAGCCCGGGACCACCCGGATCGCCGCGATGACCGTCACGCTACGGGACCCCGCCCCGCCGCGCGAGGCGTATGACCCTCGGTGTCGCCGCGCGGCCGCCCGTTACCGCGAGACAGCAGGTGCGCGCCGAGACAGCGGCTGTCGACTGCGGTCTCGGCGCGCCGATGCTGTCTCGCGGGTGGCGGGGTGAGGGCGGTCTCAGGCGAGGCCGGCGTCGCGCATCAGCTCGACGCCGAGGGGGCCGGGGTTGTAGGCGATCTCCCACCGGAAGCCGTCCGGGTCGGCGAAATAGCCCGAGTAGCCGCCCCATGAGCGGTGCGCGGCCGGGACGACGATCTCGCCGCCGGCGGCTGCCGCATCCGCCATCACGGCGTCGACGCCGGCGACGTCGGGCAGGTTGTGGGCGAGCGTGATGGGCGGGATGCCGCGCTCCGACGCCGTGCCGCCGACCTCGGCCTCGAAAGCGGCCCGGTCCCACAACGAGAGCATGACCGCCGCGCCGACCCGGACGAAGATCACCTCGCCCGGGGCTTCGAAGGCAGGCTGCCACCCGAGCCCGTCCACGTAGAAGCGGCGCGTCGCCGCGAGGTCGCGCACGGCGAGGGTGACGAAGGTGATGCGGGCGTCCATGCCCGCGACGCTACCCGCCGGTGCGCCACACCGCGAGACTGCAGTTGCGCGCCAAGACAGCAGTTGGCAGGTGCGGTCTCGGCGCTCGGATGCTGTCTCGCGGATGGCGGGGGAGCGACGGGGCGCGGGTGTCGGCGGTCGAACGTAGAATCGGGAGGCCATGCCAGACCGTCTGAAGCCCGTCATCCTCGGATCCTCCGCCGCCCTCGGCGGCGACCGTTCGTCGGGAGAGCGTCCCGACGCCGACCTCCTCGAGGGGCTGAACCCGCCGCAGCTCGCCGCCGTGACCTATCGCGGTCCCGCGCTGCTGATCGTCGCAGGCGCCGGCTCGGGCAAGACGCGCGTGCTCACGCACCGCATCGCGTCGCTGCTGCGCGGCCGCGAGGCGTGGCCGAGCCAGATCCTCGCGATCACCTTCACCAACAAGGCCGCCGGCGAGATGCGCGAGCGCGTGCAGCAGCTGATCGGCGACAGTGCGCAGGGCATGTGGATCTCGACCTTCCACTCGGCATGCGTGCGCATCCTCCGCCGTGAGGCGCAGCAGTTCGGGTTCACCAAGAACTTCACGATCTACGACTCCGGCGACTCGCGTGCGCTCATCAAGCGCCTCGTCAAGGAGCACGAGGCCGACGCGTTCGGCCTGACCCCGGCGGGTGTGCAGAGCCGCATCTCCAAGCTCAAGAACGAACTCGCGGATGCCGATTCGTACGCGCGCCAGGCGAACATGTCCGACCCCGCCGAGCGCGTCTTCGTCGAGCTGTTCAGCGCATACCAGGCGGCGCTGCAGCGAGCCAACGCGTTCGACTTCGACGACCTCATCGGCCAGACCGTCTACCTCTTCCGCGCCTTCCCCCACGTCGCGGATGTCTACCGCAAGCGGTTCCGGCACATCCTGGTCGACGAGTACCAAGACACCAACCACGCCCAGTACGCGCTCATCCACGAGTTGACGCGGCCCGTGCAGGGCTCGTCGGGCGACTCGTTCTCCGCCGGCGGCATGATGATCTTCGAGCCCGAGACGGCGCCCGAGGTCGAAGGTGCGTCGCTCACCGTCGTCGGCGATTCCGACCAGTCGATCTACGCCTTCCGCGGCGCCGACATCCGCAACATCACCGAGTTCGAGCGCGACTATCCCGGCGCCCAGGTCGTGCTGCTCGAGCAGAACTACCGCTCGACGCAGAACATCCTCTCGGCCGCCAACGCCGTCATCGCGAACAACTTCGACCGCAAGGACAAGAAGCTCTGGACGGACGTCGGGGCGGGCGATGCGATCGTGGGCTTCACCGGCTACTCGCAGCACGACGAGGCGCAGTTCGTCGCCGACGAGATCGAGGCGCTGCACCGCGCGTCGATGCCGTACTCGCAGATGGCCGTCTTCTACCGCACCAACTCGCAGTCCCGCGCGCTGGAGGAGATCTTCATCCGCGCCGCGATCCCGTACAAGATCATGGGCGGCACGAAGTTCTACGATCGCGCCGAGATCAAGGACGCCCTCGCATACGCCGTGGCCGTCGCGAACCCGGCCGACGAGCTGGCGGTGCGCCGCATCCTGAACCGGCCGCGCCGCGGCATCGGCGATGTCACCGAGACCTCGATCGCCCGGTACGCCGCTGAGCAGCAGATCACGTTCCGCGACGCGCTCGCGAACGCTTCCGCGCTCGGTGTCGGACCGAAGATCCAGGCGGCGATCGCGCAGCTCGACGCGGTTCTGGCCGAGGCGACCGAGATCATGCTGCCCGCTTCGGGCGAGATCGCCCCGCCCACCGCGGTCACGCAGGGGCTCTCGGTGCTCCTCAACAAGTCGGGCTACATGGACGCGCTGCGGATGAGCCGCGATCCGCAGGACGAGGCACGCCTCGAGAACCTCGACGAGCTCATCGCCGTGACGCGCGAGTTCGCCCGGAACAACCCCGAGGGCACGATCCTCGACTTCCTCACCGAGGTCGCTCTGGTTGCCGACGCCGACGACCTCGACGACGAGTCGGGCACCGTCTCGCTCATGACCATGCACACGGCGAAGGGGCTCGAGTACGACGCCGTCTTCGTCACGGGCGTGGAGGAGGACCTCATCCCGCACCGCATCTCGGCGAACGAGCCGGGCGGTCCGCAGGAGGAGCGGCGCCTCTTCTACGTCGCCCTCACCCGCGCCCGCAAGCGCCTGCATCTGTCGCTCGCGATGACCCGGGCGCAGTTCGGCGAGGTCTCGGCCGCGATGCCGAGCCGGTTCCTGCAGGAGATCCCGCACGACCTCATCGACTGGCGGCAGTCTCCGGGGGACGTCAACTCGCGCGGCGGCATGCAGTCGCGCGCCCTCAACGGCCGGCGCTCCGGCGGCTCCGGGGGAGGGTTCGGCGGCTCGGGCAAGCGGTACGGCGACGACCTCGTACCGCTCCCGCGACGCGAGAAGACCGGTGACATCGCAAAGTTCGCCAATCGCATCCCCGCGAAGGTGCGCGACAACGGCGACCTCGAACTCGGACCCGGCGATCGCATTCGCCATGACGACTTCGGCGAAGGACGTGTGGATGCCGTGACCGGCGAGGGCGCGAAGCGCGTCGCCCATGTGCGCTTCGATTCGGCCGGAGCGAAGAAGTTGCTGATCAAGATCGCGCCGATCGTCAAGCTCTGATCCGCCGCCACCCCGGCGGAGGACCACCGGGTTAGGCTCGACGCATGGCGATCTTCAAGCGCTCGGCGCGAGACACCAGCGGCCAGACCACCCCGGCAGCGGAGCCGGTGGCGGACGAGGCGCAGCCGACTCCGGATGCGACGGATGACGCAGCGTCTCCGGCGCGCGCGGAGTCGGTACCTCACGTCGGGATCTCGGTCTCGACGTTCGGCGCTCCCGCCCCGGCGCCCGCCGCATCCTCTGCGCCGGCCGCCGGAGCCGTCCCTGCCGCCGGCCAGCCGGTGAAGCGTCCGCCGGCAGAGGCTCCCGAGCGCACCGAGACCGTGCCGGGCATGCCCGACAACACGCTCGTACAGGCGGCGCTCGCCGCTATCGCCGAGAAGCCCACGAACGTCGATGTGATGAACGTCATGCGCCAGAGCATGCAGGGCACGCTGTACGTGCGCGTTCGCGGCGACGCCCGCGTGCTCTCGGCCGAGGGCAAGCCGATCACGCTGGCTGTGTCGCAGGTCGACGGTGCGCGGTTCCTGCTCGCCTTCACCGGCGGTGCGGCGCTCCGCGCGAGCGTCGAGGCCGACGGCGACCGCGACACCTCGGCGCTCGGGCTTCCGGTCGCGAACGTCTTCCGCAACGCGATCGAGGGACCCTATGAGGGGCTCATCATCGATCACGCGATTCCGGGGTCGCGCATCGTGCTGCCCGTCGCGCTCATCGAGAAGGCGTACGAGGAGGGCGACCCGGAGTTCCGGATCAAGAACCTGCTGGCCGGCCCCCGCGACGCGGAGACCGCCGGGAAGATCGGCGAGGCGCTGGCCGCCGTGCCGCTGTGGGTGGCTGCCGGGCCCGCGGGCGACAGCGGTCAGATCGGACTGGCCGAGTCGCGCACGGTGTCGGGTGAGCGTCGACTCGAGGTGTTCTCGCACCCGCTCGAGATCCTCGTGCTCGGACGCGGCGACCGCCCCGTCGCCGTCACCGCGCCGCAGCTCGCCCGCGCGATCGACGGCAACCCCGAGCTCAACGGCGTGATCGTGGACCCGGGTGGTCCCTGGATCCACGTCGACCGGGCCGACCTCGGCCCCGTGCTCGCCCGCGCCGGTGAGCCCGACCCCGAGCCGGCGACCCCCGAGCCGGCGGCGCCGACGGACTCGTCGGCTTCTCGCGACTGATCCGCGGAGATCTCGCGTTCTGCGGATGCCGTGACGCCGCGGCATCCGCAGAACGGACGATGTCCGCGGACCGACCGCGACGACCTCACCCGCGCGGCGATGTCCAGGGGGTGGCCGCTGACGATGGCCGGCCCTAGTGTCGGGGGATGGCGAGTGAGCGCATCACCCTGACCGTGCCCGGCCCGGACGGCGACCGCGAAGTCGGGCTGTCGAGCCCGAACCGCGTGCTGTGGCCCGAGCTCGGGATCACGAAGCACGAGTACGCCGAGTATGCGCTCGCCGTCGCGGAGCCCTTCCTGCGCGCGAACGGACACCGTCCGATCTCGCTCGAGCGCTTCCCCGACTCCATCGACGGGGAGCGGTTCTTCTCGAAGAATCCCCCCAAGGGAGCCCCCGACTACATCGACTCCGTCGTCTGCACCTACAACAGCGGTCGCCGGCATCCCCAGGTCGTGCTCTCGGAGCCCGCGGCCATCGCCTGGGCTGTGCAGATGAACACCGTCGTGTTCCACCCGTGGGCCTCGCTCGCGGCCGACACCGACAACCCGGTCGAACTGCGCATCGACCTCGACCCGCAGCCGGGCACCGGGTTCGCCGAGGCCGCCGCTGCCGCCCCGGCGCTGCGGGATGTGCTCGCCGAGGCCGGGCTCACGGCGTTCCTCAAGACGAGCGGAAACCGCGGCATCCATGTGTTCTGCCCCATCGAGCCGGCCCACGAGTTCCTCGACGTCCGGCACGCGGTGATCGCGGCTGCGCGCGAGCTCGAACGACGGATGCCGGATCGCGTGACCACGAACTGGTGGAAGGAGGAGCGCGGCGAACGGCTCTTCGTCGACTTCAACCAGGCGAACCGCGACCGGACGATGGCCGGCGCCTACAGCGCGCGCGCACTGCCGGCTGCCACCGTCGCGACCCCGATCACCTGGGACGAACTCGAGGCGGGGGTGGATCCGGCGTCCTTCACCGTCCGGACGGTGCCCGAACGCCTCGCCGAGGTCGGAGACCCGTGGGAGGGGCTCCAGGCCGCGCCCGGTCGGATCGACACCCTGCTCGAGTGGTGGCAGCGCGATCTCGAGGCCGGTCTCGGTGAACTGCCGTTCCCGCCCGAGTTCCCGAAAATGCCCGGCGAGCCGCCGCGCGTCCAACCGAGCCGCGCCCGCAAGCCCGAAGCCTGATCCCGGGAGCGGGCGGGTCGCGTGATCAGTCCAGGACGTCGGCGAGGTCGTAGGCCGCGACGGTCTCGAGCTGGTCGAAGGTGCACGAGCGGGCGTCGCGGTCGGGGCGCCAGCGCTCGAACTGCACGGTGTGCCGGAAGCGCTGCCCCTCGAGCTGGTCGTAGCGGACCTCGAGCACGAGCTCGGGACGCAGCTTGACGAACGAGACGTCCTTGGAGGCCGCGAACCGCGAGCGGTCGGACTCGCCGGTCACGGCGTCGCCCGCAGCATCCCGCTCGACGAGAGGAGCGAGCTCGTCGATGAGCTCGCGCCGGCGCTTGTCGCTCCACGCGGACACCCCGCCGACGCCGTGCAGCTCGCCGTCGTCGCCGTAGAGGCCGACGAGGAGCGAGCCGACACCCGAGCCCGACCTGTGGATCCGGTACCCGAGCGCCACGACGTCGGCCGTGCGGGCGTGCTTGATCTTGAGCATCGTCCGCTTGCCCGGCGCGTAGGGCTGCGCGAGCGGCTTGGCGACGACGCCGTCGAGTCCGGCTCCCTCGAACTCGTCGAGCCACCGCCGGGCGAGATCGACGTCCTCGGTCGTCCGGGTCGTGTGGATCGGGTCGGGCACGTCGCGGAGCAGGTTTTCGAGCTCGGCGCGCCGCGTCGAGAACGGCTCGGCCTGCAGGTCGCGATCGCCGCGCGCGAGCAGGTCGAACGCGATGAACATCGCCGGCGTCTGCTCGCTGAGAAGGGCGACCCGGGATGCCGCGGGATGGATGCGCTGCGACAGGGCCTCCCACTGCAGCCGGCGTCCGGTCCCGTTACCCATCGCGACGACGATCTCGCCGTCGAGCAGGCACGGCTCGGGAAGGAGCTGCGCGAACGCCTCGACCAGCTCGGGGAAGTACCGGGTCAGCGGCTTCGAGCCGCGGCTGCCGATCTCGACGTCGGTGCCGTCCCACGACACGAGGGCTCGGAAGCCGTCCCACTTCGGCTCGTACGACAATCCGCCCGGAGTGCGTGCGGGGTCCGGCACGGCCGGCACCGCCTTCGCGAGCATCGGCGCGGGAATGGCGTACGGCATGTCGACCCCCTCGGTCAGGAACGCAGTTCCGCGTCGCGTGCCTTCGGACGCGCCCAGCGCGCAGGCAGGTTCGGACCGTCCCAGACCTGCACGATGCCCCAGACGACCGCGGTGATCGGGACGGCCAGGAGCGTGCCGAGGATGCCGCCGATGGCGGTGCCGGCGGTCAGGGCGATGAGGACGACGAAGGCGTGCAGCTTCATCGTGCGACCCATCAGCACCGGCTGGAGGAAGTTTCCCTCGAGCTGGTTCACCAGGATGACCGCGCCGACGACGAACAGCGCGTTGACCGGGCCGTTCGCCACGAGGGCGACGAGGGCCGCGAGGATGCCGGCGAGCGTCGCACCCACGATGGGGATGAACGCGAGAAGGAACACGAGCACCGCGAGCGGGATCGCGAGCGGGACCTGCAGGATGAGGAGCGCGATGTAGATGCCGATGGCGTCGACGGCGGCGACGGCCGCCGTGCCGCGGATGTACGAGCCGAGGACGACGACCGTCTTGTCGCCGATGCGGCGGGCACGGTCCTCGTCGGAGCCCCGGAACGGGCGCAGGAGGAACGCCCACAGGCGGGGGCCGTCCTTGAGGAAGAAGAACAGGATGACGACGAGGAGGACCGCGCCGGTGAGGAAGCTCGCGACGGCGCTGACGCCCGCGATCGCCCCCGATCCGAACTGCGCACTCGTGACGAAGTCGCCGAGGGCGCCGAGCCACTCGTCGATCTGGCTCTGATCGATGGAGAACGGCAGGGTCTGGGCCCATGCGAGCAGCTGCTGGAAGCCCTCCTGCGCCTGCGAGTACAGGTCGTCCCACTGGTCGCGGACGGCCCAGACGATGAGCCACGTCAGACCGGTCAGCAGGGCCACGATCGTCAGCAGCGTGATGATCGTCGCCAGCAGCGAAGGAACGCCGTGGCGCCGCATCCAGTTCATCGCGGGCGCGAAGGCCGACGCGAAGATCAGCGCGAGAATGAGCGGGATCGCGACGACGGAGACGACCCGCAGAACGTAGACGACGCCGATCGCGACGATGACGAGGATGATCACCTGCAGCGCCCGCATCGACAGGCGACCGAAGCCGTCGGACCACAGGCTCTGCGGTGGACGATCGGATGCGGCGTCGATCGCACGCGCGACGGTTTCGGGCGCGGGACCACGGCGGAACAGGCTCATGCTCCGACGGTACCCGAGCGCGGCGGCGCCCTGCCGGGGGTTGCGCTCGGCAGGGCGATCGGACAGAGCGGATGCCGCGCTGCCGGAGATCCGGGTTCCGTCTGCATGCGCAGCGCCGGCGCACCACCGATGCAGCTGCGATCGAACGCGAAGTGACCATGTGAGCACTGGCACGTTCACCACACCTGGGTCTGATTTGACCTGGAACCGCCGACTGGAGCCGGTAAGTCCGCATGGCTATCGGCCATCGGACCTCAGAAACGGCGGCGGCTCCACCGAGCGGTGGGGGACGCTCGAGGCAGAGCCGCCGCCAGGCTGGCCAGCCAACTCGACGAGAGTACGTCATGCTTCAGGCGCGGCGCGGCCACGCAGCTTTCCGCCCGTCCGGAACTTCTCTTATCCCGCCCGGGCTTCTCGGCATCTGAAGGAGAAGCCCTCTCGGCGACGTCGTTCGAGCCCATCAGGTGCGGGAGGTGCTCGAGCGCGTGGTCATCAAAATCAACGAGCACGGGCGATACAGGGGATGAGCTGACTTTGCGGCCGACGGTGTGTTCCTGGATTGTTCTTGCAACAGCATCGTCGAGGTGAGAGTCTCGGCCTCGTATGTTCCAGGGTGAAGTCAGGGGCGATTCGATGAGCACTTCGGGAGATCACGCAGTTCTCGCGTCAAGAGGGCGAGGCTCCGTGAGTCGGCTGGTTGTTGCTGGCGTCGCCGTGGGGTTGCTGGTCTTCGCGGGTGTGGCGACAGCGTGGGGATTGCCGGACATGACGATTCGCTACGTCAGTTTCGCGACAATGATCGCGGCTCTCTCATCTGGTGTTGTTGCTGTCCGGCGCGGTCCCGCCGGAGTGAGGGCCGTCAGCGCGGTTGTCGCCGTGGTGGCGCTCATGCTGGGGTCCACATTCTTCGGTCTGACGTACTCGTAGTTCTCTCAGTCTCAGGAAGCGACTAGCTGCGCGAGGCGTTAGCTGGCGTGTCCCAGTCGAGCGTCTTGCCTGGACGGGTGTCGAGCTCGTGGACGACGAGCTCGAGGCGCCGTCATTCGGCATCGCGATCGAGCAGAAATAGTCGTCCTCTTCGTCCAACGTATCGACTAGGTCAAGCGCAAAAGGTCGCGATCAGGGCAACGCCACACCGGAGGCGCCGGTGGCGTCCACGAAGGCTAAGCACTGCCCGCAGGTGGGGGAGAAGCCCGGCCAGTCGTCTCGTCATCCATCCCGCCAGGCAAGCAGGATGCGGGCGCCGCTGCAAAAACCCGCCACAGGGGCGCTCAGCGCCCGCCCGACACCGCAGGCGTCACGGCCGCAGCCCACACCCACGCTCTCATCTCCGCCTCGCCCACACGGAACCTAATCGCACAGGCATCCGCCGTCCACCGGCACACCTCCGCGTCGACGAGCGTCCGCATCGCCCCGAAGCGCACCCACGCCTTCGCTGGCTTCGGTCGAGGGTCGATCGTCACCGGCTCCACGTCCAACCGCAGCTCCGAGAGTTTGACCCATCCGGCGCAGCAGAGGGGTACCAGTTCAGGCCATTTTGTTCAGCAGGGTTGGGTCGGTGGGGTCGACGGTCCGGGAGTTGCTGACTTTGCGGTCGACGATGTGTTCCTGGATCGTTGAGGCGACGTCTCTGGAGGTGTGCTCGAGCATGGCCAGTGTTTCGGCTTTGCGGTCGCCGGTGAGCTTCTCTGGGGTGAGCCAGGCGTCCCAGGTGTCGGGGGTCAAGAACGCGGGCATGCGGTCGTGGATCTCGCCGCTGGCATCGCGCGCTTGGCGCGTGATGACGACGAAGCAGCGGGACTTTTCCCCGTTCGGTAGCTCCATGGACCAGGTGAGCCCTGCGGCTGAGAGCAGGGCGTTGCCGTAGAGGAAGTGCGGGGTCTTGGGTGTCTTATCTCCGGTCCACTCGAAGTAGCCGCGCATAGGGATGATGCATCGAGCCGCGCTGAAGGCTGGCGCCCAGAACCCTTGGGCGAGCTTCTCCATGCGGGCGTTGATGATCGGGGCGCCCTTCGGTCGGTTCGCCGGCTTCTGCCAGTCCCAGCGCACGAGCTCGAGAACTCGGCCCTCGCCGCGGTCGCGGACGATCGGCGCGCTTTGTGTCGGTGCGATCGAGTAGGCGCCGGCCCATGAGTTCACCCACTCTTCGGGCTTCCCGCCTTCGGCGACGTACTGCTGGATCAGTTCATCGGTCTTGGCGTCGTTTGCGAATCGGCCGCACATACGAGCGACCCTACGACGATGGGCCGTGAGTTGTTGCGCCGTAACGGGCGATCATCTCCGATCCGGCGTTGTTGCCGACGAGGGTAGTGAGGGGGTGGGGCGGCTGACAGGATGATTGCTCCACCACACAGAAGGAGCAGGCATGCCCATTCGTGAACGTCTGACCACCGTCGCCGTGTCTGCTTGTTTGGTCGCCGGCAGCATCTTCGCTGTCCCTGCGGCTGCCAGCGCCGCGACCACGCAGCGTGCGTACGGGTCGGCGACGACCAAGGCTCAGTGTCAGTCCTTCGAGCGGCTCCACCAAACGGTGGTTCGTGCCGGTGGGGGCAACATCGGCGCTGGTGAAGCCTGCCGCTATAACGCGTCGAAGAAGATGTGGCAGTACTTCTTCCTCTACCGCCAGGCCTAAGACGCGACGCATGATGTCCGAGGATGCAGATCGCTGCACCCCGAGTACCCGCTTGGTAGGCATGGCATCGAATCTGCGAACGCACAGCCGATCCTCGGTGGGAGGTCGATCCGGACTCTCAGATCGACCTGTTCTAAGAGGCGGCCCGGCGGTCAATCGCCGTGCCTGGGTCATAGACCCTGCTCAGCGAGCGGGCAGGGGAGCGCCATGCGGGGTCGCGCCCCGACGTTTCCTGCCGAGCTCGACCCACGGCCCGGCGCCGTTGATCGTCATGAGCGAGGCGATCAGTTCGGGTGTTGCGTCGCGCTCGTAGTAGCCCGCCCACATGCCTGCGGTCTGGGCGAGGATGTCGGCCCGGTCGCCAGCGGTCGCATGCAACTCCTCGATGACGCGTGCAACATCGCGGCGGTACTTCGCTCGCGAGCACATCGCGGACAGTGTGATGTCGAGGAGCACATCAGGGTGAAGTCGTGACCGCATGACCCGGGGCCCAATCTCCCGGCCGGAAACGACCCCCATCGTACGTCGGCGCCCCGCTCGCAGGTCGACCTGGCCGAGCCCGAGGGCGTTTTCAGGCGGCGAGTGGGTCAGGGGTGCGTGAGCTGCGCGGTGCCGGTTCGGGGACGAGGTACAGGCCTGTGCTGGAGTTCGCGACGGTGTTCAACGCTTCCAGCCAGTCGCGGCTCATCGACGGTGTGCGGCTGCCGTAGTACGCGAACTCCAGATCCGCGCCGTGGTGCACCCAGACGGTGCGTCGACCACCGCCGACGCTGACGTCCTCTTTCCAGGAGAAGAAAAAGCGCTCGTTGCGACGAAGTTTGTTGCCGATGACCCGTTGCAGATGAGCCAACGCACGGTCTTCGATCTCGATCCGGGTTCGTTGGGTGCCGTAGATGAACCGACCCATGGTCGTTCCTGACGTGAGCGACGGCCGAAGGTGAGATGCTCCCGAGGGGGGCTGAGGGGTCGCACCCAGACGAGGCCGCTCTGATTGTTGCCTACGATCCTCGACGCACCCCGGCCGGTCAACCCGATCGCCGACCTCAGCGGAATATGGCCTACCCCTACCGAGGATCATCATGCGGCACTTCTCCTCAGCAGGAAGTTTCGGTCGCTGCCCAACCTGCTGGGACGAAACCTGACATGACGTTGACGATCGGCTAGGGCGCCACAACTGGCGATCATCGTCGCTGCGTCGAACTCCCACCCACTGTGCGCGTGAGCCGAGCTGGAAGATGCCCGCGGACGCTCCCATCCTCAGGGCCGACCTCACCCCGCGGGAGGCGACGAGCGAGGCGAAGCGGAGCGGAGAGAGGTGCCTGCGCGACGGCCACCCTAACGCCGCCGCCTGAGCGCCAGCGTGTTCGCGTTCGTCCCGGCGAGCGTCATCGCGCCGCTCGGTGACACCTCGGCATCCGTTCACCCGGAAGACGCATTCCCGCAGGGCGCGCGACATCTCCGCCCGAGAGCGTAGGGGAGTCGCCCGAGCGGCATCCGAGATCCCCCAACGGAAGAGTCCCCATGCATCGTCGATCGTCCACGCGCGCGTGCGCGCTCATCGCCTCCAGCCTCGTCGCCGGCGGAACCCTCGTGGCCGTGCCGGCCGTCGGCGCGGTGGCCGCGCCGCACGACGCCCCCGCGGCACCCAAGAACATCATTCTGCTCATCTCCGACGGAGCCGGGTACAACCAGTTCGACGCGGCCAGCCTGTACGAGAGCGGCACGAGCGCCCACCAGGTGAGCGTCGACCCGAAGACGGGCGCCGTCGCGCACAGCGAGTCCACCCCGGGCCAGAGCTACGAGACGTGGCCGGTCCAGGTCGGCCAGGCCCACTACTCGGCGTCGGGACGCGCGGAGTACGTCACCGAGAAGGCCTGGGGCGACTTCGCCTGGGTCGGCTCGGGCGCCACCGACTCGGCCGCCGCGGGCACGGCCCTCGGCACCGGCGTCAAGACGAACAACGGCGTTCTCGGCTTCACCCCCGGCGGCGATCAGCTGCTGACGGTCGGCGAGCAGGCCCAGGCGGTCGGCAAGAAGGTCGGCCTCGTCACCTCGGTGCCCTTCAACCACGCGACTCCGGCCGGCTTCATCGCCCACAACTCGAACCGCAACGACTATCAGGGTCTCGCGACCGAGATGATCGACAGCGGTGTGGATGTGCTCATGGGCGGCGGCCACCCGATGTACACGGACGCGCACGAGCCGCGCGACCCGAACTGGACGTGGATCTCGCAGAACGACTACGAGCGCGTCTCGACCGGCGCGACCGACTACGCGTTCGTCGACGCGAAGGGCGACTTCGAGGCGCTCGCCGCCGGGAACGATGTTCCCGAGAAGGTCTTCGGCCTCGCCCAGGTCGCGGAGACCCTGCAGTACAACCGCCCGGGCCTCGCCAACGACGAGGCGCTGCCCTACAGCGATCCCGCCAACGATGTCGCGGGCCTCGACACGCTCACGCGCGGCGCGCTGAACGTTCTCGAGCAGGGCGACGAGGGCTTCTTCCTCATGGTCGAGGGCGGCGCGGTCGACTGGGCCGGCCACGCCAATCAGACGACGCGTGTGATCGAGGAGCAGATCGACTTCAACGACGCCGTCGAGGCCGTCTCGGAGTGGGTCGAGCAGAACAGCAGCTGGGACGAGACCCTCGTCGTCGTCACCGCCGACCACGAGACCGGCTATCTCGCCGGCGCCGGCGCGGGACCCGACACCGGATGGACGCCCCTGACGGGTGCCGCGGGCGAGCTCCCCGACCTGACCTGGCACTCCGGCGGCCACACGAACGCCCTCGTGCCGCTGTTCGCCCGCGGTGCCGGTTCCGAGGTGCTCGACGCCCGTGCCGACCAGTGGGACCTCGTCCGCGGCGCGTACCTCGACAACACCGCGATCGGCGAGACGATCTTCGACTTCCTCGGCCACGCCGACCCCGCGTCGAAGGATGCCGTCGCGCTCGAGGCCAATGTCGGCGGACAGATCGCCGAGGGGGCGCTGAGCCTCAGCGTCGCCGCGCACGGCGACCGCGTCGCCTTCGCGGGCGCCGGCGCCAGCCTCGACGCGACCCTGCCGCTCGTGACCGTAGCCGACACCCGCAACGAGGTCCGCGCTCAGGGCCGCGGCTGGACGATCGCGGGCTCGGCGAGCGAGTTCGTCGCGGGAAACCGGACGATCGACGCCGAGAACCTGGCGTGGACGCCGCGCATCGTGCGCTCGGAGTCGGGCGCTGCCGCCGGCGCGCAGGCGACTCTCGCCGCACCCGCGACCCTGGCCGCGGCGGACCGCGTGACCCGGGTGGGGTCGACCGTCGTCGGCGCCGACCTCGACCTGTCGGTGCCCGCCGACGCGGTCGGCGGACGCTACGGCAGCGAGCTCACCCTCACCCTGTTCGCGCAGGACTGACGATCCGGCGGGGGCGGGTCGCGCGACCCGTCCCCGCCACCCCCTTCGGAGACCCCCCATGCCCCGTTCTTCCTTCACCTTCCGCGCCGCGCTGCTCGCAGCCGGCGCTCTCGTCGTCTCGCTCGCCGCCGCGCCCGCGGCATCCGCTGCGGAGGCCCCCGCCCCGAATACCGCCCCGGAGGGCCCCGCGGTGGAGTGGAGCGTCGTGCCCGCCGACGCGTCCGGCCCGGACGGCCGGATCTCGCTGCGGCACGAACTCGAACCCGGGGCATCGACCGGCGACGCGATCGCCGTGACCAACCTCTCCGCCGAGGCCGCGGACTTCACTGTCGCGGCCGGCGATGGACGCGTCGGCGCCGACGGCGCGTTCGACGTCGGCACGGAGACACCGGAGCGCGGCGGGGCGTGGGTGAGCGTCGAGGGCGCCGACGGTGACGGCGCGCTGACGCTCGCGGCGGGAGAGACGCGCGTGCTGCCGGTCACGATCGCCGTTCCGGCCGACGCCACACCCGGCGACCACCCGGCGGGGATCGTCGTCGGGCGCTCGGCCTCGGACGGCGGCGTGACTCTCACCCATCGCGTCGGCGTCCGCCTGCACCTGCAGGTCGCCGGCGAGATCGAGCCGGCGCTGCGGATCGAGGCGGCATCCGCGTCGTACGCCGCCTCCTGGAACCCGTTCTCGCCGGGCACGCTGACGGTCGAGTACACGGTCACGAACACCGGGAACGTCCGCCTGGGAGCGAGCGGTTCGGTCGACGCCGCCGGTCCGCTCGGGATGCTGCGCACCGGCACCGAGCGCGGTGAGGCGCGCGAACTCCTTCCCGGCGACACGGCCACGCAGCGGGTCGAGGTCGGCCTGCTGCCGCTCGTGCTGCTCGCGGGCGAGGTGGTCGTCACGCCGGTGGCGCTCGGGGACGATCGCCTCGCACTGCCGGAGGCGGCGAGCTCCGGGTTCAGCACCCTGGCCATGCCGTGGTCGCTTCTCGTGCTGGTCGTCCTGGCCGTCGCGGCCCTGGTCGCCGCGGTGATCGCCGTGCGCGCCAGCCGGCGGCGGTCGCAGCACCGCATCGAAGCTGCCATCGCGGCCGATCGCGCGCAGCGCTGAGAGCGCCTGCCTGCTCATCGCCCGGAGCGTCCGTCCTGCACCAGGGGAGGGGATCGGTGTTCGGGAGGTCGCTTCGGACAGGATCGCCCTCCCGGGAATGAATCCCCTTCCGAGGGCGGGCTCGGTTGCGGACCCGCCGATCAGGTGAACGCGCCGACCCCCGTGATGTCGCGGCCGATCAGGAGGGCCTGCACGCTCTCGGTGCCCTCGTAGGTGTGGATCGCCTCGATGTCGGCGAGATGCTGCATCACGCCGTTCTCGAGCAGGATGCCGTTGCCGCCCAGCAGGTCGCGTGCGGTCTGCGCGATCCGGCGTGCCGCTCGGGTGTTGTGGTACTTCGCGAGCGACGCCTGCGTCGGTCGGAGGCCGCCGCTCGTCTCGAGGTCGGCGAGGCGCCGGCAGTACAGCTGCATCGCGGTGAGCTCGTCGAGCATCTGCGCGAGACGTTCCTGGACCATCTGCGACCGGACGAGCGGGCGGCCGAACTGCACGCGCTGCGCGGCGTACTGCAGCGCCGCCTCGTAGCAGGCCGTGGCGTGCCCGAGGGCCGACCACGCGACCCCGGAACGCGTCGCGTAGAGGACGGTCGAGGCATCCCGGAACGACCGGGTGCCCGGCAGCACGGCGTCGGCCGGCAGCCGGACATCCCGCAGTGCGATGTGGGCCTGATGGATGCCGCGCAGCGAGACCTTGCCGGTGATGACGGTGCCGGTGTAGCCGGACCGCTCCTGTTCGACGAGGAAGCAGCGCACCGACCCGTGCAGCTCGTCGCCCTCGGCGTCGACGCGCGCCCAGACGAACGTGATGCCGCCCGAGGCGCCGTTGCCGATCCACTTCTTCGCGCCGCGCAGCACCCACTCGTCGCCGTCCCGGCGCGCCACCGTTTCGAGCGAGACCGAATCCGAGCCGTGGTCGGGCTCGGTGAGCGCGAACGCGCCGAGCACCTCGCCGGTGGCGAGCGGCCGCAGCCAGCGCTCCTGCTGAGCGGGTGAGCCGAAGAGGGCGAGGGTGCGCAGCGCGAGGCCGCCCTGCACGGCGAGGATCGTGCCGAGCGACCCGTCGCCGCGCGAGACCTCCATGTTGATCAGGCCCGCGCCGAGCGGCGAGATGCGCGTGAGGGCCGGGTGCTCGATGCCGTCGACGTACAGGTCGAGCTCGCCGATGCGGCGGACGAGATCGAGCGGATACTCGGCGGCGTCCCAGGCCTGCCGCATCCGATCGCCGACCTCGTCGACGAGGGTGCGCGCGCGCCCCCAGGCGGCACGGTCGGCATCCGGGACGTCTCCGAAGACGCCGTAGTAGTCGGTGTCGCGGCGCCCCAGCACGTCGTAGGACACCACGCGCTCGCCCGGCAGGAGATCGGCTTCATCGCTCATGCCCTCCAGTATCGCCTCGCCGCCCGCGACCAGCTCGCGCGCAGTTGATCGATTCGCGGGCTGGGGTCAAGGAGGTTGCCGAAGGGACGGGTGCGCGCATTGAGTGGGCCTATGGAATCGCTCTGGAAGCAGGATGCGGCGGGACCCGCCGGAAGCCCGTTCGAAGCCGGGCGGCGCCACGACGTCGTCGTGATCGGCGCGGGTCTCACGGGCCTGGCCACTGCCCTCGAGCTGGTCCGCTCGGGTATGGACGTCGCGATCGTCGAGCGGGGAGGGGTGGGCGAACTCGCGTCGGGCTCGAACACCGGCAAGATCTCGCTCCTGCAGGGAACGACCCTCGGGACGCTCCGCGAGCACCACCCGGCGTCGCTCGTGCGCGCCTACGTCGACGCCAACCGCGACGGCTTCGACTGGATCACCCGGGCCGCCGACGAGCTCGGCGTGCCGACGACCGTCCGCACCGCCGTCACCTACGCGCAGGAGCGGGACGGCGTCGACGCCGTGTCGGCGGAGTTCGACGCCGCACGTCAGGCCGGGCTGCCGGTGCGCCTCGCCGACCGCGACGAGCTCTCGGCGGCCGCGGTCCCGGCGTGCGGTGCCGTCCTGCTCGAAGGTCAGCGCGCCGTCGACCCGATGCGCCTGCTCGTCGCCCTCGCCGAGGCGTTCGCCGCCGCCGGGGGCAGTCTGTACCTCGGCGCGAACGTCACGGGCGTGCACGTCTTCCCCCGCCCGCGCGTCGAGACCGAGCAGGGACCGCTCCGGGCGGGGCGGATCGTCCTCGCCACCGGCACACCGATCCTCGACCGCGGGCTGTATTTCGCGAAGGTGAGCGGGATGCGGTCGGCATGCGTCGCGTTCGAGCTGGCCGGCGAGGTGCCTGACGACATGTACCTCTCGGCCGACGCGCCGACGCGCTCCATCCGGACCGTCCGTGCCGGCGACGGAGCCGGGGCCGGCGACCGCATCATCGTCGGCGGCGCGGGGCACCCCGTCGGGCGCGGCGGCAGCGAGCGCGGACGTGTCGACGACCTCGTCGCCTGGGCGCGCGAGAACCTGCCCGTGGGTGCCGAGACGCACCGCTGGTCGGCGCAGGACTACACCTCGCATAATCTCGTGCCCTTCATCGGCGCCCTCCCGCGTTCTCTCGGTCGCGTGCGGTTCGCCACGGGCTACGCCAAATGGGGACTCACCAATGCCCCGGCCGCCGCCCTCCGGATCGCGAGCGAGCTGCGCGGTGAGAAGATGCGCGATCGCCCGAAGTGGATGACGACGATCGGCACGCGCCTGACCGTTCCCGCCGACCTCGCCCGCGGCGCCGCCGAGAACGCGAAGGTCGGGGCGGCGGCCGCACGCGGCTGGGCCGCGGCGACCGCGCGACCGACGCCGGTGCGCCAGCCGGCCGAGGGGCAGGGCGAGATCGCACAGCGGCACGGGATGCCGGTGGGCGTCGCGACCGTCGACGGGCGCACCCGCGCGGTGAGCGCGGTCTGCCCGCACCTCGGCGGCGTGCTGGAGTGGAACGACCTCGAGTGCACGTGGGACTGCCCGCTGCACGCGTCGCGCTTCACCGCCGACGGCGACCGCATCGAAGGACCGGCGGCGCGAGGTCTGCGCAGACTGAGCTGACCCGCCTCACGGTTCAGTCGCGCAGCAGCTGCTCCCGCACCTGACGGCGGAGCACCTTGCCGATGAGCGAGCGCGGCAGGTCGTCGACGGCGACGATCCGCCGCGGCACCTTGTAGGCGGCGAGCCGTGTTCGGCAGAAGTCGCGAAGTCCCTCGACGTCGAGCTCGGCGCCGTCGCGCAGCACGACGGCGGCCACCACCTCCTCACCGCCGGACTCGCGGGGCGCGGCGACCACCGCGGCCGCGGCGACGTCGGGGTGCGCCTGAAGGGTGTCCTCCACCTCGGTCGGCGAGACGTTGAAGCCGCCCGTGATGATGATCTCCTTCAGGCGGTCGACGATGGTGACGAACCCGTCGGGGGCGACGGTGGCGATGTCCCCGGTGCGCAGCCAGCCGCCCGGGAGCAGGGCGTCGGCGGTCTCGGCGGGGCGCTGCCAGTAGCCGGAGAAGACCTGCGGGCCGCGCAGGAGCAGCTCGCCCTCGTCGCCGGCCCCGCGGTCGACGGTCGGGTCGTCGGGGTCGACGAGGCGGATCTCGGTGCTGGGGAACGGCACGCCGACCGTGCCGGGCCGTCGCGAGGGCCCGATGGGGTTGCCGAGGGCCACGGGCGAGGACTCCGTCATGCCGTATCCCTCGACGAGCAGTCCGCCGGTGGCATCCTCCCACTGCGCGACGGTCGCCACGGGCAGGCTCATCGCGCCCGAGATCGCGAAGCGCACGCGCGAGAGGTCCATCGTCCCCCGGGCGGCCGCACGGGCGAGCTGGTCGTAGATCGGCGGCACGGCCGGGAGGAACGTGGGCGGGCTCTTCTTCGCGGCATCCGCGAGCAGGCCGACGTCGAACTTCGGGAACAGGACGAGCTTCGCGCCGATGCTCATCGCGAACGTGAGGCAGAGCGTCATCCCGTACGCGTGGAAGAGCGGCAGCACGCCGTAGAAGGTCTCCTCTCCCTCCACCAGTCCCGGCACCCACGCGCGGCCCTGCATGGCGTTGGCGCGCAGATTGCGGTGCGTCAACACGGCGCCCTTCGGGGACCCGGTGGTGCCGCTCGTGTACTGGAGCAGGGCGGTGTCGTCGAGACCCGGCCCGGGGACGCGTGCCGACAGCCGCCGGTGGGCGACGAGATCGCGCCACGGCGTGATGTCCTTCGCTGACGGCTTCTCGGTCAGCTGCGCCCGCGAGGCGCGTGCCCGGGCGATCGGGAGGCGCAGCAGCATCCGCTTCGACCGGGGGAGCGCGCGGGTGATGTCGACGCTGACGATGCGCTCGAGCCGCAGGTCGCTCGGGAACTCCGCGAGGGTGTCGACGACCTTGTCCCACGCGATCGCGAAGCGTGCGCCGTGGTCTTCGAACTGGTGGCGGAGCTCGCGCGGCGTGTAGAGCGGGTTGTGCTCGACCACGATCGCGCCGAGTCGCAGCGCCGCGTAGAAGGCGATCACGTGCTGCGGGCAGTTGGGCAGCACGATCGCCACCCGGTCGCCGGCCGCCACCCCGAGCCGTCGCAACCCCTCGGCTGCGCGGTCGATCCGGTCGCCGAGCTCGCGGTAGGTCGTCGCCGCGCCGAAGAACTCCAGCGCGGCACGGTCACCGTGCTCTGCGACGCTCGCCGCCATCATCTCGGTCAGCGTCTGGGTGACCTCGGCGATGTCGGCGGGAACGCCCTCGGCGTAGGCGCTCAGCCAGGGACGGGTCTCGAAGGCGGTCATCCTCCCATCCTGGGTCAGCGCGCATGCCCCCGCCCGAATACGGGGCGGGGGTTGCGCCGACCAGATCGGCGGACTACCAGGCGTACGCTTCGGGCGCCTGGCCGCCGGGACCGGGGAACATCTCGTCGAGGGCTCTCAGGTCGTCCTCGCCGAGGGAGATCTCGAGGGCGGACACCGCCGACTCGAGCTGCTCCACCGTGCGCGGACCGACGATCGGCCCCGTGACTCCGGGCTGGTGCAGGAGCCAGGCCAGACCGAGCGCGGAGGGCGTCCACCCGCGTTCGCGCGCGAACGACTCGTACGCGTCGAGCTGGTCGCGGCGGTCCTCGCGCTGGGAGGTGATGCCCGCCGCAGCGGAGCGCGCCTTCGCGTCCGTCGAACCGCCGCTCAGCAGGCCGCCCGCGAGGGGCGACCAGGGCAGGATGCCGAGCCCGTAGTTCTGCGCGGCCGGGATGACCTCGAGTTCGATCGAGCGCTGCACCAGGTTGTACAGCGACTGCTCGCTGACGAGTCCGAGGAAATGCCGCTGCGACGCGATCTCGTTCGCCTGCGCGATGTTCCACGCGGCGAAGTTCGAGCTGCCGGTGTAGAGCACCTCGCCGCGCGCGACGAGCACCTCCATCGCCTGCCACATCTCCTGCCACGAGATGTGCCGGTCGATGTGGTGGAACTGGTAGAGGTCGATGCGGTCCGTCTGCAGGCGGCGCAGGGAGCCGATCGCCTCGCGGCGCACCTGCCACGCCGATGCGCCGCGGGCGTTGACGGCATCGCCGTCCGGACCGGGGTCCTGCATGGGCGAATGCACCTTGGTCGCCAGCACGAGGTCGTCCCGCACGCCGGGCCGGGCGGTCAGCCAGCGGCCGATGATCTCCTCCGTCGCGCCGCGTCCGCTCGCGCCGCCGTATCCGTTGGCGGTGTCGAAGAAGTTGACGCCGAGCTCCAGCGCCCGGTCCATGATCGCGAACGCGTCCTCTTCCGAGGTGCGGTCGCCGAAGTTCATCGTGCCGAGCACGATCCGGGAGACGGAGGTGCCGGTTCGTCCGAGCTGCGTGTAGTCCATGGGGGCATCGTCACACGGAGCGCGGGTGTAGGCGAGGGGGGTCGCGCGGTCGGCCCCGGGCGCGCTACGCGTCGAGCCGGGCGCGTGTGTCTTGAGGGACATCACGTGCGCCGGCGCATTGTGGATAGGGCGTCGCACGACGATGTGGGGCGCGGGCTGGTGAGGGGGCGGCGGCCCGCCGAGCGTTTGGGGCCGCTCCAGGCAGGTCGCCGCCCGAGCTGGGCGCCAGCTCGAGAGACAGTACCCGGCGGGCGGCGTCGCGAGAACTCCTCATCCGGTAAACGAACGGACGCTGACGACATCGCCCTACCCGGTGCAAGAAACCGGAAAGCGCGAGCGATGGACGCGATACGAATGCCCGCGTACGGTTTCCCTTGGTATTCGCAGTCGACTTTGGGGAGTTCCGTGCGCGCGAGCGCCCGGGCCGGATCATCGCGGTTGGGGCCGTGCCGGTGGCAGTGGATACCCGCTGCAGCGATCAGGCAGCACTGTTCGGCAGACGGGCATCCCCGTTACGTCTGCCGAACAGTCGCCGTCGCATTCCCGGCCGTCTCGCGAACTCAGACGGCGAAGGTGATGATGCCGGTGATGATCAGGGTGATGAGCGTCGTCCACAGCACGATCGCGATGCCCTGCCACAGCAGCACACGGCGCGCGGGGACGCCGGTGGCGGCGAGAGCGGCGGCGGTGAACTGCGTGGGGATCAGGAGCGGGCCGAGCAGGCTCACCCCGGGTGTGCCGTAGCGGTGATAGGCCTTCTGGAACTTCTCGCGCCGTGCCGACACGGGCTTGTCGGCGCGGCCGCCTCGCGACGTCACGGCGACCCGTGCCCGGGAGCTGACGAGCACGATGACCGCGACGCAGACGAAGTTGCCGATCGCACCGGCGAGGGCGGCGACGACGGGATGGATGCCGCCGACGATGCCGATCGCGGCGGCGCCCTCGCCCTCGATGAACGGCACCGCGCCGGCGAGGGCGACGATGACCGGCTGGAGCAGGTCGGGCATGCCGGCGACGAGGTCCTGGAAGCCGAGGATGAGATCCGAGACGGGGTTTGCCATGGTGTCCTCCGAAGGGGTGAGTGGGGCGGGTGATTCCATCCCATCGGCTGCAGCCCTGCCGTGGCAGTGCCGCCGTGTCATCGCCCGTCGGGAGCTTCGGCGGACCGGGGCATGACAAACGTCATGGCCGTACTGTGGCCGTGTGAGCGAGCTCGAGACCCGCCCCGCGTCGGCGGCCCCGGCATCCCTCGCGCGCAACGTCACGGCGACGTCGTGGTACATCGCGGTGTCGATCGTGACGTTCCTCGTCGGCGCGATCGCCATGTGGGGCCTGTGGATGCTGGTGCGCCCCGGACGGGAGCCGATCGCCGCGGTCGTGTTCGTCGCCGCATCGGCGCTGACCGTCGGCTCGGCGGTCGTGCTGCTCATCCGCTACCGCAGCGACGGCGATCTCGGCGACGCCGACCGACCGGCGCGCTGGCGACGCTTCCTCTCGTGGCCGGTCGTCGCCGGCCTGGTCGGGTCGATCTCGCTCGGCGTCGCGGCGGCGTCGGCGCTGCTGGGCGCGGCGACGTTCGCGACCGTCCTGTGCCTCGTGCGCTGGGGGCCAGGGCTGCGGTGGCGCGGCGTGATCCTGGTCGAGGTGATCCTCGCCGCGCTCTGGTTCGCCGAGCGTCCGCGGTACGAGATTCCCGAGATCGGCGGATCGTTCGCCGTCATGTTCGCGGTGTTCGGCGGCATGCTGCCGCTCATGATCGCCCTGTCGCTGTGGTCGTGGGACGTCGTGCTCGAGCTCAATCGGGCACGTGCGACCGAGGCCCGGCTGGCGGCGACGCAGGAGCGGCTGCGGCTCGCGGCCGAGCTGCACGACCTGCAGGGGCACCACCTGCAGGTCATCGCGCTGCAGCTCGAGCTCGCCGAGCGCATGCTCGCTCGCGATCCGGATGCCGCGGCCGACCAGATCCGCCTCGCCCGGTCATCGGTCGACGAGGCGCGCGCCGGCACACGCGAACTCGCCGGCCGATTCCGCGGCGTGCCGCTGCCCGACGAGCTCGCCAACGCCGCCGATCTGCTGCGGGCCGCCGGGCTGCGCGTGTCGCTGGATGTCACGGCGGAGGCCGCGGATGCTCCGGCCGACACGCTCGGGCCGGTCGTCCGCGAGTGCACCACGAACGTGCTGAAGCACGGGGGAGGGGTCTGGGCCGAGCTGAGTCTTCGTCGCGACCGCGGGTTCTGGCACCTCGGCGTCGCGAACGATCCCGGCGCCGTCTCGACGCTCGGCCGCGGCGCCGGACTCGAGGGGATCGCGCACCGCGTCGGCGCGGGCGGCGGCGACGTGCAGACCCACCGCGGCCCCGACCGCTTCGCCGTGACCGTGTCGGTGCCCGCCGTGCCCGGCGTGCCCGGCGTGCCCGCCGTGCCCGGCGTGCCCGGCCGCGAAGGTGGCGCTTCCGGTCGGAATGGGGCCGCGATACCCGCACGAAGCGCCACCTTCACGGCGCCGCGCCCCGCCGATGAGGGGATGCCGCGATGATCCGCGTGCTGATCGCCGACGACGAGGACATGATCCGCTCCGCGCTCGCAGCCCTGCTCCGCCTCGAGGACGACCTCGAGGTCGTCGCCGAGTGCCGCGACGGCGAGAGCGCGGTCGCCCAGGCGATCGAGCTGCGCCCCGACGTGTGCCTGCTCGACCTCGAGATGCCCGGGATCGACGGGGTCGAGGCGGCCGCTCGCATCCGCCAGCGCATCCCGGCGCGGTGCGTGGTCGTCACGCGGCACGCGCGGCCCGGCGTCCTCCGCCGCGCGCTGAGCGCGGGTGTCGACGGGTTCGTGCCGAAGTCGCGGCGCGCCGACGACGTCGCGGCGGTCATCCGCGAGGTCGCCGCCGGGCGTCGGTACGTCGACCCCGAGATCGCGGCCGACGCGCTGAGCGACGAGCGGTCCCCGCTGACCGACCGCGAGCTCGACGTGCTGCGCGCCGGAGCCCGCGGCGAGACGATCGCCGAGATCGCGGCATCCCTGCACCTGTCCTCCGGGACAGTGCGCAACCACGTGTCCTCGGTGCTCGGCAAGCTCGGCCTCGCGACGCGGCAGCAGGCGGCGATCCTCGCCCGCGAGCGCGGCTGGATCTGAGCGGGACTCCGTCGCTGCGCCCCTCCGTTCGAGGGTGGGCGGGCACGGGCCGTTCAGGCGCGGGTAGTAGGCTTTCGGATCGGGCGATCTCTCGACATCGAGATTCTTCACGTCCGTCATCCCACCGTCGCCCAGCGAAGGATTGCAGTGGACCTTTACGAGTACCAGGCCCGAGACCTGTTCGAGAAGTACGAGGTGCCGGTGCTCGCCGGCATCATCGCCGACACCCCTGAGGAGGCGAAGGCGGCCGCCGAGAAGATCGGCGGTGTCGTGGTCGTCAAGGCTCAGGTCAAGACCGGAGGTCGCGGCAAGGCCGGCGGCGTCAAGGTCGCCAAGACCCCCGACGAGGCGTTCGCCGCCGCCGAGGCCATCCTGGGCCTCGACATCAAGGGGCACGTCGTCCAGCGCGTCATGGTCGCGCAGGGCGCCGACATCGCCGAGGAGTTCTACTTCTCGGTGCTGCTCGACCGCGCCAACCGCTCGTACCTGAGCCTGTGCTCGGTCGAGGGCGGCATGGAGATCGAGGAGCTCGCCGTCGAGCGGCCCGAGGCGCTCGCGCGCGTCGAGGTCGACCCGCTGCAGGGCATCGACAAGGCCAAGGCGGTCGAGATCGCCCGCGCCGCGAACTTCCCCGACGACCTCGTCGAGAAGGTCTCGGACGTGTTCGTCAAGCTCTACGACGTCTACACGGGCGAGGGCGCGACCCTCGTCGAGGTGAACCCGCTGGTCCGCACCGGCGCCGGCGACATCGTCGCCCTCGACGGCAAGGTCTCGCTCGACGAGAACGCCAGCGAGGTGCGCCACCCCGAGCACGAGGAGCTCGAGGACAAGGGCGCCGCCGACCCGCTCGAGGCCAAGGCGAAGGCGTCCGGTCTCAACTACGTCAAGCTCGACGGCCAGGTCGGCGTCATCGGCAACGGCGCGGGCCTCGTCATGTCGACGCTCGACGTCGTCGCCTACGCCGGCGAGAAGCACGGCGGCGTCAAGCCCGCCAACTTCCTCGACATCGGCGGCGGCGCGAACGCGCATGTCATGGCCTCGGGCCTCGACGTCATCCTCGGCGACGAGCAGGTCAAGAGCGTCTTCGTCAACGTCTTCGGCGGCATCACCTCGTGCGTCGCCGTGGCGGAGGGCATCGTCAAGGCTCTCGAGATCCTCGGCGACTCGGCCACCAAGCCGCTCGTCGTGCGTCTCGACGGCAACCAGGTCGACGAGGGCCGCGCGATCCTCGCCGACGCGAACCACCCGCTCGTGACCCTCGCCGCCGGTATGGACGAGGGCGCCGACAAGGCCGCCGAGCTGGCGAACGCCTGAGCCCCGGACGCGAAAAGGACAAACGACATGTCTATCTACCTCAACAAGGACTCCAAGGTCATCGTCCAGGGCATCACCGGCGGTGAGGGCACCAAGCACACCGCGCTGATGCTCAAGGCGGGCACCGACATCGTCGGCGGCGTCAACGCGCGCAAGGCCGGGACGACCGTCACGCACACCGACGCCGACGGCAACGACGTCGAGCTCCCCGTCTTCGGCTCGGTCGCCGAGGCGATCGAGAAGACCGGCGCCGACGTGTCGGTCGCCTTCGTGCCCCCGGCGTTCACGAAGGACGCGATGGTCGAGGCCATCGACGCCGAGATCCCCCTGCTCGTCGTCATCACCGAGGGCGTGCCCGTCGGCGAGTCGGCCGAGGCCTGGGCGTACGCGAAGTCCAAGGGCAACAAGACGCGCATCATCGGACCGAACTGCCCCGGCATCATCACCCCCGGCGAGGCGCTCGCGGGCATCACGCCGGCGAACATCACCGGCAAGGGCCCCATCGGACTCGTCTCGAAGTCGGGCACCCTGACCTACCAGATGATGTTCGAGCTGCGCGACCTCGGCTTCTCGACCGCCATCGGGATCGGCGGCGACCCGGTCATCGGCACGACGCACATCGACGCCCTCGCGGCGTTCGAGGCCGACCCCGAGACGAAGGCGATCGTCATGATCGGCGAGATCGGCGGCGACGCCGAGGAGCGGGCCGCCGAGTACATCAAGGCGAACGTGTCGAAGCCCGTCGTCGGCTACGTCGCCGGCTTCACCGCGCCGGAGGGCAAGACCATGGGCCACGCCGGCGCCATCGTCTCGGGCTCCGCCGGTACCGCGCAGGCGAAGAAGGAGGCCCTCGAGGCCGCCGGCGTCAAGGTCGGCAAGACGCCGTCCGAGACCGCTGCGCTCATGCGGGAGATCATCGAGAAGCTCTGACGCTTCCCGGGTACCACGAAGGGGCGGTTGCTGCGGCATCCGCCCCTTCGTCGTGTTCCCGGCCCACCCTGCTGCGAGCCCACCCGAACGGCTCGAGCCCACCCGTCACGCGCGGTGCGTGATGGGTGGGCTCGGGTGGTCGGGGCGGGTTGGGCGCCGGGGAGGCGCCCACCGGGGCGAGGGTCAGACCCCGAGGAGCGCCTCGAGGGGGCCGCGGGCGAAGAAGATCACGAAGCCGGCGGCGACGATCCACAGCAGCGGGCTGATCTGCTTGGCTCGGCCCGAGAGGGCGTTCACGAGCACCCACGAGATGAAGCCCGCGCCGATGCCGTTGGCGATCGAGTAGGTCAGCGGCATCACCGTCGCGGTCAGGAACACCGGCAGCAGCACGCGGAAGTCCGTCAGGTCGATGTGGGCGATCTGCGACAGCATCATCGCTCCCACGACGACGAGTGCGGCGGCGGCCACTTCGGTCGGGACGATCGAGGTGAGCGGGGTGAAGAACATCGCGAGCAGGAACACGAGGCCCGTGACGACGTTCGCGAGCCCGGTGCGTGCGCCTTCGCCGATGCCCGAGCCCGACTCGACGAAGACGGTGGCCGACGACGAGCTCGTCGCACCGCCCGCGATCGCGCCGACGCCCTCGACGATCAGCGCCGACTTGATGCGCGGGAAGTCGCCCTTCGCGTCGGCGAGGTTCGCCTCCTTCGCCAGGCCCGTCATCGTGCCCATCGCGTCGAAGAAGTTCGAGAACACCAGCGTGAAGACCAGCATCACGAGGGTGACGATGCTGACCTTGCCGAGGTCGAAGCCGAAGTCGACGGCGCCGATGAGGCTGAGATCGGGGACGCTGACCGGCGAGCCGGAGAGCGCGGGAACCGTGAGGCCCCAACCCCCGGCGTTCTCGGTCGCGGGACCCAGGTGCCAGATCGCCTCGACGACGATCGAGAGCACCGTGCCGGTGACGATGCCGATCAGCATCCCGCCCTTGACCTTGCGCGCGACCAGGATGCCGGTGAGCAGCAGCGTCAGCACGAACATGAGGGTCGGCACCGAGGCGACGGAGCCGCCGACGCCGAGGCCCACCGGGGGAGAGGCTTCGCCGGTCGCGGTGACGAAGCCCGAGTTGACGAAGCCGATGAAGGCGATGAACAGGCCGATGGCGACGGTGATGGCGAGCTTCAGCTGCACCGGCACGGCGTCGAAGATGAGCTTGCGCAGGCCCGTCGCCGCCAGCAGCACGATGATGATGCCGTTGATCATGACGAGCGCCATCGCCTCGGCCCACGTCACCTCGCCGACGACGCTGAACGCGACGAAGGCGTTGATGCCGAGACCCGCCGCGAAGGCGAACGGCAGGCGGGTGATCAGACCGAACAGGATCGTCATCACGCCGGCCGTCAGGGCGGTCGCCGCACTGACGGCGGCGAAGTCGAGAACCGTGCCGTCGACGTCGGGCTTGCCCGACAGGATGATCGGGTTCAGGATCACGATGTAGGCCATCGTCACGAAGGTGACGAGACCGCCTCGCACCTCGGTGCCGATGCTCGAGCCGCGACGGCTGATGTCGAAGAAGCGGTCGAGCGCGCTCGGGGACGCGGTCGTTTCAGTGGTGTTCACAAATTCCTCCGGTAAGACGGTAGCGCCCCGCGCGCGTCCCCAGCACCGACGGGGACCCTGGGTAGGGTCGTTCAGTCATGAATCGCCTCCTCGTCGCCCTGCTCGCGGCCTTCGACGCTCTCGTCGCCGTCGGCGTCGGCCTCGCCGCAGCCCTTGCGCCTCTCACGGTGCTGTGGGCGGTCGCGTTCGACGGAGGAGCGGACTGGGGGGCGCTCTGGCCCGCCGCCGTGCGCCTCTGGCAGGCGGGGAACCTCGTGCCCCTCGACCTCACGCTGCCGGCCGAGTACGCGGCGGCGACCGGGATGGGCACCGCCGACATCGCGTTCCCGCTGTCGCTCGCGCCGCTCGCCTTCGCGGCAGGCGCCGCCGTCTTCGCCGCCCGCTCGGGCGGTCGCGCGGCCGGGGCCGGCGCGGGGCTCACCGGAGCCGCAGCGGGCACCCTGACGGTCGCGGCGCTGGCCGGCGTCGCCGCGGCGACCGCGCAGAGCCCGATCGCGACGGTGGCGCCCTGGCAGGCGATCCTGCTCCCTGCCCTCGTGTTCGGAGTGCCCGCTCTCGGCGGGGCGCTCGCGCGGGCCTGGCGCGACGGCGACGACGGTCCGGTCGACGCGCTGTTCGTCCGCCTCGATCGACGGGGATACGCAGCCGCGGTCACGGCGGCGGGTCGGGCCACCGGCATCGGCGTCGCCGCCTTCGTCGCCGTGGGCGCCCTCGTGCTCGCCGTCGCCGTGTTCGCCCGCGGCGGCGACGTCGTCGCCCTCTACCAGGCATCCAACGTCGACGCGCTCGGCGCGGCGGCGCTCACACTCGGGCAGCTCGCCTACCTTCCGACGCTCGTCGTCTGGGCGGCATCCTTCGCCGCCGGACCCGGGTTCGAACTCGGCGCGGGATCGACCGTCGCGGCATCGGGGACGCAGCTCGGCGTCGTCCCGGGCATCCCCGTGCTCGCCGCCGTCCCGCCGCAGACTCCGCCCGCGCTCCTCCTCGTCGCGCTCCTCTTCGTCGCCGCCGGCGTCCTGGCCGGCCTCGCGGCGCGGCGGGCTCTCGCCGCCGGCGTCTCGCGACGCCCCGCGGCATCCGCCGAGGCGGCCGAGCCCGTCGGCCCCCGTCTCGCGGCGCTCGGCGGCACCGTCGTCGCCTCGGGCGCCGCGGTCGCGATCCTCGCCGTCGTCGCCTCGGGGGCGTTCGGGCCCGGTCGGCTCGCCGCGTTCGGCCCGGAGCCGGGGCCGCTGGCGCTCGCCTTCGCCGTACAGATCGGGATCGGCGCCGCGATCGCGCTGTTCGGACCGCGCACGAGCGGCCAACAGCGCGCTGCCGCTCAGGCGGACGATCGCCCGCGAGACGGTGGACGCGCGGACGAGGCTGAGGATCTGCCGCGAGTAGAGTAGGACGGTGCTGACGGTCGCGGTCCTCATCTCCGGCGGAGGCTCGAATCTCCGAGCCCTCCTGGAGGCGGCCGCCGACCCCGGCTTCCCCGCCCGGGTCATCGTCGTCGGAGCCGACCGGCCGGCCGACGGCCTCGCGCACGCCGAGGCGTACGGCATCCCGAGTTTCAGCGTCCCCTTCCGCGAGTTCGCGACCCGCGAGGAGTGGGGCGATGAGCTCGCCGCCCAGCTGCGCGCCTGGCGCCCTGATCTCGTCGTGCTGAGCGGACTCATGCGCCTGCTGCCCGCCGCCGTCGTCGACGCGTGGTCGCCGCGCATCATCAACACCCACCCCGCGTACCTGCCCGAGTTCCCCGGCGCCCACGGCGTGCGCGACGCGCTGGCCGCGGGCGCGACCGAGACCGGAGCGAGCGTCATCGTCGTCGACTCCGGCGTCGACACCGGGCCGATCCTCGCGCAGGAGCGGGTCGCGGTGCTCCCGGGCGACGACGAGGCGACCCTCCACGACCGCATCAAGCCGGTCGAGCGCCGCCTGCTGATCGATGTCGTCCGACGCATCGCCACCGGTGAGCTCGACCTCGCCGCCCCTGCCCCGACCGCCCACCCGACCGTGACCGAGGGCTGACCGACCGTCGCCCCGGGCGCCGCCCGAACGCACCGCACACGCACATCGCACACAGGAGAACCGCCATGGCCGGACCGAGCCACGACCCCGCCCTCTACCGCTCGCGCGACGTGGTGAACGTCCGACGCGCGCTCATCTCGGTCAGCGACAAGACCGACCTGCTGCCGCTGGCGCAGGCGTTGGCGGACGCGGGCGTCGAGATCGTCTCGACGGGCGGCTCGGCGGCGCTTCTGCGCGATGCCGGGTTCGCCGTCACCGATGTCTCCGAGGTCACGGGCTTCCCCGAGTCCCTCGACGGGCGCGTCAAGACGCTGCATCCCGCCGTCCACGCGGGGCTCCTCGCCGACCTCCGCCTCGAGAGCCACGAGCAGCAGCTCGGCGAACTCGGCATCTCGGGCTTCGAGCTGGTGGTCGTGAACCTCTACCCGTTCGTCGAGACGGTGGCCTCCGGCGCGGTGGGCGACGACGTCGTCGAGCAGATCGACATCGGCGGGCCGGCCATGGTCCGGGGGTCGGCGAAGAACTTCGCGAACGTCGCGATCGTCGTCTCGCCCTCGTCCTACCCCGCGATCATCGAGGCCGTGGCCGCGGGCGGGACGACGCTCGCGCAGCGCCGCGATCTCGCCGCCCGCGCCTTCTCGCACACGGCGGAGTACGACCGTGCCGTGGCGACGTGGTTCGCCGAGTCGACCCTCGAGGGCGATGAACTGCCGCGGCACCTGACCATCCGCGCGGAGCGCCTCGCGACCCTGCGCTACGGCGAGAACTCGCACCAGCGCGCCGCGATCTACACCCGCGCGGGCGGACACGGCATCGCCCAGGCCGAGCAGCTGCAGGGCAAGGAGATGTCGTACAACAACTACGTCGACGCCGACGCCGCTCTGCGCGCCGCGTTCGACATGGTCAAGCCGGCCGTCGCGATCATCAAGCACGCGAACCCCTGCGGCATCGCGGTCACGGCGCCGCAGGCGCTCGATCCGATCGCGTCGGCTCACCTGCGGGCGCACGAGTGCGACCCGGTGTCGGCCTTCGGCGGCGTCATCGCCGCCAACCGCACGGTCACCCTGAAGATGGCCGAGAACCTCCGCGACATCTTCACCGAGGTCATCGTCGCGCCCGACTTCGAGCCCGAGGCCCTCGAGGTCTTCGCGCTGAAGAAGAACCTCCGCGTCCTGCGACTGCCCTCGGACTGGCAGCAGGAGCGGATGGATGTCCGACTCGTCTCGGGCGGCCTGCTGCTCCAGGATGCCGACCGCTTCCCCGCCGACATCGAGTCGGTCGCGAAGGACTGGCAGCTGGTCTCGGGCGAGCGCCCCGACCCCTCGGAGCTCGAGGGCATGATCTTCGCGTGGAAGTCCTGCCGCGCGGTGAAATCGAACGCGATCGTGCTCGCGCAGGGATCGGCGACGGTCGGCATCGGCATGGGGCAGGTCAACCGCGTCGACTCGTGCCGCCTCGCGGTCGAGCGCGCCGGCGACCGCGCGACCGGGTCGGTCGCGGCATCCGATGCCTTCTTCCCCTTCGCCGACGGGCCTCAGGTGCTCATCGACGCCGGGATCAAGACGATCATCCAGCCCGGTGGATCGGTGCGCGACCAGGAGGTCGTCGACGCCGCCCGCGCCGCCGGCGTGACGATGTTCTTCACGGGCGAGCGTCACTTCTTCCACTGATCGCTCGTGACGCCCGCCGTCGGCCGGACACCGCTTGCCCGCCTCGGAGTCAAGCGGTGATCGGCGGACGCGGCCCGGGCGATAGGGTCGCATCGGAGACCGTCCGGGGGAGGAACGCGTGATCTGGGAGATCGACGAGCGCCAGCGCACCATCGAGGGCCTCGACGCCGACGGGCGTCCGCGTCCGGAATACGCCGCATCGCTCGGGCTGGTCCGTGCGCCGTTCGGACGCCGGGCGCTCGCGACGGTGATCGAGGCGCTCGTCGTCGTCCTGCTGCAGCTGCCGATGGCGCTGATCGCGCTGCCGGCGCTGATCGGCGCCGCGCTCGCGGCCGACCCGGTGGCGGCCCTCGCGGGACGCGACGACCTCGTGCTCGTGATCGTGGTCGCCGCCGCGAGCAGCGTCCTGTCGACGGCGTTCATCCTCGTCCAGCTGATCCTGCTCGGTCGTCGCGGTGTGACGATCGGCAAGGCGGCGACCGGGCTGCGCGCGGTGAACGTCCGCACGCTCGAGCGACCGGGGTTCTGGCGCGGCGCGGTGGTCCGCTATCTCGTCCTGTCGCTGAGCTTCGCGATCCCCGTGCTCGGTCCGCTCCTCGTGATCGCGCTCTCGCCGCTGTTCGACCCCGCCCGCCGCGGACGCAGCTGGCCGGACGTCGTCGCGGCGACGTGGCTCGTCGACATCCGCAACGGCCTCAACCCGTACGACCAGAAGCGGATGCGCATCGCCCGCAAGACGGCCGCGACCGATCTGCGCGACGAGAAGGCCGAGCTGCCCTCCCTCGCCACTCCCGGCGCCGGCGGCGGAGCGGGAGCCTACGTGCCGCTCGCGCGCAATCGCGGCGGCGTCCTCGGCGCGGTGCGCTCGGCCCCCGGCGCCGGCGTCGTCGGCGATGACGCGGATGCCGCGGTCGACCACCCGTCGGCCATTCCCACCACGGTCGCCCCCGCTCCCTTCGCGGCCTCCGCACCTTCTCCGGCACCCGCCGCCGCCGCGCCGGCCGCCCCGCCCGCTCCTGTTGCGGTCCCCGCCACCGCGGGCCTCGCCGCGGAGCCGGGACTCGCCGCCCCCGGCGCCATCGTCGCGCCCGCGGCGGGCGCATCCGCGTGGACCCCGCCGCCGCTGCTCGAGGAGGAGCGGGCTCCGGCTGCCGCACCGGCTGCCGCACCCGCACCTGCCCCGGGCGCGCCCGCCTCGACCCGGATCACCCTCACGCTCGATTCCGGCGAGACGGTCGCCGTGACCGGGGGCGGCGTCGTGCTCGGACGGGCCCCGGCGACGGGTCCGGACGACCGGGACGTCGAGCCGGTGCCCGTCGCCGACCCCTCGCGGTCGATCTCGAAGACCCACTGGGCGCTGCTGCGCGCCGGCGACAGCCTCACCGCCGTCGAGCGCGGCTCGACCAACGGCAGTGTGCTCGTCCGGGCCGGTGCCGAGCAGCCGCTCGAGCCCGGCGTCGCCGTCGACGTCCGAAGCGGCGACACCATCCGCTTCGGCGACCGCTCGGCCACCGTGGCCGTCGGCTGACCCGGCACCGCTCACGACCCGCATCCGCTGACAGGAGCTCCCGTTGAGACTCAAGCTGACCCTCCAGCGCCGCGACCATTCCGGCACCGACATCGTCGTCACCTCGGATTCGACCGCGACCGTTCAGGACGTCGCGCGGCGCATCGTCGACAGCGACCCGCGGCGAGAGGTCCTGGCCGATCCAGCCGACGTCCTCACGCTGACCGTCGCGCCGCCCACGTCGCCCGACTTCGTGATGCTCGATCCGCAGATGCTCGTCAGCGACGCGCCCGTCGGGTCGGGCTTCGTCGCCTCGGTCGTCAACCTCGGTTCCGATTACGTCGCCGCACGCGGTGCCGGGGGCCCGGTCGCCGCGCTCCTGCAGGTCGTGGGCGGTCCGCTCGCCGGTCGCGAGTTCTCGCTGCCGCGGGGGCATTTCACCATCGGCCGTTCACAGGGCAACGACATCGTCATCGAGGACCGCCTGGTCTCCAAACGCCACGCGCGCATCGAGGTCGGCGCGTCCGTCGAGCTCGTGGATCTGAACTCGGCGAACGGCATCGTGATCGACGGCGGTCTCGTGCAGCGCCTGCGGGTCATCCCCGGGCAGCGCTTCCAGCTCGGCGACACCGAGCTGGTCGTGACGATGGCCGAGGACTTCGCGCCGGTCGAGCAGGATCCGGTGCTCGAGCGCGGCGGCTCGCTCCTGTTCAACCGCAGTCCGCGTGTCGAGGAGCGGTACGTCGGCGAGGAGCTCGAAGAGCCGCGGATGCCGAAGGACCCCGTCTCGCGGATCTTCCCCTGGCCGATGCTCGTCGCGCCGCTCATCCTCGGCATCGCGCTCTTCTCGATCACGAACCAGCCTCGGACGCTCCTCATCGTCTTCATGACGCCGATGATGCTGCTCGGCAACTTCATCTCGCAGCGCACCCAACTCGGCCAGAAGCAGCGCAAGGAGGTGGAGATCTTCGAGCGCACCTACGAGGAGCTCGAAGAGAAGCTCTACCGGCTGCGTCCGCGCGAGCGTGATGTCCGCAACGCCGAGGTGCCCCCGGTGGCCGTCGTGTTCGAGCAGGCGATGCAGCTGGGGCCCATGCTCTGGACCCGGCGCCCCGAGCACTGGAACTTCCTCGCCGTGCGCATGGGGTCGTCGCAGGCGCCGTCGCGCACGTCGATCAGGCGCGCGGAGAATCCCGATGCGCTCCAGGAGTACGTCGAACGCGTCGATCGGCTGCGCGATCGCTACCGGATCATCGACGGCGTCCCGGTCCTCGAGTCCCTGCAGAGCGTGGGAGTGCTCGGCGTCGCCGGCGGTGCGCGCGAGGTGGCCGACGCCCTCCGCGGCCTCGCGGTGCAGCTGTTCGGACTCCATTCGCCCAACGACCTCGTCGCCGTCGCCCTCACCGAGCCCGATTGGGCCAAGGAGCTCGAGTGGCTGAAGTGGCTGCCGCACACCTCGAGCGAGCGCAGCCCCTTCCGGGAGATGCCGCTGTCGGATTCCGCCTCCACGGGGGCGGCGATGCTCTCGGGGCTCGAGGAGCTCGTCATGCGCCGGTCGAAGGCGGCATCCGCGCCCCGTCTGCCCTTCGACGACGACTGGGACCCGATGCGCTACGGCACCGACGTGCGTCGCGCCGCCGAGGAGGCGACCTTCCCCGGCCAGACCGCGGTCGTGGTCATCGTGACCTCGGACGCGCCGGTGGATCGCGCCCGGCTCACCCAGGTGCTCGAGCGCGGCGCCGATGTCGGTGTCTACGGCATCTTCGTCGCCCCCGTCGTCGACGCCCTCCCGGCCGTCTGCCGCACGTTCGTGGATGTCTCGGCCGGACTGTCGAACGCTCGCGTCGGTACGGTGCGCAGCGGCGTCGAGTACGCGACGACCGAGGTCGAGGGCGTCTCGAACGAGCTCATGACGGTGCTGGCGAAGCGCCTCGCTCCGGTCGCCGATGCGAGCACGGTCATCGAGGACTCCTCCGACATCCCGAATGCCGTGATGTTCCTCTCGCTCGTGGGCTCCGAGCTCGCCGGCGACCCCTCATTCGCGATCGAGCGGTGGCGCGAGAACAACACGATCCTCGACCGCTCGGGCGCCGCGCTGCCGAGACTGAAGAAGTCCGGCAACCTGCGCGCGATCGTCGGGCAGGGCGCGACGGACGCGATGACGCTCGACCTCCGCAGCCAGGGGCCGCACGCGCTCGTGGGAGGAACGACCGGTGCCGGCAAGTCGGAGTTCCTGCAGGCCTGGGTGCTCGGCATGGCCGCGGCGCACAGCCCCGACCGCGTCACCTTCCTCTTCGTGGACTACAAGGGCGGGTCGGCCTTTGCCGACTGCGTCGAGCTGCCGCACACCGTGGGCCTCGTCACCGACCTGAGCCCGCACCTCGTGCGCCGGGCGCTCACGAGCCTCCGCGCCGAGCTGCACCACCGCGAGCACCTCTTCAACCGCAAGAAGGCGAAGGACCTGCTCGAACTCGAGAAGCGGCGCGACCCCGAGACGCCGCCGGCGCTCGTGCTCGTCATCGACGAGTTCGCGGCGCTCGCCGGCGAGGTTCCGGAGTTCGTCGACGGTGTCGTCGACATCGCCCAGCGCGGCCGTTCCCTCGGCATCCACCTCATCATGGCCACCCAGCGTCCCGCGGGCGTCATCAAGGACAACCTGCGGGCCAACACCAACCTGCGCGTCGCCCTCCGCATGGCCGACGAGTCGGATTCGAAGGACGTCGTGGACGACCCGGTGGCGGCGCGCTTCGATCCGAGCATTCCCGGCCGCGGGATCGCCAAGACCGGCCCCGGGCGACTCGTCCCGTTCCAGTCGGCGTACGCGGGAGGCTGGAGCACCGACGAGGTCGTCGCCGCCGATGTGTCGATCGCCGAGCTGCGGTTCGGCTCGGTGCAGCGATGGGAGATCGACGAGCAGCCCGAGGACCCCGCCGCGGCGATCGACCCGGGTCCGAACGATCAGAAGCGGATCGTGGCGACCCTCGTCGCGGCGGCCAACCACGCCGCCATCCCGGCGCCCCGACGCCCCTGGCTCGACGACCTCGAGACGACGGTCGACATCCGCATGCTCCCCGCCGGCCGCGGGGGAGCGATCCTCATCGGCAAGAGCGACATCCCCGAGCGTCAGCTGCAGGAGGCGGTCTACTTCGACCCCGACCGCGACGGCTCGATGCTCGTCTACGGCACGAGCGGCTCCGGCAAGTCGACGGTGCTGAAGACGATCGCGATCGCGGCGGCGACGACGGGGCGGCGTGCCGAGAACATCGAGGTCTACGGTCTCGACTTCGGCTCGGGGTCGCTCAAGAGCCTCGAGGGACTGCCGCACGTCGGTTCGGTGATCCCCGGCGACGACGCCGAGCGCGTGCAGCGCATCATGCGCTCGCTGGGCGCCGTGCTCGACGACCGGGGCAAGCGGTTCAGTGCCGCGAACGCCTCGACGATCGCCGAGTACCGCGATCTGACCGGGCGCGACGAGGCCCGCATCGTGCTTCTCCTCGACGGACTTCCGCAGTTCCGCGCCGAGTGGGAGTCGACGACGGCCCGGATGCCGTTCTATCAGGCGTTCATGCGGATCCTCGGCGAGGGTCGTCCGCTCGGCGTTCACGTCGTGGCGACGGCGGATCGCTCCGGGTCGGTTCCGACGGCCGTCAGCTCGAACATCTCGCGCCGTGTCGTGCTGCGCCTCTCGGATGAGAACGCCTACGGGCTGCTCAACGCGCCGAAGGATGTGCTCGATGAGCGCTCGGCGCCGGGCCGCGCGATCGTCGACGGGTTCGAGACGCAGATCGCGGTGCTCGGCGGAACGCCGAACGTGGCGGAGCAGACGAAGCTCCTCGCGCAGCTCGCCGACGAGCTTCGCGCTCGCGGCGTGCGCGAGGTTCCCGAGATCGGCTCGCTGCCGACGCGTCTGGCCCTCACGGATCTGCCCGAGCGCATCGGGGAGTTCCCGGTGCTCGGCGTCGCCGAGGACACGCTCGCCGCGCGGGAGTTCGACCCGGTGGGCACCTTCGTCGTCGCGGGGCCGCCGATGGCGGGCAAGACGACCGCCATGAAGGCGCTCGTCGCCTCGATGATGCGGCTCGATCCCGAGGTCACGCTCTTCCACTTCGGCGGGCGACGCTCGCAGTTGCGCCAGTATGCGCCGTGGATGCGCAGCGCCACCACACCGGACGACGCGAAGGAACTGGCGACCGAGCTCGCGGAGCTCGTCGGCGATGAGACGCTGGGGCGCCGCATTCTCATCGTCGTCGAGGACGTGCCGCAGTTCGCGGATTCGCCCGCGGAGCGACCGCTGAAGGCGCTCTTCCAGGCGGTGAACCGCAGCGATCACCTGCTGATCGGCGATGCCGACGTGACGCAGGTGACCAGCGGTTTCGGCCTCGTCGGAGACTTCAAGGGCGGACGAAAGGGCATCATCCTCAAACCGGATGCCTTCGACGGCGATGCGGTGTTCAAGGTCCCGTTCCCGAAGGTCAAGCGCAGCGACTTCCCGGAAGGCCGCGGCATCTTCGTCCAGGCCGGTCGCGCCGTGACGGTGCAGATGCCGCTGGTGGATGCCGCGACGGTTCCCGCCGGCGCGACGGCGGGTGCGTCGGCGGCTGCGGGGTCGACGGGTGCACCGTCCCCGACGGCGAGCGGTGGAGCTGAGGCTCCGGCGCCGGTCCCCGTGCCGGTCGAGACGATCGTCGAGCCCGGCGCCTGACGCGCGGGGTTCCGGCTCGTCGCCGCGCGCGCAACGAGCCGGAACCCGGCATCCGGGGAATCGGCATCGACGATCACGCTCCTGGACCAGCCGCCCGCTGTGGCTGCGGGAAAGCGATTGCATAGCAGATCGCAGGGTGGGGAGTTCTCCCCATCGACCCGAGTGGAGGATCCTGGATAGGTTTTCTGTGTCGGCTCCGGAGGGGGGTCGGACCAACGAATACGAGGAGGGCCGTCATGGCTGATTTCGGTGCGTCTTACGGTGAGATGGAGCAGGTTGCGAACTCGCTGTCGCAGGCTCGTGATGACATTCAGGGTCAGCTGGACACCCTGAAGTCGCAGGTCGACACGCTGCTGGGTGATGACTTCAAGACGCAGCACGCGTCGGGGAAGTTCGGTGAGGGCTACTCGGAGCTGACGACGGGTCTGAAGAACGCGGTCGACGGCATCAACGACATGTCCGACTCGCTGCTGGGCATGATGCGCGCGATCCAGGACCTCGACCAGCAGCTCGCCGGCAGCTGACCCTTTCTCGCTCATCGAACCGGGGTGCATCGCGCACCCCGGTTTCACCTGACCCTCGGAGGTGATCATGGTCGACGTCCGTGTCGACTACGGCGCGATGCAGGCCAGCCGCACCGCGTACGCGAACATGCGCGACGTGCTCGACGGCGCGACTCGCTCGATGTCGAATGTCTCGGGAGCGGCGGTCCCGCAGGATGTGCTGCGCAGGCGGCTCGAGGACCTGCACGACTCGTGGGGCGGCGGCATCGACAAGCTCGCCCGCTACGCCGATGACGCGGGGGCCGGACTCGAGGGCATCCTCGAGGCGTTCCAGCAGCTCGACACCGAGCTCGGCAACAGCATGGTCCCGCAGGAAGGATCGGCATCGTGACCGACTTCTCCGCTCTCGGCTTCGACCCGGCTCCCGGTGACGCGGCGACCCTGTCGGGATACGTCGACGCGCTCACCACCAGCTGCGAGGGCGTCGACGATGCGCTGTCGACGATGGACGGCTCCGACGATGCGGCCTGGGTCGGCCAGTCGGCGACAGCCTTCCGTGCCGCGCTGAGCGAGGACTTCCGGCCCCACCTCAGCGACACGGGCGAGGCGCTGCACACCTCGCGCACGGCTCTGGCCACCTGGACCGATCAGCTCGCGAACTACCAGCGTCGCGCGGCCGCACTCGCCGAAGAGGCGAACACCGCCTCGGCGAGCGTCGCGTCGTCGGAGAACGCCCACGCGCAGGCGCAGGCGAACAAGGATGACGACGACGCCGATCCGGATGCCGTGTCGAACGCCTCGACGGCACTCGCGAACGCGCAGGGCGAGCTCGAGTCGATCCGCGCGCGTGCCCGTCAGCTGAAGGACGAGGTCGACACCGATGCCGCCGCGGCAGCCGGTTCGCTGCTGTCGGCGAGCGATGTGCTGAACGGCTACGCCGGCAACGCGTTCACCAACTTCCTCGGCTCGGCCGGCGACTGGCTCGCCGATGCCGGCAACTGGCTCATGGACAACGTGGTGCCGATCCTCGAGGACATCCTCCGGGCGGCGCTCCCGATCATCGCGATCCTCTCGCTCTTCATCCCCGTCCTCGGCACCGTGGCGCTCATCATGTCGATCGCGCTGGTCGCGATCGACGGCCTGCAGTGGGCGACCGGCCGCGGCACCTTCGCGGAGTTCGCGACGGGCGCGCTCGGCCTGCTCGCCGGCGGGGCACTCGGCCAGGCGGCGAAGGCCCTCATCGGCCCCGGCGGGCAGGTGCTGATCCCGTCGATCCAGGGCATGACCCCGGCGATCGCCGGCGGTGGGGCCGCGGCGGGAAGCGTCGCCGTCGCCCTGAACGTCAACCTCCCGAACATGGTCGCGAACACCTACTGGACCATGAACACCGCGATGGACGCCCACAGCAAGGGCACCGACTTCGTCGACAGCCTCACCGGGCCGTGGCAGAACCTCTCCGAGCGGTTCAACAACACCGTGCGCGGCAACGGCCCCCGAACCGACGAGGAGATCTGATGATCGAGCAGGAGGCAGCGCCCGAGGCGGCCACGCCCACCGGGGCGCCGCTGCGCGTCTGGCAGCGCGTTCCTCAGGGCTGGATCGAGTTCCGTTCGTTCGGCGATCGCTCGCCGCAGGAGTGGCTCGACTGGTATCTGGTGAGCGCGGAGGGATGGCTCCCGGATGCTGCGCGCACCGCGATCGTCGACGGCTTCCGAGCCGGCGTCGAGCTGTTCGCCGACACGTCCTTCGCGTTCGCGGGGGTCTCGCTGACCCTCGGCGAACGGCCGGCCGCGTTCTTCCTCTGCACGAACGTCGTGCCGGCGGCATCCGAGACATCTGCCGACGCGACCGCATTCCACCGGCTGCTGCCCCTTGCGAGGTTCGGCGACGGCGGGCGCAGCGAGAGCTTCACGACCCCTGACGGGCGGGTCGGAACGCTCACCCTCGGCGCGTCGACGGACGGGGGGATGCCGCACGTCACCGCGGTCGGCGAGATCCGCCTCGCCGGCGACACGGGAACGGCCGTCGTGATGGGCCTCTGCTCGGACCCCGCGCAGTCGGCCGAGCTCGCGCTGCACGTGGCATTCGCGCTCACGACGACGCAGGCGCTGCCCGAGGGGGCCGAGCCTACGGAGCCGGTGCCGGCGGCCCCGTAGCATTCTGTCCATGGCGTTCGCTCTCATCCAGGCCGCATCCCGCCCGCTCCTCGCAGCGGCCGACGCCGGGGAGCCCGCGGCATCCGCGACGCCCGCCGACGCCGACCGTGCGGCTGCGGCGCTGCGCCGGGACTACGAGCGCTGGTCGCGCTGGGCCCTGGGCGTCGTCGGTTTCGTCGTCGCGGCGGGCGGTGGTTTCGTTGCCGCTGGACTCGCCGCGACGATCGCGGCGCTCGGCGGTGCGACGGCTGTCGATGTGATCGCCACCGTGATCGCCGGCGCCATCGCGCTCGCGGGTGCGGCTCTGCTCGTCGCGCTCTGGCGGAGCGGCCGGGCGCTCACCCGCGGAGCCTCCTCCTGGCTGCGCGCGCCGTATGCGAGCGGCCAGCGCGCGCCGCGCGCGACGGGGTGGGTGCAGGCGCGCACCGTGAACCTCGAGCCCCGCATCCTCGTTCGCCTCATCACCGCGACCCTCGCTCTGCTGATCGCCGTCGGAGGCATCGCCCTGGTCGTGCGCGACCTCGGAGCCGGCCCGTCCACCATGACCGTGCCGGCCCTGCTCGTCGGCGCCTGCGGCGCACTCAGCGGCATCGGCCAGATCGGCGGCGTCATGCGCATCGTGAACGGCCTGAGCGCCCGTGACCCGCTGTGGTCGCGGCTCACGGGCTCGGCGCGCGCGCGCTGACGCGGTTCCGCGAGACCGCAGCCGCGCACCGAAACCGCGTCTGCCAGCTGCTGTCTCGGCGCGCGGCTGCTGTCTCGGCGGGTCAGGCGGTCGGGCGGCCGTAGGTCTCCAGGAAGCGCAGCCACACCTCGCTGAGCGTCGGGTACGCCGGCACGGCGTGCCACAGGCGCGCGAGCGGCACCTCGCCGACGACCGCGATCGTGGCGGCGTGCAGCAGTTCGCCGACATCCGCCCCGACGAAGGTCGCCCCGATGAGCACGCCGCGGTCGTCGTCGACGATCGCGCGCGCCTGACCGGTGTAGTCGTCCGAGCGGGTGGAGGCGCCGGCGACCCACGACAGGTCGTAGTCGAGCACGCGGATGCTGCGCCCCGCCGCGCGCGCCGAGGCCTCGGTCTCGCCGATCGACGCGACCTCCGGGTCGGTGAACGTCACCTGGGGCACCGCCGCGTGATCCGCCGTCGCGACGTGCGCTCCCCACGGCGCGTCGTCGACGGCGCCGCCGGTCGCGCGAGCGGCGATGACGTCCCCGGCCGCGCGGGCCTGATACTTGCCCTGGTGGGTGAGCAGGGCGCGGTGGTTGACGTCGCCGACGGCGTAGAGCCAGTCCGACCCGCGGACGAGCATCGTGTCGTCGACGTCGAGCCACGAGCCGGGCTCGAGGCCGACGGCATCCAGTCCGAGGTCGTCGGTGCGCGGCACGCGACCGGTCGCGACGAGCACCTCGTCGGCTCGGACCCGTGTGCCGTTCGACAGCTCGAGTTCGACCTGTCCGTCGTCGACGCGCTGTGCCGACACGAGGTCGGTGTGCAGCAGCACCCGCGCGCCGCGATCGGTGAGCGACTGCGCGACGAGGTCGCCCGCGAAGGGCTCCATCGGTCCGAGCAGCCGGCTGCGCGCGATGAGCGTCACCTCGCTCCCGAGGTCGACGAAGGCCGTCGCCATCTCGGATGCCACGACACCGCCGCCGACGACGGCGAGCGACGCCGGCACCTCCTGCACCGCGGTGGCCTCGCGGCTCGTCCACGGCGAGACGCCGGCGAGCCCGGGCACATCGGGCAGCAGGGCCGCCGAGCCGGTGCAGACCGCCACCGCGTGCCGCGCGATCAGCTCGGTGACCGAGCCGTCGGCATCCGTCACGCTCACCCGCTTCTCGCCGGTCAGGCGCCCGTGGCCTCGGACGAGGTCGACACCCGCCCCCTGCAGCCACTCGACCTGGGACGAGTCGTTCCAGTCCGAGGTGAGCGTGTCGCGGCGGCGCAGGACGCCGGCGACGTCGACGCCGCCGGTCACGGCCTGCTTCGCGCCGTCGACGGCGCGGGCGGCGCGGAGCGCTGCCCCGGCACGCAGCAGCCCCTTCGACGGCATGCACGCCCAGTACGAGCACTCGCCGCCGACGAGCTCGCTCTCGACGATCGCGACGCTCAGGCCGCCCTGCACGGCGCGGTCGGCGACGTTCTCTCCGACGGGACCGGCTCCGATGACGACGAAGTCGTAGGTGCTTTCACTCATGCCGCGACGCTAACCCGGCGAGGTGCAGCGAAGCCAGGTCTTGCGCGATCGCGTCGGGGATGGGGAGTTCTCACCATCGCGCCGCCGCGGCGCTCGGCGCTAGCGTGGCCATGCCGGCTCGGGGAGGGATCGGCAGGCTGACGAGAGGCCCGCGATGTCGGACGTCGAGATCTACTACCACGCGCTCACGAGCGCGGCGGATGCCATTCAGATGCGCGTCTCGGACGCGATCATGGACAACGCCGACATCCAGGGCGACGACACGGGGGTCGAGAACCCGGCGCACCGTGTCGCGCTGCGTCTCGAGATGAACCGTCGGCTGAGCGGTCTGCACCGGGCCGTCCTCGATCGCACGACCGCGGCATCCGAGGTCGCCGCGTCGTTGAGCGCGATCGCGACCCGCTACTCCGATCTCGACGTCGAGCTGACCGGGACGGAGCAGCCGTGAGCCTCACGTCGCCGAACCGCGGCTATCCGCTGGAGCGCCTGGAGGGCAACGCCGGCTCGATGAGCTGGTGGAGCGGCGCGTTCGGCCGGGTGGCCGGCTCGCTCGGAGACCTCCGCACCAGCGTGCAGGCGGCGACCGACCTCGACGGCGTCGGTGCGTCGATCCGTGCCGCGCGCTCGGATGCGCAGGAGGTCGCGGGCGCTCTGGCGGCGGAGATCGCGGAGGCCGAACTGCTCTCCGGCGTCCTGCAGCGCTACGCCGACGCCTATTCGTCGTCCGCCGAGGCGGCGAACCGGCTCATCGACGACATCGAGTCCGCCCACGCGTCGTGGACCACGGCGTCCGCGGAGGCGAACGAGGCGGGACTGCGCGCCCTGTGGACCTCGCGCTCGGGCGAGCCGGCCGATGTCCGCCGGACCAACGAGGCGGCGCAGGATGCGATGGCGACCCGGGATGCCGCGGCGAGCGACCTCGCCGACCTGTGGGAGCAGTTCGAGACCCACTACTCCGCGTGGGACACCGCGTACGACGCCGCGCTCGCGGAGCTCGCCGGGGGAGCCGGACCGGCGATGACCGCGGCCTCGCGCTCGCTGCTGGATCAGCTCCTCGCGGCGGACACCCCGCAGGAGGTGCTGGAGCTGTGGCTCGCGCACCCCGAGCTGCACGACGAGATCGCCGGCGCGCATCCCGACATCATCGGCAACCTCGACGGCATCCCGTACGACGTCCGCGGGCAGGTGAATCGCGAGCGACTCGAGGCGCTGCGTGCGACCCAGCCGGACGGAGCCCTCGGCGAGGACGTCGCAGCCCTGTGGGAGGAGCTGACCGACGGTCCGCCCTTCCCGCTCCTCATCTCGTTCGATCCCAATGGGTCGACGCAGACGACGGCGGCCCTGGCCTACGGCGACCTCGCTTCGGCCACCGACATCAACGTTCTCGTGCCGGGCATGAACTCCACGGTGGCGGGGATCGGTGAATGGGGCGACTCGGCGCGCGCGCTCAACAACGCGGGGCCGGGGCTGGCGACGATCGCGTGGTTCGGCTACGACTCTCCGAACGAGATCGAGGAACCGGGGATGGATCGAGCGCTCGACGGCGCGGCTGCGCTGCGTTCGTTCCTGCTCGGCGTCGACGCCGTCCACCCCACGGCTGAGAAGGCGGTCATCGCGCACTCCTACGGCAGCACGACCGCTGCGCTGGCGATCGGATCCCGCCCCGATGCGCTCGGGGTCGATCAGTTCATCGCCGTGGGATCGGCCGGTTTCCCCAGCGATGCCCAGGTGCTGTCGAACCTGCAGAACGCCGAAGGGCTCCAGATGTACGCGACGCTGTCGGAGAACGACGCGTGGGCGCGCATCGGCCGCGACACGAGCTTCGGCGGAGCGCATGGCACGGTTCCCGAGACCCTTCCCGGCGTCATCGAGTTCGGCAGTGACGGCGGGTACGCCGCCGACGGCGAGCACCTCGCGCCCACTCCCGGACATGCCGCACACGAGGGCGGCAACAGTCCGCTCCCGTCGGGCGACGGCGAGGGGTACCTCGTGGAAGGATCGGAGTCGTTCTACAACATCCAGCAGATCATCCTGACCGGCGAGCCCGGAACGGAGATGGACGGCGAAGGCAGCGAAGGCGGCTTCTGGGATCTGCCCGATTGGCTGAGATGGTTGCCCGTGGACCCCTATCGGACCGGACTATGAGATCGACCTCACGGATGACGATGACGGCCCTCGCCGTCGGATTGGTGTTGATGATGAGCTCGTGTACGGCCACTCCCGGTGACGACGAGCCCGCGGCGGATCTCTACGGTCAGGCCCGGGAGCAGTACACGGCGATGGCCGAGCAGCTGCACGCCGTCATCATGGCGATCGAGCCGGTCGAGTGGCGGGTCGATCAGGGACAGTACGGCGCTCGCCCGAGCGGGTGCCAGCTGGGCGTGAGCTCGGAGACGGGGTACTCCTTCTCCGCTGTCCGCGCGCTCGAGCTGCCCGGTCGCGATCCGGCGCAGGTCGCGGCGGCGGCATCCGAGGGATTCGCCGAGCTGGGTGTCGCGGCGGAGGTCGTCGAGCGGGGATCGGGCGATGCGCGCGAAGTCACCGTCGTCGGCGAATCCGACGCCGCCCGCACGGTGGTCGTGGTCCGTCCGGCCGATGGCCGTGTCCTCGTCTCCAGCGAGACGGGATGTCTGCCGGGATCGAGCTCCGAGATCCTCACCACCATGTTCGGCGAGGAGCTGTACCCCGACGACGTATGGCGGCGGATTCCGGCCACAGAGGGCCCGTCGTCCGTCCCACAGTTCTTCTTCCCCGCCGACGGGCCGCTCTACTACGAGGAGGACGGCACACCGACGCAGCCGCAGCCGCTCGTGACACGGGCCCCGACCCCCGCGCCGTGATCCCCGGCTGACCCGGTCGACTCGCCACCAAACGCGGATGTCACCCCGGCGGCATCCGCGTTTCGTGGCGAGTGGACGAGACGGTGGTGTCCGATTTCCGCGAGCCGGATGCCGGGACGCGTGACAGGCTGACGGTATGACGATCGCGGACATGACCTTCGACGAGCGCTACCGCGCCATCGATGCCCGCGACACGCGCTTCGACGGACAGTTCGTCACGGCGGTGCGCTCGACGGGCATCTACTGCCGGCCGAGCTGTCCGGCGCGGACGCCGAAGCCGGCGAACGTCACCTTCTACCCCACGAGCGCCGCGGCTCACGAGGCGGGCTATCGCGCCTGCAGGAGATGCCTGCCGGAGGCGACCCCGGGGTCGCCGCAGTGGAACCTCCGCGGCGATCTCGCCGCACGCGCGATGCGCCTCATCGCCGACGGCGTGGTCGACCGCGAAGGCGTGCCGGGGCTCGCCGCCCGGCTCGGCTACTCCGCCCGGCACCTCACGCGCCTGCTCACCGGCGAGCTCGGCGCCGGCCCGCTCGCGCTCGCCCGGGCGCATCGCGCGCACACGGCGCGCATCCTCCTCGTCGAGACCGACCTGCCGATCGCCGACGTCGCCTTCGCCGCGGGCTTCAGCAGCATCCGGCAGTTCAACGAGACGATCGACGACGTGTTCGCCCTGCCGCCCGGTCAGCTGCGCGCGCGCCGCGGACACGGCACGCGCGCGCCGGGCCGGATCGACCTGGCATTGCCCGTCCGTGAACCCTTCGACGCGGTCGGCCTCTTCGGCTGGATGCGGGCGCACGCCGTTCCCGGGGTCGAGTCGGGCGACGAGCGCTCCTTCGCCCGCGTCGTGCGGATGCCGGGCGGCCCGGCCCGGTTCGAGGTGCGCCAGGACGCGGCGGGGCGGGTGCGCCTGCGGGCCGAGCTCAGCGCCCTGACCGACCTCTCCCCGCTCATCGCGCGCGTGCGCCGCCTGTTCGACCTCGATGCCGACCCCGTCGCGATCGACGAGGCGCTGGCTGCGCACCCCGCGCTCGCACCCCTCGTGGCCCGCATTCCGGGTGTGCGTCTGCCCGCCGCGTTCGACGCCGACGAGATGCTCATCCGCGCGATGATCGGCCAGCAGATCAGCGTCGCGTCCGCGCGCACGGTGATGGGGCGGCTGACCGCGCAGCTCGGGGAGCCGGTCGAGACCGACGCGGGGCCCGCGATGCTGTTTCCGACTCCCGCCGCGATCGCCGAGCGCGGCGCCGAGGTGCTCCGCGGTCCCGGCGCCCGCATCCGCGCGATCGTCGGTGCGGCCACGGCGCTCGCCGACGGGTCGCTGCGCCTGTCGCCGGGCGATGACACCGACGATCAGCGCGCCGCCCTGCTGGCGCTCCCGGGCATCGGCCCGTGGACCGCAGACTACGTCCGCATGCGCGTGCTCGGCGACCCCGACATCCTGCTGCCCGGCGATGTCGCAGCCCGGGCGGGCGCGGCGGCGGCCGGCATCCCGTCGGAGCCGGCACCGCTCGTCGCCTGGTCGGCGCGCGTCGCCCCGTGGCGCAGCTACCTCATGGCGCACCTCTGGTACGCCGCCCCCGTGACCCAGGCCTGGCGCGCGGCTTCCCCGCCCGAGGCCGCGTCCCGCCCTCAGCGAAAGGCACGCCCATGACCGGCCTCGGCACCGCGACGATTCAGACCGTCGCCACCCCGGACGGACCCTTCACCATCCTCGAGTCCGGCGGCGACGTGCTCGCCTCGGGGTGGACGGCGGAGCCCGCCGACATCCTCGCGCGGCTCCGGCCCGCTGTCCGGCCCGCGACCGTCGAGTCCGGGCGGACGGATGCCGCAGCCGCCGTCGCCGCGTACTACGACGGCGACCTCGCCGCCATCGACACGGTGCCGGTCCGCCAGTCGGGTACCGCGATGCAGCTCGCGGGCTGGGCTGCGCTGCGCCGCATCGCCGCCGGCGACCCGCTGACCTACACCGCGTTCGCCGCAGCGCTGGGCTCACCCGGGGCGGTGCGCGCCGCGGCATCCATCTGCGCCCGGAACGCCCCCGCCCTCTTCGTCCCCTGCCACCGCGTGCTGCGCACCGGGGGAGCGCTCGGCGGCTTCGCCTGGGGGATCGACGTCAAGGCGCGGCTGCTCGCCCGCGAGTCGCACGCCTGACCCCCGCTCGCGCCCGCCGCTCAACCGAGGTCCCACTTCGGCCGGCAATCGGACTCCGGTAACCGGCCGAAGTGGGACCTCGCCCGCCGGGCACCGCGGCGGGCCACTGCGCGACGGGGCCTTGTCCTCCGCGGAGCCTGAGGATAGCCTGGGAGGCTCCCGCGTCTCGCGGGCGCACCCGTCCGCTCGACCCTGGAGGAAGCCATGTTCCCGGCCATCGTTCCCACGAAGTCCGTCGCCTTCCTCGTCGCCGTCGACGGACGCCCCGCCCGCCGGCGTTAGCCGGATCTCCGGGAAGCCCCGCGCCCCCTCCGACGTTCCTCACCTCGGGCCTCCGGCCCGACGCGCACGGTGCAGCTCGCACCGCGCACGCTCTCGCCGCCTCCGGCATCCGCTCCACACCCCTGCAGGATCATGACCTCCTCGACGTCTCCCCGTCTGTCCACGCCGCGCGCGCTCGCGCGCCTGCTCCCCTTCGCCCGCCCGGTGCTGCCGCGCCTGGGCCTCGGCTTCGTCAGCGCGCTGCTGGCGAGCCTCCTGGCCCTCGGCATCCCGCTCGTCCTCGAGACGATCGTCGATGAGGACGGACCGATCCTCTCCGGCGACCCTCTCGCCATCGTGCTCGGCGCCGCCGCCGTTCTCGGGCTCGGGCTCCTCGAAGCCGCGATGGTCTGGGCGCGCCGCTGGTTCGTCCTCGCGCCCGCGACCAAGGTCGAATTCGATCTGCGGACCGACTTCTTCTCGCGCCTGCAGCGACTCCCGGTCGCCTTCCACGATCGGTGGCAGTCGGGGCAGCTGCTCAGCCGGATGATGCAGGACATCAGCCTCATCCGACGCTGGCTCGCCTTCGGCCTCGTGCTGCTCGTCGTCAACGTGCTCACGATCGTCGCCGGATCGATCCTCCTCTTCCGCTGGCACTGGCTGCTCGGCACCATCTTCGTCGTCACCTCGGCTCCGCTGTGGATCACCGGCTTCCTCTTCGAGAAGCGCTACGGCCTGCTCTCGCGGCAGAGCCAGGATCAGGCCGGCGACCTCGCGACCGCCGTGGAGGAGTCGGTTCACGGCATCCGCGTGCTCAAGGCGTTCGGTCGCGGCGGACACGCCCTGCAGAAGTTCACCCGGCAGGCCGAGACGCTGCGCGAGACCGAGATCAGCAAGGCGCGGGCCGTCGGCTGGATCTGGTTCTGGCTCGTGCTGCTGCCCGACATCGCCTTCGCGCTGTGCCTCGGCGCCGGCATCTTCCTCGCCGCCGCGGGTCAGATCGGCGCGGGGGAGCTCATCGCCTTCTTCGCGATGGCGACGATCCTGCGCTGGCCGGTCGAGTCGATCGGCTTCCTCTTCTCGTTCCTCGTCGACGCGCGCACCGCGACCGACCGCATCTTCGAGGTCTTCGACGAGCAGAACACCATCATCGACCCCGAGAACCCCGTCTCGATCGAGGCGCCGCGCGGCGAGCTCGTGTTCGAGGGCGCCCGATTCCGGTATCAGGATGCCGCGGCCACCGAGCGCGACCTGCTCGACGGGATCGACCTCGCCCTGCGGCCGGGCGAGACGATGGCGCTCGTCGGCCTCACGGGATCGGGCAAGACCACGCTGACGACCCTGCCGGGGCGTCTCTACGACGTCACGGGCGGGCGGGTGCTGCTCGACGGCGTCGATGTGCGCGACCTGCGGCTCAGCGAGCTGCGTCGCCACGTCGGGATGGCGTTCGAGGACGCGACGCTGTTCTCGCAGACCGTCCGCGAGAACGTGCTGCTCGGACGCGAAGACCTCGAGCGCGGCAGCGACGAGGCCGAGCGCGTGCTCCGCGAGGCGCTGCAGGTCGCGCAGGCGGGCTTCGTCGACGACCTGCCGCTCGGCGTCGACACCGTCATCGGCGAGGAGGGACTGAGCCTGTCGGGCGGTCAGCGCCAGCGGCTCGCTCTGGCGCGCGCCGTCGCGGCCCGCCCCGCCGTGCTCGTGCTCGACGACCCGCTGTCGGCGCTCGACGTCGACACCGAGGCCCTCGTCGAGGACGCGCTGCGCGAAGTGCTCGCCGAGACGACGGCCCTCGTCGTCGCCCACCGTCCCTCGACGGTGACCCTCGCCGATCGCGTGGCACTCCTCGAGGACGGGCGCGTCACCGCGGTGGGCACCCATTCCGAGCTCCTGCGCACGAGCGGGCACTACCGGCACGTCATCTCGAGCCTCGAGGACGAACAGGAACGACAGAACGAACGGGAGGTGGCCCGATGAGCACCGTCATCGGCACGAGCGGCGAGGACCGCTCCGACTACACCCGCGCCGAGAGCCGCGACATCCGCCGGCGCTCCCTGCGGCTGCTCGGCTCGCTCGTCTCGCCGCTGAAGCTCCAGCTCGTGCTGGCAGCCGTCGTGCTCGTCCTCTCGACGGCCATGCGCGTGGCGGGGCCGGCCCTGGTCGGCTGGGGCATCGCCAACGCGCTCCCGGCCGTGCAGCAGGAAGCCGACTGGATGCCGACCATCGCCGTGGTCGCGGTGTTCCTCGTCACGGCGGTCGGGGGAGCGGCGCTCATCGGCTGGTACGCCGTCGTCGCCGCGCGGCTCACGCAGGCGGTCATGATCGACCTCCGCAAGCGCATCTTCCGCCACACCCAGCGCCTGAGTCTCGAGTTCCACGAGTCGTACACGTCGGGGCGGATCATCTCGCGTCAGACGAGCGATCTCGACACCATCCGCGAGCTCCTCGACGGCGGACTGAACGAGCTGGTCTCCGGGCTGCTCTACGGCGGCTTCACCCTCATCGCGCTGCTCCTGCTCGACTGGCAGTCGGGCGTGATCCTCGCCGTGATGGGCATCCCGCTGTTCCTGCTGATGCGATGGTTCTACCTGCGCTCGCAGGTCGTCTACCGCGAGTCACGGGTGATCAGCGCGAAGGTCATCGTCAAGTTCGTCGAGTCGATGACCGGGATCCGGGCGGTCAAGGCCTTCCGCAAGGAGCCCGCCAACGACGCCGAGTTCGGTGGGCTCTCGAGCGACTACCGCGACGTCAACATGCGCTCGATCCGCCTGTTCGGAACCTTCGAGCCGGCGCTCATGGCCGTCGCATCCGTGTCGCTCGCGCTCGTCCTCGGGTGGGGTGCCTTCCGGGTCGTCGACGGCACGCTCGCGCTCGGATTCCTCCTGTCGGCGGTGCTGTACGTGCGGAACTTCTTCGCGCCGATGCAGGAGGTCGCCTTCTTCCTGAACTCGTACCAGTCGGCGACCGCCGCGCTCGAGAAGGTGTCGGGCGTGCTCGAGGAGGAGCCGACGGTTCCCGATCCGACGGCACCGGTCGACCTGCGACAGGCACGCGGGCACCTGCGGTTCGAGGACGTCACGTTCGGCTACTCCGACGAGGTGACGATCCTCCCCGACTTCGCCCTCGACATGCCGGCCGGTCAGACGATCGCGCTCGTGGGGACCACGGGAGCCGGCAAGTCGACGCTCGCGAAGCTCGTCGCGCGCTTCTACGACCCGACCCGCGGACGGGTGACGCTCGACGGCGTGGACCTGCGTCAGCTGCATCCGAAGGACCTCCGACGCGCGATCGTCATGGTCACGCAGGAGGCCTACCTGTTCAGCGGAACCGTCGCCGACAACATCGCGCTCGGCAAGCCCGAGGCGACGATGGCCGAGATCGAAGCGGCCGCGCGGGCGGTCGGGGCGCACGACTTCATCGAGCGCCTGCCCGACGGCTACGCGACCGACGTCAACAAGCGCGGCGGTCGCGTCTCGGCGGGGCAGCGCCAGCTGATCTCGTTCGCGCGCGCCTTCCTCGCCGATCCCGCGGTGCTCATCCTCGACGAGGCGACCGCGTCGCTCGACATCCCGAGCGAGCGTCAGATCCAGGAGGCGCTCGGCACGCTGCTGGCCGACCGCACCGCGATCATCATCGCCCACCGCCTGTCGACCGTGGCGATCGCCGACCGCGTGCTCGTCATGGAGCACGGCCGCATCATCGAGGACGACACCCCCGCCGCGCTGATCGCCGGCACCGGCAAGTTCGCGCAGCTGCACAGTGCTTGGAGACAGTCCCTGGTCTGACGACCAGCGACGCCGGGCCTGGAGGCGGTCCCTGGTCCGAGCCTTCCCTGCATGTCCCACTTTCTGCCGTCCATGTCCCACTTTCTGTGATCCTGATCGGGCTCAAGCGACAGAAAGTGGGACATGCGCGCGGTGAGTCACGCGGATGGTGCGCGCGGGGCGCTCAGCCGCCGGACTGCACCAGCGCGAGGCGGGAGTAGAGGCCGCCGGCGGCCACGAGCTCCTCGTGCGTGCCGGTCTCGACGACCCGCCCGCGCTCGACCACCACGATGAGGTCGGCGCTGCGGACCGTCGAGAGCCGGTGCGCGACGATCAGGGTCGTCCGCCCCCGCCGCGCCCGATCGAGCGCCTCGGTGACGCGCGCTTCCGAGTGGGGGTCGAGAGCGCTGGTGGCCTCGTCGAGCACCAGGATGCGCGGATGCCGCAGCAGCGCACGCGCGATCGCGAGGCGCTGCCGCTGGCCGCCCGACAGCCGGGACCCCCGTTCGCCGACCAGCGTGTCGAGACCGTCGGGCGAGCCCGAGACGATGTCGAGGGCGTTGGCCTCGGCGAGGGCCTCGTACACGTCGGCATCCGTCACGTCAGCCGCGCCGTAGGCGACGTTCTCGCGCACGGAGCCCGCCAGCAGCACGGTCTCCTGCGGAACGATCGACACGAACCGGCGGAGCGAGCGCAGGTCGAGGCCGGCGATGTCGACGCCGTCGACGAGCACGCGGCCCGACACGGGCCGGACGAACCCCAGAACCGTGTTGAGGATGGTCGACTTGCCCGATCCGGAGGGTCCGACGAAGGCGACCGTGCGTCCCGGGGGGATCTCGAGGTCGACACCGTCGAGCGCCGGGCGATCGTCGCCGGGGTAGGTCACGACGACGCCGTCGAGACGGATCTCGCCGAACACCGCGCGCACCTCCTCCTTGCCGCGGCTGTCTTCGACGTCGAGCTCCTCGGCGACGTCGGCGATCGAGCGCATGGCGTCGAGGCCGCGGGTGAACACCGGTGCGGCGTTCATCAGCATCACGATCGCGTTGGTCAGCATGCCGAAGTACGTGCTCAGCAGCACGACCTGGCCGGGCGAGATGGGGGCGATGCCCGTCACCGCGAGCGTCGCAGACCCCGCGAGGCACAGGAGGCCGAGCACCTGGTACGAGATCCACGAGAGGGCGCCGAACCGGCCGTTGAGCAGGTCGAGGTCGCGACCCGCGCGCCGGACCGAGTCGGCGCGGGCGGCGACGCGCGCCGTCGCCACGTCTTCGAGCCCGTGTCCGCGCGTGATCGGCATGAGCGCGGCCATCTCGCTCACCTGCGCCGACAGCTGCTCCACCTCGCGGCGGAACTCCTCGTTCCGAAGCGCTGCACGCCGCCGGATGTAGACGATGAGGGATGCCGCGATCGGGATCGCCACGGCGAACACCGCCACGAACAGCGGCACGTTGAGCGCCGTGATGAGGATCGCGCCGGCGAGGGTCGAGAGGGCCGAGACGACCGTGGGGAAGACCTGGGCCAGCATGAGCTCGAGGTTCTCGACGTCGCGGACGATCTTGGTCTGGACGACCGACGCGCTCTGACGATTGTGGAAGCCGAGCGAGAGCCGCTGAAGGCGTGCCGCGAGTCCCGCTCGGACCGTGTAGGCGAGGGTGCGGTTCGCGGAGCTCGTCAGGCGCACCACGATCATGTTGAAGGGATAGTTCAGCGTGAGGACTCCCAGGGCGACGAGCGCCCACCACAGGATCCGATCGAGCGGGCCGCCGGCGACGACGATGTCGACGATCGCGGCGGTCACCGGCGGCAGCACCCAGACGGCGCTGTCCTTGATGACGAAGGCGACGACCGCCGCGGTCATGCCCCACCGGTGCGGGTGCAGCAGATGCAGCAGCGATCGCAGCGGACGTGCCCGACGCACCCCGCCCGTCAGCAGGGCTTCGGGGTCGACGAGAGGGATGCGGCCGGTCCGGGGCGCGGTCATCGCCGCGCCCGTGCGGGGCTCATACGACTCCTGCCCGGTGCACGGCCGCCGTCAGCGGGTGCGTCGGCGATAGCCCCGCCAGCGCCACGGCGCCGTCGATCCCCACACCCTGCGGTGCCACCACGCGGAAGTCCTCGCCGTCCGCGCCGATGGCGTCCTCGAACGCGCCGCGGAGGGTGGCCGAGCCGAAGACGCCGCCGATCGCGCACACCGCGACCGGCTCGGCGCCGGTGCGCACCCGACCGATCGCGGTCCGGGCGCTGTGCGCGAGCTCGCGCGCGGCCCGCACGCTGATCGCTTCGGCGACGGCGTCGCCCGCGTCGGCCGCGCGGGCCACGTCGACGGCGAGCGAGGCGACGATGCGCACGCGATCGGCGTCGGCCTGCAGGGCCATGTAGGCCTGCGAGAGGTCGGGCCAGCGTGCCAGCGCCGCCTCCGTCAGCATCGTCTGCGGGCCGCGCCCGTCGTACGCGCGCATGACGGACTCGAGCGCCTCGCGGCCGATCCAGTAGCCGCTGCCGGCATCGCCCATGATCCATCCCCACCCGTCGACGCGCGCGATCGCACGCGCGCCGACGGCGAGGGTGACGACGCCGGTGCCGGCAGCGACGACGGCGCCGTGCCGGTCGCCGAGGGCGCCGAGGAAGGATGTCGTGGAGTCGTGCGCCAGCAGGGCGCCGCGCACACCGGCATCCCGCACCAGGGTCAGCAGCGCATCGGCGTCCGCGTCCCGGTCGGTGAGTCCCGAGATCCCGGCCGACACGACATCGAGCGTGCCGCCGACGCGTTCCTGCGTCTCGTGCACGACCCGCGCGAGCTGCGGCAGGAGCGGACCGCCGGTGTGGATGCCGCGGAAGACGAGGTCCTCGCGGGCGCCGTCGACGTCGAGCCGGACCTTCATCCCGCTCTGGCCGGCGTCGATCGCGAGGACGCGACGGCCGCTCACGCGCGCACCGCCGCGGCCGTCAGATCGGCGTAGTGCCGGCGCATCAGCTCGCCCGCGGGTTTCCCGTAGGGGCAGTAGTCGTCGTTGCCCGCCGCGTCGGCGGGGTCGTAGAGGCTCGCCGGCCAGTCCCACAGGAAGAAGCCCGAGACCCAGGGACGCTCGGCGCACGCGTCGAACATCGCGCGGTAGTAGTCGAGCTGTGCCCGCCCCGACGGTGCCCCGGGCAGCTGCCAGTCATTGGGCTTCGCGGGCGAGTTCTCCCGCGAGGGGCAGCCGGCCTCGAGGAAGACGAACGGGCGGCCCGTCGCGGTGACGACCCGTTCGATCCGGTCGAGGTTCTCCTCCCACCGATCGATCGGGTAGTACCCGCTCGACGAGACGACGTCGACCGCGTCCCACCAGGTCACGTGGTCCTCCTGGTACTTGTCGCAGTTGTAGGTGATGAGCCCGGAGTATTCGGCGCGCACCGCGGCGATGAGGCGGCGCCAGTGCGCGTCCTGCCCGTCGGCGCGCACCATCTCGCACCCGATGCAGAGCATGGCGCATCCCTCGGCTTCCGCGATGCGGGCTGCGCTCACGATGAAAGCGGTGTACGAGGCGAACCACTCGGTCCAGCTCGGCTCGCCCGGAACGTCCCAGTCGAAGAAGCCGATGTGCGCGCGCCAGGTGCCGTCGGCGACGTTGACCACCGGTTTCAAGCACACCCGCATGCCGCGCGCGTGCGCCTCGCGGATCGCCCACACGATCTCGTCCTCGGCCACGGTGCGCTCGCCCGGGAAGGGGACCTCGGTCGAGAACGCCGTCTCCTGCACGGCCGCGTACGCCAGCGCGGTCCACGTGACGGCGTGCTCCGCCATCGCGTCGAGGGATGCCGCGCCCGCTGCGGTCCGCCAGGTGCCCCGCACGCCCGTCCACCCCCAGGTCATCCCGCAGACGGCGCCGTCGAGGCGTGGTGCGCCGGGCTCTGCTGCGCTCATCGGGGCACCACCAGCTGGTTCGCCGAGCGCAGCACACGCGGGTCGGCCAGCGCCGCGGCATCCAGCACGCCGTCGGCCGCGACGTCGTGGCGGACGACGACGGTCGCCTCCTCACCGGGGAGCAGCGTGATCAGTGCCTCCTCGGCGTGGGCCGTCGGGTGCACCTTGTCGACGAGCAGAGTGACGTCGCGGGCGAGCGCACGCGCGCCGATCGTGACCGCCGTGCCGCCGTCGGCCGCCCGCGTCACGAGCGTGAGGCCCGGATCGGTGAGCGCCGACTCGCGCGGCTCGGCGAAGTACCAGAGCCCGCGAGCGTCGGTCGTCTCGGCGACGAGCAGCTCGGATGCCGCATCCCCGGCATCGACGAGCGGCGCCGGAACGCCGACCGTGACCGAGCCCCGCGCCGGCACCGTCACGGTCTGCGAATCGCCCGCGAGCTCAGCGCCCGCGAACGTCAGCCGTCGCAGCCGCAGCTCGCCGACCCACTCGTCGTCGGTGTCGTTGCCGAGCACCGCAGCCAGGCCGCCGTCCCGCGGCTGAACCGTCACGACGCGTGGGGCGAAGGCGTTCCGCATCGCGTGGAACAGCGGCTTGGCACGCTCGGCGCCGTCGATCGCCGCCCACGAGGTCACCGGCCAGCAGTCGTTGAGCTGCCAGACGATCGCGCCGGCGGTGTGGGGCGCGTGCGAGCGGAAGTGGTCGAGGGCGGCGCCGACGGCGAGGGCCTGGTTCAGCTGCATCGCCCAGTGCCACGTCTCCATGTCCTCGGGCTGGCGGAAGTGCGGGATGAGACCGCTCGAGAGCTTGTGGTTGCCCTCCATCGCCTTCTGATGCACGAGCATGCCGGGCGACTCGGGGGTCAGCGGCTCGTCGTCCAGCGCCTCGCGGAGCGTCGTCCACGCGGGCGGCCCCTGCCATCCGAACTCCGCGACGAAGCGGGGGCGGTGGTCGCGGTAGGTGAGCCAGTCGCGCCGGTTCCACTGCTCCCACAGGTGCATGCTGCCGTGCTGCTCGTCGTTGGGATGCGGCCCGGTCTGGACGCCCGCCGCGGCATCCCACTGCGTCTCGGGACTGAACGGGCTGCCCGGGGTGTAGGGGACGTGCGGTGCGAGTTCGGCCACGATCTCGGGGAAGAGCTCGTAGTAGTAGGACGCACCCCACGTCTTGCCGTCGAGGCGCAGCTTCCAACCCCAGTCCTCGAAGCCCCAGATGTTCTCGTTGTTGCCGTTGAGCAGCACGAGCGATGCGTGCGAGGCGAGGCGCACCGTGTTCTCGCGCGCCTCGGCGATGATCTCGGAGCGCAGCGGCTCTTCCTCGGGGTACGCCGCGCAGGCGAAGAGGAAGTCCTGCCACACCAGCAGGCCGAGCTCGTCGCAGAGGTCGTAGAAGTCATCGCTCTCGTAGAGACCGCCGCCCCAGATGCGGACGAGGTTGAGGTTCGCCTCGAGCCCCTGCCGCAGGCGTCGTTCGTAGCGGGCGCGGTCGACGCGGACGGGAAGGGCGTCGTCGGGGATCCAGTTGACGCCCTTGACGAAGATCGGCCGATCGTTGACGACGAGCGTGAACGGCGTGCCGGCGTCATCGGGGGTCGTGTCCCAGACGACCGTGCGGAACCCGACGCGGCGTGCGGTGTCGTCGAGGGCCGCGCCCGCGGCGTCATCGAGGGCGACGGTCACGTCGTACAGCGGCTGGTCGCCGTAGCCGACCGGCCACCAGCGCGACACGGCCTCGAGGTCGAGGTCGAGGTGGACGTCGTCGCCGACGACCTCGGCCGCGACCTCGACCGAGACCTCGGTCGACGTCGTCGTGGCACCCTGTTCCGGCCGGCTCATGCTCGCCCGGACGCGCAGCGGCGCGGCATCCGATCCATCGCGCTCGATGCGGACGTCGACCGAGACCCGGCCGCCGTCGCCCGACGGGGTCGCGGCGACGCGCACCTCGGCCAGCCGTGCGTCGGACCACGATTCGAGGCGCACGCCCTTCCACAGCCCGCTCGTGTACGTGGCGATCCCCCAGTCCCAGCCGAAGCTGCAGGCGGACTTGCGGATCGCCTCGTAGGGGAGGCCGTACGGCCGGGGCCGTGCGCCCAGGCGGATGCTCTCGGCGTTGGCGTAGGGGATCGGCGCGCGGAAGGCGACCTCGAGCTCGTTCTCGCCCTCGCGGAGCGCGGATGCGACATCGAAGCGGTACGAGCGGTGCTGGTTCGCGACCTCGCCGATCACTTCGCCGTTCAGGCGGATCGTCGCGACCGTGTCGATGCCGTCGAAGACGAGGTCATGCCGCCTCGCGCCGTCGGGGGCCCACGCGAAGGTCGTGCGGTACGTCCAGTCGACGAGTCCGATCCAGGCGAGCAGCTGCTCGTTGGAGCCGTGGAACGGGTCGGGGATGAGGCCCGCGGCGAGCAGGTCGACGTGGATGCTGCCGGGGACGACGGCCGGCACGACCGCGGACGCGATCTCGGCGGGTGCGGGTCCGTCGGCGGCGCGGGCGGTCCACCCGTCGTGCAGGGGGCGGGGGGAGAGGTGTGTCACTTGACGGCTCCTGAGGTGAGGCCCTGGTAGATCCATCGCTGCAGCAGCAGGAAGGCGATGAGCGTCGGGATGATGACGACGAGCGTCCCGGCGGCGATCACCTCCCACTGCGCACCGAACGGGCCCTTGAAACGGAAGAGGGAGGTGGAGATCATCCCCTCGGACGGCAGGTAGAGGAAGGGTGCGTAGAACTCGTTGTAGACGGCGATCCCCTTGATGATGACGACGGTCGCGATGGCGGGCTTGAGAAGCGGGAGCACGATGCGCCAGTAGATCGTCCACCGGTTCGCCCCGTCGATCATCGCCGCTTCGTCGAGCGACATCGGAATCGACTGCATGAACTGGATGAACAGGTAGATCGCGATGATGTCCGTCCCCATGAACAGCAGGATCAGCGCGGCCTTCGTGTCGTAGAGGCCGAGTCCGTTGACGAGCTGGAACGTCGCGACCTGGCTCGTGACCCCCGGGATCAGCGTGGCGAGCAGGAAGAGACCCATGACGAGCTTCTTGCCGCGGAAGGCGAACCGGTCGAGCGCGTACGCGGCCATCGTGCCGAGGGCGATCGTCCCGACGAGGGAGACCGCCAGGACGATCGTGGTGTTCACGAAGCCCTCGAGCATCTTGCCGCTCGTGAACGCCGTCACGAAGTTGTCGAAGTTCAGCCAGTTCGAGGGCGGATCGAAGGGGCCGGTCGAGGCGTACTCGCTCGAGCTCTTCATGCTCGCGAACAGCAGCACCGACAGCGGCAGCAGCGTCACGACGGCGGCGATGACGAGGCTCGTGTACTTCGCGGTCGTCGCGCTCATGCCGCTCAGTCGCTGCAGGGGCGTGCGGCCCGAGACGCGGCGCCGCGGCGGGGCGGTCGTCTCGGACGCCGCGGGGCGCGGGGTGAGGGTGACGGTCACGTCAGATCCACCTTCTCGTCGGGGAACACACGTCGTTGGATGAAGGTCACGACCAGCACGATCGCGAGCAGGACCACCGCCATCGCCGAGGCGAGGCCGACCTGCCGGAACGAGAAGGCGGTCTGCAGCGTCTGGATGACGAAGGTCGCCGACCCGTTCGCGCCGCCGGTCATGATGAAGGGCACCTCGAACACCGACAGGCTGCCGGCGATGGCGAGGATGAACGACAGGCCGATGATGCGACGGATGCCGGGGGCGATGATCGACCAGAACTGCTGCCACTTGTTGGCGCCGTCGAGATCGGCGGCCTCGTACAGCTCGCGCGGGATCGACTGGATCGCGCCGAGGAAGAGCACGAAGTTCAATCCGGTGTAGCGCCACACCGAGGTGCCGGCCAGCGACCAGTTGACGACGTTCGGGTCGCCGAGCCACTGCGGCGGGTCGGCGACGCCGAACCACGACAGCACGGTGTCGAGGGTGCCGCCGGGCTGGAACAGGTAGAGGAAGACGAATCCGATCGCGACGCCGTTGATCAGGTAGGGGAAGAAGAGGATGCCGCGGAAGAGGCTCGAGAACCGGGTCGAGAAACTCAGGATGGTGGCGAAGTAGAGGGCGATCGCCATCTGCGCGAACGAGGCCGCGAAGTAGTAGAGGCTGACCCAGAAGACGTTGAAGATGCGCGGGTCGGTGAAGACCTGGACGTAGTTGTCGAGACCCACGAAGTTCTTCGTGAGGTCGATGCCGTCCCAGTCGGTGACGGAGTAATAGAAGAGGTTCACCGCCGGCCAGTAGGTGAACAGCAGGAGCAGGCCGACCGCGCCGGAGAGGAAGAGCCAGGGGGTGAGCTTCTGGAAGATGCCGCGGCCTGCTCCCCGCGCTCCCGACGCGGGGGCGCCGGATGCGCGGCGTGAGGTGCCGCGCATCCGACGCGCCCGTGCGGGCGCGGACAGGACCGCTGGAGCATCCGCCGGAGCGGAGCCGGGAGTAGCGATCGCCATCGTCGTGCCTTCTCTCAGCCGAGCTTCTCGACTGAGGCGCCCCAGCGCTCGTTGAGCTCGGCGAAGTAGCTGTCCTTATCGCCGTCGGCGGCGCCGCGGGCGATGTCGACGAGCTTCTGCCGGTAGATCGGGCCGTAGAGGTCGATCTGCGAGTCGTCGGCGACCTCGTTGATGAGGCCCTCCTTGCCGGCGGGTGCGGCGTTGATCTCCATCAGCTCGACGCCCGCGTCGGTGAAGCCGGCGAGGTTGTCGGGCAGCGGCTTGTCGAGGACGGGCGAGATCATGCCCTGCGCCTCGGTGTAGCCGGAGTCGGCGACGACCCACTGGATCCACGCCCAGGCGGCCGCCTTGGCCTTCGAGTGCTTGCTGACGGCGAGGTTGTAGTCACCGCCCACGACGGCGTACTGGGTGCCGTCGACGGTCGCCGGGAACGCCATGTAGCCGATGTCGTCGGCCGAGGCGCCGTTGTCCTCCGCGGCGGCCTGCATCTGCGAGATCGCCCACGAGCCGAGGGTCATGGCGCCGATCTTGCCCGTGCCGAGGTCGACCTTCGACTGCTCCCAGTTGGTGGTCAGCGGGTCGGGCTCGGTGAGGCCCGCCGAGACCGCGTCGAAGAGGAGCGAGTCGATCGCGTAGACGTCCGTCCCCTCGGTCCAGGGGGCGGGGTCCTCGGCCATCGTGACCGGTGCGTCGGGGTCGTTGGTGACCGAGCCGAGGTTTCCGAAGCTCTGGGTCAGCGGCCAGCCGTCCTTGTAGTTCGTGTAGAGCGGGATCGCGTCGGTGTTGTCCCCCACCGCCTGGAGCGCGTCGAGGAACTCCTGCTCGGTCGTCGGAGGGGTCGTGATGCCGGCCTCCTCGAAGACCTTCTTGTTGTAGACGACGCCGTTGGCGTTGCCGCCGAAGGCGATGCCGTACTGCGTGCCGTCGAAGCTGGCGGCGGGGAGGAACCGGTAGGTGTCGGCAAACGACGATGTGTCGCCGAGCGGCTCGAGGAACTGGTCGTACTGCTCCGGCTTGATGGTCGGGATGCCGATGACGTCGCCGTAGTTGTTGGTCGACATGCGCGTCGTCATCTCGCCCGCGTAGTCGGTGATGCCCTCGAACGTGACGTTGACGTCGGGGTAGGTCTTGTTGAATTCGTCGGCGTACTTCTGGAAGGTGCCGTCCTCGACGAGGTCGGTGCGCCACGTGACGACCTTGATGTCGCCCTTCACCTCGCCGTCGATCGTGTTGTCGGCGTCTGCTGATCCGCCGCCGGCGCAGCCGGCGAGGGTGATGCCCGCGAGGACGAGCGTTGCGACGGCCGCCATGCGTGTGCGTGCCATGTGGGTCTCCTGTCAGGTTCTTCGTTAAACCACTCGGGTGCCTCATCGGCTCCCGTGCCGACGATGGCGCTCACAGTAACCCCGGCGCAAGGCTAGTCGCAAGGGTGCAATGTCAGCGCTGTCTTGGTCTGTCCGCGCGGTCCGAAGGAGGGGTGAAATCGCTTCTACCGGGGTAAATATGGTCAGATAACTCGCACCGGCGGGCATCGATGTCGGAGAAATGTCTATCGTCGTCATTGCCGGACATGCGTGTTAGTCTGCTCGCAGGGAGGGACCGATGACGGTTCAACAACGCGCCACGCTCGACGACGTCGCGCGCCTCGCCGGTGTCAGTTCGAAGACGGTCTCGCGCGTCTTCGCGCAGCGCGAGCTGGTCGCACCGCAGACGGTCGAGCGCGTCCTGACGGCGGCGAAGCGCCTGCGGTTCCGGCCCAACAGCCTCGCTCAGGGGCTTCGTCGCGGTGGCAGCCGCACGGTGGGTTTCATCATCGGCGACCTGGGGAACCCGTTCTACTACAAGGTGGCGGCCGGCATCGAGAAGGAGCTCTCAGCCTCCGGCTTCAGCTTGGTCGTGGCGACCACGGACGACACCGAGGAGGGCGAGGGGCGGGTCGCCGATGCCCTGCTCGCCCAGCGGGTGGGCGCGCTGCTGCTCGTTCCCGTCAGCGACGATCAATCGTATCTCGAGGGCGAGCGTCAGCTCGGCACGCCGGTGATCTCGATCGACCGACCGGCCCGCAATCTCGCGGCCGATTCCCTCGTTCTCGACAACCGTGCCGCGGTGCTCGAGGCGACCCGCCGGCTCACCCGCCGCGGGCATCGCCGCATCGCGTACGTGTGCAACCCGGCATCCGTGTACACGCAGGTCGAGCGCCTCGCCGGCTATCGGCAGGCGATGGCGGATGCCGGTGTGGCCGACACGACGCCCTGGGAGATGCTCAGCGACGATCCCGAGACCTCGCCCACCGAGCTCGTCCGCACGCTCTGGGTCGGCGCGGAGCCGCCGACGGCGATCATCGCGGGGAACAACCGCATCACGATCGGCGCGCTGCGCGCCCTGCGCGAGCGCGACGACCGCGGTCGGACGGCGCTCATCGGCTTCGACGACTTCGACACTGCCGATGTGCTGGGCGTCACGGTGATCTCTTACGACCCGCTGGAGCTCGGCCGTCGCGCCGCACGGCTGGCGATCGAGCGGATGGCCGACCCCGCGGGGTTCGTCCGTCAGATCACCCTGCCGACCTGGATCGTCGAGCGCGGGACGGGGGAGCGGCCGCCCGCGTGAGCCGGGCCGGTCGGATCGGGCGTCAGACGCGCTCGGCGAGGAAGCGAGCCTGCGCGGTCCACTGGTGCGCCTGGCCTCCCTCGTGCTCGTTGAAGGGGTAGACGACGATCTCCTTGTCGTCGCCGGCGAACGCGTTGAACGCGGCGTACACGGTCGACGGCGGGCAGATCGGGTCGAGCAGGCCTACCGAGAACAGCCCGGCGGTGCGCGCCCGCCGGGCGAAGTTCACCCCGTCGAAGTACGAGAGCGTCTCGAACACGTTCGACTCGGCGCCGCGATGCACGGCGAGGTAGCGCACGATCTCCTGATAGGGGTCCTGGCCGGTCATCCCCACGGCACGTTCGAAGTGACAGAGGAACGGCACGTCGGACATCACCGCCACGAGGTCGTCGCTCAGCGCGGCCGCGGCCAGGGAGATGCCACCGCCCTGGCTGCCGCCGCAGACCGCCACACGGGCGGCGTCCACTTCGGGAAGCGATCGCACGGCGTCGACGGCGCGGACGGCGTCGGTGAACACCCGCCGGTAGTAGTAGTGCTCCGGGGCTTCGATACCGCGGGTCATGAAGCCGGAGAACGACGGCCCCGTTCCGTGGGGGTCGGCCGTGGCGCCGCCGCTGCCCCACGCGCTGCCCTGACCGCGCGTGTCCATGAACAGGTGCGCGTATCCCGAGGCGGCCCACCCGAGGCGCTCGATCGGCAGACCGCGGCCGCCGCCGTAGCCGTTGAACTCGACGACGGCCGGAAGCGGTCCGCTCCGCCGGGCGGGCAGCAGGAGCCAGGCGCGGATCGGCTCGCCGGCGAAACCGGGGAACGTCACGTCGAAGGCGTCGATCTCGCTCAAGGCGGTCTCGATCGGCGTCACCGACACCTCGCCGCCGACGCTGCGGGCGGCGCTGATGGTCGCCTCCCAGAACTCGTCGAAATCAGAGGGCTCGGCGACGGCGGGGCGGTAGTTCTCGAGGTCGGCGAGGGGGAGGTCGAAGCGCGGCACGCGCTCACCCTAGCGCTCGCCGCGCGTTCGCGAGGCTCTGTCGCTCCGGCGCGGGATCCTGACAGCCGAGCACGTCGGCCACCGCGGTGCCGGGATGCAAGGGATCGGTTGCGACACCCCGGCGGGATGCGGCTGGGACCGGCGTGGCGGGGATGATTCCTTGCATCGCGGTCCGCCGCCGGCGAGGGGGCGGACCGCGGGCCAGTCCGGGCCCGCATCATGCCGGGCTGCCGGGATGCCGGGATGCCGGGCTGCCGGGATGCCGGTGTGCCGGGATGTCGGTGTGCCGGGATGTCGGTGTGTCGGGATGTCGGGATGTCGGTGTGCCGGGATGTCGGTGTGTCGGTGTGTCGGTGTGTCGGTGTGTCGGTGTGTCGGTGTGCCGGGACGCGGCGGTGCCGGGATGCAAGGGATCGGTTGCGACACCCCGGCGGGATGCGGCTGGGACCGGCGTGGCGGGGATGATTCCTTGCACCGCGGTCCGCCGCCGGCGAGGGGGCGGAGGCGGGCCAGCCCGGGCCCGCATCATGCCGGGATGCTGGGCTGCCGGGACGCGGCGGTGCCGGGATGCAAGGGATCGGTTGCGACACCCCGGCGGGATGCGGCTGGCACCGGCGTGGCGGGGATGATTCCTTGCATCGCGGTCCGCCGCCGGCGGGGCGGCGGTGGGGCAGTGGCGACCCCGTCGGGCGAGTCTGAGAGAGCGGCGGATCGGGGCCGCGGCCGCGTCTCCGAGATATCTCGACATCGAGAGAAAGTGGACGCGTGCGATACGCTGAGAACCGACCCTCGACGCGCTTTTTTGGAGAGACGACGTGCCCGACTCGACCATCATCTACACGTACACCGACGAGGCGCCGGCGCTGGCCACCGCCTCATTCCTCCCGATCGTCGAGGCCTTCGCCGGCACGGCGGGCGTGGCGATCGAGACCCGCGACATCTCGCTGGCCGGCCGCATCCTCGCCGCATTCCCGCAGAACCTCAATCCCGAGCAGCAGGTGGGCGACGCGCTCGCCGAGCTCGGCGGACTGGCGACGCTGCCCGAGGCGAACATCATCAAGCTCCCGAACATCTCGGCCTCGATCCCGCAGCTGAAGGCGGCCATCGCCGAGCTGCAGGCCGCCGGCTACGACATCCCGGACTACCCCGACGAGGCTGAGGACGCCGACGCCAAGGACGTCCGCGCCCGCTACGACCGCATCAAGGGCTCCGCCGTGAACCCCGTGCTGCGCGAGGGCAACAGCGACCGCCGCGCGCCCCTGTCGGTGAAGAACTACGCCCGCAAGCACCCGCACCGCAACAAGCCGTTCGCCGACGGATCGAAGACCCGCGTCGCGACGCTGGGGCACGATGACTTCAAGTCGAACGAGACGTCCACGGTCATCGAGAGCGACGACGTCCTCGCCATCCGCTTCACGGCTCAGGACGGCACCGTCACCGAGCTGAAGTCGGGCCTGAAGGTGCTGCCCGGCGAGGTCGTCGACGCGACCTTCCTCTCGGCGGCGGCGCTCGACGCGTTCCTCGCCGACACGGTCGCCCAGGCCGCCGCGGAGGACGTGCTGTACTCGGTGCACCTGAAGGCCACGATGATGAAGGTCAGCGATCCGATCATCTTCGGCCACGTCGTGCGCGCATTCTTCGCGGATGTCTTCGCCCGCTTCGGCGACGACCTGGCCGCTGCGGGTCTCACGGCCAACGACGGGCTCGGCGCCATCCTGGGCGGCCTCGCGCAGCTCGCGAACGGCGACGAGATCCGCGCCGCGTTCGAAGCGGCGATCGCCTCGGGGCCGCGCCTGTCGTACGTCAACTCCGACAAGGGCATCACGAACCTCCACGTGCCCTCCGACGTGATCGTCGACGCCTCGATGCCGGCCCTCATCCGCAACGGCGGCAAGCTGTGGGGTGCCGACGGCGGCGAGGGCGACACGATCGCCGTCATCCCCGACTCCTCGTACGCGGGCGTCTACCAGGCGACGATCGAGGACGTCATCGCGCACGGGCCGCTCGACCCCGCCACGATCGGCTCCGTCCCCAACGTCGGCCTCATGGCGCAGGCCGCCGAGGAGTACGGCTCGCACGACAAGACCTTCGAGATCGCCGGTGCCGGCACCGTCGAGGTCGTCGACTCGTCGGGAGCCGTGCTGCTCTCGCACGACGTGCAGGCCGGCGACATCTGGCGCGCCACCCAGACCAAGGACGTCGCTGTGCGCGACTGGGTCAAGCTGGCCGTCACCCGTGCCCGCGCGACCGGTGTCCCGGCCGTCTTCTGGCTGGACGAGAACCGCGCCCACGACGCCAACCTCATCGCGAAGGTCCAGACGTACCTCGCCGAGCACGACACCGACGGGCTCACGATCGAGATCCTCGCGCCTGCCGACGCGACGCGCTACTCGCTCGAGCGCATCCGTCGCGGCGAGGACACGATCTCGGTCACCGGCAACGTGCTGCGCGACTACCTGACCGACCTGTTCCCGATCCTCGAGGTGGGAACCAGCGCCAAGATGCTCTCGATCGTCCCGCTCCTCGCGGGCGGTGGACTCTTCGAGACCGGCGCGGGCGGTTCGGCTCCGAAGCACGTGCAGCAGCTCGTCGCCGAGAACTACCTGCGCTGGGACTCGCTCGGCGAGTTCTTCGCCCTCGCGGCGTCGTTCGAGCACCTCGCCGAGTACACCGGCAACGCCCACGCGAAGGTGCTCGCCGACACGCTGGATGCCGCGACGGGCACCTTCCTCGAGCAGGACAAGTCGCCGGGTCGCGCGCTCGGCACGATCGACAACCGCGGCAGCCACTTCTACCTCGGCCTCTACTGGGCTCAGGAGCTCGCCGGTCAGACGGCGGACGCCGACCTCGCCGCGGCCTTCGCGCCGATCGCGCAGGCGCTGCAGGACGCCGAGTCCGACATCGTCGCCGAGCTGATCGCCGTGCAGGGCTCGCCCGCCGAGATCGGCGGCTACTACCGCCCGGACGCCGATCTCGTCGCGGCCGTCATGCGCCCGTCGGCGACGCTGAACGCCATCATCGACGGCATCTGATCCGAACGACGGAACGCCCCGGTCGCCGAAGCGGCCGGGGCGTTCTGCGCGTCGGAACGGTCAGAAGCGGATCTCGGCGATGACCTCGCCGTATTCCGTCTCGCCGACCGGCTGGAACCCGACGCGGCTGAAGAAGGCCTCGGGGCCGCCCTCGCCGGCTTCGTAGATGACATCCACGCAGGCGAAGCCGCGCGCGCGTGCCTCCTCGACGAGCTGCTCGACGGCGAAGCGGCCGATACCGCGCCCCTGATCGTCGGCGTCGACGTTGATGCGCCAGAGCACCGAGCGGAAGTGCTCCTGGGGCGCGTCGGGATCGAAGCCGGCACTGACGAAGCCGACGACCTCGTCGCCGTCGAGGATCACGCGCTGCCACGAGGTCGCCGGATCGACGACCGTGGCGGCGATGGCGTAGCTCTCCGGAACGACGAACCGTTCCTGGCCGGGCTTGAGCGACAGGGTGTTCACCGCGACGATGGTCGCTGCCGAGAGTTCAACGATGCGCAGGTCAGCCATGACCACAGGCTAACGGGCTTCGCTCGCGGCCGCACCGTCGTGACGTCAGACGGCTCGGATGCCGCCGCGGGGGTCAGGAGTGGACCCAGACGTCCGTCCCGGGCACGGCCCACTCGTAGATCTGCGCGGCGCGGGAATCCGGCATCCCGACGCATCCCGCACTCATGCGGTTGCCCCAGTTGCTGTGCCAGTAGACGCCGTGGAAGGCCTGGTCGCCGTTGAAGTACATCGCCCACTTCACGTTGGGCTGCACGTAGCTGACGCCCGAGTCCGCAGCGGTGCCGCGCATGTTCTGCATCGGCGTCTTCCAGCCGATCGTGTATCGCCCGGTCTGCGTGTCGGCACCCGGGCGACCGGTGGAGACGAGCCAGGAGTCGACGACGACGTCGTTCTCCTTGAGGTAGAGGCGCTGCTCGCCGAGGTCGACCTCGAGGACGCGGACGACCGTGTCGGTCGTCACGGGCACGACCGCGACCGGCAGACGGTAGGCGGCGTCGCCCGAGGCGAGCTGCTCGGCGAAGCCGGCGGCGATGCCGTCGGTCGTCTCGAGCGTGCGGCCGTCCTGGCCGGCCTCGGAGTCGTCGATGATGCGTCCCGCTGCGTTGGCGAACACGACGCCGTTGGCGGGGGCCCGGTCGACCAGACCCGGCAGCGTGTCGACGATCGGCTGGATCGCGGCGGGATCGGCGCTGATGGTGAACGACCCGTCGGCGGCGGTGCCGACGGTGAGCCAGCTGGCCGCGACCTCGCGATCGACGGGGACCGTGCGCTCGTCGCCGACGTAGAAGCCGACGCCGTCCAGCATCCCGTTCAGCGACTGCGCCGTCTCCTCCGCATCCGCGGTGGTGGTGGGGGAGGAGATGGCGGTGACGGAGGGCTCGGCGTCGGCGGTCGTCGCTCCCTCGTCGAAGGCGCCCTGCAGCGCGGCGCGGGTCGCCTCGAGGTCGAGGCCTTCGCCCGCGACGTCGGGGGTGACCACGTACGCGGTGCCGTCGAATGCGACGCTCGCGGGGGTCGGATCGACGTAGCGATCGGGTACGGCCGCGCGGAGGGCGTCGGTCGCCGCGATCGGGTCGATCGAGACCTCGGCAGCGACGGGGTCGCCGAACCACTGGGTCACGTTCCACGCCGGTCGCTCGCCGAAGGCGGCGTCCGCGAGGGCCGTGCCCTCCACCGTCGCGCCGAGGTCGGATCCGCTGACCGATGCGCCGTCGCCGAGGGCGAGGCTGGTCTCGTCGAGACGGGTCTGAATCGCGTCGGCGGCGGCGCCGGGGGTCAGGAAGCCGACCGGAACGCCCGCCACGGACGTGCCGGGGGCGATGAGGAAGGCGGATGCCGCGGCCGCGCCCGCGACGACGACGCCGACTGGGATGCCGATCCAGAGACCGAGGTGGCGCTTCTTGCGCGCAGGCTCGGCGGGTGCCCACTCGACCCGCGGATCGGGTTCGCCGGAGACCGCGACGTTCCCCGTCGCCGCATCCCCGTCCTTCGCAGACACCAGATCCGTCACTGCTCCACCCCCGTCTGCGCTCGACGCGCACTCGGAGTCATGGTACGCGACGGACGCACCCCCGAGTCCGGGATGAGTCCAGAGCGTTATCGAACCGCGTGAAACGGATCGGGAGGAGTCAGGAGCGGGACGCGATCACTCCGTGCCGCACAGCTCGGTGAAGCGCTGGAAGCTGGTCTGCACGTCCGAGATCGAGTCGTTGAGCTCGGCTGCGCGCTCGGTCTCACCACCCGCGACGGCCTCCATGGTGTCGGCGGCCGACGAGAACGCCGTCTGCAGGTCGGGGAGGATGTCCGATACCTCGGCGTTGGTGACGGATGCGGCGGCGTCGCCCATGCCGTCCGAGATGGTGCGCAGGGCGCTGGCCGCCCCGGCGGGGTCGGAGGGGTCGATGTCCTGCAGGCCCGCGGTGGCCTCGGTCATGACGTCGTTGACCTGCGTGCACGCCTCGGCGACCGTCTGGTCGCTGCTGCCGCCGTCACCGGAGGCGCCGCCGTTCGGGTCGCCGCTGCACGCGCTCAGGGCGAGCATGGCTGCGGCGGTCAACGTCAGGACGGTCAGGCGTCGGTTCATGGCGTGCTCCCTCGGTGGCTGACCCCAGCCTAGGCAACTCCGTGGCCGGCCATGCGCCCTTGACATCGGGTGCGAGGGGCCGATCGTCCGTGTAACGAGTTTGTAAAGAGTGTTAGCAAATGACGTTTCCGCTCTTGCCGGCCCCGGGTTCGTAAGGTCTACTAACAAACATGAGCGACCTGGACACCGCGGCATCCCGATCGAGCCGATCGATCGTCCGACCGCGCCGCGGCGCGGGCAAGATCCTGCCCGAGCACGCGCGAGCTCATAACCGTTCGCTCGTCATGCAGGCCCTCTTCCGCGACGGCGCGATGTCGCGCGCCGACCTCGCCCGCGAGACGGCTCTGACCCGGGTGACGATCTCCGACCTCGTCGGCGGGCTGATCGCCGATGGGCTCGTGGTCGAGCAGGGGATGCGCGAGGCCGCCGGTCCCGGCAAGCCGGCGATGCTCGTCGACCTCGATCGAGCCGGGCACCGGATCGTCGGCCTGGATCTGTCGGGCAGCGCCGAATTCGTCGGAGCGGTGCTGACCCTCGACGGCGACATCGAGGCGCGCGCCTCGATGCCCGTCCCGACCGACCTCGACCACGCGATCGGGGCGGTCCTCTCCCTCGCCCGCGCCCTCGTCGCCGACGCCGCTGCCCCCGTGCTCGGCATCGGCGTGGGGACCCCCGGCGTCGTCGACGACGCCGGTGTCGTCCTCGCCGCGCCCGGTCTCGGATGGGACCATCTCGACCTCGGCGTGATCCTCGGCGAGGCCGTCGGTCTCCCCGTGATCGTCGCGAACGACGCGAACGCCGCGGTCCTCGCCGAGCGCACTTTCGGCGGTGCCGGCGACGACATCATCCTGGTCAAGGTGGGACGAGGCGTCGGTGCGGGCCTGCTCACAGGCGGCGAGCCTCTCCGCGGCGCTCGCTCCGCCGCCGGTGAGATCGGCCATGTGACGGTCGGCACCGATGGCGGCCCGGAGTGCGCGTGCGGCAAGATCGGCTGCCTCGAGGCCTGGATCTCGGTGCCGTCGCTGTCCGCGCGCGTCGACGCCAACGTCGACGCCGAGCGCGAGGGGCTGCTGCGGGATGCCGGTGAACGGCTCGGCATCGCGCTCGCGCCCATCGTCGGCGCCCTCGACCTGTCGGAGGTCGTCCTCTCCGGCCCTCCAGAACTTCTCGACGGCACGCTCGCCCGAGCCGCCGCCGAGACGGTGCGCACGCGCACGCTCGCCACGTTCCACGACGAGCTGCAGGTGCGGATGACGGAGCAAGGCGAGGACATCGTCCTCCGCGGCGCGGCCGTCATGGTTCTCTCCGGCCGCCTCGGCGTCTCCTGAGGGACACGGCTCCACCCGTTCCACCGCTCCGTACGCTCCACCCGTTCCACGCACCATCAGCTCCACCCGGACGAGCCGCCCGGCTCGCCGACATCAGAGAAGAAGGAATCACCATGAAGAAGAGCCTCGGAGCACTGTCGCTCCTCGGGGTCTCCGCCCTGCTGCTCTCCGGCTGCGCAAGCGGCAACGCGGGGCAGAGCGCCGAGACCGGAGACCTGACCGTGTGGCTGGTCGGCACCGACACCCCGCAGGACGCCCGCGACTACCTCAAGAAGACCTTCGAAGCCGAGAACGAGGGCTGGACGCTCACCATCGAGGAGAAGACCTGGGCCGACACCGCGGACAACTACGTCGCCGCGCTGTCGTCGAACGACGCGCCCGATCTCGTCGAGGTGGGCAACACGCAGTCGCCCGGCTTCATCGACCAGGGACTGTTCGCCGACATCTCGGACCTCGAGGCGGACCTCGGCGGCAACGAGCTGCTGCAGAGCTTCGTCGAACTCGGGTCGACCGACGGGTCGCTGTACGCCGCTCCGTACTATGCGGGGTCTCGGATCGTGTTCTACTCGCCGGCGTCGTACAGCGGCGCGGTTCCCACGACCCTCGAGGAGTATGTCGCCGACGGCATCGCGGCCACGACCGCCACGAAGTCCGGCATCTACGCCCCCGGCAAGGACTGGTACAACGCCCTGCCCTACGTCTGGGCGAACGGCGGCGAGATCGCCACTCAGGACGGCGACACCTGGACGGGCGGTTTCTCCACCGCCGGCGGCATCGCGGGACTCGAGATGCTGCAGGACGTGTACGAGAACGCCACGATCGCCCCGGCGGACGCGGACGAGACCGACCCGCAGGTGCCGTTCTGCGCCGGTGAGGTCGGCTTCCTCTCCGCTCCCGCCTGGGTGAAGTGGTCGATCCTCGCGCCCGCCGACGACGCGAAGGCCCCGGGCTGCCCCGAGACTGCCGGCGCAGACCTGAAGGCTTTCGCACTTCCCGGTATGACCGCCGGCGAGGTCGCCCCCGTCTTCGCGGGAGGATCGAACATCGCCGTGGCGGCGAAGTCCGACGCCCCCGACAAAGCCGAGGCGGCGCTGCAGATCATCCTGTCGGAGGGGTACCAGAAGATCCTGGCCGAGAACGGCCTCATCCCGGCTCTCACGTCGTTCGCGCAGTTCCTGCCCGACGACGAGATCACCGCCGAGGCCGCCAAAGCCGTCGCATCCTCGAAGGCCGTCCCGGCGAGCCCCAACTGGTCCGAGGTCGAGTCCTCGGGCGTCATCAAGGACGCCCTCGTGAAGATCGCCCAGGGCGGCGACGTCACGGCGATCGCGACCGAGCTCGACGGCCAGATCGAAGCGATCCTCAACAAGTAGTCGCCGAGCAGGGGGAGGGCGGGGTGGTGGCACCCCACCCCACCTTCCCTCGGCGACGCAGAGAGGACCAGGCGATGACAGATCTCCGCACGCGCGAAGCCGCGCCGCCCAGCCGGCCGGACCGAGTCGTGTCGACGGCACGCGAGCGCTCGCGCCGGCGACGGGACGGCGGCAGCGCGCTGACCCTCCTCGGGCCGTCGCTCATCATCCTCGGGGTGATGGTCGGCTATCCCGCCGTGCTGATGCTCGTGCAGTCGTTCACCGACTACTCGATCCGCAATAAGGTGCAGGGCACCCTCCCGGGGTTCGTCGGCATCGAGAACTACCTCGAAGTATTCACGCAGTCGGACTTCCCGGCCGTGCTCGTGCGCAGTCTCGGCCTGATGGTCGCGATGACCATCCTGATCGTCGGTCTCGGTGCTCTGATCGCCGTGCTGATGACGCGGCTGCGCCGCGGGATGCGCATCCTCGTCTCGCTGGGGCTGCTCCTGGCGTGGGCCATGCCGCCGCTCGCGGCGACGACGGTGTGGGGGTGGATCTTCGACTCGCAGTACGGGATCGTCAACTGGGCTCTCAACACGGCGATGGGAACGGATGCCTGGACGAACCACTCGTGGCTCGCGAATCCCTGGTCGTTCTTCTTCGTTCTGACCGTGATCGTCGTGTGGCAGGGCATCCCCTTCGCGGCGTTCACGCTCTACGCGGCGCTCGGGCAGGTGCCGGCCGAAGTGCTCGAGGCCTCGTCGCTCGACGGCGCGGTGGGCTGGCAGCGCTTCCGGCTCGTCGTCTTCCCCTACCTGCGCAACGTCGTCACGGTCGTCGTCGTGCTCCAGGTCATCTGGAACCTCCGCATCTTCACGCAGGTTTACGCGCTGCAGCAACGGGGCGGGCTGATCTCCGAGACGAACGTGCTCGGAACCTACATCTTCCGCCAGGGCCCCGGCGAGTTCGGAGTGACGAGCGCGATCGGCGTGCTCATGGTCGTCCTCCTCCTCACCCTCTCGTGGGGATACATCCGCACCACCCTCAAGGAGGAGGAGCTGTGAGCACCCAGGTCACCCCGGCCACTCAGCTCGGCACGATCGGCGTGGACGAGGTCGTCGGCGAGGTCGGCAACGCCCGGCGTCCGCGCCCCCGCTCCCTGGCCGTCCGGCGTCCGCCCCGTCGCCGCGTCCTCACCCGCGTCGGACTGAACATCGCCGCGCTCATCGTGTTCGCCTGCTCGGTCTTTCCGGTGTACTGGATGCTGAACATGTCGTTCACGCGCGGCGAGAGCATCATCAGCCGCACCCCGAGCTTCCTGCCGTTCGACTTCACGCTGGGCAATTACGCCACCGCCTGGACGCGTGAAGCCGCGCCCGGTCAGACCGACTTCGTGCACGGACTGCTCTCGTCCACCCTCGTGACCGTCGGCGTGCTGGTCGTGACGCTCGTCCTCGCCTTCCTCGCCTCGATCGCCGTGGCCCGCATCCGCTTCCGCGGCCGCCGTTCGTTCATCGTCGCCGTGCTGATCGTGCAGATGATCCCGGGCGAGGCGATGATGTTCACGATCTACGGGATGATCGACGACTGGCGCCTCATGAACACGCTCATCGGACTCGGCATCGTCTACGTCGCCGCGGTCATCCCGTTCACCATCTGGACTCTCCGCGGCTTCGTCGCCGGTGTCCCCGCCGACCTCGAGGAGGCGGCGATGATCGACGGCTGCACCCGCACGCAGGCGTTCTGGAAGGTCACCTTCCCGCTCCTGGCCCCGGGACTCGTCGCGACCGGCATCTTCGCGTTCATCCAGTCGTGGAACGAGTTCACGATGGCGCTGCTGCTCATGAAGGGCTACAACCTGACGCTCCCGCCGTGGCTGCTGTCGTTTCAGTCGGCGACGGCCGCGACGAACTGGGGCGCCGTGATGGCGGCATCCACCCTCATCTCGATCCCCGTCGTCATCTTCTTCCTGCTCGTGCAGGGCCGCATGTCGGGCGGCCTCGTCTCGGGCGCGGTGAAGGGGTGACCGCGGCGATCGGCGTCGACGTCGGCGGCACGAAGATCCTCGCGATCGCGGTCGACGAGGAGGGGACCGAGATCGCCCGGGTGCGCCGGCCCACGGGATGGGGGCCGGATGCCGTCGGTGATGAGATCGCCCGCGCGGTGGCCGAGCTGGAAAGCGTCCTCGGGGTCGTGCTCGGGCCGCCGGTGGGCATCGGCATCCCCGGGCAGATCGTGCCCGACACCGGTGTCGTCGAGCACGCGGTGAACCTCGGCATCGAGCGCTTCGGTCTCGCCGACGCGGTCGCCGCGCGCATCGGTCGTCGACCCGTCGTCGACAACGACGTGCGCGCAGCGGCCCTCGGTGCGGCCGCGCTGCTGCCCGACCTCTTCTCGCTCGCATACCTCAACCTCGGGACGGGCATCGCGGCGGCGGTGGTCGATGAGACCGGACTCCGTCGCGGGCCGCGCGGCGCCGCGGGCGAGATCGGTCACCTCAGCGTCGACCCCGCGGGCCCGCCGTGCCGCTGCGGTCAGCGCGGGTGCATCGAGTCTCTCGCCGGGGGCGGATCGGTCGCCGAGCGCTGGGGGATGCCGGCGGAGCTCCCCGTGCTCGACGTCTTCGACGCGGCCGATGCCGGCATCGGCGCGGCGGCGCGCATCCGCGCCGATGTCGTCCGGGGCGTCGCCGCGGCGGTGCAGCTGCTGATCCTGAGCGCCGACGTCGACGCCGTCGTCCTCGGCGGCGGAGTCGCCGCCCTCGGCGACCGACTCGCCGTCCCGGTGCGCGAACGGCTGCGGGCGACCGCGACGGGCTCGCCCTTCCTCCGCTCGCTCCGCCTCGAGGAGCGCGTCACCGCCGTCCCCGGCCGCGCCCCGGTCGGCGCGCTCGGCGCAGCCCTCCTCGCCCGCACCGCGCATCCGGCGGCCCCTCCCACGCGGCTCGCTCCGCTCGCGAATCCATCCTCGACGCGCGAATCCATCGGGCATAGCTGATGGATTCGCGCGCGATCAATTGATTCGCGGGATGACTGGGGCTGGCTCGGGCCGGCGGTCAGCGCCAGGCCAGGGGGAGGAGGTGCTCGGTGCTGAGAGGCGCGAGCGGCAGGCCGGCCGCCTCGGCGGGCGTGAGCCAGCGCGCCTCGGCGATCTCGGCGGCGGCGCGGACCGACTCGGGGTCGAGGCGCAGCGCGAACGCCTCGGCGACGACGCGGAAGCCCGGTTCGTTCGCGGCATCCGACTCGAATCTGCCGAGGTACACCAGCGCGCTCTCGTCGACGTTCGCGCCCAGCTCCTCGTGCAGCTCGCGCACGAGAGCCGCGGCGGCGGATTCGCCCGGCTCCGGCTTGCCTCCCGGCGCCATGAACCGCTCGGTGCCGCGCTTCCGGACGAGGAGCGTGCGGCCCGCGGCGTCGACCACGACTGCGGCGCTGACGTGCACGACCCGTGGTGCGGATCCCGGGGCGGACGCCGAGCCGGATCCGGGATCGGAGCTCACGGCGCGAACACCTTGCCCGGATTGAGGATGCCGGCAGGGTCGAAGACCCGCGCGATCTCGCGCTGCAGTCGCCACTGGTCATCGCCCAGCTCGTCGGCAAGCCAGCGGCGCTTGAGCACGCCGACGCCGTGCTCTCCGGTCAGCGTCCCGCCCAGGCGCAGCGCCGAGCGGAACAGGTCTTCGGCGGCCTCCCACACGACCTCCGGGACGTCCGGTCCGTCGAAGATGAAGTTCGGGTGCAGATTCCCGTCACCGGCGTGACAGACGGTGGGGATGGGGAGGCCGTACGCGGCCTCGATGCGCGCGATCTCGTCGAACATCGCCGGCAGCGCGCTCCGCGGAACAGACACGTCCTCGATGAGGGTCGTGCCGAGCGTCTCCATGGCCGGGTGCATCGACCGTCGCACCGTCCACAGCTGCTCGGCCTCGGCATCGTCCGCGGCGACGCGCACGTTGCCTCCGGCGGCGGTCAGTACGGCGGCGATCGTCTCCGCCTCGACGGTCGCGGCGGGGCCGTCGGTCTGGACCGTCAGCTGAGCCGCACCGGGCGTCGGCGCCGGCAGCTCGAGTAGGCGGTGCGCCGCGGCGAGGCACGCGGCATCCATCAGCTCCATGATCGCGGGCTGCACGCCGGCGGCGGTGACGGCGGAGGCGGCTGCGGCCGCGTCGCGGACGTCGGCGAAGGTGGCGGCGAGGGTGCGGGTGGCGCCCGGCACCAGGCGCCGGAGCTTCAGCGTCGCGCCGACGACGACCCCGAGGATGCCCTCGGAGCCGATCACGAGCGAAGTGAGGTCGAGGCCGGTGACGCCCTTCACGGTGCGGTGACCGAGTCGCAGCAGCCGCCCGTCGGCGAGCACGAGGTCGACCCCGAGCACCGCGTCGCGAACGACGCCGTACTTCGCGCAGAGCAGCCCGCCGGCCCCCGTGGCGATGTTCCCGCCGACGGTCGAGATGTCGCGGCTCGCGGGATCCGGCGCCCACCACAGCCCGTGCGGGGCGAGCGCGGCGTTGAGATCCGCATTGAGGATGCCGGGCTCGACGACCGCCACGAGGTCGTCGGACGAGACCGAGAGGATGCGGTCCATCGCGCGCAGCGACAGGGCGATCTCGCCCAGTCCGGTGTTCGCCCCGCCCGCGAGGCCCGTCCCGGCGCCGCGGGGGACGACCGGGGTGCCGGTGGCCGAGGCGATCCGGAGGGTGGTCTGCACGTCGGCGACGTCGCGCGCGTGGACGACCGCCAGCGGCATGCCGGTGGCCGCGTGCCCCGATTTGTCGGCGCGCACGGCGGCTCGAGCGGCATCCGTCACGTCGACGCGGTCGCCGAGCTCAGCGACCAGCTGCGCGACGACGTCGGCGGTCATGCCAGGCGCCGACGTCCCGAGACGAGGCCGATCGTCACGGCGACGACGGCGTAGCCGAGGCCGATCCACGCCTGGCCCATGCTCCACCAGGCGATGGTCGCGGCGGCGTAGACGAGCAGCTCGACGAGGGCGCGCACGAACGGGTGCACGGCCAGCACGGCGCGCGGCGAGACGAACAGGGCCCACAGGAGGATCGCGCCGACCGGGGCGCCGATGCCGGCGACGAGGTTGCCGGGGAAGTCCCACGCGGCGAAGCCCCAGATGGCGAGGGTCGCGAAGGCGAACAGCTGGCAGAGGACGGCGACGACGTCGAGGGCCGAGAGTGCGGGCCGGGTGCCGGCGGCCGGAGCAGCCGAGGCTGCGGCCGGCTGCGGCGCCTCGGGCGGGGTCGGGCGCACGGCGGGCAGATCGGACATGCCTCGATTCTAGGCGCCGGCTCGTCCGTGCCGGTCCGTGCCGGGGCGGGCCCGGGCGGGCCCGCCGGGCCCGGCGGGCCAGGGCGGGCGGGGGCGGGCACCACGTGCCGGGGCGGGCCCCGCGGCGGGATGCGGCCGCTGCCGGTGCCTGTTCTCAGGAAGGACGCGGTGCAGTGCGGGTCTGCGAGGTCGGAGGTGGCGGTGAGTCCTGACTTCGTGCCCGTGCCTGTGCCGGTGCCTGTGCCTGTGTCTGTGCCCGGAACCGTGCCGGGCGGGCCGGCCGAGTCCGGACGTGGGTGCGGCCGGCGGCGGGGTGCGGCCGGTGCCGGTGCCTGTTCTCAGGAAGGACGCGGTGCGGTGCGGGTCTGCGGGGGTGGGGATGCCGATGAGTCCTGACTTCGTGCCTGTGCTGTGCCTGTGCCCGGAACCGTGCCGGGCGGGCCGGCCGAGTCCGGACGTGAGTGCGGCCGGCGGCGGGATGCGGCAGGTGCCGGTGCCCGTTCTCAGGAAGGACGCGGTGCGGTGCGGGTCTACGGGGGTGGGGCTGCCGGTGAGTCCTGACTCCGTGCCGGGAACCGGGCCGGGCAGGCTCGCGAGTCCGGAGGCGGGCGGTTCACAGCCGCCCGGTCCAGACGCGCCGGACCTGCAGCGCTCCGTCGAGGAGCACCGCGTCGGCAGGGCTCCCGACCGCGAGCGAGCCGAGGTCCGGTCGCCCGATCGCGCGCGCCGGCGTGCTGGTGAGAGCGGTGACGGTCGCGGCGAGCGGCACTCCCGCGGCCACCGCTGTGCGCAGCGCCGCATCCTGGGTCAGCGTCGAGCCGGCGATCGTGCCGTCCGCGAGCCGCGCGACGCCGCCGTCGACCCGCACGGCCAGGGGGCCGAGCTCGTACGAACCGTCCGCGGCGCCGGCGGCGGCCATCGCGTCGGTGACGAATGCGATCCGGCCGGGCGCGGCATCGACGGCCGCGCGCAGGACGATCGGATGCAGGTGCACGCCGTCCGCGATGAGCTCCAGGGTGACGCGGGGGTCGGCGAACGCGGCGCCGACGGGTCCCGGCGACCGGTGGTGCAGGCCCGGCATCGCGTTGAAGGCGTGCGTGAGGATCGTCGCGCCCGCGTCGAACGCCGCCTGCGCGGCGCCCAGATCGGCATCCGTGTGGCCGACGGCGACGGTCGCGCCGGCGGCGACGATCTGCCGAATCGCGGCGATCCCGCCCGGCAGTTCCGGGGCGAGCGTGACCTGGCGGATGCTGCCGCGACCCGCCTCGAGCAGGCGGTCGATCGCGTCGGGGGTCGGGGGGACGAGCAGCGACGGCTCGTGCGCGCCGTGATGCGCGACGTCGAGGAACGGCCCCTCGAGGTGCGACCCGAGCACCGAGGGATCGACGGCGGCGAGGTCGGCGATCGCCGCCACGCGCCTCTCGAGATCGTCGAGCGTCGCCGTGACGAGCGAGACCACGGCCCGCGTCGTGCCGTGACGGCGGTGGAGCTCGCGCGCCGCGAGGATGGCCTCGGCGCCGTCGTCGTACGCGGCGCCGCCGCCGCCGTGGCCGTGGATGTCGACGAATCCGGGCGTCAGCGTCGCGCTCTCGCCCGCGGCATCCCGCCCGTCGACGATCTCGTCACCGGGTTCCGCTGCCCATCCGGCGCCCGTCCCGACGGCTGCGACGCGGCCGTCGACGAAGCGGATCCAGGCGTCCGGCCGTTCGAGACCGCCGTCGACGAGGCGCACGGCGTGGATGAGCACACCGCGCGATCGCTCGGCGGTCCTCGCGCCCGCGCTCACCGAGGTCGCCGGGCTCACCGCGCGTCTCCGGCGGTCGACCACGGGATCTCCGCCGACGCGGGGAAGCGGATGCCGAGCGTCGTCCACAGCGGACCGAGTCCGCCGATGCGCTCTCGGAACGACTCCCACGTCCGTCCCGCCACCGCACCGGTCGCCGGCGACCACGCGGCCTCGGCGGCGGCGCCGATCCGGGGGAAGGCCAGCGCGTCGATGTCGGCGAGATCCCGCACGGTCTCGGTCCACAGCGGCGCCTCCACGCCGAGGATGTCCGCCTCGCCGACGCCGGGCACGACCGCGGCCGGCTCCCACGCGTAGGCGCGCTCGACGCTCGTCGGTCCGTTCGCCCAGGTCAGGCCGAGGGATGCCGCGGCATCCGGCTTCATGTCGAGGTACACCGCGTCCGCGGGCGAGAGGATCAGCCGACCGCCGCCGCGGACGAAGGTGCGGGCCTTCTCCGCCGCGCCCTCGACCGGGACCACGAAGCTCCAGTACTGCCCGATCGTGCCCGGGGCGAGGCCCGTCGCCGCGCCCGCCTCGTGCCACGCGATCGGCGTCTTGCCGAGGTCGGCGATCGCGCGCGACGTGCGGGAGACGAAGTCGGCGAAGGCGTCGGCGGGTGTGCCGTGCGCCTCGTCGCCGCCGAAGTGGAGGTAGGGACCCGGGGTCAGTGCGGCGAGCTCGGCGAACACCTCTGCGACGAAGGCGTCGGTCACCGCCGCCCCGATCCGCAGCGACGAGAATCCGACGCCGATCCCGCGGTAGGGCTCACCCGCGACGGGCGTGTCGGCCGGGCCGCCCTGCAGGGCCGCCAACGCGGGGGGTTCGACGAGGTCCGGGTAGGCGAGGCCCACCGCATGCGTGTGCCCCGGCATGTCGAACTCGGGCACGACGGTCATGTGATGGGATGCCGCGTGCGCGACGATTCCGCGATAGTCGGCACTGCTGTAGCTGCCGCCCGCGTCGCCGCCGACGGCGTTGTCCGCCGATCGCGCGGCGAGCTCGGGACGGCTGTCGAGGGCGAGACGCCAGGCCTGGTCATCGGTGAGGTGCAGGTGGAGGACGTTGAACTTCAGCGCGGCCGCGCGCTCGACGTAGGCGGCGATCGTCGCGGGGTCGTGGAAGTGGCGCGCGACGTCGAGCATGACGCCCCGGTACGGGAACCGCGGTGCATCGTCGATCTCGAGGGCGGGGACCGCCCACGATCCGCTGCGGCGGTCGATCGCCTGGACGAGGGTGTGCACCGCGTAGAAGAGGCCGGCCGCGTCCGCGGCTCGGGCCCGCACGCCCCTCGCGGTGACGGTCAGTCGGTAGGACTCGGGCCGTCCGGCGCCGTCCACGGCGAGGTCGATGACGGCTCGCCCACCGGCGTCGGCGTCGGCATCGCTGGCCGCCGCGCTCGCCCCCGCGGCGTCACGGCCGGGTCGGAGGTGGGGGAGCCGGAGGCCCGTGCGCGTGGCCACGAGACGGTGGAGGAGGGCTGCGGCATCCTCGTCTCCGACCACGACAGCGCGGTCGTCGAGACGGAACGGCGTCCCGCCGGACTCGAGGACCGACGCGGGGAGCGGGACCAGCGGAAGCGGCGACATGGCAGCCCTTCTGTAAGGGTTCCTAACAAACCGGTTCGGGACAGCGTATCAGCGCCGCATCCGTTATGCTCGGACCCGTCGCGACTGGCGTTGAGGTGGGCCACCACCGGGGAGCGACCGACACGGCATTCGACCGCACGCCTGGGCCGAGTGGAACCTCGCTGCTGCGTAAGATCCGTCCCGAAAGCCGTCGTCTGGAGATCGTCATGACCGATTCGTACTTCAACGCCCCGCTCGCGGAGGTCGACCCCGAGATCGCCCAGGTGCTCGAGCGCGAGCTCGACCGCCAGCGCGGCTACCTCGAGATGATCGCCTCCGAGAACTTCGTCCCCGTCTCCGTGCTGCAGTCGCAGGGGTCGGTGCTCACGAACAAGTACGCCGAGGGATACCCCGGTCGTCGCTACTACGGCGGCTGCGAAGAGGTCGACGTCGCCGAGGAGCTCGCGATCGAGCGGGCGAAGTCCCTGTTCGGTGCGGGCTTCGCGAACGTCCAGCCCCACTCGGGTGCGACGGCCAACGCCGCCGTGCTGCACGCCATCGCGCGCCCCGGCGACACCCTGCTCGGTCTCTCGCTCGACCACGGCGGGCACCTGACCCACGGCATGAAGATCAACTTCTCGGGCCGTCTGTACGACATCGTCGCCTACGGCGTGAACCCCGAGACTTCGCTGATCGACATGGACGAGGTCCGCCGCCTGGCCCTCGAGCACAAGCCGAAGGTCATCATCGCCGGTTGGTCGGCCTACCCGCGTCAGCTCGACTTCGCGGCGTTCCGTGCGATCGCCGACGAAGTGGGCGCGTACCTGTGGGTCGACATGGCGCACTTCGCCGGCCTCGTCGCCGCGGGCGTGCACCCGAGCCCGGTGCCGCACGCGCACGTCGTCTCGTCGACCGTGCACAAGACCATCGGCGGTCCGCGCTCGGGCATCATCCTCACCAACGACGCCGACCTCGCCAAGAAGATCAACACCGCGGTCTTCCCGGGGCAGCAGGGTGGGCCGCTCATGCACGTCATCGCCGCGAAGGCGACGGCGTTCAAGCTCGCCGCGACGCCGGAATTCCGGGAGCGCCAGGAGCGCACCGTTCGCGGTGCGTCGATCATCGCCGACCGCCTCATGCAGGACGACGTGACGGGTGCGGGCGTCGCCGTGCGCTCGGGCGGCACCGACGTCCACCTCGTGCTCGTCGACCTGCGTGACGCGGCGCTCGACGGCAAGCAGGCCGAAGACCTGCTGCACGAGATCCACATCACGGTCAACCGCAATGCAGTGCCGAACGACCCGCGCCCGCCGATGGTCACCTCGGGCCTGCGCATCGGCACGCCCGCTCTCGCGACGCGCGGCTTCGGCGACGCGGAGTTCACCGAGGTCGCCGACATCATCGCGCTCGCGCTGCAGCCCGGCGCCGACCTCGAGGCCCTGCGCGCTCGCGTCGCGACCCTCGCCGACGCCTTCCCGCTGTACCCCTCGCTCCAGCAGTAATTCCCGCGAAACAGCACTCGAGCACCGAGACAGCACCTGCCAGACGCTGTCTCGGTGCTCGGTTGCCGTCTCGCCGAAGCACCCTCGAAGGGAACGAACGACATGACCGCGCAGAAGCTCGACGGCCGCGCCACCGCGGCGGCGATCAAGGCCGAACTGACCGAGCGCGTCGCGGCGCTCGCGGCGAAGGGCGTCACCCCCGGCATCGCCACAGTCCTGGTCGGGGCCGATCCGGCATCCCAGCTCTACGTCGGGATGAAGCACCGCGAGTCCGAGGCCATCGGGATGAACTCGATCCAGATCGAGCTGCCGGCCGAGTCGACGCAGGAGGAGGTCGAGGAGGTCATCGACCGCCTCAACGCCGACCCGACCTGCCACGGCTACATCGTGCAGCTGCCGCTGCCGAAGCACCTCGACACCGACCGCATCCTCGAGCGGATTGATCCCGCGAAGGATGCCGACGGCCTCCACCCGGTGAACCTCGGCCGCCTCGTGCTCAACGTCAACGAGCCGATCACGACGCCGCTGCCGTGCACCCCGCGCGCGGTCATCGAGCTGCTGCAGCGCAGCGGCTACGACCTCGCCGGCAAGCACGTCGTCGTCGTCGGGCGCGGCGTCACGATCGGTCGCTCGATCGGCCTGCTGCTCACCCGCCGCGAGATCAACGCGACGGTCACCCTCACGCACACCGGCACGACCGACCTGGGCGATCACCTGCGGCGGGCCGACGTCATCGTCGGCGCGGCCGGCGTCAAGCACCTCGTGACCGCCGCCGACGTGAAGCCGGGAGCGGCCGTGCTCGACGTCGGGGTGACCCGCGCCGTCGACCCCGAGACCGGAAAGTCCAAGGTCTACGGCGACATCGCCCCCGACGTGGCCGAGGCCGCGGGCTTCCTGTCGCCGAATCCGGGCGGCGTCGGCCCGATGACCGTCGCCCTGCTGCTGACGAACGTCGTCGAGGCCGCCGAGCGCGCCACCGCCTGACTTCCCTTCCCGCCCGTCGACTCGCCACGAACGGCGGATGCCGGGTGCCTCGCACCCGCGTTTGCTGGCGACTCGACGCCGGGACGCCGGGAGGGCGCGGGTCAGGACGTGAAGCGGGCGAGGAAGGCGCGGGTGCGCTCCTCGCGCGGAGCGCCGAACACGTCGGCGGGCGCACCCTGCTCGACGATCGTGCCCTGATCGAGGAAGACGACGCGGTCGGCGACGTCGCGGGCGAAGGCCATCTCGTGCGTCGCCATGAGGATCGTCGACCCGCCGAGCGCGAGGTCGCGGACGAGCTCGAGCACCTCGCCGACCAGCTCCGGATCGAGCGCCGAGGTGATCTCGTCGAGCAGCAGCACTTCGGGATCGGTCGCGATCGCGCGGACGATCGCGGCGCGCTGCTGCTGTCCGCCGGAGAGGCGATCGGGATGCTCCTTCGCCTTGTCGGCGAGTCCGATGCGGGCGAGCAGCTCGCGCGCCCGCTCCTCGGCCTGGCGGCGCGGCAGCCGGTGCACGACGCGCGAGGCGAGGGTGACGTTGTCGAGAACCGACAGGTGCGGGAAGAGGTTGTAGCTCTGGAACACCGCGCCGAGCCGCGCGCGCACGGCGTTGGCGTCGACGCGCGGGTCGGAGATGTCGGCGCCCGCCAGGAGGATCTGGCCGTCGTCGATGGGCTCGAGCAGCCCGAGGCACCGCAGCAGGGTCGACTTGCCCGACCCGCTCGCGCCGATCAGGGCGACGACCTCGTGCCGGGCGAGCGCGACGTCGACGCCGCGGAGCACCGGCTTGTCGCCGAACGCCTTCCGGATGCCGGTGGCCCGCAGGGCGTCGGTGGCCGCGGTCTCGATCCGGTCGTCGTTCACAGGATCGATCCCGTCTGCTCACGCGCCCGGAGCCGGGCGGTGTACCAGTCCGTCAATCGGATGGTCGGAAGGGCGAGGAGGACGAACAGGACGCCGGCGACGACGTATGGAGTGAAGTTGTAGGTGGTCGCCACGACACCCTTCGCCTCGGCGATCGCATCGAACGCGGCCAGGATGGAGATGAGTCCGACGTCCTTCTGCATCGAGATGAAGTCGTTCATGAGCGGCGGCGTCATCTTGCGCAGCGCCTGCGGCAGGACGACCCGCCGGAGCGTCTGCGCATAGCTCAGCCCGAGGGCCCGCGCCGCGAGCCGCTGCGACGGATGCACCGATTCGATGCCCGCGCGCACCACTTCGGCGACGTACGCGGAATAGGTCAGGGTGATGGCCAGGACGCCGAGAGCGACCGGATCGATGCGGGTGCCCAGGATCGTCGGCAGTCCGAAGCCGACCAGGTACAGCACGATGATGAACGGCAGTCCGCGGAAGAGGTCGGTATAGGCAGCCGCGAGGAAGCGGAGGGGGAAGAACACCGGTCCGCGCAGCGTACGGAGCAGCGCGATCAGGAGCGACGCGGCGCCGACGGTGAAGATCGAGAACGCGAGCACCCGCAGGTTGATGAGGAACCCGCGCCACACCTCGGGGAGGGCCTGCACGGCGATCTCGGGGTCGAAGAAGCTCTGCTGGACGGTTGCCCAGCCCTCGGTGTTGATCACGGTGAGCCAGACGACCGCCGCGAAGGCGAGCGTCGAGGCGACGGCGATCAGAACCGATCGGCGTTCCCGGGAACGCCGGAACGCGCGGCGCTCGAGTTCGAGCGCGCTCGGGGTGGAGGTGGTCACGGATCGACGCTAGCGCGCCCTCACTGGAGGAGCGTCACGCCCTCCGTCAAGCCCGAGAGCCAGGTCTTCTCGAGTTCCGCCAGCGTGCCGTCCTCGCGCAGCCCGTCGACGGCGGCCGTCACCTCGGCGGTCAGCGGCGAGTCCTTCGCGAGAAGCAGACCCCACTGATCCTCGATGCCGGCCTTCGGCAGTTCGCCGACGAAGAACGAGCCCCCGATGTAGAAGTTCACGGCGACGTACGCGGTCGGAGTGTCGAGCACGACGGCGTCGATCTGTCCGGCACTGAGGGCGGCCGTGGCATCCTCGTTCGAGTTGTACAGACGCGGCTCGACGTCGGGCGCCACCACCTGCTGGAGGGTGAGTGCGCTCGTGGAGTTCGCCATCGCGCCGATCGTGAGCTTCTTCAGACCGGCGATGTCGGTGACCCCGTCGGCCGCACCGCCCGACAACGCGACGATCGACTGGCTCGCTGCGTAGTACGGCGACGAGAAGTCGACACCCTGCTTGCGCTCGTCGGTGATCGTGTACTGCTGGATGTTGATGTCGAAGCTCTTCGGACCGGGCGCGATCGCCGCCTCGAAGCTCGTGCGCACCCACTCGACGTCGTCGGCGCTGAAGCCGAGTCTGTCGGCGACCGCATAGGCCACCGCCGACTCGAAGCCTTCGCCCGAGGCCGGGTCGTCGTCGATGACGTAGGGCTCGTACGCGGTCTCGCCGGTGGCGAAGGTGAGCTTGCCCGGTGTGACGTAGTCCTCGGCGGACACGCCGCCGTCGGCGGCATCCCCCGAGGCGCCGGGCGCCGCCGAGCTCGAGCAGCCGGCGAGGGTGAGAGCGAGGGCGGCGACGCCGAGGGCGGCGGCACGGGCGAGCGAGCGGGACATCGGGAACCTCCGGGTGCGGATGCCGCGCATCGGCGTGCTGTCGCCGGCGGCTCCGTCCATTCTCGCCCCATCCCGCCGACGGTCGCGCCGCGCGTCCCCGTGTTACACCTCCCGGCCCGGCATCGAGGTGGCTCTTGGGACGGCTGTCGGCGCCGGATTCCCGACCGACGCGACGTCTTCATCGCCGTTCGCGTGCGCGAGCGCGGGCACGCGAACGGCGCCGCGGGTCGGAATCCGTCCCGCGGCGCCGCCGTCACACCGTCGCGTGTCCCCTCGTCAACGGCTGATCACCTTCGGAGCGGCAACGGCCTTCAACCCCGCCACACCGAATTCCTGTCCGTACCCCGATGCCTTGATCCCGCCGAAGGGCACCTGCGGGTTGATGGCGCCGTGGTTGTTGATCCACACCGTGCCCGCTTCCAGGCGGCGCGCGACCTCGACGGCGGCGTCGGGGTCGGCCGACCACACCGAGGCGCCGAGGCCCTGCTCCGAGGCGTTGGCGCGGGCGACCGCGTCGTCGACGTCGGAGTACCGGATCACGGGGATCGCCGGGCCGAACTGCTCCTCATCGACGAGGGCGGCGCCGTCCTCGATGTCGGCGACGACCGTCGTGCGGTAGAAGAGCGGGCCGAGCTCGGGCGCCGGCTCGCCGCCGGCCACGATCCGCGCGCCCCGGCTCCGCGCGTCATCGACAAGGCGCGTGACGATGTCGAACTGCTTCTCGTTCTGCAGCGGGCCGAGCACGTTCCCCTCGTCGAGCCCGCCGCCCATGGGCGTCGTGCGGGCCATCTCGGCGAGGGTGTCGACGACCTCGTCGTAGATCGAGTCGTGCACGTAGAGGCGCTTGAGCGCCGCGCAGGTCTGGCCGGTGTTGATGAACACGCCCCAGAAGAGGTCCTGCGCGATCGCCGACACATCGGTGCCGGGAAGCACGATGCCGGCGTCGTTGCCGCCGAGCTCGAGCGTCAGCCGCGCGAGGTTGTGGGCCGAGGACTCCACGATGCGGCGACCCGTGGCGGTCGAGCCGGTGAACATGATCTTGTCGAGACCCGGGTGCGCGGCGATCGCGGCGCCGACCTCGCGGTCACCGGCGATCGCGGTGAGGACGCCCTCGGGCAGGTGCCGGTTGAAGACCTCGGCGAGGGCGAGCACCGACAGCGGCGTGTACTCGCTGGGTTTCGTGACGACCGTGTTGCCCATGCGCAGCGACGGGGCGATCTGCCAGACCGCGATCATCATCGGCCAGTTCCACGGGTTGATTGCTCCGACGACGCCGAGTGCGTCGTAGTGCACCTCGGCACGCGCCGGCCCGTTCTCGAAGACGACCTCGGGCTCGATCGGGGTGTCGGCCGCCGCGCGCGTCCAGGCGGCCGCCGCACCGACCTCGAAGCGCGCGTTCGGGCCGTTCAGCGGCTTGCCCTGCTCGCGCGACAGCAGCTGGGCGAGTTCCTCGGCGTTCGCCTCGATCTCATCGGCGATGGCGTGGAGGACACGCGAGCGCTCCCCGTGGCCGATCGCGTTCCAGGCGGGCTGAGCCGCCCGCGCGGCGGCGATCGCGCGATCGAGGTCGTCGGTGGTGTGCACCGGCGCGTATCCGATGACCTCGCGCGTCGCGGCATCCGGGATGGCCCGTCCCTCGCTCTCGGGCACGGTGACGGCCGCCAGGATGCCGGTGGTCGTGCGTTCGGTCATGGGATCCTCCTCGATCGGTGACAGCGGGTCACGCCATCATCCGTCCGTCCGGCGAGGGCCGATTTGCCGTGCGGCGCAGGGGCGTTGACCGCGCGCGCACACTCGGCGACGCGCTGCGTCGGCGGTCAACTCGGGTGCGTCCGCGGGCAAGCGCCGGGCGCGCGGCATCCGGAATATGGCTTCCCACACCGTTCCGATCGCAGGAGGATCCATGAGCACCGCCGACCTGGTCATCACCGGCGCCGTCGTCCACACCGTCGACCCCGGTCGCCCCCGCGCGAGCGCCTTCGCCGTCGCGGGCGGACGGATCATCGCCGTCGGCGACCACGCCGACATCGCCCACCTCGTCGATGACGCCACCGAGGTCCGGGATCTGGGCGGTGCGACGGTCGTTCCCGGCCTGATCGACGGGCACGCGCACCATCTCATCGCGGGGGAGGGCGACCTCTTCCAGCTGAGCTTCGCCCCGACGGCCGGCTTCGACGAGGTCGTCGAAGCCGTGCGCGCCTATGCGGCGGGACTCGGCCCCGAGGAGTGGGTCATCGGCGAGATGTTCGGGAGCGTCCTGCTCGACGACTTCTCGCGCGAGTCCGCGCGGCGCGCCATCGACGAGGCGGCGGGCGGCCGACCCGTCGTCCTCACGGACGACAGTCACCACAACAAGTTCGCGAACTCCGCCGCCCTCGCCGCGGCCGGGATCACCGACGACACCCCCGATCCCGAGCTCGGGCGCATCGTGCGCGACGTCGAGACCGGTCGGCCGAGCGGACTGCTGATGGAGGCCGCGACGATCGCCGTGACCGAGGCGATCGATGCATTCCAGCCGCGCACGCCCGAGCGCGCGCGCCGGGCGAGCGCCCGCGCCATCGAAATCCTCCACTCATACGGGATCACCGCGTTCCAGGATGCCGCGGCCACCGTCGAGATCATGGGGGCCCTCCGCGACCTCGACGTCGACGGCGACCTGCACGCGTGGGTCGTCTCGTCGCTGCTGTCGACCGAGTTCCTCTTCGCCAACACCCCGTTCGGCGATGAGCTCGTCGCCCGGCGCGAGGAGTTCCGCACCGAGCACCACCGGCCCGATTTCGTGAAAGTGGCCCTCGACGGCGTGCCGCCCACCCACACGGCGGCCTTCCTCACTCCGTACCTCGCCGACCACGAGCACGGCCACGCCCATTGCGGCACCACGACGATGGCGCCCGAGCAGCTGCGCGACTGGCTGCTGCGGACCGCCGCGCAGGGGCTCGGCGCGAAGATCCACTGCACCGGCGACGCGTCGGTGCGCGTCGCGCTCGACGCCGTCGAGGCTGTCCGTGATGCGGGCTACGCCGACATCCGATACCAGATCGCCCACGGCCAGTTCATCCACCCCGACGACCGGCCGCGCCTCGCGAGCCTGCGCGTCGCCAACGACATGTCGCCGTTCCTGTGGTTCCCGGGCGTCATCCCGGATGCCATCGCGGCGGTGCGGGCGCAGCCGGAGGCCCACGAGATGCAGCCCGTCCGCGAGCTCATCGACCTCGGCGTCCTCGTCGCCGGCGGCTCCGACTGGCCGGTGGGCGCGTCGCCGAACCCGTGGGAGGGGATCCAGGGGCTCGTCACCCGGGCCGACCCGCTCCGGCGAGCACCGGGGACGCTGTGGCCCGAGCAGGCGATCACCCTCGACGAGGCGCTCGCGGCCTTCTCGCTGAACGCGGCCGAGGCGATGGGGATGGGCGACGTCGTGGGGTCGATCACCGTCGGCAAATCCGCCGACTTCGTCGTCCTCGACCAGGATCCCTTCGCCGTCGAGTCCGACCGCATCGTCGACACGCACGCCGATGAGACCTGGTTCGCCGGGCGCTGCGTCTGGTCGCGCGCCGACGCCTGATCACCCGCGTCCCCGCGGGGTGACCCACAGCCCGAAACACATCCCGAACGCACATCCCGAAACACATCCCGAACACCACCCCGAAGGAGCATCATGAAGCGCAGCATCCGCACCGCGGCGGTCGCCGTCGCCGCCGTCGCAGCCCTGGCCCTCGCCGGTTGCAGCACGACGACGGCCGACGACGCCGGCGCCGCCTCGGCGAACCCCGTCGAACGGGGCGAGGTGAAGAAGATCCTGTTCGACTATCCGTTCACGGCCCTGCCGGTCTACGGCGCGATCGTGAACATCGTCGAGCAGCGGGCGAAGGAGGCCGGCGTCGAGGTCGTCTTCACCAACGACGAGATGGACCTGCAGAAGCAGGTGAGCCAGCTCACCGCCAACCTCACGAGCGACGTCGATGCGGTCGTGTCGTTCCCCGTCGACCCGGCGAGTCTCGAGTCGATCGCCGCGCAGTACCGCGCCGCCGGCACGTACTGGGTGACCTACGGCGGCGACATGGAGAACCAGGACGCCACGCTGCAGTTCAGCTTCTACCAGTCGGGCTACGACCTCGGCAAGGACGCCGCCGAGTGGGCGCTCGAGAACGTCGGTCCCGACGCGAAGGTCATCGTCCTGAGCGAGACCGAGCGCCAGATCGGCGCGGAGCGCACGCAGGGGCTCCTCGACGGCCTGACCGAGACGGCTCCCGACATCCAGATCGTCGCGCAGCAGCAGACGGTCACACCCGACGATGGCCTGTCGACCACGAACACCCTCCTCGCGCAGCACCCGGACGTGAACATCGTCGTCGCGGCCGTGGGCGACGCGGCGCAGGGCGCTTACCAGGCTCTGCTCGAATCCGGTCGTGCCGAGAACGACCCGAAGACGTACGTGGGAGGCCTCGATCCGAACCTGTTCCTCCTGCAGAAGATGCGCGACGGGGGCTTCTTCCGGGCCGCGACCTATTTCTCGCTCGTCGAGCTCGTCTCTCAGGTCATCGACATCCCGATCGCCCTCGGCGAGGGCAGCACCGACGCGAGCGTCGACCTGCCGGTCGAGGTCGTCACCGTCGACACCCCGCAGCTCGACCAGTACATCACCGAGCTCGGCGGCTGAGGCCGTCCGATCCCGAGCGGGGCGGATGCTGCGGCATCCGCCCCGTCCCCCGACCCAGAACGGAAGGCGCCATGTCGGTCACCGTGCACGGCCTCACCAAGCGCTACGGCGCGACCCTCGCCCTCGACGAGGTGACCCTCAGCATCCCCGGCGGCGAGGTGCATGCGCTCCTCGGCCACAACGGCGCGGGCAAGTCCACCCTCATCAAGTGCCTCGGCGGCGGCATCGCGCCGACATCGGGCGACATCGAGATCGACGGCACGACCGTCGGAGCGCTCTCGCCGCGGGAGTCGATCGCGGCCGGGGTCGCGGTGATCTACCAGCACCTCAGCGTCATCGACAACTTGACCGTGGCCGAGAACCTGTTCATCGGGCAGGAGCGCACGCGCGTCGGCATCGTGCGACGCGGGGAACAGCGACGCCTGGCGCGGGCGGCGCTCGCGACGATCGGCGCGCACGGCATCGATCCCGACATGCGGGTCGGGGCGCTCCCGATCGGCCAGCGGCAGATGGTCGAGATCGCGAAGGTCCTGCAGCGCGATGCGCGGCTGCTCATCCTCGACGAGCCCACCGCCGCGCTCTCGCGCGACGAGGCGGCCCGCCTCGGCGAACTCGTCCGCGAGCTCGCCGGCCGCGGGATCGCGATCCTCTACGTCACCCATCTGCTGGGCGAGGTGCTCAAGCTCGCCGATCAGGCGACGGTGATGCGCAACGGTCGGACGGTCTGGTCCGCGCGGGGCGCCGAGATCACGCGGGCGTCGCTCGTCGGCGCGATCAGCGACGGGCACGGCGCGACCCACGAGCCGCCCGCCCCGCCGCGTTCGGACGACACGCCGGCGCTCGCCGTTCGCGGGCTCGCCGCGCCCGGGCTCGGGCCGATCGACCTCACGGTCGCCCCGGGGGAGATCGTCGCCTGCTACGGCCTGATCGGCTCGGGCCGCACGCGTTTTCTCAACACGATCTTCGGACGCCTGCCGCGCACAGCCGGCACCGTCAGCGTCGACGGGATGCCGCGCGACGCCACCTCGCCCCGGCAGGCCCTCCGCGGCGGCATCGCCCTCGTCCCCGGCGACCGCGCGCGTGAGGGGCTCTTCGCCGCGCTCAGCGCCGTCGACAACACGGTCGTGGAGGCGTCGGCCCGGCTCGGACGCGGCGGTTTCCGCTCGCCGCGCGCCGAGCGCGGCGTCTTCGACCGGGTCGCCACCTGGCTCGCCCTGCGCCCGCATGCGCCCGCGCTGCCGGCCGGCCGCTTCAGCGGCGGCAACCAGCAGAAGATCCTGCTGGGCCGCTGGGTGAACGATTCCGCTCGCACGCGGGTGATTCTCCTCGACGACCCCACGCAGGGCGTCGACGTCGGCGCGCGCAAAGACATCTACGACGCCGTCAAGCGCCTCGCCGCGGACCGCGGCATCGGCGTCGTCGTCGCGACCAACGAGCCCGAGGAGGTCATGGATCTCGCGCATCGCGCCCTCGTGTTCTCGCGCGGCGCCGTCGTCGGCGAGCACGTCGTCGCTGAGACGACGGCCGACCGCCTGCTCGCCGCGGTGCACCGGACCACCCCCGACACCCGCATCCTCGACCTCCCCGAAGGGCTGTGACATGACGCAGAGAAACCTCCCCGCCGCCATCCTCGAGGGGATCGTCCGCACGCCGCTGCTGATCGTTCTCGTCGTGCTCGTCATCGGCGTGCAGCTCGCGACCGACTCGTTCTTCGGCTGGACGAACATCCGCGGCATCCTGCAGGACAGCGCGATCATCGCGATCGTCGCCGTGCCGGTGGCGATGCTGCTGATCGCCGGATACATCGACCTCTCGGTCGGATCGACGCTCGCCCTCGGCGGGGTCGTCGCCTCGCTCGTCATGGATCGCGGCGCCGGCAATCCCGCGCTCGCGGTGCTTCTGGCCGTCGTCGCGGGCGCGGCCGTCGGACTCGTCAACGCTGTCGTCGTGGTGGTGCTGGGACTGAACTCCTTCATCACGACGCTCGGCACGCTGACAGCGGTGCGCGGCGTCGCGCAGCTCGTGAGCCCCACGCCCCGCAACAACTTCGGCGACGCGTTCGGGCTGCTGGGGCTCGGCACCGTCGGGGGCATTCCGATCTCGGTCTGGATCGCCGTCCTCCTGCTGATCGCCGCCGCCGTGTTCCTCGCGCTCACCCCGGCCGGCCGCCACGTGTACGCGATCGGCGTCAACCGCGAGGCCGCGTACCTCTCCGGGGTGCGCGTGCGGATGCTGCCGTTCTGGCTGTTCGCCCTCTCGGGAGGCATGGCCGGTTTCGCCGGCACCATCGTCGTCGCGCGGCTCAACAGCGCGCCCGCGGGGCAGATCGGCGCCGGTTTCGAGCTCGTCGTTCTGACGGCCGTCCTGCTCGGCGGCGTGGCGCTGACCGGCGGCGAAGGAGGCATCTTCGGCGTCGTCGTCGGCGTGCTGTTCTACGGCGCTCTGAACAACTCTCTCGTGCTGCTCGGGGTCACGACGTTCTGGCAGGCGGTCGCGAGCGGCGTGGCGCTCGTCGCCGCGATCGGCCTGAGCGCCCTCACGCATGTGCTGCGCGTGCGCCTGGCCTCGGCGCGCGCCCGACGACTCGCCGCGGCGGCCTGACACGCCTCCGCCCCGATCCCGGTCGACGGGGTCGGGGCGGAGAGGCGTCGACGGGATCAGCCCCGTGTGGGACGGATCCCGCTCGGCGGCACGCCGTAGTGCGCACGGAACGTCCGGCTGAAGTGCGCCGCATCCACGAAGCCGTTGGCGAGAGCGATCGAGGTCACCGAGCGGTCGACGCCGCGGGGGTCGATCAGCTCGTCGTAGCAGCGTTCGAGGCGGCGGTTGCGGATAACGGTCGAGACCGTCGTGCCCTGGTCGTTGAAGAGGGCGTGGAGGTGGCGGACCGAGATGTAGTGCGCCGCGGCGATCGCGGGTGGCGAGAGCTCGGGCGAGGCGAGGTTCTCGTCGATGTAGCCGAGCACGCGGGAGCGCAGCGATTCGTGCGCGGACGACGAGGCCGCCGCCCCCATGCCCTCTTCGACGAGCGTCGCGACCATGTCGACGGCCGTGCGCGACAGCCTGCGCGCGGTGTGGGCGTCGAGGTCGCGGACCTGACCCGATAGCGAGGCGAGGTAGGGGCGGACGAGCGACCCGACGGGGGAGTCGGTGCCGAGCCGTGTCGCCGTCATGCGGGCCAGGCGGTCGGAGGGCAGAGCGAGCAGGTCCTTGGGGAACATCACGATCGACATGCGTGTGTCGTCCTCGCAGATCAGCGAGTACGGCCGGTCGGTGTCGTAGAAGGTCATGTCGCCGGCGCGCAGGGTGGTCTCGCGGCCATCCTGCACGATCATGCCCGTGCCCGCCTCGATGAGCGAGAACTTGAAATAGTGCTGCGCGGCACCGCGGATGAGGGACTCCGTGCGGTGCACCGAGTGGGCGGCGGCCGCGACGGTGAGCACGTGCACGTCGCCGGCGGCCTGGCCGCGCAGCGCGCCTCGGAAGCTCTCGGGATCGCGCGCTCGCACGTCGAGATTCACGACGGCCTCGCCCACCGCGTTGCGGAACGGGTCGAGATCGAGGACGGTGTCGAATGCTGACGACTGATAGATCGATCGGGTATGCATCGCTCTCACTCCATCGTGAAACGATCGCCGGGTACGGTTCGGGTCACCATAGCACCGTTCGTCGGGGTTCGGCCGTGGGGTTCTCATCCATGGTGCCGTGTCCGCGTTTCGGCGATTGGGCTGTCGTGTTACAGGATGCGGCGCGCTCGCCCGCTGCAGCCGGTCAGGCGAGGACCTCGCCCACGGCGCCGCGGATGGCGTCCAGCAGCACGGGCAGCTCGGCATCCTGGATCGCCAGCGGCGGCCGGATCTTCAGCACCGAGCCGGTCGGCCCGATCCGGCTGAGCAGCACGCCGCGGGCTTTGACCGCCTCGACGAGTCGCTTCGTCGTCGCGGCATCGGGACGGGTCTGCTCGGCGTCCTCGAAGACGCCGAAGCCGAAGAAGAGGCCGTCGCCCTTGACGGGCCCGAGGCGCGGATCGGCCGCGACGAGCTCGCCGAGACGCTCGCGTATCTCGTCGCCGAGCCGGCGCGAACGCTCCCACAGACCCTCGTCGTCGATGATCCGCAGGACCTCGAGTCCGACCGCGGACGAGACCGGGTTGCCCGCGAAGGTGTTGAAGTACTCGTTGCGCGAGCCGAACTCCTCGAGCAGGTCGTGGCCGGTGACGACCGCGGCCAGCGGATGGCCGTTGCCCAGCGGCTTGCCGAGGGTGACGAGGTCGGGCACCAGGTCGTAGCGCTGGTATCCCCAGAACGTCCGGCCCGTGCGGCCGAGGCCGGCCTGCACCTCGTCGCCGACGACGAGACCGCCGGCGGCGCGGACGCGCGCGGCGAGGCCCTCGACGAAGCCGGCGGGAACGCGCGGCATCCCCTCGGTCGAGAAGATCGACTCGATGATGACTCCGGCCACGCCGTGGCCGCTCTGCAGGAGCTCGGCGATCGCGGTGTCGACGGCGGCGAGCGCCTCGTCGCGGACGACGTCGGGTTCGCGACGGTCGCTGTCGAGGTCGGGCACGTGGAAGGCGCGGACGTGCTCGGCGAGCCCTTCGTGGGTCTGCAGCCCCGTCGTCGCTCCCGCCAGGAGCGAGGTGTTGCCGTGGTAGCTGAAATCGGTGACGAGGATGCCGCGCGCCCCCGTGTGCTGCCCGGCGATGCGGAAGGCGAGCTCGTTCGCCTCCGAGCCGCTGTTGGTGAAGAGCACGCGGTCGAGCTCGGGTTCGAAGCGCGCGATCAGCGCCTCGGCGTAGTCGAGCACCTTCTCGTTCAGGTAACGGGTGTGCACGTTGAGCGTCGCGGCCTGCTCGGCCATCGCCGCCACGACCCGCGGATGGGTGTGGCCGACGTGCGGCACGTTGTTGTACGCGTCGAGGTAGCGTCGCCCGTCGGCGGCGGTGAGCCAGACTCCGGAGGCCGAAACGAGATGCACCGGCTCGTCGTAGAAGAGCGGCGAGTGGCGGCCGATCGTGGCGTAGCGGCGGGTCAGCAGGTCGGTGCTCATACGGTCTCCGTCCAAGCGGTCTGTCGGGTGGATGTCGGGACGCGCCAGGGCGCGGGCCGGTCGGTGCGAGCGGCGTCGGCGATCTCGACGACCCAGGGGGCGACGACGGCCGAGATGAAGTCGGATGCCGGGTCGCCGGGACGCTCTGCGGCCCACCCGAGATAGGTGAGTCCGCGGGCGAGCATGAAATCGTCCCAGGCTGCCAACGAGACGGCGCTCAGCGGACGCTCCGAGCGATAGCCTTCGATGATCGCTCGCTCGTAGTCGGGGTAACGCGGGTTCCGCGCGTGATGGAAGATCGCCGTGACGAGGTCGAACACGAACCATCCGAGCCCGAAGTCGTCGAAATCGATCAGGGCGAGGCCGCCGGCGGTGACGAGGAGGTTCTCGGGGGTCGCGTCGGCGTGCACGATGCCGTAGTCCGCGGCCGAGGAGGCGAGAATCCGCAGTCGGGCGAAGAGCCCGCGGGCGCCGTCGGCGATGATCTCGCGCTCGTCGGCGGTGAGCGAGGCGAGCGCCGACGGATCGCCCCACAGCGGATCGGGACCGGCGAGCCCGGCGGCGTCCCACGAACCGCGTCGGAACGCGGCCGGACGGCCGATGACGTCGCCGGCCGCGTGCAGACGACCGAGGAGGCGGCCGATCGCCGCGAACTCCTCGGGCTCGGGGTCGTGCTCGCCCGAGAGAGCGGGAGCGATGTCGCCGAACGGAGCGGCATCCCGGATCCAGCGCTGCACCGACACGAGGCGTTCGGTCTCGCCGTGGCCGAGGCGGACGAAAGGGGCTCCGCCCGTGGTGGTCAGGACGTCGGGCACCGGCACGCCCGCCGCGCGGAGAGCGCGGAGATACTCCAGCTCGGTCCTCACCTCGTCGTCATCGCGGTAGCCGGGGCGGTGGAGCCGGACGGCGACCGGGCCGGCGGGATCGTCGGCGCGGAAGACGTGGTTCTCGCGGTATTTGACGAAGGCGATCGGCGCCGCGTCGTCGAGACCGAAGTGCGGCAGGGCCGCGCGTGCGATGCGGATGGCGTCGTCGAGCTGCATCGGATTCTCCCGTCGTGGACAGTGAGGACACCTTGCCATACTCTGATTCTACTTTCCAGACTCGGATTCTGATCGGAGACCGATGAGCACCGGCAGCAGCGTCTCGGACGCCCCCCGCACCGCACGCGAACGACGGCGCGAGCAGACCCGGCGCGAGCTCGTCGAGGCTGCGCGGGCGATCATCGACGACGACGGCGTCGACGCCGTGTCGATCGAGCGGCTCGTCGCCGCGGCGGGGGTCGCCCGTGCGACGGTCTATGCGCACTTCCCCGAGGGTCGCGACGAGGTGCTGCGGGCCGCCTACGACGAGACCGGACGCGTGCTGCTCGCGCACGCCCGTGCTTCCGCCGCGGACCTCCGGTCCTGGCAGGACCGCGTCCTGCACTACGCGCGGACGATGATCGAGTTCTCGGCGTCGCCGACGACCGGCCGGTTCTACTCGGTGTCCGGTCCGGCACTCGTCGGCTTCCGCGAGGCGGGCGGAGCCGGGTCGCGCGGATATCGGGAGGACATCGCGTCCTTCCTCGAGCAGGCCCGGACCGACGGCGACCTGCGAGCGGATGCCGATCCCGCGGCGCTCGCCGTGCTGCTGTCGTCGAGCCTGCGGGATGCGGGTATCGCCGCTGCGACCGATCCGTCCTCGGCCGAGCGCTACATCGCCGCCGTGGGGCTGATCCTCGACGGGCTGCGGACGACCGCCGCCGCGCGGAGCGGACGATGACGGCGTCGGCGGGCTCTGCGCCCGCGCCGGTGGTCGCGATCACCGGCGGCGGCACCGGCATCGGGGCTGCCACCGCGGCCCGGTTCGCATCGGCGGGATGGCGCGTCGCGGTCGTCGGCCGTCGCGTCGAGCCGTTGCGCGAGGTCGCGTCAGCCACGGGAGCTCGGGCGATCGTGGCCGACGCCGCCGATCGAGCGCAGGCCGAGGCAGCCGTCACCGAGATCCTCGCCACCGAGGGGCGCCTCGACGCCGTCGTCGCCAACGCCGGAGGGCACGGTTTCGCCGCACTCGGCGACACGACCGACGAGGACTGGGCGGCCAGCATCCGAGCCAATCTCGACTCGGCCTTCGTGTTCTCGCGCGCCGCACTCGCGGCTCTGCGCGCGACGCGCGGATCGATCGTCGTGGTGTCGTCGCTCGCCGGTCTCGCCGCGGGGCCGAGCACGGTGGGCTACACGACCGCGAAGCACGCGCTCATCGGTCTCACCCGCTCGATCGCGCGGGATTACGGGCGAGACGGGGTCCGCGCGAACGCCGTCTGCCCCGGCTGGGTGCGGACGCCGATGGCCGACGCCGAGATGGACGAGTTCGCCGCCGCGGCGGGACTGGACGGGCGTGAGAGCGCATACCGCACGGTGACCGCCGACGTGCCTCTGGAGCGGCCGGCGGACCCGGACGAGATCGCCGAGGCGATCCTCTTCCTCGCCTCGCCGGCCGCGTCGTACATCAGCGGTGCCGTCCTGCCGATCGACGGCGGTGCGACGAGCGTCGACGTGCCGACGACCGCGTTCGCCCGCGCCGGTCTCTGACCTCCTCCGGCGCCCCCAGCCCCGGCATCCCCCCGCCGGCAGCCCCCCCCCCGCCCCGGGTACTGTGTCCCACTTTCCGCTCCCCATGTCCCGGTTTCTGCTGCCGTCGAGCCCTGCTGACGACAGGAAGTGGGACATGCCACCGGCGGTGAACGGGCCGAGCTCGGGTGATCTGCACGCAGCGGCAAGGGACCCGCGCCGGAGGGCAACAGCGGCGGCGGCGCACTGAGCAGAATCGATCTCCATCCGGCCCGAAGGAGATGCCATGTCCGAACCCGACATCACGCTGAAGCGCAATCAGCTCGGGGTGCCCTCGATCGTGTTCCTCGTCCTGGCCGCGGTGGCCCCGCTGACGGCCGCCGTCGTCGTCCTGCCGCTGGCGATCGGCTTCGGCAACGGGGGTGGGATCCCGATGGCGGTCGTCATCGTCGCCGTGGCTCTGCTGCTGTTCGCCGTCGGCTACGTGCAGATGACGAAGGAGCTCGTGAACGCCGGCGGCTTCTACGCGATCGCGGTCAAGGGTCTCGGCCGGCCGGCGGGGCTGGTGACCGGCCTCATCGCAACGCTCGGCTACAACTTCTTCGTCGCGGGCGCGATCGGCACCACCGGGTTCTTCACCGGCGAGGTGGCGCTGCCCGCCCTCACCGGCATCCAGATCAACTGGTACGTCATCGGCATCCCGATCTTCATCGTGATCTTCCTGCTCGCTCGAGCCGGCATCCACGTCAGCGCGGCGGTGCTGGGCGTGGCGCTGATCCTCGAGATCGCCGTGCTGCTCGCCTTCGCCTTCTCGGTGCTCGTGCAGACCGGATACGACATCGGAGCTTTCGTCGACGCGTTCAGCCCCGAAGTCGTCGCGGGAGGATCGGTGTGGATCGCTCTTCTGCTCGTGGCGACGGCCTTCTTGGGATTCGAAGCCACGGCGCTGTTCGGCGAGGAGGCGCGCGAGCCCCGCAAGACGATCCCCCGCGCCACCTATGCCGCCATCATCCTCATCGGCGTGCTGCACGCCGTCGTCGGGTGGGCGATGGTCAGCGCGATCGGCGTGCGCGACGCGCAGGAGACAGCTGCGGCGAGCCTGGCCTCGGGCGACCTGCTGCTGGTTCTACTCGACACCTATCTCGGTCCGATCGTCGGGGCGATCGCGCTCGTGCTGCTCGTCGTGAGCATGTTCGCGGCGCAGCTGGCGTTCCACAACTCCGCCGCACGATATCTCTTCGCGCTGGGACGCGCGCGTGTGCTGCCCCGGTGGCTCGCGGTGACCAACCGCAACGGTGCACCGCAGCGCGCTCTGGTGGTCAACGCGGTCTTCGCCGCCGTCGTCGCGGGGATCTTCGCCGTGATCGTCCAGACGGATGCCGACGGCAATCCGCTTCCGGCGGTGCTCACGATCGTCCCCGTCGGGATCGGGTTCGCCACCCTCGCCATCATGATCACGCAGGCGATCGCCGCGCTCTCGGTCGTCGTGTACTTCCGCCGGGCGCGCGACCGCCGCTGGTGGAGCACCTTCATCGCGCCGGGCCTCGGCTTCCTCGCGCTGCTCGTCTTCAGCGTCATGGCGCTGTTCAACTTCACCGTCATCGCCGGCTCGGAGGCGCTGTACGTCCGGATGCTGCCGTGGCTGCTCGTCGCGGCCGTCGTCGGGGGACTGGCGTGGTCGGTCTATCTCCGCCGTCGCCGCCCGGAGATCTATGCGGGGCTGAGCGAGGATCTCGAGCGGTTCGACGAGGTCCTCGTGCCGACCCCCTGAGCGCCTCCGACGACGACGAGCCCCGCGACCGAACCGGTCGCGGGGCTCGTCGTATCCGCGCTCAGATGTCGAGCGTCACCTCGGAGCCGGCAGCCCGCGAGACGCAGACCATCATGCGGTCGCCGCGTCGACGCTGGGCCGGTGTCAGGATGACATCCCGGTGGTCGACCCCACCCGCCAGGACGGCGGTCTCGCAGGAGCCGCAGTTGCCCTCGCGGCACGCGAACCGGATGTCCATCCCGGCCTCCTCGAGCGCCTCCATCGCCGTGCGGTCGGGCGCGACGTGCAGGGTGCGCTGGGAGCGGGCGAGGACGAGGTCGAAGGCACGATCGGCGTCGGTGTGCGCGGTTGCGCCGTCGAAGTGCTCGACGACGACTTCCACGCCGCACGCCGATGCCACGCGCTCGAGCTCGTCGAGGAGGCCCTGCGGTCCGCAGGCGTAGATCGGGCGGCCGCTCTCCGCGGCTTCGGCGACCACGGCGTCGATGTCCAGCCGGTCGCCCTCGCTCGAGACATGGCAGCGGGCGCTGGGACCGAGGCGGGCGACCTCGTCGACGAAGGCCATTCGCGCCCGCTCACGCCCTCCGTAGTGCACGGCGACACTCCCGGCGGCTGCCGCCGCGGCCCGAGCCATCGCGAGGATGGGGGTGATGCCGATTCCGCCGGCGACGAACACGGGGGAGGTGCCCGGCTCGACGGAGAAGTTGTTGCGCGGTCCGCCGACCGTCAGAAGGTCGCCGACCCGCAGGTGCTCGTGCACGAACGCGGATACGCCTCGGCTGGCGGCCTCGCGCAGCACGGCGATGACGTAGCGGGACCGGTCGGCCGGATTGCCGCAGAGGGAGTACTGCCCGGCGCGGCGATCCGTCGGCCAGACGTCGATGTGCGCGCCGGGCTGCCACGCCGGAAGGTCGGCGCCGGCGGGGTCCGTCAACTCGATCGAAAGGATGCCGTCGGCCTCGCGTCGCATCGAGGTGACCTGCAGCTCGCGGGTGTCCGGCGCAGGCCGCGCGGGCGTCGCACCGGTGATCGCCGAGCCGGCTGCGGCCGTCGCCTCCCAGCGAGCGCCGAGCCGCTTGGGAGCGCGGAACACCCACCCCGTCACACGTGCGGGGTCGTGCGGGTCGGGGCGCAGTCCCGGGAGGGCCGCCACGAGCTCCTCGAACATGATGTGCTGCACCTGCCGGGCGAAGAAGTGCCCCGCGCAGAAGTGCTCCCCGTTGCCGAACGCCTGGTTCACGCGGTTGGAGCGCTCCATGTCGAAGCGGTCGGGGTCGTCGAACCGGGTCTCGTCGCGGTTCGCCGATCCGAGGATGACCTGCACGATGGCCCCGGCGGGGATGCGCTGGCCGCGGACGACGACATCGCTCGTGGCCTGCCGCTCGACGGCGCCGATCGGCGCGATCCACCGCATACCCTCGTGCACGGCGAGCGGGATGAGCTCCTCGGGGTCGGCGATGAGTCGTCGCAGCTGGTCGGGCTCGCCGAAGAGGCCGTGCAGAGTGCTTCCCGCGGCATGCCCGGGCTCCTGCATCCCGCCGAGGAGGATGACCTTCAGCGACGGCAGGATGAGCTCGACCGGGCGCGGCGCGTCGCCCTCGCGGCCGGCCCACAGCATGTGGGAGAGCATCGATTCGTCGGGATGCAGCCGAAGACGCTCCAGGACCGGACGCAGCACATCCTCGATCTCCGCGGAAGCGCGATCCGAGGTCGCGAACACCTCGGGGTCGAGACCGAAGTTGGACGCTCCGGCGTTGAGGTCACGGAACCACCGTCGCAGGGTGTCGGAATCGACGAGGCCGTCGAGGCCCATGACGGTGCGCAGGGCGCCGACGCTCACCGGCTCGAAGTACTCGGCCATGAGCTCTCCGCCGCTGCGAGCGCGCAGTGGCTCGAGCTGGCGGCGCGCGATCGGACGGACGAGGTCGTCGACCATCGCGTTGACGGGCTTCGGCTGCAGCGGTGGGTCGATGCCCTTGCGCAGATCCGTATGGGTGTCGCCACCCGAAGAGAGCACGTCCGGCTTGCCGAACACGCGCTGCAGCGTGGGGTGGTTCGTCGCCCCTGCGAACCCGTGATCGCCGCGTCCGATCGCGGCGCAGTCGTCGAAGGTCGACACGAACCACACGTCGGCCGCCGGTACCCACGCGACCGGTGCCTCGCGCCGCAGCCGTGCGTAGGTGGGGTACGGATCGGCCTCGAGCTCGTCGAGCGTGATGTCATCCAGGAACGTCGTCATCGACATCCTTCTTCCGGTGAGGACGGGGCATCGTCACCCCGCCAGATCATACCGATGAATCGAACAATCGGTATGATGAATCGTACGCTCTCGTGCGCCGGACAGACAAGCGTCGCCGAGACCCGGATGCGCCCGTCGTGCTGGGAGAATGCTCGGGACCGGAAGGATGCCCATGGATGAGCTCGCAGCCCGGGTCGGTGCGAACGTGCGGTTCCTGCGCGCAGGCAGTGGACTCTCCCTCGGCCAGCTCGCGGCGCGGTCCGGCGTCGCGAAATCGACGCTCTCGCAGATCGAGGCGGGCACGACCAACCCCACCCTCGCCACCCTCGAGGCCTTGGCCGGAGCCCTGTCGGTCGACGTCCGCGAGCTTCTCGCATCCATCGTCGCGGATGCTGTCGTCACCGTTCGGCGCGGGAGCGGTGCCGACGTCTCCGGCGAGAGCAGCGTCGGCGAGCTCATGCAGAGCGCGATGGTGGGGCCATCCGTCGTGGAGTTCCATCGGCTTCGACTCGAAGCCGGCACGCATGAGGCATCACCCAGCCACGGCGCGGGCGCGCGTGAGCACGTGCTCGTCGAATCCGGATCCCTCGAAGCCGGCCCGGTCGACGCGCGAGTGGTCCTCGGTGCCGGAGACTACGCGTCGTACCCGGGCGATCGACTGCACCGGTTCGAGGCGGTCGGTGAGGAGGCCGCGAGCTACTGGATCGTCGCGACCTATCCCCGCCGGCTCGGCGAGTGACGGGCGCGAGCCCGGCACTCGCCGCCGATCAGTGGCCGCAGGTGCAGGCGGCGCCCTGGCCGCAGCCGCCGTCCGCGGCATCCGATGATCCGGTGTGAGCCTGGCTCGATTCCGGCACGTCCATCGCCGGGTTGACGTCCAGGAAGCCGTACGGCTTCAGCCAGAACCCGGCGTAATCGACGGGCATGATCGGCCAGTCCTCGGGCCGCGGGATGTGCGTCAGGCCGAAGGTGTGCCACAGCACCAGGTCCTCGCCGTCGATCGATCGGTCGTCCGCCGTGTAGGCGGGCAGGCCGCCGCCGCCCTGGTGCGCGTTGGGATACCTGCCGCCGGGCCACCGCTCGTCGCGGTCGAACGCGGTTCCCCACAGGTGCTTCGTGGCGAATGCGGCGCGCGCGGCCACCGTGGAAGCCGGGTCGGCCATCAGCAGCGCGGTGGGCTCGGGGATGAGATGGTACGCCGTCGGCTTGCCCAGGCGGTTCGTCCGCGAGGCTGAGCGCACCTCCCATACCCGCGCGACCGAGGAGTCGGCCTCGCGCTGAGCCTCGAGCTCGCTGTGCAGCGTCGTCTCGGTCCAGCTGAAGGCATTGCCGAACGGATTCTGATCGCCCATCGGGATGCGGGCGGCGTCGATCTCGACGAGGCGGTTGTCCTCGCCGTCGATCGCGACGTCGAGCCGCGCGCTGAAGAGGTGCTGGTGCACCGGCGCGAAGATGCCCGGTGCGATCTCGGGCGCGTGCCGGTTCGTCGTGCCGGGGATGCCGGCGCCGACGAACACGATGCCCGTCGCCTTCGCCTCGACCTGGATGGAGCCGTCGAGGTAGAAGTACCAGAAGAAGCCGTAGTCGTAGTTGCCGATCGTGGAGAAGTACGACACGACGAGTCGTCGCGATCGCCGCACGTGTCCGCCGACAGGCCCCGGCTCAGTGTGCTTCCAGAGCACGCCGTAGTCCTCCTCGTGCATGCAGACGACGTTCGGGATGCGGACCGGATTGCCGTGGTCGTCGGCGACGTGACCATCCATGTAGTGGATGACACCGAGGCAGTCGCATCCCAGCTCGAGGTGGTTCGCGTTCTTCCCGAGCAGATACTCGCCGGCGTCGAAGTAGCTGATCCAGAAGCGCGTCGGCGAGGTGTCGCCGTAGGGCACGACCATCTCGGGGACGCTCGCGCGGGTGAGCACCGGGCGGTCGTCGAAGCGCACGTCGTGCAGCACGAGTCCCTCGCGCGCGTTGAAGTCGACGCGCAGCGACCAGTTCTCCCACGTCACGTGCGAGCCGTCGACCGCGAAGCTCGGTCCCTCGGACTGCACGATCTCGATCGGCTTCAGCGTCTCGCGCGGCGGGCCGACGGCATCCGGCGTGTACTTGCCGCTGCCGGCCGGGACGGGGACATCGCCCTCGTCCTCGATGCCGATGACGCGGTTCTCGATGAGGTCGACGTGGACGATGAGGCCTTCCACCGGGTGCGCCCAGGCGATGTCGTCCTCGCTGTCGCGGAGGAACGTGAGCGATCGGATGATGCGGCGTCCGACCTCGTTCGCGCGTCCGACGAAGCCGGGGGCGAGCGGCGAGCAGAAGGCCAGATCGATGCGATCCGCGAGACCGCGCCGCGTCATGGCCGCGCGCCACTCACCGGACGCCTTGACGATCTCGGCGGCGCGTTCGTACTCCTCGAACAGATACTGCGGCTGGCCGTACGGCGCCTCCGTCGTGTCGTGCGCGCGCTGCGCGACGACCTCGCCGCGGGTGACCGAGACGACGGCCTCGATGACTCCGCCGGTCGCGGTGTCGAGGAGGGTCACGTCGACCCGCCGGTCCATCTCGTCGCCGGGCGCCCAGTCGGCGAGTTCGCTCTTGTCGGGCTCGTACGGCAGCAGCATGGGCACGCGCACGGTCTCGCCGAGGAGTCCCGCCGCGACGAGCACCGCGCGCGCCGTCTCGATCTCGGCCGCGGTCAGCGGATCGAGCGGATGCCGCGGCACCGCCGCCGCCGGACGGAGCGGGATGAGATCGGGGTTGCCGCCGGCGTGGTCGGGGGCGGCGTCGTGCGTGTGTTCTGGGGTCATGGCAGTTCCCTCCGAGGTCCGCTCCCAGTCTCGGTCGCGATCCCCGCGCCGCGCTTGCCGCATCGCGCAGTCTCCGTGACCGGCGGCGCAGCGGAGCCGCCGACTCCGCGAGGTCCCGCTTCGGCCGGCTCTCGGGCTCGGGATCCCGGCTGAAGTGGGACCGCGGGGACGGGCCTGCGGCCCCGGGCTGCGGAGTGACCCGGGGGGGGCGGCAGGATGAGCGGCATGCTCGACCGGTCGCTCGCGGCGCAGCGCATGCGCGCGCATCTGCTCAGCGCCCCCGCGGCGACGGTGACGGATGCCGCGGCGCACATGCTGGCGGTGCAGGCGCAGGAGTTCTGGGCCGGCCGCTGGGCGCTCGCCACGCGAACGGAGGGTGCGCCGACCCTCGGCCGGGTCGATGCGGCGTTCGACGACGGCACGCTCGTGCGCGCGTGGACCCAGCGCGGCACCCTGCACGTCGTGCGTGCCGTCGACTTGCCCGCGCTCCTGGCTGTCACCGCCGAGCGTCAGGAGCGGGCGGCCGCCGGCATCCTGCGGGGACTCGCCGTCGACGACGCGGTGCTGCGCGCGGCCGAGCGCGCGGCGCGTGCCGCGCTCGCGGGCCGCGCCCGGCTCACCCGCGCAGAATTCGCCGGGGTGCTGCGCGCCGCGCGGATCGATCCGGCCGGGTCGCGCGGCAACCACATCCTCTCGGCGCTCGCCCTCCGCGGCGTGCTCGCCTTCGGTCCCGTCGTCCCGCGGGCGGACGGGCCCACCCGCGATCAGTACCTGGTGGCGGTGGACGACCTCGCCGCGCGCCCGATGCCGGCCGATCCGCTGGCCGAGATGTTCGTCGGCTACATCCGCTCGCACGGCCCCGCGCGCGCCGAGGACTTCCGCTGGTGGGCGGGACTGCCGATCGGCATCGCGCGGCGCGCGGCCCAGGCCGCGGCCGACAGCCTGAGCGAGATGGAGCCGGGGCTGTTCACCGCCGCCGGGACTCCGGTCGCAGGCCGCGCATCCGAAACCGAGGGTGTCGTGCCGCCGGTTCACGCCCTCCCGCCGTTCGACGAGTACTACCTCTCGTATGCCGACCGCACGGCGGTGTGCGACCCGGGGCTGGCGGCTCGGATCGGCCCGACCGCGAACGGCCAGGTCGCCCCCGTGCTCGTAGCGGCGGGGCGCGTCGTCGGCACCTGGCGCCACTCGGTCGCGGCGGGGCGCCACCACCTGCCGCCGGAGCCGGTGATCGTCGCCGACGGGGCCTCCCCGGCATCCGACATCGCGGACGCCCTCGCCCGGGTCTCCCGCTTCTTCTCGCCGCGAAACGCGTCGTGACCCGCGCCTGACCGACGCCGACTCCTCGGTTTCGGTGCGGCGGGGCGGTGGGCGTCCCGTGTTCGTCCCGACGCGGCTTCGCTCGGCGCCGGGGCGGTGCGGAAGCCAGGAGTTGCTGCGCGCGACGTCGCCCGCTCAGCCGCCGGCGTGGCGGTCGAGGAAGGCGTAGACCTCGCCGTCGTCGACACCCGGGAACGCGCCGCGCGGCAGCGGCGAGAACATCTGCATGTGCACGCGGGCGCTCGGCCAGGCCTTGCCCTCCCACCGCGCGGTGAGGGCGGCGTCCGGCCGGCGGCAGCACGCGTCGTCCGGGCACGTCGAGGTCGCCCGCTTCGCGGTCTCGCGGCCGCGGAACCAGCGCGCGTCGTCGAAGGGGACGCCGACCGTGATCGAGAATTCCCCTTCGGCCGTCGTGCCGGTCTGGCTCGAGCACCAGAACGTCCCGCCCGGTGTGTCGGTGTACTGGTAGTGCTCGACGGTGCGGTTCTGCTCGTCGAAGGCCGACCGCGCCGAGAAGCGGCGGCAGACGACCTGGCCCTCGACCGAGCCGGTGACATCCATCGGCAGCGGGAGGCCGTCGTTCTCGTACACGCGCGTGATGGCGCCGGCGCCGTCGACGCGGAGGAAGTGCAGCCGGATGTCGAGGTGGCGGGTCGACAGGTTCGTCATCCGCATGCCCGCCGCCTCGTGCGTGACGCCGAACGCGTCGCGGAAGTCCTCGACGGCGAGGTTGCGGTCCTTCTTCGCCTGGGCCAGGAAGGCGACGGATGCCGTCTCGGGCATGAGGCAGCACGCGGCGAAGTAGTTGATCTCGAGGCGCTGCTGCAGGAAGTCGGCGTAGTCGCTCGGGGGAGTGTGCCCGAGCAGCCGGTGGGCCATCGCCTGCAGCGCCATCGATCTCAGGCCGTGTCCGCCGGGGATGGATGCCGGGGGCAGATAGATCCGGCCGTTCTCGAGATCGGTGACCGAGCGCGCGGAGTGCGGCAGATCGCCGACGTAGAGCAGCTCGAAGCCGAGCCGCTCGGCCATGATGCTGACGGTGCGGTGGGTGAGCGCGCCGGTCGTGTGCCCCGCCGCCTTCAGCTGCTTCTCGGCGAGCTGCTCGATCTCGGGGAGGTAGTTGCCCGCCGCCCGCATCCGCAGACGCAGCTCGGTGTTCGCCCGACGGGCCTCTTCGGGGGTCGCGATGGCCTCGTGTTCGCGGCGCTGGAGCTCGCGGTGCAGTCCGAGGATCGACTCGAGGGTCTCGTCGTTCATCGTCTTCGCCGGCTTGACGGCGCCGACCCCGAGGCGCCGGAAGACCGGGCTCGACTGCGCGCGCTCGAGTTCGAGCTCGAGCGCCGCGCGCCGGTTCGGCGGCTCGGCCGACAGCAGGTCGGTGACGTCCGTGCCGGTCGCCTCGGCGATGGCCTGCAGCAGGGAGAGCTTGGGCTCGCGGCGCCCGTTCTCGATGAGGCTCAGCTGGCTGCCCGCGACGCCGACGCGGGCGCCGAGCTCGTCGAGTGTGAATCCGCGCGCGACGCGGTGGTGGCGGATGCGGTGCCCGAGGGTCGCCAGTTCGATTCCGGATGCGGCCATTCCTGAACGATAGCGAAAGATTCGAGATTCTTGACTCGTTGACGCCACGTAAGACAGCCGGAACCTGCGTTGAGATGATCTCAGACCCCGCCCCGTCGCTCATCGAGGAGAAGCCATGGCCATCGCCGACCTGTTCACCCGCTCCGCTGCGCGAGCCGCTGGGGCGTCCGCGCCGGTGCTGCGCGACCGCCGCGCCGGTCGGGGCGCGCCGCCCGCCGAGACGACCGCTGCGCTCGCCGAGCTCGTGGCCTGGGTCGACGAGATCGCCGCGCTGACGCAGCCCAGCCGCATCCACTGGGTGGACGGTTCCGCCGCCGAGAACGATGCGCTGCTCAGCGAGCTCGTCGGCGAGGGGAAGCTCATCAAGCTGAACCCCGAGTGGCGGCCGGGGTCGTACCTGGCCCGCTCCCACCCGAGCGATGTGGCGCGCACCGAGGCGCGCACCTTCATCGCCTGCGAGAGCGAGGCCGACGCCGGCCCCACGAACAACTGGGCCGCGCCCGACGAGATCCGCGCCACCATCACGCCGCTGTTCGCCGGGTCGATGCGCGGGCGGACGATGTACGTCGTACCGTTCTCGATGGGTGCCGTCGGCGGGCCGCTCTCGCACATCGGCGTGCAGGTCACCGACAGTGCGTACGCCGTGGCATCCATCGGCATCATGACCCGGGTCGGAACGGCGGTGCTCGACGAGATCGCGGCCGGGAAGCCCTGGGTCAAGACCGTGCACTCGGTCGGCGCCCCGCTCTCTCCGGGCGACGAGGATGCCGCGTGGCCCTGCAACGACGAGAAGTACATCGTGCACTTCCCCGACACCCTCGAGGTGTGGTCCTTCGGATCGGGGTACGGCGGCAACGCCATCCTGGCGAAGAAGTGCTTTGCGCTGCGGATCGCCTCGGTCATCGGCCGAGACGAAGGCTGGCTCGCCGAGCACATGCTCCTCATCCGCGTCATCGACCCGCGCGGACGCCGGTACCACGTGGCGGCGGCGTTCCCCTCGGCGTGCGGCAAGACCAACCTGGCGATGCTGCGCCCGACGATCCCGGGCTGGCGGGTCGAGACGCTCGGCGACGACATCGCCTGGCTGCGCCCGGGCTCGGACGGACGCCTGTGGGCGATCAACCCCGAGGCGGGCTTCTTCGGGGTCGCGCCGGGTACCGGGGAGTCGACGAACGTCACGGCGGTCGAGACGCTCTGGGGCAACACGATCTTCACGAACGTCGCGCTGCGACCCGACGGCGACGTGTGGTGGGAGGGGCTGACCGACGAGGCGCCCGCCCAGCTCACGGACTGGGAGGGCAACGCGTGGACCCCCGCGTCGGGACGGCCGGCCGCGCACCCGAACTCGCGCTTCACGGTGCGCGCCGCGCAGTGCCCGCAGATCGCGCCCGACTGGGACGCCGCCGAGGGCGTGCCGCTCGACGCCATCCTCTTCGGCGGTCGTCGGGCGACCAACGTGCCGCTCGTCGTCGAGGCGACCGACTGGACGCACGGCGTCTTCATCGGGTCGACCATCTCGTCGGAGCGCACCGCGGCTGCGGAGGGGACGGTCGGCGAGCTGCGCCGCGATCCGTTCGCCATGCTGCCCTTCTGCGGCTACAACATGGGCGACTACTTCGGTCACTGGCTCACGATCGGGCAGAAGCTGCGGTTCGATCGCGCGCCGCGCATCTTCCAGGTCAACTGGTTCCGCAAGGGTTCGGACGGACGCTTCCTGTGGCCCGGTTTCGGCGACAACTCGCGGGTGATCGACTGGATCGTCCGCCGGTTGGAGGGGGAGGCCGGCGCCGTCGACAGCCCGATCGGACGACTGCCGCGCACCGACGAGTTGAACCTCGCGGGCCTCGACGTCCCGCAGGACGATCTCGACGAGCTGTTCGCGGTCGACGCGACCTCCTGGCTGCGCGAGGCAGACCTCACCGAGGAGTTCTACGCGACCTTCGGCGACCGCCTGCCGGCGGCGCTGCGCGCCGAGCTCGACTCCCTGCGGTACCGCCTGGGCCAGCGCGGCTGACCGGCGGACCGGTGCGCATGTCCCACTTTCTGTCGTCCACGCGGGCGCAGGGCAGCGGAAAGTGGGACACGCGCCGCAGAAAGCGGGACATGCTCCGCTCGCTCAGACGAGCAGCTGGTGCTTCGCGAGGTCGCGGTACAGCGGCACGGATGCGACGAGCTCCGAGTGCGTGCCCTGGCCGACGACCCGACCGTGATCGAGCACGACGATGAGATCGCTGTCGACGACCGTCGACAGGCGGTGCGCGATGACCACCAGCGTGCGTCCGGTCGCGACGGCATCGATGGCTTCCCGCATCCGCTGTTCGTTCAGACCGTCCAGAGACGACGTCGACTCGTCGAGCAGCAGGATGGGAGGTGCGGCCAGCAGCGCGCGTGCGATCGCGAGGCGCTGACGCTCGCCGCCCGAGAGCATGACGCCGGCCTCGCCGACGGGCGCCTCGAGGCCCAGGTCGCTGCGCTCGAGCACCTCGCCGAGGTTGACGGCGCGCAGCACGCGTTCGCAGTCGGCGTCGCTCGCCTCGGGAGACGCGAGACGCAGGTTGTCGGCGATGGTGCCGGCGAGGGTCGGCGCATCCTGCTCGACGTAGCCGAGCTGGGCGCGCAGATCGACGCGGTCGAGGGCGCGGATGTCGCGGCCGCCGACCTCGACGGCTCCCGCCGTGACGTCGTAGAACCGCTCGATGAGGGCGAGCGTCGTCGACTTGCCCGCGCCGGAGGGGCCGACGAGCGCGACGCGCGACCCGCGCGCAACGCGGAAGCTGACGCCGCGGAGCACCTCGGCGTCGCGGTGCGCGGCACCCTCGCGCCGACCGTCGCCGTCCCCGTCGCCGCTGCCGTCGTCCCCGGCGCCCTCGTTCGCCTCCTCGACGGCCGTCGAGACCGCCGTGGTGTCCACGCGCGCGTCGGCGAGGGTCCGCAGCGCCTCCGTCGAGGCGGAGCGCCGTGCTGCGACGACGGCGGCCGGGTAGCGGAAGTGCACGTCGCGGAACTCGATGGCGGTGTCGCCGGCCGGGGCCGCGGCCCGGCCCGCGGTCGCGGCGTCGTTCCGGGAGTGCTGCGCCGCGGCATCAGCGTCGTTCGCGTCCTCGGTCGGCAGATCGAGGACCTCCTGGATGCGGCCGAGCGCACCGAGAGCCTGGTTCACCGAGGTGACCGCGCCGAGGAACGAGGCGAGCGGCTGCACGAGGAAGAAGAGGAACATCACGAAGGTCACGAGGCTCGCGATGGTGATGGCGCCGGATGCGACCCGGTACCCGCCCACGCCGAGGACGACGAGGAGCGACACCTGCAGCGCGATGCCTGCGATCGGGACGACGAGGGCCGAGGCCTTCGCGACCCGGACGCCGGCGTCGTAGGCGTCGCGCGCGGAGGCGGAGACGGCGGCCTCTTCGCGTTCGGTCGCTCCCGCGGCGCGGATCGTCCGGATCGAGCCGATCGCCCGCTCGACCCCCGACGCCAGCTCGCCGACGCGCTCCTGCTGCTCGCGCGTCGCACGGCGGATGCGGGTGCTGAGGCCGACGACGACCGCGACCGATGCCCCCAGCACGAGCACGATCAGCAGGAGGAGGAGCGGGTCGATGAACAGCATCGCGACGATCGCGCCGACGAAGATGAGGGCGTTGCCGACGGAATCCGCCAGTCCCTGGGTGAGGACGGCGTACAACAGGGTCGTGTCGGTGCCGACGCGCGAAACGAGATCGCCGGTGCGGCGCGCGTCGAACTCGGCGATCGGCAGGTGCAGCAGGCGCGCGATGAGGCGGCGGCGGCTCGAGAGCACGACGGCCGTGCCCGTGCGCTGCAGCAGGTAGTGCTGGAACGCGCCGATCGCCGACGAGACGATCACGAGGATGACCAGGGCCCAGACGAGGATGCCGAGCGCGTCGCCGGCCTGCACGCGCTCGATGACCTGCCCGACCACGAGCGGCTGCCCGAGCGTCGCGACCGCCTCGATCACGCTGAGCACGGCGACCGCGACGAGGACTCCCCTGTGCTCGAACAGGTACGGCAGCAGCTGCCGCAGCGTCGCCCGCGGTCCCTCGGGGGTGCGGCGGCGGCCGCGCAGGCGGATGCGGGTGTCGGACATGCGGGCCCCTCGGAGTGCGGAACGATCGTTCCCCTCGACCGTAACCCTCGCGAGACGCCGCCCGAGCACCGAGACAGCACTCGGGCACCGAGACAGCACCCGGCAGCTGCGGTCTCGGAGCCCCGGTGCTGTCTCGCGGATGCGGATGCGCGGACGCGGCGGGTCAGGCGCCCGTCGCGACGGGGCGGTCGGGATGCTGCGACCACTGGCTCCACGAGCCGGGGTACAGCACCGGCTCGTACCCCGCGAGGGTCAGCGCCACGGCCTCGTGGGCCGCGGTCACGCCCGAGCCGCAGTAGACGCCGACGGAGGCGCCCGGTTCGGCCCCGAGCGCCGCGAACCGCGCCCGCAGATCGTCGGCCGAGTGGAAGCGGCCGTCGGCCCCGATGTTCTCGGTCGTCGGGGCCGAGACGGCGCCGGGGATGTGGCCCGCGCGCGGGTCGATCGGCTCGACCTCGCCGCGGTACCGCTCGCCGGCGCGTGCGTCGAGGACGAGGCCGCCCTGCGCTGCCGCGGCGACGGTGTCGATGTCGAGCGTCGGGAGCGAGCCGGGGGAGACGATCGCGGTCCCGGGGCGCGCGGCATCCGGTTCGCCCGTCTCGAGGTCGTGGCCCGCATCGATCCACGCCGCGAGAGCGCCGTCGAGCAGCCGGACGTCGGTCACCCCCGCGTCGCGGAGCACCCACCAGGCGCGGGCGCTCGAGGTGCCCCGCGCGTCGTCGTACACGACGACGGTGTCGCCGGTGTCGATGCCCCAGTCGCGCACCGCGCGCTGCAGTCGCTCGGTCGACGGGAGCGGATGCCGCCCCGCGGTCGCCGGGCCGTGCTCGGCCAGCTGGGTGTCGAGGTCCGCGTAGCGGGCGCCGGGGATGTGGCCGGCCCGGAAGTCGGGTCGCCCGTCCGGGCGGTCGAGTCGCCAGCGGACGTCGAGGACGCGCACGGCGCCGCCGTCGGCGTAGCGCCCCGCCGCGAGGGCTCGGTGCAGGTCGGCGACGGTGGTCAGGACGGCGGACATCCTCCGATTGTGCCGTGCCGTCGCCGGCGCAGCCACGTCGGCGGCTCTGGCTACTCTTATCGGGTGCCCGAATCCGTCATCTCCGCACAGAGCCTCCGCAAGACCTATCGGGTCAAGAACAAGCCCGACTTCGTCGCGGTCGACGACCTGTCGTTCGAGGTCGCGCCGGGGGAGTCCTTCGGTCTGCTCGGACCGAACGGCGCGGGCAAGTCCACGACGATGAAGATGATCGGCGCCGTGTCGACCCGCACGAGCGGCGACCTGCAGATCCTCGGGCTCGATCCCGACCGCTACGGCCCCGAGATCCGCTCGCGCCTGGGCGTCGTGCCGCAGCAGGACAACCTCGACGGCGAGCTGAACGCGCGGGAGAACCTCTACATCTACGGGCGCTACTTCGGTCTCCCCGGCAGGGTCTGCCACGAGAAGGCCGATGAGCTGCTCGCCTTCGCGCAGCTCGAGGACAAGGCCAAGAACAAGGTCGATCAGCTCTCCGGCGGCATGAAGCGGCGCCTCACGATCGCCCGCGGGCTCATCAACGACCCGCGCATCCTGCTGCTCGACGAGCCGACGACGGGACTCGACCCCCAGGCGCGTCACGTCCTGTGGGACCGTCTCTTCCGGCTCAAGGAGCGCGGCACCACCCTCGTGCTCACGACGCACTACATGGACGAGGCGGAGCAGCTGTGCGACCGGCTCATCGTCGTCGACAAGGGCCGGATCATGGCCGAGGGCACCCCGTCCTCGCTCATCCGCGAGCACTCCAGCCGGGAGGTGCTCGAGGTGCGCTTCGGCTCGGACCGCAACGAGCAGGCGGCCGGGCAGCTGCAGGGGATCGGCGACCGCGTCGAGGTGCTGCCGGACCGGGTGCTCGTCTACGCCTCGGACGGCGAGGCGGCGCTCGAGCGCGTGAGCGCCGCAGGGCTCACGCCGCTCACGAGCCTCGTGCGGCGCTCGAGCCTCGAGGACGTGTTCCTGCGCCTCACCGGACGGTCGCTGATCGAATGACGACGCGAACCGATCATCCGACCCTCGACGACCTCCGCGCGGAGGCGCTCGCGGCCGGTCGCCGGCCTCGCCGGTACGGCAGCTGGTACGTCACCGAGCACATGGTGCGCGCCATGCGCGCCTACGGCTGGACGATCGTCGTCGGTGCGATCGGGCAGCCGATCATGTACCTGCTGGGACTCGCGATCGGCCTCGCCGCCCTCATCCAGGTGCCGCTCGTATCGCACGGCCAGGAGGTCTCGTATCTGCCCTTCGTGGCACCCGCGCTGCTGGTGACGGCGGCGATCGCGGTCGCGTCCGAGGAGATGACCTATCCCGTCATGGCGGGGTTCAAGTGGCGACGCTACTTCTACGGCTTCACAGCCTCGCCCCTGTCGAGCCCGCAGATCGCGAACGGCGTCATCGCCGGCGCGACGGCACGCATGATCGTCGCCGTCGTCGCGTACTACCTCTTCATCTGGCTCCTCCCGTTCGGCGCGGTGCCGACGCCGGCGACCGGGTGGCTCGCGATCTTCGCGGGCGTCGCGGCCGGGCTCGCCTTCGGCATCCCGCTCATGGCCTACGCCGGATCGATCGAGGACGACAAGGGGCAGTTCGCGCTCGTCCAGCGCTTCCTCTTCATGCCGATGTTCCTCTTCTCGGGCACCTTCTACCCGCTCGAGACGCTGCCGGGCTGGCTGCAGTGGATCGGATGGATCTCGCCGCTGTGGCACGGTGCCGAGCTCGGCCGCGCGGCGACGTTCGGCGCCGACCTCGGCCCCGGAATGATCGTGCTCCACATCGCCTACCTGCTCGCGCTCGCCGCGGTCGGATACCTCTGGGGTCGGCGCGTGTTCACCGAGAGGCTCGCGAAGTGAGTGCTGACGTGAATGCGACCGCAGGCCGGATCGGGATGCCGGACGCCGACGGGCGCCGCGGGGGCGTTCGGGCGCTGTGGGCCGGCAACCCCGGCGCCGTCGTGCAGCGCGGTCTCATCGCGGCCCGTTCCTCGAGTTGGATCGTGGTGCTCTCGGGCTTCTTCGAGCCGGTGTTCTACCTCGCCTCGATGGGGATCGGGCTGGGCTCGCTCATCGGAGACGTGCAGACGTCGGGCGGTGTCGAGGTTCCCTACGCCGCCTACATCGCCCCCGCGCTGCTGGCGGTGTCGGCGATGAACGGCGCGGTCTACGACTCGACGTGGAACGTCTTCTTCAAGCTCAACTACGGCAAGCTCTACGAGGGGATGCTGTCGACCTCGCTCGGCCCGCTCGATGTCGCGCTCGGGGAGATCATGTACGCGCTGCTGCGGGGTCTCGTCTACGCGAGCGGCTTCATGATCATCATGCAGGTGTTCGGTCTGAACCTCGCGCCGACGGCCGTGCTCGCCCTGCCGGCGGTCCTGCTGATCGCGTTCGGCTTCGCGAGCGTCGGCATGGCGGTGACGAGCTACATGAAGACCTTCCAGCACATGGACTGGATCAACTTCGTGCTCCTGCCGATGTTCCTCTTCTCCGCGACCTTCTACCCGATCACCGTCTATCCCGAGGGCGTGCAGATCGTCGTGCAGGCGCTGCCGCTGTGGCACGGCGTGGAGCTGATCCGGGGCCTCACCACCGGCATCCTCTCGATCGGGATGCTCTGGCACGTGCTGTACTTCGTCGTCATGATCGCGCTGGGACTCGTGTTCACGACGAAGCGGCTGCGATCGCTCTTCCTCGACTGAGCCACGCTGCGCAGCGTGGCCGGCGGCATCGCCCGTTCTCGTGCACGATCTCAGGAGATTCGCCGACCTCCGGGCGTGATCCAGCCGGGGGAGCCTGCTTCTCCTGAGAACGGACCGGAGCCGCGGCCGTCGCCGACCGGTGCCCGAGAACGACGGATGCCGCGAACCCGAAGGTCCGCGGCATCCGTCGTGTCGGACGAGCTCAGCGCGACGCGGTCGCCTCGCCGATGTTCGTCTCGTACTCGGTGTCCTTCGTCTCCTTCGACAGCCACAGGGCGATGAAGGTCAGGACGGCCGAGCCGGTCAGGTAGACGCCGACCAGCCAGGTCGATCCGCCCGCCAGCGCCCACAGGGTGGTCGCGATGCTCGGGGCCACGGCGGCGCCCAGGATCGACGCGACGTTGTACGAGATCGCCGAGCCGGTGTAGCGGACGTTCGTCGGGAACAGCTCGGGCAGCAGCGCGCCCATCGGGCCGAAGGTCGCGCCCATGAGCATGAAGCCGAGCACGAGGAAGGCCTGCACGAGCGCCCCCGTGAACTTCGGGTCGAGCTGGGGCGCGAGGAAGACGGCGAACAGCAGGCCGAAGACCGCGATGACGCCGGTCACCCACAGCAGGAGCTTGCGGCGGCCGATCGAGTCGGCGACCGGACCCGAGAGCAGGGTGAAGATGCCGAAGAAGATGACGCCGACGATCTGCATGATGACGAAGTCGGTGAACCCGAACCCGAGTCCCGGCACGTAGGTCGCGGCGTCGAAGGGCGCGCCGGTCGCCTCGGCGGTGGCCTGCGCCGCCTCGAGGGTGGGCTTCGTGCCGTAGGCGAGGGTGAAGCTCGTCATCAGGTAGAAGAGCACGTAGGTCGCCAGCATGATGAACGTGCCGAGGATGAGCGCGCGCCAGTGGCCTCGGATGACCGAGCCGAGCGGGAACTTGCGGATCGCGCCGGTCTTCTCCGCCTTCGCGAAGGTGTCGGACTCGACGAGCTTCAGGCGCACCCAGAGGCCGACGATGACCATGACCGCCGAGAAGAGGAAGGGCACGCGCCAGCCCCAGGCGAGGAACTCCTCGGAGCGCTGCGCCGGGCCGTCGGGGTGGGGGAGGGTGAAGTAGATCGCCAGGAACACCGAGTTGGCGATGATGAAGCCGATGGGAGCGCCCAGCTGCGGGAACGTGCCGTACCACGCGCGCTTGCCCTTCGGGGCGTTCTCGGTGGCGACCAGTGCCGCGCCCGACCACTCGCCGCCGAGGGCGAAGCCCTGCGCGAGGCGGAGGACGAGCAGCAGGAGCGCTGCCCACCAGCCGATGTCGTTGAAGGTCGGCAGGCAGCCGATGAGCACCGTGGCGATGCCCATCGTGAGCAGGGAGGCGACGAGGGTCGCTTTGCGGCCGAACTTGTCGCCGAAGTGGCCGAAGACCACGGCGCCGATGGGGCGGGCGATCATCGCGGCGCCGAAGACGGCGAACGAGGCGAGCAGCGACGCGGTGTCGTCGTCGCTGGGGAAGAAGAGGATGGGGAACACCAGCACCGCGGCCGTGGCATAGACGTAGAAGTCGTAGAACTCGATCGTCGTGCCGACGAGGCTCGCGGTGATGACGCGGGACCGGGGATTGGCGGGTGCGGCTGTGGCCTCAGGAGAAGAGGAGGTGGCGGCGGGGGACATTGCGGGGGAGCTGCCTGTCTGGAGGAACGTCGATTGCGCCCTCGTGGGAGCGCGCCGGTGGGCGGGCGTCCGAGGCGGGGTGGTGCGGCGGGCGTCGTGCACGGATGGGTTCACCGGGGCGTCGACGGTGTCGGCGACGCACGATCGACCATCCTACGACGGATGCCGCACCTCGGGCGGCGAGGTACGGCATCCGTCATCGTGATCCGGACTCCCAGGCGGGAGCGCGGACCCGGCGGAGCGGGTCAGCGCCAGAGCACGGCGACGGCCACGTTGGCGACGGTTGCGAGTCCGATGAGCCAGAACAGCGGCGCGGGGGCGCTTCCGCTGCGCTTCTGGCGTGCCGACCCGATGCCGAGGAAGGCGCCGATCGCGAGGAGGACGACGAGCTTCACGGCGATCTTGGTGTAGTTCATGTCGTGGTCGGTGCCCCAGGGGGCGGCGAGGGCGAGCCCGGCGACGCCCGCGATGAGCAGGCCGTAGCTCATGACCCGCGTGATGCGCCGTGCCCCGACGGCTTCGACCGCCCAGGCGCCGAAGAGCGTCGCGAAGCCGACGAGGTGGATGACGAGGACGATACCGCGCAGCGTTTCCATACCCTCAGCCTAACTGAAGGTGCGAGTTCGCCGAAACAGCAGTCGAGCACCGAGCCAGCAGCTGGTGGCGGCTGTCTCGGTGCTCGGATGCTGGCTCGCGGCGCGAGGGGTGCGAGGGGGGGGCGAGGGGCGGGCGGTCAGGCGCGCAGGGTGCGGAGGGTCAGCGCGGTGCGGAGCGCCGCGTCGGCCGCCTCGGCGCCCTTGTCCTCCTTCGAACCGGCGAGTCCCGCGCGGTCGATGCCCTGCTGCTCGTCGTCGAGGGTGAGTACCCCGAATCCGACCGGCTTGCCGGTGTCGAGGGCGACGCGCGTCAGTCCGTCGGTGGCCGCCGACGACACGAAGTCGAAGTGCGGGGTGCCGCCGCGGATGATCACGCCGAGCGCGACGACGGCGTCGGCGCCGGCGTCGAGAGCGGCCTTGGCCACGACCGGCAGCTCGAACGAGCCCGGCACGCGGACGAGGCGCCAGGCGGCGCCCGACTCCTCGAGCACGCGCTCGGCTCCCGCGATCAGCCCGTCGGTGATCACGTCATGCCACTGGCCGGCGACGACGACCACCTTCAGGTCGGACGCGTCGATGCTCTGACGGTCGGGTGCTCCGTGTCCGCTCATGCGGGGGTCTCCGTGTTCTGTGCGGGGGTGGTCGTTGCGGGGAGGGCGGGCTCGGCGGGGGCCGCGGCGGCTGTGGCGGCACCGGCTGCCTCGGTGCGGGCCAGTGCCGCATCGAGCTCGGCGCCGTCGATGATGTGTCCCATGCGGTCGCGCTTGGTGGCGAGGTACTGGTGATTGTTCGCGCCGACGCCCACCAGCAGCGGCACCTGCTCGACGATGTCGAGCCCGAGATCGCGCAGCTGCGACACCTTGTCGGAGTTGTTCGTCAGCAGCCGGATGCTGTCGACGCCGAGGTCCGCGAGGATGCCGGCGGCGGCGGCGTAGTCGCGCGCATCGGCGGGGAGGCCCAAAGCGAGGTTCGCGTCGAGGGTGTCGAGCCCGCGCTCCTGGAGCTGGTAGGCCCGGAGCTTGTTGATGAGGCCGATGCCGCGACCCTCGTGGCCGCGCATGTAGATGACGATGCCGCCGTTCTCATCGATCGCATCGAGCGCCGCGTCCAGCTGCGGACCGCACTCGCACTTGAGCGAACCGAAGGCCTCGCCCGTCAGGCACTCGGAGTGGACGCGCACGAGCGGCGCGTCGTCGCCGAGCTCGCCCGAGACGACCGCGATGTGGTCGGTGCCGGTGACGCGGTCCTTGTAGGCGCGGAAGCGGAACGACCCGTGCGAGGTGGGCACGTGCGCTTCGGCGCGGAGGCTCACCCGGCGCCGGGCCCCGCCCTCGGAGGCCGCCGCCGGTCGCGGATCGGTCTCGTCGAGGTGGGCGATGAGCTGCTCGATCGTGATGACCGGCACACCGTCGCGCTCACCGAGCTCGAGCAGCCCGGGCAGCCGCATCATCGATCCGTCCTCGGCGACGACCTCGGCGATCGCACCGACCGGCTCGAGGCCGGCCAGACGCATGAGCTCGACGGCCGCCTCGGTGTGACCGCTGCGCTCGCGCACACCGCCGTCGACGGCCCGCAGCGGCAGGATGTGGCCGGGACGGATGAGGCTCGTCGGGACGGCGTCGGGGTCTGCCAGCACGGTAAGCGTGCGGGCGCGATCGGCCGCGCTGATGCCGGTCGTGACGCCCGTCGACGCATCGACCGACACGGTGTACGCCGTGCCGCGCGCATCCTCGTTGGTCTCGACCATGGGGGGCAGGTCGAGGCGGTCGGCCCACTCGGCGGGCATCGGTGCGCAGATGAAGCCGCTCGAGTGACGGACGGTCCAGGCGATCCACTCGGGCGTCGCGAGGGCGGCCGAGAGGATGACGTCGCCCTCGTTCTCGCGGTGCTCGTCGTCGGCGACGAGGATCGGGCGACCGGCCCGGAGGGCGTCGAGGGCTGCGGAGATGGGGGAAAGGCTCATCGGGAGCCTCCTTCGTTCGGGAGAGGGGAGGAGAAGGCGAGCAGGCGCTGGACGTGACGGGCGAGGATGTCGGTCTCGAGGTTGACGAGATCACCCGCGGCCCGGCTGCCGAGGGTCGTCGCAGCGAGCGTCTCGGGGATGAGCGAGACCTCGAACCAGTGCTCGCCGGCATCCGCGGCACTGACGTCGCTCACGGTCAACGAGACGCCGTCGACGCAGATCGAGCCCTTGTCGACGACGAGCGGTGCGAGGGCGGCCGGCAGCGAGATGCGCAGCACGCGCCACTGCTCGCCGGGTCGCACCTCGACCAGCACGCCGGTTCCGTCGACGTGGCCTTGGACGATGTGGCCGCCGAGGCGCGTGTGCGCGGCGAGGGCGCGCTCGAGGTTCACCGGCCGGCCGACCTCGACCCCGGCGAGGCTCGACATCTCGAGCGTCTGATGCATGACGTCGGCGGTGAACCAGTCCTCGCCCTGGTCGACGACCGTCAGGCAGACCCCGCTGACGGCGATGGAGTCGCCGTGTCCGGCGTCCGAGACGGCGCGCGGCGCCCGGACGGTCAGGCGCACGCCGTCGCCCGACGGCTGAACGGCGGTGACCTCGCCGAGCTCTTCGATGATTCCGGTGAACATCAGGCGTTCCCTTCTGCGGGTGGTGCGGGCTCGGCGACCACGAGGATGTCGTCGCCGAGCCGGTCGATCGAGGTGACGCGGAGGCGGTGCTGCGCGGCGATGGTGTCGACGCCGATGAAGCGGACGGCCGTGCGATCGGCGCCGCCGGTTCCGGATCCGATCAGCGTCGGTGCGATGTACACGAGCACCTCGTCGGCGAGGCCGGCGCGGAGGAACGCGCTCGCGATGGTCGGTCCGCCCTCGACGAAGACCCGCTGTACGCCGAGATCCCGCAGCTCGTCCATGAGCGACGGCGCGTTCTCGCTCTCGCCGCCGAGGTTCTCGCCGTCGCGGTGGAGCAGGGCGAGCGGATGCCGGTGCACGAGCGCATCGCCCGGAACGGCGCGCTGGCCGAGCACCACCGGCATCGGCTGCCGCTCGTAGAGCGACCCGTCGTCGCGGCGGGCGGTCAGGGCGGGATCGTCGGCGAGCAGGGTTCCCGTGCCGACCACGATCGCGTCCGCCTCGCTCCGACGGCGGTGGACGTCGGCGCGCGCCGCCGGGCCGGTGATCCACTTGCTCGTGCCGTCGGCGGCGGCGGCGCGACCGTCGAGGGACTGCGCCCACTTGACCGTGACGAGCGGCCGCCCGAGGCGCTGCACGGCGAGCCAGTCGGCGATGAGCGCGCGAGCCCGGTCCACCTCGACGCCCGCGACGACGTCGACACCGGCGGCGCGCAGGCGCTCGGCTCCGCCGGCGGACGCGTCGCCCGGGTCGGAGACCGCGTACACGACGCGGGCGATGCCCGCTTCGAGCAGCGCGACCGCGCAGGGTCCGGTGCGCCCGGTGTGGTTGCAGGGCTCGAGCGTCACGACGGCCGTCGCGCCGCGCGCGGCGCCGGGCGCGAGCTGCGACAGCGCGTCGACCTCGGCGTGCGCGGTTCCGGCGCCGCGGTGCCACCCGTCGGCGAGGATTTCACCGGCCGGGCCGAGGATGACGGCGCCGACCTGGGGGTTCAGGCCCCGCGGACCGCGCGTGGCGAGCTCGAGGGCGCGGCGCATCGCCGCGTGTTCCCGATCGGTGGCGCCCGGCATCCGTGGTCCTTCTGTCAGGCTCCGGGGACGCGAACGGGCGCGCGCAGCGCGAACGCTGCCCGTGCTTCCTTCCATCCGGACTCGCGACTCGCGTCGCATCACCGTCGGTCCCGGAATTCCACCGGATCAACCCCGAAGCCCGAAGGCCGCGGGGGTCGCGGACTCTCACCGCCGGTTCGGATTCCCACCGACCCCGGAGCACGTTTGATACTCCGATGGTAGTGAACGCGGACGCGACCGCGGCATTCCCGTCGGACCGGACGCCGAATGCGACGCCGGATGACGCGTCGGCCGAGGGTGGTCGGCGCAGGCGGATCGCCGCGGATCCGCCTCTGGACACGAGATGATTCACATGCAAAACTACCCGCGAGCTCGACATCGACGTCGAGCGAGAAGGAGACGCACGTGCGCATCGCCATCCTCGGAGGCGGCATCGGCGGCCTCGCCGCAGCCCTCAGCCTCCACGCAGCCGGATTCCACGACATCACCGTCTACGAACGGACCCCGCAGATCCGGGGCCTGGGCGTCGGCATCAACCTGCTCCCGCACGCCCTGCGCGAACTCACCGAGCTCGGGCTGGCCGATCGCATCGAGCGGATCGGCGTCGCCCCGCGAACGCTGTCGTACTACACCCGGCGCGGGCAGCGGATCTGGACCGAGCCGCGCGGAATCGGCGCGGGGTACGACTGGCCCCAGGTGTCGGTGCATCGGGGCCGATTGCAGCTCGAGCTACTGGCCGCGGTCCGCGAGCGGCTGGGCGACGTCGTCCGGCTCGACCACCAGCTCGTCGGTCTCCGGTCGGCGGGTGACGTCGAGAAGCTGCAGCTCGTGACCGCGGGAGGCCCGGTGGAGGTCGACGCCGACGTCGTCATCGGTGCCGACGGCATCCATTCGACGCTCCGGAGGATCCTGCACCCGGGTCAGCCGGGGCCGCAGTGGTCGGGGCTCACCCTCTGGCGCGGGACCGCGCGTGTGAAGCCGTTCCTCGACCGCTCGACGATGATCATGGCGGGCGACGGCGAGAAGCGGTTCGTCGCGTACCCGATCTCGCCGCCCGACGAGAGCGGCCGGGTCGTGCTCAACTTCATCGCCGAGCAGCGCGCCGCGGGGCAGCCGGGCGTCGACTGGAACCGTTCCGTCCCGCGCGAGCCGATCGTCGAGCTGTTCCGCGACTGGACGTTCGACTGGATCGACGTCCCCGGCATCATCGCGGCATCCGATGAGCTGCTGGAGTACCCGATGGTCGACCTGGACCCGGTCGATCGCTGGTCGTTCGGACGCGCGACACTCCTCGGCGACGCCGCGCACGCGATGTATCCGAACGGGTCGAACGGCGCCTCGCAGGCCATCATCGACGGACGCGTCCTCGCCTTCCACCTCGCGACCGAGGCTGATCCGGTGGCCGCGCTCGCCCGCTACGACGAGGAGCGGCGCCCCGCGATGGCGGCGCTGCTCCACGGCAACCGGGGCGGCGGCCCCGAGCGCGTCATGCAGCTCGCCTACGAGCGCGCGCCCGAGGGATTCGATCGCATCGAGGACGTCATCCCGCACGACGAGCTCGTCGAGGCGGCGACCTCGTTCAAGCGCGCGGCGGGCTTCGAGCCGTCGCAGCTGAGCGCGCGCGAGTCGTACAGCGTCCGGGTCGGGGCGCGATGAGCCTCGACGTCGTCCGCCTCGCAGCGGTGCTCTCACCGCTGCGACGCACCCTTCGCGCCGCGGCAGCCGCCCGCGAGCAGCTCCCCGACATCCCCGACGCCCAGGTCGAGATCATTCGCGCGCTGCCGGCCGGCACGACCGCTGCGCCCGGCGAGCTCGCGGCATCGCTGGGCCTCGGCCGCTCGACGATCAGCAACCTCCTCGCGCAGATGGAACGCCGCGGCCTGATCTCGCGCGAGACGCGCTCCGACGACCGACGACGGGTCGACGTCGCGGCGTCGCGAGACGCGCTGGGGTACTTCGCCCGGTTCGACGAGGCGTCGGGCGCGATCATGACGGAGGCGGCCGAGATGCTGTCGGGCGATGATCTGAAGGCGCTGGAGCGGGCACTGCCGGCGCTCGAGCGGTTGCGCGATGTGCTCGTCGAGCTGCGGCGCGACGACCAGGCGGCAGAGATGCTCGTCGAGCAGGAACGGCGGGCCGGATGATGGTGCGTCCGACGACCCCGGGGCTCGAGCCCGCCTTCGAGGTGCGCGTCGACCTCGGGCCGCCCGACGATTACGGCACCACCCGCGTGGGCCACCGGCGCGTCGTCCCCATCGTCGGGGGAGCGGTCAGCGGCGGCCTGGACGCCGAGATCGTGCCGGGCGGCGCGGATTGGCAGATCCTGCGCGACGACGGCGCCATCGAGATCGACTGCCGCTACAGCGCGCGCACAGCGGCGGGCGAGCTGCTGTACCTCCAGGTCTCCGGCGTCCGCAGCGGTGACCCCGCGGTGCTCGACGCGCTGCTGCGCGGTGAGCCGGTGGATCCGGGCGATTACTACTTCCGCACGGCGATCCGCATCGAGACCTCGGCGCCGCGCTGGGCGGAGCTCCAGCGGTCCGTGTACGTCGCCTCCGCCGTGCGCGAGGCGAACACGGTCCGCTTCACCGCCTACCGCGTGAGCTGAGTCTCAGGCCGATCCTACCGGGCGCAGTTCCAGGCGCGAGGCGCGGCGATGTCCGCGCCCGACGTCACGAACTGCGCCCCACAGGCCGTTTCCACACGTCGCCCCGGCCCCGTCGCCGGTGTCGGTTGAGATGATGGAAACCACGTTCGCCGAAAGGAACCCCATGCCCGAGCCGACGTCGCCGATCGACTCCCTCCGCGAGCGCCCGAACGCGGATGTCCTCATCATCGGAGGAGGGATCAACGGTCTCGCCGCCTTCCGCGACCTCGCGCTGCAGGGCGTCGACGTGGCGCTCGTCGAACGCGGGGACTTCATCAGCGGCGCGTCCGCGGCGTCCTCGCACATGATCCACGGCGGCATCCGGTACCTCGAGAACGGCGAGTTCCGCCTCGTGCACGAGGCGGTCACCGAGCGGAACGCCCTCCTGCTCTCGGCCCCCCACTACGTCCGGCCGCTGCGCACCACCATCCCGATCGGGTCCACCTTCTCGGGCCTGTTCACGGCCCCGCTGCGCTTCCTCCGCCACGGCGCGGGGCCGCGCCGGCCGCGCGGCGCGCTGCTGATCAAGATCGGCCTCGTCATCTACGACTCGTTCTCGCGCGGCGGCGGCCGCGTGCCGCGACACAGCTTCCACGGGCGCCGGCGCTCGCTCGCCGAGATCCCCGAGCTGCACCCCGACACCGCCTACACCGCGACCTACTGGGACGCCTCGCTGCACGACCCGGAGCGGCTCGCCATCGACGTGCTGCGCGACGGCCGCGCGGCCGGCGGCGACCGGGCGCGCGCGGCCAATCACGTCGCAGCCGTGGCGACCCGCGACGGTCGCATCGTGCTGCGCGACGAGAGCGGCGCCGAGTCGACCTTCACCGCGCCGGTCGTCATCAACGCCACCGGCCCGTGGACGGATCTCACGAACGACGCACTGGGGACCCCGACCCGGTTCATGGGCGGCACGAAGGGCTCGCATATCGTCCTCGAGCACCCGCGCCTGCTCGAGGCGACCGCCGGTCGCGAGCTGTTCTTCGAGAACAACGACGGTCGCATCGTCCTCATCTATCCGCTCAAGGGCCGCGTGCTCGTGGGGACGACCGACCTCGAGCACGACATGGCCGACCCGATGGTGTGCACCGAGGACGAGGTCGACTACTTCATCGACCTCATCGGCCAGGTGCTTCCCGGCATCCCCGTCGACCGGTCGCAGATCGTCTACCGCTTCTCGGGTGTGCGCCCGCTCCCGGGCCACGACGGACTCGCACCGGGCTTCGTCTCGCGCGACTACCGCATCGAAGCTGCGACTCTCGGCAGCGGAGAGACGACCAGCACGCTCCTCAGCCTCGTCGGCGGCAAGTGGACGACCTTCCGCGCGTCGGGCGAGGCGCTCGCCGACCGCGCGCTCGAGATCATCGGGATGCCGCGCCGCACCTCCACCAAGGGGCGCGCCATCGGCGGCGGCGCCGGCTTCCCGACCACCGAGGCCGCGCACCGTCGCTGGGTCGACACCCACGCCGGGACGGTCGCGCCCGAGCGCGTCGCCGAGCTGCTCGATCGCTACGGCACCGTCGCGGCCGACCTGGTCGCGGCGATCGCCGCCGACGCCGAGGACGCCCCGCTCGTCCACGCCCCGCGCTACAGCACGGCCGAGCTCCGGCACCTCGCCCGCACCGAGGACGTCCACCACCTCGACGACCTGCTCATGCGCCGCACGAGCATCGCGTTCACCGGCGGCGCCACGAGCGACGCCGTCCGCGAGATCGCCGAGGCCGTCGCCCCGGTGCTCGGGTGGGATGCCGCTGCGATCGAGCGCGAGGTGCGGCTCGCCGAGCAGCGCGTGCACGCCGCCGATCCCTCGTGGGAGGATGCGTCGACGCATCTCGAAGAGGAGGTCGTGTGACCCACATCCTCGCGATCGACCAGGGGACCACCTCCACGCGGGCGATCGTCTTCGACGAGACCGCACGGATCGTCACGACCGCTCAGCGCGAGCACGAGCAGATCTTCCCGCGAGCGGGACGCGTCGAGCACGATCCGGTCGAGATCTGGACCAACACCCAGTGGGTCGTCGCGACGGCCCTCAGCCGCGCGGGAATCGGCTCCGACGATCTCGCCGGGGTCGGCGTGACGAACCAGCGCGAGACGGTCGTCGTCTGGGACCGCCGTACCGGGCGCCCGATCCACAACGCGATCGTCTGGCAGGACACCCGCACCCAGCCGGCACTCGACCGCATGATCGCCGAGCACCCCGACGGTGCGTTCCGGTTCGCCGAGGCGACCGGGCTGCCGCTGGCGAGCTATTTCTCCGCCTCGAAGATCGCCTGGATCCTCGACCACGTCGACGGTGCCCGTGCGCGCGCCGAGGCCGGCGACCTGCTGTTCGGCACCCCCGACACCTGGGTGGTCTGGAACCTCACCGGGGGAGTGCGCGGCGGCATCCACGTCACCGACGTCACGAACGCCAGCCGGACGCTGCTCATGGAGCTGACCACCCTCGACTGGTCGGACGACCTGCTCGCGCACTGGCGCATCCCGCGATCGATGATGCCCGAGATCCGCTCGTCGTCGGAGGTCCTCGGCGACGTCGACGTTCCGGAGGTGCTGCGGGGCGTTCCGATCGCCGGCATCCTCGGCGACCAGCAGGCGGCGACGTTCGGCCAGGCGGCGTTCGACGCCGGGGAGTCGAAGAACACCTACGGCACCGGCAACTTCCTGCTGCTGAACACCGGCACCGAGATCGTCCGTTCGGACGCGGGACTCATCACGACCGTCGCCTACCGGTGCGGTGACGAGCCGGCGCGCTACGCGCTCGAGGGGTCGATCGCCGTCACCGGCTCGCTCGTGCAGTGGCTGCGCGACAACCTCGGGATCATCCAGCGCTCCGAAGACGTCGAAACACTTGCGGCGACGGTCGACGACAACGGCGGCGCGTACTTCGTGCCGGCGTTCTCGGGACTGTTCGCGCCCTACTGGCGGCCCGACGCGCGCGGTGCGCTGCTCGGCCTCACCCGGTACGTGACGAAGGCCCACATCGCGCGAGCCGCCCTCGAGGCGACGGCGTTCCAGACGCGCGACGTGCTCGACGCGGCACTCGGCGACAGCGGCCGGTGTATCGACGAGCTCCGGGTCGACGGCGGGATGACGCGCAACGACTTCCTCATGCAGTTCCAGGCGGACGTGCTGGGCCTGCCTGTGGTGCGTCCGAAGGTCGTCGAGACGACGGCGCTCGGTGCCGCCTACGCCGCGGGCCTCGCGACCGGCGTGTGGTCGAGTCGCGACGAGCTGCGACGGTACTGGCAGGAGGATCGCCGATTCGAGCCGCGGATGGATTCCGACGAGCGCGGACGCCGCTACCGCCTGTGGCAGAAGGCCGTGTCGAAGTCGCTCGACTGGGTCGACGACGACGCCCGCACCCTCATGGACACCCTGGACTGAGGCTGCTGCGCGCTGCTCCTCGCGCGCGCCGTCACTTCAGCAGCCGCGAGAGCCGGCGGTCGGCGAGCAGCTTGCCGCCGGTCTGGCACGTCGGGCAGTATTCGAGGCTGTTGTCGGCGAAGAAGACGCTGCGCACCTCATCGCCGCACACCGGGCAGGTCTCGCCGCGGCGCCCGTGCACGCGCATCCCGCGGCGTTTGGCGTCCTTGAGATCGGCGGGAGGTCTGCCGGATGCCGCAGCGACCGCCTCGGCGAGGGTGTCGGACATCGCCGCGAAGAGCCGGTCGATCTCGGCGTCGTCGAGCGTCGCGGCCAGAGCGTACGGCGACATCTTCGCCGCGTGGAGGATCTCGTCCGAGTAGGCGTTGCCGATGCCCGCGATGATCGACTGATCGCGCAGGACGCCCTTGATCTGGGTGCGGCGTCCGGCGAGCAGACCCGCGAAGGCGTCGCGATCGACGGCCGGATCGAGCGGATCCGGGCCGAGACGGGCGATGCCGGGCACCTCCGCGGGGTCGCGCACGACGGAGATGGCGAGCGACTTCTTCGTGCCCGCCTCGGTGAGATCGAATCCCGACCCGTCGTCGAAGCCGATGCGGAGCGCGATCGGGGTCTTGCCGGGGCGGATGACGGTGGCAGGTAGGGCCTCGTACCAGCGGAGCCACCCGGCTTTCGCCAGATGGAAGACGAGGTGGATGCCGGCATCCGTCGTCAGGTCGACGAATTTGCCGTGGCGGGCGGCTCCGGTGACGGTCGTGCCGACGAGCGCATCGATCGGCGGGTCGTAGGTCTTCAGGGCGGCGATGTTGGCGACGCGGGCCGTGGTGATGGAGCGTCCGACCAGGCGGCCGCCCTCGCGTGCGCCGAGGTAGTCGACGAGTCCCTGCACTTCCGGCATCTCGGGCATGCGGTCATCCTGCCACGCGGCTCCGACGCGTCGGCAGGGGTTGCGCGGCTCGGGCCGGACCCCTCGCCGGGAGCCGGCTCAGTCCGGCAGGATCGGCCAGGTCTGCGGGGCCCGATCGTCGGTCGGCAGGAGGGCCGCGATCCACCCGTCGTGGCGGCCCCGGACGTCGGAGAGTCCCTGTCGCAGCAGCCCTTCGTACCGGAAGCCGAGGCTGCGCGCGGTGCGGGCCGAGGCGACGTTTCCGACGACCGCGCGCCACTGGATGCGCGCGAGGCCGAGCGGCTCGGCGAAGCCGAAGTCGACGACCGCCCGCGCCGCCTCCGTGACGTAGCCGTGGCCGCGCGCCGAGGCGGCCATCCAGAACCCGATCTCCGCCGCCCCGCCGGGATGGGCGCCGTGGAGGCCCATCATCCCGATCCACGACCCGCCGGTGCGGATCGCCCAGGTGAGCTCCGTTCCGGTGCGCCACCATTCGCCGACGCGGTCGACGAAGTCCTCGGCGTGCGAGCGCTCGTAGGGCGAGGGCAGCGTCGTCCAGCGCGGGACCTCCGGATCCTGCGCGGCGATGGTGATCGCGTCCACGTCGAAGTCGGTCGGGATCGACAGCTCGAGCCGCGGCGTCCGCAGCGTGACCGGTTCCATCCCCCGACCCTAGCGACCGCCCGGCGGCGGTTGGCTCGGGTGCGGCCGTCAGCGCGGTGCCGGTGCCGGTGCATGGTGCCGGTTCGTGCGTGGTCCCGGCGAGCCCGTTCTCAGGATCACTCCGCACCGGCACCCGCCGCGGCGGCGCCGACGACGAGAAGGCCTGAGATCGGCGCATGGCGAGCGGCCGGTGCCGGTGGCGGTGCGTGCGCGTGCGTGTGCGTACGGGCGGAGGCGTGCGTGAGCCGGCATCCGTCTGGACCGGTTTGGGTGCGCGTGAGCACGTTCTCAGGACAAGATCGCCCGATCAGCCGGCGCGCGGTGTGGAGCCGCACAACGTCCTGACCAATGGCCTCACGCGGGGAACTGACGGCCGGGAGAGCGGGCTGATCAGCGCGCGGTGGTGACGGATCCCGGTGTGCTCTTTCTCAGGAGAACGCGATGGTCGATGGCGCGTCGAGCGGCGGGATGCGGCGGATTCCTGAGCGCGGGGCGCCTGCCGTCCTCCTCTCCCCATTTGCGGAGACCCGACGATTGTCCATGGAGATCGGATGCCGGTCGCAAACCGCCCGCGCTGGGGCGGAGGCTGAGGCGGTGCTCCGTCCACCCGAACGTGCCGCAGTCCGACAGCAGGCCGCCGTTGTGCTGACGGCCGGATTCTCCTCCCGGAACGACCTTCTGGCGTCCGGGCTCCGGCGGCGCGACATCGCGCGGGCGGTTGCCGATGGACGCCTCGTGCGCGCACGCCGCGACCACTACGTCTCCCCGGACACGCCCACCCCACTCATCGACGCGTGCCGTGCCGGTGGCGTGCTCAGCTGCGTGAGCCTGTTGCGACTCCTCGGCGCGTTCGTGCTCGACGATGACCGCTTGCACGTGCGCGTCGCGCAGAATGCCGGCCGCCTGAATGAGGAGTGGACCCGGACGGCTCGAGTCCACTGGTCCGACACGCCGCGTCGACCGGGCGACGGCGAGCTGGCGGACAGCCTGCCGCAGGCGCTGTCCCACGCCGTACGCTGCCAGCATCCGCGTGCTGCGATCGCCACGATCGACAGCGCGATCCATCTCGGACTGATGGAGCCCAGCGACGTCGATGTGCTGTTCTCAGGTCTGCCCGCACGCTACGGCCGCCTGCGCCCCCTGATCGACGGACGCGCCGAAGCCGGCACGGAAACGCTGATGCGCCTCATGCTGCGCGGCGTCGCGCACTCCGTCGAGCCGCAGGTGCGCATCGCCGGCGTCGGTCGGGTCGACCTTCTCGTCGATGGCTGGCTCGTCGTCGAGTGCGACAGCGACGCCCACCACGCAGGTCTCGCCGCCCGACTCACCGACAGTCGCCGGGACCTGGCATTGGCGGCGCTGGGCTACACGATCCTGCGCCCCATGGCCGCCGACATCATGTGGAATCCGGAGCGCGTGCTTGCTGCGGTCCGTGGACTCCTCGCGCACGGGCCCTCTCGTCGCCCACGCCCTCGACGCTGAGCCGGGCCGCTTCTCAGGAGATCAGTGACGGACGCCGACCGGCGGGGCCGAATCGCGCGGGCTGTCCTGAGTTGCTGCACGAGGTGAGGTGAAGCGCGTAGCGCGGCGGCGCGAGGTCCGGCGCGGCTCGAGGCGCGGCTGCCGGGCGTACCGTTCTCAGGAAATCAGTGACGGACGCCGGCCGGTGGGGCATGATCGCGCGGACTCTCCTGAGTTGCTGCACGAGGTGCGGCTGCGCGGCTGCACGAGGTGGGGGGGCGCGGCTGCGCGAGGTGCGGCTGCGCGGCTGCACGAGGCGAGGCGCGCGGCGCGGCTGCACGAGGTGAGGGGCGCGGCGGCGCGCGGCGCGGCTGCGCGAGGTGCGGCGCGCGGCGCGGCTGCGGGGCGCGTACCGTTCTCAGGAGACACGCCGCGTCCGGGGCGGGTGCGCGGCCAAACGTTCGCGTTCTCCTGAGCAGCGGCCGCCAGCGGCGGGCCGACACAGCGGGGAGCCGGCGCGGGTCAGCCCGCGGGGTTCTGCGAGATGTACACGGCCATCGCCGCGAGGTTCGACAGCGGCGCCATCGCGCCGTTGCCGGGGGCGTCGAAGACGAGCGCCTCGACCCCGGCCTCGGCGTAGGAGGCGACCCACGCTGCGGCGGAGGGCAGCGGCACCGCGAGCATGCGCGAGGACTCGTCCTCGCTCAGACCGAAGCCGAGCGCCGCCGCGTGAGCGCGGTCGGCGGTGGAGAACGCGAAGATCACCGCTCCGTCGTCGGTGCGCAGGGCGAACGGCGTCGGCTCGTCGTCGGTGCCGCGGGCGAGGAAGAACCAGCGATCGAGGGCGAACGCCGCGCGCCACAGCCGCTCCTGCACCGCGACGTCCGTCGGCGCCTGCTTCGAGGCCTCGGCCGCACGGTCGAGCGCGGCGAGCAGCTCGGGCGAGACCTCGGGTGCGTCGGCACCCGACGGCGCGCGCTCGCCACCGGCGTCGCTCTCGGTCTCAGGCACGACGCAGCAGTCCGATCTTGTCGTAGACATCGCCGAGGGTGCGGTCGGCGACCTCGTCGGCGCGGGCGGCGTTGGCCGCGAGGACGCGGTCGAGCTCAGCCGGGTCGTCGAGCAGCTCGAGCGCACGCTCGCGAACGGGACCGAACTCGGCGACGACGACCTCGGCGAGACCCTTCTTGAAGTCGCCGTAGCCGCGTCCGGCGTATTCGTCCTCGATCGAGGGGATCTGGCGTCCGGTCAGGGCCGCGTAGATCACGAGGAGGTTCGAGACACCCGGCTTGCTCTCGCGGTCGTAGCGGACCGAGCCCTCCGAGTCGGTGACCGCTCGCATGACCTTCTTCGCCGAGACCTTCGGGTCATCGAGCAGCCACAGCACGCCGGCATCCGACTCCGCCGACTTCGACATCTTCGACGTCGGGTTCTGCAGGTCGTAGATGCGCGCGGTGTCCTGCTGGATCACCGGCATGGGCACCCGGAACGTCTCGCCGTAGCGCGAGTTGAACCGTTCGGCGAGCGTGCGCGTGAGTTCGACATGCTGCTTCTGGTCGTCGCCGACCGGCACGATGTCGGTCTGGTAGAGCAGGATGTCGGCGGCCATCAGCACGGGATAGGTGAACAGGCCCACGTTGGTGGCGTCCGTGCCGTAGCGCTGCGACTTGTCCTTGAACTGCGTCATCCGGCCGGCCTCCCCGAATCCCGTGATCGTCGAGAGGATCCAGGCGAGTTCGGCGTGCGCACGGACGTGTGACTGCACGTACAGCGTGGACCGCGACGGCTCGATGCCCGCGGCGATGTACTGGGCCGCGGTGCGCCGCGTCTTCTCCCGCAGCTCGGCAGGATCGTTGGGCTGCGTCAGCGCGTGCAGGTCGACGACCGAGAAGAAGGCGTCGTAGGTGTTCTGCAGGCCGCGCCACTGCATGAGGGCCCCGATGTAGTTGCCGATCTGGAGCGAATCGGCGGACGGCTGCATTCCGGAGTACAGGCGGGGCTTGGTCACCAGACGAGTCTACGGGCGCTGCGGCACGAGCCCGGGCGGATGTCAGCCCGGGAAGACGTAGTCGGCGACGACGGGGGCGTGGTCGCTCCAGCGGGTGTCCCACGACGGGGCGCGTACGACGCGGTAGTCGGTGACGCGCTCGGCGAGTCGCGGGGTCGCGAGGTGGTAGTCGATGCGCCACCCGGTGTCGGTGTCGAATGCCTTCCCCCGGTTCGACCACCACGTGTACGGACCATCCACCTCGCCGGCGAACCGGCGGCCGACGTCGACCCAGCCGAGGCCGGTGCCCCGCTCGCCGTCCACGGTCTCGATCTCGGCGCCGGCGGCGCCCGTGAAGCGGTCGACGTACGCGCGCTCGCGGGGGAGGAACCCCGCCTTCTTGCGGTTGCCGCGCCAGTTGCGGATGTCGAACTCGCGATGGCCGACGTTGAGGTCTCCGGTGATGACCGCGAGGTCGCCGAGCTGCGGCATCCGAGTCTCCATCGCGTCGAGGAACGCGTACTTGGAGACCTGCTTCTCGGTGTCGGCCTCGCCGGTGAAGACGTATGCGCTGACGACCGTCACGCGCTCGCCGGCCACGTCGATGTCGGCCTCGACCCAGCGGCCCTTCGAGTCGAGGTCGTCGTCGCCGAGTTCGATGCGCCAGACATCCAGCGGCTCGCGCGCGGCGATCGCGACGCCGGCGCGCCCCTTGGCGAGGGCCTCGTCGGACACGATGTGCCACCCGGGCAGGGCTGCGGCGAGGTCGGCGGGTTGGGCCCGCACCTCTTGCAGCGTGAGGATGTCGACCTCCGCCGTTTCGAGCCAGGCGCTCATTCCCTTGCGGACCGCCGCACGGATGCCGTTGACGTTGACCGAGGCGATACGGAGGCTGCGTGACACGTCTGCCAGCGTAATCGGCCTCGCCGACATGCCCCGCCTGCGCTCTTCAGTCGAGCGCCGTGCCCGCGCCACCACCGGCGGCCGGCCCTCCGGCCTCCGCGCGCTCGAGCAGCTCTCGTGCCCGCTTCACATCGCGGCGCGCCGACATCCGCTGCCACCACGCCGCGTCGGCGAGGGCGTGCTCGGCGTCGCGCACCTGCGCCAGGGCGACGACCCGGAGCGCGCGCTGCTCGCGCTCCCGCCGCTCGGCGTCGGTCAGGATGACCAGGGGGATGTCGTCGTCGTCGGCCGAGACGGCGACCCATGATGCGGCGACGAGGATGACGATGCCGGCCAGGCGGAGCCAGAGCAGGATGCCGACGACCACCGAGAACGTCGCGAGGAGCGGGTTGGTGGGGGAGTACACGGCGAGGAAGCCGGCGCCGAGCTGGAGTGCGCTGAGCGCGATGCCGCCGAAGAGCGACCCGGGGACGATCTTGCGCCAGGGCAGCGAGGTGCCGGTGAGCAGACGGATGAGGAACGTGAGCGCCGTGGCGTTGAGGACGATCGCCACGAGCACGGACGCGAGCCGGCTGAGGACGTCGACGGTCGTGGACGTGTAGGGGACCGCGAGGGCGTCGAACACCTGCCGGGCGATGCCACCCGCGACCAGCCCCAGGGCGGCGCCGAGGATCAGCGCGAGGCCGAACAGTCCTGCCGCGAGGAAGTCCCGGAGTTTCAGCAGGATGAAGCTGCGGGTGTCGAACGGCAGGCCGAAGATGTCGCGAACGGCGCGACGGGTGAAGGTGACGAACCCGATGGCGGTCCATACCGCGACGGCCAGGGCCACAGCGCCGGTCACCGCGAGGAGACTGCCGCTGTCGCGCGCGATCGCGGTCACGTCCGCGGGATCCACCGGGCCGTCCCCCGAGATGAGCGCGGGGATGTAGGTGTTGACGACTCCGATGAGCGCGTCCACGGCGGTCGTCGACCCGCCGAGCCAGAGGCCCACGATCGCGAAGGCGGTGTAGAGCGTCGCGAAGAGGGCGAACAGCGACTGGTAGCTGATGCTCGCCGCGAGGAGGAAGCCGTTGTGGCGCAGGAAGTGGCGCCACACCCGGATGGGGAACCAGCCGAGCGTCCGACGCGTCACCCGGGTGGCGCGTTCGATCGGCTCATCGAGGCGCTCGCGCAGACGGGACGAGTCCCACCGATCGCGCAGCGCCTCGCCGTTCGAGGGGTCAGAGCTCACGTCGTCGAATGTACCGGCACGGCGGGCGGGGTCCGCCCGCCGTGCGTCGCGGATCAGCGTCCGCGCAGGACCGCCTGCTTGACCTCGGCGATCGCCTTGGTGACTTCGATGCCGCGCGGGCAGGCCTCGGTGCAGTTGAAGGTCGTGCGGCAGCGCCACACACCTTCCTTGTCGTTGAGGATGTCGAGACGCACGTCGCCGGCGTCGTCGCGCGAGTCGAAGATGAAGCGGTGCGCGTTGACGATGGCGGCGGGACCGAAGTACTGGCCGTCGGTCCAGAACACGGGGCACGATGACGTGCACGCGGCGCAGAGGATGCACTTGGTGGTGTCGTCGAAGATCTCGCGGTCGGCGATCGTCTGGATGCGCTCCTTGCCGGCCTCCGGCTTGGAGTTGGCGATGAGGAACGGCTGCACGTCGCGGTAGGAGGCGAAGAACGGCTCCATGTCGACGACGAGGTCCTTCTCGAGCGGCAGGCCCTTGATCGCCTCGACGTAGATCGGCTGCGAGATGTCGAGATCCTTGATCAGCGTCTTGCAGGCGAGGCGGTTGCGGCCGTTGATGCGCATGGCGTCGGAGCCGCAGATGCCGTGGGCGCAGGAGCGCCGGAAGGTCAGCGAGCCGTCGACCTCCCACTTGATCTTGTGCAGGGCATCGAGCACGCGGTCGGTCGAGTAGAGCTCGACGTCGTAGTCGACCCAGCGCGGCTCGCTGTCGAGCTCGGGGTCGAACCGGCGGATGATGAAGGTGACCAGGAACGACTGGATGCCGGTGTCGTTCGTGACTTCCGTCTCGGGAGCGACCAGGGTCATCAGTACTTCCTTTCCAGCGGCGGGTACCGCAGTTCGCCGGCCTCGTTCTTCGTGAACACGACGGGCTTCCAGTCCAGCCGGATGTGATCCTCGGCGTGGGACGAGTGCGGGTCGCCCGAGAGGTACGACATCGTGTGCTGCATGTAGTTCTCGTCGTCGCGCGAGGGGTAGTCGTCGCGCATGTGGCCGCCGCGGCTCTCCTTGCGGTTGCGGGCGGCGACGACGACGACCTCGGCGATGTCGAGGAGGAATCCGAGCTCGACGGCCTCGAGCAGATCGGTGTTGAACCGCTTGCCCTTGTCGTCGACGTGGATGTTCTTGAAGCGCTCGCGCAGGTCGGCGATGACGTCCATGACGTGCAGCAGCGACTCCTCGGTGCGGAACACCTGGGCGCCCTTGTCCATCTCGTCCTGGAGCGTCTTGCGCAGGACCGAGATGCGCTCGGTGCCGGGGTTGTTGCGCACGCCCTCGATGAGGTCGCGGACGGCCGCGGCGGGGTCCTCGGGCATCGGGACGAACTCGGCGGTCTTGACGTACTCGACGGCGTTGCGTCCGGCGCGCTTGCCGAAGACGTTGATGTCGAGGAGCGAGTTGGTGCCGAGGCGGTTCGAGCCGTGGACCGAGACGCACGCGCACTCGCCGGCGGCGTAGAGACCCGGCACGACGGTGTCGTTGTCGGCGAGGACCTCGGCCTTGATGTTGGTCGGGATGCCGCCCATCGCGTAGTGCGCGGTGGGCATGACGGGCACGGGCTCGACGACCGGATCGACACCGAGATAGGTGCGGGCGAACTCCGTGATGTCGGGGAGCTTCGTCTCGAGGACCTCGGCGCCGAGGTGGGTGCAGTCCAGCAGCACGTAGTCGCGGTGCGGGCCGGCGCCGCGACCTTCCGCGACCTCCTGCTGCATGCAGCGGGAGACGATGTCGCGCGGGGCGAGGTCCTTGATGGTGGGGGCATAGCGCTCCATGAACCGCTCGCCCGAGGCGTTGCGCAGGATCGCGCCCTCGCCGCGGGCGCCCTCGGTGAGGAGGATGCCGAGACCGGCCAGGCCGGTCGGGTGGAACTGGAAGAACTCCATGTCCTCGAGCGGCAGGCCCTTGCGCCAGACGATGCCGACGCCGTCACCCGTGAGGGTGTGCGCGTTGGAGGTCGTCTTGTAGATCTTGCCGAAGCCGCCGGTCGCGAACACGACCGCCTTGGAGTGGAAGACGTGCAGGTCGCCGGTGGCGAGGTCGTAGGCGACGACACCGGCCGTCTGGGTCGACCCGTCCGCGGCGGTCACGGTGATGAGGTCGAGCACGTAGTACTCGTTGAAGAAGTTGATGCCGAGCTTGACGCAGTTCTGGAACAGCGTCTGCAGGATCATGTGGCCGGTGCGGTCGGCGGCGTAGCAGGCGCGGCGCACCGGCGACTTGCCGTGGTCGGCTGTGTGCCCGCCGAAGCGGCGCTGGTCGATCTTGCCCTCGGGGGTGCGGTTGAACGGCAGACCCATGTTCTCGAGGTCGATGACGGCGTCGATGGCCTCCTTCGCGAGGATCTCCGCGGCATCCTGGTCGACGAGGTAGTCGCCGCCCTTGATCGTGTCGAAGGTGTGCCACTCCCAGGAGTCCTCTTCGACGTTCGCGAGCGCCGCGGCCATACCGCCCTGCGCCGCCCCCGTGTGCGAGCGCGTCGGGTAGAGCTTCGAGATCACCGCGGTACGGGCTCCGGGACCGGCCTCGATCGCCGCGCGCATCCCGGCGCCGCCGGCGCCGACGATCACGATGTCGAACTGGTGGTAGTGGATGCCGTCCTTGACGACGACCTCTTCGGTCTGGGTGCTCACTCGGCGAGCCTTTCGTTGCTGTGAATCACGTCGGGGGTGCGCCCGGTCAGCCCTGGCACGTCTCCCAGAGCATGCTGTCGGCAGTCACGCCCAGGCAGGGATCGAAGGTGAACACGACGAGCGTGCCCAGCAGGATCAGAAGCCCGGCCGAGAGCCAGAGCGCCCAGACGAGGACCTTCCGCGCGGTGGCGTTCGTGACGTAGTCGTTCACGATCGTGCGCATGCCGTTCGCGCCGTGGATGAGGGCGAGCCAGAGCATCAGCACGTCCCACCACTGCCAGAAGGGGCTCGCGAACTTGCCCGCGACGAACGCGAAGTCGATGCCCTTGATGCCCTCGCCGAGCATCAGGTTCACGAACAGGTGGCCGAAGATGAGGACGACCAGGAGCACGCCGGAGGCGCGCATGTAGACCCAGCCCCACTTCTCGAGGTTGGCGCCCTTCTTGCGGACCTGCGGGCTGCGGGGTGCGGCCAGGGTGTCGGCGGTCATCAGTGACCCCCTCCAATCTCGGAGAGAACGATCGGCACGTGACGCACCGAGAAGCCCAGCACCGTGACGGCCCAGACGGCGATGACGCCCCACCACAGCTGACGCTGGTGGCGCGTGGCCCACGGCCACAGGTCGACGGCGATGATGCGCAGTCCGTTGAAGGCGTGGTACACGATGGCTGCGACCAGGGCGACCTCGCCGAGACCCATGATCGGGTTCTTGTAGGTGCCGATGACGGCGTCGTAGGCCTCGGGCGAGACCCGGATGAGCGCCGTGTCGAGGATGTGGACCAGCAGGAAGAAGAAGATGGCGACGCCGGTGATGCGGTGAAGCACCCAGGACCACATGCCCTCGTTCCCGCGGTACAGCGTTCCGCGCGGGGTCTTGGATGTGGTCTGGGCTACCGACGGTGTGACGCGTGCTGGTGCAGACACGGACGTCCTCCCTGGATCGAACACGGTTCGGAGGGGCGAGCGATGCCCCGGTGGGGATGGAGTCCCCCGGCGTCACATGGGCGCACGTCAATTCTAGGCCGGGAAAATCGGGGTCGGCGACGAAGGGCACCCTAAAGAACCGCGGATCTTGCGGCATCGAGCGTGCTCGTCGCACCGTTACGCTCGGAGCATGGTCGACGAGATCCCGGACTTCTACGCCGTCATCCCCGCCGGGGGAGTGGGCAGCAGGCTCTGGCCGCTGTCCCGCGCCGACGCGCCCAAGTTCCTGCACGACCTCACCGGGTCGGGCCATTCGCTGCTGCGCGACACATGGGACCGGCTCGCCCCCCTGTCGGGCGAGGACCGCATCGCGGTGGTCACCGGCCGTGCGCACCGCGCCGCCGTGGAGTCGCAGCTGCCCGGCATCCCCGACAGGAACGTCTTCCTCGAGTCCGAGCCGCGCGACTCGGCCGCTGCCATCGGCCTCGCCGCGGCGATCCTGCACCGCCGGCATCCCGACGTCATCATGGGGTCGTTCGCGGCGGACCACGTCATCCGCGGCAGCCGCGTGTTCGAGTTCGCCGTGCGGGATGCCGTCGAGGTGGCCCGCGAGGGATACATCTGCACGATCGGGATCACCCCGTCCGAGCCCGCGGTCGGGTTCGGCTACATCAAGCGCGGCGGCGAGCTCATCGTCGACGGCGCGCGCGACGCCTCCCTCGTCGAGCGCTTCGTGGAGAAGCCCGACCTCGACACCGCGCGCGAGTACGTCGCCGATCGCTCGTACCTGTGGAACGCCGGCATGTTCATCTCGCGCGCCGACGTCCTGCTGGCCGAGATCGAGGCCAACAACCCGCAGCTGCACGCCGGGCTCCTCGAGCTCGCCGAGGCGTGGGACGACCGGGAGCGCCGCGGCCCCGCCGTCGACCGGATCTGGCCGACGCTGCCGAAGATCGCTATCGACTACGTCGTCGCCGAGCCCGCCGCCGAGAAGGGCAGGCTCGCCGTCGTCCCCGGTCACTTCGACTGGGACGACGTGGGCGATTTCGCGAGCCTCGCGAAGCTGAACTCCGGCGGACGCAAGAACGATCTCGCGATCCTCGGCGAGAACGCCCGCATCCTCTCGGATGCCGCGAGCGGCATCGTCGTCAGCCACACCTCCCGCGTGATCAGCCTCATCGGCGTCAAGGACATCGTCGTCGTCGACACCGCCGACGCACTCCTGGTGACCACGAGCGAGCACGCCCAGCGGGTCAAGCACGTCGTCGACGCCCTGAAGCTCACGGGGCGCGGCGACGTTCTGTGACGCGCGTATTGCGTCTTTGTAACCATTCGCCGGGCGCGGCGAGTCCGGGGTGCAACCCAGGCGAAACAGTAGGTAACTTCTTTGCAGCCGCCGCGAAGTCCGCGGCGCCTTCAATGTGGAGGCTGCATTGACTCTCTCGACCCCTCAGAAGCTCGTCGGCATCACAGCTGCCGCGGGCCTTCTCGTCGCCCTCGCCGGCTGCGGATCCGCACCCGATGAGGCCGGTGGATCCGGCGCACCCGAAGCCGGCGGCTCCGACTTCACCCCCTGCCTCGTCTCGGACGAGGGCGGCTGGAACGACCGCTCGTTCAACCAGTCGGCCAAGGAGGGCATGGACCGCGCGGCCGAAGAGCTGGGTGTCCGCTCCATCGAGGTCGAGTCCACGACCGAGAACGACTACGCGCCCAACCTCGAGACGCTCGTCTCGGAGGGCTGCAACCTGATCGTGGCGGTCGGCTTCAAGCTGGCTCCCGCGACCGTCGCGTCGGCCACGGCCAACCCCGACATCGACTACGCGATCATCGACGACTACGCCGACACCGACTTCGACGGTGAGACCGACGCGCCGAACATCAAGCCGCTCGTCTTCAACACGGCCGAGGCGGCGTACCTCGGCGGCTACGCCGCGGCATCCTGGTCGGCCGAGGCCGGCGTGAACAAGGTCGGCACCTTCGGCGGCGACAAGTTCAACTCGGTGACCGTCTTCATGGACGGCTTCCAGCTCGGTGTCGAGAAGTACAACGAGGACAAGGGCACCGACGTCGGCGTCGTGGGCTGGGACATCACCGCCCAGGACGGCAACTTCACCGGTGGCTTCACCGCGAACGACACGGCCAAGCAGGTCGCGCAGGGCATCCTCGACCAGGGCGTCGACGTGATCCTGCCCGTCGGCGGCCCGATCTACCAGAGCGCCGCGCAGGCGATCCGCGAGGGTGGCCGCGACGTGCTCATGCTCGGTGTGGACAGCGACCTCGCCGTCTCCGACCCGACCGTCGCCGACCTGACGCTCGTCTCCATCCAGAAGGCGATCGACGTGGCCGTCTACGACGCGACCATCGCCGCCGAGGGCGGCGACTTCTCGGTCGAGCCCTACATCGGCACCCTCTCGAACGAGGGCGTCAAGCTCTCGGGCTTCCACGACTTCGAGTCGCGTCTGCCCGCCGGTCTCGTCGACGAGCTGACCGCCCTTCAGGAGGCGATCGTCGCCGGCGACATCACCGTGGACTCGCCGAACTCCCCGTGAGTTCGTGAGTCGTCGGGGCCGGGGGACTGAGGTTCCCCGGCCCCGACCGCTGTCCGCAGTCATCATCCGTCGCATAGATTGGCCGACATGAAGCTCGAACTCCGGGGCATCACCAAGCGCTTCGGCACCCTGGTCGCCAACGATCACATCGACCTCGTCGTCCAGCCGGGCGAGATCCACGCTCTCCTCGGCGAGAACGGTGCCGGCAAGTCGACCCTCATGAACGTCCTCTACGGTCTCTACCAGGCCGACGAGGGCGACATCCTCCTGGACGACGCCGTCCAGGACTTCCGCGGACCCGGCGACGCCATGGGCGCCGGCATCGGCATGGTGCACCAGCACTTCATGCTCGTGCCGGTCTTCACCGTCGCCGAGAACGTCATGCTCGGCCACGAGAACACCAAGGGCCTCGGCGTGCTCGATCTCGCCGCCGCCCGCGCGCACGTGCGCGCCGTGGCCGACCGCTTCGGCTTCCAGATCGACCCCGACGCCGTCGTCGGCGATCTGCCCGTCGGCGTGCAGCAGCGCGTCGAGATCATCAAGGCGCTCTCGCGCGAGGCGAGGGTCCTCGTCTTCGACGAGCCCACCGCCGTGCTCACGCCGCAGGAGACCGACGAGCTCATGGCGATCATGCGCCAGCTGCGCGACGAGGGCACGTCGATCGTCTTCATCACGCACAAGCTTCGCGAGGTCCGCGAGGTCGCCGACCGCATCACGGTCATCCGGCTCGGGAAGGTCGTGGGCGAGGCGTCGCCCACGGCGAGCAACGCCGAGCTGGCCGCGCTGATGGTCGGCCGCCCCGTCGAGATGGTCGTCGCCAAGGGCGCGCCGACCGTGGGGGAGGGCGGACTCGCCCTCGACGGCCTCCGCGTCGTCACCCCGTCCGGCATCGTCGTCGTCGACGACGTCGACCTGCAGGTGCGCTCCGGCGAGGTCGTCGCGATCGCCGGCGTCCAGGGCAACGGCCAGACCGAGATCGTCGAGGCGATCCTGGGTCTCGCCTCGATCGACCACGGCTCCATCCGCCTCGACGGCGACGAGATCGGCGGGCGGAGCGTCCGTGCGATCCTCGACCGCGGCGTCGGCTTCGTTCCCGAGGACCGCAAGGAGGACGGCCTGGTCGGTGCGTTCTCGGTGCAGGAGAACCTCATCCTCGACCGTTCGGACGACCGTGCCTTCACCCGTGCGGGCACGATCAACCGCGGCGCGCTCGAATCGTTCGCCCGCGACCGGATCGCCGAGTACGACATCCGCACCCAGGGTCCCGACACCCCCGTCGGCACCCTGTCCGGCGGAAACCAGCAGAAGGTCGTCATCGCCCGCGAGATGGCCCGCCCGCTGCGCCTGCTCGTCGCCGCTCAGCCCACGCGCGGCGTCGACGTCGGCAGCATCGAATTCATCCACAAGCGCATCATCGAGGCCCGCGATTCCGGCGTCGCCGTGCTCGTCGTCTCGACCGAGCTCGACGAGGTCGTCGCCCTGGCCGACCGCATCGCCGTGATGTACCGCGGCCGCATCGTCGGCATCGTCCCGGCCGACACGCCGCGCGACGTGCTCGGTCTGATGATGGCCGGCGAGGTCCCCGAGGAGTCAGCAGCATGAGCAGTCCCACGCCCGGCACCGGGCCCGACCGGCCGACGGGAGCCGCCGACGCGCAGCTGCCCACCGCGAGCGGTCCTCTCACCGGCACGCCCGAGGTCGCCCCGCCCCCGATGACCAACCGCGTCATCACCGAGGTGATGCGCAGCAGCGCCGTCATCACGATCCTCGCGATCGTGCTCGCGCTCGTGGTCGGCGGCATCATGATGGCCGTCACCGACGAGCGCGTGGCCGCGGCATCCGGCTACTTCTTCGCGCGCCCGGGCGACACGCTCGCCGCGATCTGGCAGTCGGTCTCGGGTGGTTACGACGCCCTCTTCCGCGGCGCGATCTTCAACACGCGCGTCGACGACTTCGCGACGCAGATCCGGCCGCTGACGAACACTCTCGGCTTCGCCGCGCCGCTCATCGCCGCCGGCCTCGGCGTCGCCCTGGCCTTCCGCGCCGGCCTGTTCAACATCGGCGGTCGCGGTCAGATCCTCATCGGCGCGGCCTTCGCGGCGCTCGTGACGTTCAACCTCGACCTGCCCATGGTCATCCACCTGCCCCTGACCCTCGTCGCCGGCATCGTCGGCGGTGCGCTGTGGGGCGGTCTCGTGGGTCTGCTGAAGGCGCGCACCGGCGCGCACGAGGTGATCCTCACGATCATGCTCAACTACATCGCGTACTACCTCGTCAGCTGGATGGTGCGCACCCCGTCGCTCCTGCAGCAGCCGGGTACGACGCAGTCGATCTCGCGCCGGACGCCCGAATCGGCGCAGTTCCCCGAACTGCTCGGACCGCAGTATCCGCTGCTGGACTGGGGCTTCGTCGTCGTCATCATCGCCACGATCGTCGTCTGGTGGGTCATCGAGCGCTCCAGCCTCGGTCTGCGCCTGCGCGCGGTCGGCGAGAACCCCCACGCCGCTCGCGCCGCCGGCATCTCGGTCGAGCGCATGTACATCTACGCGATGCTCTTCGCGGGCGGTCTCGCGGGTCTCGCCGCGATGAACCAGGTCCAGGGCCAGGTCACGACGGGGTTCACCGGGTCGATCGACGCCGGCATCGGCTTCGACGCCATCACCGTGGCGCTCCTCGGCCGGTCGCGTCCGTGGGGCGTGTTCGCCGCCGGCATCCTGCTCGGCGCGCTCAAGGCGGGCAGCTTCACGATGCAGGGTTCCGAGGGCATCCCGGTCGAGATCGTCCTCGTCGTCCAGGCGCTCATCGTGCTCTTCATCGCGGCGCCGCCGCTCGTGCGCACGATCTTCTTCCTTCCCAAGACCGAAGCTGAGAAGCGGGCCTCCGGCCGCACGAAGACCTCGTCGCGTCGCGCCGCTGTGAAGGCAGGTGCCTGATGGCAACGACCGATCTCACCGCCGCGGCGGGCCTGCCGGGCGTCGTGAAGGTGCGTCACGCGAAGCCGGCGATCGCGCTCGGCATCACGACGATCCTGCTGGCGATCCTGTTCGCGCTGGTCCCGCGCGGCGGCACGAGCACCTTCCGCCTCGCCGACGGCGGATCGGCGATCGCCATCCCCGACGTCGCGCTGCCGACCGGACCCACGAGCTGGATCCTCCTCGCGCTGCTCGCGGCCATCACCGTGCTCACCGTGTTGGATGCCGTCGCCTACCGCCGCCCGCGGACGTGGCTCGTCGCCGTGGCCGGCGCCCTCGGCGTGTTCGCCTTCCTGGTGTGGGCCGCGGCCGAGGGGCTCGTCCCGGTGATCGGCCTGCTCTTCGGCGCCGTCTCGCTCTCGGTGCCGCTCATCTTCGGCGCGCTCGGCGGCGTCATCGGTGAACGCGTCGGCGTCGTCAACGTCGCGATCGAGGGCCAGTTCCTCCTCGGCGCGTTCGGTGCCGTGCTCATCGGCAGCATCACGGGCAACCCCTTCATCGGCCTCATCGCGGCGATGGTGGGCGGTGTTCTCGTGAGCCTCGTGCTCGCGGTGTTCTCCATCCGCTACCTCGTCGATCAGGTGATCGTCGGTGTCGTGCTGAACGTGCTCGTGACCGGCCTGACCGGATTCCTCTTCGGCGCGCTCCTCGCCCCGAACGAGGAGACGCTCAACCGCGCGACGACCTTCCAGCGCCTCCCGATCCCGCTCCTGAGCGACATCCCCGTCATCGGTCCGGTGCTGTTCAACCAGACCTTCATCGTGTACCTCATGTACATCACCGTCGGTCTCGTCGCATGGGGTCTCTACCGCACCCGCTGGGGACTGCGTCTGCGCGCCGTCGGCGAGCACCCGCAGGCCGCCGACACCGTCGGCATCAAGGTGAACCCGACCCGGTTCTGGAACGTCACCCTCGCCGGTGCCATCGCGGGCGCGGGCGGCGCGTACTTCACGCTCGTCTCGGTGCCCACGTTCACGAAGGAGATGACCGCCGGTCTCGGCTTCATCGCCCTCGCGGCGGTCATCTTCGGCCGGTGGGACCCGATCCGCGCGACCCTCGCGGCGCTGCTGTTCGGCTTCGCCACCAACCTCCAGAACCTGCTGACCGTCCTCCGCACGCCCATCCCGAGCGAGTTCATGCTCATGCTCCCGTACGTCGTGACGATCCTCGCCGTGGCCGGCTTCGCCGGGCAGATCCGGGGACCGGCGGCGGCGGGCAAGCCGTACATCAAGGGCTGACCGGGATGCCGCGTGCTGCGGCATCCGCGAGTCCGGCATCCGTGAGATCCGAAGGAAGATCCGTGACAGACATCGATTGGGACGAGCTCCGCGCCGTCGCCACCGACGCCATGACGCGCGCCTACGCGCCGTACTCCCGCTACAAGGTCGGCGCGGCCGCGCTCGTCAGCGACGGCCGCATCGTGTCGGGATGCAACGTCGAGAACGCCTCGTACGGGGTGGGCCTGTGCGCCGAATGCGCCCTCGTCGGTGACCTGCACATGTCGGGCGGCGGCCAGCTCGTCGCCTTCGTCTGCGTCAACAACGACGGGCAGACCATCATGCCGTGCGGCCGCTGCCGCCAGCTCCTGAACGAATTCGCCCTGCCGGGCATGCTGCTCGAGACCGTCTCGGGCATTCGCACGATAGACGAGGTGCTGCCCGACGCGTTCGGGCCCCGCGACCTCGAGGAGGCCGCCCGATGAGCGCCGAGTCCACCGCATCCGCCGCCGCGTCCACCGCCGCCTCGAACGTCGAGGCCTTCGACGCGGTCGACGTCATCCGCACCAAGCGCGACGGGCGCGCGGTGCCCGAGGACGCGCTCCGCTGGATGATCGACGCCTACACGCGCGAGTACGTCGCCGATTCGCAGATGGCGGCGTTCGCGATGGCTGTGCTGCTGAACGGCATGGAGCGCGACGAGATCCGCGTCATGACCGACGCGATGATCGCGTCGGGGGAGCGGATGAGTTTCGCCGGGCTCGGCAAGCGCACCGTCGACAAGCACTCCACCGGCGGCGTCGGCGACAAGATCACCCTGCCGCTCGCGCCGCTCGTCGCCGCCTTCGGCGTCGCCGTCCCCCAGCTCTCGGGTCGTGGCCTCGGCCACACCGGCGGCACGCTCGACAAGCTCGAGTCGATCCCGGGGTGGCGCGCCGCGCTGTCGAACGACGAGATGTTCGCGCAGCTGCAGGGCATCGGGGCCGTCATCTGCGCGGCGGGCTCGGGTCTCGCTCCCGCCGACAAGCGGCTGTACGCGCTCCGCGATGTGACCGGAACGGTCGAGGCGATCCCGCTCATCGCCTCGAGCATCATGTCGAAGAAGATCGCCGAGGGAACCGAGGCGCTCGTCCTCGATGTGAAGTTCGGTTCCGGCGCCTTCATGAAGGACGTCGGGATGGCCCGCGAGCTCGCGCGCACGATGGTGGCTCTCGGCGCCGATTCGGGCGTGGCGACGACGGCGCTCCTGACCGACATGAACACTCCGCTCGGCCGCGCGATCGGCAATGCGAACGAGGTCCGCGAGTCGGTCGAGGTGCTCGCCGGAGGCGGTCCCGCCGACGTCGTGGAGCTCACCGTCGCGCTCGCGCGCGAGATGCTGGCCCTGGCCGGACAGCCCGATGCCGACGTCGAGGCCGCCCTCGCCGACGGCCGGGCGATGGACGCCTGGCGCCGCATGATCATCGCGCAGGACGGCGACCCGGATGCCGCGCTGCCCACGCCCCGCGAGACGCACACCGTCACCGCTCCCACCGCCGGCATCGTCTCGCGCGTCGAGGCGCTGCCGTTCGGCGTCGCCGCGTGGCGCCTGGGTGCGGGTCGCGCTCGTGCCCAGGATCCCGTGGTGCACGCGGCCGGGATCGATCTTCACGTGAAGCCCGGCGACGAGGTGGCGGCCGGTCAGCCGCTGTTCACCCTGTCGGCCGATGATGCAGCCCGGTTCGAGCGTGCTCTCGACGCGCTGCACGGCGCCTGGGAGATCGACGACGCGGCCCCGCCCGTCGGCCCGCTCGTGCTCGAGCGCATCACCGCCTGACCCGGCATCCGTTCCACCCCGCCCTTCCCACCACCCGTCCTGACCCGTCCCGATCCGTCCCCGACCGAAGGAGCCGCCATGCCGATCGACCAGCACGCCGATAAGAAGCTGCAGGGCGTCTCCCTCCGCTCATTACCGAAGGTGTCGCTCCACGACCATCTCGACGGCGGTGTGCGTCCCGAGACGATCGTCGAGCTCGCCGACGAGATCGGATACGAGCTGCCGGAGTCGGACGCCGCCGACCTCGCGGACTGGTTCGCCGAGCAGAGCGACTCCGGTTCGCTCGTCGACTACATCGAGACCTTCGACGTCACCCTCGGGGTGATGCAGACCGCGGACGCGCTGCGTCGCGTGGCCCGCGAGTTCGTCGCCGACCTCGCCGCCGACGGCGTCGTGTACGGCGAAGTCCGGTGGGCTCCCGAGCAGCACCTCAGCCGGGGGCTCTCGCTGCAGGAGGCCGTCGACGCCGTGCAGGAGGGCATCGAGGAGGGCGAGGACGAGGCGGAGGGCCGCGGCCACGACATCCGGGTCGGGCAGATCCTCTCGGCCATGCGTCAGCAGGGGCGCTCGCTCGAGATCGCCCAGCTGGCTGTGGCGAACCGGGGGCGCGGAGTGTCGGGCTTCGACATCGCCGGACCCGAGGACGGGTTCGCGCCCGCGCAGCACCGGGCGGCGTTCGATTACCTCGCGTCGGAGTTCTTCCCCGTGACGGTGCACGCGGGCGAGGCCGCCGGACTCGACTCCATCCGCTCGGCCCTGATCGACGGGCGCGCGCTGCGCCTCGGGCACGGTGTGCGGCTCGCGTCCGACCTCAACGTCGTCTCACGCGAGGGCGAGGAGGTGATGGTGCAGTTCGGTGATCTCGCCCGCTGGGTGCGCGACCGCGAGATCCCGCTCGAGCTCGCACCGTCGTCGAACCTGCAGACCGGCGCCATCGAGGCGTGGGGCACGCAGTGGGAGGACCACCCCTTCGACCTGCTGTACCAGCTCGGCTTCTCGGTGACCGTGAACGTCGACAACCGCACGCAGAGCCGCACCTCTCTCACGCGCGAGCTCGCGGCGCTTGCCGAGACGTTCGAGTACGACCTCGACGATCTGCAGGCATTCCAGCTCAACGCGGCAGCCGGCGCGTTCCTCTCCGTGGAGGAGCGCGAGGAGCTGATCGAGATCATCGCCGAGGGCTTCGGCGCCTGACCGCGGTCCCCCCCTCGAGGTCCCAGTTGGGCCGGGTTTGAGAGCCTGATTCCCGGCGGAACTGGGACCTCGCGCTTTCTGCCCAGGGCGGGGTGAGCGCCGGGATGCTCACAGATGCGGTGGCCGCGGCCGCGAGAGCGGTGATGAGCCCCAGGCTGTCGGGATGCGTCGACCCCAGCCCTTGCCTGAACCGCTGCGCGGCGTCCCGTTCTCGGTCGGAGCCGCCCGCGCGATGGATGTGACGGCGGGGCGACTCGATGCGAGTGATCTCGAGATTCCGTTTCGCGGTGTCCGGATACCGCGCGGCGCCGGCCCAGCGGATGTCGCCGAGCGGTGCGCGCAATACGCGGTGCGGCTTCGGCCCTGGCAGTTCTTCAGCCACGACACCGCGCTCGCGCGATTCGGGGCACCGCTCCCGTTCGGGAGCGATCCGCTCGCGCTGCACGTCGCGGCCCACCGGCCGAAGCGCGAGCCACGAGCGGACGGGGTCATCGGGCACCGCCTGAGCGAACGTTCTCCGGCAGTGTGGACAGTCAGCGGCATCCCGTTCGAGCATCCCGCGCGTGCCTGGCGGCACGTCGGCGCGGTGTGGCAGCACGACGACCTCGTTGCGGCGGGTGACTACCTCATCGGCCGCGGCCGGCTCCTGACCCTCGAGCAGCTGGCGGACGAAGTCGAGCTGCATGCGACGCGTGGGCGCAGCCGGCTCATCCGAGCGCTGGCCGACATCCGGCCTGGTTCGGAGTCGTCGGAGGAGACGCGTCTGCGTCTGGTCCTTCAGCGAGCGGGGCTTCCCGAGCCGGAGCTGAATCCGGAGCTGCGACGGGAGTCGGGCGCCTTCATCGCACGGCTCGACCTCGCCTATCGCCGATGGCGGATCGCTGTCGAGTACGACGGGCGTCAGCATGCTTTCGACGACGCACAGTTCGCGCGAGACGCCGATCGCTGGCACGCTATCCGCGCGAGCGGCTGGGAGCACGTGCGCATCCTGCGCCACCACCTTCGCGGTGATGGCCGGCGCGCGGTCGATATGGTCCGGTCTGTGCTTCTCCGTGCCGGCTGGCGCCCTGACCCACCGACCGAGGCCCCACCGAGGTCCCACTTGGGCCGGCTATAGCCGCCGAGTTCCCGGCCGAACCGGGACCTCGGGGCGCTGGCGCCCGCCCTGCGGGTCAGCAGCCGGGGTCAGCGGGGGAGGGCGGCGACCAGGTCGGTCAGGGCGCCGGTGACAGCGGCGTCGCGGTCGGACTCCGAGATGGTCGGCGTGCCGTCGCCGGCCTGCGGGCCGTAGTCGCCGAAGGAGGCGTGGCTCGCGCCGGGGATCTCGACGAAGGCGGCGTCGGCGGGCAGTAGCGGCGCGCTATCCTCGACCTTCTGCGGCGTGGTCAGGCCGTCCTCGGAGCCCGAAAGGCTCAGCACCGGAAGCCCGCTGCCCGACAGATCGTTCGCGCAGTAGGAGGCGAACAGCACGAGACCGTCGGCATCCGAGGCGAGCTGGCAGGCACGCACGCCGCCGAGGGAATGTCCGCCGACCAGCCAGCTCGACACACCGGGCGCGAGGTCGGTGAAAGCCGACAGCGGTCGTGGGTCGAAGAACGCGAGATTCAGCCAGGGCCGGGTGATGACGACGGTGACGTCGTCATCGGCGACGACCCCGGCAAGGGTCGCCGCGTACGCCTCGGCCTGCACCTTCGCACCGGGCACGAAGACCAGGCCCACCTCGGATGATGCGGATGCCGGTGCCAGCACCACGCTGCCATCGACCTCCGACATCACGATCCGCTCGTCCGCGCGCACCGCGGCGAGGGGACCCGCCTCGGCGTCCATCACACCGACCTGGCTCCAGACGAGGATGCCGATGACCGCCGCCAGGATCAGCCCGCCGAGCGAGGCGAGCACGATCCATACGACCCGGCGCACCCGCGACCGGGGCCGAGCGCGCCCAACCCGCGCGCCCGCGGCCGCGGGGCCGCCGGCCGCCGCGCCGCCGGCTGCCGACGCCTCATCGCTCATCGTGCGAACCGGTCAGTCCGCGGCCGTGCCGAGTTCGGCCTGGCGCGCCGCGACGACGGCCTCGACCCGCTCGAAGAGCGGGTGGCCGGGCTCGAGTCCCGTGACCGAGGCGGTGACGGATGCCGCATCCTCATCGCGCAGGCGCTGCTGCAGTTCGACGGACTGCGGGTCCTCTGCCTCGTCGAAGGCGAGAGCGGCGCCGATCGCTGCGACCAGGGCGTCCACCGACAGCCCGGCTTCGGCGGCCTCGGCCGCGGGCCCGATGAAGCGCTCGTGTCGCGAGAGCTTGCGCAGCGGCTGGCGGCCGACGCGTCCGACGGTGTCGGGCAGCTCGGGGTTCGCGAACCGGCGCAGGATCGTCGCTCGGTAGTCGGCGAGCTCGCCCGCGTCGAGGCCGTGCTTGCGCACGAGCAGCGCCGAGGTCTCCTCGAGCGCCGCCGAGACGCTCTCGGCGATCTCCGGCACCGCGAGGGCTTCGGCGACCGTCTCGACGCCCGCACGGGCTCCGAAGTACGCCGTCGTGGCATGGCCGGTATTCACCGTGAAGAGCTTGCGCTCGATGTAGGGCTCGAGATCGTCGACGAAGTGCGCACCGGGGATGTTCGGCAGCGCACCGGCGAAGGGGCCGGACTCGATCGCCCACTCGAAGAACGGCTCGACGGTGACGTCGACGCCGGCTCCGGCGGGCTGGGCCGGCACGATGCGGTCGACGGCCGTGTTGGCGAAGATCGCCCGCGCCGACACGGCGTCCCAGGCATCGCCCGCCTGCGCGCGGATCTCGTCGCGCAGCAGGTCGGTCGCACCGATCGCGTTCTCGCACGCCATGACCGCCAGCGGCGCCGCGGACGGGGCGCGCAGGGCCAGGCCGGCGAGGATGTGCGGCGCGATGAACTTCAGGACGGTGGGGCCGACGGCGGTGGTCACGACGGCCGCCGAGGCGACGGCATCCGCGACCGCCTGCGGGTCCTCGGCGCTGTTGAGCGCGCGGAAGCCGGTGACGACCTTGTCGGTGCCGCCCTCGCCCACCTCGTGCACCGTGTACTCCGAGGCGGCGTTGATGGCGTCGACGAGGGGAGCGGCGACGTCGGAGAAGACGAGGTCATAGCCGCCCTCGTTCAGCAGCAGTCCGACGAAGCCCCGGCCGATGTTGCCGGCGCCGAAGTGGACGGCGGTGCTCACTGGTTCACCGAGGCGAGCAGCGCGAACAGCTCGTCGGGCGTCTGCGCCGCCTTCAGGCGGGCGACGTCGTCCTCCTCCGAGAACAGCAGTGCGATCTGCGACAGGATGTCGAGGTGCTCGTCGCCCTTGCCGGCGATGCCCACGACGAAGCTGACCTGCTCGCCGCCCCAGTCCACGCCGCCGTCGTAGCGCACGAACGACAGCGCCGAGTCGAGGATTGCGTCCTTCGTCTCGTTGGTGCCGTGGGGGATCGCGAGCTCGTTGCCCATGTAGGTCGAGACGGTCTGCTCGCGCTGCTGCATCGCGTCGAAGTAGGCCGAGGTGACGGCGCCGGCGGACTCGAGGATGTCGGCGGCCTCCTGCATCGCCTCCTCGCGGGTGACGCTTCCGGAGTGGATGCGGATCTGGCCGATGTTCAGGACCTCACGTGCCATGTCTGTCTCCTTCGGTTCTCTTCGAGGGGGGATGCCCCCGACTTCGAGGGGGGATGCCGGGGGCCGAGGCGGTCGTGCCGCCCCGGCCCCCGGGGTGTTGCTTTCGAGCCTACGCGCGCTGCCTTTCTCGAGCTACGCGCGGTGCCGTTCTCGGGCTACGCGTCGCCGCCGTGCTGCTTGCGGACCAGCTCCACGACCTCGTCGTACTTCGGCGAGTTCATGAAGTTGTCCACCGACACGTGCATCGCGTCGGGGGTGCGCTGGCGCGCGCGGTCGGTGAGCTGGTTCTGCGTGATCACCAGGTCAGCCGAGCCGTCGAGGTTGGCGATCGCCTTGTTGACGACCGTGACGCCCTCGACGCCGGCCTTCTTGATCTTGTTGCGCAGGACGCTGGCGCCCATCGCCGACGAGCCCATGCCGGCGTCGCAGGCGAACACGATGTTGTTGACCTGCTTGGTCGCCGTCGCCGTACCACCCGAGGCAGTCGCCCCGGCGGTCGCGCCGACACCGGCAGCGGCGTCCTCGGCGGCGGTGGCCACCTCGGCGTCGCGGCCGCCCGAGCGGCGGAGCGAGTCCATCGCGCTCGAGGACTTGCCCTTGTTCGCCTCGGTCTGGGCGATCGCGGCCTCGAAGTCCGAGCCCTCGGCCGCCAGGTCGCGCTTGCGCGTCGAGCGCAGGATGACCGCCGAGATCAGGAACGTCACGGTCGCGGCGAGCAGCACCGACAGGAGCACGATCACCACGTTGCCGACGCCGCCGGGCAGCGCCGCGGCGAAGACCGCGATGATGCTGCCGGGCGCGGCCGGGAAGGCCAGGCCGCCGCCGAGGAGCATGTTCGTGGTGACACCGGTGGCGCCACCGGCGATGAGGGCGAGGATGAGCATCGGCTTGCTGAGGGCGTACGGGAAGTAGATCTCGTGGATGCCGCCGACGAACTGGATGACGGCTGCGCCGGGAGCCGACGCCTTGGCCGCGCCGACACCGAAGAAGGTGAAGGCGAGCAGCAGGCCGATGCCGGGGCCGGGGTTGGCCTCGATGAGGAACAGGATCGAGCGGCCGAACTCCTCGCTCTGCTGCACGCCGAGCGGGGTGAACACGCCGTGGTTGATGGCGTTGTTGAGGAACAGCACCTTCGCGGGCTCGACGATGATCGAGACGATGGGCAGCAGGTTCAGGCTGACGAGCCAGTCGACGGCTGCGCCGAGGCCTTGGCTGATGACCCGGAAGAAGGGGCCGAAGGCGAAGAAGCCGACGACCGCGAGGAGCATCGAGAGGATGCCGGCGGAGAAGTTGTTCACGAGCATCTCGAAGCCGGGCTTGATCTTGCCGTCCCAGATGCGGTCCATGTACTTCACCGCGACCGCGGCGAGGGGGCCCATGATCATCGCGCCGAGGAACATCGGGATGTCGGTGCCGGCGATGACGCCGACGGTCGCGATGGTCGCCACGACGCCACCGCGCTCGCCGTAGACCATGCGGCCCGCGGTGTTGGCGATGAGGAGCGGCAGCAGGTAGGTGATCATCGGGCCGACGAGGCCGACGTACGCCGACACGTTGGTGCCGTCGCTCTCGGCGAGCGTCGTCATGGCGCCCTGCCAGCCGATGGCCTCGAGGTTGCCCGAGCCGCCGATGATCTCGGCGACCGGGAACCAGTGCCACCCGAACGGGCTGTCCACGCCGAAGAACCCGGCGGGGATGAACAGCATGGTGATGAAGCCCCACGCGATGAACGCGGCGATGTTGGGCATGATCATGCCTGACAGGAAGGTTCCGAATCGCTGGACGGCGACGCGGGCTCCTCCCGTCTTCTTATCGACGGCTGACGTCGTTGTCATTTCTGGTTCTCCTTATGGTGCAGGTTCTGGTGCATGTCAGACGCCGGCAGCCTTCTGGGCTGCGGAGCGTGCGGATGCCGCGTCGGTCGCGGCGAGGGCGGCCTGTGCGATGCGGCGCGCATCGTCCAGGCTGTAGTCGAGGAGCGTCGCACGGACGTCCGCGAGGGCGGTGGGGGCCATCGAGAGGCTCGTGGCGCCGAGGCCGACGAGCACGACGGCCAGCAGCGGGTCGGCTGCCGCCTCGCCGCAGATGCCGACGGGCTTGCCGTTGGCCTGGCCCGCCTGGCCGGTCTCGGCGATCAGGCGCAGCACGGCGGGGTGCCACGGGTCCTGGAACGACGACACCGAGCCGAGCAGGCGGTCGGCGGCGAGAGTGTACTGCGTGAGGTCGTTGGTGCCGATCGAGGCGAAGTCGGCGACCTTCAGCACATGATCGGCGAGCAGCGCCGACGAGGGCACCTCGACCATGACTCCGGCGGTCTTGATGCCGTACTCGCGGGCGAGCGCGACGAAGTACTCGGTCTCCTCGACGGTCGAGACCATGGGGGCCATGACCCACAGGTCGGCGTCGGTCGCGGCGTCCGCTTCGGCGAGGGCGGTCAGCTGCTCGCGCAGGATGTCCTCGCTGGCGCGCAGGGCGCGCAGACCCCGGAGGCCCAGGGCGGGGTTCTCCTCGTGCGCGTCGTTGAGGAAGGCGAGCGGCTTGTCGGCGCCGGCGTCGAGGGCGCGGACGACGACCTTCTGTCCGGGGAACGCCTGCAGGAGCTTCGTGTACGACTCGCGCTGCTGCTCGACCGTCGGAGCCTGCGACGAGCTGAGGAACAGGAACTCGGTGCGGAAGAGCCCGACGCCCTCGGCGCCGAGCTCGACGGCCTGAGCCGCGGCCTCGGGCTTGCCGAGGTTCGCCAGCAGCGGGATCGCGGTGCCGTCCGACAGGGCACCCGGCGTGAGGGGAGCGGATGCCGCCGACTTCCGCTCGTCGGCGCGGTTCTGCGCCTGCGCGAGCTCGTCGTCGGTGGGGTCGGTGGTCACGACGCCCTTCGCGGCGTCGACGATCACGGTGTCGCCGTCGGCCAGGCCCGTGGCGTCGGTGACGCCGACGACCGCGACGATGGACTTCTCGCGGGCGAGGATCGCGGTGTGCGACGTGGGGCCGCCCTCGGAGGTCACGAGTGCGAGCACCATGTCGAGGTCGAGGAGCGCCGTGTCGGCCGGTGCGAGGTCCTTCGCGACGAGCACGAACGGATGGCCGGGCTCGGGGACACCCGGCGCGGGCACGCCGCGGAGGTTCGCGATGACGCGCTGCGCGACGTCGTCGAGGTCGGCCGCGCGCTCGCCGAGATAGCCGCCCATGGCCGAGAGCTGGTCGCGGAACGACGCGAACGCGTCGTGGACGGCGAACTCGCCGGTCTTGCCGGCCTGCAGGCGCGTGGCGACCTCGGCCTCGAGGCTCGGGTCCTCGGCCATCATCGCCTGCGCCTCGAGCACGTCGCGGGCGGCTCCGCCGGCCTGCGCACCGCGCTCCTCGAGCTCGCGCGCGACGGCGGCGACGGCATCCTTCACCCGTGCCGTCTCGTCGTCGAGCGACCGCTCGGACTTCTCGTCCTTCGGCGCCGGAAGCGGCTCCGCCATCCGTGCGATCGGTCCCTGCGCGACCCCCAGGCCGATGCCTACTCCGCGAAGCTCACCCATGTTGCTCGATCTCCTTCGTTCCGTGTCTCGTATCCGTCGTTCGTCACTCGTCGTGATCGGTGGCCAGCAGCTCGGCCAGCGTGTCGAGTGTCTGCTCCGCCGTCTCACCGTCGGCGGTGAGGGTCACATAGTCTCCGTACTCGACGCCGAGCGCGATGACTCCGAGGATGCTGGCCGCGTTGACGGGCGCGCCGGCGCCCTTCGCGATGGTGACGTTCGCCCCGGAACCCTTGACCGCCTGCGCGAACAGCTTCGCGGGACGCGCGTGGAGGCCGTTCGACGATCCGATGCGGACGGTGCGCGATGCCTCGCTCATGAAGAAGTCCTCTCCGTTGACGGGATGTCGGTGCGGGTTCGGGTGGGGAGGGAGTCGGTCACGAGCTCGAGCGTCCGGCTGCCGTCGAGATCCCGGAAGATGTCGGCGGGCAGCGGGATGACGCGCGTCCCGCGTGCGGCGGCCGCCTCGGCGATCCGGTCCATCTCGGTGACGAGATGGGGTCCGACGAGGACGACGTCCGCCGCATCGAGATCGATCGGCAGTGACTGCTCGGTTCCGGCGGTGGCGGTGATGTCCAGGCCGCGCTGCTGCGCCGCGTGGCGCACGCGCTGTGCGACGAAAGTGCTCGACGCGCCAGCGCCGCACACGACCAGGATCCTCATCGACCGCTTCCTCCTCGTCCCATTGTTGTGAGAGTCCTGAGAGCGGACAACCCATTCCTGCTTCCGCGGGGGCGGAAGTCGGGGTAGCCCGTGATGGAATGGGAGCGTGACCAGAAGCCGGCAGGATCGCGTCCTCGCGATGCTCGTGCGCGACGGCGACTGGGTCACCGCCTCCTCGCTCGCCGATTCCATCGGGGTGACCCCGCGGTCGATCCGCAGCTACGTCACCGCCCTGAACGCGCGGGTGGCCGGCGGTGTGGTCGTCGAATCGGGCCCGCAGGGCTATCGCGCGGGAGCCGACAGCGCCGCCGCGGTGCGCGTCGAGGACGCCGGAACCCCGCGCGACCGTCTGCACCGACTCGTCCGCTCCCTGCTCGACGCCCCAGAGGGCATCGAGGTCTTCGAGACCGCCGATGCGTTCTTCGTCAGTCCCGCCACGATCGACGGCGACCTCGCGCGCGTCCGGGGGCTGCTCGGGGGGACCGAGCTCAGTCTCGAGCGCACGGCATCCCGAGCGCGCCTGCGCGGCACCGAGATGGCGCAGCGGCGCCTCCTCAGCAGGCTCGCGCACGACGAGACCGACGACGGGTCCTTCGATCTCGAGAGCCTCCGGCGCACCCTCGGCGAGCGATCGGTGGGCGCCGTCGCCTTCGGTCCCTTCAAGGACGACCTCGTCGCGGAGCTGACCGGTCTCGGCTACTTCGTGAACGAGTTCGGCATCGGCGACGTCGTCATGCACATCGCCATCGCCGCCGACCGGATCAGCCGGGGCCGGGCGCTCGAGCTCGCGCACGCCGACGACGCCCCGCAGCGGGCGCAGGTCGGCGAGATCCTCGACCGGCTCACGCAGCGCCACCTCGGCGTGGTGCTGGGGTCGGGCGATCGGCAGCACCTGGCAGCGCTCGTGCTGACCCGCGTCGTCGCGCCCGGTGCCACCGAGCCCGCGTCGCTCATCCGCGAGCGGATCGACCCCGACGTCGAGGCGGCCGTCCGCGACGTCGTCTCGCGTGCGGCGGCGGAGTTCCTCGTCGACATCGACCAGGAGGACTTCGTCCTCCGTCTGTCGCTCCACGTGCAGAACCTGAAGCACCGGGCGCAGGAGCAGGCCTGGTCGCGCAACCCGCTGACCCGGTCGCTCAAGGCGACCTACCCGATGATCTTCGAGGTCGCGGTGTACATCGCCGACGCGCTGCGGGGGCTGCTCGGCATCCCGCTCCTCGATGACGAGATCGCCTACATCGCGATGCACGTCGGCGGCCGGTTGGAGCGCAGCCGGCGCTCCGCCCAGGCGCTGACCGCGACGATCGTCTGCCCGGGCTACTACGAGCTCCACGAGCTGCTGCGCTCGAGCGTCGACCGCTCGCTCGGGCAGTCGCTCGACGTCGTCGGGGTCGAGACGCGCGTCGACCCGGACTGGGCCTCGATCGACACCGACCTCATCCTCTCGACGATCGCGCCGCCCATCGTGAGCGACCGGATCGTGCACATCCAGCCCTTCCTCACCGACGCCGACGTCGATCGTGTGCAGGCGGCGGCGGCCCGGGTGCGACGGGCGCGTCGCCTGGCGCGCCTGCGCGCCGACCTCGAGCGGTACTTCGATCCGGCGGCGTTCGTCCGCGGGTTCGGCGACGCCGACGAGGATGCCGTCATCCGTCGCCTCGGCGAGCTCCTCGTCGCGCAAGGCGTCATCGACGAGGACTACATCGACCGGACCATCGAGCGCGAGAACCTTTCGTCGACGGCGTTCACCGATGCGCTCGCCGTGCCGCACGCGATCGGCATGACGGCCACGCGCACCGCGATCTCGATCGGCATCGCCGAGCCGTCGATCGCCTGGGGCGACGGGCGGGTGCAGGTCGTGGCCATGGTGGCCTTCTCGGAGTCCGATCGAGCGGCGTTCCAGACCGTTTTCGAGCAGCTCGTCGAGGTCTTCAGCGAGCGCGAGAGCGTGCAGCGGATCGTCCGGCGCGGCACGACCTTCGGCGCCTTCCTCGACGAGCTCGTCGCGGTCGTCGACGGCTGACGCGCGGCCGACCGGTCGGTGGGGGCAGGTCAGCGGGCGAGTCGTGCTTCGAGCCCCAGCTTCACCGCGGGCCACTCGTGCGGGAGCAGGGAGTACACGACCGTATCGCGGAGCGTCCCGTGCGGACCCAGCCGGTGGTTTCGGAGCACTCCGTCCTGCTTCGCCCCGAGGCGCTCGATCGCCGCCCGGGACTGCCGGTTGTGCCACGACGTGCGGAACTCCACCGCGATGGCGCCGCATCTCTCGAACGCGTGGCCGAGCAGGAGGCGCTTCGCGGCGGTGTTGGTCGCCGTCCGCTGCGCCGTCGGCGACAGCCACGTGTGTCCGATCTCGACGCGGCGGTTGGGCTGATCGATGTTGCAGAACGTCGTCATGCCCACCGCGACATCGTCGCGCAGCACGGCGAACGGGTTCATGTGCCCCTCGTTCCGCCAGGCGAGGCGCTGAGCGATGTCGTCGGGTACGGACGCCGGGACGGAGGTGTACCAGGCGTACTCCAGCCCGGCGGTGGCTCGGGCGAGGTCGTCGGCATGATCGGTCGAGAGCGGAATGAGGCGGACGTGCTCGTCGGCGAGCTCGATCGGATCCGTCAGCAGCATCCCCGAAGCCTATCGGCGCCGCTCAGCGATACGTCCGTCGGGCGGGTGGTGCGCATGTCGCATCGCGGCAGCCGTGAGTGATCACCAATCCCGGCCGCCCGACGAACGTATCGCCGCCGGCGTCAGCCGATGGCGGCGAGCAGCTCCCGGATGCCGTTCTCGAGCCCCGCGAGGCGCGCCGCGGCATCCGCGGACGAGTCGCCGCGCACGTCGAGGTACAGCTTGAGCTTCGGCTCGGTGCCGCTCGGGCGCACCAGCACCCGCGCATCGCCCTCGAGCCGGATGCGCAGGATGTCGCCGAGCGGCGGGCCGGAGGTCGGCGCGGCGAGGTCCTCGAACGACACGACCGCCGTGTCGCCGATGCGGGTCGGCGGTGCCGCGCGGAGCGCTGCCGTGATGCGTCCGATGACCGCGAGATCGTCGACTCGGACCGAAACCTGTCCGCTCGCGAAGGAGCCGAACTCCGCGTCGAACTCGGCGAGGAGATCGCCCAGCGTCCGGCCCTGTTCCCGCGCCTCGGCGGCGAGGCCGAGGATCGCGACGGCGGCGGAGATGCCGTCCTTGTCCTTCACGGTCTCGGGGTTCACCAGGTAGCCGAGCGCCTCCTCGAATCCGTAGACGAGTCCGGGGGCGCGCGAGATCCACTTGAAGCCGGTGAGGGTGGCGTGGAAGTCGAGGCCGTACCGCTCGGCGACGACCTGGAGCGCCGGCGAGGACACGAGCGAGCAGGCCAGCGAGGCGCCGGAAGCCGCACCGGTGTCGGCCGCCCGCCGCGCGGCACGCCAGCCGAGGATGAGCCCGACCTGGTTGCCGGTCAACGCCCGCCAGCCCGAGGGGGCCGCGGCATCCGGGATCGCGACGGCGAGGCGGTCGGCGTCCGGATCGTTGGCGATGATCAGCTCGGCGCCGGCCTCCTGGGCGGTCGCGACGGCGAGGTCGAGCGCGCCCGGCTCCTCCGGGTTGGGGAACGACACCGTCGGGAACGCGCCGTCCGGCTGCTCCTGAGCGGCCACCGAGATCGGATGCGGGTACCCCGCCACCTCGGCGATGCGGCTGAGCGTCTCGAAGCCCACGCCGTGCATGGCGGTGTACACCCAGGCGAGGCCGGCGGCGCCCGCGGGTGCCGGGGCGACCGTGGCGGTCGCGCCGACGTACGCCTCGACGACCTCCTCGCCCGCCGTCTCGAACTCCGACGAACGCGGCAGGGCGCCGATGTCGCCCGCGTCGGCGACGCGCTGGATGTGCGCCGCGATCCCGGCGTCCGCCGGCGGCACGATCTGCGCGCCGTCGTCGGATCCGCCGAGGTACACCTTGTACCCGTTGTCGTCGGGCGGGTTGTGGCTCGCGGTCACCATGACGCCCGCGTCGGCGCCGAGGTGGCGCACGGCGAATGCGAGCACCGGGGTCGGCAGCAGGCGCGGCAGCAGGATGGCGCGCAGCCCGGCGCCGGCGAAGATCTCGGCCGAGTCGCGTGCGAAGCGCGCCGATCCGCGGCGCCCGTCGAACCCGATCACGACGACCGGGGGAGCGTCGGGGCCCGCCTTCTCGAGCAGGTAGGCCGCGAGGCCCGCGGCTGCCTGCGTCACGAGCACCCGGTTCATGCGGTTGCTGCCGGCGCCGAGCCGGCCGCGCAGGCCCGCGGTGCCGAACGCGAGACGCGTGGCGAAGCGGTCGACGAGGTCGGATGCCGCGGCATCCTCTCCCGCCTCCGCCGCCGCGATGAGCGCCGAGAGCTCCGCGCGGGTGTCGGGATCGGGGTCCTGGGCGAGCCAGGCGCGGGCTGCGGTCAGGGCCGCGGCGGCGTTCACAGCGCCTCGATCACGCGGGCGAGGAGCGCGGAGATCACCGGCTCCGCCTCGCGGCCGGCCTCGATGACCTCGGCATGGCTGAGCGGGGTCTCCTGGATGCCGGCGGCGAGGTTGGTGATGAGGGAGAACCCGAGGATCTCCATGCCGGCCTGGCGGGCGGCGATCGCCTCGAGAGCGGTGGACATCCCGACGATGTCGCCCCCGAGCGTGCGCGCCATGCGCACCTCGGCGGGCGTCTCGTAGTGGGGTCCGCGGAATTGCGTGTACACCCCCTCGTCGAGGGTCGGGTCGATCGAGCGGGCGATGTCGCGCAGTCGCGCCGAGTACAGATCGGTCAGGTCGACGAAGGTGGCGCCCTCGAGGGGCGAGTCGGCGGTGAGGTTGATGTGGTCGCTGATGAGCACCGGCTGGCCGGGCGACCATTCCGGCTTGATGCCGCCGGCGCCGTTCGTGAGCACCATGGTCGTCGCCCCGGTGGCGGCGGCGGTGCGGACGCTGTGGACGACCCGGCGGGTGCCGTGGCCTTCGTAGTAGTGCGTGCGCGCGCCGATCACGAGCACGCGCTTGCCGCCGGGCGTCAGCACGCTCCGGAGCGTCCCGACGTGGCCCTCGAGCGCGGGCTTGCTGAAGCCGGTGACGTCGGTGGCGGGGATGGTCGCGGTGGTCTCGCCGATCAGCTCCGCGGCGCGGCCCCAGCCGCTGCCGAGGGTGAGGGCGATGTCGTGGCGCGGCACGCCGGTGATGCGGGCGATGTCCGCGGCGGCCTGCCGGGCGACCTCGAAGGGGTCGGCAGCGGGATCGTCGAGGGGATGCGCGGAGGTCTCAGCCATCCCCCCACTCTAAGACGCGCGCGGCCGCCGCCCCAGGGAGGACCGCACGCGTCGCCGCACAGGTCAAGGGCGGCCGCGAGCTCCGCCGCGCTAGGCAAGAATGGAACGCATGTCGCCTCTCAGCTTCGAGCGCACCCAACGCGTCGCCGTCCTCGGCGGCGGTCCCGGCGGATATGAGGCGGCGCTCGCCGCCGCCCAGCAGGGCGCGGAGGTGACGCTCGTCGAACGCGCGGGCGTCGGCGGCTCGGCCGTCATCACCGACGTCGTGCCGTCGAAGTCGCTCATCGCGACCGCGGATGCGGCTGTCGCGATCAGCGAGGCCTCCGATCTCGGCGTGCAGCTGTTCGCCCGCTCCGACTCCGGGACGCCGCTCAAGCCCGAGATCGCCATCAACCTCGCGGCCGTGAACAAGCGGCTGCTCTCGCTCGCGCGCCAGCAGTCCGACGACATGCGCGCGCAGCTGGTCGAGGCGGGGGTGCGGATCATCTCCGGCCACGGCCGTCTCGACGGCACGCACGCCATCATCGCGGCGACCGGCCCCGGTGGCACCGACTTCGATCGCGTCGAGGCCGACACGCTCGTGGTGTCGGTCGGCGCGTCGCCGCGCGAGCTGCCGACGGCACGCCCCGACGGCGAGCGCATCCTCACCTGGACGCAGCTCTACGACATGAAGTCGCTCCCCGAGCACCTCATCGTGGTCGGCTCGGGTGTCACCGGCGCCGAGTTCGCCTCGGCGTACATGAACCTCGGCGCGAAGGTCACGCTGATCTCCAGCCGCGACCAGGTTCTGCCCGGCGAGGACGCGGACGCCGCCGCGGTCATCGAGAAGGTGTTCAAGCGCGGCGGGATGACGGTGCTCTCGAAGTGCCGCGCGTCGAAGGTCGAGCGCACCGCCGACGGCGTCGTCGCGACGCTGTCGGACGGTCGCGAGATCGCCGGCAGCCACTGCCTCATGGCCGTCGGGTCGATCCCGAACACCGCCGACATCGGCCTCGAGGAGGCCGGTGTGCAGCTGACAGAATCGGGTCACATCCAGGTCAACCGGGTCTCCCGCACATCGGTGCCGAACATCTACGCGGCCGGCGACTGCACCACCTTCGTGCCGCTCGCATCCGTCGCCTCGATGCAGGGCCGGCAGGCGATCTTCCACGCGCTCGGAGACACGGTCATCCCGCTCGAGCGCCGCCGGATCACGGCGAACATCTTCACCGCTCCCGAGATCGCGACGGTCGGTCAGCAGGAGAAGGACGTCGAGGCGGGTCTTGTCAACGGCTACGTGCACAAGCTGCCGCTGGCGGCGAATCCCCGAGCGAAGATGATGCGCGTCAAAGACGGATTCGTGAAGATCATCGCCCGCGAGGGGTCGGGCACCGTGATCGGCGGCGTCATCGTCGCCCCCCGCGCCTCGGAGCTCATCTACCCCATCGCGATCGCCGTCGAGCGTCGCCTGACGGTCGACCAGGTCTCGCGCGTGTTCGCCGTGTACCCGTCGCTCGCGGGCAGCATCACCGATGCCGCGCGCGCCATGCACCTCGTGCAGCGCGACGAGGATCCGATTCCCTGACCCGGGCGCGGTGCCGCGGCATCCCGCTCGTGCTGAACGCGCAACCTCGGAGCATCGCGCGAACCTCGGACGATTCGAGCTGAATCCTTCGAGGTTCGCGTCGTTCTCCGCGCGAAGCCCCGTGCCTTCGGGTCAGGAGATCGTGAGCAGGGCGTGGCCGGCGCTCACCGTGGCGCCCGGCGCCGCGTCGATCGCGCCGACGACACCGTCCTTGTGAGCCTGGATGGGCTGCTCCATCTTCATCGCCTCGAGCACGACCACAAGGTCGCCCTTGACGACCTGCTGCCCGGCCTCGACGGCGACCTTGACGACGGTTGCCTGCATGGGCGACTTGACGGCGTCTCCGGATGCCGCGGCACTCGCGTTCGCGGCGTGCGAGCGGCGCGAGGGCGGCACCTGAGCCGGACGGCCGACGGCGGTCGGCGCGGATGCGACGCGGTCGGGCAGGCTCACCTCGAGGCGCTTGCCGGCGACCTCGACGACCACGGTGTGGCGGCCGGCCGGCTCGGCGGGCGCATCAGCTTCGCCGTCCCACGCCGGGATGTCGTTGACGAATTCGGTCTCGATCCAGCGCGTGTACACGCCGAACGCGCCGTCCGACCCGACGAACGCCGGATCGCGGACGACCTTGCGGTGGAAGGGGAGCACGGTGGGCATGCCCGCGACCTCGAACTCGTCCAGCGCGCGCCGCGAGCGCTCGAGGGCCTCCTCGCGGGTGCGTCCGGTCACGATGATCTTGCCGAGCAGCGAGTCGAACGCGCCCGAGACCGAGTCGCCGGCGGTGACGCCGGAGTCGAGCCGGATGCCGGGACCGCCGAACGTCTTGAAGACGTGGATGCGGCCGGGCTGGGGGAGGAACCCGCGACCCGGGTCTTCGCCGTTGATGCGGAACTCGAACGAGTGGCCGACCGGCTCCGGGTCGGCGTAGTCGAGGGTCCCGCCCTCGGCGAGGCGGAACTGCTCCCGCACGAGGTCGATGCCCGTGACCTCTTCCGAGACCGGGTGCTCGACCTGGAGGCGGGTGTTCACCTCGAGGAAGGAGATGGTGCCGTCGGCGCCGATGAGGAACTCGCACGTCCCCGCTCCGACGTAGCCGACCTCGCGGAGGATCGCCTTCGACGAGGTGTAGAGGATCTCGCGCTGCGCGTCGGTGAGGAACGGTGCGGGGGCCTCCTCGACGAGCTTCTGGTGGCGGCGCTGCAGCGAGCAGTCGCGCGTCGAGACCACGACGACGTTGCCCGCGGCATCCGCGAGGCACTGCGTCTCGACGTGGCGGGGCTTGTCGAGGTACTTCTCGACGAAGCACTCGCCGCGGCCGAAGGCGGCGATCGCCTCGCGGGTGGCGGACTCGAACTGCTCCGCGACCTCGTCGAGCTCGCGGGCGACCTTCAGGCCGCGGCCACCGCCGCCGTACGCCGCCTTGATGGCGATGGGCAGGCCGTGCTCGGTGGCGAAGGCGATGACCTCGTCGGCTCCCGAGACCGGGCCGGGGGTGCCGGGGGCGAGCGGGGCGCCGACCTTCTCGGCCACGTGGCGCGCGGTGACCTTGTCGCCGAGGGCCTCGATCGCCTCGGGCGAGGGTCCGATCCAGACCAGGCCGGCGGCGGTCACCGCGCGAGCGAAGTCGGCGTTCTCGGCGAGGAAGCCGTACCCGGGGTGCACGGCGTCTGCGCCGGAGCGGCGGGCGACCGAGAGGATCTTCTCGATGGAGAGGTAGGTCTCGGCGCTCGTCGACCCGCCGAGGGCGTACGACTCGTCGGCGAGGCGGGAGTGGAGCGCGTCGCGATCCTGGTCGGCGTAGACGGCGACGGACGCCTTCCCGCTGTCTCGGGCGGCGCGGATGATGCGGACGGCGATCTCGCCGCGGTTCGCGATCAGGACCTTGGCGATCTCAGGCATGACTGCCAGCCTAGCGAGCCGATGCGCCGCTCCTTTGGATCACTGGCACAAAGTGAGCACGAGAACCTGGGCGGAAGCCTACGAAGGGTCGGGGCGGTTCCAGAGGTCGGTCCAGGCGACGCCGAGGTCGGCGACGAGGCGGCGCAGCGTCGACAACGACATCCCGACGACCGTCGAAGGATCGCCCTCGACCCGTGTGATGAAGGCGCCGCCGAGGCTGTCGACGGTGAACGCCCCCGCGACCTGCAGCGGCTCTCCCGAGGCGACGTAGGCGGCGATCTCCGCGTCCGTGATGTCGTCGGCGAAGGTGACGGCGGCCTCCGCCACGGCGAACGCCTCGCGCGGTTCCGCTCCCGGAGAGAGTCGGAAGACCGAGTGGCCGGAGTGCAGGATGCCGGTGCCGCCCCGCATCCGGTGCCAGCGGTCGGTCGCGACGTCGGGCGTCAGGGGCTTGCCCAGCACCGCGCCGCCGAAGGCGAACATCGAGTCGCCCCCGATGACGATGCCGTCGAAACCGGGCTCGGCCGCGGCGAGCGTCGAGGCGACGTCGGCGGCTTTGCGCCGCGCGAGGACCAGCACGTGCTCGGCGGGCGGGAGCGTTCGGGACTCGGCCGATTCGATGGCCGCGATGGCGGCGTCCTCGTCGACCTGCGGTGGGCGCGTGATGGGCTCGATGCCCGCCTGACGCAGCAGCATGAGGCGGGCGGGAGAGGTCGAGGCGAGGCAGACGCGCATGCGCTTCACGCTACCGCCGGCGACCCGTCCCGCCCCCGGATCGCCGCGCCCGTGTGGGACGATGGAAGGATGCACTCTTCCGGCGAGACGCTCGACCTCGACATCACCGACGTCGCCCACGGCGGCGTCTTCGTCGCACGGCACGAAGGACGCGTCGTGTTCGTCCCCGACGCGATCCCGGGCGAGCGGATGCGGGTGCGTCTGAGCGACACGTCCAAGCCATCGTTCTGGCGTGCCGAGGCGCTCGAGGTCGTCGATGCCTCGCCGCATCGGCAGGCGCACGTCTGGGATGCCGCCGACATCGAGCGCGCACCCGAGAACCGGGCCGGAGGAGCGGACTTCGGGCACATCGCCCTCGCGCACCAGCGCGAGCTGAAGCGCCGCGTCATCCGCGATGCCCTCGTCCGCATGGGTGGACTGAGCGGCGACGCCGCCGACGTCGTCGTCGAACCCGCGGGCGAGGCCGAGAGCGCGGACGGCACCGGATGGCGGACGCGCGTGAGCCTCCACGTCGACGCGGACGGGCGCATCGGACCCTATGCCGCGCGATCGCACCGGGTCGTCGAGGTCGCGTCGCATCCGCTGGCGACCGCGGCCATCTCCGACGCCGCCACCCGGTCGCGCAGCGCCTCGCCCGGACGCCTCGACATCGTCGAGCCCGCCGATGGCCGCGTGCGCATCCTGCCGCGGCCCGAATCGTCGGGGCGCACCGGCCGAGGGCGGTCGGCACGCCCCGCACCCGTCGATCCGGCTGTTCGCGAGGTCGTGGTCGAGCGCGCCGCCGGCCGGGAGTTCCGTGTCGACGTCGGTGGATTCTGGCAGGTCCACCGCCTCGCGGCCGACGCCATCTCGGGCGCCGTCGCGCAGGGGCTCCGCGCCGCCGGACGCGACGCGCTCGATCCCGATGCCTGGCACCTCGACCTCTACGGCGGCGTCGGACTCCTCGCGGCGACCCTCGGCGACCTCGGCGGCCCCTCGACACGCGTGACGAGCGTCGAGGCCGACGCGCGCGCGACGGACCACGCCGGCGAGAACCTCGCGGAATGGGTCGGCGCCCGCGCCGAGACCGCACGGGTCGATCGGTGGCTCGGCGGTCTCGAGCAGTCGGCCTCGCCGAGCGAGCGCGCGCGCGTGCGCGCCGGGGTCGTCGTGCTCGATCCGCCCCGCTCGGGCGCGGGGCGCGAGGTCGTGGACGCGCTCGTGCGCCTGCAGCCCGAGACGATCGTCTACGTCGCGTGCGACCCCGTCGCCCTCGGGCGCGACCTCGGGCGTCTGCGTGCCGGGGGCTACGAGCCGGCGTCGCTGAGCGGCCTCGACATCTTCCCCAACTCGCACCACGTCGAGACCGTGGCGGTTCTCACCCGTGGGGGCTCCGCTGTCCTAGGCTGAGCGCATGACACGGGTGGCGCTCATCGACGATCACGAGTCGGTCCGGCTCGGGCTCGCCGCGGCATGCGCACGCACCGAGACCGTGCGGGTCGTCTTCTCGGGAAGCACCGTGGCGGAGTACCGCCGCTGGCTGGCCGCCGAGTCGGAGGAGCCCGTCGACGTCGTCGTGCTCGATCTGATGCTCGGCGACGGCGCGACGATCTCGGAGAACGTCGGCGACCTCGTCGACACCGGTTCGGAGGTGATCATCCACAGCGTCGCCGACCGGCCGGGCGCCGTGCGCGAGGCGCTCGCCGCCGGAGCGCTCGGCGTCATCAGCAAGTCCTCGCGTGCCGACGACGTCGTGGCCGCGATCGGAACCGTCGCCCGCGGTGAGATGCTCGACAACGTCGAGTGGGCGAGCGCGGTCGACGGCGACCGGGCCTTCGCCGATGCGCAGCTCTCGGCGCGCGAGCGCGAGGTGCTCCGGCTCTACGCCGCCGGGCTGCCGCTGAAGTCCGTCGCGGAGCGTCTCGGGATCGCCTACTCCACCGCGAAGGAGAACATCACCCGCGTCCGCGTGAAGTACGTGGAGGTCGGGCGTCCCGCGCCGACGAAGGTCGATCTGCTGCGACGTGCGATGGAGGACGGCCTCGTCGCCGAAGCCACCGATGCCCGCTGAGCTGCCCGAGGCGATCTCGAGCCGGCCGCGCCGGCCGGCGGAGTTCCGCGAGGCCCTGGCGCAGACCCAGCGTTTCACCCAGTCGCGCATCGAGCGCATCCTCGGCATCGTCGTCGGTTCGGGCAGCGCCATCATCGGCGTCCAGGCGCTCTTCGGGGCGCTCGGCGGCCCGGTCGGCGATCCCGTCTGGGGGACGGCGCTCCTGGTCCTCGTGCTCGGCTCCGAGCTGCTCATGGTCGTCGCGCTGTTCATCGGCCGGGGCGTGCGCGCCTTCGCCGGACTGTTCGCGGTCGTCTTCCCGGTCGCCGTCCTCCTCTGGCCGCTGGCGGCGGGCGACACCACGACGGTCGACGAGCAGCCCTGGCTGTGGTTCCTCGTGAACATCGGCACCGTCGCGGCCGCGTTCAGCATGCCTCTGGCCGGACAGATCGTCTGGGCGTTCCTCATCCCGATCCTCTACAGCGCGGTGCGGCTGAGCCTGCTGGGCATCACCGGCGCGGTCCTCGTCGACGTCGCCCTCGACACGATCTTCGCGATCATCCTCGCGAGCGTGCTGATCGTCGTCGGGTGGGTCATGCGCTCGCTGGCCGCGCGCACCGATGAGGGCCGCGAGGGTGCCGTGCGCTCGTACGCGCAGGCGGCTGCGGCGGATGCGGTCGAGAAGGAGCGCGTCGCGGTCGCGGCGCTCATGCACGACAGCGTGCTCGCGGCGCTCATCGCCGCCGAGCGCGCCGACACCCCGCGCGAGCGGGCGTTGGCGGTGTCGATGGCGCGCGAGGCGCTCACCCGTCTGGCGAACGTCGACCACGAGGCGGGCGAGGGACCGGATGCGCCCATCGCCCCGGCCGAGATCGCGGCGGAGCTGGCGACGCACACGCGGCGGGTGCACGCGGCTGCGGCCGTGACGACCGAGATCTCCCCGGATGCCGAGCCGGTGCCCGGACGTGTCGTCCGCGCCCTGCTCCTGGCGACCGCGCAAGCGGTGACGAACTCCGTCGAGCACGCCGGTGCCGCGGGGCTGCGGGTGGCGTTCCGAGCGGATGCCGAGGGCATCGACATCCGTGTGATCGACGAGGGACCGGGCTTCGAAGCCGACCGCGTCGCCGAGGACCGCCTGGGCATCCGCGCCTCGATCATCGCGCGGGTGGCCGCCGTGGCCGGGACGGCGACGGTCGACTCCGACGCCTCGGGCACGACGATCGGCATCGTGTGGCGGGGGAGATCGTGAAGTCGTCCATCCGGCCGGTCCTCTCGGCGCTGGCGGTCGCGTTCACCGGATACCTCGCGGTCGCGGGCACGTGGTGGACGCGTCCCGTCGAGAGCCCGGTCGTCCTGGTGCTCACCCTCGTGGCCTACCTCGCCGTGACCGGTCTGTGCATCTTCTGGCCGTCGGTGCCACGCGAGCCCGCTGCATCGAGCACGGGTGGGGATGCCGGGATGGGCCGCGCCGCGGCGCTGCCGCTGTGGGTCGCGCTGCTCGGCTTCGCGGTGGCTCTGCTGCTGCCGAGTGCGACGTGGTGGGGCGTGGGCGAGGAGGGGCGTTTCCAGCCCTTCGCGACCTGGAGCCTCGGCGGCATCGGCGCGCTCATGGCGATCCTGGTGGTCCGCCGTCGCTACCTCGTCGCGTGGTCCGGCATCGCTGTCATGATCCTCGGATCGATCGCGTGGATCGGCGTCCCGTCGACCCTGTCGCTGGGAGCGGTGGGCTCGGTCATCTGGGTCGGCGGCGCGCAGATCATCATGCTGCTGACCGATCGTGCGGCGATCGAGACCGCCGAGCTGCTGCAGCTGCAGCGCGAGGCCTCGGAGTGGCTCGCCACGCAGGAGGGCCGCCGCCGCGAGCGGCGCGTGCGGATCCAGCACGCCCTCGCCGTGGCCGGCCCGGTGCTCTCGCGCACCATCGCGGTCGACGGCGACCTCGACGACGAGGAGCGGCTGCAGGCGCGACTCGCCGAGGGGCGCCTGCGCGACGAGCTGCGCGGTCCGCGCCTGCTCGATGACGAGGTGCGGCGCGGACTCGAGGAGCTCCGCCGTGGCGGCGCGAACGTCACCTTCCTCGACGAGGGCGGTCTCGACGGGCTAGGCGAGCGCGATCTGCTCGAGATCCGCCGGGAGCTGGCCTCGGTCATCTCGGGCGCGAGCTCCGAGCGGATCTACATCCGCACCTCGACGCAGCCCGGGGTGGCGGTGACGATCGTCGGACGCTCGCGCGGCGAGGACGGCGACGAGGACGTCGACCTCTGGCACGAGATCGCCCGTCCGGCTGCCCGGTAGTCGGAGTCACCTCCGTCGCGCCACGCGGCGCGGACGTGATGGCTGCTCGTGCAGAACTCAGGAAGAACGGCCTGGTGAGCTCGGTACCGGACCGGATGCGGGCGGAATTCCTGCATCGCGACTCCGTTCGGCACGTGGGCCGGGCCGCAGCGGCACGCCACGCGACGCGGAACCACCCTCCGGCGCGGCGCCGAGGCGGAGATGCTGGGGGCGAGGGGCGGCGAAGCCGCCCGCCCCTCGCCGTGCGAGTGGTTACCCGAAAACCGACTCGCAGCAGTCGCCGGCTCGAAAGCTCGGACGACCGAACGCAGAAGCGTTCCAGCTCCTCAAGTCTGCGCGTTCGTGTACCGCGTGTATGTAGGTACTTCGGGGGACAGTTCCGCGTGGACGTCAGCCGGTGAAGCGTCCCCACCCGTAGCCGCGCTTGAGCGGCGCGCGGAGGGCGCGGGCGGAACGCCGCCAGGCCGACTCCATCGGCGGGTCGGCGGCGACGGCATCCGCGTTCTCCTGGGCGTACGACTCGCTGACGACGGCGATGACCGCCGCGAGCTCTTCGGGCGTCGGGTCGCCGCGGCGCACGTCGATGCGCAGCGGCTCGCCCGCGGCGCCGGCCGCCGGATCGGATGCAGCCGCGCCGCTCACAGCGGGATGTTCCCGTGCTTCTTGGCGGGCAGCTCGGCGCGCTTGCCGCGCAGCGCGCGCAGGGACTTCGCGACGTACACGCGGGTCTGCGCCGGCTCGATGATGCCGTCGAGCTCGCCGCGCTCGGCCGCGAGGAACGGCGAGGCGACGTTGTAGGTGTACTCGGACGCGAGCCGCGAGCGCACGGCCGCGACGTCCTCGCCCGCCTCCTCGGCGCGCTTGATCTCGCCGCGGTAGAGGATGTTGACCGCGCCCTGGCCGCCCATGACGGCGATCTCGGCGGTCGGCCACGCGAGGTTCACATCGGCGCCGAGCTGCTTCGAGCCCATGACGATGTACGCGCCGCCGTAGGCCTTTCGGAGGATGACCGTGACGAGCGGCACCGTTGCCTCGGCGTAGGCGTAGAGCAGCTTGGCGCCGCGGCGGATGACGCCGGTCCACTCCTGGTCGGTCCCGGGCAGGTAGCCGGGCACGTCGACGAGGGTCACGATCGGCACCGAGAACGCGTCGCAGAAGCGCACGAACCGGCTGGCCTTCTCGCCCGCGTCGATGTTCAGGGTGCCGGCCATCTGCGAGGGCTGGTTGGCGATGATGCCGACCGTGCGGCCGTCGACCCGGCCGAAGCCGATGACGATGTTGGGAGCGAAGAGCGGCTGGACCTCGAGGAACTCGCCCTCGTCGACAAGACCCGAGATGACCTGGTGGATGTCGTAGGGCTGGTTCGGCGAGTCGGGGATGAGGGTGTTCAGCGCGCGGTCGCCGTCGGTGGTCTCCCATTCGAACGGCGTCTCGTAGACGGGCGCGTCCGACATGTTGTTGTCCGGCAGGAAGCCGAGGAGCGAGCGGGCGTAGTCGATCGCGTCGTCCTCGTCGTCGGCGAGGTAGTGCGCGACGCCCGAGCGGGTGTTGTGGGTGTGCGCGCCGCCGAGCTCCTCCATGCCCACGTCTTCTCCGGTGACGGTCTTGATGACGTCGGGTCCGGTGACGAACATCTGGCTGGTCTTGTCGACCATGATGACGAAGTCGGTCAGGGCGGGGGAGTAGACGGCGCCGCCGGCGGCCGGGCCCATGATGATGGAGATCTGCGGGATGACCCCGGATGCCGCGGTGTTCAGGCGGAAGATCTCGCCGTACTTGCCGAGCGCGACGACGCCCTCCTGGATGCGGGCTCCACCCGAATCGAGGATGCCGATGATCGGCATGCCGCCGCGGAGCGCGAGCTCCATGACCTTGATGATCTTGTCGCCCGCGGACTCGCCGAGCGAGCCGCCGAACGTGGTGAAGTCCTGCGAGTAGACCGCGACCGTGCGGCCGTGGATCGTGCCGACGCCCGAGACGACGGAGTCGCCGTACGGCCGGGCGCGGTCCATGCCGAAGGCGGTCGTGCGGTGGCGCACGTACTCGTCGAGCTCGACGAACGAGCCCGGGTCGACGAGCATCTCGATGCGCTCGCGGGCGGTGAGCTTGCCCTTGGCGTGCTGCTTCTGCAGAGCGGCGGCCTCGGCATCGACGACAGCGGCCTGGTAGCGGGCGCGGAGGTCGGCGATCTTGCCGGCGGTCGTGTACAGGTCGGGCTGGTCGGTCACGCGTTCCACCCTATCCAGCGGCGCCGCGCGATCGTTGGAGCCTGGCCACAACGACCGACAGGATCCCCTGTGGGAACCCGGGAGTGCAAGCGCCTCGTGCCGCGCGGTCCCGGGCTCTAGGGTGACGGCATGACCATCCCCGAGAACGGATATCCGCGGGCTGCGGCCGTCACGCCGCGTCTGCACGTCATCGAGCAGACCGATTCGACGAACGCGCATCTGCGCCAGGACGTCGAGTCCGATCCTGATGGCCACCCGCACCTGTCGGTGCTCGTGACGACCGACCAGCGCGCTGGTCGCGGGCGTCTCGATCGCACCTGGACGGCCCCGCCGGGTACCGCGCTGGCGATCTCGGTGCTGCTGCGCGTGAAGGCCGTGCCGGTGCACGCGCGTGGATGGATCCCCCTGATCGCGGGGGTCGCGATGACCGAGGCGGTGAAGGCGCAGCTGCGCGATTCCGAGGTGGGTCTCAAGTGGCCGAACGACGTGCTCGTCGACGGGCGGAAGATCAGCGGCATCCTCGCGGAGGTGCTGCCGGGGCCGGCGGGGGATGTCGTCCTCGGAGCCGGGGTGAACACGGCGATGGCCGAGGTCGACCTCCCGGTCGCGACCGCGACGTCGTTCGCCGCGACGGGTGCCCACGCCGACGACGACCGTCTGCTGGCGGACTTCCTCACCGGTCTGCGCGACGGCATCGCCGATCTCGCCGTCGCCGGTGCGACGGACGAGCTCCGCGAGCGGGTCTCGGAGCTGTGCCTGACCATCGGCCAGGAGGTCACCGTCTCGCTTCCGGGCGGGGAAGTACTCACCGGCGTCGCGCAGCGCCTCGACGAGGACGGGCGGCTCGTCGTCGGCGCCGGCTCGGCCGAGGTCGCCGTCGGGGCGGGCGACGTCGTCCACGTGCGGAGCGCACGGGGCTGAGGATCGCCCGCGCGCCGGGCGTGCCGCCGACGGGATGTCGGCGGGCGGCGTCATGATGGTGGGGTGACGCAGCCCGCCCCCTCGTTCGGACGCCCGGTGGCCCCGGCACCCGGAGCGGCGGCGCCCGAGCTGCGGGTGGCCCGGTTCCGGACGCACGCCCGGCGACTGATCTGGCCGGCGCTCCTGCTCATCGTCGTGGCGGGCGCCGTCGGGTTCTTCTCGGGCAACCTCCCGGATCCGTTCACCGACCTCATGCTGTGGTCGGCGGCGGGCGTCGTGGTGCTGCTCCTCGTGGTCCTGCCGTTCCTCCGCTGGTTCGCTCACGCCTACACCGTCACGACCCGCCGGGTCATCGAGACGTCGGGACTGATCGTGCGCCGACGGGCCGAGCTCAGCCATGTGCGCGGGTACAGCATCCGCGAGTCTCGCGGTCCCATCCAACGGATCTGGGGAACGGGCACGCTCGAGCTCTCCAACGGCGTCGACCCGTCGCTGCGGCTCGTGAACATCCCGGCCGTCTCGCTCGTCCACGAGGTGCTGGCCGACCAGGTCGAGGTGAGCCAGATCCTCGCGCACCGCGATTCGCACAGCATGCCGACCATCCCGCCGCAGGACATCCGCGGCTGACCCCCGTCGCGAGCGCGGGCGCGGCCACGCGCGCCGGTGCGGGATGATGGAGGTCCACGCGGAGGAGGCGCCATGTCGTTGCGAGTCGGAATCGTCGGCGGAGGCCAGCTGGCCCGGATGATGATCGCCCCGGCGGTCGAGCTGGGCCTCGACGTCCGGGTGCTCGCCGAAGAGCCCGGGATGTCGGCGGCGATCGCCGCGACCGCCACCGGCGACTACCGCGACCTCGAGACCGTCCGGGCTTTCGCGCGCGACGTCGATGTCATCACCTTCGACCACGAGCATGTCCCGCAGGACGTGCTGCGCGCACTCGGCGACGACGGCGTCGCCGTGCATCCCGGACCCGACGCGCTGTTCTACGCCCAGGACAAGCTGCGCATGCGCGCGAAGCTCGCGGAGCTCGGGATGCCGCAGCCCGAGTGGGCCGCGGTCTCCGACGCCGCGGCGCTCCAGACGTTCATCGACGACAACGGCGGCCGGGCGGTCGTGAAGACGCCGCGCGGTGGCTACGACGGGAAGGGCGTGCGCGTCGTGGCGTCGGCGGACGAGGCCGCGGACTGGCTCGACGCCCTCGAGCCCGGCGCCGAACTGCTCGTCGAGGAGCTCGTCGATTTCTCGCGCGAGCTCGCTCAGCAGGTCGCCCGCACCCCGTCGGGGGCCTTCCGCGCCTACCCCGTCGTCGAGACCGTGCAGCGCGACGGCGTGTGCGCCGAGGTGATCGCGCCCGCGCCGCGGGCGGGCGAGCGGCTGCGGGAGATGACCGAGAGGATCGGTGTCGCGATCGCGCAGGGGCTCGGGGTGACCGGGATGCTGGCGGTCGAGCTGTTCGAGACGACGGATGAGCGCGTCCTCGTCAACGAACTCGCCATGCGTCCGCACAACAGCGGCCACTGGAGCCAGGACGGCGCCGTCACGGGACAGTTCGAGCAGCACCTGCGCGCCGTGCTCGATCTGCCGCTGGGGGATCCGGCGCCGACCGCGCCCTGGACGGTCATGATCAACATCCTCGGCGGTCCGGTGTCCGACACCCTCGAGGCGCGGATCCCGGCTGCGCTCGCCGCGCACCCGGGGGCGAAGGTCCACACCTACGGCAAGGCGCCGCGCCCGGGGCGCAAGGTCGGGCACGTCAACCTCGTCGGCGACGACCTCGACATCGTCGTGGGCGATGCCCGCGTGGTCGCCGCGCACTTCGACGACTGACCCGCCCGGCTCCGGGGTTTCTCCAGGCGGGCCGCCTAACCTGGGTCGGTGACATCCTCGCCGCTGCATTCGTCGGACGCGCCCCTCGTGGGCGTCGTCATGGGTTCGGACTCCGATTGGCGCGTGATGAGCGACGCCTCGCAGGCCCTGTCGGATCTCGGCATCCCGCACGAGGTCGAGGTGGTCTCGGCCCACCGGACGCCCGACAAGCTGCTGCGCTACGGGCGCGAGGCCCGAGGACGCGGCCTGAAGGTCGTCATCGCGGGGGCCGGGGGAGCAGCGCATCTGCCGGGCATGCTCGCGTCGCTGACGCCCCTGCCGGTCGTCGGCGTGCCGGTGCAGCTCGCGACCCTCGACGGGATGGACTCGCTGCTGAGCATCGTGCAGATGCCCGGCGGCATCCCCGTCGCGACGGTGTCGATCAACGGCGCGAAGAATGCCGGGCTGCTGGCGGCGCGGATCATCGGCGCGGGTGACCCCGAGGTCGCCGACCGCCTCGAGGCCTATGCGCGCTCGCTCGAGGAGCAGGTCGAGGAGAAGAACCGCCGCCTGAAGGAATCCCTGTGAGCGTGACGGCTGCGCCGCGTTCGACCGCGAGGCCGCGGGGCCGGGGACTCGTCGAGGAGCGGCCGCTGCGGCATCCCGACACCTCGTCGCCCGAGGTCATGGGCCGGCGCGGGTGGTGGCTCGTGGTCCTGAACTTCGTGCTGCCGGGGTCGGCGCAGGTGCTCGCGGGAAATCGTCGTCTCGGTCGGTTCGGTCTCGGCGCGACGATCGTCATGTGGCTGCTCGTGCTGCTGACGGTGCTCACGGCGCTGATGTGGCGTCCGCTGCTCTTCTCTGCCGCGTCGAACTGGTTCGTCATGCTGGGACTGCAGGTCGTCATCGCGTTCTACGCGCTGCTGTGGATCGTGCTGACGATCGACACCCTGCGCCTGGTGAAGCTCGTGCGGGCTGGCACCGTGGCGCGCATCGGTGTGCCGCTGCTGGCCATCCTGCTCGCGGTCGCGTCGACGACGGCGTCGGTGTGGGCGTTCGATCGGGTGAACTCGGTGCGCGAGACCCTCAGCACGGTGTTCGGGTCGAGCGGGCCGAGCGTCCCGCCGTCGGATGGCTACTACAACATCCTCCTGCTCGGTGCCGACAGCGGCGAGGGGCGCGACTCCATGCGCTTCGACTCGATCTCGGTCGTGTCGGTCAACGCCGAGACGGGCGCGACGACGATCACCGGCATCCCGCGCGACATGGGTCATTTCCCGTTCGCCGAGGGGCCGATGAAGGATCTCTACCCCGACGTGCACGAGGGCCGCATCGATGCGACCTGCGGGTGGGGCAGCGGCGTCAACCAGCTGCAGACCGAGGTCGAGGTCTGTCGCGACGGCAACGCGCTGTATCCGGATGCCGTGGCGAACGGCTCGACGCCGGGTGTCGAAGCGACCAAGGATGCCGCCGAGGGGATCCTCGGCATCACGATCCCGTACTACGTCTTCATCGACATGAAGGGGTTCGCCGACCTCGTCGATGCGCTCGGCGGTGTCGACATCAACGTCGTCGAGCGGCTGCCGAAGGGCGGCGGACCGCAGTTCGAGGGACAGAGCGCCGAGGACTGGGCCGAGGGCTGGATCGAGGCCGGGCAGCAGCACATGGACGGTGACACCGCCCAGTGGTACGCCCGCTCGCGGTACACGACGAGCGATTTCGATCGCATGCGCCGTCAGCGCGAGCTGCAGCAGGCGATCCTCGCCCAGATGACGCCGCAGAACGTTCTCGACCGGTTCAGCGAGATCGCGGATGCCGGTCAGGTGCTGGTCGAGACCGATATTCCGGCCGATCTGCTGCCGTTCCTGGCCGACATCGCGATGAAGGCGAAGGAGCAGCCGGTGACGACGATCGAGCTGACGCCGGAGAACGGCATCCCCGAACGCGACACCGATTTCGCCTACGTCCGCGAGCTGGTGCAGAACGCGCTGCATCCGGCCACGCCGACGCCGGCGCCGGAGGGCTGAGCCGTGACGACGGTGCTGCGGGTCGTGCTCGACCAGATCGTCGACGTCGTCGATGCCGACACGGCCGAGGCGTCGGTCGAGGTGGCGCGCGCGCTGGTGGCGACGGCGCCGTCGAGGTGCGAGGTCATGCCGGTCGTGCCGGCGGACGGCGTTGCGGCGGCGCAGGCGGTGCCCGGGCTCGCCGAGCCGCTGCGCGCGCCGTTCCCTCGGACGGGGCTCGTGACCTCGTGGCCGATGGGGATCTCGGGGGGAGTGGCCGGTGGTCTGATCCACGCGCCGACGCTCGTCGCGCCGCTCGTGAAGCACGACCGAGCGCACGAGAACGATCAGACCGTCGTGACGCTCTGGGATCTCGCGGCGTGGGAGACGCCGGGGCTCCTTCCGAAGGCGACCGTGCTGGCGCACCGAGCGCTGCTGAAGCGCGCTGAGAAGCACGCGGACGCCATCGTGGTGCCGGCGTACGCCGTGGCCGACCGGCTGCGGGAGATCGCGCCGAAGCTGTCGTCGCGGACGCGGGTCATCTCGGGCGCGGCACCCGAGGGATTCGGCGTGCCGACGGATGCCGTGGGCCGCCGTCGCGCGCTCGGTGTTCCCGACCGGGTGGCCGTCGTCGCAGGTGGTACCGAGGAGCAGCTGCAGTCGGTGCTGTCGTCGATCGCGGGGGAGAAGACGGCGACCGTCGTCATCCTCGACGAGCCGGCCGACGTCGCCGGAGCGGTGAAGGCCGCCGGTCTCAGCGCGGATCGTGTCGTCGTGCCGGGGCGGCTCGATGCTGCCGATCGCGCTGCCGTGCTGGATGCCGCGGTGCTGCTCATCGCGCTGTCGGAGCTCACGGCGTTCCCCTGGCGCGCCGTCGAGGCGATGGCGCTCGGCGTGCCCGTCGTCGCGGCCGACTCACCCGTCCACCGCGAGGTTCTCGACGAGGGCGCGCGCGTCGCGCCGTTCGATCAGCTGCGCGAGGCCGCGAACGAGGTGCTCGCGTCACCCGAGGAGCTGCACCGCTGGGCCGTACGCTCGGGGGATCGCGGTCGCGCATTCTCCTGGCGCGATCACGCCGAGCGCGTGTGGGCGCTTCACGCCGAGTTGTGACGTGGTCGGTCCGGAGCAACCGACATTCGGATGCGGCGGCACGACCGCGACCGTGCCGCCGCGAGGTTACAACTTTCGCCAACTAGAATCTTTGCGACATCGACATCACGTCGAAGCGCCCGAGGAGTTACCGCACACATGACGAGCAGCACCGATCGCACTACTGACGAAGCAGAGAACGGTGCATGGGCGGTGATCCATCGAACGGTGTTCCCGTCCTCCGAGGGATCATCGATGCTGCCCCTTTATTTGGATACCGGAGCGGGTATTCCGGGACCGTCCGAGGCAAGCCTCTCTCCGAGGCAGCACGAGATCGTCTCCGTGCTACGCGACGTCCTGCCGGGGGGACTTTCCGGTCCGTCTCTCAAGGACGTCTCGTGGGAGAGGTTCTCCGCCCGTTTCCCCGAGAACTTGCACATATCGTTTGCCTCCTACTTCAACGCGTTCCCTGCCTCCTATTGGCAGGAGCACACGGACGTCGACATCGTGCGCCTCGATGTCGCGGTCGAAGGCTCCGCCCATGTCGAGCTGTTCCGCTCGAACGCTCGTGGGAAGTACGTGCGCATCGATGCCGCAGAGATCACGGACGGTTCGGTGCAGTTCGTCGTTCCTTTGAAATCCTTCGGTGACGGCGGCTGGTTGTGGTTCGACTTCGAGGCCGCCCACGGTGCGGCGGCGCTCCGTTCCGCCACGTGGTCTGCTCCCACGAATGCAGCTCACCGCGGCCCGACGCGACTGACCGTCGCCATCCCGAGCTTCAACATGCCTCGGGCATGCGTCGAGCAGATCGAGCGCTTCGCGCAGCATCCCGAGGTCATGGAGGCCGTCGAGCGCGTGATCATCGTCGACCAGGGCAACAAGCGCGTTCGTGAGTTCGACGGCTTCGCCGAGGCGGAATCCGCACTCGGCGACAAGCTGAGGGTCATCGAGCAGGCGAACCTCGGCGGTTCCGGCGGCTTCTCCCGTGGGATGCTCGAGATGCTCGAGGACTCCCGGTCGAGCGCGGTCCTCCTGCTCGATGACGACGCCGAAGCGGAGCCGGAGAGCATCCTGCGGGCCGCGGTGTTCAACGACTACGCGCGCGTCCCGTCCATCGTGGGTGGACACATGCTCAACGCCAACGACCGCACGGTGCTTCACAGCTATGGCGAGACGATCAACTTCTCGTCGTTCTGGTGGGAGCCGGTCGACCCCTCGCTGAGCTCGTTGGACTTCCGCAAGAAGTCCATCCGTACGACGCCGGCGTTGAGCCGTCGCCTCGACGTTCCGTACAACGGTTGGTGGATGTGCCTCATCCCGCGCGAGGTGGTCGAGCGCATCGGTCTGTCGCTCCCCATGTTCATCAAGTGGGATGATGCCGAGTATTCGCTGCGCGCGGGGGAGGCGGGGATCACCACGGTGACCCTCCCGGGGATGGCCGCCTGGCACATGCCCTGGGACGAGAAGGACGACGGTCTCGACTGGCAGGCGTACTTCCACCAGCGGAACCGGTGGGTCGCGGCCATGCTGCACTCTCCGAGCCCGCGCGGGGGGACGCTCGCACGCAAGAGCTTCGCCTCGGATCTGAAACATCTCCTGTCGATGCAGTACACGGCCGCGATCCTGCGCGGTCGCGCTCTGGAAGATGTACTGCAGGGTCCGCGTCATATGCTCGGCACGCTCGCCTCTAGTGCCAGCGAGGCTCGAGCAACGGCGAGCGGAATGACCGACGGAACGCTCATCTCCCGACGGGCTGATTACCCGGCGGTGGGCTCGGGGGAACCGCGTCCCGCGTGGAGCCGGCCGCCCACATCGATCTTCTGGTTCGCCGCGGGAGCCATCGGCGGCATACTGCGTCAGGCCTTCGCGGTTCGCTCGGCCGCTCCGCAGGAACGAGTCCGCGCGGCGGACGCGAAGTGGTGGAATCTGGCAAGCCTGGACGAGGCACTCGTCAGCAACGCGGGCGGATCCGGGGTATGGGTGTATCGGCGTGATCGCGGCTTGTTCTGGCGCGAGCTCCGCCGCTCCGTGCGTTCTCACGTCCGCCTCTGGCTCCTCTGGCCGCGCTTGTCCCGTGCGTACCGCGCCCATGCCGCCGAGCTGTCCTCCCCCGTGCTGTGGCGACGCACGTTCGACGAGTCATGACGTCGCCAGCGCTCGCCCTGGTCAAACCAGGAGGCGGCAGCGGTCTCCTCGAGGTGTTCCGGCGTCGGCATCTGCTGAACCTCATCGTTCGCAAGGATGTCGGCGTTCGCTACCGCGGGTCGGTTCTGGGCTGGCTCTGGTCGTACGTGAAGCCTCTTGTCCAGTTCGTCGTCTTCTTCGTCGCCCTAGGAGTCTTCCTCGGTCTGAACCGGAACATCGACTTCTACCCGATCTACCTACTCGCGGGTATCACCGCGGTGACGTTCTTCAACGAGGCGTTCACGAACGGCACTCGATCGCTCGTCGACAATGCGGCACTGATCAAGAAGATCTATCTGCCCCGTGAAGTGTTCCCGATCTCGAGCATGATCGTGGCGGGCGTGAACACGATCCCCCAGATCGTCGTGATCGTCATCATCACGCTGTTCATCGGGTGGACGCCGAGTCCGCTGCACATCGCGGCGATCCTCCTGGCTCTGATCATCCTCGCCATCCTCGCCACCGGGCTCGGCATGCTCTTCGGAGCGATCAACGTGACGTTCCGGGATGCCCAGAGCTTCGTGGAGATCATCACAATGATGTCGGTGTGGGCATCACCGGTCATGTACCAGTGGCAGATGGTGGAACGCGTCGTTCCCGATTGGTTGTTCGTGCTCTACCGTCTCAATCCGCTGACAGCGACCGTCGAGCTCTTTCATTACGGCCTCTGGATGCCGCTGAGCCCTGGCGGTGCCGAGACGGTGCCAGGACTGTGGGCTTTCGCGGGAATCGCGCTCGTCATCTCTCTGGTCGTCCTCGCCGTCGGGCAGATCGTCTTCCGCCGACTGGAGGGTCGCTTTGCCCAAGATCTCTGACGCCCGGACTCCGCGCATCGTCGTGGACGACATCCGGAAGAGCTTCACACTGAGGCGCACGCATTCCATCAAGGAGACGGTGGTCGCTGCGGTGCGGCGGAAGCCGCTCACCACCCAGTTCCATGCGCTCGACGGGGTTTCTTTCGAGATCGGAGAAGGCGAGGCGGTCGCCCTGCTCGGGTTCAACGGCTCCGGCAAGTCGACCACGTTGAAGATGATCTCCGGAGTGCTGCGGCCCGATTCCGGCAGCGTGCTGACCCGCGGGAGAGTCGCAGGACTCATCGAGGTCGGAGCCGGATTCCACCCCGACCTCTCGGGGCGAGAGAACATCTTCTTGAACGCCGCGATTCTCGGGATGAGCAAGAAGGAGACCGAGGCGCGTTTCGATGAGATCGTCGCCTTCAGCGAGATCGAGCAGTTCATCGACACGGAGGTCAAGCATTACTCGTCGGGAATGTTCCTGCGGCTGGCGTTCTCCGTCGCGATTCACACCGAGGTGGACATCCTCCTGATCGACGAGATCCTGTCCGTCGGCGACGAGCCGTTCCAGCAGAAATGCCTGGCGCGTATCCGCGAGCTCCACGCGGCCGGCAAGACGCTCGTAGTCGTCTCCCACGACCTGAACATGGTGGCCGACCTGTGCGACCGCGGCATCTTCCTTCGGGGCGGGCGCGTCGAGTTCGACGGCGAGAGCCATGAGGCCGTGGCGCGCATGCGCGCCTGATCCGCCCGGAGACGTCACGCGAGAGGCCCGGCAGGTGATTTCCCGCCGGGCCTCTCGCGTTAGCAGCGCTGTGAACCGCTGCAGGGGTAGCCCTACTCGACGCGGTAGGTTCCGTCGGAGAAGAGCACGAGTGTGCCGTTCTGGAACCGCTGCTGCCACCGGCCGGGAGACGCGGTCTCGTTCCCGAGTGGCCAGCCGAGCGCCCCGGATTCTCCGCCTCGCCGCATGTACTCGGCACCCAGAGCACCGCGAATTACGAACGCGCCTGTGCCGGAGACGAGGATGCTGCCGCTGGAGAAGTCCTGGCGGTGCCCGCCCGCGGTGGCATACTCGTTGCTTCGCGGAGCACCGAGCGCGCTGCGGACACCGCCGAGCTGCTGGTAGTACGTGTGAATGTATCCTCGTGTCGCGACTGCGGACGAACCGACGCGGTAGGTTCGGCCGAGCTGGAACGGCTGCTGAACGACGCCGTCGCTCATAGCCGCCGGCGCCACGGCGAATCCGAGCGTCTTCGCCCCATCGACGCCGTTGTACGCCGAGAATTCCTGATTGGCGACTGCGGATGCGGCGCCGGCGCGCGGGACGAACACGATGCCACGCTGGAACGACTGCGACCACCCGGCCGCCGACTCGACCTCGCCGCCGCGGGCGACACCAAGAACCGCGATGCCCCCGGCGATCCGGTAAGTGTTCAGCGTCGCGCCGACGATGACGCCGCCGTCGTTTCCGCTGCGGGCGGCGGAGATTTCACCGCCCTGGAAACGCTGCGTCCATCCGGAGTCCGTGAGCTCGGCGCGCGCGAGAGGGCGACCGAGCCGTCCGGAGTAGCCGCCGGCCGCTTCGTAGTGGGGTGCAATCGCGTTGGGGACCGCGACGGTCGCGCTCGGACTGCAGTAGATGCTGCCGCCCTCGAACTGTTGGACGACGCCGTCGCCGATCGCTCGTTCGTCTCCGACCGCAGCACCGAGATATGACGCGGCATTCCCCATAGCGCGGTATTCGTTCCCGATCGCCCCGCGCACCAGGAAGCTGCCTCGCTGTCCCGACGTCAGGGTCCCGTTTCGGAAATCCTGAGAGAGGGACGATCCTGATCCGGCCTCACCGCCGGTGGGGAAGCCGAGCGCTGCGACGCCCCCCGCGCGCTGTAGCGCATCTGACAGCTTCGCCACGACGAAGCTGCCCGCCTGTGAGTTGTAAAGCGTCCCGCCCGCGAAGACCTGCAGGGCGCCCTCGCCCTCCGAACGCTCGTTCGCCGAGGGGAAGCCCAGGCTGCCGGAAAGGCCGCCCGCGGCGAGGAAAGCGTCGCGTATCGCCCCGCGGACGGCGATAGGACTGGCCCCGCCCAGAACGACCATGCCTCGCGTGGAGTGGATGACGGTGCGGCCGGCGATCGTCTCGATGCGCGTCGGCCAGCCGAGCAGATCCGGCCCCCCGGCGCTCATGAACGCGTTCGTCATGGCCGCGTTCAACGCCATCGTGGTGGTGGGGCCCTGGAAGATCGATCCGCCCGCGAAGTCCTGGCGCGCTCCGTCCGAGAAACGGTAGGCGCGCGAGGCCGGCCATCCCAGCATCCCGTCGATGTTGCCCGCGCCCTCGTAGACCGCGTTGATCGGCTCTGCCACGGCGAAGCCCGCTCCATCGCTCGGACGAACGTAGATACGTCCACCTTGGAAGTCCTGATACCAACCGCCGCGCACAGCGGAGACCGGACCGGTGGGCCACCGCAATCCGCTCGCGACCTCGCCGACGAGACGATACTCATCGCGCGTTCCGCCGATCGTAGAGCGAACCGACAGGCCCGGGGGAGCGTAGAGGTCGGCGCCCTCGAACCGCTGCGACGTGCCGCGGCTGCCGCCGATGTTCCATTCGCGTGCCGACGCCGTGGGCTCACCGATCCACCCGCCGGCGCCGCCGTTGGCCCGCCAATGATCCGCGATCGCGCCGTCGACCTTGTACACCGTCGAGCCGAACCAGTCGGTGAAGTACTGGTAGAAGTTGCGGTTCCCGTAGCTCGAGCAGCCGTCGCCCTCGCCGTAGCCTGCACGGAGAGCGGCCGCGTTCGGCTGATAGGGCGTGTAGTAGTAGAGGGCGGCGGTGGCGGTGTTCGACACATACACTGGAGAACTGCCACATGCTCGGTCGGGGTTGTAGAGGATGTTCCACGTACGGCCCGGTGCATACCAGGTGAAGTAGCGGCCCTCGGCGTAGATCTTGAACTGACGCGCGGCTCCGTAGACCTGATTCTGGAAGCCGTAGTACCGGGTGTCGCAGGCCGCCGTATCCGGGCAGCCCTGTCCCATCGCGATGGTATAGCGCGATTCGCTGGGCGCGGGGTGGGTGACGAGTCCTTGCTCCTTCTGCAACGTCGTGATGAGGACCTGCGGGTTGATGCCGCACGACTGCGCCACTTTGACGATGATGCGGGCAGCCGACTCATTCGACGCACCCGCGTAGCCCGAGCAGTACGAGTCCGACTGCTTCGTGTTCGTGGTCTGGCGGAAGTCCTTCAGGCAGGTGTAACCCCGCTCGCAGTTCGGTCCCTTCTCGCGCAGGAGGGAGTCGACTGCCCCTTCAGTCATGGTTCCCGGGTTGAAGAAGACCTGATCAGCAATGATATTGCCGGGGGTGAACTGAGAGAGATCCGCTGCTGGGCGTATGGAACCGCCCGCGTATGCAGGTCCGGCGATGGCGGTGAGCGCAATGGCGATCCCCCCGATCAGGGCGATGAAAGACGTCAAGCGCGGTCGCAGGTTCACGCACTCATTGTGCAGGAAGTCGGCAGAAACCCCGGACGGACGCGCCTCTTCCCTGATCCGATGGGCGTACTGTGGCACGATTGACGCGTGAAGGGCATCATTCTCGCTGGCGGCTCGGGTACGCGGCTGCATCCGATCACGTTGGGCGTTTCGAAGCAGCTCATCCCGGTCTACGACAAGCCGATGGTCTACTACCCGTTGTCGACGTTGATGCTCGCCGGCATCCGCGACATCCTGATCATCACGACCCCGCACGACGCACCGTTCTTCGAGCGGCTCCTCGGCGACGGCTCCCAGTTCGGTATCTCGTTGACGTTCGCGCAGCAGCCGTCTCCGGATGGTCTTGCTCAGGCGTTCACGATCGGCGCCGACTTCATCGGCGACGACAAGGTGGCTCTCGTCCTCGGCGACAACCTGCTCTATGGTCCGGGCCTCGGTTCGCAGCTCAAGCGCTACGCCGACGTCGACGGTGGCGCGGTTTTCGCGTACTGGGTGGGCGAGCCGTCCGCGTATGGCGTGGTGGAGTTCGACGGCGATGGCCGTGCGGTGTCGCTGGAGGAGAAGCCCGCCGAGCCGAAAAGCAACTACGCCGTGCCAGGTCTGTACTTCTACGACAACGACGTCATCGACATCGCCCGCAACCTCGAGCCGTCCCCGCGGGGCGAGTACGAGATCACCGACATCAACAGTGCGTATCTGGAGCGGGGCAAGCTGCAGGTCGAGGTCCTCCCCCGGGGCACCGCCTGGCTGGACACCGGCACCTTCGACCAGATGACCGACGCCGCCGACTACGTCCGCACGATGGAACGACGCACCGGTCTGCGGATCGGGGTTCCCGAGGAGGTCGCGTGGCGGCAGGGGTTCCTCACCGATGATGAGCTGCGTGAGCGGGCGGTGAAGCTGGTGAAGTCCGGGTACGGGACGTACCTGTTGGAAATTTTGGAGAGGGGACGCTGATGGGAACGCTTCTTGTGACCGGCGGTGCCGGGTTCATCGGTTCGAATTTCGTTCACCACGTCATCGGGAACACCGACCACTCGGTGATCGTGCTCGACAAGCTCACCTACGCGGGCAACGCCGCTTCCCTCGCCGGGCTCCCCGAAGACCGGGTGCGTCTGGTCGAGGGTGACATCGCCGACGCCACGCTGGTGGACGACCTGTTCGGCCAGGTCGACGCCGTCGTGCACTACGCGGCCGAGTCGCACAATGACAACTCGCTCCACGACCCGCGACCGTTCCTGGACACGAACATCGTCGGGACGTACACGCTGCTCGAGGCCGCGCGCAAGCACGACAGGCGGTTTCACCACATCTCCACGGACGAGGTGTACGGCGACCTCGAGCTCGATGACCCGGCACGGTTCACCGAGAACACCCCCTACAACCCGTCCTCGCCCTACAGCAGCACGAAGGCCGGTTCCGACCTGCTCGTGCGCGCGTGGGTGCGGTCGTTCGGAGTCAAGGCGACGATCAGCAACTGCTCCAACAACTACGGGCCCTACCAGCACGTCGAGAAGTTCATCCCCCGCCAGATCACCAATGTCCTGCGCGGCATCCGACCCAAGCTCTACGGCAAGGGCGAGAACGTCCGCGACTGGATCCACGCCGACGACCACTCCTCTGCGGTCCTGACGATCCTCGACAAGGGTGTCATCGGCGAGACCTACCTCATCGGCGCCGACGGCGAGAAGGACAACAAGACCGTCGTCGAGCTCATCCTCAGCATCACCGGCCAGCCCGCCGACGCATACGACCACGTCACCGACCGCCCCGGCCACGACATGCGCTACGCCATCGACTCCACCAAACTCCGCACCGAGCTCGGCTGGACCCCCCGCTACCAGGACTTCGAAGCGGGCCTGAAAGCCACCATCGACTGGTACCGCGACAACGAGGCCTGGTGGACGCCAGCGAAGGACGGCGTCGAAGCCTTCTACGCCTCGAAGGGACAGTGACCCGTGGCTATTGAGTTCGGGAAGGCGCTCACGGTCACCGAGACCCCCATCCCGGGGCTCGTCGTCCTCGATCTCCCGGTGCACGGCGACTCACGCGGCTGGTTCAAGGAGAACTGGCAGCGCGAGAAGATGACCGCAGCGGGCATCGACCTGCCCGACTTCGGTCCCGTGCAGAACAACATCTCGTTCAACGACGCGGTCGGCACGACCCGCGGCATCCATGCCGAGCCCTGGGACAAGTACGTCTCGGTCGCCACCGGGCGCATCTTCGGCGCCTGGGTCGACCTGCGCGAAGGGCCGACGTTCGGCGCCGTCTACACGACTGAACTCGACCCCTCGCGGGCGATCTTCGTCCCGCGCGGCGTCGGCAACTCGTATCAGACGCTCGAGCCCGACACCGCCTACACGTACCTCGTGAACGACCACTGGTCGCCCGACGCGACCTATACGTTCGTGAACCTCGCCGACGAGACGAGCGCTATCGAGTGGCCGATTCCGCTCGACCAGGTCGAGATCAGCGAGAAGGACAAGAACCACCCGCGCCTCTCCGAGGTGGTCCCGATGCCGCCGAAGCGAATCCTGGTGACGGGGGCGAATGGGCAACTCGGCCGCGCGCTCCGCGTCGAGTTCGGCGATCATCCCTGGATGGAGTACGCGGGCCGGGACGAGCTCGACCTGACCTCGCCGGATCTGGCCTCCGCACGTCGGTGGCGCGAATACAGCGCGATCATCAACGCGGCCGCGTACACCAAGGTCGACCTCGCCGAAACTCCCGAGGGGCGCGTCGACGCCTGGGCGGCCAACGTCACCGCGGTCGCCGCACTGGCGCGCATCGCGACGGCGAGCGGCATCACACTGGTCCATGTCTCGAGCGACTACGTGTTCGACGGGACGAATGACGGCGCGTACACCGAAAGCGACCCCGTTTCGCCGCTGGGGGTGTACGGACAGACGAAGGCCGCGGGGGATGCCGTCGTGTCCGTCGTGCCGCGTCACTACATCGTGCGCACCAGCTGGGTGATCGGTGACGGCAACAACTTCGTTCGCACGATGGCTTCACTCGCTGAGCGCGGCATCGATCCGAAGGTCGTCGACGACCAGTTCGGTCGACTGACATTCACCGACGACATCGCCCGCGGTATCCGGCACCTCATCGAGACGCGCGCAGCCTTCGGTATCTACAACTTGTCGGGTGCAGGTGACGAGTCTGCGTGGGTGGATGTCGCAGCCGACGTCTTCGAACTGACCGGGCACGATCGGAGCCGGGTGTCCCCGGTGTCGACCGACGTCTACTTCGCGGCAGCCGAAAGCCCGAGCGCACCTCGTCCCCGCCGCAGCGTGCTCAGGCTAGAGCGCCTCGAGGGTACCGGGTACGTTCCTCGCGATGCACGTGCGAGTCTTGAAGGGTACCTCACCGACGGAATTTGACCGGGTCACCGGCAGGCGACCGCCTCGTACAGGGCGGCGTCGCCGACCCGGGCCACCTCTTCGACGCCGGGCGCGTCGGCGAGACTGTCGAGTCCGTAGATCTCCGGCCGATCCTGGCCGAGAACCCCCTCTGTCCCAAAGTCGAGAGCCCAGTAGGCGTCGAGTTCTCGAACGACTTCGCAGACCGAGGGATCCACACCGACCCGGTCCCACCGGCTCAATAGCATCTTCTCGTCCTTCGACCTTTCGCCGAAGATATGGGGTGTCAACGCTTCCCGGCCCGAGAACGCCGGGGTCAATGATGCGCCGGTGCTGGCATCTCCCAGCACCACTTCGTTGGCCGGGACGATGTCGGGGAGCTCCTCGAGAAGCGCGCGCTCATCCTCGGACAGCAACGGCTCCACCCCCGCCTGCCCGAATGACTGCCCGAGCCACGACTCAGCCTGTGTCAGGGCGCCGCGCTGGCCCACCACGACGATCAGTCCGCCGACCAGTACGACGGCGATGATGGTCCGAAGCCACGCCGACGACGAGGGGATGACGCGTCGCAGCCCTGCAGCCATCGCCCGGGTGATCGTCGCCGCCCCGAGTATGACGAGGGGGAGGCATGCGACCGCGAACAGTGCAGAGACGCGTTCGGTGTCGCGATACCAGACCCCGGCGAGTAGATCGCGCAGGAATGGATGCCACATCGCAGCCGAAGCGAAGTACAGAATCGAGCCGGTCGTGGTCATGGCGAGAACGGCCGCGTACCGCCGAGCGTGCCGTATCGCGCGGATGAGACCCGAAGCGGCGAGCGGAATGAGTACCCATCCGATCAGTCCGGTCCCGGGCGACATGAGTGCGATCGACCCCACCGCCGCCCGCGGGTCCTGGATCGGATCCCAAGGTGCGGTACTCAGCGGCGGCCGGACGATCAGGAACACTGCTACCGTGCCGACGATGTACGCCAGGGCTATGGCCGCCTGGCTCCTGGCGAGAACGCTCGACCGTTCTCGCAGTAGCCGCAGCAACGGGGGAACCGCGAACACGAGCGCCAACAGTAGGGCAGCCACGACGACGCTCGGGTGGGTCAGAGCGATTCCCGGTGCGGCGGCACCAACGGCGACGGTGACGGGAACCTGTCGGCGGAACGACGACCGTCCAGCCCGGAAGAACTCCATCACGAGCGCAACGAGCACGGGGAGCATCGTCAGGCCCGACATGAAGGGGTAGAGGACCCCGAATGAGAAGAGACGGTAGGGGAACGCTGCGAACAGGCTGGCGCAGATACCGGACAACACGATGATGTCCGCGCGATTGCCGAAGATCCGCGTTGCGAGGAAGGAGAGCGACACCGGCCAGACGACGGCTGCCATGACGACCGACACTGCGTTGAGCGCAATGCTGACGTCCGAGACGCCGAGGCCCATCACGAGAGCCACCACATCGTGGAAAGCGGCGGGGTAGAACCCCCGCGAGGCCTCGGTCAAATTGCCAAGCGAAAGCGACGAACCGTTGCCGGTCGTGTGGATTAGGCCGATGGCGTTGAGATGGAAGACGTTATCGAACAGTTGCGCGATAGCAGTTGGGGATCCGATCCCGCGCATCAATCGAGATGAGATGAGCGCCGCGGCGAGGCTCAGCCCGACGACCACGGCGGCAGGAACAGCCCACGGGGCGAGGTCGTGTTCCCGTCGAATTCGCGCGTGTTCCCCCGTAGGCGCCCCGGAAGCGAAGCGACGCGTGATCAGGCGTCGCACGAACCAGACCATCCCGGCCAGCGCCACCAGCCCGGCAGCGAATGAGATCGGGTCGAACGGGAGGCGCAGAAGGCCGAGAAGCACCGCGCCCAAGCCGGCGATCGAGAAGGTCACCGGCGCGGACAGGGACCAGCGGATCCACCCGCGGGCGCCGGCGGCAGAGACGACGAGCAAGCCCGGGCCGATGACGACGGAAACCGCGATGAGGAACGGGGCGATCGCATCAACCCACGGCGCCATGGAACTCGCTTTCTATCAGAGGGAAGCCCTCCGACAGTAGCAACGTCCGCAAAGAAGACGCCTCGAACCAGCTGTCACCCTGATGCGGGGTCGGCGGGAAGCGCTGCGTGGCGGACGGCGGGGACCGTTTCGGTAGACTAACGGAACTATGACGGTTGATCCTGACTCCGTGCTCGTTATCGTGCCGGCGTGGAACGAAGAGGGCAACGTCGGTGACACCGTCAAAGAGATCGTCGCTGCCGATCCGAAGTATCACGTCGCGGTGATCGACGACGGGTCCACCGATGGCACTTCCGACGCTGCTCGGGCGGCGGGCGCAATCGTGCTCAGCCTGCCATTCAACCTCGGCGTAGGCGGAGCGATGCGCACCGGGTTCACCTACGCCCTGCGCGAGGGGTATCGGCGCGCCATCCAGGTGGATGCCGACGGTCAGCACAATCCCGCCGACATCGAGAAGGTCCTTGGTGGCTTGACCATCGCGGACATCTCCATCGGCGCCCGGTTCAGCGACGTCGGCGACTACGAGGTGAAGGGTCCGCGCAAGTGGGCGATGCGTGTGCTCGCCTCGGTACTGTCCCGTGTGGCCAAGACCCGACTGACGGATGTCACCAGCGGCTTCCGGGCCGCCGGTGAACGTGCGATCCGGCAGTACGTGCGCTACTACCCGGCCGAATATCTGGGTGACACGCTGGACTCGCTCGTGGCCGCCTGCCATGCCGGCCTCACTGTCACGCAGGTTCCGGTGGCGATGCGTCCCCGCCGTCATGGCAAGCCCAGTCAGGGGCCGATCGGTTCTGCGGTCTACCTGCTTCGTTCCGTCTTCGCGCTTCAGCTCGCGATCATGCGCCGACCGGGCATGACCAACGCAGATGCTGGAGGGCCTGCATGATCGTTCTGCTCGGAATAACCCTGGCCGTCGTGATTCTGGTGGTCGTCACGTGGATGCTGCTGACGCGACGACTCCGCGAGAAGTATGCGGCGCTATGGTTGGTCATCGCGCTCGCGGTGCTCGTCCTCGGCATCTTCCCGCAGCTGCTGGAGACATTGACGGGTATCTTCGGCGTTCAGGTTCCCGCCAACCTGCTCTTCTCGATGGCGATCGTTTTGCTCCTGGGAGTCTCGCTGCACCTGTCGTGGGAGCTTTCGCAGGCCGAAGACGAGATCCGGCGTGCCGCCGAGGAGGTCGCCATCCTCCGAGCCCAGGTCGAGCGCATCGAACGGGCGATCAGCTCCGGGAAGGCGAGCGGAGTCGAAGACGCCGATGGCGTCGGCTGAGTCCGGCCCGGCGAGGAGCGGCCTGGCTCTCGTCCTCGGAGCCACAGTCATCGCCGGAGCCGCGGGCTACATCATCCAGGCCGCTGTTCCCGCTTTCGCTCCCGATGAGTACCTCACCTTCACCGTGACATGGTCGGCGATCTACTTGATCGTCGGGGGTATGGCGGGCGTCCAACAGGAGATCACCCGCTCGGCGTTCCCGGCCGCCGTCCCCGGAAGCGGACGTAGCGCCGGAACCGTCGCCCGTTTCGTTGGGGCGGCATCGGTAGTGGCCGTGGTCGTCGTCTTCGGCAGCGCATTCCTCTGGGGGCCTGCGGCGCTCGGTGAGGATTTCGCGGCGGTGCTGCCTCCCATCCTGGTGGCGACGGCCGCGTACACGCTGGTCGCGGTGCTGAGCGGCGTCTATTACGGCGCTCGGCGATGGGTTTCTGCTGCGGGCATGACCGTCACCGACGCGCTGTTGCGTGTGGTGTTGATCGTGGTGGTGATGCTCCTGGGCCTCTCGGGTCCGGCTTATGCATGGGCCACGGCGCTGCCTTTCCTCGGATCGGTGATGCTGCTGTGGATCGTGAGCGGCCGGCGAGCAATGCGAGACGTCGACTTCGATGTCGACGTCTCGCAGCTGCTTCGCAACAGCGTGAGCACGGTCGGCGCGGCATTGGGCACGGGAATGATGATCAGCGGGCTTCCGCTTCTCCTCGGTGTCGCATCCCGTGGACTGCCTCAGATGCAGCTCGCCGCGCTCATTTTGATTCTCACGCTGACGCGGGCGCCGCTGGTCATCCCGCTGCTCGCGCTGCAGAGCTACCTGGTCGTGACGTTCCGCGACCACCCGAGCCTCGCTCTCCGCCGCACCCTTGTATGGGGCGCGGGCCTGGTGGGCGTGACCATCGTGCTCGCGCTCGCGGGATCATTCGTCGGCCCGTGGGTCATCGATCTCGTTTACGGTCCCGACTACGCACTGAGTGCGGCGCTTTTCGGTCTGATCATCGCGAGCGCCGGGATGACTGCTCTTTTGTGCCTGACCGGACCTGCGGTACTCGCGGCGGGTCGCCACCGGGCGTATGTCGCAGGGTGGGCGTTGTCGTCAATCGCGCTCGTGATAGGCCTGTTCCTCGTCCCCGCCGAGGTATGGGCGACGGTCGCCGTCATTTGCGCCGCACCGGTTCTCGGTGTCGGCGTACACCTGGCCGCCATCCTCAGGCGTCCGCGCAGCTGACCGACCGATGCGCCTATCGCGCACTCGGCGTGAGCGCCTTGCGGAAGCTCCCAAGCGTCTCCCGCGCGGTGCGCTCCCAGGTGAACTCGGCAGCCCGTGCGCGCCCCGCCCTGACGAGGCGATCGCGCAGATCCGCGTCCTCGACGACGCTCTCGATCAGGCGCGCCAGACCTGCATGGTCGTCGGGGGCGAAGTAGGCGGCGGCATCGCCGGCGACGAAACGATGGACCCCGATATCGCTGAGGAGAGTGGGGATACCCGCGGCCATGGATTCCAGTGCCGGCAGCGAGAACCCTTCCGCGTATGACGGGATGGCCAACGCTGTTGCTCGTTCGTAGAGATCGAGTACCCGGTCATCGGACACCCACCCGTCGAGTGTCACGTGGGCCGATACACCGAGGCTGTCCACGACGGGGCGGAGCGGGTCGTCGCCGCGCCCCCCGGTGATGACGAGGTGAGGTCGCTTCTCCGGCGCGATCAACGCGATCGCGTGGACGAGTGCTTTCCAGTTCTTGTGCGGACGCCGGTTGCCCATGGCGAGGATCATGGGCGCCTCAGTCGTGCTCCGCGAACGGTCGACGTGGGGCGCGTCGCCGCCGGCGAGCGGGATGATGTCGAGACGATCTCCGGACACCCCGAGGTATTTCTGGATCTCCGCGGCCGAGTCCGGGCTGATCGTCACGACACGAGCCGCGTTGGACGCGGCAGCCTTCTCCATCCAGCGGACCGGGCGGGTGTACAGCGGAGTCGACATGTACTGAGGGTGGCTCCAGTAGAGCATGTCGTGCATGGTGACCACGGCGGGCATCGACGACCGTCGTGGGCCGAGCGTCGCGGGAGAGTGAATCAGGTCAGCGCGCTCGGCACGGGCAGCGCGAGATACCTGGGTGAGTTCGCCCCATGCCCAGTGGAAACGGTTCTCCCCGCTGATGCCAGAGGGGATGATCCGGCCCGGGAACCATGAGAGATCGAGCTTCGCGCCTTCCCGACTGACGTAGCCGAGGAATTCCCAGTCCGGCGCGAGCGAACCCACAGCGCGATACAGCTCGCGGGTGTAGGTCTCCATGCCACCCTTGGTTCCGGTGTAGGACAACAGATCGACGAAGACGCGGGGCACGATCACTCAGGCTAGCAAGATCGGGAGTCAGTCACGCCGCTCGCGAGGGTCCGACGAGTGTCTCCGGCGGCCGTAGGTGCCCTCCGCGCGGACGAACACGAAGCATCGCCGGCCGCTCGACTGCGACCCAGCTCGCCCACGCCAGCAGGAGAGTGAACGCCCCTGCCGCGATCATGTACAGAGGGAGCCCCAAGGCCGCACCACCGCTCAGGATGACGAGCTGTTGTACCGGCCAGGCATAGATGTAGAAGCCGTAGCTGACGTCGTTGCGGGCGATCCATCGGGGCTGGGGGACGACGGCCGACAGCCACAGCAGGCCGTAGGCGAGGAACGGCGCCGCAGCCTGGCCCCCCCACCGAGGGACGAACGCGATCAGCAGCGTCGACGCAGCGAGGCCGACGAGGGCCAGAGTGGTGTTGAGGCCCTGCCGGTCGATGAGGAAGTACACCAACGCTCCGCCGAAGAAGAAGGGCGCCAGCTTGGCCAGCAGACCGAAACTCTGATCGAGCCCAAACCGCTCGAGGGCGGGGAGGAGAATCCATGCGGCCAGGCTCAGGATGAAGACGCCGCCGACGAGGATGGCGTTGCGCCGGAAGAGCGCGAGGCCGCCGAGCACCCACACGATGATGTAGCAGGCGAATTCGTAGAACAGCGTCCACAGAGAGCCGTTCCACACTCCCGCGTACGGAACGGAATCGAGAGTGGACCCGATCGTGTAGCTGTCGATGTAGAGCGTTACATTGCTCCAGACGTACTGGAACGGAGTCGTCGGTGTGCTGAAGTATCCGCTGAGGGAACCGCGCTCCAGCAGCATCGCGATAGGGCCGCAGATGAAGGCGATCACGAGGAGGCAGACGATGAACGCCGGGAAGATCCGCGCGATCCGATGCAGGAGGTAGGGACCGGCTTCCGTTCTGATCCTGCTGCGGGTGATGAGGAACCCGCTCAGGACGAAGAAGCCCGCGACCGCCCAGCCACCCAGATTTTCGCCATGAAGATGCGGTCCCTCTCCGGCGCCGTAGATGTAGTACGAGTGTGCGACGAGGACGAGCGCCGCCAGCACGAGCCGGAACAGATTCAGGCTGTTGTCACGGTACGGGTACGGGCGCCAGCGCGAAGCGGTCACTTCAGCAGGTTCTTCGCGGCCATCTCGTCGAGCGACTTCTGATAGTTGTCGCCTTCCACCGGCTCGGTCAGCACCCACTCCGCGAACCGCTTCACGCCTTCGGCGAACGGCACCGACGGCGTGAACCCGAGAACCTCGCGAAGTCGCGTCGTGTCGGCCACGTTGTGGCGGATGTCGCCGAGACGGTAGTTGCCGGAGACGCGGGTCGGGATGTCGCGGCCATATGCCTCGGTCAGCGCTTCGACGACGTCGAGGACGGTCGTGGCCACGCCGGACCCCACATTGAAGACGCCACCGGCGGCGGCAGGCGACGTCGTCGCCAGGTAGGTCGCTTCGACGACGTCGTCGATGTAGACGAAGTCTCGGGACTCGAGTCCGTCCTCGAAGATGTTGATCTCTTTGCCTTGGCGGATCAGCGTCGAGAAGATCGACAAGATACCCGTGTACGGGTTCTTGAGCGATTGGCCCGGCCCGTACACATTCTGATAGCGAAGAGCGACCGGTTCGATGCCGATGGTCGGAGCCACTGTCATGATGAGGGCCTCCTGCATCTGCTTTGTGATCCCGTAGACGCTGGAAGGATGTAGCTTCGCCGACTCGTCGGTCGGGATCAGCTCGAGTCGACCTTCGCCTTCGCCTTCGACGTGGACGTCGAAGTCGCCTGCAGCCATCGCGGCGTCGGCCCGGTGGGGTGGGTACACGACGCGCCCGTCAGAGGTGCGGTAAGCGCCTTCGCCGTAGATGGAACGGGAGGAGGCGATCACGATCCGGCGAACAGAATGCTCCGTGTTGGCGAGGAGATCGAGCAGTTTGGCGGTGCCTCCGGTGTTGACCTCGACGTAGCGATCGATTTCATACATCGACTGACCCGTGCCGGTCTCGGCGGCGAGGTGGACCACCGCGGTCACATCCGAGAGCGCGCGGGCGAGGGCATCAGAGGACGTGACCGAGCCTTGGATGACGGTCGCGATACCGTCCAGCGATCGCAGGAGCGGAGAGGTCGTGCCCGGGTCGTCGCCGTGGACCTGCGCGATGAGCGAATCCAGCACGGTGACGCGATGTCCTTCTGACGAAAGACGCCGCGCGAGTCGACTACCGATGAACCCGGCGCCGCCGGTGATGAGGACGTGTTCGGTCATCGTGACTCCCAGGTCTCAGAACGGAGCCCAGATCACACAGAGAAGATATGGGCCAGCGTTGATCCTAGCCCCTGCCTCGTGCCATGACGGAGAACGCCCGGGAGCTCTGCGACCGCGTGCAGACGCGAGAACAGGCGTATCCGTGCGGTCCGCGCGGTCCGTCGCCAGCGTCTCTCCTGCGCGAGTTCCGCGGCCGCGCGGTAGTAGGTCCGCTCATCCCGGAAACGGCGCCCGTCGAGCAGCGTCTTTTGGGACGCGGAGCCGCCGTGGCGCCGGTAGGAGAAGGCCTTCTCCGGGGTGAACGCGAGTGACCCACCTGCGAACGCGATGTCCATCAGAAGTGCGAGATCCTGAATGATCGGCAGGCCGTCACGGAAATCGATCCGCTTCAAGCTCTCGGTGCGGAACGTGAGCGAAGGCCAGTAGAGCCAATCGCCGCGGATGAGACTGGTCGCCATGCTCTCGGAGCTGAGCACCACGACATCCGACTTTGTCCGGGGCGCGAGACACCCCTGCTTCACACGATCGACCAGGGGACGGACCAGCTTCCCGTGCTCATCAATGACGTCGACTCCGGGCTGCAGGACATCGGCCTGGGGTGAGGCGGCGATCATGCGTTCGATCACGTCCACATAATTCGGGTGGAGCAGATCGTCACATCCGAGGAGCGTCACGAACGGCCCGCTCGCTCGGCGGATGGCTTCGCGATAGTTCTCGGTGATACCGAGGTTCACGTCGTTTCGGACGTAGGTGATTCGCTCGTCGGTCTCGCGCTCGAAGTACTGCGCGACAGCCCGGTCCGGGTAGCAATCATCGATGATGGTCAGGCGCCAATGCGGGTTCTGCTGGGCGCGGACCGAGTCGACGGTTTCGTACAGGAGCGCGGGGTCGCCCCAGAAGGGGACGAAGATCTCAAGAGTCATGACTCGTCCAGATTACGGAATTGAGCGGCGATAGACTCGATCTCCGGCTGGATCCTCTGCCATCATCTGCCCGCCTCCACGAAAGCGCCTCATGGATCTCCTCATCGTCGGCTCCGGCTTCTTCGGACTCACCATCGCCGAGCGTGCCGCGGCATCCGGTCGCAAGGTGACGGTCATCGACCGGCGCCACCACATCGGTGGCAACGCGTACACCGAGAACGAGCCGACTACCGGTATCGAGGTTCACAAGTACGGCGCGCACCTGTTCCACACCTCGAACGCGACGGTCTGGGAGTACGTCAACCGCTTCACGCAATTCACGAGCTACGTCCACCGCGTCTACACAACCCACAAGGGTGTCGTGTACCCGCTGCCGATCAACCTCGGCACCATCAACCAGTTCTTCCAAGCCGCCTACACGCCGGGCGAGGCGCGCGATCTGATCCAGGAGCTGGCGGGGGAGTTCGACCCGAAGACCGCGCAGAACCTCGAAGAGCGCGCGATCGGTCTCATCGGTCGACCACTGTACGAGGCGTTCATCCGCGACTACACGGCGAAGCAGTGGCAGACCGATCCGAAGGAGCTGCCGGCCGAGATCATCTCGCGCCTGCCGGTCCGATACACCTACGACAACCGCTACTTCAACGACACGTGGGAGGGGCTCCCCGTCGACGGCTACACCGCGTGGCTCGAGCGCATGGCCGACCACCCGAACATCGACGTGAAGCTGAATACCGACTTCTTCGACGAGTCGCAGCCGCTGAACAAGAAGGCGACCGTCGGCCAGGTGCCCATCGTCTACACCGGCCCCGTCGACCGCTACTTCGACTACACCGCCGGCGAGCTCGCGTGGCGGACGCTCGACTTCGAGCAGGACGTCCTCGACATCCCCGACTTCCAGGGCACCAGCGTCATGAACTACGCCGACGCCGACGCGCCGTACACGCGCATCCACGAGTTCAAGCACTTCCACCCCGAGCGCGCAGACCGCTACCCGACCGACAAGACCGTCATCGTCCGCGAGTACTCGCGCTTCGCGACGCGCGAGGATGAGCCGTACTACCCGGTGAACACCGCAGACGACCGGTCGGGCCTCCTCGCGTACCGCGACCTCGCCAAGGGCGAGCAGGACGTCCACTTCGGCGGGCGCCTCGGCACCTACCAGTACCTCGACATGCACATGGCGATCGGGTCGGCGCTGTCGATGTGGAACAACCAGCTGGCGTGACCGACGCCGCGGGAAAAGTGCTGACGCGTCGGCGGCGGGCTGCCGCGGCGCCGACGGTGCGTCGCGACGACATCGACGGGCTGAGAGCTTTCGCGATCCTGCTCGTCGTCGTCTATCACGTCTGGCTCGGTCGAGTGTCGGGTGGCGTCGACGTCTTCCTCATGGTGTCGGCCTACTTCCTGACGGCCTCGTTCGTTCGGAGATCTGCGGGCCTACGGCCAGCGGACCTCCCCGTCGTCTGGGCCCGTCGGTTCGCGCGGCTACTCCCCGCGGCTGGCCTCACGATCGCCAGCGTGCTGGCGTTCACTATGATCGCCTTACCCGGATCGCAATGGCGTGATGTTTGGGGCCAGGCATGGGCGTCCTTGTTCTATGTGCAGAACCGACAGCTGACCGCGAACGCGGTCGACTACTACGCGCGGACGGAGACGTTTCCTAGCCCGCTGCAGCACTTCTGGTCCCTCTCGGTCCAGGGGCAGGTCTTCGTCCTCTGGCCCATTCTGATCCTCGGCGCGGTCATCGTCGCTCGTGCGATCAATCGGTCGCCCCGTGCGGTTCTTGTGGCTGGGTTCGGGACCCTTTTCGTCGTGTCGTTGGCATACTCCGTGTACTTGACAGCTGCCGATCAGCAGGTCGCGTACTTCAGTACACCTGCACGCTTGTGGGAGTTCGCGCTCGGTTCCCTCGCCGCGCTTGTTTTCCCCGCTATCCGGGTCTCGCGATTCTGGTCAACTGTCCTCGGCTGGACGGGAATCGTCGCCCTGCTCGCATGTGGGGTGGTTCTCGACGTGGGCGCGGGTTTTCCGGGCTTTGCTGCGCTTTGGCCGACGTTGGCCGCCCTCGCGGTGATGGTCGCTGGGCAGGCAACCTCGCCGTCGTCATCGACACGGTTTCTCTCATCGCGTCCGCTGGCATGGATCGGCGGGATCGCCTACGCGCTCTATCTCGTGCACTGGCCGATCCTCGTCGCCTACATGACTCTGACCGACTCCACATCCGTCGGGTTCGCCGGCGGAGTTATCGTCATCGCCCTTTCCCTCGGGGCCGCCGTGCTTCTGACGCGGTTGGTCGAGCGTCCGGCGGGGCGCTTGATGGGTGGGCTTCGCCGCAATCTCGCGATCTGTGCGGCAGCTGTCTTGCTCGTCGCGGTGCCGCTGGGGAGCTGGCAGGTCGGCGAGAACGTGCGGGCTGCTGCGGGCGACCGCTCAACGAATCCCGGGGCCGCCGTGTTGATGCCCTGGCTGGGCAGTCATGCCGCCGACGATGCCCGCATTCTGCCGACAAGTACGCAGGTCGGAGCCGATTGGGTCTCATTGGACGGGCCGTGTGACAGCGGTCATCGTCCGAGGGGGCACCTTGCTGCCGAGTCCTGCGTGCAGGCTGGCGACTCGGATGACGCGCGGACGCTGATCGTTATCGGTGACTCCCATGCACAACAGTGGCTCGGCACAGTGCTGCCCATCGCTCGTGAGGCCGATTGGAATGTCATCGCGGTGCTGAAAGGCGGCTGCGCCTTCGCGCCGGACGAGGATGCGGACGCGGATTGTCGGCAGTGGCGTGACGAGGCGCTCGAATACGCCGAGGCGCAGCCGGCCGATGTCGTGATGCTGATGGGGTCGAAGGCCGCCGTCTCTTCAAACGAGGAACGTTTGCCTCTCGGGCTGGAGCGGCCCGTTGACGCCATCGTCGCGTCGGGGTCTCGTGTGCTGCTCGTGCGCGACAATCCGCGCTTTGACTTCGATGTCTACCGGTGTTTCGAGGACGCCGCGGATCCGCACGAGTGCGCGACACCCGTCGCGGATGCTCTGGCCGCTCAGAATCCGGCCGCGGAGCTCTCCGAGGCGGAGGATGTGTATCTCCTCGACCTCACGCCCTATCTCTGCCCCGAAGAGCTCTGCCTCCCTGTCATCGGAAACGTGGCGGTCTACATCGACGACAACCATCTGACGGCGACGTACGCTCGCTCGATGGCGCCCGCGGCGCTGGCCGCCTTCCGCGAGATGCCCGGCATCCCGCTCGGGTGACACTCGGGCCATAGGATCGAACCCGTGAGTCCCGCCGTCGTCGGCGCCCCCGGATCGCCGCGGCGCTACCTCCACTCGTTGTGGCTGCTATCGGCGCGCGACCTGCGGGTGCGGTACTCGACCAGTGCGCTGGGATACCTCTGGTCGGTCCTCGATCCGCTCGTGATGAGCGGCATCTATTGGTTCGTCTTCACCCAGGTGTTCCAGCGCGGCGTCGGCGAGACGCCCTACATCGTCTTCCTCATCACGGCCCTCCTGCCCTGGGTGTGGTTCAACTCCGCCGTCACCGACTTCACCCGCGCGTTCAACAAAGATGCGCGGCTCGTGCGCTCGACATCGATCCCGCGGTCGATCTGGGTCGGGCGCATCGTCCTGAGCAAGGGCATCGAGTTCCTTTTCTCGCTTCCCGTGCTCGCGCTGTTCGCGATCTTCGGCGGTGCGACGGTGAACTGGGCGCTGCTCCTCTTCCCGGTCGCGGTGATGCTGCAGATCATCCTGCTCCTCGGGCTCGGACTCATCGTCGCGCCCCTCTGCGTGCTTTGGGGCGACCTTGAGCGCACCACCAGACTCGTTCTGCGGGCGCTCTTCTACGCCTCGCCGATCATCTACGGCGTCGCCGACCTGCCCGGGATCTTCAAGGAGCTCGGCGCGTTCAACCCGCTCGCCGGTATCTTCACGCTCTACCGGGTCGGCTTCTTCCCAGACCAGTGGGACACGCTGTCCGTCATCGTGGGGGCCGCGACGAGCTTTCTCGTCCTCGCGCTCGGGCTGCTCGTCTTCAAGCGCCTCGAGCGCCCCGTGCTGAAGGAGCTGTGATGCCGGAACTCGCGATCGAGGTACGAGACCTCGGCGTCCGCTTCCGCCGCAACCGACGGGGACGGCGAAACCTCAAGGACCTGTTCGGCGGCGCGTCCCGGCGCAGCCGCCCCGGCGAGTTCTGGGCGCTCCGCAACGTGTCGTTCACCGTCGAGCCCGGCGAATCAATCGGAGTCGTCGGGCGCAACGGCCAGGGAAAGTCGACGCTCCTCAAGCTCGTCGCCGGCGTTCTGCTGTCGGATGAGGGCAGCGTCGACGTGCACGGCGGCGTCGCGCCGCTCATCGAGATCACGGGCGGTTTCGTGGGCGACCTCACGGTCCGCGAGAACGTGCGCCTCACGGCGGGCCTGCACGGCATGTCTAAGGCCGAGGTCAATCGCCGGTTCGACGACATCATCGACTTCGCCGAGATCGGCGACTTCGTCGACACCCCGTACAAGCACCTGTCCAACGGCATGAAGGTCCGGTTGGCGTTCTCCGTGGTGTCTCAGCTCGACGAGCCGATCCTGCTCGTCGACGAGGTGCTCGCCGTCGGCGATCGCGCGTTCCGTGCGAAGTGCTACAAGCGCATCGACGAGCTCCTCGCCGAGGGGCGGACGCTCTTCTTCGTGAGTCACAACGAGAAGGACCTCCGCCGCTTCTGCACGCGCGGTCTCTACCTCGACAAGGGCGGCCTCGTGCTTGACGCATCGATCGCCGACGTGCTCGATCGCTACAACGCCGACTACAACGCCGGCTGATCGGTCAGCGGCTGCATCGGGCGCCACGAGCGGTCGCGGGCGATCCGGGCGCCGTCGCGGAGGCCGCGGAAGAGGTTCGAGGTGCCGCGCACGGTGCGCTCGACGAAGAGCAGCCGGATGAGCTCCTTGCCGAATGTCAGCGTCGTTCCCAGACCGAAGAGCACCGGGTTGTAGACGCCGTTCGTGCGGTAGTAGTTCTTGATGTGGGCGCGGTTGCGCATGATGTAGTACCGGTAGGCGTCGCTCGAGGCGTTCATGTGGCGGATGCCCATGTCCCACTGGCGGATCTCGCGCGTGCGCCGCAGCACGAACTCGTCGACGATGACCGACGTCGTGATGCGCGAGGCGAGCCAGCCGTACATCTGGTCGTCCCAGTAGATGAAGAAGCGCGGGTCGGGCAGGCCGATGCGCGCGACGATCTCGCGGTTGATGAACATGCCCTCGAAGCAGCCCGAGTTCATCTCTTTGTAGCCCGACGCGCCGAACCCAGCCGGGGCGAAGGGGATGGGGATGCCCATGCGCTCGGCGATGCGGTACTGCCAGTAGAACTCGCTGCCGTCGAAGTCGTAGCGACGACCCTGGATGCTGCGGAACCGCGGCGCCCAGTGACCCATCCGTGCGAGGCCGTCGGGCAGCACCTCGACGTCGTCGTCCATCAGCCAGATCCACTCGGATCCGAGCTCGTACGCCGTGCGCACACCCTCGCTGAACCCGCCGGAGCCGCCCGTGTTCGTCTCGAGCCGGCGGTACACCAGCTCGGTCCCGAGCCGCTCGCGGAAGGATTCGACCACCTCGGTGGTGTCGTCAGTCGACGCGTTGTCGATGATGACCAGATGTCCGGGCTTCGGATCCATCACCACGACGCTCTCGAGGAGGCGCGAGAGGAGCCCCGATCGGTTGAAGGTGACGACGGCGATCGTCGCTGTCGACGAATCGAAAACCTGCGCGCTCACCGGCCCGATCCTACCGTGCGATGCGGTGCGTCCCCGTCGGCGGATCCCCAGCTCCACCGCGCTCGACCGGCGGCAGGCGGGGCGAATCGGGGATGCGCTCGCGCCACGAGCGGGATTGCCCGGCGCGCAGCGCGCACAGCACGAGCATGAGCCACCCGTATCCGTGCAGGGTGAAGCTCTCGAATAGCGAATCCACCAGCAGTGTCACGAGGATGAGCGGCGTCCACGCGTAGAGGATCGAGCGCCGTTCGGTGGCCACGAGCCACGCACGCCCGAGCGCGAGTCCGGCGAACGCGATGAACAGCAGCAGGCCCACCCAGCCGAGTTGGAGCACCACGTCGACGTAGGCGTTGAGCGCCGACCCGTGGCGGTCGTTCAGCGCCCGGTTGATCGCGATGAACGGGAAGTCGCCCCGCGACCAGGCGCCGAACCAGCCCCACCCCTGCACCGGTTCGAACCGGATGTACGCGGCGGTCTGCGACCAGAGCTCTGACCGGATGGAGAAGTCGGTGCCCGCACCGATCCACCGGATGATGCGTTCGCGCAGCAGATATCCCAGGAAGGCGCCGACCAGCACCACGCTCCCGAGCGCCAGCTGCACCGTCGCCCGTGCCGACCGGCGCACCCGGCGCACGAGCGTCAGCACCGCGGTCGCGGCGGCCGTCGCCACGGCCAGGACGAGAACGGTGGGCGAGTCCGACAGTGCTGCGAGGAGCGCGGCCAGGGCAGCCGAGAAGAGCGACAGGCCGGGACGCACCGACACCGTCCGCCACTCGATGTAGAACGTGATGAGCGCCAGCACCGCGATGAAGCCGAGCGCGTTGCGCGTGCCGAAAGCCCCCTGGATCGGCCCGAGAGAAGCGATGTCGCCCTCGATGCCCAGGAACGCGAACGGCATGTCGAAGAAGACGCCCGAGAGGAGCTCGAGGACGAGCGAGGTGATGAGCAGCACGCGGAACACGTCCGCGAGAGCACGCACCGTCTGCAGGGTGTCGCGGGTGTTCCCGATGACGACGGCGAGGAATGCGATGCTCCCCGCCGACAGCCAACCGGCGATCGTGCCGCCCTCGTCGGTGGTCCAGGCCACGCTCGCCAGCGCCCATCCGAGGAACAGCACGAGCGTGGTCGGCGCGACCCGCACGAGCGAGAGCTCCCGGCGCCGCACCACGAGCATCGCAGCGCCCAGGATGCAGAGACCGGCGATGACCGCGTTGTAGGTCACCCTCCCCGCGGTGCGCTCCACGAGATGCTCCGCGAACACGGCGGCGAGGGCGGTCTGCGCGAACGCCTGCGCGAACGCGGCCGAGTCGAGCGTGCGGACGAACCACGAGCGGGAGAGCTCGGGCGGGCTCACCGGGTGCCCTCCAGCGGCCACGCGGCCGCGAGGGTCGAGCGGCGTCGCACCGGCGTTCCGCGCAGTCGGGCCGGAGCCTGCTTGATCGCGAAGGCGAGCATGACGAGGAGGAACCAGCCCCAATTCAGCAGCGGGGACGACTCCGTCAGGCTCTGAACCGCCAGGATCGTCGCCACGAGGGCCGGGATGAGCAGCAGGCGGGAGCGGGGCGCGCGCGGTTCGCCCGGCTCGGGCACACGTCCGAGCGCGAGGAACCACGCGCGCCACGTGAAGGCCCCGAGGGCGACGGCGAAGAACACCACGCCGACCAGGCCGAGCTGCATGGCGACGTCGAACCACGTGCTGTGCGCCTGCATGACGCTCACGCCGCGATCGACGATCCACCCGTCGAACGACGGGTCGGTCGGCACCCAGGGAACGGAGTACCCCCAGCCGTACAACGGGCTCTGGGCGAATCGCTCGAGCACCGTCGCCCAGATCTCCTTCCGTCCGCTGAGGTCGGAGGAACGGCCGAGCACGTCGAAGAGCTCGTCCTGGAAGACCCACAGCGTCGTCACGAGGGCGACGCCGAATGAGACGAAGACGACGTAAAGAACACGCCGGGTCGCGGCATCCGGAGCGCGCCGCATCAGCAGGACGACCGCGATCACGATGACGATCGCGAGCGCGCACATCGTCGCGGTCGCCGACGACCCGCGCCAGAAGCAGAACGCCGAGACGCCGAGCCACGCCACGAGCGGCCACCGCGCCGCATCTCGGGTCACGAGCTGCAGGCCGAACACGACGAGCCCGAGCAGCGCGATGTACGCGAGGGAGTTCGCGTTGCCGAAGATGCCCTGGATGCGGTCGTCGGTGAAGAGCTTGTCGCGCGACCAGAACTGGATCGGATCCCCGGCGAAGTCGGGTCCGGGACGGACGAAGTGCGGCAGGATCGGCCCGCGCCACACGAGCGAGACCCACAGCTCGAACGCGATCGAGAGCGCCAGCATCCACTTCACCGCCGCCGCGATCGCGTGGATGATCTGACGTCCCGTGAGCATCGACGCGACGAAGAGCGCCTGCGCCGTGGTCGCCAGCAGCAGCGCGAGCGTGAGGGCGGTGGCGCCCGGCCACGCGGTCCAGGTCAGCGAGGCGACCGCCCAACCGACGTAGGCGAGGGCGAACCAGGGAAGCCGGCGCCAGGCGCGATGCGGACGCCGGATGATCCAGATGGCGGCCGAGACCAGGGTCGTCACGCCGGCGACGATCGCCGAGCCGACGACGCCGAAAGCCATGAGCCAGGCGGTGCCGGCCATCGACGAGGCGATGACCGCGACGCACCACGCGCGGACGAACCGCGACTCCATGGGGGAGATGGGCACCGACGTTGTCACCGCGGCGGGCGGATGCGAGTCGGGGGCCATGATCCCCTCAGGGTAGCGCGGCGTCGATCGCGTTCCCGGGGACCCGGACGATGTGCAACGGCATCGTTGCGAACCCATACCGAGCGGGAGGATGCCGCGTGATCGCGGCCCGCGCGATGGTCAGCGGACGGGGTCGGCCAGGCGGTCGCCCTGCTCCATCGCGAGGCGCTGCTCGGACGGTCCACGGCCCACCAGCGGAGCCTGCTTGATCTTGAACGCGAGCAGCACGATGAGGAACCACCCCCAGTTCAGCAGCGGAGCCGACTCGGCGATGCCCTGCACCAGCAGGATCGTGGCGACCAACGAGGGCAGGAGCGTCAGCGTCGTGTAGGGGCGATCGGCGACGAGGTCCCACCGCGGCCGATCGACCGCGAAGAACCACGATCGCCAGATGAAGGCCAGCAGCGCGAGGCTGATCAGCACGACGCCGACGAATCCGAGCTGGAGGGCGACGTCGAGCCACATGTTGTGCGCCTGCATGACGCTCACCCCGTGATCGATGATCCACCCGTCGAAGGCCGGCTCGCTCGGAACCCACGGGGTCGAATAGCCCCAGCCGAGGAACGGTCGCTCGGCGATGCGCTCGCCGACGGCCTGCCAGATGCGCTCGCGTCCGGTGAGGTCGGCCGAGCGGCCGAGGAGCCCGAAGATCGTGTCCCTGCCGAGCCACAGGACGGCGCCGCCGAGGCCGGCCACGAAGACGTAGGCCACGTAGAACCGCGTGCGCTCGCCGGGGCGACGAGCGGTGCGCATGAGGAGGATCGTGATGAGGACGACGACCACCGCGACCGCGCACAGCAGGGCGGTGGCGGACGCCGCACGCCAGAACAGGAAGGCGGCGAGCGCCGTCCAGAGAGTGAGGAGGAACTTCCGGGGCGCACCGCCGGCGATGCGGATGACGAAGACGATGATCGCCAGGAGCGCGATGTAGGCGAGCGGGTTGGCGTTGCCGAAGATCCCCTGCAGGCGGCCCCCGTTGAGCAGGTTGTCGCGCGACCACAGGGTGATCGGGTGCTCGTCGAAGCCGGCGGGAGGACGGACGAACCCCGGGAGGATGTCGCCGCGCCAGACGAACGTGACCCAGACCTCGAAGAGGATCGACAGCGCCAGCATCCACTTCAGAGCGGACGCCAGCGCGCGCTCGATCTCGCGCCACGTGAAGACCGCGCCGACGAACATCGCCTGCACCGTCGTCGACAGCAGCAGGAGCAGAGTGAGCTCGGTGGCGCCGAGCCACTCGGTCCACAGCAGCGACGCCACAGCCCAGGCGACATAGGCGAGGGCGAACCACGGCAGATGCCGCCACTGCACGCGCGGCCGCAGCGTGACCCAGAGGATCGTCGAGACGACGCCCGTGACGACGACGACAGCAGCGGCGGCGACGACGCCGAAGGCCATGAGCCAGCTCGTGCCCGCCATCGACGCCGCGATGACGAACACGCACCACCCGCGGAGGAGGAGATGCCCGGTGGTCTCGCGCACCGGGGCGACCGGTGGCGCGGAGACGGGATGACGGGAGTGCACGGCCATAGTTGAGTCAGGGTATCGCGTCGCGTGCCCGGGCTTGCGGGGATTCCTCCCCATGGGCCGCCTGCGGCGGCTTATCCATGAATCGTAGATACGTTCTATACTCGTGTCGATGCGGCATGCCAGAATGCCATACATGGGGACGAACCGATCGAGCAGCGACGAGCAGTCGTGGGCGCGCATCCGCGCCGAGCTCGACGGCGCCGTGGAGCTGCTTCGTTCGCAGGATGCCGTCGAGATCGCTCGGTTGCGGAAGCTCGCTGTCCTGGGCCGTGAAGCTCTGTCGATGTCGCGGCGGAACGGGCTGCTGGGCCGTGAGACGGATATGCAGCTGCGGGCGGTGGCGGCTGAGTTCGCGGCGATCGCGCGGTGCGGCGATCGGCGGGTGCAGAACGAAATCGGCCGTGCGCTGGAGATCGTCGATGGGAACCCGCTCGTGCTCGCCGCGTGGGAGGACGGCCGGCTCACGGCCAAACATGTCGACGATGTGGTGAAGCTCGGCCGGAACATCCCCGAGGAGAACCACGCGGAGTGGCAGGAGGCCGCCATCGCGGTGGCGGAGCGGGATGTGCCGGCGCGGGTACATGGCGCTCTGGAGTCGTTGGCGCAGCATTTCACCGCACGCACGTTCGCGGAACGCCACAAAGCGGCTGTCGCGGACCGGGGCGTGTTCCTGCGTGACCTGGGTGACGGGATGTCGGAGCTCACCCTGCGGGGTGCGACGACGCTGCTCGTGGCGATCGACGATCGGCTCAACCAGATGGCGGTGTCGACGATCGACGCGTCCAAGGAAGCGGCGGCGGAAGACCGCGCGGCCGGTGAGGAGCACGACCCGGACACCCGCACCCGCCAGCAGGTCAAGGCGGACGTGCTGTGCGACCTCGGCTTGACCGGCGGGCCGGCGGTGGACCCCACCCATGGTGTCGATGGGAAGACCTCGCTCGGCGCGATCCGCGCTCGAGTGCAGCTTGTCGTGACGGCCGACACCCTCGCCGGGAAGGACGACCGTGCGGCCGAGATCGTCGGCGCGGGCCTGATCGACGCGGACACCGCCCGGACCCTCGCCGGGGATGCCACCCTCTGGGACCGCGTGTATCTGGATGCGACCACCAAGACGGTGACGCGTGTCGATCAGTACCGGCCACCGGCTGCATTGCGGAGGATGCTGCAGGCGCGGGATCGGCATTGCCGGTGGCCGGGATGCCACCTCCCCGCGATCCGGTGCGAACTGGATCACTCGATCGATCACGCCCTCGGCGGTCCGACGTGTGAGTCGAACCTGTGCAACCTGTGCCAGAGGCATCATTCGATGAAGCAGTTCACCGACTGGCTCGTCCTCCAGCTCGGCGGCGGGGTGATTCAGTGGACTTCCCCGACAGGCCGGGTCTACCGGGAAGACCTCCCGGTCCCGTCGGTGTGCTTCACCCCGGAGTTCATCGCCGAGCGACCACCACCCGACACGCCACCCCCGTTCTGACACCGCTCACCCGGCCCGCGCCTCGGCGACCGTCGCTCTAGGCTGGTCGTGTGCTGATCCCGATCTCGAACACGCCGCGCGACTACGCCTGGGGCTCGATCTCCTTCATCTCCGAACTCGAGGGGCGCGAGCCCACAGGCAAGCCCGAGGCCGAGATCTGGTACGGCGACCATCCGGGCAGTCCCTCACGCGTCGACGACGGCTCCGGCCGCACGCTCGATGACGCGTTGGCGGATGCCGATCAGCCCCCGCTGCCGTACCTGATGAAGATCCTCGCCGCGTCGATGTCGCTGTCGATTCAGGCGCACCCGTCGCGAGCGCAGGCTGCCGAGGGTTTCGCGCGTGAGGAGGCCGCCGGCATCCCGCGCGATGCGACGGAGCGTCTCTACCGCGACGAGAACCACAAGCCCGAGATCATCGTCGCCCTCTCGAAGGACTTCTGGGCCCTCGTCGGGCTGCGCCCCCTCGACCGGACGCGGGGATTCGTCTCGCGCCTCGCCGATGAGTCCGGCGGCCTGCGCGGTGTCGAGGCGCTGCAGGCGATCCTCGAGGCAGACGGTGACGATGCGACCGTGCTCCACGGCGCCCTCGCGTGGGCGCTCTCGGACGAGGGCGTCGCTGCGGTGCCCGATGTCGTCGCGGCGCTGAGGGTCGCCGAGATCCCGGACTACGAAGACGAGCAGAGGTTCCTCGGCGAGATCGCCGGGCAGTTCCCCGGCGACGGGGGAGTGATCGTCGCGCTCCTCATGAACCTCGTCAGACTGCGGCGCGGCGAAGCGCTCTTCGCACCGGCCGGAGTGCTCCACGCCTACCAGGACGGTCTCGGCGTGGAACTCATGGCCGCGAGCGACAACGTCCTGCGCGGCGGCCTGACGCCCAAGCACGTCGACGTCCCCGAGCTGCTCCGCGTCGTCGACACGACTCCCGGGCCCGCCCCCGTCATCGAAGCGACCCCGTCGGGCGACGGCGTCGTCGCCTACGACGTCGACGTGCCGGACTTCGCGCTCCAGCGCGCGACGGTGACGGAAGACGCCCCCGTCGAGCTCACGCTCATCGGCACGGCGACGGTCCTCGTCACGGCCGGGCGCCTCAGCGTGACGACCGACTCCGACGCCGACGCCGTCGACCTCGTCCCCGGACGGGCGGCCGTGGTCGCCGCTGCGTCGTCGATCCGCCTCGTCGGATCGGGGGAGGCGTTCATCGCGCAGCCCGGTCGTTCCTGACACGCGGCGGTCCGCGACACGCCGGTGACGCGCCGCAAAGGTTAAAGAGCTCCTTGAGGGTTTACGATCCGCGACTTGACCCGAGCGAATGACACGGGTGTAATTAATCAAGACACGCGGACTCGCGTGACGGTCGGCGGGGAGGGAACACGATATGACGGCATACCGTTCGGGCGTCCCCGACAACTGGTTCGTCGATCCGGTCGACCTCGGCGTCCCCGGCGTCCGACGGCCCTCGACCGAGGGCGACGACAGCGCCCTGGCCTGGCAGACCGATGCCCTGTGCTCCCAGACCGACCCCGAGGCGTTCTTCCCCGAGAAGGGCGGCTCGACCCGCGACGCGAAGCGCATCTGCACCTCGTGCGACGTGCGCGGCGAGTGCCTCGAGTACGCACTTCAGAACGACGAACGGTTCGGAATCTGGGGCGGACTCAGCGAGCGCGAGCGCCGCAAGCTCAAGCGCCGCGCCTGACTCGGGATCTGGGCGACCCGCGCGGCCGATGCCGCGAACGGCGCACCGCCCGCCTAAGCTGACCAGGTCATGCCGGTCCGAGTCCACGCGCTGCTCGTCGTGCGTCCCGATGGACGTGCGCCCGCGGCATTCCACCTCACGCGCACCCTCGCCGCCCTCCGCGAGCAGACGCGTCGCGTCGACGCACTCACGATCGTGCTGTGCGGCGGAGACGAGCGACTGCGGGGCTTGGCCGAGCAGTCCGGCGCCGAAGCGGTCATCACCGCGCCCGCTCGCACCGGCTACGCCGCGGCGCTCGCGATGGCGTCGCGGCGGCTCGACGGCGATGCGGTCTGGCTGCTCGCGCAGGACACGGCGCCCGAGCCCGACGCGCTGAGCCGTCTCGCCGCCGCACTCGAGACGGCCCCGTCCGTCGCCGTGGCCGTCCCCAAGATCGTCGACTGGGACGACCGGACGCGCATCGTCTCCCTCGGCCGCTCGATGACCCGGCTCGGCAGCGCCGTCGGACTCGCCGACGGCGAGCACGACCAGGGCCAGCACGACGCCTCCGAGGACGTGCTCGGCGGGGACGTCCGGGGCCTGCTCGTGCACGCCGCAGCCTGGCGTGAGCTCGACGGACTCGATCCCGCGCTCCACGGCGCCGACGAGGGTCTCGACCTGGGCGTCCGCGTCCGGCTCGCGGGTGGCCGCGTCGTGCTCGCCCCCACGTCGCTGATCGCGGTCGCCTCCGACGGCGTGGCCGGTCCGCCCGCGCCCCGCACCACGGCCGCCCGAGCGCGCCGGGTCCATGCGGCGCGCGTCGCGCAGCTCCATCGTCGCCTCGTCTACGCGCCGGCCCCCGCTGTCGCGCTCCACTGGCTCTCGCTCCTCCCGCTGGCGCTGTGGCGCACCATCCTCGATCTCGTCGGCAAGCGCCCCGCGCGCATCGGCCCGGAGTGGTCGGCCGCCGCCACCGTGCTCGTCGGTCTCGTCCCGGTGGCGCGTGCGCGGCGTCGCATCGCGAACCACCGCCGCGCCTCGTGGGCGCAGCTCGCCCCGCTGCGGGTGAGTAACCGCGTGCTCCGTCAACGACTCGTCGAAGACGAGTCCGGCGGCGCGGGCATCCGCCGCACCGACCTCGCATTCTTCTCGGGCGGCGGCGCCTGGGCCGTCCTCGCCGCGCTCGTCGTCTCGGTCGCGGCCCTCCCCGCCGCGCTCAGCTGGCCGTCCATCGGCGGCGGCGCGCTGGCACCGCTCGCCTCGTCGGCGTCGCGACTCTGGGACGAGGCGATCGGGGTGCAGCGCCCGCTCGGCTGGGACACGATCGGGCCGGCGGACCCGTTCTCCCTCGTCATCGCCCTGCTCGGCAGCGCGTCGCCGGCCGAGCCGTCGCGCGCGATGGTGCTGCTCTGGCTGCTCGCGCTGCCCCTTGCCGTCCTCGGCGGCTGGTTCGCGGCGACCCGCGTCACCGAACGACCGACGCTGCGCATCATGGGCGCCGTGCTCTGGGCGTTCGCCCCGACCTTCCTCGTCGCGTTGACCGACGGGCGCCCCGCGGCCGTCATCGTCCACCTCGTGCTGCCCTGGCTCGTCTTCACCGGCGCTGCAGCTCACCGGTCCTGGGGCAACGCGGGCACCGCCTCGATCCTGCTGGCGATCGTCGTCGCCTGCGCCCCGATCCTCGCCGTCCCCGCAGCGGTCGTCTGGTTCCTCGGGCTGATCCTCGCCGCCGCACTCCGCGGACGACGGGCGGGATTCCGGTGGGCGTGGCTCCTCGTCCCGACGATCGCCCTCGCCGCCCCCATGGTCATCGCCCGGCTGCGCGAGAACGACCCGTGGTCGCTGCTCGCCGACCCGGGCGTGCCGCTCCCCGGCAGCGCGCTCCCCGCGGATGCGATCGGACGGATGCTGCTGGCCGCCGGATTCCCGGCAGACCCCGGCTGGTCGGCGATGCTGGGGGCCACGGGGCCGTCGCTGTGGATCGTCGCCCTGACCGCGCCGCTCCTGCTCGTCGCCGTGGGCGCCGTCTTCTCGCGGCGCCGCCTCGCGGGCGGCATCCTCCTCGCGCTCGCGGTCGTCGGCATCCTCACCGCCTTCGCAGCGGCGGGCGTTTCCATCGCCGTGACCGCGACGACTCCGATCCTGCTGTGGCCCGGCACCGCCCTGAGCCTGGCGTGGGTGGGGATCGCCGGTGGTGCGCTGCTCTTCCTCGAGACCGTCACGACAGCGCGGGCCGCGCGCACGGCTGTCGCCGCCGTCGTCCTGTCGGGCGTCGCCGCCGCGGCGTTCCCCGCGCTCACCGCCCACGCGATGGACCGGTCGGCGATCGGCCGCGGCGACGTCAGCACCCTCCCGGCCTACATCGCCGCCGAAGGCCGCGGGTCCTCCGGCATCGGCACCGTCATCCTCCGCCCGACCGGTTCCGGCGTCGCCGCCGAGGTCGTCTGGGGCGGCAGCGCCACCGTCGGGGGACAGTCGACGCTCGTCTCGGCGCGCACCTCGCTGACGCCCGCCGACGGCGAGCTCGCCCAGGTCGCCGCCGATCTCCTGTCGAACTCCGCGGGCGACGTGGTCGGTCGCCTGCGCGACCACGGCATCGCCTTCGTCCTCGTGTCGCCCGAAACGGCGGGGGAGCCCGCGGCCGCCCGCACCACCCGACTCGCCGCCGAGACCGCGCTCGACAGCCGAGACGGACTCGACGTCGTCGGTCTCACCGACAAGGGCGAGCTGTGGCGGCTCTCGCAGGGTGTCGAGGCTCGAAGCGACGCACCTGTCGCCGCGCGCGCCGCGGCCGCGGCCGGATGGACGGCGACCGCGATCGTCTTCGGGATCGCACTCCTCCTCGCCCTGCCCACCAGGGGCAGTCGATCGGCGTCGCGCGTCATCCCGCGGGTCGCCGGCCTGCGTTCGGGACGAAAGGTCGCCCGATGAGCTCCGCACGAACGCGTCCCGTCGTCCGCATCATCGGAGGCGCCCTGGCCGCCGTCATCGTGACCGGCGGCGTGGCCGCCGCCGCGCTGGCTCCGTGGCCGACGACCGAGCGGGCCGCCCTCGGGCGCGACGTCTCACCCGATGCGGCTCGCTCGATCGTGGCGTGCGACGGTCCGCTCCTCGCGCTCGGACGCGACGAGACGGCCGCCGGTGCGATCACCGAAGCCGCCCCGGGCGCTCTGGTCTCGGGATCGGACGGGGCCACGGCATCCGAGTTCGCCCTCTCGACGCCGGATCGCGCCGCCGTCGAGTCGCCCGTCGCCCTCGCCGCCGATCCGGCGGGCGGCGAGCGGTCCGACCTCGCGGCCGCGTCCGCGGCGACGCTCGCCGACGAAGATCTCCGCGGCCTCGCGGTCTCGGCCTGCTCCCGCCCCGCCCTCGAGTCGTGGCTCGTCGGCGGATCGGCGGCCACGGGAGCGAGCGACCTGGTGCTCCTGACGAATCCCGGCGATGTCGCCGCGCGGGTCGACCTGCGCGTGTTCGGAGCCCAGGGCGCCCAGGATCCGGTCGCGGGCCAGGACGTCGTCGTCGCGGCCCGAGCGCAGCGGGCCATCCCGCTCGCCGCGCTCGCCCGCGGCGAGGAGAGCCCCGTCATCCGCGCGACGGCCGAGGGGGCGCCCGTCCGAGCGTCGTTGCAGACCGCGCTCACCCGGACCCTGATCGCGGGCGGGGTGGACCAGGTCGGCGCCACCGCCGAACCCGCCGCCGAGCAGGTGATCCCGGCCGTCGACGTCACGGTTCCGCCGGACGGTGCGGCTTCGGCGGGCGGTCTCACGGCGCGGCTCCTGGCCACGGCATCCGACACCACCGCCTCCGTCGTCGTGCGCGACGTCGCGACCGGCGCGGAGGTCTCGCGCGACGACGACATCGCTCTCGTCGCGGACCGCCCGGTCGCTCTCGAGGTCACCGGGATGCCGGTGGGCGTCTACACCGTCTCGGTCTCAGCCGACGCGCCCGTCGTCGCCGCGGCGTGGACCTCGACCGATCTCGGCGCACCGGCGGACTTCGCGTGGTCCACCGCGGCCCCGCCCATCGACGCGCCCACTCTGGTCGCGGTCGCCGGCGGACCGTCGCCGGTGCTCGCCGTCTCGGCGGCGACGGACGCGACCGTGACGCTCACACCGCTCTCGGGCGCGGCGCCGCAGACGCTCCCGGTGGCGGGCGGGTCGACCGCATCCGTCCCGCTCGTCGCGGGCGAGGTGTACCGGCTGGATCCGGGGGAGGCGACGGTGCGCGCCGCCGTCGGCTTCAGCGCCGCCGGGCAGCTCGGCTCGTACGCGGTAGACGCATCGGCGACCGCGGCGGCGCAGCTGACCGTCTATCCCTGACGCCACCCGGCCGGGATCCGCGCGCGCAGGATCAGAAGAACCGGAAGCGATCGGGACCGAGATCCCACGGGTCGCGGTCGAGGTACTCCGCCGCCGCCCGGAAGACGCTGCTCTCGATCGCCATCCGGCGGTGGAGATCGTCGTTGCGGTGCAGCCGGCCGAGGCGCTCGATCGGCAGGCGGTACAGGATGATGCGCTTCTGCTCGGTCGACACGCTCCACCGCGGGATGCCGTCGTCGTCGCTGGCCGGGGGCATCCCGGCGACTTCGAAGCGGACCTCGCGCAGCTCGGGCCAGGCGCTGCGGAGGAACTCGGCCGCGGTGCCGACCGCCAAGTCGAAGCGTTCCGGCCGCGTCTCGAGGGGCGGCAGCGGGGGACGGACGACGGGACTGCGGTCATCGCGGCCGTGACGGCCGTGGCGCGAGGGCCGCTGCGGCTGCGGGGGAGCCGGGCGCGAGCGGCGGCGGATCATGACGCCCATCCTATGCGTGCCGTCGTCCGGCGGGCCTCGGCGCGGCATCCCGGTCGAGAGCCGCCACCGCCGTTACCGTGGGAGGGATGCGCGAGAGACTCTGTTCGAAGGTGGGGTGCGCCCGCGAGGCGGTGACGACCCTCACGTACGACTACGGCGACCAGATGGCGGCGCTCGGACCGCTCGGCGGCGGCACCGATCCGCACGCGCACGACCTCTGCGCGATCCACACCGACCGCCTGTCGGTGCCGAAGGGGTGGGTCGTCATCCGTCACGAGACCCTGCGGGTCTGACCCGCGGGCCCGACGTCGTCGACGGCCCGATCGGCGCGGTCGACACGGGATTCACCGGACGGGGAAACCCCGCGGTGCGTCCGGCGCGGAGCCCGTCAGCGACTGCGCTCGCTGGTCGATGCGCTGAAGTGCCGCGAACTCGCGATCGCGGCGCAGGGCGACGACGGCGCGGACGAAGGTCTCGGCATCGGCGGGTGGGATCGGCGCGACGAAGGGGCGCACCTCGGCCGCGATGCGCTCGGCCGACCGCATCCGTGCGGTCGGATCCATTCCCGCGGCCGTCCGCGCGAACTGACCGGCTCGCCGCGCGACGCGGTCGGGGAGCCGTGCCACGTCGGCGACGCGAGCCCACTCGGCGAGCTGATCGGGGACGGGCCCGGCGGGGAAGGGCAGCTTCGGCGCGCGTGTCCGCTCGCAGTACGTTCCGGCCACCATGTCGCCGAGCCGCGTCGAGCGCGGGGTGAAGGTGGCGACGATGCCGGCCAGTGCGCCGAACGTGAACCAGATCTCGAGCACGCCGAGGAGCGCTCGGATGAACGCCTGCCGGAACCCGGTCGCGCCGCCGTCGGTGCGAACGATGCGCCCGCCGACCGCGAGCTTGCCGAGGCTGCGTCCGCGGGTGATCGTCTCGACGGCGGTGGGGATGACCACGAGCACGAGGACGAGCACGCTGATCGTCAGGATGGGCGACAGGGAGTCGAGACGGAGGCCGCCGACGATCCAGTTCGCGACGAAGAAGAACAGCAGCAGGATGCCGATCGAGCACAGCACGTCGATGAGGGCGCCGACCGCGCGCAGGAAGAAGCCGAGCGGCTGCACGTCGAGCGCGACGGCCTCGCCGGTGAGGATCTCGTCCTGACGGATCTCGACCGTGGCGGCGGGCATCGTCATGGGTACAGTTAAGCAAATGGACCTCGACGCCCTGGTCGCAGCCCGCCGCGCCGAATGGGATCGGCTCGACGAGCTCGGCCGTGCCCGGCGGCTCTCCAGCGCCGGCGTCGACGAGCTCGTCGCCCGGTACCGGGCCGCATCCGCCGACCTGGCCGACATCAAGACCTCCGCCGGCCGCAGCGTCGAGGGCGACCGGCTGTCGATGATCCTCTCGCGTGCGCGGCTGCGGCTGACCGGGACGCGCGACAACGTGCTGCGCCAGCTGCCGCGCTTCTTCCTCCACCAGCTTCCGGCCGCGCTGTACCGGGTGCGCTGGACGACCCTCGCGGTCGCAGTCGCGTTCATCGTGATCTCGTCGCTCGTCGCCTTCTGGGTGTCGGGCGACCCGGCGGCGATCGCCTCCCTCGGTTCGCAGGCCCAGCTGGAGCAGTACGCCGAGAACGACTTCACGGCGTACTACAGCGACAACCCCGCGGCCGTCTTCGCCGGGACGGTGTGGACCAACAACGCCTGGATCGCCGCGCAGTGTGTGCTCTTCGGCATCACCGGAGTCTGGCCGCTCATGGTGCTCATGCAGAACGCCGTGAGCATCGGGCAGGCCGCGGCGATCCTCATCGCGTTCGACCGCGGCGACGTGTTCCTGCTGCACATCGCGCCGCACGGCCTGCTCGAGCTCACGTGCATCTTCGTCGCCGGGGCGACGGGCCTGCACATCTTCTGGGCATGGATCGCGCCGGGACCGCGCGGCCGCGGCGAGGCGCTGGCGGCAGCCGGCCGGTCGCTCGCGACCGTCGCGATCGGACTCATCCTCGCTCTGGCGCTCGCCGGCCTCGTCGAGGGCTTCGTCACCGCCCAACCCTGGCCCTGGCCGGTGAAGATCGGTCTCGGCGCTCTCGCCCTCGGTGTCTTCCTCGCCTACATGCTCGGTCTCGGCCGCCTGGCGGCTCGGCGCGGCGAGACGGGGGATCTCACCGAGTACGAGGCTGGCACGCCTCGGCTCGTCGCAGGCTGATCGGATGCCGCGGGTGACACCACCCCCGGCTCCTGTTTTGATCCGATCAAAGAAAGTGGCTAGACTGGGGTCATGACGATCGTGACCGCGCCGGAGGCCATCCGCGCCGTCGGGCTGCGTGTCACGGACTCGCGCGCGGCGGTCTATGCGGCCCTCCGCGCCCGGCCGCACGCGAGCGCCGACGACATCTTCGCGCTCGTCGCGGAGGCGATGCCCCAGGCCAGCCGGCAGTCCGTCTACAACGCGCTCAACGATTTCGCCGACGCAGGTCTCGCGCGGCGCATCGAACCGGCCGGTCGTTCGATGCTGTTCGAGCTGCGCGTCGGTGACAACCACCATCACCTCGTGTGCACCGGCTGTGGCCGCGTCGAGGACGTCGACTGCGCGGTGGGCCATGCGCCCTGCCTGCATCCCTCCGACGATCACGGCTTCGCCGTCGTCTCGGCCGAAGTGACCTACTGGGGGCGGTGCGCCGCCTGCGCGGCGATCGACACCGCCGCCTGACCACCTCTCCTCTCCGCAACCGACTCTCCCCCCCCCAACCCGACTCCCCTCAACCGCTACGGAAGGATCACCATGAGCGATCGCGACCCGCAGTCCGCGCCCCTCGGCGAGGACGTGACGGAAGCCGACCAGGCCGTCACCCCCATCGACACCCCCGAGGACGAGCGCGCCGATGGCGAGACCCGCCCGCGCCCGAACGACGCCTCGGCCTGCCCCGTGATGCACGGCGACGCGCCGGCTCAGGGTCACGGCTCGCACGGCGGCCAGCCGCATCCCACCGTCGGCAACGCCAACCACGTCTGGTGGCCGAACCAGCTGAACCTCCGCATCCTCAAGAAGAACCCCGTCGAGGCGAACCCCGTCGGCGGCGACTTCGACTACGCGGCGGCGTTCGAGGCGCTCGACCTCGCGGCCGTCAAGAAGGACGTCGAGGCCGTCCTCACCACGTCCCAGGACTGGTGGCCCGCCGACTTCGGCCACTACGGCCCGCTCATGATCCGCATGGCCTGGCACTCCGCCGGCACGTACCGCGTCACGGACGGGCGCGGCGGCGGCGGCGCCGGCCAGCAGCGGTTCGCGCCGCTGAACAGCTGGCCCGACAACGTCAACCTCGACAAGGCGCGCCGCCTGCTGTGGCCCGTCAAGAAGAAGTACGGCCAGTCCATCTCGTGGGCCGACCTCATGATCCTCGCCGGAAACGTCGCGCTGGAGTCCATGGGCTTCTCGACCTTCGGCTACGCCGGTGGACGTCCCGACGTCTGGGAGCCGGACGACGACGTGTACTGGGGCCCCGAGACGACGTGGCTCGCCGACGAGCGCTACTCGGGCGACCGCGACCTGGAGAAGCCCCTCGCCGCCGTGCAGATGGGCCTCATCTACGTGAACCCGGAGGGCCCCAACGGCGAGCCCGACCCGCTGAAGTCCGCTCGCGACATCCGCGAGACCTTCGGTCGCATGGGCATGAACGACGAGGAGACCGTCGCCCTCATCGCCGGCGGCCACACCTTCGGCAAGACCCACGGCGCCGCACCCGATTCGAACCTCGAGGACAACCCCGAGGCGGCCGGCATCGAGGCGCAGGGCCTGGGCTGGAAGAACAACAACGGCACCGGTCACGGCGACGACACGATCACGTCGGGCCTCGAGGTCACCTGGACCTACCACCCGACCCGCTGGGACAACGAGTTCTTCCACATCCTCTACGCGTACGAGTGGGAGCTCATGCGCAGCCCCGGCGGCGGACACCAGTGGCGTCCGATCAACGGCGGCGGCGCCGACATGGTCCCGCTCGCCCACTCGAACGGCCGTCGCGAGCCCCGCATGCTCACGAGCGACCTGGCGCTGCGCGTCGACCCCGCCTACGACGAGGTCTCGCGCCGCTTCAAGGACGACCCGGTGGCCTTCGGCGACGCGTTCGCCCGCGCCTGGTTCAAGCTGACCCACCGCGACATGGGCCCGATCGCCCGCTACCTCGGACCCGAGGTGCCGCAGGAGGAGCTCATCTGGCAGGACCCGCTGCCGGCTGTGGACCACGACCTGATCGACGACGCGGATGCCGCTCAGCTCAAGGAGCGGATCCTTGCGACCGACCTCACCGTGGCCGAGCTCGTCGCCACGACGTGGGCCGCGGCATCCACCTTCCGCGGCAGCGACAAGCGCGGCGGCGTCAACGGCGCGCGCATCCGCCTCGCCCCGCAGAAGGACTGGGAGGTCAACAACCCGGCCCAGCTGCAGCGCGTGCTCAGCGTGCTCGAGGGCGTGCAGGCATCGTTCAACGACGCCCGTACCGACGGCAAGAAGGTGTCGCTCGCCGATCTGCTCGTCCTCGCCGGCAACGCCGGTGTGGAGAAGGCCGCTCGTGACGGCGGCGTCGAGGTCACCGTGCCCTTCCGCCCCGGACGCACCGACGCCACGGCCGAGCAGACCGACGAGCTGTCGTTCAGCCACCTCGAGCCCGCCGCAGACGGCTTCCGCAACTACCAGGGCCCGAACGCGGTGCTCCCCGCCGAGCACCACCTCATCGACAAGGCGAACCTGCTCACGCTGAGCGCCCCCGAGATGACGGTGCTCGTCGGCGGCCTGCGCGCCATCGGTGCGAACTACGACGGATCGTCGTACGGCGTCTTCACCGACCGCCCGGGCACGCTGACGAACGACGTGTTCGTGAAGCTGCTCGACCTCGGCGCCACATGGAAGCCGCTCGACCCGGGGTCGCACGCCTTCCGCGGCGTGAACGCCGACGGATCCGAGATCGGCATCGGCACGCGCGTCGACCTGCTGTTCAGCTCCAATTCCGAGCTGCGCGCGATCGCCGAGGTCTACGCCTCGGACGACGCGAGCGAGAAGTTCGTGCGCGACTTCGTCGCGGCCTGGACCAAGGTCACCGAGCTCGACCGCTTCGACCTGCGCTGAGCCCCGCGGCATCCGATCGCCGGATGCCGGAAGGCCCGCCCCCGACTCCGGGGGCGGGCCTTTCCGCGTTACGGGCTCGGTCGACGGCTGCCCGTTCTCAGGAATTCTGCGGGCGTGGTGGGTCGGAGGTCGTTCGGGGCGATTCTTCTTCCTGAGAACCTGCGCGGCACGAATGCGGCTGCCGGCGCGGTCGGCTGCGCGGCGTCGACGTATAGTGCGTGCCGGGCGCGCGGGCCGTCGTTCTCAGGTGTTCTGGGGGCGTGTGAGGCCGTAGGGCGTTCGCGGACTCGTTTGTCCTGAGAACGTGCCGGGCGCGGACGGATCGGCGCAATGCGGAGGCTGCAGTATGTCCCACCTTCTGCTGCTTCACTGCCCGCCAGGCGACAGAAGGTGGGACACCACACGCGGGAAGAGGGACAAGGATGCCGCGCCTCGGCCCGAGCCGGCCCCGGGATCACGGCGTCAAAGCCGGCCGGCCGCCTTCAGCGCGAGGTAGTGGTCGGCCACGGCGGGTGGCAGGCTATCGGCGGACGCGGTCAGGGCCTCCCCGCCGGCACGTCGGATCGCAGCGGCCACCCGATCGGCATCGCGGACGGCGCGTGCGATCGCCGCTTCGCGGTACACGTCGTCCGCGGTGCGTTGCGCGGGCCCGGCCTCCGGCGCGTCCATCGCCGTGCCGACCAGCACGGTCGCCCGCTCGGTCAGGGCCGGGAGGGCGCCGAGGAAGCCACGGGCGCCGTCGGGGGAGTCCTGCGCGGTCAGGAGCACGACGAGCGACGGGCGGGAGGTGAGCGCGCGGACCTCGGCGGCCACGGCGCTCCAGTCGGTGTCGATGAGCGTGGGTTCGACCGGCGACATCGCGTCGACGAGAGCGGGAAGCAGTCGAGCCCCGTCGACCCCCGTGACGCGAGCTCGCCGCGCGCGGTCGAACATGACGAGATGGACGTGGTCGCCGGCGCGCGTCGCGAGGGCGCTCAGCAGAAGAGCCGCCTCCATCGACGCGTCGAGCCGGACGCCGTCGCCGACCCGGGAGGCGCTCGTGCGCCCGGTGTCGATGACGATCACGACGTGCCGGTCGCGCTCGGGTCGCCACGTGCGGAGCATCGTCGTCCCCGCTCGCGCGGTCGCCCGCCAGTCGATCGATCGGACGTCGTCGCCGCGCACGTACTCGCGGAGGCTGTCGAACTCCGTGCCGCGTCCCCGCACCTGGATGCTCGTGTTGCCGTCGAGTTCGCGCAGCCGCGCCAGGCGCGAGGGCAGATGCCGGCGCGACGTGAACGGGGGCAGCACGCGCAGCGCGCCGGGAGCGTCGAGCACGCGCTGGCGACCCGCGATCCCGAGCGGCCCGGAGCTGCGCACCGCGACGAAGGCGGTGCGCAGCTCGCCGCGACGGCGGGGGAGCAGCGGCAGCACGACGGCGCGACGCTCGCCGGGCGGCACCTCCAGCGCGGCCCTGGCCGCCCCCGCTCCCGCGGTCGGCTGCCACCCGTCGCGCAGCAGCCCGTGCACGCGGCGCCGACCGTCGTTGCGCACGAGTACGGTCGATGCCACCGACTCGCCGAGCCGGGCTCGCGCGGGCAGCCGGCGTTCGATGCCCAGCGCGCGGGGCGACCCCGCGACGCTGACGTCGACGGCCACGACCGCGAGGCAGAGCACCGCCCACGCGAGCGCGACGGCGACCGCGTCGAGGCCGGCCGCGGGGGCGAGCACGACGGGGACGACCCCGACGGCGACGAGGAGCGCGAGACGACCGGTGACGAACACGAGGATCAGATCGGAACGCGGGTCTGCTGCAGCACCGAGCTGAGGATCGTGTCGGCCGACACGCCCTCGATCTCGGCATCGGGGCGCAGCTGCAGGCGGTGCCGCCACGTCGGGACGAGCATCGTCTGGACGTGATCGGGGGTGATGGCCGGGTAGCCGCCGAGCCAGGCCCACGCCTTGGCCGCGGCGAGGAGCGCCGTCGATGCGCGGGGGCTGGCTCCCAGCTCGACCGAGGGCGACTCGCGTGTCGCGCGGGCGAGGTCGACGACGTAGCCGATGACGTCGTCCGACACCTCGACGGCTGCCGCATCGAGCTGCGCGGCTCGGATCTCGTCGGCCGTCACGACCGCCGTGACACCCGCGGTCTCGAGCGAGCCCGGGCGGAACCCGTCGGCATGCCTGCGGAGCACGGCGACCTCGTCATCGCGACCGGGGACGTCGATCAGCAGCTTGAGGAGGAACCGGTCGAGCTGCGCCTCCGGCAGCGTGTAGGTGCCCTCGTGCTCGACGGGGTTCTGCGTCGCGGCGACGAGGAAGGGATCGGGCAGGGGACGCGAGACGCCGTCGGCCGAGACCTGCCGCTCCTCCATCGCCTCGAGCAGCGCCGCCTGCGTCTTCGGGGGTGTGCGGTTGATCTCGTCGGCCAACAGGATGTTCGTGAACACGGGGCCGGAGCGGAACTCGAAGCCACCGGCTCGCGCGTCGTAGACGAGCGAGCCGGTGACGTCTCCGGGCATGAGGTCGGGCGTGAACTGGATGCGGGTCGTGTCGAGGCCCACGGCTCGGCTGAACGAGCGGACGAGCAGCGTCTTGGCGACACCCGGCACGCCTTCGAGCAGCACGTGGCCCCGCGCGAGCAGGGCGATCAGCAGGCCGGTGACGGCGCCGTCCTGCCCGACGACGGCCTTGCCGACCTCGAGGCGTACGCGGTTCATCGCCTCGCGCAGCCGGTCGGTATCGGTCTCGCTCATGGGGTCTTCCTTTCGGGGCGGACGGTTCGGATGACGGCCCGCTCGATCTCGCGCAGGCGGTCGGCGGCCTCGACGAGGTCGCGATCGGATCGGGGGACGTCGTCGAGCAGGATGCCGCGCACCCGCGCGCGATCGGCGTCGAGCCGCGCGGCGGCGGCATCGGCGATCGCCGCGGCATCGGCTCCGCCGAGGCCGAGCACGCGGCCGATGCGCACCAGGGCCTCGCGCCGGAGCTGATCGAGCGCGTGGCCGGGATCGCCTGCGGCGGCGTAGAGGCGTGCGCGGCCCTCGGTCGTCTCGGCGGCCCGGACGGTGACGGGCAGATTCTCGGTGACGAGCGGGCCGAACCGGCGACCGCGCCACAGCGCGGCGGCGAGGGCGGCGGATGCCAGGAGCAGCATGGCCGGCGTCACCCACGGCGGCGTCAGCTCGCCCAGCGTCGGCGCGGCGGCGATCGAGCCGTCGCCGATCGACGGCAGGTACCAGACGACGGCGCCGGTCGCGCCGAGCAGATTGAGCGCGAGGGCCGCGTGGCCGTCGGTGGCGAGGTGCTCGTTCACGAACAGTGCGGTGGCGTCGACCGCGACCACGCGAGTCGCATCCGATCCGGCGGCGACGAGTCCGAAGCCGGTGCCGACCGGATAGCAGGCGTCCGTCCCGGCACCCGGCTCGAACATCTCGCCCGGGGTGATCTCGCCACTGATCTCCGCCTCGGTCACGGCGCACTCCGGGGCTGCGGCCGCGTCGGCGAAGCCCGCCGAGGTGCTGCCGTCGACGAGGAGGCGGAGATCGCGGGTGCGCGGCTCGAGGAGGACGGTGCCGGTGGCGGTATCCCGGAGGTCGGTGAGATCGGCGTCGTCGAGCGGGGCCGTGTCGCCGAGCGCGAGCGTCGCCTCCTGCTCCGAGAGCGCGCGGACGGCGGCGTCGCGGTCGCGGGCCACGATCACCTCGACGCCCCGATCGCGCAGCACCTCGACGAGGGCGCGGGATCCCTCGGGACCGGCCGATTCCGGGTCGAGGAGACCGCGCACGGGGGTCGTGTTGATCCCCGCGATCGCCGCGACCGCGAGACCCGCGACGATGAGGCCGCCCACGATGCCGGTCCAGCCGAGCGCCGAGCGTCGGCGTTGCGATGAGGCCACGGCGCTCACGCGAGAACCTCGCCGCTCACGCGAGGACCTCGGCGCGGCTGCGCTCCAGGCGTTCGTCGAGGTCGCGCACGTGCTCGTACGCGCTCCTGCTGCCGGGCCGGCGCAGATAGCGCACGTCGTCGAACGAGCGGGCCGCCTCATCCAGGTCGGAGGCCGCGGACGGGAAGGCCCGTGTCGCGGCATCCGCGAATCGGTGCACCGTCGCACCCGGCTCGGTCTCGACGATCGTCCGCTCCGCGAGCCCGCGGGCGAGGGCGCGCACACGGAGGATGATCGCCTCGTCCCAGTCGTCGCGGCGGGCCGCCGCGACGGCGTCGGCGCGCAGCTCGACGGCGCTTCGGGCCTCGCTCTCGCCGAACAGCGGTGCCGGCGTCGTCGAGCGCGCAGCGAGACGCGGGCGGCCCCAGATGACGAGCGCGACGATGACGAGGACGACGATGACGGCGATCGCGACCACCGCGAGCCACGGCCCGGCCGCATCGGGCACCCGCCCGCTGAAGATCGACCCGAGGAATTCCGCGACGCTGCGGGCGAAGCGATCGATGGGCGTCGGCTCCGCCTCCTGGTAGGCGGTCTTCGACAGCTCCTCCTCGGCCCAGCGGCGGGCCTCGTCGGGGTCGGGGGCGACCGGGAAGGCGAGCGACCTCATGCGCCGCGGTCGGCTCCCGGCGCGGTCCAGTCGGTGGCGGACGCGCCGGATGCGGGCGGAGCGGGCGGGGCGGGCGGGGCGGGCGGCGCCGTCGGGTACGCGGACGGCGCGGGCGGGGCGGGGGGATAGCCGGGCGCCGCCCAGCCGCCGGCGGGCGGCGACGTGGGCATCCTGCGCTGCGGCATCTCGCGTCCGACGTGCTGCAGGTAGGGATCGGGGAGGTCGCGCTCGCCGGCATCCCGGCGGTCGACGTACGACGACAGGTCGAGGTCGAGGCCCTCGTGCCGCATCCGGCCGTCGACGTAGACGAGCGCGCCCGCGGTCGACTGGACGATCATCGCGATCGTCTGGATGAGGGTGACGAAGGCCTGCGCGATGAGGGTGCCGAGGAGCAGTGTGATGATCTCGCCCGGTCCGGGGTCGCCGGTCGGCGTGATGACCGCCGTGACGGCGCCCGTGAGGAAGGAGAACGGCACGCTGACGACCTGGGCGAGCAGGCTGAACGACAGCGAGATGATGACGACGATGCCGAGCGTCGACCAGAAGCGGCCGCGCGTCAGGTGCCACGAGCGCGCGATCGCCCCGAAGACGCTCGCGCGCTCGAGGACGATCGCCGACGGAACGAGGAGGAGCTTCGTGCTCAGCCACAGGCTGAGGGGGATCGCCGCGAGGACGAGGAGGATCGCGAGCCCGACGGCGACGGGCGCGGCGGCGAACGCGAGCACCACGATGCCCGTGACGAGGACGCCGAGCACCGCCAACACGATGAGCGAGACGAGCGCGGTGTATCCGATCAGCCGCCAGGCCACCGGCTTCACGCGTCCCCACAGCACCCCGAGGGTGTGCTTCTCGGCGAGCACCGACTGGGCGACCTCGCTCACGACGATGCCCTGGACGATCACGCCGAGCGCGCCGGCGGCGAGGGAGAGGACGAGTCCGGTCGCACCGCTGATCGCGATGGATCCGGCCAGCACCGCCTCGAACTCGTCGGTTCCCGGCTGCAGCGTCGCGAGGCGTCCGAATGTCGCGAACCCCACGGCGACGAGCGCGGCCGTCACGACCAGGAGCGAGACCGTCTGCACCACGAGCGCGAAGCCGAGCAGCACCTTCGGGTTCTGACGCAGCGCGGCGAACGAGCGCCCGAGGATGGTTCCGAAGCCGAGCGGCTGCAGCGGGATGATCCCGGGCCGCGGGGCGGGGGTCCACGAGGGGTAGGCCGTCACGTGCGCTCCTGACAACAGTCGGCTCGGTCGCTCCCATCGTGTCATACGGGTGTCGGGTCGTGTCAGGCGGCGGTCGGGTACGGTAAAAGAGCGCACGTCGCGCGAGCCCGAGCCGAAAGACGAACGCCCCGACATGACTTCTCGCATCCTGGTTGTCGACGATGACACCGCGCTGGCGGAGATGATCGGCATCGTGCTGCGCACCGAGGGATTCGACACCGTCTTCTGCGCCGACGGCGCAGCCGCCGTCGAGGCGTGGCGCACCGAGAAGCCCGACCTGATCCTGCTCGATCTCATGCTCCCGGGCGTCGACGGCATCGAGATCTGCACCCGTGTGCGCGCCGAGTCCGGCATCCCGATCATCATGCTCACCGCGCGCACCGACACCGCCGACGTCGTGCGCGGCCTCGAGTCCGGCGCCGACGACTACATCGTCAAGCCGTTCAACCCGAAGGAGCTCGTCGCGCGCATCCGCACGCGGCTGCGCCCGGCCGTCGCCGCACCCGCCGAGACGCTGCGCATCGGCGACCTGGTCGTCGACGTCGAGGGACACGAGGTGCGCCGGGCCGACGAGCAGATCGCGCTGACTCCGCTGGAGTTCGAGCTTCTCGTGGCTCTGGCCTCGAAGCCCCAGCAGGTCTTCTCGCGCGAGATGCTGCTCGAGCAGGTGTGGGGGTACCACTACAAGGCCGACACGCGGCTCGTGAACGTCCACGTCCAGCGCCTGCGGGCCAAGGTCGAGGTCGACCCCGACAACCCGCGCATCGTGACGACCGTGCGCGGGGTCGGATACCGCGCCGGCGCCGTGGTCTGATCCGGCCATGCCGATCCGCACCGTCTCGACGGCGACGGTCGCGACGCGTGGCTGGCGGTCGTGGTCGCGCCGGCTCGCCCGGACCTGGCGTCGCTCGCTGCGGTTCCGGACGCTCGCGGTCACCCTCGGCGCGACGGCCCTGACCATCACCGTCGCCCTCGTGTGGATGTCGCTGGCGATCCAGAACGATCTGTTCGAGTCGCGCACGGCGCAGATCATGGCCGAGGCGCAGCGCGCGACGGCATCGGCGCAGTCGACGCTGGATGCCGCGGAGGTGGCCGGAGACGTCGTCGCGATCGACAACCTCATGGAGAGCGTCCGGAACTCGGTGCAGCGGCTCTCGTCGACCGACCGCATCGCCGCGTTCCGCATCTCGTCCGAGCCCTCACCCATCGCGCCGCAGGACTTCGACTCGACGGGGCTGCCGGCGGAGCTGGTCACCGACCAGATGCGCGCCCGGGTGCAGAGCGACGGCGAGATCCAGTGGTGGCAGTCCGTCGGGTTCACGACGACCGACGGGGGGACGGTTCCCGGCATCGTCGTCGGTCAGCAGATCCTCCTGCCCGAAGTGGGGGCCTACGAGCTGTACCTGGGCTACGACCTGGGGAGCGAGTCGCAGACCCTGCAGTTCGTGCAGATCACCCTGTGGATCGTCGGTCTCGGCCTCGTCGTGCTCATCGGAGCCATCTCGTGGATCGTGCTGCGGTCGGTGACCGAGCCCATCGCCCGCGCCGCCGAGAGCAGCTCGCAGCTCGCCGCGGGCGATCTCGAGGTGCGGCTGCGCGTGCGGGGCGAGGACGAGTTCGCCGTGCTCGGACGATCGTTCAACGCCATGGCGGACAGCATCGAGGCTCAGATCAAGGAGCTCGCCGAGCTGTCGCAGGTGCAGCAGCGGTTCGTCTCCGACGTCTCGCACGAGCTGCGCACACCCCTCACCACCATCCGGCTCGCCTCCGACATGCTCAACGACCGACGCGACGGCTTCGACCCCGCCGCCGCGCGGGCGGCCGAGCTGCTGCACGATCAGGTGCACCGCTTCGAGGTGCTGCTGACCGATCTGCTCGAGATCAGCCGGTACGACGCCGGCTCGGTGCAGCTCGAGACCGAGCCGACGAGCATGACCCAGCTCGCCGAGGACGTCATCGCCTCGATGGCGCAGCTCGCCGAGCAGCACGGCAGCGACGTCCGTCTCGTCGCCCCGGGCGGGTATTCGCCCGTCGAGATGGATCCCCGCCGCGTGCGCCGCATCGTCCGCAACCTCCTCGGCAACGCGATCGAACACGGCGAGGGGCGGCCCATCGTCGTGAGCGTCGACAGCGACGCCTGGGCCGTCGCCCTCGGGGTGCGCGATTACGGGCTCGGGATGCGGCCGGCCGACGCCGAGCGGGTGTTCGACCGGTTCTGGCGTGCCGACCCGTCGCGCCGGCGCACGATCGGGGGCACCGGACTCGGCCTGTCGATCGCGCTCGGCGACGCGCGGCTCCACGGCGGGACGCTCGCGGTGTGGTCCGAGCTCGGCCGCGGCACGAACTTCGTCCTCACCATCCCGCGTCGCAGCGATCGCCCGCACGACCACTCACCGCTGCCGGTGGACCCGGGGGAGGACGGCGTGCTCTTCGACGACCTCGGCCTCACGCAGCCCATCGCCGTCCACCGTCCTTCGAAGGGCACGTCGTGACCCGTCTGCGTTCGATCCTCGCCGCGCTCGTCGTCGGTGCCGTCGCCGCGCTCGCCGGCTGCACCGGGCTCCCCACCGGAGGTGCGGTCGTCGCGGGCGATCCCATCGGCGAGGAGGCCGGCTCGGTCGACTTCTCGTTCCTGCCCGATCCGCCGCCGCCGGGAGCGACGCCCGAGCAGATCGTCTCCGGCTTCCTCGCGGCCGGGTCCGGACCGCGCGAGGACTGGCTCACCGCCCGCCAGTTCCTGGCACCCGACGCGCGCGGTTCGTGGCAGCCCACGGCTCGCGCGACGATCGACCTCCCCGGTCAGCGCGTCGTGACGCAGGGCGAGGACGGCGCGGTGAGCGTCAGCGTGACCCCTGAGGCGATGGTCGACGCGACCGGGGCGCTCAGCGCGTCCGACGGCGGGTCGCTCCCGCTCAGCTTCCGCCTCGTCCAGGTCGACGGCGAATGGCGCATCGCCGAGGCGCCCGACGGTGTCGTTCTCGATCGCGCGCGCTTCCAGGCGGTCTTCCGTGAGTACTCGGTGATGTACTTCGACCCGACGTGGACCTACCTCGTTCCCGATCGGCGCTGGTTCCCGGCCACGAACGCGGCCACCCACATCGCTGAGGCGCTCATCGACGGCGAGCCGAGCCCCTGGCTCGCGGGTGCGGTCGTCAGCGCGTTCCCCGACAGCCTCGAGCTCGCGACGCGCGCCGTACCCGTCGACACCGGCGTCGCGCAGGTGCCGCTCGCCTCGTCGGCACTCGCGATCGGTCCCGATACGCGCAATCGCATGCAGGCGCAGCTGGAGGCGAGCCTGCAGTCGGCGGGCATCCTCGGCGCGCAGATGCTCGTCGAGGGCGAGCCCGTGACGGCGCAGGCCGTGCCGGTGCGCTCGACGCGCGTCGACGTCCGCCCGCTCGTGCTCACGGACGAGGGCTTCGGATTCCTGTCGGGCTCGGAGCTCGAGCCGATCCCCGGGATCTCGGATGCCGTCGTCGACCTGCAGCCGCTCGCGATCGAGGTCGACCCCGATCGGGCGTCCGCCGCGGTGCGCACGGGCTCGGGGGCGGCGGCGCGCGTCCGCAGCGACGGATCCGTCACGATCGTCGATGAACGCGCGGGGCTCGTCGATCCCACGATCGATCCGACCGGCTACCTGTGGAGCGTGCCGGCCGGCTCTCCCGCGGGACTGACGGCCTTCTCGCCCGAGGGCGTCGCGATCCCGTTCGCCGACGCGTGGCCGGGGGCCTCGCAGATCTCGGCGATCGAGGTCTCGCGCGACGGCACGCGCATCGCCGCGCTCGTGCGCGACGGAAGCCGTCCGGCACTGTGGGTCGCCGGCATCCTGCGCGACGACGAGGGCGTCCCCGTCGGTCTCGGCGATCGCGAGGTCCTCGCGACGCTCCCGGGGGCGGGGCTCGACGTCACGTGGATCGACGGTTCGACGGTCGCCGTGCTCGCGCAGGAGGCGGACGGCGACGTCGTGCTCTCGCAGTCGGTGGGCGGGTTCGGCGACTCCGTGTCGGCGCCTCCCGGAGCCGTCTCCATCGCCGGGAGCCCGCAGCTGCGCGCCGTGCGCCTGCTCGACGAGGGACGCACGCTGTACGCTCAGAAGGGACAGACCTGGCCGGCGGTGACGGGCGGTATCCGGGTCCTGGCAGCTCAGCAGGGCTCGCCCGGCTGATCCCTCACGAGTCCCTCACCAGTTCCTCTTCAGTCCCTCCCCATGAGGCGGCCTCAACGCGCTGATCCCCGCCCGGGGTGGTGCCGACGGGTTCCGGCCCGCGGGGGAGTCCAGCATGGCGGGATGCCGTCACGCGCCGCATCCCCGTCTCCGGGTGACCGGGTGGAGACGTTCGTCGCGGCGGTGTCGGAGGCGCTGGCGGACGCGCTCTCGCTGGTGCTGCCGGTCTGGTGCGCCGGATGCGACGCGAGCGGGCGCATCCTCTGCCGCGCGTGCGCCGCGGTCCTGGAGAGCGAAGCAGCGACCCACCGCACCGTCGGAGGCCTGTCCGTCCGCAGTGCGCTGCGGTTCGAGGGCGTCGCCGCCCGCGCGATCCGCGCGCTCAAGGAGGACGGACGGACCTCGCTCGCGCGACCGCTCGGTGCACTCCTGCCTCCGCTCGTCCGCCGAGCCGGGTGGGACGATGCCGTGCTCGTGCCGCTGCCGACCTCGCGCGCCGCGTTCCGCCGCCGCGGGTATGCGGTGCCCGAGCTGCTGGCGCAGCGCAGCGGCTTGACGTCGCGCCGGATGCTGCGCGCCGGCGGCTCGACGGCCGATCAGCGGCTGCTGGGCGCCGACGAACGGGCTCGGAACGTGCGCGGGACGATCACGGTGCGCGGCGCTCTCCCCGACGCGCCACTGGTCCTCCTCGACGACGTCGTCACGACGGGCGCGACGCTCGACGAAGCGCGCCGGGCGCTCGAGAGCGTCGGGGGTCGCGTCGTGGGGGCGGTAACCGTAGCAGAAACGCCGCGGCGGTTTTCACCGGCGGTTCGTCAGTGACAACGCGACGCGTCGCCGCTAGCGTGGGGGAGACCAAGGCGAACGAAGGTCCGCCCTTGAACCGGGCGGACCGGAGCAAGGAGGTCAGGATGGAAACCAGCATCACCGGCGTAGGAGTCGGGATCACGGACCGCTTCCGCACGGTGGCCGAAGAAAAGTCCACCCGCATCGAGACGCTCGCATCGCGGGCGCAGCGTTTGGACGTGAAGGTCACCCATCGGGCGTACCACAACGGCCGGATGGACGACGAGACCGTCGAGCTCACGCTCACCGGCAAGGGTCCCATCGTGCGTGCCGAGGCGACCGACGGCGACAAGTTCGTCGCGCTCGACCTCGCCGTCGACAAGCTGGCCGAGCAGCTCCGGCGGGCCAAGGACAAGCGCGTCGACGCGCGGAACCATCCGCGCGGGGCCAAGCTCGACAAAGGCACCGGCTCCCTCGCCGGCATCGACGTCGAGCCCGCATCGGTCGAGGTGCTCCGCGCCGTCGCGACCGGTGAGATCCCGATCATCGGCGAGACTGCCGACGACGAGGAGTACACCCCCGTCGTGATCCGCACGAAGGAGTTCGGCGCCGAGTGGATGACCGTCGAAGAGGCCGTCGACCGGATGGAGCTGGTCGGACACGACTTCTTCCTCTTCATCAACGCTCGCACCGATCACCCGAGCGTCGTCTACCGCCGCAAGGGGTGGGACTACGGAGTGATCTCGCTCACCGCCGCCGCTCCGCCGGAGGCCGAGCTGGCGTCATGATCTGACGTGCGAAGAGGGGGATGCCGCGGCATCCCCCTCTTCGCACGTCCGGCGCCGTCGGGCGGAGCCGGCTCGGAATCAGTCGAAGATGCCGTCGAGCATGCTGCCGATCACGAGACCGCCCAGGATGCCGCCGACCATGTTCCCGCCGCCGCCGCCGCGACCGCCGCCCCAGCCGCCGCCGCCGGGTCCGCCCCAGCCGTCGTTCGGGCGGGATCCGTCGATGTCCCGTTGTGCCAGCTGGAGCGCCTCACCCGCGAGGGCGGCGCAGCGACGCGCGTCCGCCAGCGCCTTCTCGCGATCGTCCTCCGCGATGGGACCGGCGGGGGAGAGCCCGAGTCGCAGACTCTCCGCCTCGGCGAGCCGGGTGCGCGCGTCGGCGCCGATCCAGCCGCGGTGGCCCGCGATCACGCTGCGGGCCACCGCGAGCTGACGATCAGCGTCGTCGATCGCGTGGCGCACGTGCGATTCGGGCGGGATGGGCCGGGCGGCGCGTTCGCGTGCCGTGTCGACGGCTGCGTCCAAGCCGGCGTTCTTCTCGCGCAGCACCGACAGCTCGGCGAAAGGGTCGCTCTTCGATCCCGCGGGGCTGATCTGGGTCAGCGCCTGCTGGAGCTCGGCCATCGCCGTCTTGACGGCCGGCGTCTGCGGCGCGGTGCGTGCCACGACGAGGTCCTCGCGCGAGTCCGCGACGACATCGGCGAGGGTCGACTGCGCGCGCAGCGCTTCGACCTCGAAGTCGTCGACCGCGTCGAGCAGGGTGCGCGCCCGGCGCACGGCCTCGGTCGCGGTCTCGAGCGCGATGTTGGCGGGGCCGCGCTCGCCGGCGGCGCGGCGGCGCTCCGCCACCTCGGCGCCGTGCTGCGCGAACTCGAGGAGACCGGCGGCCTCGTCGGCGTTGCCGCCCACGCGGGCGACCGCGTCGGGGTGGTACCGATGCGACACGCGCTCGATGACGGTGCGGGCGGGGGCGACGCGCTCCTCGAGGACGGCGACGTCGCGTCGGACACCGGCGAGGATCTCCGGCGCGCGTCGGGCGCGCTCGATGGACTCCTCGAGGGCCGCGGTGCGGTCGTCGAGAAGATCCTCGGCCCATTCGCACAATTGGACGATCCGCGCGTTGCGCGTCCGCACCTCTTCGGGAGTGTCGGGGATTTCGTCGTGATTGAGCTGCTTGAGGTGGAACGCCTCGCCGAGGTGGTGCCGCACGGCGGCGATCGCCTCGCGCAGCGATGCGGTGGCGTCCTCGCCGAGCTCGGCCTCGGCGAACACGGCCTCGTCGCTCGTGACGCGCAGGCGCTCGTCGGCGGCGACGAGCGCCACATCGGCTTCGTGTGCGAGGGTGGCGTCTGCCGCGGCGGCTTCCTGCTCCTCGCGCTTGCGTCTGCCCCAGAACCCAGCCATGGCACGATCCTACGTGGCCCGGTGCGTACGCGTCCGGGACCGACCGCGTCCGCTCGCAGTTCGGAGGCGACGCAAAGGTCACAGCCGGATAACATGGCTCCATATGCCCGTGCGTCGCGCTCGGGCGCGGCCGGTGACAGCGCCGGCGCACCCGACAGATGGAGATCCTTCGTGGCCAACCCTCTCGAGAAACTGCTCCGCGCCGGCGAAGGGCGGATCCTGCGCCGCCTCCAGCAGATCGTGAAGGCGGTCGGCGCGCTCGAGGACGACTACGCGCACCTGAGCGACGACGAGCTCCGCGGTGAGACCGCCGAGCTCCGTGCCCGCTACGAGGGCGGCGAGACCCTCGACCGATTGATGCCCGAGGCGTTCGCGGCCGTCCGCGAAGCGGCGAAGCGCACGCTCGGACAGCGCCCCTACGACGTCCAGGTCATGGGCGGCGCCGCGCTCCACCTGGGCAACATCGCCGAGATGAAGACCGGTGAGGGCAAGACGCTGACGGCGACCTTCGCGGCCTACCTGAATGCGATCGCCGGACAGGGCGTGCACGTCATCACGGTCAACGACTTCCTCGCCTCCTACCAGTCCGAGCTGATGGGGCGCGTGTACCGCGCCCTCGGCATGACGACGGGGACGATCGTCTCGGGTCAGACGCCCGAGGTGCGCCGCGAGCAGTACGCGGCCGACATCACCTACGGGACGAACAACGAGTTCGGCTTCGACTACCTGCGCGACAACATGGCGTGGCGCCAGGAGGACCTCGTCCAGCGCGGTCACTTCTTCGCAGTGGTCGATGAGGTCGACTCGATCCTCATCGACGAGGCGCGCACGCCGCTCATCATCTCGGGTCCGTCCTCGGGGGAGGCGAACCGCTGGTTCGTCGAGTTCGCGCGCATCGCCACGACGCTCGAAGCCGGTGTCGACTACGAGGTCGACGAGAAGAAGCGCACGGTCGGCGTCCTCGAGCCCGGCATCGAGAAGGTCGAGGACTACCTCGGCATCGACAACCTCTACGAGTCGGCGAACACTCCGCTGATCTCGTTCCTCAACAACTCGATCAAGGCGCGCGCGCTGTTCAAGCGCGACACCGACTACGTCGTGATGAACGACGAGGTGATGATCGTCGACGAGCACACCGGCCGCATCCTGGTCGGCCGTCGGTACAACGAGGGCATCCACCAGGCGATCGAGGCCAAGGAGGGCGTGCCCGTCAAGGCCGAGAACCAGACGCTCGCGACGGTCACGCTGCAGAACTACTTCCGTCTGTACGACAAGCTCTCGGGCATGACCGGTACGGCCGAGACCGAGGCCGCCGAGTTCATGTCGACCTACAAGCTGGGCGTCGTGCCCATCCCCACGAACAAGCCGATGGTCCGAAAGGATCAGCCCGACCTCGTCTACAAGAACGAGACGGCCAAGTTCGCGCAGGTGGTCGAGGACATCGTCGAGCGCCACGCCGAGGGGCAGCCGGTCCTCGTGGGCACGACGAGCGTCGAGAAGAGCGAGTACCTCTCCCGCCAGCTCGCGAAGAAGGGCGTCAAGCACGAGGTGCTCAACGCCAAGAACCACGCGCGCGAGGCCGAGGTCGTCGCACGCGCCGGGCGCCTCGGCGCGGTCACGGTCGCCACGAACATGGCCGGCCGCGGTACCGACGTCATGCTCGGCGGCAACGCCGAGTTCCTCGCCGTGCAGGAGATGAAGGCGAAGGGCCTCGATCCGGTCGAGACGCCCGACGAGTACGAGTCCGCGTGGGACGAGGTGTTCTCGGCGGTGCGGGCGACCGTCGCCGAGGAGGCGGCGAAGGTCGTCGAGGCGGGCGGTCTGTACGTCCTCGGCACCGAGCGTCACGAGTCCCGCCGTATCGACAACCAGCTGCGCGGCCGCTCGGGTCGTCAGGGCGATCCGGGTGAGAGCCGCTTCTACCTCTCGCTCACCGACGACCTCATGCGCCTGTTCCAGTCCGGCGCCGCCGAGGCGATCCTCGCGCGGACGAACTTCCCCGAGGACGTCGCGATCGAGTCGTCGATGGTCTCGCGCGCCATCAAGAGCGCGCAGGCTCAGGTCGAGGCGCGCAACGCCGAGATCCGCAAGAACGTTCTGAAGTACGACGACGTCCTCAACCGCCAGCGCGAGGCCATCTACACGGACCGCCGCCAGATGCTCCACGGCGACGACCTGTCGGAGCGCGTCCAGCACTTCGTCGAGGATGCCGTGAGCGCCGTGATCGACGACCACACCTCGTCGGGACACACCGAGAGCTGGGACTTCGACGCCCTGTGGACCGAGCTGAAGACGCTGTATCCCGTGGGTGTCACGATCGACGAGGTCGTCGCCGAGGCGGGCAACAAGGGCCGCATCACGGCGGATGTGCTCAAGCGCGAGCTGCTCTCGGACGCGAAGATCGCGTACCAGAAGCGCGAGGAGACCCTCGGCGAGCCCGCTATGCGCGAGCTCGAGCGCCGCGTCGTGCTGCAGGTGCTCGACCGCCGCTGGCGCGATCACCTCTACGAGATGGACTACCTCAAGGACGGCATCGGCCTCCGAGCGATGGCCCAGCGCGACCCGCTCATCGAGTACCAGCGCGAGGGGTACGAGATGTTCCAGTCGATGATGGGGCAGATCAAGGAGGAGTCGGTCGGCTTCCTCTACAACCTCGAGGTCGAGGTGCGCTCCGCGGAGAGCGGCGACGTCGAGGCCAAGGGACTCGGTCCGGCGCCGATCGAGACCCAGAAGCTCGAGTACTCCGCGCCCAGCGACACCGGGTCCGGCGAGGTCGAGGTCCGCAACGATCGCGGTCAGGTCCAGAAGGCCGCGACGGCCAAGGCTCGTCAGCAGGTCGCCGAGCAGGATTCGCCGGCCGAGGACTCTCGCGGTTCGTTCGGCCAGCGGACGGGCGTGGCAGAGGATGCCGCCGACGCGAGCAACCGCGCGGCTCGGCGGGCCGCGGGCAAGAAGAAGTGACAGTCGCGCCGAGCTCGATGCTCGCGAGGAGGCGCGGCATCCGCGGGATCCGCTGACGCGATCACCGAAGACGGACATCGGGGGGCCGGGGATGCCGGATCATCAGAGCATGGAAGAGCTGGTACGCGCCCTCCGCGGTGCTCTGGTGACACGCTTCGGAGATGGCGTCTCCGCGTTCCGCGTGCAGGAGATGTCCGAGGGCGACCGCCCGTGGCTCGCGGTTCGCTTCGTGCTCTACGACTACTGGGTGATCGTGTTCACCTACGACCGCGGGGCGTTCGGATTCGGGATCGATCACGGGGGTGTCGCGGTCCGGCTGCTCGGCTCGCATGAGCTCAGGACGAGCGCGATCGACGACCTGCCGAGTGTCCTGGAGGCGCTCGATGAGCGCGTGCGTCTGCGAATCCCCGACAAGTACCTCGACCGGTTCGGAGGCTCCGGAACGGTCGCAGTCGTGAGCGCGGCAGGCGCGCCGGATACGTTGGGGGTCATGAGTGATGTGAAGAGCGTTCCGACCGCCCGCGTCCGCGAAGTCGTCGAGGTGTTCGAGCGAGTGGAGTGGCCCACCGAGCGCGGCGCCCTGACGCCCTTGGTCCTCCCGCTGGGGTGGACGGTCGACGCCGATCGTGCGCGCGGCGTCGACTTCGCCACCGGGTACGACATCGACTCGCCTCGTGCCTCCGCGCTCATCGTCGACGGTGCCGTTGGTCAGGTGAACATCGATCTGACCGACCGCATCCGCGATGCCGACGCGGTGCAGAATCGCGCGTTCGCGGACGTCGCGCGACGGCTGCGCGACGAGCTCGTCGCTCAGCTGGGCCCACCCGCCCGCGAGAAGAGCGGCGACGATGCCCGGTACACCTGGGATCTCGACAACGGCGGACGCGTGGCGATCGCGAAGCTCGATCGTGTCGTCCAGCTGATCGTCCTGCAGAAGCGCTACGCCGAGATCGAGCGCGCTGAGGAACGTCTCGGCTAGAGGCAGCGGGCCACCGGAGGGCCATTGGCACGGGGACCTCGCGGATATCCTGATCGCATGAACCGCCGTACCCTCGATCAGTCATCGAAGCTCAAGGACGTCCTCTACGAGATCCGTGGAAGCGCCCTGGCCGAGGCCGATCGTCTCGAGGCGGACGGCCATCGCGTCCTGAAGCTGAACACCGGCAACCCCGCGACCTTCGGTTTCGAGGCGCCGTTCCAGATCGTGCGCGACATGATCGAGTCCGTGCCGCACGCCCACGGCTACAGCGACAGCCGCGGCATCCTCTCCGCGCGTCGCGCCGTCGTCTCCCGTTACGAGGAGGTGCCCGGCTTCCCGCACGTCGACCCCGACGACGTCTATCTCGGCAACGGGGTCTCCGAGCTCATCACGATGACGATGCAGTCGCTCCTCGACGAAGGCGACGAGGTCCTCATCCCGGCGCCCGATTACCCGCTGTGGACCGCCATGACGAGCCTCGGGGGAGGGAAGCCCGTCCACTACCTCTGCGACAGCGAGAACGGCTGGGAGCCGGATCTCGAGGACATCCGCGCGAAGGTCACGCCGCAGACGAAGGCCATCGTCGTCATCAACCCGAACAACCCCACCGGCGCGGTCTACAGCCGGGAGGTGCTGCAAGGGATCGTCGAGATCGCACGAGAGCATTCGCTGCTGCTGCTCTCGGACGAGATCTACGACCGCATCCTCTACGACGGGGCGACTCACATCCCGCTCGCGACCCTCGCGCCCGACCTGCTGTGCCTCACCTACAACGGACTCTCGAAGACCTACCGCGTGGCCGGATACCGCTCCGGGTGGATGGTCATCACGGGTCCCAAAGCACACGCGAAGGGTTTCCTCGAGGGTATTCAGCTGCTCGCCTCGACGCGGTTGTGTCCGAACGTACCGGCGCAGTACGCCGTGCAGGCGGCTCTCTCCGGGGTGCAGTCGATCGAGGCGCTCGTCGCGCCGACGGGGCGGCTCCACGAGCAGCGGGATGCCGCGTGGCAGGGTCTCGAGCGCATCCCGGGCGTGACGTGCCACAAGCCGGCGGGGGCGCTGTACGCGTTCCCGCGCCTGGATCCCGAGGTCTACGAGATCCACGACGACGGCAAGCTCGTCTACGACTTCCTCGTTGCCGAGCACGTGCTGCTGGTGCAGGGGACCGGCTTCAACTGGCCCGAGCCCGACCATCTGCGGATCGTGACGCTTCCCGAGGCGCGCGTGCTCACCGAGGCGATCGAGCGGCTCGGCAACTTCCTCTCGTCGTACCGGCAATAGGCCGTCGGGCCGCGCCCCCGGCTCGGGTCAGAGGAGGGCGAGGGACGTCGCGCGCCAGCGTCCGTCCAGACCCTCCAGACGCATCGCGACGGCCCGCGTGCGCACCGGCGTGCTCACGACGATGACGGATTCGATGATGCCGTCGGCGGGCTCGCACGTGCGCACCGACACGATCGAGTGCACCGGCCGCGTCGGCGTGACCTGGCGCGCGCTGCGCGCTCGGGCGGCGAGGTTCGCGCGGGTCACGAGTACGCGATAGGGGTCCTCGGCGAGCCATCGTGCGAGCTGCTCGACTTCGCGCACGCCCGCGAGCACCTCGAGCATCCCGCGGGTGAGGTTCCGCAGCAGCGGCTCGGGGTCGGGAAGATCGGCTGTCGCGGTCGGCTGCGGGGCGAAGTACTCGGCGACGGCGAGCGTGGCGCCGATCCTCGGGTAGCTGTGGGCGGAGCCTTCCATCATCGAGGCCATGACGAACCCTCCCTCATCCGCTGACTGAATCTGCCGACGAGTACAGCACAACGCCAGATCTGGCCGTATGAGAAACCTCACATATGTGGAGAGAACACGCGGCAGCGTCGTCCTCCGCCTAGGGTCGCGCCGTGCGTTGGGAGAGATTCTTCGAGAACCTGGAGCAGCAGCTCGACTCGGAATGGGAGGCCGAGCGGGCTGCCCTCGACACCGAGGCGGAGCGTCTGCGCATCGCGCGCCTCCCGCTGAGTCACCGCGTGCTCCGTCTCGCCGCGGACGGCGCGGAGGCGCCGATCGAGGTCTCGGTCGAGGTGCGTCCGGACATCACGCTGCGCGGGTGGATGACCGGAGCCGGCGCCGACTGGCTGACGGTCGACTCCCGACGTCGTCACGGCGCAGCGCTCATCCCGCATGCTGCGATCCTGGCGCTCGGCCTCGCGCCGACCGACCTCCTGCGCAGTGCCCGTGCGTCCGCCGGCGGATCGAGCGTTGCGGCGCGGATCAGCTTCGGCTTCGTGCTCCGCGATCTCGCGCGACGGCGGCAGGCCGTACGGGTGCACACCGATCAGGGCGCCGTGATGTCGGGGACGATCGACCGCGCCGGCGCCGACCACCTCGATCTCGCCCTGCACGAACCGGATGCGCCTCGTCGGCCGTCAGCCGTGTCGGGACACCGCACGGTGCCGTTCGCGGCCATCGCCTGGGTCGGCTTCGACGCCCCGCCCGCGTGAGAGACGTCCGCGGGCTGGCGGGCGAGGTCACCCTCGACGGCCGCGGCCCCAGAGCTCCGGGAAGCTGGCGACCTGCGACTGCTGCCACAGCGCAGATCTGCGGGCGTCCTCGACCTGATCATCGAGGTAGTCGCCGACGCTCGCGGCCTCGATGCGCCAGCGCGCCGGCGAGCCGACCCGCGCACCGCGCAGGCGCCCGTCGAGCACGAGGGCGACGACCTCGTCGACCTCGATCTGCAGCATCTCCGCCACCTGCGACGGCGTGAGCATGCGCGGTTCCTGGGGAGTGTCGGGAGTGGCACCGTGGGGGGTGTCGGACATGCCCTCCATTATGTGCGGACCGGCCGACGCCCCGAACTCCCCTTGACAGGCTGTGGACAGTCGCTTCGAGGCGGAGCGGCCTCCGCGACCATGAGCCGTATGCCTGCTCCCGATGTCGCCCGTCCTCGCCCGTTCTGGTCCGATGTCCGATTCCTCATCGGCATCGCCCTCGTGGTCGTCTCCGTCGCCGGGGTCTGGCTGGTCGTCTCCGCGGCTCGGCAGACGGTTCCGGTGTTCGCCGCAGCGCGGACGATCGCCGGCGGCGAACGCGTCGACTCCGACGATCTGCGGGTCGTCGAGGTCGCTCTCGGCCCGGTCGCGGGCGCGTACGCGACTCCCCGCACCTGGCAGCCCGGCGCCGTGGCCACGCGCACGATCGCAGCCGGCGAACTCGTTCCGGCCGACGCGATCGGCGACGAAGCCGATCTCGACACGACGACGGTGGTGGTCGAGACGACGGGGGCGGTGCCGGCCGAGGTCGCCGGCGGAGCCGCGGTGGAGGTCTGGGCGGCGCCGAGGCAGGACGCCGGGACCTTCGGCGAACCACGCATCCTGCTGCGCACCGCGACCGTGCTCGCGGTGCGCGAGGACGACGCCCTGCTCGCTCGCGCGGCGGCGTCGCTCGAACTGATCGTCGACCGTGACGATGTGGGCCCCGCGCTGGCGGCCGTGGCGGCGGGGGACGCCATCTCGGTCGTGCCCGCGGTCGGTCGCTGATGCGCGTCGTGGTCGCGATCCCCGGCGGAGATCGTGCGGCACGGCGCCTGCGGGGCGCGGGACACGACGTGCGGATGATCGTCGCCGCCGAGGCGCCCGCCCGGGCAGCAGCGGATGCGCTGGCCGGCGGTGCAGCGGCCGACCTGCTCGTGGAGCTCGCTCGCGCCGACGTCCTCATCGTGTCGGGCGCCCGGTCGAGCCTCACCCCGCCGCTGGTCGCGGCGTGCGATCGCTGGGGTCTGCGGATCGTCGCCTGGTGCGCTCGCGACTCCGAACGTCGCGGCGCGGAGTCCTTCGGCGTCGCGACGGCCGCGGCCGACCTCGACGTGGTGGCAGCGCTGGACGCGCAGCCGGCGACGCGGCCGGCCGTTCGCTCGCAGGGGCGGAGCATCGTGGTCTGGGGTCCGGCGGGCTCGCCGGGTCGCACCACCCTCGCCGTCGAGCTCGCCGGCGAATTCGTCCGCGACGGTCGGCGCGTCGCCCTCGCGGACGCCGATTCGCACGCTCCCGCCCTCGCCCTCGTCACCGGGATCACCGACGAGGGTCCGGGCTTCGCCGCCGCCTGCCGCCGCGTCGATCGGGACGAGCTCACCGCGGCGGAGCTGACGCGGATCGCCGAGCCCCTCGGCGATGTCGAGGTGCTGGCGGGGATCAATCGGCCGAGCCGCTGGCCCGAGCTGTCGGAGGCGCGTGTCACCCGGGTGCTCGCCGCCGCGCGGGACTGGGTCGACGAGATGGTCGTGGATGTCGCGGCTCCGCTCGAGCGGGACGAGGAGATCGTCAGCGATCTCGACGGTCCGCGCCGCAACGCCGCGACGCTCGGCGCGCTCGCGGCGGCCGACCTCGTCGTGGCGGTCGTCGCGGCCGACCCCGTCGGGCTGTCGCGCTTCGTGCGTGCGTACCCCGATCTGCGCGCGGCCATCGGCTCGACGGAGGTGCGGGTCGTCGTGAACAAGGTGCGGGCCTCCGCGGCCGGCATCGACGCCCGAGCGCAGGTGCGCCGGACCCTCGAGCGGTATGCCGGCATCGATCGCTGCTGGTTCGTGCCCTGGGATCCGCGAGCGACGGATGCCGCGCTCCTTAGCGCGCGGCCGATGTGGCTCCATGCTCCCCGAAGTCCGATTCCCGCGGCCATCCGCAGGTTCGTCGGCGAGGCGATCGTCCCCCCTCCCGCCGTCGCTTCGCGGCGGAGACGGGCGCCGGCCTCCGGCCCGTAGTCTTGTCACGTGTCGACGCTCTCCGATCTCGTCCATGCCCAGGGCCTGTCCACCGATCAGGACGTGGAGTGGCTTCATCGCCTCGCCGGCGACGGGCAGCTACTGGCCGATCTGGCGTTCGCGGACATCGTGATCTGGGTCCCCACCGCCGACGACACCTTCATCGCCGTCGCGCATACCCGCCCGGGTGGCGCGGCGACCCTCTTCTACCGTGACATCGTCGGGGATCGCGTGCGGCCGCAGTGGCGGACGCAGGTGAAGGACGCGTTCACGCAGGGGCGCATCGTGGATTCGGCGTCACCCGACTGGTTCGAGGAGACCCCCACTCGTGTCCGCGCGGTGCCGATCGTCCGCGAGCTGGCGTCGGGGGAGCGCCCGGCACGGATCGTCGGCGTCCTGACCCGTCACACGAATCTGGGCGAGGCGCGAACGCCCTCGCGTCAGCAGATCACCTTCAACGATTGCGCGGACGACCTGTTCGGCATGGTGGCGACGGCCGATTTCCCCGATCTGAACGCGCCGACGGCGCCGCGACGCGGCGCGCCGCGCGCATCCGACGGCCTCATCCGCCTCGACGTCGACGGCATGACCACCTTCGCGAGCCCCAACGCGCTCTCGGCGTTCAACCGGCTGGGGTTCGAGGACGAGCTCGAAGGCGAACCGCTCCTCGAGGTGGCCACGGCGATCCTGCCGAACAAGCGCGAGTTCGACGAGTCGCTGCCCATCGTGATGGCCGGCCGCGCCCCCTGGCGAGCGGACATCGAGGCGCGCGGCGTCACCGTGTCGCTGCGCACCATTCCGCTGCGCGATCACGGCACTCGCATCGGCGCGATCGTCCTCTGCCGGGACGTCAGCGAGATCCGGCACCAGGAGCAGGAGCTCATCACGAAGGACGCGACGATCCGCGAGATCCATCACCGCGTCAAGAACAACCTGCAGACCGTCGCCTCCCTGCTGCGCATCCAGGCGCGCCGCACGCACTCCGAGGAGGCGCGGGACGCGCTCACGCAGGCGATGCGCCGCGTTTCGGCCATCGCCGTCGTCCACGACACCCTCTCGGAGGGGCTCGCTCAGAACGTCGAGTTCGACGAAGTCTTCGTCCGCGTGCTCAAGCTCGTCGCCGAGGTGGCCGCGGCTCCGAACACCCGGGCCCGGACCCGCTCGTCGGGTCGATTCGGCACGCTGCCGAGCGAATACGCGACCCCGCTCGCCCTCGCGCTCACCGAGCTCGTCACCAACGCCGTCGAGCACGGCCTGGCCGGGACCGAGGGCGATGTCGAGATCGTCGCCGACCGCAACGACGAGCGGCTCGAGGTCCGGGTGCGGGATTCGGGCAGCGGCCTGCCGGAGGGGCAGGTGGGGCGCGGGCTCGGCACGCAGATCGTCCGCACCCTGATCCAGGGGGAACTGAGCGGCACCATCGACTGGCACACCATCATGGGCAGCGGCACCGAGGTCACGATCGAGATCCCGCTGCGCTACATCGACCGCGACGCGGTGTGACCCGGGACTGAACGACTGAGCGCCCGGATCCGCAGGGACCGGGCGCTCAGTCGTTCAGTTCAGGAGGCGCGTCGTGCGCGGGCGGCGCGGCGCTTGAGCGCGCGACGCTCGTCCTCGGAGAGGCCTCCCCAGACGCCCGAGTCCTGACCCGTCTCGAGGGCGTACTGAAGGCAGATCTCGGTGACGGTGCAGCGGGCGCAGACGGCCTTCGCCTTTTCGATCTGGTCGACGGCCGGGCCGGTGTTCCCGACCGGGAAGAACAGCTCGGGGTCGACTGTCAGGCAGGCAGACTTGTCGCGCCAATCCATGTGGGGTGCTCCTTGAGGGGGTGTAGTTCCGTCAGTCGGACTCGGGAAGTCCGGTAACCTTGAAATGAGTGTGCGAGCGAACGCTCGCCCCACCTCGCTGTGGGAGCACACGGCTTGATCCATCGTCCCATAGCCCGGATAGATGAATCAAGGGTGAACCGCGGATTTGCTCGTCGACGCGCCGGAACGCACGGTGCCGACGGCCCGCCCGAGCCGGAGAACGGGGACCCGATGGCCACATCCTTCATCGAACGTCTGGCGGGTGTCGTCCTCGCCGCCGAGGCCCTCGTCCTCGCCGGGATCGTGGGCTGGGAGGTCACCGCGCTCGTGCGGGGAGAGGCCGGCCACGTACCGAGCTCGATCGCGTTGATCGTGCTGACGATGATCGGCGCGGCGGCGCTGGGCTCCTTCGCCGTCTCGGTCTGGCGCCGCATCTCGTGGGGTCGTTCGGGGGGCATCGTCGCTCAGCTGCTGATCCTCGCCGTGGCCCTGGGTGCAGCGACCGGGCAGTTCGCCGACGTGGGCACGGCCGCCCTCATCGCGCTGCCCGGCGCCGCTGGGCTCGCTGTCCTCATCGCTGCTGCGCGACGCGCCGGCCGCGAGCAGAACGCCGCCTGAGACGCGCGGTCAGCTCAAGCCGAGCAGATTCCGAACGCGCGCGACGTGGCCCGTCGCCTTGACGTTGTAGAGCGCGTGCTCGATCCGGCCGTCGGCGTCGAGCACGAACGTCGATCGGATGACGCCCTCGATCTTCTTGCCGTAGTTCATCTTCTCGCCCCACGCGCCGTACGCCTCGTGGACCGCGTGGTCGGGGTCGCTCAGCAGCGGATACGTGAGCGACTCCTCCTCGCGGAAGCGGCGCAGCTTCGCCTCGTCGTCGCGGGAGACGCCGAGCACCTCGATGCCCGCTGCGGCGAGCGCTTCGACGCTGTCACGGAAGTCGCAGGCCTCGCGGGTGCATCCGGGGGTCATGGCCGCCGGGTAGAAGAAGAGCACCGAGCGGCGGCCCCGCAGGCTCGACAGCGACACCGGAGAGCCGTCCTGGTCCGTCAGCGTGAAGTCGGGAGCAGGGGAGCCGGGCTCGAGTCGCGTCATGCCTCCAGCCTAGGACGGCGGCGGAGCCTGGCGCCTGATCTCCGCACTCAGCCGAACGTGCCGAGCAGTCGCTGCAGCGAATCCAGACGCGCGGCGCCACGTTCCCCGAGACGTCCCTCGGCGACGGCCTCGACGATGGCGCAGTCCGGGGCGTCGGGCAGGTGCGTGCAGCCCCGCGGGCAGTCCTCGGCGACGACGGCGAGATCGGTGAAGGCGGCGAGGATGTTCGCCGGGTCGATGTGACCGAGTCCGAACGAGCGGACGCCGGGCGTGTCGATCACCCAGCCCCGCCCGCTCGCGCCGACGTAGCGCAGCGACACCGTCGAGCTGGACGTGTGGCGGCCTCGACCGGTGACCTCGTTGACATGACCCGTGGCCCGGGCCGCGGTCGGGACGAGAGCGTTGACGAGCGTCGACTTGCCGACCCCCGAGTGCCCGACGAAGACCGATGCGCGGCCGACGAGCTTCTCGCCCAGCTCGTCCACGGGCATCCGACCGCGACCGCTCGTGAGCACCTCGAGGTCGTCGACGCCCTCGAAGTGCGCGAGGAAGGACGTCGGGTCGGCCAGATCGGTCTTGGTGACGACCAGGAGCGGGTGGATGCCGGCATCCAGAGCGGCGATGAGGTAACGGTCGACCAGACGGGGTCGCGGCTCGGGGTCGGCCGCGGCGACCACGATCACCATCTGGTCGGCGTTCGCCACGACGATCCGCTCGACCTGGTCGGTGTCGTCGGCGCTACGACGGAGGAGCGTGCTGCGGGGCTCGATGCCGACGATGCGCCCCAGCGTCCCCTCGTCGCCCGAGGCGTCGCCGACGACACGGGCGCGGTCGCCCGTGACGATGGGCTGCTTGCGGAGCTCGCGGGCGCGCACGGCGAGAGAGGTGTGCTCGTCGGGGCCGTCCTCGCCGACGAGGACGGTGTACCGGCCGCGGTCGACGCCCAGAACCCGGCAGATCTCGGCATCGGCGTGGGCGGGGCGGCGCTTCGTGCGCGGCCGATTCGCCTTCGGGTTCGGGCGGATCCGGATGTCGGAGTCGTCGTACGCGTCGAGCTCGTCGTCGTCGTCGGCGTCGAGCCAGCTCACCCGGCTGCCTCGTCGGCGAGACCGAGCATCTCGCGCCACAGCTGCGGGAACTCCGGGAGGGTCTTCGCGGTCGTCCCGATGTCGTCGACCGACACCCCCGGGACCTTCAGCCCGATGATCGCGCCGGCGGTCGCCATGCGGTGATCGTGGTGCGCTCGCCAGAGTCCGCCGCGCAGCGGGCGCGGGACGATCCGGATGCCGTCGTCCAGCTCTTCGGCCTCCCCGCCGAGGGCGCGGAGGTTGCCGACGAGGGCCGCGATGCGGTCGGTCTCGTGACCGCGGATGTGGCCGATGCCGTGCAGCGTGCTGGGGGAGTCGGCGAAGGCGGCGAGCGCGAAGAGAGACGGAGTGAGCTCGCTCGCGGCGGACAGGTCGAGGTCGATGCCGCGGATCTCGCCGGTGCCCGTGACGGAGAGGACGCCGCTGCGTCGCGAGACGCGCGCGCCCATCTCGCTCAGGATGTCGGCGAGGAGCGCGCCCGGCTGAGTCGAGTGCACCGGCCAGTGCGGGATGGACACCCGACCACCGGTGAGGGCGGCCGCGGCCAGGAAGGGCGCCGCGTTCGACAGGTCCGGCTCGATCGTGAGGTCCTTGCCTCGGATCGGTCCGGCGGGCACGAGCCATTCGCGGTCGTTCGGCCGCTCGACGTGGACGCCGCGGTGCCCGAGCGCCTCGACCGTCATGTCGATGTGGGGGAGGCTCGGCAGCCGCTCGCCGTGGTGGACGAGCCGCAGGCCCACATCGAAGCGGGGCGCGGCCAGCAGCAGACCCGAGACGAACTGACTCGACGCGCTCGCGTCGATCGTGACCTCGCCGCCGCGGACATGACCGTGGCCGTGGACCATGAACGGCAGCATCCAGCGACCGCCGTCGTCGATGTCGACACCGAGCTCGCGCAGACTCCGGATCATCTCGCCCATGGGCCGGTGCAGTGCGCTCTCGTGAGCGGTGACCGTCACCTCGCCGCGCGTGAGACCGGCGAGCGGTGTCACGAAGCGCATGACGGTACCCGCCTGTCCGCAGTCGACGACCGCGTCGCCGCCGGTCTGCTCGAACGGCGTCACGACGAGGTCGGGGCCGAACCTGCCCTCACCCGGCACGGCCTCGATGATCGCGCCGAGGGCGCGCAGCGCATCGATCATGCGCGCCGAGTCATCGGAGTGCAGGGGCGAGATGAGCCGCGACGGGCCGTCGGCGATCGCGGCGAGCACCAGCTCGCGGTTGGTCAGCGACTTCGATCCGGGGACGGCGACCTCCGCGCGCACCGGACCTTCGGCCACGGGCGCGGGCCAGGACCCGTCATCGGAGACGGGGGCGGGGGAATACGCAGCGGAGCTCATCGGTTCCCACAGTATCGAACGCGTTCGCCACCGGACAGGAAGGAACCCATGATCGCAACGATCGATCCCGCGGTAGCGCCATGGGACGCCGACGTAGACTGGCCGCTGATGGAAGAGCAAGCGGTCACGGACCCGAGCGCCCAGTTCGAGGAGCAGGCGCTCCCCTTCATGGACCAGTTGTACGCGGCGGCGATGCGGATGACCCGCAATCCCGCCGATGCGTCCGACCTGGTCCAGGAGACGTTCGTCAAGGCGTTCGCGTCGTGGGCGTCGTTCACCCAGGGGACGAACCTCAAGGCGTGGCTGTACCGCATCCTGACGAACACCTACATCAACACGTATCGCAAGAAGCAGCGCGAGCCCTATCAGGGCACGATCGACGACCTCGAGGACTGGCAGCTCGGGGGAGCCGAGTCGACGACCGCGTCGAGCAGCCGGTCGGCCGAGGCCGAGGCCATCGACCACATGCCGGCGTCGGCGGTCAAGGATGCGCTGCAATCGATCCCCGAGGATTTCCGGCTGGCGGTGTACCTCGCCGACGTCGAGGGATTCGCCTACCAGGAGATCGCCGACATCATGAAAACCCCGATCGGCACGGTCATGAGTCGTCTGCACCGCGGCAGACGACTTCTGCGTGACCTGCTGGCCGACTACGCGAAGGAGCGGGGCATCGAGGTGCCCCCGACGAGGAGCAAGAAATGAGCGACTGCGGCTGCGACAAGGCCAGACGCGATCTGGAGGAGTACCTGCGCAACGAGGTGTGCAAGACCGAGCACGCCGACATTCGCGAGCATCTGGAGACCTGCCCCGCCTGCCGTGACGAGGCTCTCGTCTCGAAGACGCTGACCGAAGTGGTCGCCCGTGCCTGCCGCGAGACTGCTCCCGAGGAGCTGCGGGACCAGGTTCTGGCTCGGCTGCGCCAGGCGCAGTCGGCGGCGCACGCCTGATCCACGCGATCGCGGCGCCCCCGCGAGCCGAAACGCCGGTGCCGTGCTTCCCTCTCGGCGAGGGGGCACGGCACCGGCGTTTCGGGTGTCCGACGATCAGAGCGTCAGCGCGGTCTTCATGATCTCGGCCTGCTCGGCGGCATGCACCTTCGGCGAGCCTGTCGCCGTCGAGGCCGCAGCCGAACGCGAGACGCGCCGGATGGTGCGACCGTGGAGGTGCTTCTCGACCTCGAGCGCGATGAACGGCCAGGCGCCCTGGTTCTCGGGCTCGTCCTGAACCCAGACCAGTTCGGCGTTCGGGTAGGCGTCGAGCACGGAGTTCAGCTCATCGACCGGCGCCGGGTAGTACTGCTCGAGGCGCACCAGCGCGATCCCGGGCTGGGGGTTCTTCTCGAGTTCGGCTTTCAGATCCCAGTGGATCTTGCCCGAGTGCAGCAGGACGCGCTTGACCGCACCCTTGTCGGAAATCCGGGCGTCGTCGAGGACGGGCTCGAACTTTCCGGTCAGGAAGTCGTCGACCGGGCTCGTCGCACCGCGCAGACGCAGCATGGCCTTCGGGCTGAAGACCACGAGCGGGCGGCGCGGCCGGGCGTACGCCTGCCGGCGGAGCAGATGGAAGTAGGACGCCGGAGTCGACGGGCGCGCGACGGTCATGTTGTCCTGCGCGCACATCTGCAGGTAGCGCTCGATGCGCGCCGACGAGTGGTCGGGGCCCTGGCCCTCGTACCCGTGGGGGAGGAGCAGGACGACGCTCGACTGCTGCGCCCACTTCTGCTCCGCCGAGGAGATGAACTCGTCGATGACGGACTGCGCACCGTTGGCGAAGTCGCCGAACTGCGCCTCCCACAGGACGAGCGAGTCGGCCCGCTCGACCGAGTATCCGTATTCGAACGCCATGGCCGCGTACTCGCTGAGGAGCGAGTCGTAGACGTAGAAGCGCCCCTGCGCGTTCGACAGATTCGCCAGCGGCAGCCACTCCTGGCCGTTGGCGCGGTCATGGAGGACCGCGTGGCGCTGCACGAACGTTCCGCGACGCGCGTCCTGACCGGCGAGACGGACGTTCGTCCCTTCCATGAGAAGCGATCCGAACGCGAACAGCTCACCCATCGCCCAGTCGATGTTGCCGTTGCGGCTCATGTCGTGACGCTTCTCGAGTAGCTGCTTGAGCTTGCTGTGCACCGTGAAGTTCTCGGGCGTGTTCACGAAGGCGTCGCCGATGTGCTGGAGCGCATCCTGACCGATGCCGGTCGTCTCGGGCTCGCCCACGGCGGTGTCGACCGGACCCGACAGGCCGACGGGGCCGGAAGCGCCCGTCTCGGCGGCGTGGGTCTCGGAGAAGGCGACCTCGAGGCGGTCCTGGAAGTCGCGCTTCGCCTGCTCGTACTCCTCCTCGGTGATGTCGCCGCGGCCGACGAGCGACTCGGTGTAGAGCCGGCGCACGGATCGCTTCGCCTCGATGAGGTTCGTCATGAGCGGCTGCGTCATCGACGGGTCGTCGCCCTCGTTGTGACCGCGACGGCGGTAGCAGACGAGGTCGATGACGACGTCGCGCTTGAACTCCTGGCGGTAGCGGAAGGCCAGCTGCGCGACGTGGACGACGGCCTCGGGGTCATCGCCGTTGACGTGGAAGATCGGCGCCTGGATCGCCTTGGCGACATCAGTCGCGTAGACCGACGTGCGGGCGTCGACAGGGGTGGTGGTGAAGCCGACCTGGTTGTTCACGACGACGTGCACGGTGCCGCCCGTGCGGTAGCCCCGCAGCTGCGACATCTGCAGGGTCTCGAACACGACGCCCTGACCCGCGAACGCGGCGTCGCCGTGCACGAGGATCGGAAGCCACGAGAACGAGCCGATCGCGCCGCGGTCCTGCTTGGCGCGGACGATGCCCTCGAGCACGCCGTCGACGGTCTCGAGGTGCGACGGGTTCGCGGCGAGATAGACCGGGAGTTCGTCGCCGGCATCGCCGACGAACGTTCCCTCGGTTCCGAGGTGGTACTTCACGTCGCCCGAACCGCTCTTCGAGCCGATGGCGACGGAGCCCTCGAACTCGCGGAAGACCTGGCCGTACGTCTTGCCTGCGATGTTGGTCAGCACGTTGAGGCGACCGCGGTGGGCCATGCCGATCGCGGCGCCGTCGAGTCCGGTGCGCGCAGCGCCCTGGAGGATCTCATCGAGGAGCGGGATCAGCGACTCGCCGCCTTCGAGGCTGAACCGCTTCTGGCCGACGAACTTCGTCTGCAGGAATGTCTCGAAGGCCTCGGCCTGGTTGAGCTTGCCGAGCACGCGGAGCTGCTCGTCGTGCCCCGGCTTCTGGTACTTGACCTCGACGTTCTCCTGGAACCACGTGCGCTGCAGCGGGTCCTGGATGTGCATGTACTCGATGCCAATCGTGCGGCAGTACGAATCGCGCAGCACGCCCAGGATCTCGCGCAGCTTCATCAGGCGCTTGGCGCCGAATCCGCCGGTGACGAACTCGCGGTCGAGGTCCCAGAACGTCAGGCCGTGCTGTTCGATCTCGAGGTCGGGGTGGGTGCGCTGGCGGTACTCGAGCGGGTCGATGTCGGCCATGAGGTGACCGCGCACACGGTAGGAGTTGATGAGCTCCTGGACGCGCGCGGTCTTGTCGACGCGCTCGGCGAGGTCGACGTTGATGTCGGTCGACCACTGGATGGGCGCGTAGGGGATGCGCAGCTCGGCGAAGATGTCCTCGTAGAAGCCGTTCTTGCCGATCAGCAGCTCGTGCACGGTCTTCAGGAACTCGCCCGAGCCGGCACCCTGGATCACGCGGTGGTCGTAGGTGCTCGTGAGCGTGATGGTCTTGCCGATGCCGAGGTTCACGAGCGTCTTCTCGCTCGATCCCTGGAACTCGGCCGGGTAGTCGAGGGCGCCGGCGCCGATGATCGAGCCCTGGCCCTTCATCAGGCGGGGGACCGAGTGCACCGTGCCGATGCCGCCCGGGTTGGTCAGTGAGATCGTGGTGCCCTGGAAGTCGGCCGCGGTGAGCTTGTTCTTGCGGGCGCGCTGGACGAGGTCCTCGTACGCGGCGAGATAGTCGCTGAACGACAGCGACTCGGCCCGCTTGATGCTCGGGACCATGAGCGCGCGCGTGCCGTCGGGCTTGGGCAGATCGATGGCGATACCCAGGCCGACGTGGGCGTGGGCGATGGCCGAGGGCTTGCCGTCGATCTCGGCGTAGGAGACGTTCTGGCTGGGGAAGGCCTTCAGCGCCTGGATCAGCGCCCAGCCGATGAGGTGGGTGAAGCTGATCTTGCCGCCGCGGGTGCGCGACATGTGGTTGTTGATGACGATGCGGTTGTCGATCATCAGCTTCGCCGGGATCGTGCGCACGCTCGTGGCGGTCGGCACGGTCAGCGACTCGTCCATGTTCGCCGCGAGGGTCTTGGGCATGCCGCGCAGCGGCGTGACGACGTCCTCGCGCTGCTCGACCTCGGCGGCCGGTGCCGTCGGCGCCTGCGCCGGAACCGGCTGCGCGGCGGCGGGGCGCGCCGTCGTGCGGGCGACCGGCTGCGCGCCGATCGTCGGGATGGGAGCCGTCACCGGGTGAGCGGGAGCGGCATCCTGCTGAGGCTCCTTCGCCGACGGCGCCGCGGCGGGCGCGGCATCCTGCTTCTGCTGCTGCGGGGCAGCGGAGTCAGCCGCACCGGCCTGCTTGGCGTAGGCCTCGAGGATCGGCCACCACTCCTTGTCGACGGCGTTGCGGTCTACTCGGAACTGGTCGTACAGCTCTGCGACGAGCCATTCGTTCGCTCCGAATTCTCCGTCGTTCGAGGTTTCGGTTCCGGTCGCCTGGCTGGACACCGCAGATCGCCTGCTTTCGTCGATGAAGTTCCGTCGGCGCCGCGGTCGTCCGCCGCAGCGCACCGTCTTCTAGGGTAGCCCACAATGGCGGGGCCCGAACCGGGTCCGGGCTGCCGACGGCCCGCTCGGCGTAGCGTGGTGGACATGCGTTTCTCCGGAGCTCAGCCCGCGGTCGACCTGACCTATTCCGACGTCTTCCTGGTGCCGCGGCGCTCCGCGGTGACCAGCCGCCTCGACGTCGACCTGTCGCCCGGTGACGGCACGGCCGCGACGATCCCACTCGTGTCTTCGAACATGAACTCGGTCACGGGTCCGTGGCTCGCGGCCACCCTCGCCCGCCGCGGCGGCCTCGGCGTCCTGCCGCAGGATATGCCGCTGCAGGAATTGGATGCCGCGATCCGCTGGGTCAAGGATCAGCCGGTCTCGTGGGACACTCCGCGCGTCATGAGTCCCGCGTCGACGGTCGCCGAGGCCGCCCGCGTCCTGCCTTCGCTCGACGGACACGGAATCGTCGTCGCCGACCCCGAGCGGCGGCCGCTGCGGATCGACGACGTCGTCGGCATCGTGCCGGCGTCGCGGCTGGGCACGGCCCTGCCCGATGCCCGGCTCGGCGACCTCGTGCGCGATCGGGCGACCGCCATCGACGCCGACGACGTGCCCGACGCCCGGGCGGCGTTCGACCTCATCGACGCGGCCGGCGTGCCGGTCGTGTGCGTCATCCGCCACGGCGAGCTCGTCGGCACCCTCTCGCGCCGGAGCGCGCTGCGGTCGGCCATCTACCGGCCCGCGGTCGACGCCGACGGGCGCCTCCTCGTTGCGGCGGCCATCGGCATCAACGGCGACGCGGCCGCGAAGGCTCGCGCGCTCGCCGCCGCCGGGGTCGACGTGCTCGTGGTCGACACGGCGCACGGGCACCAGGACGGGATGCTGCGAGCCCTCCGCGAGGTGGCGGCGGCGGATCTCGGCCTCCCGATCGTCGCGGGGAACATCGTCACCGCCGACGGGGTGCGCGACCTCGTCGAGGCGGGCGCGTCGATCCTCAAGGTCGGCGTCGGGCCCGGCGCGATGTGCACGACGCGCATGATGACGGCGGTCGGGCGTCCGCAGTTCTCGGCGGTCCTCGAGACCGCCCAGGCGGCGGCGGAGCTCGGTGCGCACGTCTGGGCCGACGGCGGCGTGCGGTACCCGCGCGACGTGGCGCTCGCCCTGGCGGCGGGTGCGGCATCCGTCATGATCGGTTCGTGGTTCGCCGGGACCATCGAGTCTCCCGGTCCGATCCGGACCGACGACGACGGCCGTGTCTACAAGGAGTCGTGGGGGATGGCCTCGACGAAGGCCGTCGTCGGTCGTTTCGACCGGCTCGAGGCGTACGAGCGCGCCCGCAAGGAGCTCTTCGCCGAGGGGATCTCGTCGTCGCGGATCTACCTCGATCCGCTTCGCCCGGGTGTCGAGGATCTGCTCGACATGATCACGTCGGGCGTGCGCTCATCGTTCACCTACGCCGGCGCCGCGAGCGTCGCAGAGTTCCATGACCGGGCGACCGTCGGGCTGCAGTCGGCAGCAGGCTACGAGGAGGGCAAGGCGCTTCCGGTCAGCTGGTGACGCGGGTGACCCCCGATGGGGCCGGCAGCCGGGGGGACGGGGCGCACTTCTGCACGTCGAGCGCAGTTGTTTTCGCGCCCGATGCGCAGAACTGCGCCTGACGCACGGCCGCAGCCGCGAGGAGCCTGTCCTCCCCGACGCGATCGACCCCGGACGCCTCCCCAGGTGTCTCGGTGGCCGAGCCGCCGCGCCGCGCCGGCGACGACACTGCGGGGATGACCTGGATGATCGAGCCGCCCTCATCGCACGTCCTCCGGCGACGCGAAGCCCACGATGTTCCGGCGCGCGACCTGACGAGAGCGATCCGATCGGGGGCCGCCACCCGCATCGCGCCGGGCTCTCTCGCGACGACGAGCCGATGGCGAGAGCTGACGCCGATCGCCCAGCACGCTCAGCGGGTATGGGAGGCGACCATCCGGCTCGCGCCTGGGGCGGTGTTCTCGCACTTCGCTGCCGCCGCGGTGCTCGGGATCGACCACGTCCTGCCCTGGCCCGAGCACATCGACGTCACGATTCCGGGAGCGGCCGGGTCCTCGGGCCGGATCCGACGGCATCGACGTCCTCTCTCGGCGGGAGACGTCGTGCCGTGGGGAGATCATTTCGTGACGACGCCCGCGCGGACGGTCGTCGATCTCGCGTCGATCGCCCCGTTCACGGCGGGGGTCGTGATCGCCGACCAAGCGCTCTGGGCTCGCCGACCGCACGCGGACCGCGCCGCCGGGCCGCTGTGCTCCCGCGACGAGCTCGAGATCGCGGCATCCGCGTACACCGGTCGTGCGCACGCACGTGTCACGGCCGTCGCGGCGTTCGCGACCGATCTGGCGGACAGTGTGCGCGAGTCCGAGAGCCGCGTGCTCATCGATCGGCTGGGCTTCCCGGCGCCGATCCTGCAGCAGCGGTTCTCCGTCGGGGACGCCGGCACGGCGTACGCCGACTTCTGGTGGCCGGACCATCGGCAGATCGGCGAGTTCGACGGCGCCGGAAAGTACTTCGACCCGGAGCTGCGCGGCGGTCGCTCGCCCCAGGCCGTGCTCCTGGCCGAGAAGGATCGGGGCGACGCGCTGCGGCGACAGGTGCGCGCGGTGTCGCGATGGCGGATGCCGCACCTCCGACATCCGCGCCTGCTTTACGACATCCTGCGCGGCGACGGCCTGCCGTCGAGTCGCCCGCGACCCGGACGCTGAGCAGGTGGCCGGGGATGGGGCGCGCGTCCGCACGTCGAGCGCGGAAAGATGCGCGCTCGACGTGAAGAACTACGCCGGAAGCCGGGCGCCCGGCGACCCGAGCCGGAAGGCGCTCGCACGCGTGGGCGCGCCCGCGCAGGCGTAAGATCGTGCGCACGATGGACGACCCCCCTAGTCGCAGACGCTCGCCCCACCGACCCGCCTCCCGTTCGATCGGGGGTGACGCGTGATGGATTACGTCATGCTGGGCGTGGGGCTGCTGCTCACCGTGGGAACGGGTCTGTTCGTGGCGAGCGAGTTCGCGCTCGTGAATCTCGACCGAGCCGACCTCGAAGCTCGTCGGACAGCGGGCGAGAGCCGGCTGTCGCTGACGATCAGCGCTCTGCGCATCACCTCGACGCACCTCTCGAGCGCGCAGCTGGGCATCACCCTGACGACGCTGCTCACGGGTTACACGATGGAGCCGGCGATCTCGAACCTGCTGAGCCCCGTGTTCGAGGGATGGGGTTGGGACGAGACCGTGTCGCGCCCCGTCGCGGCGGTCGTCGGCGTCGCGATCGCGACCGTGTTCTCCATGATCCTGGGCGAGCTCGTCCCCAAGAACTTCGCGCTCGCCGTGCCGCGGCAGACGGCCAAGCTGGTCATCCCCTTCCAGACCCTGTTCACAACGGTCTTCCGTCCGGCGGTGACGGTGCTCAACGGCAGCGCCAACGGCGTGCTCCGCTCGATGGGCGTCGAGCCCAAGGAGGAGCTCTCCGGGGCACGGACCGCCGAGGAGCTCTCGAGCCTCGTCCGGCGCTCGGCCAGCGCCGGCGTCCTCGAGGAGGACACCGCGTCTCTGCTGGACCGTTCGCTCACCTTCGCCCGCCTGACCACCGCCGACGTCATGACGCCGCGCCCGAGCCTGCACGCCGTCGCCGCGGGCGACAGCGTCGAGACGGTCATCCAGCTCGCCCGCCGCACCGGCCACAGCCGGTTCCCGGTCTACGACGAATCGCTCGATGACATCACCGGGATCGTGCACCTCAAGCAGGCGGTCAGCGTGCCGCGCGAGCGTCGCGCCGACGTGCCGGCAGCGGCGGTCGCCGAGGAGCCGTTGCGCGTGCCCGAGGCGGTCCATCTCGACGCGGTCCTCGGCGAGCTGCGCGCCCGCGGCTACCAGATGGCCGTCGTCGTCGACGAGTACGGCGGCACCGCCGGCGTCGTGACGCTCGAGGACCTGGTGGAGGAGATCGTCGGCGAGGTGCTCGATGAGCACGACCGCAGCCGCGCCGGTGTCATCCGCGTGGCCGGGGGCATCGTGTTCCCGGCCGAGCTGCGGCCCGACGAGGTGCTCGACCGCACCGGCATCCGCGTTCCGGACGGGGACATCTACGACACCGTCGGCGGATTCATCATGAGCGAGCTCGAACGCATCCCACTCGTCGGCGACAGCGTCGTCATCGAGGACGGCACCCTGGTCGTGCAGCGGATGGACGGGCGACGCGTCGACCGGGTGCGGTTCGAGCCGAACCCGCTGCCGGCCGGCGCCCCCGAGGGAGGTGAGCAGCGATGAGCGATTGGGCGGGAATCGTCTGGCTCGTGGTGCTGCTGGCCTTCAACGCGTTCTTCGTGGGTTCGGAGTTCGCCGTCATCTCGGCGCGTCGATCTCAGATCGAGCCCCTCGCCGACAAGGGGTCCCGCGCCGCGAAGACCGCGCTGTGGGCGATGGAGCACGCGACCCTCATGCTCGCGACCTGCCAGCTCGGCATCACCATCTGCTCGCTGCTCATCCTGAACGTCTCGGAGCCGGCGATCCACCACCTGCTGGCCGTCCCGCTCGGACTGACGGGCTGGGGCGAGGCCGCCGTCGACGTGGCGGCCTTCATCGTGGCGCTCGTTGTCGTGTCGTACCTGCACGTCGTCTTCGGCGAGATGGTGCCGAAGAACCTCGCGTTCTCGCTGCCGGACCGGGCCGTCCTCGTGCTCGCCACGCCGCTGAAGTGGGTGTCGCAGCTCTTCTACCCGATCATCGTGACGCTGAACTGGATCGCCAACCACACCGTGCGCCTGTTCCGGGTCGAGCCGAAGGACGAGGCGACGTCGACGTACACGCTCGACGAGGTGGCGACGATCGTCGCGACCTCGCGCATCGAGGGCGTGCTCGACGACGTCTCGGGGACGGTCGCGGCGGTCGTGGAGTTCACCGACAAGAAGGCGAAGGATGTCGCGGTGCCGCTCGGCGACCTCGTGACACTGCCCGAGTCGGCCACCCCGGACGACGTCGAGCGCGCCGTCGTCCGGCACGGCTTCTCGCGCTACGTGATCGTCGACGACGAGGGCCAGCCCGTCGGGTACGTGCACTTGAAGGACATCCTGCGCGAGGCCGAGCCGGCCGACGGCTCCGCCGGGGCGCGACGGGCGAGCGAGCCGATCAAGGCGAAGCGCATCCACCTGATGGTGCCGGTGTCGGAGACGACCGACCTCGAGGACGCGCTCGCCCTGATGCGGCGCTCGAGCCGGCACCTCGCTCAGGTCCGCGACGGTCAGGGCCGCACGACCGCGGTGCTCTTCCTCGAGGACATCATCGAAGAGCTCGTCGGCGAGGTCCACGACGCGACGCGTCGCACGCCGCGCTGACCCCCGCGAGCGGTGCGGGTCGGCGGGCTCGCGTCAACGGCGGCGAGCCCGCTCGTACTGCGGCGGCCAGACGGCGGGGTCGGCGCCGAGTTCGTCCGCGGCTCGCAGACCGAAGTGGGGGTCGCGCAGCCACTCGCGCCCGGCCATGATCGCGTCGACGTCGCCGGAGGAGAGGATCTGCTCGGCCTGCGCTCCCGAGGTGATCTCGCCGACGGCGCTCACCGGGGCATCGACCGCTCGACGGATCTCGCGCGCGAACGGCACCTGGTAGCCCGGTCCGGTCGTGATCTCCTGGTGCGCGACGAGCCCGCCGCTGGAGATGTCGAGGAGGTCGGCGCCGGCTGCGCGGACCCAGGCGCTCACCGTCGCGGTCTCGGCGACGTCCCACCCGCCCTCGGCCCAGTCGGTCGCCGAGAAGCGCACGAACAGGGGCGCGTCGGGTGCGGCATCCCGCACCGCCGAGACGATGCGGAGCAGCAGCCGGGCGCGGTTCTCGAGCGAGCCGCCGTACGCGTCCGACCGCCGGTTCGACAGCGGCGAGAGGAACTCGTGGAGCAGGTACCCGTGCGCGGCGTGGATCTCGAGCACGTCGAACCCGGCCCGGGCGGCGCGGACCGCGGCGGAGGCGAATGCCGCGACGAGCTCGTCGATCTCGGCGGCGGTCAACTCCTGCGGCGTCGCATAACCGTCGAAGGCGACGGCTGAGGGCGCCCGGGTCGTCCAGCCGCCCTGATCGGCGGGCACGCTTCCACGCGATCCCGAGAACGGCGAGAAGGTCGACGCCTTGCGTCCGGCATGCGCGAGCTGGATGCCGGCGGCCGCACCACGCGCGTGCACGGCGGCGACGATGGGCGTCCAGGCGTCGCGCTGTGCGTCGTTCCAGAGGCCGGCGTCCTCGGGGGTGATGCGCCCCTCGGGCACGACCGCGGTCGCCTCGGCGACGACGAGACCGGCGCCGCCGGAGGCGAACTGCGCGAGATGCACGTAGTGCCAGTCGTTCGGCAGGCCGTCCTGCGCCGAGTACTGGCACATGGGCGCGACCCACAGGCGATTGCGCAGGGTCAGACCGCGAACGGTCAGGGGGCTGAACAGCTGGCTCACGGCCGGGCTCCTGTCCGGCGCCGGTATCGTGGCGCCATGGTCGAGATCCACGAGTGGGATGCGGGCGATACGGCCGCGCTCCTGCGTGAGCCAACTGCCGAGGACCACAAGTATTCCCGCGGGGTGCTCGGTGTGCGCACCGGCTCGCGGGAGTATCCCGGGGCCGCGGTGCTGGGTGTCGAAGCCGCCTGGCGCACCGGCATCGGCATGGTCCGCTACCTCGGGCCCGACCGCGCGGCCGATCTCGTGCTCCAGCGTCGCCCCGAGACCGTGACGACGCCGGGCCGTGTCCAGGCCTGGCTCATCGGCTCGGGAACAGCCCCCGACACGAGGCCGGCGGCCGAGACCGCACGCCTGACCGAGCTGCTGCACGGCGAGCTGCCGGTCGTCGTGGACGCCGGCGCGCTCGACCTCGTCGCCGAGGCCTCCGCCCCGATCGTCGTCACTCCGCACCGGAGCGAGCACGAGAAGCTCCGGGACGCGCTGGGGCTCGGTGCCTCCGGGAGCGACCGCGTCGCGGCCGCGCGCGAGACCGCGTCCGCCGCGGGGATCACGGTGCTCCTCAAGGGCGCCGAGACGATCGTCGCCACCCCCGGCGGCTGGACGGTGGTGGTCCGTGCCGGAACCGGCTGGCTCGCGACCGCCGGCACCGGCGATGTGCTCGGCGGCATCCTCGGCGCGCTCGTGGCCGCGCGCGGCGCCCGCCGCGACCTCGACGCGGAGGCCCTCGGTCCCATCGCCGCGGCGGCGGCGGACCTGCACGGACGTGCGGCGCGCGCGTGCGCGCCGGGGCCGCTGACGGCCCTCGATCTCGCGGGATCCGTGTCGGCCGTGGTCGGAGGGCTCCTCGCCGGCGACGCCCGCTGACCCGGAGGCGCTCGACGCGCTCCCCATAGGATGTGACGGTGCTGTCAGCGAGGAACGGGCGTCGGGCCGCGCTCTGGACCGCTTTCGCGCTCGTCCATGCCCTCGTCCTGACGCTCGGGTTCGTGATGCCCAATCAGCCGATGGGCGACGTCTACCTCGTCTACGAGCCGTGGTCGACCGCCGCGCTCGACGGCGGCGGCGTCGTGGGGATCGACTCCGACTGGGTCTACCCGCAGCTCGCGCTCGTGCCGATGGTCCTTGCTCATGCATTCGCATGGATCGCGGGCTACACGATCGGCTGGGCGATCCTCGTCACCCTCGTGGATGCCGTCGCCTTCGCCCTGCTTCTCGGCGCGGCGCGCTCGCGGGGCCGGGTCGCGGCCGCGTGGTTCTGGCTGGCCGCGATCCTGCTCCTCGGTCCGGTCGGCCTCTACCGTCTCGACGCGGTGACGGTCGCCCTCGTCGTGCTCGCGGGACTCTGGCTGCGCGGCCGGCCCTGGCTCGCCGGCATCCTGCTCGCCGTCGCCACCTGGATCAAGGTCTGGCCGGCTGCCGTGCTCGTCGCCGCCGTGATCGCCGTCCGCCGCCGCTGGGCGCTCGTGGGCGCGGGGATGATCGTGTCGGTGCTGACCCTCGTCGCGGTCGTCGTCGCCGGCGGCGCCGGTCACGCGTTCGGCTTCATCGGCGATCAGACCACCCGCGGGCTGCAGGTCGAGGCGCCGGTGAGCTCGGTGTACCTCTGGCGGGCTCTCCTAGGTCTGCCGGGCTTCACCGTCTACTACTCCCGCGACATCCTGACCTTCCAGGTCACCGGCACCGACATCGACGCCGTGATCGCGGCGATGACCCCGATCCTCGTGCTCGGCGTCGGCGCCGTCGCCGCCCTGGCGTCGGTGAAGGCCGGGCGGGGCGCCTCGACGGCGCGCCTGCTCCCGATCGCCGCGCTCGCCGTCGTCGCCGCGTTCATCGCCCTCAACAAGGTGGGCTCGCCCCAGTACCTGTGCTGGCTGATCCCGCCGGTGGTGCTGGGGCTGACGCTCGATCGGCGGCGGTGGACCGGGCTCGGCGCCCTCGTGCTGGTGCTGTGCGGTCTGACCCAGCTCGTGTATCCGATCCTGTACAACGACGTCCTCGCCGCGCAGCCGGCGGGGGTCGTCGTCCTGACCGTGCGGAACGTCCTGCTGCTCGGGCTCGCGGTGTGGGCCGTGGTGCGGCTCGCGCGCGTTCCGGTGCGGCAACCGGCATCCCTTCCGCTCTCCACCCGCCCCTGAGACGAGGTTCCCCATGCTCATCGCCTTCTCCGTCGCACCCAGCGGCACCGGCCGCGCCGACGGCTCCGTCCACGACGCGGTCGCTGCGGCGGTGGCCGTCGTCCGCGCATCGGGGCTCCCGCATCGCACGAGCTCGATGTTCACCGAGGTCGAGGGGGAGTGGGACGAGGTGATGGACGTCGTCAAGCGCGCGACGGAGGCCGTGATGCCGTTCGGCTCGCGCGTCTCGCTCGTGCTGAAAGCCGACATCCGTCCGGGCTACACGGGCGAGATCGAGGCGAAGGTCGAGCGCCTCGAGGGAGCGCTCGAATCGATTCGACAGAATGCTGCGGCGCGGACTACGCTCCCGGAGTGACAACTCCCGCAACCCGCGCCACGGCCCGCTGGGCGCTGTTCGCCCTCGCCATCGGCAGCTTCGGCATCGGCATGACGGAGTTCGTCGTCATGGGTCTGCTCCCCGACATCGCGCGGGAACTGCTGCCGACGCGCTGGAGCGTCGACTCCGAGGGCGCCATCGCGCAGTCGGGCTGGCTCATCACGCTGTACGCAGCGGGTGTCGTCGTGGGTGCGCCGACCATCGCCGGAACCGTGGCGAAGTACCCGCGGCATCGGGTGATGGTCTTCCTGGCGCTCGCGCTCACCCTCGGCAACGCGCTGACGCTGGTGCTGCCCTCGTTCGAGCTCGTGGCCGCCTCGCGCTTTCTGGCGGGCCTGCCGCACGGCGCCTATTTCGGTATCGGCGCGCTCGTCGCCGCGGACGTGCTCGGCCCGGGCAAGCGCGCGCAGGGCGTCGCCTTCGTGCTCACGGGGCTCACCATCGCGAACGTCGTGGGGGTGCCGCTCGGCACCTTCCTCGGCCAGCAGTTCGGCTGGCGGGCGGCGTTCCTCCTCGTCGTGGTCATCTTCGCGGCGGCCACCGTCGCCATCGCGCTCACGGTCCCGCATCACGCCGGCGAGCCGTCCCGGACGCTCCGCGCTGAGCTCCGTGTCTTCCGCATCGGCCAGGTGTGGTTCGCCCTCGGCATCGGCGCCGTCGGATTCGGCGGGTTCTTCGCGGTCTACAGCTACGTCGCCACCCTCGTGACCGAAGCGGCCGGATCGCCCGAGTGGGCGGTGCCGATCGTCCTGGTGGTCGCCGGACTCGGCATGACGATCGGCAATCTCGTCGGCGGCAGGCTCGCCGATCGCGACCTCAAGCGAAGCCTCCTCGGCGGCCTCGTTGCGCTCGCGCTCGTCCAGGCGCTCCTGGCGGTCACGGCGGGATGGATCGTGACGGTCGGTCTGTTCGTCTTCGCCGTCGGGTTCTTCTCGTCGGCGCTGAGCCCCACGATCCAGACCCGGCTCATGGACGTCGCGGGCGACAATCAGTCGATCGCGGCGGCTCTGAACCACTCCGCGCTGAACATGGGGAACGCCCTCGGCGCGGCGCTCGGCGGCGCGGTCATCGCGGCCGGCCTCGGCTTCGTCGCGCCCGTCTGGGTCGGCGTCGTCCTGGCCGCCGGCGGACTCGTCATCGCGTGGGCGAGTTTCGCCGTCGAGGCGCGCACACCGAGGCGGCAATCCCCGCCGGTGACCGTCCGTCGCTGAGCGGGGTCGTCAGGTGTCCAGGAGGCGGCGCAAGTGCCCGCCGACGACGCCGGTCTCGATGAGGAAGCCGTCGTGCCCGAAGTCGCTGCCGATGACGACGGCGCCGTCGTCGATGGTCGAGTGGATGCCGCGGGCGATCCGGTGCTGGCCCTCGACGGGGAACAGTCGGTCCGAGTCGATGCCGAGGACGAGCGTCCGCGCGGTCACGCGTGACAGGGCGTCCTCGACGCCCCCGCGGTCGCGGCCCACGTCGTGCGAGTTCATCGCCTCGACGAGCGTGATGTAGCTGTTCGCGTCGAATCGGCGCGTGAACTTGTTGCCGTGGAAGTCCAGATAGCTCTCGACGGCGAACCGGCCGCCGTGGCCGAGCGGGCTCTTGTCGGACTGCCACGTCCGTGAGAACCGCAGGTTGAGCTCGGTGGGGCTGCGGTAGTTGAGGAGCGCCATCCGCCGTGCGAGCGCCAGGCCGCGGTGCGGCCCGTCGCCGTCGCCGGCGTCGTAGTAATCGCCCCCCTGGAAGCGCGGGTCGATCCGGATCGCCTCGAGCTGCACCGAGTTCAGCGCGATCTGATCGGCCGTGTTGATCGGCGGGGCGGCGAGGACGGCGAGACGTTCGACGCGCTCGGGATGGCCGACGCCCCACTCGATCGCGTGCATGCCGCCCATCGATCCCCCCACGACGGCCGCCCAGGTGTCGATGCCGAGGGCATCCGCGAGACGCGCCTGCGCGGCGACCTGATCGCGGATCGTCAGATGCGGGAAGCGAGCGCCCCATTCGTAGCCGTCCGTCGCGATCGACGACGGGCCCGTCGACCCCTGGCACCCGCCGAGCATGTTCGGGGCGACGACGAACCACCGGTCGGTGTCGATCGCCGCGCCCGGACCGACGATGTCGTCCCACCAGCCGGCGGTGGCGTGACCGGGGCGCGCGTCGCCGCGCACGTGACTGTCGCCGGTGAGGGCGTGGAGGATGAGCACCGCGTTGTCGCGCGACGGCGACAGCTCCCCCCAGGTCTCGTAGGCCAGGCGGAAGGACGGCAGCGAGCGTCCGCTCTCGGTCTCGAACGCGCCGAACGAGGCGAACCGCCGGTCGCCGACCGGATCCCCGTCCCGCCAGGCACCCGTCGTCGGCGGTCGTCCGCGCAGGAGCCGGGCGTCGGCCTCCGTGATCGGCGCGCTCGGCACCGTGTCCTCGGAGGTCTGCCAATCCATGACAGCCATTCTTCCGTGCGGCCGCGGTCGTCGCCCGCGTGTTACGTCACAGCCGGAACGGCGACACCTCGTACGTCCCGCCATGCTGACCGGCGAGGGCGACCGGGATGCCGTCGACGGTCTGGACGAAGCTCCCCGTGGGGTCGAGGCCCGGCGGCATCCGGTCGTCGATCTCGGCGAGCGTGCCGGCGGTCTCGTTCGACAGCCACAGCACACGCCGCCCGATCCGTGCGCCGAGCCCGTCCACGAGATCGGCGAAGCGCCGCCGCTCCTCGGCGTCGAGGTAGAGCAGCACGGCGCTGTGGAACACGACGAGCGTCGCGTCCGGCGGGCTCTGAGCGGCGACCTCCTCCAGGCGGTCGAGGATGTCGCCGGCCTCGATGCGCGGCGGGTCGGCGCGGGCGACGGCGACGGCGGCGCGCAGGCGTGCGACGCGGTCGTCGTGCACCGAACCCGGCCAGATCAGCGTCTCGAGCCACGCGACCGCCTCGGCGTCCGTCACATCGATCGGGGAGAGGTCGATCCCGGCGCGCCAGATGACCTCCGGCATCCGCCGCGGCGCGGAAACGACGTCATCGAGGCGGCAGGGGAGGAGGGGGATGCCGCGGGCACTCGTGTCCGGAGCGATCTCCCGCGCGCCGGCGGGTGTGTCGTAGGAGTACGCATAGCGGTCGGGGAACAGGCAGAGGCCGGCCGCCGCGCCCGTCTCGAGCAGGGCGATCGGCCCCGGGATGCCGGCGAGCACCGGCAGCAGCGTGGCGCATCGTCCGGCCTCGTTCGTCTGGGTGCGCCGGGTGGCGGCGACCTGGACGAGGTCGTCCCACGCGGCGAGAACGCGCTCGCGCTACCGCGGGAAGGGATCGAGGCCGCATCCCACCCACCGTGCCGCCGCGAAGACCAGGTTGGGTTGCCCTTCGCGCTCGCTCAGCCGTCCGATGCGATCCGTGAGCTCCGCATCGCGGGCGACGCCCTCGGCCCACGCCGCGTACAGCGGCGAGCTGCCGGCGGTCCAGGCGGCGAAGGAATGGTAGCGACGAGCGACATCCGCGTCCATGGCAACAGGCTAGGACGTCCGGCGCCCGGATCGTCGCGTAGGATACGTCGAAGCAAGGGGAGTACTTCCGCCTGCGGCGATCTCGTCATTACGAACCCGACGTCGGGTTCCGGGACGCCGGTCCCTCCGGGGATGAAGGAGACCTGGCCGTTCGCTACTGTCGACCCCTTGGAGCCTTCGTGGATATCACTCCGCTCGTCTGGATCATCACCATCGCGGTGACCATCGCCTTCTTCGTGTACGAGTTCTTCGCGCACGTGCGCACGCCGCACGAGCCGACGATCGCCGAATCGGCGCGCTGGTCGGCCTTCTACATCGGCCTCGCGCTCATCTTCGGCGTCGTCATCGGGTTCGTGCCCGGCTGGGGCTGGGTCTTCGCGGGCGAGTACTTCGCCGGCTACCTGACGGAGAAGGCGCTGTCGATCGACAACCTCTTCGTATTCCTCATCATCATGACCGGGTTCGCGGTACCGAAGAAGTACCAGCAGAAGGTGCTGATGATCGGCATCGTGATCGCCCTCATCATGCGCGGCGCCTTCATCGCCATCGGTGCGGCGCTGATCGACAACTTCTCGTGGATCTTCTACATCTTCGGTGCGCTGCTGCTCTTCCTCGCGTACCGCCAGGCGTTCTCGCACGGCGACTCCGACCCGGCCAACGGCAAGTTCATGCGGTTCGTCCGTCGGCACCTGCCCGTGACGGACGAGTACAACAGCGACAAGCTCACCGTGAAGAAGAACGGCAAACGATTCGTCACCCCGATGCTGCTCGTCATCATCGCGATCGGCTTCATCGACCTCGTCTTCGCCGTCGACTCGATCCCGGCGATCTACGGTCTGACGAACGAGGCGTACATCGTCTTCACCGCCAACGCCTTCGCCCTGATGGGTCTTCGCCAGCTGTTCTTCCTCATCGGCGGACTGCTCGAGCGCCTCGTCTACCTCGCGCAGGGGCTCGCGGTCATCCTCGCCTTCATCGGCGTGAAGCTCGTGTTCCACGCGCTGCACGTGAACGAGCTGCCCTTCATCAACGGCGGCGAGCCGCTGCTGTGGGTGCCCGAGATCCCGATCTGGTTCTCGCTGCTGTTCATCGCCGCCACCGTCGCCGTCGCCACCATCGCCAGCCTCCGCAAGACCCGCGGCGACCGGGCCAAGGGCGACCGCGAGCAGGTGCAGGGCGAAGAGATCACCACGGCCTCCGACGCCGACTGACACGCCCCCGGCACAGCTCGCGAGGGCTGGCCGGAGGGTGAAACGACGGATGCCCCGGCCCACCGCGGAGGTGGGGCCGGGGCATCCGGTCGTTCTGAGGAGGGAACTCAGGCGCGCGCGGCCTCGCTGACGTTGCGGGCGACCGCGAGCGCCTGCTCGAGGTCGGCCTTCAGGTCGTCGATGTTCTCGAGGCCCACCGAGAGGCGGACGAGGCCCGGCGTGACGCCGCTCGTCAGCTGCTGCTCGGGCGTCAGCTGCGAGTGCGTGGTGGAGGCCGGGTGGATGACCAGCGAGCGGACGTCGCCGATGTTCGCGAGATGGCTGAAGAGCGTCAGCGCGTCGACGAACGCGCGGCCGGCGCCGACGCCGCCCTTGAGCTCGAACGACAGCACGGCGCCCACACCCTTCGGGGCGTACCTGTTCGCCGCGGCGTACCAGGGCGAGGTGGGAAGGCCCGAATAGTTCACCGAGGCGATGTCGTCGTGGCCCTCGAGCCATTCGGCGATCTCCTGCGCGTTCTGCACGTGCCGCTCGATGCGCAGCGAGAGCGTCTCGATGCCCTGGATGAGGAGCCAGGCGCTCTGCGGCGAGATCGCGGCGCCGAGGTCGCGGAGCAGCTGCACGCGGGCCTTGATGACGTAGGCGAGTCCGTCGCCGACGGCGGTCGTGTACGAGGCGCCGTGGTACGAGGGGTCGGGCTCGGTCAGGCCGGGGAACTTCTCGACGTTCTCGGACCAGGCGAAGCGGCCGCCGTCCACGATGACGCCGCCGATGACGGTGCCGTGGCCGCCGAGGAACTTCGTCGCGGAGTGCACGACGATGTCGGCGCCGTGCTCGAACGGACGGATGAGGTACGGGGTGGCGATCGTGTTGTCGACGATCAGCGGGACGCCGGCCTCGTGCGCGACGCCCGCGACGCCGGCGATGTCGAGCACGTTGATCTGCGGGTTGCCGATCGTCTCGCCGAAGAACAGCTTGGTGTTCGGACGGACCGCGCGTCGCCACTCCTCGAGGTCGTCCTGGTTCTCGACGAAGGTCACCTCGATGCCCAGTTTGGCGAGGGTGTACTTGAAGAGGTTGTAGGTGCCGCCGTAGATCGAGCTCGACGAGACGAAGTGGTCGCCCGCTTGCGCGATGTTGAGGATCGCGAAGGTCTCGGCCGCCTGCCCGGATGCCACGAGGAGGGCGCCCGTGCCCCCTTCGAGCGCCGCGAGGCGCTGCTCGACGACGTCCTGGGTGGGGTTCTGGATGCGCGTGTAGATGTTGCCGAACTCGGCCAGGGCGAACAGGTTCGCGGCGTGGTCGGAGTTGTCGAACACATAGGACGTGGTCTGGTAGATCGGCGTTGCGCGAGCCTTCGTGACAGGGTCGGGCGCGGCGCCGGTGTGGATCTGCTTCGTCTCGAAGCGCCAGTTCTCGGTGTCGGACATGCGGGGCTCCATCGGGTCGGAAGAGGCGGCGGGCGCCGGCCGTCTCCGAGCGTACGGACGCCGCCGTTGCTCGACAACGCGGGGGACATGGGACGTAACCTGCTCCACCGGCCCTGCGGGCTACGGTGGGGGGATGACGCGACGCGCAGTGGTGACCGGTGCCAGCTCGGGGATCGGCGAGGCGGTGGTGCGCGCCCTGCGCGCGTCCGGATGGGACGTCGTCGGTGTGGCGCGTCGAGCCGAGCGGCTCGAAGCCCTCGATGCCGAGGTGGGCTCGGCATCCTTCGCGGCGGATCTGAGCAGCGAGGCCGACGTCGCGGCGCTGCGCGCTCACCTGGAGGCGTCGGGCGATGTCCACGCGCTCGTCCACGTCGCGGGCGGCGCGCGCGGTGCCGACCGGGTCGAGGACGGCGATCCGGCGGACTGGCGGTGGATGTTCGAGGCGAACGTCCTCTCGGCACAGTTGCTCACGGCGGCGCTCCTGCCGCTGCTGCGTCGCGCGCTCACGGCCGGCGCCGGCCATGCCGACACCCTCTACGTGACCTCCACGGCCGCCCAGACGGCGTACCCCGGCGGCGCCGGCTACAACGCGGCGAAGGCGGGGGAGGCGATGCTCGTGCACGCGCTGCGGCTCGAGCTCAACGGCGAGCCCATCCGCGTGACCGAGATCGCTCCCGGGATGGTCCGCACCGAGGAGTTCACCCGCAACCGCCTCGGCGGCGACCAGGATGCGGCGGACCGCCTCTACGCGGGCGTCGAGAGCCCCCTCGTGGCCGAGGACGTCGCCGACGTCATCGCTTTCGCCCTCAACGCTCCGGCGCACGTCAATCTGGACCTCGTCACGATGCGACCGGTCGCGCAGTCGGCGCAGCACCTGCTCGCCCGCGGGCCGCTCGCGCCGCGGGCCGAGGGCTGACTCCCGCGGCGAGGGCCGTGGCTCGAGCCTCCCGCCCGTGCCGACGGCGGGGAGGTCGCGCGTTGCAGGCGATCTGCGCGTCGGAGGTGTCCTGGTGCCGGATCGCCCTCCTCGGTGCTGATGTCCTCCGCCGGGCCGGGTCGGGGCGGGCGTCAGACCGTCGGGCTGACGGCCGCGCGCGTCTCGGCGTCGTCGGCGAACGCCACCTTCGGCACGACGAGCAGCAGCACGGCCGAGAGGAACCCGCCCGCCGCGCAGACGGCCCAGACGGTGAGGTAGCCGCCGAGGGACGCCGCGGTCTCGCTCGCGACGATCCCGGCGCCGGCCGCGAGGACGACGCCGAACACCGCCGAGGAGAACGTCCCGCCGATCGTCTTGGTCGTGTTGGTCAGTGCCGAGGCGACGCCCGTCTGCCCGCGCGGAGCCGCGGCGGCCGCCGCCGCCGGCATGGCTCCCACGAGCGCACCGGAACCGAGGCCGGCGATGCACAGGTTCACGAGCACCTGCCACAGCTCGCGGTGGAAGGGGAGGAACAGCGTGTACCCGATGCCGACGAGGAGCGCCGCGCCGATCAGCACGAGCCGGGGACTCGCCCGCCGGGAGGTGACGGCGAAGAGCACGGCGCCCACGATCAGCGACACGAGATAGACGCCGATGATGTTCGATCGCTCGGTCGCATCCAGGCCCAGTCCGTACCCGAGCGAGGGGTCCGTTCCGGCGTAGGTCGACAGGGGACCCTGAGCGCCGAGAAGGCTGATGCCGACGAGGAGGGCCGTCGCCTGGACCGGCCACATCTCGGGCCGGGCGAGCACGCGGATGTCGACGGCCGGGTCGGGCTGGCGCAGCTCGAACAGCGCGAAGACGACGAAGCCGGCGATCCCGGCGGCCAGCAGCAGCCAGACCCAGAACACCTCCGGCCCGTTGAGTCGGAGAAAGGTCAGCGAGCTCGTCACCAGCAGCAGCGCGACGGCGAGGATCACGAAGCCGCGGGAGTCGAGCCGGCGCCCGGGTTCGGGCGAGGACTCGGGCACCCCGAGCCAGATCACGGCGGCGACGAGCGTCGCGGCGATCGCCGGGACGACCAGCGTGAGGGTCATGTCGCCGCCGGTCGCCGTGAAGATGCGCCCGGCGGCGAGCGCGCCGAGGATCGCGCCGGCCTGCAGTCCGACGACGAGGAGGCCCGCCGCGCGGCGCGTCAGCGAGACGCCCCGGTTCTGCCGACGCCCGCGCTCGAAGATCAGGGCGATCTCGAGCGGCAGCCACACGACGTAGAACCCCTGGAGCGCCCACGCGATGAGGAACGCCCAGAACGAACCGGCGAAGGCGAGCCACCACGTGGCCGCCGCGGTGAGGACGGCGGCGATCAGCAGGATCCGCTTGTGGCCGTACATGTCGCCGAGCTTCGCGAGCACGGGCACGACGAGGGCCGACAGGAGGAGCTGGGCCGCCTCGAACCAGTTCACGTCCGCATCGCGGATGCCGAGGTGGACGACGATGTCGCTGAAGAGCGGCACGTAGTACCCCTGCAGGATGCCGCTGACGATCTCCACGAGGATGAACCACCCGATGAGACCCGCGGTCACGCCGAGGGCCGAACTGCGCAGCGTCGTCGACACGGGGCGAGCATACTGCCGAGGTCGTCGGACGCGAGGCAGACGCGGACGTAGCCTGGGCGGGTGACACCGCACGCGCTCTCGGAGCTGGCCGCCGACGGACTCATCGACCCGGAGTGGGCGCGCGCGCTCGAACCCGTCGCGGGCGACATCGCCGCCCTCGGCGATCGGCTGCGAGCCGAGGTCGCGGCGCGGAGGTCGTATCTGCCCGCCGGGGATCACGTGCTGCGCGCTTTCGGCCGGCCGCTCTCCGACGTCCGGGTGCTCATCGTCGGGCAGGACCCGTACCCGACGCCCGGACACCCGATCGGGCTCTCCTTCGCGGTCGACCGTCGGGTGCGCCCCCTGCCTCGGAGCCTCGCGAACATCTACCGCGAGCTCGAGGACGATCTCGGCATCCCGCCGGCCGCCCACGGCGACCTCTCGGCCTGGAGCGAGCAGGGCGTCATGCTCCTCAACCGCGTTCTCACGGTCGCCCCGGGGGCACCCGCGTCGCATCGGGGCTGGGGGTGGGAACGCGTGACCGAGCACGCCATCCGCGTGCTCGCCCTGCGCGGCACGCCGCTCGTCGCGATCCTGTGGGGAAAGGATGCGGCCTCGCTGCGACCGCTGCTCGGCACCACGGATGTCGTCGCCTCAGCGCATCCGTCTCCGCTGTCGGCCCGGCGGGGGTTCTTCGGATCCCGACCCTTCTCGCGCACGAACGACCTCCTGCGCGGGCTCGGCGGCGAGGCGATCGACTGGCGCCTGCCGGACGAGTGAACGCGGGCGTCGCGAGAGCGGCGCGTCACCGGACGGAAACACCCGGCGCGTAGGCTGGCGGCATGCTCGAGGAGGATTCGAACCGCGATCGCCGCCGCCTTCCCCGGCATCTGCGTCGCACGCCGGAGACCGAGCGTCCCTTCACGTACGAGATCCGCGCCGCTCGACGGGACGACCTCGCCGACATCCGCGAGATCTACAACTACTACGTGACGAACTCGGTCGTCACCTTCGACGAGAAGAAGTGGACGCACGCGCAGTGGGTCGAGAGATTCGACTACCTGCAGAAGCTGGGGCTCCCGTTCCTCGTGGCCGTCTCGCCGTCGGGTCAGATCCTCGGCTACGCCCTCGCATCGCCGTGGAACGGCAAGACCGGGTTCCGGTACACCGCTGAGAGCTCCATCTACCTCGGCCAGGCGGCGACGGGCAAGGGACTCGGGCGCGCGCTGCTGTCGGCGCTCATCGACGCCTGCCAGGAGTTCGGGCTCCGCGAGATCGTCGCCGTCATCAGCGACAAGGGCGCCGAGGCGTCCGTCGCGCTGCACGAGCGCTTCGGCTTCGTCGAGGTGGGACGCATGGGCAAGGTCGGCCACAAGTTCGGTCGGTGGCTCGGCACGATCTACCTGCAGAAATCGCTCGAGCAGCCGAAGAAGGGGCTGCGCGCCCTGTTCGGTCAGCTCTCGGGCTGAGTCCGCGCTCCGAGCCCGCGGGGGTCGCTCGCGCGAACGGCGTCGACGAGGTCGCGCCAGCCGCCCGCGAGGTCGGCATCGGTGAGCGCCGCATGACGGATGCGCCCCTCGACCTCGGCGGTCACGTCCCACGTGAAGCGGTCGGCTCCCGCCGGAGGAGGACCGGGATGCCGCGGCCCCGCCTCCCAGGTGCAGCGATCGATGAGGTCGACCCAGGGCGTCGTGCTCGGGGTGTGGGTCTCGACGCGCCAGGTGCGGACGAGGCCGGCGAAGCCGCCGCTGCGTCGGACGGTCACGCGCACGGACGGGGCGGGCCCGGCGTCCTGCGCTGCGGTGTCGGTCTCGTCGTCAGACATCCTCTGTCACGCCGACGTCCCGCCATCCGGCGCGGACCGCGTCGACCTCCTCTGACCCCTCACCGTACTCCCGGGCGGCGACCGACCGCGTGGCGGCTGCGAACGCGGCGAAGTCCGCCGAGGGCGCGAGGCCGCCGTCGGCGAGGGTGCGATACCAGATGGCGCCCGCCCGCTCCCAGGCGTGACCGCCCAGGCGCGTGGCCACGAGATGGAACGCCCGGTTGGGGATGCCGGAGTTGATGTGCACGCCGCCGTTGTCGTTCGTCGTCTCGACGTAGTCGCGCATATGGCCCGGCTGCGGGTCGCGACCCAGCACATCGTCGTCGTACGCCGTGCCGGGGGCGGCGAGCGAGCGCAGCGCGCGCCCCTGCACAGCCGGAGCGAAGATACCGGCGCCGATCAGCCACGACGCCTCGTCGGCGCGCTGACGGAGCGCGTACTGCTCGGTGAGGGCGCCGAACACGTCCGAGAGCGATTCGTTCAGCGCGCCGGACTGCCCCTCGTAGGTCAATCCGCCGCTGAACTCGGTCACGCCGTGGGCGAGCTCGTGCGCGATCACCGTGAGCGAGCCGGTGAACCCGGTGAAGATCTCGCCGTCCCCGTCGCCGAACACCATGCGCTCGCCGTTCCAGAACGCGTTGTCGTAGTCACGGCCGTAGTGGACGGTCGCCGCCAGCGTCGCGCCGCGTCCGTCGATCGACGCGCGCCCGAAGGCGTCGCGGAAGAAGTCGAAGGTGGTCCCGAGGCCGTCGTAGGCCTCGTCGACGGCTGCGTCGCCGGTGGGATCCTCGCCCTCGTCGCGCACGGGCCGGCCCGGCAGCTCCTCGCGGCCCTCGGCGTCCGCGATCGCGCGCGACACCGCGTCGACCGTCTCGGCGACGAGGGTGCCGCCGTCCTCGATCGAGAGGCGCAGGCTCGTGCGCGGGGCGAGGTCGGCGGGGCGGGCGGCCAGGGTCGCCCGAGCGGCGCCGGCGGCACGGGCCAGGTGGGGCTCGCGGGCCGAGGCGATGCGGGCCAGGACGTACGGGGGGATGATCGCGCGCATGCTGACACGCTAGTGCCGCCCTCCGACGCGCGGCCGGTCGGGGCGGTCAGACGCCGGGGTCGATGACCGGAACGGCGGCGAGGAGGCGTCGCGTGTACGCGGCCTGCGGCTGCAGGAGCACCTTCTCGGTCGGGCCCTCCTCCACGACGCGGCCGTCTTTCACGACCACGACCTCGTCGCAGAGGTTCTGCACGACGCCGATGTCGTGCGACACCATGACGAGGGTCATCCCGTCCCGCTCCCGCAGCGTGCGGAGGACGTCGAGGATCTGGGCGCGGACGGTCACGTCGAGCGCCGAGAGCGGCTCGTCGCCGACGAGGATGCCGGGGCGATGCACGATCGCCCGGGCCAGGGCGATCCGCTGGCGCTGTCCGCCCGAGAACTCGTGCGGGTACCGTTCGGCGACGTCGGCCTCCAGACCCACGTCGCCGAGCACCGCGCGGACGCGCTCGCGCCGGTCGCCCTCGATGCCGAGCGCCCACAGGGGTTCGCCGACGATCCGGCCGACGCTCATCCGGGGATCGAGCGAGGCGTAGGGATCCTGGAACACGATGCCGGTGCGTCGGCGGAGCCAGTGCAGCTCGCGCGCCGAGGCGCGGGCGTCCACGGGGCGCCCGTCGACCTCGACCGTCCCGGCCGTCGGCGTGTCGAGGCCGAGGAGCAGCCGCACGAGCGTCGATTTTCCCGATCCCGACTCGCCGATGATGCCGACGGCCGAGCCCGCGCGTACGTCGAGGTCGACGTCCTCGAGGGCGGTGGTGACGCGGCGCGGTGCCCACGGGGTCGACGCGCGCTCGCGGTGGCGGCGGGTCAGACCGCGTGCCGCGACCACGATCCCACCGCTCATGATCGGCCCTCCGGTCGCCAGAGGGTCGCGGTCGCGTCCCTCACGAGCGCCCGCGTCACGTCCGAGGTCGGCGAGCTCAGCAGACGCGCCACCGGTCCGCTCTCGACGACCGCGCCGTCCTCGAGCACGACAGCGTCGGTGGCGATCTGAGAGAGCACCGCGAGGTCGTGCGTGATGAAGAGCAGCGACATCCCGGCATCCGCGACGAGGCCGCTCATCAGATCGAGGATGTCGGCCTGGATCGTCACGTCGAGCGCTGTCGTCGGTTCGTCGGCGATGAGCAGGCCCGGCCGCCCGGCCAAGGCCATGGCGATCGCGACGCGCTGCCGCTGACCGCCCGAGAGCTGGTGCGGGTACCGTCCGAGCGCGTCCTCGGGCAGCTGCACGCGCCGTGCCTCGGTCGCCGCGCGGGCAGCCGCCTCGCGCCGGCCGAGGCGCTCGTGGATCCGGATCGGCTCGGCGATCTGCCGACCGACCGTCCGCAGCGGATTGAGGGCGGTCTGCGGCTCCTGGAAGACGATGCCGATCTCGTCGCCGCGAATGGTCGACAGGTCGCGATCGGAACGCCCGACGAGCTCGACGTCGTTCCACCGGATGCTGCCCGCCACCCGCGCGTCGTCGGGGAGCAGACCGAGCAGCGCGAGCGCCGTCAGCGATTTGCCCGACCCGGACTCGCCGATGAGCCCGACGCGCGCCGCGTCGGGAACGGCGAACGAGACGCCGTCGACGACGCGCCGGCCGTCGATCTCGATGAGGAGGTCGGAGACCACGAGGCTCACGCGACCACCCCCGGGGTGTGGGTACGCGCCGCCGAGCGCCGGCGCGACAGCGTCGGGTCGGTCGCCTCGCGCAGCCCGTCGCCGAGCAGGTTGAGGCCGAGCACGGTCGCCGTGATCGCGAGTCCCGGCCACACGACGCTCAGCGGGTGCGCCGTGAGGTACGTCTGGAGCTCGCTGAGCAGCAGGCCCCACGACGGCTGCGTCGGCGGAGCACCGAAGCCGAGATAGCTGAGACCCGCTTCCGCGAGGACCGCGACCGCCATGCCCCACGACAGCTGCACGATGAACACCGGGGCGACGTTCGGGAGCAGGTGCCGCGCGGCGGTCTGGCCCGGCGTGAGCCCGCTCGCCCGGGCGGCGAGGACGAAGTCGCTGTGAAGCGTCCGCCGGAGCTCGGGGCGGGTCACACGGGCGATGTTGACGCCGAAGCCGATTCCGACGGCGATGATCACCACCCAGAGCGAGCCGCCCCACACGGCGGAGATCATCATGGCGATCAGGAGCACGGGGAAGGCGACGAGGATGTCGACGAGCACGGCGACGATCTCGCGCGTCCAGCGGGCGGTCAGCGCGCCCAGGCACGCCAGCGCGACGCCGACGGCGCTGGCGACGAGGCCCGCGCCGACCGCGACGACGATCGTCGTCTGCGCCCCGGTCATCAGCAGCGACAGGATGTCGCGCCCCGACGCGTCGGTGCCGAGGACGTTCGGCCAGCCCGGAGGGGCCCAGCGATTCGGCACGTCGACGCGCTGCGGCTCGAACGGGGTCCACACGAGCGACACGAGCGCGATGACGGCGATCGCGACGACGACGATCGATCCGAAACGGCCGGCGGGAAGCGCCCACAGCCGCCCGAGCCACGATGCGCGACGGGTCACGATGCCTCCCGCTGGCGGGGGTCGAGGCTGCGGTGCAGCAGGTCGACGGCGAAGCCGATGAGGAGGACGAAGCCGGTGAGGGCGAGGAGTTCGCCCTGGACCTTCGGCAGGTCGCGCAGGCCGACATCGGCGACGAGCATGCGGCCGATCCCGGGAAGCGTGAAGAGCTGTTCGATGACGACGGCGCCCACGACGATGCCCGCCACCTGGAGCCCGAGGACGCTGATGATGGAGAGGCCCACGACCGGCAGCCCGTGCCGGAGGAGCGCCGCACGCCGGGTGAGGCCCTTCGCGGCGGCCGTGCGGACGAAGTCCTGGCCCATGGCCGCGAGTGTCGCGCTGCGGACGAAGCGCATCAGCATCGCTCCCTCGACGACGCCGATGGTGACGGCGGGGAGCACGAGCGCCGCGAGGGCACGGCCGGGGTCGCTCCAGCCCGCGCGCGGGAATCCCTGCGCCGGCAGCCACCCGAGCCACACCGCGAACACGACGACCAGCATCATCCCCGCCCACACCACCGGCACCGCGGCGATCGCCTGCGCGCCGAACGACAGCGCGGTGCCGCCGGGCCGTCCGCGACGCAGGGCTGCGACGATGCCGAACGGCAGGGCGATCAGGAGCGCGACGGCGAGCGACATGACACCCAGCGGGATCGTCACCTGTGCCTTCGCCGCCAACTCCGAGGCGACGGGCGTCCCGGTCAGAAGAGAGGTACCGAGGTCGCCGCGCAACACACCGCCGATCCAGTCCAGGTATTGCGCGGGAAGGGGCACGTCGAGGCCCAGGTTCGCGCGGATCGCGGCAACCTGCTCGGGCGTCGAGTTGGTTCCGGCGATCTGCTGCGCGACGTCACCCGGGAGCACGCGCAGGGTCAGGAAGATCAGCACGCTGGCCACGACCAGGCCCAGCAGCAGCAGGCCCAGTCGCGTCAGCGCGTACCGGATCACCCGTCGCTCTTGGCGATCTCGGCCAGGTTGATGCGGGCGTTGACGTTGTCCACCGGCATCCCGGTCACGTTCGTCGCGACGGCGACGACCGACGACCAGTTGTAGAGCCAGTCGGCGGCGTGGTCCTCGGAGACGATGCGCGCCGCCTGCTTCAGCAGGTCGTCGGCCTGCTGCGTGTCGGTCGCCAGGAGCGACTGCGCGTAAAGGTCTTGGACCTCGGCGTTGTCGTAGGTGAAGTAGTACTCGGGGTTCGCCCAGTTCTCGAAGTCGCGCGGCTCGGCGTGGTTGACGACGCTCAGCTCGTAATCCTTGTTCGTGTAGACGTCGCTCAGCCACGTGCCGAAGTCGACGCGGTCGACGGCCAGGTCGATGCCGACGTCGCCGAGGTTCGACACGAGGATCTGGGTCAGGGTCGTGCCGTAGGCGCTCGGGATCGTGAGGGTGAGGGAGAGGTCCTCGGCGCCCGCCTCGGCGAGCAGCTCGCGAGCGGCATCCGGGTCGTAGGAGACGACGTCGGAGAGGTCCTCGTAGCCCGGGTCGGGCTCGGGGATCGGACCGAAGAGGGTGCGTCCGCTGCCGATGGCGTCGACGATCGCATCGTGGTCGATCGCGGTGCGGATCGCCTCGCGCACACGCACGTCGGCGAGCGGACCGGAGGTCGAATTCATCGCGAGGACGCTCTTGTCGGTGGCGCTGCCGGTCTCGACGGTGAAGTCGCCGCCGCCCTCGACCTGGTCGGTCAGGTTGGCGTCGAAGCCGACGAGGACGTCGACCTCGCCGGCGAGGGCGGCGTTGATCGCCGCCTGGTTGTCGGGGATGAAGTCGAAGCTCACCTCCGCGACGCCCGCGGCGTCACCCCAGTAATCGTCGTTGCGGTCGAGCACGAGGCTCGCGCCCTGGCGCCAGTCGGCGAGGCGGAAGGGCCCCGTGCCGTTCGCCGCCGAGTTGTAGTCGACGGTGTCGCCCTCCTTGAGGATGATGCCGGCGCGCCCGGTGAGGTTCCACAGCAGCGACGAGTCCGGCTGCGCCAGCGTCAGCGTGATGGTCTGTCCGTCGGCGACGATCGAGGTGATGCCGGCGAGGCGCTGGGCGTCGGCCCATTCGGGGGAGGCCTGCCGGGTCGTCAGCGACCAGGCCACGTCCTGCGCGGTGAGCGGCTGACCGTCGTGGAAGACGACGCCGTTGCGGAGCGTGAAGGTGTAGGTGAGGCCGTCGGCCGACACCTCGTGCGAGCTCGCGAGCGCGTCGACGATCTCACCCTCGGGGGTGCGCGCGACCAGACCCTGGTAGACGTTGTCGATCAGCGTCTGATCGAGCGAGATGCCGGCGGTCTGCCGGATGTCGAGGTTCGACGGCTCGAGGACCAGGCGGATGCTGACGCTGGCGTCCGGGTCGGGATCGCCCGGAGCGGCGGTCGGGGCGGCGTCGCCGTCGGCGCTGCAGCCGGCGAGGACCAGGGCGCCCGCGACCAGGACGGCGGCGGCGGACAGAGCGGTGCGGCGGAGCATGTGGGAGAGGGTTCCTTTCACAAGGCGATCGCCCGATGGTGTCGAGGCGTTCCCGCGGACTGGTGCGGCATACAGCCTAGGCTCCGCGGCGAGCCGCGGCTGCATCCGGGGTCACGCGACGTCGCGGATCGTCAATCGGCGTCGCGGATGATGCGGGCGAGCTCGGCGGGCTGCTCCTCCTGCACGTTGTGGCCGGAGTCGACGGTGACGATCCCGGCCGTGGGCAGCCGTGCCGAGAACGCCGCGACGTCGGCGTCGCTGAGGAAGCCGCGCTCGCCGCGCACGAGGGTCAGCGGCGCATCGACCGCCCTCAGATCGTCCCATCCCGATTCCGCGAGCACGGCGGCGATCGCGTCCTGGTGGGCATCCGCGGCCGCGGCGGCGTCGGAGTCGGCCGCGAGCCGGTTGGCGATGCGGGCGAAGTGGTGCTTCCATTCGACGCGCCCGTCGGCGCGCACGCGCGAGTTGAGCAGCACGCCGCGTTCGGCGGCGGTGCGGTCGCCGCCGAGACCGAAAGCGAGCGCGCGGTCGACGAGCTCGGCACGGCTCGCCCAATCGGTCGGCCCGGCGAAGAACGCGCGGATCGAGGCGGCGCCCCCGGCGGGATCGAGACCCGGCGCGATATCGACGACGATGAGAGCGCGCACGAGCTCGGGAGCGAGCCGGGCGATCGCGGCGGCGGTGAGGCCGCCGAGCGATTGCCCGACGAGGACGACCGGGCGCGTCACCCAGCCGCGAAGCGCCGGCAGCAGGTCGGTCGCGATGGCGCGCGGGGAGTAGTCGGCGTCGTCGCGCCACTCCGAGTCGCCGTGGCCGGGCAGATCGACGGCGAGAGCGGGGCGGCCCACGGCGAGGGCGGTGCGGTCCCACGTGTGCGCGTTCAGGCCCGCGCCGTGCAGCAGGACGACCTCGACGTCGGCATCGCCGAACCGCAGGGCGCTGATCGCGCGGCCGTCGGGACTCGCGCCGTTCACCCTTCGGACGCCGGGAACCGGAACCCCGGCTTCGGCTGCCTGCACGGGCAGGAACGAGAACTCGTCGAACGCGGCGTCGGACACGGTGCTCCCTCGGATCGGCTGAGTTCCGATTCTGCCTCGGCCGCCGAAGCCGATGGGTAATGTGAACGCATGAGTTCGGAGCGCCGCATCCATCTGTCCAAAGCGGCGCGACCGGCGTACGACGCCCTCGACCAGTTCGCGCGGACGGTCGGTCGCATCGCGGCCGACGCGGGCATCGACGACCGGCTCATGGAGCTCGCGCTCATCCACACGTCCCAGCTGAACGGATGCGCCTACTGCATCCGGGTCCACGTCACCCGCGCGACGGCGGCGGGCGTGACGGCCGACGAGATCGCCCAGCTGCCGGCCTGGCGGGAATCGGGCGTCTTCTCGGAGCGGGAGCGGGCGGCGCTGGAGCTCGCCGAGGCGTACGTGTACATCCACGAAGACGGCGTGTCGGACGAGCTGTACGACCACGTCGGGAGCGTGTTCTCGGAGGCCGAGTACGTCGCCGTCAGCTGGCTGCTGGTGTCGATCAACGCGTTCAACCGCATCACGATCGCCGGCCGGTACCCGGTTCCGCCGCGCGCCGCCCCGGCGGACGCCGGATGAGCGGCACCCCGGCGATGCCATCGGTCTCGGGGGCGATCAACTTCCGCGACACCGGGGGACTGCCCGCCGGTGCGTCGCACAGCCGCCCGGGCGTGCTCTTCCGATCCGGCAACCTCTTCGGCCTCGACGGGGACGGTCGCTCGACCCTGCGCGAACTGGGGCTCCGCCGCGTCATCGACCTGCGCGACGATGCCGAGGTCGCTCTCGAGCCCTCGCGTCTGGACGACGTTCCGGTCGCGACGCAGCGCGTGCCGCTGTTCGCCGGGTCGGTCGCGTCGTTCCTGCGCGACGGGATGTCGCTGCCGGCCATGTACCGCTCGATCGCCGAGGAGTCGGCCCCGCGCGTCGTCGAGGTCGTCCGCGGCGTCCTCGCCGATCAGCCGGTGCTCGTGCACTGCACGATCGGCAAGGATCGGACCGGCGTGACCATCGCGCTGCTCCTCGCCGCGGCGGGCGTCGACGAGGACGCGGTGGTCGCCGATTACGCCGTGACCGAGACGCTGCTTCCCGCCGAGCGCAACGCTCGCGTGGTCGCCTGGCTGAGATCGCAGCATCCCGACTCCCGTGACCTCGAGATCCTCGCGACGAGATCGCCGGCTCCGGTGATGCGCGGTTTCCTCGACGACCTGCGGGAACGGTACGGCGCACCGGGGGACTACCTCCGCGCCCACGGACTCGCTGACGACGAGATCGCAGAGCTCCGTCGCATCCTCGTCGTGTGAGCCTCGAGGGACGACTACTCAGGTAAGGCATGCCTTCATCGGGGGTATGATGGGGTCATCATGACCGCCGCAGCCCGAGTCGACGCGACGAGCGCGCACGGCGCCGCCGCATGCCGTGGCGCGAAGCACGCGCGCGTGCAGCACCTCATCACGGCCGACGAGCACACGCTGGCCGATCTGCAGGCTCTGCTGGTCACGCTGCCGCTCTGCTCGACGGGGCGGGTGTTCATCGAGGTGCCCGACGCGTCGTGGATCGGCGCGGTCACCGTCCCCGGGCGCATGATCGTCACCTGGCTCGATCGTTCGGTGCGCTCCGGCGCCCCGGGGTCGGGTCGCTCCTGTGCCCCCGGCGCCGCCCTGACCCGGGCTGTCACGGCCTGGGCCGACGAGATGCTCTGCATCGAGGCCGCCGCCGGCACCCGCGTGCACCTGCTCGGGGGCTACCTGGGCACCGCCGACATCGTCGACCACCTCACCGGCCGCCTGGGGTTCGCGGCGACGGCCATCCGCACGCCCGAGCGCTTCGGACTCGCGACCGCGCGCTGACGCGTCAGCGCGACGACCGTCGCACGTACCCGCCGTCCTCGAGTCCGGCGAGGATCTCGAAGCGGTTGCGGAGCGGGTCGCGGCCCGCGAACAGGTACAGCAGCGGCATCAGCAGGCCGTAGCGCTGCCACTGGCGGGCGTGGGTCTCCTCGTGCGCGAGAAGCCGCGGGCCCGGATCGCGATCGCCCGTCAGGAAGCACGATCCGACGCACACGCCGCCGCGCCCGTACGTCCAGCCCGGCATGCCGGTGAACACCCACAGCCGGCCGCGGCGCGTCACCCGGCCGGTGGACCACAGGCCGCCCCAGACGAAGCCGAACGCCGTGGCCGCGGCCGCGCCGATGCGGCTGACCGCGGAGTCGAGCAGGACGGCCGGGATCAGCCGGTCGAAGCTCTCGCCGCGGCGAACGGCGCGATCAGCGCGCGCCCGCCAGTTCGCCGGAGGCGTCGCCCGGGTCATGCGAGCGACCCGACGATGCGCAGGATCGTCCCCATGTCGTCGACGGCCGCGTCGGGAACCGCGGGCGCGAAGCCCGAGATCGACGCGCCGGCGAGCGGCAGGCGTTCGCGAAGGACGCCCACGGCCCGGGTGAGGGCCCCGGCATCCACCCCGAAGGGGACCGAGAAGCCGACCCCGGTCACGGCGGCCGGATCGAGCACGTCGAGATCGACGTGGATGTAGACGGCGTCGGCGCCGGTGGTCGAGACGGCATCGGCGAGGGACGCCGGGTCGTCGAGGTCGGACGTGCTGATGACGCGGATGCCCGAGCCGGCGACGAATTCGTCCTCGGCCGGATCGAGGTCGCGTGCGCCGACGAGGACGGTGCGTTCCGGGGCCACGGGGTGGGTCGCGGCGAGGGGACCGTCGCCGAGCGCCGCCCGGAGCGCCATGCCGCCGAAGGCGCCGGACGGCGAGGTCTCGGCGGTGTGCAGATCGCCGTGGGCGTCGAACCAGACGAGGGCCAGACGCGGATGCCGCGCCGCGGCGGCCGCGATCGCCGGAACGGCGACGCCGCAATCGCCGCCGATCACGACACCGATTCCCTCGGAGCCGTCGGCGTCGGCCGACTCGAGGGCCGCGGCGAGGAGGTCGCGCGTGCGCGCGAGAGAGCTGTACCGGCGCACGCCCGTGTCGAGCGCCTCGCCGGCTTCGACCGGCACGTCGATGCGCTGGGTCGCGCTCCGGGGCAGGTCGCCGGCGATCGCCTCCGCGCCGTCGATCAGCGTCATCGCGCGGGTGGAGGGTGAACCCTGCCACTGCGGTACGACCAGGAACCGTGTCATGGATGTCGTCCTTCCTCACGGCCTTCCCGACGGCAGTGCCGTCGGGGTCATGCCGAGCGTCCGGGGAGCCGCAGCGGATCCCCGGACGCCCGATGTCGCGGATGCGGTGCTCAGCGCTCGATCGCGCCGGCCGGGCCGCCCGTCTTGAGCGCGGCCAGACGCGCCTCGACCTCGGTGAGCTGTCCGACGTCCTCGAGGCTCTCGAACTGAGCGTCGAGACTCGAGGCGGCCAGCTCCTGCTTGCCGGCGGCGAGGGCTTCCTGGCGGCGCACCTTGTCTTCGAAGCGGCCGAGCTCGCTGGTCGGGTCGAGCACGTCGATCGACTTGACGGCGTCGTGCACGCGGTTCTGCGCCTCGGCGGTCTTGGCGCGCGCGAGCAGCTCCGAGCGCTTGGCGCGCAGCTGGTCGAGCTTGACCTTCATGCCGTTCAGGCCGTCCTTGAGCTTCTCGACGACCTCGGTCTGCGTCGCGATCGTCGGAGCGATCGTGCGGGCCTCGTTCTCCTCGCTGATCTGACGCTGGAGGGCGACCTTCGCCAGGTTGTCGAACTTGTCGGCGTCGGCGGTGTTGCCGGTGCCGCGCAGCTCGTCGGCCTTGCGGCTGGCAGCCAGCGCCTTGTTGCCCCACTCGGCCGCCGCCTGGACGTCCTCCTGGTGGTCGCGCTCGAGCAGGCGCAGGTTGCCGATCGTCTCGGCGATGGCCGACTCGGCGTCGGCGATGGAGTTGGTGTAGTCCCGCACGAGCTGGTCGAGCATCTTCTGCGGATCCTCGGCCTGGTCCAGGAGGGCGTTGATGTTCGCCTTCATGAGCGTCGAGATGCGGCCGAAGATTGACTGCTTAGCCATCGGGTTTCCTTTCGTGGATGGTCGAGGGGTCGTGGGTCGGGAGCGGCGGATCAAAAGCGGCCTCCGCCGGAGCGGGAACGCCCGCCGCCGAACGAGCCGCCGCCGGAGCGGGAGCGGCCGCCGCCGAAGCCGCCGCCGAAACCGCCTCCTCGGGAGCCGCCGCCGAACCCGCCGCCGAAACCGGAGCCGCCGAACCCGCTGGAGCGACGCCCGGAGGAGCCGCCGCTGAGCAGCGAGTTGATGATCATGCCGCCGAGCATGGCTCCCATCATGCCGCTGGAGTCCCCGCCGGGGGAGCCCGTTCCGAACCCGCCGACGTCGCCGCGGGCGGACTCCATCGCGAGGCCGCTCATCTGCACGGCACGGGCGGCGTCCGAGAGCGCCCGTTCGGGTTCGATCTGCGCGGTCGCCTCGGCGCGGTCGAGCGACGCGCGAGCTTCCGCCAGGCGGGTGCGCGCGGTCGCTCCCACGGCTCCGCGCCGCGTGGCGATGTAGTCCTCGGCCGCCGACACCTGCGCCCGCGCCTGCTGCAGCTGCTGCTCGAGCGTCTGGCGCGCACGCGCCTCGCGCTGGGCGGCATCCCGTGCGCCGGCGAGCGCGCTGTCGATGGCGGTGTTCGCGCCGAGGAGCGCGGAGAGCGCCGCCTGCGGGCGTCGCTGGGTTCCCGTGAGCTGGGCCCGGGCGATGTCGATCTGCTGCCGGGTCTGCGCGGCCACCGGCGCGAGTGCGCCGTTCGGGTCGGGCGCGCCGGCCGCGGCAGCGACATCCTGCTCGAGCTCGGCGATGAGCGCCGCGGCGTCCCGTTCGGCGGTAGCCAGGTCGGCCGCGACGGTGTCGACCGATTTCTCGAGCTGGGCGGCCTGCGCGACCGCACCCTCGGCGGCCCGCAGCGAGATCGCCGCGGTCGACCCGTCGCCGGCGGCGATCGCCGCCTGCGCTGCGGCGAGCTGCTCGTCGGCGTAGGCCAGGCGAGTGCGCGCCTGCTCGGGGTTGTCGTCGACGGCGGCGAGCTCGTCGGACGCGTATGCGGCGGTGAGCTTCGCGAGGGCGGCAGTCGCGGCATCCAGTCCGGCGGCAGCCGTCTCGCGCGTCTGCTGGATGCGTCCGAGCGCCTCGGGGGCGTTCTGCTCCAGCGCGCGGAGCTGATCGAACTCATCGGTGCGGGCGTCGAGCTCGGCGTCGGCGTGAGCGCACAGTTCGAGGATGCGTTCGTGGATGCCGCGCACCCGTTCTTCGGTGTCGGGCTGATCGTCGTCGAGCTCCTGCTGCAGCGAGAACGCCTCGTCGAGGTCCTTCCGTGCCTGAGCGAGCGTCGCCGCGAAGGCACGGGCCGGCTCCTCACCGAACTGAGCGGTCGCGAAGCCCAGCTCCTGCTGGCTCGTCGTGATCGCGTCGTCGGCGGCGACCAGCGCGGCAGCGGATCGACGCGCGAGCTCTGCGATCGGAACCGCCGGCGCGCCGTTCGCGCCCGGTGTCCGTCCGCCGGCACGGCGACGCCGCACGAGGACGACGACAACGGCGATCACCGCGCCGACCGCGAGCAGTCCCAGCACGATGGTCAGCACCGGGACGCCTCCCGGGGAGCCCGAACCGCCCCCGGTGCCACTGCCACCGCTGCCGCCGCCGCCCGCGCCGGAGACGGCGTCCGAGAGGGCGCCCGCGGCGGCGAACGCCGCGCCGCCCCAGTCGTCCTGGCGGAGCGCCGGGACGAGGTCCTGGTTCTCGATGCGCGTGAGGGTGTCGCCGTCGACGGGGCCGGCGGAGTCGCCGGAGAGGTAGAACGTCCGCTGCTCGGTCGCGACCGCGAGCAGATACTGGTTCGGGCCGAGGCCGCCGCGCTGAGCGACCTCGTTCGCCCAGCCCTCGGCATCCGAGGGAGAGGTGAACGAATCGACGTAGACGACCCACAGGTCGATGCCGGACTCGGCGGGCAGCGCCGCGAGCCGTTCCTCGAGCGAGCGCTCCTGGCCCGGTTCGAGGGCGTTCACCTGATCGACGACACGCCCCGAGCCGAGGTCGACGGGGTCGGTGGCCGAAGCCGCCGAGGCGCCGCCCAACACGAGCGCGACGCTCGTCAGAACCGTGACGGTGAGTGCCCGCAGTGCTCGCATGATCCCCTTCCGAGGTCGGAGGACCGGCCTCGCGTCAACTCTATTGAGGGGCCCGGGCCCGAGCCTATGGCACCCCTGTGAATCGCCGATCCCCATTGCGCAGCGACGGTCCCGCGTGCACGGATGCCGGGATGCGGCGGGTTAGGCTGACCGGCGCGCGAAGGGGAGGACGCATGGACGACAGGTACGGAACCGACGTGTTGGCGGCCGGCTGGCGCGATGTCGGGCGCAAGAAGGTGTCGGATGTCGCTGCGGAGACGGACCTCGTGGTCGAGGTCGCCGCCGACGGCTACTGCGGAGCGGTGGTCGCCGTCCGCGGCGGCAACGTCGAGCTCGAGGACCGACTCGGCAAGGTCCGCATCTTCCCCCTCGGCGGCGGCTTCCTCGTGGACGGCGAGCCGGTGCGGCTCGTGCCGCCGAAGGCCGCGGCCCCCGCCGGGCGCATGCGGACGGCATCCGGGTCGTTCGTCGCTCCGCAGCAGCGCGCCCGGGTCGCCCGCGCGTCGCGCATCCTCGTGGAGGGGCGCCACGACGCCGAGCTCGTCGAGAAGGTATGGGGCGCGGATCTGCGCGTCGAGGGCGTCGTCGTCGAATACCTCCAGGGCGTCGATCTGCTGGGCGATCTGCTGCGCGATGAGCCGCCGTCGGCTGAGCGCCGGTACGGCGTGCTCGTCGATCACCTCGTCGCGGGCTCGAAGGAGACCCGCATCGCCGAGCAGATCCTGCGGGGTCAGCACGGGAAGCACCTGAAGATCGTGGGGCACCCGCACATCGACGTCTGGCAGTGCGTGCGCCCCGAAGCCGTCGGCATCCGAGCCTGGCCGCAGGTTCCCCGTGGGATCGACTGGAAGACGGGCGTCTGCCGGGCGCTCGGATGGCCGGCCGACGATCAGGCCGACATCGCGCACGCCTGGCAGCGCATCCTCGGCTCCGTCCGCACCTATCGCGACCTCGACCCGACCCTCCTCGGCCGCGTCGAGGAGCTCATCGACTTCGTCACAGCCTGAGCCGAAAGAGCGGTGGCGGCTCGGTAGCCTGGGATCATGCCCGACACCGATCCGTCCGACGCGCCCGTGCCCGACATCGGCCAAGCCGAGATCGACGACGCCGAGGCCGACGAGCCGCGCTATCGCGAGAAGCCGGTGTCGTTCGCTCGCCGCAGCGGCCGCATGAGCGACGGCCAGGAGCGCGCCTGGAACGCGCTGGGGTCGTTCTACTCGGTGCCGATCGAGCGCGATCAGGCTCTGCTGAGCGTCAAACCGGGCTCCGAGGTGGACCCGGCCGCGCTGTTCGGGCGCAGCGCCCCGCTGATCGTCGAGATCGGATCGGGGCAGGGGCACGCGATCGTCGCGGCTGCCGAAGCGGCCCCGGAGAAGGACTTCCTCGCCGTCGAGGTGTTCCGGGCCGGTCTTGCTCGCACGATGCTGGATGCCGATCGCGCCGGCGTCCGCAATCTGCGCCTCGTGGAGGCGAACGCGCCGGAGGTCCTCGAGCACCTGCTGCCCGCGGCATCCGTCGACGAGCTCTGGATCTTCTTCTCGGACCCGTGGCACAAGACGCGGCACACGAAGCGCCGCCTCATCTCGCCGGACTTCACCCCGCTCGCGGCCCGTGCGCTCACGCACGGCGGAGTACTGCGGCTCGCGACGGACTGGGAGGACTACGCGCGTCAGATGCGCGAGGTGATGACGGATGCCGCGGACTTCGCGCCCGCTTTCGACGGCGCCTGGGCGCCGCGGTTCGACGGTCGCGTGATGACGGCGTTCGAGCGCAAGGGAATCGCGAAGGGCCGCGAGATTCGCGACCTCGCCTACGTGCGACGCGGACGCTGACCGGTGGAGACGCAGGCCGACCTCGGCGCCCGTCCGTTCGTCTCGATCGGCACGGCTCCGGCGCTGCTGGTGTGCCTCGCCGCGCCGGCGTTCTTCGTCCTCCTCCTGCCGTGGCTCGGCTGGGCACTGCTGATCGCCGGTCTGGTGGTGGGCGCCGTCATCGAGCGGCGCCGCGTCGCGGAGCCGGGGCCGTCGCTGACCCGCGATCTCTCGCTCATCGCGCTCGGGATGGTCGTCGTGAGCGTCATCGACCTGAAGGCCGAGCTCGACAACCTCGCGATGCTGCGTTTCACGCTCGCCCTCGGCGGGGCGGTGGTGCTGCCGTACGTCGTCTCGCGCTTCGTCTACCGCGACCGTGCCATCCGCTTCCCGTGGCGCGGCGGCGGCCGGTGGAGCACGTTCCAGTGGGTGTGGCTCGCGGCCGTGCTGGTGCTCGGCTGGCTCATCCTGCCGTTCTACTTCATCACCTCCGGCGTCTACGAGAACTGGCCGGTCGTCGACACCCCCGACCTCATCGCGCGCCTGTTCGTCGGCGTCGGCGCGGTCGGCATCTGGGACGAGCTGTTCTTCATCTGCACGTGCTTCGCGCTGCTGCGCCGGCACTTCGCGGACGTCTCGGCGAACGTGCTCCAGGCGATCGTCTTCGTGTCGTTCCTGTGGGAGCTCGGCTACCGCGCCTGGGGTCCGGCGCTCACGATCCCCTTCGCGCTGCTGCAGGGCTACATCTTCCTGCGCACCCGCTCGCTCGCCTACGTCGTGACCGTGCACCTGCTCTTCGACGCCGTGGTCTTCGGTGTGCTGGTGCACGCGCACAACCCCGGGCTCATCGACGCGATCTTCCTCGTCCCGGCGCCGTAGGGACGGAGCCCGGTCGACCCGTGCCTGCCCAGTGCCTGCCCAGGACGAGCGGCTACCGTGGTCCTCGGAGCTCGATGACGGCTCGCGGACGAGGGAGCAGTACCCGCACCAGACAAGACTGACTCGGAAGGGTTCGTCATGTCCTGGGTGATCCTGATCGCGTCGGGCGTCCTCGAGGCGGTGTGGGCCTCGGCGCTCGCCGCGTCGAAGGGCTTCCGACGGAAGAAGCCGGCCGCCGTGTTCGTCGTGGCGCTGGTGGCGAGCATGGCCGGCCTCGCCTACGCGATGTCGGATCTGCCGACGGGCACGGCCTACGCGGTCTGGGTCGGCATCGGCGCGAGCCTCACGGTCGTGTGGGCGATGGTCACGCGCAAGGAACGCGCGTCGCTCGCCCGTATCCTGCTGCTGCTCCTGCTCGTCGCCTCCGTCGTCGGCCTCAAGGTGGTGAGCTGACATGCCGTGGATCGTCCTGCTTCTCAGCGCCGTGTGCGAGGCCGTCTGGGCGACGGCCCTCGGTGCGTCGGAGGGATTCTCGCAGCCGGTGCCGACGGTCGTGTTCGCCGTGTTCGTCGTGGCGAGCATGGTCGGCCTGGGCTGGTCGATGAAGCACATTCCGATCGGGACCGCCTACGCGGTGTGGGTCGGCGTCGGCGCGGCGCTGACGGTCACGTGGTCGATCGCGACCGGTGCCGAGGCCTTCGCGATCGGCAAGGTGATCTTCATCGCCGGGATCATCGCGGCCGTCATCGGGCTGAAACTGGTTCCCGCGCAGCGGATCGAGGAGGACCGCCACCCCGACGCGACGACGACGGCGCGGGGCGACTGACGCACGGGGGCGTTCCGCCGGCACGGGGGAGGAGAACTGCGCGACTGAGGTCGGGATGCTGCTCGCGGTCCTCCGGCGGGTGGATCTCCTGCGCTGAGCGGTCGCCGCCCGATCGCTCAGCGGAGGTATTCGAGCAGCGGCGCGCCGAAGGCGAGGGCCGCGGCGACCGGGACCACGAGCAGGGCGACGCCGAGGACCGCGAGGATCGCGATGTTCCCGAGGATCGATCCGACGATCGCGCGACCGCGAGATGCGGCGCTGCGGAATCGATCGGAATCGAAGCGGCGAACATCGAGTCGATCGGATGCTGCGAGGGGTGCTGCGAGTGGTGCGGTGCTCATGCTTCGACGCTACGAAGCGGGGGCGCTGCAGCGCGTCGGCCCGGCGGCTGACCCGCATCCGTCTGCAGGATGATCCGCGGGCCCGTGGGCCGGCTCAGCTGCAGGCGAGGCGCTCTTGGAGGGAGCGCATGATGCTGATCTCCGCACTCTGCGTCTGCGTGATGCCCTGCGCCACCTGCACGGCGCGCGCGTCGGTGCCGACATTCACGAGCGCCTCGGCCATGGGGATGGCGCCCTCGTGGTGGCGGATCATGAGGGAGAGGAACGTGCAGTCCGCAGCCGTCCCGGTCTGCGCATCCATCTCGGCGAGCTCGGCGGGGGAGGCCATCCCCATCGCGGCGCGAAGCTCCTCGTCGGTCTGCGCCTCGGACGCACCTCCGTGGTCGTGCTCGGGCATGCCCGTCATCCATGTCATGAGCGGTACGGTCGATGCCTGCGGCAGTCCCCACTCGACGAGCCAGGCGAAGAACTCGCCCCGCTGACCCGCCTGCGCGGTCGCGATGTCGTAGGCGACCGTGCGGACGCCCTCGTCGTCGGTGCGCCGGTAGATGTCCATCGCCATCTCGATCGCCTGCGTGTGATGCACCTGCATGTCGCGGGCGAATCCCGCCTCGGGCGACGCGTTGCCCGGCACCGACGGCGAGGTGCCGAACGCGGTGAAGCGTCCGATCGCGAAGGTCGTTCCGGCCACGGCGGCGACGATCAGGAGGATCGCCCACCACCGCAGGCCCGGGCGATCCGGGGCCGGGACGACGTCGTCGGTCACGCCTTGCCGGGCCCGTCGATGGCGCCGGAGCAGATCGCGTTCGGCTCGGGGACGTTCTGGCTGCGCCAGTACTCGGTGAAGAACTCGCCGATCCGCGGGTCGTCGGCCGAATCGAGCTTCAGCTGCGCGTTCCACCCGGTCACGGCGATCGGGGTGTCCATGTCGGGGTACGGCGTCAGCAGCGCGTACGTGCTCGGCATCTGGCCGCGGAGCGTCTCGACCTCGGCATCCGACACCTGCGCGGGGTCGTACGTGATCCAGATGGCGCCGTGCTCCAGGGAGTGGACGGCGTTCTCGTTCGCCTGCGGCTCGGTGTACACGCCGCAGTTGAGCCACACGGAGTTGTGCTCGCCGCCGGCCGGCGGGTTCTGCTCGTAGTCGACGGTGCCCTCGACGTGCGTCGTGACGTTCGTGAAGGTCTCGACGCCCTCGATCTCGCGGCCGGTGCTGTTCGCGGCCTCGTAGGTCACCCGCTGCGGGGCGAGGACGACGGAGGCGACGATGAGGCCCACGACGGCGATCGCGGCGGTCGAGCCGACGGCCCACCACACGACCTTGCCGCGGCGCCGCTTGGCGAGCTGCTTCTGGTACTCGGCGAGCTTCGCCTGCTTCTGCTGCTCGCGTTGCTGCTTGACGGTCAGGTTGATCTGAGCCTGTGCGGCGGGGTTGCCGCTCTGTCGCTTGTCGGCGGACGGAGTCATTGCTGTGACCTCGGTTCGGGGGCAAGAGGATGCGCGTGATGGCGCCGTCAGCCTATGCGCGTGAATGGTGAATCGGCTGAGAGGCGCCCCCTCAGCCTGGCACAGCGCGGGTTACGATAGGAGGTCGCTCTTTTCACGTTGCTGCCACGAAACGAATCCCTGTGCTCGAAACCTCCCCGAATCCCGTCATCCCCGCCTCATCCGCCGCGTCCCCGTCACCGGCTCGACCGGCGAAGAACGCCACCGGCGCCATCCGCACCCTCGGGTCCAACCCGGCCACCGCGCCCGTGATGCTGCATCCCGGCGACGCGATCCCCACGGCGCGCCGAGTGGTCTACATCATCCTGCTGGGCGCCCTCACCGCCCTCGGTCCCTTCACGATCGACCTCTACCTGCCCGCGTTCCCGGCTCTCGAGGCGGATTTCCAGACCTCCGCCGCCGCCATCCAGCTCACCCTGACGGGCACGATGGTCGGGTTCGCGCTCGGCCAGCTCGTCGTCGGCCCGCTCAGCGACAAGCTCGGCCGGCGCGTGCCGCTGCTGTGCGTCACGGCGCTGCACGTGCTCGCGAGCACCGCCGCCGCGATCGCCCCATCGCTCGAGCTCCTGAGCCTCGCTCGCGTGTTCATGGGGATCGGAGCCGCCGCCGGCGGCGTCGTCGCGATGGCGATCGTCCGCGACCTGTTCGGCGGACGCCGCCTCGTCGTGATGCTGAGCCGCCTCGCGCTCGTCTCGGGCGTCGCGCCGGTCGCGGCGCCGCTCATCGGTTCGGGGCTGCTCGTCGTGATGCCCTGGCGCGGGATCTTCGTCGTCCTCGCCGCGTACGGCGCGGTGATGCTCATCGCCTCGCTCTTCCTCGTCCCCGAGACCCTGCCGAAGGCCCGCCGCGCCGACCGCGGCTCGGCGACCGTGTGGCAGCGCTACCGCAGCGTCCTCAGCGACCGGATCTTCATCGGCGTCCTGATCATCGGCGGCATGACCTTCTCGGGCCTCTTCTCGTACCTGTCGTCGTCGTCGTTCCTGTTCCAGCAGACCTACGGCTTCGACCCGCAGCAGTACGGGATGCTGTTCGCCGTCAACTCGCTCGGTGTCGTGCTCGGGGTGCAGACCGCCTCGCGCCTGGCCGCGCGCTTCGGGCCGCAGTGGGTCATGGCGGTATCGACCGCGGTGCTCGTCGTCGCCGGCAGCGCCATCGTCATCACCGACCAGCTCGGCCTGGGCCTGTGGGGCACGGTCATCCCGCTGTTCTTCTTCATCACGGCGTGCGGTTTCACCTTCCCGTGCGTGCAGGTGCTGGCCCTCGACCGCCACGGACGCGCAGCGGGGACCGCGGCATCCCTCATCGGCGCCGTCAACTTCGGCGTGGCCGGATTCATCTCGCCGCTGGCGGCGTGGATCTCGGGCGACACCGGCATCACCGCCACGACGATGGCCTCGGTCATGGTCGGGTGCGCCGTCATCGCGGTGCTCTCGCTCTGGCTCGTCGTGCGGCCCCGGACGGTTCCGCAGCTCTCGCCCTGACGCGTTCGCGGCCGGAGCGCAAGTCCCCGCGTACGACGGGCGCGGGTCGCCACAATGGGGCGATGACATCCGCGCCCGCCGACCCCGCTCGTCGCCCCTGGCCTCGGAGGGCGATCGCCGGCGGCATCCTGCTGGTCCTCGGCGGCCTGCTCGGCTGGTGGATCTTCCTCCAGCTCGGGCAGCCGTTCGCGATCGACCGGTGGTGGAACCGCCTGCTGCCCGATGATCCCACCGAGCCCGCGCTCATCTTCGGCCTCGTGATGAACCGGGTCGGCGGCACGTGGCTGGGGGTCTTCGCCATCCCCGTCGCCGTCGCGCTCGCGCTGGTGCTGCTGCGGCGCCCGTGGGCTGCGGCGTACTTCGTCGTCGCCTCCGCGCTCAGCGCCCTCGTCGTGCAGCTCATCAAGAACCTCGTCGACCGCGCGCGCCCCGAGGACATCGTCGTGGCGACGGATGCCGGCTCGTATCCGTCGGGACACACGGCCAACGCCGCGACCATCGCCACCGTCGCCGCCATCGTGCTGCCGCGGGTGTGGATCGTGATCGCCGGTGCGGTGTGGACGCTGCTCATGGCGCTCAGCCGCACGGTGCTGCACGCCCATTGGGTGTCGGACACCGTCGGCGGCACCCTCCTCGGCATCGGCATGGGCCTCATCGTCGCCGCCGTCCTCACCGAGCAGCTGGAGCGCGAACGGACGGCGCGTGCCGGGGCGCGACGGGCTGCGCCCCGATCACCTCGTCGCTAGGCTCGCCGCCATGAGCACCTCGATCCCGAACGATCCGGATGCCGCGGGTGCGGCCGAGTCGGCCGAGGCAGCCGTCGCGCGCACCGAGCTCGCTCGCCTCCGCGCCGACGCCGAGGCTGCCGAGGCCGAACTCGCCGCGGCGCGTGCTCGCGCTGCGCTGGCCGCCGCCGAGGCGGAGGCCGCGGCATACGCGGCCGGAGCCGGACCCGAGTCCGGAGCGGGCGAGGCGCCCGCGGCACCGGTGCCGACCGCCGCAGGTCCGCTTCCCGCTGCGGAGGTCGACCGCATCCGCTCGGGTTACGCCTTCACCGGGCCGGCCCTCGAGCTCGGGTCGCTCGTCAACGGCGATCCGGATCCGACGGTGCCGATCCGCATCCCGCTCGCGATGACGAACCGGCACGGTCTCGTCGCCGGAGCGACGGGAACGGGCAAGACGCGCACGCTGCAGGGGCTCGTCGAGCAGCTCGCGGCGAACGGCGTGCCCGTGTTCGCCGCCGACGTCAAGGGCGACCTCAGCGGCATCGCGACGGCGGGGGAGGGCAGCGAGAAGCTGCTCGCACGCACACGCGCGATCGGGCAGGACTGGGTGCCGCGCGACTACGCGACGGAGTTCCTCGCGCTCGGCGGTGCGGGCGCCGGTGTTCCCGTGCGCGCCACTGTCTCCGGATTCGGACCGCTCCTGCTGGCCAAGGTGCTGGGGCTCAACGCGACGCAGGAGTCGAGCCTCGCCCTCGTGTTCCACTACGCCGACCGCAACGGTCTCGCCCTCGTGGATCTCTCCGATCTGCGTGCGGTGCTGAGCTACCTGACAGGTGGCGAGGGGAAGGCCGAGCTGAAGGAGCTCGGCGGGCTCTCGGCGGCGACGGCCGGTGTGATCCTGCGCGAACTCGTCGCCTTCGCCGACGCGGGAGCCGACGTCTTCTTCGGCGAGCCCGAGTTCGACGTCCGCGATCTCCTGCGCACGACTCCCGAGGGTGAGGGGATCGTGAGCCTCCTCGAGCTGCCGGGCGTCGTCGACAAGCCCGCCCTCTTCTCGACCTTCCTGATGTATCTGCTCGCCGAGCTGTTCGAAGTGCTGCCCGAAGCGGGCGATCTCGACAAGCCGAAGCTCGTGTTCTTCTTCGATGAGGCGCACCTGCTCTTCCGCGACGCGTCGAAGGACTTCCTCGCCGCGATCGTGCAGACCGTCCGCCTCATCCGGTCCAAGGGCGTCGGCATCTTCTTCGTGACGCAGACCCCGAAGGATGTGCCCGCCGACGTGCTCGGGCAGCTCGGCTCGCGCATCCAGCATGCCCTGCGGGCCTTCACCCCCGACGACGCCAAAGCGCTCCGGGCGAGCGTCGGCACCTATCCGACATCCGGGTACGACCTCGAACGCACGCTGCAGGAGCTCGGCACGGGCGAGGCCGTCGTCACCGTCATGGATGAGGACGGCGTGCCGACGCCCGTCGCGTGGACCCGGCTGCGTGCGCCCCAGGCGCTCATGTCGCCCTCGCCGGCCGGCGCTGTCGCGCACCTCGTGGCGGCGTCGCCCCTGCAGCAGGCCTACGGCGCCGCGATCGACCGGGAGTCGGCGCGCGAGATCCTCACCGCCCGGATGAACGCGGCGCAGGCCGCGGCGGCCGCGGCCGCCGCCGAGGACGCGCGGCGGAAGGCCGAGCAGGATGCCGCGAAGCTCCGAGCCCGGGCCGACGCGGAATACGCCAAGCAGATGACCGCGATACGCAAGCAGGCCGCGGCCGACGAGGCGAAGGAACGACGCGAGTACGAGAAGCTCGCCCGCGGCTCGGCGTCGCGCTCGCGCGCCCGGTCGTCGAGCTCGTCGCCCGTCGAGCAGATCCTCGGGTCGCGCGCAGCGCAGAACGTCCTGAGCGGCGTCCTGCGCGGCATCTTCGGCACCGGCCGGCGCTGAGGTCCGCCCCGAGGGGCGCGGCCGCGGTGTCGGGCGCAGTTCGTGACATGGAGCGCCGAAAGATCTGCGCGGCATGCGCAGAACGGCGCCAGATGCGCGCCGGCGCTGTACGGGCGCGTGCGCGGCGGCGTGGGGCAGGGCGGCCCGGTGTCAAGTCGTGTCGGCCTGCGCGTTCGCCGCCTAGCGTCGGAGCATGACAGAGCTGACCGCACCGACCGGACGCGAACCCGACCTGCAAGCGGAGCCGCGTGCCGACGGCAGCGCCCCCCGCGCTCTCGTGCTGGGCGCGACGGGCTACATCGGCGGCCGGCTCGTGCCGCGGCTCGTCGCCGCCGGTTACCGCGTCCGCGTCCTCGCGCGCACCCCCGAACGCGTCGCGAGCTTCGCCTGGGGCGGCGACGTGGAGGTCGTCGCGGGTTCCGCCGAAGACCCGGACGCCCTGGCCGAGGCCGCCGACGACGTCGACGCGCTGTACTACTTGATCCATTCCATGGGCGCGGGTGCCGGATTCGAGGCGGCCGATGAGCGGGCCGCGCGGGTCGTCGCGGACGCGGCTGCCGCGGCATCCGTGCGACGCATCGTGTATCTGGGGGGTCTGCACCCGAGCGACGTGAAGCTCTCGCCGCACCTGCGCTCGCGGGTCGAGGTCGGCGAGATCCTCCTCGCCTCGCGCGTGCCCACCCTCGTCCTGCAGGCCGGCGTCGTCATCGGGTCGGGGTCGGCATCGTTCGAGATGGTGCGGCACCTCACCGACGTGCTGCCGTACATGCCGGCGCCCAAGTGGGTGCGCAACCGCATCCAGCCGATCGCCGTCCGCGACGTCCTCTACTACCTGCTCGCCGCCGCGCGGGTGCCGAGCGATGTCGATCGTGCGGTCGACATCGGCGGACCCGACGTGCTGCGGTACGGCCAGATGATGAACGGCTACGCCGTCGAGGCCGGGCTCCATCAGCGTGCGATCGCGGCGCTCCCGGTGCTCACCCCGGGTCTCGCGTCCCACTGGGTGAATCTCGTGACGCCGGTTCCGCGCTCGATCGCGCGTCCCCTGATCGCGTCGCTCCAGAACGAGTGCGTCATGGACGATCACGACATCGACGCCATCATCCCGCCTCCCGAGGGCGGACTCACGCCCTACCGCACGGCGGTGCGACTCGCCCTCGGACGCGTCGATGCCGATGAGGTCGAGACGAGCTGGCAGGATGCCGATGTGCTCGGCGCCCCGAGCGATCCGCTTCCGAGCGACCCCGACTGGGCGGGACGCACGGTCTTCACCGACGAGCGCGCCGCCGACACCACGGCGTCTCCCGAGCGGTTGTGGGCGGTGATCGCCGGCATCGGCGGGACGAACGGGTGGTACTCCGCGCGGGCGCTGTGGGAGATCCGGGGATGGATGGACCGCCTCGTCGGCGGCATCGGGCTCGCGCGCGGTCGTCGCAGCCGCGGCACGGTGCGCGTCGGCGACGCGATCGACTTCTGGCGCGTGGAGGCCGTCGAGGAGGGGCGGCTGCTGCGCCTGCGGGCCGAGATGCGCACGCCGGGCGAAGCCTGGCTCGAACTGAAGGTGGCCGACCGCGCGGGCGGCGCGCGGTACGAGCAGCGCGCGATCTTCTTCCCGCGCGGCCTCGCGGGCCGGCTGTACTGGCTCGGCGTGCTGCCGTTCCACGGCCTCATCTTCACGGCGATGGTCACGCGTATCACCGAGATGGCCGAGGGCGAGCGTCCGGCCGAGACCGCCGAGGCGATCTCCGGCTGAATATCCCCGGTCATGTGATCGGACCACAGAGCGGCCGGCTCCTAGCCTGACGGTGTGGGAAACGACCGCACCCGGCTGAGCCCGCGGCGGCTGTCGCGTCGTGACGGGTACCTGCTGACCAACTCGGTCGTGCTGGCGTGGCTCGTGCTCGCCGTCGCGGCGATCGTCGGCCACCGCTTCGTCTCGCAGCCGCTGTGGCTGCTCGTCCATGTGCCGCTGCTCGGCGCGGCGACCGCGGCGATCCTGGTCTGGTCGCAGCACTTCGCCGACACGTTGCTGCGGCGGCCGGTTCCGGGTGGACGTCCGGGCCTGGCTGTACGGCTCGGCCTCCACTCGCTGGGCACCCTCATGCTCGGCGGAGGCGTGCTGGCCGGCGTCCCGGCCCTCGCGATCGCCGGAGGCAGCGTCGTGGCTGCCGCGATCGCCGTCCACCTCGGCCTGCTCGGGATGCAGAGCCGTGGCGCACTCCCCGCTCGTTTCGCGCCCCTCGTGCGTTACTACCTCGCCGCCGGGGCGGTGTTCCTCGTCGGCATCGCGGTCGGCGTCGTCATGGCGGTTGTGCGGGACCCGGCGCTGACGGATCGGGCGGTCACCGCGCACCTCGTCCTCAACGTCTACGGGTGGATCGGGCTGACCGCGCTCGGCACCCTCGTGCTGCTGTGGCCGACCGTGCTGCACGCGCGCGTCGAGCCTGCGGCCGATCGCGCCGCGGCGCGCGCCCTGCCGCTACTCGTCGCCGGGATCGCGGTGGCCGCTCTCGCCTCGGCTGTCGACGTCCGCGCGCTCGTCGCCGCGGGGATGGTCGGCTGGCTCGCCGGACTCGCGCTGCTCGGTCGCGAAGGCGTCCGCCAAGCCCGCGCGATGCCACCCGGCACCTTCGCCGGGTGGAGCCTCGCCGCTGCGACCGGGTGGCTGGCCGTCTCCGCGGTCGCGCTCGGCGTCGCCGCGATGGCCGCCCCGGACTGGGCGACGTTCCGCGCGAGCACCGTCGCCCTGCTCGGGCCTCTCGTGGCGGGATTCGGGGTGCAGGTGCTCCTCGGCGCCCTCAGCCACCTGCTGCCGGTCGTCGCTCTCGGCAGCCCCGCCGCCGCCCGCGCCGGCGCCGCCGAGCTCGATCGCGGCGGCGCGTTCCGTGCGACGGCGTTCAACGGCGCGATCGCGATCTACCTGCTGCCGATGCCGAGCCTCGCACGGTGCTGCTGTCGTTCGTGGCCGTCGGGGTGGCGGTGGCGACGATCGTGCTCGCCGTGCGCGCCGTGGTCGTCGGCCGCCGCGTCCGACGCGGCGAGGGCGCGGCGCCCGATCGGAGCGGAGTCGTGACGATCGGGATGCCGCGGCACGCCCCAGAGCCGCGCCGTCCCCGCGCGAGCGCGGTCGCCGCCGCCGTCGTGCTGCTCGTGGCGTGCGTCGGCGGCGGTGTCGCGGCCGATCCGGCGGCCAGCGGCATCCCGGTCGCCGCCGCGCCCGACACGCCGGCGACGGGCGACACGACCGACGTCACCGTGCGCGTGACGGGGATGCGCTACGACCCGGCTGTCATCGAGGTGCCGGTCGGTGACGAGCTCGTCGTGACGTTCGAGAACACCGGAATCGACGTCCACGACCTCACGTTCGCGACGGGCGTCCGCACCGAACGGCTCGCACCCGGCGCGCGCGAAACGGTCACCGTGGGTGTGATCGGGGCCGACCTGCCGGGCTGGTGCTCGATCGCGGGCCACCGTCAGATGGGGATGGAGCTCACGGTGCGTGCCATCGGCGCTCCGGCGACTCAGGCGTCGGCAGCCGCGACGTCGACCGAGCACAGTGCGCACGGCGGGAGCGGCGCGTCCGAGGGCGAGGATGCCGCGGCCGACATCGATCTCCAGCGGGAACCCGCCGCATCCTTCCGTGCGCACCCGGCCGAGCTCCCGCCCGCACCGGAGGAGACGGTGCACCGGGTCACCCTGACGGTGACCGAGACCGTTGCTGAGGTCGCGCCGGGCGTGCCGCAGACGCGATGGACGTTCGGTGGCGCAGCGCCCGGACCGGTGCTGCGCGGACGCATCGGCGACACCTTCGAGATCACGCTCGTCAACGACGGGACGATCGGGCACTCGGTCGACTTCCACGCCGGCGCTCTCGCCCCGGACGAGCCGATGCGCACGATCGGGCCGGGCGAGGCGCTGACGTACACCTTCACAGCGACCCGCGCCGGCATCTGGATGTACCACTGCTCGACCATGCCGATGTCGATGCACATCGCCAACGGCATGTCGGGCGCCGTCGTGATCGACCCACCCGATCTCGTGCCCGTCGACCGCGAGTACCTGCTCGTTCAGAACGAGCTGTACCTCGGTTCTTCGGCGGGCACGGCCGACGCCGAGAAGCTCGCCGAGGCCCGCCCGGATCTGGTCGTGTTCAACGGCGTCGCCGACCAGTACCGTCACCGTCCGCTCGCGGCGCGTCCGGGTGAGCGGGTGCGCGTGTGGGTGCTCGATGCGGGCCCGAACTCTCCGAGCTCGTTCCACGTCGTCGGCGGACAGTTCGACACCGTCTACCTCGAGGGCTCGTACGCGCTGCGGCCGGAGGATGCCGGGGGCTCGCAGGCCCTCGGGCTGCAACCCGCTCAGGGCAGCTTCGTCGAGCTCGTCTTCCCCGAGGCGGGTACTTATCCGTTCGTCACGCATCGCATGAGCGACGCCGAACGCGGCGCGGCGGGACTTTTCCGCGTCGAATGACCCGCACGCCGGACCCGTCCCGGCGACGACCACAGAGGAATGCCATGGCCCCCACCCTCCGATCGCACGCCGACGTCGTCGCCGCCGCGCTCGACGTATCCCGGTTCTCGAACGACGTCTCGCGCTTTCGCCAGGTGCCCAACGGTCTCGACGCGACCGCGCATCGGCAGATGGTCGAGATCCTGGCGCCCTTCCTCGCCCCCGACGTCGTCGACGGGCTCGAGCCGACGCTGCGAGCGATCGCACGGCAGCTGATCGCCGAGCTCGCCGCGCGCCCCGCATTCGACGCGGTGGGCGACCTCGGCGTGCGCTTCGCCGTCCGTGCGCAATCGGCGTGGCTCGGCTGGTCGCCAGAGCACGAGCCGGCGCTGCGCCTGTGGGTCGCCGAGCACCGCGCGGCGCTGCGCTCGGGCGAGGATCACCGCATCGCCGCGACGGCGGCCCGCTTCGACGACATCGTCCGTCTCCTCCTCGACGAACGGCGTGGCTGCGCGCGCGACGATCTCACCACGCGGCTCCTGCGCCTCCGGGCCGCGGACGGCGATCTTCTGCCGGAGGCGGACGTCGTTTCGATCCTCCGCAACTGGACCGGGGGCGACCTGTCGTCGCTCGCGCTGTGCGTGGGCGTCGTGGTCCACTGGCTCGCCGACGACGGCGCGCGGGCGGCACGGCTGCGGGATGCCGCGGCATCCGACCTCGACGCCGTGATCGATGAGATCCTGCGGCTCGACGACCCGTTCGTCTCCAACCGCAGACGGGCCCTTACCGACGCCGTCGTCGGCGGCTGCCCCGTGCACGCCGGAGACGTCGTCGTCTTGGACTGGCGTGCCGCGAACACCGATGCCACCGTATTCGGCCCGGGCTTCGACCCGCACGCCCATGCGGCCGCGAACCTCGTCTACGGCGTCGGCCCGCACGCCTGCCCGGGCCGGATGCTGGCGACGCGGCAGCTGCGCGTACTCGTGCAGGAGCTCCTGGGAGCCGGCGCACCGCAGCCCGCCGCGGGCGATCCCGCGGTGCGGGAGAGTGCGCCCGGGGCGGGCTGGCGGACGATGCCGGTGCGGCTCGTCAGGGACGATGCAGCCGCTGCGGGTCGGGCGTCTTGACGGGGTCCCACCCGCGGCGCACCGGCCGAGCGCCGCGGACGGCGTCGCGCGAGCGGTAGACCACATACGGGCGGAAGAGGTAGCCGACCGGCGCCGAGAAGACGTGCACCAACCGCGTGAAGGGCCACAGCGCGAACAGGGCGAACGCGGTGAGGATGTGGAGCTGGAACAGCAGCGGCACCTCGGCCATGAGCGCCGGCTGCGGCTGGAAGAGGAAGATGCTGCGGATCCACGGCGAGATCGTCTCGCGGTAGTGGAAGCCCGGGCCGAACAGCTGGTAGACGACGGTCGCGAGCGTTCCGAAGCCGAGGGTGGCGGCCAGGAAGACGTACATGACCTTATCCATCGCGGTCGTGGCGAGGAAGACCGGGCCGACGGTGCGGCGGCGGTAGATGAGGATCGCCAGGCCCGCGAGGGTCAGCACGGCCGCGGCGGTTCCCATCGCGGTCGCCCCGACGTGGTAGATCTCCTCCGAGATGCCGATCGCGTACAGCCACTCGCGCGGGACGAAGAGCCCGACCACGTGCCCGGCGATCACCATCAGGATGCCGAGATGGAACATCGGCGATCCCCAGCGCAGCAGACGGTTCTCGTACGTCTGGCTCGAGCGGGTCGTCCACCCGAACTTGTCGTAGCGGTAGCGCCAGAGGTGGCCCACGACGAAGACGGCGATCGCGGCGTAGGGCACGGCGACCCACAGGATGACGGACAGTGCGGTCATGACGGCGTCTCCTTCTGGGAGATCGGCTGGAACGGGGGGAGATTGCCGAGGAAGCTCAGTCCGACGGTCTCGGTGGGCGGTCCCTCGCTGATGAGGTCGAGGAAGCGCTCGCGCGTCGCGGCATCGATCGGCGGCAGCGACAGCGTCACCGCTCGCACGACGTCGGCCCAGGGGCTTCCGAGTCCTTCGAGCGCCGCGCGGAGCACCTCGATGCCCTCGCGGTGAGCGGCGATGAGCGACCCGGCGATCTCGGAATCGGACCGCGCGGAGAACTCCAGCACCGCGGGCAGATAGTCCGGCAGATCGTCGGCGTCGAACTCCCACCCCGCCGCGCGGTAGGCCTCCAGGAACGTGACGAGCGCGACGCCGCGACGGCGGGTGTCGCCGGTGGCGTAGTAGCTCAGGTAGAGGCTGCATTTGCGCTTGAGGTCGAACGTGACGACGTAGCGGCGCTGCCATTCGCCCTCGCCGGTGCTCTGCGCGGCGTCGACGAACGACACGAGCGGCTCGGCCAGCGGTGCCGGCAGCCCGGTCGCGTGCCCGCGGAGCGCCGGCAGCCGTGAGAACCATGCCGCATCGGGGTAATCGAGCAGAAGGGAGGCGAGCATGTGCGCCGTCGCGCGCTCCGGCGGCGTCAGGACGAGCGGCGCGAGCTCGGCCGGCATCGCGCGTCGAGGCGTCACCCGCGTCGCGATGGTCCTCACGATGCGCCCCCGCCCGTCGGACCGTCCGTGCTCCTGCCCGTGCCCGTGCCCGTCTCGCGGACCTCGGTCATGTTCGAGGGCGGGAAGAGCCCGTCGGGCGCACCGTTGCCGTCCCAGTTGAGGAGGTTCACGCGGCCGGGCGTCGAGGGGCGGTCGGCGCTCTGCCGATTGGCGAGCATGTGGAAGTTCTCCACCGCGACGGGGACCGCGGGCCCGCTCGACGAGCCGAAGGGGCCGGCACCGCCCATCCCCGGTCCGCCGTCGAAGTCGAGCGAGCACGCCATCTCCTCGAGAGCGTGGGCCTGCTCGGTGTGCGCCGGCGGGATGACGTAGCGCTCCTCGTACTTCGCGATGGCGAGCAGGCGATACATCTCCTCGATCTCGGCCCCCGTCATCCCGACCGCGTTCGCGATGCGCTCGTCGCGGATGTCGTCGATGCTGACCCCGCGCATGTACGAGCGCATCGCGGCGAGGCGGCGCAGCGACGCATCGACCGGGGCGATGTCACCCGCCGTGAAGAGCTCGGCGAGGTAGCCGATCGGGATGCGGAGCTTGTCGATCGCGGCGAACAGGGTCCGCGCGTCCTCGCCGTCGTTGCCCGAGCCGGTCACGACGTCGACGACGGGGGAGAGCGGCGGGATGTACCAGACCATCGGCATCGTGCGGTATTCGGGATGCAGCGGCAGGGCCACCTGGTACTGCATGAGCTTCCAGATGGGGCTCCGCTGCGCGGCGGTGATCCAGTCCTCGGGGATGCCCTCTGCCCGCGCCGCCTCGATGACGGCCGGGTCGTTCGGGTCGAGGATGATGTCGCGCTGCGCCTGCAGCAGCGCCTGGTCGTCCTCGACGGATGCCGCCTGAGCGACGCGGTCGGCGTCGTAGAGCACGAGCCCGAGGTAACGCAGGCGCCCCACACAGGTCTCGGAGCAGACGGTGGGCAGGCCGACCTCGATGCGCGGGTAGCACATCGTGCACTTCTCGGCCTTGCCGGTGCGGTGGTTGAAGTAGACCTTCTTGTAGGGGCATCCCGAGACGCACATGCGCCAGCCGCGGCACTGGTCCTGATCGACGAGCACGATGCCGTCCTCGGCCCGCTTGTACATCGCGCCCGACGGGCACGATGCCACGCACGAGGGGTTCAGGCAGTGCTCGCAGATGCGGGGGAGGTAGAACATGAAGGCCTTCTCGAACTCGGCCTTCACCTCGTCGCTCATCTTCTGCAGGATCGGGTCGTCCTGCATGGTCTCGAGCGAGCCGCCGAGGTCGTCGTCCCAGTTCGCCGACCACGAGATCTTCATGTCCTCGCCCGTCAGCAGGCTCTTCGGCTTCGCCACCGGCACCTGTGCGCTCTGCGGCGCGTTCAGGAGCATGTCGTAGTCGTAGGTCCACGGCTCGTAGTAGTCGTGGATGTCGGGCAGCTTCGGGTTCGAGAAGATGCGCGAGAGCTTGCTCAGCCGGCCGCCGCCCTTGAGCTTCAGGCGTCCACGCCGGGTCCGCTCCCAGCCGCCGCGCCACTTCTCCTGGTCCTCGTACCCCCGGGGGTAGCCGACACCGGGCCGGGTCTCGACGTTGTTGAACCAGACGTACTCGACGCCCGAGCGGTTCGTCCACGCCTGCTTGCACGTGACCGAGCACGTGTGGCATCCGATGCACTTGTCGAGATTCATGATCATCGACATCTGCGCCATGACCTTCATCAGTACTCCACCTCCTGGCTGCGGCGGCGGATCGTGGTGATCTCGTCGCGCTGGTTCCCGGTGGGCCCGAGATAGTTGAACGCCCACGCCAGCTGCGCGTACCCGCCGATGAGGTGGCTGGGCTTGAGCAGGATGCGGGTGAGGGAGTTGTGGATGCCGCCGCGCTGCCCGCTCGTCTCGGCGATCGGCACATCGACCGTCCGATCCTTCGCGTGGTACATGTACACCGTGCCCTCCGGCATCCGGTGCGACACGTTCGCGCGGGCGACGACGACGCCGTTGCGGTTGTAGGACTCGATCCAGTCGTTGTCGCGGACACCGACCTTCGCGGCATCCTGCGGACTCATCCAGATCGTGGGGCCGCCTCGGCTCAGGGAGAGCATGAACAGGTTGTCCTGGTACTCCGAATGGATCGACCACTTGGAATGGGGCGTGAGGTATCGCACCGTGACCTCGGTCTGGCCGGGGGCGCCGGGGCCGGCGATGCGTCGTGTCGCGCCCACCTCGGGGGAGTCGAAGAGACGGTGCATGTCGAGCGGCGGCCGGAAGATCGGCAGGTTCTCGCCGAGATCCTCCATCCAGTCGTGGTCGAGGTAGAAGTGCTGTCGACCCGTCAGCGTGTGCCAGGGCTTCAGGTGCTCGACGTTGATGGCGAACGCGGTGTAGCGCCGGCCGCCGTGCTCGGAACCCGACCACTCCGGCGAGGTGATGACGCTCCGCGGCTGCACCTGCACGTCGGGGAACGAGATGTGCGCGCCCTCGTGATCCTCGGCGAGGTGGGCGATGCGCTGCCCGGTGCGCTTCTCGAGTTCGCGGAAGCCCTGCACCGCGAGGCGGCCGTTGCTCGTGCCCGAGAACGCGAGGATCATCTCGCAGACGCGCTTGTCGGTGTCGAGCCGGACGCTCCCGGCGTACGGACCGCTCGGCACGGTTCCGTTGACGTGTGCGAGGCGGTCGATCTCGACGTCGGGACGGTAGGTGATGGCCTTCGTCGTCATGCCGAGCTTCGCCGTCAGCGGCCCGAGTGCCTTCCAGCGCTCGTAGAGGTTCGCGTAGTCGCGCTCGACGACGAGAAGCTTGGCCATCGTCTCGCCGGGCACGAGCGGGAGGTCGTCGCGGACGGCGCCGTGGGGCGTTGCCATGACATCGGGGGTGTCGTGCTGCAGCGGCGAGGCGACGAGGTCGCGCCGCACGCCGAGGTGCTCGGCGGCGAGCTCGCTGAAGCGCTTCGCCAGGGCGCCGAAGAGGTCGAAGTCGGTGCGCGTCTGCCACGGCGGGGTGATGGCCGGGGTGAACGCGTGGATGAAGGGATGCATGTCGGTCGAGGACAGGTCGTACTTCTCGTACCAGGTGGCCGCCGGCAGGACGAGGTCGCTGAAGAGGGTCGTCGAGGTCATGCGGAAATCGGCCGTCATGAGCAGGTCGAGCTTGCCCTCGGGGGCCTCGTCGCGCCAGCGCATATCGCGCGGGCGCGATCCTTCCGGCGACTCGCTGGCGCGGACGGCGGAGTCGGTTCCGAGCAGGTGCTTGAGGAAGTACTCGTTGCCCTTGCCCGATGATCCGAGCACGTTCGCCCGCCAGATCGACAGCACGCGGGGGAAGTTCTCGGGGGCATCGGGATCCTCGACCGCGTAGGCGAGCGACCCGTCGGTCAAGCTGTCGACCACGTGCTGCGCGGGCTCCTTGCCGGCCGCCTCGGCTTCGTCGCACAGGTCGAGCGGGTTCCGCGAAAAGGTCGGGTAGGCCGGCATCCACCCGCGCTTGACCGATTCGACGAGGCAGTCGGCCGTCGTGCGGTCGGCGAACCGGCCGCGCGCGAGCGGTGAGGCGAGCTGATCGGCGGGAAGTCCGTCGTAGCGCCACTGGTCGCTCGCGAGGTACCAGAAGGCCGTGCCGATGTTCTGGCGCGGCGGCCGGACCCAGTCGGCCGCGGTCGCGTACTGCGAATAGCCCGTGATCGGCCGCACCTTCTCCTGGCCGACGTAGTGCGCCCAGCCGCCGCCGTTGACGCCCTGGCAGCCGGTCATCGTCGTCAGCGCGAGGAACGTGCGGTAGATCGTGTCGGAGTGGAACCAGTGGTTGGTGCCGGCGCCCATGAGGATCATCGACCGGCCGCCGGACCGATCGGCGTTGTCGGCGAACTCGCGCGCGATACGCGTGGCCTGCGCCGCGGGGACGGAGGTGATCTCCTCCTGCCAGGCCGGCGTCCCCGGCGTCGCGGTGTCGTCGTAGCCTGACGGCCACGTGCCGGGCAGGCCCGGCCGGCCGACCCCGTACTGGGCGAGCAGCAGGTCGAACACGGTCGTCACGCGGCGGCCGGCGACGCGACGCACCGGAACGCCGCGGACAACGGTGCCGGCGCCGCCGGCGTGGGCGGAGCCGGCGGCGCCGGGGTCGGCGGGGTCGAGATCGAAGCGGGGGAGCGAGATCTCCGCCGCCTCGGTCGTGTCGGCGAGATCGGCCAACGACAGCGGGGGCACGACGTCGCCGAGGTCGAGGTTCCAGCGGCCTTCGTCCTCCGGCGTGAAGCGGTGGCCGAGCGAGCCGCCCGGGACGACGGGCGACCCGTGCTGGTCGAGGAGGACCGTCTTGAAGTCGGCCCGCGGGGCGGCGGCGGCATCCCCGCCCAGATCGCTCGCCGTGAGGAACTTGCCGGGGACGAGCAGGCCGTCGGGCAGCTCCTCGAGCGTCACGAGGTAGGGCGAGTCGGTGTAGCGCTGCATGTAGTCCTCGAAGCGCGCCGTCCGGCGCTGCACGAAGTGCTCGGTGAGGATCACGTGACCCATGGCGAGCGCCAGCGCGGCGTCGGTGCCGGGATGCGGCGCGACCCACTCGTCGGCGAACTTCGTGTTGTCGGTGTAGTCGGGGGAGACCGTGACGACCTTCTGCCCGCGGTAGCGCGCCTCGGCCATGAAGTGGGCGTCGGGGGTGCGGGTGACCGGCACGTTGGAGCCCCACATGATCAGGTAGCCGGCGTTCCACCAGTCCGCGGACTCGGGGACGTCGGTCTGATCGCCGAAGACCTGCGGGCTCGCGACCGGCAGGTCGGCGTACCAGTCGTAGAACGACAGGATCGTGCCGCCGAGGAGGTTGAGGAACCGGGCGCCGGCCCCGTGGCTGACCATCGACATCGCCGGGATCGGCGAGAAGCCGGCGACGCGGTCGGGGCCGTAGGTCTTGACCGTGTGCACGTGCGCGGCGGCGGCGATCTCCATCGCCTCGTCCCAGGTGGTGCGGACGAGGCCGCCCTTGCCGCGGGCGCTCTTGTAGGCGCGCGACGCTTCCGGGTCGTCGACGATCGATGCCCACGCGTCGACCGGGTCGGGGTGGCGGCGCTTCGCGTCGCGGTACAGGGTCTGCAGGATGCCCCGGATGTAGGGGTAGCGCACGCGCGTGGGCGAGTAGGTGTACCAGCTGAAGGCGGCGCCGCGCGGGCAGCCGCGAGGCTCGTACTCGGGCGAGTCGGGTCCGACGCTCGGGTAATCGGTCTGCTGCGTCTCCCACGTGATGATGCCGTCCTTGACGTAGACCTTCCACGAGCAGGAGCCCGTGCAGTTCACGCCGTGGGTCGAGCGCACGACCTTGTCGTGCGACCAGCGGTCGCGGTAGAACACGTCGCCCGAGCGCCCGCCCTCGAGGAAGAGCGCGCGGAGATCGGCGGATGTCTCGCCGCGTCGGAGGAAGCGACCCATGCCGAGGAGCGCGTCGGCGAGCGGACCGTCGGTGGCGGGGTGGATGTCTTGCGTGCGGGGGGTCATGGCACTTCCTCGGCTCGGGACGGGTCGGCTGGGAACGGGTCAGCTGGGAACGGGGGCGCCGCGGCGGACGTAGTACCACCACGTCAGTGCGATGCACACGGCGCACAGGAAGGTGGACCAGGCGAAGAAGGGCACGACGCCGATGGTCGAGAGCAGCACCCCGACGAAGAAGGGCCCGAAAGCGGCCACCGACGCCGTCCAGCCGATCGCGCCGCCCGCCTGACGCCGGGAGAAGATCGTCGGCATCTGCTTGAACGTGCCGGCGTTGACCAGCCCCGAGAAGAAGAAGATGACGAGGATGCCGGTGAGGAACCCCCAGAACTGCGAGACGTCGGTCGGCGCGAGGAAGAACAGCGTGGCGACGCAGCCGCCCAGCATCCCGATCGCCCCGATGAGCGTGAAGATCCCGCCGCCGAACCGGTCGCACAGGGGCCCGCACGCCGCGCGGACGCCGGCGCCGAGCGCCGGGCCGATGAAGGTGAAGGCAAGGGCGTTGGGCGCCCCGTCGAACCCGCCGTAGAGCTGGTTGATCAGCAGACCGGTCTGCGCCGCGAGACCCGAGAACAGGCCGAAGCCCATGACGTAGAGGGTTGTCTGGATCCACGTGTGCTTCAGACGGAAGATGTCCATCTGCTCGCGGAAGTCGGCCGTGACCGGCACCCGGCGGATGTAGATCCACGCGGCCGCGGCGGCGAGCAGCACCCACGGCACGAGCACGAGTCCGCCGTTGTGGAGCCAGACGAGTCCGCCGTCCCGGTCCACCTCGGGTGCGAGGGCGGCGGTGCCGAACAGGCCGAACCCGACGATCCACGGCGTGATGAGCTGGACGAACGAGATGCCGAAGTTGCCGAGGCCGGCCTGAAGTCCCAGAGCCGTGCCCGCCAGACGCTTCGGGAAGAAGTAGCTCGTCGAGGGCATGAATCCCGAGAACGTGCCGCCGCCGACGCCGGCCGCGAAAGCGAGCGCCAGGAGAACCCAGAACGGCGTCGAGTTGTCGCGGACGACGAACGTCCAGCCGAGGAGCGGGACGAGCAGCAGGAGCGACGAGAGGGTGACGAGCGTCCGCGAGCCGAGGATGGGCGGCAGGAACATGAACACCATGCGGAGCAGCCCCGCCGACAGGCCCGGCACCGCGACGATCCAGTAGAGCTGCTGGGGCTCGAGCCCGAAGCCGACGTCGTTCAGACGCGGGGCGACGGCGCTCACGACGTACCACGTCGCGAAGCCGATGAACATCGCATACGTCGTGATGGCGAGGGTGCCCCACGCGCGCTTCGGGTCCCAGGTGGCGTCGATCTCGGGATCCCAGTTCGACAGATCGGGCTTCAGCGCTGACCCCGTCGGTGCGGACACGTGCGACCTCCTCGAACCCGTCGCACGAGGTTCCGTGCGTCAGAGCACCAGGATGGCGCTCAGCGCTCGACGGGGTCGGAAGGTCTGGCCGTGTTTATTCGGCGTCCGCACCGCGGTCGGGCGCCGTCGACGCGATGCGCAGCCGCAGGTGGCACAGGTGGGGTGTCACGAGCGGCCGGAGCTCGTCGACCTCGACCGGCCCGCCGGCGCGCCGGAGGACGTCGGCGATGAGCTCGCGGTGGACGCGGCACGCGGCATCCCGATGCGCGTCGATGATGTCGTGGAACGGGCACGGCACCATGTCGATGCGGAGGTCGGCCTCGTCGATCTCGGGGTCGAGGCCCAGTTCGTCGAGGTGCTCGTAGAGGGCGTCGAACTGATGGACGGCGTCGTGCGGCAGCGTGGTGGGTGTCTCGGGGGTCATCCGGCGCAGCAGGTCGCCGTGGAGCTTCGCGGCGTCGATCCGGCGCTGGGCGGACTCGTTGGGGACGTCCTCGCCGGTCGCGGGGAGGAAGAGCGTGCGGGGCCGTCCCCGGACGGGGCGCCGCTCGATGGCGGTGCATGACCCGATTATGGTCCGGACGTGCGGCGGGCGGTCCTAGGCTGTCGACCATGACCGCATCGGCTCACGTCCTGACCGTCTCGGACCGTTCCGCGCGGGGCGAGCGCGAGGATGCCGCCGGCCCCGTCGCCGTCGCGGCCCTGCGCGAGGCCGGGTGGGAGTGTCCCGACGCGCGCATCGTGGCCGACGGAGCGGAGGTCGTCGAGGCGGCGCTGCGGGACGCCGTCGCCGCCGGCGCGCGGCTCGTCGTGACGACGGGCGGCACCGGGGTGGGGCCGCGCGACCGGACGCCGGAGGGCACGACGGCGGTCATCGACCGCGAGGTCCCCGGCATCGCCGAGGAGCTGCGGCGCCGCGGCCTCGCCGAGACGCCGTCGGCGATCCTCACCCGCGGCGTGGCGGGGGTCGTGGGGGAGTCGCTCGTGGTCAACCTCCCCGGGTCGCCGCGGGCCGTGGCATCCGGGATGCCGGTGATCATCGGCGTCGCCGGTCATGTGCTGTCGCAGCTCGGCGGAGGCGATCACTGATGCCGGGTGCGGATGCGGGGGCGGGTGCTGCGCGCGTGCGCATCGCCGCCGTCACCGATGCTCCCCTCGACGTCGCCGCGCACCTGGGCGCCGTCGAGGACCGCACCGTCGGCGCCGTGACGAGCTTCGTCGGGACGGTGCGCGACCACGATCCGGACGCGCCCGCGGGCGTCGCCTCGCTCGAGTACACGGCGCACCCCGACGCCGAGGCGACGCTGCGCCGCATCGCCGAGACGGCGCTCGGCGGCCGCAGCGGTGTCGTCGCCGTCAGTCACCGGATCGGCACGCTCGGAGTAGGCGACGCCGCGGTCGTGATCGCCGTCGGAACGTCGCACCGCGACGACGCGTTCGTCGTCTGCCGCGAGCTCATCGAGGCGATCAAGCGCGAGCTGCCGGTCTGGAAGCGCCAGATCGAGACCGACGGCACCGCGTCCTGGAAGGGCCTCGGCGGCTGACCCGCTCCCCGGGGCTGAGGCGGGAGGTCAGCCGCCGGCGAACGGGGGGAGCACGTCGATGACGGCGCCGGCGGGCAGCGGCACGTCGTCGTCGGTGCGGGCGCCGTCCACGAGCACGGCGCAGCGGGGCAGGATGCGGCCGAGCCCGGGATTCTCGGCGGCGAGAGCCCGGCGGAGGTCGCCGAGGGTCGACTCGTCGCGCTCCGCCTCGGGCGCGCCGGCGAGCTCCGCCGCAGCCGCGAAGAACCGCACCCGCGTCATCAGGACTCCTCGCCCGCTGCGCCCTCGCGCGCTGCGTCCTCGCGTGCCGACCACGCGCGGGCGAGCTCCGTGACCGTCGCGAGGGTCGAACGGATCTGCTCCGGCGACCCGCCCGCCCGGCCGGCGACGATGCCGGCGACGAACGCGCTGAAGGGCGCGGCGGGGCGTGCGACGTCGTGCGCGACATCGCGGGCGAGATCGAGGATCAGCGCGACCGGCAGATCCTCCTCCGACAGCTCGAACCGGGCGCGCAGCACGGCCGCCCAGTCGTCCAGAGCCTCCGGGGGCAGCGTTCGTTCGCTCATTCTTCCTCCTCGTCGTCGGCGACGGCGTCGCCGTATCGGGCACGCGCACGGTTCAGATCGTCCCAGGTGTCGACGTCGTCGGTCTCGTCGGCGGGAGCCGGGATGACGGCGATCGCCGCACCGGCGAAGAGGTCGCGCACCGCGGCATCCCGCCCATCGTCGGCCATCGCCTCGGCCGCGCGTCGCAGCGGAGCCGTGCGGTAGAGGCCGGTCAGCCACTGCGGCCGCGACGAGACGTCGGCGAGGCACAGGCCGTCGGTGTCGTGCGGCACGAGATCGCGCGCCGCGCGCAGCCGACGGGTCGCCTCGGCAGCGGCGGGCAGATCGCACGCGAGCACGTACGTCCACTCCGGGTCGCGCGGCCACGACCGCAATCCCGCCACGACGGCCGCGGCGGGACCGGCGAACGCCGGCTCTTCGCGCACCCACCGGTGCCGGTCGTACCCCGCGGCCGCGTCGCCGACGATCGTGAGGGGATCGCTGTCCGCGACGGCGGCGATCGCCCGCGCGAGGAGGGATCGTCCCCCCACCTCGAGCAGCGGCTTCGCGACCCCGTCCAGTCGACGGGCACGCCCGCCGGCCAGCAGGATCGCCCCGGTGCTCATTCCGGTCGGATCCAGTCGCCGCTCTTGCCGCCGGTCTTGCGGACGATGCGCACCGATTCGATCGACGTCGCCTTGTCGAGCGCCTTCACCATGTCGACGATCGCGAGCGCCGCGACGCTGACGGCCGTGAGCGCCTCCATCTCGACGCCCGTCCGGTCGGCGGTGCGGACGGTCGCCTCGACCTCGACGCCCGCGTCGCCGACGCTCAGGTCGAGGACAGCACCGTGCACGCCGATCACGTGGGCGAGCGGCAGCAGGTCGGGGGTGCGCTTTGCCGCGCTGATGCCGGCGATGCGTGCGACCGCGAGGACGTCGCCCTTGGGCACCGAGCCGTCGCGGAGCGCGGCCACGACCTCGGGCGCGCACCGGACGAACCCGCGGGCCGTGGCCGACCGCACGGTCGGGACCTTCTCGGTCACATCGACCATGCGGGCATGACCGGCGGCATCGAGGTGCGTGAAGCTCATGACCTCATCCTTCCAGCAGCAGCACGTCGACGAGGTCGCCGGGCGAGACCTCGGCCACCTCGGCCGGGACGACGGCATAGGCTTCGGCGAGCCCGAGGCCGCCGGCGAGATGCGACCCGGAGCCGCCCGCCGTCGCGGGGCGCACCCGCCACGCGGCCGGGTCGCTCCGGTCGATCGCGGCCGGCAGGTACTGGCGCCGCCCGGCCGGGGTGCGCCAGCCCTCGGCCGCCGGCAGCCGCAGGCGCGGGCGGTGCAGCTCGCGCCGCCCCTGGAGCGCGAGCAGCGCCGGACGCACGAAGGTCTCGAACGACACCGCTGCGCTCACCGGGTTGCCGGGCAGGCCGAAGGCGAGCGTCCCCGAGGGGAGCACGCCGAACCCCTGCGGCTTGCCGGGCTGCATCGCCACCCGGGTGAAGTGGAGGGCGCCGGCCAGCTCGTTCTTGACGACCTCGTAGGCGCCCGCGCTGACGCCCCCCGACGTGATGAGCACGTCGGCGCGGTGATCGCCCGTCGTCGCCTCGGCGAGGACGCGCCGGAAATCCGCGCCGTCGTCGTCGACCGTCGCCCGCACGACGACGCGGCCGCCCGCGGCCGTCACGAGGGCGGTCAGCAGCGCGCTGTTCGACTCGGGGATCTGCCCGCGCCCGAGCGGGCGTCCCGGGGCGACGAGCTCCGACCCGGTCGAGACGACGACGACGCGGGGCGCGGGTGAGACCCGCAGGGTCGGGATGCCGGCCGCCGCCGCTGCGCCGAGCTGGAGCGGTCCGATCGGGACCCCCGCGGGGAGCACCGTCTGTCCGGCGTCGGTGTCGGCTGCGGCGCGACGGACGTGGGCGCCGCGCTCGTGGGGAGCGCGCTCGACGCGGACGCGGCGGAGCGAGTCGGCGAGGCCGTCGGCGGTGTCCTCGAACGGCACGATCGTGTCGGCGGCCGTCGGCACGGGGGAGCCCGTCATGATGCGCACGGCCTCGCCCGGGGCGAGGGGCGGATCGTCGGGAGAGCCGGCCGGGAGGTCTCCGACGACGGTGAGCTCGACGGGCGTGCCGGGTGCGGCATCCCGGACGTCCTCGAAGCGCACCGCGAATCCGTCCATCGCCGAATTGTCGAAGACCGGGATGGCGACGGTCGCGACAGCGGGCTCGACGAGCGTGCGACCGACGGCGCGATCGAGGGCGGCCTCGACGGCGGGAAGCGGCGAGACGGCCGCCAGGATGTCGGCGAGGTGCTCCTCGACGCTGCGCAGTCGGCCCGGTGCGTGCCCGCTCACCGCCACGCCGCCAATCCGCCGGTCAGCACCGACGCGTCGATGCCGCGGGCGAGCAGTTCCCGCGCTGCGCGGTCGGCCCGCGCCCCGCGCTCGCACACGACGACAACGGGGGTGCGCGGGACCCGGTCGGGGTCGGCGAGGAGATCGCCGAGGGGGATCAGCACCGATCCGGGCAGGATATCGCGAGCCGTCTCGTCGGGTTCGCGCACGTCGAGCACCGTCGCGCCCGCGCGCTGCGCCTCGCGCAGATGAGCGAGATCGACCTCGACGGGCGCCGGAACGCGCGTCGCCGCAGCGGCGACGCGCGGCGGTGCGGAGAGAGGATCCCGCGACTGCGCCGCGCGGAGCGGGATCTCCCGCTGCGTCGCCGCGAGCGAGTCGATGACGGCGACACGTCCGAGCAGCGGCTCGCCGATGCCGGTGACGAGCTTGATCGCCTCGCTCACCAGCATCCCGCCGACCTGGATGCACAGCGCGCCGAGGACGCCGACGTCGGAACAGGTCGGCAGCTCGCCGACGCTGCCCGCCGGATAGAGGTCGCCGAGGACGACGGGCGGAATGCCGGCGGGCGGCTGCGACCAGAAGACGGTCACCTGCGCGTGGAACTCCTGCACGACGCCCCACACCAGTGGGGTGCCGCGGAGCCGGCAGGCATCGGCGACGGCCGTGCGGGTCTCGAAGGTGTCGGAGCCGTCGATGACGAGGTCGGCGTCGGCGATCAGCGCCTCGGCGTTGGCGGCGGTGAGGCGCTCGCGGCGGGGCAGGACGCGGGTCTCGGGCGAGAGGTCGGCGACGGCCCGGACGACGGAGTCGACTTTGGGTGCGCCCACGTCGCCCTCGCGATGCACGATCTGCCGCTGCAGGTTCGTCCGCTCGACGATGTCGTCGTCGATGACGGTGATCGATCCGACCCCCGCGGCCGCGAGGGCGAGGATCACGGGCGAGCCGAGGCCGCCCGCCCCGATCACGGCGACGCGAGCTGCGGCGAGTCGGCGCTGGCCGATCTCGCCGAATCCGGCGAGCACGGCGTGACGGGCGGTGCGTTCGCGCTCGGCGGCGGAGATCGCATCCGCGGGTGCGACCAGCGGCGGCAGGGGCATGTGCTCAGGCTAGACGGCGCCTGCCCCGAGGCGGCGGGCCGACGCCGGGAAAACCCCGCGGCTCACGCTGATGCGGACATTTACCGCCTCAGTCTCCGCGGATGCGGGTAGCGTGATGTCATGACGACGTATCGGATCTCGGAATCCGCCCGGCTGCTGGGTGTCAGCGACGACACCGTCCGCCGCTGGATCGACGCCGGCGTGCTGCCGACGACCGACGACACCCCCGCGCGCATCCCCGGCGCCGCCCTCGCGGCGCACGCGGTGGAGCTCGCGCGCACGGCGGCCGACCCGGCCGATCGTCTCTCGAGCGCGCGCAACCGATTCGTCGGGCTCGTCACCCGCGTCCAGATCGACGGCGTCATGGCCCAAGTCGACATCCAGTCGGGGCCCCACCGCGTCGTCTCGCTCATGACGGCCGAAGCCGCTCGCGAACTCGCACTCGAACCGGGCTCGCTCGCCGTCGCGACGGTGAAGGCCACGACCGTCGTCATCGAGACCCCGAAGGACTGACCGCATGATCCGCACGTCCCGTCCCCGCTTCGCCGCGCTCGCACTCCTCACCGCCGCCGTGCTCACCGCGTCCGGCTGCGCCGCCGCGGGCGGCCCCGACGCCGACCCGTCGGCCGACCCGGATGCATCGGTGTCGGTGGCGCCCGAGCTGACCGGCGATCTCACGATCTTCGCGGCGGCGTCGCTCAAGGCCGGCTTCGATGAGCTCGCCGAGCGCTTCGAGCAGCAGCATCCTCAGGTCGACGTCCGGCCGATCAGCTACGACGGGTCCTCGACCCTGGCGACGCAGCTCGTCGAGGGCGCCCCGGCGGACGTGTTCGCCTCGGCCGATGAGGCGAACATGACGAAGGTCGTGGCTGCCGGTGTCGCGACCGGCCCGGAGCTGTTCGCGACGAACCGGCTCACCCTCGTCGTCCCCGCCGGCAACCCGGGCGGCGTGACCGGCCTGGCCGATCTCGACGACCCCGACCTCGCGATCGTGCTGTGCGCCGCCGAGGTTCCGTGCGGCGCCGCCTCGACGACGCTCCTCGACGCGGCGGGGGTCACGGCGAGCGTCGACAGCTTCGAGCAGAACGTGACCGCCGTGCTCACGAAGGTGGCCACGGGTGAGGCCGACGCCGGTCTCGTCTACGTGACGGATGCCGCGACCACGACCGACGTCGAGACGGTGACGACCGAGGGAGCCGACGGCGCCCTGAACCGCTATCCGATCGTGGCGCTGCAGGATGCCGCATCCCCCGACGTCGCCGCGGCCTTCGTCGCCTTCGTCCTCTCGGACACCGGCCGCGGCGTGCTCGGCGATCTGGGCTTCGGGGCCCCGTGAGTCGGGCGGCCGGCGGCGCGGGAGGGTTCGTACCGCGGATCCTCCTCGTGCCGGCCCTGCTCGGACTGGCGCTTCTGGTCGTGCCGCTGACGGCGCTCGTCGGACGCGTCGACCTCTCGACCCTCTGGCAGGACGTCACCTCGCCCGCCGCCGGATCGGCCCTCCTCCTGTCGCTGCAGACCGCGCTCGCCGCCACGGCGGCGTGCATCGTCCTCGGTGTGCCCCTCGCGCTCCTCATCGCCCGCTCCGGGGCGCGATCGGCGGCGGTCATGCGCGCCGTCGTCACGGTGCCGCTCGTGCTGCCGCCCATGGTCGGCGGCGTCGCGCTGCTGTTCCTCTTCGGTCGCACCGGCTGGCTCGGCGAGGTCCTCGCGGGCGTCGGCGTCCGCATCCCGTTCACCACCGTCGCCGTCGTGCTCGCGCAGACGTTCGTGGCGCTGCCCTTCCTCGTCCTCGCGCTCGAGGGTGCGCTCCGCGCGACCGGACAGCGGTTCGAGCAGGCGGCGGCGGCCCTCGGCGCGGGACGGTGGCGGATCCTCTGGCGCATCACGATCCCGCTCGCGGGGCCGGGTCTCGTGGCCGGCATCGTGCTGTGCTTCGCGCGGGCGCTCGGCGAGTTCGGGGCGACCGCGCTGTTCGCGGGCAACGCGCCGGGGGTCACGCAGACGATGCCGCTGGCGATCTACACGGCCTTCAACGGCGCCGGGGTGTCGCAGGGCACGGCCGTCGCGCTGTCGCTGCTGCTGCTCGTGACGGCGGTCGCGGTGCTGCTGCTCGTGCGCGCCTGGCGGCCGGGGGCGACCCGATGAGCGGCCGCGCCGCCGGGCTCGAGGTCGCCGTCCGCGTGCGACGGCGGGAGCTGACCGTCACGGCGCAGTTCACCGCCGCGGACGGCGAGATCGTCGCCGTGATGGGACCGAGCGGTGCCGGCAAGACGACGCTCCTCGAGGCGATCGCCGGTCTCGTGCCGCTTGCGGACGGATCGGTGGCCGTCGGCGGCATCGAGGTCGCGACGCCGCGGCGGCAGGTCGCGCCGCAGCGCCGCGGAACGGTGCTGCTGCGTCAGGACCCCTGCCTCTTCCCGCACCTGAACGCGCGCGAGAACATCGCCTTCGGGCTCCGGACCCGCGGCGCCTCGCGGGCCGAGGCCCGGCGCGCCGCCGACGAGTGGCTCGCGCGGGTCGAGCTCGCCGGTCGCGGCGATCGGCTGCCGCGCGAGCTCTCCGGCGGGCAGCAGCAGCGCGTCGCCCTCGCCCGCGCGCTCGCCGCCGCGCCGCGCGTCGTCCTGCTCGACGAGCCGTTCACCGCGCTCGACCCCGAGACCGTCGCGGCGCTCCGATCGATGCTCCGCGATCGCCTGCGCGAGACCTCGACGACAGCGGTGCTCGTCACCCACGACGCCCTCGACGCCGCCGTGGCAGCCGACCGTCTCGTCGTCCTCGAGGGTGGAGAGGTCTCGCAGGACGGTCCGGTGGGCGACGTGCTCCGCTCACCGGCGACGGCGTTCGGCGCGGTGATCGCCGGCCTCGACCGGGTGCCCGGCCGGGTCGCGGCGGGGGTGTGGACCGGCGGCGCGATGCGGGTGCCCGTGGCGCGACCCGACGGCGACCTGACGGCGCTCTTCCGGCCCGGGGCCGTCGCGCTGGAGGCGGGGCCCGGCGGCGGGGACGGGGCTCGGCCCGGGCACGCCTCGTGGCGCGCGCCGATCGCCCGACTGGAGCCGACCATCGGCGGTGTGCGCGTGCAGCTGGCGGACCCCGCCGTCGCGGTCGACGTGCCGCTCACCGCCGCCGCGGTGCTCGAGCCGGGCGCCGAGGTGACGGCATCCGTTCCGCTCGACACGATCGCCTGGGTCTGAGCCCGCGGTCTGGGGCTGGGCCGGGCTGGGGTTGGGGTGGTCGCGGGCTGGGGTGGGTGGGAGGATCGGGGGATGCTGCACCTGAGGCGCTTCCGGGCGGGCGATGAGGCCGCGCTCGCCGACATCTGCTTGCGCACCGCCGACGCGGGCGCCGACGCCACCGGCGTCTTCGCCGACGACGACATCTGGGCGGCGGTGTTCGTGCTGCCCTACGTCGAGCGGCATCAGGACCTCGCGTTCGTCGTCGCCGACGACGAGGACCGACCCGTGGGCTACGTCGTCGGGACCGACGACACGCGCGCGTTCGAGGACTGGTTCGCCCGCGACTGGTGGCCGCGCGCCGGATCGCGCTGGCCGCGTCCCGCCGCCGACGACACCTCGCGCCAGGCCGGCACGCTGCGCTACGCCGCCGGCCGCCGCGCCGGCGCCGAGCCCTACGGCGACCGGCATCCCGCACATCTGCACATCGACCTGCTGCCCGAGGCGCAGCGCCAGGGGTGGGGGCGTCGCCTGATCGACCGTCTCGGCGTCGAGCTGCGGGGGCGCGGCGTCACGGGGCTCCACCTCGTCGCCTCGACCGACAACACCGCGGCGCTCGCGTTCTACGACCGGATCGGCCTCGAGCGGCTGCCCTCGCACAACGGCGTGCAGGCCTTCGGCCGCGACCTCGCTTCGCTCTGAACCGCCCGCCGTCGCCTCCGTCCCGGCGCCCGCCTCGCTCGGCCGCCCCTCGCCCGCAGATCGCGGACTTCCCGCGTTCTGCGGATCGCTAGCGCCGGGGGATCCGCAGAATGCGAGATCTCCGCAGAACGCGAGATCCCCGCAGCAGGGCGGGGCCGCGCGGGTGCGGCAGCGTCCCGACCCCGTCAGACCGCGGCGACCCGGCCGGCCTCGATGCGGATCGTGCGGTCGACGAGCGCTGCGGGGACGCGCACGTGCGAGATGAGGACGACGGTTCGCCCGGCGGCCGCTCCCAGCAGGTCGCGCAGCAGCAGATCGGATGCCGCGGGGTCGACCCCCGCGGTCGGCTCGTCGAGCACCAGCACGGGGAAGTCGTGCAGCAGCGCGCGCGCGAGCGCGATGCGCTGCGCCTGACCGCCCGAGACGAGCGCGCCGCGCTCGCCGACCCGGGCGTCGAGCCCGCCGCGCTCGCGCAGCCAGGGGCCGAGACCTACGCGCTCGAGCGCCGCCTCGAGCTCGGCGTCGGTGGCGGTGTCGCGCGCGAACAGCAGGTTCTGGCGGATGTCCTCGTCGAAGAGCATCGGCCGCTGCTCGCACAGGCCGACGGTCAGGCGCAGGTCGTCGGGCGCGAGCGAGCCGACCGCCCGCCCGCCGATCTCGTACGTGCCCGTGACATCGAGGAAGCGGACGAGGGCGTGCGCGAGCGTCGATTTGCCCGCACCGCTGGAGCCGACCACGAGCAGACGCTCGCCCGCGCGGACGTCGAGGTCGATGTCGGACAGGGCCGGTCGGTCCGCTCCCGGCCAGGTCACGCTCGCACCGCGCAGCCGCAGGCCCTCTCCGAGATCCGGTGCGACCCCCGTCGGCTCCGGCGCGTCGTGGACGAGCCCGTCGGGCACGGCATCGGGGACGGTCTCGGCGATCCGCCGGGCAGACCCGCGGACGGTGCGCCACGAGGCGGCGGCGAGCGGAACGCTCGAGAAGACCTCGAACACCGCCATCGGAACGAGGACGACCACCGCGAGCCAGGGGCCGCCGAGGGTCGCCACCTGCGGCGCAGCGACGGCGACGGCGAGGATCGAGGCGGCACCGGCGGCGAGCGAGACGATCGCGGCTGTGCCCGCCTGCGACCCGGCGCGGCGGACGACGGCGCGTCGCAGCATCCGATCGGCCGTCGCGATCCGGTCGCGGCTGGCCGCTTCGGCCCCGTAGGCGACGAGCACGTCGAGACTGCCGAGGTGGTCGGTCACGGCGTCGGCGAGGCGTGCGCGCAGCGGTGCGACCGTGCGCTCGGCCCGCGCCCCCGACGCCCAGCCCCAGAAGGTCGCGACGACGGCCGCGACGGCCAGGCACAGCAGCAGGGTGAGGCCCGCGACGGGGGAGACGATCGCGACGAAGACGACGGATGCCGCGGCCACCGTCGCCGACGCGACGAGCGGCTCGACGACCCGCAGCGGCAGGTTCTGCAGCTCGTCCACGTCGTCGACGAGGGCCGACAGCGCCGAGCCCCGACGCACCCGGCCGAGCCCGTCGGGCGCGAGTGGAATGAGGCGGCGCACCAGGTCGGTGCGCGTCGTCGCGAGTTGGCGGAGGGCGGCGTCGTGGGCGGTGAGCCGCTCGAGGTAGCGGAACGCGGCTCGGGAGATCGCGAAGGCGCGGACGCCGACCACGGCCGCCATGACGTACATGACGGCGGGCTGCTCGCTCGCGCGGACGATCAGCCAGGCGCTGCACGCCAGCAGGGCCACGGCCGACAGCTCCGTCGCGAAGCCCGTCGCCAGCGCCGTCCAGAATCGGCGAAGCGGCGGCATCGCGCCGCGCAGCACGTCGGTCGTCGTCGTCATGCCGTCACCTCCCGCGCGGGCGCGATCTCGACGATCGCATCGGCGATCGCGCGGGCGCTCTCGCGGTGCGAGATCAGCAGCACCGTGGCGCCGCCGTCGGCGAGGTCGCGAAGACTCGTCCAGAGCACGGCTTCGGTCTCGGCGTCGAGCGCAGCGCTCGGCTCGTCGAGCGCGAGGACGGATGCGGCGCCCGAGAGGTGCCGGTGGATCGCGCGGGCGACGGCGACCCGCTGCGCCTGACCGCCCGACAGACCCGAGCCGAGCACACCGAGGCTCGTCGCCGGATCGATGCCCGCGGCCCCCGCGGCCGCGAGCGCGCGGCGGACCGCCGCCGGATCCGCGTCCGCGTCGCCCTCGGCCTGTCCGCCGCCGAGCGCGACGTTCTCGGCCACCGTGCCCGTGATGAGCCCCGGGGCCTGACCGGCCCACGCGAGCCAGCGCGCAGCGGGCGGCAGCGGCTCACCGCCGAGCGTGAGCTCGCCCTCGACGGATGCCGCGCCTCGCAGCGCCGCGAAGACGCTCGACTTGCCGGCGCCGCTCGGCCCCGCGAGCAGCGTCACGGTACCGGGTGCCGCGTCGAACGAGACGGGCGCGAGCAGGCTGTCGCCGCGCCGGACGCGGACGTCGCGCGCCCGGAGGAGGCCGCCCGCCGGGCGCGCGGCCGCGGCATCCGTGCGGGTGTCGGATTCGGGGGCCGTCGCGGCGGCGTCGAGCACCTCGAAGACGTCGTCGGTCGCCGCGACGCCCTCGGCGGCGGCGTGGAACTGCACGCCGACCTGTCGGAGGGGCAGGTAGGCCTCGGGCGCGAGGAGCAGGACGAAGAGCCCGACGGCGAGGCCGAGGTCGCCGTCGATCAGGCGGAAGCCGATCGAGACCGCGACGATCGCGACGGAGATCGAGGCGAGGAACTCGAGGGCGAATCCCGACAGGAACGACACGCGGAGGACGCGCATCGTCTCGACCCGGTAGCGCTCGGTCATGGTCGCGATTGACCCGGCGGCTCGGTGCTGGCGTCCGAACACGGTCAGGGTCGAGAGTCCGCGCACGGTGTCGGCGAAGCGGGCGGCGAGCTGACGCAGGGTCTGCCACTGCTGGCGCTGCACGGTACGGGTGGCCAGCCCGATCAGAACCATGAAGAGCGGAATGAGGGGCATCGTCAGAAGCACCGTGAGTCCCGAGACCCAGTCGTTCCACCAGATGACCGCGATGAGGATCGGCGTCGCGACGGCGGTGAGGACGAGCTGCGGCAGGTACCGGCCGAAGTACGCATCGAGCGCGTCGAGCCCGCGTCCGGCGGTGACGGCGAGCTGCGCGGTGTTGCGGGTCTCGAGCCAGCCCGGGCCGAGGCGCCCGAGCGCCGCGATGAGTCCCGCCCGCAGTTCGCCGCGCACCCGCGCGGCGGCGCGCGCCGACAGCGACTCGCGCAGCCACAGCAGTCCGGCGCGGGCGGCGACGGTGGCACCGAGGGCGGCGAGCACGCCGGCGAGGTCGGCGGGCGGCATCCGCTCGATCGCGCCGACGACGGCGCGGGTGAGGAGCCACGAGAAGGCGACGACGACGAGCGTCTGGGCGGCGCCGATCGCCGCGAGTGCGACGAAGAAGGCGCGCGAGCCGCGGGCGTAGCGGAGCAGTCGTGGATCCACCGGCCGGCCGCTGCGGCGCGCCGGCGCCTCGGGCCCGTCCATAGTCACCTCTCGATCCTGCCTTACCCGCCGGACGGCGCGTCGCGTCGCGGTGGGACCGGCGGGCAGCTCAGTGCGCGACGAGGTCGGCCTCCTCGATCCGCGCACGGGTGACCCGCTTGCGGAACACCCAGTACGTCCAGCCCTGATAGAGCAGGATCATCGGCAGGAAGATCACCGCGGCCCAGGTCATGATGGTCAGCGTGTAGTCGGTCGACGACGCGTTCTCGATCGTGAGGTTCCACGCCGGGTCGCTCGAGGACGGCATGACGTTCGGGAAGAGGGCGAACCAGAGCGTCAGGACGGCGAAGAGCACCGTGCCGGCGCCGAAGGCGAAGGCCCATCCCTCGCGGTCCCGCAGGTTCGCGCCGACCGAGCCGATGAGCAGCACAGCGGCCATCGTCGCCGCGGTCGCCACGAGACCGACGAGCGGCGCGCCCCGTTCGAGCGCCGACAGCACGGTCCAGGCGAGGAAGACCGCCGCCGCAACCACCGTGAGGAGTCCCGATCGGGTCGCGAGGCGGCGCGCGTCGGCGCGCACCTGTCCGTCGGTCTTGAGTGCGACGAAGTACACCCCGTGCGTGAAGAACAGCAGCAGAGTCACGACGCCGCCGAGCAGGCCGTACGGGTTGAGGAGCGTCAGCAGGGTGCCGGTGAACTCCTTGTCGGCGTCGATGGGAACGCCCTGCACGATGTTCGCCAGCGCGACCCCCCACAGGAAGGCGGGGACGGCGGAGCCCCAGACGATCATGGCGTCGAAGCGCGCGCGCCATCTCGGGTCGTCGCGCTGGTGGCGGTACTCGAACGAGACGCCGCGGAGGATGAGCGCGATGAGGATGAGCAGCAGCGGCAGGTAGAAGCCGCTGAAGAGGGTCGCGTACCACTCCGGGAAGGCGGCGAACAGACACGCGCCCGCGACGATGACCCATGTCTCGTTGAGGTCCCAGACCGGGCCGATCGTGTTGATGATCTGGCGCCGTGAGACGTTGTCCTTGCCGAGGAAGGGCAGCGACATGCCGACGCCGAAGTCGAATCCGTCGAGGACGAAGTAGCCGACGAAGAAGACGCCGACGATGAAGAACCAGACGTACGCGAGATCCATGGTCGCCTCCTCAGTAGACGGTGGTGGTCAGGGCCGGGGCGCCGGACTCGTCCGAGCCCGGTTCGGGGAGCGGATCGGGGCCCTTCTGCGCGGCCTTGCGGATGAGGCCGAACTCCACCACCGCGAGCGAGGCGTACACCGCCGTGAAGGCGAGGAGCGAGACCAGCACCGTCCACCCCGGGACATTCGGCGAGACGCCGTCCTCGGTGAGCATGAGGCTGAACACGATCCAGGGCTGACGGCCCATCTCGGTGAAGATCCAGCCGACGAGGCTGCCGAGGAGGGGGAGGGGCGCCGACCAGATGGCGACCTTCCACATCCAGCGGGCGACCGGGCGGGTGGCCTTGGCGCGCGTGACCCACAGGCCGGCGACCGAGATGAGCGCCGCGATGCCGCCGAGACCGATCATCCAGCGGAAGGACCAGTAGGTCACCCAGACGATCGGGCGGTAGTCGACGCCCGCCCCGAAGGTCTCGGTGTACTGCGCCTGCAGGTCGTTCAGGCCCTCGACGCAGCCGTCGAAGCTGTGGGTCGAGAGGAACGAGAGCAGGTAGGGCACGCGCAGCGACCAGATCTCCTCGGTGCCGTCGGGGGTGCCGAGGGAGAAGATCGAGAACGACGCGTCGGCCCCGCAGGCGCTGTTCCACATCGCCTCGGCGGCCGCCATCTTCATCGGCTGGGTGGCGACCATGACGAGGCTCAGCTGGTCGCCCGAGATCGCGACGCCGACGAAGGAGACGATCATGCCCCACATGCCGAAGCGGAGGGCGGGCCGCATCGTGTCGAGGTGCTGCGCCCGCGAGATGTGCCACGCGGCGACGGCGATGACGACGGCGGCCGAGAACATCCAGGCCGCGAAGATCGTGTGCGGGAAGGCGGCGAGCACGATCGGATTCGTCAGCACCGCGCCGAAGTCGATGAGCTCCGCGCGCCCGCCGTCGCCGGCGAGCTGGTAGCCGACGGGATTCTGCATGAAGGCGTTGGCGGCGAGGATGAAGTATGCCGACAGGGTCGAGCCGAGCACCACCATCCAGATCGAGAACAGGTGCACGAGGCGGGGGAGCTTGTCCCAGCCGAAGATCCACAGCCCGATGAAGGTGGCCTCGAAGAAGAAGGCCATGAGACCTTCGAAAGCCAGGGGTGCGCCGAAGATGTCGCCGACGAAGCGCGAGTAGGCGGACCAGTTCATGCCGAATTGGAACTCCTGCACGATGCCGGTGACCACGCCCATCGCGAAGTTGATCAGGAGCATCTTCCCGAACAGCCGCGTGAGGTGCAGCCACTTCACGTCTCCGGTGCGGTGCCACACGGTCTGGAAGATGGCGACCACGAGCGCCATTCCGAGCGTGAGCGGCACGAAGAGGTAGTGGTACAGCGTCGTCAGTCCGAACTGCCAGCGGGCGAGGAGCAGCGGATCGAGGAAGTCCATCGGGCGGTGCCTTTCGGGAGGCGGCTTTCGTCAGCCTGAAGGTAGCGAGCGGCCTGATTCGGCATGGTGATCAGCCGCCGGGAATAATCGTAGAGCGTGGTCAGACCACATGCAAGGTGTGATCAGACCACACGCCGACGACGCGACGTGTTTTCCCCGGCCCTCACCCCCGCAGGGCCGGTTACGCTCGGAGCATGACGCTGCCGCTGGTGGACCGGTTCGCGCGAGTCCACCGGGATCTGCGCGTCTCGCTCACCGACCGCTGTTCGCTCCGCTGCACCTACTGCATGCCCGAGCAGGGGAACGAGTGGCTCGCACGCCAGAGCATCCTCACGGTCGACGAGATCCTCGAGATCGCCACCGTCGCGGCGGCCGCCGGCATCACGACCTTCCGACTCACCGGCGGCGAGCCGCTGCTGCGCACCGACATCGTCGAGATCGTCCGGCGCCTCGCGGCGCTCGAATCGCCCGCGGGCCCGGTCGAGATCGCGATGACGACCAACGGCATCCGACTGCCCGAGGTGCTGCCCGACCTCGTGGACGCCGGCCTTCGCCGTCTCAACATCTCGCTCGACACGCTCGATCGTGAGCGCTTCCGAGCCCTCACGCGGCGCGATCGGCTCGACGATGTGCTCGCCGGCGTCCGTGCGGCTCAGGAATCGGGTCTCCGCCCGCTCAAGATCAACGCGGTGGCGATGCGGGGCGTCAACGACGACGAGCTCGCCGACCTGGTCGCGTTCGCCGTGGCGCACGACGCGCAGATGCGCTTCATCGAGCAGATGCCGCTCGATGCGGGGCACACGTGGGATCGTTCGACGATGGTCACGCGCGAAGAGATCCTCGAGGCTCTCGGACGCCGGTGGCACCTCGAGCCGGTCCCCGGTCGCGGCGGAGCGCCGGCCGAACGCTGGCGTCTGGACGGCGGCGAGCACACCGTCGGCGTCATCGCGTCGGTCACGGCGCCCTTCTGCGGTGCGTGCGACCGGATGCGGCTCACGGCCGACGGCCAGCTGCGCAACTGCCTCTTCTCGATCGACGAGTACGACCTGCTCCCGGTGATGCGGGCCGACGTGGCGCCGGCGGACCGCGCGTCCGACATCGACCGCGTGCTCCGCAACTGCATCGCGGGCAAGAAGGCCGGGCACGCGATCGACGACCCCGGCTTCCTGCAGCCGGCGCGCGGCATGAACGCCATCGGCGGCTGACCCGGGTCAGACGGCGCGGGCGGCGGGGCGGGCGCGGCGCGCGGGGACGGTGACGGCGAGGAGTCCGGATGCCGCGGCCGCGGCGGCCGCGATGCCGAAGGTCGCGGCGGGCCCGACGGCCGGCAGGGCGGCACCGAGGAGGGCCGCCCCGGCGGCCTGCCCCGCCATGAACACCACGAACAGCAAGGCCGTGCCGGCCGCAGCGTGGTCGGGAGCGATCCGTGCGGTCCAGGCGATGAGGGCTCCCGTCGCCGCGACGTACCCCCAGCCGAAGAGCGCGCACGCGGCGAGGGCGGCCACGGGATGGATGGCGGCGACGCCCAGCAGCGCGGTCGCGGCCGCCGCGACGAGCGTCGTCAGCAGCCAGAGCCGCGGGGGAGCAAGGGGCGCCGTCGGGCGGCCGGTGAGGATGACGGCGGCGCCGCCGCATCCGAGCGCGATCCACCCGAGGAGCGAATGATCGCCCCCGGTCGCCGCCTCGGTCATGAGCGAGCGGCCGTAGGTCCAGACGGCGGCGGCCCCGATTCCGAACAGGGCCGCGGCCGCAGCGGCGTGCAGGTGCGCCGACCACCACGGGGCCGGGGGCAGTCGCGCAGCGGTGGAGGATGCGGCATCCCGGGTCCGTGGCTCGCCCTGCTCGGGTCGTGATCGACGATCGAGCACGAGGACGCTCGCGGCGGAGAGTGCGGTCGCCCCGGCGGCGATCATCCATGCTGCGCGCCACTGCTCGGCCGTCGCCGCCGCGATGAGGGCGGCGATCGCGAGGCCGGGGCCGGTGCCGGCATTGACCGCCGCCTGCGCGCGATCGACCGCGCCCGAGCGGACGCCGCGCTGCACGATGCGCACGAGCGCGGGGGAGGCGAGGCCGGCGCCGGCCGAGCTGAGCGCGCACGCGGCGGCGAGGATGCCGGCGTGCGCGGCGAAGGCGATGCCGATGGCCCCGCCGCCGGCCGTCACGATGGCGGCGACGACGAGCGCGCGGGGGTGACGGGTGCTCGCGAAGAATCCGATAACCGCGGCCGCCCCGTAGACGATCGAGCCGGCCGCCGAGATGAGGCCTGCCGCGGCGCTGTCGATCGCGAGGTCGGCGCTCATCGCCGGCAGGTGCAGGCCGAAGGCGAGGCGCACGAGCCCGTAGGTCGCGGCGATGAGCGCTGCGCCGGCGGCCACGAGGGCGATCTCCGAGCGGGCGATGACGACTCCTCGAATGAAAACGATCGTTTCTGTTTTATCGAGCATAGAGTGCTGGACATGGGTTTGCGCGCGGGCACGGAGGAACGGATCCTCGACGCGGCCGAGGACCTGTTCTTCACGCGCGGGATCTCCGCGACTCCGATCGACGCCGTGATCGCGCGGGCAGGGGTGTCGGCGGCGACGCTCTACCGCGGCTTCGCGAGCAAGGAGGCGCTCCTCGCCGCGGCGCTCGAGCGGCGCCAGGCCGCGTGGATCGATGTCTGGGACGACGCGATCGCGCGCCACGACGACCCCGTCGAGCAGCTGCTGGCGGTCTTCGACGCCCTCGAACGGTTCCGCGATAAGCCGCAGGGCTCGCGCTGGTGCGCGTTCCTCGGATCGGCGGCGGAGTACGCCGACGCGCCGGCGGAGGTCGCCGCCGCTGTCCGCGCCGACACCGACGCGATGCGCTCGCGGCTGCGCCGGCTCGCTGCCCCGGTGGCGTCCGCGCGTGCGGAGGAGCTCGCAGAGCAGCTGCTGCTCGTCGTGACCGGCGACCTCGCGATGCGTCTCCGCGAACCGGGGCGCGAGTCCGGCGCGGAGTCGTCGCGCGGCACGGCGGACGCCCGCGCGATCGCCGCGCTGCTCGTCGCCGCCGCGCGCTGACCTCGCTCGCGCCCCGACGCCCTGGCATCCGCGAAACGTCACTCTCGCGCCGAGAGAGCGGGTTCGCCCCGCGGTCTCGGCGCGAAACTGCTGTCTCGCGGTCAGGGGACGGGTGGGAGGGGGTCAGTCGTGCGTGACGGCGGCGTGCAGCAGCTGGATGATGCACACCGACGGATCGCAGGAGGAGCGCATGCCGTCCACCGCGAGCGGCCCGCCGGCCGCGGTCAGCACGCCCTGGAGCAGGCTCAGATGCACGCCGCAGAGGACCTCGCGATGACCCGCCTGCGCGGTCGCGTGCGCGCACGGGGTGAGATCGACCGTCAGTGACCGCTCGTCGATGACCGGGTCGAATCCTTCGTCCTCGAGCTCCTCGACGAGCGCATCGATCTGGTGCAGCGCCCGGGTCTCGAGCACATCCGGCGCGTCGAGGGTGAGGACCCGGCGCATGAGATCGCCGCGGGCGGCGGCATCGCGAACCTTTCGACGCTGCACCGCGCTGCTCGTCGCGTCGCCGTCGGCCGCGCTGTAGAGGACGCGCGGCCGGCCGCGCGTGGTGCGATGCTCCTTCTCCGACACGATGACGCCGTCGGAGATGAGGCGCGCAAGGTGCTCGCGAATGGTGTTGGGATGCAGCTCGGTCGCCTCCTGCAGCTCGGCGACGGTGCGTCGGGGCTGCTCCTGGATGAGGTGGAGGATCTCGACGCGGGAGTAGCTCGAGATGGCGCTGTATCCGACCGTTGCGGTGCTCATGGCTTCATTAAACACGGAAATCGGCTGTGGTCATACCACAGATGTGGCATGTTCCCCCGCGATGTCGGATGCCGGACGAGAAGGAACCTCGGAAGACGTGGCGAACCTCGGAGCCTGCGGTGAAGCAGGCTCCGAGGTCCGCGCGATCCTCCGAGATCCGTCCGGTCGGGAGGCTCCGGTCAGCGCACGGTCACCACGAGGGGCGTGCTCGCGGTTGTGCCGACCGCGTTCGTGAACTCCACGACGTAGCGGTACTGCCCCGGCGCCTTGCCCGTCACCGCGAGGGTCGCTGCCTGGGCACGGGGGCTCGCCGCGACCAGCTCGTCCGCCGCCACCTCGACGCCGTTCTCGAGGAAGCGGTACGACGTGGCATTAGTGCCCCACCACATGTCGGCGCGCACGGTGTAGGTCCCGTCGCCGTCCCAATTGTCGTGCGCGAGCACCGGCGCGCCGGGGGAGGCGTCGGTCACGGTCACCGTCAGGGGCGCCGTCGCCGTCGTACCGCGTGAGTTCACGAGCTCGCCCGTGAATCGGTAGGTGCCGTTCGGGAGCCCCGCGATGTCGACGATCGCCTGCTGCGCGCTCGGGCCGCCGGCGATCTGCAGCGGAACCGACCCGACCAGCTCGCCGTCGCGGAACAGCTTGAACAGCGAGCCGTTCTGACCCCACCACAGGTTCATCGTGACCCGGAACGTGCCGTCCTTCAGGCCCGTGTCCCAGCCGTCGTCGGAGCTCAGCACCGCCTTGCCGGGTACCGAGCGGGCGTCGTCGGCCGGCACCTCGGGCAGGGCGAGACGCACCGTGGCTCGCTCGCTCTCGGCATCGGCGTCGAAGGAGACGACCGAGACGTCGTACGCGCCGCCGGCGGTCAGTTCCGTCAGCTCGCACGCGGTGACATCCGACGCCACCTCGCACACCGGCTCGGTGGCATCGCCCACGAAGACGCGGAATCCGTCGTACCGGATGCCGGCACCCGCCGGCGCCTGCCACGACACCGTCGCGGTCGTCGTCGACGTCGCCTCGGCCCTGACGCCGGTCGGCGCGCCCGGCGCCGTGACGTCCGCGATGGCGATCCAGCTGAGCACGGGGTCGGCGCTGCCGTCGCCGCGCGCGGCCCGGAAGTCGACGACGGTCTCCTCGTCGAGCGTGAACGCGATCGTCGACGTGCCCTGGGGCGTCGACCCCGACAGGTTCACGGGGTCGCCGGCGATCCGCTCGCCGCCGATCTCGACGCTCGGTGCGACCTGGCGGGTCACGCTCCACCACTCCTGGTAGCCGCTCGTCAGCTCGTACGAGCCCGCCGGGAGGGTGAAGCCGTAGTCGACCGATCCGCCCGAGCTCGCCCACCATCCGGTGGTGCGGCTCTTGTCGTAGACGCCGGTGCCGCGGGCGCGGAGGCCGACGTGGTTCTCGCCCGACCCGATCGGATTGCGGAGCCCCCACCCGGTCTCCTCGCTGAAGACCTGATCGGGGACGTCGCCGATGAGCGCGTCGCCGCGGAGCGCGGCGACGGCGTCGAAGGCGGGGGATGCGCCCGGCGCCTCCGGGTCGGCGACGCCCTGCGTGGATGCCGCGTCCACGAAGGCCACGACGCCGTCCGGAATGACCTCGAGCTGGAGCGTCACCGGTGTCTGGCCGGCGCGACCCGCGACCGCAACGACCGCGTACGGCGTCTCGGTGGCCGGCGTCTCCTGCCACTGAACCGGGACCTCCTGCGTCGCACCGCTGCGCGTCGCGAGCTCGACGGTGCCGGGCAGCTCGAGCTCCTCGCCCGCCACGACGGCGATGCGGTAGTCGGGCAGTGCCAGGTAGGCGACCTCGACCAGGGCGTCGATCGCCGCGCGGAGCGCCGCAGTCGCGGCATCCACCTGCTCCTGGGTCGCCGACGGGTCGTCGTGCACGGCCTTGGCGGCGAGGCCCTCGTCGCGCAGCGCCTGCCAGGTCTCGGGTGTGTACGCCTGCCGCGGCGCGGTCGTCGCCTCGGCCAGCGCCGCGGCGAGCCCGGTGCGGTCGGCGGTCTCGGCGTGATCGGAGATGCCGATCCAGCTGAGCGCCGGGGCCTCGGTGCCGCCGGTGCCGGCGATGCGCACCGTCACCTCGGTCGCTGCGTCGAGGGTGAATCCGCCGCGCAGCACCGCGGTCTGACCGATGCTGCCGTTGGCGAAGGTGTGCGTGCCCACGGGCACCCGCACGGTCTCGCCGCCGGCGGTGTACTCGACCGTCCCCGTGACGACGCGGCTGCGCCCCGAGCCCGGGTTCCACCACTCGGTGTGACCGGTCGCGATGTCGTACTCGCCGGCATCCAGCGCGAAGCGGTAGACGAGAGGAGTCCCGGCATTCGCGCTGTACCAGCCGGTTTCACGCGTCTTGTCGTACGGCGTCTGGTTCAGGCGGCCCTTCGCCGAGGCCGATCCGACACGACCCCACCCGGCGCTCGCCGAGTAGGCGGCGTCGGCGGCGGTGTTGCGCAGGGCGTCGGCTGCGGCATCCCGCACGGCGGGGTACGACGGAGCATCGGCGGGCGCGTTGGCGTCGACGAAGTAGCGGATGCCGGCGGGCACCACCTCGACGTAGGCGCTGACGGCCAGCGACGGGTTGTCGCGGAACACGCCGTCGACCTTCACGAGGTCGTACGCGGTTCCGAACTGGGCAGGGGTCGTGCTCCACGTCACCGGAGCGTCGATCTCGCCGCCGGCCTCGCTGCGGGCGCGGACGGTCTCGGGAAGCCCCGGCACCGCGGCGGGGACGGTCGTCAGGCGCGGAAGCGCCGTCAGGACCTCGACCGGTCGCAGCTCGGGATCGGCCGTGCCGCCGCTCGAGCCGCCGACGAGCAGGTCGATGCTGTCGAGGCTGAACGTTCCCGAGACGACCTGCACCGTCACGCGGTGCGGGCCGTCCTCGAGCCCGCGCACCCACGCCGAGGTCTGCCGGTTGCCGATGCCCGAGACGGTGACGGTGCGCGCCGGCTGGTCGTCGACGGTGATCGAGAGGACCGAGGCGCCGGTCGCGCCGTTGAGGTTGAATCCGGTGCCGTCGAGGTCGAAGGCGAAGGAGCGGCCCGCCGCGACGACGTGCTGCGTGCGGTTGTAGTGCGCGTAGCCGGCCTGCGTGAACGAGAAGCCCTGCGGGTACGAGATGCGCGCATCGGCGTCGTCGACCTTCACGGCGTGCCACGACAGATCCTCGATCGGGGTGATCGCGAGGTCGTCGAACTGCGTGTTGTAGTAGCCGCTCACGATCGAGACGCGTCCGGCCATCGTCGGGTTCGGTGTCGTGTCGGCGTAGGTGCCGAGCTGCTGGCCGTCGAGACGGACGGTGATGACGTTCTCGCGCGCCTCGACCTCGAGTTCGTGCCAGGCGTCGGCATCGAACATGAAGACGGTGCCGGTCGCGACGTTCTGACCGAGCTTGCGCAGCTCCCACGTTCCGTCGGCGTGCACGCGGGCGGTGTAGGTCGCGAGGTCGGCGCCGGTGCCCTCGGTGGTCGTCTGGCGCACGCCGAGGCCGGCGAAGTTCGCCAGCGACGCGTCGCGGACGACGCCGTCGAGGCGGAAGTCGATCTTCGCGGTGTAGTTCGTCCAGGTGTGGTCACCGAGCACGGTCGCGGGCGTCGTGGTCGAGGGGTTCCGCTGCGAGCCGTCACCCCACACGTTCCAGGTGTAGCCGCGGTTGTCGGCGTGGATCGCCTGATGCATCACGTTGCCGGCATCCGTGCCGATGACCTCGAAGGCGCCGTTCTGGTCGGCGGTGTAGCGGGGCGACCCGCCCCGGCGGGTGACGTAGTCCATCGGGACGCCGCCGACGTCCTGAACGGCGTAGTCGGCGTACTCGAAGTCGTCGGTGTAGGGGAGCGGCAGGACGTCGTCGGTCACCGTGGCGGCGTACTGGCCGCTTTCGTAGTCGGTCGCGGCGTCATGGATGCCGTGCTGCTGCGTCGCGAGCGTGAGGATCGAGTACGGCTGCACCTGCACCCGGTAGACGTCGTACTCCACCCCGTCCGTCGTCTCGGTGCGCACCGGGACGACCTTTCCGGTGTTCTGGAACCAGTCCGCGTCGAACGCGTCGCCGGCATCCGGTCCCGTGGTCTCCCACACGTACAGCGGGGTGTCCTCGTCGGTGTCGAGGTTCGCGACCTTGACCTCGAAGTTGCGGACGCGCGAGGTGTTGTTGGCGTGCACCTGGCTGAATTCGAGGTTCTCACCGGCGGCCACGTCGGCCTCCGGTGTGCGCAGGGTCAGCGCCGTGCGGGTCGAGGTGTCGACGACGGTTCCGCCGTCGCCCTTCTGCCCGTCACCGCCCGACGCGCCCTCGATGTACTCCCAGCCCTCCTCGATGAACTGCGTGAAGTGGCGGACGAGCGCAATGCCGACGCCGCCCTCGTAGTAGCCCGACCACGGGTCGGAGGCGCGGATGAGGTGCTTGGGGGAGTACTGCGAGCCCTCGTAGAGCGCGCTGACGGCGGGCTGGAAGAGGAAGGTCGTCATGTGGCCCGGGTCGGCGCTCGACCCGCTCCAGCGGTAGGCGTTGATGAACCGGTCGGCGATGTCGACCGCGCCGACCGTGCCGCCGATGCCTCCGCGCGCGGGGTCGGCCTGCACGCGGTACTCGGGATCAATCATCGGCGCGACGCCCTCGGAATAGAGCACCTCCATCCCGAACTCCTTGTTCAGGCGGGTGAGCGCCGGGTCGCCGGCGATGTCGTAGTGGTAGCCGATCGCGTCGACCTGCTCGAGCGCCTCGGGGCTGGCGAGGATCGCACGCGAGACCTGGCCGACGTTCCGGTAGGAGTCGAGCGCGACGATCTTGATCTTCGAGTAGTCGTAGCGCGCGCCCTCGGCCCGAGCGTCCGCCTCGAGGCGCTTCGCGAAGTCGACGGTCCAGGCGAGCTCGGAGCCGATGTAGTTCGCGTGGACCTCGTTCTGCGACGGACTCAGGTAGTCGAACTCGACACCGTAGGTGTCGTAGGCGGCGTCGATGGTCTCCTTGTACCACTGGTAGCGGAGGTCGGGCTGCGCCTTCGTCCACGACGGCTCGCCCCAGCGGAGCGCCTCGACCTCGATGTCCGGGTTGATCGACTGCGCGTCGGCGATGAAGTGGAAGCCGGCGCCGCGCAGCACGTTGGCGGGTTCGTCGGCGGAACGCTTCGTGGCGGGTTCGGTGCCCGACGAGGTGTTGTTGTCGGCGCCGAGCTCCACCTTGATGTGCTTCAGTCCCGCACCCTCCACCGGGTCGAACAGCATGCGCAGGATGCGCCAGTAGACATCCGGGTTCTCCTCCTTGTAGTCGAGGAGGAGGTTCGAGGTGTTGTTGCACGACACCGAGCCGAAGCCGCCGAACGTGTTGAAGGGCGAGCCGGCGGCGTCGCGCTCGACGTCCTCGCCGTTCACGAGCAGCTCGGCCCATTCGGCGACGTCGTCGTAAGTGAGCGTCGGCAACTCGGCGGCGTCGGCGTCCGCTGCGACGGTGTTCGCCGTGGTGCCGTTCGCGGTCGACGGGGGGAGGGGTGCGGCGCTCGCCGCGGTTGCCGGGACGACCAGGCCGGTCGTCGCGATGAGAGCGGCGGCGACGGGCGCGAACGCCCGAGCCCATGACATCTTTGCCATCGGTGGATTCCTCGTCAGTGAAGGTCCAGTGGGGGGTTGATCCGAGGGAACCACCGGCAGCCCCATCGCGCGAGCAGAACGAACACGATCGAACACACTCGAATCCGAACGATCGATACAGTGGATGCCGTGGATGAGCCGACGACGGCAGGTTTCGCGGTCTCGCGCCGCGAGCGCATCCTCGATGAGCTCCGCTCGGCCGGCTCGGTGCGGGTGGCGGATCTCGCCGTTCGACTCGGGGTCGCCGAGCTCACCATCCGCCGCGACATCGGGTACCTCGCCGACCGCGGGCTGCTGACACGCGTGCACGGCGGCGCGACGTTGCGCAGTCGCCTGGACACCTCCGTGCCGCTCGGCGTCGGCGGCATCCGTCCGCCGCTGTTCCGCGTCGGGATGGTCGTGCCGTCGCTGACCTACTACTGGCCGCAGATCGTCATCGGCGCGCGGGCGGCAGCGACCGACGGCGGCGTGCAGCTCGTGCTGCGCGGGGCCAGCTACTCGGTCGACGACCAGCGCCGGCAGATTTCCTCGCTGCTGGAGTCGGGAACGCTCCACGGACTGATCGTCGCCCCCGAGGTCGCGGGCGCCGACGGCGCGGCGCTCCTCCACTGGCTCGACGCGCTGCCGATCCCCGTGGTGCTCGCCGAGCGTTCGGCGCCGTCGGACCTGACTCTTACGCGGCTGGAATCGGTCACGACCGACCACGTGTTCGGGGGCTCGCTCGCGGCGGCGCACCTCTCGGCGCGCGGGCACGTCCGGGTCGGGTTCGTCGCCTCGGCGGGGTCACCCACCTCGCCGCGACTGCGACGCGGCTGGCGACGGGCGGTCGAGGACGACGGCCTCGTGCCGACGATCGACCGCGACATCTCGCTCGACGATCTGGATGCCGCGGCCCGCGAGAGGGCGGTGTCGGATCTGCTCGCCGAGTGCCGCGTCACCGGCACGACGGCGCTGCTGGTCCACTCCGACCCGCAGGCGGTGCTGCTGCAGCAGCAGGCGCGGGACGTCGGCTGGGCGATGCCCGACGACCTCGCGATCGTCGCTTACGACGACGAGGTCGCCGCGAGCGCGGAGCCGGCCATCACCGCGCTGCGCCCGCCCAAGCAGCACATCGGACGCCTGGCCGTCGAGACGCTCATCGCCCGGCTCGTCGATGGACCGAAGCGGCCGGTGCAGCGCACCCATGTGCTGCCGACCCTGCACGCGCGGGAGTCCACCGCGCTCGACCGGCGGCGCTGACAGGGGACCCCGCGGATGCCTGCTGAGAACGAGGAGAGCCGATGGACTCCGAGCCGATGACGCCGGACGAGCTGCGCGCGCGCATGGCGCAGTTGGAAGAGGAGCGGCGACAGCTCTACACGGGCGACGCAGCTGGTCTCTCCTACGCGCAGAACTGGTCTCACCTGCGGCGCGAGGAGATCGATGGTGAGCTGGCTCGCATCCGGGCCGAGCTGGGTCTCCCCGCCGCGGAGAGGCCGTCGCGCGGGACGGCGGGCGGGTGGATCGCGCTAGTCGCCGCGATCGTGCTCATCACGGTCGCCGTCGGTCTCTGGCGGCCCTGATCCGCGGCGAGCCTCCGCCGCTGACGGGGGGCGCGGCATCCGGCATCCGTCGGCGGAGGATCACACCGATCTCGGACGATATCCGTGGAATCGTCCGAGATCAGCGCGATCGTCCGAGAATCGCGACCGTCACCGGGCCGAGCGGATGCCGCGGCTCAGGCCTCGGGCGTCCACTCCGAGATGCGCGTGAGCTCGGCCACCTCGTCGGCGGTGAGCTCGACGCGGCCGCCGTCGAGGAGGCCCTGCACCTGATCCACGCGCGACGCGCTCGCGATCGGGGCGACGACGGTCGGCTGGGCGCGGAGCCAGGCCAGGGCGGTCGCGGCGATCGAGACGTCGTGCGCGGCGCCGATGCGCTCGAGGGCGTCGACGATGCGGAGGCCCTGCGGGGTGGCGTACACCGCGGCGCCCTCGGCTCGCGGGGAGCTCTGGCCGGCGGCATCCGTCGACCGGTACTTTCCGGTGAGGAAGCCCTTCGCGAGGGCGAAGTAGGGAACGAGGCTCAGGTTCTCGCGCTCGGCGAGCGGGGCGATCGAGCCCTCGACGTCGTTGCGGTGCACGAGGTTGTAGTGCGGCTGGATGGCGACGGGGCGGGCGACGCCGGTCTCGTCGGCGATGCGGAGCCACTCCTGGATGCGCTCGGCGCTGTAGTTCGACACGGCGACGTGCCGCACGAGGCCGTCGCTCACGAGCTTTCCGAAGGCGCCGACGGTCTCGTCGAGCGGCGTCTCCTCGTCGTCGAAGTGCGCGTAGTAGAGGTCGATCGCATCGACGCCCAGGCGCTCGAGCGAGGCCTCGGCGGCGGCGCGCACGTTCGATGCCGACAGGCCGCGGAATTCCGGGTGCTGGCTGACCTTCGTCGCCACGACGACCTCGGGGCGGTTTCGTGCGGCGAGCCACTCGCCGATGATGCGCTCGCTGTCGCCGCCGCTGTTGCCCGGCACCCAGGCGCTGTACGAGTCGGCGGTGTCGACGAAGTCGCCGCCGCCCTCGACGAACGCGTCGAGGATCGCGAAGGAGGCGTCGCGGTCGGCGGTCCAGCCGAACACGTTGCCGCCCAGCGAGAGCGGGAAGACGGACAGGTCGCTGTTGCCGATAGTGCTCATGGAGTGTGCAAGCCGCGCCGCCCGGCGGGTATTCCGGCTCAGGGGCGGCGGGGTGGCACGGCGGCGGCGCACCGACTCCTCAGAACGGGGCCCGCGACGGGTTGCCGTCGACTCTCGGGGCGAGTAGTCGGCGGGATCTGAGGAGTCGGCGCGATGCGCGGGCGCAGCCGTCTCAGCGCGTGCGGGTCGAGCCGCGGCGCGAGACGGCGACGTAGATGCCGAGCACGATGATGGCGCCGATGATCGAGCCGATGATGCCGGAGGGCTGCAGGAAACCGCCCTCGGGGCTGTGGTTGAAGATGAGGAACCCGAGGAACCCGCCGACGAACGAGCCGACGATGCCGAGCACGATGGTCATCAGGATGCCGATGTTCTGCTTGCCGGGGATGACGGCGCGCGCGATGAAGCCGGCGATGAGTCCGACGAGGATGAGGCCGAGGATCGTCCAGAGCATGGTGCTTCTTCTTTCTTCGCTGGAACAGGTGCTGTGGGCACCCGGGGCGAAGAAGACGGTATGGCCCCGCCCACGGAATCCCCGCCGCTCTACCGCCCGCGCCCGCCGTGGTAGTACCCTTGCGGGCTCTCCGATGCATGCTCGCGCGGATGGCGTCAGGCGAGCGCCTCGCGGAGGGCGCCGATCCAGGACTCGACGGCGTCGAGGTGCGCGTCGTGACTTCCCTCGGGGAGGATCAGGATGCGGGTGGCCGGGCGTCGCGCGGCGAGTTCGGCCTGCTGCTCGGCCGAGAACATGCCGCGGGCGGCGAAGACGACGGTCGTCGGCACGGCGAGACTCTCCCATTCCGCCCATCGAGGCTCGTGCACCGCGGTGATCGAGGCTTGCATGACGTCCGCGTCGAAGCGGGGCCAAAGCCCCGACGGCGTCTGTTCGAGGTCGGCGATCCAGGCCTCACTGAGCGGCGAGTCGCCGAGGAACGCCCGCGCGGTGGCGACGTCGGCGAAGGGGAGCGGCCACGAGGCGAAGAAGGCGCCGAGATCGGCGGCATCCTGTGGATCGGAGCTTCCGGCCGGGTGCCCCTCCAGCATGACGAGCAGGCTGACCAGGTCGGGACGCCGGCTCGCGAGGAGAAACGCGGTGTGCGCGCCCATCGACTGCCCGACCAGCGCCACGCGCTCGCCCGGCGCGAACCGCTCGATCACGGTGACGGCATCCGCCACGAAGGCGTTGCGGGAGAGGTCGTCGGGTCGCCGCGTGCTGTGGCCATGACCGCGCTGGTCGAGGAGCAGCACCCGGTGCCGGTCGACGAGTGCCTCCGCCGTGGGCATGAGCTCCCGCGAGCTTCCCGCCAACCCGTGCAGCAACAGCACAGCGGGACCTGACCCTCCCGCGTCCGTCACCGCGAGCGAGGCGCCGTCACGGTCGATGATCGTGCGGCGGCGTTGCGTCATCCGTCCATTGTCGGGGCGCGGAGCCCGGCACGTCGACGCGAGTTACGACCAGCGGAGGGGAGTGATCTCGCCGGTCTCCCAGTCGCGGCGGAGGATGCTGTAAGCCACCGACCCCAGCGGCTCGGACCCCTCGACGGGCCATCCCTGGCGGTAGTAGGCCTCCTGCACCCAGCCGCACGCATCGAAGACGCGGCGCATCGCGCGATTGTCCTCGCGGGTCTGCCCCTCGAAGCGGTCGACCTCGGGCATGGTCGTGAACACGTGGTCGGCCGCCGTCACCAGCGCGCCTTTCGCGAGGCCGCGACCCCGCCAGGCCGACGCGAGACGCAGGTCGAACAGCGGTGCGCCGTCGCTGATCTCCTCGAGGCGGAAGAACCCGATGCGGCCGTGCACCCCGTGGTCGATCCAGAAGGAGTCGTTGTCCTCGTCGCGGTACCGCCCCGCGCCGATGCCCTCCTCGACCTGCTCGCGCGTCGGCCGGGTTCCGACGTGGAACGGGAACACCTCGCCGGTCATGAAGGCGATCAGTTCTTCGCGGTCGGCTCCCACCGGGTCGATACGGACGAGATCGATGGTCATGGCGGCGCCTTCGCTTCCGTGGGAGTCGGCGCCGCGGCTGCGACGCCTCACGCGCTCAGCGAGCAGCGCTCGTGCTCAACGCTAACGGCCGTGAGCCCCGCGCTCAGACGGCGGCGGTCGCCGGCTGCCAGCCGAGCGCGGGCGCGACGTGCGTCGCGAACGACTCGACGATGCGCAGGTTGAAATCCACGCCGAGCTGCGAGGGGATCGTCAGCATCAGAGTGTCGGCGCTCATGACGGCGGCGTCCTGCAGCAGCTGTTCGACGAGCACGTCCGGCGCTGCGGCATACGTCTTGCCGAAGGTCGAGCGCATGCCGTCGATGTAGCCGATGCCGTCCTGCTCGTTGCCGCCGCCGAAGTAGAGCTCGTCCTCGGCCGTGGTGATCGGGAAGATGCTGCGGCTGACCGACACGCGCGGCTCGCCGGTGTGACCGGCCTCGCGCCAGGCGGCGCGGAACGCGTCGATCTGCTGGGCCTGCAGGATGTCGAAGGGCGTGCCGTCGGCCTCGGTGAGCAGCGTCGACGACATGAGGTTGACGCCTCGGCGCCCCGCCCAGGCGGCGGTGTCGCTGTTGCCGGCGCCCCACCAGATGCGCGAGCGCAGACCGGGGGACTGCGGCTCGATCCGCTGGCGTCCGTGCCCACCGCCGAACGGGCTGTTCGGGTCGCGGTCGGCGAGGCCCTCGCCCTCGATCGCACGCAGGAACGTGTCGAAGTGCTCGCGGGCGATGTCGGCACCGCGCGGGTCCTGCGAGCCGGTGTAGCCGAACGCCTCGTAGCCGTTCACGACGGTCTCGGGTGAACCGCGGCTGACGCCGAGGGCGAGTCGCCCGTCGGAGATGAGATCGACCGCCGCGGCCTCCTCGGCGAGGTAGAGCGGGTTCTCGTAGCGCATGTCGATGACGCCGGTGCCGATCTCGATGTTCTTCGTGGTCGCGGCGATGGCGGCCAGCAGCGGCATGGGGGACGCCTGCTGGCGTGCGAAGTGGTGCACGCGGAAGTACGCACCGACGGCGCCGAGGTCGTCCATGCCCTGCGCGAGATCGATCGCCTGGCGCAGGGAGTCTCCGGCGGTCAGCTCCCGGCCGCCGCCGAGAGGACCGTAGTGACCGAACGAGAGAGTGCCGAAACGCTGCATGTCAACCCGCAACGACGACGGCCCTTTCGGCATTCCCTCGTGCGTAGGCTGGCCCGAACCGACCCCGGGAGGTGTCATGGTCCAGGTCCGCGTCCTGGGTGTCGCGCTCGATCCCGCTCAGCAGCACGTCATCCTTCTCAAGCCCGTCGACGACCTGTCCGACACCGTCCTGCCCGTCTGGATCGGGTCGCAGGAGGCGACGTCGATCCTCGTCGCGATCGAGGGCGTGACGCCGCCCCGGCCGCTCGCGCACGACCTCATGGTGTCGCTTCTCGAGGCCACCGACTCGGCCGTCGACCGCGTGGAGGTCACGCGCATCGAGGACGGCACGTTCTACGCCGAGATCACGGTGTCGGCCCTGACCGGCTCGCGCGTCGTCGATGCACGACCGTCGGATGCCGTCGCGCTCGCCTCGCGCGCCGGAGCTCCGATCTTCGTCGCCGACGACGTGCTCGCCGAGGCCGGCATCCCCGACACCGTCTCGGAGGCGCCCGAGGGTGCGGAGACCCCGGAGGCGGCCGAGCAGCGGGTCGCCGAGTTCCGCGAGTTCCTCGAGGACATCGACCCCGACGATTTCCGCGGCTGACCTCCCGTCACCCGCGCCACCGACCGACGACCCATTCCCCGACGAAAGGAACCCCCATGTCCCGCATCCTGCTCATCGGCGGCCACGGAAAAGTCGCGCTCCTGCTCGAGCCGATCCTCGCCGAGCGCGGCGACACCGTCACCGCCGTCATCCGCAACCGCGACCACGAGGACGATGTGGCGTCGACCGGCGCGACGCCCCTCGTCGCCGACGTGCAGAGCTTCGACACCGATCAGCTTGCGAACCTCGTCAGCGGCAACGACGCGGTGGTCTGGGCGGCAGGCGCGGGCGGCGGGGACCCCGAGCGCACCTGGGCCGTCGACCGCGACGCCGCGATCCGCTCGATCGACGCGGCGGTGGCCGCCGGCGTGAAGCGGTACGTGATGGTGTCGTACTTCGGTGCCGGCATGGATCACGGCGTGCCCGAGGACGATTCGTTCTACGCCTACGCCGAGGCGAAGGCCGAAGCCGACCAGCACCTGCGCGAGAGCGGCCTCGACTGGACCATCGTGGCGCCGAGCGCGCTCACCCTCGACGAGCCGACCGGTGCCATCGCCGTCGGCGGTTCCGGGAAGGAGTCGGTCGCCCGCGCGGACGTTGCCGCCGTCATCGCGGCCGTCCTGGCCGAGCCGTCGACCGTCGGCCGGATGATCGAGTTCACGAGCGGCCAGACTCCGATCGCGGAGGCTGTCGCGGCCTCCTGAGACTCGACCGAGTCGTCGCCTCCGTCGATTTGCACGCCCGGCGACCACCGCTCGGCGTACCGAACTCAGGAGATATCGACGCCCGGCCGGCCGGCATCCGCGTATCCGCGGGGCCCGGTCGGCCGGGCGTCGCCGTTTCTCCTGAGTCCGGCACGGTCACGTCGCAGCAGAGGGCTGGGCGGGTGCCAGAAGCGGTAATTCCCGGTGACGTACACAGGATGTTGTTAGGGTTGCCTTGCCTCAGTCGCGGGATGCCGCGCGTTCATCCGAGGGAAGGTCCCCGTCATGCTGTCTCGTCCTCTTCGCCGCGCCTTCGGGCTCGTCTCCGCGTCCGCGATCGCCGCGCTTCTCCTGACGGGATGCGCCGCGGAGTCGTCGGCTGCCGGGTCGGCCACAGTCGATGAACCCGCCGGGAGCGCGTCGCCGCGGACGATCGAGCACGCCCGCGGGACCACGGAGGTGCCCGCCGAGCCGCAGCGCGTCGTCACCCTCGAGCCCCTCGAGCTCGACACGGCGGTCGCCGTCGGCATCACTCCCGTGGGAGCGGCGGTCGCGAGCAACGTCGCGGGCATCCCGGCCTATCTCGGGGTCGAGGGCGTCGAGCCGGTCGGGACCGTGCCCGAGCCCGACTTGGAGGCCATCGCGGCGCTGCAGCCCGACCTCATCCTCGGCACCGAGGCACGGCACTCCAAGCTCTACGACCAGCTGTCGGCCATCGCTCCGACGGTCTTCATCGGCACCCAGGCCGATCCGTGGCGTGAGAACGCCGAGCTCATCGGCGAGGCGCTCGGCCGCGAGGACGAGGTCGCCGCGCAGATCGCCGCGGTCGACGACCGCTGCGCCGAGATCGCCGAGGCGCACGACGTGGCCGGACAGACGGCGCAGGTCATCCGACCGCGCGACGAGACCACGCTCAGCCTCTACGGGCCGGTGTCGTTCGCCGGCAGTCTGCTCGAGTGCGTCGGCTATACCACGCCCGAGCACGACTGGGCCGACGGCCTGCAGGCCGACATCTCGCCCGAGAACATCCTCGATGCGCGCGCCGATGCGGTCTTCGTGACCGCTGCCGACGTCTCGGATGCCGCGGCCATCCCCGCGGCCATCACCCAGAACGCGGCGGCGTTCCCCGCCGTCACCCTCGTCGACACGAGCACGTGGGTGGCCGGTGTCGGACCGCACGGCGCCCAGCGCGTGCTCGACGACATCGAGCGGTATCTCGACGAGCGGTGACCCGCGTCGCCCGCCGAGCCGTCATCGCCCTCGCGGTCGTCGGCGCGCTCGTCCTCGTCGCCCTGCTCTCGCTCGCGATCGGGGCCAACCCGCTGCCGCTCGAGACGGTGATCGCCGCGCTGCGGGGAACCGCCTCGCCGGATGCGGCGTTCGTGGTGCTCGATCTGCGGGTGCCGCGGACGATCGTGGGACTGCTGGCGGGAGCAGCGCTCGGGGTCGCCGGAGCGCTCATGCAGGCGTTCACACGCAACCCGCTCGCGGATCCCGGCATCCTCGGGGTCAACGCCGGCGCCGCGCTCGCCGTCGCCCTCGGAATGTCGGTCTTCGGCATCCGCGCCGTCTCGGGAGCGGTCTGGTTCGCCTTCGCGGGTGCTCTCGTCGTCACCGTGGCGGTCTACCTCATCGGCTCGGGCGGCCGCGGGGCGGCCGGTCCGATCCGCCTCACGCTCGCGGGAGTCGCGCTCGGGGCGGTGCTCTCGGGCATCACGACCGGCATCGTGCTGAGCGACCCCGACGCCTTCGACGCGATGCGCAGCTGGAACGCCGGGTCGCTGCTCGGCCGCGATGCGGACGTCATCGCAGCGGTCGCGCCGTTCATCGCGGCGGGCCTCGTGCTGGCGGCGATCCTCGCGCGGGGGCTGAACGCCGTCGCCCTCGGCGATGACGTGGCACGAGCGCAGGGCGCGAACGTCCGCGGCATCCGGATCGGCGTCGTCGCGGCCGTCACTCTTCTCGCCGGGGCGGCGACGGCTCTCGCCGGTCCGATCTCGTTCGTCGGCCTCATGGTGCCGCACATCGTCCGGTGGCTCTTCGGCAACGACCAGCGGGTGATCGTGCTCGGCAGCGCGGTGCTCGCGCCCGTCATCGTGCTGACGGCGGACGTCATCGGGCGTGTGCTGATCGCGCCCGCCGAGGTGCCGGTCGGCATCGTGACGGCGTTCGTGGGAGCCCCCATCCTCATCGCGCTCGCGCGTCGACGACGGGCGAGCGCGCTATGACGGGCGGGCAGGTGGTGAGCGGCGAGCGCGTCCCGACAGGGGAGCAGCAGGCGCGGATGCCGCGGGTACCGCCGACGCTCCGCCTGCGACTCGGGCCGGCCCGGTGGACCGTGCGTCGCCGCAGCCTCGTCATCGGCGCGGCGGCCTTCGCCGCTTCTCTCGCGCTGCTCGTCGTCGCCCTGGGTTCCGGGACCTTTCCCGTGGCGCCGGCCGATGTCGTCGCCGTTCTGCTCGGGCGCAGCGACGATCCCTTGCTGCAGACGGTCGTGGGCGAATGGCGGATGCCGCGGGCCCTCGGCGCGCTCGGTGTCGGAGCGCTTCTCGGCATCGCCGGCGCGCTCTTTCAGACGGTCACCCGCAACCCGCTGGCGAGCCCGGACATCCTCGGGCTCTCGAGCGGCGCGTTCACCGGCATGCTCGCCGCGCTCGTGCTCGTGTCGACGAGCTGGCCGGTGCTCGTGGCGGGGTCCCTCGTCGGCGCGCTCGCGACGGCTGCGGCGATCTGGCTGCTGGCCTATCGCGGCGGCGTGCAGGGCTTCCGCCTCATCGTCGTCGGCATCGGCGTCTCGGCGATGCTGGCCTCGCTGAACACCTGGATGCTGCTGCAGATCGAGCTCGAGACGGCGATGTTCGCATCCGCCTGGGGCGCCGGGAGCCTGAACGGCGTGACGGCGGCCCCGGTGGCCGGGGCCCTCGCGTGCGCGCTTCCGTTCGTCGCGGCGGCGTTCGCGCTCGTTCCGCGCCTGCGTCAGATCGAGCTCGGCGACGACCTCGCCGCCGCCACCGGCGCCCGCCCGAACCTCGTCCGCACCGTCGCTCTCCTCGTCGGCGTCGTCCTCGTCGCCGCGGCCACGACGGTCGGCGGACCGATCGCCTTCGTCGCGCTCGCGGCGCCGCAGGTGGGTCGCCTGCTGGCGCGGACGCCGAGCCTCTCGCTCGGCCTGTCCGCGCTGATCGGCGCGACGCTCCTCCTCGCGTCCGACCTCGTCGCACAGCACCTGCTGCCCGTGCCCCTTCCCGTCGGCGTCGTCACCGTGTCGATCGGCGGCGCCTACCTCGTCCTCATGATCGTGCTGGAGGTCCGCCGTCGTGTCTGAGATCCCGTCCACCGCCGAAGCGCCCGACGCCGCGGCATCCGCATCGGCATCGGTCGCCGCATCCCTGGCCGCGGAGTCGATCACGCTCGCCTACGACGGTGCGGAGATCGTGCGCGACCTGTCGGTGCGCATCGAGCCCGGATCGTTCACCGTCATCATCGGCCCGAATGCGTGCGGCAAGTCGACGCTCCTGCGCGGACTGTCGCGGCTGCTCCCGCCGCGCGCGGGACGCGTCGTGCTCGACGGTCGCGCGATCTCGCAGCTGCCGGCGAAGACGGTCGCCCGTCGCCTCGGGCTGCTGCCGCAGTCGGCGATCGCGCCCCAGGGCATCACGGTGCGCGAGCTCGTCGCCCGCGGGCGGTACCCGCATCAGAACCTGCTGCGGCAGTGGTCGGATGCCGATGACGCGGCCGTCGCGGACGCGCTCGAGGCCACGGGGACGACGGGCCTCGCGACGCGGACGGTGGACGCGCTCTCGGGCGGGCAGCGTCAGCGCGTCTGGGTCGCGATGGTCCTCGCGCAGGAGACCGAACTGCTGCTCCTGGATGAGCCGACGACGTTTCTCGACGTCGCCCATCAGGTCGAGCTGATGGAGCTGTTCGCCGAGCTCAACGAGCGGGGCCGGACGATCGTGGCCGTGCTGCACGACCTCAATCACGCGGCGCGCTACGCGTCGCACATCGTCGCGATGCGGGACGGCCGCATCCTCGCCGAGGGCCCGCCCGCCGAGGTCATCACGAGCGAGCGCGTCCGCGAGGTGTTCGGGCTCGCCAACGTCGTCGTCGAGGATCCCGTGACGGGCGGGCCGCTCGTCGTCCCCCTCCGCGCTCGCCGGGGCGCAGCCGACCCTGCCGCGGGGGCGCGGTCGTGACCGGCGCGGACCGGCCCTGGGCGTACAGTGCGTTCGCCGTCGAGGTCGCCGCGACCCGATGGCTGAGCCCCCGCTTCGTGCGCATCACCCTGCGCGGCGAGGCGCTCGCGGACTTCGCACCGTGGGGTCTCGATCAGCGGATCAAGGTCGTGCTGCCGATGGCTCGCTTCGCCGAGAACCGGGGACTGGCCGACTTCGGCCTGCTCGAGGAGCCGACGCCGCACCCGTCCGATTGGTACGCGCGCTGGAAGGCGCTCGACGAGGACGCGCGCAACGTCCTGCGCACGTACACGCCGTCGGCGATCCGTGCGGACCGGCGGGAGATCGACGTCGACTTCTTCCTGCACGAGCCGGCCGGTCCCGCCTCGGCCTGGGCGGCATCGGCCCGCGCCGGCGACCCGCTCGTGATCACGGGACCCGACGCGCGGATGGGATGGACGGGATACGGCATCCACTGGACGCCCGGCGACGCCCGGCGCTTCCTCCTCGTCGGCGACGAGACGGCGTTTCCGGCGATCCGCAGCATCGTCGCGTCGCTGCCGGCCGGCGCGCGTGCGCACGTCATCGCCGGCGTGGGGGATGCCGCCGACGATGTGCTGACCGGGACGCTGCCGCCGGGGGTGACGGCGGCGCGCGTGCGCCACGTCGAGGGCGACGACGCTCTCCTCGGCGCTGTCCGGGAATGGATGCGCGGGCAGGGGCCCGAGCGCGGGCGAGCCCCGACGGAGGACTCGGGTCTCGCGGTGTGGCTCGCGGGGGAGTCGGGGGTGGTCACCGGCATCCGGCGTCACCTCGTCCACGAGGCGGGCGTGCCGAAGGAACGCGTCTCCTTTCTCGGGTACTGGCGGCGTGGCGGGGCGCTGGTCGGCTGAGCGCCTGTCGCGCGTCGATGTGTGGGCGGGTCTCAGGAGATCCCGGGGTCGGCCGATCCGGTACCCGCGTCTTTCCGGGCGCGCCGGGGCCGGATCGCGCGATCCTCCTGAGTTCTGCCCGGCCCGGACGCCGACAGCGGCGCTCGAGTGCGCTCTCGGGATCCGGAAGGGCGCGCGCGGATCCTGGCGGCGAGTGAGCCCGGCCCCCGAAACCCGTGCTCGGGGTCGGGATGAGCGAGCGCCGGCACGCGCACCGAACTCAGGAGATTCTGGGCTCGGCCGATGCGGTACCCGCGGGCTGCCGGGCGCGAGCCGGGTGGGGAGCGCGATTCTCCTGAAATCCGCGCGCGGGGGCCCGAACCGGCGCGAACCGCTGCGCAGGACGAGCGCGCGTGGCCGATACTCTGAGCCGGTGACCCCGCGTGAACTTCCCGGCGGCGCCGTGCTGCGCGCCGCCCGGCCCGGTGACGAGGCCGGCATCCTGTCGTGCGTTCGGGCGCTCGCCGTCTACGAACGCGAGCCGGATGCCGTCGAGAACACCGTCGACGCGCTCGGCGTGACCCTGTTCGGCGCCGACCCGCGGGCGTTCTGCCACGTCGTCGAACGCGAGGGCGCGATCGTGGGCATCGCGATCTGGTTCCTGACCTACTCGACGTGGACCGGCCGTCACGGCATCTGGCTCGAAGACCTCTTCGTCGATGAGACGCAGCGCGGCACCGGGTACGGCAAGGCCCTCATCTCGTCCCTCGCCGCGGTGTGCGTCGAGCGCGGTTACTCGCGTCTGGAGTGGACCGTCCTGGACTGGAACGCCCCCTCGATCGCGTTCTACCGCTCGATCGGCGCCGCCCCGATGGACGAGTGGACGACGCAGCGCCTCACGGGCGACGCCCTGCACGCCCTCGCCGGCTGACGCCGCGGGGAGCTCCCGTCAAGCCCACGGCGCGAGTCGACGGGCGCTCCTAGGCTGAGGGCATGGCAGATCAGATCCACGTTCCGAACGTGTCCCTCAACTCCGGCTTCGAGATTCCGCAGCTCGGCTACGGCGTCTTCAAGGTCGACCCCGCCGAGACCGAGCGTCTCGTGTCCGAGGCCTTCGAGGCCGGCTACCGCCACATCGACACGGCGGCCATCTACGGCAACGAAGAGGGCGTCGGTCGCGCCATCGCGGCCAGCGGCATCCCGCGTGACGAGCTCTTCATCACGACGAAGCTCTGGAACGACCGCCAGGGCGGCGACGAGCCGCGCGCCGCGCTCTCGGAGAGCCTCGAGAAGCTCGGACTCGACCACGTCGACCTGTACCTCGTGCACTGGCCCGCCCCCGACAACGGCACCTACCTCAACGCGTGGCAGAAGCTCATCGAGCTCCGCGACGCGGGACGCACCCGCTCCATCGGCGTCTCGAACCACCTCGTCGAGCACCTCGAGAAGATCGTCGGCGAGACCGGCGTCGTCCCGGCGGTCAACCAGATCGAGCTGCACCCCGCCTACCAGCAGAAGGAGGTCGTCGACTGGGCGACCGACAAGGGCGTGCGGATCGAGTCGTGGGGTCCCCTCGGACAGGGCAAGTACGACCTCTTCGGCGCCGAGCCGGTCGCCGAGGCGGCAGCTGCGCACGGCAAGAGCCCCGCGCAGGTCGTGCTCCGCTGGCACCTCCAGCGCGGATTCATCGTCTTCCCGAAGACGGTCAGCCGTGAGCGCATGGTCGAGAACGCGTCGCTGTTCGACTTCGAGCTGACGACCGCCCAGGTCGACGCGATCTCGGCTCTCGACCCGGGCGACGGCTCGGGCCGCGTGAGCGCGCACCCCTCCGAGGTGCACTGACCCGGGTCGCTCGAAGGCCGGGTCTCGGGCGCAGTTCGCAACGCCGCGCGCGGAGATCTCCGCGCCGGTCGTGACGAACTGCGCCCGACCTGTTCGTAGGCTGGTCGAGTGGCCTCCGTCCTCAACGTCTCGGCGTACCTCTTCACGCGCATCGCCGACCCCGCAGCACTGCGTGTCGTCCTGAAGGGACGAGCGGACGCCGCGGCCCTCCGCGGCACGGTGCTGCTGGCCGAGGAGGGCATCAACCTCTTCCTCGCCGGTGCGCCTGACGACGTGCGCGGGTTCGTCGACGCGCTGCGGCGCGAGGATCGCTTCGCCGCGCTCACGACGAAGGAGAGCTGGTCGGACGAACAGCCGTTCGGACGGATGCTGGTCAAGGTGAAGCGCGAGATCATCCGCATGGACCGGCCGGCGATCCGCCCCGAGTCGGGTCGGGCACCGGCCGTGTCGCCGGCCGAGCTCCGCCGCTGGCTCGACCAGGGTCACGACGACACCGGTCGCGAGGTCGTGCTGCTCGACACCCGCAACGCGTTCGAGGTCGATTACGGAACCTTCGACGGTGCGATCGACTGGCGCATCGAACGCTTCACGCAGTTCCCGGAGGCCGTCGCCGAGCACCGGGAGCAGCTGGCCGGCAAGACGGTCGTGAGCTTCTGCACCGGCGGCATCCGCTGCGAGAAGGCCGCGATCGTCCTTCGCGACGAGGGCGTCGACGCCTTCCAGCTCGAGGGCGGCATCCTCGGCTACTTCGAGAACGAGGGCGGCGCGCATTGGAACGGCGACTGCTTCGTGTTCGACGAGCGCGAGGCCCTCTCACCCGACCTCGGCCCGCGGAGCTGACATGCCGCGGATCGTCGTGCTCACCGGAGCCGGGATCTCGGCAGAGTCCGGCATCCGCACCTTCCGAGCCGCCGACGGACTCTGGGAGGACCACCGCATCGAGGACGTCGCGACGCCCGAGGGCTACGCGGCCGACCCGGCGCTCGTGCACGCCTTCTACGACGAGCGCCGGCGCGTTGCGGCCGCGGCTCAGCCCAACGCCGCGCATCGCGCGCTCGCAGACCTCGAGGCGCGGCATCCCGGCGACGTCGTCGTGGTGACCCAGAACATCGACGATCTGCACGAGCGGGCAGGCTCGCGGCGGGTGATCCACATCCACGGCGAGTTGGAGCGCGCGCGCTGCGAGGCGTGCGACGAGCGGATGCCGTGGCACGGCGACCTCGCCGGAGAGCCGGCCTGTCCGCGATGCGGCGTCCGCGCGCTGCGCCCCGACGTCGTCTGGTTCGGCGAGGCCGTGTACCGGCTCGACGACATCGTCGACGCGGTGTCGCTGTGCGAGGAGTTCTGGGTGATCGGCACCTCGGGAGCGGTGACGCCCGCGGCATCCCTCGTCGTCATCGCCGCCGAGAACGGCGCCCGGACCGCGCTGCTCAATCTCGAGGCGCACGAGGAGACGGCCCTCTTCGACGATGTCGTGCTCGGCCCCGCCACCGCGACGGTCCCCGCCTGGACCGCTCGTTTCTGACCCGACCGCTGCTCGACGCGCCCCGCGCCCCGATGCGGCGCGCGGCGTCGGAGGCCCGCGGTAGCGTCGTCGCATGCACGCCCACGAGCTCACCCGCGAGCAGGCGCGCCGCATCATCGTGCGCGCGCAGCTCCTCGAGGCCGACCGCCCGGGCGACGTCGTCGAGGTCGCCGAGCAGCTCGGTGCGATCAAGATCGATCCGACCGCGGTGATCGCCCCGAGTGAGCAGGCAATCCTGTGGAGCCGCATCGGGTGGGGGTACGAGCCCGGCCAGCTGCCGAAGGCGGTCGAGGACGATCGACAGCTGTTCGAGTACGCCGGCTCGTTCCATCCGATGAGCATGCTGCCCGCGATGCGGGCCAGGATGCGGGAGCGCACCCTGCGCGAGAGCACGGCCGCCTGGCTGGAGGCCAACGCGGCCTTCCGCGCCGACCTGCTGAGCCGGCTGCGCGACGACGGCCCGCTCCTGGCCGCCGACATCCCCGACACCGCGGCCGTCCCCGCCGGCAACGACAGCGGCTGGTACAGCGACAACCAGGTGCCCCGGATGCTCGATCTGCTCGAGAGGCTCGGCGAGGTCGCCGTCGTCGGACGCGTCGGCCGGCTGCGTCGCTGGGACGTCGCCGATCGGGCTCGCGGCCCCGAGCCCGATCTCGACGCCGATGAGGCCGCGGCGATCCTCGACGACAGACGCCTGCAGGCGGCGGGTCTCGCGCGACAGAAGTCGTCGTGGTCGGCGGTCGGGATGGCGGGCGAGCCCGCGGCGGTCGAGGGCAGCATGTGGAAGTGGCGCGTCGATCCCCGGGCGCTCGACGGTGTCGATGACGACCGGGGTGGACGTGTGGCGCTGCTCAACCCCTACGACGGGATGCTGTTCGACCGGCCGCGCCTGGTCGAAGCCTTCGACTTCACCTACAAGCTCGAGCAGTTCGTCCCGAAGGCGCAGCGCGTGTACGGCTATTTCGCGCACCCGATCCTGTGCGGGGATCGCTTCATCGGCCTCCTCGACGCCGCTCTCGACAAACCGAAGGAGAACCTCGTCGTCGCGGCGATCCACGAACTGGTGCCGTGGGAGAGCGAGGAGCGCGAGGCGGTCGAGGCCGAGATCCGCGATCTGGCCGACTGGCTGGGGGCCGGCCTGCGCGGCCTCGACTGAACGGGGGAGTGACAGGGGCGCCGAACCGGGCCGCGAGGCCTATCAGCCGCAGCGAGACCCCGCAAGGCGGTCGCCCGTGGGGCGACGGAGGCGAAGCATGGCTGTCAGCCCCGGAACCCAACCGAAAGGAGCCGCCCATGGCCCGCATCATCGAGACCATCGACGTCGACGTGCCCGTGTCGGTCGCGTACAACCAGTGGACGCAGTTCGAGTCGTTCCCGCACTTCCTCAGCTTCGTCGAGTCGGTGACCCAGCTCGACGACGGCACCACGCACTGGAAGGTGAAGATCGGCGGCGCCGAGCGCGAGTTCACCGCCAAGATCACCGAGCAGCACCCGGACGAGCGCGTCGCCTGGAACAGTGTCGGGGGCAAGGACGAGCACGCCGGTGTCGTCACCTTCCACAAGCTCAGCGACGCCGAGACCCGCGTCACCGTTCAGCTCGACTGGACGCCCGAGGGCTTCGTCGAGTCCGTCGGTGCAGCGATCGGCATCGACGACCACGCCGTCAAGAAGGACCTCACGCGCTTCAAGGAGTTCATCGAGTCGCGCGGCACCGAGACCGGTGCGTGGCGCGGCGACATCGAGAACTGACCCCGCCCCGCCCGCGACCGACCGCGAGACAGCACCGGAGCACCGAGACAGCATCCATCAGATGCGGTCTCGGTGCCCGGATGCTGTCTCGCGGTTCGTCGTCAGGAAGCGAGCTTCCGCAGCGCGGAGCGCTGGTGCGCAGCGCGGTCGCCGCTCTTCTCCGACTCCACGATGAACGCCGGCTCGTCAGCGGATGCCGTGAACTTCTGCCCCGCGAACTGGAAGTCCTTCTCCTTCTTCTCGACGATCTTCCCCTGCGTGCGTCCCTGCGAGGTGCTCCAGCTCACGCGATCGCCCGTCGACAGCTCCTGTGCCATGTCGGCTCCTTCCGTTCTCGTCTCGTTCCCGAGATCCTGACGCGGTGCCCCGGCGGCGGCGAAGCCATTGACAGGGAGCTCGGAGCGCTCATCGGCACGGCGCACTGACACACCGCATCCGATCGCGCCAGTGCTCGCACATCCGGTCCGAGCGCTGGAAGACTCGCCCTCATGCGGACGATCGTGATCACGGGAGCAAGCGACGGCATCGGGGCGGCGGCGGCTCGACGCCTCGTGGGCGAGGGGGAGCGGGTGGTCCTCGTCGGGCGCTCGTCCGAGAAGACGCAGGCGCTCGCCGCGGAGCTCGGCATGACCTTCCACCTCGCCGACTTCGCCGAGCTCGACCAGGTGCGTCGGCTCGCCGACGAGCTGCTGACGGCGTACCCGCGCATCGACGTGCTCGCCAACAACGCGGGCGGCATCTTCGGCCCGCGCCACCTCACCGTCGACGGCTTCGAGCAGACGTTCCAGGTCAACCACCTCGCGGGCTTCCTGCTGACGAACCTGCTGCTCGATCGGCTGGCCGACAGCGACGCCTCGGTCATCCAGACCTCCAGCCGCGCGGCGCGCATGTTCTCCCGCTTCGACATCACCGACCTCAACGCGGCGAAGCGGTATTCGGGGCGCATCGCCTACGGCAATGCCAAGCTCGCCAACGTCCTGTTCACGCGTGAGCTGCAGCATCGCGCCGGCGACCGGGGCATCTCGGCGGTCGCGTTCCACCCCGGCGTCGTCGCCACCCAGTTCGCGGCGAACGTGCCGGGGCCGTTCCGCTGGATCTACCACAACCCCCTCTCGAAGCGCGTGCTGACGACGACCGACGAGGGCGGTGCGCGCCTGGTGTTCCTCGCGGACGGCGCACCCCGCGTCGACTGGGCGCCGGGCGGCTACTACGAGAGCGACCGGCTGACGAAGTCGCATCCCCTCACCACCGACGCCGATCTCGCACGCGAGCTGTGGGACCGGAGCGCCGAGATGGTGGCTCTCGCGCCCTGACCCGTGCGGGTGCGGGGGCATGCGGCATCCGCGCTCGATCCGCAAGGGGGTCCGTCCGATGATCCCGGCCGGCTTACCGTGGCGCTCCGACGAACGGAGGACGCCATGGTCGACAAGCGCACCGAACCCCACGGCCCCGAGCAGCTGCCCGACCGGCAGCCGATTCTCGACCCGACCGATCTGAGGAACCAGGCGAGCTTCCGGTCGGGTTCCGCGTCACGCTGGCTCGTGCCGAGCGCGGTGCTCGCGGTCGTGGCGATCGTCCTGTTCGCGCTGGCGCTGCAGCTGCAGGCGGTGCTGCCGGCGGTCGGGATCGTCTATGCGGTGGTCGGCTGGGCGATGATGCTCGTCGCCGCTCGCTCGTCGTCGGACGCCCGCGCCCGCAACGTGCGTCTGGCCGTCGCGATGGCGATCCTCGCGGTCGGGTCGCTCGCGCTGTTCGTGGCGGTGTACGTCATCGAGACGCTCACTCCGGCGGCGTGACCCGGCTAGTGCCCGTCGGCCGATCGTGCAACCGGGTTCGGCTCACGGACGAGCGCGCCTAACGTGAGCTGCATGGCGACGGCTGGAGCGGACTCATCCCCGCAGACGACACGACCCCGCACCGGTCACCATCGGGTGATCGTCGTCGGGGGAGGCAACGGCGGCATCTCGGTCGCCGCGCGACTGCGGCGGCGCGGCGTCGACGACATCGCGCTGATCGACCCGAGCGACGTCCACGAGTACAAGCCGCTCTTCTCGCACGTCGCGGGCGGCACCGCGCGCATCAGCGAGACGACGAGGCCTCAGCGCACCGTCATCCCGGATGGCGTCTCGTGGATCCGCGACGCCGTCTCGGCGATCGATCCGGCCCGCAGCTCGCTGAGCCTGACGGGCGGTGGCACGCTCACCTACGACCACGTCATCCTGAGTCCGGGCATCCAGTACGACTGGGCGAGCGTGCCGGGCCTCGCCGAGGCGATCGGCACCGGCGACGTCACGACCCACTACACCGGCGACCTCGCCGCGAGGACCTCGCTCCGGCTTCGCGACATGCGCGCGGGCACGGTCGTCTTCACGCAGCCGGCGGGACCGGCCTCGTGCGCCGGCGCCGCCCAGAAGCCCATGTACCAGGCCTGCGACTACTGGCAGCGCACCGGCGTTCTCGGTGACATCCGCGTCGTCATGGTCGTGCCCGACGACACCGTGTTCGGCATCCCCGCCTTCGATCGCGAGATCGGGCGCGCGATCGATCGCTACGGCATCGAACTGCGCACGTCGAGCGCCCTCATCGAGGTCGATGCCGACGCCGGCGACGCGGTCATCGGGTCGGCATCGGGCATCGAGCGCATCCACTTCGATCTGCTGAACGTCGTTCCGCCGCAGTCGGCGCCCGAATGGATCGCGGCAGGCGGTCTCGCGGCGCCGGACGATGCGGACGGCTTCGTCGAGGTCGACCCGGACACTCTGCGCCATCGCCGCTACGGCAACGTCTGGGCTCTCGGCGACGCCGCGGCGACGACCAACTCCAAGAGCGGCGGAGCGCTGCGCAAGCAGACGATGGTGCTGGCGAAGAACCTCGTGTCGGCTCTCGAAGGTCGCAGGCCGCGCGCCCGCTACGACGGCTACGGCGTCTGCCCGATGACGGTGTCGCGCTCGAGCGTCGTCTGGGCGGAGTTCGGTCCCTCGAGCGAGCTCATGCCGACGATCCCCTTCTTCCGGCGCATGTACCGCGAGAGCGGGCTGTCGTGGTTCTTCGACCGCCGCATCCTGCCGTGGGTCTATTGGAACCTCATCCTCACCGGCCGCGTGTGACCCCAGCCGCGTCGTCTGCGGCATCCCGGGCGACGAGTCTCACCCGCGCCATGAGGATGCCGGCCACGAGAGCGCCGACGCCGCCGACCGCCATGTCGCCGATCGTGTCGTCGTAGGTCACGAGGATCGAGTCCACGAACGTCTTGCCGAGCCACTCGACCATCTCCCACACCGCGCTCAGAGCGAGTCCGAACGCGGTCGTCACCACGACGCCGGTGCGGCGACGGAAGTCTGGATCGCCCGGCAGCGGCACGACGTCGAACCGTCCGGCCGCGAGGTAGGCGAGCGTCGCGAGAACGCCCGTCGCGACGAGGTGCATGGGGATGTCCCACGCCGGGAACGTGCGGTACAGGTCGATGACATTGCTCCACGCCGCGACGAGCACCGTGACGCCCGTGACGATGTCGAAGGCGGGCCGCGCGCCGAGGAAGCGCGGGACGACCAGGGCGGGGAGCGCGAGGGCGAGGATGCCGGCATCCGTCGGCTCGAACCAGATCGCGGCGACCACGACGCTCACCAGCCCGACGAGCCGCACCGCATCGGCGACGACGGCGCCCGCGCTCCGCGGGGCGCGCAGGAAGTTCTCGACCATCGTCGGTCGGGTGCGCGCGCCGGTCACGAGGTCCCCGCGGCGAAGCGCAGCAGCACGTGGATGCCGAGATGGTCCGAGGGCGCGGCGCCGTCGACGGTGCGCGCGTCGATCGCCGCGCGTTCCACGCCGATGCCGCGTGCGACCGCGATCCAGTCGATGGGGCCGCGCCGCATCCGGGGTTCGACGTAGGCGCCGTAGGTGTCCCACGGGGGGCTCGTGCGTTCCCGGGCGATCCGCCAGGCATCGTCGAGATCACCACTGAGGAGGGCGGCGACGGGTGCCGAGCCGGGCCCCGCATTCATGTCGCCCATGACGATCACGGGCCCGGTGACCGCGGCGGCCAGATCGCTCAGCAACCAGGCCGATCGCAGCCGCGCACGGGCGGAGAACACGTCGAGGTGGGTGTTGAGGACCGTGAAGGATGCGCCCGAGACCCGATCTCGGAACGCGGCCCGGACGACGATCCGGGGCACCGGGCTTCCCCACGAGCGCGAGCCCGGCACGGAGGGGGTCTGCGACAGCGCGAGCTGTTCGTGGCCCTGCAGCTCGAGGCGTTCGGTGTCGAAGAAGATCGGGCAGCCCTCGCCTCGCCCGTCGGCGTTCCGGCCGCGTCCGACGAACCGGTAGGCGGGGCCGAGCGAGCGGCGGACGAGATCCGCCTGGTCGGGCATCGCCTCCTGCGTGCCGAGGACGGCCGGGGGATCGGCCTGGAGCACGGCGGCCATGCGCGGGGCGCGGACCGACCAGCGGTCGTTCGGCGGCCACGTCGGCCCATCGATGCGGCGGCGGATGTTCCAGGTGGCGACGTGCAGGTCGTTCGCTGCGGGTGGCGGCGCCGAGAAGAGGGGACGGATGATGTCGCTCCGGCGGGGTCCGGCCTCGGACCGCGCCCCGGACCGGCTCCGCGGCCGGCTTGGTGTGGTCGTCGCGTCGGTCATGCGGTGCCTCCCGTGCGGCAATCGCCGATCCGGGCTCGTGCCCGGCGCAGCCATCGTCGCACGAGCCGCGTGGGCGGAAGGTCGAACGGCCAGTGCGCCGTAACGGTCCGGAAGCCGCGCGTGATGCGGAGGGCGAAGCTTCGCGGCTCCGCGAACGGACGCATCGAGATCCCCATGGGCGCGCGGGCTGCGCGCCGGATCACGTGCCGCTCGCCGAGGTGGAACGCGAGATCGAAATCGTCGTGGAGGTCGGGGTCGCGACGGTGCACCCGACGGCTGACGTCGCGCCACGCCGAACGGCGGAACGCGAGGTTCGAACCGAACAGGGGGAGGTGCCCGAGTGCGAGGACACCGAACATCGCGTAGCAGCCGAGGTAGACGGCGGCCAGCGGCCTCCGCAGCATCCGAGGCCCGTCGATGAACCGCGCGCCGCCGGTGAGGACGTCGACGTGCGGTCGCTCCTCGAATGCATCCCGCAGGTCGGCGACCCACGTCGCGCCGGGCACGCAGTCGGCGTCGAGTCGCAGGATGACGTCGCCGGCCGCGCTGTCGTAGCCCGCGGCCGCGGCGGCGGGTATCCCCGGCTCGGTGCACACGACGACACGGGCTCCGGCTGCGCGGGCGACCGCCGCCGAGTCGTCGCGCGAGCCGTTGTCGACGACCACGATCTCGTCGGGCGTCTCGGTCTGGAGCGCCAGTGCGCGAAGGCACCGGCGCAGGTGCTGCGCGTCATCCTTCACGGGGATCACGACCGAGACGCTGGCGCGGTCCGATCCGGGCGGGGGCGGGGAGGGTGTCGCGGTCATGTTCCTCCTCACGGTAGGCGGGTGTGCGCGCAGGTCACAGACGGTTGACACGGCATCGTCCGTCCGGTGCTCGCTCCCCGTCCGGCGAGCACGGATGACATGCTGGACTCATGCCCCAGCAGAGCGACCTCCTCGCCGTCCTCGTCGATGCCGACAACGTCTCGCCCTCCCGCATCGGGGGTGTGCTGGCGGAGATCGCTACCTACGGCACGGCGTCCGTGAAGCGGGTGTACGGCGACTGGACCAAGTCGCAGCTGCGCGGTTGGAAGGACGCAGCGAGCGAGCACGTGATCCAGCCGATGCAGCAGTTCGACAACACGACGGGCAAGAACGCGACCGACAGCGCGCTCATCATCGACGCGATGGACCTGCTCTACACGCGCCGGTTCCAGGGCTTCTGCATCGTCTCGAGCGACAGCGACTTCACGCGCCTGGCCTCGCGGATCCGCGAGGAGGGGGTGACCGTCTACGGCTTCGGCGAGCGGAAGACGCCCGAAGCCTTCCGGAACGCCTGCGACCAGTTCACCTATCTCGAGGTCCTGGGCGCCGCCGACGAGCCCGACACCGCGCCCTCGGCGCGGCCGTCGCGGATGAGTCCGGCCGCGCTCCGAGCCGACCCGAAGCTCGTCTCGCTCCTGCGCAGCAGCGTCGAGACCGCGTCGTCGGAGGACGGCTGGGCCGATCTCGGCACGGTCGGTCAGCTCATGCGCAAGCAGCAGCCCGACTTCGACTCGCGCAACTGGGGCTACGCGAAGCTGTCGGACCTCCTCAAAGCGGTCGGTCTGTTCGCCATCGAGTCCAAGCCCGGCGGGATGTCGCTGCGGCCGAAGACGCCCCCGAAGGCTTCGGGGAGCGACGGTCAGGGTGCCGGTGCCGGTGCCGGTGCCGACGTTCCGGCGGCGGACGCGACGGCGGATGCGGCGGCTCCGGCCGCGCGCTCGGCGAAGCGGCCCGCGAAGAAGCGCTCGTCGACGCGCGATGGCGCCCCAGCCGACGGGGACGCGCCCGTCGCCGAGTCGTCGGAGCCGGCGGAGCAGGCGGCGCCCGAGACGGTCGATGCTCCGGATGCCGCGGCAGTCCCGGCCACGTCCCCGGCGCGTTCGCGCCGGACGGCCGCTCCGCGCGCGAAGGCCTCCGGCGCCGGTGACGCTCCGGACACCGTGGCGACGGGGGAGTCGGCGAGCACCGACGCCACCTCGGCGAGCGGGTCCGACGTCGCCTCGTCGCCGGCCGCGGAGTCCGGGACCGTCGCTCGCGGTGGCTCGGGTCGAGGCCGCGGCCGGACGGCCCGCCCGATCGAGCAGCTCACCCTCGAGACCGCCCTCGATGCCGCGCTCGATGCGGTCTCGAACGCCGCACGCGCGAGCGGGCAGGTCGCGCCCGGTGCGGACTCCGCCGCGGACGCGGCCGAGGTCGAGGTCGAGGTCCCCGCCGCGGCCGCACCCGCCGCGGCCGCACCCGCCGCGACCACCGAGGCGCCGGTCACCGGAGCGGACGACGCGACGGACCAGGCCGAGACCCCCGCGAAGCCGAAGCGCGCTCCGCGCAGCCGGGCGAAGAAGACCGCGGCATCCGAGCCCGCCGACACGGCAGCACCCGACGCGTCGGCACCGGACACGGCAGCACCCGACGCGTCGGCACCCGAGCCCGCGGCACCCGACACTGCGGCACCCGACACGGCGGCACCCGACGCTGCGGCGCCCCGGACGGCGGCGACGAAACCCCGGTCGTCCCGGTCGCGGACGACCAAGCCCGCGGCATCCGAGCAGACGGCATCCGAGCCCGCGGCATCCGAGCAGACGGCATCCGAGCAGGCGGCTGCTCAGCCCGCGGCGCCCGAATCGGAGCCGGCCGCCCCCGCGCGCAAGCGCGCGCCGCGGCGTGCCTCGCGACCCGGCACGACCGCGAGCTGACTCCGCCCGCTCGAGCTGCTCCGCATCGCTAGCTGCGATCCGCGCGAATCCTTCGTTCTCCGGAGCCGGGTCTCCTCGCCGGTGCGCACAACGGCGGATCGCCGGAGAACGGCCGCCGGCGACCGGCGCACGGCGTCAGCGCCGGCGGGCTCCGTCGCGTCGGCGCAGTGCCGAGGCGAGCGCGCGGCGCCGCCGGACCGGGATGACCGGCACCGGCTGAGTGACGACCGCGTCGACGACCATCGAACCACTCGCGGGTCCGACGACGGGAACCGGGGTGGTCGCGGTGCTGATGTGGTCGGTGCGCGCTATCGGCATCGATGCGAGCTCGCGGCGCGCGCGCAGGTAGGCCGGCACGAGGATGACGACAGCGCCGATCCAGGCGAGCGGGTTGCTCCATGCGACGCCCGCGAAGCCGATCACGGCGCCCAGAACCACGGCGGCGCCGAGGCGCATGAACAGCTCGACGATTCCGGTGACGGTGGGGACGACGGTGTGCCCGAGTCCCTGCAGCGCGCCGCGCAGCACGAAGAGCACCCCCAGGGCGGTGTAGGTCGCGCCGTTGATGATCAGCATCAGCGCGGCGAGGTCCACGACGTCGTCGGAGCCCTCGCCGACGAACAGTCGCACGAGCGGCGCACCGAAGGCGATGAGCACGGCTCCGAGCGCGACAGCTCCGATCAGCGCGAGCCAGGTCGCCTGGGCGACACCCTGGCGGATGCGGTCGGGACGCCCGCCGCCGTAGTTCTGCGCGACGAACATCGACACCGCGAGACCGAGCGACTGCAGGAGCGCGACGGCGAGTCCGTCGACGCGCGAGGCTGTCGTGTAGGCGGCGACGGCATCCGCGCCGAGCTCGTTGAGGCGCACCTGCACCGCGAGGGTGCCGATCGCGATGATCGAGGCCTGGAAGCCCATCGGCAGGCCGAGTCGCAGGTGCAGCGTCAGGTCGGCGCGCGAGATCCGCCAGTCGCCTCGGGCCATGCGCAGCACCGGGATGCGGCGGCGGATGTACTCGAGGCACAGCAGCACCGACAGGGCCTGCGACACGACGGTCGCGAGCGCCGCGCCGCCGACCCCCCACCCGAGCGGTCCGACCATGACGATGACGAGCGCGACGTTGAAGACGCATGCCACGGTGAGGAAGATCAGCGGGGTCCGGGAGTCTCCGATCGCGCGGATGATCGCCGCGAGGTAGTTGAAGAACATCGTCGCGCCGGCGCCGAGGAAGCTCACCACGGCGAAGGTCGTGGCATCGTCGAGCAGCTCCGGCGGCGTCTGCAGCAGTTCCAGCAGCGGTCGCGAGACGAGCGGTGCGAAGACGGTGAGCAGGATGCTGGTGAGCGCCGTGAGCGCGGTTCCCGCGGCGACCGAGCGGCGCACCGCTCGATGGTCGCCGGCGCCGAAGGCCTGCGCGGTCGGAATGGCGAACCCGGACGTCAGACCCCAGGCGAATCCGATCAGGAGGAAGAGCATCGATCCCGTCGCGCCGACCGCCGCGAGGGCGTCGACCCCGAGCCAGCGACCGACGACGATGGCGTCGACCACGTGATACATCTGCTGCACCACGTTGCCGATGAGCAGGGGGACGGAGAACGCCAGGATGACGCGCCACGGGCTGCCGGTGGTGAAGGTGCGGGACATCATGGGTGCTTTCGGAGTGGGTGGGGTGGAGGTCCGCCGACCCGGCGGGCATGACGAAGGCGGTGCCGTGGCACCGCCGGCTCCCAGTGTATCGAATCGATTCGAATCTGTCCGCCCATTCGCCGGACCACGTGCTGCGGCGGTGCCGGATCCGCACCTGCGATCCGAAACGCGCAGACGCACGAGGCTGGGCGCGGCGCATACGATCGAGGGACGCCCGTTCGTTCCGAGGAGTTGCCGTGCCCGCCGTCACCACCGCCGCCCGTGCCCACGCCGACGACCTGGCCGACTTCGTCGCCGCGTCGCCGTCGAGCTTCCACGCCGCCGCCGAGGTCGCCCGCCGGCTGACCGAGGCCGGATTCTCGACGCTCTCCGAGGATGACGCCTGGCCGGCGCAGCCCGGAGGTCGTCATCTCGTCGTGCGCGACGGTGCCGTGCTCGCGTGGGTCGTGCCGGCGACGGCGTCGCCGACCACCCCCGTGCGGGTCTTCGGGGCGCACAGCGACTCGCCGGCCTTCAAGCTCAAGCCGCGGCCCACGACCGGCCGCCTCGGGTGGCTGCAGGCGGGTGTCGAGATCTACGGCGGACCGCTGCTGACTTCGTGGCTCGACCGCGAGCTCCGCCTGGCGGGGCGTCTGGTCCTCGACGACGGCACCTCGGTGCTCGCGGCGACCGGTCCGCTGCTGCGCCTGCCCCAGCTCGCGATCCACCTCGACCGCGAGGCGAATGATCATCTCGCGCTCGACAAGCAGACCCAGACGCAGCCGGTCTGGGGCCTCGGGGCGCCGGAATCGGCCGATCTGCTGGCGGAGCTCGCTCGCGAGGCGGGCGTCGACGCCGCCCGCATCCGCGGCTACGACGTCGTCACCGCCGATGCCGCGCGCGGCGCGGTCTTCGGAGCCGACGACGTGTTCTTCGCCGCGGGTCGCCTCGACGACCTCGCGTCGGTGCACGCCGGGCTCGTGGCGCTCGAACGAGCGGCCGACGGGTTCGATGCGGAGCACATCGCGATGCTCGCCGTGTTCGATCACGAGGAGATCGGGTCGGCGACCCGCTCGGGTGCGGCCGGCCCCTTCCTCGCCGACGTCCTCGAGCGCGTCCGCATCGGCCTCGGCGGCGACCGCGACGAGGCCCTGCGGGCGCTCGCGGCATCGTGGTGCGTCTCGAGCGACGTGGGGCACTCGGTGCATCCGAACTACGCGCACAAGCACGACCCCGTCGTGCAGCCGGTGCTCGGTTCGGGTCCGATCCTGAAGATCAACGCGAACCAGCGGTACGCGACGGATGCCGCGGGCGCCGCGGCGTGGAACGGCTGGTGCGACGCGGCGGGCGTGCACAGCCAGGAGTTCGTCTCGCACAACGGCGTCCCCTGCGGGTCGACCATCGGCCCGATCACCGCGACCCGACTGGGCCTGCGCACCGTCGACGTCGGCATCCCGATCCTCTCCATGCACTCCGCGCGCGAGCTCGCCGGGGTGAGCGACCTGCACGATCTCGCCGCCGTGGCCGAGGAGTACTTCCGCCGGTAGAATGGTCGGCGCGCCCGCGGCATCCGCCCGGCGCCCCGGTGCAACTACCTGCTGATGGAGCAAGGCGGCACGTTCAGCCGACCTTCCCGGAGGCAGACATGACGGCCGACAACCGTTCGCTGATCACCCACACCGGCTGGGGCTTCTTCCCCATCGCCTTCGTCGCGCGCCTGCCGTTCGCCATGATGGTCGTCGGCGTCCTGACCCTCGTCGTCGCCCAGACCGGATCGGTCGGTCTCGGCGGACTCACCTCGGCGGCGGTCGGCGTCGGTGTCGTCGTCGCCGGTCCGGCCATCGGCGACGCGGTCGACCGGTTCGGCCAGCGCCGCGTGCTCGTGCCGCTCGGCATCATCAACGGCCTCCTGCTCGGGGCGTTCCCGCTCGTGCTGCTGGCCGATGCGCCCGAGCCCGCGGTGCTCGCCGTCGCCGCGGCGATCGGTCTCAGCGCACCGCAGGCCGCGGCGATGTCGCGCAGCCGCCTCATGGGCATCATCCGCGTGCGTCTCTCGGCCGAACGGCGGCCCGTCACCCTCTCGCGGGTGATGTCGTACGAGTCCGCCGCCGACGAGACGGCGTTCGTCATCGGGCCGTTCCTCGTCGGCATCCTCGCGGCCGCGATCGCGCCGTGGGCGCCGATCGCGATCGCCGCGGGACTCAGCCTCGTCTTCGTCACGGCGTTCGCCCTGCACCCGAGCGGACTGATCGCGGCCTCGGCGACCCGGACGGCCGCCGAGGAGCGCGCTCCCGTCCGCGCCGTCCTCCACCCGCGCATCCTGGTGCTCGTGGCGGCGACCTTCGGGGTCGGGATGTTCTTCGGCGCCACGCTGACGTCGTTGACCGCGTTCGCCCAGTCCGCCGGTGACGGCGTCGAGGCGGGCCTCCTGTACGGGCTGATGGGCATCGGCTCCGCGGCTCTGGCGCTCGCCGTCGTCCTGCTGCCCGCGAGCTTCGCGCTGCGCGCGCGCTGGCTCGTCTTCGGCTCGGTGCTCGCCGCGTCGGCCGTCGGCTACGCGATGGCGGACACGCTCGGGTTCGTCATCGTCATGCTGCTCCTCATGGGCCTCGGCGTCGGGCCGATCCTCGTCACGCTCTTCAGCATCGCGGGGCACCGCAGCCCGATCGGGCGCTCCGCGACGACCATGACCCTCCTCGGCTCGGCGCTGACCCTCGCGCAGGCGCTCGCCTCGGCCGTCACCGGCGCGATCGCCGAGGCGGGCGACCTCCGTCTCGCGATGGCGCTGCCGACCGTCGCCGCCGTCCTCGTGCTGGTGCTGGGGGTCGTGAACCTCGGTCTCGAGCGGCGCGAGCGGCGCGCGACGACCGGCCCCGCGTCGAGCGATGCGACGACCGTCGCCGCCGACGCGACTCCCGTCCGCTGAGCGAGGGTCGCGTCAGCCGACGAGCTCGGTGATCAGGGACTCGACCCGAGCGCGGATGTCGTCGCGGATGCGACCCCGCCGGGCAGCTCCTGCCCGGCGGGGTCGTCGAGCTGCCAGTCCTCGTACCGCTTGCCCGGGAAGATCGGGCAGGCGTCGCCGCATCCCATCGTGATGACGACGTCCGAGGCGCGGACGTCGTCATCGGTCAGGACGGCGGGCGTCCGGCCCGTGATGTCGATCCCGTCCTCGGCCATGGCGGCGACGGCGACGGGGTTGAGGCTCTCGCGCGGCTCGGAGCCGGCGGAGCGCACCTCGATGCGGTCGCCGGCGAGTTCGCGCAGATAGCCCGATGCCATCTGCGACCGGCCCGCGTTGTGCACGCAGACGAAGAGGACGCGCGGGGTGGTCATGACCCCATCATCCCGGATGCCGCGTCCCCGGCCACGCCCGCGAGAGCTCCGACGAGGGCACCTCCGAGCACGACGATCCACGGCGGGCAGCGCCACAACACGAGCAGGCCGAAGCCGACGAGCGCGAGCACGAACTGATCGACACGAGTGACGGCCGTCGTGAAGACGGGGTCGTAGAGGGCAGCGCCCAGGATGCCGACGACCGCCGCGCTGGCGCCGCGCACCGCGGCTGCGGCGCCCGCATGCCGCCGCACCCGCGACCACACCGGGAGGGCCGCGAGCAGCAGGAGGAAGCCCGGCAGGAAGATGCCCGCGAGCGCGATCGCCGCACCGGCGACGCCGCCCGGGCCGACCGTCGCGAGCGCGCCGAGATACGCGGCGAACGCGAAGAGCGGGCCCGGCAGGGCCTGCGCGGCGCCGTAGCCGGCGAGGAAGGCGTCGCCGTCGACCCAGCCGGTGTCGACGACGGCCGTCTGCAGCAGGGGCAGGACGACGTGGCCGCCGCCGAAGACGAGGGCGCCCGACCGGTAGAACGCGTCGAACAGGGCGAGCGGACCGGGCCCCGTCACCGCCGCGAGGAGGGGGGTGCCGATGAGCAGCAGGGCGAACAGCACGATCGAGACGATCCCGAGCCGGCGACCGCGGCGACCGGATGCCGGCGAGCCGTCCGCCGAGCCGGATCCGCCCTCCTCCGCGGTACCGTCGCCGGCGCCGAGCCACAGCACGCCGGCCGCGGCGCCGAGGACGATGACGGTTACCTGCGCGAAGCCGCCCGCTGCGCCGCCGAGAGAACCGCCGACCGAGGTGCTGCCGAGGACGATCACCGCCGCGGCGATCGCGATGCTCGCCCGGGGTCGATCGGGCGCGAGGGTGCGCGACATGCCCCAGACCGCCTGCGCGACGACCGCGACCGCGACGACCTTCAGCCCGTCGATCGCGCCGCCGGCGACGGGACCGGCGACGAGGTCGATGCTCGCCGCGGCGATGACCATGATCAGGGCGGACGGGAGCGTGAAGGCGATGAAGGCGGCGAGGGCGCCGAGGAGCCCGGCACGGCGCAGGCCGATCGCGAATCCCACCTGGCTCGAGGCGGGGCCGGGGAGGAACTGGCAGAGCGCGACGAGCTCGGCGTAGCCGCGGTCGGTCTCCCAGCGGCGCCGGGTGACGAACTCGTCGCGGAAGAAGCCGAGGTGGGCGATCGGTCCGCCGAAGGACGTGAGCCCGAGCCGGGCGAAGGCGCCGAGGACGGCGGCGACGGCGGTGGGCATGACCCCATCCCATCGACCGTCGGTGAACGGCGCGTGAACCCGCGCGCGCGGTGTACCAGATGAAGGTGACGCGGCGCGTCACCCGTCGGCCATCTCGCCGTGACCCCGGGTTCACCGGCGCACGCCCCGCGACTCGTATCGTCGCGGCATCCCCGTCTGCACCGAAGGTGGTCGTCATGTCCGCTGAGCGCTCGCGCGCCCGCATCCTGCCCGTCTCGATCGTCACCGCACTGGCGATCGGCGTGGCTCCGTTCCTGTCCGTCGCACCCGCGACAGCGGCCGAGCCTCCCACCGCCGCGCCACTGGTGATCACCGAGATCCAGGGTGACAACGTCGGCTACGACCACTTCGAGTACGTCGAGGTGCACAACACCTCGGGCGCCGCGCTCGACCTCGCCGCGGCGGGGATCTCCTTCGCGTACACCTTCGCCGACTCGGCCGACCGCACCGGCGACAAGGCGCTCGTCGCGGAGCCGCTCGTGCTCGGACCCGATGAGACGGCGCTGCTGTGGGTCAGCTACACCGCCGCGAACGTCGACTCGTTCTCACGGACGGCCGACGATTTCCGCGCCTTCCACGGCGTGGACGCGGACACCCAGGTCGTGCGGCTCACCGGGCAGGCCGGCATCGCCAACGGCGGCGCGCGCGGGGTCCGCGTGCTGCAGGGCGGCGAGACCGTGTCGTGGTCGTTCGCTCCGACGGGCGGCTTCTCGGCCGGGTCGTCGGTGCACTTCCGGCTGCCCGAGGATGCGGCCGCGCTCGGCCTCGACGTCTTCGGTCTGCAGGCCGAACCGTCGCCCGGCACTGTGCTCGCCGAGGCCCTGCAGCGTCCGGGCGCGCAGCCGGAGCCGCAGCCCGACCCCGTGCCCGCCGCGAGCTGGCCGCTCATCGTGACCGAGATCGCACCCGACAACGTCGGCGACGATCACTTCGAGTTCTTCGAGGTCCACAACCCCACGGCGTCCGATATCGACCTCGCCGCCGGCGGGTTCTCGTTCGCATACATCTACGTCGACGGCGCCGATCGTGCCCGCGACGTCCCGCTCGCGATCGCGGAGCCCACCGTCATCCCCGCCGGCGGCACCGTCGTGTTCTGGCTGAGCTACGCGACCGGCGCCGTCGACTCGTTCGCGCACAGCGAGGCCGACTTCCGCGCCCACTGGGGCGCGGCGGACGACACCGCCGTGGTGCGGGTCACCGGACAGTCGGGGATGGCCAACGGCGCGCCCCGCGGCATCCGCGTGCTGCGCGCCGGCGAGATCGTCAGCTGGTCCACGTACGGCCGCACCGCGACCGCCCCGGGTCAGAGCGCCCATTTCCGCATCCCGGCCGACCCCGCGCAGCTCGGGATGCCGGTGCTCGCCGAGCCCGCTGCGGCGAGCCCGGGCGTGGTGGTGCCGGAAGCGCTGACCCCGCTGCCGGGCGAGCCGACGCCGGCGCCGACCGCGACGCCCTCCGCGACGCCGACCACGACCCCCACCGCAGCGCCGAGCCCCCAGCCCGGGCTCGACCCGCAGCCCGATCCCGACGTGGTCACCGCACCGCTGCAGATCACCGAGCTGCTGCCCGACTCGGCGAACGTGAACGGCGCCGACGGCTACGAGTTCATCGAGGTCTACAACGCGACGAGCTCGCCGATCGACTTCTCCGACTACGTCATCGACTACCTCTATCCCGACACGAACAGCTCGGCCGTGTGGCCGGCCGTGCCCGCCGACGTCGTCATCCCAGGCGGCGGCACCCTCGTGTTCTGGATCAAGAACGGCGCGAACGACGCTCTGACCGCGACCGAGTTCAACCGTCACTTCGGCACCGACCTGGTGCTCGGGGAGGACCTCGTCGAGATCTCGTCCGCGGGCATGGCCAACGGCTCGGCGCGCGGCATCGCCATCGAGACGAACACCGGTCGTCACGTCAGCAGCGCGTTCTACAACCTGAACGGCGCGAGGGACACCGCGGCGGACCGCGGCATCCGCTACACCGCGACTGACGACCTCACCACCCAGCGGATCCTCGACGTCGCCGCGGCGACACCCGGCCGCGTCCAGGCCGACCAGGTCCCGGCGGGGCTCATGATCGTCCCGGCCGACACGTCGGCGCCGGTGATCGAGGACCGCACCGCAGGGGCGATCGAGCCGGGGCAGAACTTCGCCGTCACCGCTGCGGTGACCGATGACGTGCAGGTGCGGACGGTCACGCTCGCCATCAGCAACGACGTCGACCGCGAGCCGGTGCGGTGGAACCTCGTCGACGACGGCACCGGTGTGCTCTCGCACGTCCTGCAGGCCGCCGATCTGACCGGCAAGAGCTGGTACGAGTACACGATCACCGCCTCCGACGGCACCAACGTCGCCGAGACGGAGGTGCGTCGCGTCCCCGTGTCGGGAGCGACGACCGACCCGGTTCGGCTGAACCTCACCGACGGACAGTTCGTCACGGGGACGACGCCGGTCGTCGCCGCGGGAGACGACTACCCGAGCCCGATCGAGCTGTCGATCGACGGCGAGGCCGTGCCGACCGAGCCGGCTCTGGAGGGTCAGCCGCTGTTCGTCTTCGAGACGACGAACATCAACTACTACTTCAAGAACGGCGTGCGCATCGGCGACGACGTCCTGACCATTTTCGACAAGGGGACGACCGGGTGGGAGACGGTCGTGACGCCGGTGCCCCTGACGTACGTGCAGCAGGGCGAGGACCTGGTCGTGAGCGTCTGGTCGGGCACCAAGAAGGCACCCGAGATCGATCTCGCCGAGAACAACGACGACTTCGAGATCCGGGCGCTCCGCCTCGTGCTCCCGGACGGCCGCACGCTGACCCCCGCGGGCTACACCGACCCGGCGACGGTCCTCCGCATGGGCGACAGCACCAACGAGACCCCCGGAGCCTCGTTCGGCAACCCGACGGGCAAGCTCGACTTCTACGACGCCCGCTTCGCGATCGCCGACGACGCCTTCTCGGCCGTGCGCGCCGACTGGAACACGTCCGAGCGTGCCGACGGGTCGGCGACGGTCGCGGCCGCGGCCGGCGAGACGAGCGTCTCCCGCATGGTGCAGGTCGACAACACCGCACCGTCGGTGACGTCGCAGATCGTCGACGGCTCGGCCTACCAGGGGCCGATCACGATCGACGCCGAGATCGTCGACGAGGGCTCGAGCGTCGCCTCGGTCGTCGCCCGCCTCGATGGTCGCGAGATCGCGCTGCCGCACCAGACCTCGTCGGTCGAGCTGGCAGCCGGTGACCACGTCGTCGAGATCATCGCGACGGATGCCGTCGGCAACGTGCGCGAGTGGAGCGCGACCTTCACGACCTACGCCGAGCAGCCGAGCGCCGGTCTGCTGAAGCCGACGGACGGGGCCGAGGTCTTCGCGGGCGACGTCACCTTGCAGGCGAAGGTCGAGGACCCGACGGGCGACACCCTCGACGTGCAGTTCCTCGAGGGACGACGCCTCGACCTCGAGGACGGCGACGTGAGGGCCCAGTCGGGCACGGTCGCCGACGCCGGCACGACCGAGCGCGGCGAGGGGCAGGCGCTGACCTCGGACCAGGTGCGCACGCTCGCCGCCGCGGACGGCATCTCCGACGACATCGCCAGCTCGTCCGCCTTCCCCTACCAGCTCTTCGACGTCGCGGTGGGCGAAGGCGACGCCGCCGCCGCGGTGCGCTCGAGCTGGTCGGGTCGTGCCAACGCCGGGGCCACCGTGATCCTCTCCGCCATGCGCGCGGACGGCAGCGGGTGGGACGAGGTCGACCGGGCGGTCGCGGCATCCGACGACGAAGCGATCGCGCTCGCGGGCGTCGTTCCCGTCGCCGGCCACGACGTCGGGGGAGCGGTGCGTCTGCTCGTCCAGCACTCCGAAGGCTTCGCCGGTGCGGACCTGACCGCGCGCGGCGACGTCGTCGAGCCGCACAACGCCGCGGACGTGCCGCGCTCCGCGTACGACTTCACGATCGCCTGGGAGTCCGACACGCAGTACTACAACGAGAACACGCTGCCCGGCGGCCCCTACCGCCACCAGACGGCGATCCACGAGTACCTGCAGGAGCGGCGCGAGGCGCTGAATCTGCAGTACATGTTCCACACGGGCGACATCGTCGACGACTGGGATCAGGAGTACCAGTGGGAGAACGCCGACCTCGCCTACGACATCCTCGACGGCGCCGGCATTCCCTACGGCGTGCTGGCCGGCAACCACGACGTGGGGAACCACCTCGAGGACTACACGAACTACGGCCGGTTCTTCGGTGACGACCGCTTCGCGGGCAACCCCTGGTTCGGCGGCAGCTTCCAGAACAACCGCGGACACTACGACCTCGTCTCGGCCGGCGGCATCGACTTCCTGATGCTCTACACCGGATGGCTGCCCGGAGACGAGTCGATCGCCTGGATGAACGAGGTGCTCGCGCAGTACCCCGAGCGCGTCGCGATCATCGCGCAGCACGAGTTCATGCTCACGACGGGCGGACTCGGCGACATCCCGCAGCGGGTTGAGGACGAAGTCGTGGCGACGAATCCGAACGTGCGGATGGTGCTCTCGGGGCACTACCACGACGCGTTCACGCGCACCGAGACGTTCGACGACGACGGCGACGGCATCGGGGAACGCGCGGTCTCGTACATGCTGTTCGACTACCAGGGCCTGCCCGAGGGTGGTCAGGGCTTCCTCCGGCTCCTGCACTTCGACAACGAGGGGCGCCAGATGCTCGTGCGCACCTACTCGCCCTCGCTCGACCGCTACAACTCCGACGAGCCGAGCCTCGCCGGGCCTGCCGGCGCCGGCGACTACTCGGAGCAGGAGTTCGCCATCGGCTACGACCAGCTGCGGATCGAGCCGGGCGAGCGCACCCTCGGGACCGACGCGTTCTCGGCCGAGATCCTCGGCGCCACCGAGATCGAGTCGTTCGCGGGCGTGCCGAGCGGCACCATCCTGACGGCGACGTGGGCGCTGCCCGACACGGGCGAGCGCGGCTGGTACGTGCGCACGAGCGACCCGTGGGGCGCGGTCGACTACTCGCCGGTGTCGCTGTTCACCGTCGTGCCGGCGCCGGTGGAGCCCGAGACCCCCGCGCAGCCCGAGACGCCCGGCGCGCCGGGGACGCCGGGCGACCCGGGAGGCGGACTGCCCGGCGGCGCCGACGGAACCGGGACCGGCGGCTCCGCGGGAGCCGTGGGGTCACCGGCGGGGGCGGCCGAGCGCGGTGCGCTGGCCGCCACCGGGTCGGACTCCGATGCGGTCTGGTCGGGAGCGCTGCTCGGCTCGGCCCTGCTCGCGGGTGGGCTGCTGCTCCTGGTCGCGCGTCGCGCGATGCGCCGGCGCGCGGGGACGACCGACTCGTGAGCTGAACCGGGAACGACGACGGGGTGGAGCCGAAGAGCTCCACCCCGTCGTCGTTCCCCGTGCCGGCTACCGCACGCGCACCGTGACCGGCTTCGACGCGGTCTCGCCGTGCGCGTTCGAGAACACGGCGACCAGGGTGTGCTCACCCGGGGCGACGCCGCTCAGCTGCGCCGTTGCGCGCTGCGCCCGCGGGCTCTGGGCGGTGAGGTCGCCCGAGGCGACGACCTGCCCGTCGAGCTCGAACCGGTACGCGGTGGCGTTCGTGCCCCACCACAGGTTCGCGGTCGCGGTGAACGACGTCGCACCACCGTGGTTGTCGTGCGAGACCACGGGCGCCGCGGGCGCGGCATCCGTCACGCGGACCGTCGTCGAGAGCGTCGCCGTGGTGCCGCGGGAGTTCAGCAGCTCCGCCGTGTAGACGTAGATGCCGTTGCCGCGGTCGGTGATCGGCCTGCGGATCTCCTGGGAGGTGCCGCGCGCCGGGACGACGCGCGTCTCGATCAGCTCGCCGTTCTCGAAGAGCCGGTACACGCTGCCCGGCGTGCCCCACCAGAGGTTCATCACGACGTCGAAGGTGCCGTCGTGCAGGCCCGACGCCCACCCGCTCGTCGACGACAGCACGCCGCGACCCGGAGCGCTCGAGGCGCCGTCTTCGGGCACGACGACGATCGTCGACGTCGCCTCGCTGACGAGGCCCGCGTGGTTGACCGCCGTGGCCGTGACCACGACCTCGCCGGCCAGACCCAGCGCGGTGAGGTCCACGGCCGCATCCGGGCCGAAGGTCTCGCCGCCGATCCGCACCGAAACCGAGCGCACGCCGCTCTCGGCGTCCTCCGCGGTCACCGCGAGCTGCAGCGGGGTCGTCGCGACGACGACGCCGGTAGGCAGTCCACCGATGACCGGCGCGCTCTCGTCCGCCTCGGGCGAGCCGACGTACGAGATCGACGCCATCGGCGGCTCCGCCATCCCCGCGCCCAGGAAGAACGACGGGTTCGGCGGCTGGTTGTAGGCCGAGTTCTGGTTCGCCACCGCGAGGCGGTACTGCGAGTCGTGCATGAGCGTCGGAATGCGCTCGGCCGTCTCGTCGGTCGTCGTGTAGATGCGGATGCCGTTGCCGTCGGCCCAGCGGACCGCGATCTCCTCGCGCCAATCGCCGAAGAGGTCGGCCTGGATGACCGGGTTGCCCTTCGTCGTGTTGTTCGTGAGGGTGCCCTCGAAACGCTTCACGAGCACCGATTCCCGCTCCTCGTGATCCCACTTCGAGATCGTCGGGACGCCGGTCGAGGTCGTGGCGTCGTAGTCGTGGTCGGTGATCTCACGAAGGAGATCGCCGTCCCACCACGTCACGAAGTTCGCCGCGGGGATGTCGTTCGACAGCAGTTCGCCGTCGGCGGCGTTGAGCGATCCGGTGCGGGAGTTCCAGGCGAAGTCGCCGCCGATGTTCCACGCCTCGGCGCCCGGTGACGTCGGGTCGATGTCGGCGACCGTTCCGCGTCCGGTGTCGCGGCTGCCCCGGTTCGACCACAGGATCTCGCCGGTCTCGGCATCCCGCATCGACGCGATGATCCCGCCGTTGCCCGACGGGCTCTCGTGCACCGAGTACACCTCGAGACCCGGTCGGTCGGTGACGAAGTCGCCGACGTGCAGCGCGTCGCCGTGTCCGAGACGCGTGTTGTACAGCGGCGTGCCGTCGTGGTCGATGGTCAGCGAACCGAACACGATCTCGTCGAGTCCATCGCGGTCGACGTCCGCGGTCGTGAACTGGTGGTTGCCCTGCCCCTCGTACTCGCGGCCGGCGTCGTTCGAATCGAACGTCCACCGCTCGACGAGGCGGCCGTCGACGAGATCCCACGCGACGATGACCGTGCGCGTGTAGTAGCCGCGGCTCGTCACGAGCGACGGGCGCTCGCCGTCGAGATACGCGACGCCCGCCAGGAAGCGGTCGACGCGGTTGCCGTAGTTGTCACCCCAGGAGGCGACGTTGCCGCGGCCGGGGACGTAGTCGACGGTGTCGATCGCCGCGCCGGTCCCGCCGTCGAAGACCGTGAGGTACTCCGGCCCCGCGAGGATGTACCCGCCGCTGTTGCGGTGATCGGCGGCGGGGTCGCCGATGACGGTGCCGACGCCGTCGACGGTGCCGTCGGCCGTCTTGACCGCGACCTCGGCCGAGCCGTCGCCGTCGAAGTCGAAGACCTCGAGCTGCGTGTAGTGCGCTCCCGCACGGATGTTGCGGCCGAGGTCGATGCGCCACAGCGACGTCCCGTCGAGCTTCACCGCCTCGATGTAGACGTTGCCGGTGTAGCCCGACTGCGAGTTGTCCTTCGAGATCGACGGGTTCCACAGGAACACCAGCTCGTACTCGCCGTCGCCGTCGACATCGCCGACCGTGCCGTCGCCGGGCGCGTAGGTGACGGTGTTGCCGTCGGGCAGGGTCATGTCGGCCGGCTTGTCGAGGGCGACGTCGAGGTACTGATCTCCCCAGACGCCGAACTCGTCCGTGACGCTGACCTCGCGCCCGTCGACGAGGGCGGTGACGAGATAGGTCGAATCGGCATCGCCGTCCGGGTCGACGAGGTTGGTCGAGCCCCTGACCGGCTCGGCGGTGATCTTCTCGCCGTCGCGGTAGACCGTGAAGGCGAGGTCGCGATCGTCGAGCCCGAGCAGACGCCACCCGACGTACACGCCGGCATCGGTCGACACGGCCACGGGGGCGCGGTCGAGATACTCGGCCTGGCGGACGAGGGTCGTCGCGATCTCGGTCTCGTGGACGGCCGACGCCTCCGCCGAGCCGCCGGCGTTCTGCGCGACGACCTGGTAGAGGTACGGGCGGGTCGTCAGCACGTCGGTGTCGGTGAAGGTCGCCTGCTCGGCGGTGCCGACGAGCTCGAACGGCAGGTCGGCGCGGGTCGAGCGGAACACCTTCCACTGGACCGCGTCGTCGGCGGCATCCCACGAGAGCGTGATCGAATCGCGCTCGATCGCCGCGGTCGTCAGGCCCGTGGCCACGGCGGGCGCGGCGACGCCCGGGTCGCTCACCGAGATGCTGAGGCGCTCGCCGGTGCGCGATACGCGTTCCCCGACGACCGTCGCCAGCGCGTAGTCGTAGCCCTCCCCGAGCTCGACGGCGGTGTCGACGTAGCCCGGCGTGGTCGTGCGCCCGATCTCGGTCAGCTCGCCGCCGACCGTCCCGCGCAGGATCGCGTAGCCGGTCGCACCGGGAACGGCATCCCAGCTGAGTGCGACGCTCTCGGCATCCGCGTCGACATCCGCCGCGAGAGCGGCGGGAGCGGCGAGGGGAGACTGCACGCGGATGCCGTTGATGCGGCCGTCGCCGCCGGTCACCCGCACCGTCAGCTGACCGTCCGACACCGCGACGGCGGGGAAGTTCTGCTCGTGGACGGCGCCGGAGCTCGTGCGGGGGCCGGCAAACGCGGTGCCCTCGATGTCGAAGCTCGTGCTGTTGCCGGCGATGAGGTCGCCCGCCCAGGTGGTCACCTCGTAGACGCCGTCGGGGACGTCGACGGCGAACACCTGGCCCGCGCCGATCGTGAAGTCCCGCCGCATGAGGTCGTCGCCGCCGCGGTCGCGGAAGCCGCCTGCGGCCGGGGGAGTCAGGAAGCCGTAGCCGCGGTCGGCGGCGTACGTCGTTCCGGGATGGACTCCGGTCCAGCCGGCCGCGACGGGCGTGCTGGGGCCGCCGAAGTCGAAGGCGAGGTCGACACCGGGCGCCGCGGCGCCGGTCTCGGCCGATGCCGGACCGGCCGCGACGAGGCCCGTCGCCATGAGGCCCGCGGCGGCCAGGACCGCGGTGAATGTTCTCGCTCCGGGGGGACGAGTCGAACGCACGTGATCTCCTTCGATCGGTGGTGAGGATGCAGCGTGCCGACGCAGGGGAAAGAGTCGGAAAGCGTTTGCCCGCTGATTCGTTTCATCCTTGCGCCTTCGGCACCTGTTCGGCAAGAGGCAGGTCCATCGCTCGCCGCGGGCGGCGTCAGCGATCGAGGCCGGGGCCGCCGTCGTCGGCGGTCACGACCGGCCACGCGGGCAGAGCGTCGGCGTACTCGAGCCACGCGAGCGGCCCGGCCGCCAGTTCGCGGTCATCCAGCGCGGCCTCGTCGAGCAGGCGCGAGACCGCCTCGCCGTTCAGATCGATGCCGGTGATGGCGAGATCCTGGCCGGTGTCGTCGAACCCGTGATCGCCGGTCAGCGGATCGAGCCACATCGCCGAGCCCGACTGCTCCCACCGCGCCGGGCGGTGGGGCCGCGTCGCGAGTCGGCAGACGCCCATCGACCGGACGACGACGCCGAAGCGGCCCGACTCGAGGGTGTCGAGCGCCGACAGGAGACGTTCGGGATGCAGCGGCCTCAGCTGCTCGTAGTGCAGGGTCGTGACCCGCCGGTCGGTGAGGAAGGGGTCGTGAGCGCCGTTCAGGGCGCGGGTCCAGCCGGGTCGCTCGCCAGGCGGTGTCGAGGGGCGTCCGCTGTCGTGGTCCAATGCGCGCAGGTCGTCCGGCACGCCGCGACTCAGCCGGACGCGTGCGGTCGGGGCAAGGTGCGAGACGAGCGCCATGAGGATCGAGAGAGCGACCGTCGGCACGCGTTCCCAGTTCACGATGACGACGGCCGTCGATCCCTCGATGAGGGTCGCCGCCTGCCGCGCTCGCGCGCCGACGTCGCCGCGCGCGTCGCCCGCATCGACGGCACGGCGCAGCGGGGCCTCGTCTCGCAGATCCGAGAGCGCGTGGCGCGCATCGACGATGCAGATCGAGTCGGCGTCGTCGAGAGACCGGTGCGCGATGCGGGGGTCGGCGTCCGCCGGCAGGTCGACGACGTGCCGCCCGGAGCGGCGGAGTGCGATGCCGGCGAGGCGGGCGTAGCGGCGTCGTTCGGCGCTGCACACGCCGGTGATGAGGATCCGAGGTGTCACGGCGAGGCTTTCCGGTCTGGGTGGACGAGCCCGGGTTGCGGGCGCGGTCATCCACCGTATCCTATTGACAACCATTCTCAATTGGAGGTCGTCATGAAGGTCCGTGCCTCGATCAGGTCGCTCAAGAACCAGCCGGGGGCTCAGGTCGTCCGCCGGCGCGGTCGGGTGTACGTCATCAACAGACGGAACCCGCGCTACAAGGGCCGTCAGGGCTGATGCCCGGCGGTGTCCACCGATTCGGCCTGACACGGGATGCGTCCGTCCGCAAGGGCGCGACCGTGTCGGCCGCGGTGGATAGCGTGAGCGCATGACCACCCCCGCCGAGCGCGCCCAGACCCTGTCCGACCTCCACGCCGCCCCCGAGATCCTGCGCGTCGTCAACGTGTGGGACGTCGTCTCCGCCGAGGCGATCCTCGCTCTGCCCGAGACGCGCGCGATCGCGACCGCCGGGCACTCGATCGCCGCCAGCTTCGGCTACGAGGACGGCACCGACATCCCGCTCGGGCTCGTCCTCGACATGGTGGCGCGGATCGTGAAGGTCGCCGGCGACGTGCCGGTCACCGCAGACCTGGACGCCGGATTCGGCGACCCGGGCGAGACGACCCGACGCGCGATCGGCGTCGGCATCGTCGGAGCCAATGTCGAGGACCGGCTCCAGCCCCTCGCGGACTCGGTCGCCGCCGTCGAGGCGATCGTCCGCGCCGGCCAGGCTGAGGGTGTTCCCTTCGCCCTGAACGCGCGTACCGATGCCTTCGTCCGTGCCGGCGACCGGTCGACCGAGGAGTCGATCGCGGACGCCATCGAGCGCGGTCGTGCCTACCTCGACGCGGGCGCCGACGTCGTGTTCGTCCCCGGCATCCTCGATGCCGACATCACGCGTCAGCTCGTGGACGGTCTGGGTGAGCGCAAGCTCAGCGTCATCGGGCTCCCGGGCGCGCTGACGGCGAGCGAGTACGAAGACCTCGGCGTCGCCCGCATCTCCTACGGGCCGACGACGCAGCGGGTCGCGCTGACGGCGCTGCAGGATGTCGCGCAGCAGCTCTATGCGAACGGTGTCATCCCGGCCTCGACCCGACCCCTCAACTGAGTCCTCGGCCCGCCGAGGGCCGAGCCGGCGCGCCGCTGGAGATGTCACCGCCCTGACCGGACGGTGACGACGCGCCGGCTCGGCGGTTCTCAGGACAGCGCCGCGCGGATGCCGTCGACGAACGACGTCGTCGGCCGGCCGATCAGACGCGAGAGGGTCGCGTCCTCGACATCCAGGACTCCGTCGCGGATGCCGGCGTCGATCCCGGCGACGAAGGCCGCCGTGCCGGTGTCGAGTCCGGCGTGCTCGAGCGCCGCGACGTGCTCGGCCTCGGTGAGCCACACGTAGGTGACGTCGCGCTCCAGCACCTCGGCCGCCGCGGCGGCGATGTCGTCGTAGCTCACGCGCGTGTCGCCGGCGAGCTCGTACACGGCTCCGATGTGGCCGTCGTCGAGCAGCACGACCGCGGCGGCCTCGGCGAGGTCTGCACGCGTCGCCGGGGCGATCACGGCCGCGCCGACGGATGCCGCGATGACGCCGGACTCCGCTGCCCGCTGCACGTCCGGCACGAAGTTCTCGATGTACCAGTTGTTGCGCAGCACCACGGCCGGCAGGCCGCTCTCGGCGATCGCGGCCTCGGTCGCACGGTGGTCGGCGCCCAGCGCCCAATCGAATGTGTCGGCCTTCGGCGCGCTCGTGTAGACGAATCTCGACACCCCGGCGGTTGCGGCGGCCGAGACGACGTTGCGGTGTCCGTCCGCGCGGCTTCCGGGTTCCGAACCCGAGACGAGGAGGAGGGCGTCGATGCTCGCGAAAGCCTCGGCGAGGGAGGCCGGGTCGTCGTAGTCGACGCGTGCCGTCCGCACGCCGCGGGCCGCGAGATCGGCGACCTTCGAGACATCGCGAGCCCCCGCGACGATGGTGTCGGCAGCGGTGCCGCGGGCGAGGAGCGAGTCGACGACGAGGCGGCCGAAGTGGCCGCTCGCGCCGGTGACGAGGATGGTCATCGTGATCCTTTCGATCGGGTGTCGATCGAAGCAACCGCGGCTCGGACTCTCAGCATTCCACGCGAGGGGTACCCACTTTCGAGTAAGGTACCCACGTGAAAGTGAGTCTGGGGCGGCTGCAGCAGCAGCATGACGCGGTCTTCCGCGAGAACTGCCCGACGCGAACGGTCCTCGATCACGTCATGAGCAAGTGGGGCGTCCTCGTCCTGATGAACCTGACCGATGGGACGGCGCGCTGGGGCGAGCTGCGCCGGACCGTCGAGGGCATCAGCGAGAAGATGCTCGCCTCGACCCTCCGCACCCTCGAGGCCGACGGGCTCGTCGTCCGGACGGCGCACCCGGAGGTGCCGCCGCGTGTCGACTACGCCCTCACCCCGCGGGGTGAGGATCTCATGGAGCGCATGATGCCGCTCATGGAGTGGATCGCGGAGAACGCCGACGACATCGTGGCGCGCCCCTGACATCGGGGAGGTGTGCGCGGCATCCTGAGCGTTCCGTCCGAACCCTTCCCGTCCCCCGGTGAGCGATATATCGTTGAGTATCGGTAACGAGACCTGGGAGGTCAGCATGAGCGGAACATTCCCCACCGGCGGTTTCGGCGGTCGCGACAGCGGCAGCGGGGCCGGCAACATCTTCGGAGGACGCGGCGGATTCAACGTCAGCGACCTCGGCAACAACGTCTTCGAGGCCTTCGACCAGCTTCGTTCGACCTTCGAGCAGAAGGTCAACACGCGCGTCGGCCGCGGCGACGTCCGGGCATCCGTGCTCGCGCTCCTCGCCGAGCAGCCGATGCACGGCTACCAGATCATCCAGCGCATCGAGGAGCGCAGCGGCGGCTCGTGGAAGCCGAGCGCCGGCTCGGTCTACCCGACGCTCCAGCTGCTCGCCGACGAGGGCCTGATCCAGGCCGAGGAGTCGAACGGTCGCAAGACGTACTCGCTCACCGAGGCGGGACGGGCGGCAGCCGCCGAGTCGGGCGAGAAGCCCGCGCCGTGGGAGAGCACCACGCGTGATCACCACCGCATGACGGCGCTGCCCAAGGCCGGCGTCGAGCTCGCACAGGCTGCCGCTCAGGTCGGTCGCAGCGGGTCGGCGGAGCAGGTTCAGCAGGCCGTCGAGATCCTCGACGACGCGCGCCGCAAGCTCTACGCCCTTCTCGCGCAGGCCTGACCGGGGTGGTCGCGGCTTCCGCGTCCCCGACCGCATCGCCCGGATCGCCCACGCGGCCGGGCGATGCGGTCACGCGCGCGCGGTATCGGCGGATTCTCCGATTCGCCGCGCGAGCGCTCGTGCAGACGTGGTGGTTCGAGCTGTTCCTGCCGCGCGTGGGCCTGACCCGGCTGGCCGAGCGGAGTCGTCCGAAGCGGATGCGGCGCATCGCCCGCCGCTTCCACGCCCTCGCCGTGGACCTCGGCGGCCTCATGATCAAGGTCGGGCAGTTCATGTCCTCGCGTCTGGACGTGCTGCCGCCCGAGATCACGACCGAGCTCCAGGGCCTCCAGGACGAGGTCCCGCCGGTCGACTTCGCGCTCATCCGGTCGGCCACCGAGGCCGAGCTCGGGATTCCGCTCGATCGCGCCTACGCCTCGTTCGACCCCGTCCCGCTCGCCGCGGCATCCCTCGGCCAGGCGCACCGCGCCACCCTGACCGCCGATCAGGCCGCCGACGCCGGCTTCACCGAGGTCGTCGTCAAGGTGCAGCGACCGGGCATCGACGCGATCGTCGAGGTCGACCTCGCGGCGCTCCGCCGCATCGCGCAGTGGCTGCGACGCATCCGCATCGTCTCGCAGCGCGTCGACATGCCCGCACTCGTCGAGGAGTTCGCCGTCACGAGCCTCGACGAGATCGACTACCGTCACGAGGCCGCCAACGCGGAGCGCTTCCGCGAGGAGTTCGCGCAGAACCCCCGTGTGGCCGTCCCCGAGGTCGCGTGGGAGCGCTCGACGGGCAAGGTGCTCACCCTCGCCGATGTGACGGCGATCAAGATCACGGATGCCGCCGGCCTGCGCGCCGCGGGCATCGACCCGGCCGAGGTCGCCGCCGCCTTCGCCTCGGTCATGTTCGATCAGTTCTTCGGCTTCGGCTACTTCCACGCCGACCCGCACCCGGGCAACGTCTTCGTCACCCCGCGCCCGGCGGGCGCGTCGCCCGACGCGCCCGCGTGGCGGCTCACCTTCATCGACTTCGGGATGATGGGCGAGATCTCGCCCGGCACCCGCGAGGCGCTCCGCCGCGTGCTCGTCGCCGTCGCGGCGCGCGACGGCAAGGCGCTCGTCGCCGGGATCGGCGAGGTCGGCGCCCTGCTGCCGAGCGCCGACGTCCGCGAGCTCGAGCGCGCGATGACGCAGCTGTTCGCGCGCTTCGGCGGCATGGGGTTCGCCGAGCTCCGGCACGTCGATCCGCGGGAGTTCCGAGACTTCGGCGAGGAGTTCGGCGAGCTCGCGCGGGCGCTGCCGTTCCAATTGCCCGAGAACTTCCTGCTCGTCGTGCGCGCGGCATCCCTCACCTCCGGGGTCTGCACGTCGATCGATCCGGACTTCAACGTGTGGGATGCCGTCGAGCCGTACGCGCTGCGTCTGCTGAACGAGGAGCGCGGCGGCATCATGCGCGAGGCCGCCCAGCGCGCGATGTCATTGGCCGACGTCACGATGCGTCTGCCGCGGCGCCTCGACGACCTGATCACGCACCTGCAGGACGGCAACCTCGACTTCGACAGCCGCCGGCTCGAGCGCCGCATGTCGCGCCTCGAGCGGCTCGGCCGGCGTGCGGTCTCGGGCATCGTCTTCGCGGGACTCCTCGTCGGCGGCGTGCTGCTGCGTCCCGACGACGAGACCTTCGGAACGGTTCTCATGGCGCTGTCGGTGCTGCCGCTCGGGCATGTCCTGCTGGCCGGGTTCTTCGACGGCGCGCGTCGCTGACGCGTTCCCGGTCGAGCGCTCGCCGGGTTCGGGCGTGCCCGTCCCGGGCGTAGCCTGGGTGCCATGCCCGCCGAGCCGTCCGCCGCCGCCGCGCGGGCGCAGCTCGAGGGGCTCGCCGCCGCTCTGGCCGGCGCGCCCGACCTCGTGCCGTCGCTCCGCCGGGGTGACGGCGCGCGCTCGGTCGAGGCGGGGTCCGTCACCCGCGCCGCCGCGGTCCTCATCCTGTTCGGCGTCCTCGACGGCTATCCGAGCGATCACGCGCCCGAGGCGGCGCTCTCGCGCGATCTCGACGTGCTGCTCCTCGCTCGGGCCGCGACTCTGAGATCGCACCCCGGACAGGTCGCCCTCCCCGGCGGCCGGGTCGACCCGGGGGATGAGGACGCCGTCGCCACGGCGCTGCGCGAAGCACGCGAGGAGACGGGGCTCGACACCGACGGGGTCGACGTCCTCGGGGAGCTTCCTCCCGTGCCGCTGGAGTACTCCCGCCACCTCGTGACGCCGGTCCTGGCCTGGTGGCGGCGCCCGTCGAAGGTGCGGGTGGTCGATGTCGCCGAGTCCGCCGCCGTCTTCCGCGCGCCGGTCGCCGACCTGCTCGATCCCGCCCACCGCGTCACGACGGTCCTCCGCCGCGATGGTCGGGAATGGCGCGGGCCCGGCTTCCTCGTCGGTCCGGCAACCGGTGGGCACCTCGTCTGGGGGTTCACGGCGATGCTGCTCGACGAGATCTTCACGCGACTCGGGTGGACCGAGCCCTGGGACAGAGCGCGCGAACTCTCGCTGCCGGCGGAGTGACGGGTCGCGACGCCCTGCCGGGGTCGCGTCCGCGTCAGAATCTCCAGATCAGCGGCACGTAGAGCACGGCGGCGGCGAGGAACAGCAGCGCGAGCGGCAGCCCGAGCCGCCAGTAATCGCCGAAGCGGTATCCGCCCGGGGACATGACCATGAGATTGACGGGAGTGGCCACGGGCGTCAGGAACGCGGCGGCTCCGGCAACGGTCAGGGCCATGAGGAAGGGCAGGGGGCTGACGCCGAGACTCGTGGCGACGGAGGTCGCGACGGGTGCGACGATCAGCACCGTCGCGACGTTGGAGATGAACTGGCCGAGGACGACGACCACGACGCAGACGACCAGCAGCGCGATGTGCGGGTCGGCGGCGCCGACGACGGCGAGCAGGCCGTCCGCGACGAGGTCCGCGGCTCCCGTGTCGAGGAAGGCGACCGACAGCGGGATCATCCCCGCGATGAGCACGAGGGTCGTCCACGAGATGCCCGTGTAGAGGTCGGGCAGCCGGACGACCCGGGTGAGGATCAGCGCTCCGGCCGCCAGCAGGCCGGCGATCGCTGCGGGCACGGCGCCGGTCGCCAGGACGACGACCATCGCGGCGGTGATGACGACGGTGCGCCGGAAGCCGGTGCGGGCCCGCCGCCGCGTGCGGACGGCGCCGGTCCGCACGACCTCGGGTACGAGCGAGAGGGTTTCGCTCTCGCGGTCGGAGAGCTCCGCCGGTTCGGGCTCGGGCCCGCACCGGGGGAGCAGCCGCGGGCCGAGCGTCACGACGACGGCGACCGTGGCGATCGTCAGCGGCACGCCGACGAGGGCGAACTCGAAGAAGCCGAACGAGCGACCCGCCTCGGATGCCGCGAGCTCGGATACCACGACGTTCACCGGCGTCCCGGTCAGCGTCAGCAGCGAGGCCGCCGACGCGACGAAGGCGAGGGGGATCATCAGCTGGGACGTCGGGATCCGCGAGCGTCGGGCGATGACGACCGCGACGGGGATGAGCGCGGCGACGGCGCCGTTGATGCTGATGAGCGCGGTCAGCACGGCGGCGATGCCGCCGAGCCGGACGAGGACGCCGCCCCGCCGCGTTCCCGCGCGCGCGAGGATGACCCCGCCGACCCAGCGGGTGACGCCGCTCGTCTCGAGCGCCGTCGCGACGACGAACAGGCTCGCGATGAACAGCACCGTCGGGTCGCCGAATCCGGCGAGGGCGGAGGGCAACGACAGGACGCCGGTCGCCCACAGCGCGACGGCGACGCCCACCGCGACGACCTCGAGCGGCACGCGTGCTGAGAGGAACGCGGCGATCGCCGCGCCGAGGATCAGGAAGGTCGCGACGATCGGATCCACCCGTCCCACGCTACCGGCGCCTCCGCCGGACGGGGGAGGCGCCGGTGGCGACGGCTTTGGCAGGCTGGAGGAGTGGAACCTCGCATCGAAACGCACACGGCATCCGAACCCTCCGCACCGACCCGCCGGGCCTCCCGGCGGATCACCCGACGAACGGTCGCGGTCGCGACGGCGCTCGCTCTCGCGGCGACGCTCACGGCCTGCAGCACCGACGAGACGGACGCACCGGCCCCGGGGGGCTCGGCATCGCCCGTCGCGATTCCCGAGACCCCGGTGGGGATGCAGTCCCAGTGGGTCCTCGACGAGATCAACGGGGACGACGAGACGACGACGGCGGAGATCGAGGAGCGTTTCGACGCGGCGATCCTCGATCAGCTCAGCGCGACCGATCTGCAGAGCGTGTTCGCCGACCTGCGCGCCGCGGCACCGTGGACGCCCATCGGCTACGAGGGCTCCGACGTGCAGGCACGGGTGACGATCGAGGCGTCGGACGTCGCCTACGACATGAGCGTTTCGGTGACGCCGGACGGACTGATGGACGGGCTCCTGTTCGGGGAGTCCGTCGCCGACCGCACCCCCGCGGCGTCGTGGGACGAACTCGGCGAGCAGATCGAGGACGCGCCCTTCGCGGCGTCGCTCGCCGTGAGCACCGTCGGCGACGCGGACCCGTCGGTCGACCGGCGGTTCGGGTCCGCCGATCCGATGCCGATCGGGTCGATGTTCAAGCTCTGGGTCCTCGGGGCGGTCGTCGACGCGGTCGAAGCGGGGACGCTGTCGTGGGACGACGAGCTGACCATCGACGCCCGCGTGCGGAGCCTGCCGAGCGGCGAGCTGCAGGATCTACCCGACGGGTCGACCGTCTCGGTGCGCGAGGCCGCCGAGAAGATGATCGCGATCAGCGACAACACCGCGACCGACGCCCTCATCCTCGCGGTGGGACGGGACCGCGTCGAGGCGGCGATGACGGACATGGGAGCCACCGCCGCCGAACGGAACATCCCGTTCCCGACGACGCGCGAGCTCTTCTGGCTGCTGTTCGGCGAGGAGGATCTGCGGACCCTCTGGGCAGGGGCGGACGGCGACCCGACGGCCCGCGCCTCGGTGCTCGAGCGCATCCCCGCCGGGGTGCCCGACCTCTCCGCCGCCGGAGCCGTGACGCCCGCGTGGCGCGACGGCGTCGAGTGGTTCGCGACACCGGACGACATCGCGGCTGCGCACGTCGCTCTGCAGGAGCGGGCCCGGACGGATGCCGGAGCCCCCGTCCGGGAGATCCTGTCCGCGAACCCGGGATCGCAGTTCGACGACGTGTGGACCTACGTCGGGTTCAAGGGCGGAAGCTCGCCCGGCGTGCTCGCGGGGTCGTGGTACCTCGAGCGGGAGAGCGCCGAGCCGGTCGTGGTGAGCGTGTTCGCGCAGGCGGACGACGCGCAGACCCTCGCGAACCCGGGAATCGCCTACGGATGGGTCGAAGACGCCGCGGCGCTGCTCGGCGCCCCGTAGCCTGACCCGATGAGGCGACGGACGACAGCGCAGCGCGCGGGCCACCGGAACACGCCGATCACGGTCGCAGGGCTCGCGGTCGCGACCGCACTCTTCACGGGGTGCGCTCCCGCAGGCGGTGGGGCGTCCGGCGTGGTGTCGCCGGCGCCGAGCGGGACGAACACCGCCGGTCCGACGGCCGAATCGCCGGGAGACCTCGGGCCCGCTTTCTTCCGCCCCGCGGGCGAGCCGGCCGCGGCGGCCGTCGGTCTCGCGGCGCCCTGGTCGGCCGTGGCTCTCGCCGACGGTACGCGGCTCGTCAGCGAGCGCGACTCGGGTGACGTCGTCGAGGTGGACGCTGACGGCGCGACCCGGGTGGCCGGAACGGTCGCGGAGGCGTCCGCGGGTGGCGAGGGCGGTCTGCATGGGCTCGCGGTCCCGCCGGGCGACGAGGGGTGGCTCTACGCGTACGTCGGCACCGCGGACGACAACCGCGTCGTGCGGATGACGATCGGGGGAGCCCCGGGCGCCCGGACGCTCGGGTCGCCCGAGGTCGTCGTCGACGGCATCCCGCGCGATCGTGTGCACAACGGCGGACGGATCGCGTTCGGACCCGACGGGATGCTGTACGTCGCGACCGGCGATGCGAGCGAGCGCGACGTCGCGCAGGACCGCGAGTCGCTCGCCGGCAAGATCCTGCGGGTGACCCCGGAGGGGGAGCCGGCGCCGGGGAACCCGTTCGGGACGGCCGTCTATTCGTACGGGCACCGCAACGTGCAGGGTCTCGCGTGGACGGCGGACGGCACGCTGTGGGCCAGCGAGTTCGGTCAGGACTCCTTCGACGAGCTCAATCGCATCGAGCCGGGCGGCAACTACGGCTGGCCGGTGCACGAGGGTGCGGGAGGCGGCGCCGAGTTCGTCGATCCGGTGCTCACCTGGGCGCCGGCGGACGCGAGTCCGAGCGGCCTCGCCGCCGCGGGCGACACGCTCTTCGTGGCGTCGCTGCGCGGTGAGCGGGTGTGGGCGGTCGATGTCTCGGGCGGCGCCGTCGTCGGCGAGCCCGAGGCCCTGTGGGCGGGGGAGTTCGGCCGCATCCGCGACGCCGTCGTCGCCGGCGATGACCTGTGGCTGCTGACGAACAACACCGACGGCCGCGGGAGTCCCAGCTCCGACGACGACCGCCTGCTGCGCGTGCCTCTCGCGGCGAGCTGATCCGCGCGGCGGCGATCAGCGGCGCCGACGTTCGCTGATCACGCCGACGACGGAGACGATCGGCGCCCCGACGCCGAGAACGAGGAGAAGCCCGACGAAGCCGAAGATCATCGCGTCCGTCGCGCGGCCGTTCGCGGCGGCTTCCATGGTCCCGATCACGACGAACGGCAGTAGGGCGGCCGAAACGGCGAACACGACGATCGCTACGGCGATCCGGCGGGCTCCAGATCTCGGCGGACGCCGACGTCCGTGCTGGAACAGCATCCAACCGCTCACACAAGTCTCCCGTCGCCGTCGTCGCCGTCGTCGCCGCCGTCGCCGTCGTCGCCGCGCGGTCGTGGCTTGATAGCGTTCGAGGACAAGCTTTGCAGACGGAGGATCCGATGACCGAACGCGTGACGTGGCTGCTCATCGACGGCGAGAACATCGACGCGACGCTCGGCCAATCGATTCTCGGACGCCGTCCGGCGCCCGAGGAGCGTCCGCGCTGGGATCGCCTGCTGCAGTTCGTCGACGACACGTGGGGCCAGACCGCGCGGGGGCTGTTCTTCCTCAACGCGAGCAACCACTTGCCGATGTCGTTCGTGCAGGCGCTGCTCGCGCTCGGGTACAAGCCGGTGCCGCTGTCGGGCGACGGTGACGAGAAGGTCGTCGACATCGCCATCCAGCGGACGCTCACGGCGCTCCGCGAACGCGACGACGACGTGGTGCTCGTCAGCCACGACCGCGATTTCGTGGGCGAGATCGCGGCACTCACCGGCGGCGACCGGCGCGTGGGCGTGCTCGCGTTCTCGGAGTTCCGCAGCAGCGAGCTGACCGCGCTTCCCGGTGTCGAGTTCTTCGACCTCGAGTACGACGCGCACGCCTTCGATGCGCCGCTGCCGCGCGTGCGCGTCATCCCGATCGAGGCGTTCGACCCCTGGGAGTTCCTCGGCTGACCCGGGGCGCACGATACATCCGTCGGATCGCCGGTGCTGGTGTAACGTCACGGCGCCTCCCGGGTATCTCCGGCCCCGCCCGTCCGACGAACGTATGGCCCGCCCCGCCGGTCTCAGCCCTTCAGACCCGGGAAGTCCGCCTCGCGGAACTCGCTCGCCACCTGCCCGCCCGCATCGGCGGCCGCGATCTCGCGCTCGCGCAGCTCGACCCGGCGGATCTTGCCCGAGATCGTCTTCGGCAGGTCGAAGAACTCCACGCGCCGCACGCGCATGTAGGGCGGCATCGTCTCGCGAGCGTGAGCGAGGATCGCGCGGGCGGTCTCGGCCGTCGGCTCCCAGGAGGCGGCGAGAGCGACGTATGCCTTCACGACGTTCAACCGCACGGCGTCGGGCGCGCCGACGACAGCGGCCTCGGCCACGGCCGGGTGGGTCAGCAGCAGCGATTCCACCTCGAACGCCGAGACCTTGAAGTCGCTGGCCTTGAACACGTCGTCGGTGCGGCCGACGAAGGTGAGGGCGCCGTCGGCATCCCGCACCGCGACATCGCTCGTGCGGTAGTAGCCGTCGTGGTCGACCGCGGCGGTGCGCTCGGGCTCGCCGAGGTACCCCGGCATCAGGTTGAGGGGCCGCTCCGGCGACGTCGGCAGGCAGATCTCGCCCTCGTCGCCGATCGCGCCGGTGACCGGATCGATCAGCACGATGTCGTTTCCCGGCAGCGGCCGCCCCATCGCGCCCGGCTTCACGGGCACTCCGGGAGTGTTGCCGACGACGGCGGTCAGCTCGGTCTGGCCGTAGCCGTCGCGGATCTGCAGGCCCCACCAGCGCTCGATGGTCGCGATGACCTCGGGGTTGAGCGGCTCGCCGGCCGAGAGCAGTTCGCGCAGGGCGCGAGGCCGCCGTTCGAGATCGGCCTGGATCAGCATCCGCCACACCGTCGGCGGCGCGCAGAACGTCGTGACACCGGCGCGATCGAGCTGCGACACGAGCGCCGGCGCGTCGAACCTCGCGTAGGTGTAGACGAAGATCGTCGCCTCGGCGATCCACGGGGCGAAGAACAGACTCCAGGCGTGCTTGCCCCATCCCGGAGCGCTGATCGTCATGTGCACGTCGCCGGGGCGCACGCCGATCCAGTACGTCGTCGACAGGTGCCCGACGGGGTAGCTGACGTGCGTGTGCACGACCATCTTCGGACGCGACGTCGTTCCGGAGGTGAAGTAGACGATCGCCGCGTCCGCCGAGTCGACGACGATCCCCGGCGCCGCATCGGATGCCGCGCCCGACGCGCCGAAGCCGTGCCACCCCTCACGCTCGCCGCCGACGACGATGCGGGCGAAATCGCCCGCGATGCCGTCGAACTTGACGGCATCCGTTCCGTCCGCGACGACCGCGCGGATACCGGCCCGCTCGATGCGTTCGGCGAGGTCATCGGTATCGAGCACGACCGAGGTGGGGAGGATGACGGCCCCGATCTTGAGGATCGCGAGCATCGCCTCCCACAGCTCGACCCGGTTGCCGAGCATGAGCATGACGGCGTCTCCGCGTCGCACCCCCAGCCCGGTGAGCCAGTTCGCCACGCGGTTGGAGCGCCGACGCATCTCATCGAAGGTCACCCGGGTCTCGTCCCCGCTCTCCTCGACGATGTGCAGCGCGATCCGGTCGTTGCCCGCCGCGATCGCATCGAACCAGTCGACGGCCCAGTTGAAGTGCGGGCCGACCTCGGGCCACGCGAAACCGGCGTGGGCCGCCGCGGGGTCGTGGGCGTTGTCGAGCAGGAAGTCGCGAGCCGCGCGGAACGCAGCGGTCGCATCGGGAGAAGCCATGGGCCGAGTCTAGGAACCTCTGGGGCGCAGCGGGGGAGGATGGACGCATGGCCTTCTTCGCCCTGCTGCTCGACGTCCTGCTCGTCGTCGCCTTCGCCGCCACCGGACGGGCGAGTCACGACTCCGACGTGCTGGCGGGACTGTGGCAGACCTCCTGGCCCTTCCTCACCGCCCTGATCGTCGGATGGCTCGTCGTACGCGCCTGGCGGGCGCCGACGGCGCCGCTGCGCACCGGCGCGGGCGTGTGGATCGTGACGGTAGCCGGCGGGATGCTGCTGCGCGCCGCATCCGGTCAGGGAACCGCCCTGCCGTTCGTCATCGTCGCGACGCTCACCCTGCTCGCGCTGCTCGTCGGCTGGCGGGGGATCGCCCGCGGCGTGCGAGCACTCTCGACGCGCCGGCGCAACGGGAGGCGCGCGGCGGAGCCCCGAGCCTAACGTGCTGTCATGAGACGACCGACCCCCGACCCCGTCGGCCCCGGACAGGAATCCGTCTGGGACTACCCGCGCCCGCCGCGCCTCGAGCGCGTCGACGTGCGCGTCACGATCGACCTCGCCGCCGTGACGATCCTCGACACCGATGACGTCGTGCGGGTCGTCGAGACGAGCCACCCTCCCGTCTACTACCTGCCCGCCGCGGCCTTCGAGCCGGGCTCGCTCGTTCCCACCTCGGGCTCGTCGTTCTGCGAGTTCAAGGGTGCGGCGACGTACTTCGACCTCGTGCGCGGCGACGCTGTCCGGGAGCGGGCCGCGTGGGGCTACCCCGACCCGTCGCCCGGGTTCGAGCAGCTCGTCGGCCGGGTGGCGGTCTACGCCGGCGGCATGGATCGCTGCACCGTCGACGGTGAGATCGTCACCCCGCAGCCGGGCGGCTTCTACGGCGGCTGGGTCACCGCGAATCTCGCCGGACCCTTCAAGGGGATCCCGGGCTCGATGGGATGGTGACCCGGCCGCCGGTTCGTCAGCGTTCTGCGCGTGCGAGGTTCGCCCGCAGCTCGTCCGCGTTCTGCCGGACGACGTAGGCGGGCTGGTCGCGCTCGACGCGCCACGTCTCGGCGAGCGACCCGATGTCAACGGCGTCGAATCCGAAGGCGTCGTACACGGCGGTCACGAGAGCGAGTGCTTCGGGGTGGTCGCTCGCGGTCGCGAGCGCGCGGCGACCCGGCGTGCCTGCGGGCGATCCGTCCGTGTTGATGTCGCGCGCCATGATGTGGTTGAACGCCTTCGCCACCTTCGACTGCGCGAAGTGACGCTGGGCCATCTCGCTCGTCGTCGTGCGCTTCTCGTCGAGCTCGGCAATGTGCCCGTCGCGCTCGAAGTAGTAGTTGTTCGTGTCGAGGACGATCTTGCCCGCGAGCGGCGCGGCCGGGATGTCGCCGAGCGCCTTCAGAGGCACCGTCACGACGACCCATTCGCCGGCCTCCGCCGCCTCGGTCGCCGTCGCGGCGCGTGCCCGGTCGCCCAGGCGGGCGACGAGGTCCGCGAGCGTCTCGGGTCCGCGCGAGTTGGCGATCACGACGTCGTGTCCCTGCGCGACGAGCCCTTCCGCGAGCGCGCTGCCGATGTGTCCTGCTCCGATGATTCCCACTGTCGTCATGGGTATCGGAACGTCGGGGGATGCCGCCGGCATTCCCGCGCGCGGCGTTCTGCGGCATCCGCGTCGCCCACCCCACCCCTTCGCCCCCAGCCCACCCCTCATTCCGTGCGCGCGGGGGGTGGGCTCGGCATCGACGGGTGGGGTCGAGCCGCGGGCTGACGCCGGGAGCGCGAGGTCAGAGGATCTGGCCGATGGGCTCGCGCTTCTCCGCCTGGAAGCGGTCCTCGGTGCGGCCGCGCGCCCAGTAGCCCGACAGCGAGACCTGCGTGCGCTCCAGCCCGCGCTCGGCGAAGAGCACCGGACGCAGCGCCTTCATCGACTCCCGCTCGCCGTGGGCGAAGACGTGCACGCGGCCGGCCGGCCACTCGAACTGGCGCACGACCGCTGCGAGGGCGTCGACGTCGTGGGAGGGATCGACGATCCATTCGATCTCGACGCCGTCGGGTGCGGCGAGGGGGAGGATCGCATCGTCCGATTCGACCTCGATGAAGGCGTGGCCCACGGCATCCGACTCGAGCGCTTCGAGCGCGGCCGTGATCGCGGGGACCGCGGAGAGGTCGCCGGCGAAGAGGTGCCAGTCGGCCGCGGCATCGGGCGCGTACCCGCCGCCGGGGCCCACGAGCTCGAGCCGGTCGCCGATCTGGGCGTTCGCCGCCCAGGGTCCTGCGAGCCCGTCGTCGCCGTGGACGACGAAGTCGATGTCGAGGGTGCGGGCGACGGCGTCGACCCGGCGGACGGTGTAGGTGCGGGTCACCGGCGCGGACTCCGGGGCCGGCGTCGTGAACTTCAGCTTGACGTACTTGTCGGTCTCCGGTCGGTTCTCGAACCGCGAGAAACCATCGCCGCCGAGCGTCACGCGCACCAGGTGCGACGACAGGCGCTCGGTCGCGACGACCTCGAGCTCGATCGACGGTCGGGGCGTGCGGGGAGCGGTGCGCGAAGAAAGGGTCACCTAACCACGGTACCCCCGTCGCGCGCCGCGGCGCCCGCCCGATCCCGGTCTCAGACGAAGCGCACCCAGTTCGCGCCCGCGCCGGTCTCGACCTGCTGGAGCTGCTGCAGCCGGGTGCCGTCGACCGCGTAGAGCGTCACGGTCTGGGACCGCTCGCCGGCCGCGACCAGCAGCGATCCGTCGGGGGAGAGCGCGAATCCGCGCGGCTGCGGTTCGGTGGGCACGAACTCGCGGGGCGCGCTCACCGTCCCGTCCGCGGCGACCGCGACGGCGCTGAGGGTGCTGGTCGATCGCTCGGAGGTCCAGAGCACCGAGCCGTCGGCGCCGCGGTGGATGTCGGCGCCCCAGACCGCGTGGTTCGCGACCGGGTCGCCCCCGATCTCGCCGAAGACGAGCCCGGCCGAGGCGTCGACGGCGGATGCCGCGGAACGCAGCTCGAGCGCGCCGGTCTCGATGTCGCGGGCGTAGTGGAGCACTTCGCCGGAGTACTCGGTCATGACGTAGACCGCGTCGCCCGACGCGCTGAACACGAGGTGGCGGGGGCCGCTGCCGGCGGGCGCCGCGACCGTGCCGTCGCCGACCGCGGTGAGCGAGAGATCCTCGCCGAGGGCATAGGCGGCCACCAGGTCGTCGCCGAGCGAGACGAAGTACACGAAGCGACCGTCGTCGCTCGCGAGCACGGAGTGGAGCTTCGAGAACGACACGCGTGCCGTGGGCTCACCGACGACGCCGTCCGCCACGGGCGCGACGAGGCCGTAGTCGCCGCCGTACGAGGCGGCCAGCAGCGCCGTGCCGTCGCGGGTCAGGGCGACGTAGCTGATCGAGCCGTCCGGCAGATCGAGACGCGAGCGGGGCGTCAGGTCGCCCGACGCGCGGTCGAGTGCGAGCGTGACGATGCCCGCGGGTTCGCCCTCGGCGCCGCCCTTCACGCCGGCGTAGACGAGGTCGCGCTCCGCGTCGACCGCGAACGTGCCGGTGCCCGTCAGCCCCTCGGCGACGAAGACGCGCTCGAGCGCCCCGGCGACGAGGCGGAACACGCTGATGCTGCTGTCACCCGCGTTGGCGACCAGGACGAGAGAGGAATCAGTCACCCTCCGAGCCTAACCGCGGCCGCCCCGAGGGTGAGCGGTGAGGACCGCGCGCGAGGACTGATAAACTCGCGGACGGAAGTGTGTCCGAGCGGCCTAAGGAGCATGGCTGGAATCCATGTAGGCGGGGTAACTCGCCTCGCAGGTTCAAATCCTGTCACTTCCGCCGAAGCGAAGAGCGTCACCCCCGAGGGAGTGGCGCTCTTCCGCTTTCCCGGCACCGGTCGGGCGTCGCGTCACCCCCCCCGCAGGATCCGGTCCCAGACCTCGCCGCCGGCGCCGATCCGGCCCGAGGCGTCCAGCCGTGCGGCAGGGCTTCCGGGCTTGCGTGCCGCCTGCGCTCGGATGCAGCCGGCGAAGTGCGCCGTGAAGTCGAGCCGCGGGTGCAGCGTCGTCACCGCGCGCAGGGCCGCGGCATCCCACAGCTCCGGCGCCGCCCCCGACACGTCGAGGCTCGTCGCGACCTCGAGCAGATGGCCCTCGGCATCCTGCTCGGGATCGACGCTGACCCACATGTGCCGCTCGATGACTTCGCGCGTCCGTTCGCGGCGCTCCGGGGTCCAGCCGGCACCCGCGGCGAAGGCCCACGCCGCCGCTCCGCCCGCCGATTCGAACGCCACCTCGTGGGCGTCGAACGCCGGCGTGACGCCGAGATCGTGGAGCATCGCGGCGACGAAGAGCAGCTCGGGATCGTGGGCGATCCCGAGCGCCTCCGCCCGCAGGCGCGCCCAGGCCCAGGAGCGCAGGGCGTGATTCGTCAACGCCGGAGCAGACCAGCGACGCACGACCTCGAGGGAGAGCGCGGCGGTCTCGGAGGGGGGAGCGAGCAGGGAATGGAGCGCGTCGGTCGCGGCGTTGTCGATCACGGTGCCATCTTCGAGGCGCTCGGGCTCGGCGATGCCGGCTCATGCAGAAGAAGGCAGAGTTCGGCGGCAGTCTGACGCGAAGGCGACGGATGCCGGACCACCGCCGTCATCCGCGGTCACACGACCCGGGGCACCTCCGAAAGCGCCTAACGTTTCATGGTCGCCACCGCGACGCCACCCCCCAGGAGATTCACCATGAGTTCTGCCACGCCTGCACGCGGCGCCGCCACCGCCACGCGCGCGCCCAAGCCGAAAAAGCCGTTCTACCGCTCGTTCGGATTCCAGATCACGGTCGCCCTCATCGCGGGCCTGCTGCTCGGCCTCCTCGCCCGCCAGCTCGGCGACGACGCCGAGGGCAACCCGAACGGTCTCGCCGCGACGCTCTCGACGATCGGCAGCGGCTACGTCACCCTGCTGCGCACCGCCGTCGTGCCGCTGATCTTCCTCGCGATCGTCGCGTCGATCACGCAGCTGCGGAACGTCACCAACGCCGCGCGCCTCGCGGGCCAGACGCTTCTGTGGTTCGGCATCACCGCCCTCATCGCCGTGACGATCGGCATCGTGCTGGGTGTCACGATCCAGCCCGGCGCACGCGTCGACGCGGGCGAGCTCGCCGAGGGTGCGCCCTCGAGCGTCGGCTCGTGGTGGGCCTTCCTCACCGGGCTCATCCCGCAGAACTTCCTCGGCCTGACGGTGTCGACCTCGGTCGACGCCGAGACGGGTGTCGCCAGCTCGAACGTCGGCTACAACGTTTTGCAGATCATCGTCATCTCGGTGGCGATCGGCATCGCCGCCCTGAAGCTCGGCAAGCGCGCCGATGCCTTCGTGTCGTTCACCGAATCGGCGCTGAAGGTCGTCCAGCGGGTGCTCTGGTGGATCATCCGCATCGCTCCGCTCGGCACGCTCGGTCTCATCGGATCCGCCGTGGTCACCTACGGCTGGGAGAAGCTCACGACGCTCCTGTGGTTCGCCGTCGCGATCTACATCGGCCTCGCGCTCGTGCTGTTCGTCGTCTACCCCGTGCTGCTGAAGACGCACGGTCTGTCGATCCGCCAGTACTTCTCGGGCGTCTGGCCCGCGGTGCAGCTCGCGTTCGTCTCTCGCTCGTCGATCGGGACGCTGCCGCTCACGCAGCGCGTCACGGAGCGGAACCTCGGCGTGCCGCGCGAGTACGCGTCTTTCGCCGTGCCGTTCGGCGCGACGACCAAGATGGACGGCTGCGCGGCGATCTACCCCGCCATCGCGGCGATCTTCGTCGCGCAGTTCTTCGGGCTCGAGCTCACCTTCGTGCAGTATCTGCTGATCGTCCTCGTCTCGGTCGTCGGCTCGGCCGCCACCGCGGGGACCACCGGCGCGACCGTCATGCTCACCCTGACGCTGTCGACCCTCGGTCTGCCGCTCGAGGGCGTCGGGCTGCTTCTCGCGATCGACCCGATCCTCGACATGGGCCGCACCGCCGTCAACGTGGCGGGTCAGGCGCTCGTTCCGACGATCGTCGCCAGACGCGAGGGCATCCTCGACCGCGATCTGTACGACGCCGAGCGCTCGGGCGACCCGTTCGCCGACGACAGCGCGGACGACCGCGCCGACGAGGTGGAGGCACCGGCCGCGCGCGCCTGATCCGCCCCGGTGGGGCGCACTTCCGCACGTCGTGCGCGGATATCTCCGCGTCGCACGCGCAGAAGTGCGCCCCATCGGCGTCCTCAGGCGGTGAAGACCGCCCGGGGCAACAGCACGGCGGTCGTCCGCCGCGGCGACGACACCGACGCGAGCAATGCGGCACGGATCGCTCGCGCGTCGGATGCCGCGGCCCGGCCGGGCGCTCGGCCGACGCGGTCCGCGTGGCGTCCGAAGCTCGCCCGTTCGACGGCGCCGACGAGCGACTCGACGCGGTCCTCCGGCACGCCGGCATATGCCGCGAGGCGAGCCCCCAGGGCGCGCGGGCTCTCGGATGCCGGCACCGCCTCGCCGATGTCGCGCGCGCTCTCGCGGACGAACCGCCACGCCGCGAGCACATCGCCGCGACCGGCCGCCGCGAGCTGGAGCCGGCGTCGGAACGCGCCGACCAGGGCTGGGATCAGCAGCAGCACGATGACACCGACGACGACGCCGGCGTAGGGCAGAGCGACCGCGATTGGAGATTCGCCGGCAGCGGTGCCGGCGGGCGCGGATGCGGTCGGCGTCGGGCTCGGGGCGTCCTCGGGCGCGAGGGGGGCCGCCTCCTCCGGCGCGGTCTCCTCGGTCACGTCCTGGCCGCCGTCGGCGGGCACCGGCTGCGTCGACCGCGTGTACGTCTGCGGTGCGCCGAGGCTGTTCGTGGGCTCGAACTGCACCCAGCCGATGCCTGCGAAGTTGACCTCCGGCCAGGCGTGCAGCTGCGAGCTCGACACCGTCGCGACGCTCTGGTCGTCGACCGACGCGCCGGTCAGGGTGCCCGGCAGGTAGCCAATCACGATGCGCGACGGCATCCCGAGCGTGCGGGCCATGACGGCGAACGCCGAAGCGAAGTGCACGCAGTATCCCGCGCGCTCGTCGAGGAAGTCGGCGATCGCATCGACACCCGACCCGTCGAATCCGTCGGACACGGGCGCGTCGAGCGAGTAGCTGAAGGCGGCGCTGCGGAACCAGCGCTGCAGAGCCGCGAGCCGGTCGTAGTCGTTGGCCGCGTCGGCGGTGATCTCCGACGCCGTCTCGGCGATGACGTCCGGCATGTCGTCGGGGAGCGCAGTCAGCGCGTCGGAGAGGCCCTCGGTCGTCGTTCCGGCGGCTTGGATCTGCTCGAGCGTCGGACGCACGACGTGGGTCGTCGTGAGGTACTCCTGCCCGGGCGTGGCTGCATCGGCGGCGACCACCGTGCGGTTGGCCGGCATGGCTTCCCACGACCCCGCGAGATCATCGACCCGCACCGCGGGCCCCGGGATCGGCAGCCACGGCGAGTTGAGCTGGTCGATCGTGACGGTCGTCAGGTACTCGGTGACCCGGATGTCGGGCCCGGCGGTGACCGGACCGAGCGCTTCCGGACTCAGCGGAACGGTGTCGCCGCGGTCGGGCTCCCAGACGTCGCCGTCGAACTGCGACAGTGTCGCGGCGCGCAGATACGGCATCGTGGGCGCGTTCGTGCGGGTGCTCAGCACCTCGACCTCGACGGGTCGGCGCAGGTCGTCGCCGAGCTCGAGGTTGGCGTTGATGGTGGTAGCGGGGCCCGTCCCGACTCCGGCTCGCGGTGCCGGCCGGGGGAGTTCGGGGGTGATCACGACGGCGGCGAGGATCGCGGCGACGGCCACGGTGGCGGTCACGGCCGCCGCCGCACCGCTGCGCCGTGTCGGCGCACCGGCATCCTCGGGGTGATCGGAGACCGAGCCCGCCGCGAGGTGAAGCGTCGCCCGCTCACGCGAACGCGTCTCGGCGCGGATCAGCAGCAGCGCCGAGACGGCGAGCACGACGAAGGCGGCGACGTCGGTGCGGGCGGGCACCGCCAGGGCGGGGATGAGCCATACCGCCACGAGGGCGACGGTGGCGAGAAGCGGCATCCGGGCGGTCACGACCGTGTGATCGAGGAGGATCGCGAGGGCGGCGACGGCGCTGACGACGAGCGCCGCGAGCGGGCGCTCGACGGCGACCGGCGCGATGCCCTCGACGATCTGCTGCGACGCGGCCGCGGCGATCGTGGGCAGCTCCGCGAACGTCGCCGGTGTCGGGATGATGCCGAGCACCGCCGATCCCGAGAAGAAGAACAGCGTGACCAGGGCCACCGCGACGACGAGTTCCGCGATCGTCGTGACGATCGCGGGGGCGCGGAGCCTCCGGAGGACGACACCGACCGCGAGGATCGAGCACACCACGAACAGGCCCGTCGCCACCCACAGGCCGCCGGCGAGGACCCGGAGGAGGGGCAGCGACGCAGCCACGAGGGCGCCGAGCAGGGCGAGAGAGAGCAGGGCGTCCCCGCCCCGGGTCATCTGTGCACGGGTCGGCATGCGGCTGGTCTGCGTCACGGGGTGAGCTGCGGGCGACGTCGGATCACGCGGCGGCATGGGAGCGCCCCCGATCCGCGGCGTTCCGCCAGATCTCGGCGACGTCGGTTTCCGGGACGAGGGTGGCGGCTCGCCACCCGGCCTCACGCGCTCGGTCGACCGCGCCGCGGTCGGGATCGGCGGCGAACAGCATCGGCAGCGCGGTGTGTCCGACGGCGGGGGCGAGCCGTTCGGCATCGGCGACGGTGAGGCGTCCGGTGACCACCACGAGTGGTCCCGCCATCGTCGCGGCGAAGAGCCGGGGGAGAAGCGGAAGGCGGTCCTCGCCGGCCGTCGAGACGGTCGCGAGATCGACCGCGAGCTGCTCGAGGGCGACGCCGTCGCCGGCGGGCACGAGGGCACCGATGGGGCGTCCGTCGGCCTCGATGACCGAGACGTCGTATCCCTCTCGGATGAGGCGGGCGGCCGCCGAGAGCACGAGGGTCACCGCCGTCTCGAAGGCGGCATCGGCTCCCGGCGCGGTCGCTGCGGCGGGCCAGCGCGTCTCGGCACGGTCGAGCACGACGGTCGCCTCGGGCGTGGACTCCTGCTCCTCCTGCCGCACCATCAGTTCGTCGTGATGAGCACTGGCGCGCCAGTTGATGCGTCGCATCGAGTCGCCCGGCATGTAGACGCGGGGGATGAGGTTGTCGGCGCCCTCGCCGAGCTGGTGCGTGGCGGTGTGCAGGCTACCGCCGGCTTCGCCGGGGAACTCGGTGAGCGGCGGCAGCGCGACCGTGGCGGGGGCGACGGTGACGCTTTCGACGGTGCCCAGCCGGATCCGCCGACGGGCGAAGCCGAACGGGTCGGTGACGATGACGCGGAACGGGCCGACCTCGCGGACGCCGCGGACCGTGGGCCGCACGCGGTAGTGCAGGCGCACGTGCTCGGCGGCGGCGGCGGGCGGCAGCATCCCGCTCGCGTCGCCCTCCCATCCCGGACCGAGGGCGTCCTGCCATCGGGCTGCGGCGCCGGCGAAGCCGCCGCGGGCCGTCGCGTGAAGGGTCACGTCGCTCGGCTGCCCGACGGCCGCCACATCGGGGCTGAATGATCGGGCGACGTCGCCGTAGCGGTGGACGAACCAGAGCGAGGCCCAGGCCAGCGCTGTTCCCGCCCACAGCAGCACGGCGACGTAGACGAGCTCGACGAGTCCGACCTGGTGGGCGACGATCATGGCCGCGGCGCCCAGGACGACCGCGGCCGTACCGCGCAGGGTGAGCGGCCAGAACGGCGTGTCGCGGCCGTCGCCGAACGGCCAGAGCGCGTGCGCGAAGCGCCGTGCGAGGCGTGCGCGGGAACGCAGCGGGGGAGCGGTCCGGTCGGTCATCTCATTCTCAGCGGACGGGGAGCGGGACCGGCACACTCGCCGCGATGCTCGTGAGCGCCGCAGAGACGACATCGGCGCCGCTGCGGCCCCGAGCCGTGCCCGTTGCGCGAGCCGGGATGAGACGGTGGGCGAACACGGGATGCAGCAGCGCCACGATGTCGTCGGGGATGACGAACGCGCGCCCGTCCAGAGCCGCCCACACCTTCGCGGCGCGGACGAGCTGCAGGGTGGCGCGCGGGCTCGCGCCCAGGCGCAGGTCGGGGTGTTCGCGCGTCGCGCGGGAGATCGCCACGGCGTACTCCTCGACGGCGCGTGAGACGTGGAGGCGCCGCGCCCACGCGATGAGATCCTGCACCTCGGCTGCCGCGATGACCGGCGTGAGGGCGTGGAGGGGGTTGACGCTGTCGCGCTGACGGAGCATCTGCGCCTCGGAGTCGGCGTCGGGGTATCCCATCGAGATGCGCATCATGAAGCGGTCGCGCTGAGCTTCGGGGAGCGCGTACGTCCCTTCCATCTCGAGCGGGTTCTGCGTCGCGACGACGAGGAAGGGCGCCGGCAGCGGGTGCGTCCGGCCGTCGACGGTGACCTGACGCTCCTCCATCGCCTCGAGCAGCGCCGACTGAGTCTTCGGCGAGGAGCGGTTGATCTCGTCTGCGAGGACGATGTGGGCGAAGATCGCACCCTGCTTGAACTCGAACTCGCGGTCGGCCTGGTTGTAGACGCTCACGCCGGTGACGTCGCCCGGCAGCAGGTCGGGGGTGAACTGGATGCGCCGCACCGTCGCCTGCACGCTCGCCGCGAGGGCGCGGGCGAGCATCGTCTTGCCGACGCCCGGGACGTCCTCGATGAGGAGATGGCCCTCGGCAAGCAGGCAGACGAGCGCCGAGCGCACCGCTTCAGGTTTGCCGTCGATCACGCGGCCGATGCTGGCGGCGATCGCGTCGGTCGTGGCGGCGAATCGATCGGGGCCGACGTCCGGTCCCGTGCCATCTGCGGTCATGCGATCCCCTCGTCATCCCGGCGCAGCGCTGCGCCCCCTGCGCGAGAGCCTAACGGCCGGAGATGACGGGAGGACTCAGGAACGAAACTCCCGTCCGGAAGTTCGACTGGATCCAATAACCGCCGCTCATGCCTGCTAATCTCGCGGAGTCGGGGCCGGTCTTGCGGGTCCTGTTGATGATCAGAAAGACACTCACATGCCCTATCGCAGCAGGGAGACCCTCGAGGGCTGGCTGGCCGGCTTCATCTCCAGTCGAGCCGACGGAGATCTGATCCGCGTCGCGCTGCAGGACAGTTCGCTGGGTGCTGATGGGGGATTGGTGATCGTTCCGCTTCGGAACGCGAGCACGACGGTCTACATCCACCCGCCGGTCGAGGTCGACCCGCGGTGGCGTGTGGTGTTCGAACCGCAGCCCGAGGAGATCGCGCTCTCCAGTGAAGAGGTCTACGCGTTGACTGCCGAGCTCAACACGGCGGCGCAATTGTGCGCGTATCTCGCGGAGAGGTCGGCAAGCCACCGCGAAGAGCCGCCGGCCGCTTGACGCGGTCGAATCTGACTTGCTCGCATCCGGCGCAAACACCGCGAATCTGCGGGCGGCGCTGGATCGCGGCATCCCGGCAGCGAGTCGCCTCGTCACAAGCCGATCAGTTACGTGCGCACGTTCGTGGAATCGTCGCCACATCGTGAACGATGCCAGAACCGCCGCTTCTTCAGTAACCGTCGAGGTCGGGGTCCCAGTTGTCCACTTCTGCGGGTGCGGACAGCGTGCGTGCGCCGGGCACGTTCGGGTACGGGTAGGCGGGGTGCATGCGAAACAGGGTGGCGCTGGTGGAGAAGTCGGGTTCTTCTCCCTGCCAACCTGCGGGTTCGGTCAGCATGGGTATGCCGGGTCCGACGATCATGGCGACGTCGTGGTGTCGGTCGGGCGTGTCAGCGGCTGCGGGGACGCGTACGTGTGCCGTTTGTCCGAGGTTCGCGAGAGCGGCCGTGAGCTGCATGAGCGCGTCGGCGACGTCGTCGGTTGTCACGATGACTCCCGCTCCGTAGACGATCCGACGCATCGGGTCAGTCTGCGCTCCTCCGCGGGCCTCGACGATGGGGGTTGTGTTCGCGGGCGGTTGTCCGCACTTTCCGCGTTCCCCGCCGATCGGTGAGTCGGGTCGGGGACCGCTCGAGCATCGCCTTTCGGTGTTGCGACGAGATCCATCAGAAGTCGTCGAAATGAGTTCCGAACGGCCTGTCGAGGTCGCCGTCATCACGCGGGTCGAACTGTACGGCCTCCACCGAGATGATCACCCGGCTGTGCGGGGTGATCAGCGCCCGGACCGTGCGGTTGCCGACCACGGTGAAGCGCACGAACCGTCCCCCCAGGCGCACTGCGTCCTCGATCTTCAGCACGAGCTCGTCGACCACGTCGCCTTGCGCGAGAGGGAACACGGAGTCATCGATCGCGATCGAGCTCCGAACCATCGTTGACTGAGTCTGGCCGGTCATGCGTGCAACGTAGACGAGAAGCTCGGCTGAATCCGCCGGGGTTGACAGCCCGTTGCCATCCACCGGCTGCGGCTGATGGCACGTAGCTCCCGTGCACGAGCGCGTCGAGGTCTCGCGGAGGCGAGCCCGCGTTCGGTCGGTTCGTTCCCATGCCGAGATCGTGTTGCAGCAGAACATCGACGTCCTCGGCTTCGAACTCGCCGCCGAGGACATGGACCGCATTGCGACCCCTCCGCTTCAGGTGCGGTCGTGGAGTGTGATCTGGTAGCCGTCGAGGTCCGCAAGGGTGAAAGTGCGACCGAACGGTCCGTCGATCGGTGAAGCGACGATCGTATGCCCGTCGGCCACGAGCTCGTCGTGGATCGACTGCACATCTGTGGCATGGAGCCAGATCGCTGCGCCGATGCCCGGCTGCGGGACGGCGTCGAGATCGACACCCGGTACGAGGTTGCGAAGAGCGAACGCTATCGGCTTGGTCTCGAAAACCACCGCGTGCGGTGGTCCTGCCGGAGAGCGAACGAGGCCAAGATACTGCTCGTAGAACGCCTGCGCCGCGTCGAGGTCGCGAACCTGGAGCGAGATGAAGTCGGGTCCGGTGACGGCCATGCCATCCTCTTTCTGTGTAAGTCTTCTGTGTAAGTCTTCTGACATACGAGACAATATGTCAGAATGCTGACATGAGTCAAGATGGCGCCGGGATCGATCTCGAGACCTCGATGGGTTACCTCCTGAAAGAGGCATCGTCTGCTCTTCGTGGTGCGATGGAGGAGGTGCTCCGTCCGCTCGGAATGACGATCACCCATTACTCCTGTCTCGAGCTGCTCGCACAGCGCCCGGGCCTGTCGAACTCGGCACTCGCACGTGGAGCGTTCGTTACGCGCCAGTCGATGAACGTGCTGCTGCAGACTCTCGAACGCGACGGCGTTGTGTCGCGGCCGACGGAGGCTCCGGTGGGGCGAGTCCTCCCCGTCCAGCTCACCTCAGCTGGTCGCGCTCAACTGAAAAGGGCGACCGCTGAGGTTCGAGCTGTTGAGCTGCGGATGATGCGCGACCTCACCGACGTGGAACGGGATACGGCATTCCGAGTGCTCCGGCAGATGTCCCGGTCGTTGCGGAACGAAACCTCTTCGTCTGATCCCGCGATCTCGGGATAACCCCCTGCATGTTCGTGCGGGCATGACGGTACAGCTGCCTGCTGCGATCGGGGAGCCGCGCTCCGAACAACCTGGAGAAGCGGCCTGAAAGCGAGAGCTTTCCGGCGAGGCGGGGGCACTCGGGTGGTCATCAGGCCCACCCGGTTCGAGCGGGGCGCGGCATCCGGTTAGACTGTTGTCAGCTCTCCGCGAGGCGGCATCCAGGCCAAATCCCCCAGGACGGAAACGTAGCAAGGGTAACCAGGCTCTGCCGGGTTCGCGGAGAGTCTTACTTTTCCCCACCGACGTGGTCTGCTGCGCTTCGTCGGGGTTATTCACGGTTCGTCGTCAGGCCCGACCCTCCTAGGCTGAAACCGTGGCTCAGAGCATCTACATCACGTCCGCAGAAGGCCATTCGGCGAAGTCGGTCATCGCCCTCGGGGTGCTCGAGGCGTTCAGCCGCGTCGCACCCCGCGTCGGGGTGTTCCGGCCCATAGCCCGATCGACCGCCGAGCGAGACTACGTTCTCGAGATGCTCCTCGACCACGACGGCGTCGACCTCGACTACGACGACTGCATCGGCGTGACCTACGACGACATGCGCAGCGATCCGGATGCCGCGCTCTCGCGCATCGTCGAACGCTTCAAAGCCGTCGAGGCCCAGTGCGACGCCGTCGTCATCATGGGAAGCGACTACACCGACGTCGGCTCGCCCGCCGAGCTCGGCTACAACGCCCGCATCGCGGTGAACCTCGGTGCGCCCGTGCTGCTCGTGCTGGGCGGTCGCGCGGGGCAGGGCGGCGGCGAGAAGCTCGGCTCGTCGACCCCGCGGACACCGGCCGAGATGGGCCAGATCGCGTCCCTCGCCGCGGCCGAGCTGCGAACCGAGCGCGCCGAGCTGTTCGCGGTCATCGCCAACCGGGCCGACGGCGATCGCCTCGACGAGGTCGTCAGCGCCGTGCGTGGTGCGCTTCCCCAGGACGTGCCGGTGTGGGCCGTGCCCGAAGACCGCTTCCTCGTCTCGCCGAGCGTGCGCGGCGTGCTGCAGGCCGTCGAGGGATCGCTCGTGAAGGGCGACGAAGAACTGCTGGGGCGCGAGGTCTTCGGCGTCGTGATCGGCGCGATGTCGATGGTCAACGTCCTTCCGCGCCTGACCGAGCGTGCCGTGGTCGTCATCCCGGCGGACCGCGCCGAGGTTCTGCTCGCCACCCTCCTCGCCCACGCCTCGGGCACGTTCCCGAGCCTGTCGGCCATCGTCCTCAACGGCGGCTTTCCGCTGCCCGAGGCGGTCGACCGCCTCATCGACGGTGTCGGTGCCAGCATCCCGATCATCGCCACGGGACTCGACACCTACGAGACCGCCGCGCGCATCATGTCGACGCGCGGTCGCCTCGCCGCGGACTCCCGCCGTCACTACGAAGCGGCTGCGGCCCTGTTCGAGCGCCACGTCGACACCAACGAGCTGACGACCGCGCTGGGCCTCGCCCACGCGACCGTGGTGACACCGCTCATGTTCGCCTACGGCCTGGTCGAGCGCGCACGCACCGACCGCCGTCGCATCGTGCTGCCCGAGGCCGACGACGACCGGGTCCTCCGCGCCGCGTCGATCGTGCTCGCGCGCGGCATCGCCGACATCACCCTCCTCGGCGAGGAGATCGAGGTGCGCTCGCGCGCGCTCGAGCTCGGTCTCGACCTGCGCGGGGCGGAGGTCCTCTCGCCCTTCGACGCCGTGCACGTCGACAAGTTCGCCCGCGAGTACGAGCGCCTGCGCGCCCACCGCGGCATGACCTATGGGCGCGCCGCCGACACCGTCACCGACGTGTCGTACTTCGGCACCCTGATGGTGCACCTCGGTTTCGCCGACGGGATGGTCTCGGGCGCAGCCCACACCACCGCCCACACCATCCGGCCCGCGTTCGAGATCATCAAGACCAAGCCCGGCGTCTCGGTCGTCTCGAGCGTGTTCCTGATGGCGCTCGCCGACCGCGTCCTCGTCTACGGCGACTGCGCCGTGATCCCCGACCCGACGAGCGAGCAGCTCGCCGACATCGCCGTCTCCTCGGCCGAGACGGCGGCGCAGTTCGGCATCGACCCGCGCATCGCGATGCTGTCGTACTCGACGGGGGAGTCGGGCTCGGGAGCCGATGTCGACAAGGTGCGGGCCGCCACCGCCCTCGTCCGCGAGCGCGCGCCCGAGCTGCCCGTCGAAGGGCCGATCCAGTACGACGCCGCCACCGATGCCGCCGTCGCGGCGAAGAAGATGCCCGGATCGTCGGTCGCCGGCAAGGCGACGGTCTTCGTCTTCCCGGATCTCAACACCGGCAACAACACCTACAAGGCCGTGCAGCGTTCGGCCGGCGCGATCGCCATCGGGCCGGTGCTGCAGGGACTGAACAAGCCCATCAACGACCTGTCGCGCGGCGCGCTCGTCGAAGACATCGTCAACACCATCGCGATCACCGCGATCCAGGCCCAGGGAGGGGCATCCGCATGAGCGTCGTGCTGGTCATCAACAGCGGATCGTCCTCGTTCAAGTACCAGCTCATCGACACCGACTCCGGGGCGCCCTACGCCTCGGGTCTCGTCGAACGCATCGGACAGCCGACCGGCCGGGTCAAGCACACCGTCTACTTCGCCGGTCCCGATGCCTCGGATGCCGGCGGGGCGGCCGTCACAGCGACCGAGGCGACGACCGAGCGCGAGCTGCCGATCGCCGACCACACCGCCGGCTTCCAGCTCATGCTCGACGCCTTCGCCCAGGACGGACCGTCGCTCCAGGCGCACGCGCCCGTCGCGGTCGGGCACCGTGTCGTGCACGGCGGCGCGCGGTTCTTCGAGCCCACGCTCATCACGCCGCTCGTCGAGATCAACATCGACGAGCTGTCGGTGCTGGCCCCGCTGCACAACCCCGGAGCGCTCCAGGGGATCCGCGCCGCCCGGGCCGCCTTCGGCGACCTCCCGCACGTCGCCGTCTTCGACACCGCCTTCCACCAGACGATGCCGCCGGCGTCCTACACGTACGCGATCGACGCCGGCCTCGCCGAGACGCATCGCGTGCGCCGCTACGGATTCCACGGAACGTCGCACAAGTTCGTCTCCGAAGCCGCGGCCACCCACCTCGGCCGCCCGCTCGCGGACCTGCGCCAGATCGTCTTCCATCTGGGCAACGGCGCGTCGGTCACCGCGATCGACGGCGGCCGCTCGGTCGACACCTCCATGGGGCTCACCCCCCTCGAGGGCCTCGTCATGGGAACGCGCTCGGGCGACGTCGACCCCGCCGTCATCTTCCACCTCGCGCGGCGGGCCGAGATGAGCATCCCCGAACTCGACGACCTCCTCAACAAGCGCAGCGGCCTCCTGGGGCTCTCGGGGATGTCCGACATGCGCGACGTCGAGGACGGGGTGGAACGCGGGGATGCCGCGGCGACCCTCGCGTTCGAGGTCTATCTGCACCGCCTCCGCGCCTACGCCGGCTCCTACCTCGCCGAACTCGGCGGCGCCGACGTCATCTCCTTCACCGCCGGCGTGGGCGAGAACTCGTCGCGGGTGCGCGCCGGTGCGCTCGCGACCCTCGGATTCGCCGGGATCGAGATCGACCCGGACCGCAACGCCGACCGCGGCCGCGGCATCCGTCGCATCTCGACCGACAACTCACGCGTCACCGTCCTCGTCGTCCCCACGAACGAGGAGCTCGAGATCGCACGGCAGACCGTGGGGGTGACGAGCTGAGCGGGCGGCCCGTCAAGCGGTTCGGCGAAGCCCGCAGCATGATTACGCTGGTCCCGTGACCGCCGATCAGCTGCCCGACCTGACCGCGTACGACGGAGTCCTCTTCGACCTCGACGGCGTGCTCACGCCCACCGCAGACGTGCACATGCACGCATGGCGGACGATGTTCACCGAGCTGTTCGCGGCATGGGAGATCGAGCCCGCCTACACCGACGACGACTACTTCCGTCACCTGGACGGCAAGAAGCGCTACGACGGCGTCGCGAGCCTGCTCCGCTCGCGCGACATCGAGGTGCCGTGGGGAGATCCGTCGGACGATCCTGCGGCCGAGACCGTCTGCGGCATCGGCAACCGCAAGAACGCGGTGTTCGAGCGCGTTCTGCGCGGCGATGGCATCGAGCCGTACCCCGGCTCGCTCGCACTCGTCCACAAGCTGCGGGCGGCCGGCATCCCGATCGCCGTCGTCTCGAGCTCGAAGAACGCCCGAGAGGTGCTGACCGTCGCCGGGCTGATCGATCTCTTCCCGGTCGTCATGGACGGCGTCGTCGCGGAGGAGCGGCACCTGCCCTCCAAGCCGGCTCCGGACGTGTTCGCCGAGGGTGCCCGCATGCTCGGCGTCGACCCTGCGCGCTCGGTCGCCGTCGAGGACGCTCACTCGGGTGTCGAGTCGGCCGTCGCCGCAGGCTACGCTCTCGTGATCGGAGTCGATCGCGGTGCCGGCGCCGACGCCCTGCGTTCTCTGGGTGCGCACGTCGTCGTCGACGATCTCGCCGCCTTCGTCTGACCCGAGTCCGCCTCACCCGCCGGCACAGCACCCGACTGCCGGCTCCCGCATCCGGAAGGCCTTCATGATCGATCGCGATCGATTCCCCGTCGACCCCTGGCGCCTCATCGAGACGGGCGTCTCGACCGACGACATCGGCGTCTCCGAGACGCTCTTCGCCGTCGGCAACGGATATCTCGGCCTGCGCGGGAATCCGCCGGAAGGGCGCCAGGCGCACGAGGACGGCACCTTCGTCAACGGCTTCCACGAGATCTTCCCGATCCGTCACGCCGAGCAGGCCTACGGATTCGCGGAGGTGGGGCAGACGATCATCAACGCCCCCGACGCGAAGATCATGCGCGTCTACGTCGACGACGAGCCGCTCGCGCTCGACGTCGCCGACGTGCGCGACTACGAGCGGGTGCTCGACATGCGCACCGGTGTGCTCTCGCGCCACCTGCGCTGGGTGACGCCGAGCGGCAAGGACGTCGAGATCGACTTCGAGCGCATGGTGTCGTTCGAGGAGAAGCACCTCGCGATCATGCGGCTGACGGTCACGGTGCTGAACTCCGACGCGCCCGTCACCGTCAGCTGCCAGATCCTCAACCGTCAGGACGGCGAGGACGTCTACGGCGGCTCCGCCCCGAACCGGGCCAAGGGCGCCGGATTCGACCCGCGCAAGACCGAGAAGATCGAGGAGCGGGTTCTCCAGCCCCAGGAGTACTGGCAGGACGAGGACGGGCGTGCGGCGCTGTCGTACAAGGCGACGAACTCCGGCATGACCATCGCCGTCGTGGCCGATCACATCATGGAGACCGAGAACGAGTTCTCGGCTCGCCGCCTCGTCGAGCCCGACATCGCCAAGAACGTCTTTCGCGTGCACGCCAAGGCGGGCGTCCCCATCACGCTCACGAAGCTCGTGAGCTACCACACCTCGCGCGGCGTGCCCGCGCGCGAGCTCGTCGACCGGGGACGCCGGGTGCTCGACCGCGTCCATGACGAGGGCATCGACACGCAGTTCGAGCGGCAGGCGGCGTGGTGCGCCGACTTCTGGAGCCGCTCCGACGTCCGCATCGAAGGCCACGACGACCTGCAGCAGGCCACCCGGTGGTGCCTGTTCCAACTCGCGCAGGCCTCCGCCCGCGCCGACGGGCAGGGAGTGCCCGCCAAGGGCGTCTCGGGGTCGGGGTACAGCGGTCACTACTTCTGGGACACCGAGGTCTACGTCCTGCCGTTCCTCGCCTACACGAGCCCGCTCTGGGCGCGAAACGCCCTCCGCATGCGCTACCTCATGCTGCCCGCGGCCCGCCGGCGCGCGCGTCAGCTCAACGAGGCGGGTGCGCTCTTCCCCTGGCGGACGATCAACGGCGAGGAGGCCTCTGCCTACTACGCGGCGGGCACCGCGCAGTACCACATCAACGCCGACGTGAGCTTCGCGCTGGCGAAGTACGTGCGGGCGACGGGAGACGTCGACTTCCTCTACCGCGAGGCCGTCGACATCGCCGTCGAGACGGCCCGGCTGTGGTCGACGCTGGGCTTCTGGCGCTTCAGCGAGGACGGCGCGGAGGAGTCGTTCAACATCCACGGCGTCACGGGACCCGATGAGTACACGACCGTCGTCAACGACAACCTGTTCACGAACGTCATGGCCCGCTTCAACCTCCGCTTCGCGGCACGCACCGTGCGCGACATGGCCGAAGAGGCTCCCGACCAGTACCGGGCGCTGATCGAGCGCCTCGATCTCGATCCCGGCGAGGCGGACGCGTGGGATCGCGCCGCCGAGGCGATGCACATCCCGTTCAGCGAGTCGCTGCGCATTCACCCGCAGGATTCGGTGTTCCTCGAACGCGAGGTGTGGGATCTCGAGAACACGCCCGACAGCCAGCGACCGCTGCTGCTCCACTTCCACCCGCTCGTCATCTACCGCTACCAGGTGCTCAAGCAGGCCGACGTGGTGCTGGCCCTCTTCCTGCAGGGCAACCACTTCACCGACGAGGAGAAGCTCGCCGACTTCGAATACTACGACCCGCTCACGACGGGCGACTCGACGCTCTCGGGCGTCGTGCAGTCGATCCTCGCGGCCGAGGTGGGCTACCAGGACCTCGCCCTCGAATACTTCCGCGAGTCGATCTACGTCGACCTCGGCGACCTGCACAACAATGCTGCGGACGGTGTGCACGTCGCCTCCGCAGGAGGTGTGTGGACCGCGCTCGTCTCGGGCTTCGGCGGCATGCGCGACCACTACGGCGAGCTGAGCTTCGACCCGCGCCTGCCGAAGGACTGGCCCTCGCTCGAGTTCACGCTGCACTGGCGGGGCACCCGTCTCGAGGTGACGATCACGCGTGACGCGCTGTCCGTCACGGCGGGGGAGGGCGCGCCCGTCGAGTTCACGGTCCGCGGCCGTGAGGCGCGCGTCGGCAGCGGCGAGAGCGTCACGATCCCGTTGGCCGGCCAGGGTCCGCTGCTCGCGGGGCGGCCGTCGCTGCGTCAGCTGGCCGACGTGCGCCGCGAGGACGGGTCGCTTCTGTCGGCATCCGTCCCCGACTCGACGATCACGCGGTCGATCCCGACCATCACGGGCGAGATCCCCGTCGTGCAGGACTACGAGCACACCTTCGCCGGCCAGCAGGATCAGACCGGGATCGACTCCTGAGTCGTTCCCCCGGATGCGGCGGCAGCGGCATCCGGGGGAACGGTTCCGTCGCGCACGATCGCGCGCACGGCGTCGCGCCCGGCCCGGTTCGCGCCGACGGTCGACTGCGACGGGCCGTAGCCGATGAGGAAGAGGCGCGGCTCGTCGAGCGAGCGCCCGTTCGCGACGCGCATCCCGCCGGCGGGCGTGCGCAGCCCGAGCGGTGCGAGGTGGGCGACATCGGCCCGGAACCCGGTCGCCCACAGGATGACGTCGGCCCGTTCGAGGGTGCCGCCCGGCATGCGGACGCCGTCCGGCTCGATCGCGCGGAACATCGGATGCCGCACGAGCACGCCACGCTGCTCGGCCTCATCGGCCCAGCGGCTTCGATGCAGTCCGGTGACCGAGATGACGCTGCCGGGCGGGAGGCCCTGCCGCACCCGTTCCTCGACCCCGGCGATCGCGGCGACGCGGGCCGCGGTGTCGAACTGATCGGCATCCCAGCGCAGCTCGTCGCGCGTCACCCAGAACGTCTCGGCGACGCGCGAGATCTCGTCGAGGAGCTGGATCGCCGAGATGCCCGCACCGACGATCACGACGCGCCGGCCGGCGAAGCGCTCGGCGGCGACGTAGTCGTGGACGTGCAGCTGCTCGCCGCGGAACGTCTCGGCACCGGGGTAGCGCGGCCAGAACGGGCGCCGCCACGTGCCCGTCGCGTTGATGACGTAGCGGGCGTCGCAGGTGCCGGCGTCGGTGGCGACGCGCAGCCGGCCGCGCGGGTCGTCGTCGACGCGCGAGACGCTGCGCACCCGCACCGGACGCTCAACGCGCAGGTCGTTGTCGCGCTCGTAGGCCGCGAAGTAGGCGGGCAGGACGTCGCGGGCGGACGCCGACGGGTCGGCGGGCGGGACGGGCGCGCCCGGCAGCTCGTGGATGCCGTTCACCGTCGCCATGCGCAGCGACTCCCAGCGGTGCTGCCATGCGCCGCCCGGCGCGGCATCCGCGTCGAGGACGACGAACGTCCCCGTCGCGGCTGCCTGCGCGGCCGTGCCGGTCGAGGCGGGCACGAACCCGCGCCGCCGCAGGTGGTGACCCGCCGAGAGCCCGGCCTGCCCCGCGCCGATCACCGCGACGTCGACCCTCACAGCACTCACACCCCTCCCAACCCCTCACCCCCGCCCCGTGTTCCCCGCGAGCTGGGGTGAGGGGAGGGCGGGATGCCGGGGGCCGATGTCGGCGGCACGCCGTAGTCTGTTCGGGTGACGACCGCCCTGTACCGCCGCTATCGACCCGAGGCGTTCGGCGAGATGATCGGTCAGGCTCAGGTGACCGAGCCGCTGATGACCGCTCTCCGTTCCGACCGAGTCGGTCACGCCTATCTCTTCTCCGGTCCGCGCGGCTGCGGCAAGACCACGTCGGCCCGCATCCTCGCCCGTTGCCTCAACTGCGCGCAGGGGCCGACCGACACCCCGTGCGGCACCTGCGACAGCTGCGTCGAGCTCAGCCGCGGCGGCGGCGGGTCGCTCGACGTCGTCGAGATCGACGCGGCATCCCACAACGGCGTCGACGATGCCCGCGACCTGCGCGAGCGCGCCGTGTTCGCCCCCGCCCGCGATCGCTTCAAGATCTTCATCCTCGACGAGGCCCACATGGTCACGGCGCAGGGGTTCAACGCGCTCCTGAAGCTCGTCGAAGAGCCGCCCGCGCACGTGAAGTTCATCTTCGCCACGACCGAGCCCGAGAAGGTCATCGGCACGATCCGCTCGCGCACCCACCACTACCCGTTCCGTCTCGTCGCGCCCGCCGCGATGCTCGAGTACGTCGAGCAGCTCTGCACGCAGGAGGACGTCCGCGTCGAGGCCGGCGTCCTCCCGCTCGTCGTGCGCGCCGGCGGCGGCTCGCCGCGTGACACGCTCTCGCTCCTCGACCAGCTCATCGCCGGGTCGGACGACGGCGCCGTGGCCTACGAGCGCGCGGTGTCGCTGCTCGGCTACACGCACGCCGAACTCCTCGACGAGGTCGTCGGGGCCTTCGGGGCGACCGACGCCGCGGCCGCCTTCGCCGCGGTCGACCGGGTCATCCAGACCGGTCAGGACCCGCGACGGTTCGTCGACGACCTGCTCGAGCGCCTGCGCGATCTCATCATCGTCTCGGCGACGGGCTCGGGCGCGGCGGCGGTGCTCCGCGGTGTGTCCGCCGAGGAGCTCGAGCGAATGGATCGCCAGGCGGCGCTGTTCGGCACGGATCGGCTCTCGCGCACCGCCGACCTCGTCGTGGCGGCGCTCGACGAGATGTCGGGAGCGACGTCGCCGCGGCTGCAGCTCGAGCTGCTCGTCGCGCGCGTGCTGGCCTCCGCGCAGCACGGTGTGCCCGCTTCGGCCGGCGCCCCGATCGCCGCGGCGCCGGCCGCTTCGTCCACGGCCGCTCCCGTCGCTGCGCAGCCCGGCTTCGCGGCACGGCAGGAGACTCCCGCACCGACGACCCCGCGCTCCGACCCGACGCCATCGGTGACCGCCCCGACCGGCGGGTCGGCGGCGGCGAGTTCGGCACCTTCGAGTTCGGCACCTTCGAGCACGTCACCGGGTTCGGGATCGCCTGCCGAGCCCCGCGATCCCGCGACGGTCACCCTCGCGCAGATGCGCGACGCCTGGCCCGAGGTGCTCCAGCGGCTCGAGTCCGTCAGTCGCACCTCGTGGATGATCGCCTCGGTCGCCACCCCCGTCGGCTTCTCCGAGACGGGCGTTCTGACGCTGTCGTTCCAGAGCCAGGCCGACGTGCTGCAGTTCAAGAAGCTGACGGCGGGGCGCGGTCCCAGCGAAGACCTGCGTGGAGCCATCGTCGATGTCCTCGGTGTCCGGGTGAAGTACGTCGCCCGCCACGATTCCGAGCCCGGAAGCGGGGGAGGCGGCGGCGCTCAGCCCCCGGCCGACGGGAACACGCCCGGATCGGGGGGAGCGGCATCCGCACCGCCCACGGCCTCCCTCGGTGATGGTCCGGTCGCGGGCGGCTCGGCATCCCCGACACCGGCCGCGCGCGCGAGAGAGGGTGCGCCGACCGGCGGGGGAGCCGGACGGACCGCGTCGTACTCGTCGCCGGTGACGGAATGGGCGGTCGCGCCCATTCCGCAGAGCGCGCCGGCGCCCCCGCTCGCCGTCGATGACGAGCCGGCCGATGCGGTCGTCGCGGCTGCGTCGGTGCAGACGATGGCTCCGCCGCACGACGGCGATGTCGACCGCTATCCTGATCCGCTGCCGCCGATCGACGAAGAGGATCGCGACGACCCGCCGCCGCCGGTCGACGATGCGGCACCGGTGCCTCCGCGAGCCCCGGTCGCCGTCGAGCGGGCGGCGCCCCCCGCCGCGCCCCCGGCGCCCCGCCGCGGCGGCATCGAACGCTACGGCGAGGCGGTCGTGCGACAGGTCCTGGGTGCCACGTTCGTCCGCGAAGAGACCTACTCCACCCCCACGAGATTCGGATAAGCCATGTACGACGGCATCGTCCAGGACCTCATCGACGAGTTCGGGCGTCTGCCCGGCATCGGTCCGAAGTCCGCTCAGCGCATCGCGTTCCACATCCTCCAGACGCCGACGTTCGACGTCACCCGGTTGTCGCACCTCCTCGGCGAGCTGCGCGAGCGCGTCCGATTCTGCGAGATCTGCGGCAACGTCTCCGAGCAGGAGCGGTGCGCGATCTGCCGCGACCCGCGCCGCGACGCGACCTTCATCTGCGTCGTCGAAGACGCGAAGGACGTCGCGGCCATCGAGCGCACCCGGGAGTTCCGCGGTCTGTACCACGTGCTCGGCGGAGCCATCAGCCCGATCGCCGGCGTCGGCCCCGACGACCTGCGCATCGCCCAGCTCATGCAGCGTCTCGCCGACGGCACGGTGACGGAGGTCATTCTTGCGACCAACCCGAACCTCGAGGGCGAGGCGACGGCGACCTACCTCAGCCGGTTGCTGACGGCGCTCGAGATCCGTGTGACACGCCTGGCCTCGGGGCTGCCCGTCGGCGGCGACCTCGAGTACGCCGACGAGGTGACGCTCGGCCGCGCCTTCGAGGGGCGACGCCAGCTGTGACCGAGCCGGCGCCCCGATTCGACGGCCGCGCGTGGCTGCTGTTCGGGGCGATGGCCCTCATCTGGGGCATCCCGTACCTCTTCATCAAGCAGGCGGTCGAGTCGTACTCGCCCGCCGCGATCGTCGCCGCGCGCACGCTGCTCGGCGCCCTCATCCTCCTGCCGTTCGCGCTCCGCGCCCGGGCCCTGCGACCGGCGTTCTCCCGGATCGGCTGGGTGCTCGCGTTCGGCGCGATCGAGATGGCCGGGCCGTTCATCCTCCTCGGGCACGCCGAGCAGACGCTGCCGTCGGGTCTCACCGGACTCCTCGTCGCGACGGTGCCGCTCTTCGCCGCGCTCATCGCCCTCGCCGGCGGGGACCGCGGCGTGCTGCACCCGGTGCGCGGACTCGGGCTGCTCGTGGGCTTCGTCGGCGTGGCGATCGTGGTGGCCGGACCCGGGCTCGCGGTCGGCGATGCCGGACCGCTCGCGATCGGCGAGGTTCTGCTCGTCGCGCTCCTCTACGCCGTCGCGCCGTTCATCGTGGCGCGGAAGCTCCGCGGTGTCCCCGCGCTCGGCACGGTCGTCATCGCCCTGTTCGCCGTCGGGATCTTCTACCTCCCGATCGCGATCCTCACCCAGCACGAGGTGCCGACGGTCTCGAGCACGCTGTCGCTCGCCGCGCTCGGCATCGTGTGCACCGCGCTCGCTTTCGTGCTGTTCTTCGCCCTCATCGAACGGGTCGGACCGTCCCGCGCGCCGCTGTTCACCTACGTCAACCCGGTCGTCGCGGTGGTGCTGGGCGCCGTCGTGCTCGCCGAGCCGGTGAGTCCCGGCCTCGTGTTCGGATTCCCGCTGGTCGTCGCCGGATGCTGGCTCGCCGCCACCGGCGGCCGGCTGCGGCGGCGCGCGGCATCCGACCCTTCGGTTCCGATCGCGCCGAGCTGACCTGGCGCGCGCAGGCGGGTGACCGCGAAGTGGTCGCGTGCGGCTGTCTCGAACGGGTCGATGCCGCACATGGCGACGAGTTCTCGCGCCGAGTCCTCGCGACGAGCGCGGCGCGGCTCAGCGCATGCGGGCGCGGGCGCGGGTCACCGACGACAGCGAGGCGCGCAGCGGCTGTCCCAGGTAGATGCCGAGAGAGGCGCCGACCGCGAGGCTGATGCCGATCGTCGCGGCGCTCGCGAGGGTCGTGAACCCGGTCATGAGCACCGCTGTGCTGTCGCCGGCCTCCACGACGCCCAGCAGGCCGCGGAACACCGCGGCTCCGGGCACCATCGGCAGGATCGCCGCCGTCGTGATCGCCACCGACGGCACGTGCAGCCGATAGGCCGCGATGATGCCGACGATGCTGCCGGCAAAGGCCCCGACGCCGCTGGCCGCGGCGACGTCGAATCCGATCGAGGATGCCGCGACGTATCCCGTCCAGGCGATGACGCTCAAGCCCGTGCTGACCGCCACGATCCGCATCCCGGCGCCGTTGAACAGCGCCACGGCGATCGCGATCAGCGCCGCGCCGGCGAACTGCAGCGGCAGGGGCCCGAGCGGGAGAGCGGCGCTCGGCGCTTGCATCCCGACCCCCAGGACGCGTGCGGTCTCGAGGCCGGCGAGGATCCCGACGACGACGCCGAGGGTCTGCGTGATGAGTTCGAGGATGCGCCCCATCGCCGTGAGGGCGAACCCGTCGATCGCGTCCTGTGCCGCGCCGACGACGGTGAGCCCGGCGAGCATCAGCACGATTCCCGAGGCGACGATGACCGACGGCCGCACCGACTGCGCGGCCTCCCACCCCGTCGTCGCCAGGAGCGGCGCGGCCGCCGCCGCCAGGGTGAGGACGAACGCCCCGGCGATCTGACTGAAGAAGAACGGCACCCGCGCGCGGCTGAGCGCGAACTGGGTCACCGAGGCCAGGCCCGCGGCCAGGAACGAGAGCACGAGCACGAGCCAGTTGCCCCCGAACATCACCGCGACGCCGACGGCCAGCAGCGCCTGCGATGCGACGACCACGGGCGGACGGTAGCGGAACGGGGTCCGGCGGATCATCCGGAAGCGGACGGTCGCGGCATCCAGCGACAGGCCGCCGCGGACGTCGGTGACGAGCGCCTGGATCCGCTGCAGTCGGGCGTGGTCGGGGATCGCTCCGCGGACGACGCGCATCAGCGTGATCGGGCGGTCGTCGCCGCTGCGGTGGTGGGCGACCGTGATCGAGTTGTAGGTCACGTCGACGTGCACCGGATCGATGCCGTAGATCGCCGAGACGCGCACGATCGTGGATGTCACATCACTCGCCGAGGCGCCGGCGACGAGCATCGTCTCGCCGACGCGGATCGCGAACTCGACGACGCGGACGGCGAAGGCGTCGTCGAGAACGGGAAGCTGCTCGGTGGGAGGCAGGGCCGGGTCGCCGACGTGGACGAGGGACTGCAGGGAGGAGAACAGTCTCCGGCGGGTCATGCATCGATCGTAACCACGGCGCCCGAGCGGTCGTCACATGAACGAGCCCGCATGGGCTCGTCCGTATGATTGAGCGTCGGGCGCGGCATCCGGGCGCCCGAAGCGACTTCGCCATCTCGGCGTCCGGGAGTTCTCTCATGGCACTGATCGTCCAGAAGTACGGCGGGTCGTCCGTCGCCGACGCCGAGAGCATCAAGCGGGTCGCGAAGCGCATCGTCGACACCCGGCGCGCCGGTCACGACGTCGTCGTCGCCGTGAGCGCCATGGGCGACACGACCGACGAGCTGCTCGACCTCGCGAACGAGGTCGCGCCGATCCCGGCTCCGCGAGAGCTCGACATGCTGCTCAGCTCGGGCGAGCGCATCTCGATGGCGCTGCTCGCGATGGCGATCCACTCGATGGGCTTCGAGGCGCGCTCGTTCACCGGCAGCCAGGCCGGCATGATCACCGACGCGACCCACGGCGCCGCCCGCATCGTCGATGTGACCCCGATCCGCCTGCGCGAGGCGCTCGACGAGGGCGCGATCGTCATCGTCGCCGGGTTCCAGGGCTTCAACCGCGACACCCGCGACATCACGACCCTCGGTCGCGGCGGCTCCGACACCACCGCGGTCGCGCTCGCCGCGGCGCTCTCGGCGGACGTGTGCGAGATCTACAGCGACGTCGACGGCATCTACACCGCCGACCCGCGCGTCGTCCCGAAGGCGCGCAAGCTCGGCGTCGTCTCGGCCGAGGAGATGCTCGAGCTCGCCGCAAACGGCGCCAAGGTGCTCTACATCCGTGCGGTGGAGTACGCCCGCCGCCACGGGGTCATGATCAACGCCCGGTCGACGTTCAGCTCGGGGTCCGGCACATTCGTGCTCGGACCCGGGATGTCGCTGCCCGAAGGCCGAAAGGAAGAAGAGATGGAAGAGCCGATCGTCGCGGGCGTCGCCACCGACCTCAGCCAGGCCAAGATCACCGTCATCGGTGTTCCCGACGTTCCCGGCAAGGCGGCGGAGATCTTCAAGATCGTCGCCAAGTCCGGGGCGAACGTCGACATGATCGTCCAGAACGTCTCGGCGGCTGCGACCGGCCGCACCGACATCTCGTTCACGCTCCCGAAGACCGACGCGGCCGTCGCGCTGCGCGCGCTCGCCGGCGAGCAGACCGAGGTGGGCTTCGAGAGCCTCGTCCACGACGACCAGATCGGCAAGCTCTCGGTCGTCGGCGCGGGCATGCGCACCCACTCGGGCGTGTCGGCGACGCTGTTCGAGGCGCTGTCGAACGCAGGCGTGAACATCGAGATGATCTCGACCTCCGAGATCCGCATCTCGGTGGTCGTCCGCGGCGACGAGCTCGCCCAGGCCGCGCAGGTCGTCCACACCGCCTACGGTCTCGACGGCGACACCGAGGCGGTCGTCTACGCCGGCACCGGTCGCTGACCCGGGCCCGTCGGCGGCATCGCCGCCGTCGCCGTCGCGGCCGCCGCGATACGTTCGTCGGACCTGTGGGGCTGCTGTGCACTCGACCGGGCGTCGTATCGACGTGTGACCCGCCGGTCCGACGAACGTATCCCGACCCGACCCGACCCGACCCGACCCGCTCGACCGGGCTCAGCGGATGCCGCGGGCCGACGCGATCGCGTCCCACACCGCGTCGGCGACCACGGCCTTCGATCCGGAGGCTTCGACGACGACCTCGCCATCCGCGCCGATGACGGCGACCGCGTTCTCGCCCGCGCCGAAGCCGGTGCTCCACCCGACCTCGTTGACGACGAGCAGATCGACGCCCTTGCGCTCGCGCTTGCGGCGCGCCCGCTCGAGCATCTCGGCGGGACCGTCCACGGTCTCGGCTGCGAACCCCACGACGGTCTGCCCGTCGCGGCGCGCCGCAGCGAGGCCCGCGAGGATGTCGTCGTTCGGCACGAGCGTGATCGACGCGAGCGGCCCGTCCTCCTTCCGGAGCTTGCGGTCCGAGACCTCCGCCGGCCGGTAGTCGGCGACCGCCGCCACCATCATCACCACATCCGCGTCGCCGGCTGCATCCGTCATGGCGTCGCCCAGCTCGGCGGCCGTCTCGGCACGCACGACCGATACCCGCGGATGCCGCGAGACCTCGTCGAGCACGCCGTCGTCGACGGACGCCGCGACGAGAGTCACCCGGGCGCCGCGCCGCGCCGCCGCGGCGGCGATCTCGGCGCCCTGCCGACCGCTCGAGCGGTTGCCGAGGAAGCGCACCGGGTCGAGCGGCTCGCGCGTGCCGCCGGTCGACACCGCGACGCGGAGGCCGGTCAGGTCGTCGTCCACCCCGCCGCTCACCGATGCCAGCGCGACGGCGACGATCTGCTCGGGCTCCGACATCCGCCCGGGGCCGCTGTCGCCGCCGGTGAGCGGCCCGTCGGCGGGGCCGACGACCACGACGCCGCGTCCACGCAGCGTCTCGACGTTCGCGACCGTGGCCGGGTGTCGCCACATCTCGGTGTGCATGGCAGGTGCGACGACGACCGGCGCCGTCGTCGCGAGGAGCGTCGTGCCGAGCAGGTCGCCGGCGAGTCCGGCGGCCATGCCCGCGAGCGTGTTGGCGGTGGCGGGAGCGACGATCACGAGATCGGCGCTCTGCCCGAGAGAGACGTGACGCACCCGTGCGACGTCGACGTGGACCGAGGTGGTGACGGGGTTCCGACTGATCGCCTCCCACGTCGTCAGACCGACGAATCGCAGCGAGTCCTCCGTCGGGACGACGTGGACGTCGTGACCTTCCGTCACGAGCAGGCGCACCAGGTGCACGCTCTTGTACGCCGCGATGCCGCCGGTGACCCCGACTACGATGAACATGTCCCCGATCCTCCCACGGCCGTCCGGCCGCACAGCAGACCCGGAGCGAGAAGCAGCATGTGCACCGTCGTCGTCCAGGTGCCGGCCGATCCGTCGCATCCCGTCCGACTTCTCGCCGTTCGGGACGAGGATCCGTCACGCGCCTGGGACCCGGTCGGCCCCTGGTGGCCCACGACGCACCCCGGTGTCGTGGGCGTGCGGGATCGGCGCGCGGGCGGTGCCTGGCTCGCCGCCGACGACGATGAGCGCCGTCTGGCGGTGATCCTCAACCGCGCCGACGTCCTCGCCGACGACGTACCGGCCGAATCGCGTGGCCGGATCGTCCTCGACGCGGTCGCCGGGGTGCCGCCGACCGGCGTTCCGCCCACGCACGGCTTCAATCTCGTCGATGTCTCCGGGGGTCGCGTGCGCATCTCGATGTGGGATGCCGCGACCCTCCGCACCGTTCGGCTCGCACCCGGAACGCACATGATCGCGCACGACGACGTCGACGATCCACGGACGGCGCGCATCCGCCGCTGGCTCGACGCATTCGCCGCCGCGGCGCCCGAACTGGAGGCTCGGGGCGACCTCCGGCCCTGGCTCGACGTGCTGCAGGACACCGCGGCGACGGCGGCCACGGACGACGAGGCGATCATCCGCGACAACCGGCCCTCCGGCATCCCGACCCTGTCGCTCCTCGTCTGCACCGCCTCGATCCGCCCGGACGGGATCGACCTGGAGTACGGCGCGCTCGACGTTCCGGGGGAGTGGAACCGACCCGAGATGGCCTGATTCGGGCGGTCATCGGCGGTCATGCGCGCCGGGCGGCTCCCGGCCCGCCGATAGAATCGCGGAAACCCGATCCCGCTTCACGCAAGGAACAGCTATGACCCGCATCTCCGAGTCCGGACTCTCCGTCGCCGTCGTCGGCGCCACCGGCCAGGTCGGAACGGTGATGCGCGAGATCCTCGTCGAGCGGAACTTCCCGATCCGCGAGCTGCGGCTGTTCGCGACCGCCCGCTCGGCGGGCACCTCGATCGACTTCGCAGGTCACGACGTCGTCGTCGAGGACATCGCGACGGCCGATCCGTCGGGCATCGACGTCGCGCTCTTCTCGGCCGGCGCGACCGGCTCGCGCGCGCACGCGCCCCGCTTCGCCGAGGCCGGCGCGGTCGTCATCGACAATTCGAGCGCCTGGCGGATGGACCCCGAGGTCCCGCTGGTCGTCAGCGAGGTGAACCCGCACGCTGTCGAAAACCGCCCCAAGGGCATCATCGCCAACCCCAACTGCACCACCATGGCGGCGATGCCGGTGCTCAAGGTGCTCGACGCCGAGGCCGGTCTCGAGCGCCTCATCGTCTCGACCTACCAGGCCGTCTCGGGCTCGGGCATCGCCGGAGCAGAGGAGTTGCTCGGTCAGGTCGAGGGCGTCCTCGCTCAGGGCGACACCCTCCGGCTCGTCCACGACGGCTCGGCGGTCGACTTCCCGCAGCCCGAGAAGTACGTCGCCCCGATCGCCTTCGACGTGATCCCGTTCGCGGGCAACCTCGTCGACGACGGCGACAACGAGACCGACGAGGAGAAGAAGCTCCGCAACGAGAGCCGGAAGATCCTCGAGCTGCCGGGCCTCCGCGTGGCGGGCACGTGCGTGCGCGTTCCCGTCTTCACGGGGCACTCCCTCTCGATCCACGCGGAGTTCGCGCGCGACATCACCCCCGACCGCGCCCGCGAGCTGCTCGCCTCCGCCCCGGGTGTGGCGCTCGAAGAGGTGCCGACGCCCCTCCAGGCGGCCGGCAGCGACCCGAGCTACGTCGGCCGCATCCGCGCCGACCAGTCGGCGCCCGAGGGCAAGGGCCTGGTCCTCTTCATCAGCAACGACAACCTGCGCAAGGGCGCGGCGCTCAACGCCGTCCAGATCGCGGAACTGTTCGCCTGACGGAACGTAGACTGTTTCATCGTGAGTGAAACGGTCGACGTCGTCCTGATCGGCGGTGGCATCATGAGTGCCACCCTGGGAACGCTGCTGAAGCAGCTTCAGCCCGATTGGAAGATCGAGGTGCACGAGCGCCTCTCGGATCTCGCGCTCGAGAGCTCGAACGCGTGGAACAACGCGGGCACCGGCCACGCCGCGCTGTGCGAGCTCAACTACATGCCCGAGGGCCCCGACGGCACCGTCGACCCCGGCAAGGCCATCACGATCAACGAGCAGTTCCAGCAGAGCCGGCAGCTGTGGACCTCGCTCATCGAGCGCGGCATCCTCGATGAGCCGTCGACCTTCATCAACGCAACGCCGCACATGACGTTCGTGCGCGGCGAGGAGGATGTCGCGTACCTCAAGAAGCGCTACGAGGCGCTGAAGGAGCAGCCGCTGTTCGCGGGCATCGAGTACTCCGAGGACTCTCGCGTCATCAACGAGTGGGCGCCCCTGCTCATGAAGCAGCGCCGGAAGGGCGAGCCGTTCGCCGCCACCCGCGTGCCGGCCGGCACCGACGTCGACTTCGGCGAGCTCACCCACCAGCTGTTCGCGCACCTGCAGGATCAGGGCGTCGACGTCATCACCGACCGCGAGGTGCGGAACCTCACGCGGCAGGCCGACGGCACCTGGCGGGTGTCGTGGCGCAACCGCCTCGGCCGCACGCCCGGCTTCACCGACGCGCGATTCGTCTTCGTGGGCGCGGGCGGCTGGGCCCTGAAGCTCCTGCAGAAGTCGGGCATCCCCGAGATCAAGGGCTACGGCGTCTTCCCGATCGGCGGGCAGTTCCTGAAGACCTCGAACCCCGCCATCGTCGCGCAACACAAGGCGAAGGTGTACTCGCAGGCCTCGGTCGGTGCCCCGCCCATGTCGGTGCCGCACCTCGACACGCGCGTCGTCGACGGCGAAGCGTCGTTGCTGTTCGGCCCGTTCGCGACGTTCAGCCCCAAGTTCCTGAAGAACGGTCGCATCACCGACATCGTGTCGCAGGTGCGTCCGCACAACCTCGTGCCGATGCTGAAGGTCGCGGTCGACAACCCGAGCCTCATCACCTATCTCGTCGGCGAGCTGCTGAAGAACCACGGCAAGAAGGTCGATTCGCTGCGCGTGTTCATGCCGACGGCCAAGGACGAGGACTGGCAGATCATCCAGGCCGGTCAGCGCGCCCAGGTCATGAAGAAGGACCCGAAGAAGGGCGGGGTGCTGCAGTTCGGCACCGAGGTGGTCACGTCGGCCGACGGCTCGATCGCCGGTCTGCTCGGCGCTTCGCCGGGTGCCTCGACAGCGGCATCCATCATGCTGGGGCTGCTGAAGAGCTGCTTCCCCGACCGGATCGCCGGGTGGGAGGGCGAGCTGCGCGAACTCATCCCGAGCTACGGCGAGCCGCTCAACCCGAACGCCGACCGCGCCCGGGCCCTGGTCGGCGAGACCGCCGAGGCTCTCGCGATCAACCCCTGACGTGGCGAAGCTCTACTTCCGATACGGAGCGATGAACTCCGGGAAGTCGACGGCGCTGCTGCAGGCGGCCTACAACTACGAGGAGCGCGGGCAGCACGTGCTGCTCGCGAAGCCCGAGATCGACACGAAGGGCGCTGGCCAGATCTCGAGCCGGCTCGGCGTCCAGCGCGACGTCGACTTCCTGATCGCTCCGGATGCCGATGTGCGCCGCGTCTTCGCCGAGCATCGGGCACGAGTGCGCGCCGAGACCGGCTCCGACGTGGCGTGCCTGCTCATCGACGAGGCGCAGTTCCTGACGCCCGATCAGGTCGACGACCTGCTCCGGATCGTCGTCTCCGAGAACGTTCCGGTGCTGGCCTACGGCATCCGCACCGACTTCCAGACGCGGGCCTTCCCCGGGTCCGCGCGGCTCATGGAGCTCGCGCACAGCCTCGAGGAGCTGAAGACCATCTGCCGCTGCGGGCGGAAGGCGCTCTTCAACGCGCGGCTCGTGAGCGGCCGGTTCGTGTTCGAGGGCGATCAGGTCGCGATCGACGAGCTCGCCCCCGACCGGGTGACCTACGAGTCGATGTGCGCCGAGTGCTACCTGCGGGAGTCGGCGGGGCGCCTCGCCTGATCCGTTTCGCGCAGGCGTGATGATTCGTTTCATCCGCCGGTTGCACGGTCTGACCACATGGGGTTAAGGTGGTCCGACCACGGAGGAGAGTGACGTCATGGTCGACGCAACCCCGGCGCGCGCCTGGCGCGTCGTTCTCGAGAAGATCGAGGCTGATCTGCTCGCGGGCCGCCTCGGCCCCGGCGACCGCCTGCCCTCGGAACGCGACCTCGTCGCCCAGCTCGGCGTCGGGCGCTCGAGCGTTCGTGAAGCGCTGCGCGTGCTCGAGGTGATGGGCCTCATCCGCACCGCGACCGGATCCGGCCCGAACGCCGGCGCCATCGTCGTCGCGCGCCCCACGGGCGGCATGCAGGCGCTCCTGCGGCTCCAGGTCGCCGCGCAGGGCTTCGCGATCGCGGACGTGGTCTCGACGCGTCTCCTGCTCGAGGAGTGGGTCGCCGGCGACCTCGCGCGGGCCGAGGAGCGCGACCTCGCCACCGCGCACGAGGCGCTCATCGCGATGGATGCCGATCATCTCTCGCCCGCCGACTTCCTCGCCCTCGACGCGCAGTTCCACATCGCGCTGGCCGAGGCCTCGGGCAACGTGGTGGTCGCGGCGGTCATGGCCGGCCTGCGCTCATCGATCGAGGACTACGTGCTCGAGGGCGTCGAGCGCATCCCCGACTGGGAGAGCGCCGTCCTGCGGCTGCGCGCCGAGCACCGCTCCATCATCGACGCGATCGAGGAGAACCGCGCCGACGACGCCCGCGTCGCGGTCCACGACCACATCACCGGCTACTACGCAGCAGCGACCACCGGTCGCCGCTGACGACAGCTCGCGGCGCCGCGGCGCCACGGACGATTTCCACCCCGCACGAGGAGAACCATGGTCACCCGCCAACTTCCGAAGATCCCCGAGCTGCTCGAGCTCATGCAGTTCAAGACGCCCGATCTGAACGGTCGCCGTCGCCGGCTGAACAGCGCGCTCACGATCGACGACCTGCGCACGATCGCCAAGCGCCGCACGCCCAAGGCCGCCTTCGACTACACCGACGGCGCCGCCGAGGGGGAGCTGTCGCTGGCCCGCGCGCGACAGGCGTTCGAGGACATCGAGTTCCACCCCGACATCCTCCGTCCCGCCGAGTCCGTCGACACCTCGACCGAGATCCTCGGCGGCCGCTCGGCGCTGCCCTTCGGTATCGCTCCGACGGGGTTCACCCGCCTGATGCAGACCGAGGGCGAGTCCGCCGGTGCGTCCGCGGCCGGTGCCGCCGGCATCCCGTTCACCCTCTCGACCCTCGGCACGACGTCGATCGAGAACGTGAAGGCCGCGAACCCGCACGGGCGCAACTGGTTCCAGCTCTACGTGATGCGCGACCGCGACATCTCGTACGGTCTCGTGAAGCGGGCAGCCAAGGCCGGCTTCGACACCCTGATGTTCACGGTCGACACCCCGGTCGCCGGTGCGCGGCTGCGCGACAAGCGCAACGGCTTCTCGATCCCGCCGCAGCTGACCGTGGGCACGATCGTCAACGCCATCCCGCGTCCGTGGTGGTGGGTCGACTTCCTGACCACGCCGAAGCTCGAGTTCGCCTCGCTCAACACCACCGGCGGCACCGTCGGCGAGCTGCTGAACGCCGCCATGGACCCGACGATCAGCTACGACGACCTGTCGGTCATCCGCGAGATGTGGCCGGGCAAGATCGTCATCAAGGGCGTGCAGAACGTCGCGGACTCGAAGCGCCTCATCGATCTCGGCGTCGACGGCATCATCCTGTCGAACCACGGCGGCCGTCAGCTCGACCGGGCGCCCATCCCGTTCCACCTGCTGCCGCAGGTCGTCCGCGAGGTCGGCGACGACGCGACGGTGATGATCGACACGGGGATCATGAACGGCGCCGACATCGTCGCATCCGTCGCCCTCGGTGCGAAGTTCACCCTCATCGGTCGCGCATACCTCTACGGACTCATGGCCGGCGGTCGGCAGGGCGTGGACCGCACGATCGCGATCCTCCGCACCGAGATCGAGCGCACGATGCAGCTGCTGGGCGTCGCGAGTCTCGAGGAGCTCGAGCCGCGGCACGTGACGCAGCTGCAGCGCCTGACGCCCGTCTCCGCGGCAGCGGTCTCCGCAGCCGAGGCCTCCCGCGCCTGACACGCCCCCGCGAGACAGCAACCGGGCACCGAGGCAGCAGCTGCGAGCTGCTGGTTCGGTGCCCGGTTGCGGTTTCGCCGGGCGGCGCGGCGCTCAGCGCGCGGGCAGCGTCGGGATCAGGGTCTCGAGGAACGCGGCGGTGTCATGCCAACCCTCGACGGCGTGGCACTCGACGCCCATCGCGAGCACCGGGTAGTCGTTGCCGTTCTCGTCGAGACGGTCGCCGACGAAGAGCATGTCACCCAGCGGGATGCCGGTCTGCTCCGCGAGCCGGTTCATGCCGTAGGCCTTGTCGATGCCGCGCTCGGTGATGTCGACCGAGGTGGAGCCGCCGGAGCGCACCTCGAGGTCGGGGAGGAGCGCCTGAACGGCCTCGCGGAGGGAGTTCTTCTTCTCGCCCGTCGGGTCCCACGCGGTCTTGGCGTCGACGGGCGCCTGCTGCCCGAGGGCCGAGAACGTGATCTGCGATCCGCGGTCTTCGAGGATCGGACCCCAGGTCTCGCTCTCCCAGAGTCTCAGACGCCGGGCTTCGCCCTCGACGGCGGCGAGGGCGCGCTGCTTCTGGTCGTCGCTCAGCGTCCGCGCGTAGATCGTCTCGATGCCGGCGGGGGAGATGCGGTAGTACTGCGTGCCGCAGGTGGGAAGCAGGTGGAAGTGCGCGAGGTGGTCGCCGTCGGTCTCGGGCAGCAGGTCGACGACCTGCGCGGTGAACTGGGCGAGCTGACCGCCCGAGATGATCGCCACCTCGACGCGCTCGGCGAGGGCGAGCAGCAGCTCGCCGATGCGCGGATCGATCGCGCTCTTGGAGGGGGCCAGCGTGTCGTCGAGGTCGAACGCGACCAGGCGAGGGGTGGGCATCCGTGCTCCGTTCTCCGGGGATATGCGAGAGGCTCCGCCTTCCGGCGGAGCCTCTCTGCTGTCGGGGTGACAGGATTTGAACCTGCGGCCTCGTCGTCCCGAACGACGCGCGCTACCAAGCTGCGCCACACCCCGTGGCAACCCTCCAAGCTTACCCCGATTCGGCTCCGAAGACGAATCGGGGTAAGCCCGTCAGCGCGTCCGGGCGCGGAGCGTGAGCACCGACGCCTCGGGACGGCATCCGAAGCGCACCGGCGCGTAGATCGAGTGACCGAGGCCGGCGCTGACGTTCAGCGGAACGGCATCCGGACCCCACGAGCTGAGACCACGAGCCTGGTCGAGCGGGATGTCGCAGTTGGCGACGAGCGCGCGTGACGAGAACGGTACGCGCACCTGTCCGCCGTGGGTGTGGCCGCCGAAGATCACGTCGGCGCCGAGGTCGACGAACGAGTCGAGCACGCGGCGATAGGGGGCGTGGGTGACGCCCACCGCGAGGGTGGCCTCATCCCGCGCTCCGAGCGCCTCGAGGGCGGCGGGAAGAGCGCCGAGGTCGTCCCAGTCGCGGTGCGCGTCGTTCACACCGAAGCCGTCGATCCGGATGCCGTCGAGCCGCACCGTGGCGGCGGCGTTGTCGAGGTCCGCCCAGCCCAGGTCGGCGCTGAAGAAGTCGTCCATCGCGTCGGTGTCGAGCTTCGGGGCGGACTTCGCGTGCCGTGAGGGGCCGGTGAAGTAGCGGATCGGGTTGCGGCCGCTCGGCGCGTACTCGTCGTTCGAGCCGTGCACGAAGAACCCCGGGACGCTGCGCAGCGGAGCGAAAGCGACGCGGATGCCGTCGAGCCCGCGCTCGTGCCCGAGGTTGTCGCCCGTGTTGATCACCAGATCGGGCTGCACGTCTTCGGCGAGCTCGGCGATCCAACGCTGCTTTCGCCGCTGCCACGGCGCCATGTGCGCGTCCGAGAGGTGCAGGACGGTGATGCTCGCGCTTCCCGGGGGCAGGACCGCGAGATCGTGCTCCCGCACGGTGAAGAGATACCGCTCGATGCCGATGCCCCAGACGGCGGCACCGCCGGCGCCCAGGGCGCCGGCGGTGGCGATCGTCTTCAGCGTCGTGGCGACGCTTCCCATCAGCAGTCGTCTGCCGTGTACTGGATGGTGATCTGGGTGCTTCGCCCCACCGTACTGCCGGCCGCGGGATCCGTGCCCGTCACGGTCGGCTGAGCGCCGTCCTGTTCCGTACACGCGGTCGTCACGCTGGTGAATCCGGCCGCGCGCAGCTGCCGCTCGGCATCCTGCGGCGAGCCCGACACCGACGGAAGGGCCACGCCCTCGCCGTTGCTGGGCGTGATGGTGACGGTGGCGCCGCCGGCGGCGCGGCCACCGGCCGGGTCCTGGGCGACGATCGTGCCGGCCGCCTCCGGGGCGTCGATCGGCTCGGCGACGTTCACCGAGAAGCCGGCGCCCTCGAGGGTGCGCTGAGCGTCTTCCACGGACTGACCCACGACGTTCGGAAGGTCGGTCAGGACGTTCTTCGTCAGGTTCGAATCGGGCGTCGGAAACGCGTCGCCGCCGTACTTGCGGTTGGCCGCGCGCTGCATCTCGGGCCATATCGCGTTACGGATCTGGTCGAGTCGCCAGCCGTTGGCGCGGTACTCGTTCAGCTTCGCGAAGCCGTTGACGTTGCCGACCCACACGACCGTGGCGACCTTCGAGCTCGCTCCGTCCATCCAGGTGTGCTCGTACTCGTGGATACCGGTCTTGCCGAAGATCGGGGTGCCGTCGTTGGTGCGTGCGCCCTGACCCGTGGCGTTCATGACGCCCTGGAGCGCGAACGCGGCGGTGGCGGCGACGTTCGCCGAGATGGCGGACGAGCACGAGGTCTGGGGCGTGATCTCGTTGCCGTTGGCGTCGACAGCGCGGTCGATGACCTTCGACTGGCACAGGTTGCCCCCACCGGCGATCGCGGCGTAGGCCTGCGCCATGTCGATCGGGGCGACGGCCGCCGAGCCGAGGATGTCGTAGGGGTTGTTGTTCTGGTCCAGCGGCTCGCCGTTGGACTGCATCACACCCATCTTCATCGCGACCTGGTTCGTCGAGCACACCGAGATGCGCTCGGCCATCGCGAGGAAGCCCGAGTTGAGGGAGTCCTCGGTGAACTTGCGCACCGTGCCGTTGTAGCCGCTGCTGTTCTGGAAGTTGCCGACCTCGTTCGCGGCTCCGCCGTTACCGGCTCGGACGTTCTGGGTCGCGCCGTCGCAGCTCGTCAGCACGCGCTTGTTGCCGATGCGGCCGTTGAGCACCTCGTTGACGGAGTGACCCTGCTCGAGCCAGTTCACGAGGCTGAACACCTTGTAGGTCGATCCGGCCGGGTGGCCGCCGCCGCCGTTGACGTTGCGGACGTTGTAGTTGACCGGCGTCGTGCTGCCGTCCTCGGCGCCCGAGGGCGAGTACGGCCGGTTCTGCACCATCGAGAGCACGCGGCCGGTGCCGACCTCGACCTGGACGGCCGAGGAGCCGAGGTTGAGGCGTCCGTCCGAGCCGGGGACGACCGACATGGCGTCGAGGGCCGTGGCCTGCAGGTCGGGGTCGATGGTCGTGTAGATCTTCATGCCGCCGCGGCGGAGGTTGCGCTGCGCATCCTCGGGCGTCTCGCCGAACGCGGGGTCGGAGAGGACGATGCTCGTGACGTACTCGCAGAAGAACTCGTAGCCCGTGGCGAGCTGGCAGCCCTGCGGACGCTCCTGGATCGCGGGGGTAATGGGCTCGGCGACGGCCGCGTCGTGCTCCTCCTGCGTGATCTTGCCGTCGGAGAGCATGCGGTTCAGCACGTACACCTGACGGTTCTTCGTCAGCGCGTACCCGTTCGCGGCTCCGTTGGTCTCGCTGTCGGGCCGGTCAAGACGGTACGTGTTCGGCTCCTGCACCATGCCCGCGATCGCGGCGGCCTGAGCGATGGTCAGGTTCGCGGCATCCGTCGAGAAGTAGTACTGAGCTGCGGCGCCGATGCCGTAGACCGTGCCGCCGAAGTGGGCGATGTTGAGGTACCCGAGCAGGATGTCGTTCTTCGGGTAGCGCTTCTCGAGCTGGATGGCGTAGCGCATCTCCTGCAGCTTGCGCTCGATGCCGTCGGTGCCGGTGGAGACGGTCGTGGTGCGGAAGCACGCCTCGACCTCTTCCTGCGAGACCGCGTCCTTCTCGCACGCCTGCTGCAGCACGTTCTTGACGTACTGCTGCGTGATCGACGAACCACCGCGGGTGTCGCCGCCGCGGAGGTTGCCGAACACGGCGCTGGCCGTGCCGAGCAGGTCGACGCCGCCGTGCGTGTAGTAGTTCTTGTCCTCACTGGAGATGATCGCGTCGTACATGACCGGCGCGACCTGGTCCCAGTTCACCGGCACGCGGTTCTGGTCGTAGAACTGCGTCATGAGGACGTCGTTGCCGTCGCTGTCCTTGCGGTAGAACTCGGTCGGCAGCATGAGCTGGTCGATCTCGAGGTAGCTCGGCATGTTGTCGAAGACGTCGATCGCGCTGGTCGCCGCATAGCCGGACACGGCGATCGCCGGGGTCACGGTGGCGGTGACGAGGACACCGGCCACGGCGCTGAGGCCGACGAGGCCAACGAGGCCGCCGAGCACACCGGTGGCCGTGCGTTTCTTGTGAGGCATAGGCTGATCGTAAGCGAGATACCTGGGCGAAAGCCCGAGGAGACGCCGTCGTGCCCCTTGTTTCCCGGCCACAGATCGGAGCCCCCGATGACGACGTGGGAGTACCTCACCACGCCCCTGCTGATCCACAACACCGCCGCGATCCTCAACAACTGGGGCAAGCAGGGCTGGGAGCTGGTGCAGATCGTGCCCGGACCCGAAGGCGGACTCGTCGCGTACTTCAAGCGACCCGTCGGCGGGGGAGCGGCCAACGCCGGTCTCGGAGCCGCGCATCAGGCCGCGCAGCAGTTCGAGGGAACCGGGGCATGAGCGTCTCGGCTCGTCTCGCCGAGCTCGGCATCGAGCTGCCCGGTGTCGTGCCCCCGGTCGCGGCGTACATCCCCGCGACCGTTCACGGCGATCTCGTCTACACGTCGGGCCAGCTGCCGATGGTCGACGGTGCCCTGCCGGCGACCGGCAAGGTGGGCGACGGCGACGGCCTCGTCCCGGCCGACCAGGCGAAGGAGCTCGCCCGGCGCTGCGCGCTGAATGCGATTGCCGCGGCGGCCGATGTCGCCGGCGGGGTCGACCGGCTCGTCCGCGTCGTCAAGGTCACCGGCTTCGTCGCATCCGTCCCCGCCTTCACCGGGCAGCCCGGCGTCATCAACGGTGCCAGCGAGGTGCTCGGCGAGGTCTTCGGCGAGGCCGGGCGCCACGCCCGCTCGGCGGTCGGCGTTCCCGTCCTGCCGCTCGACTCGCCCGTCGAGGTCGAGGTCGTCTTCGCGCTCGGCTGACCCGCGGGACGTCGGCCCTCGCGCATCCCGCCCGAGCGCGGCATGATCGGAGCCGCTCGTGCGTTGCGCTGAGCGGGGCTGACGAAAGGCGCACTCATGCAGGGACTCGAGGTCACCGTTCTGCTGGGCATCGCCCTGCTCGTGGGAACCGTGCTGGCGCCGAGGCTTCGGGTCGCGACGCCCCTCGTCCTGCTCGTGATCGGGCTGCTTCTCGGGTTCGTGCCCGAGTTGCGCGCGATCGAGCTGCCGCCCGAGACGGTGCTTCTGCTGTTCCTGCCGGTGTTGCTCTTCCGCGAGGCGTGGACGACGTCGGTGCGGTCGGTGCGCCGCTCGCTGCGCTACATCGTGCCGATGAGCACGCTGCTCGTCGTCGCCTCCGCCTTCGCTGTGGCCGGGGTCGCGACGTGGCTCGGTGTGCCGTGGGAGGCCGCGCTCGTGCTCGGTGCGGCGGTCGCGCCGCCGGATGCCACGGCCGTCGCCGCCCTCGGGCGACTGCTCCCACCGCGGACGTTCATGAAGCTGAAGGCCGAGAGCCTGACCAATGACGGCACCGCGCTCGTGCTGTACGCGATCGCGGTCTCGCTCCTGCTCGGCGATCAGGTGACGCCGTGGTCGATCACCGGGATGGTCGTGCTGTCGTACGTCGGGGGCGCGGCGGCGGGCATCGCGGTCGCGGCGCTCGCGTACGTGGCCCTCCGACGCATGAACTCGACGCTGACGATCAACCTGACGCTCATGCTCGTGCCCTTCGTGGCATTCCTCGTCGCGGAGATCATCGGCGCCTCCGGGGTTCTCGCGGTCGTCTTCGCCGGACTCATCGTCGCGTGGGTCTCGCCGCGCATCACGACCGCGACCTCGAGGCGCGCCGCCGATGCGACCTGGCCGTTCGGGGTCTACCTGCTCAACGGGGCGCTCTTCGTGCTCATCGGACTCGAGGTGCAGCTCGTGCTGCACGAGATCTCACCCTCCGAGATCGGCCGTCTGCTGCTCATCACGGCCGCCGCGTGGATCGCGCTGTTCGTGGTGCGCTATCTCTTCCAGTGGCTGTTCTCGCCGTTCTCACGACCGGCTGCGGGGTCGAGCCGGACGCTCCGGCACCGGTCACGCCTCGTCAGCACGGTGTCGGGATTCCGCGGCGCGGTGTCGCTGGCGATCGCGCTGTCGGTGCCCATCACCACCGCCGGCGGCGAGGCCGTCGCGGGACGTGATGCGATCGTGTTCGTCACCGCCGGCGTCATCGTGCTGACCCTGCTCGTGCAGGGGCCGCTCCTGCCGGCCGTCATCCGGTGGGCGAAGCTGCCGTCCGACGATGCGGCGATCGAGGAGTTCGAGCTCGCGCAGCGGGCGATCTCGGGAGCGGCGCTGGCCGCGCTCGACGAGCTGGCGGTGGAGCACGGGGTGAGCGACGCCGTCCGCGACCGAGCCCGCCGGGAGGGCTACGAGCGCCTCGAGCTCGCCAACGCGCGCTCGATCGCCCGGCTGCGGGCCGCCGAGGCGCAGCAGCGCGCCGCGTCCGACGCGATCGACGTCGACGACGGTGATGCGGACGCGGCGCGGATGGGCCCCGTCCCGCCGGCGGCGATCGACGACGGCCGGGGCGCGGCGTCGCAGCTCGAGATGATCGCGGTGAGCGACGACGTCGACATGGAGCAGCGCTCGCCGCTCATCCGCCACAGCGAGACCGTGCGCCTGAACCTCGCAGTGCTCGACCGCAAGCGCGAGGTGCTGCTGCGGTTGCGGCGCGAGGGCAAGATCGACGACCTGCTGGCGCGCCGCATCCTCGCCTCGCTCGACCTCGACGAGATCCGCGCGCGCGGCCTGGAGAAGGCCGGCGACTGATCCGGCGCTCACTCGTCGGCGCGGCCGTTGTCGATCCGGCGGTTGTGTCCCTCGATCGCGGCCCACGCGCCGAGGGCGGTGCCGAGGGGAATGAGCGCGGACCAGAACCCGGTCGACGGACCGAGGAACACGACCGCGGCGACGAACAGCACGGCGGCGATGATCCGCAGTAGCGCGCTGTGCCGCGGGACGACGTCGGCGTTCCTCGTGAACGGCACGAGCGTGTCGGGATTGGCGAGCAGCGTCCGGTGCAGCGCGGCGAAGAGGAGTGCCGACGCCGTCGCCATCATCAGCCAGCCGAGAATCGCCATCCGGCGACGGTACCAGCGGTCCGCCGATGACCGGGCGCGGCCGAGCCCGCCGCGCGGGGCGCAGCAGCCCGCACGAACTCCTCAGATCCGAGAGCCGGAGCGAGTGCCGTCCCGGATCGCGGGGAGCCCCGCTTCGAGCTGCTGCCGTCTCTGCGGAGTTGCGGCGCGAGCGTCTTGAAGAGGCGGCCGTCCCAACGTGCAGAACTCAGGAGGATCGGCGGCATCCGGCAGCCCGAACCGCGGAGTTCCGCGGGTGTCGGCACGGCCGGTGTCGATCTTCATGAGTTCTGCACGGGCGGGGTGGCCGAAGCGCCGCCCCGCGCCGTCGTGAGAGCCCTACTTCTTGGTGACCTGGCCGGAGATGGTGCTCATGACCATGGTGTCGGCCAGGGTCGTCGTGTCGCCGACCTCGCGCCCCTCCGCGACATCGCGCAGCAGTCGTCGCATGATCTTGCCCGAGCGGGTCTTCGGCAGCTCCGTGACGAGGTAGACGTCGCGGGGGCGGGCGATGGCGCCGATCTGCTGAGCGACCCACGCGCGCAGCTCGCCGACGAGCCCGTCGAGCTCTTCGTGCTTCGTCATGTACGACTGCTTGATGACGCAGAACGCGACGACCGCCTGTCCGGTCGCCTCGTCGGCGGCTCCCACGACGGCCGCCTCGGCGACGGCCTCGTTGCCGACGAGCGCCGATTCGATCTCCGTCGTCGACAGACGGTGACCAGAGACGTTCATGACGTCGTCGACGCGGCCCATGAGCCAGATGTCGCCGTCGTCGTCGAGGCGCGCGCCGTCTCCGGCGAAGTAGTACCCCTGGCTGTCGAACTTCGCCCAGTACGTCTCGACGAAGCGGTCGGGGTCGCCCCAGATGCCGCGCAGCATGCTCGGCCACGGCTCGGTGATGACGAGCAGGCCGCCGTTGCCCTCGCCGACGGGTCCGCCGTTCTCGTCGACGACGTCGATCGAGATGCCGGGAAGAGCCACCTGGGCGGAGCCGGGCTTGGCCTCGGTGACGCCCGGGAGGGCCGAGATCATGATCGCGCCGGTCTCGGTCTGCCACCACGTGTCGACGATCGGAGCCTCGCCGCCGCCGAGGACGCTGCGGTACCACATCCACGCCTCGGGGTTGATGGGCTCACCCACCGACCCGAGCAGTCGGATGCTCGACAGATCGAACTCCGCGGGGACCTGCCGGCCGACCTTCATGAACGAGCGGATCGCCGTCGGCGCCGTGTAGTAGATCGTGACGCCGTACTTCTGGATGATCTCCCATGACCGGCCCGGATGCGGCGTGTCGGGCGTTCCCTCGTAGAGCACCTGCGTCGCGCCGTTCGCGAGCGGTCCATAGGTGACGTAGGAGTGTCCCGTGACCCAGCCGATATCCGCGGTGCACCAGTACACGTCGGTCTCGGGATGCAGGTCGTGGACGACGCGGTTGGTGAAGGCCGCCTGGGTGAGGTATCCCCCGGAGGTGTGGAGGATGCCCTTGGGCTTTCCCGTCGTGCCGGAGGTGTACAGGATGAACAGCGGGTTCTCGGCGGGGAAGGGCTGCGCCTCGTGCTCCGCGGATGCGGCGGGCACGACCTCGTGCCACCAGAGGTCGCGTCCGTCGGTCCACTCGATGTCGTTGCCGCCGCGGCGCACGACGAGGACGTGCTCGACGCTCTGCTGCGGCCCCGACCCGCGATCGGCGAGGGCCTGGTCGACGGCCGGCTTCAGCGGCGACACCTTGCCCTTGCGGTAACCGCCGTCGGCGGTGATGACGAGCTTGGCGCCGGCGTCGTCGATACGGGTGCGCAGGCTGTCGGCGGAGAAGCCTCCGAACACCACCGAGTGCACGGCCCCGACGCGGGCCACCGCGAGCATCGCCGCGACGGCCTCGGGGATCATCGGCATGTAGATGGCAACGCGGTCGCCCGCCTCGATGCCGAGCTCGGTGAGCACGTTCGCGACGCGCTTGACCTCATCGGTGAGCTCCGCGTAGGTCACGCGTCGGTCGTCGCCCGGCTCGCCCTCCCACAGCAGCGCGACGCGGTCGCCGTTGCCGGCCTCCACGTGCCGGTCGAGGCAGTTGTAGGCCACGTTGAGCTCGCCGTCGTCGAACCACTTCGCGAAGGGCGGGTTCGACCAGTCGAGCGTCTGCGTGAACGGGGTGTGCCAATGCAGCTCCCGCGCCTGATCGGCCCAGAAGCCCTCGCGGTCGGCGGCGGCCCGCTCGTACAGCTCGGCGGTCCCGACGGCGGCCGCGGCGAACGCGGCGGGCGGCGCGAATCGTCGCGTCTCGGTCAGCAGGTGGTCGATCTGGCTGCTCATGCGGCTCGCTCCTTCGCGGTCGGTCAGCTCGCCGCACCGGGCGGCGTCCGGTCAATCTAGGCCGCGGGGAAGACCCCGGGCTACCGCCGATAGTAGGTGGTGCGATTCGCGTCAAGCGGACCCTCGGATTGGCCGCCCGTGGCGGGGGAGCGTAAACTCGACATCGGCCGGACATCGTCCGCGCCCGTGGCCTCCCGACCTACCCCCCAAGCGGCGGGATGCTGCGTGGACGGCATCCCATCCCCCAATCGGGATGCCGTCCTTCTCTTCTTCCGGGAGCGATCGCGAGCGCGGTTCCTCCCCAGGCGCCCGCAGACGACGACGTCCCCCGGATGCGCTGACCCGGCCGGCTGCCGAGCCGCGGCGTTCCTACCGTGAGGTCATGCCGCAGCCCTTCGTCGTCGTGCCTCGCGGTGCGGCCGCGCCCACTCGTCCTCGGCGGACGCCGCCGGACCACCCCGCGCTCGCGTCGCTGCGGCCGTACCTGGCCGATCCCGACGTGACCGACGTGTTCATCAACGGCGACGGAGCCCTCTTCGTCGACCGCGGCGACGGCGCCCGGCCCGTCGAGGGATGGTCTGCGGAGCCCGACGCCGCCCGTGCGCTCGCCGTGGCGTCGATCGCCCTCGGCGGCCGTCATCTCGACGATGCGACACCGTGCGCCGACGTGCGGTGGGAGGGCGGCATCCGGGTTCATGCGGTCCTGCCGCCGATATCGTGCGCGGGCGCTCTCGTCTCCATCCGGCTTCCGGCCCCGGAGCGGCCGTCGCTCGACGATCTCGGACGCGCCGGTATGTTCGACGCCGCCACCGCCTCCCGCCTGCGGGCGCTCGTGGCGAATCGCGTCAACCTGCTCGTGACCGGTGCCACCGGCGCCGGCAAGACGACGCTGCTGGCGGCGCTTCTCGGCGAAGCCGCTGCGGCGGAGCGCATCGTGACCATCGAGGACGTCGCCGAGCTGCGCATCGATCACCCGCATCACGTCCGCCTCGAGGCTCGGCAGCCGAACCTCGAGGGCGCTGGTGGTGTCACGCTGGCGCGGCTCGTGCGCGAAGCGCTGCGGATGCGGCCCGATCGCCTCGTCGTGGGGGAGTGCCGGGGTGAAGAGGTGCGTGAGCTGCTGACGGCCCTCAACACCGGGCACGACGGTGGCGCGGGAACCGTGCACGCGAGCGGGATCCGCGACGTGCCGGCGCGCCTCGAGGCCCTCGGGGCCCTAGCGGGCTGGGACGGTCGCACGGTCGCCCGCCAGGTCGTCAGCGCGATCGGTGCCGTCATCCACGTGGGGCGGGCAGACGGCAGTCGGCGGGTGCTCGGCATCGCGCGGCCGGTCCTCGCGGGCGACGGCTGGGAGCTCGAGGAGGCGTCCGACTTCGAGGGAGGATCGTGAGGTCGCGCCGGCGCGCATCCGGGTCGACACCCGCCGAGGCGGGCGCGGCGACGGTGGCGTCGACGCTGCAGCGCATCGCGGTGCTGCTCGAGGCCGGCATCGCCCCCGACGTCGCATGGCGACATCTCGCCGCGAGCGGAGATGCGACCGCGTCGGCCGTGGTGTCGCGACGAGATGCCGGCACCGACCTCGCCGGGGCGATCGCGGCCCGGGGCGGCGCGTGGCGCGACGCCGGGGCGGCATGGCAGGTCGCGTCGACCGTGGGCGCGCCGCTCGCGCACAGTCTCCGCGTGATCGCCGAGGCGGTGCGCGCCGCCGAGCGCACTCGCGACGACATCCGCGTCGCCCTCGCGGAACCGGCGGCGACCGCTCGCCTCGTCGCGTGGCTGCCGCTCGTCGCGGTCGCGCTGTCGGTGGCCCTCGGCTTCGACCCCGTCGCCACCGTCGCGCATCCGCTCGGAGCCGCCAGCCTGACGGGCGGCGCGGCCCTCATGATGCTCGCGCGCTTCTGGACCCGCCGACTCGTCGCGCGCGCCCAGCCGAGCGGCGAGGTCGCGGGCCTGTCCGCCGAGATGCTGGCCATCGCCCTGTCGGGCGGCGTCTCGATCGAGCGCGCCGAGAGGGTGCTCCAGGATGCCGGCGGGGCCGTCGACCCGGCCGCACGTGCCGTGCTGCAGCTCTCGGCCGCTGCCGGGGCGCCCGCAGTCGAGCTGCTGCGAGCGAGCGCCGACCTCGACCGTCACGAGGCGCGCGTCGCCGGCCGCCTCCGCGCCGCCGAGCTCTCGTCGCGGCTGCTCATCCCGCTCGGCGTGTGCACGCTTCCCGCGTTCCTGCTCGTGGGTGTCGTGCCGATGCTGCTCGGCGTGCTCACCGCGACCCCGATGCCCCTGTGACGCCGACGCGACGCACCGCCGACGAACCGTGCCCACCGAATCCGATACCCGCACCGAAGAGGAGCACCCATGACCCGGAGACCCCTGCCCCCGACATCCATCCCGCGACTCACGCGAGCCCGAGCCGCGCGGTTGTTCGCCGACGAGTCCGGCGCGGCGACCGCCGAGTACGCGATCGCGACGATGGCCGCCGTCGCCTTCGCCGGCCTTCTGGTTCTGATCATGCGCAGCGACGAGGTGCGCGGCATCCTCACCGATCTCGTTCGCCGTGCCCTGACGGTGCAATGATCCGGCGGCTCGACGACCGCGGAGCGGTCACGGCCGAGTTCGCGGTCGTCGTGCCCGCGGCGCTGCTGGTGGTGATGCTGGCCGTGGCGACCCTCGTCGCGGCGGGGACGCAGGTCCGACTCGAGCATGCCGCCGCGCAGGCGGCGCGTCTGTCGGGACGCGGCGAGGATGCTGCGCGAGCGCGCGCGGCCGTCGATGCCGCCGTCCCCGGCGCATCCCTCGCCCTCACCGCCGAGGGCGATCTCGTCTGCGCGGTCGTGACGGCCGGACACGGCATACCTCTGCCGGTTACGTCGCTGCGTGCTCGGGCGTGCGCCCTCGCGGGAGGCGGGTGATGGCCGGGTCGACAGTCTCGATCGGCGTGCTCGCCGTCGTGGCGACCCTCGGCATGGGGCTCGGTGCCGTCGGATCCGCCGCCGTCTCCGCGGCCCGCGCAGCGGCGACCGCCGACACCGCCGCGGTCGCCGCTGCCGACACGGCGCTCGGGTTCGTCGCGGGAGCCCCGTGCGAACGCGCGGAGGAGATCGTGACGAGCGCGGGGCTGTCTCTCGTCGGCTGCGAGATGGACGGCGTGTCGGCGACCGTCACGGCTGCCGCCGCCGCGGGTGTATTCCGCGTGCACGCGCGCGCCCGCGCGGGCCCACCGGCCGCTCATTCCGGCTGAAGGATATGGCGCGCCCGCTCCCAGGACTTCACCCTGTCAAGCGCGTGTATGGTGTGCGTCGGAGAAAGGATGGCTCGTGGCAGGTGGCAAGAAACTCGTCATCGTCGAGTCCCCGACGAAGATGAAGTCGATCCAGGGATATCTGGGCGACGAGTACGAAGTGCTCAGCTCGGTCGGTCACATCCGGGACCTCGCGAAGAAAGAGGACATCCCGGCCGACAAGAAGCAGGCGTACGGCAAGTACTCCATCGACGTCGAGAACGGGTTCGACGCGTACTACGTGGTCAGCGACCGCAAGACGAAGACCGTCGCCGAGCTCAAGCGCGCCCTGAAGAGCGCCGACGAAGTCCTGCTCGCCACCGATGAGGACCGCGAGGGCGAAGCCATCGCGTGGCACCTCCTCGAGGTGCTCAAGCCCAAGGTCCCCGTCAAGCGCATGGTCTTCCACGAGATCACGAAGGACGCCATCCGCGCGGCGGCCGGCAACACCCGTGAGCTCGACCTCGCACTCGTCAACGCGCAGGAGACACGCCGCGTGCTCGACCGCCTGTACGGCTGGGACGTCTCGCCGGTGCTGTGGCGGAAGATCGGATCCGGACGCGACGGTCAGGCCTTGAGCGCCGGTCGCGTGCAGTCCGCCGCGACGCGCATGGTCGTCGACCGCGAGCGGGAGCGCATGGCCTTCGTCTCGGCGTCGTACTGGGACATCGAGGCCCACGCGGCCAAGGACGGCGGCTCGTTCTCGACCCGCCTCGCCCGTCTCGACGGCGCACCGCTCGCCCGCGGCACCGACTTCGACGACAGCGGCTCGCTGAAGAAGGCCGTCGTCGTCCTCTCCGAGACCGAGGCGCGCGAACTCACCGCGGCGATCGAGAAGGTCGCCGCCGCGTCGGTGACGGCTGTCGAGGCCAAGCCCGGCACCCGCAGCCCCAAGGCCCCGTTCACGACCTCCACGATGCAGCAGGAGGCGGGCCGCAAGCTCTCGATGAGCGCCAAGCACGCGATGAGCGTCGCCCAGCGTCTCTACGAGAAGGGCTACATCACCTATATGCGCACCGACTCGACCGCGCTGTCGGCGCAGGCCGTGACGGCGGCGCGCACGCAGGCGGTCGCCCTCTACGGTGACCGCGCCGTGCCCGCGAGCCCGCGCTCGTACCGCAACAACGCCAAGAACGCGCAGGAGGCGCACGAGGCAATCCGTCCCTCGGGCGAGGAGTTCCGCACTCCTGCCTCGGTCGCCTCCGGGCTCGACCGCGACGAGCAGCGCCTCTACGACCTCATCTGGAAGCGCACCGTCGCCAGCCAGATGTCGGATGCGAAGTACGAGACCACGACGGTGACCCTCGAGGTCGCCGCGTCGGGCAAGACCGCCGCGTTCACGGCATCCGGAACGGTCTACACCTTCAAGGGCTTCCTCGAGGCGTACGAGGAGGGCAACGACGAGAAGCGCGGCGACAACGATCGCTCCGCCGACCAGTCGCTGCCCGCGGTGGTCGTCGGCGATGAGCTGCGCCTCTCGGACGTCGAGCCGAAGGGTCACGCGACGAGCCCCAAGCCCCGGTACACCGAGGCGAGTCTCGTCAAGGCGCTCGAAGAGAAGGGCATCGGTCGCCCCTCGACCTTCGCGAGCATCATCGACGTCATCATCGAGCGCGGTTACGTGACCAAGCGCGGTCAGGCGCTCGTGCCGAGCTGGCTGTCGTTCAGCGTGGTGCGTCTGCTCGAGCAGCACTTCTCCGACCTCGTCGACTACGACTTCACTGCGGCGCTCGAGGACGACCTCGATGCCATCGCCCGCGGCGAGCAGGCTCGCGAGGCGTGGCTGAAGGAGTTCTACTTCGGCTCCGACAACCACGTCGGTCTCCGCAACATCGTCGAGAACCTCGGCGACATCGACGCTCGCGAGCTCAACGCGACGCCGATCGGCGACGTCGCGACACTGCGCTTCGGCAAGTACGGTCCGTACCTCGACGTGCCCGTCGCCGAGGGCGAGACGCGCATCGTCAACGTCCCGGACGATCTCGCACCCGACGAGCTCACGCCCGAGAAGGCGCAGGAGCTCATCGACGCGCCGGTCGCGGGCGACCGCGTCCTCGGCGAGAACCCCGAGAACGGCAAGCTCATCGTCGTGAAGGACGGGCGCTTCGGGCCGTACGTGCAGGAGCTCGAGCCCGAGCCCGACGAGACGGTCGACGAAGCGACCGGCGAGGTCGCGGCGCCCAAGAAGAAGACGACCAAGAAGGATGCCGCGCCGAAGCCCCGCACGGCGTCGCTGTTCTCGTCGATGAGCGTCGAGACCGTCGACCTCGAGCAGGCGCTGAAGCTGCTGTCGCTGCCGCGCGTCGTCGGTGTCGACCCCGAGTCGGGCAACGAGATCACCGCGCAGAACGGTCGCTACGGCCCGTACCTGAAAAAGGGGACGGACTCGCGCACGCTCCAGAGCGAGCAGCAGCTGTTCGACATCACCCTCGACGAGGCGATCGCGGTCTACGCCCAGCCGAAGTATGGCGCGCGGGCGGCGTCGAGCGCGCTCAAGGAGTTCGAGGCCGACCCCACGAGCGGCAAGCCGATCAAGCTCAAGGACGGCCGCTTCGGCCCGTACGTCACCGACGGTGAGACGAACGCGACCATCCCGCGCGGCGAGAACGCCGACGACGTGACCTTCGAGCGCGCCGTGCAGCTGCTCGCCGACAAGCGAGCGAAGGGCCCCGCTCCCAAGCGCACGCGCAAGACCACCACGACGACGCGCAAGCCCGCGGCGAAGAAGAAGTGACCGCGGGGGAGTCGGGCATCTGGATCACCCTCGAGGGCGGCGACGGGGCGGGCAAGACCACGCAGGCCGCGGCTCTCGAGTCGTGGTTCGCCGAATCGGGTCGGACGGTGGTGCGCACGCGCGAGCCGGGCGGCACCGAGGTGGGGACGCTCGTCCGCGAGATCGTGCTGCACCACCGCGGTGACATCGCCCCACGCGCGGAGGCGCTGCTCTACGCAGCCGACCGCGCGCACCACGTCGAGACCCTCGTGCGTCCGGCGCTCGCGCGCGGGGAGGTGGTCATCCAGGACCGCTACCTCGATTCCTCCGTGGCCTATCAGGGCGCAGGCCGTGTGCTGGATGCCGACGAGGTGCGGCGCATCTCGCTGTGGGCTGCCGACGGCGCACTTCCCGACCTCACGGTGCTGCTCGACCTCGACCCGGCCGAGGCCCGCGCGCGTCTCGACGCCGACGACAAGCCCTTCGACCGGCTGGAGGCCGAGAAGGCCGCGTTCCACGAGCGCGTCCGCCGGGCGTTCCTCGATCTGGCCGCTGCCGAGCCCGACCGCTTCCTGGTCGTCGACGCCTCGCGTCCCGCCCCCGAGATCTCGGCGGACATCCGCGCCCGCGTCGCGCGCGCACTCGACGCCCGGTGAGGCGCGTCGGCGGCTCCCCGTAGGCTGATCACATGGCAGCGGCGACCGAGCTTGCGCTCCCGTGGGGCGACGTGTGGGGGCAGGGCGACGCCGTCGCGGCGTTGCAGGCCGCGGCATCCGATCCGGCTCAGCTCGCGCACGCATGGCTCATCACGGGTCCGCCCGGGTCGGGGCGCTCCACCCTCGCGTACGCCTTCGCCGCGGCCCTGATCGCCGAGCCCGGCGACGAGGCCGCGATGCGCCAGGTCCTCGCGGGGACGCACCCGGATCTCACGGCGCTGCGCACCGAGGGCGTCGTGATCACCATCCGCGACGCGCGCGCCCTCGTCGAGCGGTCGTACTTCTCGCCGTCGCTCGGTCGTTACCGTGTGATCGTCATGGAGGACGCCGATCGCATGGTCGAGCGCACGAGCAATGTGCTCCTCAAGGCGCTCGAGGAGCCGCCGGAGAAGACCGTCTGGATCCTGTGCGCCCCGAGCGACGCCGACCTGCTGCCGACCATCCGCTCCCGGGTGCGGATGCTCCGGCTGCGCGAGCCCGATGTCGCGGACGTCGCCCGGCTCATCACCGCGCGTACCGGCGTCGATGCGGCCGTCGCCGAGCAGTCGGCGCGGCTCGCGCAGCGACACATCGGCATGGCGCAGCGGCTCGCGACCGACGACGCGTCGCGACGGCGCCGGGAATCGACCCTCCGCGACGTCCTCGCGGTCCGCGGCGTCTCGGACGCCGTCGAGGTCGCCGGGCGGGTCGTCGCTGCGGCGACGGATGACGCCAAGGCGCTCACCGCCGAACGCGACGAGGCGGAGCGCGAGGCGCTGCTGCGCACCCTCGGCATCGCCCCGGGCGCACCGGTGCCGCCGGCCGTGCGCGGTCAGCTGAACGCCCTTCAGGACGATCAGAAGCGGCGCGCGACACGGAGCCTCCGCGACGGCATCGATCGCGTCCTGACCGACCTGGAGTCGATGTACCGCGACGCGCTCATGCTCCAGTTCGGCCGGGGCGACGATCTCATCAACCTCGAGCTCGCCGACGACCTGCGCTCCCTCGCGACCGCCTGGACTCCCGACCGCACTCTCGTCGTGCTCGATCGCATCGCTGCGACCCGAACGAACCTCCAGGGCAACGCGGCGCCGCTGCTCGCGCTCGAAAGCATGCTCATCACCGTGGCCAGCGGAAGGACCCCGTGAAAGCTCCTCGTCGACTCGTCACCGCCGTCGCCCTCGTCGGCGCCGCCGTCATGGCTCTCACGGGCTGCGTCTACAACGCGATCCCGCCCGAGTCCTCGCCGGCGCCCAGTCGCACGCCCGTCGTCGACGGCGTGTCCGCCGAGCTGCTGCCGTTCTACGAGCAGGAACTCGCCTGGGAGTCGTGCACGGGTGCGGATGCCGGTTCCTACGACTGCACGACGGTGCGGGCGCCCCGTGACTGGAACTCCCCGGGTGACGGGGAGATCGAGCTTGCCGTCGTCCGTCGTGCCGCCGACCGTGGCGACGCGCTCGGGTCGCTGCTGGTGAACCCGGGCGGTCCCGGCGCGAGCGGGTACGACCTCGTCGCCGACAGTGCGCAGTTCGCGGTCGGCGACGTGCTGGCGAGCCGGTACGACGTCATCGGATTCGACCCCCGAGGTGTCGGCAGATCGAGCGCGGTCGCCTGCCTCGATGCCGCGGGCACCGACGCGTACTTCTTCGACATCCCGGCCGCTCCCCGCGGCACGCCGGAATGGCGGGCTGAGCTGACGCAGCGCAACGAGTCGTTCGCCGCTGCGTGCGAGCAGAACAGCGACGGCATCCTGCCCTTCATCACGACGGAGTTCGCGGCCCGCGACATGGACCTCCTGCGCGGGGTGCTGGGCGACGAGAAGCTCAACTACCTCGGCTACTCCTACGGCACCTTCCTCGGCGCGACCTACGCCAAGCTCTACCCCGAGAAGGTCGGGCGCCTGGTGCTCGACGGCGCGATCGATCCGAGCGTTCCCTCCATCGACGTCAGCACGACCCAGGCCGTCGGCTTCGAGTCCGCGCTGCGGGCGTACATGCGATCGTGCCTCGACACCGGCGAGTGCCCGTTCCGGGGCTCGGTCGACGACGCGATGGCCGACCTCGGCATCCTGTTGGCGAGCGTCGACACCTCGCCGCTGCCCGCCGCTGACGGGCGGCAGCTGGGAGCGGACTCGCTCATGACCGCGATCATCGCGGCGCTGTATGCGGAGGGGAACTGGCCCATCCTCACGCAGGCGCTCGCCGGCGCCCTCGGGGGCGACCCGCAGACCGCGTTCGTGCTCGCGGACTTCTACTTCGCGCGGTCCGCCGACGGAACGTACCAGGACAATTCGTCAGAGGCCTTCCGCGCCTACAACTGCATGGATTACCCCGACGACCTGACCCCGGAGATCGAGTCCGCCGCGAACGCACGCATCGCCGCCGAGGCGCCGACGATCGCGCCGTACTGGGAGAGCGTCGATCTGTGCGAGGTCTGGCCGTACCCGCCGACGGGCACGCGTGGCGAGATCACCGCCGACGGGGCTCCGCCCATCGTCGTCGTGGGCACCACGAACGACCCCGCCACCCCCTACGAATGGTCCGTGTCCCTCGCCGACCAGCTCGCCTCGGGCGTGCTCGTCACACGTGAGGGCGAGGGGCACACGGGCTTCCAGAAGGGGAGCGCGTGCGTCGATGCGGCGGTCGAGTCCTACTTCGTCGACGGCACCGTGCCCGACGACGGTCTGGTCTGCCAGTGATGGCGGCCATCCGGGCCTGACACGGAGCGAGGTCCCACTTCGGCCGGGAGAGGGACGCTCATAGTCGGCCGAAGTGGGACCTCGCGGGGTGCCGCGCGGGGGCCGCGTCAGCGACGCAAGATGCGGCGCGCCAGAGCGTTGCCGAAGAACTGCACGCCCTGCACGATCACGACGATGACCAGCACGGCCGCCCACGTCACCCACGGGTTGAACTGGCGGAATCCGTTGACGAGGGCGAACTGACCGAGGCCGCCCGCGGCGATCGCCCCGGCGATCGCCGTCATATCGACGAGCGCGACCACGATGAAGGTGTAACCCAGCACCAGGGGGCCGAGAGACTCGCGCGGCACGAGGCGGAACAGGATGCGCGACCGGCTCGCTCCCGACGCGCGTGCCGCCTCGATGACACCCGGGCGGACGGTCAGGAGGTTCTGCTCGACGATGCGGCCGATCGCGAACATCGAGGCGATCGAGATCGCGAAGACGCCGAACTCGATGCCGATCCCGCGGATGCCGACGGCGCGCGCGAGCGGCTGCACGGCCGCGAGCAGGATGATGAACGGGATGGGGCGGAACGTGTTGACGATGACGTTCACGATCCCGAAGACCACGCGGTTCGGGAACAGGCTGCCCGCGCGCGTGGCGTAGAGGGCGAGACCGATGAGGAAGCCCGCGAGTCCGCCGAAGATCAGACTGAGCGTGATCATGTACAGGGTCTCGGCCGTCGCCGGCCAGAGCTCGGGCAGAAGGTCGATGAGTCTATCCACGGGAGTCCTCCTCGATGAGCGGGGCGTGGGCGGATGCCGCGGCGATCGCGCGGTCGACGGCATCCGTCTCGCCCGACAGCGCGAGCGTGAGGTGCCCGAAGACGCGGCCGCGGATGTCGTTGATCCCGCCGTGGATCAGTTCGAAGCGCACACCGTGCGACGAGAGTGCGGCGAAGACCTCCGCCTGGGTCGACTCCCCGTCGCGAATGGTGAAGGTCACGAGGCGCCCGGGGTGACGCACGCGGAGAGCCGCGAGCTTCTCGCCCGCGGGGACCTCGTCGATGATGCTGGCGACGAAGCGCTGCGTCGCGGGCTGCTGCGGCGCCGACAGCACGTCGAAGACCTCGCCGCTCTCGATGATGCGACCGTGCTCCATGACGACGACGCGGTCGGCGATCGCTCGCACGACCTCCATCTCGTGGGTGATGACGAGGATGGTGATGCCGAGCTCGGTGTTGACGCGTTTGAGCAGCGCCAGCACCTCCTGCGTCGTGTCGGGGTCGAGCGCGCTCGTCGCCTCGTCGGCGAGGAGGATGCGGGGACTCGTCGCCAGCGCTCGGGCGATGCCGACGCGCTGACGCTGACCGCCGGAGAGCTGCTCGGGGTAGTTGCGCGCCTTGCCGCCGAGCCCGACGAAGTCGAGCAGTTCGGCCACGCGCGTCTTGATCTCGGGGCGCGGTGTGCCGGCGACCTCGAGCGGGTACGCGACGTTCCCGGCGACCGTGCGTGAGTCGAACAAGTTGAACTGCTGGAAGATCATGCCGATGTCGCCGCGCAGGGTGCGGAGATCACGCTCGCGCAGTCCGGTGATGTCGCGGCCGTCGATCTCGACGCGTCCGCTCGTGGGCGACTCGAGCGCGTTGACCAGACGCAGCACCGTGCTCTTGCCGGCGCCGGAGTACCCGACGATGCCGCACACCGTCCCCGCGGCGATCTCCAGGTCGACGTCGTCGACGGCGACGACCGGATCACCGCCCTTGGTCGACGGCGGATAGCTCTTGGTCACCCCGGTGAGACGGATGAGAGTCATGGCGGCTCCTCGAACGGAACATGCGTGTGCGGCCCGTCCACGGGAACGGGCCGCACACGCAGGATGTCACTGGTTGGCGCGGATGTCGTCCTCGACGTCCTTCAGGGCGGAGACGAGCTCGTCGGCCGGCGTCTTGACGAGCACGGCGGAGTTGCCCGAGGCCTCCTGCAGTCCGTCGGTGACGGCCTGCGTGTCCTGGAAGATCTGGACGAGCTTCAGGTAGGTCGGGTTGTCGGCATCCTCGGCCTTCGCGGCGAAGATGTTGATGTAGGGCTGGGCGCTCGGGTCGCTGGGGTCGTCCGTGGCCAGCGCGTCCTCGAAGCTCAGACCGGCATCCTCGACGAAGTCGTTGTTGATGACGGCGCCGGCGACGTCGGGGAGCGACGTGGCGGTGAGAGCGGCATCCAGCGCTTCGACCGTGACCTTCGAGCCCGGCTCGACGTCGGCGACGGTCGAGAAGACCGAGCCGCCGTCCTTCAGCTCGATGAGGCCCTGCGCCTGCAGGACGAGCAGGCCGCGCGCCTGGTTGCTCTCGTCGTCGGGGACGACGACGGTCGAGCCGGCGGGGATGTCGTCGACCGAGTCGTACTGGGTGGAGTACAGGCCGAGCGGGTAGGTCGCCGTCGAGCCGATCGGCACGAGGTCGTCGTCGGCGTTCACGTTGTAGGTGGCGAGGTAGATGATGTGCTGGAACTGGTTCAGGTCCAGCTCCCCGGCGGAGAGGGCGGGGTTCGGCTGCGTGTACTCGGTGAAGTCGACGATGTCGACCTCGATGCCCTCGTCGGCCGCCGCCTCCGTGTAGGTCTCCCAGTAGGGGTCGCCGGCGCCGACGACGCCGATGCGGACGGGGCCCTCCTGCGCGGCATCGCCGGCGGTGTCGTCGCCCGTGCTGGCGCACGCGCCGAGCAGAAGGGCGAGGGGGAGTGCCAGGGCGGCAACGGATGCAAGTCGCTTGGTCATGGTGGTGCTCCTCGGGATTCGGGCACCGCGGGGCGGTGTCCCGCCCGTGCGCGGACGGGGCCGCGCTCGCCTCTTCGCGGTGCAGGACCGACGCTACGTCGGCTGCCCGGGTGGCGGTAATCGATGCGTAACACGGGGACTTTGCGATATGAGCGGATGCCGCATCCGCCGGTTCGCGACGGCTCGCGCGAGCATGTAAGCTTGCTGATCGTGCATCGCACAGCGACGCGCGCCGCCTTAGCTCAGACGGCAGAGCGATTCACTCGTAATGAATAGGTCAAGGGTTCGATTCCCTTAGGCGGCTCAGAACACCACGAAGGCCCGGACTCCTGGAGTCCGGGCCTTCGTCGTGCTGGGTGTTCGGATCAGCCGTTGAGGTTCGCGATCGCGTAGTCGGCTTCTTCCTGCGTGAACTTCTCGCCGTATTCGCTGACCAGCTGGTCGCGAATGGCCTCCGGCGACATGGCCATCGTCTCCTGGTAGGTCTTCGCCTTCGCCAGCGCGTTGGCGTTGTAGTCGGCCTGCAGGTTATCCACCGCGTACTGCGCCGCCTCGGGGCTGAACTTCTCGCCGTACTCGCTGACGAGCTGATCGTAGATGCCCGTCTTGCTCATCTGCATGATGGTCGAATAGGTCTCCGCCTTCACGAGGGCTGAGGCGAACTCCGCGGGCACGGCCTGCTCGGCGGGCTCGGCCGGTTCCGCGGGTGCAGCGGCCTCTGCGGGCTCTGCGGGCTCTGCGCTCTCGCCCGGAGCCGCCGGGGCGGCGGACGCCTGACGGTCGATCTCCGCATCGACGGCGCCGGCGAGTCCCGCCACGGAAGCGATCGACACGACGATGGCGACGATCCACGACACGGCCGCGACGATGAGGCCGGTGAGGGCGAGCCCGCGCTTCCGGTTCTTCAAGACGAGTCCGATGATGCCGAGCACGATGGCGGCCAGCGCCGGAAGCCAGGCGATGAAGCTGAGAACCGGAATGACCGCGAACAAGAACGCGACTGCGGCGACGATGACGGCTGCGAGCGAAACCACTCAACATGAGATTTCTCTCATCTGCCAGAACCGCAGCGACTTCGTTACTGAGCTGAAACCCGCCCCCACCGCCCGGCGGCGACACAGAGCCCCCGTCGACGGATCGACGGCGGCTCTGTGTCGTGCTGGGCGTTACAGCGTCGCGGCGAACGGGTCGAAGTCGACCGGCACGGCGGGAACCGGGGCGACGGTGCTCTCGACCGTCACGAACTCGCCCGAGGCGACCGACTCCTGCGCCGACAGCATGATGTCGAGCACGTGATAGCCGAGCTCGCCGCTGGCGATGTGCGGGCGCTCGGCGGCGATCGCGCGCACCATGTCGAGGAGCCCGAGGCCGCGGCCGGTGAGGACGCCCTCCTGCTCGACCTCGATCCACTCCTGCTCGCCCCACTTGCCGTCGGCGATGGACGTGCGCGCCTTGACGTACGCGATGCGACCCTCGAACTGGTTCGGGTCGGGGATCACGAGCGAACCCTCGGTGCCGTGCACCTCGAAGACGCCGTGACGCTCGAGCGCCGAGTCGAAGCTCAGGAGGCTCGCGGCCTGCTGACCTCCGTCGAAGGCGGTGAGCACCTGGAGCGAGGTGGGGACCTCGACCGGGAATGCGGTGCCGGCGTTGGGGCCGCTGCGGATGACGCGCTCCTCGAGCTTCTTGCGGCCGAGGGCCGCCACGCGCGAGACCGGGCCGAAGAGGCTCACGAGGCCCGTGAAGTAGTACGGGCCCATGTCGAGCAGCGGGCCGGCGCCCTGCGCGAACAGGAAGGCGGGGCTCGGGTGCCAGAGGTCCGGGCCCACGGTCTGGAAGGTGGTCGAGGCGAACATCGGCTCGCCGATGACGCCGGACTGGATCGCGCGCTTGGCGGTCTGGAAGCCCGGGCCGAGCACCGTGTCGGGAGCGGAGCCGATGCGCAGGCCCGCGGCATCCGCGTCGCGCAGCAGCTGAGCCGTGCCCTCGCGGTCGAGGCCGAGCGGCTTCTCGGTCCAGACGTGCTTGCCGGCGGCGATGGCACGCGACGAGACCTCGACGTGGACGGCCGGGATCGTGAGGTTCACGACGACGTCGACGTCGGGGTGGGCGAGGACGTCGTCGGTCGTGCCCCACTCGCCGACGCCGTGCTTCTCGGCCTGCGCCTTTGCGCGCTCGGTGTCGAGGTCGCCCAGGATCACGACGCGGACGTCGGGGAACGAGTTCAGGTTCTCGAGGTAGGTGTCGCTGATGACACCCACACCGACGAAGCCGACGCCCACGGGGCCGGTCATGCCTGGACGCCGTTCTCGCGGAGGAACGCCAGGCTCGCCGCGACGTCGGCGAAGACGTCGCCGGGGGCGGTGTCGTATTCGACGACGGCGTACTTCAGGTTGGTCGCCGCCTGCAGCGACGCGACGAGGGGCACCTCGCCGGTGCCGGCGTGGCGCTGGTCGAGGCTCGACGAGCCGAACTCGCCGGCGCCGGGCGCCCACGGATTCGACGTCGGCACGATGCCGTCCTTGACGTGCACGGCGATGAGCCGGTCGCCCAGGCTCTTCACGAGAGCGGGGACGTCCTGGCCGCCGGTGAGCGCCCAGAACAGGTCGAGCTCGATCGCGACGCGCTCGTCGAGGAGCGACACGAGACGCTCGTAGGCCGACTGGCCGTCGAAGGATGCCACGAACTCCTGCGCGTGGTTGTGGTAGCCGACGGTGAGGCCGAACGACGCCGCCTTCTCGGCGGCCGAGTTCAGGCGCTCGGCGATGTCGGCGACGCCGTCCTCGGTGAGCCACCGGTCGGGCGCGACGAAGGGATCGATCACGGTCTGGATGCCGATGGCGGCGGCGGCCTCGAAGACGACCTCGGGGGCGGGCGTCGGGATGGAGCCGTCCGGCGTCCAGAGCTCGTCGCTCAGCAGCGGCGCGTGACCGGTGGGGGAGGCGAGGCCCGCGGCATCGAGCGCGGCGCGGATCTCGGTCGGGCGCGAGACGAAGTCGAACGCCTCGACGTTGGAGAACCCGATCTCGGCGAGTTTCGCCAGCGATCCGGTCATATCGGCGGAGAACTCCTTCGCGAGCGAATAGAGCTGGACGGATGCCTGGACCTCAGTCACAGTCGACCTTCTTTCGTACGTCTTCGTGCGTGCGCGCCCGGCTCGATCCGGGCACGCGCTCACGCTAACACGTAATACATCCACGTGGAGGTTTTGATACAGTCCCGGATGTGAGCACCGACGGCGAGAACGCGATGGGGCGCCCGGGCGCCTATGCGAAGGGTGTCGCCCGCCGCCGGGAGATCCTCGACCGCGCGATCGAGGTGTTCCAGGAGCGCGGGCTCCAGGGCACCTCGCTCCGCCGCATCGCCGAGGCGATCGGCGTCTCGCATGCGGCCCTCCTGCACTACTTCGAATCGCGCGAGCAGCTGCTCGTGGCGGTGTACGAGCACGCCGAGATCCAGCGCGGCATCCGCGATCCGCACCCGGTCGATGCGACGGGTGTCGAGACGATGGTGCGATCCGCTGTGGTGAACGTGACCGTTCCCGGCCTGGTCGAGCTCTACTCGACGCTCGTCGCGGGGGCGCTCGAGAGCGGCAGCGAGCACGGGAAGCGCTTCTTCACGGCGCGGTTCGAGCGCGTGCGACGCGACCTCGTCGAGCGTCTGGCCGCCGAGCAGCGCGCCGGGACCGTCCGCGACGACGTGTCGGCCGAGCATCTCGCCGCGCTCCTGGTCGCCGCGTCCGACGGTCTGCAGGTGCAGTGGCTGCTCGATCCGTCCATCGAGCTCGAGAGGACGCTCGCCTCGCTGTCGGTGCTGCTGCGTCCGTCGCGCTGATCCGAAGCCGTTCGCCCCATCGTCCATACTGTGGACATGAGTCTCGCCCTCGATGCCGTCGTCGAGGTCTTCACATGGATCGGTCTCGGCGGTGCCGTCGCGGTCGCGATCGCGCTCGTCGCCGTCTGGGCGTTCGACGGCACGTGGCTGCCCGCCGAGGCGCTCGTCGACCACGAGGCCGACGGCACGTGGGTGCGCTGGTTCGACGCCGACGGCGAGGCCAACAGCGCCCGCGCAAGCGATCATCTCGCTGCCGAACTGGCCGGACGCGACCGGTCGCCGATCTGGTACCGACACGGGTGGCAGGGCCGGATGCGGCTCACGCGACGACCCCCGGCGGCGCGCCCGCTGGCCGTCGCGCTCGCGGCCCTGCTCGCTCTCAGCGTGGTCTCGTTCGCGGTCTCGATGATCAGCTACCTCGCGCGCGGCTGAGGCGGCCGCGAGTCCGCTCGAGCAGAAGTGGCGGATCGATTAATCGCTAGATAAGCTACCTACGTGACGAGCGAACAAAAGCGCACGCGGTGGCTGCGCATCGGCATCCCGGCCCTCCTGGTCCTCATCTGGCTGGTGGGCGGAACCGTCGGCGGCCCCTACTTCGGAAAGGTCGACGAGGTCGCCACCAACGATCAGTCGTCGTTCCTGCCCGCGAGCGCGGACGCGACGAAGGTGAACGAGCGCCTCGGCGACTTCACCGAGGCCGACGAGATCCCGGCCGTGGTGGTCGCGGCATCCGATACGCCTCTCGACGACACGCAGCTCGGCGAGATCGCGGCGCTGGCCGTCGCCATCTCGCAGGTGTCGGGCGTCGGCGAGATCTCGCCGCCCATCCCGTCGGAGGACGGCCTCGCGGTGCAGCTTTTCGTCCCGATCGACGGATCGGGCGAGATCGGCGAGATCGTCGGCGAGATCCGCGCGCTTCTGGCCGACGAGGCGCCGCCGGGCGTCGAGGCCTGGGTGACGGGACCGGCCGGATTCACCGCGGACCTCGTCGAGGGGTTCCTCGGCATCGACGGGCTGCTCCTCGCGGTGGCGCTGGCGGCCGTGTTCGTCATCCTCGTGATCGTCTACCGCTCGCCCCTGCTGCCGATCCTCGTGCTGCTGACATCGGTGTTCGCTCTCTGCGTCGCGCTGCTGACGGTCTGGTGGCTCGCGAAGGCCGACATCGTCGTCCTGAACGGCCAGGTCCAGGGCATCCTCTTCATCCTGGTCATCGGCGCCGCGACCGACTACGCGCTCCTGTTCGTCGCGCGCTTCCGTGAAGCGATCGGCAGCGGCGATGACCGCTGGAGCGCGACGACGCGGGCCTGGAAGGGCGCCGTCGAGCCGATCCTCGCGTCGGGCGGCACGGTCATCGCGGGCCTGCTCTGTCTGCTGCTGAGCGACCTCGCGAGCAACAAGGCGCTCGGTCCGATCGCCTCGATCGGCATCGCCTTCTCGATGCTCTCGGCGCTGACCTTCCTTCCGGCGCTGCTCGCGCTGTTCGGGCGCGTCGCATTCTGGCCGTTCATCCCGAAGACGGGCGCGATCGATCTGCCCGACGACCCCGCCGTGGCGGTCCGAGGGATCTGGCCCCGCCAGGCCCGCTTCGTCGCGCGCCGCGCGCGTCCCGTCTGGATCGTGAGCACCGTGGTGCTCCTCGCCGGGGCCGCGGGCGTTCTGCAGTTGAACGCGAACGGGGTGCCCGCGAGCGATCTCGTGCTCGGCGAGTCCCAGGCGCGCGACGGTCAGGTCGCGCTCGCCGACCACTTCCCGGCGGGCTCGGGGAGCCCGGCGTCGATCATCGTGCCCGAGAGCGGCCTCGCCGACGCCCTCGCCGTTCTCGACGAGAACGACGGCATCTCGTCGGTGTCGGCCGTCGCCGCGGACTCGCCGACGGGGCAGGTCTCGGTCGCCCTCGAGAACGGCGAGCCCGTCTTCGCGGCAGCCGGCCCGCCGGGGGCGCCCGCGGTGGAGCCGACCGTCTCGGACGGCGATCTGCTGCTCTCGGTCACCCTCACCGATCCCGCCGACTCGCTGGCCGCGGAGGACACGGTTCGCGAGCTCCGTGCCGCCTTCGCCGAGACGGTGCCCGACGCGCTCGTGGGCGGGACGACGGCGACGGACCTCGACACCAACGACACCTCGATCCGCGACCGCACGGTCATCATCCCGGTGATCCTCGTCGTCATCCTGCTGATCCTGATGCTGCTGCTGCGATCGGTACTCGCGCCGGTGCTGCTGATCCTCAGCACGATCCTGTCGTTCGGCACGGCGCTCGGCGTCAGCGCCCTGGTGTTCAACCACGTCTTCGACTTCCCCGGCGGCGACCCGGCGGTGCCGCTCTACGGCTTCGTGTTCCTGGTGGCCCTCGGCGTCGACTACAACATCTTCCTGATGTCGCGGGTGCGTGAGGAGACGCTGCACCACGGCACGCGCCGGGGCATCGCCCGCGGACTCGTCGCGACGGGCGGGGTGATCACGTCGGCCGGGCTCGTGCTGGCGGCGACCTTCGCGGCGCTCGGCGTCATCCCGATCCTGTTCCTCGCGCAGATCGCGTTCATCGTCGCGTTCGGGGTGCTGCTCGACACCTTCGTCGTGCGGTCGCTCCTCGTGCCGGCGCTCGCCCACGACATCGGCCCCGCGGTCTGGTGGCCGTCGAAGCTGTGGCGACGCGAGCGCGACGAGCGCCGCGCACTCCGGGCCGGGGATCGCATCACCGAGGAGGCGGAGCGTACCCTCGACGCATGAGCCGAGCGCTGTTCATCGTCGACGTCCAGAACGACTTCACCGAGGGCGGTGCCCTGGGGGTGACGGGAGGCGACGCCGTCGCGGCGGCGATCACCCGCCACCTGCGGGCCCACGCCGACGACTACGCCCTGATCGTGGCATCGCGTGACTGGCATCACGCCGACCACGACAACGGCGGTCACTTCGCCGCGGGTGAACCAGACTTCGTCGACACCTGGCCGGTGCACTGCGTCGCCGACACGGCGGGGGCGGAGTACGACCCAGGGCTCGACACGGCGGCGGTGACGCATCACCTGCGCAAGGGCCAGGGCGTTCCCGCCTACTCGCTGTTCGAAGGAACGACGGATGCCGGCGAGTCGGTCGCCGACCTGCTCACCGAGCGCGGGGTGGTCGACGTCGACGTCGTCGGTCTCGCGCTGGACTACTGCGTGCGCGCCTCCGCCCTCGACGCGCTGGCTCACGGCCGGCGCGTGCGGATCCTCACCGATCTCGTCGCCGGGGTCGCCGACCACACCAGCGAGGCGGCGCTCGCCGAGCTCGCCCACGCGGGTGCGGAACTGAGCGAGTCCGGCGCCTGACGGCATCCGCGGATATCGCCGACGGGCGCACAGCTGCACGTCGGGCGCGGAGATGTCTGCGCCGGATGCTGCGACGTGCGCCCTTCGGCGACGGGTCAGCGGTTGCCGTTGCCGGAGTTGCCGGAGTTTCCGTTGCCGGAGTTGCTGCCGGAGCCGGCGTTGGGGTTTCCGGAGCTGCCGTTGCCGGAGTTGTTGCCCGGGCCCGCGTTCGGGTTGCCCGAGTTCGCGGCTCCGGTGCTGCCGGGAGCGTCATCCGCCGGAGCCGGTTCCGAGACGGTGGCCGGCTGTTCGACCGGAGCCGGCGTGACTTCGTCGACCGTCGCCGCCGGGACGATCCCGCCTTCTGTGGAAACCGGCTCGGGCTGAGGGGCGACGCTCGGCTCGGTCTCCAGCGTCGTGGCGGGCGTCTCGAGCGGGCCGGTGGTCGGTGTCGCGGGCGGCATCGTCAGCAGCAGTGCGGCCGTGACGGCGGCCGCCGCCCCCGCGAGCGACAGTGCGCCGGTCCGAAGCAACGCGCGCCGACGACGCGTGCGCGACGCCTCCCGCCGCGTCCTCGCGGCCGGGCGAGGCACGATCGCGGTCGTCGAGGTCGCCGTCGTGATCTCCTCGATGGCCGTTGCGTCTATGCCCGACGCCGCCGAGGCGGTGATCGGCCACGCCGCGGTCTCGAGCGAGGCGTGCGCGGCGCGGTGGGCGGTGTCGTCGGGCGCGCCCGGATCGAGGTGCGCCGCGGCAGCCGCCTCGACGATCTCGAGGGCCGAGGGGCGATCGCCCGGCTCGCGGGCCGTCATGGCGGCGAGCAGCTGTCGCCACGACCGCCCGAGCGTCGCCGGCATGTCGGGGTCGCGGGTGAGCCGGGCGAGCAGCTGCCCCCGGTTGCCTTCGGTGCCGGCGAACGCTCGCTCACCGGTGGCCGCCTCGAGCAGCACGAGACCGAGCGCGTAGATGTCCGACGACGGTGCGGGGGCGGCGCCGTGCAGCAGTTCCGGAGCGATGTACGCGGCGGTGCCGACGATCAGGCTCGGCGAGGTGACCCGGTCGCTGCCGAGGAGGTGCGCGATGCCGAAGTCGGCGAGTTTCGCCCGGAGCGCGACGCCCGGAACCCGCGAGCGTGAGAGCAGGATGTTGGACGGCTTGACGTCGCGGTGGACGATGCCGGCGTCGTGCACGACGTGCAGAGCATCGGCGAGCTGATCGGCCAGTGCGGCGAGCTCGTCGAGGCCGAGCGGTCCCGCCGTCAGCCGCGCCGCGAGCGTGCGGCCGGCGACGTGCTCCATCACGAGGAAGCGGGGCTCGAAGGCGAGGTGGGCGTCGAACAGCGTGACGAGGGCGTGGTGGTTGAGTGAGGCGAGCGAGCGCGTCTCGATCGCGGCGCGTTCGGTGGCCGCGGCATCCGTTCCGTCTGCGCGCAGCACCTTGACCGCGACCCGGCGACCGAGCGCCGTGTCTTCGGCGAGGAAGACCTGCGCCATGCCGCCGACGCCGATCGGTTCGAGCACGCGGTAGCGGTCGACGAGGAGCATGCCGGGCACGACGCCCATCGTGTCGTCGTTCATCCCGCGCCCTCGTGCTCGATCGTCCCCGCCGACGGCAACGGTAATCGCGGTGCATCCGTCGCGACGTGGGGTGGCGCCGAACGCCGTCGCGCGCTATGCGTTCGCGCGCAGCGCGGCGATCGGTTCGATGCGCGACGCGCGTTGCGCCGGGATGCCGCCGGCCGCCAGGCCGATGAGAGCCCCGAGCACGGTGCCGCCGAGCGCCACGAGCGGGTCGACCACCGGCACCCATTGCTGCACGAGCGACACGCCCAGCACGGCGAAGACGCCGAGCGCCGCGCCGACCAGCCCGCCGAGCAGACCGATGACCACGGACTCGACGACGAACTGCCCCGCGATCTGACGCCCCGTCGAGCCCAGCGCGCGTCGGAGGCCGATCTCGCCGGTGCGTTCGAGCACCGACAGCGTCGTGACATTGGCGATGCCGAGGCCGCCCGCGAGCAGCACGATGACGCCGAGGATGATGAAGACGATGTTGACGTCGCCCTGCACGTTCCGCGCGAGATCCGAGCGCGCCTGCGGGGCGCTCACCTCCAGCGTGTCGACCGCGTCGGGGGCGAGCGCCAACGGTGCCTGCTCGCGAAGCTGAGGCCCGGTGCCGAGGGCGATCCGCGCGACCACGTCACCCGGCGAGGCGAGCTGGAAGTCGGCTCGGGCGGCGCCGGTGGGGATGACGACGGCGTCGGCGAGCTCGGCGCGCCGATCGAGACCCTCGAAGATCCCGATGACCGCGTACGAGACGCCTCCGATGAAGATCGACGGCTGGGTGTCGACGCGGTTGACGGCCAGGCGCTCGGCGGCGCGTGCGCCGAGGATCGCGACGCGGTCGCCGCGTTCGTCGTGCCCGTCGTCGAAGACGCGTCCGGTCACGACCCGGCCGCCGAGCGTGCCGAGCACGTCTCCCGACGCCGCGACGAGAGCGGGCGGCGCGACGGCCGCGATGGAGGGATCGTTGAGCGGCACGGCGGTGATGGTGTTCTCCCGCAGCGTCACCGGCGAGAGCGAGACGGCCGATTCCACGCCGGCCAGGCGTTCGAGGCGGTCGGGTGCGTCCCACGGGAGCGCAGCGGTCGCGACGCTCTGTCCGCTCCGCGCCTGCGCCTCGGTGGGGGCGACGCTCAGGTGCGTCGCGGCGGCGGCGTCGAACTGCCGGGCGATCTGGCCCGACGCGGTCTGGGCGAACCCGATCGTGGCGACGAGCGCCCCGATGCCGAGCACGGTGCCGAGCACGGTCATGAGCAGCCGGCCCGGACGGGAGGCGATGTCGACGGTCGCCTCGAGGACGAGGTCGCCGAAGCCGAATCGATCGGCGCGAGGGATGCGCGGGGAGCCGGCCATCAGGGCAGCTCGCTCATCCGGCCGTCGTCGATGCGGATGCGGCGCGCCGCCCGATCGGCCACGTGCTGGTCGTGGGTGATGACGACGAAGGTCAACCCGCCGTCGTGGAGCTCTTCGAACAGCGCCATGATGTCGGCTGTCGTCGCCTGGTCGAGGTTGCCGGTCGGTTCGTCGGCGAGGATCACACTCGGCTGCGTCACGACGGCGCGCGCGACGGCGACGCGCTGACGCTCGCCGCCCGAGAGGAGCCCCGGCAGGAAGTCCACGCGATGTCCGAGTCCGACCCGCTCGAGCGCTTCGCGCGCACGGCCGGCTCGCTCGCCGCGGGGCATGCCGCTGTAGAGCATCGGGAGCATCACGTTCTCGAGCACGGTGCGGCGCGGCATGAGATGGAACGCCTGGAAGACGAACCCGAGGCGCCGAGCACGAACGGCGGCACGTTCGTCCTCGGTGTACCCGCCGGTCAGGTCGCCCGCGAGCCGGTACTCGCCGACCGTCGGACGATCGAGGAGACCGAGGATGTTGAGCATCGTCGACTTGCCGGAACCGCTCGGCCCGACGATCGAGACGTAGTCGCCGTCGGCGACCGTCAGGTTGATGCCCTTCAGAGCCTGCACCTCGGGCGGCCCGGGGAAGGACCGGGTCACGTCGCGCAGCTCGATGACCGGCGCCGCAGCATCCGTCATCGTCCGACCACGACGAGGTCGTCCGTCGCCAGCTCGCCGTCGACGGCGCGCACCTCGACGGCGCCACCCGCCGAGAGGCCGGTCTCGACCACGACGAGTCTCGTCGCCGCCCGGGAGTCCCGAGGGTCGCCGTCGACGACCTCGACGCGCGTCTCGCCGCCCGGCCCTGCCGTCAGCGCGGCGGCGGGGACGCTCAGCACGTCGCCCGCGGTGGCACCGACGGCGATGACGACACGCACGTTCGTACCCTGAAGCTGGGCGATCTGCTCCGGTGTCAGATCCGCCGGCTGCAACGTCACCTGCCACCGCGTCTCGCCGTTCGCGCCGGGGGTCACCTCCGAGACGGTCGCGGTGTGCTCGGCGCCGTCGGGCAGCGCGAACGTCGCGGTCGCGCCCACGGTCAGCAGCGCGGCGTCGGCCTCGGCGGCCGATCCGGTGAGGGCGACCGTCGCGCCCGAGACGGTCATCGCTGCGCCCGAGAGGATGCTGCCGCGCTCGGCGGTCACGGCGTCGACGCGCCGGGGGAGTTCGGTCAGATACAGCACCTCACCCGCGGGCAGAGCGGGCAAGGCCTCCTGGCGGGCACGGGTGAGGTCTCGCTGCGCTTGCTCGAGCTGCGAGGCGGCGGCATCGACGGCGCCGCGCTCGGCGCTCGTGTCGCGGCCGACGTCGAGCTGCTGACGACGAAGCTGGGCGAGGGCGAGCTCGTCTTCGGCGTTGCCGATCCCGACGGCATCGTTCGGATCGGTCGCGCGCGCCGCGTCGAGGGTGCGACGCGCGCTCGCGACCTGATTGTCGGCCTCGCGGATCTCGACGGCGGACGCTCCGGAGCGCGCCGTCGTGAGCGCCGCGCGGGCACTGGTGAGAGCCTGCTCGGCCGAACGGACACCGTCCTGGGCGCCGCGGACGGCGCTCTCGCCGTCCTCCTCGGACGCCGGACCGGTGTAGCCGACGGCCGCGTACAAGGCGGTGACGGCTCCGGCGGCCTGCTCGTCGAAGACGTCGTTCGCCGGATCGCCGGCGTCGATGCCCACGGCGCGCATGGCCTCCTTGAACTGGACGACATCGGGTCCCGAGACGCCGAATCGGAGCGTGCGGTAGGCCGGCAGCTCGCCCGGCAGCGTGATGACCGGGCGCCCGGCCACCTCGAGGGCGACCGAGAGCGGGCCGAGTTCGGCGCCGAGCTCGGGCACCTGACCGGTGACCACGGCGGGTCCGGCGATCGCCGAGGTGTCGATCTTCACCTCGACCGGGTCGGCGAAGCCGACATCGCTGCGGATGGTGACGTCGTTGCTCAGCGGTCCGAACGCGACCGGCACGGTGACGAGACCCGGTGCGGGGGCATCGTCGGCCGTCGCCGAGGCCGGGGCCATGACGAAGCGCCCGAGCAGGAGCCCTCCCACGAGAGCCAGCACGGCGATCCCGGCGGTGATCCAGAGGGCGCGGTTGCGCGAGACCACCGCGCGCCACGGGCTCGGTGCGGGAGCGGCGGAGGCGTCGGCGATCGACGGCTCCGGGTCGGCCGCGGGGTCGACGAGCAGGTCGTCGACCGACGCGTTCGCGGAGGTCGCGGCATCCGATTCGGGGCGCTCGCTCACGAACGAGCCTGCTCAGCCGCTGCCTTCATCGCTTCGAGCTCGGTCTTGTGATCGGCCACGAACTGCTCCTCGGCGGCGAACTGCGCCTTCTGGTACGCCGTGCGGTAATCGGTCTCATCGCGGCAGTCGAGGTCGGCCAGCGCGAGCTCGACCTCGCGCTCGTGGATCTCGTCCATGGCGGACGGGTCGGGCCCGGTCTCGGGGGTGTTCTCGTTCCAGAGCCCGTTGATCTCCTCGTAGATCGAGTTCTGCGCGTCGGACTGCGACGCGAAGCCGGGGTAGCCGGCGCCGTCCATGCACGACGCCCAGGCGCGGTCGAGCTCGGCGATGGCCGGCAGGCTCGCGGAGCTCTCGTAGAACGTGTTGATGGCGTCCATGACGTCGGCGAACTCGTCGGCCTGGGTCGGGTCGTCGCCCGAGACCTCGTGGCTCGCCCAGCCGTTGCAGCCGGCGGTCTCCCAGTTGTACTCGTAGGAGCCGTCCTCCGACATCTCCTCCTCGGTGGGCGTCGGTCCGTACAGTGCCTCGTAGAAGGCCGTCTGCTCGGACTCCGACAGGCTCGCGACGTAGTCGGCGTTCGGATCCTCGGTCATCTGCTCGGGCTCGGGCTGCTCGTCGGCGCCCGGGTACTTCACGGCGCCGTAACCCCACTGCGCGACGAACTCGCGGTCCTCGGGCTTCCACTCGACGCCCGAGTCGAAGACTCCCGTCGAAGACGGCATCGGGATGTACTCGAACCCCTGGTCGGTCATGCACTGGGCGACGAGCTCCTCGCGCTCGGTGTTCTCGGCGGCGTAACGGGCCTCCTGCTCCTCGGAGCTGAGATCGCCGCCGTAGAACGCCTGGAAGTACTCGCCGATGGGCGAGATATCGTCCTCCGACGGCGCCGCATCGCCCCCCGAGCATCCGGTGACGATGAGTACCAGGCCCAGTACGGCCGGCGCGATGGCGGAGAGAGATTTCCGGTGCACGTGCAACCCCCTTGAAGTGCGAACGAGTCTCACACTATGGGGAAGCTGTGTTCCGGCGAATCATCCGACAGGATGATCAGCGGGGGGATTTCGGATGATGCAGCACGACGACGGGGGAGACCTCGCGGAGTTCGAGGACATCCTGCGCACGCAGGGTCCGGCGACGGTGGATGCCGCGGCGGCGCGCAAGCGCCGGCGAGCCCGGACCGGTGGATTCGTCGCCTTCGCCGTGATCGCGGCGCTGGTCGTCGGAGCGCCGACCGCATACACGCTGTGGGCTCTGCAGGCCCCGCTGCCGGAGCCGATCCTCGCAGCGGAGACACCGACGGCTCCGCAACGCGACGCCGCTGAGATCTACGTCGCGCCGGAGGGGTCGTCGGCAGTTGCGGTGACCGGCGGTGGCGCGTATCTCGACGCCGCCGACACCGTGCTGGGATCCGACGGAGCACTGTGGACCGAGAGCGGGATCGACGAGGTGCGGCCGATGGCGAGCATCGCGAAGGTCGTGGCCGCCCTGGTGATCCTCGACGCGCACCCCATCGACGGCGACGGCGGTGGCCCGACCCTCACCTTCGGACGCGCCGACCACGCGCTCTATGACGCCTACTACGTGCGCGGTGCGACGATCGCTGCGATGCCGATCGGCACCTCGATGTCGCTGCGCGATGCCCTCGCGACGATGCTCGTGCCGTCGGCGAGCAACTACGCCGAGGCCGTCAGTTCGTGGGCGTTCGGGTCGGTGGGCTCCTACGCCCGCGCCGCCGAGCGCTGGCTCGCGGCGAACGGGCTGGAGAACACCCGGGTGGTCGAGCCGACGGGTCTCGATCCGCGCAACACCAGCACCGCTCGCGATCTCATCACGCTGGGGCGCCTGGCGGCCGCGAATCCGGTCGTCGCCCGGATCGTGGCGACGCCGTCGATGTCGGTGAGCGGCGCCGGCCGGATCGTCAACACGAACGCCCTCCTCGGTGAGCGCGGCATCACGGGCCTCAAGACGGGCACGCTCGAGGAGAGCGGATCGAACCTTCTCTACACCGCGAATCTCGACGTGGGCATCGGCGAGCCGCTGCAGGTCGTCGGAGTCATGCTCGGCGGCATCACGCAGCAGTCGGTGCGCCACAGCGTGCTGGCGACGCTCGACAGCATCGCCGGCGGCTTCCGCACGCAGCCGGTGGCCGCGGACGGGGATCGGGTCGGCACCTACACCACGGCGTGGGGCGGCACGGCCGACCTCGAGGTCGCGGGGGCGCCGACGCTGCGCTCGTGGTCCGATACGCCCATCACGGTTGAGATGACGGTGTCGACCCCGTCCATCATCGCCGACGGCGCCGAGGCCGGAGCGATCACGTGGACGGCCGGGCCCGAGAGTGTGACGGTGCCACTGCGCATCGCGGGTGACATCGAGCCGCCCTCGGCCTGGTGGCGGCTGACGCACCCGGGCGATCTGGGCTGAGAGACCCGAGCGTCCCCTCCCGTCAGGGCGTGGGAACGGAGAGCTGAGCGGCGAGGAAGGCCTGCGCCTTCGTCTGAAGGAATGTGCACAGTGCCGCGACCATCGCGAGTTCGTTCGCCAGCGCCAGGGTGCGACCGGCATCCAGCTTCACGTCGTCGTCGCGGGCCTCGAACGTGATCGTCCATGTCGCTGAGCCGATCGGCTCGGGCTGGATGTAGGTGACGGTCTCCGCCCCGAGCAGCTGCAGCCCGATCAGCCCGGTATCGCGACCGTCGCTGCCGTCCTGCGGGATGACCTTCAGGCGTTCGCTGAGCGGATAGCCCAGGTCGGCGAACTCGGCCAGCCAGGCCTCGAGCGTCTCGCGCGTTCGGTACGGCATGATCGGTTCCTCCGTTTCGGCGGCGTCCATTGTCGCCGGACGGTGGATCAACGATCGGACCAGCCGGCGCGAACCGGATCGCTCGCGGCGCGTCACGGCTCGTCGGATGACGGAAACCGCAGGTCGTCGGTTCCGACCCCGATCACGGTCGGCTCGTCGCGGAGATGGTGAGCGCGTGCTGCGCTCGCTCAACCCCCGGGTGGGGCGGGCGGCGGTGTCAGAACGGGGGCGCCGGTTCGGGTGGGGGTCGCTCGGCGACGAACTCGGGCGTGAAGCATACCGATGGCACCGGGAGGTCTTCTCGATAGACCCTCCCGGTGGGTGAGGTCCATTGGATGATGCCGGCGCCGAGTTGGAGGACGAGCCAGTCGGTGAACTGCTTCATCGAATGATGTCGCTGGCACAGGCTGCACAGGTTCGATTCGCACGTCGGACCGCCGAGGGCGTGATCGATCGAGTGGTCGAGTTCGCAGCGGATCGCGGGCAGGTGGCATCCGGGCCACCGGCAATGCCGATCGCGCGCCTGCAGCATCCGGCGGAGCGCGGCGGGTGGCCGGTACTGATCAACGTGGGTCACCGTCTTGGTGGTGGCGTCGAGGTAGACCCGGTCCCACAGGGTGGCGTCTCCGGCGAGGGTCCGGGCGGTGTCCGCGTCGATCAGTCCGGCGCCGACGAGTTCCGCGGCACGGTCGTCCTTCCCGGCGAGGGTGTCGGCGGTCACGACCAGCTGTACGCGGGCGCGGATCGCGCCGAGCGAGGTCTTCCCATCGACACCATGGGTGGGGTCCACCGCCGGCCCGCCGGTCAAGCCGAGGTCGCACAGCACGTCCGCCTTGACCTGCTGGCGGGTGCGGGTGTCCGGGTCGTGCTCCTCACCGGCCGCGCGGGCTTCCGCCGCCGCTTCCTTCGCGGCGTCGATCGTCGACACCGCCATCTGGTTGAGCCGATCGTCGATCGCGACCAGCAGCGTCGTCGCGCCGCGGAGTGTGAGCTCCGACATCCCGTCACCCAGGTCACGCAGGTACACGCCCCGGTCCGCGACAGCCGCTTTGTGGCGTTCCGCGAACGTGCGGGCGGTGAAGTGCTGCGCCAACGACTCCAGAGCGCCATGTACCCGCGCCGGCACATCCCGCTCCGCCACCGCGATGGCGGCCTCCTGCCACTCCTCGTGGTTCTCCTCGGGGATGTTCCGGCCGAGCTTGACGATGTCGTCGACATGCTTGGCCGTCAGCCGGCCGTCCTCCCACGCGACCAGGACGAGCGGGTTCGCATCGACGATCTCCAGCGCCCGGCCGATCTCGTTCTGCACCCGCCGGTCCCCGCACCGCGCGATCGCCGCGAACTCCGCCGCCACCGCCCGCAGCTGCATATCCGTCTCGCGGCCCAGCAGCCCGTTCCGACGCGACATCGACAGGGCTTCACGGCCCAGGACAGCGAGCTTCCGCAACCGAGCGATCTCGACGGCATCCTGCGAACGAAGCAGCTCCACGGCGCCGTCGAGCTCGGCGCGGATGCGCGCCCACGATTCCTCATCGCTCGCTGATCGGTTCGTGCCCATGTACTACATGATGCCATGCGGCATCGACTCGCCTCTAGAACATATCTACTATTCGTGGAGAACTCGTCTCTGACTGTGTGTGGGGAGGACGCGGCGGTGACGGCCGGGGGAGTCTCCCATCTCGCTCGACGGTCACCCGCCCAGCTGGATGGACGCGGCGCGCGGCACCCATCCGGGTGCCGACTGCACGTCGACGCGCCGAGTCCCGCAGGCCGGACAGCGCACGTACCGCACGATCCCCTGCGATGTCGGATGCGTCGACTCGGTCGTCCAGCCGTGCTCGTGCGCGGCGGACAAGACGGTCGGGGCCGGGTGGAGGCGGGTCATCCTCCCACCGTGCTGTAATGCCGTTATGCAGCTCAACCCTTACGGCGAGTATGCGGTGCTCCTCGCCGCCTCCCTGGCGAACGACTGGCCGGCCAGCCGCGACGAGATCGTCGAGCGCACCTACGCGTTCGGGATGACCGCGGTCTACGCTCCGGCGGAGCGGAACGATCACGCGGCGACGCGCGCCGCGATCGACGACTGGCTCGCGGTCGTGGACGCCGGCGAGCCCGCTGAGCGGGCTGCGCTCCTGAACCTCCAGATGGCGCGGGCGACGGCGTATCCGCGTCTGACGGATCACGACGGCGCGTGGCACCTGCATTACCGCGACTCCGATCAGCGACTGCCCCAGGTGCTGCGCGCCGTCATCGCGGTCGGGACGGCCCTCCACGTCACCACCCGCGGAATGGATCGCCTGCGCCGATGCGCCGCCGGTGAGGTGCCGGGTGATGGATGCCGCAGCGTCGTCGTCGACGTCACCCGGAACGGGCGGCAGCGGTACTGCTCCGTGCGGTGTGCGAATCGGGACGGTGTGCGACGGCATCGGGCGCGCGCGGCAGGCCGCCGCCCGGCGCTCTGACGACCGACGCTTAGCCCACCCCGGGCGCGTCGGCAAATGCGCGCATGGCGAGGGGCGGTGCGGGGAGGATGGCGGGATGACCAGCACGGCGCTCCCCGCACCGACCGCGGCGGCCGCGCGCCGCGCCCACTACGCCGCCTTCTTCGGCGAGGCCGACCTGCCCGACGCGTATGGACTCGTCGTTGGCAACTGCCAGGCCGAGTCGCTGCGCATCGTGCTCGACGCCCCCGACCGCGCGACCGTGCGCGTGCCGCCGGTTCACGAGCTCACGGCGCCCGAGGTCGAACGCCTGCACGAGATCCTGCCCGGCGCGGCGTTCCTCGTCGCTCAACCGGTCCGCGACGACTACCACGGGCTGCCGCTCGGGACGCGGCAGCTGGCCGCGGCGACCGCGCCCCGCGCGCGCGTCGTCACCTTTCCGGTCATCCGCTTCGCGGGCCTGCATCCGTTCCAGGCGACGCTGCGTGTTCCGGGCGTCGACGCGACGCCCCCGATCGTCGATTACCACGATGTCCGGACGCTCGCCGCCGAACGGGGGATGGGTGTGCGTGAGCGTCTCGATGCTCGAGGCGTCCACGCGATCGCGCGCGACTCGCTCGCCGAGCTCCAGCGGCGCGAGCAGAGCATCGACGTCCGCGTGTCGGACCTGCTCGAGCCGGTCGCCGTCGGCGGCATGCGCACCGTCAACCACCCGGGGAACGCGGTGTGGATGCCGCTCGGTGAACGCGTCCTCGGGGCTCTCAGCCTCGACGGGGCACCGACGGATCCCGGTCGGCCGCTCCTGAACGCCGTCCACGCGCCGCTCGAGGACTGGGCGCTTGACGCCTGGGCCCTGAACGACGAGCCGCGGCCGACGTGGATCGTCGACGGGCGGACGATCGACCCGGAGGAGGTCGTCGAAGCTCACCGGCGCTGGTACGGCGAACGGCCCGCATTCGTCGACGCGGCGCTCGAGCGCGTGGCGAGGATGCTCGATGTGTGGCGGATCTGACCGTCCCGGAGCCGGTGTCGTCCCCGCGTGTTAGCGTTGAGTGTGCCCTTCCGGGCTCGTGTGTCGATTTTCGTCTGGCTCACCGTTGAGCAGATCGTGCGACACGACTGCATCCTGAAGATCACCGCCTTCGCGCTGATCACGGGATCCTCTCATCTCATTCTTTCCGCGCGCCGACGTGCGCGCTCGTTGTAAAGGCCATCGTGCTCTCTTCGCTCTCTGCTTCCACGCCCACCCTCGTCTGGCGACAGGCCGACGACGACTTCTACGTCGCGACCCTGGACGGCCAGTACGCCGGATTCGTGACGACGGGCCTTCAGCCCACCACGTTCGCTGCCGAGAGCGGTCGGGGCGCCGACCTCGGCGCGCATGCATCGCCCGCAGCCGCTGCGGCGGCCGTCGCGGCGGCCGCTCGGCCGGCCGCATCCCGGCCGGTGCCGCGCCCCGATGCGGCGCGCGGTCGACGCCGATCGAGTCGGAACACCGCCGGCGCCGCGGCGACGCGGCCCGCCGGACGCGCGGTCGGACCGCGCTGATCACGAAGCCGCCGCGTCAGGGTCGGAGCGGCGGCTCGTTCTCGAGGTCGCGCGCGACGGTGGCGACGCCCCGGCGGATCTCGATGTAGATCTCGCGGGCGCTCGCGGGCACGTTCAGCTCGGCCCGCCGCATCCACTCGTCGATCGTGAGGCGGAGGACGAGCGCCAGCGTCGAGATCGCTGCGCGCGCGGCGATGACATCGGCATCCGCACCCGCCGCATCGACCGCCGCGTCGGTCAGCTGATCGACCTGCTCCAGCTCGTTGCGCAGCGCGAGAGCGAGCAGCGAGGGCTCGGCGCCGACCAGGCGACGGACGCGCAGTGCGCGATCGTGCTCGCCCGGGTGGGTGTCGAACCGCTCGAGCAGGCGCATCCAGCTCATCTCGATGCCCTGGATGATCGACGCGCCGCCGCGGACCGCGCTGATGGCGTCGTGCACGACGCGTGCGGAGTCGTCCGCGCTGGCGAAGACCGCCGCCTCCTTCGTGGGGAAGTACCGGAAGAACGTCCGGGGCGAGGTGCCCGCCCGCCGTGCGATGTCGTCGACCGTGGTGCCGTGAACGCCGTGCTGCTCGAACAGATCGAGCGCGGCGTCGGCGAGCTCGCGCTGCGTCTCCAGACGCCGCCGCTCGCGCAGTCCTACGACGGGGATCTCGTCGGCGGCGGCGGCAGGCTCGGCGTCCATGGAGCTATTGTCTCACAGCGCCAATGTGGCAGTCACTGCCATATGATGGTCGGATGCGCAGCAGCGCCCCGAAGAGAAAGCCCGTCGTGACCCTCGAGAAACAGCATCCCGAAACCGATTCCGTCCCCCTGAACACTGCGGTTGTGACACCTGCCGTCCGCACCGGTCCCGTCATCGCGCTCCTCGTCGCGTCCGCGTTCGTCGTCATCCTCAACGAGACGATCATGGGCGTCGCCCTGCCGCGCCTCATGGACGACCTGCAGATCACCGCCGCGACCGCCCAGTGGCTCACGACCGGGTTCCTCCTCACCATGGCGATCGTGATCCCGCTGACCGGATACCTCCTCGCGCGCTTCCCGCTGCGCCGGGTGTTCTTCACCGCAATGACCCTGTTCGCGCTCGGCACGCTCATCGCCGCGCTCGCTCCCGGGTTCGGGATGCTGCTCACCGGCCGCGTCGTGCAGGCCTCGGGCACCGCGATCATGATGCCGCTGCTCATGACGACCGTGCTCAACGTCGTGCCGGCGTCGCACCGAGGCCGCATGATGGGCGTCATCAGCATCGTCATCGCCGTGGCACCGGCGATCGGTCCGACCGTTTCGGGCCTCATCCTGTCGGTTCTCGACTGGCGCTGGATGTTCTGGCTCGTCCTCCCGATCGCCCTGATCGCGCTCGCGCTCGGCGCGATCTGGGTGCGCAACGTCACCGAGACCCGCCCGGCGCGCTTCGACGTGCTCTCGGTCGTGCTGTCGGCCCTCGGCTTCGGCGGTCTCATCTTCGGGCTGAGCTCGATCGGCGAGTCGGCGGCCGGTCACGCGCCGGTGCCGGTCTGGATCCCGCTCGCTCTCGGCGCCGTCTCGCTCGTCGGCTTCGTGGTCCGTCAGCTGCACCTGCAGAAGTCGGATGCCGCGCTCCTGGACCTCCGCGTGTTCACCTCGCGCTCGTTCGCCCTCGCGATCGTGCTCGTCGTGGTCGTGATGGCGGCGCTCTTCGGCTCGCTCATCCTGCTGCCGATCTACCTCCAGCAGGTGCTCGGACTCGACACGCTCACCGTCGGGCTCATGCTGCTGCCGGGCGGCGTGCTGATGGGGCTCATCGCACCCGTGGTCGGCTCGCTGTTCGACCGGTTCGGACCGACGCCGCTGGTCATCCCGGGCATGATCGTGGCCGCCGGTGCGCTGTGGGGCATGACGACCTTCGGCACCGAGACGACCATCCCGTGGGTGATCGCGATCCACATGACCCTCAACCTCGGGCTCGGCTGCGTGTTCACGCCGCTGCTGACCTCGGCGCTCGGGTCGCTCCCGGCGAAGCTCTACTCCCACGGCAGCGCGACCGTCGGCACGATGCAGCAGGTGGCGGGTGCTGCGGGAACCGCCCTGTTCGTGACGCTCATGTCGCTCGGCGCGGCGTCGGCGCTCGAGACGGGCGTCGACGCCGTGAGCGCCACGGCGTCCGGTGTGCACACGGCGTTCCTCACCGGCGCGATCATCGCGTCCGTCGCGATCGTGCTCGCGCTCTTCGTGCGCCGCCCGGCTCCGGCCGAGGGCGCCGACAGCCGCGCCGCCTCGATGCCCGCCCACTGAGTCTGCGCACGCGCGAAGCGCCCCCGTCCCGGAGTGTTCCGTGGGCGGGGGCGCTTCGCGTCACGCGAGTGTCGCGGGGGAGCGGACCTGTGGTGTCAGCTGCCGGCGGCGCCGATGCGGACGAGCATCTTGCCGGTGTTCGCACCGCGCATCATCCCGAGGAAGGCGTCGACGGTGTTCTCGATGCCGTCGACGATCGTCTCGTCGTAGGCGATCCGGCCCTCGGCGAACCAGGCGGTCATCTTCTCGCCGAACTCCGGCGACAGGTGCAGGTAGGCCGAGAGCGTGAAGCCCGTCGCGGTGAGCCCGCGCGTGATCATGTTCGCGAGGTTGTCGGGACCGGGAGCCTTCTCGGTCGTGTTGTAGCCGGCGATCGCGCCGCACAGGGCGAGGCGTCCGCCGTCGTTCATGACGTCGAGCGCCGCTTCGAGGTGGTCGCCGCCGACATTGTCGAAGAAGACGTCGACGCCGTCGGGCACCAGCTCGGCGAGATGCTCGCGCACGGGGCCGTCCTTGTAGTTCAGCGCCGCGTCGTAGCCGTACTTCTCGGTGAGGAGGGCGACCTTCTCGGCCGACCCGGCTGAGCCGATGACACGGCCGGCGCCGAGGAGCTTCGCGATCTGCCCGACGGCGGTGCCGACGGCGCCGGCAGCGCCCGAGACGAAGACGGTGTCGCCCGGCTGGATCCTCGCGACCGCCGTCAGGCCGACGTAGGCGGTCAGCCCCGTCATCCCGAGGATGTGGAGGCGGAGGGAGAGCGGCACGCCGGGGGCCTCCGGCACCGCGCGGAAGGTCGCGGCATCCGCCTGCACGACATCCGACCACCCGTGCTGGTGCAGGACCACGGTTCCGACGGGCAGCGCGTCGACGGTCGAGGCGACGACGCGGCCGATGGCGCCGCCGGCGATGGTCTCGCCGATGGCGTAGGGCGCGACGTAGCTGCGGGCATCGTTCATGCGTCCGCGCATGTAGGGGTCGACCGAGACGAACTCGTTCGCGACCCGCACCTCGCCCGGGGCGAAATCGCCCAGCTCGACCGAGACGGTCGCGAAGTCGTCGTGGGTCGGCCAGCCGTCGGGGCGGCGGGCCAGGTGGATCTGCGTGCTCGTGGCAGCGGTCATCGTGCTCCTTCGTGGGGATGAGGGATCGGGGCTGGGGATGGGGGATGTCGTGGTGTCGACGGGCTTGGGAGCCGCCGGTCTCAGACCGCGAGGCCGATCGCGAGGGCGATGACGCCGAGTGCGGGAATCACTCCCTGCTTGAGCGCGGCGGCGGCCTTCGAGGGGTCGGAGAGGATCAGGACGAGGCTGGCCGCGACCATCGAGCCCGCGCCGGTGAAGACGAGCGTCGCGCCGACCGCCGTCGAGCCCGCGACGACGAAGGCGATGCCGATGAAGACCGCGATGGCGAGGAAGAGGTTGTAGAACCCCTGGTTGAACGCGAGCGCGCGCTGCGACTCGGCCTGCTCGACCGTCCCGGTGCCGAACGTCGCCCGGGCTCGCTTGCTCGTCCAGGCGATCGACTCGAGGGAGAAGATGAAGACGTGGATGAGCGCTGCGAGACCCGCGAGCGCAAGACCGACGACGATCACGCGTTGTCCTTCCTTCAGCGGCGCCGGATGGGCCGCGGTTTCTGTAACGGTCGGTTCAATATATACTGGATCGACCGATACACAAAAGAGGGGATGCGGCATGGGACGCTCGCCGTCTTACGACCGGAGCGCCGTCGTGCGGGCCGCGCGGGACGTGTTCTGGGAGCACGGCTTCGACAGCGCGCCCCTTCCCGAGATCGAGCGGGTGACCGGGCTCAACCGGTCGAGCATCTACCACGCGTTCGGATCGAAGCGCGGGCTCTTCGACGCGGCCGTCGAGAACTATCTCGACGAGGTCGTGCGTCCCCGCCTCGCGCCGCTGCGCGCCGACACCGTCGCGCCCGCGGCTCTCGAGGACTACCTCGACGGGCTCGGCCGAGCGCTCGAGCGACCGCTGCCGGCCCCGGCGGCGAGCGGCTGTCTGCTCGTCAACGCGGCGGCGGCGCCCATCGGACGCGACGACGCGATCGCGCACGTCATCTCCGGATACCGCGCCGAGCTGCGCGGCGCCTTCGCCCGCGGCGTCGAGGCGCGCCGCCCGGACCTCGGCCCGGCGGACCGCGCGACGCTCGCCGATGCGTGCACCGGACTCGTCGTGTCGGCCTTCGCGCTCGTGCGTGTCGACGCGGCGGGTGCAGCGCAGGCGACGCGCACGGCCCGGGCGCTCGTCGTCGGCGCTGTCTGAGATCGTCGCGGCACTCGATCCGCTTTACGCCCGACCCTTGACTTTCGCAAGCGTTCGCGCCGACATTTCGGCGCGACCTACCGTGAGCCCGTGGACCAGCGCGATCAGTACAGTTTCGACAACCCGGTGACCCGATACGAGCGGGTCGAGCCGCCGGTGCAGCACCAGCCCGAGCCGGGCGTACAGGCCGACATGCAGCCGGTGCCGGATCTCGGCGAGGAGAGCTACCGGGGCACGGGACGACTGTTCGGGCGCAAGGCCCTCATCACGGGCGGCGATTCGGGCATCGGCGGCGCCGCCGCGATCGCCTTCGCTCGCGAGGGGGCGGACGTCGTGATCGTGCACCTGCCCGACGAGCAGCGCGACGCCGACCGGATTCTGGCGCTGATCGCCGATGCCGGGGTGCGCGGGCACGCCATCGCCGCCGACATCCGGAGCGCGGATCGCTGCCGTGAACTCGTCGACGAGGCGGTCGCCTTCCTCGGCGGGCTCGACATCCTCGTCAACAACGCCGGCAAGCAGATCGCCGTCGGAAGGCTCGAGGACCTCTCCGACGAGCAGTTCGCCGCGACCTTCCACACCAACGTCTTCGCCAACTTCTGGATCACCAAAGCCGCGCTGCCTCACCTGCCCGCCGGGGCGGCCATCATCAACACCGCGTCGCTCGAGGCCTACAAGCCTGCGCCCGATCGGCTCGACTACGCCGCGACGAAGGCCGCGATCAACAACTTCTCGAAGGGGCTCGCCCAGCAGTTGGCGCCCCGCGGCATCCGGGTGAACGTCGTCGCCCCCGGCCCCACGTGGTCGGCGCTCCAGGTCAGCGACGGCGTCTCGGACGAGCAGATGGCGGCGTTCGACGACGAGAGCACGTACCAGCGCGCCGGGCAGCCCGCGGAGATCGCGCCGGCGTTCGTCTTCCTCGCGTCCGCGGAGTCGAGCTACGTCTCGGGCGAGACCCTCAACGTCAACGGGGGCATGGTCACTCCGTGAGCGACTCCCCCTCCACGGTCTTCGCACTTCCGGAGGCCGCCGCGATGCTCGCTGCCCCGAGCGCGTCCGCCCGAGCCGATGACTCCGTCCGCTTCGAGCGCGTGTCGACGGCGGAGGTCGACGGTGTTCTGTCGGCCATCCGCGACGCCGGCGTCTTCGATCCCTTCCTGCTGGTGGCCGCTTCGAGTGAAGCGCCAGCCGTCGCCGCCGCGTGCGAGCGCATCCTCGACGGTGAGCCGGGACTCTTCGGCCTCGCCGCCGTGGTCGTCCTCGGCCACTCCGAGACGACGTCGGCGCCCACATCGATCATCGAGTCCGAGGTCCCCGTCCGCGTCGTCGCCGCAGAAGACGCGGATGCCGCGACCGCCGACATCGCGAGCTTCGCCGGGGAGGTCGCCGCCCGCGCCCCGCGCGTGCCCGCGGCCTGGGCGCGGATCATCGCCTCCGATCGGACCGACGTCGCCGTCCGTGCGACCCTCGCGCGTCGCGCGCTCGCCGACGACCCCGACTACCGGCCCGAGGGACTCGACGACGCGCAGCTCGCGTTGCTGCGGCGCGTCGCGGCGCGGTTGGTGCCCCAGGGCGACGGCCCGGTCATCGACCTGGGCGCCCGGGCCGACCGCATGATCGTCGCCGGCGAGAGCGACGGGTGGCGTCCCACCGGGATGAGCACCGACGTCGAGGCGTACCGCGCCGGCCTCGACGCGCTGGGCGCGGTATGGCCGGCGGTCGATACGGGTGACGGTCGCGTGACGGGTCACGCCGCAGACCATGCGGCGGAGGACTCGGTGATCCGCGGCATCCTCGACGAGACGGTCCCGGGCGGCGACGTCCTTACTCCGGGGCAGCTGGCGCTCTGGTTCGAGGACCTTCGGAACGATCTCGCGCGTCTGTGGATGTCGCATCCCGCGTCGCTGGCTCGCGTCGGCTACAGCGGGTTCGCCACCGGAGGAACGGGCGCGACGCCCGCGGGCTACCGCGTGCTCGCCGCCGGCGAGCGGGAGGAATGGGAGCCGGTCGAACTCGGCCGGCTCGTGGCGGAAGGACAGGACCGATGAACCTCGACGGCATGCGGACGTACGGCCTCGACGAGGTCGTCGACGTCGTCGTGGTCGGAACCGGCGCCGGTGGCGGCCCGCTGCTCAGCCGTCTGGCCGAGCGAGGCCTCCGCGTCATCGCGCTGGAGGCGGGGCCGAACTTCGAGCTCGACCAGTTCACGCCCGACGAGCGCGAGGCGACGCGGATCAACTGGATGTCGGACCGGTTCAGCGGAGGCGACGCGCCGACGGCGTTCGGCCCGAACAACAGCGGCTGGGGCGTCGGCGGCGGCACGCTGCACTGGGGTGCCTTCACCCCGCGCCCCGACCGCCGCGACCTCGCCTTGCGGACCGAGACCGGCGAGGGCCGGGACTGGCCGATCGACTACGACGAGCTGATCCGCTACATCACCGAGGTCGAGCGGACGATCGGCGTCAGCGGTCCGATGCCCTACCCGTGGGACCCCGAACGCGAGTACCTCGACGGTCCGGCGCGTCGGAACGCCCCCGCCGATCTCGTGATCGCCGGGTGCGAACGTCTCGGCATCCGTGCCACCGACAGCCCCGCGGCGATCATCACGCGCGACCGCGAGCAGCCGCACTACGGAACGCGGCGCGCGAGCATCGACGTCGGCGGCATCCACCAGGGCGATCGGTTCGGCTACAAGGCGACCACGGCGATCACGTACCTGCCGGTCGCCGTCGCGCACGGCGCCGAGATCCGGCCCGATTCGATGGTGACGGCGATCGAGCGGGATGCCGCCGGCCGCGTCACCGGCGTCGTCTACCTGCACGAGGGGGTCGAGCGCCGCCAGCGCTGTGAGACGCTCGTGCTCGCGGGCGGCGGGATCGAGACCCCGCGGCTGCTGCTGAACACGGGACTCGCTAATTCGAGCGGCCAGGTGGGCCGGAATTTCCTCGCCCACGGGGCGGTGCAGGTGTGGGGCCGATTCGACGAGTCGATCCGCGGCTACCGCGGGTACCCGTCCGCGGCGATCACGGAGGACTTCGTGCGCCCGGACGGTGCCGACTTCGTCGGCGGCTACCTCATCCAGAGTCTCGGCGTCATGCCGCTGACGTACGCGACCTCTCTCGTCCGCGGCGGGGGGCTCTGGGGCGAGGACCTCATGGACGCGCTCGACGCGTGGCAGTACTCCGCGGGTATCGGCATCAACGGCGAGTGCCTGCCGGCCGAGGGCAATCGTCTGCTGCTGTCGGACGAGACGGACGAGTGGGGCATCCCGCGAGCGGAGATCAGCTTCTCGCAGGGCGAGAACGAGAAGGCGATCGACGATCACGCGGTCGGTGTGATGACCCGCATCCTCGACGCCGCCGGTGCGCGCGAGACCCGCGTGCTCGCCCGCACGGCGCACACGATCGGGACGTGCCGTATGAGCATCGACCCGGCTGACGGCGTCGTGGATCCGGACGGTCGATCGCACGACATCCCGAACATGTGGATCTGCGACAACTCGACCTTCCCCAGCGCGCTGTCCGCGAATCCGGGCCTCACGCAGATGGCGCTGGCGCTCCGGACCGCCGACCGCATGCTCGCCTGACCCGCGGCGCCGCCGCGGCGCGTGTCCCACTTTCTGCGGCGGGTGTCCCACTTTCTGCTGTTCCGGCCCTGTCCGAGCAGCAGAAACTGGGACATGAAGGAGGAAGGACGGGTCGTGCGCGGCTCGTTCCTGCTGTGGGTTGCCGACCGTCGGGTTCGTCCGGCTGAGCGGCGACGCGCCGGCGCTTCCCAGGGTGCGTGTGCAGAACTCCGGCGATTTTCGCGCCGGAACCGGTTTCGTCAGCCGCGGGCGTCCGCCGGTGCGATTCTTGCCGGAGTTCTGCACGCACGATCAGGGCTCGGAGCGAGAGGATGAGCACATGACCATTCGGCAGAGCGCGTCGTGACGGCGCCGGAGATCCTCCGCTACGCGGCATTCACCACGCGGCCGGACGGAGGCAACCCCGCGGGGGTCGTGCTCGATGCGGGCGGCCTCGATGATGCTCGCATGCAGCAGATCGCCGCTGAGGTCGACTACGCCGAGACGGCGTTCGTCACGGGACGAGCCGATGACGGCTCGATCGCGATCCGGTACTTCTCGCCGATCGCCGAGGTGCCGTTCTGCGGGCACGCGACCGTCGCGACGGCCGTCGCGCTCGCCGACCGCGGTCAGGTCGACGCGGGTGTGCTCCGCTTCGCGACGCCCGTCGGACCGGTCCACATCGACGTCTCTCGTGACGAGACGGGCGGACGAGCCGCCTTCAGGAGCGTTCCGCCGTCGGTCGCACCGCTCGACGACGACGCGCTCGCCGAGATCCTCGATCTGCTCGGTCTCCACGACGGCGTCCTCGACCCCGACCTGCCGCCGAGGCTGGCGAACGCGGGCAACCCGCATCCCGTCATCGCGCTCGCGGATCGCGCGGTCTTCGACCGATTCCGGTTCGACCCGGATGCGGTGCGGCTGTTGATGGACGAACGGGGCTGGCCGGCGACGATCACGGTCGTGCACCGAACGGCATCCGACCGTTTCGCGGCGCGGAACCTGTTCCCGGTCGGACGGATCACCGAGGATCCCGCGACCGGATCCGCGGCCGCCGCATTCGGGGCCTATCTGCGGGAGGTCGGCGCCGTCGATGCGCCCGTCCGGATCGTCATCGAGCAGGGGGCTCACGTCGGCCGGCCGGGGCTGCTGACCGTCGACATTTCGGAGGCCGGCGGCATCCGCGTCACCGGCCACGCCGTCCCCATCACCTGATCCGCCTGCCCGCCCGCGCGCGGGCGCCGGGCTGCCCCCGCGTGCGTGTCCCGCTTTCAGCGGCTCATGTCCCACTTTCTGCCGCTTTCAGCGCCCGAGAACAGCAGAAAGTGGGACGCGCACGGCAGAAACGCCGCTCAGCGCCGGGGCCAGGGCTCCCAGCCGCCGGGTGCCGCCGCCAGCAGGCCGCGGGCGCGCTCGAGGTCGGCAGCCGAGTAGTCCTCGACGCTCCCCTCGGAAGCGGACGAGCCGTCGGGGTAGGTATACGCGATGCTCACACGGCGGTCCGTGACGCGTTCGTCCAGCGTGCCGCCGGCGACCGCGAGAACCTCGCGCTCGAGCCGATCGGCCTGGTCGCTCCACGTCTCATCGCACGCATCGCATCCGCAGGCAGGGAAGGCGGCGTCGCCGAGAGCTCCCGAACGCAGCCGGATGCCGGGGAAGTCGCTGAACCCGAACAGCAGGGGCGCCCCACGGCCACCGGCGGGGGTCAGCGAGATCGAACGCAGGATGCGGGGAGAGTTCCCGAACGGCTGCAGATCGGCGGCGACATCCTCCGCGATCACGACGTACGTGCGGATGAGATGCGCGATCAGTGCGTCGGCGACGACGTGGAGCGCCGCGAAACGCTGGCGGTGCGACGTCACCGAGTAGCTCGACTCGGGCGGCCCGTCCTGGCCCCACCTCCGGCCGAACGGAATCGGCGCACCGTGTCGGTCCCGGATCGTAGGAGCGGCCAGAAGCGGACGGTGATAGATCGTCATCTGCGGGCCGGGCCTGCGTCGTCGTCCATGCGGCTCGACGCTACCGGCGGGGGAACCGACGTGCCAGGGCGGCGCCGGAATTGCTTTCCGACAGGAACGCATGAATCCGTTGCACCATCTCGGTGCGCACGTCGCTCGCGAACGCCTCGTCGAGCGCGTCGTGGATGGCGGCCTCCGCCTGCTCGATCCGAGGGCGCAGCCGGCGACCCTCCTTTGTCAGTTGGATCAGGACTTCTCGACGGTCCATCGGGTTGTCCGCGCGGTGGGCGATGCCTCGCTTGACCAGCGAGTCGACGAGCCGGCTCGGGCTGCCCGTCTCGCAGACCAGCAGCTCGCCCAGCCCCTTCAGGGTGAGTGGCCCGTGCTCGCCGAGGACGGTGATCACCTCGGCTTGCGACGGGGTGATGTCGAGCGGTCGCAGCTGCAGTGCGAGCTGCCGATTGCCTTCGCGCTGAGCGGCGAGGATCGCGTAGCGGAGTTCGGCGGCGGATGCCTCGACCATGGCGATGGGGACTCCTGACTCCGCAGCGGTGTGCCGCGATCAACACGGATCGAGGGTGGTCGAACGATTGACGACGATGCTAGCAGGCGTTCGAACCGGCACTCGGTGGCGCGACACCCGCCCGTCATCCTGCCGGATCTGGCTTGACACGACAACATTCGAGGACGAGTATCGCGTCAATGCATGGCACGTCATGTCATGTCGTAAGATCCGAAGGAGACATCATGACGACATCAACGCGACCGTCGCAAGAGGACGAGGCGGTCCCTCTCGCTCGGACGGTCGACGTCATCGACGCTGTGGCGAGAGGGGAGATCGTCGTCCTGGTCGACGACGAATCCCGCGAGAACGAGGGAGACCTCGTCGTCGCAGCGCAGCACGCGACGCCCGAGGCGGTCAACTTCATGATCACCCACGGACGCGGCCTCGTCTGCGTGTCGATCACGGCCGACCGCGCCGCGGCGCTCGGCCTCACGGCCATGGTCGCCAGCAATGCCGATTTCCACGCCACTGCCTTCACCGTCAGCGTCGACGGAGCGCCGCATCGCGGGGTGACGACCGGGATCTCGGCGCACGAACGCGCCCGCACGATCGAGCTGGTCCTCGACGGCGAGCCCGATGATCTGCGATCGCCGGGGCACATGTTCCCCCTGGTCGCGCGTTCCGGCGGCACGCTCGAGCGAGCGGGGCACACCGAGGCATCGGTCGACCTGGCGCGCCTGGCCGGTCTGCGGCCCGCGGCCGTCATCGTCGAGATCGTCGGAGACGATGGTCGGATGCTGCGCCGTGACGGGCTGGCTCGCTTCGCCCGCCGTCACGGACTGGTCATGTCCAGCATCGAGCTGCTGCGAGAGCACCTGCGCGATGAGGCGGGTCGGCGATGATGTCGGCACCCCTGCTGCGGGTGATCGGCCGCGCGGTGTTCGACCCGCCCGTCCGACGGAACCTCTCCTCGGTGACGGGAACCGATCGGATTCCCGCCGGTGGCCCCGTCGTCGTCGTCGCCAACCACACGAGCTATCTCGATCACTTCGTCCTGATGCGCACCCTTCGCCGGATACGTCCCGACGCTCCGTGGTTCCTCACCAAGAGCGAGAGCTTCCGGCATCCGATCGGGCGTGCTTGGGCGACAGCGTGGCAGGGCATTCCCGTCGACCGCGACAGCCCATCGGTGCGGACGGTCCGTGAGGTTCGGGCGGTGCTGCGGCGGGACGGCGTGCTCGTGGTCTACCCGGAGGGAACGCGAAGCCGACAGCCCGAGCGTCTCGGGTCGTTCACGTCGGGAGCGTTCCGGTTCGCCGCCGACGCGCGGGTGCCGCTCGTGCCCGTGGCGATCACGGGTGCGGAGCGCGTCCTCCCCGCCGGGGCGAGGCGCTTCCGGCGCGCGCGCATCGACGTCCGCGTCGGGTGCCCGCTCGTGGTGGCCGACGAGCGGCCCGCGTCGGTGCGCGCCCACCTGTTGGCGGTGGCGGCGCGGGATTGGATGTCGGCAGCGCTGACCGAGATGAGCGCATCGCGACCGGAACGAGCCGCACGAGACCGGGCGCCTGCCGGGCCGTCGCCGAGTCCCGAGGTGCTCTCGTGACGGCGCGGCCATCGACGGTCGTCGGCGCGCGCGTCGTCCTCGAGGGGGCGAAGCGGCTCCGCTGGCGTCGGGTCGGTCATGCGACGTGGATCCTGGATGCGATCTGGCCCTCCCCGTCCGAACGGCGCGCGATCGTGCGGGCCGTCGCGACGGGGGAGCCCATCCTCGTCATCCAGTCCGAGACGGCCGTCGAGGTCGACCTGTCCGACGAAGAGGTCGCGGATCGCGCGGCGCTGTCGCGGTTCGTCGTGCTCGAGGATCGCGGCGTCCTGACCCTGCGGATCGCAGCGCTGGACTGGATGCCGGATGCGATCGCCATCCCCGCGCAGGAGTTCATCGGCGAGCAGCTGGCACTTCATCGGAGCGATGCGGGGGCACGCCGAGCCGCCGTGCTCACCCCGCGTCTCGGACGCGCCGGAAATGTCCGCGTCCTCCACATCGACGGGCTGCAGCCCGACACCCTCACGCCGGCGTGCATCTCACAGATCGTCGACGTCGCCTTCCCCCGGAATCACCACACGAAAGGGTCACGACATGAAGACGTACCGCGCCGAGCGAGACATCGCCGCTCACCCCGAGGCGATCGCAGCGATCATCCTGAACATCTCGGAGTTGGCTGAGTGGAATCCCGCGCTCACGGCGACGGGCACCGGAGACACGGTCGCGCGCGTCGATCATCCCTACGCGGTGACGCTCCGCGCGCCGGGGCGGGCGCGTCTGACCTATGTGCAGTCGAGCACTGCGCGCATCGTCTGGCGGGTCGACGTCGGCGGGAGCGTCGAGACGGGGGAGTGGGACCTCCTTCCGCGCGGCCCCGTCACCCGGGTGACGCACACGATGTCGCACACGGGCGCGCTGCTCGCCATCCTCGGCGGCGGGATGACGAGCGTGCCGACGTGGCGCCTGGACCGTCTGCAGGCGAGAGCGGAGGCGGCGGATCATGAACGCCGGAGGGGATGAGCCCGGGCGTCGGGCGCAGCTGTCGGCGCTGGGTGACGAGATTCGCGCGAAGCGACTGGCTCTCGGACTGTCCCAGGAGACCGTGGCGGGCCGAGCGGGGATGTCCACCCGTACTTAGCGATCGTTTGAGATGGCCGAGTCGACGAGTGGCGGCGAGCTGGATCCGCGCCTATCTTCTAAGTTGCGTGTGCTCGAGACGCTCGGCGTCGACGACGCGATCACCTGCACCATCCGTCTCCTCGGCGTCGGCCACATCGCTCCAGAGCGCGGAGCTGCTGTCTTGTAGACGCGGTGATGGCCATCTCAGCTGCCGTCGAGATAAAGCCAGGCACTAGAGCAACCGTAACGGCAGAAACCACGGCGAGCGCGAGGACGAGCCACCATGGCCTCGGGGTGGCCCAGCCTCGGGACGGCAGTGCTTCTCCCGCAACTTCGCCCAACGCGCAGCGGGCGCAGCGCGGTCAGTGCGATGACGGCGACGAGGCCGAGGGTTGGCGGGATGCTGAAGCGCAGCTTCCGCAGGAGGCCCTCCTGAGTGCCAGGTCCGGTCAGCAGGTAGAGGGCCAGCAGAGCCGTTGCGGATGCGACGACGCCGTTGACGGCGCGATCGTGAATCGACCGAACCGGCTGCTTCTCTCTCGGCGTCAACCGCGCTGCAGAAGCAATCAGTAGCGCGGCCAAGGGGAGTGCGAGAGCGGGTGACGGTGTGTTCAGCATGAGCGCCGCGCCGCTCCTCGATGCGCGCGGAAGTCGACCATGATCCACGTAGGCAGGCGAGTTCCCTGGGCGCGTGGTTCTCGCCACTACTGGCACGGGCCTGGCTCGAGGCTCCTCTCACTCGCGAGGCAGCGCGATCCACAGAGCGATGTAACAACCGGCGGCCGCGCCTAGCGAGACGAAGCCGGCGACGACCGTTGCGATGCGGACCGCGGTGGCGGACACTCCGAGCTGACGGGCCACGCCTCCGCACACTCCAGCGATCAGTCGATCATTCTTCGCCCGCGCGATTCGTCTGTTCACGCCGACACCCTATTCAGAGCCATGGCGTGTACGGGACGATTGTGCCCGACTTGGCAAACCGCACCGCATCAACGAGTGCCTTCGATCGAAGGATCCGGAGTGCGCCTTTGCAGTGGCAGCGGCGTGCACCCGCCTTGTAGTGTCACGGGAAACAGACATTCCGGGGGAAAATGTGGAGTTTCAAGACCGTATAGCCGCGCTCGCGAGCAAAGTGTCGAATCAATCTGCTTCGATCGGAACCGAGGAAGCCACGAAAAACGCCTTCGTGATGCCGTTCATCGCGTCGATTCTCGGATACGACGTTTTCGACCCGCTCGAGGTGGTCCCTGAGTACACGGCTGACGTCGGTATCAAAAAGGGCGAGAAGATCGACTACGCCATCATGCGTGACGCCGAGGTGCAGATCCTGATTGAATGCAAGGCTTCGACAGGAGTGCCGAAAATCGAACACGCCTCGCAGCTGTTCCGGTACTTCGCCACGACGAACGCGCGCATCGCGGCGCTGACCAACGGCGTCGTTTGGCAGTTCTACACCGATCTCGATGCGCCGAATCGGATGGATGCCAAGCCGTTCCTCGTGCTGGATCTGCTCGACATCGACGAGACGCTCATCCCAGAGGTGCAGAAACTCAGCAAGGAGAGTTTCGACCTCGAATCCATCATCAACGCAGCGGAGGAACTGAAGTACGTCGGGGCTCTGAAGCGCGAGATCGCCGGACAGTTCCGCGAGCCCAGCGATGAATGGATCAAGTTTTTCGCTCAGCGGGTGTATGAGGGCTCGTACACTGCGCGCGTGCGAGAGCAGTTCACCGCGCTCGTCACGAAGGCATCCCGCCAATTCCTCACGGAGAGCGTCAACGATCGGCTGAAGGTCGCTCTCGGCGCAGGAGTATCTGTCGCTCCGACGGATGCATCGCCATCAGTGATATCGAGTATCGCGCCCGCGCAGGATGACATCGATCGGGACACGGAGATCGAGACGACCCTCGAGGAACTTGAGGGATACCAGATCGTGAAGGCCATCGCATGCGGCGAGACGAAGCCGCATCGCATCACGCATCGGGACGCGAAGAGCTACTTCGCCGTGCTTCTGGATGACAACAATCGGAAGCCGATTGCGCGGCTGCACTTCAATTCGCGGCAGAAGTACCTGGGGCTTCTCGATGAGTTGAAGTCTGAGACACGGCATCCGCTCCAGGACCTCGACGACATCTATGCGCACGCGGATGCCATTCGAGAGGCGGTCCTTCGGTACCGGTGATCCGAGACCGCTATCGGCCGTACGTGCTCAGGTATCGGACCAGGTGCGCCCCATTCGGATCGCGATCGCGGGGGAGCCTGTTACGGTCACGGGATGAGACGGGTCGTCGAGCGCTGGGGGCGGAAGTACGCAGGTTCGATGTTCTCTCTGGCCGTGGTGCAGTCGGTCCTGTGGACGGTACTCGCGGTCATCTGGACGGCCGAGGTCATTCGGGAGTGGAATCCCTGGCGGCTGCCGCTGATCGTCGGATCCCTCGGCCTCGCACTGGGCTGGGGTGTTGTCGCGACGAGCGCGGGCCTGCATCGACGCCGGCTGCGTGACGCGGCCAGATCGAAGGTCGAATGATCAGCCGAATGCGGCGACGCGCTTCTCGAGTCGGATGCGCTTCCGGTTGAGTCGCGCGAGCGATGTCACCCCGACAGCCAACATCTTCGTCTGCTTTCCGAGGCTCGGGAGCCCCTGTTCTCGCAGCGCCGATTCGATCTCGGTACGGTCGGCCTCGGGCATCGTTCCCACCAGGGCGCGCGCTCGTCGGAACCCGGTCGAGTTCAGGGGATGCGCCGCGATCCGACGATTCACGTCGACGAGTCGTTCGCGCGCTGCGGCGAGGGCGGTCGGGTGATCGGTCACGCTTCTCACGACATCACGCGGACGTGAACGACGGCTGAGTGGCGACGGGATCACGGGGTCGACCTGTTACGGTCGGGCAGTGCAGAAATGGTGGGAGAGGATAGCCGCGGCATCCGCCACGACCCCGTTCGGCGTCGTCGTCATGCAGGCGGTGCTCTGGGTCGTGATGTCGATCCTGTGGATCTCGTGGTCCGTGGGGGAGGTCGATCCGATCCGCCTCGTGCTGGCGATCATCTCGCCGCTCCTCGTGTTCTACTGGGTGGTCGCCCTGCTGGTCGCGCTGCAGCGACGTCGTGCCGAAAAGGCCGACTGACCGATCATCGAACGGACGGACCTGCCCGAAAGCATCAGGTCGACAGCGCCGCGAAGGCCGTGATGCTGATCGCGAGCGCGACGAGGGAGATCGCGCCGAAGACGAGTGCAGCCCGGCGGGAGCCGTTCCTCCAGCAAGAGACACCGACTCCTGCCGACGCGAGGGTCGCGGCGACGGCCGTAGCTCCACCGCCCGCGATTGCGACGGTGCGCGCGAAAGCCCCGCCGAAGATCACGACCAGGTACACGACGAAGACTGTGACCACCGCACATACCGCGAAGAGGCCGCCGCATACCCAACCCATCACCTCCCATGGGTCGGAGACGATCTCGGCCGTTCGTATCTGCTTCTGACGGATGAGGGCTTCAGCGGGGATGGGGATCTCATCCGGGATCACGCTCAGGTGCCGAAGCTGCTCTTCGTTCGCTCCGGTGGCCGCCAGCCATCGCAGGTACGCTTCGGTCGCTTGCGGGTCATACTCGCCGAACCCGAGCATGTATCGCGCCGCTTGGTCCGCGTGGCCGCCGTCACGATAGATGCCTGCGAGTGTCGATCTCAGCGACAAGTCGTATGGGTCGAGAATCAGGCGTTCGCGAAGCATGTGGGCGGCCCTGCCGATGTGTCCGGAGCGAGCCAGCGCGGCCGCTCGCTCGAGGAGCTGATCTTCCGACTGCACGTGAGAATTATCAGGGAGAATGGTCGCGTTCACCCATCTGGCGGAGCGAGGTGTCGCCGCACAGCCTTCGCTCGGTCGAGACGCCCGCCGCCCGGGGGTTTGGATAGATTTTCCCCATGGGTGCGAAGCTGCACGGCCGGCTGATCGCTGCAAGCGCGACGGTCTCTCTTCTCGGAGCGATCATCACGATCGTCTACCTGTTCCAGCCCTGGCGCCGGTGCGACGGCGAGGACACGTCGGCGGGATGCGCGATGCTCCCCGCTGATGCTGCGGTGATGGCCGTTGCCGCGCTTCTGACGATCGTCGCGGTGACGGTTCTCATCGTCTCGGTCATGACCCGCAGGGCTGTGCCTCGTCCTCGTCGGTAGGCTGGGAAGCGTTTTCCGACGACGTATCGCGAAGAAAGAAGGCCGCATGACCGACCTGACCGGCGCCTGGCCTGTGGTGCTCACCCCCTTCACCTCCGACGACGACGTCGATCACGACGCGCTCGCCGCCTACGTCGAGTGGCTCATCGCCTCCGGAGCGAACGGACTGTTCGCGGTGGCGCTGTCGGGGGAGATGTACGAGCTGACCTCGACCGAGCGGGTCGCCGTGGCACGAACCGTGGTCGACGCGACCGCCGGACGGGTGCCGGTCGCGGCATCCGTCGTCTCCGCCACCGACACCGACGCGGCGATCACCGAGGCGCGCGAGCTCGCGGAGGTCGGCGTCGACATCGTCGTGCTCATCGCCTCGGCGTTCGTGGCGGACGGCGAGCCCGACGAGAAGCTCGTCGATGCGGTGGGCGCGATCGGGGCGGCTCTGCCCGACGTGCAGCTCGGCCTCTACGAATGCCCCATTCCGTACCACCGGCTGCTGTCCGAGGAGACCGTGGCGGCCCTCGCGGCGACCGGGCGCGTGGCGTTCTTCAAGGAGACGACGCACGACGTCGATCGCATGGGTGCGCGGGTGGCCGGGGCATCGGGAACACCGCTCCGCGTCTTCAATGCGGGCATCGAGAACCTCGCCGAGTCCGTCGAGGTCGGCGTCGCAGGACTCTCCGGATGGGTGGTCAACGTCGCCCCCGACCTCGTCGCACGCCTGTGCGAGCGGGCAGCCGTCGATGGGCTGTCGAGCGAGGTACTCGAGCTTCAGCACCTGCTCGGCGACGTCGAGCAGCGGATGGCACCGACCTATCCGTCGTCGGCGAAGGCTATCGCCGCTCGCCGAGCCGGACTGACGTGGCAGACCCGCTCGCGGTGGCGTCCACGTCAGGTGAATGAGGAACTCGTCGCCGAACTGGCGGCGATCCTCGACGACGCTCGCTGACGCGGGCCGCCGAATTCTTCGCGCCCGGCGTGGCGCTGCTCCGTCTCGACGTGTCGACTCACGCTCCTCGGCGCGCACCGCGTGCTGCGGCCGAGTCGTGAGAAGAACACCAGGTTACGTGAGCCTGGGAACCCCCTGACCGTTCCAAACCGATCTCTCCCTGGCTTCGGATCACCGACCATGGGGACGGATATCGATACTTTGGCGACGAAAAGTAGTTGGGGACAGCGACCGGAGGCTTCACTGCCGGAGGCGAAAGCCGCTGGCGAAGCGGATTCCGGTCATGTCGCGCGGCCGGTGGGACTGCGCACGCGACTCATCGGGCAGCTCGCCAGTTTCGGCCTGGTCGGCGGACTCGCCTTCGTGGTCGACCTGGCGGTCTACAACGCCGTGCGCGCGACTGTTCTGCAGGACTCTCCCATCTGGTCGAAAGTCGTCAGCGTGGCGGTGGCCACCGCGTTCGCGTGGCTGGGCAACCGCTATCTGACATTCCGGCGCGAGCGTTCGCCTCACGCCGTCCGCGAGGGCGTCCTGTTCGCCGTCGTGAACGTCGTCGGTCTGCTCATCGCCGCCGGCTGCCTCTTCGTCTCGCACTACGTGCTCGGCTTCACCTCGCAGCTGGCCGACAACATCTCGGGCAACGGCGTCGGCCTCGTGCTCGGCACCGCGTTCCGATTCGCCGCGTATCGATGGCTCGTCTTCTCTCCGCGCTCGCGCACTCTGCGCGTCCCGCGTTCCGCTCGTCGAATCGTCCGTCTGGACACCGGAGGTCCCTCGTGATCCCTACCGACCGTCTTCTCGCCCCCGCCAGCACTCAGCCCGACCCGGCCCCGACACCCGATCCGCTGCTGACCCCGGTCGCCCCGGCTCCGGGGCAGCAGCCCGTCGGGGGACTCGACGTCCCCGCGCCCGTCGAGTCCGGCGTTCCGGCTCCCGTCGACGGACTGTCGGCCTGGTCGATCGGGGAGTGGATCGGGTACAGCGGGATCATCCTGCTCGCCCTGGTCCTCACCGCGATCGCCGCGACCACCCTGTGGTGGATGCTGCACGCGTGGCGTTCCGCGGCAGATCTCCGGGCGACGCAGTTCAGCTCGTCGCCCCGGCCCGCGCGGCACCGTTTCACCCTGCTGGTGCCCGGGCGCCACGAGGAGGAGGTCATGGGCCAGACCCTCGACCGCCTCGCACAGCAGGACCACCCGGACTTCGAGATCATCGCCATCGTGGGTCACGATGACCCCGGCACCGAACTCGTCGTGCGCGAGGCCGCCGCTCGGCATCCGCACCTCATCAAGGTCGTCGTCGACGACAGCGTGCCCAAGAACAAGCCCAAGGCCCTGAACCGAGCGCTCACCATCGCGACGGGAGACGTCGTGGGCGTGTTCGACGCCGAAGACGAGGTGCACCCCGGCCTGCTGACCGTCGTCGACTCGAAGTTCCAGGAGACCGGCGCGGACGTCGTGCAGGGCGGTGTCCAGCTCATGAACTTCGAGACGAGCTGGTGGTCGCTGCGCAACGTGTTGGAGTACTACTTCTGGTTCCGCTCCCGGCTGCACTTCCACGCCCGCTCCAAGTTCATCCCCCTCGGCGGCAACACGGTGTTCGTCACCCGCGATCGCCTCGAGTGGTCGCAGGGGTGGGACGACCAGTGCCTGGCCGAGGACTGCGAGCTCGGGGTCCGGCTCTCGAGCGACGGCGCGAACGTCGTCGTCGCCTATAACCCCGAGTACGTGACCCGCGAGGAGACCCCGCCGACCCTGATGTCGCTCTACAAGCAGCGCACGCGCTGGAATCAGGGCTTCCTGCAGGTGCTCGGCAAGGGCGAGTGGAAGAAGCTGCCCACCCTCCGTCAGCGCATGTACGCCCGTTACCTGCTGAACATGCCGTTCATCCAGGCGGCGACGGGCGTGCTGATCCCGATCTCGATCGCCTTCATCCTGCTGGTGAAGGTGCCCACCGCGGTCGCCCTCATCACCTTCCTCCCGCTCCTGCCGACGATCGTGACGCTCGTCGTCGAGGCGGCAGGGCTGACGGAGTTCGGCCGGGTGTACTCCAAGAAGGTGCGCGTTCGCGACTACGTGAAGCTCGTCCTCGGCCTCGTGCCGTACCAGATCTTCCTCGCCGCGGCCGCTGTCCGTTCGGTCGTCCGGCAGCTGCGCGGTGACGGCAGCTGGGAGAAGACCGAGCACACGGGAGCCCACCGCGACGCCTCCGCGTCCCCGACCGCACACGACGGAGCCGCATCGCCGGCGCTCGTCGCAGCCGCAGCATCGGAGGAGAACAAGTGACCTCGACACTCGACCGCTCGCCCGAGGCGACCGCGTCTGCGCCCGCGCCCGCCGCCGAGACGGACGACCGTTCCGCCGGCACGCGCCGCCGCTCGCGGTGGCGTGCGCGCCTGACCGACCTCGCGTGGCTGGTGCCGGCCCTCATCGCGGGGCTCGTCGTCAACGCGATCAATCTCGCTGGTTCGCCGCAGCGCATCGACGACGAAGGCACGTACACCGCGCAAGCGTGGGCCATCGGCAATCTCGGCGAGCTCACCCATTACACCTACTGGTACGACCACCCGCCGCTCGGCTGGATCCAGATCGCCGGGTACGCCGGGCTGACCGGAGCGTGGGACCGTCACGACATCGCGGTCATCGCGGCGCGCGAGGCGATGCTCGCCGCAACGGTGATCGCGGCGATCCTGCTCTGGTTCGTCGTCCGGCGCATCGGCTTCGCACGCGCCGCGGCATCCGTCGCCGTCCTGCTGTTCCTCCTCTCGCCGCTGGCGGTGCAGTTCCACCGTCAGGTGTACCTCGACAACATCGCCACGGCCTGGCTGCTCGGCGCGCTGCTGCTCGGCATGAGCCGCAACAAGCAGCTGCTCGGCTTCATCGGGGCGGCCCTGGCTTTCGGAATCGCGGTGCTCACGAAGGAGACCTACCTGCTGGCCCTTCCGCTGCTGGTGTGGTTCATGTGGCGTGGCGCCGACCGCACGACACGGCGATACACGCTGTCGGTGTCGGCGGCCGTCTTCGCGCTGCTCGGGTTCGCATACGTCGCCTTCGCCCTGGTCAAGGGCGAGGTCATGCCGGGGCCCGGCCGCGTCAGCCTCTTCGAGGGGCTGGCCTTCCAGCTGGCCTCCCGCGAGGGCAGCGGATCGCTGCTCGACCCCGAGAGCCTGATGTCGCGAACCATCGGCATGTGGTGGCAGCTCGATTCGGTGCTCATCATCACCGCGCTCGCGGCGTCCGTCGCCGCGCTGTTCGTGCGGCGCCTGCGCCCGTGGGCCATCACGCTCCTCGCGCTGACGGCGTTCATGTTCCGGGGCGGCTACCTGCCCGTGCCCTACGTCATCATGCTGCTGCCGTTCGCCGCGATCGTGATCGCCGGCATCGGCCAGGTCGCCGTCGAGCGACTCCGCTCCCGCACCGGTCGGCACACGGTGCTGTCGCGGGTCGGCGGAGCGGGCATCGCCGCCGGGATCGTCGTGGCGATGGTCGCCGCCGTCCCGCTGTGGACGACCCAGCTGCGGGGATTCCTGCTCGCAGACCTCGACCGGCCCCTGCGAGACGCCGAGACCTGGATGGTCGAGAACGCTGCCGCGGATGCACGCATCCTCGTCGACGATGCGATGTGGGTCGATCTCGTCGACGAGGGCTTCAACCGCGAGGACGTCGTCTGGTACTACAAGGCCGACACCGACTCCGACGTCCAGGCACTCGCTCCGGATGGATGGCGCGATTACGACTACGTCGTCACCACCGATTCGATGCGCACCTTCCCGACCGAGTTCCCGACGGTTCGTCAGGCGATCGACAACAGCGTGGTCGTGGCCTCCTTCGGAGAGGGCGCGCAGCAGGTCGACATCCGTTACATCGACCGCGAGCAGTCCGGTCTCGAACAGGCGGCCGACGACGGGCTGTACGCTGCTCGATCGCTCGCCGGACAGCAGCTGCTGACCAACCCCGGTGTGGGCGTGCCGGTCGAGGAACAGGACCTGATGACCTCGGGCGTCGTCGACGGCCGCATCCTGCTCAGCCTCGCCCAGGTCGCGGCGATCGGGCGCGTCGACATCGCCGACATCGCCCAGCTCGACGGCGATCCCTCCGGTGTGCACCGTCAGCTGGTCATCAGCTCGTTCGTCGGTGAGGATGCGCGCGGAAACGGGGCCGGGGCGGATGCCGCGCTCCGCTTCTTCCGCTCGCTCACCGGCGCTCTCGCTCCGCTGTCCGTGGAGCGCGGGGATGCCGGGGTCGTCGTGACCTTCTCTCCCGTCGAACCCGCCGACCTCCTGCCGCGACCCGCGGCGTGACCCCCGTGCCGGGCGGAACCCTTCCCGGCTCAACCCCGAAGAAAGGATCACCATGATTCGGAACACTTCGCACATCGACCCCACCGCTCGCACGTCGCGGCGCGGCATCCGCGGTCTGGCGCTCGCCGCCGCTGCGGTCATCCCCTTCGCGATCGGCGTGGCCGTCGCTCCGGCCGCATCCGCCGCACCTGCGGAGCCGGGCGGGTGGGCCCGCGTCGCCCACCTCTCGCCCGACACGAAATCCGTTGACGTGCAGATGACCGCGCTCGCCGGCGGCGCCGTCGTCTACGAGCTCGACGACGTCGCCTACGGCGCGGTGAGCGATTACATCCCGCTCGCGGAGGGCACGTACGTCGTCTCGATGGTGCCCTCGGATGCCGCGGACGACGCGGAGCCGGTCGTGCAGCAGTCCGTGGATGTCGCCGCCGGCGGCCCCGTGACGGTCGCGGCCTACGGCGTCAACGCCGACCTGCAGACGGTCGTCTTCCAGGACGACCTCTCGGCACCGGCCGCGGGCGAGGCGCGCGTGCGCGTCATCCAGGCCTCGACGGTCGAGCCGACTGTGAGCGTCGACACCGCGCAGGGTCGACCGATCGCGCGTGACGTGCCGACCGGGTCGGCCACGGATTACGCCGCCGTCGCGGCGGGATCGTGGAACCTCGAGCTCACCGGCGCCGACGAGGTCTCGTCGGCGGCCGTCGATCTGCCCGCCGGATCGGTCTCGACGCTGTTCGTGCTCGACACCGCGGCGGGATCGCTCACGGCATCGGCCGTGACCGACTCCGCCACCCTCGCCGACATGCCCGTCGGCGGCATCGAGACCGGTGGCGGCGGAACCGCGCGCGACGAGATCTCACCGGTCGGCATCGCCCTGGGAGCCGGCGCTCTGGTGGGCGGAGCCGTCATCGCGATCGTCGCTGTGCGACGCCGCGGATCGCGGGAAACCGTCTGATGCGGGCGCCGCGAGTTCTCGCGGCGGCCGCCTCGGCCGCCGCCGTCGCACTGGCGGTCACCGCCTGTTCCGGGCCGGTCACCGATGGTGCCGAATCGGAGCAGGGCGCCACGGCGGCGGCCGACGCCTTTTTGGACACGTACGTCGACGAGGGGCGCGTCGTGCGCACCGACCAGGGCGGCGACACGGTGAGCGAGGGGCAGGCGTACGGTCTGCTGCTCGCCGTCGTCGCCGGAGACGAAGCGCGCTTCGACGACATCTGGGACTGGACCACCGCGAACATCCAGCGCGACGACCTTCTGCTCGCGTGGCGGTGGGAGGGCGGTTCCGTCGTCGACGACGAGCCGGCATCGGATGCCGATCTCGATGCGGCGCGCGCTCTCGTGCTCGCCGGCGAGGCCTTCGGCCGGGATGACCTGACGGACGACGGTCTCGCCCTCGGCGAAGCTCTGCTCGACGAGATGACGGCGACCACCGATCTCGGCCGGATCCTGCTGCCGGGCACGTGGGCGACGGCCTCGCCGCACGCCTACAACCCGTCGTACGCGTCGCCGGCTGCTTACGCCGTCCTGGCGGATGCGTCGGACGACTCCCGCTGGGACGAGCTCGCCGACGGCAGCCACGCCGCCACCGAGGCCCTGCTGGATGCGAACGCCCTTCCCACGAACTGGGCGACGGTCGCCACCGACGGATCGGTGGCCATCGCGGGCGCAGCCGACGGTACCGGCGAGCCCGGCTACGGGTACGACGCGGCACGCGCGTCGATCCGTTATGCGGAGTCCTGCGACCCGGCCGACACCGTCCTCGCCGGGCGGATCGCCGCGGCGCTGCCGGGCGAGGAGCAGCTGCCCGCCGAGCTCGACTCCGGCGCCGGCGCAGTCACGACCGATCAGCATCCCGTCGCCTACGCCGCACGCGCTGCCGCATACGCCGCGGACGGCCGTGCCGACGACGCCCGCGCGGATCTCGCGCGGATGGGGGACACCGCGACCCGGACGCCGACCTACTACGGCGATGCCTGGAACGCCCTCGCCGAGGCGATGCTCACCGACGACGCACTGGCCGGGTGCCCCCCGCTCGAGTCGTCGTCGACGGCCGCGGCATCGAGCTCGAGCGCCGGGGCCCTCCAGGATCCGGTGCGGGCTGCGGCGGCGTCGGATGCCGTCCCGGTGCACGTCTCGATTCCCGCGATCGGCATCGAGTCCGACCTCATCGGTCTCGGACGCGGCGCGGACGGCTGGATCGAAGCACCGGCCGACTACAACGACGTCGGCTGGTACGAGGACGGGGTCGTTCCGGGGCAGATCGGGCCGGCGGTGATCGCCGCGCACGTCGACTCGAAGACGGCACCCGCGGTCTTCCACAACCTCCCGCAGCTGAGACCCGGCGACACGGTCTCGGTGACGCTCAGCGACGGGACCGTCGCCGACTTCGTCGTCACGGGCCAGCAGAGCGTCAAGAAGCACGGCTTCCCCACCGAATCGATCTACGCACCGGTGCCAACTCCGGAGCTCCGACTCGTCACCTGTGGCGGGCCCATCAGCTCCGAGACCGGGCTGTACGAAGACAACATCGTCGTCACGGCGATCGCGGCCTGAGACCCCCGCACCCCGACCGACCCACACGTGAATGGAGATTGCCGAGATGAACGTCGCGCTCACCATCGTTCCCACCTATAACGAGATCGAGAACATCGAGGGGATCGTCGACCGCGTCCTCGCGGTGGGACTGTCGGACGTCCTGATCGTCGATGACTCCTCGCCCGACGGCACGGGTGAGCTCGCCGACCGTCTCGCCTCGCAGCACGCGGGCGTGCACGTGCTCCACCGCACCTCGAAAGACGGTCTCGGCCGGGCGTATCTCGACGGATTCGCCTGGGGGCGCGCCCGCGGTTTCGATGTGCTCATCGAGATGGATGCCGACGGCTCGCATCAGCCGGAATCGCTTCCGACCATGCTCGACGAACTCCGGACGGCCGACATCGTGCTCGGCTCCCGCTGGGTGCCCGGCGGGCGCGTCGTCAACTGGCCGCTGCACCGCAAGGTGCTGAGCATCGGCGGGAACGTCTACGCGCGCCTCGCCCTCGGGATCGACATCCGCGACGCCACCGGCGGCTTCCGCGCGTACCGCACGACCGCTCTCGAGACGATCGGCCTCGACGGCGTCGAGTCGCACGGGTACTGCTTCCAGCTCGACCTGCTGTGGCGCGGGCTGGAGCGCGGTCTGCACGTCGTCGAGGTGCCGATCACCTTCGTCGAGCGCGAACACGGCGAGAGCAAGATGAGCAGTGACATCGTCCGCGAGTCCCTGTGGAAGGTCACGGTCTGGGGAGTGCGACGGCGTCTGACGGCCGTGCGCGAGCTGGTCGTGAACCACCGCCGGCTTCCGTCGGTCCGCGCCAACACGCGGCGGCTCGCCCCTTCCTGACCCGTCAGCCGATCTCGAAGCCGACGGCGTGCAGCGTCTCCTCGCGCGAGGAGGGGCCGATCAGGAGATCGAAGGCGCCGCGCTCGACGATGCGCTCACCCGAGGCGTCGACGATCGTGCAGTCGGCCGCGGCCACCTCGAGGTCGATCGTCCGCGTCTCGCCGGGAGCCAGATCGACGCTCCGGTACGCCTTGAGCTCGCGGTCGGCCCAGCTCACCGACGTCACGCGATCGCGGACGTAGACCTGGACGACCTCGTGCGCCGGACGCTTCCCGGTGTTGCTCAGCGTGATCCGGGCGCGCACCGCGTCATCGACGCCGACCCGCGGCGTGCGGATCGCCGCATCCCGGTACGCCACCGTCGAGTACGACAGTCCTTCGCCGAACGCGAAGGCGGGCTCCTGCGTGAGATCGGCGTACCGGTCGCCGTGCTGACCGCGGATCTGGTTGTAGTACGTCGGCTGCTGGCCGGCATGGCGGGCGAACGAGATCGGCAGACGGCCCGCCGGCTCGATGCGTCCGAGCAGCAGCTCGGCGATCGCGCGACCGCCCTCCATCCCGGGGTTCGCGACCCAGATCAGCGGTGCACCCCGCACCGCCTCGGGCAGCACGAGCGGCTTCGACGCCATCAGCACGACGACGAGCGGCGTGCCGGTCGCCGCGAGGGCCTCGAGCAGGGCGCGCTGCCCGCCGACGAGTTCGAGCGTCGCCGTGGAGCGGCCCTCGCCGACGAGTTCGATGCGGTCGCCGACGACCGCCACGACGACGTCCGAGCGTCGCGCCGCAGCGACGGCCTCCGCGATCTGCGCCGCGTCGGGCTCCCGGGGAACCGCGATCGGCGGCCGGGGCTGTCCGTCGGGAAAGGTGCCGGCCGGGTCGTCCGTCAGGTCGAGGATGCCGGCGCCCTCCACATGCTCGAGCGACCAGTCGGCCGGGGCGAGCCCCCGGAGGCCGTCGAGCACGGTCGTGATCTGCGCGCGCGGGTGGCCGTCCGGCATCCAGTCGACCTGCCCCGACGATCCGGCCCAGTCGCCGAGCTGCGTCTGCGCATCGTCGGCCAGTGGGCCGACGATCGCGACGCGACGAGCGCCGGCCTCCGGGTTCAGGGGGAGTGTGCCGTCGTTGCGCAGCAGCACGAGCGATCGCCGCGCGACCTCGAGGTTCAGCGCCGTGTGATCGCGCGAGGCGATGACGGCGCGGATGCGTTCGGGGTCGGGCAGCCGCGGGTTCTCGAAGAGTCCGAAGCGGAACTTCAGGCTGAGGATGCGCGAGACCGACCGGTCGATGTCGGCCTCGTCGAGGAGGCCCCGTTCGACGGCCTCGAGCGCACCGGGGAAGAACCCCGGCGTCGACATCACCATGTCGTTGCCCGCCTTCACGGCGGCCGCGGCCGCGTGGGCGTAGTCGGGCTGCACGTGCTGCTCCCACACCATGCGTCCGACGTTGTCCCAGTCGGTGATGAGCGTCCCGGTGTACCCCCATTCGCCGCGCAGCACGTCGCTCAGCAGCCAGTCGTTGACCGTGATCGGCACGCCGTCGGTGCTCTGGTAGCCGAGCATGAAGGTGCGGCATCCCTCCCGAGCGACCCGCTCGAAGGGCGGCAGGAACCACGAGCGCAGCTTGCGCCGCGAGATGTCGGCCTCGCTCGCGTCGCGACCGCCCTGGGTCTCGGAGTACCCGGCGAAGTGCTTCGCGGTTGCGAGGATCGCGTCGGGATCGCCGAGGCCGCCGCCCTGATAGCCGCGCACCATCGCCGAGGCCAGCTCGCCGATGAGGAACGGGTCTTCGCCGAACGTCTCGTCGATGCGTCCCCACCGCAGGTCGCGGGCGATGCAGAGCACGGGCGAGAAGGTCCAATGGATGCCGGTCGCCGCCACCTCGGCCGCGGTCGCGCGCGCGACCCGCTCGACCAGGTCGGGATCCCAGGTCGCCGCCATGCCGAGCTGGGTCGGGAAGATCGTCGCGCCCTCCCAGAACGAGTGGCCGTGGATACAGTCGTCGGCGACGAGCAGCGGGATCCGCAGCCGCGTCTGCGCCGTGAGCTCCGCGGCGCGCAGCACCTTCTCGGGCGAGGTGTGGAGGATCGAGCCGGCGTGGTGCTCGAGCACGATGCCCTCGAGCTCCTCCCGGGCGTCGTACTGCATCATCTGCCCGACCTTCTCGGGCAGCGTCATGCGCGACAGCAGGTCGGCGACGCGGTCGTCGACGGACAGCCGGGGGTCGAGGTAGGCGGCGGTCGAGGTGTCGACGGCGGTCATGCGGTGGGGTCCTTCGGGGTGACGGGACGGACGGCGGTGACGGGACGCACGGCGGCGACGGGACGGACGGCGGTGACGGCGTCGTTCACGTCGAGCCCCTTCTTCTTCATCGCGCGGGCGCGCTCGCCGGCCGAGCGCAGGCGCGGGTTGACGTACTCGTCGATGCCGAAGTTGATGAGCGAGAGGGCGACGCCGATCGCGGCGATGCAGAGACCCGGGGGCAGGTACCACCACCACTGGTTCTGACGGAAGGCGCCCTGGGCGCTCGCCCAGTTGAGGATCGTCCCCCAGTTGTAGGTGTTCACCGGGATGACGCCGATGTACGACAGGGTCGTGAGCCCCAGGATCGCGGCGGTGACTGTTCCGACGAAGCTCGCGGCGATGAGGGCCATGAGGTTCGGCAGCATCTCGACGGTGATGATGCGACGCAGCGGCTCGCCGTTCGCGCGGGCCGCCTGGATGAAGTCGCGGTTGCGCAGCGACATCGTCTGCGCGCGGAGCACGCGCGCTCCCCAGGCCCACCCGGTGATGCCGAGCACCGCGGCGATCAGGATGAGCGACGGGTCCTCGAACATCGAGGCGACGATGATGATGAGCGGCAGCCCCGGGATGACGAGGAAGACGTTCGTCAGCGCCGACAGGCTCTCGCTCCGCCATCCCCGGACGTAGCCCGAGACGACACCGACGACGATCGCGATGACGGTCGCGATGATCGCGGCGAGGAATCCGACGACGATGACGCCGCGGGTTCCGTAGATCACCTGGCTGAGCACGTCCTCGCCGATGTGGGTGGTGCCGAGCCAGTGCGCGGCCGAGGGCGGCTGGAAGCGCGCGGTGTTGTCGACTTTCGTCGGCGAGAACGGTGCGAGCACGTCGGCGAAGATCGCGATGAGGACGAAGAAGCCGAGGATCGCGAGCCCGGTGATCGACTTCGCGTTGCGGAACATCGCGAACGCGGCGCCGAGCCGCGCCCAGAACGTCGTCGGCGTCGGGTCGTTCTCGCGGGCCATGCGGATGGTGGAGGTGGTCGTCATGTCAGGCCTCCGTCTGGCGCGTGCGCGGGTCGAGGAACGCGTAGGCGACGTCGGCGAGGATGTTCGCGACGAGCACCGAGAGCGTGATCACGAGGAAGACGCCCTGCATGAGCGCGTAATCCTTCGCGTTGGTGGCGTCGAGCAGCAGCTTGCCGACGCCCGGGTAGCTGAAGACCATCTCCATGACGATCGTCCCGCCGACGATGAATCCGATCGACAGGGCGAAGCTCTGGATCTGAGGGAGCACCGCGTTGCGGGCGGCGTAGCGCCACAGCACCCGGCGGTTCGGCATGCCTTTGGCCTGAGCGACGGTGATGTAGTCCTCGTCGAGCACCGTCAGCATCATGTTGCGCATGCCCAGCATCCAGCCGCCGAGCGACGCGATGATGATCGTCACCGCCGGCAGCGTGCCGTGATGGATCACCTGGCCGATGAACTCGATCGAGAACTCGGGCGAGATGCCGACGCCGTACGCCTTGCCGATCGGGAACCAGCCGAGGTTCACCGAGAAGAGCGCGATGGCGAGCAGTCCGAGCCAGAAGTAGGGGATGGTGCTCAGGAACGTCGTGATCGGGATGAGCACCTCGGCGCGGCTGCCCCGGCGCCAGCCGACGATCGCGCCGCCGACCGTGCCGATCGCGAACGAGACGATCGTGGCGAAGCCGACGAGGCCGACCGTCCAGGGCAGCGCCTGACCGATCACCTCGGTGACGGGGCGGAGGCCATGCAGCAGCGAGATGCCGAGGTCGCCGCGCAGCAGCAGCGCCCAGTAGTCGAGGTACTGCTGCCAGAGGCTCTTGTCGGTGTCGAGCCCGAGCAGGGCGCGCAGGGCGTCGGCCGCTTCGGGTGTGACGGTGCGGTTGCGGGCGAGGTACTGGTCGACCGCGTCGCCTCGCATGAGACGCGGCAGGAAGAAGTTGATCGTGATCGCGGCCCACAGGGTGAAGAGGTAGAACGCGGCGCGGCCGCCGAGGAAGCGCCACGGCACCCGCGAGCGTCCCTTCACGGCCGTGGTCGCGGTCGTGCCGACCTCGAGCGCGTCGTCGACGGGCAGCTGGGGTTCGACGGCGGTCATCGCGCACCTCCGTCGATGCCGGGAGCCGTCGCGAAGAACCGCTCGGGATCGGGGGATGCCGCTCGCAGCTCGCGCGTGTAGGGGTTCTGCGGTCGGAGGATCACGTCGTCCGCCGTGCCGGTCTCGACGACCCGGCCTTGATTCAGCACGAGGATCTCGTCGCTGAAGTGCCGGGCGGTCGCCAGGTCGTGGGTGATGTAGAGCACGCCGAGGCCCTCTTCGCGCTGCAGGTCGGCGAGCAGGTTCAGCACGCCGAGTCGGATGGAGACGTCGAGCATCGAGACCGGCTCGTCGGCGACGAGCAGACGAGGCCGCGAGGCGAGGGCACGGGCGATCGCGACGCGCTGGCGCTGGCCGCCCGAGAGCTCGTGCGGACGGCGGTCGATGACGCTGTCGGGCTGCAGCCGCACGCGTTCGAGCAGGCGGCGCACCTCGTCGTCGAGCTCGTTCTTCGGCACGACCTTGTCGAGGCGCAGCGGCCGCTCGATGTGGTGGCGGATGGAGTGGTACGGGTTCAGCGAGGCGAACGGATCCTGGAAGACCATGCGCAGCTGCTGCCGGTAGGCACGGAGCCCCGCGCCGCGGCGGGGGATCGGCACGCCGTCGAGGCGCACCTGCCCGCTCGTGGGGGTCTCGAGCTGCGTGAGGATCTTCGCGATCGTCGACTTGCCGCTGCCCGACTGACCGACGAGGCCGATCGTCTGACCCGAGCTCAGGGTGAAGGTGACGTCGTCGAGAGCCCTGATCTGGCCGGCGCCGCGGACGTTGTAGATCTTCGTGACGCCGTCGAACTCGAGGGTGGTCATCGCACCACCACCCCCCGCTCGCCGGTGAGGCGGGGGAAGGACGAGAGCAGGGTCTGCGTGTACTCGTGCTGCGGGTCGCGCCAGATGCGCTCCGCGGTGTCGAGCTCGATGATCTCCCCTTCGCGCATGATCGCGATGCGGTCGCTGATCTCGAGCAGCAGCGGCAGGTCGTGGGTGATGAAGACGACCGAGAAGCCGAACTCGTGGCGCAGCTGCGAGATCTGGCGGAGGATCTCGCGCTGCACGAGCACGTCGAGCGCGGTCGTCGGTTCGTCCATCACCATGAGCTGAGGCCGCAGGGCAAGGGCCATCGCGATCATGACGCGCTGCCGCATCCCGCCCGAGAGCTCGTGCGGGAACGAACGGATGCGGGCCGCCCCGACCTTGACGATCTCGAGCAGTTCGATCACGGCCTCGCGGCGCTCGGCCCGGCGCATGTCGGGCCGGTGGATCTCGAAGACGTCCTCGAGCTGAGACCCGATCGTCGCGACCGGATTGAGCGCGTTCATCGCGCCCTGGAAGACCATGGAGATCTTGTCCCACCGGAAGCGGCGCATCTGCTCGGGGTCGAGCGCGTTGATGTCGATGTCGTCGCCCGAGGCGTCGTGGAAGACCACCGACCCGCTGGAGATCACGGCGGGGGCCTTCAAAAGGCGCTGCACCCCGTAGGCGAGGGTGGTCTTGCCGCATCCGCTCTCTCCGGCGAGACCGAGGATCTCGCCGCGGCGGAGCTGAAGGGTGACGTTCCTGACGGCTTCGACCGGGGGATCGACGTCGTAGACGACCGAGAAGTCGTCGATGGAGAGCAACGAATCGCGCATCGGTGCGTGCTCGCTTTCGGGGAGACGGGCGGGACGTGTGGGAGGGGAGTGGGGCGGATGCCGCGGCATCCGCCCCACTCGAACGGGTTTACTCGGCGGGCTCGAGCTTCGTGAGGATCTGGACGATCCCCGGCTGCGTCGGGTCTGCGGAGCTGTAGTGATCATCGAGCGACGGCCAGCCCACGTAGTTGCGCGTGTTGAATTCGCCCAGCAGCGGGTGCGCGCCGAGCGGGATCGCCGGCACCTGCTCGGCGAAGGCCGTCTCGAGCACCGCCGTGGCCGTCTGACGCTCGTCGTCGGACGAGGCGTTGGCGTAGGTGTTCAGCGCCTCGGTGACGGCGGGGTCGTCGAAGCGGCCGAAGTTGAACGAGGCGTTGCCGTCGACGATCCACTTCGGGTCCATGGTCGAGGTGTACAGGCCGTAGGCGTTGCCGGTGTCTTCGAGCCAGTGGATGATCGCCTGGAAGGTTCCCTCCTGGCGCGCGGCGTCCCAGCCGCCCCAGTCGGGCTGGTCGACCGTGACCTCGATGCCGAGGGCTTCGTCGAGCTCTTCGGCCAGCAGCGCCTGCTCGGTGTTCCAGTCGCTCCAGCCGGCGGGAACCGAGATCGAGAACGACACGGTCTCGCCGTCGGGGTCGGTCAGCGCGCCGCCGGGCCAGGTGTAGCCGGCGTCGGTGAGCAGCTGCTTGGCCTCATCGACGTCGACGGAGTACTCGACGCCCTTGTACTCGTCGATGATCTCGCTCTCGAGCAGGCTGCCGAGGCCGGTGACGTTCCAGATCGGCTCGCTCGCGCCCTCGCGGGCGATGTCGACGTAGGCGTCGCGGTCGATCGTCCAGGCGAGCGCCTGGCGGAGGGCCGGGTCGTTGAAGGGCTTGGTCTGCAGGTTCATGAAGAGCGTGCCGGCGCCGGCGGTGGGGGAGACGAGGAACTCGTTGTGCTCGTCGGCGGCGAGGAAGCTCGACTCGATCTGCGGGATGAACGCCTGCGCCCAGTCGGCCTCGCCCGAGACGAGGGCGGTCGTGAGGGCGGCGTTGTCGCCGTAGGAGACGTAGTTGAGCGTCGGCACCGCGAGGTCGCCGCCCCAGTAGTCGGGGTTGGCGTTGAGGGTGACGGACTCGGTCGACCAGTTCGCGAGGACGTAGGGGCCGGTGCCGACGGCGAGGCCCTCGTCGGTGAGGGGGTCGGTGTTGGGGTCGTCGATGTTCTCCCAGATGTGCTTCGGCACGATCGGGGTGTGCAGCACGCGCGCCTGCGCGGTGAACTTCGAGTCGGCGAAGGTGAGCGTGATGGCGTCGCCGTCGACCGTCGCCCCTTCGTAGTTGAGACCGCCGGTGTCGGTGAGCTTGCCGCTCAGGTACTGGTCGAAGGTGAAGACGATGTCGTCGCCGGTGAACTCGGTGCCGTCGTTCCACGTCACACCCGAGCGGGGGACGACCGTGAGCTGCGTGTAGTCGTCGTTCCATTCCACCGACTCGGCGAGCCAGGGTGTGGTGCCGAGGTCGCCGGTGGGGTTCACCAGGGCGAGGGGCTCGAACATGACCTTGGCGTAGCCGTACTTCGAGGCGGACGAGTCGCCGAGGTAGGGGTTGTGCGATTCGGTGGTGATCGCGCCGTCGGGCTTGGCGATCGTCAGGGCGGCGCCGTCCTGGCCGGAGTTCGACTGGTTCGCTGCGCCCGAGCAGCCGGTGAGCACGAGTGCAGCGGCGAGACCGGCGGCGGCGAGGGAGGTTTTCAGCCTCATTGCATCTCCTTCGTGAGTGGTTCCCGGCGCCGCGAACGTCCCCGAAGGGTGAGCACTCGGCGCTGAGTGTGATTGCATGGGAGAACTTACTACCCAGTAAGTAAGTTGACAACCACCGGTCGCCGGGGTGCGTCGAGGACGTGCGTAAACTCTGATCCGGCATTCGAGAAAGGGGCGGATCATGGTCGATACCCGCCGCCAACCGCGCTCGCGACCCGAGACGCTCGTGCGCCGTCGCGAGATCATCAACGCCGCCGTCGACATCTTCGGAGCGAAGGGGTTCGGTGGGGGGACCCTGCAGGACATCGCTGCTCAGGTCGGCATGACGCACGCCGGCATCCTTCATCACTTCGGTTCGAAGGAGGCGCTGTTGCTCGAGGTGCTCGAGCATCGCGACCAGGAGGACGTCGCCGACCTCGAGGGTCAGCACATCCCGGGTGGCATCGAGCTGTTCCGCCATCTGGTCCGGACGGCCGTGGCGAACGCGCGCCGGGCCGGCATCGTGCAGGCGTTCTCGGTGCTCTCGGCGGAGTCGGTGACCGACGGGCATCCGGGTCATGCGTACTTCCAGGAGCGGTACCGCAATCTGCGTGAAGAGGTGACCGCCGCCTTCGAGGAGGTGTGCGCCGAGCGCGGCGTCACCGATCGGACGACGGTCGTGGATGCCGCGGCGAGCATCCTCGCGGTGATGGACGGCCTTCAGGTGCAGTGGCTGTTGGCGCCGGATGCCGTCGACCTCGGCCGCTCGTCGGAGTTCGCCATCGAGGCGATCGTCTCGGCCGTGCTCGAGCCGCGGGGGAGAGTGCTCTAGGGCGCTGGGCGCTGGGTGGTTATGGCTGGGAGAGCGTGGCGGGTTCGACGACGGTGACAAGCGAGCCGGCGGCTCGGATGAGTTCGCCGTCGGCTGTCGCGAGGGCGTCGGCCTGCAATTTCGCGACCGCAAGGTACTCGGCGAGTCGGAGGTCGGGCCAGTCGTGCTCGCGGGCGAGGTTCCAGGCGCTGCGGCGCGAGACGCGATTGCCGAGGAGGCGGATCTTCGTCTCGGTCGCGCGAGTGTGGAGCGTGAGCGCGTCTTTCTCCGCGCGCTCGCCGGAGCGCACCTCGGTCAGGAGGATGCCGAGCAGATCCGGCAGTACGCGGTTCGGCGCGACGAGGGTGTGGCTGGGATGCAGCGTGATCTCGCCCATGGCGATGAGCAGCAGCGTCGGTGCATCGATGGCGTATCGCACGCCGTCACGCTACGCCTGGTCGGATGCCGATGGGTCTCTTCTTTGCCGGGGAGGACGCCGGTTGCATCGCACCGCGAGCACGATCGCCGCGGTGGCAGATGAGGCCGCGGCCGCGAGGAGAAGGACATCGTGGAGACGTACACCCCCCACTTGTCCGCGAGCATCCACGTCGTACCCGTAAGCCGTCACGCTGAACATCCAGACGATGAGGGCGACGACGGATCCCAACGCGAGGAGCGCCACGAGCCATGTGCAGCGAGTCGACTTCTGCTTTGTCATCGATCGTCAGTTCCAGTTGCACGCCTGAGGATTCACGCCCCACCAGTCGTTCGTACCACGCCAGCGTTCGAGGTTCCACGGGTTCTTGGCGGCCGCATACAGCGTGTGGCAGTCGTACTGCTGCCGGATCGTAGCTGCTGTGCTCAGTCCCTTCGACACAGCTTCGATCCAGCCTTGATCGCGCATGATGGCTGCGCCGAGCAACGGATCGTCGCCGCCGCCGAGACCATAGCCGAGGGAGATGCTCTGTCCAAATGTCGTCTTTCTGACCGAGTAGCGCGGATAACCATTCTCGGATCCGGTCGTAACCGAACTGATCAGAGCCTGGCCCGCATATGGATCGGCAACAACGGGATACGCGGAGCCGGCGTGCTCGACGACCTGAGTTAAGACGTTCCCTGCGACCTCGAAGTGCGTCGGCACTGTGGCTCCCGACGCGTCCAGCGCCCAAGGCGGAAGGATGATCCCGCTGTACACACCGGCCGCGTCGCTCACGACGATCACGCCGTTGTCGTCGACCCGCAGGGTTGATCCGGCGGAAAAGCTGTAGTCGTATCGGTGCGGGGCGTTGGGCCCCTCCAAGACCATTGCGAGTTGGACTGAGCCATCGTTCTTGATGGCGGGGATGATGCTGGCATCGTCGCCGGCTGGGTAAGAGGTGAGCCCGTTTTGACCGACGGTGTCGGGGTCAGAGTTTTCGATAGGAAGGACCAATGAGAGTTGCGCCGCCCCGTTTCGCATGATGAGCGGATCCGAGGCATGTTGCGGAAGAGACACGGTCGAGTCGGTTCCGATGACATCGATCGCCGAGGTGCTGGATCTCGCTTCCTTCTGGACGCTCGAGTGGGCCAGATCGTCCAGGACGAACGGCGCGACCGTCGCGACGGCCGCAACCGCTTCGTTCGGGTCCGACGGACTTGGCGGGGGCGCGACGACTCCGCTCAGGAGCGAGGCCGCTCCGATGAGGATGCTCGTGGCTCTATGAAGCCGAGAACTGGACATGGTCACCTCTGATTGCGTCTCGGGGCGGGCGTGGGTCCGCGCGTTCGAGTGTGCCGATCGGGGTGCTGGAATTCCAGGACAGACCTGGCAAAAAGCCACTGTTGGCAAGCGCCCAAACGTTGAGGGGGCGACATCCCGGCGCGGCTACTTAGACGAAGCGGCGGTAGTGTTTCCTCCCCGTCGAGTATCGGTCTCGAGACGGTTCAGGCTAGTTGGGTACAGGGGAAGCGAGGGGCAGAGCCTTCTGAGGTCGTCGATGTCCAGCTGACCGCTGAAAGCTTGCTGCGGTCGATGCGTGGGCGGAGCTCGAGCACAAGTGCGATCGGAGCCCTGTCAGGCTCGATGGCGACAAGATCAGCGAAGAACGACGTTCCCTCGCTTGTCGGCCCCGCGTATGAGAGTGGTCTTCGCCGCGCTCCGGGTGCCCTTGGAGCCGGTCTCGCTCTCGTAGGCGTCCCGCGGGTCTTGGTCTGCACACCTTGCCCCAAAGGGAGTGTCTTGCGGTGCGGTCACGCCTGAGGATGCTCGCTGTGATCCTCGACGTCGGGCTCGGCGCGCAGCACGTCGGCGACCTCTTCCTCCGGCCGGGGCGCGATCGTCTCGTCCGCCTCGATCTCGGGAACACTCGGCTCGTCCGCTGTTGGGATGTGGTGGTCAGGAGTGTTCTCGTGATGCACGGGGAATCCTTCGCTAGCTATCACTGACAGGGTATGCCGATATCTATTCAGGGATCGCTCGATAACGGGAAGCGAAATCGCATTGAAGACTCAACGAATCGCGGCGAATGAGAGGTGGTGGGCCCCGTGGGGCTCGAACCCACGACCCGCGGATTAAAAGTCCGATGCTCTACCGACTGAGCTAGAGGCCCTGAGCTTCCCAGCTTAGTAGTCCCCGCGAACGAGGCTTCGACCGGACGCGCAAGCCACACCAACGCGAACACCGCGAAACGACGGATGCCGCGACACTGCACAAAGGCAGCGCCGCGGCATCCGTCGGGTGAAACCACGAAACCGCCGGTGTGCTCGCACCGGCGGTCTCGCGTTCGGCCACTAATGTCCGAATGCTTGGCTGCAGGAACCCCTCACCGCAACCAAGTCGGGTGTCACATCGGGGGCATCAGGACCGTGTCGATGAGGTACACCGTCGCGTTGGCGGTCGTCACGCCACCGCAGATGACGGCGGCCTGGTCGCCGACCATGATGTCGTCGCCCGAACCGGTGACGGTCAGGTCGGCACCGTTAACGGTGGTGTGGGTGCCGTCGATCTCATCCGGAGCCAGCTGGCCGGGGATGACGTGGTAGGTGAGGATCGAGGTCAGCGTGGCCGAGTCGGTCTTCAGCGACTCGATCGTGGCGGGGTCGATCTTGGCGAAAGCGTCGTCGACCGGCGCGAAGACGGTGAACTCGTCGCCGTTCAGCGTGTCGACGAGGTTCACGTCGGGGTTGAGCTGACCGCTGACGGCAGCAACGAGGGTGGTGAGCAGCGGGTTGTTCGACGCTGCGACGGCCACCGGGTCCTGAGCCATGCCCTCGACCGAGCCGGCGCCGGAGGGAACGGCCTCGGCGTAGTCAGCACAGCCGGGTCCGACGAGGTTGGCGGCCGGGTCCATCGTGGCGTCGGGCGTAGCCGACTCCATGGGAGCTGCAGACGAGGGCGACGTGGTCTCCTCGGTCATGGCGTCACCCGAGCCCGACGAGCAGGCCGAGAGCGCGAGAGCTCCGGCGAAGCCGAGGGCCAGGGCAGCAGTGAACTTCTTCTTGGTGCTGAGCATGATTGCCTCCGTTGTTCTCCGCCGTGGGCCTCTCCCCGGCGTCGAGGGTTCTTCGGAGGCCCCCGACCATCGGATGGGAAAAACTCGAAAAAACTTTGCGGGAGAGTTTTTCGGCATCGGAGCTACCGCCCACTTACGCGCACGCGAGCACGCGCGCGTGGGCCGGCATCCACGGCCTCTCCGCGCCAATCCGATTCGCGCTCACCCTCGAAAGCCCTCACAACAGAACGCGAGACCGGACGAGCATCCGGCACCGAGGTAAGGAACCGATAACACCTCGGCGCCAAAGTCCGGATCGGGACAGGGGATGCGGCATGCTTGTCGAGATGGTCATCGATGGAATGGACGTGCCCGAGGACGGGCCGTCGACGGATCACGCCGCGGAGCTTCTTCTACGCTCCGCCGACGGTGACCAGGCAGCTTTCGCCCGCCTCTACGACATGCTCGCACCGCGTGTGTTCGGCCTCATCCTCCGGGTTCTCGTCGACCGCGCGCAGAGCGAAGAGGTGCTCCAGGAAGTGTTTCTCGAAGTGTGGCAATCCGCTTCGAGCTTCGCTCCGAAGAAGGGCCAAGGAAGGTCGTGGGTTCTCACGATCGCCCACCGCCGAGCGGTCGATCGCGTGCGATCGTCGCAGGCGAGCAGCGATCGCGATGTGCGTGCGGGCTACCGGGACCTCGCGTCGCCGCCCGAAGGCGTCGCCGAACAGGTCGAGCTGCGCATCGAGGGACGGCGCGTGGCCCGGGCTCTGAGCGTGCTGCCCGAGGCGCAACGAGAAGCAATCACCCTGTCCTACTACGGGGGATACAGTCAAAGTGAGATCGCGGCGCTGGTGGGGGCGCCTTTGGGAACGATCAAGACACGCATGCGAGACGGCTTGACCCGCCTGCGCAGCGAAATGGGGGTGACATCGTGAACGAACAGACTTTCGCCGAACTCTCGGCCGGCTACGCCCTGGGCGCGCTGTCGCCCGAAGACGAGCTCGCCTACCACGAGGCGCTCGACGCCCACCCCGAGTGGGCCCACTACGTCGCTGACGACTCGTCCGCCGCCGCTCTTCTTGCCGACGGTGTCGCCGAGGTCGCACCTCCTGTCGACATCCGCTCGCGTCTGCTCTCGCAGATCTCGCGGCCCGATGCGACGGACGCCTTCTTCGCCGAGACGGATGCCGCGGCATCCGACCTCGATGACGACGACGACGACCGTGCTCCGGTCTCGGCGCTGCCGACCGGATCGCCCGAGACCGAGCAGTTCCAGACCGTCGAGCGACGCAACTGGACCCGTGGCCTCTTCGCCCTTACCGCCTCGGTCGCGCTGCTCGTCGGTGTCGGCTGGGGTGTCGGCTCGCTCACCGAGGGGATGCGCGCGCCGACCGCGGCAAGCGTCCTCGCGCAGATCCAGGACGCCGACGACGCCCAGTCGCGCACGACCGAGCTGGCCGAGGGGGGAGAGGCGACCGTGCACTGGTCGCCGAGCGTCGACGGCGTCGTGCTCGTGGCCGACGGCCTTCCCGACATCGCCGACGACCAGTCGTACGAGGCGTGGTTCGTCCGCGGCGAGGCTCCGATCCCCGCCGGTGCGTTCGACTCGACCGACGGCTCGGCCCAGATGCTGCTCGACGGCGACATGGAGCCCTCGGACATCATCGCTCTGACCGTCGAGCAGGAGGGTGGATCACCCACCGGCCTGCCGACCTCCGACCCGCTGTTCGCCATCCCGACAGCCTGAGACTGCCCAACCCCGTTGTTCGGCAGCGAAGCGGCCGGTCCTTCTCGGACCGGCCGTTTCGTCATGTGCGGGCGGTGGCGGTGGCGGGCGGTGCGGAGGGGATCTGCCGTTCGGAGGGCGGCTCGACGGCATCCCGGCCTGTGGACGGCGGATCTCCTCCGAAGCGAAGGCATCGCGGGGCCGTCGCGGGTCCGTCGCGGGCAGGGAGCGCTGGCTGGACAGGGGACTCCCGCCCCCGGATGCCGCGGCCTCGCCTAGCCTGGAATGATGACTGATCCCCGGGAGTACCACCGGCCCGTGCGCCGCCCCGCCGACGAGTTCGACCGGCACTTCGCCGGCGAGGACCCGGCCGAGGTCTCGCGGGTCGCCCACGCCACCGCTGGCGCTCTGCTCGCCCGCGTCCGCGAGGATCCCAGCGACGACGTCGTCGAGCGTCTCGTCGGCTTCACCGCCGAGCACGGCATCGACACCCTGGCCGAGCTGTGGTCGCGCTCGCCCGCGAAGTCGCTCCCGGGGGCGCTGTGGCGCCTGTACCTGCTGCAGCTGATGATCCATAAAGACCCGCGCACCGCGGCGCTCCTCTACGAGCGCGGCCGCCTCGCCCTGTCTTCGGCGGACGAGGTCATCGCGGGGGCTCCGGCGCCGGCGGGTCCCGACGAGCTCGTCGCGCTGATCGACATCATCCTGCGCGGCGTCTTCCGCGGTGACTTCGCGGTGGCCCTCGAGCGCGCCGCATCGTTCTGCCGCGTCCAGGCTGCCGGCGCCACCACCGTCGCCGACGACCACGACGTCTCGGAGCCCGATCGCGCATCGGCGATGACCGCGCGCGCTCTGCGCCTCGACACCTATGCCGACGATCTGGGAGCCTGTGCCGGACTGTGGCGGCGCGAAGGTCTCACCTGATCAGGTGCGCGCGCGGCGTGTGCGTGGCGCCTGCCTGCGGGCAAGAAAGCGCCGGGCCGCAGAACGCCTCTCGGCGCGTGGCCGCTCGCAGCGGCTGAAGATGGAGCCCGGGGTTACTGCGGCCCGGCACATACAAGTCTAACGGAGCCCGTCCGTGACGCATTCCCTCAGCGACGTGAAGCGGATGCCGCGGGCCGACCCGGGCGTGTCGCTCGGGCCTTGCGGCGCTCGGCGCTCCGGCCCGCGCCGCATCGATCGGGCCTGCGCCGCATCGCTCGCGCGCCGCGGCGCGCCGCGCTCGACGTCGCGCCGCGCGTCGCCTCTGCACCGAACCGGGCTCGAGCGCAAGCCCGCCCTCCTGGTCGCGGTCGCGCGCCGCCGCGCGCGTAGGCTCGCCCCATGGCTCTGCGCACCGCCCTCATGATCGCGCCCCTCGGGGCCGATGAGACCACCGACGACCTCGCCGCGACGTTCACCACTGTCGACCCGGCCGCGCCGGCGCTGACCGTCGGAGAGCTGAGCACCCAGCGCGGAGACGGCATCTTCGAGTCGATCGGCGTCGTCGACGGTCACCCGCAGGAGGTGGAGGCGCACCTCGAGCGTCTCGCCCATTCCGCGCAGCTCTGCGATCTGCCCGCCCCGAATCTCGAGCAGTGGCGCGGCGCCGTCCTCACCGTCGCCGCCGAATGCGGACCGGGTGAGAGCGTCATCAAGCTCATCCTCAGTCGTGGAGTCGAGCACGGTCCGAGCCCGACAGCGTGGGCCACGGCCGCCTCGGCGGCGGATTTCAGCCGGGTGCGCACCGACGGCATCCGCGTCGTGACGCTCGACCGCGGATACTCGATCGACGCGCCCGCGAGCGCGCCGTGGCTGCTGCTCGGCGCGAAGACCCTGTCGTACGCGGTGAACATGGCGGCCCTGCGCGAAGCGCACCGGCGCGGCGCGGACGACGCTGTGTTCACGAGCTCGGACGGCTACGTGCTCGAGGCGCCGACCGCGACGCTCATCCTCCGTCGCGGAGACACGTTCGTCACACCGGCGCCGAACGGCGGCATCCTGCATGGCACGACGCAGCTGAGCCTGTTCGAACACCTGGCCGACCGCGGCTTCACGACCGTCTACGAGACGATCCCCGTCGCGGACCTCCGGACCGCGGATGCCGCGTGGCTCGTCTCGAGTGTGCGCCTGGCGGCCCCGATCACCGAGCTCGACGGCGCGGCGCTCACGGTCGATGCCGAGTTCACGGCATCCCTCAACGACTACCTGCTGTCCCCGCGCGACTGACCTGGGCCGCGCCGGGCCGCGCCGCGCCCGGCCTCGTCCGCGCGCCCGCTCAGGTACCGCGATGCAAGGGATCGTGCACGACACGCCGTCAGCCGTGGGCGACCGGCGGTGTGTCGCGGTCGAAACCTTGCATCGCGGCACCGCGACGCGCGGCCGGGCCGCGATCTGTGGTTGGCCTGCGTCCGGTCCGAGCTCGGCACCGGCCCGATCGAGCCCGACCGGCCCGTGCCGCGATGCAAGGGATCGTGCGCGACGCGCCGTCAGCCGCGGGCGACCGGCGGGGTGTCGCGGTCGAAACCTTGCATCGCGGCACTGAGCCGCGTGGCCGACCCGCGATCCAGGGCGCCGAGAATGGCGGCCTCGACGAGGTCCCAGTCGTGGACGATGTGGGAGTAATCGAACCTCAGCGACGTGTAGCCCCACGCGGCCGCAGCGGCGTCGCGCACGAGGTCCTTGTGCCTGAGCGACGGGCCGTCGTGGTTGTCGCGCCCGTCGACCTCGACGATCAGTCGATCGCCGATCAGCGCGTCGACCCTGCCGACGCCGTAGACCGACACCTGCGTGCGCACCCGTAGTCCGTGCCGGCGCAGCCGCCACCGCAGCAGCGACTCGAGACCGCTGTCGGCGTCGGATCGCGCGAGCCGCAGCGCCTCGCGTCCCCAGGCGTTGCTGCGCTGCCGGAGCCAGCGCAGGTCGTCGCGCGTGAGGCGGCCGAGTCTCAGCGCCGATTCGAGTGTCACGAAGAAGGTCTCAGCGCCGCGGCATCCGAGTATCTGACGCAGCACCTGCCGCAGGGGGAGCGGGCCCGTGGGTGCCTCGCGCTGATCGTGATCCCAGTGCTCGATGCAGCCGCAGTTTGAATCGTGGTGCGCCCGTTGGCCCTCACGCAGCCAGACGTGAGAGGCGTCGTCGTCGTCGAGCACCCAGAGGCCGTGGTGTCGCGCGGCGGTCACGCACGCCATCCGGCCGCCGTGCGCAGCGACGCCTCGAGCCGCATCGCACGCGCCGGATGCGGCGTACATCCCGATCCGCATGCGCTCCAGCCGCCCGCTCCCCACCGCGTCCGCGATCTCGCGACGCGATAGGCCGTCGTCCCGCAGCTGCCGGGTGGTGAAGATCGACGGGGCCTCGCACATGCTTCGACCATCGGGCGTCTGCGGGTGAGGCGGCGGCGGGCAGGGACGGGTTGTGGTCAACCAGGCCGTCGGCGCTCCCGGGGAGGAAGTGCTGCGCAGTTCAGACCCCCACCCGCTCGGCCCCGATGCAAGGGAATGGGCACGACACCCCGGTGTTCGATGACGGATGCCGGGGTGTCGCGCCGAATCCCTTGCATCCGGGTACGGGGGCAGAACCGGGGCGGAGGGAGAGCCCGACCGAGCCCGGGCCGGCAGCCACACGGGGCCGGAGCCCCGCCGGGCCAGCACACGGGCCGGAGCCCCACCGGGCCGGAGCCCCGCGGGGCCGGAGCCCGACCGGGCCGGCAGGGTGCGGGGCGGGGAACTCCGCACCCGGGGCTGGCCCCGCCGCGTGCCCGGATGCAAGGAGAAATGCGCGACGCGCCGGGCGAGAGGGTCTCGCACCGGCGCGTCGCGCACGATTCCTTGCATCCCGGCACATGCGGCGGGGCAAGCGGTACACGCGGCGGGGTGCCCGGCACGCCCGGCACGCCCGGCACGCCCGGCCCGGCACGCCCGGCCCGGCACGCCCGGCCCGGCATACCCGGCCCGGCACACCCGGCCCGGCAAGCACCCCCCCGGGTCACCCCGGAAGCGGGGTCATCCGAAGCGGCCGGAGACGTAGTCCTCGGTGGCCTGGACCGACGGGGTCGTGAAGATCGACGTCGTGTTGTCGTACTCGATGAGCTTGCCGGGCTTGCCGGTGCCGGCGATGTTGAAGAACGCGGTCTTGTCGGAGACGCGGGAGGCCTGCTGCATGTTGTGCGTGACGATGACGATCGTGTAGTCGCTCTTGAGCTCCTCGATCAGCTCCTCGATCGCGAAGGTCGAGATCGGGTCGAGGGCCGAGCAGGGCTCGTCCATGAGGAGGACATCGGGCGACACCGCGATCGCGCGAGCGATGCAGAGGCGCTGCTGCTGACCGCCCGAGAGACCGGAGCCCGGCTTCTCGAGACGGTCCTTGACCTCGTTCCACAGGTTCGCGCCGCGCAGGGACTGCTCGACGAGCGCGTCGGCGTCCGAGCGCGAGATGCGCTTGTTGTTGAGCTTCACGCCCGCCAGCACGTTCTCGCGGATCGACATCGTGGGGAACGGGTTCGGGCGCTGGAAGACCATGCCGATCTGACGGCGAACGAGCACCGGGTCGACGCTCGGGCCGTACAGGTCGTCGCCGTCGAGCAGCACGCTGCCCTCGACGCGGCCACCGGGGATGACCTCGTGCATGCGGTTCAGCGTGCGGAGGAAGGTCGACTTGCCGCAGCCCGAGGGGCCGATGAATGCGGTGACGCTGCGCGGCTCGATCTGCAGCGAGACACCCTCGACTGCCAGGAAGTCGCTGTAGTAGACGTTGAGGTCGTTGACTTCGATGCTCTTGGACACTTCTGAATTCCTCTAACTGGCTTCGGGATGCCGGTTCAGCGGCCGAACTTGGGGGCGAACTTCTTCGCGACGAAGCGCGCGACGAGGTTCAGGACCATGACGATGATGATGAGGGTGAGAGCACCGGCCCACGCGCGCTGGAGCGCCGCGTCGATGTTGGTGCCGGGGTTCTGGAACTGGTCGAAGACGAAGACCGGGAGGGTCATCATCGGCTGCGACGCGAGGTTCATGTTGAGCGAGTTCGTGAACCCGGCGGTCAGCAGCAGCGGCGCCGTCTCGCCGATGACACGCGAGACCGACAGCATGATGCCCGTCGTGATGCCGGCGATCGAGGTGGGGAGGACGACCTTGAGGATCGTCAGCCACTTCGGCACACCGAGCGCGTACGACGCCTCGCGCAGCTCGTTGGGAACCAGGCGCAGCATCTCCTCGCTCGAGCGCACGACGACCGGGATCATCAGCACAGACAGGGCGAGCGCGCCCATGAAGCCGGTGTTCAGGCCCGGGCCGAAGAGCAGCGCGAAGAGGGCGACGATGAACAGACCCGCGACGATCGAGGGGATGCCGGTCATCACGTCGACGAAGAAGGTGATCGACTTCGCGAGCCGCCCGCGGCCGTACTCGACGAGGTAGATCGAGGTCATGAGGCCGATCGGCACCGAGATGAGCGCGGCGACGCCGGTGATGAGGAGCGTTCCCCAGATCGCGTGCAGCGCGCCGCCGCCCTCGCCGACGACGCTGCGCATCGTCCAGCTGAAGAAAGTGCTGTCGAAGCGGGCGACGCCGTTGGCGACGACCGTCCACAGCAGCGACACGAGCGGGAGCAGCACGATGAGGAACGCGATGCTCACGACGACGGTCGCGAGGCGGTTCACCGCGTGGCGGCGCGACTCGACGATGGCGGAGAGCGTCACGAGACCGATCGCGAAGACGACCGCGGCGACGACCGTCGCGCCGGCGATGTTGAAGTCGGCGAGCTCGTTGCCGATGTTCAGCACGGCGAAGATGACGATGCCGATGAGGGCGCTCAGCCCGAGCAGAGCCCACGGCATCCACTTCGGCAGGCGACCGGCGGTCAGCGAGCTGCGCGCCGGGCGGGACTCGGCCGCGCGGGGCGGGCGAACAGCGGTGGTCGACATCTCAGTTCGCTCCAGAGAACTCGGCGCGGCGGTTGACGATATACCGGGCGATGGCGTTGACGGCGAAGGTCACCACGAACAGGATCAGACCCGTCGCGATGAGGACGTTGACGCCCGTGCCGTAGGCCTCGCCGAAGTTCAGGGCGATGTTGGCCGGGATGGGGGTCGGGTTGCTCGAGGTGAGCACCTGGAAGGTGACGATGCCGGTGGCCGAGAGCACCATGGTGACGGCCATCGTCTCGCCGAGCGCACGACCGAGCGCGAGCATCGCGGCCGAGACCATGCCGCCGCGGGCGAACGGGAAGACGGCCATGCGGATCATCTCCCAGCGCGTCGCGCCGAGGGCGAGCGCTGCCTCTTCGTGGAGCTTCGGCGTCTGCAGGAAGACCTCGCGGCAGATGGCGGTCATGATCGGGAGGATCATGACGGCGAGCACGAGGGATGCCGTGAGGATCGTGCGGCCGGTCGGCGAGGGCTGACCGGAGAAGACGATGAACCAGCCGCCCGCTTCGTTCAGCTCGACGTAGAACGGCTGCAGCAGGCGGGAGAACACCAGCGCACCCCAGAGGCCGTAGACGACCGAGGGGATCGCCGCGAGCAGGTCGATCACGTAGCCGATCACGGAGGCGAGGCGACGGGGCGCGTAGTGCGAGATGAAGAGCGCGACGCCGATGGCGAGCGGCGCGGCCACGAGCAGCGCCATGAACGACGCCCAGATCGTGCCGAACACGAAGGGCCAGACGTACTGCAGGAACGGCACGCCGTTCAGGAACTGCGTGCCCTCGGGATCGGCCGTCAGCGCCGGGATGCTCTGGGCGATGAGGAAGAAGGTGACCGCCGCGAGGACGGCCAGGATGACGATACCGGCGCCGAGCGCGGTACCGGAGAAGGCGAGGTCACCAGGACGCTTCTTCGCCTTCGTCGTGACCGGCGCCGACGTGTCGGCGGCCGGGGGAGCTGAGGTGGTCATCTTCTCCTCTGTGATCCGTTATCTCCGCGCGAAGCCGGGTGGCGCCCGAGGAGGCACCACCCGGCTCGCTGGGGTGACTTACTGAGCGGTCCCGATCAGGGCGACGGCGTCGGCGACCTGCGAGCGCAGGTCGGCCGACAGCGGAGCGGAGCCGGCAGCCTCAGCGGCGGCGTTCTGGCCCTCTTCGCTGGCGACGTACTCGAAGTACGAGCGCACGATGTCGGCGGTCGCCTCGTCCTCGTACTGCTCGCACGCGATGAGGTAGCTCACCAGGGCGATCGGGTACGAGCCGGCGGGAGCGGCAGCCGGGTCGACCTCGAAGACGAGGTCGCCCTCGCCGCGGCCCTCGGCCAGCGGCGATGCGGAGACGAGCTGCGCAGCGGCCTCGGCCGAGAACGGCACGAAGTCACCGGCGACGCCGATGGCGACCGAGCCGAGGTCACCGGCGCGCGAGGCGTCGATGTAGCCGATGGTGCCCTCACCCGCGGTCATCGCGGCCTCGACACCCGAGGTCTGCTGAGCCGACTCGGAGCGCGTGGTCGAGACGGGCCACTCGTCGCCGTCCTCGTAGGGCCACGCCTCGGGCGCGACCGAGGCGAGGTACTCGGTGAAGGTGCCGGTGGTGCCCGAGGCGTCGCCGCGGTAGACCGGGGTGATGTTGGTCGACGGCAGGTCGGCGTCGGGGTTCAGCTCGGCGATGGCCGGGTCGTTCCAGGTGGCGATCTTCTCGTCGAAGATCTGGCCGATGACGTCGGGCGTCAGGTTCAGCTCGGTGATGCCGGGCAGGTTGAACACGACGGCGACCGGCGAGATGTAGGCCGGGATCTCGACGATGTCGGGGGTCACGCACGAGCCGAACTCGCCGGCGGCGAGCTCCTCCTCGTTGAAGGCGCGGTCGGAGCCGATGAACTGGCTCGAGCCGGCGATGAAGTTCTCGCGGCCCGTGCCCGAACCGGTGGGCTGGTAGTTGATCGTCACGCCGCCGTTGGTGTTCTGGAACTCGGCGGTCCAGGCCTGCTGCGCAGCGCCCTGCGACGAGGCGCCGGTCGCGTTGACCGTGCCCGACAGCGACGAGGCGTCGCCCGAGGCGTCGCCGCCCGGAGCGGGCTCGTTCGCCGGGGTGCAGGCGGTGAGCGCGAGGGCGGCAACGGCGCCGAGGGCGCCGATCTGGGCGAAACGGGAAAGCTTCACGTTGTGATTCCTTCGGGTATGAGGGACTGCCCTTGGTGCAGGGCACGGAGAGAACGTAGACACCGTGCCTTACGAGAGTGCGCTGTGAGGGTGAACGGAAGGTGAACGGCCGGCGGGCAACCGAGGGCGTTCCCCGTGTGGGTGCGGGCGTGCCGTGCGTCGATCGTTTACCTGGCATCGGTACGGTGTGCGCCATGTCGAAGACCCCGAAGGTCGAACGCGCGGCGCGTGATGCCGTCGACGAGACCACTGCCGCCATCACCGATGCCCGCAAGACGGCCAAGAAGCTGCCGAAGAAGATCGCCCGTCCGGTGCACGCCGCGATCGACGACGCGCGCGACGCGACCGACGTGTCGAAGAAGGACGTGCGGAAGAGGCCCAAGAAGGTCGCGAAGCGTGCGCGCGCCGCCGCCGAGCGCCTCGAGAAGGCGGTCGCGACCGCTCTCGCCCGCGCCGCCGAGAAGGCGCGGCTGCGCGCGGAGGCGGATCGCGCCGAGCGCGAGGCCCGCCGGGCCGAGGACGAGGCCGCCGCCAAGAAGGCGGAATCGAAGGCCCGCCGCCGTGCCGCGGCGAAGGCCGAGAAGGCGGCCGCGCGTGCCGCGCTGGCGTCGCGCGAGGCGGACGACGAGCTCGCCGCCGCCCTCGGCGCCCCCGGGGCGGATGACGACGACATCGAGACGCCGGTCGACGACGACGCCGAGACGCCTGCCGAGACGACCGGCGCGGACCTCGCGGCGCTGTCGGACCTCACCGTCGCCGAGCTCCGCGCCCGGGCGCGCGCGGCCGGGCTGACCGGATACTCGCGCCAGACCAAGGCCGAGCTCGTCCAGCGGCTCAGCTGAGGTGGACGCCACGGCGCCGGCCACGACGCAGGCTTCACTCGACCGGAGCGCGCGCACCCCTCCCGAGCGCACGCTCCTCGACGTGCTCCGGGCCACGGCGGCCCGTCACCCCGAAGCGTCCGCCCTCGACGACGGCTCGGGTGCGCTGAGCTACCGCGAGCTGATGGCCCGCGTGGGGCGTCTGGCCACCCGGCTGCACGAGGCCGGGGTCGGTCGCGGCGACCGCGTCGGCGTGCGAATGCCGTCCGGCTCCCAGGAGCTGTACCTCTCCATCCTCGGCATCCTCGCCGCCGGCGCCGCCTACGTGCCCGTCGACGCCGACGACCCCGACGATCGCGCCCGGCTGGTGTTCGGAGAGGCAGGGGTCCGCGGGATCATCGGCGGCGACGGCGACTTCGTGCCCTCGGCGCAATTCGCGGACTCGGCCGGGGCCGGCGAGACGTCGGCCGCCACCGCGCCCGCACCGCTGTTCGCGGGCGATGCGCCGCATCCGTCGACCGACACCCTCGGCAGCCTGCCGCAGCCGACTCCCGACGACGACGCCTGGGTCATCTTCACGTCCGGGTCGACCGGTGTGCCCAAGGGCGTCGCGGTCTCGCACCGGTCGGCCGCGGCCTTCGTCGACGCCGAGGCGCGGCTCTTCGTCGCCGCCGCGCCGCTCGGCCCGGGCGACCGCGTGCTCGCGGGACTCTCGGTGGGTTTCGACGCCTCGTGCGAAGAGATGTGGCTGGCCTGGCGTCACGGCGCCTGCCTCGTGCCCGCCCCGCGCGCTCTCGTGCGATCCGGCGAGGACCTCGCCCCGTGGCTCCTCCGCCAGGGCATCACCGTCGTCTCGACGGTGCCGACCCTCGCCGCGATGTGGCCGGCCGCGCTCATCGAGAATGTCCGGCTGCTCATCTTCGGCGGGGAGGCCTGCCCGCCCGAGCTGGCCGCACGGCTCGCCTCGGCCGATCGCGAGGTCTGGAACACGTACGGGCCGACCGAGGCGACGGTCGTCGCGTGCGCAGCGCCCCTCACCGGCGAGGGGCCCGTGCGCATCGGGCTGCCGCTCGACGGCTGGGACCTCGCCGTCGTCGACCCCTCCGGAGCGCGCGTCGCCGAGGGCGAGACGGGCGAGCTCATCATCGGCGGCGTCGGCCTGGCGCGCTACCTCGACCCGGTGAAGGATGCCGAGAAGTACGCGCCGATGCCGAGCCTCGGCTGGGAGCGCGCCTACCGTTCGGGCGACCTCGTCCGCTTCGAATCCGCGGGGCTGGTCTTCCAGGGGCGCGCCGACGACCAGGTCAAGGTCGGCGGCCGCCGCATCGAGCTCGGCGAGGTCGAGTCGGCGCTGCAGGATCTGCCCGGCGTCTCGGGCGCGGCGGCCGCCGTCCGCACCACCGAGGCGGGAGTGCCGATCCTCGTCGGCTACCTCGCCGCCGCCCCGGACTTCGACCGCCTGGCCGCGCGCGCCCTCCTCGCCGAGCGCCTGCCCGCGCCCCTCGTGCCGCTGCTCGCCGTGGTCGACGAGCTGCCCGTCCGCACGAGCGGCAAAGTCGACCGTGCCGCGCTCCCGTGGCCGCTGCCCGAGCTCGACGCGCCCTCCGCCGACTTCACCCCGGCCGAGGCGTGGCTCGCGCAGCAGTGGCAGGCCGTGCTCGGGATGCCGGTGCCCGGCCCCAAAGCGGACTTCTTCGACCTCGGGGGCGGCTCGCTCGCCGCCGCTCAGCTCGTCTCGCTCATCCGCGTCCGCGTTCCGGAGTTCGCGGTCGCCGACATCTACGACCTGCCTCGCCTGGGCGCGATGGCGCGCGCGCTCGGTCCGCTGCCCGCCTCGGACGAGGCCGGCAGCTATCACCGCCCGGCGCCGACGCCGCGGCGCACCCAGTGGGTGCAGACGCTCCTCGGCATCCCGCTGTTCGTGCTCTCGGGCGCTCGATGGCTGCTTTACCTGATGACCGCCTCCGCCATCCTGCGCCTCGCACCCGGATTCGAGGTGCTCCCCGAGGTGCCGTGGCCCGTGCTCGTGGCCGGACTCCTCGTCTTCGCGACGCCCTTCGGCCGCATGGCCGTCGCGGTCGTCGCTGCCCGCTTGCTGCTGGGCGGCCTCCGCCCGGGCGACTACCCGCGCGGCGGCGCCGTGCACCTGCGGCTCTGGCTCGCCGAGCAGGTCGCCGACCAGATCGACGCCGTCGGCCTGTCGGGGGCGCCCTGGGCCGTCGCCTACGCGCGTGCCCTCGGCGCCCGCATCGGCCGCGGCGTCGACCTGCACAGCCTGCCCCCGGTCACCGGGATGCTCGAGATCGGCGACGGCGCGGCCATCGAGCCCGAGGTCGACCTGTCGGGGTACTGGATCGACGGCGATGTCGTACGCATCGGCGGCATCCGGATCGGCGCCGACGCGAGCATCGGCGCGCGCAGCACGCTGGCTCCCGGGACGAAGATCGGCCGTCGAGCCGAGATCGCGCCCGGCTCGGCCGTGTTCGGACGGGTGCGGGCCGATCAGACGTGGGCGGGTTCGCCCGCCGTACGCGTGGGCGGTGCGGCCGAGTCGGGCTGGCCGACGCACCGTGCGCCCGCCGGGCGGCGCTGGCTCGTCGCGTACGCCCTCGCCGCGGCGGTCCTCGGCCTGCTGCCGCTCACCGCGCTCGCCGCGGGCGGTCTGGTGCTCGCGCAGGGTGTGCGCGGAGCCGAGACCCTCGGGGCGGCGCTCGCCGGTGCGATGGTGTGGCTCGTGCCTGCGACGCTGGCCGCCGGCATCCTGTTCGCGCTCGCCGTCGTCGTGCTCGTGCGCCTGCTGAGCATCGGGCTCGTCGAGGGCGTCCATCCGGTGCGCAGCCGCATCGGATGGCAGGTGTGGGCGACCGAGCGCCTGCTCGATTCGGCGCGCACCGTGCTCTTCCCGATCTACTCGAGCCTCGCGACACCGGTCTGGCTGCGTCTGCTCGGCGCGCGCGTCGGTCGCGACGTCGAGGCCTCGACGGTCCTGCTTCTGCCGTCGATGACGCGCATCGAGGACGGCGCCTTCCTCGCCGACGACACGATGGTCGCGTCGTACGAGCTGCACGGCGGCTGGATGCGGATCGGTCCGGTGCGCATCGGTCGCCGCGCCTTCCTCGGCAACTCGGGCATGGCGGCTCCCGGGCACCGCGTTCCGCGCGACGGTCTCGTCGCGGTCCTCTCGTCGGCGCCGGCCAAGGCGAAAGCGGGAACCTCGTGGCTCGGATCGCCCGCGGTGCGTCTGCGGCGTCAGACCTCCGACGCCGACGAGAGCCGCACGTACCGTCCGCCGGTGCGCCTGCGCGTCGCGCGAGCTCTCTGGGAGATGTGCCGCATCGTCCCCGTCGTCGTCACGTGCGGGGTGGGAGTGCTCGTGCTCTTCGCGCTCGCAGCCCTCACCCTGACGGCGGGACCGCTCGTGGCGCTGCTGCTGTCGGGCGTCGTCATGCTCGCGGCGGGAGCGGTCGCGGCCGGTGTGTCGGCCGCCGCGAAATGGCTGATCGTCGGGCCCATCCGTGCGGGGGAGCAGCCGCTGTGGTCGTCGTTCGTCTGGCGCACCGAGGTCGCCGACACCTTCACCGAGATGGTCGCCGCGCCCTGGTTCGCGCGCGCGGCGGCGGGAACTCCCGCGCTCGCGGTGTGGCTGCGCGCGCTCGGTGCCCGGATCGGGCGCGGCGTGTGGTGCGACAGCTATTGGCTGCCCGAGCCCGATCTCGTCGAACTCGGCGACGGATCGACGGTGAACCGGGGGTGCGTCGTGCAGACGCACCTGTTCCATGATCGAATCATGAGCATGGATGCCGTTCGACTCGAGCCCGGGGCGACCCTGGGTCCGCACAGCGTCATCCTCCCCGCAGCGACCATCGGCGCTCACGCCACCGTCGGCCCGGCGTCGCTCGTGATGCGCGGCGAGACCGTCCCCGTCGGATCGCGCTGGAGCGGCAACCCCATCGGCCCCTGGCGCGTCGTGCGCGTGCGCTCCTACCAGTCGACGTCGTGACGGACCGCTCGTGAAGGATCGCACATGACCGCGCCGGTGCGCACCGACGCGTACGCGCCCCAATCGGGCGATGCCTCGTGGGATGCCCTCGCCTACGACCTCGACCTCGTGTACCGCGTGCGCACGAACCGGCTGCACGGCACGGCGACGATCACCGCGCGGGCGCGCGAGGACCTGACCGCGGTTCGCCTCGACCTCGTCGGTCTGCGGGTCGAGCGGGTCGAGGTCGACGGTGTGCGCGTGCGCGGCGTGCGTCAGGGGCCGCGGTCGGTGCGGGTGGCGCTGCCGGCCGAGGTGCTCTCGGGCGACGCGTTCACGGTGCGGGTGACCTACGCCGGGGCTCCCGCGCCGCGCCGTTCCCGGTGGGGGAGCATCGGGTGGGAGGAGCTCACCGACGGCGCCCTCGTGGCCGGTCAGCCGACCGGTGCTCCGACCTGGTTCCCCTGCAACGACCGCCCCGATGCCCGTGCGCCGATGCGCATGTCGGTCACGACCGACGCCGAGTACACCGTCGTGGCGACGGGGACGCCGGCACCCGTCGAGCGCGCCGGGGGTCTCCGCACCTGGCGGTTCCGGTGCGATGAGCCGGTCGCGACGTATCTCGCCGCTGTGCACATCGGCCGCTATGCGCAGTCGGCCGTCGGGGGCCGCCCGGCCGGCGGGTCCGCCGTGCCGGTCAGCCTGGCCGTACCCGTCGCCCACCGCGCCGCGGCCGAGCGCGCGTTCGGGGAGGTCCCCGGCATCCTCGCCCTCTTCGCGCAGAGCTTCGGCCCGTACCCGCAGGCGGCCTGCGCCCTGGTCGTCACCGACGACGAGCTCGAGATCCCGCTCGAGGCGCAGGGTCTCGCCGTGTTCGGTGCGAACCACCTGGCCCCCGAGCACGCGCGTCTGATCGCCCACGAGCTCGCGCACCAGTGGTTCGGCAACAGCGTCGGCGTCGCCGCGTGGCGCGACATCTGGCTGAACGAGGGCTTCGCCTGCTACGCCGAGTGGCTGTGGTCGGAGCGCTCGGGCGGACCGTCGGCCGACGACTGCGCCCGCAGCCATCACGCACGCCTCGCCGCCCTGCCCCAGGACCTGCTGCTCACCGACCCCGGCCCCGACCTCATGTTCGACGACCGCGTCTACAAGCGCGGCGCCCTGACGCTGCACGCCCTGCGTCTCACCGTCGGCGACGACGCCTTCTTCGGCCTGCTGCGCGCCTGGACCGGCGAGAACCGGCACGCGCTCGTCGACACCGCGGACTTCCGCGACCTGGTCGAGCGCCGGCTGGGGGCGGCGTCGACCGTCCTCAGCCCGTGGCTCGACGCGCCGGCGCTTCCGGCGCTGCCACCGCGACGCTGACGACGACGTCCGCGGGACCGGGCAGCGGATGCACCGCGTACCTCCGCGGCGCCGGCCCCGAGCCTGCCGCCGGCCCGGTGCTGGCCGCCGGCGCCGGGACCTCCGCGAAGACGCACCCGCCGCGGGTCGACAGCCGCACCGTCGCCGGATCGACGCGCAGTCCGCGCCCGTCCGCCTTGAGCGCGGCCTCCACGCGGGTCCACGTCGTCGTGTCGGCGCGGTCGTCGTGCAGAGCATCGCGGATGCGGCGGACCGCCGCCGCGTCGAGGTTCGCGGGGGCCGCGTCGATCGCGAACCCGGCCCCGAACCCCGAACCGCCGCCCGCCCTGCCCGCGGCCCCGCCCTCGAGGTCGGCCGTCGTCGCGACGATCGCCCATCCCGCCGCGTAGGTGACCGACACGGCGCCCGGCCACCCCGCCGCCCGCACGGCCCCGTGGTCGCCGCCGCACCACCCGCACACCCGCGAGAAGCGGATGCCGGCGGCATCCGCGCCCTGCCGCGACAGCGACGCGCGCAGCGCCTCGTCCGCGGCGATCCGGCGGTCGCCGCCGGTGCGCCGCCAGCCGACGTCGACGGCGATACGTCTGTCGGAGCGCTGGGGCTCCTGGGGCTCCGGCTCGAGGATCAGGCGACACCAGTCCCGCGCGTCCGACGAACGCATCGCGTCGGGGTCCGCGGAGAGCATCAGACCTTCGGCAGGTGCGTCTCGATCGACACGATGCCGGCGCCGGGGGTGAGCCGCGACAGGTGGACGACCGAGAAGGCGCCCGTCTCGAGCGCCGAGGCGCTGCCGAGGTACGAGCCCCGCAGGGTTCCGGTCGCGAGGGCCATCTCGTTCAGCAGGTCGGGCAGCACCGGGCCGTGGCTGCAGAGCACGACGGGCTTTCGCGCGCGGACCCGGGCGCCGACGACGCTCCGCACATCGGCCTCGCCGCGCTCCCACGCGTCCTGCCCGAGCGCGGGCAGACGTTCGGTGTGCTTGCCGATCGCGCCGGCGAGCGGGGCGACCGTCCGCAGGCACCGTTCGGCGTCGGATGACGCGATGCGCCGCACCCCGAAGGCCAGCAGCGGACCGACGATCGCGTTCGCCTGCTTCTTGCCGCGCGAGCTGAGCGGCCGCGCAGCATCCTCGCCGTCCCAGTCCTCGCGCGAGACCGCTTTGGCGTGCCGCAGCGCGATGAGCGGGAACGTGTCGATCGCGTTCTCGTCGACGAGGCGCACGAACTCGTCGAGGATCTCGATGTCGACCGGGTAGCTCAGGCGGCTCCGCGCCTTCTTGAGCCCCACCCACTCGACGGCGGCGATCTCCTTGTTCGGCACGAAGCTCGACATCCGGATGGCGAGATCGGTCGCCTCGGTCGCCCAGTAGTGCACGATCTTCTGCTTCTTGCTCGGCAGACGATAACGCGAGACCCCCACGGGAGGGCCGAGCCGGACGGCGATGCCGGTCTCCTCGCGGATCTCGCGCACCGCGGTCTCGGCGAGCATCTCGCCGGGCTCGACCTTGCCCTTGGGCAGGGTGACGTCCCGATACTTCGTCCGGTGGATCAGCAGCACCTTGATCTTGTTGTCGACCACCCGCCACACGACACCGCCAGCCGCATAGATCGCGGTGTCGGTCATCGCACCGCCCGAGCGCGCCGGCGCCGCTGGACCTGGGTCATCGTCCGATCCTGCAGGTCGATGAGCGGCTTGCCGTCGGCGTCGAACGCGTGACGCGTCCAGACGCCGCCCTCGCCGAGGTGCCACGAGCTCGTCTCATCGCTCATGGCGAGGTCGAACAGGGCGATGAGCTCCTTGACGTGTGCCGGAGCGACGACGCGGACGAGCGCCTCCACACGGCGGTCGAGGTTCCGGTGCATCATGTCGGCGCTGCCGATGAACGCCAGCGTGTCGCCGTCGTTGTGGAACGTGAAGATGCGCGAGTGCTCGAGGTAGCGACCCAGGATGGAGCGCACCGTGATGTTGTCGGTGACGCCCGGCAGGTCGGTGCGCAGGGAGCAGATGCCGCGCACCCAGACGTCGACGCGGACGCCCGCCTGGCTCGCCCGGTACAGCGCGTCGATGATCTGCTCGTCGACCATCGAGTTGACCTTGATGCGGATGTGCGCCGGCTTGCCCTCGAGCGCGTTGCGGCGCTCGCCGTCGATGTGGCGGAGGAGGCCCTTCCGCAGGTGCAGCGGAGCCACGAGCAGACGCTTGAACTTCTTCTCGATCGCGTAGCCGCTGAGCTCGTTGAAGAGGCGGGTGAGGTCGCGGCCCACCTGCTCGTCGCAGGTGAAGAGGCCGAAGTCCTCGTACAGCCGGCTCGTCTTCGGGTTGTAGTTGCCCGTGCCGATGTGGCTGTAGTTGCGGAGCTTCCCGTCCTCTTCGCGGATGACGTGCAGCAGCTTGCAGTGGGTCTTCAGCCCCACGAGCCCGTAGACGACGTGCACGCCGGCCTTCTCGAGCTTGCGCGCCCAGACGATGTTCGCCGCCTCGTCGAAGCGCGCCTTCACCTCGACGAGCGCGAGCACCTGCTTGCCGCGCTCGGCGGCGTCGATGAGCGCCTGCACGATGGGGCTGTCGCCCGAGGTGCGGTAGAGGGTCTGCTTGATGGCCAGCACGTGCGGGTCGCGCGCCGCCTGCTCGAGGAACGCCACGACGCTCGTGGTGAACGACTCGTACGGGTGGTGGACGAGCACGTCGCCCGCGCGGATCGCGCTGAAGAAGTCGGTGCGCCCGTTCTGCTCGCCCGGCTGGAAGGCCGTCGCGGTGGTCGGCACGTGCGGCTGGTACTTCAGCTCCGGGCGGTCGATCCGCGTGAGGTCGAACAGTCCGCGCAGATCCAGGGGCCCCGGGAGGCGGTAGACCTCCTGGTCGGTGATGTCGAGCTCGCCGAGGAGCAGATCGAGGGTGACGTCGTCGATGTCCTCGGTCACCTCGAGACGGATCGGCGGACCGAACCGGCGGCGCAGGAGCTCGGCCTCGAGCGCCTGGATCAGGTTCTCGGTCTCGTCCTCCTCGATGACGACGTCCTCGTTGCGCGTCAGGCGGAACGTGTGGTGCTCGAGGATCTCCATTCCCGGGAAGAGGTCCTCGAGGTTGTTGGCGATCAGGTACTCGAGCGGCAGGTAGCGCGTGCCGGGGCCCTCGGTGTCGAGCTCGACGAAGCGGGGGAGCATCGGCGGCACCTTGAGGCGCGCGAACTCCTGGCGACCGGTCTTGGCGTTGCGGATGCGCACCGCGAGGTTCAGCGACAGGCCCGAGATGTAGGGGAAGGGGTGCGCGGGGTCGACCGCCAGCGGCATGAGGACGGGGAACACCTGCGCCTGGAAGTACTCGTACAGACGGGTGCGTTCGGCGTCGTCGAGGTCGTCCCAGCCGATGATCCGGATGCCGGATTCCGCCAGGGCCGGCATGACGTCGTCGGCCCAGGCCCGCGCGTGGCGCAGCTGCAGCGCATGGGCCTCGGCCGAGATGTCGGCGAGCACCTCCTGCGGCGCGCGGCCGACGTTGGTGGGCACGGCCAGCCCGGTGATGATGCGGCGCTTGAGACCGGCCACGCGCACCATGAAGAACTCGTCGAGGTTGCTCGCGAAGATGGCGAGGAAGTTCGCCCGCTCGAGCACGGGGAGCGTCGGGTCCTCGGCCAGTTCCAGCACGCGCTGGTTGAACGCGAGCCAGCTGATCTCGCGGTCGGTGTAGCGGTGGTCGGGCAGCTGCGCGTCGCCGGCTTCGAACGCGGGCTCGAAGTCGTCGTCGTCGGCGTCACCCAGTCCGGAGTCGAGAGCCTCGGTGTCGATCATCCCCTCATCATGGCAGTCCCGCGTGTCCTGCCGGTGAACGAGGCGTGGTCAGCTCTGCGCGGACTCGCGGGGGGTCGGCACCTGGTCGTCCTCGTACACGTTGAACCGGTACCCGACGTTGCGCACCGTGCCGATGAGCTGCTCGAGGTCGCCGAGCTTGGCTCGCAGGCGCCGGACGTGAACGTCGACGGTCCGGGTGCCGCCGAAGTAGTCGTAGCCCCACACCTCGCTGAGCAGCTGCTCGCGCGTGAACACCCGCGACGGGTGCGTCGCGAAGAAGTGCAGCAGCTGGAACTCCTTGTAGGTCAGATCGAGCGGCTTGCCGTGGACCTTCGCCGAGTACGACGACTCGTCGATCGAGATCCCCGAGGTCTGGATGCGGGTCGACACCTGCTCCTGACTGGTGCGTCCGGCGACGAGGCGGATGCGCGCGTCGACCTCGGCGGGACCGGCCGTGGCGAGGATGACGTCGTCGACGCCCCAGTCCGGCGAGACGGCCGTGAGGCCGCCCTCGGTGACGATGAGGACGAGCGGAGCATCGAGCCCCGTGGTGCTGAGGATCTTGCAGAGCGACTTCGCGCCGACGAGGTCCTGCCGCGCATCGAGGAAGATGACGTCGGCGCTCGGGGCGCTGACGAGCTGGGCGGGTTCGGCCGGGATGAGGCGGACGCGGTGGCTGAGCAGCTCGAGGGCGGGCAACGGCATCCCACCGCCGGGGGTGGAACTCAGGATGAGAAGCTGGGCCAACGGGGATTCCTCCGGGAGCTGCCGGGACGTGACCTCATCTTAGGCGCTGCCCGACGAGCCGCCGCGCGCGGCGGATCGGCGCCGGCCGGCGCGGTGCGTCACAATGGACGGGTGACCGCGCCCGATCTCGCCCCGCCCCGCACCGTCGGCGGAGTCGTCGCGGTCTGGGTCGTCGCCGCGCTCGCCGCCGTCGCGGTGGGGGTCCTCGCCCCGGTGGAGGATCGCGCGCTCTGGATGCCGATCGCCCTCGGCGCGTGCGTCGTCGTCGCCTTCGTCGTCCAGCTCGCGGTCGGCCGTTCGCGCGGTTTCATCCAGCGGGTCGCGGCGAGCGCTCTGGGTGCCCTGCTCGTCATGGGCCTCATCGGCGTCGGGTTCGCTCTCTCGGCCCTGATCGCCGCCTGAACGCACGCTCGGGCGTAGAGTGGAGAACATGGATCTCCTCGCGCTCGAACTGTTCTTCGTGGGCCTGCTCGGACTCGCCTCGCTCGCGATCTTCTTCGTGTCGGGCGTCGTCCTGAAGAATCTCTACCGCGGCCAGCGCTGACACCGTGCTCGAGCTGCCCACGGATCTGCCATCGGACCTCGTTCCGCTGTCGTGGCTGATCGGCGTGTGGGAGGGGTCGGGCGTCATCGACTACGAGACCGCCGACGGCCGGCTCACCGGCGAATTCAGCCACCGCGTGAGCTTCAGCCATGACGGCGGCGACTTCCTGAACTACTCCGCCACGGCGCGCCTCCGAGGCGACGACGGCACCGCGGGAGCCCCGCTCGTCGCCGAGACCGGCTACTGGCGTCTCGCCCGTCCCGCCGGGCCGTCCGACGCCGGACCCGGTCTGCTGCCGCCGTCCGCCGCCGCTGTCGAGCGCACCGTCGACGACGTCGAGGGCCTGCGCAACGGCGAGGGCGCCTTCGACATCGAGGCGGCGATCGTCCATTCCGACGGCATCAGCGAGCTCTACCTCGGGCAGGTGAACGGCCCCCGCATCGACATCGCGACGGATGCCGTCGTCCGCACCGCCGGCGCGAAGGCGTACACGGCCGCCACCCGCATGTACGGCTACGTCGACGGTCACCTCCTCTGGGCCTGGGACATCGCGGCGCTCGGCGGCGAGCTCGCCGCGCACGCGTCGGCGCGCCTGGCGCGAGCGGACTGATGGGCGGCGAGACGGACGTCTTCGCCGGGGTCGCCGGTGCCGTGGCCGACGAGCGCGGACTCGTCCACGTCGGCAACCCGCTGCGCGAGCAGCAGCTGCTCGAGCGCGGCACCGCCGTGGCGCCCCTGGGCGACCGCCGTGTCGTGTCGGTCGCGGGTCCCGACCGGCTGTCGTGGCTCGACTCGCTCACCTCGCAGGCGCTCGCGCAGCTCGCTCCCGGGGCGAGCACGGAGCTGCTCGTGCTCGATCCCCACGGCCACATCGAGCACGCGGCATCCGTCGTCGACGACGGCGAGACCGCGTGGCTCATCGTCGACGCCGACCGGGCGGCGGCTCTCGCGACCTGGCTGCAGCGGATGCGCTTCCGGTTGCGGGTCGAGATCGCCGACCGCGGCGACGAGTTCGCCGTCGTCGGCGGAACGGCCGCTGCCGTGGATTCCCTGGCAGCCGTCGCGCGGTGGCGCGATCCCTGGCCGAGCGTGTCGATCGGCGGCTGGGGCTACGCGTCCGGTGACGGGCACCCCGGCGTCGAGCGCGACTGGTCCGAGGCGGTCGTCTCCCACGAGGTGCTCGCGTCGATCGTCGCCGAGGCGGCCGCGAGCGAGCGCTCGCTCGCGGGGCGTCTCGCCGCCGACGCGCTCCGGGTCGCCGCCTGGCGTCCCCGCGCCGCGAGCGAGGCCGACGGGACGACGCTCCCGCACGAGGTGGACTGGCTGCGGACCGCCGTCCACCTGTCGAAAGGCTGCTACCGCGGCCAGGAGACCGTCGCGAAGGTGCACAACCTCGGTCACCCGCCCCGCCGGCTCGTCGCGCTGCAGCTCGACGGCAGCGACGCGGTGCTCCCCGAGCCTGGCGCCGCGGTCTTCTCGGGCGACGACGAGGTCGGGCGCGTGACGTCGGTCGCGCGCCACTTCGAGCAGGGGCCGATCGCCCTCGCGATCGTGAAGCGGAGCGTGCCGACGGATGCCGCGCTCACGGTCGCGGTCGACGGCGAGCCGGTGGCCGCCGAGCAGGAGACGATCGTCCCGCCGGATGCCGGGCGCACGGCGGCGCCGCCGCGGCTGCCCCGCCTGAGCCGCCGCCGCTGACGTGGCGCCCGAGCGCGCCGGCGAGCCGCCCGCGGTCACGGCTCCCGTGACGACCGGGTGGCGCCGCCACATCCGGCCTCGCCGCGGATTCGATCGCTCACGCGAATCGATCCCGGCCATCGTGCAGATCACGGTCGCGGCATCCGTCGCCTACGCCTTCGCGCATCTGGTCCTCGGTCACGCGGCGCCCCTGCTGGCCGCGACGGTCACGATCTCGAGCCTGGGTCTCGTCCGCGACGCGCGCCCCCGGCGCGTGCTCGAGACGGTCATCGGCATGCTCGTGGGCGTCCTGGTCTCCGAGCTCATCGTCGTCGCTCTCGGGTCGGGAACGTGGCAGCTCGCGGTCGCCCTGATCACGACCCTCATCATCGCCCGGTTCCTCTCCGCTCAGCCGAGCTTCGCGATCGCCGCGGCCATCCAGTCCGTCATCGTGATCGCGATCCCGGGCAGCATGCCCTTCATCCGCCTCGTCGACGGACTCGTCGGCGCCGTCGCCGCACTCCTCGCGACGGCGCTCCTCCCGCGTCGTCCGCTGCGCGAGGCAACGCGCGCCGCCGACGCGCTCTTCGCCGCGTTCGACGGTGCGGCCACGACGGTCATCCAGGCGATGCGGCGGGGCGACCGCGTCCGCGCCGACCGCGGTCTCGAGAAGGCGCGGTCGCTGCAGCCCCTCGTCGACGACTGGCGGACGTCGCTCGATTCCGGACTCGCCGTCGCCCGGATCTCGCCGTTCCTGCGACGACAGGGCGCCGAGCTGCAGCGGCAGGAGCGGATGCGCGCGGCGCTCGATCTCGCCACCCGCAACCTGCGCGTCATCGCGCGGCGGGTCGTGTACTCCCTCGACGACCGCGAGCCGCGGCCCATCGCGGCGGACCTGCTCGCGCACATCATGCGCGGTGCCGACACGCTCGGGCAGTCGGTCCACGACATCGCGCTCGAACCCGTCGCCCTCGAGACGCTGCGGGCCGTCGCGGCGCGGCTCGACCCCCGCGACCTCGCGCCCGAATCGTCCCTCGGCGACCAGAACATCATCGCGGCGCTCCGTCCCCTCGTGGTCGATCTGCTGACGGCCGCCGGGATGCCGGTGGCCGAGGCCCGCGCGACGATGCCCCGCATCTGACCCTTCGTGCTCCTGCGGCCCCCTGTGGACCGTGCCGACAGGGCAGATGAGCGGGGGTACCGGCGAAGGCGGCCGGATCGGCCCCGGCGGCCCCGGAGTGGTGTCAGATGGAAGCGGAGGTATCGACGAGATGACACAGGCGACACCGGATGCCGCGGCCGACCGGCTGCGCGCCGCGCTGCAGCACGCCGACGGTTCGGAGCGCGTGCGCAGCGCCCTGGCCGCGGGAACCTACCCGCGCGGATCGTACGTTCGCGTGCTGGTCGACCGTTGCGCGGCCGAACCGGACTTCACGGTGCGCGAGACCCTGACGTGGGCGCTGACCCGGCAGGACCGCGACCTGACGCTCGCCGCCCTGCTGCCGGAGCTCCGCTCGCCCGTCGCCCAGGCCCGGAGCCAGGCCCTCCACACGCTGTCGAAGCTCGGCGACGAGCGGGCGTGGCCGGAGATCACGCCCGCCCTGCTCGACGACGCCGATCCGGACGTCGCCAAGACGGCGTGGCGCGCGGCATCGGGCCTCGCCCCCGACCGCGACCGCCCCGCCCTCGCCGACGCGCTTGCGACGCATCTGGGGCGCGGCGAGCCGGATCTCCGCCGCAGCCTCAGCCGCGCGTTCGTCGCGCTGGGCGCCGACGCCGAGGCGGCCGTGGATCGAGCTGCCCGATCGACGGAGTGGGAGGTTCGGATGCACGCACTCGCGACCGCGCATCTGCTCGAGAACCCCGAGGACAGCTTCGAGACGGCGGTGGCCGAGGCCCGTCGCACGTCGGCCCGTCGTGACGCCGCCGGCTGGGACGACGGGGCCCGGTCCGACCGCGCGAGCGGCGACGGCCCCCCACCCGCGCGCTAGGACCCGGCTGACGGGCGCACCGTCTCCCACGGCACCGTGACCTCTCCGAGTCGCCACCGCGCCCGCGGGCCGAGGTCGACGCCGCGCCCGGCGAGAGCCTCGACCGCGGTCCGCCACCGCTGCACCGGCCCGAACGCGGACGCCGGCGCCGCCCGCATCCATTCGTCCTCGAGCGCGCTCAGCAGCTCGTGCACCCGCTCGCCCGGCACGTTCCGGTGGATCAGCGCCTTCGGCAGACGCTCGGCGGCGATTGCGGGGGAGTCGAGTCCGGCGAGCCGCAGCGAGATCGTGAGCGAGCGCGGGGCGGCGTCGGCGCCGACCTCGATCCAGGTGCTGACGCGTCCGATCTCGTCGCAGGTGCCCTCGACGAGGATGCCGCCGGACGCCAGCCGGTTCGCCATGCGCGCCCACGCGGCGGCGACATCGCCCTCGTCGTACTGGCGGAGGACGTTGAAGGCGCGGATGACCGCGGGCCGCCGCCCGCCGGCGACGGGAACCTCGAAGCCGCCGCGCTCGAACCCGACGCGCGCGTCGGTCGCGAACGGCGTCCGCCCGGCGCGGACCTCGGCGAGCTGCGCGCGGGCGCGCGCCACGCGCTCGGCGTCGATCTCGAGGCCGAGCACCTCGACGTCGGCCCGCTCCGGGCGCAGCCGCGCCTCGAGTTCGAGAGCCGTGACGCCGCTCGCGCCGTAGCCGAGGTCGACGACGAGCGGATCGGCCGCGCGTCGCAGGGCCGCGTGGCGAGCGATCCAGCGATCGACCCGACGCAGCCGGTTGGTGCCCGTCGTGCCGCGGGTCGCCTGGCCGATGGGGGCGGGGGTCACCTCCCCATGATCGCAGGCTCCGGCTCGGTAGACTCGGGTGCATGAGTGCGCCGTACACGCTGATCCTCCTCCGCCACGGGCAGAGCGAGTGGAACAAGTCGAACCAGTTCACCGGATGGGTCGACGTGCGACTCACCGAGCAGGGCAGAGCCGAGGCGCAGCGCGGCGGTGAGATGCTCGCCGAGGCCGGACTCGAGCCCGACGTGCTGTACACGTCCGTGCTCAGCCGCGCCATCCAGACCGCGCAGATCGCGCTCGACGCGGCGGATCGCCTGTGGATCCCGGTCAAGCGCTCGTGGCGCCTGAACGAGCGCCACTACGGCGCGCTGCAGGGCAAGGACAAGGCGCAGACCCTGGAGGAGTTCGGGAACGACCAGTTCATGCTCTGGCGTCGCTCGTTCGACGTGCCGCCGCCGGAGCTGGCCGACGACGATCCCTACAGCCAGGTCGGCGACCCGCGATACGTCGGCATCGACGGCGAGGTGCCTCGCACCGAGTCGCTCGCGCTCGTCATCGATCGGCTGCTGCCGTACTGGGAGTCCGACATCGCCGCCGACCTGCGCGAGGGCAAGACCGTGCTCGTCGCCGCGCACGGCAACTCGCTGCGCGCGCTCGTGAAGCACCTCGAGGGCATCAGCGACGACGACATCGCCGAGCTGAACATCCCCACCGGCATCCCGCTCGTCTACAAGCTCAACGAGGACCTCACCCCGGCAGGGCCCGGCGAGTACCTCGACCCCGAGGCCGCCGCTGCCGGCGCGGCCGCCGTGGCGAACCAGGGCAAGGCCTGACACCCGACCCGGTGCCGGGAACGACGGAGGGGCGGTGCCGATCGGCACCGCCCCTCCGCGTTCGTCGGATGCGGGTCAGAGACCGGCCTCGCCGACGATGACGTTGATCGTCTCGGTGTCGGGACGCCATTCGCCCGTCGCGAGATAGGCGACGCGCTTGGCGACGGTGACCGCGTGGTCGGCGAAGCGCTCGTGGTAGCGGCTCGCGAGGGTGGCGTCGACCGTGGCCGCCGCCTCGCCCTGCCAGTTCTCGCTGAGCACCTTCTCGAACACGCTCAGGTGGAGGTCGTCGAGGCGGTCGTCGAGGTTGCGCAGCGTCTCGACGAGCGCGAGGTCCTCGCTGCGCAGCAGCTCAGTGAGCGTGCGCGCGACCTCGACGTCGATCTCGCCCATCTGGGTGAACGTGTTCTTCAGGCCCTTGGGGATCGCCCGCTCGGGGAAGCGCATGCGCGTCAGCTGCGCGACGTGCTCGGCGATGTCGCCCATGCGCTCGAGCGAGGCGCTCATGCGGAGGGCGGCGACGACGATGCGGAGGTCGCGCGCGACCGGCTGCTGACGGGCGAGGATCTCGATCGCGAGCTCGTCGATCGCGATGGCCTTGTCGTCGATGATCGCGTCGGCGTCGATGACCTCTTCGGCGAGCGTGATGTCGCTGGTGCCGAACGCGCGGGTGGCCTTCTCGATCGCGACGGTCACCAGCTCGGAGATCTCGACCAGGCGCGCCTGGACGTCCTCGAGGGACTGGTGGAAAACTTCGCGCATCGGAGCACCTTCCTCATTGCGGAGACAGCACGAGGCCGCGAATGCGGCTCGGCGATTGTCCCCCTCTCAGGTTAACGAACGGTGCCGACACGGTGAACATCGCGGCGGGAGGGGCGATATGGCCGGGAGGTGAACGATCCGGCCGGATGCGACGTCCTACTCTGGATTCATGGATCCGACGCAGCTGGCGCTGGTGGCACTGCTCGCGGGAGCGATCGTCGGGGTCCTCGTCACCGCTCTCGTCGTCGTGGCCCTCCGCGCCCGGGATCGAGCCCGCGAGCAGGCGGATGGGGACGTTCCCGCCGGCGCGCGCGAGGTGCTCGCCGCGATGGACGAGGCGGCCCTCATCGTCGACGCCTCCTTCCTGATCGTCGCGAACTCGCCGACGGCCGAGCTGTTCGGGCTGCGGGCGGGTGAGTCGATCCCCGGTGACGAGCTGCGCGAGCTTCTGCGCGCGTCGCGGGGCGTGTCGCATTCCGAGACCGGCACGCTGCGCCTGCGCCGCGGGGTGGCGCCGGCCGAGCCGCGCCTGATCGTGGCCCGCGCGAGCAGCATCACCCCGCGCCTGACCCTCGTCCTCGTGCGCGACATCACCGAGCGCGAGCGGGTCGAGGAGATGCGCCGCGATTTCGTCGCCAACACCAGCCACGAGCTCAAGACGCCCGTGGGCGCCGTCACGCTCCTGGCCGAGGCGATCGAGTCGGCCGCCGACGATCCCGAGCAGGTGCGCTCGTTCGCCACGCGTCTGAGCGGCGAGGCGACGCGGCTCGGCAACCTCACCTCGCGCATCATGAGCCTCTCGCGCCTGCAGTCCTCGGACGAGCTCACCGAGCTCCGCGACGTCGCGGTCGACGAGGTCATCACCTCGGCCATCGAGACGCACGCGATCGCGGCCGAGTCCGCCGGCGTCACGCTCGTGCGCGGGGGCACCCGCGGGCTGTACGTGCGCGGCGACGTGCAGGTGCTCAGCGAGGCGGTGGGCAATCTCATCGCCAACGCGATCGCCTATTCGCCGCCCGCCAGCCACGTCGGCATCGGGGTGAAGAGCGCGCCCGAGGCCGTCGAGATCGCCGTGACCGACCGTGGCATCGGCATCCCCGAGAGCGACCAGCAGCGCGTGTTCGAGCGCTTCTACCGCGCCGATCACGCCCGCTCGCGCCGCACCGGCGGCACGGGGCTCGGGCTGTCGATCGTCAAGCACGCCGTGCAGCGCCACGGCGGCGAGGTCCAGCTCTGGTCGCGTCCCGGACGGGGCTCGACCTTCACCATCCGCCTTCCCGCCGTCGCGGGACCCGAGGGCGCCGCGCCGGTGAAGAAGGCCAAGAAGAGGATCGCCCGGGCGACGCCAGCCCGGACGAAGGGAGAAACCGCATGACCCGTGTTCTGCTCGTCGAGGATGAGCCCGATCTCGCCGAACCGCTCGCCTACCTGCTGCGTCGGGAGGGCTTCGAGGTCGAGATCGCCGAGGACGGCCCCGCCGCCCTCGAGGCCTTCGACGCCCGCGGCGCGGACATCGTGCTGCTCGATCTGATGCTGCCGGGGATGCCCGGCACGGAGGTGTGCCGCATCATCCGGACCACCTCGAAGCTCCCGATCATCATGCTGACGGCCAAGGACTCCGAGGTCGACATCGTCGTGGGCCTCGAGCTCGGCGCCGACGACTACGTCACCAAGCCCTACTCGTCGCGCGAGCTGCTGGCGCGGATGCGCGCGGTGCTGCGCCGAGCCGCCACGGCCGAGGTGGACGTCGACGAGCGCGTGCTCGAGGGCGGCCGGGTCACGATCGACCTCGACCGCCACACCGTGGCCGTCGACGGCGGGGAGATCAACATGCCCCTGAAGGAGTTCGAACTCCTCGAGGTGCTCATGCGCAACGCAGGACGCGTGATGACCCGCGGCCAGCTCATCGACCGCGTGTGGGGGAGCGACTACTTCGGCGACACCAAGACGCTCGACGTCCACATCAAGCGCATCCGCTCGAGGATCGAGTCCGACCCCGGTGCGCCGTCGATGCTCCTGACGGTGCGGGGGCTCGGCTACCGCTTCGAGGCCTGACGCCCGCTGCGCAGACGAGCGAAGGCCCGGCGAGCGATCGCCGGGCCTTGTCTCGTCGTCCGGCTTCGGCCGAGACGCGAGCGGGTCACTCCACGAAGGGGACGTACTCGGTGTAGTAAGGGAGGCCGCCGTCGAGCACGGGCACGTCGATGCGGACGCCTTCGCCGTCGCCCGACTGGAACGACATGGGCAGCGTCGCGCCGGCCGTCGTGTCGAGGTCCTCGAAGAGGATCGGCTCGTTGCCGTCGACGCCGAGGAGCAGCTGCTGACGCGCCGGGACGCGCACCGTCTCGCTCGCACCTGCGACGCCGAGCACGAGGGTCTGCGCCTCGTCGGTGTCGTTGACGATCGACGCGAGGAAGTTGCCGGCCGTGCCCGACTCGTCGGTGATGACCATCGCGTTGCGGATCGCGAGCGGACCGGAGGGCGGCACGTTCACGCCATCCGAGGCGGAGTAGTCGATGGTGGTCGCCTGAGGGGAGATCATGCTGCACCCCGTGGCTCCCAAGGTCAGGGCGGCGCCCACGGCAATCGACGCGACGATTCGCAGTTTCACGGATCCTCCAGGCTGGGCAGACGGCATCCCCAGCAGTCTACGGGGTAGGTGTGCGAGCGGTGGGACGCGGGGCGCCCGCCCGCGCGCGGGCAGAAGGGCGGCAAAGCCTACTGTATGCCGCCTGTGGTATCCTGGATGTTGCCGAAGGGACATAACTCCATGCTTTTTGAGGTTGGCGAAACCGTCGTCTACCCCCACCACGGGGCAGCCACGATCATCGAGGTCAAGGACCGGATCATCAAGGGCGAGACGAAGAAATACCTGAAGCTCAACGTCACGCAGGGCGACCTCGTCATCGAGGTCCCGGCGGACAACGTCGACCTGGTCGGCGTTCGCGATGTCATCGGCAAGGACGGCCTCGAGAAGGTCTTCGATGTGCTCCGCGCGCCGTTCACCGAGGAGCCGACCAACTGGTCGCGCCGCTACAAGGCGAACCTCGAGAAGCTCGCGTCGGGTGACGTGATCAAGGTGAGCGAGGTCGTCCGCGACCTCTGGCGCCGTGACCAGGACCGCGGCCTGTCGGCCGGCGAGAAGCGGATGCTGGCCAAGGCGCGCCAGATCCTCGTGTCCGAGATCGCGCTCGCGCTCAAGGCCGACGAGGAGCACGCCTCGGGCGTGCTCGACGAGGTCCTCGCCTCCTGATCCCGGCTCGGCGTCACGAGCCGTGGACCTGATCCCCGTACCGCGTGTCGCGGTCATCGTCGTCGCGGCCGGCTCCGGCACGCGTCTGGCGGGCGGAGCGCCGAAGGCCTTCGTCGGCATCGACGGCAGCTCGATCCTGCGGCACGCGCTCGACGGCATCGCAGCGGCGCCTCCCGCGCAGGTCGTGATCGTCGTGCCCTCCGGACGTGAGGGCGACGCCCGCACCGAGGCGCTGTCGGTGTTCGGCGACCGGAACGAGCTCGTGACGGTCGTTGCGGGCGGGGCGACCCGGCAGCAATCGGTCGCCGCCGGGCTCGCCGCACTCTGGGCGGACGTCGACACCGTGCTCGTGCACGACGCCGCGCGGGCTCTCACGCCGCCCGCGGTCTTCGCCCGTGTGATCGACGAGGTCCGGCGCTCCGGCGCCGGGGTCATCCCGATGCGACCGGTCGTCGACACGCTCAAGCGCGTCGCGGATGCCGTCGTGACCGAGGCCGTGGATCGTACGCCGCTCGTCGCCGCACAGACGCCGCAGGGCTTCCCTCGGGCCGCGCTCGAGGACGCCTACGCGCGAGCCGGAGCGGAGCACACCGACGACGCGGCGCTCTTCGCGGCGGCCGGTCACGAGGTGCGCACCGTGGACGGCGACGACCTCTCCTTCAAGATCACGACGCCGGCCGATCTCGACCGTGCGCGACACCTGCTGCGGTCGGGGGCGCCGGCGGCATCCGCTGCGCCGCTCGCGCTGCCGCGGGTGGGAACCGGGACCGACGTCCACGCCTTCGGCGGAGACGCGCCGCTGCGCCTCGCCGGGCTCACCTGGCCCGGTGAGCCGGGACTGCGCGGCCACTCCGACGGCGATGCCGTGGCGCACGCGATCGTCGACGCCGTGCTGTCGGCTGCCGGGCTCGGCGACATCGGGACCCACTTCGGCGTCGACCGGCCCGAGTTCGCGGGTGCGACCGGCGAGGTGTTCCTGCGCCGCACCGCCGAGCTCGTCGCCGAGGCCGGATTCGCGGTCGGCAACGTCTCGGTGCAGGTGCAGGCGAACCGTCCGCGCTTCTCGGCCCGCCGCGCCGAGGCCGAGGCCGTGCTGTCGGCTGCGCTCGGCGCCCCGGTGTCGGTCGCGGCGACGACCACCGACGGCCTGGGCTTCACCGGCGCGGGCGAGGGCGTCTCGGCGACCGCGGTCGCCCTGGTCCACCCGGCGCGCTGAGGCGCGGCATCCGCATCGGGCGCACTTTTTCACGTCGGGCGCGCACATCCCCGCGCGCGACGTTCAGATGTGCGCCGCATCCGGCCGCCGGTGGCGCGATCAGGCCGCGAGGGTGCGGGTCATGAAGACCGAGAGCGGATCGGGGGAGTACTCGCCGAACGGCTCGCAGTACGCGAACCCCGCTCGCTCGTAGAGGCGGCGGGCGGCGGCGAACTCGGGTCCCGAGCCGGTCTCGAGCCAGACGCTCCGGATGCCGGCGGCACCGGCCTCGAGCAGCAGACGGGCCAGCACGGCCCGACCGATCCCGCGGCCGAGGTGGGCCTCGACGACGCGCATCGACTTCAGCTCGGCGCGCTCGGCGTCGAGGAACGCGAATGCGCCCACGCCGGCGATCGCTCCGTCGACCCATGCCGTGTAGACGCGGACGGACGGATGCTGCAGTCCCGCCAGGTCGAGCGCATGGACGCTCTCGGCCGGGGTGTTCTCGTGCATCCCGGCCAGGTGGGCGGCGACGAGCGCGCGCGTGGCGTCGCCGGTCAGGTCGTCGCGGACGATGACGGGGTCGGTGGTCATCTCAGGCCTCCAGGGGAGTCGGGTCGGGATTGCGGCGAGCGCGCGAGGTGAGCGCGAGCAGGACGAGGCCGGCCGCGAGGACGACCAGGCCCGAGACCGCGAGGGGGGCGAGCCGCTCGCCGAGCAGCAGCACCCCGAGCAGGCTCGCCGTCAGCGGTTCGGCGAGGGTGAGGGTCGCGGCCGTGGCAGCGCTGAGACCACCGAGCCCCCACGTGAACAGGGCGTATGCCAGGGCCACCGTCGCGAAGCCGAGCCACAGGGCCATCGCGATGCCCCGGGGCTCGACGATCCAGCGCATGTCGGCGAACGGCAGCATGACGAGGCCGCAGACGGCGGCACCGGCGCCCATCGCGCCCGACACGGTGAACGCGTCCCAGCCGCCCGCGATGAGGCGGCGCTGCGCGTTGGCGATCACGGCGAACGACGCGCCCGCGCCGAGCGATCCGAGGACGCCGACGGCATCGGCGCCCGTGGCGCCCCCGCCGGCGACGGCGAGGACGACGACGCCCGCGGTCGCGAGGCCCGTCGCGAGCAGCCACGACGCGGTCGGTCGGCGGCGCGTGAGGAGCCACTCGAGCAGCCCGGCGAGCACGGGGGCGGATCCCAGCGCGACGACGGTGCCGACGGCGACGCCGTTCCGCGCGGTGCCGAGGAAGAACAGCGGCTGGTACAGCGCGAGACAGAGCCCGGTGAGGGCCATCAGCGCGAGGGCGTGTCCGCGCACCGGGGGAGCGGCGGCCGGCTCACGCCGGCGACGCCGTGAGCCGATGAGCAGTCCGACGAGGGCCAGGGCGGCGCCGCCGACGAGGAGGCGTGCCGTTCCCACGGCGAACGGCGTGGTGCCCTCGGGGCCGAGCGCCTGAGCGGTTCCGGTCGTCCCGAACAGCACGGCGGCGACGAGGACGGCGACCACGAACAGCACCCTCCAGTTCTACCGTCTCGTCGACGCGCGCTTCGACGGACCGCCTGGGCCCGGCCGACCGGTGCACCGCGGGCGCTCGCCGCCCCCGCCGGTAGGCTTGTGCGGTGACCGTTCGCCTCTACGACACCCGCGCGCAGGCGCTGCGCGATTTCGCGCCCCGCGACCCGTCGAACGTCACCGTCTACGTCTGCGGCCCGACCGTCCAGTCCGGCCCCCACATCGGGCACGTCCGCGCGGCCGTCGGGTTCGACATCCTGCGCCGATGGCTCGCCCACCGGTTCGGCCAGGTGACCTTCGTCCGCAACGTCACCGACATCGACGACAAGATCCTCGCGAATGCGACGGACGCCGAGCCGTGGTGGGCCGTGGCCTACCGCGTCGAGCTCGAGTTCACGCGGGCATACACGGCCGTCGGGGCGCTGCCGCCGACGTACGAGCCGCGGGCGACGGCATCCGTGCCCCAGATGATCGAGCTCATCGAGACGCTCATCGAGCGCGGTCACGCCTACGCCGCGCCTGACGGGTCGGGCGACGTCTACTTCGACGTGCGGTCGTGGCCCGCGTACGGATCGCTGACCCGCCAGTCGCTCGACGCGATGGAGGCGGCGGCCGACGCCGATCCCCGCGGCAAGCGCGACCCCCGCGATTTCGCGCTCTGGAAGGGCGCGAAGGCCGACGAGCCGGCGGATGCCGCCTGGTCGTCGCCCTGGGGCGCGGGACGCCCGGGCTGGCACATCGAGTGCTCGGCGATGAGCCGCCGTTACCTCGGCCCCGAGTTCGACATCCACGGGGGCGGACTCGACCTGCGCTTCCCGCACCACGAGAACGAGCTCGCGCAGTCGACGGCGGCCGGCGACGCCTTCGCCCGGTACTGGGTGCACAACGGTCTCGTCACCGTCGGTGACCAGAAGATGTCGAAGTCGCTCGGCAACGTCCTGCTCGCCGACGAGGTGCTCGCCGAGCGCGATCCCGTCGTGGTGCGCTACGCCCTCGGGGCCGCTCACTACCGCTCGAGCCTCGATCTGTCGCCGGCGAGCTTCGACGAGGCCGAGGCGGCGCTGAACCGCATCCGCTCGTTCCAGCAGCGCGCGCAGCGCTCGACGGATGCCGCGACCGACGCCATCGCACCGGATGCCGCCGGCGCCGACGTGCCCGCCGCGTTCGCCGCGGCGATGGACGACGACCTCGGCGTGCCGCAGGCGCTCGCCGTGCTCCACGAGACGGTGCGCGCCGGCAACGCCGCGATCGACGCGGGTGACGGTGCCGCCGCCGCCGCGGCCGCTCGGGAAGTGAGCGCGATGCTCGCGGTGCTGGGGCTCGACGAGTCTGAGACCACCGGCACCGCCGGCGGCGAGACCGCAGCGCTCGACGCCCTGGTGCGCACCATGATCGACCAGCGCGCCGACGCGCGCGCCACCAAGGACTGGGCGACGGCCGACCGCATCCGCGACGCGATCGCGGCGGCCGGCATCGTCCTCGAAGACGGTCCCGAGGGGACCCATTGGAGTGTGAACCGTGGCTAAGCCAGGAAACCCGTCCGCCGGACGCGGCAAGAAGAAGGGCCCCACCAAGGGCACCGGCGGCAAGAACCGCCGCTCGCTCGAGGGCCGCGGCCCGACCCCGAAGGCGGAAGACCGCGCCTGGCACCCCGCCGGCAAGCGCAAGGCCGCCCAGGAGCGTTTCGTCGCCGCCGGCGGCAAGCCGCAGCAGCGGCAGGGGAGCGCCAACCGCGCGCCCAAGGCCAAGGCCGGGGACGACACCGAGACCGTCACGGGCCGCAACAGCGTGCTCGAGGCGCTGCGGGCGAAGATCCCCGCGACGGCCTTCTACATCGCCCAGCGGGTGGAGATGGACGACCGCGTGAAGGAAATGCTCTCGATCGCGACCGGCCGCGGCATCCCGGTGCTCGAGGTCACGCGTCAGGAGCTCGACCGGATGGCCGGCTTCGACGGCGTGCACCAGGGCGTCGCGATCAAGGTGCCGCCGTACGAGTACGGGCACCCCCAGGACCTGCTCGAGCAGGTCATCGACCGCGGCAGGACGCCGCTCTTCGTCGCGCTCGACGGCGTGACCGACCCCCGCAACCTCGGTGCGATCATGCGCTCGGCGGCCGCCTTCGGCGCGCACGGCGTCATCGTGCCGCAGCGCCGCTCGGCCGGCGTCAACTCGGCGGCCTGGAAGACGAGCGCCGGCGCGGCCGCGCGCATCCCCGTCGCGATCGCGTCGAACCTCACGAGCATGCTCAAGGACTTCAAGAAGCAGGGCGTCTTCGTGCTCGGTCTCGACGGCGACGGCGACGTGTCGCTGCCGTCGCTCGAGCTCGCCGACCGCCCCGTCGTCATCGTCGTCGGATCCGAGGGCAAGGGCCTCTCGCGACTCGTGACCGAGACGTGCGACCAGGTCGTGTCGATCCCGATCTCGGCGGCCACTGAGTCGCTCAACGCCGGCATCGCCGCCTCGGTCGCGTTGTACCAGGTCGCGACGCTCCGCGCCGCGGCGGAGTGATCTGTCGCGCGCTCTCGCGCGTGACGGCATGATCTGTCGCGCGCTCTCGCGCGTGACCGGCAGGATCGTCGCGCGCTCTCGCGCGTGACGGCATGATCTGTCGCGCGCTCTCGCGCGTGACCGGGCTATGACCTTCGTGTAAATTCCCGCCTGCTCCGGCAGGCGGGCTCTCGCTCCCGGGGGCGAACCCGGTAGTTTCGAACGGTGTCCGAGAACAGCAAGCTCCCCGCATCCCGCCCGCTGACGGCGACGCACCCGCTCGCCCTCGCCCCGGTCAGTTCGCCGCCCGCGACGGTCGACGGGTTCGTCCGCGAATTCCTGGTCAACCTGAACCTCGAACGCGGGGTCGCGCTGTCCACCTCGACGGCGACCGACCAGTACTCGGCGCTCGCGACGACGGTGCGCGACTACCTCGTCGCGCGCTGGCTCGAGGACCAGCGTCGCCAGCGATCCGCCCAGGGCAAGGGCGTCTGCTACCTCTCGGCCGAGTACCTGCTCGGTCGGCAGCTCGACAACAACCTGCTCGCCTCGGGCCTCACCGAGATCGCCGCCGAGGCGATGGCCGCGTGCGGCATCGACATCGACATGCTGCGCGAGCAGGAGGTCGAGCCGGGACTCGGCAACGGCGGACTCGGACGCCTCGCGGCCTGCTTCATCGATTCGCTCGCGACGCTCAGCGTGCCGAGCATCGGCTACGGCATCCGTTACGAGTACGGCATCTTCCGCCAGACCTTCCAGGGCGGCGAGCAGGTCGAGAAGCCCGACGCGTGGCTCGCGCTCGGCTCGCCGTGGGAATTCCCGCACCCCGAGGCGGCTCAGACCGTGTCGTTCGGCGGCCACAGCGAGACCTACGACGACGAGGGCGTCATCCGCAGCCGCTGGGTTCCCGCGTGGAGCGTCCGCGCCGTTCCCTACAACTACATGGTGCCGGGCTACCAGAACGGCCGGGTGAACACGCTGCGCCTGTGGAGCGCCGAGGCGACCAAGGCCTTCGACCTCCGCACCTTCAACAGCGGCGACTACGTCGAGGCCGTCCGCGCGCAGACCTTCGCCGAGAACATCTCGAAGGTGCTCTACCCCGAGGACTCGACGCCCCAGGGCAAGGAGCTGCGTCTTCAGCAGCAGTACTTCTTCGTCGCCGCCTCGATCGCCGACTTCCTCGACAAGGTGCTGCCGGCCGACTTCGACGTCACCGACCTGCCCGAGCGCGTCATCTTCCAGCTGAACGACACCCACCCGGTGATCGCGGTGCCCGAGATGATGCGCGTGCTCGTCGACGATCGCAAGCTCGACTGGGATGCCGCCTGGGCCATCACCCAGCAGTGCTTCGCCTACACGTGTCACACGCTGCTGCCCGAGGCTCTCGAGGTCTGGTCGGTCGACCTCCTCGGTCGCCTGCTGCCGCGCCACCTCGAGATCATCTACCGCATCAACGACGAGTTCCTCGTGCGGGTGCGGGAGCGCTTCGGCGACGACGAGCAGCGGCTGCGCGACATGTCGATCGTCTCCGAGCACCGCGCGGTGCGGATGGCGTACCTCGCGACGGTGGCGGGCGCGAAGGTCAACGGTGTGGCCGAGCTGCACTCCCAGCTGCTGCGCGAGAAGGTGCTGCACGACTTCGACGAGCTCATGCCCGAGAAGTTCACGAACGTCACCAACGGTGTGACGCCCCGCCGCTTCGTGCGCCTGGCGAACCCGCGCCTGTCGGAACTCATCACCGATGCGCTCGGCACCGGGTGGCTGACCGACCTCGAGCGGCTGCGCGAGCTCGAGTCGTACGCCGAGGATGCCGACTTCCGCTCCGCCTTCGCCGAGGTCAAGGCGGCGAACAAGCGCCGGCTCGACGAGGTGCTGCGCGCCCGCGACGGGTTCGAGATCGCCGATGACCACCTGCTCGATGTCATGGTCAAGCGCCTGCACGAGTACAAGCGCCAGATGCTCAAGGTGCTCCACATCGTCACGCTCTACGAGCGCGTCGTGTCGGGGCGGGTCGCGGCATCCGATCTCCAGCCGCGCACGTTCATCTTCGGCGCGAAGGCGGCCCCGGGGTACGCGATGGCCAAGCGGGTCATCCACCTGATCAACGCCGTCGGCTCGGTCGTCAACAACGACCCACGGCTCGAGGGGCGACTGAAGGTCGTCTTCCCGCCGAACTACAACGTCACGCTCGCCGAACGCGTGATCCCGGCGGCCGACCTGTCGGAGCAGATCTCGCTCGCGGGCAAGGAGGCGTCCGGCACCGGCAACATGAAGTTCGCCCTCAACGGCGCGCTGACGATCGGCACCGACGACGGCGCGAACGTCGAGATCCGCGAGCTGGTCGGCGACGACAACTTCTTCCTCTTCGGGATGAGCGAGCCCGAGGTCGAGGAACTCTGGGCCAGCGGCTATCGTCCGGGCGAGTTCGCGCAGGGCGACGACGAGCTGCGCCGAGCGCTCGACCTGATCTCGTCGGGCACCTTCTCGGGCGGCGATCGCTCGACGTTCGAGCCGATCGTGTCGAACCTGCTCTACGACGACCGCTTCATGGTGCTGGCCGACTACACGTCGTACATCGCGGCCCAGGAGCGGGTGGATGCCGCCTACGCCGACCGCGACGCGTGGACCCGGTCGGCCATCCTCAACGTCGCTCGCACCGGCTACTTCTCGTCGGACCGCTCGATCCGCGACTACATCGACCGCATCTGGCACACCCCGCCGGCGCTCTGACCGCGGCGCCGCGACCGGCCCGCCGAACCGAATCAACCGAACGGAAGGAACTCTCATGACACGCATCGCCGTCATCGGAGGAACCGGCTTCGCCGGCAAGCACATCGTCGCGGAGGCCGTCTCGCGCGGCCACACGGTCGTCTCCGTCGCTCGCTCGGTGCCGACCGAGCGCGTCGAGGGCGCGACCTACATCGAGGGCACGCTGCTCGATGTTCCCGCGCTCGTGACGCAGCTCGAGGGCGTCGAGGTCGTCGTCTCGGCCGTCGCGCCGCGCGGCGAAATGGCGGGGCAGGTGCGGCCGAACACCGCGCTCCTCGTGCAGAGCCTTCCCGAGAATGTGCGCGTCGGCGTCATCGGCGGCGCCGGCGGAAGCCTGGTCGCGCCGGGTGGTCCCCGCGTCGTCGACACCGGCTTCCCCGAGGAGTTCAAGGCGGAGGCGCTCGAGGCCATCGGCGTGCTCGAGGACCTGCAGGCCGACAGCAGCGGACACGACTGGTTCTTCGTCCACCCGGCCGGCGGCTTCGGCGCCTTCAACCCGGGCGAGCGCACCGGCAGCTACCGCGTCGGCGGCGACGTCCTGGTGACCGACGAGAACGGCGAGTCGTTCATCTCGGGCGCCGACCTCGCGATCGCTGTCGTCGACGAGATCGAGACCCCGAAGCACTCGCGCGAGCGCTTCACCGTCGGCTACTGACGCTCGGACCTTCGGGGGCTCACACCCGCGGACGATCGGACCCTCCGACGATCAGACGAGGTCGCGCCAGTCGACCGCGGCCTCGTCGTCGTCTGCCGTCGGCACCGCATCGGTGATGATCGGCACCGACATGGTCTCGGTCGGCGGACCCATCACGGTCGCCTCGTCCCGGCGATGGCGCAGCACGTTCTCGATGTACGACGACAGGACCTCGGCCAGCGGCACCGATCTGCTCTCGGTCTGCGACAGGTACCAGCGGTGCTCGAGCACCTGGTGGAAGAGCTCGGCAGGCTCGAGCTTCGCGCGCAGGTCCCACGGGATCGACAGGACGACCGGCTCGAAGACCCGGGTGAGCCACTCGTGAGCCACCATCTCCTCGTTCGAGCCGAGGCGTGACACGCGCGCGCTGAACTCGTCGAGGTCGTTCAGCAGACGACGCGCCTGATTCTCCTCGACGTCGAGTCCGGTGAGCCGCAGCAGGCGGCGCTGGTGATGCCCGGCGTCGACGACCTTCGGCTGGATCTGCACGCGCGTGCCGTCGGAAGTCGCGTCGATCGACATCTCGCCGATGTCGAAGCCCAGGTCGTTCAGTCGCTGCACGCGCTCGGTGATGCGCCACGACTCGTTCGCCGAGAAGGTCTCCTCGTCGGTGAGGGCGGCCCACAGCGAGTGGTACGACGACATGATGCCGTCGGCGATCGCGATGGCGTCGACACCGCCCTCGAGGCGGCCGCCGGCCTCGAGGTCCATGATCTCGCCCGCGATGTTCGTGCGCGCGATGTCGAGGTCGTGCATACGCTGGCCGCGCGTGAGCCCCCGTTCGTGGAGCTCGCCGGTCTCGGCGTCGACGAGGTAGGCGGCGAACGCCCCGGCATCCCGTCGGAAGAGCGTGTTCGACAGCGAGACGTCGCCCCAGAAGAAGCCCACGTTGTGCAAGCGCACGAGGAGCACGGCGAGGGCGTCGACCAGGCGGGTCGCGGTGTCGGGCCGCAGCACCTGCGTGAAGAGCGCGCGATAGGGGAGCGAGAACTTGAGGTGAGCGGTGACGAGGGCGGCCGGCAGTTCTTGGCCCTTGGCGTCGCGTCGACCGTCGATCGCGGCGACCCGTTCGACGCAGGGGACGTCGAGGCGCTGCAGCGACCCGAGCATCTCGTACTCGCGCCGTGCCATGACCGCGGTCGTCTCCTTGATGGCGACGACCCGGCCCGAGAGGTTCGCGAAGCGCACGAGGTGACGGGAGATGCCCTTCGGCAGGTAGACGATGTCGGGACTGGACCAGTCGGCGAGGGTGGTCGACCACGGCAGAGCGAGGAGGCCCGGGTCGACGCTGCTGGCGGTGATCGAGAGCGAGGTGGGCACGGGGTCTCCGTTCAGGTTCTTCGATCGCGACGCGACGGGCGCCGGCACGAAACACTGCGGCGCGGACGGCCGAAGCCATCCGCGCCGCAGCGTACGAATCTACCGGATCAGGCCGAGACGACCGGCTTGTCGTTGAGGCGGTCGCCCGACTCGACGTCGAACGCGTGCACGTGGCCCGGCTTGGCGGCCAGGGTCACGGTCTCGCCGGCGTTCGGGTGGTTGCGGCCGTCGACGCGAGCGACGATGTCCGAGCGCTTGCCGTTGATCTCGGTGTGGCCGTAGAGGTAGCCGTCGGCGCCGAGCTCCTCGACCAGGTCGACCTTGATCGACAGGCCGCGACCGTCGGCCGGGCCGACCTCGATGTCCTCGGGGCGGACGCCGATGGTGACCTGGCTGCCGTTGGTGCGGCCGACCGTGTCGCGGTCGAGCGGAACGATCTCGGAACCGAAGCGGACGCCGCCGTCGGCGAGGTCGGCGGGGAACAGGTTCATCGCGGGCGAGCCGATGAAGCCGGCGACGAAGACGTTGTTCGGCTTCTCGTACAGGTCGCGCGGCGTGCCGACCTGCTGGAGGAGGCCGTCCTTGAGCACGGCGATGCGGTCGCCCATGGTGAGCGCCTCGGTCTGGTCGTGCGTGACGTAGACCGTGGTGACGCCGAGGCGGCGCTGCAGCGATGCGATCTGGGTGCGGGTCTGCACGCGGAGCTTGGCGTCGAGGTTCGACAGCGGCTCGTCCATGAGGAAGACCTGGGGCTGGCGGACGATGGCGCGACCCATCGCGACGCGCTGACGCTGACCACCCGAGAGGGCCTTCGGCTTGCGGGTCAGGTACTCCTCGAGGTCGAGCAGCTTGGCGGCCTCGAGCACGCGCTGAGCGCGCTCTTCCTTGCCGACACCGGCGATCTTGAGGGCGAAGCCCATGTTCTCGGCGACGGTCATGTGCGGGTACAGCGCGTAGTTCTGGAACACCATCGCGATGTCGCGGTCCTTCGGCGGGACGTCGGTGACGTCGCGCTCACCGATGCGGATGGCGCCCGAGTTGACCTCTTCGAGGCCGGCGAGCATGCGCAGCGAGGTGGACTTTCCGCAGCCGGAGGGGCCAACGAGAACGAGGAATTCGCCATCGGCGACTTCGAGGTTCAGCTTGTCGACCGCGGGGCGGGTGCCACCGGGGTACAGGCGGGTTGCGTTGTCGAACGTGACGGACGCCATTGTTTCTTCTCCTTCACCGGCAGGTACGTGCCGGACGATCCGTTGTGATGGAACGGGGGTCTCCCCGTACGCCCGCCATCGGACGCAAGCTCAGTATGCCACGCGCGGGCGCGATCCGAGACCGGCGCGATCGGCGGGATGCTCTGGGCTTTCCCAGACAGGCTGATTACCATCGGAACAGCCCGCGCCGCCCGACGGATCGAGCCGAACGACCCAGCCGCTCGAGGCAGCCGCCCGACGCAGCCGCCCGACACGGCCGTCCGCCGCAGCGCTTCTCCACGATCTCCCGCTCACCGAGGTTCCATGTCATCCGACGACACTCCCGACGCAGCCGACTCCGAGGCCGGCATCGACCGCCGCGAAGCGGTCCGCGAGAAGGCCCAGCAGGTGCACACCCGCCAGTCGCGGGCACGGCTCGCGCGTCGGTCCGGTCTCGGCGTCCTGGCGCTCGGCGCCGTCGCCGCCGTCGCCGTCGTCGTGACCTGGACGGTGTCGACGGCGGGCGCGAGGCCGCAGCTGTCGCCGACCAACGCGTCGGGCGACGGCTTCGTCGTCGCCGACGTCGTCAGCGGAGCCGTCTCGAGCGACCTCACCGCCGAGGCCGCCGTACCCGTTCCCACCGAGACACCCGAGGCCGCCGAGGCGGAGGCGACGCCCGCCCCGTCGACGTCCGCGGCCCCGCCCGTCGAGATCCGCGTGTACGTCGACTACCTGTCCGCCGGTGCCCGCGACTGGCAGGTCGCCAACGCCGCTCAGCTGACCTCGTGGGTGGACGACGGCGCGGTCACCCTCAGCTACTACCCGGTCGCGATGCTGACGGCCAAGTCGAACGGCACCAAGTACTCGCTGCGCGCCGCGAGCGCCGCGGCGTGCGTCGCGACGAACTCGCCCGACGCCTTCTTCGCCTTCAACAACGAGCTGCTCGTGCGCCAGCCCGAGGTCGACACCGACGGCTATTCGGACGTCCAGCTCGCCGACATGGCGCAGGCGACCGGCGTCGACGCGACCAAGCAGGTCCGCGAGTGCATCGAGTCGGGCTCGTACGCCGCCTGGGCGAAGTCGGCCACCGAGCGCGCGGTCGCCGGCATCCCCGAGACCGACGGTCTGTCGCTCACGGGCACGCCGATGGTGCTCGTCAACGGCAAGCAGTACATCGGCGACATGTCCGACCCCGCCGAGTTCTCGCAGTTCGTCCTGACGAGCGCGAGCGACGCCTACTACCGGTCGGCGCCGACGCCCACGCCGACGCCGACGGCCACGCCCGCTCCCTGATCCGATCCGATCCGCGCACGGCGGTCGTCGCGACGGTCGATAGACTGGGGCTTCTGCCGACTTGGCGCAATTGGTAGCGCACCGTACTTGTAATACGGGGGTTACGGGTTCGAGTCCCGTAGTCGGCTCCACAGGGGTCGCGCGCCGGGCGCGACCAGCCGAGGGCGGAGGGCCGATGACCGACGACGCACGACACTCCGCGGGATCGCCCGATGCGCCGCTGCACCTGCCGCTGCGGGGCGCGAGCTTCGCTCAGGCGTTCAGCCGGTTCTGGCGGAAGTACGCGACGTTCTCGGGGCGTGCCAGCCGGAGCGAGTTCTGGTGGTGGTACCTCGCCAACGTGATCGTCACGACGGTGCTCGGGCTCGCCACCGGCGCCGGCGGCTTCGCCGGCGCCACCTACGACGCAGCCACCCGCACGAGCCAGCCGGGGCCCCTGATCGGTGTCGGCGCGATCCTCCTGACGATCTGGGGCATCGCCACGCTCGTCCCCTGGCTCGCACTGTCGTGGCGACGGCTGCACGATGCGAACCTCCCGGGCGCGCTGTGGTTCGTCGGTCTCGTGCCGGTCCTCGGCGGTCTCGCGCTGATCGTGCTGTTCGTCCTCGCCAGCAATCCGGCCGGCGCGCGCTACGACGCGTGAGCGGCGAACAGTCGGCCGCCCGCAGCGTTCTGCCGCTCGGCGTCTCGCTGCCCGTCGCCGTCCTCATCGGCATCCTCACCGCCGTCCAGGCGCGCATCAACGGATCGCTGGGCGCGGCGATCGGCAACGGACTCGTCGCGGCATCCATCTCCTTCGGCTCGGGCCTCGTCCTCATCGTCGCGCTGTGCTGCGCGCTGCCGCAGGGACGCGCGGGGCTGCGGCGTCTCGGTTCGGGCGTCGGTCGCGACATCCCGGTCTGGATGCTGCTGGGCGGTCTCGCCGGCGCCGTCACCGTCGCGACCCAGGGGCTCACCGTCGCGACGATCGGGGTCGCCCTCTTCACGGTCGGACTCGTCGCGGGCCAGACCGTCGGCGGGCTCGTCATCGACCGTGTCGGATACGGACCGGGCGGCGTCGTCGCCGTCACGGTGCCCCGCGTGGTGGGTGCCGCCCTCGTGCTCGCGGGCGTCGCGCTGTGCGCGCTCGGCCCCGGCAGCTCCGCGGCCGCGGTGTGGATGATCGTCCTCCCGCTGCTCGCCGGCGCCGGCGTCGCGTGGCAGCAGGGAACCAACGGGCGGCTGCGGCAATCGCTCGGGAGCCCGTTCGCGGCGACGGCGGTCAACTTCGCGTCGGGCACGCTCGTGCTCGTCCTGGCCGCGGTCGTCAGCGTCGTCGTGTCGGGGATGCCGCAGACCTTCCCGGCCGCGCCGTGGCTCTACCTGGGCGGCCCGCTCGGGGTGACCTACATCGTGATGTCGGCCGCCATCGTGCGCCACACGGGGGTGCTGCTGCTGGGGCTCGGCTCGGTCGTCGGGCTGCTCGCGGCATCCATCGCCCTGGACGCGGTCGCTCCGGCATCCTCGGCGCCCACTCTGGCGATCGCGTCACTCGCCGCTGCCGTCGCGCTCGTCGGAGTCGCGGTCGTCGTCGTTCCCCGGCGTCGGCGCTGATACCGCGCGGGTCGCCGTCTCAGCGCACGGCGTACGAGCGGGCGAGGCGTGCGAGCCCCTCGTCGAGCGAGACGGCCGGCTGCCACTGCAGGTCCCGACGGATCGCCGTCTGATCGAACCAGTGCGCGGTCGAGAGCTGCTCGGCGAGGAAGCGCGTCATGGGCGGCTCGTCGGCGCCGGGCCGGACGGCCCAGACCTTCTCGACGGCCGCACCGGCCGCACGCGCGAGACCGGCCGGCACGCTGAAGCGGGGCGGGGTGACGCCGGCGGCTCGGCAGATGCCGGCCATGAGGTCCCCGACGGGGCGCGGCTCGCCGTTCGTGAGCACGTATGCGCGGCCACCCACCTCGGGTGCTCGCTCGAGCGCCGCGACGATGCCGGATGCCGCGTTCTCGACGTACGTCGAGTCGATGAGCGCCGTGCCGCCGTTCAGGAGCGGCAGGGTGCCGCGCTTCGCGCGCGCGACGATGCGCGCGACGAGCTGCGTGTCGCCCGGCCCCCACACGAGGTGCGGCCGGATCGCGACGACACGCATGGCGGCGCTGTCGCGCGCGAGGGCGACGAGCTCGGCTTCGGCCTTCGTCCGGGCGTACTCGCCGCGCGCGTGGACCGGGTCGGCGGGGTCGGCGCCGGCGCCGGCGAGAGCGGAGCCCGCGTGGGCGACCGACGGCGACGACACCTGCACGAAGCGCTCGACCCCGGCACGGGATGCCGCGTCGAGCAGCATCCGGGTTCCGTCGATGTTCACGGCGACGAATTCGCGCGGGTCGCCCGCGAGCGACACCTTGGCGGCGAGGTGCACGACGGCGTCGGCACCGTCGACGGCGGTCTCGACGGTCGCGCGATCGGTGATCGAGCCGGTGATGTCGCGCGCTCCCTCAACGCCGCTCGGTCGGCGCTGGAGCGTCCGCACCTCGTGGCCGGCCGCGAGCAGCGAGCTCACGACCGCCCGGCCGAGGAAGCCGGATGCACCGGTGGCCAGGACGATCACGGCGCGTCCGGCTTCTCGCCCGCGAGGACGCGCTCGGCCCACGCCGCCAGCCGGGACCGATCGATCTTCGAGTTGTGCCGGATGTCGGTGGGCAGCGACGGCACCACCAGCACCGCGGTGAGCGGCTGCATGCTCGCCGAGCGGACGAGGTCTGCGACGTCCGCGGGTGCGAGGCCCGGCCGGCGCGCGCCGGCGACGGTCTCGATCACCGCGACGCAGACCTGACGGCCGCGCGGACCCACGCCGATGACGGCGGCGCGGCGCACCGCGTCCACGGTCTCGACCTGCTGCTCGGGTCCGACGGGCGTGACGGGCCCCTGCGCGGTCGTGACGACGTGGGGGAGTCGTCCTTCGATCCACAGGCGCCCGTCGGCGTCGAGGTGACCGACGTCGCCCGTGCGGTGCCACCGGTGACCCGTGTCGGCACCGGCTTCCGCCGGATCGCCGGATGCGTCGGCCGAGGCTGTTTCGCGGGCCGCCACGCGATCGGTGGCCCACAGGCGGTGGTAGCCGCGCTTCAGGTGGGGAGCGGAGATCACGACCTCGCCCGTGACGCGGGCGGCATCGGACGGCTCGCCCGACGCGGCGCCCGACTCGTCGAGCGCGCTGATGCGCACGAGACCCGAGCCGATCGGACGACCCACGCACACACCGGCATCCGGCGCGTCCTGGGCCCCTTCGAGGTCGTCGAGGGTCACATCGGTGACGAGGAGGCACTCGGTCATGCCGTAGGGCGTGTGCGCGGTCGCATTCGGCATGAGCCGCTGGGCGCGGCGGAGGAGCTCGATGCCGACCGGTGCGCCCGTCGACAGGAACGTCGAGACCTCGCCGAGAGCGCGATGATCGTCGGCCGTGAGGGCATCGGCGGTCGCGGCGACGTTCGCGAGGGCGGCGGGGGAGAGGAAGACGATCCGCGCCTTCGAGCGCCGGACGGCCTCGGCCACCGCGTTCGCGGTCAGTGTGCGCGGTGCGGACACGTCCATCCGCGGCGTCGCCGACCGCGTCCCGAGGGCGGGGCCGAGCAGGGCGAACGGAGCGAAGCCGGTGACGAGCCCCGTGTCGGGGCCGACCTCGAAGTGGGAGCCGATGGCGTCTCGGAGCGCGGACAGCTGCCGGTGCGTGTAGACGACGCCCTTCGCGGGCCCGGTCGACCCCGAGGTGAACAGGATGGCTGCCTCGTCGTCGGCGTCGGGCGATGCGGGCAGGGTGGGAAGCGTCGACGCGCCGGTGCGAGCCAGCTCGACGAGGCTCGTCTCGACACCCAGGAGGCGCTTCGCCGCCGCGGGCAGGTCGGGCGCGGAGATCCGCCGGCCGGGCCAGCCGAGCGCGCGTGCGGCGGCGAGGCCCGTCTGCTCGCCGATGATGACCGACGGAGACGATCCCCGCACCGCGCGGGAGAGACCGTCGACGCCGAGCCCGCGGTCGGCGACGACCACGACGGCGCCGATGCGCAGGCACGCGTACAGCACCGCGGTGAGGGTCGGACCGGGCTGCACGAGCAGCGAGACGCGGTCGCCCGGCCCGACGCCGAACGCCGTCAGGCCTGCCGCGAGCTGCTCGACGCGCTCGGCGAGAGCGCGCCAGCTCACCTCGACCGCGGGTGCGTCGCCGCCGCGCCCGAGGTCCACGACGGCGGTGGCGTCGTCGTCGCGACGCTCGAACAGGCGCGACCACAACGGCGAGAAGGTCCGCGAGTCGATCTTCCTCGCGCGAGTCGATCCGCCATGCGGGATGGATTCGGGCGAGGAAGATCGATTCGCGGGCTGGGCGGGGGCGGTGAGCACCCGGTCGTCGAGCCAGTCGAGGAACGTCGCGGCGTAGGGGCGCTCCTCGGCCAGCATGTGGCCGGCGCCTTCGAAGCGGTGCACGTCGGCGTGCGGCATCCGCTGCGCGAGGTCCTCGAGGTGGTGCTCGCCGAAGACGGGGTCCTTCGGGCCGCGCAGCAGCAGCGCCGGGACCTCGATCGAGGTGAGCGCGGCGGCGATGCGGTCGAGCTCGGGCGTGCTCGGATGCCGCGGGGTCGCCGGGATGTCGGCTACGAAACCGCCGATGCCGCGCCGGCGTGCGGCATCCCGATACGGCGCGCGGTATGCGGCGCGCACCTCGGGCTCGAGGGCGGGACGGGCGAGCGCGAGCGTCGTGTCGAGGAAGGCGGTGGTGCGGGTGGTCGCGGTGGCCAGCAGTCCGCGCGCGCCGGCGACGCGGAGGGCGACCGGGAGCGGCCTGCCGTCCGGATGGTGGATCGCCGTGTTGAGCACGGCCAGGGCGCGCAGCCGTTCGAGGTGGCGCGTCGCCCAGCCGAGCGAGACCGGGCCGCCCCAGTCGTGCCCGAGCGTCACGACGTCGCCGGTGACGCCGGCGGCGTTCACGACCGCGTCGAGGTCGGCCACGCGCTGCTCGAGCCGCCGGTCGAGGTCGGTGCGCTCGGAGTAGCCCATCTCGAGCTGGTCCACGGCGAGCACGCGCCAGGCGGGGCCGCCGGCGCGTGCGCGTTCGAGGGAGGCCGCGATCAGCTGCCGCCACAGCAGCGACCACGTGGGGTTGCCGTGGACGGCGACGATGGTGCCCACGGCCGTGTGACCCTCGCGTTCGAGCGCGCCCGCTGTGTCGAGCACGTGCCAGCGGCGCGTGCGACCGGAATCGGCGCCGACGCCGGGAACGTCGACGAAGCGCGAGATACCGGGTTCGATGCCCGGCAGGGCGCCCGGCGCGGCCGTAGCGGTGTCGAGCGCCTCGCTCACCACTGGAGCTCCAACGTGCTCGTGTTCAGTCCCGATCCGACGCCCATCAGGAGCACGCGATCGCCGCGGTCGAGCGTCTCCTGCTCGGCGGCGAGGGTGATGGGGATCGAGGCGGGACCGACGTTGCCGAGGGTCGGGTACGTGGTGGGGACGCGCCCGCGATCGAGGCCCACGGCCTTGACGATCGCGTTGGTGTGCACCGACGAGACCTGGTGGGTGATGTAGCGGTCCATCCCGGACCACGAGAAGGTCGACTGCGCCTCCTCCCACGCATCGACGACGAGAGCCAGGCCGCCCTTGAGGAGCGCCTTGGCGTCCGTGAACATGCCGTCGACGCTCCCGACGCACAGCTCGTGGAACTGGGTGGCGGCGCGCGTCACGCCGCCGATGATCCGGTGACCTTCGGGATGCGCGCTGGCGCGACCCAGAACCGCGGCGGCCGACCCGGACCCGAGCGTCAGGGACGCGAACTCGCTCATGAAGGCGTCGCGGTCGAGTCCGCCGCGGGTGAGCCGCTCGACGGTGTTCACCTGGATCTCGTCGGCATCCTCGCCGTTGACGACGATCGCGTACTCGATCTGCCCCGACTGGATCATGCCCGCCGCCAGCGTCATGCCGTTGATGAAGCCGAGGCACGCGTTGGCGACGTCGAAGTTGATCGCCGACGACGGCAGGCCGAGTCCGTGGTGGAGTCGGACCGCGACGGACGGCTCGAGGTGCTTGCGGGTGACGGAGGTGTTGATCAGCAGCCCCACGCGGGACGGGTCGACGCCCGCCTCGGCGAGGGCTCGCTCTCCGGCGGCGATCGTGGCGTCGTCGGACGACTCGCCCTCGGCCCAGTTGCGCCGCTCGTTCACGCCGGCGACGCGGCGGAGCAGTCCCGGCTTCAACCGCAGCCGCTTCAGGACGTCCGTGAGTCGGTCCTCGATCTCATCCGACGTCGTGACCCGGCTGGGGAGCACGCTCGCGACCGAGAGGAGGGCGACGTCGTCGTAGCGAACTGTGGCGTTTCCGTGCAAAGCATCTCCCGCTGACGAGCCCGGTGGTCGACGACGGGGGCCGTCCACCGACGCTCCTCCGACGGAGCCCGGGCATCATACGAGCTTAATTCGACCCGCATGCTGCGTGACGCATGGGTCCGCTGCTCCCAGGAATCTGCTAAGCCCCGCTCGTCGCCGACCGGTGGCGCCGCGACGGATGCCGGGGGGCCGGGCGCGACTCGACGGCGTCCTGCGCGAGGAGCCGCCGGTAGGTGTCGACCACGTCGACCGTCACCTCCAGCTCGAGGGCGATCGCCTGGACGTGGCCGCCGTGGAGCTGTTCGGCGCGGATGTAGGACGCCCGCTCGATCAGTCGACGGGCAGCCCATTCGTCCGCGCGACGCTCCTGCCGTTGCGCCGCGACCCCGGCGGGGAGCGCTGCGTCACCGCGGAGCGCGTGTGCGCACTCGTGCGCCAGCACCGAGCGGTGGAGACGGCGCGGCATGTTCGGGCGTAGCCGGATCAGCCGGTCGGCCGCGCAGAACTCGCCGTCGCGGTCATCGGGGAGGTCGGCGTAGGCGACGCGTACACCGAGCTGCTGCAGCAGAGCGTGCAGTTCGTCATCCGTGTCCATCGTCCCCTCCGCGGTCGGACGACCGCTGCTTCGCGACCGCACGATCATTCTGCTCGGCGGGTCGGACACCGATGCGGGGCAGGTCCGATCCTGCGGCGTCGTCCATCGTCACGACCTCCGAGATGGACAGCCCGAGGTAGTCGCAGAGGCCGTGGAGCTGATCGATCGTCAGGACTTTTCTCGCCGCGAGCGTGCGCGACAGCTGCGAGGGAGACATCCCGACGGCGGGTGCCACCTCGATCTGTCTCTTGTGCTGTCGCGCCATCTCGCGCGTGAGAACGCGGGCGACATGGTGGCTGAGGGGTCCGGGGACGGGTTTGGTTCCAGTGGGCACCCGCCAAGTGTGGCATTGAAGGTTGCCAAGTGGCAAGGGTTCACCCTACCCTTGCTGTATGGCAGACACTTTGCTAAGTGCGCGCGTAGCGCGTCAGGTGCGTGCGATTCTCGCCCAGCGAAAGATCACGCAGGAACGCCTCGCGGAAGCGACCGGCATCCCGATGAGAACGCTGGCGCGGCGGCTCCATCGCACGCACCCGTCGGCGCTCTCGATCGAGGAGCTCGCGCTCATCGCCGATGCGCTCGGGCTCGGCATCGTCGACCTGCTGCCGGACGCGATCGCCAAGACGGCGGCTGCGCGCACGCCGCCGACGGCCGCCCGCCCGGCCGCGTCGGCGATCGAGCGTCCCGCCGCCGTCGCCGTGCGCTGAACGGGGCGCACGGCAGCAGCGTGCGGGTCAGCCCGGCAGACGCGTGAGGAACGCGGCGCCGTCGATCTGCCGACGCCGACCGGAGTCGCGGCCGGCGGGCTTGCCGCCGACGTAGAGCCACCCCAGCAGCTCTTCGCGCTTGCCCAGTCGGTGGAGCTTCGCGACGGGCTTCGAGCGGGTCGCTCCGCCGGTGCGCCACAGGACGCCCCAGCCGGCTTCGTCGAGCAGGAGGCTGAGCATGTGCGCGACGCCGGAGGCGACGGCTTCCTGCTCCCAGCGCGGCACCTTCGACTTCTTGCTGTAGCTCGCGACGACCGCGACGAGGAGCGGTGCGCGCAGCGGTTTCGTCGACGACCCGCGGTCGCCCTCCGCCTTGTTCAGCGCACGGCCGAGCCGGCGTCGATCGTCCCCGCGCAGCTCGATCAGCCGCCACGGGCGCAGCGACGAATGGTCGGCGACGCGACCGGCAGCCGACACGAGGCGCGCGAGCTCCTCATGCGTCGGCGCCTCGTCGGTGACCTTCGACCACGATCGGCGGCCGCGCGCAGCCTCGTAGGCGCCCGTCACGGCTGCTCGGGGCTGAACGACAGCGACAGCGAGTTCATGCAGTAGCGGTCGCCGGTAGGCGTTCCGAATCCGTCGGGGAACACGTGGCCGAGGTGCGAGCCGCATGTGGCACAGCGCACTTCGGTGCGCACCATGCCGTGCGACCGGTCCTCGATGAGCTCGACGGCCTCGGGTCGCACCGATTCGTAGAAGCTCGGCCATCCGCAATGGGAGTCGAACTTGGTGCCGCTCTGGAAGAGCTCGGCGCCGCACGCCGCGCAGGCGTAGAGGCCCGCTCGGCCCTCGTCGAGGAGTTCGCCGGTCCAGGCGCGCTCGGTGCCCGCCTGGCGCAGCACCGCGTACTGCTCCGGGGAGAGCTCGTCGCGCCACTGCTCGTCGGTCTTGTTCACGGAATACGTCATGTCTGCTCCTTGCCTCGACCTATTCAACTTCACGAATGGCCCGGGTGTTCCCGGACAATGGCCGAATGGATGTCGAAACCGCCGCCGTCGCCGACCGCTACCGGCGATTCGCGTCGACCGAGGCGCCGGGCCGATCCGATCTCTACGCGTCGTGGGCGCATCGCGTCGCGGACGATGCCGAGCTGAGCGGCATCCTCTCGTCGCTCCCGAGTCCGCACCGTCAGCCGCCGCTGGTGTTCGCCGTGACGCGACTGCTCGGCTCCGGCGACGTCGCGGCGGACGCGTGGGCGGCGTGGTTCCGAGAGCACGCGGATGCCGTCGTGCGGGAGTGCGGACATCGCGCGATCCAGACCAACGAGCCGCTGAGGTGCGCCGCGCTCCTTCCCGAGCTGACGCGCGTCGAGGGGCCGATCGCGCTCCTCGAGATCGGCGCGAGCGCCGGCCTGTGCCTCTACCCCGACCGGTACTCGTACCGGTACGTGGGATCCGACGGAGAGTTCCGGCTCGACCCCGTCGACGGCCCGTCGTCGGTGGAGCTCGTCTGCGAGGTCCGCGGCGATCGGATGCCGGAGGTCGTCATGCCCGACGTCGTCTGGCGCGCGGGGATCGATCTGAACCCCCTCGACGTCACCGACCCGCGCGACGTCGACTGGCTCGCAGGGCTGGCGTGGCCGGGCGAGACCGGTCGGGCCGACCGCATCCGCGCCGCTGCGCGTATCGCCGCCGCCGATCCACCGCATCTGTCCGCCGGCGACGCCTTCGAACGCCTGAGCGAGGTCTCCGCGGCGGCCCCCGCCGATGCCACGCTGGTCGTGACGACGCCGGGGGTGCTGGTCCACGTTCCCCGCGCCGGCCGGGGCGCGCTCATCGAAGCCGTCCGCGCCGCCGGACGGTGGATCACGATCGACGCCATCGGAACGCACGACGGCTGGGCGCCCGGGGAGCCCGATGCCGCCTCCTCGGGATTCGCGGTCGCCCTCGACGGCCGCATCCACGCCTTCGCCGATCCGCTCGGCGGATGGTGGGAGTGGCGTCACGGCTGACGGCGGTCGCGGGCATAGCGTTGTGGCGTGCCTCTCTCCGACCGCGACCGCCGGCTCCTCGACTTCGAGGCGCGCTGGAACGGCCACAGCGGTGCGAAGGAGGAGGCCGTCCGCTCGGATCTCGGGCTGACCCCGGCGCGGTACTACCAGCTCCTGGGGCGTCTCATCGAGACGGCGGATGCCGTCGCCGCCGAGCCCCTGCTCGTGCACCGACTGCGGCGGCTGCGCGACGCGGGTGAGCGCTCGCACTCCCATCGACCCGCCATGTGACACCGACCGCCGACAGATAGCATTCCCTGGTGCCGAGAACGACATACCCGAAAGACCGCTTCGACGAGCTGCCCGACGGTTCCGAGCGGGTCGGTGCCCACCGAGCGGAGAACCCGCGGCTGCGTGCGGGTCTGCTGTTCTTCTGGTCGATCGTCGCGATCCTCGTCCTCGTCGGCGCCGGGATCTTCGGCACGCTGCTCGTGACCGGACGGGTCGCGCTCTTCCCGTCGACGGAGCAGTCGGCCGGGCCGACGGAAGCGCCGCCGGAGGCGGCCGAGCCCGTCGTCGACACGACCTACCCGGTCCTCATCCTCAACGCGACCCCGCAGCGCGGGCTCGCGAACGCGCTCCGCGACACCGTGGTCGGCGCCGGCTGGGACACGGGCATCGTCGATGCGGGCGAGGCGGGATCGCAGGACTTCGCGACCACCACGATCTACTACCTCGACGCCGCCGACGAAGGCGCCGCCCGCGGTCTCGCGCAGGTCATCGGAGGGGCGAACGTCGAGCTGAGCGACGCGTACCCCGGGACGGTGGGCGAGGGCGGCAGCGCCGGCAAGCAGCTGACGATCGTCATCGGGCTCGATCGGTCCGACGGCTCGACCGGCACGGACGAGACCGACGGGGCCGACAACGAGGGCTGACGGCGAGGCTCACGCGGTGCGTGTTTCACGCTCGTGAAGATCTCGATGCGGCCGTGTCAACAGTGCCCGGAAATGCCCGGTCGCGGCATCCGCGCCTGCATATCCTGACGCTGTCCCACAGCCTCAGGAGATTCGCATGACCCAGGGAACCGTCAAGTGGTTCAACGCCGAGAAGGGCTTCGGCTTCATCACCGTCACCGACGGTCAGGACGTCTTCGTCCACTACTCCAACATCGAGATGAGCGGATTCCGCGTCCTCGAGGAGGGGCAGGCGGTGGAATTCACCGTCGGCTCCGGACAGAAGGGGCCGCAGGCGGAGTCGGTGCGGCCGCTCGCCTGAACCACGGCTGACGAACGACGGAGCGCGCCGCGATGCCGGCGCGCTCCGTCGTTTCGTCGCCCGGCACGGCGGCTTGCACTCCCCATGGGCGAGTGCCAGAATGATTTAGCACTCGCAATCGTCGAGTGCCAACAGACTGACAGCCACTGGTCCGGAGGGACGACACACACATGGCAAAGATCATCGCTTTCGACGAGGAGGCCCGCCGTGGCCTCGAGCGCGGCCTGAACATCCTGGCCGACGCCGTCAAGGTGACGCTCGGCCCGCGCGGTCGCAACGTCGTGCTCGAGAAGAAGTGGGGCGCTCCCACGATCACGAACGACGGCGTCTCGATCGCTAAGGAGATCGAGCTCGACGACCCGTACGAGAAGATCGGCGCGGAGCTCGTCAAGGAGGTCGCCAAGAAGACCGACGACGTCGCCGGTGACGGAACCACCACCGCGACCGTCCTCGCTCAGGCGCTCGTCCGCGAAGGCCTGCGCAACGTCGCAGCCGGCGCCGACCCCATCTCGCTCAAGAAGGGCATCGAGAAGGCCGTCAAGGCCATCACCGAGCAGCTTCTCGCGGACGCCAAGGAGGTCGAGTCCAAGGAGCAGATCGCCGCCACCGCCTCGATCTCGGCCGCCGACGCCTCGATCGGCGAGCTCATCGCCGAGGCGATCGACAAGGTCGGCAAGGAGGGTGTCGTCACCGTCGAGGAGTCGAACACCTTCGGCACCGAGCTCGAGCTGACCGAGGGCATGCGTTTCGACAAGGGTTACATCAACCCCTACTTCGTCACCGACCCGGAGCGCCAGGAGGCGGTCTTCGAGGACCCGTACATCCTCATCGCGAACCAGAAGATCTCGAACATCAAGGACCTTCTGCCGATCGTCGACAAGGTGATCCAGGAGGGCAAGGAGCTCCTCATCATCGCCGAGGACGTCGAGGGCGAAGCTCTCGCGACGCTGGTTCTGAACAAGATCCGCGGCATCTTCAAGTCGGCCGCCGTCAAGGCTCCCGGCTTCGGCGACCGTCGCAAGGCGCAGCTGCAGGACATCGCGATCCTCACCGGTGGTCAGGTCATCACCGAAGAGGTCGGCCTCAAGCTCGAGAACGCGACCGTCGACCTGCTCGGCCGCGCGCGCAAGGTCATCATCACGAAGGACGAGACCACGATCATCGAGGGCGCCGGCGACTCCGGTCAGCTCGAGGGTCGCGTCACGCAGATCCGTCGCGAGATCGACAACACCGACAGCGACTACGACCGCGAGAAGCTCCAGGAGCGTCTCGCCAAGCTCGCCGGTGGCGTCGCCGTCATCAAGGCGGGCGCTGCGACCGAGGTCGAGCTCAAGGAGCGCAAGCACCGCATCGAGGACGCCGTCCGCAACGCGAAGGCCGCCGTCGAAGAGGGTGTCGTCGCCGGTGGTGGCGTCGCGCTGATCCAGGCCGGCAAGCACGCCTTCGCCGGGCTCGAGCTCTCGGGCGACGAGGCGACCGGTGCGAACATCGTGCGCGTCGCCATCGAGGCTCCGCTCAAGCAGATCGCCCTCAACGCCGGCCTCGAGCCGGGCGTCGTCGCCAACAAGGTGGCCGAGCTCGAGGTCGGCTTCGGCCTCAACGCGGCGACCGGCGAGTACGGCGACCTGTTCGCGCAGGGCATCATCGACCCCGCCAAGGTCACGCGCTCGGCGCTGCAGAACGCGGCCTCGATCGCCGGCCTGTTCCTGACGACCGAGGCGGTCGTCGCCGACAAGCCCGAGAAGGTCGCGGCTCCGGCCGGCGACCCCACGGGTGGCATGGACTTCTGAGTCCGGACACAGCCCAGCAGAACGGCCCCTCCTTCGGGAGGGGCCGTTCCGCGTTCCGGTGCGCTCTCAGCGGAAGAGCCCTGTGGCGGCCTGCTCCGCCTGCAGGTACTGCTGACCCGCCGTGTCGAGCGCGGCCGCGATGTCGGCCAGAGCCGTCTCGACCTCGCGCTGCGCGGCGCTCCAGCGCTCGGCGACGCTCTGGAACGCGAGAGCGGCGCCGCCCGTCCACGATGACTGGAGCTGGACGAGCTGCGCCATCATCGCGGCCGTGTCGCTCTCGATGCGGCTCGCGGTTCCGCGGATGCCGGCCGTGGCGGTGAGGACGGCGTCGCTGTCGACGGAGAAAACGGTCATGCGGTACTCCCTCTCTCGGATGCCGTCACGCTACGGTGCGCGCTCCGAGCACCGAGGCCGGCGGCATCCGGTCGGGGAGAACCACGTCGCCGCGGCGATCGGGGAGGGACGCTTCTCGTCCGGGTCTCAGCCCGCGGAGGTCGGCGCCGTGTCGTCCGTGTCCGTGCTGCGCCGGTCGTCGCGCGCCCGGGCCTCGGGCCGGAGCCGCGGCAGCGGCTGCGTCTCGATCCACAGGTGCTCAGCCGCCTCCCGCCGATCGGCGAGGGGGAACGAGACGCGGAACGTCGCACCCCCGCCGGGCGTGCTCTGGACGTCGATGGCGCCGTGGAGGGCTTCGACGATCGAGGCGACGATCGAGAGGCCCAGCCCCGACCCGCCGGTCTCGCGGGTGCGCGAGGTGTCGGCGCGCCAGAAGCGCTGGAAGATCTTCTGCCGCAGCTGCTCGGGGATGCCCTCCCCGTGGTCGATGACCGAGATCCATCCCATGCGGCTCGCGCCGTCGACGCCGACGGCGATCTCGATCGGCGTCCCCGCCGGGCTGTACCGGCGGGCGTTGCCCAGGAGGTTCGCGACGACCTGGCGGATGCGGTTCTCGTCGCCCAGGACGACCGGGGCCAGCGGCGAGGACGCGGGCTGGAGAAGGGGCTGCTCGCCCGTCGCGGCGCTCTCGCGCGGGCGCCGGCGCAGTCGCGAGAGCCCGCTCGTCGCGAGCGTCCGCGTCGGCGTCGGTCGCCGCTTCGCGCCCCGTGGCGTCTCGGCCGGGTCCGGGAGCGGCGCGACGGTCATCGCACCCGAGAACTCCAGCACGTCGATCGCGCGTTCGGGGTCCGACGCTCGGGTGTCGAGTGCGGCATCCCGCGCGATGGGACGCAGATCGACGGGGGCGACGACCAGGTCGCGGCGCTCGTCGAGGCGGGCGAGCGCGAGGAGGTCCTCGACGAGGCCGCCCATGCGCATCGCCTCCTTCTCGATGCGCTCCATCGCCTGCGCGGTGTTCTCGGCGTCGGTGATGGCGCCCATGCGGTAGAGCTCGGCGTACCCGCGGACGGTGACCAGGGGCGTCCGAAGCTCGTGGCTCGCGTCGCCGATGAAGCGGCGCATCTGCCGCACGGTGGCGTCGCGTTCGGCGAGGGCGGTGTCGATGCGGTCGAGCATCGCATTGATGGCGATCTTCAGCCGGCCGACCTCGGTCGCCGGCGCGATGTCGCCCATGCGCTGGCTGAAGTCGCCGGTCGCGATGGTCATCGCGGTCTCTTCGACCTGCCCGAGACTCCGGAATGTCAGCGTCACGAGGGCGCGCGTGCCGAGCGCTCCGGCGATGAGGATGAGGGCGGCCAGCACCGTGTAGATGCTGATGAAGTTCGCCACGGTCTGCGTCACCGACGTCAGCGGGAGCGCGACCAGCTGGGTGTACGACAGCCGGGATCCCTCGATCTCGAGCACGTCGACGCTCGCGTGGAATGTGCCCGATCCCTCGACGGCGGCGAGCTCGAACGGCTCCGTGCCCTTCACGACCGTGCGATCGAGCGGGAAGGTGTCGGGCACCGCGGGCTCGGAGAGGCCCGTGCCGCCGGCGACCTCGAGCAGGGTGCCCTCGGGGGAGTAGACGGCGACGATGAAGTTGGTCGGCGGGGCGTCCTCGTTGGCCGTGAACTCGGCCACGCCGTCGGTGACGTTCACCTCCATGACCGTGCTGGCCAGGTCGGTCGGCACGAGGGAGCGGAGGCTGCTGTCGAGCGTGGAGATCTGCGAGTTGCGCAGGAAGATCATCGTCCCGGTGCCCGCGGCGATGAGTCCCATCGCCAGAAGCGTCACGGTGACGCCCGTGACCTTCGCGCGCAGACTGATGCCGCGCCACCAGCGGGTGACGCGGTCGGTCTTGGGCGCGTTCAGGATGCCGCTCCCCGCCGCCGGCGGATCACGCCGACTTGTCGGCCTTGAGCATGTACCCGAAACCGCGCTTGGTCTGGATGAGCGGCTCGGAGGAGTGCGGATCGATCTTGCGGCGCAGGTACGAGATGTAGCTCTCCACGATGCCGGCGTCGCCGTTGAAGTCGTACTCCCAGACGTGATCGAGGATCTGGGCCTTGCTGAGGACGCGGTTCGGGTTCAGCATGAGGTAGCGCAGCAGCTTGAACTCGGTGGGCGACAGATCGATCGACGCGTCGCCGACGTGGACGTCGTGGGTGTCCTGATCCATCGTCAGCTCGCCGGAGCGGATGATCGACTCCTCGTCGGCCTGCATCGTGCGGCGGAGGATCGCCTGGATGCGCGCGACGATCTCGTCGAGGCTGAACGGCTTGGTGACGTAGTCGTCGCCGCCCGCGTTCAGGCCCTCGATCTTGTCCTCGGTCTCGTCCTTCGCGGTGAGGAACAGGATCGGCGCGGTGTACCCGGCACCCCGCAGCCGCTTCGTGACGCTGAACCCGTTCATGTCGGGCAGCATCACGTCGAGCACGATGAGATCGGGTTCTTCCTCGAGCACGGCGGAGATGGTCTGGGCGCCGTTGCCGACGGCTCGGACCTGATAGCCGGCGAACTTCAGGCCCGTGATCAGCAGGTCCCGGATGTTCGGTTCGTCGTCCACGACGAGGATGCGCGGTGCTGTCATGAACTCATACTGGCACCGGAATCGATCCGTTTGCTGGATATCGCGCCGCGATGCCACGACCTGGTAGGTCGACGCGGGAGGATGGGAGCATGCCCCGACCGATCGACGCCGACCGTCTCGCCTTCCATCGGCTCGTCTTCGCGCGTCGCCGATCGGGCTGGTGGACGCCGCTCGCCGTCGGGGCGCTGGGGCTCGTCTTCTACCTCGTGATGCTCGGCGTCGTGCTGGTCGTCACCCTGGTCCTGACCCTCGCGGGCGGACCGGCGGCGGACGCGGTCGAGCAGCTGTCGACGGGCGCGATCCTCGACACTTCGTCGCCGTTCGCCCTCGCCCTCGCGCTCGGCACGATCGCCCTGATGCTGCCGGCGTACGTGCTCGCCTCCCGGATCGTGAACGGGCCCCGGGTCGGCTTCGTGACCGCGGTCTACGGGCGGATGAGGTGGCGGTGGCTGCTCGTGTGCGGCGGCCTCTCCGTCGCGACCGTCGTCGTCGTGACGGCGATCTCGCTCCTGCTGCCCGCGGACGACGCCGGTGCCGATGCCGGTCCGTCGGGCGCGACGGTGTGGGTCAGCCTCGTGGTGATCCTGCTGCTCGTCCCGGTGCAGGCGACGGCGGAGGAGTACGTCTTCCGCGGGTATCTCATGCAGGCGATCGGGCGGTGGCTGCGGCATCCGCTCTTCGCGATCCTGCTGCCGGTGCCGCTTTTCGTCATCGGCCACCTCTACGACCCGGTCGGTCAGGTCGGGGTGGGCGCGTTCGCCGTCGCAGCCGGATGGCTCACGTGGCGGACGGGCGGGCTCGAGGCCGCGATCGCCCTGCACGTCGTCAACAATCTGCTGGCGTTCTCGTTCGACCTCGCCGGACGCGGGGATGCCGCGGCGACCGAGGTCGGCTGGACGAGCCTCGTCACGAGCCTGCTCCTCATCGGGCTCTACTGCGCCGCCGTCGAGCTGGTGCTGCGCCGGCGCCCGATCACGCGGACGTACCGGATGGCGCGTCCGCCGCTGCCGGCGCCGATCCCGATGCCGACTCCGACCGCGACCGTGCCGCTCCCCGGCGAGCCGCGGCCGAACCTCACCCGTCCGTAGGACCGGGCCGCGCCGGACCGCGTGGTCTCACGCCGCGGCGACCGCGTCGCCGTCGAGGATCGTGTAGCTGTATCCCTGCTCGGCGAGGAACCGCTGACGGTTCTGGGCGAAGTCCTGGTCGACCGTGTCGCGCGCGATGAGCGTGTAGAAGCTCGCCGTGTGACCGTTCGACTTCGGGCGCAGAAGGCGACCGAGGCGCTGCGCCTCCTCCTGCCGCGAGCCGAACGATCCCGACACCTGGATGGCGACCGATGCGTCGGGGAGGTCGATCGAGAAGTTGGCGACCTTCGAGACGATGAGCACGGGGACCTCTCCCGTGCGGAACGCGTCGTAGAGCTCTTCGCGCTCGTCGACGGGCGTCGCACCGGTGATCTTCGGCGCACCGAGCGCTTCGGACAGCACGTCGATCTGGTCGAGGTACTGGCCGATCACGAGGATCTGCTCGCCCGGATGCTTGGCCACGAGATCCCGTACGACGCCGATCTTGGCGTGCGCGGTGGCCGCGAGGCGGTAGCGCTCGTCGTCTGCCGAGGCGGCGTACTCGAGGCGGTCGCCGTCGGGCAGGTCGACGCGGACCTCGTAGCAGACGGCGGGGGAGATGAACCCCTGCGCCTCGATCTCCTTCCACGGCGCGTCGAAGCGCTTGGGTCCGATCAGGCTGAACACATCGCCCTCGCGGCCGTCCTCGCGGACGAGCGTCGCGGTGAGCCCGAGGCGCCGACGTGCCTGCAGGTCGGCCGTCAGCTTGAACACCGGGGCCGGCAGCAGGTGCACCTCGTCGTAGACGACGAGACCCCAGTCGAGGGCGTCGAGCAGCGCCAGGTGGGCGTACTCGCCCTTCCGCTTCGCCGTGAGGATCTGGTACGTCGCGATGGTGACCGGCTTGATCTCCTTCGACTGGCCGGAGTACTCGCCGATCTCCTCGGGCGTCAGGCTGGTGCGCCTGAGCAGCTCATTGCGCCACTGCCGGGCGCTTACGGTGTTCGTCACGAGGATGAGCGTCGTCGTCTTGGTGTCGGCCATCGCGGCCGCGCCCACGAGGGTCTTGCCGGCGCCGCAGGGGAGCACGACCACTCCCGAGCCGCCCTCGGAGAAGATGTCGACGGCCTTCCGCTGGTAGGGGCGGAGGGTCCAGCCGTCCTCGTTCAGCTCGATCTCGTGCGGCGTGCCCGGGGTGAAGCCCGCGAGGTCCTCGGCCGGCCATCCGATCTTGAGCAGCTCCTGCTTGATCTGACCGCGCGCCCAGGCGTCGATGACATAGGAGTCGGGCGTGGGATGGCCGAGGAGCAGCGGCTGGATGCGCTTGTTGCGCGTGACCTCGGCGAGGACGGCGGGGTCGGTCGAGCGCAGGACGAGCGTGCCCTCGGCATCGCGCTCGATCACGAGTCTTCCGTAGCGGTTCACCGTCTCGCGGATGTCCATCGACACCGACGGCGGCACGGGGAACCGCGACCACCGGTCGAGGGTCGCGAGCATGTCCTCCGCGTCGTGCCCGGCGGCGCGGGCGTTCCACAGGCCGAGCCGGGTGATGCGGTACGTGTGGATGTGCTCGGGAGCGCGTTCGAGCTCGGCGAAGATCGCCAGCTCGTGCCGCGCGTCCTCCGCGTTCGCGTGGGCGACCTCGAGCAGGACGGTGCGGTCGCTCTGGACGATCAGGGGGCCATCAGCCATAGCGAGCCAGTCTACCGGTGACGCGTGCGGGTCGGCCCGCGTCGTCACCGTCGGAAGCGTATGGGCTCAGGGAAGCCGGACGGCGGAGATGCTCGAGACCGGCAGGGTGCGCTCGACGTCGGCGGCGCGGTCGCGTCCGCGCAGGCGCCCGCCGCCGAGGCCGGTCGCCTCCAGGACGAAATCCCGCGCCGCGCCGTCGGGCAGCCGCACCGTGACGACGACGACGGCGCGCGCACGGACGGCGTGCTCGAGCTCCCGCACCAGCCAGGCGGCCTCGTCATCGGTGCCGCGCGCTCCGCGCAGCCGTGCGACGAGGTCGTCGTGGCGCGGTCGTTCCGGCTCGGGTGCCGCGGCCAGTCGGAGCCGCCGCAGGACGCGCGATTGCCCGTCGGCGTCGACGGCCACCACCGGGTACCGTGCGTCGCTCAGCATCCAGAACACCGTGTCGAGCGAGCTGCGGCTCACGAGCGCGCCGGTCTCGCCGACGAGTCCGAGGGGTCGGAGGGCCTGATCGACGCGCAGCGTGTCGAGGAGCGGCTCGTCGGCTTCGACGCGGGTGCCGCCGTCGGCGTTCGCCCGGACGCGGATGCGACCGTGTCGCGCCGCGGCGCGCTCGAGCTCGTACGCGAGGGGCTGCGGCAGGCCGGTGAGCGAGATCGTCCGCAGGAACTCGGTGAGGGATGCCGCATCCTCGCCCGCTGCCAGGGCTGCACCGATCGATTCGGCCGAGAACCGGTAGGTCGAGGCCTGCGCGCGGGACTCCCGCTTCGCCGCCCGGCGCAGCCGCGCGTCGATCGCCGGCTCGAGGGGGCCGGGCGCGATCGCGGTCAGGTCGTTCTGCAGGAAGATGCGGTCGACCTCTCCGGGCAGCAGGTCGGTGAGGAGGGCGGTGTCGACCGGGCCGCCGGCCACGAACTTCGTCGACCATCCGCTCGGCCGTCCGGCCGCGTCGATGATGGCCCAGGCGCGCCAGCGATCGGCGAGACCGCGGGCGCGCGCGGCCCAGGACGGGTCGAGGGGGTAGGCGCGCTCCCACTCGCCGGCGTCGAGCACCTCGCCGCGCGATCCGCGCAGCGCCGGGGGGAGGGCGTCCCGGAGGTGCTGCGCGATGCTCACCCATCGATCGACGGTGTTCCGGGTCAGCCAGGCGGCCCCGTCGGCGGTGACGCGCCAGTCGCGCTCGGCGGAGCGCAGCAGCTCCGCCTCCGCGCCGATCGCCACGAGCTGTTCGGCGGTCTCGGCATCGTCTGCCGCTCCGAGCTCGATGAGGCGGCGGCGGTCGCTCGCACCGAGCGTGCCGGCACCCGTGCGGGCCAGGGGCGCGGGACCCGTCGCATGGATGACGTCGGCGAGGGCGGCGACGACCGCGAAGGCGCGCTCGGCGAGCTGTGCGTCGTTCTCGGTACCCGACGCCGAGGCGATCGCGTCGGTCGCGGGCCGCGCGGCCGGCTCCCGCTCCGCCTCTGTCGTCGCCGCGGTCGTCAGCGCCGGCCACGCGTCGGCGACCGAGCCATACGGCGTCCCGTCGGGTCGCACGAAGGCCCGAGCCACGAGGGAGTCGCGCTCGGGTCCCGCGGCGACGCTGCCGCCGGTGGCGACGGCGTCGCCCAGAGCGGCGACCAGGTCGCGAGACAGCAGTGCGGCCCCGCGCGCGATCGAGGCCGATTCCAGCAAGGCCTCGGCGGCGTCGAAGAAGTCGTTCCAGCCCGGCGCCGCGGGCACCTGGCGCGCCGCGAAGAGGTCCGTCAGGACGCGATCATCGGCGGATGCGAGCCAGCTCGCGAGCGCACGCGCGTCGACGGGTGACACGTCACCGGCCCTTGTTGGCCCGGCCCCGTCGCACGAAGGTCATGATGAGCACCGTCAGGAGCAGGGCGAACGCGACGGGCGGTGCGACGTAGACGATCGCGCTCACGGTCGGCCAGATGCCGGCACCGAAGTCGGCCTGTTCCATCCCGGTCGCGGTCCCGATGATGATGGCGAAGAAGCACACGATCGCCAGCAGCAGCAGCCCGAGCGACATGAACGCCAGGATGCGGTCGATTCGGCGGACCGGCAGGTCATCGCTCGGCGCGGGAGTGCTCATCCGCACCAGCGTAGCGGTTCGCGCCCGTGGCGTAGTCTGGAGGTCGGGGCGGAGCGCCCCGGCACTCAGCCCCACCCGCCACGGCGGGCCGTCTCAGCGAGGTATCCACATGCCCACCGGCAAGGTCAGGTTCTACGACGACGAGAAGGGGTTCGGCTTCATCTCCACCGATGACGGCCAGGACGTCTTCCTGCACGCCACCGCCCTTCCCGCCGGCACCGATTCGCTCAAGCCCGGCACCCGTCTCGAGTTCGGCGTCGCCGACGGCAAGCGCGGTCTCCAGGCGCTCGCGGTCCGCGTGCTCGAAGCTCCCGTGAGCCTCAGCAAGCGCAACCGCAAGCCTGCGGACGACATGGCGATCATCGTCGAGGACCTCGTCAAGCTGCTCGACGGCATCGGCGCGGACCTGCGTCGCGGTCGCTACCCCAGCGCCGGCCACGGCAAGAAGATCGCCGCCGTGCTGCGCAAGGTCGCCGATGACCTCGACGCCTGAGTCGGTGGACGAGCGGCTCACCACCGCCCACGACCTCGCTCTGGCCGCGCTGCGCGAGGTCACCCCCGCGACGACGGTCGGCGACCCGGTCGACTACGTGATCGAAGCCGACGGTGTCGTGTCGCTGCGCTTCGCCACCACTCTCCCGGGTTATCCCGGCTGGCTGTGGACCGTGAGCGTCGCGGTGGTTCCCGACTCCGAGCCGACCGTGCTCGAAGTGGAGCTGCTGCCCACCGAGGGCGCGCTGCTCGCGCCCGAGTGGGTGCCGTGGGCCGTGCGTCTGGCCGACTACCAGGCCGCACAGGCCGCTGCGGCCGAGAACGCCGAGGACGACGACGCCGACGACCTCGATGACGAAGACGACGAGGTCGAGAACGATCTCGACGACCACATCGTCGATGACGACGACCTCGACGACGACGATGACGAGGTGGATGCCGATGACTTCGCCGACGGCAGCACCGCCGTCACGCACGGCGGCGACGTCGACGGCGTCGACATCGACGAGCTCGACGACTCGGACGAGGACGACGACTCGGACGACGACTCCGACGAGGACGACGACTCCGACGAGGATGACGACTCGGGCGACGACGATTCCGATCACGACGAGTCGCCATACGAGCGCTGAGCTCGACGTCTCGACAACGAAGAACGGATGCCGCGAGTTGCGGCATCCGTTCTTCGTTTCACCCTGACGACGAGGTCAGAGGCGTTCGATCGTGTAGTCGATGCACTTGATCAGCTGGCGCACGTCGTCGGGATCGATCGACACGAAGGTCGCGACGCGGAGCTGATTGCGGCCGAGCTTGCGGTAGGGCTCGGTGTCGACGATGCCGTTGCCGCGCAGGCTCTTCGCGACCGCTGCCGCGTCGACCGAGTCGTCGAAGTCGATCGTGACGACGACGGGGGAGCGGTCGGCGGGGTCGGCGACGAACGGCGTCGCGTACGACGAGGCGTCCGCCCATTCGTAGAGCGCGTTCGACGACTCCGCCGTGCGATCGGCCGCCCACTGCAGTCCGCCGTTGCTGTGGATCCACTCGAGCTGCTTGTCGAGGAGGTACAGCGTCGCGACGGCCGGGGTGTTGAGGGTCTGGTTCAGGCGCGAGTTGTCGAGCGCGTTCTTCAGGCTCAGGAACTCGGGGATGTAGCGCCCGGATGCCGCGATCCGCTCGATGCGCTCGATCGCCGCCGGCGACACCGCCGCGAACCAGATGCCGCCGTCCGAGCCGAGGTTCTTCTGCGGGGCGAAGTAGTACACGTCGCACTGCGACACCGAGAAGTCGATGCCGCCCGCGGCGCTTGTCGCGTCGATGACGGTCAGGGCGCCGTCGTCGCCGACGACCCGCTCGACGGGCGCCGCGACGCCGGTCGAGGTCTCGTTGTGCGGCCAGGCGTAGACGTCGACGCCCTCGACGGCCTCGGCGCGCACACTGGTGCCGGGCTCGCTCTTGCGGATGTCGGGGGCGTCGAGCCAGGGCGCTTCGGCGGCTGCGCCGAACTTGCCGCCGAACTCGCCGAAGACGAGGTTCTGGCTGCGCTTCTCGATGAGGCCGAATGCCGCGGCATCCCAGAACGCCGTCGACCCGCCGTTGCCGAGGATGATCTCGTAGCCCTTGGGCAGACGCAGGAGGTCGGACAGACCCGAACGCGCCTGGCCGACCAGGCTCTTCACGGGCGACTGGCGGTGCGACGTGCCGAGCAGGATCGAGCCGGGACCCGAGAGGGCCGCGACCTGTTCCGGGCGGATCTTCGCGGGACCGCAGCCGAAGCGACCGTCGCGGGGAAGGATGTCTCGAGGCAGGGTGACATGCGCCATGAGGCGATTCTAGGGGGCGGGCGCTGCTCCTCTCGCGCCGTCGTCGGTGGCAACGGATAGGGTTGAGTCCCCACCATCGCGCGCAAGGCAAAGGCTGAGATGACCGACCTCATCGACACGACAGAGATGTATCTGCGGACCATCCTCGAGCTCGAAGAAGAGGCGATCGTGCCTCTGCGCGCGCGCATCTCCGAGCGGCTCGGCCACTCCGGACCGACGGTGTCGCAGACCGTCGGTCGCATGGAGCGCGACGGTCTCGTCGTCGTGTCGGAGGACCGCTCGCTCGAGCTGACCGACAGCGGCCGGCAGAAGGCCGTCGACGTGATGCGCAAGCACCGCCTCGCCGAGCGTCTGCTCAGCGACGTCATCGGCCTCGATTGGGCGTACGTCCACGAAGAGGCGTGCCGGTGGGAGCACGTCATGAGCGAACTCGTCGAGCGCCGTCTCATCGAGCTGCTCGGCCACCCGACCGAGTCGCCCTACGGCAATCCGATCCCGGGACTCGACCAGCTCGGCGACGTTCCGGCGCGCACCTTCGACGACGGCGTCGTCGGCCTCGTGCGCCTGCTCAACGAGGCGGGCGGCCCGATCACGGCGACCGTCCGCCGCCTCGCCGAGCCGGCGCAGGTCGATCCCGAGCTCCTGCAGCAGCTGCGGGCGGCGGGCGTGGTACCCGGCGGCACCGGCACCTTCCAGTTCTCCGAGGGCTACGTCCTCGTGCAGATGGACGGCAACGGCGAGGGGCTCGAGCTTCCCGTCGAGGTCGCCTCGCACATCTTCCTCACCCGATCCTGACACCGTCGCGGCGCTGGATCGGAGCGAGCAGCAGCACAAGCGCCCACCCGAGTGCGCCGCCCGAGAGCTGCGCGGCGACGTACATCACTGCGCTGCCCGGAGCGATGCCGGCGAAGGTGTCGGAGAAGACCCGTCCGGCTGTCACGGCGGGGTTCGCGAAGGATGTGGAGCTGGTGAACCAGTAGGCGGCGCCGATGTAAGCCGCTACCGCGGGCGCGGCGTATCTCGCGCGACCTGTTCGAGCCAGGACGAACACGACCACGACGAGACCCGCCGTCGCCACCACTTCGGAGAGTGCGTGCGACCACGTGAGCCTCTCGTTCGAGCTGACGCTCACCGCGTCGAGTCCGAACATGGCGTTCGCGAGGATCGCGCCGCCGACGGCTCCCGCGATCTGTGCCGGGACGTACGCGAGCACATCCCGCCAACGCCGGTAGCCCAGGGCGGCGTCGACGACGGACACCACCGGATTGAAGTGTGCGCCGCTGATGGGCTGGAAGACGACGATGAGCACGAACAGGCCCGCCGTCGTCGCCAGAGCATTCTCCAAAAGCTGGAGGCCGGCATCAGCCGGCGAGAGCCGCGAGGCAGCGATGCCGGAGCCCACGACGACGGTGACCAGTCCGAGGGTTCCGATGAACTCTGCGGCTACCCCGCGGGAGGACACCGGCTAGACCGTCGCGAGCAGCGCGGCGACGCCATCGAGCGAGCCCGGCACGAGCCGGTAGTACGCCCACGTGCCGCGCTTGGAACGGGACAGGAACCCGGCATCGGTGAGCACACGCAGGTGGTGCGAGACCGTCGGCTGCGAGAGGCCGAGCGGCTCGGTGAGATCGCAGACGCATGCTTCATCGCCCTCGTGGGATGCGACCATCGAGATCAAGCGCAAGCGAGCCGGATCGGCGAGCGCACGCAGCGTTCTCGCCAGCGACTCGGCGTTGTCCGCACCGATGGGTTCGCGCGTGAGCGGCGCGCAACATGCTTGGAGGTCGCGCACGGGCAGCAGTTCACCGACGGGCATGAACATAGACAAACATCAATATTGACAGCTGTCTATGTCCGCGCGCAGACTGGCCACGCCGAGCGCCGGGGAGAGCCCGGTCCGACCCGAGGAGTACGAGAGATGCCGGAGACACCCACCGTCCTGTTCGTCTGCGTCCACAACGCGGGACGCTCGCAGATGGCCGCAGGCTACCTGCGCGAACTCGCGGGAGGCCGCGTGCGGGTGCTGTCGGCCGGCAGCGAGCCCGCGGATCGGATCAACCCGGTCGCCGTCGCCGCCATGGCGGAGGAAGGCGTCGACATCACCGCGAACACGCCGCAGATCCTCACGACGGACGACGTGCGCGCATCGGATGTCGTCATCACCATGGGATGCGGCGACGCCTGCCCGATCTTCCCCGGCAAGCGCTACGAGGACTGGACGCTCGAGGACCCGGCCGGTCAGGACCTCGACGCGGTGCGCCCCATCCGCGACGACATCCGGGCGCGGGTCGAGGCGCTCATCGCCGAGCTCGCAATCTGATCGGTCGCCGCATGCGCGTCTTCGCCGGGGACGGGAACGTGACTTATTCGTTACCTTCCGGTAGCCTCGAGAAGTCTCCAGGCGAGAAGCCCGCCCGAGACCGCTGCGCGGATTGCCTTTTCGGCTCGTCGTCCGCCCGGTGACACCCGAACGTCGCGTGCCCGTCACGCAGTACCGACGAGCCAGCGCCCAGAAGGCGCGGAGGCGCCGGAGGACTGATTTGGCTGAACACAACGATTCGTCGGCAGACACGCCCGAAGTCGACCCGACGAGTCCCGACCGTCCCGGTCGAGCGATGCGCATCGGATTCCGACGCCCCGTCGCTAAGACCGCGGGAACGGTCGCCACGACAACTCGCGCCGCGCGCCGGCGCAGCGTCCAGCATCCCGTTCGCAGCACCGTGACCCTCGCGGCCGTCGTCGGCCTCGTCGCCACCGTCGCGATCCCCGCCTTCGCCGCCGTCCGCGGCGAGACGGCCGAGGCGCAGACGCTGCAGCAGGTCGCCGCGAGCAACGCGCAGTCGCTCGTCGTCGGCTCCGAGGCGGCTCCGGCAGCCCTCGACCGCAGCGGCTTCACGGCGACCACGCCGGAGGAGATCCAGAAGAAGAAGGACCAGGAGGCAGCCGAGAAGGCCGCCGCCGAGGCTCTCGCCCGCCGCCTCTCCGCCGCCAGCTCGACCGCCTCCTCGTCGTCGTCGTCGACCTACAGCGACCCGATCCCGCTCGTCGCTCCCGGCTCGGGCCTCGTGCGCCGGCCGCTCATGAGCTTCAACAACTTCGGCACCCCGTACGCCGGGCACCGCGGCACCGACTACATGGTCGGCGGCGGCACGCCGATCTACTCCGTCGCCGACGGCACCGTCGTCGCGTCGAGCGAGAGCGGCCCGGGGTGGGGCGTCTACGTCAAGGTCGCGCACAACATCAACGGCGTGAACGTGACGAGCCTCTACGCGCACATGACCTACGGCACCCGTGCCGTCCAGGTCGGCGACACCGTCAGCGCGGGTCAGCTGCTCGGCCAGGTGGGCGACACCGGCCGCGCGTTCGGCACGCACCTGCACCTCGAGATCGTCGTCGACGGCACCTATGTCAACGCGGAGAACTGGCTCGTCACCAACGGCGCCTGATCCCCTCGTCCGAACGGCCGGAGCGCATCGCGCCTCCGGCCGTTCGCATGTGCGGGAGGAGCGCGGTCGCGCCCGGGAGGACACGCTCCGATTCGTTCATCCCGCGTTGGCCTCCGTCCGGCCGGGGTGTATTACCCTGATCCCGACACTCGCGTACGTCGAGGGGGAGCCGATGGGACATCAACCAGGCATTCGAACCGTGAATGCTCTCGGTCGCTACGTCCTGCGGCATCGTGTGCACACCTGCGGCCTCGGCCGTGATTCAAGGCGCTGTCTTCATGACGGCGCCTTTTTTCGTGCTCGCTCCCGTTCAGCACGCGCGGCGTCACTCGCATCGGACAACCGCTGAAGCCGTCAGGGCGGTTCGAGAGGACATCATGCGCACACTGGTTCTGAACGCCGGATACGAGCCGCTCGCGGTCGTCTCCTTCCGCCGAGCACTGATCCTGGTCATGAACGACAAGGCCACGGTCATCGAGCACGACGACCGAGATCCGGTCCTCGGGATCGACGGCGTCTACGACAGACCGGCGGTGATCGTGCTGACCCGCTACGTGCGCATTCCGAACGTGCGCCGCGTGCCGGTGACGCGTCGGGGCGTCCTGCGCCGGGATGCGCACCGCTGCGCCTACTGCGGCAAGGCGGCCACGACGATCGATCACGTGCTGCCGCGCTCGCGCGGGGGCAGCAACTCGTGGGAGAACCTCGTCGCGTGCTGTCTGCGATGCAACAACGCCAAGAGCGACCACACCCCGCAGGAGATGGGGTGGGCGCTGCGCTGGGCGCCGCAGCCGCCTCGCGGCGCGCACTGGACGGTGCGCGGCACCGAGCGCACCGACCCCAGCTGGGAGCCGTACCTGACCCTCGCGGCGTAGCCGTCGGCCGGTGGCGGCCGCGCTGCGGTCGGTGCTGACGTCGGGTGTGCGGCGCAGGTTTGTGCGTGAGGCGCGGTCTTTTCCGCGCCTCATGTATGGAACTGCGCCTGATCCCGTCCCCACCGTTGGGCGCACGTTCGGCTCGGGGGGAGATGCCGGAGGCGATGTCGGAGGTCGTGCGTATCTTCGAACTCACGGTTGAGGGCTTAGAACACATGTTCTAGCCTGGATGAGTGAGGTCGATCATGCGCAATCCCGCTGCCGCTGCAGACGTGCAGCGTCTGCGCGCGCAGATGGAGCGCATGCAGGGGCGCCGGCTCGACGCTCCCTCGCTTCCCACGCATCCCGCCCTCGCCGGTCTGCTGCCCGGGCGGGGGCTGCGTCCCGGCTCGGCGTATTCGCTCGGGTCGTCGCTGTCGCTGCTGTTCGCGCTGCTCGCGCAGCCGTCGCAGGCGGGGTCGTGGTGCGGTGTCGTGGGGATGCCGGGATTCGGCGCCGAGGCGGCGGAACGCGCCGGAGTCGATCTCTCCCGCGTCGTGCTGATCCCCGAGCCGGGGCCGCGCTGGCTGGCGGTCACCGCCACGATCGCCGACGTGCTGCCGGTCGTCGCGGTGCGGCCGCCCGAGCGGGCGAAGGATGCCGACATCTCCAAGCTCGCGGGACGGCTCCGCGATCGCGGGGCGGTGCTGCTCGTGCAGGGGCCGTGGCCGCAGACCGAGGCGATGCTCGACGTCGCCGACGCCCGGTGGTCGGGACTCGGCGACGGCGACGGCTACCTCAGTGAACGGGAGCTGACGGTGACGGTCTCGAGCCGGCGCTCTCCGGTGCCGCGCTCGGCGCGGGTGCTGCTGCCCGCAACCGACGGGGCGCTCGCCGAGATGCCGCAGCACGACCTCGGCGCGCGCACGGCGCCAGCCGGAACACCGCTGTCGGAGCCGATCCCGATGCGACGGGCGGTCTGAGGTGGCGACCGCGACACGGACGGTCGAGAAGGCCGACGCGGGGACGATCACGGAAGCCCCGGCCGCATCGCGAGCCGGAGCGGTGACCGCCCCGGCTGCTTCGGAGCCACCCGTGCCGGCTGCGCCGCCGGCTTCAGCTGCGCCGCCGCCGCCGGCGAGCGACGCTCCGGCTCCCGTCCGCAGCCTCGTGATCTGGGTGCCCGACTGGCCGGTCGTGGCGCTGCGGCGCGAGAGCGGCGGCGAGCCGGGCGAACCGGTCGCGGTCTTCGCGAAGGGCGTCGTCGTCGCGTGCTCGGCGGCGGCTCGGGCCGACGGTGTCCGGCGGGGGCAGCGCCGTCGCGACGCGCAGGCGCGGTGTCCGGGGCTGCGCGTGGCCGAGGCCGACGAGGCGCGCGATCACCGGCAGTTCGCTCCGCTGGTCGCCCGGCTCGAAGAGATGGCACCCGGGGTGCAGGTGCTGCAGCCGGGGCTGTGCGCGCTGCGCGCCCGCGGCCCGGCGCGGTTCTACGGCGGCGAGACCGAGGCGGCGGGCGCGCTGCTGGCGGCCGTCACCGAGGGTGACATCGACGCGCGCGCCGGCCTCGCCGATGGTCCGTTCACCGCGCAGCAGGCGGCGCGGGCGCGCACCCGGGCCGGCCGGCCGATCCACGTCGTCGAGGCCGGGCGGTCGGCCGAGTTCCTCGCGCCGCTGTCGATCGCGGTGCTCGACGACGACACGGTCGACCTGTTCGCCCGGCTCGGCGTGCAGACCCTCGGCGACCTCGCGGCGATCCACCCCGACCGTCTCGTCGAGCGGTTCGGGTTCCGCGGCGCGCGGCTGCACGCCCTCGCGGCCGGAGCCGACTCCCGCCCCGTCACCCCGCGCACGCCGCCGCCCGAGCTCCATCGCGAGGTGGCCTTCGAGCCGCCGCTCGAGATCGCCGACCAGGTGGCGTTCGGCATGCGCGTCGCCGCCGAGGACTTCATCGCCGGGCTCGGCGCGGTCGACCTCGTCTGCACCGAGCTGCGGGTGATCCTCACGGGAGACCGGGGCGAGACCAGCAACCGGGTGTGGCTGCATCCGGGCACCTTCGACGCCGCCGCCGTCGTCGACCGCGTGCGCTGGCAGCTGGCCGAGAGCGGCAAGCTCGTCAGCGGTGTCGCGAAGGTGACGATCGAGCCCGAGGCGGTGGATGCGGCATCCCACCACGCCGTCTCGCTCTTCGGCTCCGGACCCGAGCAGCGCGTGCACCACGCCCTGTCGCGGGTGCAGGCGATGCTCGGGCACCGCGGCGTCGTGACCCCCGTGGTGGGCGGCGGGCGCTGGCTGAGCGAGCGGCAGGTGCTCGTGCCGTGGGGCGACCGGTCGCCGAACAGCGACAGCGACCGGCCGTGGCCGGGAAGCCTGCCCGACCCGCTGCCCTCGACCGTCTACGCCGCGGCGCTCCCGCTCGCCGTCGTCGATCGCGACGGCGACATGGTGGCCGTCGACGGCCGCGGCGAGCCGACGGCCGTGCCGGCGGCGATGGTCTCCGCGAACGGATCGCGCGGCATCCGCTCGTGGGCCGGGCCCTGGCCGGTGTTCGAACGGCTGTGGGATCCCGAACGCGCCCGGCGCGCCCACCGCTTCCAGGTCGTCGACGCGACCCAGACGGCCTGGCTGCTCGTCTGCGACGGCGGCGAGTGGTTCATCGAGGGGCGGTACGACTGATGGGCTTCAACAACCCGTCGGTGTCGTGGTCCGAGATGGAGCGGCTGCTCAGCGGCAACCGCGCCCCGAGCGCGCCGCCGGGAGCCGACGGGGGAGACAGCCCCGCCTGGTCGCGCAAGCGCGGGGCCTACACCGCCCCGCCGATCGAGCGTCCCGACAATGCGGTTCCGTATGCCGAGCTGCACGCGCACACGTCGTACTCCTTCCTCGACGGCGCGTCGTCGCCCGAGGATCTCGTCGAAGAGGCCGAGCGGCTCGGGCTGCACGCGCTGGCCGTCACCGACCACGACGGCTTCTACGGCATCGTCCGCTTCGCCGAGGCCGCCGAGCACTTGTCGGTCAAGACGGTGTTCGGGGCCGAGCTCTCGCTCGACCTGCCGCAGCGCGTCGGCGCGGCACGCAACGAGGCGGATCCACCCGGTGCCCACCTGCTCGTGCTCGCGCGGGGCGAGGAGGGGTACCACCGGCTGGCCGGCGCGCTGACGCAGGCCCAGCTCGCCGGCGCCGAGAAGGGCAAGCCGCGCTACCGGCTCGATGACCTCGCCGACGCCGCCGACGGGCACTGGAGCATTCTCACCGGATGCCGCAAGGGCGCGGTGCGGCAAGCTCTCCTGCGCGCGGGGGCCGGTGCGGCCGCCGCCGAGCTCGACGCGCTCGTCGCGCGCTTCGGCCCCGATGCCGTCGAGGTCGAGCTGATCGACCACGGCGAGCCGCTCGACACCCGGCACAACGACATCCTCGCCGGCCTCGCCCGCGAGCGGGGGCTCGGCGTCATTGCGACGAACAACGTCCACTACGCCGTCCCCGAGAAGGCGCACCTCGCCGCGGCGATCGCGGCCGTGCGGGCCAGTCGCGGTCTCGACGAGCTCGACGGCTGGCTGCCCGCCCACGCCGGCGCGCACCTGCGGTCGGGAGCCGAGATGATGCGACGGTTCCGCCGGTACCCCGGCGCCGTCTCGCGCACGGTCGATCTGGCCGACGAGCTGGCGTTCCCGCTGCGACGGGCGAAGCCGGCCCTGCCGAAGCTGCCGGTGCCCGAGGGGCACACGCCGATGTCGTACCTCCGGCAGATCGTGTGGGAGGCGGTTCCGCGGAAGTATCCGAACCTTCCGCCGCAGGATCGCGACCGCATCGAGCGCGAGCTCGCCGTGATCGAGCAGAAGGACTTCCCGGGGTACTTCCTCATCGTCTACGGGATCGTGCAGGAGGCGCGGCGGCGCGGCATCCTGTGTCAGGGGCGCGGATCGGCCGCGAACAGCGCCGTCTGCTATCTGCTCGACATCACGGCGATCGACTCGATCTACTACCAGCTGCCGTTCGAACGGTTTCTCTCGGCCCTGCGCGAGGAAGAGCCCGACATCGACGTCGACTTCGACTCGGACCGGCGCGAGGAGATCATCCAGTGGGTCTACGCCGAGTACGGCCGCGACCGGGCGGCGCAGGTGGCCAACGTCATCCAGTACCGGCCGAAGAACGCGGTGCGCGACATGGCCAAGGCGCTCGGGCACTCGCCCGGGCAGCAGGACGCCTGGTCGAAGCAGGTCGAGCGCTGGGGGGCGACGCTCGACACCGGTCCCGACCACGACATCCCCGAGCGGGTGCTCGCATACGCCGCCGAACTGCTCAAGGCTCCCCGGCACCTCGGCATCCACTCCGGCGGCATGGTGCTGACCGATCGGCCCGTGGGCGAGGTCGTGCCGATCGAGCACGCCCGGATGCAGGATCGCACCGTCATCCAGTGGGATAAAGACGACGCCGCGTGGATGGGGCTCGTGAAGTTCGATCTGCTCGGGCTCGGCATGCTCGCCGCCCTGCAGTACTGCTTCGACCTCATCGAGGGCGCGACCGGTGAGAGGTTCGAGCTGTCGACGCTGCCGAAGGAGGAGGCGGCCGTCTACGACATGCTGTGCCGGGCGGATTCGGTCGGGGTGTTCCAGGTCGAGTCGCGCGCGCAGATGGGACTGCTGCCGCGTCTGCAGCCGCGCCGGTTCTACGACCTGGTGATCGAGATCGCGCTGATCCGGCCGGGACCGATCCAGGGCGGCGCGGTGCATCCCTATGTGCGGCGCAAGCTCGGCTACGAGAAGACGACGTATCCGCATCCGAAGCTGAAGGGCGTGCTCGAGCGCACCCTCGGCGTGCCGGTGTTCCAGGAGCAGCTCATGCAGATGGGCATGGTGATCGGCGGGCTCTCGGGCGAGGATGCCGATCTGCTGCGGCGCGCGATGGGGTCCAAACGCGGGATCGAGCGCATCGACTCCCTCAAGCAGAAGCTCTACGCCGGCATGGCCGAGAACGGACTCGTCGGGGATGCCGCCGACGACATCTACGCGAAGATCCAGGCCTTCGCGAACTTCGGCTTCGCCGAGAGCCATTCGCTGTCGTTCGGTCTGCTCGTGTACGCGAGCTCGTGGATCAAGCTGCACTATCCGGCGGCCTTCCTGGCGGGACTGCTGCGCGCTCAGCCCATGGGCTTCTACTCGCCGGCGACCCTCTCGGCCGATGCGCGGCGGCACGGCGTGCAGGTGCGTCGGCCCGATCTGCTGCTCTCCGGCGCGCAGGCCGTGCTCGAGCCCGTCTCCACCCCGGACGTCGAGCGAGCCGCAGGCGAGTCAGAACGCGTCGCCCCCACCGGACTCGACTCCTGCCTGGGGGAGCAGCCCCCCGTGCCGGTGTTCGACATCAAGGCGCCCGATGAGTCTGCCGCGCACCGGCGGGACGGCAACGTCGCGGTGCGGCTGGGGCTCGCCGCCATCACCGGCATCGGCACGGCATTCGCCGAGCGCATCGTGGCCGAGCGCGAGGCGTCGGGTCCGTACCGCGACATGCGCGACCTCGTCCGCCGCACCGGCGCCGACACGACGCAGCTCGAGGCGCTGGCCACCGCGGGCGCGCTCGAGTGCTTCGGCCACTCCCGCCGCGAAGCGATCTGGCTGGCGGGATCGGCGGCGCAGGACCGCATCGAGTACCTGCCCGATTCGCTGATCGCCGTCCAGCCGCCGCTGTTCACCGATCAGTCGAGCTACGACGTGCTCGCCTCCGACCTGTGGGCGACGGGCATCTCGCCCGATGACCACCCGATGACGCACTACCGCTCGCAGCTCGATGCGCGGGGCGTGCTCACGGCGGGCGATCTCCGCGAGCACGAGACCGGCCGCCGGGTGGAGGTCGCCGGGCTCGTGACGCACCGGCAGCGTCCCGCGACGGCATCCGGGATCACGTTCCTCAACCTCGAGGACGAGCACGGGCTCATGAACATCATCTGCTCGACCGGCATGTGGCAGCGGTACCGGCGGGTCGTGCGCGACAGCCCGGCGCTGATCGTGCGCGGGATGCTGGAGCGTTCCAACGAGGGGGTGGTGAACATCCTCGCCGACGCGTTCGAGGATCTGCGGGTGAGCGTGCAGCACCGGTCCCGCGACTTCCGGTGAGGTGACGCGGGACCGCCCCGCGACCGCGCCCACCGCGCAGGCCGCGACCCGCGCCGCCCGCGCCGGCTTACGAGGAGAGCACGGCGAAGCCCCGCGGCGGCAGCTCTGCGTGCGAACCGTCGAGCCGCGCGTCGCCCGCGAGTACCTCCCGAGCGTCGGCCACGGGAACCGTCACGGCGTCGTCGGCGAGGTTGAGCGCCGTCACGATCGCGCCCGAGCCGGTCGCGGTCCGCAGCACGATCGCCGTGTTGGCGGTGTGGATGACGTCGGTGTGCGCCCGGTGGAGCCACGGATGCTGCCGCCGGATCGCGATGAGCTGCTGGTGGAGGCGCAGCATCCGCTCGGCGTCGTCGCCCAGCGTCTCGGGCGCCGGCGGATGCTCGGCGAACTCGGGCCGCACGGCGTCGTCGCCGCCGAGGCGTTCCTCCTTCTGGCCGAGGTAGGCGTATTCGTCTCCCGCGTAGACCGAGGGGATGCCGGCGACGGTGAACAGCACGGCGATCGCGTGCGGCGTGAAGTCCACGCCGACCGCCGACGCGATGCGGGTGACGTCGTGGTTGCCGACGAAGGTCTGCGGCGCGAACTCCGACAGCAGATCGACGTGGCGCTCGATCGCGTGCGCGAGCTCGAACAGGTTGCGGTCCGCGATGCCGTGCCAGATGCCCTGCCACAGCTCGTACTGTGTGAGGGAGTCGATGGTCGAATCGCGCACGATGCTCGGCGCGTCGCCGTGGATCACCTCGCCGAGGAACCAGGCGTCGGGGAACCGCTCGCGCACGCGCGGGAGCACGCGTGCCCAGAACGCCGGCGGCACGGCGTACGCGGCATCCAGTCGCCAGCCGTCGATGCCGCGATCGAGCCAGTGCGTCATGACGTCGACGACGAGGTCCGCGACCGCGGGGGAGTCGTGGTTGAGGGCGACGAGCGCGTCGTGGCCTTCGAAGACGTCCGCGCGGATCGAAGCGCCGGACGTCCAGCCGTTCCAGTCGACCCGGAACAGCTCGGCGGTGTCGGCGTCGGGTCCCGCCTCGGTCAGGGCCTGGAACGACGGGTGCGCGCGACCGACGTGGTTGAACACGCCGTCGAGCAGCACCCGGATACCGCGCTCGCGAGCCGCAGCGATGAGCCGGTCGAGGTCACCCTCGTCACCGAGGCGCGGGTCGATGCGGAAGTAGTCGACGGTGTCGTAGCCGTGCGTCTCGGACGCGAACACGGGGCCGAGGAGGAGTCCGTTCAGTCCGAGCTCGACGACGTGGTCGAGCCACGCCTCGATGCGCGGGAGGCGATGCACGGTGTCGGCAACGGGCTCCTCCGGACGGATCGGCGCCCCGGTGAACCCCAGCGGGTACACGTGCCACCACAGAACGGTCTCGGTCCAGCTCGTCATTCCCGCAGTCAACACGACCGCCCCCTCCTGCCGCCCGGGCTTGCGCTCGGCCGTGCGGGCCGCAATGCCGAAGGAGTGCGGATTCGGGCTTGACCTTGATGCTGCATCAACCCCGCATCCTGATCTCGAGTCGCCCGATGGGCGGGCGGCGGCGAGAAAGGAGCGGACCGTGACGGATGCAAAGCAACAGATGACCGCGTCGAGCGGGCCGGTGATCCGGGTACGGGATCTTGAGAAGTCGTTCGGGAAGGTGAGCGTGCTGCGCGGGGTCGACCTCGACGTCGAGCGCGGCAGCATCGTCGCGCTGCTCGGATCGAACGGGGCGGGCAAGACGACGCTCGTGCGGATCCTCTCGACGCTCGCGCGGGCAGACGCGGGCTCGGCCGGCGTCGCCGGGTTCGACGTTGCGACCCAGCCCGCGCGGGTGCGCGAGTCGATCAGCCTGACCGGGCAGTTCGCCGCCGTCGACGAGATTCTCACCGGGCGCGAGAACCTCGTGCTCGTCGCGAAGCTGCGCCACCTCGCGCAGCCGAGACGGGTCGCCGACCGTCTGCTCGACCGGTTCGGCCTGACCGATGCCGCCGGCCGCAAGGCGGGGACGTACTCGGGCGGGATGCGGCGCCGCCTCGACATCGCGATGAGCCTCATCGGCGACCCGCCCGTCGTGTTCCTCGACGAGCCGACGACGGGTCTCGACCCGGAGCGGCGCATCGAGGTGTGGCGCGCGGTCGAGGAACTCGCCGCCGGCGGCGCGACCGTGCTGCTCACCACCCAGTACCTCGACGAGGCGGAGGCGCTCGCCGACCGCATCGCGATCCTGCACGAGGGGCGCGTCATCGTCGACGGCACTCTCGAGGAGCTGAAGCGGATGCTGCCGCCGGTGCGGGTCGAGTACGTCGAGAAGCAGCCCTCGCTCGAAGAGATCTTCCTCGCCGTCATCGGCGACACCGCGACAGGACGGGACTAGGACCATGGCCGCACACTTCTTCGCCGACACCGCCACCCTCACGGGGCGCTCGCTCCGGCACGTCCTCCGCAGCCCCGACACGATCATCACGACGGCGGTCATGCCGATCGCGATCATGCTGCTGTTCGTCTACGTCCTGGGCGGGGCGATCCGGACGGATGCCGGCGGCGGCAGCTACATCGACTACATGCTGCCCGGCATCCTGCTCATCACGGTCGCGATGGGCGTCTCCTACGCCGGGTACCGCCTCTTCAGCGACCTGAGGGGCGGGATCTTCGACCGGTTCCACTCGATGCCGATCGCACGGTCGGCGACGCTCTGGGCGCACGTGCTCACCTCTCTCGTCGCGAATCTCGTCTCGGTCGCCGTCGTGGTGGCCGTCGCGCTGCTGATGGGGTTCCGCACCGGGGCGGGGGTCGCGGCGTGGCTGGCGGTGATCGGCATCCTGGTGCTCTTCGTGCTGGCGCTCACGTGGCTCGCCGTCATCGCGGGGCTGTCGGCATCGTCGGTGGAGGGCGCGACCGTGTTCTCGTATCCGCTGATCTTCCTGCCGTTCGTGAGCTCGGCGTTCGTGCCCACGGATTCGATGCCGGGGCCGGTGCGGTGGTTCGCCGAGAACCAGCCGGTCACCTCGATCGTGAACTCCCTCCGCGCGCTGTTCGCGGGACGGCCGGTGGGCGGCGAGGTCGTGGTGGCCGTGGCGTGGTGCGTCGGCATTCTGGTGGTGGGTTTCGTCGCGGCGCTCGCTGTCTATCGGCGCAGGATCACGTGATGATCGTGGTGCGGATGTGATGACGGCGAGGCGGACACGGGAGGCGGACGGATGCTGACGATCGGCCAGCTGGCGGCGTACGCGGGCGTGACGGTCGCCGCCGTCCGGCACTATCACCGGGTCGGTCTGCTGCCCGAGCCCGAGCGCGACCGGTCGGGGTACCGGAGTTACGACGCGGACGCGGTCGTCCGGCTCATCCGCATCCACGTGCTCGCGGCGGCCGGTGTGCCGCTGGCGCGGGTGGCCGACCTGCTCGACGCCGACGCGGCGGAGTTCGGCCGCGGCATCCGCGAGATCGATGCGCGGCTGCGCGCGGAGGTGCGACGGCTGCAGGACGCCCGCGCGCGCCTCGCGCAGCTGGCGGCGGGGGAGCAGCTCGCGCTGCCGGCGAGTGTCGTCGGCTACCTCGATCGGCTGCGGGCGATGGGGGTGGCCGAGGGGTACATCGAGGAGGAGCGGGACGCGTGGATCCTCGTCGCGGCGCAGCTGCCCGACACGATCGACGAGGTCATCGCCGGCAAGCATCGCGATCTCGACGACCCGGACCTCGTGAGGCTCTACGGGCTGCTGAGCGACGCCCTGTCGTGGACGGCCGATGACCCGCGCGTGGTCGAGGTCGCCGACATCCTCGATCGCATCAACACCCGGGCGCTCGCGTCCGGGGCGGCCGATGAGCTGGGGCTGGAGCAGGGGCTCATCGACCTGCTCGATTCGCGGATGCTCGCGTCGTCCCCGGCTGCGGGGCGCCTGATCGAGCTGCTCGAGGAGCGCGGCTGGCGCGGGTGGACGCGGCTGCGGCGCGTCGCGGCGGCCCCGGACCAGGACGACTGATCAGCGTGCGTCGTCGCTGTCGAGCCAGTCGGCGAAGGTGAGCGTCGCGCGGTCGGCGTCGGGGGTGCCGCGCAGGTGCCCCGATTCCATGGCGTGACCGAACAATCCGGGCAGGCGCACTTCGAACGTGGGGCGGCGGATGCCGCGGGCCCGGATCACGCGGCGGATCATGTCGAGCAGCCGCTCGTCCCGCGGTCCCGAGAGGTCGCGCGCGCGGCCGAGCGGTTCGCCCTCGGCGAGGGTGACGAGGCGGTCGGCCACGTCGCGGGCGGCGATGGGACGCACCCGCGCTGCCGGGACGAGGGTGATCGGGCCGAGGGATCCGCGCGCCATCGTCTGCTCGGCGAACTCGTGGAACTGGGTCGCCCGCAACAGCGTATGCGGCAGGGCGCCGCGCTGCACGGCGCGCTCCTGCGCGAGCTTGCCGCCGTAGTACGAGGCGTCGACGCCGTCGATCCCGACGATGGAGAGGGCGACGAGGTGGCGGACGCCCGCCGCGACACCGGCGGTCTGCAGGGCCTCGGAGACGGACTCGAAGAAGCGGATGGAGCGGTGGCGCGAGAGGGTCTGGATGCCGCTGACGTCGATGATCGTGTCGACGCCGGTGAGGGCATCGGCGAGGGCACTGCCGGTACCTGCGGCGTGTTCGAGGTCGTGTCCGGTGCTGCGCGAGAGGGGGACGACCTCGTGGCCGCGCTCGCGGGCGATGCGGTGCACGTGGGTTCCGACGATGCCGGTTGCGCCGGCGATGGCGATCTTCACGGGATCAGTCTCGGTGGTGTCAACCGTCCGCGGCAATCCCGGGGATCTGAAAGCGTGGCTGTGCGCGGTGCTCGCCGCGCGCGATACGTCACCCCGCGCGCCGAGCGCGCTTTCCTCGAGGAGCCTCATGTCGATCCCGCACCGCATCCGTCTGCTCGCCGTTCCGCTCGTCGCCGCCACGGCGCTGCTGTCGGCGTGCTCGGTCAGCGCGAGCGCGAACCTGACCGTGCCGTCGTCGGAGATCGCCGACCTCGCGGCCTCGGCCTTGGAGGAACAGGTCGGCATGCGTCCCGAGATGGACTGCGGGTCGGACTCGGTGGATCTCGTCGACGGGACGCAGGTGGACTGCGTGCTCACCGATCCGACGACCGGCTCACAGTTCGACGCGCCCGTCACGATCAGCGACGTCGACGGCACGGACTACCACGTCGAGGTCGAGGTCGCCGAGACCCCGCGCGGCTGACCGGCGCGGCGGTGCCGCTGACGGCGCCTTCGCGGGGACTACTCCGGCGCCGTCCACGCGCCGTAGCGCTCCGCCATGTCGACGAAGCTCACGCCGCCCTGACCGGCGTCGGTGTGACCCATCGGGGCGAGTTCGGCTGCGGCGGTCCGCAGGTCGACGGGTTCGGCATCGCCCTCCGTGCCGACGCCCGCGACGAGGGCGATGGCATTGGGCTCCCAGGGCAGCGTGCGCCAGATGGCTTCGACCGCGGCGTCCAGCTCCTCCGCGTCGAGGGGGTCGGGACGGTCGACGAGGAGCGTCAGCTGCAGGCGCTCGCCGAGGCCGTTCTGCGAGCGTGCCGGATCGGTCACGTCGGTGATGCGCGGGACGGCGGCGATCACGGCGGCGGCCAGATCGCCGAACTCGGTAGCTGCGGCAGATTCGGCGGGCTCGGTGATCGTCGGGGGCTGCGGGTCCGTTGCCGCGCATCCACTCAGGCCGGCGCCGAGGACAGCGGCGAGCAGCGTCATCGTGGCGATCGGGCGGGTCGGCGGCATCCGTCGCATACGGGTCACTCGTTCCATCGGTCTCGGAAGTGGTCGTTGTCTCCATCCTGGCCGACGGTCACCTCGGATCGGTTGCTCCGGGGCCGAGCGGGCGCGAGGATGCCAGGGTGTCCGTCTCGCTTCGTCCCGTCCGCTCGCTGGTGGCCATGCTGCGCGCCGATCGGCTCCGAGCCGCTTTTGCGGAAGTGCTCAGCGGTTCGGCAGCGGCCGGTGACCCGCGTTTCGACGGTTTCGTGTCGAGCGGTGTGGCCGACCGCGTCGACGGGCGGGTGGTGCTGAGCGAGGCGTTCGTGCGTGACGCGGTGGCGGCGCTCGATGCGCGGCTGGGCGCGCTCGCGGTGCTCGGGGGTGAGCGGATCGCGGTGTCAGATCTGCCGATCGACGGTGTGGATGCGGCCGTCGCCGCCGTGGCGCGTCGGGTGATCGAACCGGGGGAGCGCGTCGCTGAATCGGCGCTGAACGAGCGGTTGCGGATGTTCGTGGCCGACCCGGCGTTCTTCCGTCGCCGCGCCGTCGACATGGGCGTGCTCGACCGTGCGCCGGACGGCTCGCTCTATTGGCGGGTGGACCTCGGCGGTTGAGGCCGGGGGCGGCGGTTGCCGCCTTCGAGATGCGGCTGGTGGTGCAGAACTCAGGAGAATCGGTCGTGAGGGGTCGCGGCACCCGCGTGAAACCGGGGTGAAGCGGCGTCGTGAACGGCCATTCTCCTGAGTTCGGTTCGCCGCGCTACGGCGCGGTATTCGCGGCTCGAGCCCCGACGCGCGCGCCGTAGAGCACGAGGACGAGCATCAGGATGCTGCCGCCGATGACGATGGCACCGAGGACGGCGGGAGAGACCGGAAGCATTGCCGCGAGGCCGACCACGATCGACGCGTAGCCGGCGAGAAGCGTGGGTCGCTTCGCGCGGCGGTGAGCCAGGAGCCAGGCCTCATCGCTGGCCATCGTGCTCGGGATGCGGATGCCGGCCAGGCCGTTGCGTCCGAGGCGCCCGCTGGCCGTGGCGTTCGCCATCCAGATGAGAAGGATGCCGGACCCCACCATCACGACGAGCAGAACGATGCGTACGACCAGGTCTTCCATCTGTTCCACCCTACGGGCGGGGAGCGGAGACCGATCAGCCCGAGGCGGGCGGTTCCCCGTCATCGGCGTGTTGGCGGAACCACCAGAACTCCCGACCCAGGGTTCGCCCCGTGGGCGGTCTCGTGTCAGCGCGCCTCAACGAGATCGGGCGAGGAATGCGCGAGCCGGGCGGCCCGGATCGTGGCGAGCAGGCTGCCGATCACCAGTGCCGAAGCGGACCCCACGGACGCGTACAACAGACCTAAGCCTCCGTTCTGCCTCTCGATCGACAGGCAGACGAGACCCGACAGCAAGACCAGAGGGGCGACGATGCCGAGTGCCGACCGGTGCGCGCGTGATCGGCGGACGAGGCTTACAACGCCGACGATCACAGCGAACAGCGTCCCTCCGTAGACCGCGGCAGCGCAGATCCAGCCGCCTGCCGCCTGCACCGCTGTGGGCGCACCGCACGTCGCGAGCGGCGGCAGAAGCGTGACGGCAAGCCCGGCGACGCAGTCGGGTTGTCGTGCGATGCTCACAGCGCTTGAACAGATGATGCACAGCAGCACGACCGCAACGGCGAGCGCTACCCAACCGAGGCGAGTCGCGCGCGAGCTTCGGGTCATGTGACCGTCCCGTCGAGGTTGGTGCTGTTATCGTGTCGCAACAATCGATGATGTTGCAACCATGGGGCGTACATGGTCCGGTTCAGCCGTCCGTCAAGGGTTCCCCGAATCCCGGCGGACAGGCGACGTGAACGAACTCGACCGTCGATCCGGGCGACACGGTGAACTCGCGGCAGGCGGTGCCCCACGGTGTCGGATTGGGGAGCAGGACGCTCGGGACCTGGCTCTCGCGGTACACGACGCCGACCGTTACGGTCGAGCTGGTCTGGCCGAGGATCTCCCACGTGATGCCCGGCGGCACGGAAGTGCCTGCGGGTAGCGCGAGCTCATATCGGATCGCGGCAATCGGATACGCCTCAGCGGTGGCCGCGACGGCGCTCGTGCGTTGGAGTAGGTCGTTGTCAGCAAAGTCGCCGGCGATCTTCTCGTTGGCTGTTGTCACCTCGCTCGACCATCCGTTTGCGGCTGTCGAGACGACGCTCAGCACGACGAAGGTCGCCGCCGTGACCAGCAGCATCACGGTGCGGTGGCGAGAGCGAGGTGCGGAGTCGACAGTCGTTGTGTCCAACGGCGGAGCGGGCACGCGCGACCCCGCGGGCACACCAGTCTTGCTCTCGAGCTCGGTCATCCCGCGGGCGGCTCCCACGGGAACGGATTGTGCATGAGGTTGTCGTACGAGTCGAAGTCGCCGTCGCGCATCGCGCCGTGCATGTTGTCGTACCACTTGGACGGTATGTCCCCGGCGTAGTTGTTGGGGAACGCGGCCGACAGATACCCGTCGCGGATGACGTCGAAGTAGGCGGTCGCGGCCTCGTTGTCGCCGTGCGAGAGGGCCGTTCGCGCGGCATCCACGTTGGCGAATTCCCAGTACCAGAAGATGCGGTTGGCCGTAACGATCTCCGACCAGTACGGGCCGTCCTCGGGCCGGTCGTAGTAGCCAGGGTCGACAGGGAAGGTGTAGCCGTCGGGGAGGGTGAATGGGAAGGCGGCCGCGGCCTCGGTGTAGTACTCGAGGATGCCGTCGAGCTTGCGATGCTGGGGGTTGTGCGGGTTCGCCTGCATGAAGGTCGCGGCATACTCCTCGGGCGAGATCGGGTTCGAGGGCAGTCCGTCCCAGGTGGGCAGGCTCGGCTCCCAGGCATCGGCGGGTTTCGCCGTCTCCGTGCGGGTTTCGGATGCCGGTGACTCGTCAGCGGCTACGAAGGCACATCCGGAGAGGAGCGATGCGGCGAGAGTTAGCGCGACGACTGCAGTGACGCGGATAGCGGTCGCTGAACGAGCTCCGCGACGGCCGATCTGCGCCGTGGGCGCGGGTAAGGCGTCAATGGCGAGCTGGGGGCGCATGGTCGGACGCTACCGGGCCTACTCGGTGCTCTCAACTCTGGAGGGTGTTCCATGCTCTCGATGCCTACGCGGTGGCGCAACGCACGAAGGCCCCCGGCATCACGCCGGGGACCTTCGAAAAGTGCGCGCGTCAGCCGCGGACGCCGAGGGCGAAGCTCACGCCGCCCTCGCTGTCGACCTGTGCGTCGAGGACGCGGTCGTCGAGCGCGACGGCTGCTGCCTGGTCGACGAAGATGCGGGCTCCGTCAGCCTCGACGACGGAGTCCGCCTCGTGAGGAGCCTCGGCGAGGGAGAGGGCGAAGCCGGTCTCGGGGGAGCCGGAGTCGCTGATGCGGATGCCTCCGGTGTCAGCCGGGATCTGAGCGGTGAGGTTCTTGACCGCGGTGGCGGCGTTCTCGGTGAGCGTGAGCATGAAGCTCTCCTTCCGTGGATTGCTGCGGAGTCGGCCACGATTCCGAGAAACGCGAGCGAACGCAAACGCGAGCGCCGACTCCCAGGGGATTCGGAAGGTCCCGGACGTTTAGACTCGGTGGTGCCTAGCCTCTGTAGCTCAGTGGAAGAGCCACTCCGTCCTAAGGAGCGGGTCGGGGGTTCGAATCCCTCCAGGGGCACTAGTTCCTGCCGTCCCAGCGGCACACGTTGGCAGCGTCGAGCAGCGAGCGGTTGAGGATGTCAGAGGCGTCTGTTCGTTGCCTACAGTAGGAGTGCCCAGCAGTGGTGAATCACGTCGCCTTCATCTGGAACATCGCCGAATCCCTTCGCGGGCCGTTCAAGCCGTCCGAGTATGGCTCGGTCGTTCTCCCGTTCACGGTGCTCCGCCGCCTCGACGCGGTCCTCGCCGACACGAAGGCCGATGTGCTGAAGGTCGCGGCCACGGTCGCGACCTCACCAGAGATGCTGCAGCAGATGAAGCTGACGGATGCCGCGGGCCACCAGTTCTACAACACGTCGCCGTTCGACTTCGCCAAGCTCGTCGCCGACCCGCAGGACCTCCGCGCGAACCTGTCCGCCTACCTAGCCGGATTCTCCCCGAACGTGCGGGACATCTTCGAGCGGTTCGAGTTCGACAAGACGCTGAACAAGCTAGCTGAGAAGAACAAGCTATTCGCCGTGACGGAGAAGTTCGCGCAGGCCGACTTCCACCCCCGCACCGTCAGCAACATCCAGATGGGTCTCGTTTTTGAGGAGCTCATCCGGTGGGCGAACGAGCGCTCCAACGAGACCGCCGGTGACCACTACACCCCTCGTGAGGTGATCGCGCTGATGGTGCAACTGCTATTCGCCCTCGACGACGACGCCCTGTCGAAGTCGGGTGTGGTGAGGTCCATCTATGACCCGACTGCCGGCACGGGCGGGATGCTTTCAGTCGCGGACGAGTACCTGCGCAAGATGAACCCGGGCATCCAGCTCAGCCTGTACGGGCAGGACTACAACGACCAGTCGTACGCGATCTGCAAGGCCGACATGGTCATCAAGGGGCAGGACGTCGACAACATCGCCCTCGGCGACACCCTCACCGAAGACCACTTCGACGACAAGAAGTTCGACTACGGGCTGTCCAACCCGCCCTTCGGCGTCGATTGGAAAGACCAGCGCACCTATGTCGACGACGAGCACGCCAAGCTCGGCTTCAACGGACGGTTCGGACCCGGAACCCCCGCGGTGAGCGACGGCGCGATGCTGTTCCTGCTGCACCTGGTGTCGAAGATGCGCAAGCCCGAAGACGGCGGCTCCCGCATGGCGATCGTCCTGAACGGGTCGCCGCTGTTCTCCGGCGGTGCCGGTGGCGGCGAGTCGAACATCCGCAAGTGGCTGCTCGACAACGACCTCGTCGAAGCGATCATCGGCCTGCCGAAGGACATGTTCTACAACACCGGCATCTCCACCTACATCTGGGTGCTCACCAACCGCAAGGAAGCGGACCGCAAGAGCCGAGTGCAGCTCATCGACGGCCGCGAGATGTTCACAAAGCTCCGCAAGGGCCTCGGCTCCAAGCGCAACAAACTGTCCCCGAAGAACGTCGAGACCATCGTCGGCCTGTACGCCGGCTTCGAAGACGGCGAGCACTCGAAGACCTTCCGCAACGAGGACTTCCTCTACCGCACCATCACCGTCGAACGCCCCCTCAAACTCAACTGGCAGGCGACCTCCGAACGCATCGACGCGGTGTTCGAAGCGAAGGCGGTCCAGAAGCTGAGCGAGGTGGATGCCGCAGCCCTCCGCGCCGCGCTCGACCGGCTCGGCACCGACGCGGTGTGGAAGAACCGCGCCGAGTTCCAGAAGGTGCTGAAGGATGCCGCGAAAGCCGAAGGCCTCACCCTCCCCGCGCCGCTGCTCAAGACGGTGACGGCCGAGCTCGGTGAGCAGGACGACACCGCCGACATCTGCACCGACGCCAAGGGGAATCCGGAGCCGGACGCGTCGCTCCGTGACACCGAGAACGTGCCCTGGGACGAGGAGGTCGACGCCTACGTCGCCCGCGAAGTCCTCCCTTACGCACCCGACGCGTGGGTCGAATACAGCAAGACTAAGGAGGGCGCGGAGATCCCCTTCACCCGCCACTTCTACCAGTACATCCCGCCCCGCCCGCTCGAAGAGATCGACCGAGACCTTGAGGCGGTCATGGAGGATCTGCGTGCCATGCTCTCGGTGGTCGAAGCATGACTCGAGCGCTCCGTGATTCCGGCGTGGGTTGGCTCGGCATGACTCCTGACGACTGGCCGGTTCTCCCAGCGCGAGCCCTGTTCGGGGAGCGGAAGCAGAAGAGTAATGCGGCCGACGTGCACCTGACGCCGTCACAGAAGTACGGCGTCCTCCCACAGGCCGAGTACATGGCAATCACCGGCAACAAGGTCGTACTGAACCTGTCCGGCGCAGACAACATGCGGCATGTCGAGGAGGGCGACTATGTCAGCCACCTCCGAAGCTTTCAAGGTGGGCTCGAGTTCGCCGGCATGTCGGGCAAGGTGAGCGCTGCGTACACCGTCCTAAAGCCGAAATTGCCGGTCGAGCCGCGATTCTTCAAGTACCTCTTCAAGAGCGACCTCTACATCCAGGCGCTTCAAACCACGACCGACCAGCTCCGAGACGGCCAGTCGATCCGGTACGGGCAGTTCACGCTGATTCCGCTGCCGTACCCGGAGCTCGGCGAGCAGCGGGCGATTGCGGACTATCTGGAACGCGAGACGGCGCAGATCGACGCCTTCATCGCGAAGAACGAGGAACTCATCGCGCTCCTCACCGAACGTCGCGCAGCTGTCATAGCCCGCGCGGTCACACGCGGTGTTGATGCCTCAGCCTCACTGAAGTCGAGTGATGTGGAGTGGCTAGGAGATGTCCCGATCCACTGGTCGGTTCAGCGATTGGCCTCGACTGTGGCTCGCGCACGCAACGGCGTCTGGGGCGCGGACCCAGAAGGAGGCGGGGAGGATCTCCGCTGCGTGCGAGTCGCCGACTTCGATCGACCAAAGCAGCGCATCCACGATGATGCGCATACCCTCCGGAAGCTGACTGCATCCGAGCGAGCCGGTCGGGTTCTGCGCAACGGCGACCTTCTGCTTGAGAAGTCTGGGGGCGGCGAGAAGTCGCCGGTCGGCTTCGTGGTGCTGTACGACAGGGACGAGCCTGCCGTGTGCTCAAACTTCGTCGCTCGGGTGCAGTTGCGCGAAGAGATGGATCCGAGGTTCTGGACCTACGTTCACGGGTCGATGTACAGGTTGAGAATCACCGAGAAGTCGCTCAAGCAGTCGACTGGAATTCAGAACCTAGACCAGGCGGCCTACTTCAACGAGTACGTCGCTGTGCCGCCGTACGCCGAGCAGTGCGCCATCGCCGAGTACGTTGAGCGTCGAGCGGCGGAGATCGATGCAGCGATGGAGACGGCGCGGCGCGGTGTTGATCTCGCTCGCGAGCGCCGTTCCGCGCTGATCTCAGCTGCGGTGACGGGTAAAATCGACGTGGGGGTGGCTGAATGACGTGCGTGACTGGGGCTCATTTGGAGTCGGTGCTGGAGAACGAGATCGCCGAGCATCTGGCCGTGAGTGGCTGGTTGTACTCGCCCACCGATGCCGGCTACGACCGCGAACTCGCGCTATTCCCCGGAGACGTGCTCGGCTGGCTCGAGGACTCGCAGCCGACCGAATTCGCGAAGGTCGTTCGCCCCGGCGATAGCGAAACGCAGCGTGACGCGGCGGGTCGCAGCATCCTGAATCGTCTTTCGAAGTCTCTCGACAATGATCCGTTGAAGAACGGTGGGACGATTCGCATCCTGCATGAGGGGTTCCAGATGGTGCCGCTTCATGGCGGTGCGGTGAAGTTCCAGCTGGCGCAGTTCCGGCCGGCGACGACGAACAACCCGGACACTCTCGCGGCGTACGGGATGATGCGGGTGCGGGTGATGCGTCAGGTGCATTACTCGATGAAGCATCCGAACAAGGCTCTGGATCTGGTGCTGTTCGTCAACGGCATCCCGGTCGCGACGATCGAGTTGAAGACCGACTTCACGCAGCCGATAGGCAACGCAGTGACGCAGTATCAGTTCGATCGGAACCCGGCGGGTGAGCCGTTATTCGCGTTCGCGAAGCGGTCGCTGGTGCATTTCGTGGTGTCGAACTCCGAGGTGCGGATGACGACGAAGCTCGCCGGCGCCGCCACACGGTTCCTGCCCTTCAATAAGGGCAACGATGAGGGCGCGGGGAACCCGCTGAACCCGAACGGGTCGGCATCCGCGTACTTCTGGGAGGAGATCCTGCAGCGCGACACGTGGCTGCAGTTGCTGGGGTCGTTCGTGCATCTGCAGGTCGAGGTCGACGTGGACCCCGACACGGGCAAGAAGACCCGCACGGAGAAGGTGCTGTTCCCGAGGTATCACCAGTGGCGGGCGGTGACCCGGCTGGTGGACGCGGCGCGGACAGAGGGCCCAGGCAATCGGTACCTGGTGCAGCACTCGGCGGGGTCGGGAAAGACGAACTCGATCTCGTGGCTCGCGCACCGCCTGTCCCAGCTGCACGATGACGCGAACGCGCGGGTGTTCGACACAGTGGTGGTGGTGACCGACCGGACGGTGCTCGACAAGCAGCTGCAGGACGCGATCGCGCAGTTCGAGAAGCAGGCCGGGGTGGTGCAGTCGATCACGAAGGATGCGGGCGAGTCGAAGTCGAAGCAGCTTGCGGCGGCGTTGACCGGTGGCAAGAACATCGTGATCGTGACGATCCAGTCGTTCGAGGCGCTGATCACCGCGCTCCAGACGCTGCCCGAGCTGCAGGGGCGCCGGTTCGCGGTGATCGCGGATGAGGCGCATTCGTCGCAGACCGGGTCGACTGCCGGTGCGCTGACGAAGGTGCTGTCGCCTTCGGAGCAGGCGGCGGTGGCGGAGGGAGCGCCGATCGACTCGGACGCGTACCTGCAGTGGGCGATGGAGGTCACGGCATCCGCTCCCAACATCTCGTACTTCGCGTTCACCGCGACGCCGAAGGCGAAGACGCTCGAGCTGTTCGGGCGGATCCCGGAGGGTGGGGATCTGCCGGAGCCGTTCGATCTGTATTCGATGCAGCAGGCGATCGAGGAGGGGTTCATCCTCGACGTGTTGCAGAACTACACGCCGTACAAGGTGGCGTGGAAGCTGCAGCATCCCGATGGGGACTACGACGGTGCCGGGGAGGTTGACGAGTCGACCGCGGTGAAGGCGCTGGTGCAGTACGTCAGGTTGCATCCGACGAACATCAGCCAGAAGGCGAAGATCGTCGTCGCCCACTTCCGCACCTTCGTGCAGCCGCTGCTGGACGGTAAGGCGAAGGCGATGGTCGTCACCGGGTCACGGGTCGAGGCAGTCCGGTGGAAGAAGTACCTCGATTCCTACATCGCGGATGCCGGGGTGCAGGGGGTGCGGTCGTTGGTCGCCTTCTCGGGCACCGTCGAGGACCGGGGCGATGTCGGGGAGGGACTGACGGAGCGCACCCAGAACCCTGGGGTGCCTTCGGATCTGGCTGAGGCGTTCAAGCCGGCGACGTTCAACGTGATGATCGTGGCGGAGAAGTTCCAGACCGGGTTCGACCAGCCGCGCCTGGTCGCGATGTACGTCGACAAGAAGCTCGGCGGGGTGCAGGCCGTGCAGACCCTGTCGCGGCTGAACCGGACGTACCCGGGCAAGGACAAGACGTTCGTCCTCGACTTCGTCAACGATCCCGAGGACGTGCTTGAAGCCTTCAAGGTTTACTACCGCAAGGCGTTCCTGACCGCTACGACCGATCCGAACCTGATCTACGACCTCGTGATGAAGCTCGACGGCGCGGGGATCTACGACATGTCAGAGGTCGAGCAGGCGTTCGACGCCGCCCTCGCAGGTGGAGTGAACGTGAACTCGAAGGTGTCGGCGGCGACTGCGCCGGCGGTGGACCGGTTCCAAAAACGCTGGGTCGCCGCCGTCCTGGATGACGACAAGACCGAGCAGGATGAGCTGCGGCTGTTCAAGGCCGACGTGGGGAACTTCGTGAAGTTCTACGACTTCATCTCCCAGGCCCGCAACCTCGAAGACACCGACCTGCCGCGCCGGCACTACTTCTTCCGCCGCATCCTCCCGCAGCTGTCGACCGCGACGGTCCTCGAACCGGTCGACATCTCAGATGTCTCGCTCGTGGGCTACAAGATCAGCGCCGGCGAATCGGTGGCGTTGAAGTTGGAGCAAGGGCCGGGGCTGGACCCGATCACCGCGATCGGCTCGGGCGCGATCCACGAGAAGCACCGGTCCGCGCTCGAGGAGATCATCCACAAGCTCAACGAACGCCTCGGCGACAAGTACGGCGTCGGCGTCATCGACATCACGATGAACCACATCGTCGGCAAGCTCGCGCTGGACTACGACCTCGCCAAGCAGGCCGAGGTGAACAGCCCGCAGCAGTTCGCTGAGTCGCCAGCGCTGCCAAAGGCATTCAAGAATGCCGTCGTCGAGGTGCGGGAAGAGACGCCCGCATTCATCGACGACTTACTCGGGGACAATGAGTTGTTTGCGGAACTCGCGAAGGTCTTGCCGGCGATGCTGTATGAGCACCTGAACGAAAGGCGAGCGTGAGAGTCCTCCGGAGATTGTCGATGGTCAGAGCGAGATTGGGTCGCCCGACCTGGATACCGACTTACGCGCAAGGTTCCCTCGTATGGGTGGCGATCGCTGCAATTCTGAGCATCGTTCTTGGTTGGGCCCTGTTTCGATCTCAGGCCTGGTCGGTGCAGGCAATGAGTCGCTAAGTCTGGTGGTTGTCGTTGGTGTCCTGACGGCGTCGATCGGCGCCATCTCCCGTTCGATGGCGCATCAGCACCCTGAGCGCAGTCGGCTTGATCACACGGGGAAGCTGCTTGCTGTCGGGGCGTTGACTTTTTCGATCTGGGCCGCGTTGTTCCAGATCCCGGAGACTGTCGCACGACTTTCGCCGTTCGCCTGGTGGATTGTCGGTGGATGTGCGCTCTTGCTTGGAGCGGGCCTCTGGGTCGAGTTTTGTCGCCCCGCGAAATTCTCAACCGAGCCTGAGGTTGGCGTTAGTGAGCAGGGCCCTGAAGCAAGTCTCTAGCGTCGAAACTCTGATGCGTTCAGACGTCGCCAGCGGCCTAAACAGAAAAGGCTAGAGCGGCACTGGCGTGACCGGAGAGCGCACGTCGTTGGACGGTGGCGCCGAGGAGCCGGTCATCGTGGATGTACTCTTCCGATGTGGAGCGAGCCGATCAAACTGACGTCACACTACAAGATGTATGGCTATTTCTAGATGAGGCAGGTACCTCGGCGAACGACGCTATGACGTTAGTCGGAGCGACTGCGTTTCAAAATGTGCTCGACGCGGAAATGGCGATCAGGAACGCGTACCATCGCGCTCTCGGCGATGCTTCGATCTGGCCGGATGAGACTAAGAGGCGCAAGTTCGCCGAGACAGGCTTTCACTTCACGGAGGATAGTGAGTCGGTACGCCAGGTACTGCTGGCCGCGCTCTCACAACTTGAGTTTCGGGCCTACGTCGCTTACGCGAGGAACGACCTCTCACAGGAAGTCGGCGCCAGGCTGGTCGCGATGTACGGCACTCTCCTCTCCAGTGTGCTTGCACGCTATCGAGAGACCGCGCTCACCGTCGTATTCGAACAGAACTCGACGATGGATCCACTGTACGGAAAGCTGTGGAACGTTCTCACCCGTGACGTCGCGCTGAGCGATGCAAGAGCGTTTCGGGGGACGAAGTCCGCACCGTGCCTCGCCGCCACTGATTACGTACTCGGCGTGACCCGCATTCACCTCGCCGGGAACGCGCACGATTTCCAGGAGAATCGGTATGTTGCTCTTGGCAGGAACCTTGCCTACCTGATCGATTTCGACGATGACCGTCACCTCGGCGGCAACCGGCACCCTATTGTGTAAGTAGTCCGGGGGTGCCGCAGTTTTGGAGGCGAGTCGCCTTCGTTACCTAGTGATCTGTGAGCGACTATGGCACCCCTGGACCCCTTGTTCGAGTACCGCGTTCACCCGACCCGCGCATCCCTCGAGGCCCCCCTCGGGCGAGACTCGATGACGCTTGAGGGACTGGCGGCGCGCTGCGACGAGGGAGATGCGTACGTGACCGGCTTCATGACCATCCGTGGCAAGTCTCGGTTCATCGCGGCGCCAAGGCCAGAGTTGGACGCAGTTCAGCGACGAATCAATCTACTCCTCTATCCGATCGACCTGTCGCTGGGTGCTTCCCCGCATGGTTACGTCGCGCGAAGGTCGACCCTGACCAACGCACGTCCGCACGTCGGCGCTCGATTTCTTCAGAAGTTCGACGTGAAGGACTACTTTGCGAGCATTACCGCCTCACGCATCGCGACCGCACTCACTGAGCTTGGATTCGGATCTGAGGCCGCGACTCTGATCTCACGGCTTACATCGCATCGTCTGCGTCTGCCGCTCGGCGCCCGCACCAGTCCGAGGATCTCAAATATCCTCCTCATCGACTTCGACGACCAGATGGAGAACCTCGCGCGAGAGCAAGGCCTTCGATACACGCGGTACGCGGATGATCTCGCTTTTAGCTCGCAGATCGCATTCGATGTGAGCGATCGCGTCGAGCAGGCGATTCGGGCTGCCGGCTTCGAACTCAATCCGATGAAAACTAAACAGTTCAAGCATGGCCAGCCCATGTTCGTGACTGGCCTTTCTATCCAGGATGCGACGCGTCCAAGAGTTCGGCGGAGGTTGAAAGCGCGCCTCCGTCAGGAGTTCTACTACATCGAGAAGTTCGGAATCGAGGATCATGCGGCCGCAGTCGGAGAGAGTTGGCGCGGCGTCTTGCATCGCCTAACCGGCCAGTTTCATTACTGTCGCACGATTGAGCCTCAGTTCACTGCTCAGCTGACACTCGACTTTCCGGCTGCGAGCAGTTCCGTTGCTCCGGTGCACGAAGATTCGCGGGTGGAGCGAGCGCAACGCCATCGACGTGAGTTCGTGGCGGAGGTCATGCGACAGCTGCCGACCGCGATTCCGTTCTATGTGCCGCAAGCTGATCTATTTGAAAACTGAGTCACGGGTTGGTGTGCCCCGTCTATCGGATACTGGCGCTCGAGTAACCCGCGGGCGCGCTCTTGAGCGGCTGCCGCGCGCGGCGACGCGGCCTTCGCGGGGTTCTTGGGCGCATCGCTGAGGGACGGAAGTGGGATCTAAATTCGCTGTTCGAGCGAACGGATGGCCCCGACGCGCGCAGCCAGGGCAAAGCATGCCGGCCATCTTTCAATCAGCCTCGCCGTCATCGCTCCATACGATCTACCTGATCGAGCTGCCCATGCCCGACGAGTCGCCCATGATCGAACATTCGAGTAGTCCAGCAATGCACGCAGGCATCACTGATGGGCGGCGCCATCCAGAGACATCGCGATCCACTTGCCTGCATCCAGGAAAAATACCTGGATAGACGGCAAATCACGAGTCTATTCTGGCGGCGTGCGAGGCGGACTTGAACGGTGGAAGCGGGGCGTCGGATCCCGCGGCGTCCGACAGGCGATCGCCTACGCACTTGAAGGATTCTGCGACGCGCACCGCCCGGACACGACAGGTGTCGAGGCGCTCGAGGCGTATGCCGAGGCATCCGACGCCACCGTCACCAGGTTCATCGTCGCCAGCGGCCGGATCGGAAGCGATCAACTCACCGCCGGTGGCCTGCGTGTCTGGGCCACCGCGCACGACCCGATCACGGGGGAGGAGCGCGGTCATGAGCGCCTGAGCCCCGACGCCGATCTACTTCTTGACGGGACGATCAACCACCCCAAGACATACAGCATCGCCGCGCTCCTGCATCCGGAGCTCGCAAACGAGATCGAAGCCCTGCAGGACCGCCTTCGCGACCGCATCCTGCTCACCTGGCAGTCGGAGCTCAATGCGCGTCGCGGGCACAACGGGATCATCCGTGAAGACATCGCCCGGATCGAGGTCGTCGAGCTGCAGCACCGTCGATCGCGCGCACTCGATCCGCACATCCACCGGCACCTCTGGCTGAACATCAAGGTGCTCGGTGTCGACGGCAAGTGGTCCAACCTCGACTCTCGGGTCGGGATGAAGCTGCACACCGTCATCAACGCGGAGGGCGAGCTCGCCGCCCGCACCGACCCCGCATGGATCGCCGCGCTCGCGCGCCACGGATACACACTCAACGACGTGGGCGAGATCGCCCAACTCGCCGGCGCCGTGCGGCCTCTCTCGCGCCGGTCAGCGCAGATCGAAGCGAACCGTGCCCGGCTGATCGCGGAGTGGTCGGCGGCGCACAGCGGGTCGGCGCCGAGCATCCACGCTCTAAAGCAAATCGACAGACGCGCCTGGGCCATGGCGCGTCCGAACAAGCCGACCGATCTCGACGAGATGTCATGGGAGACGAGATGTCATGGGAGACGACGGCCCGCGATGAGATCGCAGCGATCGACCCGAGCCTAGTCCTGCCGCGCGCGGCTGTTCCGGTCGCGGCTCGAGAGCTACACGCCGTCGAACTCGATCTGCTCGCAGCGCAAGCGGTCGTTGACGCGGATGAGCGGTCCACTTCGTCGGGCGGGTGTTTCGGCGTCTTCGATCTCCGCGCCGGCGCGATCCGCGCGCTCTCTCGCTCCGGCATCGTTGCCGAGCGCAGTGAGCTCGATGGGGTGATCGCCGACGTCGCCGAGCGTGCGACGCACGCAGTGCAACGCCTCGTCGATGGGGCCTCGCAGGCGCACGTGAAGGCCTTCATGGCGACCGCAACCGTGCGCGCCAAGATCCGCCTCGCCGGTCGTCTGGACGCTCCCGCCCGGCAGGGCCGCTCGTTGCTGCCGGAGGAGCTGCGCGGGTTCGCTGCTCACGAGAATCTGTCGACGTTGGATGGCTCACAGGTCGTCGCGTCGTGCGCTATCGCCGGCTCGGACGGACTCGTGACGGTGACCGGCCCCGCCGGCGCGGGCAAGACGACCATGCTCCGCGCCGCCTTTGCCGCTCTTACGGCGCAACGGCGGCGGATGCTTGTGGTCGCCCCCACGCGCAAGGCGGCGTCAGTCGCGTCGCGTGAGGTGGGAGCGTCGGCATCCAGTCTTCACGCTCTGCTTCGCGAGCACGGCTACCGATGGAGCCGCGACGAAGCCGGCGCCATGGTGTGGACGCGGCTACGTCGCGGGGATGTCGACCAGGAGACGGGAGGGGCTTACGTCGGCCCGACCCGCTACCTGCTGAATCCACGTGATCGGATCGTTGTCGACGAAGCCGGCATGGTCGATCTCCACACCGCGAATGTCCTCGTCGAGCTTGCGATCGAGCAGGGCGTCGGAGTCGCGATCGTGGGGGATACGCATCAGGCGACGCCGGTCGGGCATACCGGAGCGATGGGCTCCGCGATCCGGCACGCTAACGCTGCGGTCGAACTCGACATCGTCCACGAGTTCCGCGACCCCGACTACGCAGCACTCACGTTGCGACTGCGGAACCCCGGCGACCGCGTGCAGGCTATGACGGTCGCGCGGGAGCTCGCACACCGCGGTCACGGTGACCGTGTCGACCACCTCGAGGCGGCCCGCGAGCGGATGATCGAGGTGTACTTCGAATGGCATGGGAAGGGCAAGCGCGTGACGCTGGTGACGGCGACGAACGCCGAGGCGAATGCCATCAACGACGCTATCCAGCAGCGGCGCGTCGATCAGGGTGAGCTCGACGCCGGCGTCATCGCGGCGGGGATGGGAGAGCAGCGCATCCTCGTCGGCGACAGCGTCCAGACCCGACGCACCGACCGCACCACGGGCGTCGAGAATCGTGCGCAGTGGATCGTCCGCGACATCCGGGACGGGTTCGTCTACCTCGTGTCGGTGGCCGACAGCGGGGAATTGACGCGCGCGTCTGCCGATTACGCGCGCGAGCATCTGCAGCTCGCTTACGCGTCCACCGTGCACGGTGTGCAAGGTGACACCGCCGACGCCTCCGTCGTCGGACCCGACGTGGATGCAGCCGGGCTCTATGTCGGTCTCACCCGCGGGCGCGAGTACAACACCGCGATCGTCGTCGCGCGGACGGAAGCTGACGCTCACAAACTCCTCGCCGACTCGATGCGGCGTGGCATCCCCGAGCTGACGATGCAGGATGCCTTGCGCGCAGCCCAGGCGGAGCTGTGGCGCGCGGCGCGTGAACGGGAGGCCGCGACGGTCACGGTGCCGGTGGTCGGGGCGCCGACGCGGGATGGGGGATGGAGAGATACGCGCCGGCTGGTCTGCCTCTTCAACCGCCCAGCACGCGGAGTAGTAGTCGTAAGCCAGCGGGAACGTGAGGCCAGGCAAGGCGATCAGCGCGGCGACACCTCATGCCATCCGGACTCGTCGCGCGCCCTAAACTTCGCGGCGCAGGGCGTCGAACGCGGCTACATCGGGGATCGAAACCGGATCGTTCGACCAGGTCGATCCTTCGCGAACTGCCGACGCGACTGCCGCAATCTGCGCCGGATCGAGGCGCGGCGGTTGCATCCTCAGCCACTGTAGAAGTTGGGGTGCGGCCAGCACCGTCACGTCCTCGGGTTGCTCACGAATCTTAATTTCCTTAGCGTCGACGATGACGATAGCGCCGCGCACAGCGACGTCCGTGCCAGTTCCACCACTACCCCAAACGCGGACATCACATTGCCGTTGCTTAGATATGTTGATTGATGCCAGTCATCGTGCACCGGGAGGCAACGTGGCATCGATCTCGTCGTGGAGTGTGGCGGACTTCAAGTCCCTTGGGTCAGCGACCCTAGCTCTTCCGCACCTAACGGTCCTTGCAGGAGCGAATAGTTCAGGCAAGTCTTCAGTACTGCAGTCGATCCTCCTCTTAGCGCAATCCATTACTCGCGGTGGGAATCTAGTCATGAACGGGCCACTGGTACGCCTCGGCGAGCCCGCCGACGTCGTTAGAGAGGGTCAGGCGGCGGTTGAACTTCGATTCACGGTACAAGGCGGGCCTCCCGCAGTGGTTGAGCCTCCGCGCGCGCTGAAGTTCGATGTCTCATTGTCGCTCGCCCCGTCGGACAACGGGGTTGCGCTAGTCCCCACCGCGTTCGAAGTTGTGGACCCGGAAGGGACGGTGCTAGTCGCGGCGACGTCCGAGCGGATGCGGCAAGCCGACATCGACGCGTTCTCGCACACCGCCCACGGCCTCGATCTCTCGTTCCTCCGGCTAACCGTGTTCGGCGGACGTAAGGCACCCAACAGGATGTACTTGGGCTTTCTCGGCGTGGCTCCAACCCTCCTCGCACGCCACATCGATCCTCGCGTGATCGTGCGTCAGATGGAGTCCACTCTCGACGACGTCTTGTCAACCGACCGGATGACATATGAGCTCGCGCAAGAGGTCACTCAGTTGGTGCCGAAGCGGAAGTTCTTCAAAGAGCTCCACATCGAAGACCAGCGCGAGCCTGCCTCGGTTCGTATCGCGCCCACGCCGCTGTGGTCCAAGCGAGACTTCGCCGCGCTCGACGCCGCTCAGCGGAAGGAACTCGTATCGCGCGCGGCGGCGAAGCGAGCCCGAGTCGAGTGGGCTGTGATCGGTCCCGGGCTTGGATACCTCGGGTCTCCACACCGTCTGAATCGCCGCTACTACTTCGAAGGTGGAGTCGTCGAATCTGCGCTTGCTGACGAGCACTCGCTCGGGTTGACCTTCTTGGGTGCGTTCGCCTCCGCGGTGGAGGACTTCGGCGGCCAGGTGAAGTACCTCGGTCCTCTTCGCGATGAGCCGCGGGTTGTACAAGGCGCTTGGGATGAGCGCGTTCGTGCTCTCCCTGTCGGAATCCGTGGCGAGTTGACGGCAGAGATTCTTACCCGAGAAAAGGATCGAACGATCAGGTTCAACGACTGGGATGGCCAACCGAGGGAAGGAACGCTGCCTGACGCTGCCGCTCTTTGGTGCAACTACTTTGGCATCGGAGAACGAATCAACGTTCTCGATCTTGGAAAACTCGGGCGCGGCGTCAATCTGAGAGTGGACGGAGTCGATCGCGACCTCACGATGATCGGTGTCGGCGCGAGTCAACTGCTCCCGATTTTGGTGGCGAGCCTTGCCGCGGAGACAGGCAGTTTGATCCTTATCGAGCAGCCTGAGCTTCATCTGCATCCGTCGGTCCAGTCGCGACTAGCGGACTTCTTTCTTTTCGCTCGCCCCGACGTGCGGTTCATCGTTGAGACCCACAGCGAATATCTAGTTACGCGTATTCGTAGGCGTATCGCCGAGGAACGCGCAACACCGCGCGACGTGGAGGTCATGTTCGCCGAGCGTCGCGGCGGCGCCACGGAGATCCGATCCTTGGCTCTTGGAAATGGTGGGGACTTCGACGAGTGGCCCGATGGCTTCTTTGATGCGCAGGAGATCGATTTGCGCCACATAGTGAGGGCGCTCGCCTCCCGTGTCGCCAAGGCTGACAGTTGACGACGATTGTCCTCCTCGACCCCGCAATTGTCCTGGACGCGTCAGACGAGCCAGCGTTGGAACGCCTCCTTGATTGGACATCCGACGCCCGTGTGAGGCTGGGGACTCGGGCTTGGGTCCGAATTGCGGAAGACTACGGCACGAATGCGCTAATGCTGCCCGCAGCCTTGATGAGACTTGCGCATCGCGGGATCGGCGAACTACTGTCGCGCCCTCCGCTTGAATCTGATGAAGGCGACTCGTCCAAATCGCTTTCGGCGCCTTACTCGGGGCAGCCGGCGACGCACAAGTTGCTGTTGCGGGACATCGTTGGCCTGGGTGAGGTCGACGAAGAGCTCGCACTCGGTACTCACGAGAGCCTTTGGGGCGGCCCCATTAGCTCGATTTCATGTGTCCCGCCGCCTCCTTCTGACCTGCCTGTTCACCTGAAGCCAAACCTGCCTACGCCTGCTGAACTTCGGCAGCGAGCCACGGAGTACTTCGAGCGTCGCCGCATACTGATCATCGGCGGCCAAATCGACGGAGACGTCATTCGCGCGCTCGGCGATGAACTTGGAATCAAGCAGGAACTTGTGCGTTGGGTTCCCAGCGAGAAGAACAAGCGGGCTAGAAACCTCAAGGACGTGATCGGAGGGCTTCCTGTCGACGCGATCGTTGTCTGCGTGGTGGGAAAGGTGGGCCACGATGTGAGCGGCGAAGTGAAGGACAACACGCAACGACGAGCTGTCCTCCTATGCGAGTCCCGCTTCTCGTCTCAGATCCTTGATGACTTGCGGGGACTCGTTCCGTAGAGCCGGCGCTGGCGTGTTCTCAGGCCAGCCGGGCGTGAAAAACACCTTCTCGTGCCCGCAACGTCCCATCCGCGAGCACTGCCCGTATGGGGATCTTCACTCGCAACCTCATGGGGATAGCGACGCATGCCGAGCTACCCGACCGGCGTGCCGAGACGAGGGTCACCGTCTTCGTCCGGGACGAGTACCTGGTCGCCGCGCTCCAGCGCGTCGAGCGTGAGGTCGATGTCGTGAACAGCGAGGTCAGCCAACTTGCTGGGGCCAACTACGACTACGTTGTCGGGACCCGCGACCAGGGCCACATAGTCGGTGTTCGGCAGCACCACAAACTGGAGCGCCCAGCCGATGGTGTTCCCAACCTCTTGCGCCCGTTCATTGATCGCGGCACCTCTGTCGGAGTGAGTCCCACGCAGCGACAGTACTCGCCTGGTCACACGTAGACAGCGCAGTGCATCTGGCCAGCACCGCGTAACACTCGGCGACTGCACGTGCCGGCCCCGCATCCGTGCAGTGCTCGGCTGGGGATCCTCGCCCCCGCTGCCTGGAGCGTGACGTTTAGGACATCCCTGCTTCATGGGCGTGACGCTCGCACCGGCCGAAGTGCGTGCGACGATGGGGGAACTCTTTCGAGATCTGTCCGCCGCAGACGACACAGATTCCGGGCGGCACATCGGCGAGCCGACTACCGGGGGCCTTCCTCGCAACGTGATACCCGTGCTGGCCGGGGACCCGGTCGAGGATCCCTTCCGTTCCCAATGCACTGAGCATCTTCCGCAATTCCCGTTCGATCGTGTTGACCGGGAGAGTACAGGGGTAGGTGAGGGTGAGCTCGCGCAACAGTTTGGGTGCGGTCAGCATCTCCTCGGGCCGGAGCGGGACGATCACGGTGCGTATCAGTCTCCACTTCCAGATTCGGGCGGGGATGCCGACCTGCAGGTCCCCATCATCGACGAACCAGTCCGGCAGAATCAGCTCACCGAAGTACTCAAGCGCGGGAGCACCTTCGGGGCTAGCCTCCCGTCTCATGAGAAGCTCAGTCTCCCGAGGGGCGTTGCGCTCCGCGTTCGCGGTCCGCGCCCCGGCACGCGCCTGCGCAGCACGAACCCGCGCTTGACGTGTCGCCTGGCGCTGACGGTCAGCTTCGGCGCGTGCTTGCTCTGCTGCGTCGATGGTGGCGAGTGCGGTAGACGTGTCGGCGTCCAACTGATCGAGGGCAGCGTTCGTATCCCGCCCCCCGTCAGGGTGGACGAGTCGAGAGGTTCGGTAGCGAACGGGGCTTCATCGCCCGGCTGCGGGTGCGTCGTCCAGGTGCGTCCACCGAGGCTCAATTGTCCGGTCCCGTAACCGACCTGCCGGAGGACGGGGTTCACCCACAGGAGCCGGCCGGTCTCTTCGAGGGCTACCCGGTGGACGGGTGAGAGTTTCACCCGGACGATGTCGTCTCACCCGGCCCGGAGGTGAACGCCGGCGTGGACGAACAGCCACACGTCGACGATTCCCGCATGCCGGTACCAGGAGTGCCGTTCTCTAAACCTCTCTACCGGGAGGGGGGAGATCTGCACTTCGATGGCGAACCGAGTGCCGTCCGGTAACGTCACGAACACGTCCGCGATCCGCGCCCCCGCAGCCAACACCTTCTCGAACGTGACGACCGCGTTCGGGTAGCGGGTGCGCGCGCACTCGGCGAGCACCTCCTTTGACTCGATGTGATGCCAGGTCTCCGGGCCGTGGTCGGTCGCCGCGTCGTTCCGCAGGTGTCGGAAGTGGTGCCGGCGGTCTCCGCCGACGGTCGTGATGCTGGGTGCCGGGCACCCAGGCACCGGGCACATGAGCGTGGTGCGCGTGAGCGATCCGTACGTCTCCGCCTCCCCGTCCGGGAGATGCACGAGACCTGGTCCTCCATCCCGGCATGCAGCGTAGATGAACCGGGGGTCATCAGCCGCGAACGCACGAAGGTCAGAGGTCACCCCGCGACCGTATCGGCGAGCGGGGACATCGGTCGGCACCGGGGTTAGCAACGAACCGTGGTTACGCGGTTGGCGACCCGAGGAAGACCTGAATATCGGCCGCGTAACAGACAAGCCGAGCGCGCCCGCGATGCCCCGCCAGCGTGCAATGCCCGCTTGCGCATCCGCTGTCCCTCGCGCAGTCGCCTGATCGATACTTACTCGCTCATCTGATCCTGGATGGGTCCCGGCGCTACGACGTCAGCGCTCTCTGACCGTGCGAGGATGTGGCTCGTGACCCGAGCCGACAAGTATCCCGACCAAGCCGAAGCCGACATGAACCGCCTTCAAGAGGAAGCGCGCGTAGCGGACGACGCCAAGGACGAGGCAGTCGCCCGCGCCGAAGAGCTAGAGCGTCAGATAGATTCCGCCTTCATCGCCGGAGACCACGCACTAGTCGAAACGCTCCAAGATCAGCACCAGCAAGCCGAGATCGAGATCGATAACACGAAGAGAGAGTTCGAGTCGGTGATGGATCAGGTGGGCAACTCTCAGCGCTTCTGGTACGAAGAAGAAGACGACGATGACGATGAGGATTAGCCATGGCGCGCTTCGATGACGTCGACTGGTTCTGCGACCGCTGCAACTCGCACCTGAATTATCAGCTTGGGTTCGATGACAACAAGTACACGTGGAAGTGCGCGCAATGTAGCCACAAGAACAGCATTTCTAGGGACAACATCTACGCGACGGAGCAAGACTTCCGAACAGGTGGAGATCCCATCGGGTACTAAAACTGCGCTCGGGAAGTGTCGCACTCCATTCGTGTGTCCCGGTCGCTCACTACGAATCCCACCTGGCCGCGCCCGCATGGGATCCTGAAGGGGATCGGCAGATCATTGACCGGGGCCACAGAAGCTCGCGGCAGTCAGCGGCTCGCTTCGCACACCGTGCGAAGCATCAAGTGCGCGAATTTGGCGAACGCATCCCCTCTATGGTTACTCTGTGGCGAAGAATCGGTTTCCTGGGAAGACTTGCGTCTTCTGCTCTAATCCCAGTGTCGGGGTCGGGGAACATGTCTGGCCTTTGTGGTTCCTTCAGGAGTTCCACGGCGAGGGACCGTTCACTGCCGCCCGCGCGGGCAAGCCCTATGTGAAGCGGGACAAAACAACCTACACATCAGACTCCCTCCAGGGTGTTCACGTGCCAGCATGCGCCGAATGCAATGCGATCCTCAATCGGACCATCGAAGAGCCAGCAAAGCCCATCATCCGGCGAATCCTGAAGCATGCCGACTCTAGAGACAGCCTGCCGCTGACCGCGCATGAATGCGCTGCAGTCGCTCGATGGCTCCTCAAGATTGGACTGCTCTCCGCCCATCCCGCTGCCGAATACGACCACCCAGGACTACAGCGGGATCTCGACATGCCGAGACTCGCGACAGTGCGGCCCGAATGGTTGGAGTGGATGCGTGCCCGAATTGACCCGCCCGATGGCTTCTCGGTGTATGTCACCCGACGGGATTTGCGTGGCGAGGACAGTGAGGTGGACGCGCCGCAGCAGATTCTCATTCCTCGAGTAATCGTGGATGGCGTGGACCTTGACTTCATGAGCAGGTCCTTCGGACTGACTGGGGTGAATGTCAACCTGGTCTGGCATCCGGGATGGCCAATCACGCATCCTCAGGTGGATGTTGGGCGAGCTGCGCGGCTCTGGCCTGAGCCGCACCCCGTGGACTTCGGCACGCTGCCGATCGTCGCCCCCAAAGAGTTCTCGTTCTGGGTCGGCGCCGTCGGTGAGCTGGCGTACACGACGGCGTCTTTCGCTCGCGCGTCTCAGCTCCCGCTCAGTGTCGACGCGGACCCCATTGCGGCATTTTTCGGTAACGCCGGCGAGGACGTGCAAGAAGGATCGCAACCGCCCGCTGTCGCTCCGTGATCGTGCGCTCCTCGTAAAGGGATCGAGCGCGGCACGCGTGCCGGTGAGGCTACGCGCCCGCTTCCATGAGCATGCTCGTTGCAGGCACTTCGAGAGCCTAATCGCCGCGCACGAGGAAGCGGCGCGCAGGCCACGGTTCGTCGCTGCTGCGCCCTAGGCTGCAGCTGGTCTCGACGGCGGGGACCGCCCCGCGACCAAGGAGTACCTGCGTGAGGTGTTGGGAAAGGTCGACGCGGCGGATCCGCTTCTCTGTCCCCACCGGCTTCTGCCCGGCATCCCGACGCGCATGAAGGACGAGCCTCGGCCGTTTCTCGATCCGCGTGTCACCATCCGACATGTCTTTGACGCCCCCGGCGACCACATTTGTGTCAGGTTCTGCGCGCAAACCCGGTGGAGAACGTGTCGGGCGGTCGTCTTCCGCGTGAACTCGCGGATCGGAGACCGATCGAATTACATCCTTGTAGTTCGTGGAGGTCGTTCTCTCCGCAGAATCCGACCTCTAAGCCTCCTCAAAGGCCGTCTACGCGACGTTCTTCCCAGGGTTGTCTACATGCCTATCCACGCAGTCGTTCGGCCGTTGTCGGAGCGTGTGCTTAAAGTTGGAGGGCAAGCAAGAAGCCCCGATCGCTGAACTCGAGCGGGGCTCGGAAGTTGCAGCAGATCGGGGCTGAGGTGTCTTGGTAGGACTCCTCGACTCTAGGGGCCCAGATGGCCTCGACCAAACGCCGGGCGGCTCGCCTGGCCGGCGGGGATCTGCTTCCTACCCGCAGGAAGGAAGCATCATGGCGAAGGCATCGACACGGTCGTCCGGGAAGCCCTCGAAGGCCTCGCTGAGCAAGGCGGGACGGACGCTCGCGTCCAGCTCGTCGAGCAAGCCGGCCAAGTCGAAGGCCGGCTCGACGCTCGGCAAGGGCTAGGACCCATGGGGCCAGCTGGACTTCGTTCCGGCTGGCCCTCCCTGCCTACGCTTCACGTGACGAGGCGCGTCGTGACTCGCTTCCACTCTCGCGGCTATCGCCCACCTGAGCGGCGAGAAAGCAGCACCATCATGAGTAGTTCCTTCTCCTTCGACGAAGACGCCTTCCGCAAGATCGCCGAGGAAGCCGTCACCAACGTGGCCGCGGAGCAGACACGCGATCTCGAGCGTCTCCGCAAGCAATACGCGGGTCGCCCGGTCGCAGAGATCAAGCCTGCGCTGCAGGCGCTATTTGCCGGGTACGACGGCTCGATCACCGACCCGGAGCTGTCGGAATGGGCGCAACTGATCTCGGACAACACCCGGATTGAGATGACTCCTGCGCCGATCGATTGGAGCCGCTGATGGGCGGCATCGATCCCGAGTACCTCAAGCACAAGTACCTTTACGTCCCGTGGGTTGATGGCAGCAAGGTGGACACGATCGAGGGCGGCAAGGCGATCGGGCTCTATGTTGCGCAGCACTTTAAGGTGCGTCCGACGATTCTCTGCCCGTTGAAGTCGAACGCGGCGTATCACGACGAGTTCAACAAGCTCACGGTCGTCACCGAGCGCTCCGGTTTCGTTGGGGAGAACGGTGTCGTGATCGCCTGGTGCCCGACCCGCAAGGTCATGCAGAAGCTACATGGCCGCCAGAACATCGTCGTGCTCGTCGAGTGGCCAAGCGAGCGCTCCAACGCCTGGGCGAAGCTGATGGGCGCTTACAACGTGGTCACCGGCGAGGTCATGAGCACGGGCTTGTCTGAAGCCGGCCTCAAGGCGCTAGAGGGCATCGTCTCGGAGGGGTGCAACGGTTGGCACGACTCCATCGCCGAAATCCTGACCACTGCGCACCTCGAGGAGCTCGCGGCGCTCGGCGAGTATGACCGTGCCATCGTGCTCGAGTACGCCGCGCAGCACCGCGGGGAGACCAGCATTCAGCGACTCGAGAAGATCCTCGACCGTTACGAGCGCGGACTGGCGGCTGTGTAGGCCGCCATTACGCCAGAGCGCCCCGGAACGTGAACTACTCCGGGGCTCCATGCTACGTCGTTAATGGATCGCGGTGAAGCGGGCGCGGTCTCGCACGCAAAGTGCCTCTATCGCGCACTGCCCGCGAGGGGATCGATCACGAGCGCCGGCCGCGCTTCTGTCGGTCAAGGCCGATGCCGTTGTTCGGATCGGCGACCCACCCGCGAGGCGCGTCGACGAGGGCGCAACGCGAACAGCCTGGCCGGCTCCACTTCGAGTGCGTCGCAGATCGCAGTGAGGGTGGTGAAGCGGATCGCCTTCCCTCGGTTGTTCTTCAATGCCGAGAGGTTAGCGATAGTGATGCCCGTCCGTTGCGCGAGCTCGGTGAGGGTCATCCCTTTCTCCTCGAGAACCTCATCGATGAGGATCAGAACACGATGCGCACCCGGGGGAGCCTCGGCGGCCTCAGATGACGCCATCGACGTCGTCCATCAGCTGGGCGCCCGAGCGGAACGCAGCGAGGAGGGCAACTGCGATGAGGCCTCCGATGATCAGCGGGATCGGCCATTGAGGAAGCCCGATGGTGAGGTCCGAGTAGTTCGCCCCGAGAAACGCCAGGCGGTCGGACCCGCTCACCGGGCCTGCGTTGATGATGAGGTAGATGCTGGCCACTGTGCTGAGTACCCCAGCAGCGATACCGCCACTCAGGAGCACGATTGCGAGCCGCCGCAGGCCCGCCACTACGGTCGACGAAAACGGCGTTGCACGCGCCACGCTTCGCAGAATCCTGAGCAGGAGCACCGCCGCGATTGCGGCGGTGGCCGCCTCGATTATGAGCGGCGAGCCGGCTCCGATTCGCAGCCACACGTCCGCATCGCGCAGATCTCCGGTCGCACCCGATGCGAGCTGTGCTGCGTCAATCATCGGCAGCCACGTCAGCGGCAGGCCGCCGCGAGTACCCTCACCAACGAACAGCGTTCGGCCTGCGATGGCCATTGCGCCTCTTCCGGCGTCGTTGACGATGGCGATCGCTGCCACCGCGGCAATGACCCCATGGATCAGTCGATTGCGACTGCCGATACCCGCGACCAGTTCGAAGCGCTTCTTCACCGTCGACATGCTTCCTCCCGAGTGTCATCGCTTACACGACCGCGCCCATCGCGCGTGCATGATGCAACATGGGATGACATGATACGTAGCGCCGGATGCATCAGACAACGTTCGGCCGCCAGACCGGTAGAGGGAACCGGAACGAACCTCGAGTTCCAGAGCAGTCGAACTGACTCAACTGTCGAGGCCAAGAATGCGAGGGCGGTCAAGCCTTGGAGGACCGACCACGCAGTACTGATTTCGACGACGGCTCACGGCTGCCGGTGGCACTTTCACGCGTCACCCCCTCGGGCGAAGGGCAGAGCTCACCCGATAAGGATGGTGCACGTGCTCACAGCAACAGTGGCTCGGTTCGCGTATCGGCGCGACCGGACGCAAATTCAGGGCGTCGAGGTCGGCCTCGGTCGGGGGAGAACCGTGCTCCTCGGCCCGAACGGCGCGGGCAAGACCACGCTTCTCAAGGCGATCGCCGGAGTGCTCGCCTACGAAGGCACCCTCGCGATCGACGGCATCTCTTACTCGACCTCGACCCGCCGACCCAGGTCATTCCGACGCGCGGTGGGGTGGTTGCCGCAGGACGTGACGCCTTTTCCGAACCTCTCGGTTCGAGAACACGTCGCCTACGCCGGCTGGCTGAAAGGCCTGCCCATGAAGCAAGCGTGGGACCAAGCCGAGGCGGCTCTGGATGCCGTTGGTCTCGAATCGCGGGCTCGCGAACGTGCCGGGAGTCTGTCGGGCGGGCAGACGCGGCGGCTCGGCATCGCAGGAGTGCTCGTACACGACGCCGCCTATCTTCTGCTCGACGAGCCGACGGCCGGTCTCGACCCGCGCGAGCGGGAGCGGTTGGTTGAAATCCTGCGACCGATAGAGAAGGAACGCGCGGTCCTCATCTCGACCCACGACACCGACTCGCTCATCGACGATGAATCGCGCATCCATGTACTCGCGGACGGAACCACGCGATTCACCGGGACGTACGAGCAGTTCGTCTTCGGCCAGACGGGCGACACTGCGGTGGACCGGGTGCGACGCGCGTACGCATCCCTGGTGCCGGAGGACTGAGTCCATGAGGCTTCCGATCCCACTAAGACGTCATTCGGTCTTCTGGCTGCTGCTACCCACGATTCCACTGATGTGGATCGTCGCGCAGTTCTCGCCTCCGATCGGGGTTCCGCCCCAGACCTGGACCTGGGTGATCGGTCACTCCGTTCTCCTCGTGCTGGTGCCCGCGGCTGTCTCTGCGACGGGTGCGGCGCTGGAAGCAGCTCGGCTCCGCACGCGGCGTCAGGAAAATGCCGTCAACGTGCGTTCCTCCGCGTCGATCGTGTGGAACGCGATCTGGCCGAGCTACCTCTGCGGACTAGTGGCACAGCTCATCGCCATCGGAATCGTCGCCCTCAGCACAACGGGAGGCGCCGGTCGCATCCCGTGGGGAATGCTCGGCGCCATCGGCGCAATGCTGCTGTTCCACACAACGCTCGGATTCTTCATGGGCAGCCTGGTTCGCCCCATCTTCGGCGTTCCAGCAGCGCTCGCGATGAGCTACATCTGGCTCGGCTTCACGGGCACCGTCCCGTACTTCGAGCTGAGGCACCTCGCCGGGCTCGTGCTCGAGACCTGCTGCTACTACGACCAGCAGCCGCGTCCGGCATCTTTGGCGTCCGTCACCGTGTTCTCGATCCTTGCTGCGATAGGCCTCGTACTCCCCGCATCAGCGGCTCTTCGGATCGTGGCCGGGCGAACCGTGTTGGCAGCATCCGTGGGTGCGGCGCTCGTCGTGGGCGCCTTCGGGGCGGGCCTGGTCGTCGCGAATGGTCTTCCACCGTCGGCGGCGGAGCCTCGCGACCGCGGGGAGCTCGTGTGCACCGACGGTGAGGTGACCGTGTGCCTGTTCCCTGAGCAGCAGGACCCCGTGGTCGTCGCGCGCACCCAGGAGATGGTTACGCGCGTGCGCGATCAGGGGGTGATGATCCCCGCCAGAGTGGAGGCGTCGAGCGGCGCCGAATACGACCGCGACCGTATTCGTCTGCGTGCGTTCGCGGGAATGTCCGACCAGCAGCTCGCGGGGTCGCTTGCCAGCGACCTGCCCGAGACGATCTGCGACGGCGACCCGGTCGAGGTGGCGATCGAACGTGACCTCGCGAGGTCGACCGCGGTGGTCTGGATGCAGGCGACGATGCTCGGTGTCGATCTGAGCGAGGTGCCCCTCAACGGCGCTGAACCGGGTCTGACTGCTCGGGTCGGCGCGCTCGGGGCCGAGTCCGAGGCCAGCCGAGTTGCCTGGGTGAACGAAGCGATCGCCTCGCTGCGGGACTGTGCGACGACCCCGCCGGGACTGCCGTGAGACTGGCGCTGAAGACCCACCGGGTCGTCTTAGTCGGGGTGGTCCAGTTGGTAGCAGCGGTGATCGCATCGGCCTTCGGAGACACGCGGCTCGCACTGCCGGGGCTCGGCGGTGACGGCCCGCTGTCGCTGCTGGTCGCGCTGATGGCCACGCTGACAACGGCGCCGGCACTCGTTCGGGCGTGGCCGACAGAGCGCATGAACGTGGCGCGTAACGCCGGCTTGATCTCGATCGCCATGCTCTGCCTGCAGCTCGCCCCGGCTGGAGTGACCGCGGCCATCTTCGCCGTCAGCGGCTCCTCCCATGGGATCGTCTATGTCGGGATACTGCTCTGGTTGCTCGCACTTCAGCTATCGACGGGCGTGCTGGTCAGTGCGACTTACCAGGGCATCGCTCCGGCGGTCTACGTGTTCTTGTGCGCGCTCATCGGACGGATCGACTCCGCCGTTCAGCCCTGGGCTTGGCCGCTGGCGGACCCCGGTGTGCTCGCAGCCATCGTCGTGGGCGGCGGCGCGTTCGGTGTCGCCCTCGGACTCCTCGCCTGGCTCGGTCTTCACCGCGACACGAGCAGGTGAGGCGGCGGCGGACGCCGGCATGGGATCCTGTGCGCTTAGGGCTAGGCGCTGTGCGTGGAACGCCATCGCGCGGGCCGGTATCCGTAGAAGCGTGTCGCGGTCACTCTGCGGCGGGCTGCGACATCGCCGATGGCTGATCACCGGTCTCGGCTGTTTCCAGTAGATCGAACGCCACGGCACGTCGCAACCGTTGGAGGCCCGGAAGCCATGGGCGAGGTGTGACCAGCGCATCATTTGGCCTCCGGAGCATTCCGATGCCGCGTCCGCAGCGCTCGGTAGAGTGACGAAGAACATCCCTGGGGAGGGCTGGCATGACGCGCGGCTTCGCTGTCATCGATCTGGAGACGACCGGACTGTTACTACAGAAGCACGACCGCATCGTCGAAGTGGCGATCGGCGACACCGTCGTGATTACGGGCGAGACCCGTCGAGAGCGAGCGGCATGGTTCGAGATGCTCAGCCAGCGCCAGTTCGCGCCGAAGGACAGCTTGGTCAAGAAGGCGAAAGTCCTCGTCGCCGCTGACCCCGACTCGATGTCGGGCAAGGCGAGGCAGGCTCGCGCGTGGGGGATTCCCATCATCAATGAAGCGGGACTCGAAAGATTGCTCGGACTGCCGGCGAGTGGCCGGCGATGACGGGCGAGCGGTCTCATGCGGGATTCACCGAGCTGTCGCCGATCACCCGTAATCGCACGCGCCTCCCTCTATGGGCCGGTCGCATGCGCCTCGTCTTCACCCTCTGCGCGATATTCGGCGCCGCGCAGTTCCTCGTTCCGTTGATCGCCCGCGTCGCGTTCAACGGTGGTCGCGTGTGGCCCACCGATGAGGAGCACTCGCTGTGGGGGTCGGTGATCGGGGACCGCGTGCTCGGCGTTCCAGCATGGCTGACGATCGCGACCGGCGCCGTCGGGATGGCCGCTGCCGTGGCGTACCTGATCGGCAGCCGACGCGACGCCGGAGCGGACGCCCCCTACGTGAGTCTGGTCTCGCTGCTGATCTTCGGCGGCTTCCCGTGGGCCATCGCCGCCCTCAACACGGACCCGACCGGGATCGTCCGCACGCCCGGGCCGGAGGGCTATCCCATCGGATGGCACTGGGTGCTGTCGCCGGTCGCGGCCGTGGTGCTGGCGGTCGGGATCGTCGTGTCCGTCCGATCGCGCCGGAACGCGCGCGGCGCCGGAGGATAGCGGCGAACTCCCGTGCCGAGTGGGGCGCGCCCGCGCCGCCCGTGGGCTACATCCTGCTGACCCCGACGGGCGCCGGCTCCCGGCGGCGGCGGGACGGAATCACCTGATGGCTCTGCTCGTCGCACGGTTCACAGCCGTCGGCCGTCCTGACCTCGACGCCGAGGCGCGCTCGACGGCCCGCCGGCAGCGGCGGCACTGACCGCGCGTCAGCGCCGGAGGCGCCGGGCGGCGGTCAGATCGATCACGAACAGCGCCGCCCCCTGCAGCACGACGGCCAGGCCGTGGCCGCGCGCGTCGGTGGGTCGCAAGCGGCCGCCGAAGGTCGGCGTCCGGACGGCGAGATGGGCGCCCGCGGCGACGTAGCCGACGTCGAGCGCGGCGTTCACGAGCAGGATGCGGCGCAGGGTCTGCGCCTGCGGGACCTTGTCCCTCCCGCGGGTGATCGCCGCGAGCGCGAGGTCGATCGCGCCCCACATCAGGGTCTGCAGTCCGAACGCGCGCGTCCGTCCCGGCAGCGCGAGCACCCCGCCGACGAGCATGGATGCCGTGCCCCACCGCGTCAGCCGACGGACGACGGTGCGGGTCACGGTGCGCGCGGAGCTCATGGACCCATCATGGTGCGGCGGCGCCACCGCATCCCGCCCCTGTCGTTCCGCCCGCCGGCGACCTAAACTGGCCCGCACCGTCAGCGCTTCAGCACGCGCCGCTCCGCGACCTTCCGGACGACCTCGAGCAAGCCGGGCGCGTAGTCGCTCCACGAATCGGTGACCTTCGAGACGTCGATCTTGCCGGTGTGCACGTTCTCGCACAGCCGCAGCCAGGCCTCGCCGGTCGCGGCGGTGAGGGCGAAGGCGACTCCGGCGTTGATGACGCTCCCCGCGCCGGGGATGAGCTTGATGAAGCTGCGGGCGAGAGCTTGCCCGCTGATCTGCACGCCGAGCTGGGCGAGGGCGCCCGCCGACATCATCGTCGTGAGCTCGAGGTCGTAGATCGCCGCGATCCGGCCCATCATCGCGAGCTGGATCGGCGCGAGAACCATCGCGTCGGCAACCGGAACGGGAACCGCCGCCGCTCCCGCTGCGGCGCTGGCGGCACCGGCGATGACGGGGCGGGCGAGTTCGCGTTTCCACGGGAGGTTGAGCCTCTGCGCGATGCGAAAGGCGTCCTTCTCGTTGTCCGGCGAGAGGGTCAGCGTCTCGGCCACGATCTCACCGAGGCCGTGCCCCTTGCCCTTCCCGTGCTTGCCGGCGGTGGACGTGAGGATGACGCGCTCGATCGGGATGTGGATCGGCCGGCCGTCTCCGTCGACGGGCTCCTCGAGCCATTCCTGGAACTCGGTCACGTCGTCCGGAGCGGTGCGCTTGCCCGTGATCGGGTTCTTCGACCAGTCGACCTTGGTGAGCACGAGGATGACGGGCAGCCCCGCGGCATCCAGCTCTCGGATCATGTCGATGTCGGGTTGCGTCAGTCGCGGCAGCTGCGAGAGCACGCAGTACCAGACGACGGAGACCCGCTCGATGGCCGGACGCTCGGAGATCGTCCGCAGATGACCCCGCAGGATGTCTGCCGGGGGAGCGGCGGAACCGATCTCGAACCCCTCGATGTCCCAGATGCCGAGGGAGGGATCGCTGTAGTACTTCACGCCCCGAGTGACGGGCAGCCCTTTGCCGACCTTCGCGAGGTCGCGACCGAACACCGCGTTGACGAGCGAGGACTTGCCGACGCCCGTGCCGCCGATGACGGCGAGGTTGAACCGCCCGTACCGCGACTTCGCCTCGGAGTTCGCCTCCGCGAATGCGCGCTCATCGGCCTCAGTGACCTTCACCGGCTTCTTCTCCCGCTTGGCGTTCACAGGTCGATCATCCTCTCCTCGCACAATCCGGACTGATGTCGTGAACCGGCTTCGCTTCGACGCTCCGCCGCATCTCAGGCGGTGCTGTCGAGGATGAGGCGTGCCGTTTCCTCCGGCTGGTCCCAGTGCGGGAAGTGACCGCACTTCTCGAACCAGTGCAGCGTGGCATCGGGGAACAGCTCCGAGGCCCGCGCTGCCTGGCTCGGGACAGTCACTCTGTCGTTCCGCCCCCATCCGATGACCATCCTCCCCTTGAGGGAACCCGCGGGTGCCCCCTCCTGACGGGGTCCGTGAATGAGAGCGTCAAGGGCGGGATCCAGGCTGGCCGATGTCTTGAACCCGCGAAGCTCGTGCAGCACCAGATCCTGCGGCAGCTTCCACGGGTGGTGGGAGAACTGCAGCAGCAGGGCTGTGCGGCCCACGGGGTTGCCCGTGAGGAACGGCAACGCCGGTTGGATGCGGCGCACCAGCGCAACGGATGCCTTGATGCTCGCGCCGAAGACCGCCACCTGGCGGTCGTTCCAGAATCCGCCAGGATCGAGTGCGACGGTGTTGCCGGCGTGCCCTCGACGCGCCATCTCCATCACTATCCGCGCGCCCATGGAGCTGCCGACCACATCGACGTCGCCCAACTCCGCGTCGCGGATGAAGGCCTCGACGGCGCTCGTCAGCGTGGCGATGGTGGTCTCGCCGATGAGCGGCGCGGACTCGCCGCACCCCGGGAGGTCGACGGCGATCACACGGCGTTCCGCCGCCAGCGCCGGGATCACCGGCGCCCAATTGCCACTGCTGGAGCCGAGCCCATGGACCAGGAGCAGAGGCCTACCGGAGCCCTGCTGGGTGGAGTGCAACATGGGTTCACCGTAAGCCGGAGGGGCGCGACGGCGGACACTGTTGCCAGGTCGGGGCGGAGCGCATATGCGTTCATGCGGGGGCTGCCCCGAACGTGCCATCAGCCGCCGATAAGGTCGACGCATGTCGTCACGCATCTTCCGTGTAGCGGTGCTCTCACTCCTGCTGGTGATGGTGAGTGGCTGCACAGGTCAGGTCGATGACATGGACACGTCCCCGTCGCCGACAGGCTCCCGCGAGACTCCCGCCACCGATGCCGTCAGCCCGACGGCGGAGCCCGAGGTCACTCCGCCTCCGCAGCGAGCCGCGCTCCCGGATTGCGCCAATCTCATGAGCATCGAGCAGGTGCGTGTGTCCGTCAACGACGATCGCGTCGAAGGGTCGGATCCTCTCGAGGTCATCGCGGCGCCGGACGTGCTGGGGCCCGCAGCACAAGACACCTTCGACGCCGCGACAGATGTGGTGGGCTGCACATACGGCATCCCCCAAACCGACGGAGGCTTCTCCGTCACGGTTCTGGTTGTCGACGCGGAAGCGGCATCGGAGCTCGTCAACGCGCTGGGCGAATCCGACCAATACGAGCGGACGACGCGCGGCGCGATCGTCATGTTCTCCAAAGACATCCCGGAGGGCCTCGGCACCTACCTCGGCTACGCGTTCGCCGACGACGTCTGGGCGATCGTCCACGGCACGATGGTCGGTCCTACTACCTCCGTGAACGTGGCCGCGGACGCCGTCGCCGCCGTGCTGGCGCCAGCGGCGTGAACCGATCCGCGCTGGGACGGTCATGATCCTCCCCGCTACGTCTCTCGGCTAGCCTTTCTCCATGCCCGATTCCACCCGGATCACCGACGTCTCGATCGGAAGCGACGGCATCCGGCTCGGTCAGTTCATGAAGTTCGCGGGTCTGCTCGACTCGGGCGGCGACGTGAAGGAAGCCATCATCGACGGCTTCGTCACCGTCAACGGCGAGGTCGACCGCCGACGTGGACGTCAGCTGCAGACGGGCGATGTCGTCACGTATGACGGGCGCTCCGTCCGCGTTCGTCCGTAGGAGGGCGCACGGGTTCGATTCCCGTCAGCTGCAGCCAGGGCGAGGAGCGTCAGCGCCGCACCGCCCGGGTGCGAGAATCGATCGGTGACCGCAACTCTCGTCGCTCAGGGCCTCGCCGGCGGGTACGGCCACCGCACGCTCTTCGAAGGCGTCGACCTCACCGTCAGCCCCGGTGACGTGATCGGCGTCGTCGGAGCCAACGGCGCCGGCAAGTCGACACTGCTCACGATCCTCGCCGGGCGCAACGCGCCTCAGGCGGGAACCGTCAGCCTCGCACCCTCCGACGCCTTCGTCGGCTGGCTGCCCCAGGAGCACGAACGCATCGACGGCGAGACCATCGCCGCCTACATCGCCCGCCGCACCGGCTGCGCCGAGGCGACGGCCGAGATGGATGCCGCGGCATCCGACCTCGGCGACCCCACCGTCACGGGAGCCGACGACCGCTACGCCACCGCCCTCGACCGCTGGCTCGCGAGCGGCGCCGCCGACCTCGACGAGCGCGTACCGATCGTCCTCGCAGAGCTCGGCCTCGAACTCGACGCCGACGGCATCCTGATGACCTCGCTCTCGGGCGGGCAGGCCGCCCGCGTCGGACTCGCCGCCCTGCTGCTCTCGCGCTTCGACATCGTCCTGCTCGACGAGCCCACCAACGACCTCGACCTCGACGGACTCGAACGCCTCGAGACGTTCGTCCGCGGCCTCCGCGGGGGAGTCGTGCTCGTCAGCCACGACCGCGAGTTCCTCGCCCGCAGCGTCACCCGCGTGCTCGAACTCGACCTCGCGCAGAACTCCCACCGCATCTACGGCGGCGGCTACGACGCCTACCTCGAAGAGCGCGCCACCGTCCGCCGTCACGCCCGCGAGCAGTACGACGAGTTCGCCGGCAAGAAGGCCGACCTCGTCGCGCGCGCCCGCGTGCAGCGCGAGTGGTCGAGCCAGGGCGTCCGCAACGCGATGAAGAAGAACCCCGACAACGACAAGATCCGCCGCAAGGCCTCGACCGAATCGAGCGAGAAGCAGGCGCAGAAGGTGCGTCAGATGGAGAGCCGCATCGCGCGCCTCGACGAGGTCGACGAGCCGCGCAAGGAATGGCAGCTCGAGTTCACCATCGGCGCCGCCCCGCGCTCGAGCTCGGTCGTCTCGACGCTCAACGGCGCCATCGTGCGCCAGGGCGCCTTCACACTCGGACCCGTCTCGCTGCAGATCAACGCCGGCGACCGCATCGGCATCACCGGACCGAACGGCGCGGGCAAGTCGACACTGCTGCGGACGATCCTCGGGCGACAGGTGCCGGATGAAGGAACCGCGGCGCTCGGATCGAACGTCAGCATCGGCGAGATCGACCAGGCGCGGTCGCTGCTCGTCGGCACGAGGCCGTTGGCCGACGCCTTCGAGGCACTCGTGCCCGAGATGGCGTCCGGTGAGGTCCGGACGCTGCTCGCCAAGTTCGGGCTGAAGGCCGATCACGTCCTCCGTCCGGTCGACGAGCTGTCACCGGGGGAGCGGACCCGCGCCGGACTCGCCTTGCTCCAGGCGCGCGGCGTCAACGTCCTCGTGCTCGACGAACCGACGAACCACCTCGACCTGCCCGCGATCGAACAGCTCGAGCAGGCACTCGAGTCCTACGACGGCACGCTTCTGCTCGTCACTCATGACCGCCGGATGCTGGATGCCGTCAGCACCAACCGCCGCTGGCACGTCGACGGTGGGCGCGTCGCCGAGAGCTGAGATGCGCGAGGTTGTGCGTGGTTCTGTCTGGCGATTCCTCCACAGGTTCGAGTGCGCGCGCGTTCTCCACGAATAGTACGCATGTTCTAGACTGATGTCGGTGCCGGATGGCACAATGTCATACATGGGGACGAACCGATCGAGCAGCGACGAGGAGTCGTGGGCGCGCATCCGCGCCGAGCTCGACGGCGCCGTGGAGCTGCTTCGTTCGCAGGATGCCGTCGAGATCGCTCGGTTGCGGAAGCTCGCTGTCCTGGGCCGTGAAGCCCTGTCGATGTCGCGTCGGAACGGGCTGCTGGGCCGGGAGACGGATATGCAGCTGCGGGCGGTGGCGGCGGAGTTCGCAGCGATCGCCCGGTGCGGGGATCGGCGGGTGCAGAACGAGATCGGCCGGGCCCTGGAGGTCGTCGACGGGAACCCGCTCGTGCTCGCCGCGTGGGAGGCCGGCCGGCTGACGGCCAAGCATGTCGACGATGTCGTGAAGCTCGGCCGAAACATCCCGGACGAGAACCACGACGAGTGGCAAGAGGCCGCCATCGCGGTGGCGGAGCGGGATGTGCCCGCGAGGGTACATGGCGCTCTGGAGTCGTTGGCGCAGCACTTCACCGCACGCACGTTCGCGGAACGCCACAAAGCGGCTGTCGCGGACCGGGGTGTGTTCCTGCGGGACCTGGGTGACGGGATGTCGGAGCTCACCCTGCGGGGTGCGACCACCCTGCTCGTGGCGATCGACGATCGGCTCAACCAGATGGCGGTGTCGACGATCGACGCCGCGAGGGAAGCGGCGGCGGAAGCCCGGGCTGCGGGTGAGGAGCACGAGCCCGACACGCGCACCCGCCAGCAGGTTCGAGCGGACGTGCTGTGCGACCTCGGCTTGACCGGTGGGCCGGCGATCGACCCCACCCATGGTGTCGACGGGAAGACCTCGCTCGGTGCTATCCGCGCACGTGTGCAGGTGGTCGTGACGGCCGACACCCTTTCGGGGAAGGACGACCGCGCCGCCGAACTCGTCGGCGCGGGCCTGATCGACGCGGACACCGCCCGGACCCTCGCCGGGGACGCCACCCTGTGGGACCGGGTATACCTCGACGCCACGACCAAAACGGTGACGCGCGTGGACCAGTACCGGCCACCCGCGGCACTGCGGAGGATGCTGCAGGCGCGGGATCGACATTGCCGGTGGCCAGGGTGCCACCTGCCCGCGATCCGCTGCGAACTGGATCACTCGATCGATCACGCCCTCGGCGGTCCGACGTGTGAGTCGAACCTGTGCAACCTGTGCCAAAGGCACCACTCGATGAAGCAGTTCACCGACTGGCTCGTCCTCCAGCTCGGCGGCGGCATCATCCAGTGGACCTCACCGTCAGGCCGGGTCTATCGCGAAGACCTCTCGGTTCCATCAGTGTGCTTCACACCCGAGTTCGTCGCGGAACGACCTCCGCCGGAACCGGCACCCCCGTTCTGACAACGCTCGCCCCACCTCCCGCCACCCCGGCTGCTGAGCGAGCGCACCGAGTCGAAACATGGTGAGCCGCCCGGCGCATTTCATCGCTGCGCTGCGCTGCGCTGCTCGCTCAACGGTCGGGAGGCAGCCGCGCCCGGGCCCGTCTTGGGGGTGAAGCGCCCGCAGCGAGTTGCAGCCACGGGGATCCACCCGCGTTTCGTCACGTCGCTTGCGCTCCTCGCTCAAGGTCCGGGAGCCAACCCCGACCGCGGCCACCCCCCCCCGGAGGTCGAGTGAGCGCAGCGCGTCGCAACCACGGCGAGCCCACCTGCCGTCGCGCGCTATTCCTGCTGCGTGATCCGGATGAGGTAGGCGCCGGGCTCGCGCTCGCTGTCCAGCGTCACGACCAGACCGCGGTCGGGCAGATCCACCGCCGGCAGCGCCGTCTCCATCGTCGAATCGGCCGAGCACGGCACGGCCATCGACTCCACGAGCGGCACACCCGCCGACGACTCCACCGTCGCCATCACCGAGTCCGGTCCCGCACACGCGACCGAGACGCCGTACGGCCCCGGCTCCAGCGTCGAGTTCTCGTTGCGACTCGGCCCGACCCCACCCGGGTCGCCGAACGAACCCCAGAACTGCGTGACATAGGACTCCTCGGCAGACGACACGACATCGTCAAAATGCCCCGCCCAGGGATCCGGCGTCGTCGTCGGCGTCGGAGTCTCGGTGGGCGTCGCCACCGGCGACGACGCCGCGGCATCCGGCGACTCCGGCACTGGGTCCATCCCCTCCGGCCCGCATCCGCTCAGCAGCAGCGCGGCGACCGCCACCCCGCCGCCCACCATCGTCCGACTCATCGATCCGCGCATCCCGCGATGCTAGGCGACCTCGCGCGCTGCCTCAACGGGGGTGCGCGCGCTCCCTAAGCTGGACCCGCCCGCTCGGCGAAGGAGCACACGACATGACCGCAGGCGAACACCCCGCCCCGGAAGCCGCCGGCATCCCGCCCTTCCCGACCCTCGGTGGCGAAGCACCCGACGTGCCCGACGTGCTCGACGAGCCCGCGAACCCGCCGACGACCCGCCGCCGCGGACCGTACAAGAAGACGCAGGCCACCCGCGACGCGATCCTCCGAGTAGCCATGGAGGTCTTCGCCGTCCACGGGTACAACGCCGGCTCGCTTCGTGAGATCGGCGAACGCGTCGGCCTCGACCGATCGAGCCTGCTCCACCACTTCCCGACGAAGTCCGACCTGCTGCTCGCCGTCATGCATGAGCGCGACCGCCGCGCCGACGAGATCCTCGCGAGCGCGCACCCCGACACCGCGGACGACCTTCCGCGGGCCATCCTCGCCCTCGCCGAGCACAACGCCGACACTCCCGGCGTCATCGCCCTCTACTCGCTGCTCGCCGCCGAGTCGGTCACTCCCGACCACCCGCTGGGGGAGTACTTCACCGAACGCACCCGCCGCGTCCGCGCCGGACTCGAGACCTGGCTCGCGCAGGCCGAAGCCGACGGGATGCTGCGCGACGGCGTCTCCGCCTCCGTCGCCGCAACGAGCTTCTTCGCCCTCTGGGAAGGCGTCCAGCTGCACTGGGTCATCGACCCCGAACGCGTCGACGTCGTCGCCACCCTGCGCGGCTACCTCGACCTGATCTTCCGCGACTGGACTTCGTGACGAGCGCACGCGATACTCAAACTCCAGCACTCGTTGGAAATTGACGAACGCGAAGGCACGCCATGGCCGTCACCACCCTCGCCACCGGATGGCACTACCGCACGCCCGTGGGGCCCTTCGGCGGCGTGTTCGACGCCGTCCCCGTGACCCCCGTGCGCCTGCCGCACGACGCCCTGCGCGACGAGACCCGCACACCCGACGCGCCCGCGCGCGGCGCCGCGGCCTACTACCCGAACGCCGGCTACACCTACCTCCGCGACCTCGAGGTGCCCGAGTCGTGGCGAGGCCGGATCGTCCGTCTCGAGATCCAGGGTGCGATGCGGCGGGCGCAGGTATTCGTGAATGACGAGCTCGCCGGCAACCGCGCCGACGGCTACGCGCGCTTCTTCGTCGACCTCACGCCGTACCTCCGCTTCGGCGAGACCAACACGATCCGCATCGAGCTGCGCGTCGGGCAGGACTCCCGCTGGTACTCGGGCGCGGGCCTGCACCGTCCGGTCCTCCTCCACGTCGACGAGCCGGTGCACATCGAGCCCGACGGCGTCGCCATCCGCACGCTGCGGGTCGAGGACGGCGAGGCCGTGCTCGAGGTGCTCACCGAGGTCACCAACCGCTCGATGGTCACCGAGACCGTCCGGGTCACCACCGACATCCGCTTCGGCGCCGAGCTCGTCGAGCACGACGAGACGCCGCTGACCCTCGCTCCGGGCGAGACCGCAACGGCGCGTCAGCTCGTCTACGTCGAGAACGCCGCGCTGTGGTCGGTCGACGCGCCGAACCTCCACACCGCCACGGTGTCGCTCGGCGGCGCCGTCGGCGGCGGCGCCCGCGGAGACCACGCCACGCCGCATGAGGTCGCCTTCGGCATCCGCACGATCACCGTCCACCCGCGGCGCGGACTCCGCATCAACGGCGAGGAGGTGCTGCTGCGCGGCGCCTGCATCCACCACGACAACGGGCCGCTCGGTGCCGCCGCCATCGGTCGCGCCGAGGAGCGCCGCATCGAGCTGCTGAAGGCCGCGGGCTTCAACGCCATCCGGGCCGCCCACAACCCGCTCTCGGTCGCGATGCTCGACGCGTGCGACCGCCTCGGGATGCTCGTCATGGACGAAGCCTTCGACATGTGGACGCGCTTCAAGAGCCCGTACGACTACGCCGCCGAGTTCCCGCAGTGGTGGCAGGAGGACCTGACCTCGCTCGTCCGGAAGGACCGCAACCACCCGAGCGTCATCCTCTACTCCATCGGCAACGAGATCGCCGAGGTCGGCACCCCGCACGGCGCCCGCTGGGCGCGGCGCCTCGCCGAGCACATCCGGGCGCTCGACCCGACCCGCCCGGTGACGAACGGCGTCAACGCGATGCTCGCCGTCATCGACGAGGCGCCCCAGGTCATCGAGAAGCTCGGCGGGCTCAACGCCGCGATGGCCGGGGGCGGACCCTTCAACGCCGTCGCCGCCTCGCCGTCGGCCTCCGCGCGCATCGAGGAGTCGAGCGCCGCGCTCGACGTCCTGGGCCTCAACTACGCCGACGCCCGCTACGCCGCCGACGCCGAGGCGTATCCGCACCGCGTCATCGTCGGGTCCGAGACCTTCCCGTCGCAGATCGGCAGGCTCTGGCCGCTCGTGGAGCAGAACGCCAACGTCATCGGCGACTTCACCTGGACCGGCTGGGACTACCTCGGCGAGGTCGGCATCGGCAGCATCCCGTACGCCGACGACGAGAACGCCTCGGGCGCGCTCGAGCGGGAGTACCCGTGGCTCACGGCGTGGTGCGGCGACCTCGACATCACCGGCTGGCGGCGGTCCATCTCGTTCTACCGCGAGATCGTCTTCGGCCTCCGAAGCGAGCCCTACATCGCCGTGCAGCGACCGGACCGGTACGGCGTCGCCACCGGCACCCCGTCGCCGTGGTCGTGGAGCGATACCGTCTCGTCGTGGACCTGGAGCGGGTTCGACGGCAAGCCGGTCACCGTCGAGGTGTACGCCGACGGCGACGAGGTACGTCTGCTCCTGGACGGCGACGAGGTCGGGCGCGCCGCCGTCGGGGAGTCCCTCCCCAAGCTCGCGTCGATCGAGACCGATTACCGTCCCGGCGAGCTCACCGCCGTCGTGCTGCGAGACGGCCGCGAGGTCGGACGCACGAGCCTGCGCACCGCGGGTGCGCCGCGCCTCACCGTGACGGTCGACCGGGCCGAGCTGCGCGACGATGACGACGACCTCGCGTTCGTAGCGATCGAGTGGCGCGACAGCTTCGGCATCCTGGTCGCGGATGCCGACACCGACGTCACCGTCGAGGTCTCGGGCGCGGGCGTGCTCGCGGGCCTCGCGAGCGGCGCTCCGGCAACCGTCGAGCGCTTCGACGCGGCCACGCGGCGCACCTTCGACGGCCGGGCGATCGCCGTCGTGCGGCCGACCGGCCCCGGCCCGATCCGCGTGCGCGTCACCGCTCGCGGTCGGGGCCAGGAGCGCAGCGAGGAGCGCGAGCTCGAGCTCACCGTGCGGTCTGCGGACGTCTGAGACCGTCGAAGCCGTTCCGGCGTGAACGGCGCCTGAGCAGCCAATCTCGATTTGACACTTGAGATGTGATCAAACATCACAGTACAGTCATCCGCACGAGGCCCACTCAAGGGCTTCGAGCCCGATTGGAGTGGCCGATGTCTTACCCGCACCGCCTTGCCGTTCTCGCCGTTCCCGTGCTCCTCGTATCCCTCGCGGGGTGCGCAGGATCCGCGCCTGATGATGCTCCCTCCGCTGAATCGACGTACACCGGCGACGTTGCCGATGTGCGCTACCTGACCGCCTTCAACACCTTCGGTCGCGACGCATACGCCTTCGTCGCGCAGGAGAAGGGATTCTTCGCCGACCACGGCCTCAATGTCACGATCGAGCCCGGCACCGGATCGGTCGACGTGATGAAGCTCGTCGCCAGCGGCAGCGCCGACTTCGGCATCGCCGACTTCTCGGCCGTCGCCGTGACGGTCGCGAACGAGGACCTGCCGATCAGCGCCGTGGCCGCGATCCAGCAGACGACGCTCGCCGCCATCATCTCGCTCGAGGGGTACGGGATCGAGGATCCCGGTGACCTCGAGGGCAAGAGCATCGCCGACCAGCCCGGGTCGACGAACGAGGTGATCTTCCCCGCCTATGCGGAGGCCGCCGGCTTCGACGCCTCGACGGTGACGCATCTGCCCGCCGCGCCGCCCTCGCTTCCGCAGGTGCTCGCGAGTCATCAGGCCGATGCCATCGGGCAGTTCGTGGTCGGCGAGCCGCTCATCGAGTCGGTATCGCAGGGCAAGGGCGTCGTCGTCCTCCCGTACGGCGACGAGCTTCCCGACCTGTACGGCAATGTCCTCATCGCCAGCGACGACATGATCGCAGACGACCCCGAGCTCGTCTCGCGCTTCTCCGCCGCACTCCTCGAAGGGCTGCAGTACTCCATCGAGAACCCGGATGAGACGGGCGAGATCCTCAAGAAGTATCAGCCGACGCAGGATGCTGCCGTGGCGGCATCCGAGGTGGGGCTCATGGCGCCCTACGTCACCGGAGACGCTGAGCTCGGTTCGATCGACGCCGACCGCGTCGCGTCTGTCATCGACATCCTGAGCCCGGCCATCACCGGCGACGTGACGCCCGACGACATCGTGGCGTTCGATCTCACCCCGGGGGTCGACGAATGATCGCGATCGAGGGCCTCAGCCAGACGTTCCACACCCGCACCGGCACGGTCCACGCGCTGGAGGAGATCGATCTCACCGTCGCCGAGAACGAGTTCGTGACGCTGGTGGGTCGATCGGGGTGCGGCAAGTCGACGCTGCTGCGGGCGATCTCAGGGCTCGTGCCCCCGACCGCGGGACGCGTGAGCGTGGCGGGCACTCCGGTCACGTCCCCGCGGCGCGACGTGAGCTTCATGTTCCAGCGTCCCGCGCTGTTGCCGTGGCGGAACGTTCTCGAGAACGTCCTGCTGCCCGCCGAGATCCTCCGCCTCGACAAACGGGCGAGTCGGCAGCGCGCACAGGAGCTGCTGACTCTCGCCGGGCTCGACGGCTTCGAGAAGAAGCTCCCGCACGAGCTCTCGGGCGGGATGCAGCAGCGCGTCTCGCTCTGTCGATCGCTGCTCCAGCGTCCCCGGGTGCTGCTGATGGACGAACCGTTCTCGGCGCTCGATGCGCTCACCCGCACCGAACTGTCGGAGGAGCTGCAGCGCATCGTGGCCGAGGAGAGCACGACGATCGTGTTCGTGACGCACTCGATCGAGGAGGCGGTCCTGCTCGCAGACCGCGTCGTCGTGATGTCGCCGCGTCCCGGGCGCATCCGGCGCATCATCGATGTCGACATCCCCCGACCGCGCACGCTCGGACAGGGTTCGCACACGGCCCAGTCGGCGCGCGTCAGCGCCGAGCTGCATGATCTGCTGCAGCCGGCGCGGGAGGAGGCGGCATGAGCGTCGCGAGCTCGGCCACGATGACGCACTCCGTCGTCGCGCCGCGCCGGACCGGGATCGCGCTGAGCGCCATCGCGCTGCCGCTGGTCGCCGTCGTCGGCGCCATCGCCCTGTGGTGGGGAGCAACGGTCGTGTTCGCCGTGCCGACCTTCATCGTGCCGGGGCCTCAGGTTGTGGCCGAGACGCTGGTCGCGAACTTCCCCTTCCTGCTCGAGCAGGCAGGGGCCACGGTGCTCGAAACCGTGCTCGGCTTCGTTATCGCGATCATCATCGGCGTGCCTCTGGCGATGCTCATCGCCCGATACCGCGTGCTCGAGCAGATGCTCTACCCGCTGCTGCTCGCGATCAACTCCGTGCCGAAGGTGGCCATCGCGCCGGTGCTGCTGGTCTGGATGGGCTTCGGCATCACGCCGAAGGTGGTGATGGTCGTGCTCCTGTGCTTCTTCCCGATCGTGCTCTCGACGGTCGCCGGTCTGCGGTCGACCCCGTCGGACCTCGTCGAGCTGACGTCGTCGCTGTCGGCGCGTCCGCTGGAGGAGTTCACGAAGGTCCGGCTCTGGTGGGCGCTGCCGCAGATCTTCGTGGGACTGAAGAACGCCATCACCCTCGCCGTCATCGGCGCCGTGATCGGAGAGTTCGTCGGGTCGTCGTCGGGTCTGGGCTTCGTCATCGTGCAGTCGGGAGCCAGCGCGAACATGGCTCTCGCATTCGCGGCGATCCTGCTGCTGGCGGTCATCAGCATCGTGCTGTTCTATATGTTGGTTCTCGTGGAGAAGCGTCTGCTGCCGTGGGCGGAGGGGAACCGATGAGTCTCCCCTCCGGCTCGCTCGCCTTCGAGCTCACGCCGTCTCCGTCTGCCCTCGGGCACCGAACGCTGGCCGACAACGTCGCGGAAGCGCTGCACCAGGCGATCCTGCGCGGCGAGTATCCGGCCGGCACGTGGCTGCGCATTCAGGACCTCGCGGCGACCTTCGAGACGTCCTCGATGCCGGTGCGTGAGGCGCTCCGCCGTGTCGCGGCCCTCGGGCTCGTGGAGGTCGTGCCGCACCGCGGCGCGCGTGTCGTCGAACTCTCCGTCGCCGACCTGGAGGACACGTATCGCACCCGGCGGGTCATCGAAGGGGCTCTGGTGGGTGAGGCTGCCCGCGAGTTCACTGCCGAGACCGAGGCCGCCGCGGCGGCCGCGCTCGAAGAGCACGAACGGCTGATCGACGCCGGCAGCGTCGAAGCGGCGCGTCAGGCTCACACCGCCTTCCACTTCGCGATCTACCGCGCGTCGCAGTCGCGGTGGCTGCTCCGCTCGCTCGAACCCGTCTGGCAGAACAGCGAGCGCTACCGATTCGCGTCGCCGGCCGACACCTCTGCGCGCAGCCGCTCGCATCAGGAGCACACCGAGATCCTCCAGGCGTGCGCCGACCGCGATGCCGACCGTGCACGACACGCGATCGAGCTCCACCTCGACGGAGCCGTCCGCCGCATCCGCGGCGCCATGTCTGTCTGACCGGCCCGCCCGGCGGCCCAGCCGCCGCCTTCCTCACGATGTGATCAACGATCAAAGGAAACCATGTCTTCTGTGACCCTGCCCGCGGAGCATCTGCGCGGCGCGACGGCGGCGATCTTCGTCTCTGCCGGTCTCACGCGGGAGGACGCCGACGCCGTCTCGCATCACCTCGTCGGCGCCGACGAGGCGGGCGTGCCCTCCCACGGCATCCTCCTCGTTCCCATGTACATCGATCGACTGCTCGCCGGATCGGTCTCGGCAGGCGGGCCGTCGACGGTCGTCTCAGACAGCGGCGCCGTCGCCGTCATCGACGCGAATCATGTGTTCGGTCAGCTGAGCGCTGCAGCCGCGATGGACCTCGCCATCGCCAAGGCGCGCACGCACGGTGTCGGCGTCGTGACCGTCCGCCACGCGTTCCACTTCGGGCGCGCATCGGTATACGCCGACGCCGCCGCGGGGGAGGGGATGATCGGCGTCGCCGCCTGCAACACCCGTCCCATGATGCCGGCTGTCGGCGGTGCCGAACCGGTCGTCGGCAACAACCCGATCGCTATCGCGGTGCCGGGTGATGGTGCGCACGGCTTCACCCTCGACATGGCGCTGTCGGAGGTCGCGCTCGGCAAGATTCGACTCGCCGACGCGCGGGGAGAGAGCATCCCCGATCACTGGGCGACCGACGACGCAGGACGGGCCACGACCGACCCCGCTGCCGCGATCTCCGGGATGCTGCTTCCCATGGGGGGAGCGAAGGGCTTCGGTCTCGCGCTGGTGGTCGAGGCCCTCACCGGCGTGCTGTCGGGAGGCGCCGTCGGGCGCGAGGTCACCGGGCTGTACGCCGACCCGTCGGTGGCGAACGATTCGGCCCAGTTCTTCCTCGCGCTCGATGTGTCGCGCTTCGTCGAGCCGACTCAGTTCGCCGATGGCCTGCGCCGGCTCGTCGAACCGGTGCTGGAATCCCGCGCGCGTCCGGATGCGAATCCGATTCGGTTGCCCGGACACGGTGCGCGAAGACGCGCAGAGCGTGCCGAGACCGATGGTGTCGTCGTCTCGACGGCCGTGCTCGCGGCGCTGACCGACGCCGCGGAACGGGTGGGCGCCGATCTGGTCCCCTGGATGCCGGAGGCGGTGCGATGAGAGGGACGTGGGGATGACGGTGACGGTGACGGTGACGAAGGGACCGTGCGATGACGAGATCGTTCGCTGAAAGCGACCGTGCGATGAAGAGGCTCGGCGATGGGAGAAGTCCGGCGATGAAGGAGACCCTGCGATGAAGGCAGCTTTCGACGCGCGCGCCGAGGTCGTCGTGATCACCGGCGGCGCGAACGGCATCGGTCACGGGCTCGCGCACGCGATCGCGGGTGCCGGTGGCCAGGCGGTGGTGTTCGACATCACCGCGGGGGAAGCGTGGGCGGGCCCGGGACCGGGTTCGGTGGAGTACGTCGCCGTCGACGTCTCGGATCGCGAGGCCGTCGTGGTGGCCGTGAGCGAGGTCGTCGCTCGGCACGGCCGCATCGACGGACTCGTGGCGGGCGCCGCGGTGCAGCCGCGCATCGCGGTGACCGAGATGACGGCGGCCGACTGGTCGCGCGTCCTCGACGTCAATCTCGACGGCGTCGTCTGGGCTGCGCAGGCGGTGCTCCCGCACATGATCGCGCAGCGGAGCGGCTCGATCGTCGTCTTCAGCTCGGGGCTGGCGCTCGTCGGCCGAGCGGGCGCGGCGGCCTACGCGGCGTCGAAGGGCGCCCTCCTCCCGTTCGCGAAGTCGCTCGCGGCGGAGGTCGCCGAGCATCGGGTGCGGGTGAACGTGCTGGCCCCCGGTGTGATCGACACACCCCAGTTCCGTGCGGCGAACCCCACCGGCGGCGAGCGCGAGCACTGGGATCGCACGACGGGGGTCGGAACACCCGACGACGTCGTGGGACCGTTGCTCTTCCTCCTCTCCGACGCCGCCACCATGACCGGCTCCACCCTGTCCCGCGATCGTTCCTTCCCGAGGAGTTGACATGTCGAATCTCCCACCCGTCGCCGAGCCCGGCCCCGATGCGGCAGCCGTTCACCCGGTCGTGATAGCCGGCGCGGGTCCCATCGGTCTCATCACCGCGCTCGGTCTCGTCCATCACGGCATCCCGGTGATCGTGCTCGAAGACGACGCCGAGCTCTCGCGCGACACGAAGGCGGGCACGGTCCTGACGCGCACCCTCGAAGTGCTCGACCGTTATGACGCGGTCGAGCCGGTGCTGCGCGACTCGGTGCGCCTCGACGAGATCGGCGACATCGAACGGGCGACCAACGTCGCGCGCTTCTCGGTGCGCACTGAGAAGCTGGTCGACGACACCCGGTACCCGTTCGTCGTCAACATCCCGCAGAACTCGCTCGAAGCCTCCCTCTACGCCACCCTCCGCGAGCGTGCCGGCGCGGCCGTGCGCCTGCGGCACCGCGTCGAGGGCTTCTCGCAGACCGACGAGGGTGTCGTGCTCCAGGTGGCTTCGCCCGAGGGAGCCTACGATCTGCGTGCGCAGTACGTGCTCGCCTGCGACGGCGGACGATCGACGATCCGCGGACAGCTGGGGATCGCCGTCGCCGGAAAGACCCTCGAGGCGCGATACATGCTCGTCGACCTGCGCGTCGATCTCGACGTCGACAATCCGCGCGACTACCCCTACCTCGCCTACTTCTCGGATCCCGACGAGTGGATGATCCTCGTGCGCCAGCCGCACTGCTGGCGGTTCCTGTTCCCGCTGGCCGCGGGCGAGGCCGAGCCCGACGAGACGCAGCTGCGCGAGAAAGCCCTCCGCTTCATCGGCGACGTCGACGACGTCGAGGTGCTCGGGACGAACATCTACTCCGTGCATCTGCGCATCGCCGAGCGCTGGCGGGAGGACCGCGTCTTCCTGATGGGGGATGCCGCGCACCTCATCACCCCGATGTGGGCTCTCGGACTGAACACCGGCGTCCTCGACGCGTCCAACCTCCCGTGGCGTCTGGCCTGGGTGCTGCGCGGCTGGGCCGACCCGACGCTGCTGGACGGCTACGAACGCGAGCAGTCGGCCGTCGCCGTCCGCGGCTCGGCCGAGATGGCCGAGCTCGCCCGCGCCGCGATGGAGCACGTCGACGAGACCTCCGCCACGACACGCGCGGACTGGGGTTACGCCATGACGCGCACCCTGCTGGGGGTCCGCCTGGATGTCGGCGGCGCCGATGCGTGGGGGATGTCACCCGCCGGGTCCGAGCCGTCCGCCGTGCGCGTGGGGGACCGCATCCCCGACCTCGTCGTGTTCGGGCCGGATGGCGGGCGTCACCGATTGCACGACCTCGTCTCCGACAGCTTCGTGGCGCTCGTGTTCGCCGATGCGCGCCGTCGCCCTGCTCTGCCGGCCGAGGCGCCCGGGCTGGGGTGCTTCGTCGTCAGCCGCTGGGACGCCCCCCACGATTCGGGGCTGCGCGAGCGGTTCCTCTTCGACCCGGGCAGCCTCGTGCGGGAGCGGCTGGGAGTGGAGGACGACACCGTCGTCCTCGTCCGTCCCGACGGCCACGTCGCGGCGATCCTGCCGCGAGGTTCCGGCGACCCCGCCGAGGTGTACCGCTCGATCGTGCGGCCCGCGGGGGCCGCCTCGCGAAGCACAGGGACTGCTCATGGCACGCGGTGACGTCGTCTTCGCGCCCGATGGCGAGCGGATCGAGCTCGTCGACATCGGCACGGAGCTGATCCTCGACCATCCGCTCGTCCGCGTGTGGGACGTCGCACTGGAGGCGGGCGGCCGGCACTCCTGGCATCTGCACGGCAACCCGTACGTCGTCCTCTCCGTCGTCGGCTCGACGGGGCGCATGGACTGGCTCGACGGCAGCCCCTCGCGCGAGATCTCGGAGTACAGCGGCGGCGCGGTGTTCCGTCCCGTGTCACCGGTGCACCGTCTGACGAACACCGGCGACGCGTTCTATCGCAACCGCCTGGTGGAGTTGAAGCATCTGGGCGAGCTCGTGCCGACCGGACCGGTCGACGTGGGGGCCGGAGCACGAAGCGTGCACGGCGTGCGTCCGCCCGGGGCCGCTGACCCCGGTGACGGGCGGGTGCCGATCCTCGCCGACGCGCACGTACGCGTGTGGACGGTGACCCTGGCTGGCGGAGACACCGTGCACGTCGATCGGATCGACGTGCCTCACGTCGTCGCGGAATGCGACGGCGAGCTCGAGGGCGCGGCATTGCTGTCGTCCGTGCGCGTCGCCGAACGCGGAGACCTCGACCTCGAGAACACCGCCGCGCACCCGCGCATGTGGTTCATCATCGCGCTGGACTATCTGAAGGAGGACGCCCGATGACCGAGAACACCCCCGAGCCGCCTGCCGACCTGCCGCTGGTCGCGGCGCCCCCGCGGCCGTCGGCGATCGACGCCCAGGAATGGGCCGAGAATCTGTCGGAACCCGCTCGGTACGGTGGCGAGGCGCCCGACCGTTCCCGCGAGCAGTCCGGGTTCACCTCCGATGGCGAGGCCGCCCACCGCTTCCGCGAGATCCTCGTGCAGACGGGCGATCTCGCGTGGGTGGACAAGACCCTCGCGGGGCTCAGTCAGAAGGCCCTCTGGCGCAACGACGACACCGGCGCATCGATCACCCTCGTCCGATTCCTGAAGGGGTCGGGCATCCCCTCCCGGCACGCGCACGCGTCGAATCAGTTCATGTTCTGTCTGACCGGCCGCTACACCTACGTCCCGACCTCCATCACCCTCACCCCCGGCTCCTTCTATTGGAACCCGCGCGGGAGCCTTCACGGACCGACGATCGCCGAGGAGGACACCGTCCTGCTCGAGGTCTATGACGGTCCCCACTACCCGACCCAGCCCAGCTGGTACACGAACGCCGACGACGCGCGCTGAGCGCCTCACGAAAGGACACGACATGCCCAAGACAGAGGTGCGCTCCGCCGCTCTCGCCGTTCCCAACGGACACTTCGCCCAGGCCACCACCGCCCCGGCATCGGGACAACTGGTGTTCATCTCCGGGATGACCGCGCGCAGCGCCGACGGGTCCGTCGCCGGCATCGGCGACATCTCGGCGCAGACCCACCAGGTGTGCCGCAATCTGCAGGCAGCCGTGGAGGCGGCCGGCGGCACGCTGGACGACATCGCCCGGGTCGATGTCTACGTGCGCAACATGGAGGACTTCGACGCGATCCACGCCGTCCGCCGCCAGTACTTCACGGGCGTCGCTCCGGCGTCGACGATGGTGGAGGTCTCCAAGTTCGTGAATAAGGACTACCTGATCGAGATCAACGCCATCGCGGTCGTGTCCGGCGCGGACCCGGAGGGCGAGCGGTGAGGATCGGCCTCGTTCGGATCGGCGGCGCCGACCGTACGTTCGTCGTGCGGGGTGAGGATCTGATCGTCCTCCCCGCGGGAGCGCCGACCCCCGACGATGTCGTGCGCTCGGACGCCGCGCGCGCCGAGGTCGACCGGCTGAGCGCCGACGGCGTCGTCCTGACCGAGCACGAGCACGAGATCCTCGCGCCGCTGCAGCGGTTCGGACGCGACGTGCTCTGCACGGGCTGGAACTACTGGGACCACTTCGAAGAGTCGAAGGGCAAGCGCGAGGGGCAGGACCCGGCCGAACAACCGCAGCATCCGACGTTCTTCACGAAGGGCCCCGGCACCGTGATCGGTCCGCACGACGACATCCCGTTCGACCCTCACCTGTCGCAGAAGTGGGACTACGAGGTCGAGATGGCGCTCGTGATCGGGCGCGACGGCCGGTCGATCCCCGAGGATCGGGCGCTCGAACACATCGCGGGCTACGTCGTCGTCAACGATGTCTCGCAGCGCGACCTTCAGCGCGCGCACGGTGGTCAGTGGCTCAAGGGCAAGTCGATCGACGGGTCGCTGCCGATGGGACCCTGGCTCACCACGGCCGACGAGGTCGACCTCGACGCCGGACTCGAGCTGTCGTTCTCGCTGAACGGCGTCGAACTCCAGCGGGCGACGACCAGGCAGATGGCCTTCGACATCCCGCGCATCATCGCCGAGCTCAGCCATGGCATGACCCTGCGTGCCGGCGACGTCGTGCTCACGGGCACGCCGTCGGGCATCGGGAACGCGCGGGAGCCGCAGATCTTCCTCGGCGACGGCGACGTGCTCGTGTCGGAGGTCTCCGGGCTCGGAGCGCTGCGCAACACGATGCGGCGCACCTCGCTGACGGCGTACCTCGCCGGGGACCGGGGATGAGCGTCACCGACGTCCACACCCACCTGATGCCGCGGCTCTCGGCGGCCGAGGCGGCGATCGGCGGACTCGCGGTCGACGACGACGGACGTCTCGTCGCCGGCGGTCACCCGGTCGGGCCGCCGCAGCTGGCGTCGGCCGACGCGCTCGCTGCGTGGATAGCGTCGCGCGGCATCGACCAGGCGCTGGTGTCGGTGCCGCCACCGGCCTATCGCCAGTGCCTGACGCTCGACACGGCCCGCGCGTGGGTGAGGGCGCTGAACGCCGGCCTGCGCGAGCAGGTCGCGGGCCACGACGCGCTCTCCGTGCTCGACTACCTTCCGCTCGAGCATCCTGCGCTCGCCGCCGAGATCGCGCGCGGCCTCGTCGCCGACACCGCCACCGTCGGTTTCACCGGCGGAGTGGGAGGCGCCTCGCGGCCGCTCTCGGACACCGCCTTCGACCCGCTCTGGCGGGTTCTCGACGACGCGGGCCTACCCCTGCTGCTGCACCCCGGCGCGAGCCCGGACGACCGGCTCGACGAGCGCTACCTCCACAACCTCGTCGGCAACCCCATCGAGACGGCCGTCGGCGTCTCGGCGCTCCTCCTCTCGGACGTCCTCGTGCGCCATCCGGGGCTGCGCCTCGGTCTCGTTCACGGCGGGGGCGTGCTGCCGGGGCTCATCGGACGGATGCAGCGCGGCGTCGACACCGCGCGGCCCGGCGTTCCGACCGGCATCTCGGTGGCTGAGCGCGCGCGTCGGCTGTGGACCGACTGTCTGACACACGACGCGACGAGCCTGCGGGCTGCGGGCGCCATGGTGGGGACCGACCACCTCCTGCTCGGGTCGGACTGGCCCTTCCCGATGGGAACCGACGACCCGCGCGCCGATGCGGCTGAGGTGTTCCCCGATGCCATCGACGCCATCGCCGGAGTCAATGCCGCGACCTTCCTCGGTAGCGCACGCTGACAGCTCGAGGAGCGCGAGCTCGAGCTCACCGTGCGGCCGTCCCACGCGTGAGGTCGGCCACGATGGCCGGGGCGAGCGCGCGCACGAAGCGCAGGCCGCCGTCGCGGTCGTCGCCGACCGGCACGACCACGAGGCGCAGGCCCCGCTGCGCGGCGATCCGCTCGATGAGCCGGACGTCCGGGGCGACATCGGGATCGGCGACGTCCGTGACGATCACGGCGCAGATCGGAGCCCGCCCGTGCACGATGGCCTGTGCCGCGGCGTTGGCGGTGTAGCCCAGCCGTTCGCCAGCGGCGGCGACCCGCTCGACGATCGCGGGCGAAACGCGTCGTCGCGATCCGTTCAGCACCCGCGACGCGGTCGACTCCGACACCCCGGCGGCTCGTGCGACATCCTTCAGCGTGGGTGCGCGTACCCGATCGGCGGGCTCGGCGGGACGCAGCATGTCACGGCTTCGGCGAGACGGCGACGGCGGCGAACAGCAGCAGCCCGGGTGCCAGCACGACGAGCGGCGCGAACATCCACACGATGGTCGTGGCCAGCACGATCGCGAGCACGAGCATGGCCGTGCCGCGCAGGTCGGATGCCGTCCGCGCGGCCGCCGCGCGCAAAAGCACCCGCCAGCGTGCACTTGGACGCCACATCGCCGCGACGCGCAGCGCGACCGTGCCGAGGACGACCGCCGCAGCGATCGAGACGAGGCGGAGCGCTTCGCCGCCCGGCACCGCGGCCATCATCGGCGCGGTCGTGTTGACGACAAGCGCGAAGCCGACGCCGGCGGCGATCGCCCCTGCGAGCCAGCCGCGCCGGAGCGCCGAGCCCAGGTCGCGGACGAATCCGTTCAGAGCATCGTCCTCGCCGGCGATGTGCCGCCGCAGGCGCGCCCCGCCCGCCGCCGCGGCCGGGAGGGCCGTGACGACGGGCAGCGAGCACAGCGCGACGAGGAGTCCCACCCACACGACCTCGGCGAAGAGGGCGAGGCCCCGCGAGCGGAGGGCACCGGCGAACCGCGCGGACGCACTCATCCCTTCAGCCCCTGCGTCGCGACGCCGTCGACGAGGTGGCGCTGGAAGATGAGGAAGAACAGCAGCACCGGCACGAGGGCGAGCACGGCCATCGCCATCTGGGCGCCATAGTCCGACGCCGAGCTCTGGTCGACGAACAGGCGCAGCGCGATCGGCAGCGTGAACAGGTCGGGGTCCTTCAGGTACAGCAGCGGCCCGAAGAAGTCGTTCCACGTCCAGATGAAGGCGAAGATCGCGCTCGTGACGAGGGCGGGCTTGAGCAGCGGCAGCATGATCGACGCGAAGATACGGCCGTGCCCGGCGCCGTCGATGCGCGCCGCCTCATCGAGCTCGCGCGGCATCCCGCGCAGGAACTGCACCATGAGGAAGATGAAGAACGCCTCTGTCGCGAGGAACTTCCCGAGCAGCAGCGGTGTGAACGTGTTCACCATGCCGAGGGTGTTGAACACGATGTACTGCGGGATGATCACGACGTGGAACGGCAGCAGGAGGGTCGCGATCATCAGCCCGAAGTAGACCTTGCGGCCCGGGAAGTCGATGCGCGCGAACGCGTACGCCGAGATCGACGACGAGGCGACGACGCGACCACCGACAGCACCGCGAGCACGACGGAGTTCTGGAAGAACCGCCAGAACGACACGCCGCCGATCCCGTCGAGGGCGCGCGCGTAGTTGTCGAGCGTGACCTCGGTGGGAAGCAGGTCGGCGTTCCCGACGATCTGAGCCGACGGCTTGAACGTCGAGAGGATCATCCAGGCCACCGGGTAGAGGATCACGACGAGGGTGAGCAGGACGACGCCGTAGAAGACGGCATCCTTCCACGTGAACCGCGAGCGGCGACGAGACACCGCAGCGCGGTCGGCGGCGCCGGTCACGATGTTCCGGGTGATGGTCATCGTCCCTCGTCCCCTCCGTAGTGGACCCACATCTTCGAGCTTCGGAAGAACAGGATCGTGATGAGCGCGATGACGACGACGAGCACCCACGCCATCGCCGACGCGTACCCCATCTGGAAGTCGCGGAATCCGCGGAAGTACAGATACAGCGTGTAGAACAGCGTCGAGCGGGCAGGCCCGCCGGTGCCGCCGGAGATGATGAACGCCGAGGCGAACACCTGGAACGCGTTGATCGTCTCGAGCAGCAGGTTGAAGAAGATCACCGGCGAGAGCATCGGCAGGGTGATGTGCCAGAACTTGTGGCGCGGCTGCGCCCCGTCGACGGATGCCGCTTCGTACAGCTCCGCCGGCACCTGCTTGAGGCCCGCGAGGAAGATCACCATCGGCGCGCCGAACTGCCAGACGGTCAGCAGGATCAGCATCGGCACGGTGCGGGCCGGGTCGCCGACCCAGCCGCCGGCGTCGACGCCGAAGAACTGCTGGATGCTGTCGACCGGACCGTCGTCGATGAACATCGCCTTCCACACCACCGCGATCGAGACCGAGGCGCCGACGAGCGAGGGCAGGTAGAACGCCGACCGGTAGAACGCGCTGCCGCGGAGCGCCCGGTTCAGGACCATCGCCACGGCCAGCGCGGCGACGAGCTTGAGCGGCGTGCCCACGAGGACGTACAGCGCTGTCACGCGCCACGCCTGGAGGTAGTCCGGGTCGCCGAACAGGCGGACGAAGTTGTCGAGCCCGACCCACTCGGGCGGTGCGAACAGGTTGTAGTCGGTGAAGGCGAGGTACAGCGACGCGAGCATCGGACCGGCCGTCAGCAGCACGAAGCCGAGCAGCCACGGCGCGAGGAAGGCGTAGCCGGCGAGCGTGTCGCCGCGTCGGCGCCGGCGCACCCGGCCGCGCGCCGGCGGGGGAACCGCCGGCGACGCGGATGCTTCGGGGGGAGCGGTGAGGGTCATCGCGGTCCTCAGACTCCCAGGGCGGATTCGGCCTCGGTGAACCAGCGCTCGGCCGCCTCGTCTGCGGTCAGCACGCCGTAGGAGACGTCTTCGCTGATGGCGACGAAGGTCTGCTCGAGCGTGCCGAGGCCGCGGACGGCGGCGGGCGACGCGCCCTCGATGTTCTCGGCGACCGTCTCTTCGAAGGCCAGCACCTGCGCGTCGAGCTCGGTGGGGACCACCCCCTCGCGCGCCGTCTCGGAGGAGGGCACACCGCGCGACATCCCGAAGATCTCGCCCACCCGCGGGTCGTTGACGATGAAGTCGACGAACCGGGCCGCGGCGGTCGGGTTCTCGCTGTTGCCGGCGATCGACATCATGACGCCGGGCTTGAGGAACAGGCCCGTCGCGCCGTCCTCGGCCACGGGCGGCGGCACGAGGGTCAGCTCGGGAGCGGCCGGCCCCTCGCTGAAGCGGGGCAGAAAGTTGTCCCAGCTGATGTCGGTCGCGACCGCGGCGGCGCCGAGCGGGTCGACGCCCTCGAACTGCGCGAGGCGCTCGGGCGGGAGCACCGAGCCCGACGAGACGAGATCGGCGCTGCGCGACCACCACTCGGCGAGGTCCTCGCGCTCGAAGCCGAGCGCGCCGTCGTCGATGAGCGACTTGCCCTCCTGGGCGAGCCAGATCTGGAACATCCAGAAGTACTGCGTGTAGTCGAGACCGCCGTAGACGACGGGGTCGCGATCGGCGCCGGCGGCGGAGATCTCGCCGAGGAAGGCGTCGTACTCGTCCCAGCTGAGCGGCTCGCTCGGCACCTCGATGCCGAGCTCCTCCAGCATCGGCACGTTGAACATCGACGCCTGCGAACTGCTGGCGGAGGCGAGGCCGAACGTCTCGCCCTCGACCTCGCCCGCGGTCACGAGCGTCTCGTCGATGCCGTCGACCGAGATCTCGTCTCCGAAGAAGTCGTCGAGGGGTGCGACGTGACCGAACGAGCCGTACTCGTTGAGGTATGCGAGATCCATCTGTATCACGTCGGGGAGGGTGCGACTGGCCGCCTCGGTGTTGCGGGCAGTCCAGTAGTCGCCGAACCCCGCGTAGCTCGTGCGGATCGTGACGTTCGGATTCTCCTCCTCGTAAATGTCGATCGCCGCCTCGTAGCGCTCGGCGCGCGAGGCGTCGCCCCACCAGGCGAAGTTCAGGGTGACCGGAGCATCAGGGTCGGTGTTCTCTTCGGGACTGCCGCCGGCGCATCCGCTGACGACGATCGCCGTGGCCGCGACGATCGCGCCCGCGCCGAGGACGTGTGCGCCGCGTCGTGCTGTGGACCTTGTCATGTGAGCCTCCTTGCTCGCCATCGGGATGCCGCTCGGGCGGCCAGCACGAATCTATGCACGTTCGCTCCGGCGACGTGCACAAGCGGACAAAAGCGATCAGCGCGACCCGCTCGAACGGCGGACGGTCAGCTCGGGGAGCAGAGCGAGCTGACGTGGCGCAGCGCGCTCCTCGCGCTCGGCGACACGCTCCATGACGATCCGCAGGGCCTGGCGCCCGAGATCGTGCCGGGGAGCGGTGACCGCGGTGAGGGGAACCATCGCGAGCCCCGCCAGGTCGTCGTCGTAGGCCACGAGCGCCAGATCGTCGGGAACGCGGATGCCGCGGTCGGCGGCGATCTCGACGAGCCGCGTCGCGTGCAGGTCGGTGTGCACGAGCGCCGCCCGCGCACCCGCCGAGAGGCACTGCTCGAGGAACGCCGTGAGAGCGGTGTCGAGCTCGCTCGAGCCGTCGTCGCCCTTGGGAAGCGATGCGATCGGCGCGGGCGCGAGCCCCAGCCGTGCCGCGGCGCGGTCGTAGCCCTCCCGGATGAGCGGGGCGGTGGGCGTGCGGTCGAACATCGCCAGGGCGACGGCGGAGTGACCGAGATCGGCGAGATGCTCGATGGCCAGCACCGCACCGCGCTCGTGATCGCTGCGCGCGCAGTCGAAGGCGGCCAGAGCGGTCGATTCGAGGCGGCGTTCGAGGAACACGAGCGGAACGGGGACGCCCGCGGCCCATTCGGCGAGATCGGTCTCGGCGCGTCCGCGCAGCGTCGGAGCGACGATGATGCCGTCGACGCCGAGCGCGACCAGGCGCTCGACCTGGCGCTGCTCGAGATCGGCGCGGTACTGCGACGTCGCGAGCACGATCCGGGCGCGAAGGGTGTGCGACGCGGCATCCATCCCGCGCACGATCGGGGGGAAGTGGCTGACCGAGCTCGGCACCACGACCCCGATGCGCGAGCGCGCGGACTGCGGCGACGGGGGAGCGCTCGACGCGATCGCTCCGCCGTGCACCCGCACCAGGCGTCCCGCCTGTTCGAGCTCGACGATGTCGCGGCGCACGGTGACCTGAGACACGCCGAGCGCCGCGGCGGCGCGGGCGGCGGACACCGCCCCGTGCAGGTCGATCTCGCGGAGGAGATGCTCGTGGCGCTCGCGGGCGAGCGGAGAGGATGCGGTCATGCCGGGCGCTCCAGTGCGTCGGGGGCGGATGATCGGAAATGTCCGATGTTCGACTCGAGAACGAGAGCGTACTTCACAATGCTCGTGTGATGGAGCCTCGTGTGACGGACAACGGTGTGCGAACAGAGACCGACGACGATCGACCCCTGCGCACGCGGGCGGGCCTCGACCGTCTCGCGAAGAGGATGCTCGACGCGGTCGCCGCGCACACCTCTCCCGGCGGCGCGCACATCCTCGTTCCGGGGCCCGCGAGCGCCTCGGGCCGGCGCAGCGACGGGCTCGAGGGCTTCGCGCGGACGTTCCTCCTCGCCGCCGTGCGGGTCCGGGGCGCCGACGGTGCGGGCGCCGAGTCGCTCGCCCCGTTCGCCCGCGGCCTGCGCGCCGGCGTCGACCCGGCGTCCGCGGAGCGGTGGCCGACGATCGCGGAGCGTCGGCAGGCGGTCGTCGAGGCGGCATCCGTCGCGATCGCCCTGTCGGAGACGCGTCCGTGGCTGTGGGACCTGCTCGACGACGGCGACCGGGCCCGTACGGTCGACTGGCTCGCGGGCATCATCGGCACGAGCGGCTACACGAACAACTGGACGTGGTTCCAGACGGTGATCGAGACGTTCCTGCGGTCTGTCGGCGGACCGTGGAGCGCCGCCGACCTCGACCGCAACCGCGAGATCCAGGAGAGCCTCTACGTCGGCGAAGGTTGGTACTCCGACGGCGCGAGCCCGGCGGGCACACGACAGAGCTTCGACTACTACGCCGGCTGGGCGTGGCACGTCTATCCGCTCCTGGCGGCGCGGATCGCGGGCGTCGAGCTCGCCGACGAGCATCGCGACCGGCTGCGCGCGTTCGTGCCCGAGGCGATGGCGCTGATCAGCCCGGACGGCCGGCCCGTGCTGCAGGGCAGATCGGCGACCTATCGCTTCGCCGTGCTCGCGCCCCTCTGGACGGCCGTGATCGCCGGCGTCTCGCCGCTCGCGCCGGGCGTGACGCGCACCGTCGCCGCGAGGACGATCGGCTCGTTCCTGCAGCGGGGCGCGCTCGACGACTCCGGCCTGCTGACGATCGGCTGGCACGGCCGCTTCGCCGGCGTGCGTCAGCCCTACACGAGCGGTGGCTCGCCCTACTGGAGCGCGAGCAAGGGACTGCTGGGCCTGCTCCTCCCGGACGGTCATGCCGAGTGGACCGCGTCCGAGCCGGTCGAGCCGGAACCGCGCGACGAGGTGCGCGCTCTGGTCGCCCCGGGGTGGATCGTCTCGCGCACGGCCGACGACGGCATTGTGCGCCTCTACAACCACGGCTCCGACGGCTGGCGCCACACCGCGGGCGGGGCACGCGCGGACAACCCGTTCTACCACCGCGTGGCGTACTCGAACGCGACGTCGCCCGAGCTCTCGCGTCGATCGATCGCCGAGCCGGTCGAGTGCCACGTGGCACTCCTCGACGAGCACGGCGCACCGTCGCACCGCGACGCGATCGAGCGGGTGCACCTGTCGGACCGGGTCGCCGTCTCGCGCTCCCGCGTCCACTGGTTCGACGGTCCGGATTCCGCGGCCCCCCTCGACGCCGCGCTCGCCGTCTCGCAGCGCGGCGGACCGGAGCTCACCGTCGCCTCGGTGGTCAACGGCCCGTCCGAGGTCCGCCTCGCCTGGTGGCTGCCGCCCCGGGAGGCCGAGCAGCCCTCGGCGATCGCCGACCTCGACGCGGCGTGGCGCGCCGAGCCCGGTCCCTGGCGGATCCGCTTCGGCGGGTGGGCGGTGCCCGAGGGAGGCGACCTGCAGAGCGCACTCGACGACGTCTCCGGGCTCGAGAGCGCCGAGACGGTTCGTCGGAGCGGCGGCTCGCCGGTCGCCGCGTCGACGACCGAGGCCACCGTCACCCCCGTGCGCACCTCGCGCGACCCCGTGCCGCCCGGTCGGGTCGTCGCTGCGGTCGTGACGCTCACCGGCTCCGTCGGAGACGCGGTCGGCGCACGCTGCGAGGCGGTGGACGGCGGCATCCGCGTGCGCTGGTCGGATGGGCGGATCGAAACGGTGCCCGTTCCGGATGGAGTGAGCCTGTGACCCGCGCGCGCGTCGCGTTCGACATCCCCGAGACGGCGCTCATCGACGAGCTGTTCTCCGCCGACGCTCTCGAGCGTCTGGGCTCGGTGGCCGACATCGTCGATCCCGGGTCGGCGTCCGTGCTCATCACGGGGTGGGGCTCGGCCGCGCTCACGACGGACGAGCTGGAGCGCCGCCCGGCGCTGCGCGTCGTGGTCCACGCCGCGGGCACCGTCAAGCGCCTCGTCACGCCCGCGGTGTGGGAGCGCGGCATCCGGGTCTCGAGCTGCGCGGGCGCGAACAGTCTGCCCGTCGCGGAGTACACCCTCGGGACGATCCTCCTCGGAGCCAAGGACGCGTTCGAATCGGCGCGGCGCTACCGGCTCACCGGCGACATGCACGCGGCCAGGCCGGGTGCCGACGCCGGCGCGTACGACATCACCGTCGGCGTCGTCGGTGCGTCCCGGATCGGCCGCCGGCTCGTCGAGCTGCTCGCGCCCTTCGACATCGACGTCCGCGTCTACGACCCGTCGGTCGAGTTGCCCGCCGGCGGTCGCGTGCGGCAGACCTCGCTCGACGAGCTGCTCGCCGCATCCGACATCGTCAGCCTGCACGCACCATCCCTTCCCGAGACGTACCGCATGATCGGCGCCGCCGAACTGGCGATGATGCGCGACGGGGCGCTGCTCGTGAACACCGCCCGCGGCGCCCTGGTCGACACCGCCGCGCTGACGGCGGAGATCGCCGCGGGGCGGCTGCGCGCCGTGCTCGATGTGACCGACCCCGAGCCGCTCCCGATCGATCACCCGCTGTTCTCACTCCCGGGGGCGACGATCACGCCGCACATCGCGGGCTCGCTCGGGAACGAGCTCGGGCGCCTCGGCGAGCAGGTCGTCGACGAGATCGTGTCGTTCGTGCGCGCCGGCATCCTCCGTCACGAGATCACCCGCGCCGAGCTGCCGCTGATCGCCTGACCGCGCCTCGGACCGCGGCGCGGGCAGTGTCGTCGCCCGGTGTTACGATCGCCGTCGGGCGAGCTATCGGCGCCCGTCACGACGCCCCCCGGCGCGGGAGGGACGAACTATCCGCCGCGCCCGCGAGATGCAGGAAGCGACGCATGCCGTTCCACAGCAAGCACACCCTCGAGAGCTGGGTGGGAGAATTCCATGCGAGCCGCGTGGCCGGAGATCTCGTCAAGGTGATCATCCAGGATGGCTCGGAGGGCGCCGACACCGGTCTGGTGCTGGTTCCGCTGCGGAACGCGACGACGACGGTCTACATGGAGCCGGCGGCCGGGTCCGATCTGAGCTGGCGCGTCACGATCGAGCCCCAACCGGATGCGACCGTCCTGAGCAGCCACGAGCTCAGCTCCCTCGCGTCCGAGCTGCAGGTCGCGGCCGAGCTGTGCGCCTATCTCGAGAAGAGGTCGCTCGGGCACTTCGAGCCCGAGTCGCGACCCTGAGGCGCGCGGCGAGCCGACCTTCTCAGAGGTTGTCGTAGTCGCTCCACGACTGCTGGGTCCGGTCGAAGTCGGGGTCCTCGGTGGCGACCGCCGCGTCGGTGCCGCGGCGTCGCAGCTGGTCCGCGAGGCGGCCGAGTCGGGCGACGAGCAGGTCGTCGCGCAGCTCGGGGCCGTCCCACTCGATCCGCCGCGCGGTGAGCTGGCTCGCGGGGCCCACGAGCACCTCCCACCGCGCCTCGTCACCGCCGGCGTCGATGACGGGGATGTCGATGGTCGCGGCCGTCGCCGCCTGCGCCAGGGCGGCTGCGTAATCCAGCAGCGCCCGGGCGATCTCGGTCCCGGTCACCACGGAGTCGCCCGCGTAGTGGATCGTGTCCATGCATTCCGGGATACCCGCGGTCATCGGTCCTGGCGAGAGGGCTGGCGCAGCGGCGAAGCGTGCGCTACGCCGTGCGCTGCGCGACCGGGATCGCGAGCAGCAGCCGTTCGAGCGTGCCGGCCATGTCGACGCCCGGATCGAGCATCCACTGCAGCTGCAGGCCGTCGCTGACCGCCTGCAGGATGCGGGCCCACGCCTCGGCCTCGGCGGCGCTCGCGGCATCGTCCGGATCGACCCGCAGGTGCGCGACGACGAGGTCGCGGAACGTCGCGGTGCGCTCGACGAAGTACGGGTGCGCCGGATGCTGCGGGTCCGCCGCGTCGACCGAGAGCTGTGAGAACAGCTGCACGAGACCGGGCACCTCGGAATTGTGGCGGACGGTCGCGAGGAACCGCGCGAAGAACACGTCCGTCCCGGTGTCGGGATCGGCGAGGGCGGGGGAGTCCATCTCGTCGCGCTTCCGCAGGACCTCGACGAAGAGGTGCTCCTTGCTCTCGAAGTAGTGGAGCAGGCCCGCCTGGCTGAGGCCGACCGCCTGCGCGATCTCCTTGATGGAGGCGCCTCGATAACCCTGCTGGGCGATCACCTCCAGCGCGCGCGTGAGGATCTCCTCGCGTTTGGCGATGCCCTTGGCGTAGGAGCCGCGTTCGCGACGTTTCGTCATACCCCCTATTTAAACCCGCCGGTAGGGTCGGAGTGGCCCGCAGCCGGCCCGCCGAGCGGCCGCCGACCTCACCGACAGAAGGGTGCCCGATGACCAGTGCACTGCCCGAGCCCCGCCGGATCGATCCGGCATCCGTTCCCGAGCTGGGCTGGGGGATCGTCGGCACCGGCATCGCCGCGAAATTCGTCCACGCGATCCACGCGCACACCGCGCAGCGTGCCGTCGCGGTGACCGCACGAGACACGGTCAAGACGCGCGCGTTCGCCGACGAGCACGGCATCGCGGGCGTGCACGGCTCGCTCGACGACCTGCTGGCCGACCCCGCCGTCGACGTCGTCTACATCGCGACGCCGCATCCGCTGCACCGCGAGCAGGCGCTCGCCGCGATCGCGGCGGGCAAGCACGTGCTCATCGAGAAGCCGATCGCGATGTCGGCGGACGAGGCCCGCGAGATCCTGGATGCCGCGCTCGCCGCCGGCGTGCTCGCGACCGAGGCGATGTGGACGCGCTACCTGCCGCAGGCCGACGTCATCCGCCAGGTGATCGACAGCGGCGTGCTCGGTGACATCGCGCTCGTCCGAGCCGACTTCGGCTTCGCCATGCCGTACCTGCCCGAGAACCGCATGTGGAATCCCGAGCTCGGCGGCGGGGCCCTCCTCGACGCGGGCGTCTACCCGATCTCGTTCGCCTCGTCGGTGATCGGCGCGCCCGACCGGATCGTCGCGCTCGGCACCACGGCGCCGACGGGCGTCGACTCGAGCGCCAACATCGTCGTCAGCACGGCCGGCGGAGCGCAGGCGGTGCTCTCGACGTCGCTGCTGGCGTGGATGCCGGTGGACGCCTCGATCAACGGCTCGGCGGGCCGCCTCGATGTGCTGAGCCCGTTCTTCGGCCCGACCGGGGTGCGCCTGACGATCGGCTCGGACGAGCCGGTGACCTGGCGGGACGACAGCCTGCCCGAGCTGCACGACGGCCTGGCATACCAGGCCACCGCGTTCGCCTCGTACGTCGCCGCGGGCCTCGTCGAGTCGCCGGTGCACCCGCACGACGAGATCGTGTCGGTCATGGCCACGATCGACGAGGCGCGCCGCCAGATCCGGGAGACTGTCTGATCATGACCATCCAGCACACCGTCGTCTTCCGCCTCGCGCATCCCGCGGGCTCCGCCGCCGAGGCGGACTTCCTCGAGGTCGCGCGGCAGACGCTCACGGCGATCCCCGGCGTGAGCGCGTTCACCGTCAGCCGTCAGGTGAGCCCGAAGAGCGACCTGGCCTGGCAGTTCTCCATGGAGTTCGCCGACCAGGCCGCCTACGACGCCTACAACGTCCACCCCGCCCACGTCGACTTCGTCGAGTCGCGCTGGACGAGCGAGGTCGCCGCGTTCCAGGAGTACGACTTCGTGGTCGGGCCGGCGTGAGCGCCGCCGCCAGCGACGACGCGCAGATCGCCCGGCTCGAGGCGGAGGACCGACGCCTCCGGTTCGACCGCTTCGAGCACGCGGATGCGTACGCGGTCGGTCAGCTGATCATCGAGCTCGCGTCGACACGAGCTCTGACGATCACCGCAACCGTCTGGTTGGGTGAACAGCTTGCGTTCGCGGGCGCGCTCGCGGGCACGAGCGCCGACAACGACAGCTGGATGCGACGCAAAGCCGCCGTCGTGCGCCGCTTCGATGCGAGCTCGCAGCTCGTGCGCCTGCGGTGGGCGTCGTACGGCGTCACTGCGCCCGCGCTGGCGCTCGGACTCGACCCCGCCGTGTACTCCTTCAGCGGCGGCGCCGTTCCGATCCGCATCGGGGCGACGCAGGTCGGCGTGGCCGCCGCATCCGGGGTGAGCGACGAGGTCGAGCACGCGCTCGTGATCGAGGCGCTCGAGGGCCGGCTGGGCCTCAGCGCGCGCTGAGGCCGCCCGCGATCACGCGCGGCGCACGGATGTGCTCGGCCGACGCGATCTCTGCGCGACCGGCGACACGATCGGCGCGGACCCGGCTGTCGACGAAGAAGTCCGTCTCGCCGTTCCACGGCAGGATCTCGATGCGCAGCGGCCGGCCGGCGAGGTCCAGCACCGCGAGGTCGAGCTCCCATGTCCGGCCGTACCAGAACTGGTCGGCGACGAGCTCGTCGCCGACGTAGGCGCGCGCGACGTCGCCGAACCAGGTCAGGCGCAGCACGTTCGCGGCATCCTCGCCCTCGACGAGCTCGGCGACGAGCTCGGACGGATCGATCTCGAAGACCGCCGCCTGGGCCCATTCCTCCTCGAGCGGAGCGCCGAAGCGGTTCGCGGTGCCGCCGCGTCGGAGCGCCGGGGCGCCCGAGGCCTCACGGACGGTGCGCACGGAGACGGACGCGTCACCCTCGATGGGCGGAAGCGTCAGCCGCGAGAAGACGCCCGCGGGGGCGCCGCCCGCCAGCGCGGGGATGGTGAGGAGCTCGGTGGCCGCGCTCCAGCGCTCGAGGAGCAGACCCTCGGCGCCGAACGTCAGGCCGCCGTCCCACAGCGCCACGACGCGCCGACCGTCGACCTCGCCCGCCCAGACGCGCGCGCTCGACGCGGGGTCGAGGATCACGAGCCGTGTCGAGCCGACCGTCACGACGCAATCGGGTCCCGGCGCGGTCGTCGGCACCCATCGCTTTCCCTCCGACGTCTCGATCTCGCGGGCGCCGGAGATCACGGCACCGTCATCGACGCGCAGGTCGAGCTCGACGGGGATGCCCGCTGTCGTCCCGAAGATCACGACGAGACCGTCGGCCGTGTCGATGCGGGTGATCGGCTGCACCGTGCCCGACAGCGCGGCGACATCACCGTAGGGCTGCGCGATCGGCCAGAACGCGGCGGCTCCCGACGGCAGGTCGATCGGGGCCGACGGGAAGCGCGAGCCGTCGGGAAGCGTCAGCTGCACGTTCGAGAGCGGTGGCAGGGCGGCGGCCGCCGGCTGGTGGTTGTTGACGAAGACGTAACCACGGCCGTCGGCCACCCGCACGGCCGAACGCACCCCGGCATCCTCGATATCGGTGAAGGCTGCCGGCAGCTCCAGGAGCTCCGCTCCCCACTCCTGCAGGAACAGGTGCTGCGTGCGCAGCCGGTGATAGTGCGGACGGAGAGTGCCGGCCGCCCCGATGGGCGCGAAGAAGTCGTAGTCCTTGCGCGGCAGATCGTTCGGGTAGGCCGTCTCCTGCGACTCCTGCATGCCGCTCAGGCGGCCGCTCGCCTGCGTCGTGCCGTGGTAGACGTAGTACCCCTGCCACGCCGAGCGTCCGCCGAGCTTGGTCAGCGCGAGCGCGGCGATGTCCTCCGGGTCGACATGGGGGCGACGGTGGTAGGCGACGGCCATGCCGCCGCCGAGCTCGCACGTGATGAACGGATACCGGTGGTCGTCGCGTCCGTCGGTCTCGGGCGCGTCGCGCACGTCGGCGCCGACGCTGAGGTCGTCGCGCACGTCGCTGAAGATGAAGTGCATCCGCGAGAACGCCGGCAGCTCGACGTCCGACTCCTCCCAGAAACCGTCGGAGTATCCCGCGTACACCGAGATGAGCTCGTCCTGCGGCACCTGGGCACCGCCCCATCCCGTCGCGACCCAGAACGGGGCGGTCATGCCCACCGACTCCGCGAGGCGCCGCAGCGTCGCAAGGTGTTCGGGCTGGTCGTAGAGCTCGTTGTCGACCTGCACGGCGATGATCGGCGCGTCGGGGGCGTCGTCCGAGCGGAACTGCCCGCGCAGCTGCGCCTCGATGTCGGCGTACCATTCCTCGACGAGCTCGAGGTAGGCGGGGTCGTTCGTGCGGTGCTTCACCGGCAGCGCCTGCAGCCAGTCGGGGAATCCGCCGTTGCGCGCCTCGCCGTGCGCCCAGGGGCCGATGCGCATGACGACGTTCAGGCCGACGCGGCCGGCGGTCTCGACGAACCGGCGGACGTCGAGATGATCCGCCCAGCTGCGCTCGCCCCGGATCTCCTCGTGGAGGATCCAGATGAGGTAGGTCGCGACGGTGTCGATGCCGCCCGCCTTCATCTTGCGCAGCTCGTGCTCCCAGCGCTCCGGGACGTCGCGACTGAAGTGGTACTCGCCCATGACGGGGAACCAGCGCTCGCCGCCTCGGATCAGGGAGGTCGCATCGATCTCGAGGCCGGCGCCGCCCTGGCGGCTGATCGTGGGCGCGGCGGAGGAGGGGGAGTTCGTCGGCATGCGTTCGACGATACGGGCGCGCGGCTCGGCCGCATCAGCACAATGCGCGCGCCGATATGGACGTTCCTGCGGTGTCAGCCCTTGTGCTGCGCGCGGTAGGTCGTGGGGTTCACGCCGTGCACTCGGCGGAAATGCCGGGAGAAGTACAGCGGGTCGGCGTAGCCGACGGCCGTGGCGACGTCGGCGATCGGCAGCTCGGTCGTGTCGAGCAGCTCGCGAGCGCGCGCCATCTTCACACCGGTGTGGAACGCCCCGGGCCCGCCGCCCGTCGCACGCCGGAACAGCGCGCTCAGGTGCGACGGCGACATGCCCACGAGATCGGCGAGCTCCGCCACCTGGATGGATCCGTCCACCCGTGCCTCGAGGTAGCGCATCGCCCGCTCGAGCGGCGAGCCGTCGGCCGGCAGCACGCTGTCGGCCTCGATCCGGGTCAGCAGGTGCCAGGCGAGACCGGATGCCGAGAGCAGGTGCGCCTGCGAGAGGCGGCGTTCGAGCAGCGAGACGATCTCGTCGAACAGGGCCGACACGCGGTCGACCGACCGCAGGCGCGTGAGCGGGCGCGGCGCGCCGAGCATCGACGACGACAGCTCCGCCACGTCCGAACCGCGCAGGTGCATCCACCAGATCGTCCATGGGTCCGTGTGCGACGCCTGATAGACGTGCGCCCGGTGCGGCGGGATGATGACGCAGGCGCCCCGGGTCAGCGCGTGCTCCTCGCCGTCGATCGACACCGACCCCGACCCCGAGACGCAGAGGATGACGATCGTCTCGCCGGCGCCGTGACCGCGAACGCGACGGTGTCCGGCCGCAGCCGGGAAGTATCCGGCATCCGTCACGGTGAGACGCCGCGTCCCGGGCCGGTCGAGCGCCGCATCGACCTGCGGGCGCGGGACGACGACGAGGCGCTGATTGTCGAAACCGTCGATGCGGTAGTGCGGCTGGCTCTGCGGGCGGTTCGCTGATTCGTCCATGTATGTCCTCGTTCTCACCATATCCCCGCCGTCTTCGCCCGCCTAACGTGGCCGAGGACGTCGCCGACGTCGCCCATTGCCGCACCGAAGAGGAAAGGTCAGCGATGACCCTTCAGCACCCCGCACCGCACCAGCACGCCCCGGCGGACGACGCCCGGTCCGAACGGCTCGTGCTGCCCGACGCCGACGCCGACCTCGCGTCGGAGATCGCCGCGGGCCGCGCCGTCGCGTGGAGCGAGCCGGTCGAGATCCTCACCTACGAGGCGGGGACGCCGAGCCCGTACCCGATGTTTCTCGACCAGCGCGTCTACCAGGGCTCGAGCGGCAAGGTCTATCCGCTCCCGTTCACGGAGTCCGTCGCCGACGAGCCGGTGCGTCGTAGCTGGCAGGCTGTGCACCTCGAGAACGCCTACGTGCGGGTCATGGTGCTTCCCGAGCTCGGCGGCCGCATCCACATCGGCTTCGACAAGACGACCGGCTACGACTTCTTCTACCGCAACAACGTCATCAAGCCCGCGCTCGTCGGGCTCGCCGGGCCGTGGATCAGCGGGGGAGTCGAGTTCAACTGGCCGCAGCACCACCGCCCGGCGACGTACCTGCCCGTCGAGACCGCCATCGAGCACGATCCCGACGGCGCCGTGACGGTGTGGTGCCACGACCACGACCCGTTCGCGCGCATGTCGGCGCAGCACGGCATCCGCCTGCGACCCGACAGCTCGGTCGTCGAGCTGGTCGTGCGGCTCCACAACCGCACGAAGGAGCGTCAGACGTTCCTCTGGTGGGCGAACGTCGCCGCGCGCGTCGGCGACGACTACCAGTCGTTCTTCCCCGAGGACGTCCGCTACGTCGCCGATCACGCCCGTCGCGCGCTGACGGCGTTCCCCGAAGCGGATCGTCCCTATTACGGCGTCGACTACGCCGAGCGCGCGGCCGTCGAACCCGGCGCGGACCGCATCGACTGGTACCGGAACATCCCGGTGCCGACGTCGTACATGATCGTGGATTCGAACGAGGACTTCTTCGGCGGGTACGACCACGGGGCCGGTGCCGGCTTCGTGCACTGGGCCGAGCGGCGCGTCTCGCCCGGCAAGAAGCAGTGGACCTGGGGCGACGCGCCCTTCGGCCATGCGTGGGACGCGCAGCTCACCGACGCCGACGGACCGTACGTCGAGCTCATGGCCGGCGTCTACACCGACAACCAGCCCGACTTCAGCTGGCTGCTGCCGGGCGAGACGAAGACCTTCACCCAGTACTGGTACCCGATCCCTGCGATCGGTCCGGCCTCGCAGGCCACTCCGGATGCCGCCGTGCACGTCGACCGCGTCGAGCGCGGCGACATCGCGGGGCCCGTGGTGCGGGTCGCCGCCGCTGTCACGAGCCCGCAGACCCGCGCCGCGCTCCGCATCCTCTCGGGGAACGAGGTCCTCGCCTCGCGCGTGGTGGACCTCCGCCCGGGCGAGGTCGCCGAGCTGTCGGCATCCGATGACGCGGCGGACGACCTGCGCGTCGAGCTGACGGATGCCACGGGCCGCCTGCTCGTGCGCTGGGAGCCGATCGCCGTCGCCGACGAGGAGCCGTGGGTCGCCGAGGAGCCGCCGCTCGCGGAGCAGATCGACTCCGTGGACGAGCTCTACCTCACGGGACTGCACCTCAGCCAGTACCGTCACCCGACCCGTTCCCCGCTGCCGTACTGGCACGCGGCCCTGCGCCTCGACCCGGGCGACGTCCGCACCAATCTCGCCCTCGCAGACCTCGACTACCGCGCCGGCCGCTACGACGTCGCACTCGATCGCGTCGAGCGCGCACTCGCCCGTCTGACGCGGCGCAACGCCAACCCGATGGATGCCGAGGCCTTCTACCTTCACGGTCTCGTCCTCCTGCGGCTCGGGCGCCGGATCGACGCCGAACGCGCGTTCGGCAAGGCGGCGTGGGATGGCGCGTGGGCGGCCGCGGCCGGCTTCGCGCTGGCGCAGTCGCTCGCCGCCCGGTCGCAGCATCGCGCGGCGTTCCGAGTGCTCGACGAGCTCGACCAGGTCGCCGGACACGACACCCGCCGCACCGCCCTGCGGGCTATCCTGCTCCGGCGGGCCGGGGCGGGCGAGGCCGCCGACGCGGTGCTGACCGCCGCGCGGGCGCTCGATCCGCTCGATGCCTGGCTGCGGATCCTGGACGGCGCCGAGGTGGCCGATCCCGGCATCCTGCTCGACGTCGCCCTCGACTTCCGCGACAGCGGCGAGCACGCCGCCGCGGCCAAGCTGCTCGCCCGCGTGGCCGGCGCCGATCCCGGACCGGCCGCGAACCAGCGCGCCATCGCTTCCTACCTCGCGGCCCAGCTCGCCGACGTCGCGGGCGACACCGAGGTCGCCGCCGCGGAGCGCGCGCGTGCGCGCCGTTCGGACCTCACCCGGGCCTTCCCGGCCGGACTCGACGCCGCCGATGCCCTGGCGGCCGCGCTGGACGCCGAGCCCGACGACGCCGTGGCGCACCATCTGCTCGGCACCCTCCTCTACGCGCACCACCGTCGCTCCGAGGCGAGTGCTCACTTCGCCCGGGCGATCGAGATCGGCGACGAGAGCCCCGTGCTGCTGCGCAACGCGGGTCTCGCCGCCTACAACGTCGATGCCGACGACGAGCGCGCCTGGTCGCTCTACGATCGGGCGGTCGCAGCCGCTCCGGGCGATGCGCGCCTGCTGTTCGAGCGTGATCAGCTCGCGATCCGGCTCGGGCACGGCGCGGCCGAGCGCCTGGCGCTCCTCCGCCCCCGCGAACCCCTCGTGCTCGAGCGCGACGACCTCACGATCGCGTACGTCGATCTGCTCGTCGCCGAGGGCGACGCGGCGCGGGCGTACGAGATCCTCACCACACGGTCGTTCCATCCCTGGGAGGGCGGCGAAGGGCTCGCGATCGCCGCGTGGGACGCGGTCCACGACGCGCTCGGGATGCCGCAGACCGACCCGCCCGCGACCCTCGGCGAGGCGCGGAGCCCCTACACCGCTCCGGTCGCCCGGCACGAGGACGGCGCGACGGACTACTTCGCGACGAGCCTGCCGGAGCTGCTCCTGTTCGCCCGGGAGCCTGCTGTCGATTCCGTGATCGATCCGTCGTTTCGTCCATGAAAGCCAGCGATTCACCCATCGTGCCGGCGTCTCGGCCGACCTAGCCTGAAGCCCGAGTTCGACGCCGAACTTCCGCACCGAGCACCACGCGCGATCGCGACGACCCCCGATCCCGTCGCACGCACCACCCGCACCTCCGGCGAGCCCTGCACCGAGCCGCCGGATCTCACGAGGAACAAAGGAGAACCATCGTGAACACGTCCCTGAAGAAGCCCGTCATCGCTCTGGCAGCCCTGACCGTCTCGGCCCTCGCCCTCGCCGGATGCTCCGGCGACAACGGCTCGGGCTCGGGCGGCGGCGACGGCGACCAGGTCACCCTCGTGGTCTGGGAGTCCCTCGAGGGCCGCTCGGACTTCATCAAGCAGGCCGGCGAGGCCTACACCGAGCAGAACCCGAACGTCACCATCGAGTACAAGAACGTCGAACTCGGCGACGCCCCCGCGCAGATCGCGCTCGACGGCCCGGCCGGCGTCGGGCCCGACGTGTTCGCCGCCCCGAGCAACGCCACCGGCGAGCTCGTCGCCGGAGGACACATCCTCGCGGTCGCCGGCGCGGACGAGCTGAGGGATGAGCTGCTCGAGGGCGCCGTCCAGAACGTCACGTACGACGACGAGATGTGGGGCGTGCCGGTCACGATCGACACCTACTCGCTGTTCTACAACAAGGCGTACGTCACCGACCCGCCGAAGACCTGGGACGACGTCGTCGCCTTCTCGAAGCAGTTCGCCGCCGAGAACCCCGGCAAGTACGGCTTCGCCATGAACCCCGGCGTCGTCTACTACGCCGGCTCGTTCCTGTTCGACGCGCCCGACAACCTGCCGTTCGGCGAGAACGTCGACGACCCGAGCCAGCCCAACACCGACACCGCTGCCACGGCCGAGGGCGCTGCCGAGCTCGTGAAGCTCCGCGAGGTGCTGGACGTCGCCGCCGACGACCTCGACGACGCCACCGTCGACACGCTGTTCGAGAGCGGGCAGTCCGCGATGACCCTGACCGGGTCGTGGAACATCCCCGTCTTCGACGACGCCGGTCTCGACTACGCCGTCACGACGATGCCCGCGGCAGCCGGATCCGACCAGCCCTCGGGATCGTTCTCGAACTCGCGCACGATGTACGTCTCGGCCTACTCCGAGCACACCGAGGCTGCGCAGGACTTCGCCGCCTTCCTCGCGAGCCCCGAGATGCTGCAGCTCGCCTACGACCTCACCGGTTCGGTGCCCTCGGCCGACATCCCCGTCGACAACGAGGCGACGCTGGGTCTCATCGAGCAGGGCGAGTACGCCTTCCCGAGCCCGTCGATCCCCGAGGCCGCCCAGTTCTGGCTGGCGATGGACTCCGCGGTCAAGAACATCTGGAACGGTGCCGACATCGACACCGAGCTCGCCACGGCCACCTCGGTCATCGAAGGTCAGTGACGACTCGTCACCGTCCATGCAGCGGCGCTCCCGCCCTTCGCTCCGGCGAACGCGCGGGGGCGTCGCTGCCCGGAGAAGGGTTCACGACATGTCGCTTCTGACGCGACGACCGGCTGACGAGGCGACGCGCCCCGCCACCCCGTCCACCCCCGCCCCCGACGCCCGACGGGTGCGTCTGCTGGCACTGGCGTTCATGGGGCTCGCCCACATGACCGTGCTCAAGCAGCGGTACAAGGGAGCCGCGTTCGCCGCGGTCGAGGTGCTCTTCCTCGTCGCCTCCCCGGCGCTCATCGGCAACGTCGTGGGCATGATCACCCTCGGCACCCCGCAGCCCGAGCTGCCGGTGCGCGAGCGCGACAACTCGCTGTTCATGCTCATCGACGGCGTCCTCGCCGCCGCCGTGATCGCGGTCTTCCTCGCCGTCTACGGCATCTCGGTGCGCAGCGCCATGCTCGACCACCGCCTCGGCGTGAACCGGGAGAAGACGTCGGCGCGCCGGCAGCTCTCGGCGATCACGACGCGAGCGTTCCCGGTGCTCGGTCTCGCGCCGATGATCCTGCTGATCCTGTTCTTCGTCTTCGTGCCGCTGGTCTTCTCGGCGCTCGTGGCCTTCACCAACTACTCCTCGCCGAACAACATCCCGCCCGCCAACACGGTCGACTGGGTCGGCTTCGACAACTTCGCCGCGATGTTCGGCGGCGACCAGCTCTGGGCGGGCGCCCTCGTGCGCGTCTTCATCTGGACGGTCGTGTGGGCGGTGCTCGCGGTCGGCACGTGCTTCTTCGGCGGCATGATCCTCGCGGTCATCCTCAACGAGTCGAACTTCCGCATCAAGCCGATCTTCCAGGCGATCTTCATCCTCCCGTACGCCATCCCGGCGGTCGTGTCGCTGCTGGTGTGGCGCAACATGCTCAACGGCGCGTTCGGATCGGTCAACAAGCTCCTGCTCGATCTCGGCATCATCGACACCGCCATCCCGTGGCTCACCGAGCCGACCCTCGCCCGCTTCACCGTCGTACTGATCAACCTGTGGTGCGGGTTCCCCTACTTCATGCTGCTCACGATGAGCGCCATGACCGCCATCCCGCAGGACGTCCGCGAAGCCGCGGCACTCGACGGGGCCACCGGCATCCAGCGGTTCCGCTTCGTCACGTTCCCGCTCGTGCTCTTCCAGACGGCGCCGCTGCTGATCATGTCGTTCGCCGCCAACTTCAACAACTTCGGCGCGATCTACTTCCTCACCAACGGCGGACCCAACGAGGCCGACACGACGCGGACGGGCGCCGGTTCGACCGACATCCTCGTCAGCTGGATCTACAAGATCACGATCGAACTGCTCCAGTACAACTACGGAGCGGTCATCGCCGTCGTCATCTTCCTCGTGCTCGCGCCGTTCGCGATCCTGCAGTTCCGCCGCACCAAGGCCTTCAAGGGAGAACTGTGATGCGCATCGACAAACTCGGCGCCGCGGTCTGGACCACCGTCGTCATCATCGGCTGCGTGATGCTGTCGATCGTGGTGATCTGGCCGATCCTGTTCACGCTCAGCTCGGCCGTCTCGCCGGGCCGGTCGGCGGCGGCCCTCTCGCCCATCCCGTTCGCGAACGGGTTCACGCTCGACAACTTCTCGAAGCTGTTCACGCAGACCCTCTACCCGCAGTGGTTCCTGAACTCGTTCATCATCGCCGCGTGCACGTGCATCGGAACGCTCGTGATCGCCTCGCTCTCGGCGTACGTCTTCTCGCGCTTCTCGTTCACGTTCAAGGGGTCCCTGCTCACGAGCATGATCGTGCTGCAGATCTTCCCCTCGTTCGTCGGCATGATCGCGGTCTACGTGATCCTCATGCGCATCGGCGCCCTCGACACCCTCTGGGGGCTCGTGCTCGTCTACCTCGCGGGCAACCTGCCCTACAGCATCTGGCTCGTGAAGAGCTACCTCGACACGATCCCGCACGGCCTCGACGAGGCGGCCCGACTCGACGGAGCGTCGCACTTGCGGACCTTCGCGACGATCATCATGCCGATCGCCAAGCCGATCCTGATCTTCCTCGCCGTCACGACGTTCGCTGCTCCCTGGATGGACTTCATCTTTCCGAAGCTCGTGCTGCGCAGCCCCGAGATGCAGACCCTCGCGCTCGGCCTCGTCAGCTTCGTCTCGCAGAAGAACAGCGATTTCACCGCCTTCGCCGCCGGTGCGATCATCGTGGCGATCCCGTTCATGATCTTCTTCCTCGCCACCCAGAAATCCCTCATCACCTCGCTGTCGACCGGAGCCCTCAAAGAATGACGACGCCGATCCGGGCTTACCAGCCCGTGCCGATCCCCGCCCATCTCCCCGAGAAGCTGACCATCACCCTGTGGGACTTCTCGTGGTACGTCCGCACCGGTGCGGGGGAGCCCTTCGCCGACCTGGAGGCGGCAGCCGCGGACGCCGTCGCCCGCGGCTACAACACGGTGCGCATCTGCGCGATGCCGTTCCTGCTGTTCGGCACCGACATCGACACGTCCGATCTCGAGCTCGACCGGCTCGGCGGCGCGTACGCCCAGAACGTGCGCTGGTACGACGTCGCATCGCCGACTCGCATCGACGCGCGCGCCCATCTGCTCGAGCTGTTCCGCGTGCTGAAGCGTCACGACATGTTCGTGATCCTCTCGTCGTGGGAGTACCAGCAGTCGTCGGTGTTCGCGACGGATCCGGCCTGGTGGGACGCGCTGCGCGCCGTCGCGCCCGATGACCGTCCGCTCCGTCTCGCCGAGAGCCTCGCCGATCTCGTGGCCTTCGTCGCCGCGGAGGGCCTCGACGACCGCATCGCGTTCACCGAGCTGCACAACGAGGTTCAGGCCGGCTACCTCGGCGAAGGGCTGCCGGACGCCGCCGTCGACCCCGACGCGGCGATCGCCGCGCTGACGCCCCGGCTCGACCGCGGCCTCGCCGCCTTCCATGCGCGTCACCCCGCGCATCCCGTCACCGTCAACTACGCCGGCGTGCCGGTCGGCGCGATGCGCACCCTCCCGCGCGAGATGGACGTGCTCGTCACCCACCCGTACGTCTACGGCGTGCTCGACGAGATCACCGCGGCGTTCGATCTGCGGGGGAGTCTGGCCGACTTCCCGGTCGAGGCCGTGCGCGCGGCGGGCCTCCTCCGCGCCGATGCGCCCGAGCCGACGAGCTGGGTGCTCCCCGACGAGGTGTCGTGGAAGATGCAGGCGACCATCGTCGGCAAGCCCGAGATCTACCTCATGGACTGGGTGGATGCCGCGGCGTTCGACCGCTTCCTCTACGAGCGCTACCAGGTGCACCACCACGAGATGGTGCTGAAGCTGAAGCTGTGGCTCGACGTCGCCGCCGACCGCGCGGCGGAACGCGGCATCCCGACCGTCTTCGGCGAAGGCTGGGTCGGCTACACGCCGCTTCACGGCGACTTCGAGGAGGGACCGATCGGAGCGCAGTTCTGCCGGCTCGCGATCGAGGAGTCGGTGCGCATCGGCGCGTGGGGAACGCTCGTCTGCTCGAACGCCGCCCCGCATCATCCGATGTGGCAGGACGTCGCACTCCAGCGCGAGTGCAACGACCGCTTCCTGGCTTCGGCGCGGGCCTGATCGGGGCCGTCGATCTCCCCGCCGTCAGGCGAGCAGATCGCGGACGTACGCGGCGGTGCCCCACGAGAGCGTGACTCCGGCGCCGCCGTGTCCGTACGCGGCGATGACCGGGTCGGCCCGGCCCGCCAGACGGTGTCGCGGGACGGCCTCGATGCGGACGGTCGGGCGTGCTGGCCGAAGGCCCGCGGCGGCCCCCAGCACCGGTTGGCCGGCGAGTTCCGGGACGAGCGCGCAGGCGCGTCGGAGGATGTCGGCCTGCGTCTGCGCGTCGATGCCGACGTCGTCGCTCTCGACGGCGATGCCGCCGACCACGACATCGGAAATCCGGGGGAAGACGTAGGTGAGCCCGTCGGGATTCCCGTCGTCGGTCACCCATCGCGTGAGCCCCGGGTTGGCCACTCGCACGATCTGGCCGCGGACGGGGGACGTGCTCTCCTCATCGTCCAGGAGGTCGCTGCCGCGCAACCCCGCGGCGATGACCACCGGGCCCGTCAGCTCGTCCAGCGCCTGGATCCGGCGCCGCTCGAATTCGACCCCGAGCCGGGCCGTCTGCGTGCGCAGCCACGGCAGGTACTGCGGGATCTCGATCATCGGCAGAGTCGCGACGAGCCCCGAGCTCGCACCCCCGCGCAGCTGCGACCGCGTCGCCTCGCGCACGTCCGGAAGCCCGTGTGCCCAGGCGCGGTCCGGCGTGTCCGTGCGCTCGAGCACGACGCCCTCGCTCATGCGGACACCGGTGCCCGGGTCCTCCGCGAGCGCCGCGAACCGCTGGAACGACGGAGCGAGCAGGTCGGGCACCTCGGCAGCGAGAGCGGCGTGGAACGGGAACCACAGTGCCGCGGCCACCGCGGAGACCGTGTCGGGCGTGTCGACGTCGGCGATGACGCGCACGTGGTGTCCCGCAGACGCGAGCTCGTGCGCGACGCTCAGACCGATCACGCCGGCGCCGACGACCGTGACGGGCGCCATCGTCAGCGACCCTGGCGCTTCTTGTAGGGCTTCGGCTGACCCTTCACGATGGGTGCGCGGCCCTTCCCCTTCGACGCCTTCGCCTTGCCGCCGCCGCCGGTCGGCTTCGCCTTCTCGGGAGGGGGCGGCGCGACCGCCAGCTCGGCGCGCGCGTCCTCGAGGAGGAGCTTCCCGGCCGGGGTGAGCCGCGGCCGCGATCCGTCGCGGACGAACAGCGGCGTGCCCGCTTCGACCTCGAGCCGCTCGATCGACGAGTAGAGCACGGCGAGCGAGACGCCGAGCGCTTCGGCGGTGCGCGGGAAGTGCAGCTCGTCGGCGGCGGCGACGAATCGGGCCAGATCGCGGATCTTCATCACTCCCAGCGTACGGTTCGCGGTTCGCAGCCACACGATCGGGGGCGCACGGATTACCCTGAAGGGTGTCAACTTCTGCTGAGCCCACCACCGCCCCCGCCGCCGACGAGCCGCCCGTCGTCACTTTCCGTGACCTGGGACTCGGGGAGCCGGTGCTGAAGGCCCTCTCCGACGTCGGGTACGAAACGCCGTCGGCCATCCAGGCGGCGACCATCCCGACGCTCCTCGGCGGACGCGACGTCGTGGGCCTGGCGCAGACCGGCACCGGCAAGACGGCGGCCTTCGCGCTGCCGATCCTCGACCGGCTCGACCTGACGCAGAAGACGCCGCAGGCCCTGGTGCTCGCGCCGACCCGCGAACTCGCGCTGCAGGTCTGCGAGGCGTTCGAGAAGTACGCGGCTCGCACGAAGGGCGTGCACGTGCTCCCCGTCTACGGCGGACAGGGCTACGGCGTGCAGCTCTCGGCCCTGCGCCGCGGCGTCCACGTCATCGTCGGGACGCCCGGTCGCATCATGGACCACCTCGACAAGGGCACGCTCGACCTCTCCGAGCTGAAGTACCTCGTGCTCGACGAGGCCGACGAGATGCTGAAGATGGGCTTCGCCGAGGACGTCGAGACGATCCTCGCCGACACCCCCGACACCAAGCAGGTCGCGCTCTTCTCCGCGACCATGCCGGCCGCCATCCGCCGCATGTCGAAGCAGTACCTCAACGATCCCGAGGAGATCACCGTCGCGTCCAAGACGACGACGTCCTCGACGATCACGCAGCGCTACCTCATCGTGTCGTACCAGCAGAAGATCGACGCGCTCACCCGCATCCTCGAGGTCGAGAACTTCGAGGCGATGATCGTCTTCGCGCGCACCAAGAGCGCGACCGAGGAGGTCGCCGAGAAGCTCCGCGCCCGCGGATACTCCGCCGCCGCGATCAACGGCGACGTCGCCCAGATCCAGCGCGAGCGGACCGTCAACCAGCTGAAGTCGGGCAAGCTCGACATCCTCGTCGCCACCGACGTCGCCGCGCGCGGCCTCGATGTCGAGCGCATCTCGCACGTCGTGAACTTCGACATCTCGACCGACACCGAGTCCTACGTCCACCGCATCGGCCGCACCGGTCGCGCCGGCCGCACCGGCGATGCCATCAGCTTCGTGACGCCGCGCGAGCGCGGACTCGTGAACGCGATCGAGCGGGCGACCCGGCAGCCGCTCACGCAGATGCAGCTGCCGAGCGTCGACGAGGTCAACGTCACGCGCCTGTCGCGTTTCGACGACGGCATCACCGCCGCCCTCGGCGAGACCGAGCGCATCGACCGCTTCCGCGACATCGTCGCCCACTACGTCCGCCACCATGACGTGCCCGAGGTGGATGTCGCCGCAGCCCTCGCCGTCGTCGCGCAGGGCGAGACCCCGCTGCTGCTCGAGCCCGATCCGGAGCCGCGTGCGCGCGCCCCGCGCGAGGACCGCTTCGACCGGGGCGACCGCGACCGCGGCGATCGGGGCGATCGCGGGTTCGACCGCGGTGACCGGCCGGATCGTCGGCCGCGCAACCCGAACATGACGACCTATCGGATCGCCGTCGGCAAGCGCCACCGCGTGGAGCCGCGGCAGATCGTCGGCGCGCTCGCGAACGAGGGCGGCCTGAGCCGCGGCGACTTCGGTGCGATCCAGATCCGCCCCGACTTCTCGCTCGTCGAGCTGCCGAACGACCTGCCCCAGTCGACCCTCGATCGCCTGAGCGACACCCGCATCTCGGGCAAGGCCATCGAGATCCGCGTCGACACGGGCGGGCCCAGCCGGCGCCCGCGCGAGGGCGGGAACGACCGCTTCGATCGCGACGATCGTCCGCCGCGCAAGCCCCGCCACCGCGACGGCGCCTGACGCCCGACCGGAGTGCTCGGCGGCGTGGGCGCAACCCCCGTTCGCCCCGGACGCGTCAGCGGCACAGTGGGGGTGTCCCGAGAACTCGGGGCTTCCCACTGATCGGAGTATGCGCATGACCTCTGACGACAACGGTCGCACCGACCACGACGCCGACGACCACGACGCCGACGACAGCGCGGCAGCCGCCGGCTCCGAGTCGCCCGAAGAGGGCGCCGAGGCCGAGGAAGCCGCGGAGGACGCACGCACGGACACCCCGTGACGCGGCGGCGCGGCCCCGCTCGCCTCAGCGGGCTCGCGGGGCGCACCGTCGTCATCGTCGGGGCCTCGAGCGGCATCGGGCGCGGTGTCGCGCTCCGCGCGGCGCAGTTCGGCGCCGACGTCGTCGTCTTCGGTCGCCGCGGCGAGGCGTTGCGGACGCTGACGGATCGGATCGCGGACGCCGGTGGGCGCGCCCATGCGGTGGTCGGCGATGCCGCCCGCCCGGGCGACCTCGAACGCCTCGCCGACGAGGCCGAGGCCGCATTCGGTCCGATCGACGTCTGGATCGGCAACGCCGGCGTCGGCTCGCTCGGGCTGTTCTGGGACGTGCCGATCGACGACCACGTCCGTGTGGTCGAGACGAACCTGATCGGCGCGATGCGGGGTGCTCACATCGCTCTGCGGAGGTTCGTCGACCGGGGCGAAGGCGTTCTCGTCAACACTGCTTCGGTCGAGAGCGTCGTGCCGCTCGCCTACCAGGCGTCGTACGCCGCGACGAAGGCGGGCCTGCTGAGCCTCACCCGCACCCTCCGGCAGGAGCTGCGACTCGCGGGGGCGAGCGGCGTCTCGGTCGGAGCCGTGCTGCCGTGGGCGGTTCGCACCCCGTTCTGGCGCCACGCCGGCATCCACACGGGGCGTGAGCTGCGGATGCCGCTCATGGACGAGCCCGAACCCGTGGTCGACGCGATCCTGCACGTCTGCCTGTCCCCGCGCGAGCGTCAGCCGGTCGGCTGGAAGGCGCGGATCGCCCTCGTCGGCCACCGTCTCGCGCCCGGCGTCACGGCGCACGCCGCGGCGGACGTCGCTCGCGCGTGCCTGCGTCGCGGGCGCCCGACTCCCACCAGCTCGGGCGCGGTCCGGCATCCGCTCGACGACCCGGCCACGGTCGCCGAGACACCGCGACGTTAGCGGCGGCCGACGACGCGGCGCACGATGCGATACCCGCCCCATGCTGCGAGCAGCCAGGGGCCGGCGACCAGGATCGGATCGAGCCACGTGTGTCGGAGGTCGATGCGTCCCCGGCCGAAGCGGGAGCGCAGCGGATGCCGGCGCGACTCCGACAGCACCCCGGTCTGGGTGATCGGGTTGTCGGGCCGCATCGTCGCGAGCGACCGGGCATGCGCACCGATGGCCTCGACCCGGTCGCCGAGGATGAGCAGGAGCCAGTGCGCGGCGCGGCCCTCGCTGAAGCGGCCGTACGCGAGACGGCGGATGCGGCCGGACACGCCGTGCAGGGGCTGCGCCGTGCCGTACACGGGGGTGAGGAACGCGTGCTCGATCGAGCGTTCGCGGCGGGAATCGAGCGGCTGGCGGTCGGGAAGAGCGTCGGCGACCCCCGGATCGGGATCGTGCTCCTGCGGCCACGACGGCCGGTCGGCGGGGTCGGCGTCGGCGCCCCAGCCCGGGATGCGTGCCCGCAGCGCGGCTCGGTCGACGCGCGGGTGGTCGAGCGAGGCGATGTACGGCGTGGGGATGTCGTCGATGGGTCCGGGCATGCGAGGTCAGCCTTCCGAGGGGACGACGACCGTCTTGATGCAGTCATCGAGCTTGGACGAGAACATGTGGTACCCCTCGGCGATGTGGTCGAGGGGGACGCGGTGGGTGATCAGGTCTCGCGGTGAGATGTATCCCGCGCGGATGTGCTCGAACAGGCGCGGCCACTGGCGCTTGACGGGGGCCTGGTTCATCCGCAGCGTGAGGCCCTTGTTGAGGGCGTCGCCGAACTTCACCGCGCTGAAGAGTGGGCCGTAGGCGCCGATGACCGACACCCGCCCGCCCTTGCGGGCACCGTCGATGGCCCAGTTGAGCGCGACGGGGGAGCCGCCCTGCAGCTTCAGCTTCGCGGATGTCACGTGCTGGGTGACGTTCCCGTCCGCCTCGGCTCCGACCGCGTCGATGACGACGTCGGCCCCCAGGTGATCGGTCATCCTCTTCATCTGCACGACCACGTCGCGGTGCTCCGAGATGTTCACCGTCTCGGCGTGCGCGAATTCGCGAGCCTTCGCGAGGCGGTAGTCGAGATGATCGATCGAGATGACGCGTCCGGCTCCCATGAGCCACGCCGACTGGGCCGCGGCGAGCCCGACCGGTCCGGCCCCGAGCACGACGACGGTCTCGCCCTCGGCGATCTCGCCGAGCTGGGCGCCGAAGTACCCCGTCGAGTAGGCGTCGGTGAGCAGAAGGGCGTCCTCATCCGACATCCAGTCCGGGATGACGGTGGGCCCGACGTCGGCGAAGGGGACGCGCACGAGTTCCGCCTGTCCGCCGTCGTACCCGCCCGCCGTGTGCGAGTAGCCGTAGATGCCGCCGACCGCCGTGGCGTTGGCGTTGACGTTGTGGCAGTTGGAGAACAGGCCGCGGGCGCAGAAGAAGCAGCGTCCGCAGAAGATGTTGAAGGGCACCATCACGCGGTCGCCGACCTTCAGGTTCGTCACCGCCCCGCCGAGCCGCTCGACGACGCCGACGAACTCGTGACCGAAGGTGTGGCCGATCCGGGTGTCGGGCATCATCCCGTGGTAAAGGTGCAGGTCCGACCCGCAGATCGCGGCGAGCGTGACCCGCACGATCGCATCGTGGGGGTGTTCGATGCGCGGGTCGGGTTTGTTCTCGACGCGGATCTTGTACGGGCCGCGGTAGGTCATCGCCTTCATCGGAAGCCTTTCTGGTGGAGACCTGGGCGCCGATGCAAGGGATCCCGATCGCCGCGCCGCCCAGCCGGATGTTCGGGCGGGGTGGCGAGAGAGATCCCTTGCATCGCGGCGCAGTCGCTGGGCGTGGGGATCAGAGCTTGTCGCGGATGACGCCCTCGGCCTTGTCGATGATGTTCGGCTTCGCGTCGGTGCCGTAGAAGCGGGGGTCGGGCTGCGTGGGCGGCGGCATCGGCACCGAGGTGTCGGGTCCGTCGAGGTAGGTGAACTCGCCCTTGCCGTCCGGGGTCGGCCCCGAGGCCCACGAGCCTTCGGCCGCGGCCGCGCCGTCGGAGAAGTTGATGTACTTGTACGCGTGCTCGCGCGCCTCGTTCGAGAGCGGGAAGTTCGACGGCACCGGCAGGTCCTCCACCCCTTCTTCGCGCAGCTCCTGCGCCGCGCGGATCCACTGGTTCTGGTGCATCGTGTCGCGGGCGAGGAGGAACGAGAGCATGTCGCGCACGCCCTTGTCGTCGGTCATGTTGTAGATCCGCGCCACCTGGACGCGGCCCTGCATCTCAGCGTTGGCGTTCGCGGTGAAGTCCGCGAGCAGGTTGCCGCTCGCCGTCACATACGATCCCTGCCAGGGGTTGCCGTTGGAGTCGACCGGGCGCGCGCCGGCGCCGGCGACGATCGCCGCCTGGACGTCCATGCCGCCGATGACCGCACCGAGCACGGGGTCGGACTTGGCCGCGGCCTCGGACTGCTCGGCGGGCGCCTTCTCGAGCAGCTGGGCGATCATGATCGCCAGCATCTCGACGTGTCCGAACTCCTCCGCGCCGATGCCGTAGAGCAGGTCGCGGTACTTGCCCGGGATGTGGGCGTTCCAGGCCTGGAAGCCGTACTGCATCGCCACGGTGATCTCGCCGTACTGGCCGCCGAGCACCTCCTGCATGCGCCGCGCGAAGATCGCGTCGGGCTTCTCGGGACGTGCGTCGAACTGCAGCTCTTGACGATGAAAGAACATGTCGCCTCCTGGGGGTCGGCCGAACGCCGAGTGCGCCGGCGCGGCGACCGTACGATCGCCCGGACCGCCCCGCCACGGGCCTTGACTCATCGTCGAGGCGGTGCGACCATCGCGCCCGCGACGACGCCGGACCCCGATCGGATGCCGCGACCGGCTCCCGGGGGCGAAGCTGTCAACCCCCGGGCGCCCACCGCTGCGTCGCCGCAGGATCGGCCGAACGAAAGGGAGGACCATGGCCGATCACCGTCCCCGGATCACCCGCGTCGCCAACGGCGTGCTCCAGCTCGAGCGCGGCGGCGTCAACGCGTATCTCGTCGCCTCCGACGGAGCTCTCGTGCTCATCGACGCGGGACTGCCGCGCACCTGGCCGCTACTGCAGGAGGCTCTCGCATCCCTCGGTGCGCAGGCGTCCGACATCGACGCGGTCCTCCTCACGCACGGTCACTTCGACCACGTGGGGATGTGCGACCGCCTCGTCGAGGAGTACCACCTCGTCCCGAACGTGCACGCGGGCGACGAGGAGCTCGTCCGTCATCCCTACCGATACGCGCACGAGTCCGCACGCTTCCCGTACCCCTTCCGCTATCCCGGCGCGCTGCCCATCCTCGCGCGCATGGTCGCGGGCGGTGCTCTCGGCGTGAAGGGGGTGCACGCAGCGCCGACGGTGGTCGCGGGGAGCTCGATCCCGCTCGCGGGCGGCATCCTGCCGATCGGGACGCCCGGGCACACCGACGGTCATTGCGCCTACCTGCTCGAGCGCACCGGCATCCTCTTCACCGGCGATGCGCTCGTGACCCTCGATCCGTACACCGGTCGCACCGGACCGCGCGTCGTCGCACGCGCCGCGACCGCGCGCAGCGACGAGGCGCTCGGATCGCTGGGCGCGCTCGCCGAGACCGGAGCGCACCTCGTTCTGCCCGGCCACGGCTCGGCGTGGTCCGACGGCGGCGTCGGTACGGCCGTGACCATCGCGCACTCACGCGGCGTCGACTGACTCCTCTCGACCGTGCGGCGCCGAGAGGACGTTCTCGACCGAGCGCTGCCGGTGTCAACCCCCGTGCGTCGCGACCGCGTTCCGGGATCGAGTGGGGGGCACTGACCGACGAGAGAGGGATGACCATGGAACCCCAGCAGCAGCGTGTCCCGGGATCCGACCAGGAGATGTCGCCGAAGCCCGACTTCGGTGAGGACAGCTACCGCGGCTCCGGGCGGCTCGAGGGCAAGCGCGCGCTCATCACCGGCGGCGACAGCGGCATCGGCAAGGCCGTCGCCCTCGCGTTCGCCCGCGAAGGCGCGGACGTGGCGATCAGCTACCTCGACGAGCACGAGGATGCCGAGGAGGCCCGCCGTTTCGTCGAGGACGCGGGACGGCGAGCCGTCCTGATCCCGGGCGACCTCTCCGACCCCGCGCACTGCCGCGAGGCGGTGCGGCGCACCGTCGAGGAGCTCGGCGGCATCGACATCCTCGTCAGCAACGCCGCGTACCAGATGAACCGCGAGAGCCTCGAAGAGATCCCCGACGAGGAATGGGACTTCACGTGGGCGACGAACGTCGACGCCTACTTCCACCTCGTCAAGGCGGCGCTTCCGCACCTGGAGCCGGGCTCGTCGATCATCGGGTCGAGCTCCGTGCAGTCCGACCAGCCGTCGCCGAACCTCCTGCCGTACGCGGCGACCAAGGCGGCGATCGCGAGCATCACGGCGTCGCTCGCGCAGATGCTGGGGGAGCGCGGCATCCGTGCCAACAGCGTCGCGCCGGGGCCCGTCTGGACCCCGCTCATCCCGGCGACGCTTCCGGCCGAGGCCGTCGAGAGCTTCGGCGAGCAGACGCCGCTCGGGCGCCCGGGCCAGCCGGCCGAGCTGGCGCCGGCCTACGTGCTGCTCGCATCCGACGACGCGTCCTACATCTCGGGGGCTCGCCTCGCCGTGACCGGAGGCAAGCCCATCCTGTGACGCCGGGTCGCCGGCCGAGGTCAGTGCGCGGCGTCGTAGGCGTCGAGGACCTCGGCCGGCACGCGGCCGCGCTCGGAGAGCGTGTAGCCGTTGTCGGCCGCCCACTGGCGGATGGGCGCGTAGTCGCGCTGTCCCGCCCGCTTCTGCTTGCGGCCGCCGCCCGAGGCGGACCGGCCGCCCGTGGCGTTCGACGTGCGGGCCGAGACGCGGCGCGCCGCGTCGATGTATCGCGCGAGCGAGTCGCGGAGCTGCGCGGCGTTCTCGTCGGTCAGGTCGATCTCGTAGGCGATGCCGTCGAGCGAGAACAGCACCGTCTCGCCGTCGCCGACCTCCAGGACGCTGCCGTCGAGGTCGTCCACGAGCTGATGCACGATTTTGCGGGCCATGGCGAACACCTTAGCCGCCTGATCAGGGCAGAAGACCGATTCGGCGCGCGCGAGCCACTGCGGCGTGGCGCGTCGACGCGTCGAGCTTCGCCATCGCCGCCTGGAGGTAGGACTTCACGGTCCCTTCCTTGAGATCGAGCGTCGCGGCGATCTGCGCGTTCGTCGACCCGAGCGCACAGCACGCCAGCACGTCGAGCTCGCGCGGCGACAGCTGCGCCTCGGCGGCGGTCGCCGGCTCCGCGCCGTCGCGGGCGACGGCTGCCAGGCGCTGCTCGATCACGGCGATGCGCCCGCGCACCTCCGGGTCGGTGACGGCGGCGGCGATCGTGCGGAGCTCGGCGAAGCTCTCTCGCAGATCCTCGCGCGCGGCGGCCGACAACCCGGCGGCGGTCTCCGCAGTGGGCGCGAGGCTGAGGCGGCGCTGCACCTCGTCGCGGATGCGCAGCTCGGTCGCGATGGCGTCGGCGGCCTGGAAGGCGGGGCGGACGACCGCGTCGCCGACGGGCGCCTGCGACCAGGAGCCGCAATAGAGGATGCCGCGCGCCCGCCCCGCGGTCATGATCGGAACCGCGACGAGGGTCGCGATGCCCTCGCCGAGGATCGCGCGGTCGTAGTCGTGCGTGATCGAACGCGCGGTGCGGTAGTCGAGCGCGAGACGGGGTCGCTTCTCGACCATCGCCGCACCGCCGAGGCCCCGCCCGGTGCGGACGACGAGGTCGTCGATGGCGTGCGAACGTGCACCGGCGATGGCGCTCACCGTCACGGCGCCGCCGGTCTCGAGACCGCCGAACACGACCGGGAACCGGGTGGTCCGCGCCAGGTCGTCCACCGCTCGCGACACGAGCTGAGAGTCGATCTCGGATGTCGCCGGCGCCGCCACGCACTACCTACTTCCGGGGGTGACGGCCTCGTCGCCGCCTTTCGTAGCGTCGACCCTACCACCGCGATCCGTCGAGGCGGACGGTCGCCGGCTCCCACGTTCACCCGGAGGCAAGGAGGCCCCATGAACGCATCCCGCACCGATCAACCGCCCCCCGGAAGGATCGATTATCCCGCCGTCGAGCAGTCGGCGCCGTTCCGCGAGCTCAAGCGCAAGCACCGCAGCTTCGTGTGGCCGCTCACGGTCGTGTTCCTGCTCTGGTACTTCGTCTACGTGCTGCTGTCGTCCTTCGCCGCTGACTTCATGGCCCAGCGCGTGTGGGGCGACGTCACGGTGGGTCTGATCCTCGGGCTCGGCCAGTTCGTCAGCACCTTCGCGATCACGATGGGCTACGTCTGGTACGCCAACCACAAGCTCGACCCGATCTCGGCGTCGATCCGCGAGGACCTCGAGCGGACGGAGGCCGCCTCGTGAACGACTTCTTCGACGCCGTCCGCGGCGCTGCCGGCACCGCCGTCGACGCGGTGGTGGCCGCAGGCGACACCGTCGACAACAACCCGGTGCTCAACATCTCGATCTTCGGCGCGTTCGTCGCGGTGACCCTGTTCATCGTCATCCGCGCCAGCCGCAACAACAAGACCGCCGCCGACTACTACGCCGCCGGACGGTCGTTCACGGGACCGCAGAACGGTTTCGCGATCGCCGGCGACTATCTGTCGGCGGCATCCTTCCTCGGCATCTGCGGCGCGATCGCCATCAACGGGTACGACGGGTTCCTCTACTCGATCGGCTTCCTCGTCGCCTGGCTCGTCGCCTTGCTGCTGGTGGCCGAGCTCATGCGCAACACCGGCAAGTTCACGATGGCCGACGTGCTGTCGTTCCGGCTGAAGCAGACGCCGGTGCGGATGGCCGCGGCCATCACGACGCTCGCCGTGTGCTTCTTCTATCTCCTGGCGCAGATGGCCGGGGCCGGCGGGCTCGTGTCGCTGCTGCTCGGCATCACCGAGCAGATCGGTCAGTCGATCGTCGTGGCCGTCGTCGGCGTGCTCATGATCGTGTACGTCCTCATCGGCGGGATGAAGGGCACGACCTGGGTGCAGATCGTCAAGGCCTTCCTCCTCATCGGCGGCGCGCTCGTGATGACGATCTGGGTGCTCGCGATCAACGGGTTCAGCCTGAACACGCTGCTCGAGAGCGCGGTCGCCGCCTCGCCGCGCGGCGAGGCCATCCTCGGCCCCGGGCTGCAGTACGGCGCGAACCCGTGGGACTTCATCTCGCTCGCGCTCGCCCTGGTGCTCGGCACGGCGGGCCTGCCGCACGTGCTGATGCGCTTCTACACCGTCCCGACGGCGAAGGAGGCGCGTCGCTCCGTCGTCTGGGCGATCTGGCTCATCGGCCTGTTCTACCTCCTGACGCTCGTGCTCGGCTACGGCGCCGGGGCCCTCGTCGGCCCGGAGGCGATCGCCGCCGCGCCGGGTGGCGTGAACTCGGCCGCGCCGCTGCTGGCGCTCCAGCTGGGAGGACCGATCCTGCTGGGCTTCATCTCGGCGGTCGCGTTCGCGACGATCCTCGCGGTCGTCGCCGGCCTCACGATCACCGCGGCGGCGTCGTTCGCCCACGACATCTACGCGAACGTCGTGAAGAAGGGGAACGTCCCGCCGGACGGCGAGGTGAAGGTCGCCCGCCGGACGGTCATCGTCATCGGCATCCTGGCGATCGTCGGCGGCATCGGCGTGCAGGGCCAGAACGTCGCGTTCCTGGTGGCCCTCGCGTTCGCCGTCGCCGCCTCGGCCAACCTGCCGACGATCATCTACTCCCTCTTCTGGCGCGGATTCACGACCCGCGGTGCGGTGTGGAGCATGTACGGCGGACTCGCCGCGGCGATCATCCTCATCGTGCTCTCGCCCGTGTTCTGGGGAACGGAGACGAGCGTCTTCAAGAACACCGGAGCCGCCATCTGGCCGCTGAACAACCCAGGGATCGTGTCGATCCCGCTCGGGTTCATCCTCGGCTGGATCGGTTCGGTCACCGAGCGCCGGGAAGAGGATCCCGTCAAGGCCGCCGAGATGGATGTGCGCTCGCTCACGGGCCACGGCGCCGAGAAGGCGGTCGACCACTAGGCCGGAACGGCGGCCCCGGACACCACCTGTCCGGGGCCACCGTCGGTTCCGCCGCGGCCTACACGCGGGCGGGTCGGATGCCTGCCTCGAGATCGAGCAGGAACCGCTTGCGCTCGGGGTGGCCGCCGTACTCCCCGATCGATCCGTCGCTGCGGACCACGCGGTGCGCCGGCACGACGATCGAGATCGGCGTGCGCGCACAAGCCGATCCGACCGCGCGATGCGCGCGCGGAGAACCGACCGCCGCGGCGACCTCGCCGTACGACGCGACCTCCCCGTAGGGGATCTCGCAGACGGCCTGCAGGGCGTCGCGGGCGAACCCCGGCGCCGTCAGGCGCCAGTCGATCGGGACTGCGAACGCGCGGCTCCGCCCGGCGAAGTACGCGTCGAGCTCGGCGGTGACGGATGCGGCCGACGCGGGATCGTGCGCCGGTGACGTTCTGAGCGCGAGCGCGATGTCGGTGAGGGCGGCGGCCGAGGGAGCGTCGAGCAGCGAGAGCGCGACGAGCCCATCGTCGGTGAGCACGATCAGGGCATCGCCGATCGGCGTGGGATGCACGGTGAACACGGCGCGGGTCATAGGGACATCTTGACCGTCGTCGCCGATGCGGCCCGCGCGCCGAGCGCTGCCGGTGGATCGTCCCCCGCATCCGGATGCCGGGGAGGAGCGGCGAAACCGGCGGCGTGTCGGAATTCGCGCGAAACTCGCACGGGCTGAGCGGCGCGGGGGAGGATCCGGCTTAGGGTGTCTGCTGTGTGGCGAGGAGAACGAGGAGCCGTCCGTCCGGACGAGACCCAGGGAAGCGGGGACGATCCGGTGACCCCCTCGCAGCTGAGTCTGGCCGACGAGGACGTCAGCGTCATCCACGTCGCCGAGCCCGAGCGCGACCGCATCCGCGTGCAGGCGGCTCACCTGGGCGGCCGTTCGACGCTGCTGCAGTACGTCGTCTCGGACGACGCCGGCATCGACATCACCAAGGCCCACCCCGGAAGCCTGCCGCAGTTCATCACCGGGCGCTCGACCCTGCTCTCGAACCTCTTCCGCGATGAGGTCGCGCTGCGGACGGCGCGTCTCGCCGCCGGGCGGATCACCGCGAAGGACGTCGAGCTGCGCACCACCCGCGGGCTCGACACCGTCCATCTCGGTGTCGGCTTCGCGACGTGGCGCTCGGGCGGGGTCACCTACACGGCTCCGGTGCTGCTGCGGCCGCTCGCCATCCGCCGGCACCACGGCGACTTCGACCTGAAGCTGCACGGCTCGTTCGCGGTCAACCCCGAGCTCGTCGAGGTGGCGCGCACGCACTTCGGCATCGACATCGACCGGCGAGGTCTCGCCGCCCTCGCGTACGAGGGCGGGGTGTTCAAGCCGCAGCCGGTCATCGACCACCTCCGGGCGCTCACCGCGCACGTCGAGACGTTCACGGTGCAGCCGCGCCTGATCGTCTCGACCTTCGCCGACGTCTCCGCCCGCGCCGAGCGCGACGCGGCGGACCTGGACGTGCCGGTCATCAACGCGCTCGCCGGCCACGACGCCGACCGCGAGCTCGTGGCCATGAGTCACCCCGTGCCCGACCCCGTTCCCGCCGACGACCGGCCCCCGGCATCCGATCGGCTCCTCCTCGACGCCGACGCCGAGCAGGAGGGCGTCCTCGAGCGCATCGTGGCCGGGCAGTCGCTCGTCGTCCACACGCTGCCAGGCACCGGGGGGACGCAGACGATCATCAACGCCGTCGGCGAGCTCGTCCGCCGGGGCAAGCGCGTCCTCGTCGTGAGCGCTCGGCGCTCGACCCTCGAAGGCGTCCGCCATCGCCTGTCGGGCATCGGCCTGCCGGGACTCGCCGTCTCGCCGCGCAGCGTGCACCGCGACCTCATCCGGGCGATCGCGCGCAACGAGAAGGCGCAGCAGCCCAAGATGGGCGAGATCGACGACGCGCTCGTGCGGCTGCGCGGCGTCCTGCGCGACTACCGCGTCGCCCTGACGCAGCGGCATCCGCAGCTCGGGGTCTCACCGCTCGAGGTGCTGCAGAAGCTCACGACGATCGCCGCGCAGACGCCGCAACCCGCGGCCGCGACCCGGTTCGACCTCACGACGCTCCAGCGGCTCTCGACGCGCCGCGCCGAGGCCGCGACTTCGCTGGCGACCGCCGCGCGACTGGGGGAGTTCCGCTTCGGGCCCGATGACTCGCCGTGGTACGGCGTCGCCTTCGACACCACCGAGCAGGCGCGCTCGGCGCACGCCCTCGCGACGCGTCTGCACCGGTCCGAGATCCCCGAGATCCTCGAGCGCGCCTACGAGCTCATCGGACAGACCCGGATGCGGCCGTTCACGACGCTCGCCGAACTGGGCTCCTACATCCGGCTGCTGCAGGGCATCCGCGCCTCGCTCGACCGGTTCAGCCTCACGGTGTTCGAGCGGCCGCTCGACGACCTCATCGAGGCGCATTCGACCCGGCGCGACACCCCCGACATGAACGGCGCGAACCGTCGTCGCCTGCGCCGCCTGTCGAAGGAGTACGTGCGCCCGGGCATGCACGTCACCGACATGCACGATGCGCTCGTGCGCGTGCAGCAGCAGCGGACGCAGTGGCAGAACCTCGCCGAGGTCGGAGTCGTGCCGCAGATCCCCGCCGGGCTCGACGGTGTCGCCACGCTCTGGCAGCGCGTCGACGCCGACCTGAGCGAACTCTCGCGCGTGCTCGGCCCGGGCCACGACCTGCTCGCGACGCCGATCCCCGATCTCGTGCGCACCCTCGCCGGGCTCGCCGCCGAGTCCGACGTGTTCGACAACCTCGTCGAGCGCGCCACGCTGCGCAGCGATCTCGCCGCGCTCGGTCTCGACGCCCTGCTGACCGAGCTGTCGGTGCGGCACGTTCCCGAGGCCGACGTGGCGGGGGAGTTCGAGTTCGCCTGGTGGCAATCGGCGCTCGAGGCGATGCTCCGCACCGACCGTGCGCTGCTCGGTGCGAACACGAGCGTCGTCGACCGACTCGAACGCGACTTCCGTCTCGTCGACGAGGCCCACGCCGCCTCGGCCGGACAGCAGCTGGCCGCCGAACTGGCGACGCGGTGGAAGATCGCGATCGTCGACGAGGCCGACGAGACCGCCGTCCTGAAGTCCGCGCTGCGAGAGGGAACGGCCTCGGCGGCCGAGCTCCTCTCGGCGGCACCGAAGCTGCTCCGCTCCCTCGCCCCGGTCTGGCTCGCGTCGCCGTACGAGGTCTCCGCGCTCCCGGCGCGTCCGGTGTTCGACGTCGTCCTGGTGGCGGATGCCGCGGCGCTCAGCGTCGCCGAGTCGGCCGCGGCGCTCCGGCGCGGCCGACAGGTCGTCGCCTTCGGCGACCCGGTGACCCAGCGTCCGACGCCGTTCGAGATCGCGGCCGACCGCGATGCGTCCGATGACGCGCCGACCGAGCTCGAGGAGCGCTCGGTGTTCGAGCGACTCGCCGACATCGTCCCGGTCGAGACCCTCACGCGCAGCTACCGCGCCGGCGGCGAGGACCTCGCCGAGCTCGTCAACGAGGCCTTCTACGGCGGCGAGATCGTGTCGTTCCCCTGGGCCGGGTCCTATCTCGGCCGCGGCAGCCTGAGCGTCGACTACGTCGAGGGCGGTGTCGGTGCGCCCGATCCGGTGTCCGGCGCCGTCGAGAGCCCCGACGCCGAGGTCGCCCGCGTCGTGACCCTCGTCGTCGAGCACGCGATCAACCGCCCCGCCGAGTCGCTCATGGTCGTCACGGCCTCGACGAAGCACGCGCTGCGCATCCGAGCCGCCGTCGAGGCGGCCTTCGCGGGTCGTTCCGACGTCGCGGAGTTCGTCGGTCGCGAGACCGCCGAGCCGTTCGCCGTGCTCGGTCTCGAGGAGTCGGTCGCCGAGAGCCGCGACCGCGTCGTCTTCTCGCTCGGGTATGGGCTCACCCGCCACGGCCGCGTCCTCAGCGACTTCGGCGTGCTCTCGGGTGCCGACGGCGAACGGCTGCTGACCGTCGGGATGACGCGGGCCCGCCGCTCGATGGTGATCGTGTCGTCGATCCGGCCCTCCGCGTTCGACGACGGACGTCTCGAGAACGGGGCCGCGACGCTCATGTCGATCCTCGGTGGCATCGCCGCGCGCGCCCGCGAGGCGCGGCTCGAGGATCTCGCCGACCCGCTGACCCTCGTTCTCGCGCAGCACCTGCGGAGTCTCGGCGTCGCCGTCGACGTCGCCTACCGCGGTCTGCTGCCGCTGGTGGCCCAGCGCGACGGCAAGGCCGTCGTCGTCGAGGGCGACCCCGAGACCATCGGACAGTCGCTGCGCGAATCGCTCCGGCTGCGTCCGCAGATCCTCCGGCGCCTGGGCTGGCACTACATCCGCGTCCACTCGTTCGACCTGTACAGCGACCCGGCCGGTGTCGCCGCGCGCGTCGCGGCGATCCTCGGCGTCGAGCCGGAGGCGCCGGTCGCCGAGGCGACGACCGAGCCGCTCGATGTCATCGAGTGACCGGCAGCGGGTCGAGCGCGTCGGCCCGCGCCGGGCGCGGCTGACGCCGGCACCCGACACGACGGCCGAGCCGGTCGCGTCCGATCAGACGACGGATGCCCCGGGCGGCCACGACGGCGCACCCGGGGCATCCGGCCCGAACGACGAGCGCATGCGGAACGACGTCCCGCCGCACTACTGATCGGCACTACTGAACGGGGGGCTGCTGATTCCGCGTCGCGGGTGCCGCCGGCGCTGCCGACTCAGCCCGGTTCCGCTCGAGCAGGTCGCGGATCTGGATGAGCAGCTCCTGCTCCGTGGGAAGCTTCGCCGCCTCTTCGACGACGCCGGCCTTCGCGGCCTGGCGCTCCTTCCACTTGTTCATCGGGACGACGAACACGAGATAGACCACGAGCGCGACGGCGAAGAAGCTGATGATCGCGCTGACCAGGGTGCCGAGCGGGAACGTCACCGGATCTCCGTGCACGCCGATCAGGGTCGGGCCGACGGCGCCCGTGTCGGGGTCCGGCTGATAGACCAGCGATACCAGGGGAGTGATGATGCTCGACACGATCGCATTGACGATCGCGGTGAACGCTCCGCCGATGACGACGGCGACCGCCAGGTCGATGACATTGCCGCGCATGATGAAGTCGCGGAAGCCCTTGATCACGGGTGTCCTCCTTCTCCGGCCGGGCCGGTGTCTACGATCCCGCGGGTGCGGGCGAGGACTTCGCCTCCGACGTCGATGATGCCGAAGACGACGACGACGCGCCACCGCCGGACGCGGCGCCCGATGCGCTCGACGAACCGGACGCGTCCGACGAGCCCGACGAACCCGACGAACCCGACGAGCGCGAGTCGGTCCGATAGAAGCCGGCGCCGTTGAAGGTCACGCCGATCGAGCCGTACTGCTTGCGCAGCTCGCCGGAGCACTCCGGGCACACGGTGAGGGCGGAATCGGCGAAGGACTGGACGGCGTCGAAGCGGTGCCCGCAGTTCTTGCAGGCATAGGCGTAGGTGGGCATTGTTCCTCGGCTGTCAGCGCGTCTCGGTGGCGAGGACGACGGTTCGGGTGGGGGTGACGACGCCGTCGACGGGCTGGTCGTGCAGGTCGCGCGGCACCTCGTCGACGAGTTCGGAGTCGAAGACGACAGCGTAGACGGGCGGCGGGTTCTCCATCGAACCCAGCGTCTTGTCGAAGTAGCCCCGGCCCCAGCCCAGCCGCATCCCGCCCGCGTCCACCGCGGCGGCGGGGATGACGAGCAGGTCGACCTCGCTCAGAGCGAGCGGGCTGAGCACCTCGCCGACCGGTTCCGGCAGGCCGAACATCCCGTCGGCGACGGCGCCGCCGGGTTCGGCGACGATCCAATCGAGCAGACCGTCGGTCCGGGTCACCGGGAGGAGGACGCGCACACCGGCGGCGACGGCGGCGTCGACGAAGACGCGGGTGCCGGGCTCGGTGGGGGTGGAGAGGTAGCACGAGAGCGACCTCGCGCCCACCTGCGCGATGAGCCGATCGAGCTGAGAGCGGATGCCGTCGGCCGCGCTCTCGCGAGCGGCATCCGACATCATCGACCGACGCTCCCGCAGCTCCGCCCGGAGCGCGCGCTTGGCGTTGTCGATCGCGTCGGACATGACCCCGATTGTAAACGGTGGGAGTCGCGCGTCTCGCGGAACGCGACCGGTCGATATGGTGGTCCCATGTCTCAGCAGCGCATCAAGGCCGTCATCCCTGCCGCGGGTCTCGGTACCCGCTTCCTTCCCGCGACGAAGGCGATGCCGAAGGAGATGCTGCCGGTCGTCGACAAGCCCGCGATCCAGTACGTCGTCGAAGAGGCGACGCAGGCCGGCATCGACGATGTCCTGATCATCATCGGTCGCAACAAGAACAACCTCTCGAACCACTTCGACTCCGTCCCCGAGCTCGAGCACAACCTCACCCGCAAGGGCGACGACGTCAAGCTCCGCAAGGTGCAGGAGTCGTCCGACCTCGCCGACATCCACTTCGTCCGTCAGGGCGAGCCGAAGGGTCTCGGTCACGCGGTGCTGCGCTCCCGCGCGCACGTCGGCGACTCGAACTTCGCCGTCATGCTCGGCGACGACCTCATCGACGAGCGCGACCCGCTGCTGCCCAAGATGCTCGCCGAGCAGGAGCGCTCTGGTCTCACGGTCGTCGCTCTCATGGAGGTCGATCCCGACCAGATCCATCTGTACGGCGCTGCCGCGGTCGAGCCGACCGACGACCCCGATGTCGTGAAGGTCACGGGCCTGGTCGAGAAGCCGAAGAAGGAGGACGCTCCGTCCAACTACGCCATCATCGGTCGGTACGTGCTCAAGCCGAACGTCTACGAGATCCTCGAACGGACCGAGCCGGGCAAGGGCGGTGAGATCCAGCTGACGGACGCGCTGCAGGAGCTCGCGACCACCGAGGGCGTGCTCGGCGTCGTCTTCCGCGGTCGCCGCTACGACACCGGTGACCGGCTCGACTACATCAAGGCGATCGTGCAGCTGGCGAGCGACCGGGACGACCTCGGTCCCGAGCTCCGCCCCTGGCTGCAGGAATTCGTCGCGACCCTCTGACCCCCCGAACGGACTCTGCGTGGACGAGACTCCACCGCGCCACCACGGACCGGTGGCCATCCGGCTCGTCCGGCCGCGCGACGCGCGCGTCCTGCAGAACGAGCTGCTCTCCAATCGATCGTGGCTCAGCCGCTGGGAGGCGACGAGTCCCGACGGGCCGGTGTCGTTCGACATGCGTCTCGGCATCCGGCGTCTGCTCCAGCAGTACCGTGACGGCGGCAGCATCCCCTTCGTCATGGAGTACAACGGCGAGGTCGCCGGCCAGCTGAACGTCTGGGGCATCGCGCGCGGTTCGCTCTCGTCGGCCACGATCGGGTATTGGGTGAGCGAGCGGTTCGCCGGGCGGGGGATCACTCCCACGGCCGTCGCGCTCGCGACCGACCTGTGCTTCACCGAGATGCGCCTGCACCGCATGGAGATCTGCATCCGCCCCGAGAACACCGCGAGCCTGCGGATCGTCGAGAAGCTCGGCTTCCGCTACGAGGGGCTGCGGCGTCGCTACATCCACATCGACGGCGACTGGCGCGACCACTTCGCCTTCGCGCTCCTCGCCGAGGACGTCCCGGCGGGTGTGCTGCGCCGCTGGCTCGACGGGCGCGTACCGCCCGGAGCCGGTGCGGTGCCCCTCGCGGACCGTCGCGCCGCCGGCATCGAACCTTCAAGCTGAACCCGAACCTCAGACACGCGGGCGCGCTGGCGCGTGTCGTGCCCCGGGCGCTCTAGCGTTGTCCCCATGGGTGGGCAGATCTTCGGCGGCGGCGTCATCGTCCTCGTCGCGGCGGCATTGTGGATGGTCTATCTGCTGCCGAGCTGGCACAGCCGGCACCGCTTCGATGCCGCCGAGCGCAACGCGATCCGCCTGAATCAGGCGCTGCGCGTGCTCGCGGAATCCGCCGAGACGCCGCGTGAGGTGCAGGTCGAGCTCACCGCTCGCACCGCTCTCGCCCAGCAGAAGCTCGCGCGCCGCGTGCAGCACGAGCGCGAGCAGGAGCGCCTCGAGGCCGACCGTCGGCGTCTGGCCGAGGCACGTCGTGAGGCCCGGGTAGCCCGGGCGCAGACCGCCGACCTCCGTCGGTCGCAGACCCGCCGTCGCGTCCGCCTCGGGGCGACCGTCGCGGCTGCGGCATCGCTCGCCCTGGCGGGCTGGGGCGTCTTCCTCGCGATCACCACGGGTGCGAGCATCGTGCTGTGGTCGGCCACCGCGGCCTTCGCCGTCGCCGCGGTCGTGCTGCGTCAGCTGGCCGTCGTGGCGCGTCGCGCGGTCGCCCGTCCCGCCGCGCAGACGGCCCCGCAGGCCGCCGACACCATCGCGGCTGCGCCGCAGCTGCAGGACCTGGCCGTCACCGATGTCCGTCTGACGTGGACGCCGCGCGAACTGCCTCGGCCGCTCACGGCCTCGGCCGGTTCGCAGGCCGCCGCCGTGCTCGACGAGGTCGACGCCCGCGAGGCGCTTCGCCAGGCCGCCGTGACCGAAGCGATCCGCGAGGAGGCCGCGCGTCGCCGGCCCGCGTCGCTCGAGGCGACTCGCGCCGCACGCAGCGCCGAGCCCGACTTCGCGCGGATGGGCGTCGTCGACGATCGCGAGATCGAGGACCACGTGCGTCGGCTGCTGCAGCAGCGCGCTGCCGGCTGACCGGGGCGCGCGCCGCTCATCCCTCGAACAGGACCCGTCCCGCCCCGACGACGAGCCGGCGCGCCGGTGTGCGCACCAGGGCGTCCATCGGGTTCTCGGCGTCGACGAGCACGATGTCGGCCCGATCGCCGACGCGCAGCGCGTTCGGCGCCAGTCCGATGAACGGTGCGGACGCGCCGGTGGCGATGTCGACGACGCGTCGCAGGTCCTCGTCGCGCACGAGGCCGGCGGCGCGGGCGTACTGCCATGCGATGCCGAGCAGATCGCCCGTGCCGTAAGGGCTCCACAGATCGCGGATGCCGTCGGTGCCGAACCCGAGGCGGACCCCCGCGGCATCCAGTTCCGCCAGCGGCAGCTGGGGGAGGCGCAGCGGGGCGACGGTCGTCATCGTGATGTCCTGCGCGGCGAGGGCCGCGAGGAGGTCGGCTCGTCGGTGCGGGTCGACCTGCGCGATCGCGAAGCCGTGCGCGATGTTGACCCTCCCGGCGAGCCCGAGCCGCTCGGTCCGATCGATGATGAGCTCGATCTGGAATGCGCCGAGGTCGGCGGAATCGTGGAGGTGGATGTCGATCCCGACGCCGCGGTCGGCGGCGATCGCGAAGATCCCGTCGAGCTGCCCCACCGGGTCGCGATCGATCGAGGCGGGGTCGAGCCCGCCGATGACGTCCGCGCCGCCGCGAGCCGCCTCGTCGAGCAGGTCGAGCACGCCGGGGCGCCGGAGCACTCCGTCCTGCGGGAACGCCACGATCTGCAGGGCGACGGCCTCGCCGTACGCGGCCGCAGCCTCGCGGACGCACTCGATGCCCCGCTGCGCGACCCCGAGGTCGACGTCGACATGCGAGCGCACCGCCGTCGTGCCGTGACGCACGAACTCGGCGAGCACCCGGGCGGAGGTCTCGACGCTCGGGATCCCGAGCTCGTCGCGACGGGCGCGTTCGTGCTGAATGCGCCCGTCGGTGCCGCCCGCTCCGCCGTACGGCTGCCACGGCAGACCCCACCACGACTTGTCGACGTGCGCGTGGGCGTTCACGAGCCCGGGGAGGGCGAGACGGCCGCATCCGTCGATCGTCCCGGCGTCGGCCGGGGACGCGCATTCCGCCGTCGCGGCGGGGGTCACCGCGACGATGGCGCCGTCTCTGATCGCGAGGTCGCTGGACTCCGCGCCGAGCGGGCGGACGTTGCGGATCAGGGTCACGGCGCGGTGCTGCATCCCTCCATTGTCCGCCCCGTCGCCGGACCGTCGGTGGCGCGGGAGGCCGGTTCCACCGTGATAGTGTGGGGGAGTTCCGGGCCTGTGGCGCAGTTGGTAGCGCGCTTCGTTCGCAATGAAGAGGTCAGGGGTTCGAATCCCCTCAGGTCCACCGAAACCATCGAATGGCTCACCCGCCCGGGTGGGCCATTCGTCGTCACGACGGGCTCGGGCATAGGGTGGTCTGTCGGATGAGCCTCCGAGAACCGGGAAGCGAGGTGAGGTGCTCCATGAGCGGTGATAGTCGCCATCACGAACCCAGCGCCTCGCGCGCGCCCGGCCTGCTCGTCGACTGATCCTCCGAGCGAGGCGGCGCCCGCGTGTGCGCGCCCCCGTCGAGAGGAGAGCTCCCGTGACCCCGGAGCAGATCAACGAACTGACCATCGTCGTCGACGGCATCGCCGCACCGTTGACCCGCGGCGACCTGCCGTCGGCTCGGGCCGCGCTCGCGACCGTCGAGCCGGAGCGGCTCGCCGATGTGCTCGAACGCCTCGACGGGCGGCGACGGGCGGTCGCGTACCGGCTGCTGCCGAAGGACCACGCGCTGCACGTCTTCGAGGACCTCTCGCCCAACCTCCAGGGTGAGCTGATCGGCGACCTGCGCGACGCCGAGGTCGCCCAGATCTTCGCCGACCTCGACCCCGACGACCGGGTCTGGCTCGTCGACGAGCTTCCGGCCTCGCTGGCGTCCCGACTCATGCGCGGGCTGCCGGGCCGCGAGCGGGAGATGACCGCAGCCGTCCTCGGGTACCGTCGCGGCTCGATCGGCCGGCGGATGAGCCCGGAGTTCGTGTCGCTGCCCGAGACCGCCACGGCCGCCGTCGCGCTCGCGCGCGTCCGGTCCCGCCTCGACGACGCCGAGACGGTGTACACACTGCCGGTGGTGGATGCCGGGCGCCGCGTGATCGGCGTCGTGAGCCTCCGCGATCTGCTGCGCGCCGGGCCGGACGCCCCGATCGGCGAGCTGATGCAGCCGGCGCAGACGGCCGGCGTGGACGACGACGCCGAGAGCGCGGCGCGGCGCTGCACCGATCGGGGGCTTCTGGCGCTGCCGGTGGTCGACAGCGAGGAGCGGCTCGTCGGCATCCTCACGGTCGATGACGCGGCGCGCATCCTCGAGCACGAGGAGAGCGAGGATGCAGCTCGTCAGGGCGGCGCCGAGCCGCTTCGCCGGCCGTACCTGTCTACTCCCATCGCGCAGATCGTCCGGTCGCGGGTGGTGTGGCTGCTCGTCCTCGCGGTCGGGGCGACCCTCACCGTCCAGGTGCTGTCGGTGTTCGAGGCGACCCTCGAGCAGATCACGGTGCTCGCTCTGTTCGTGCCGCTCCTCATCGGCACGGGCGGCAACACCGGCAATCAGGCGGCGACCACCGTGACGCGTGCGCTCGCGCTCGGCGACGTCCGCACCCGGGACGTGCTGCGGGTGCTCGGACGCGAGGTGCGGGTGGGTCTCATGCTCGGCGGCATCCTCGGGACCATCGGCTTCGCGGTGACGAGCCTCGTCTACGATCCGCTCATCGGCACGGTGATCGGTGCGACCCTCCTCGCGGTCTGCACGATGGCCGCGACGGTCGGCGGCGCCATGCCCCTCGTGGCGCGCGCCATCCGCGTCGACCCGGCCGTGTTCTCCAACCCGTTCATCACCACGTTCGTCGACGCCTCGGGTCTCGTGCTGTACTTCCTCATCGCCCGGGCCGTCCTGCAGATCTGACCCGCCGCGGCCTCCTGCTCCGGTTCCGGCTCCGGCTGCGGTTCCGGCTCCGGCTCCGGCTCCGGTTCCGGGATGCAAGGCATCGTGCGCGACGCGCCGGCGTGGATGCCGCCGAACCGGCGCGCCGGTTCGCCGGCGTGGATGCCGCCGAACCGGCGCGCCGGCCATGATCCGTTGCATCCCGGTACGAGCCGGGCGGGGATCGAATCTCGGCTCGGTTGCTCGCCCGCTGGTGTCGGGTCGCATGTGCCTCAGCCCGCCGCCGGCTCCGGCTCCGGTGCCGGGATGCAAGGCATCGTGCGCGACGCGCCGGTTCGGATGCCGCCTAGGCGGCGCGCCGGCCATGATCCCTTGCATCCCGGTACGAGCCGGGCGGCCCCGCGCACTCGCGGGAGGGTCAGACGAGGGCCTCGCGGGCTGCTCCGACGGCGAGTCGCTCGGCGGCGAGCGACTCCGCGGCGGCGAGCGGGGTCGAACCGCGGGCATCCGCTTCGTCGAAGATCCGTCGGACGGTATCCCCGATCGCCGTGACGCGCGTCATGATCTCGGCGCGGCTGCCGCGGTGCTCGGCGGCGAGGTCGAGCCAGATGACACCGCCGGCGTTCACGACGAAGTCGGGAGCGTAGAGGATGCCGCGCGCAGCCAGCCGCTCCGCTCCGGAGTGATGCGCGAGCGGGTTGTTCGCCGGGCCGCACACGGCGCGGGCGGCGAGCTCGTCGATGACCTCGTCGGTCAGCACGCCGCCGATTCCGGCGGGGACGAAGACGTCGGCCTCGATCCGGTGCGCCTCGCTCGGCTCCACCCACGTGGCGCCGAGGTCGGCCGCGAGCGCGCGCTTGGCCGGATCGACGTCGGTGACGGTGAGCACGGCGCCCTCGGCGGCGAGCTGGAGGGCGAGGCGGCTGCCGACCTGACCGAGTCCGGCGATCGTGATGCGGCGCCCCGCCGCCGACTCCGCGCCGGCGGCACGCTCCAGCGTCGCGAGCAGCGCCGCGTGCACGCCCACGCTCGTGGGGCCGGCGGGCTCGCCCGAGCCGCCGACGCGGTCGGGGAGGCCGACCACGTGACGGGTCCGTTCGCTCACGACGAGCATGTCCTCGGTCGTGGAGCCGACGTCCTCCGCCGTCCGGTACGAGCCGCCGAGGGTCTCGACGGCGTCGCCGAGGTCGAGGTAGGCGGCGCGCCGCCGCTCGCCGGCCAGCACGGTGCCCTCGGGCAGCCCGATCACGGCCTTGCCGCCTCCCGCGTCGAGCCCGGCCGCGGCGTTCTTCAGCGTCATCGCGGCCGAGAGGCGCAACGCGTCCTGGAGCGCGTGGCTCCAGTCGGGATAGGTCCAGGCGCGGGCGCCGCCGAGCGCGGGGCCGAGCGTCGAGGAGTGGAGCGCGACGGCGATGAACAGGCCGCTCCGGCGCCCCGTGATCACCTCCACCCGCTCGTGGGTGAAATCGGGCAGGGGCAGGGCGTGCGTCATCGCGGTCCTCTTCCGGCGGAGCCTCGTGGGCTCGTGCTCTTCGGATGCCGCGGCGTTGCGGCATCCGGGTCCATTGTGCACCCGCGGCCGCCCCTAGGGTGGGACCGTGAGCGAACATCTGCCGTCCCGCAGCCGCCTCGTCCACGACGCGCTGCGCGCCGCCGGCATCCGGGGGGAGATCATCGTCCTGCCCGATGCCGCTTCGACCGCGGCCCTCGCCGCCGCGGCTCTCGACGTCGAGGTCGGCGCGATCGCGAACAGCCTCGTCTTCTGGTCCGACGGCGAGCCGCTGCTCGTGATGACGAGCGGTGCGCATCGCGTCGACACGGCGGCCCTCGCACGGCGGCTCGGACGCGGCGAGATCCGGCGGGCGAGCATCGACCAGGTGCGCGCCGCGACGGGACAGGCGATCGGGGGCGTCGCGCCGACCGGGCATCCCACGCCCGTCGCGACGATCGTCGACGAGGACCTCTCCCGCTATCCGCGCATCTGGGCGGCCGGCGGCACCCCGCACACCGTCTTCCCGCTCACCTTCGCCGAGCTGGTGTCGCTCACCGGCGGCGAGGTCGCGAGCGTCGTCTGAGGATCCCCCGAGGGGCCACGTCAGGCGCGCGGGCTGTCGAACGACCAGGCGTCGGGATCGGTCGCGGACGCGACGTCCCAGTCGTCGGTGTCCCACGTGAAGGTCGCGACGCCGCATGTCGGCATCTGGCCGATCCGTCCGCCCGAGAGCTCCTCGGCCAGCACCGTCATGCCGGGGTCGTGGGCGACCAGCAGCACCGCGTTCATTCCGCTCGCGGCGGCGGTGTCGCGCAGACGTCGTCCGCCCGCGCCGTAGAGCTCGGGGATGTGGTCGACGGGCAGGCCGAGCGCCTCGCCGAAGGAGGCCGCGGTCTCGCGCGCGCGGAGCGCCGTCGACGCGAGGATGCGGTCGACGCGGACGCCCGCATCGACGACACGCCGCGCCATCTCGGGGGCGTCGCGTCGTCCGCGCGCGTTGAGCGGCCGCTCGTGGTCGTCGAGACCGGGGGAGCCCCAGTCGCTCTTGGCGTGGCGCACGAGGATCAGAGTGGTCACGGCGTCATCCTCCCGTTCCGTAGACCGCATGGGCGATGGCGAAGATGACGAGTCCCGCGAGCGAACCCACGATCGTGCCGTTCAGGCGGATGTACTGCAGGTCGCGTCCGACCATGAGCTCGATCTTCTCGGTCGTCTCCTGCGCGTCCCAGCGCTCGACGGTGTCGGTGATGATCGAGGCGATATCGGAGCGGTGGCGGTCGACCAGCACGGCCGCGGCCTCGGTCACGCGAGCGTCGATCCGCTGCTGCAGCGCCGCGTCGCGCGTCAGGCGATCGCCGACCTCGACGAGGGCCGCGGTCACGCGGCGGCGGAGCGGACTCTCCGGATCGCCGAGGGCGCGGACGAGCCCCGCTTTCGCGGTTCCCCAGGCCTCGGCGGCCAGCGCCCGCACCCGCGGGCTGTCGAAGACGGCGGCCTTGGCGCTCTCGAGGCGCGCGGATGTCTCGGTGTCGCCCTGCAGGTCGCCCGCGAGGCGCTGGAGGTAGCCGTCGACAGCGCGGCGCGCCTGATGATCGGGATCGGCGCGCACCGCGCCGACGAAGGTGAGGGCCTCGCGGTACACGGTGTCGTCGACGAGACGCGTGGCGACGGAGGGGACCCAGGAGGGCAGCCGCCGCGAGACGAGGCCGGTGAACACCGACCGGTTGGCGGTGAGCCAGCGTTCGATGTTGTCGATCGCGAGGTCGACGGCACCGTGGTGACCGCCGGACTCGACGACGCGATCGAGCCAGCCCCCGAGTGCAGGACCCCACGACGGGGCGAGCAGATGCTCGCGGGCGAGGTCCTCGAGAAGGTCCTGCACCTCGTCGTCGCTCAGCGCGTTCAGGATGCCGGCCGCCGCCGACGAGGCCTCGGTCGAGACGCGCTCGGCGTTCCGCGGCTGCTGCAGCCAGGCTCCCAGGCGCGCCGCGATTCCGATCGACTCGAGCTTGCCCCGCACGACTCCCGAGGCGAGGAAGTTCGTCTCGACGAACTCCCCGAGCGTCCGCCCGATCTCGTCCTTGCGCCGCGGGATGATCGCCGTATGGGGGATCGGGATGCCGAGCGGATGCCGGAACAGGGCCGTCACGGCGAACCAGTCCGCCAGCGCGCCCACCATGCCGCCTTCGGCGGCCGCCCGGACGTACCCGAAGGCGGGGATCGTCTGCTGCAGCGGGAACGAGATCGCGAACACGACGGCCATGAAGACGAGCGCCCCGAGAGCCACGGCCTTCATGCGACGCAGACCCGCGCGGCGCGCCTGGTCGGCGGGGGTCAGGTGATCGGTCGGCGTGCGGGCCATCCGGTCATCCTCGCATGCGGTTCGAGCCGGGCGGGGCGGGTTGCGCGTAGTCTGACCGCGTGATCGACGACATCCAGAAGCGGGCGCTGCGCCGCACGAGCATCCTTGAGGGACAGGTCCGGGGACTCGCTCGGATGATCGAGAACGAGGACTACTGCATGGACATCATCGCCCAGTCCCGGGCGATCCAGAAGGCACTCGCCTCGCTCGACAAGCTGCTGATCGAGAACCACCTCCGCACCCACGTCACCCACATGTTCGAAAGCGGCGGCGAGCAGCGCGAGCAGGCCGTCGCCGAGCTCCTGAAGGCCTACGACCTCGAGACCCGCTGACCCCCGTCCACCTCCCTCCCCTCCCTTCCCTTCCCTTCCCTCCCTTCCCCTCCCTCCCTTCCTCCCGTCGACTCGCCAAGAAGCGCGGGTCCAGCCGGGTCGCGACCCGCAATTCGTGGCGAGTCGACGGCCGGGTCGGGGGGGGGTAGGGGGTCAGGGGGCGAGCGGGCCCAGCCAGGCGGTGGCGACGGTGCTGTGCGCGGACTCGGGGTCCGAGGGGTGGAACATGCCGGCGAGGACGTCGCGATACAGGCGGCCGAGCTCCGACCGGGTGAAGTACGACGAGCCGCCGGCGACCAGCATCCCCTCGTCGACGATCGCCTTCGCGGCGGTGACGGCGCGGTGCTTGAGCCCGCTGAGCTTCGCGAACCACAGCGCACCATGGTCGACCCGGTCATCGAGGTCGTCGGCGATCGAGGCGAGCTGGGGGAGCAGACCGTCGTAGGCCAGCGCCATCTCGGCGACCCGCCAGCGGATGTCGGGGTCCTGACTGTAGCTGCGGCCTGTCTTCTTCGAGGTGCGCGCGTGCGCCGTCTCGACGGCGAGGTCGAGCGCGCGTCGGGCGACGCCGGTGTAGACGGATGCCAGGAGCAGCTCGAACACGGCGAAGATGCCGAAGACGAGGGGGTCGGGCGAGGGGCCCGGGGCGAGCCGGCGGACGATGCGCTCCGGCGGGGCGACGGCGCCGTGCAGCTCGGTCGTGCGCGACTGCGTGCCGCGCATCCCGACCGTGTCCCAGTCCTCGCGCGCGGTCACCGCATCGCTGCGCGGGACGAACCCGAACACGAGCTGCGGGGCGTCGTCGCTCGTGGTGTCGAGCCCGTGGAGTCCGAGGTGGTCCCACACCGGCGACAGCGACGTGAAGATCTTGGTGCCGGTGAAGGCGTACCCGCCGTCCGGGCGGGGAGCGGCATCCGTGTCGCTTCCGAACAGCACGAGGTCGTTTCCGGCCTCGCTGATGCCGAACGCGAAGACCTCGCCGCCCGCTGCGCCCTGCTGGACGAACCGCAGCGCATCGTCGCCGCGGTCCGCGAGCACCTTCGCCACGCCCGTCCACACGAGGTGCATGTTCACCGCGAGGGCGGTGGCGGGGGCCGCGCCGGCGAGACGCTGCTGCAGGATCGACGCCTCGGCCAGGGAGAGGCCGGCGCCGCCGAGGCGCTCGGGAAGGAGGATCGCGAGATACCCTGCGGCGCGCAGCTCCGCGAGGTCCTCGTCGGGGAACGCGTTGGCAGCGTCCACGGCGGCGGCTCGCCCGCGGATGCGCTCGATGAGGTCGTCGGGAAGATGCCGGGTCGGGTCGAAGGCGCTCACGGCTTCCATTCTGCTCCGCGCCGTGCGCCTCCGGGCGGGAGAGGATGGGGGCATGATCTCGACCGACGCCGCCCTCGCTCTCCGCGACGCGGGGCTCGTGTGGCATCCGACCTCCGGCGACCGATTCCAGCTGAACGAGCCCGAGTTCGACGCCGACGTCTTCACCGTGAGCGAGATGACGATCGAGCCGCGCCGCTACCCGACCGGGACGATCCTCGCCTTCAACGGCACGACGGAATGGGCCCTCGACTCGGTTGCGCTCGACGAGGCGCTGTGGCTGCCCCGCGAGGACCAGCTGCGCGAGCTCCTGCGGGCGGGGTTCCGCAGCCTCACCCGCCTCGCCGACACCCACCGCGTCGAGATCGAGTTCGCCGGCGAGTCCCTGGCGTTCGAGCATCCGCAGCCCGAGGACGCGTACGCCGCGGCGGTGCTGGCGATGCTGCAGCGAGTCCGCGGCTGATCGAGGGCGTTGCCCGGCGGCGCCGAGCGCCGATCACGTGATGGTGTGCACCGGCTCGGTGTCGGGGATCGGCGACGAGTCTCGTCCGCGCAGGTCGGGGAACCACCTGACGCATGCTGCCGCGACGCCCAGGCCCACACCGGCGAAGAGCGTCCCGGCGATGTACGCGCCCTGCGGGCCGACGCCGTCGATGAGGAAGCCGGCGACGGCGGATCCGGCGGCTGCGCCGATGAGCTGGCCGGTGCCGATCCATCCGTAGGCCTCGGCCGTCTCGCTGAACTTCACACTCGCCGAGGTGATGGCGAACATGACCGCGAGCGCCGGCGCGATGCCGATGCCGGCGATGAGCAGCGAGCCGCCGAGCCACCAGGCGTTGAGCGAGAAGATCGTCGCGGTCAGTCCGACGGTCACGATCAGGAACCGGCGGGCCATGGCCCAGCGTCCGATCGGGATGTGCCCGAACGACAGTCCGCCGGCGAGGCTTCCGACGGCGAAGACGGCCAGCACGAGGCCCGACTCGAGGCCGCTGTGGCCGAACGACGCCACCACCCCGGCCTCGACCGCCGAGCAGGCGCCGATCAGGAGGAAGCCGGTCGCCGTCGCGAGCATCACCGGCGGCTTGACGAGCACGCGTCCGAGCGCCCGGCGGCTGCGCGGGATGCGGACCCGACCGAGCTCGGGCGACATGATGAACCACGCTCCGCCGCCGATGAGGATCACGACGACCAGCAGAAGGCCGGGAACGGTTCCCGCCTGCAGCGCGACGAACGTGATGAGGACCGGCGCGATGATCCAGATGATCTCCTGCAGCGACGCGTCGAGCGAGAACAGCGGCGTCAGCTGCCGCGAGGTCACCATCTTCGGGTAGATGGTGCGCACCGCCGACTGCACCGGCGGGGTCGAGAGCCCCGCGACGAACCCCAGGACCATGTAGAGGGGGAGGGGAAGGGTGAGCAGCGCGAGCAGGGCGATCGCGGTGGCGCACACTGCGAGGGTGAGCGTGAGGACGCGCCGCATCCCCCAGACGCCCATCCATCGGCTCGTCACCGGTCCCGCGATCGCCTGCCCGACTGAGGTGGCCGCCAGGACCAGACCGGCCGCCCCGTAGGAGCCGGTCACGTGCTCGATGTGGAGCAGGACGGCGAGGCTCGTCATCCCGTTCGGAAAGCGCGCGGTCAACTGTGCGGCGATGATGCGCGCGACACCCGGTGTGCGCAGCAGTTCTCCGTATCCCGCCACCCTCCAACGCTAGTCACTCCGAGGGCGTCGCGGCGACATCCCCGCCGACGGATGCGACACGCCGACGACACGCCGGGGCGGCCGGATCCGTCCGAATCGGATGTCGGTGGGCGGTCGTAGCGTGCTCCCTGTGGACAGATCCGGGCCGACGCGCCGGAAGCCGCGTGATCACGGCTCAGTCGTGACGGCGAGCACTGCCCGCGGCTGTGGATGAAACGGTGGACAAGATGTGTCGTACCTGGGGAGAGCGGGGGAAAACTACAGACTTGTAACTACTACCCCTTGTGGTGCGCCCCGATGTCGGCACCCATATGTAGTATTGGACTCCCGGCGGATCCCCGCCGAGGGATGCGCTTCCAGAAGCGCGAGAAGTGAAGGGAATCACACTCGACATGGCGATCACGGTCTACACCAAGCCCTCCTGCGTGCAGTGCAACGCGACCTACCGTGCGCTGGACTCGAAGGGCATCGAATACGACGTCCTCGACCTCTCCGAGGACCCGGCGGCTCTCGAGCACGTCAAGTCGCTCGGCTACCTGCAGGCGCCCGTCGTCGTCACCGACGAGGACCACTGGTCGGGCTTCCGTCCCGACAAGATCGACGAGCTCGCCGCCCGCTTCGCGTAATCCCATGAGCATGGCGGTCGCGACGCGGGCGCCCCTGCTCGTCTACTTCTCGAGCGTCTCGGGCAACACCGCGCGATTCATCGACAAGCTCGGTCTCCGGGCGCTCCGCATCCCCCTGCACTCCTCGTCCGATCCCCTCGTGATCGATGAGCCGTTCGTGCTCGTGACCCCCACCTACGGCGGGGGTCAGGGGCGCGGCGAAGAGAAGGGCGCGGTGCCCAAACCGGTCGTCCGCTTCCTGAACGACGCACGCAACCGCACTCTGCTCCGAGGAGTCATCTCCACGGGCAACACGAATTTCGGCGAGTCGTACTGCCTCGCCGGCGACATCATCAGCCGCAAGTGCTCCGTGCCGCACTTGGACAAGGTGGAACTGTTCGGCACGCCAGAAGACGTCGAGCGCGTGAGCGCAGGATTGGAACGATGGTGGAATCAGCACTGGAAAAGGCCTTGACCGACAACGACTTCAAGGTCGACCTGCGCTTCGACGGGCTCGATTACCACGCCCTGAACGCGATGCTCAACCTGTACGGCGCCGACGGCAAGATCCAGTTCGACGCCGACAAGCGCGCCGCGCGGGAGTACTTCCTGCAGCACGTGAACCAGAACACCGTCTTCTTCCACTCGCTCAAGGAGCGCCTCGATTACCTCGTCGAGAAGGAGTACTACGAGCCGGCCGTCATCAAGAAGTACTCGCTCGAGTTCATCCAGCAGCTCAACGACTTCGCGTACGGCAAGAAGTTCCGCTTCGAGACCTTCCTCGGCGCCTTCAAGTACTACACGAGCTACACGCTCAAGACCTTCGACGGCAAGCGCTACCTCGAGCGATTCGAGGACCGCGTCGTCATGACGGCCCTCGGTCTCGCGGACGGCGACGAGGCCCTCGCGACCCGGATCGTCGACGAGGTCATCTCCGGTCGTTTCCAGCCGGCGACCCCGACGTTCCTCAACACCGGCAAGGCCCAGCGCGGCGAGCTCGTCTCCTGCTTCCTGCTGCGCATCGAAGACAACATGGAGTCGATCGCCCGCGGCATCAACTCCGCTCTCCAGCTGTCTAAGCGCGGCGGCGGCGTCGCATTGCTGCTGTCGAACATCCGCGAGGCCGGCGCGCCGATCAAGCAGATCGAGAACCAGTCGTCGGGCATCATCCCCGTCATGAAGCTGCTCGAAGACAGCTTCAGCTACGCCAACCAGCTCGGTGCCCGCCAGGGCGCAGGCGCGGTGTACCTGTCGGCGCACCACCCCGACATCCTGAAGTTCCTCGACACCAAGCGCGAGAACGCCGACGAGAAGATCCGCATCAAGACGCTCTCGCTCGGTGTCGTCATCCCCGACATCACCTTCGAGCTCGCGCGCAACGGCGAGGACATGTATCTCTTCTCGCCGTACGACGTCGAGAAGGTCTACGGGATTCCCTTCGGCGACATCTCGGTCACCGAGAAGTACCGCGAGATGGTCGACGACGCCCGCATCAAGAAGACGAAGATCAACGCCCGCGAGTTCTTCCAGACTCTCGCGGAGATCCAGTTCGAGTCGGGTTATCCGTACATCATGTTCGAGGACACGGTGAACAAGGCCAACCCGATCAAGGGCCGGATCAACATGTCGAACCTGTGCTCGGAGATCCTGCAGGTCAACACCCCGACGACCTACAACGAGGACCTGTCCTACAGCCAGATCGGCAAGGACATCTCCTGCAACCTCGGGTCGATGAACATCGCCCTCGCGATGGACGGCAAGGACCTCGCTCAGACGGTGGAGACCAGCATCCGCGCCCTCACCGCGGTCAGCGACCAGAGCCACATCCGCTCGGTCCGCTCGATCGAGGACGGCAACGACCGCTCGCACGCGATCGGCCTCGGCCAGATGAACCTGCACGGCTACCTCGCCCGTGAGCACGTCCACTACGGCTCCGACGAGGGCATCGATTTCACGAACATCTACTTCTACACGGTGCTGTTCCACGCCCTGCAGGCGTCGAACAAGATCGCGATCGAGCGGGCGTCGGCGTTCGAGGGCTTCGCCGACTCGACCTACGCGTCGGGGGAGTTCTTCGACAAGTACATCGAGCAGGAGTGGGCTCCGCAGACCGACAAGGTGAAGGGTCTGTTCGACGGCATCCACATCCCGACGCAGGACGACTGGCGCGAGCTGAAGGCGTCGATCCAGCAGCACGGCATCTACAACCAGAACCTGCAGGCGGTGCCGCCGACCGGCTCGATCTCGTACATCAACAACTCGACGTCGTCGATCCACCCGATCGCGTCGAAGATCGAGATCCGCAAGGAAGGCAAGCTCGGCCGCGTCTACTACCCGGCCCCCTTCATGACGAACGACAACCTCGAGTACTACGAGGACGCGTACGAGATCGGCTACGAGAAGGTCATCGACACGTACGCCGCCGCCACGCAGCACGTCGACCAGGGCCTGTCGCTGACGCTGTTCTTCAAAGACACGGCCACCACCCGCGACATCAACAAGGCGCAGATCTACGCTTGGCGCAAGGGCATCAAGACGATCTACTACATCCGCCTGCGTCAGATGGCACTCGAGGGCACCGACATGTCCGAGTGCGTCAGCTGCATGCTCTGACGGATGCCGGAACCCGAACCAGGAATCGAAGCGACATGACCCCTGAACCGCTCAAGCTCGTCGACCACGTGCAGGCGATCAACTGGAACCGCATCCAGGACGATAAGGACCTCGAGGTCTGGAACCGTCTGGTGAACAACTTCTGGCTGCCCGAGAAGGTGCCGCTGTCCAATGACATCCAGTCGTGGAACACACTCACCCCCGACGAGCAGACTCTCACGATGCGCGTGTTCACGGGGCTGACGCTCCTCGACACGATCCAGGGCACCGTCGGCGCCGTCTCGCTGATCCCCGACGCGATCACCCCGCACGAGGAGGCCGTCTACACGAACATCGCGTTCATGGAGTCGGTGCACGCGAAGAGCTACTCGTCGATCTTCTCCACGCTCGCCTCGACGCCCGAGATCGACGACGCGTTCCGCTGGTCGGTCGAGAACCCGAACCTTCAGAAGAAGGCCTCGATCGTCATGGATTACTACCGTGGCGACGAGCCGCTCAAGCGCAAGGTCGCCTCGACCCTGCTCGAGTCGTTCCTCTTCTACTCGGGGTTCTACCTGCCGCTGCACTGGTCGGCGAAGGCGAAGCTGACGAACACAGCCGACATCATCCGCCTCATCATCCGCGACGAGGCCGTGCACGGCTACTACATCGGCTACAAGTTCCAGAAGGGCATGGAGAAGCTCACCCAGCCCGAGCGCGACGAGATCAAGGACTACACGTTCTCGCTCCTGTACGAGCTCTACGACAACGAGGTCCAGTACACGCAGGACCTCTACGACGCCGTCGGTCTGACCGAGGACGTCAAGAAGTTCCTGCACTACAACGCCAACAAGGCGCTGATGAATCTCGGCTTCGAGGCGATGTTCCCCGCGACGGTGACGAACGTGAACCCCGCGATCCTGTCTGCCCTGTCGCCGAACGCCGACGAGAACCACGACTTCTTCTCGGGGTCGGGCTCGTCGTACGTCATCGGCAAGGCCGAGGCCACCGAAGACGAGGACTGGGACTTCTGATCTGAATCGCGCGAAAGTGGCGCGTTCTGCGGGCTCGCCTCGGCGATACCCGCGGAACGCGCCACTTTCGTCGTTGACCCAGCGCGCCCGCGCCCGTAGTGTTGCGAGGCTGCGCGAATCCGCACAGCGTCACCGGAGGACGGCATGACCATGCGCGACGAGCGCCTGTTCGCAGCGGACCTGGACCAGTTCCAGCTCCGCAATGAGCCGTACCCTCCGGTGCGAGACGTCTGACACCGCCACTGTCAGAACGCCCCGCACCGCACAGGTCCGGGGCGTTCGTGTGTTCCTCTCCATGCGCCCGATCCCGGACCGCCATCACAAGGAAAGGGACCATGGAGAAGCTCTCGAACAGGCTCCTGTCGTGGGCGAGCATCATCGATGAGAAGACTCTCGATCAGGCTCGCACCGCGTCGGGCATGCCGTTCATCCACCCGCACCTGGCGCTCATGCCGGATGCGCACCTCGGCAAGGGGGCGACCGTCGGCTCGGTCATCCCGACGCTCGGCGCGATCATGCCGGCTGCCGTCGGAGTCGACATCGGATGCGGCATGATCGCCGTCCGGACGCAGTTCACGAAGTCGCAGCTGATCGGCCGCGACCTCGGCGGGCTGCGCGAGCAGATCGAGCGGGCGATTCCGCTGTCGGCCGGTCGCGACAACCGCAAGATCGTCGCGACCGCCGAGCCGCGCATCGCCGAGCTGGAGGAGCTCGCCGAGAGAAGCGAGTTCGACCCCGCCCGCTACGCCGGGCATTGGCGGAACCAGCTCGGATCGCTCGGCTCGGGCAACCACTTCATCGAGGTCTCGGTGGACGAGATGGACGCGGTCTGGATGTTCCTGCACTCGGGCTCGCGTGGAGTGGGCAACAAGGTCGCGACGCACCACATCGGTGTCGCTCAGCGCCTCGCGAAGCAGTGGTGGATCGACCTGCCGGACCCCGACCTGGCCTACCTCGTCGAGGGGACAGAGGAGTTCCGGCGCTACATCCGCGAGCTCCGGTGGGCCCAGCACTTCGCGCTGCTCAACCGCGAGGAGATGATGGACCGCGTCACTCGTCAGCTGTCCGAGACGATGGGGGCCGACGTCGAGGAGCTCGAGCGAATCAACTGCCACCACAACTTCACCGAGAGCGAGAAGCACTTCGGGAAGCAGGTGTGGGTGTCCAGGAAGGGCGCGATCCAGGCGGATGCCGGTCGGCCCGGCCTCATCCCGGGATCGATGGGAACGGCGTCCTACGTCGTATCGGGACTCGGCAACCCGCTGTCGCTCAACTCGTCGCCTCACGGTGCCGGACGTGAGTACTCGCGGTCGGCGGCGCGGCGCACGTTCACCCGTGATCAGCTGCGCGAGGCGATGGTCGGCATCGAGTTCCGCGACACCGATGCCTTCATCGACGAGATCCCGCAGGCGTACAAGCCCATCGACCGGGTGATGGAGGACGCCGCCGAGCTCGTCGAGATCCGACACACGCTGCGTCAGCTCGTCAACGTGAAGGGCGACTGAAGCTCAGCGGACAGCCATGTGAAGGTGGCGCGTTCCGCGGGATCGCACCGGCGATACCCGCAGGACGCGCCACCTTCGCCGGGCGGTACGGCCTCACTCGAGCGTGCGGAGTGCGGCATCCGCTCGCTCGGCGGCGTTGCGGCGCAGGATGCCGTGGACGATGAGCACCGCGCCGACGCCGAGGCCGATCAGCGCCGGCAGAGCGGCCGAGGCCGACATCGCCAGCACGAATACGGCGATCGCCACCCCGACGGAGCCGAGAGCGATGAAGAGCGCACCGACGAGCTTCTCGCGGTCGATGCTCAGACGCGCGACGACACGGGATGCTGCTGCTTTGAGATCGGGCGACATGCTCACACGCTAGCGGCGACGCGCGGCCCATGCGGAGGGGATCTGCGCCGCGGAGGCTGTTCCGGCCAGAACCGTCCTCCGTCCCGCAGATCTCCTCCGACTGGTGATTGTCAGGCGTCGCCCTGGCCGATGTCGGCGGCCTCGGCGACGGCAGTCTCGTGCGGACGGCCGAGGTGACCGAGCGTGCGCCCGGCGACGGTCATGATGCCGATCGCGATGATCAGCGCGCCGACCCCGAGCCAGTAGGGCGCGCTCGGGGTCACCGCAGCCGCCAGGGGGCCGGCGACCGCGGGAGCGATCGCGCCGCCGATGAATCGCACGCCCGAGTAGGTGCCGCTCGCGACGTTCCGCGGCAGATCGGTCGCCTCCATGACGGCCTCGGTCAGGGCGGTGTTCAAGACGCCGAGGAAGAGACCCGCGACGATGACGGTGGTGATGAGCACACCCGCATCGTCGATCCCGATGGCGAGCACGGCCTCGGCCACGGCGAGCAGCCCGAGCATCGCGAACAGCACCGGGCGCAGCCCCAGTCGGCGCGTCAGCACGGGAGCCGCGAGCACCGAGGTGAGTGCGACGGCGAGACCCCATCCGAAGAAGACGAGGCCGAGCTCGTGCGCCCCGAACGTCATGCCGGCTCCCGCTGCGGCCGCCTCGATCGGGTACGGGCTGTAGGCGAGGAGGACGAAGAAGGCGACGTTGTAGAAGAAGGCCGTCAGCGACAGCGTGAGGAGCGCAGGGTTGCGCAGCGCGCGGAACGACGCGAAGAACGACACCTTCGCGGGCGCGGCGGCGCCGGCGGCGGGCGCGGGGGAGCGGAAGACGACGAGGATCGCCAGAAGGGCGAGGGCCATGAGAGCCGCGGTGCCGAAGAACGGCCCGCGCCACGAGAGCTCGCCCAGCGCCCCGCCGAGCAGCGGTCCGACCGCGAGTCCGATCCCGAGCGACGCCTCGTACAGCACGATCGCCTGTCGGCTGCCTCCGCTGGCGGCCCCGACGATGGCGGCGAGCGCCGTCGCGATGAACAGGGCGTTGCCGACGCCCCATCCCGCGCGGAAGCCGATGATCTCCACCACACCGCCTGACAGGCCGGCCGCCGCGGCGAACACCACGATGAGGGCGAGTCCGACGAGCAGAGTCCTCTTGACGCCCAGGCGCGAAGACACCCAGCTCGCGAAGAGCATGACGATGCCGGTGATGAACAGATAGCTCGTGAACAGGAGCATCGTCTCGGACGGCGTCGCCTCGAGCTCGCGGCTGATGGCGGGAAGGATCGGGTCGACCAGCCCGATGCCCATGAACGACACCGTGCACGCGAACGCGATCGCCCACACGGCGACCGGCTGCCGCCAGATCGAGGTTCCGCCACCACTCGGCTGCGTGGTCGCCGCGGCGTGCGTCGCGGTCGTCGCGGTCATGATTCCTCCACCTGTTCCGTCCTCATCTCGTCGTTCATCGCAGTTCGGGCTCGCCGAGCAGCGCTTCGAGCAGATCCGCCGCGCGCGCGAGCGCCGCCCGGTCCGTCTCGTCGAGCCGGTCCCAAGCCGGGCTCGTCAACCGCCGCGCCTCCTCCCGGAAGCTCCGGAACTGGGCGCGACCGGTGTCGGTGATCGATACGAGCGATGCGCGCCCGTCCGTAGGATCGGCGGTCCGCGTGACCAGACCGTCTCGCTCCATACGCCGGACGAGCGTCGTCATGGTCGGCTGACTGACGCGCTGCCACTCGGCCAGATCGCTGACCCGCGTCGCCCCCAACTCGTCGAGAGCCGCCAAGGTCCGCCACGTGCCGGCCGCAGTCGGCGACTCGACACGCCGTGCGACGGCCCGGTTGTAGCGGCTGGACGCCGACATCAGGCGGATCGCCGCGCTCGGGAAGCCGTCGCTCCCACCAGCGTCATCACGAGCAACCTCCGAAAACTGCATAGCAAAACTATATACCTTGCGCCGGGCGGCGGCGCTAAGCTGACCGCGCCCACCAACCAGCCCTCGGAGGATGATGAACCAGCACCGCGCACCCGAGGTCCTCGTCGTCGGCGAAGCTCTCGTGGACATCGTCCGCTCGGGCGAGGGCGACGTCGAGCACGTCGGCGGGAGCCCCGCGAACGTGGCGCTCGGGCTCGGCAGGCAGGGCGTTGCGGTGGCCCTCCTCACCCGCATCGGCGACGACGCGCGCGGCCGCAGCATCCGAGAGCATGTGGCCGCCGCCGGCGTCGATGTGCTCGCTGCGTCGACGACCGCCGACCCCACCTCGACCGCGGTCGCGACGATCGGCGCAGACGGATCCGCAGACTACGAGTTCGACATCCGGTGGGACATCGACCCGAGCGCGACCCCTGCGACGGCCCGCATCGTCCACACCGGCTCCATCGCCGCATTCCTCGAGCCCGGCGCCGGGCGGGTCCGCGAACTCATCGCACGAGCCGGCGACGCGATCGTGACATTCGACCCGAACATCCGGCCCGCCCTTCTCGGTGAACGCGACGACGCGGTCCGGACCTTCGAGTCGATCGTGCCGCTCTGCACGATCGTGAAGATGAGCGACGAGGATGCCGCGTGGCTCTATCCCGGTGCCGCGGTCACCGAGGTGCTCGACCGCCTCCTGTGCCTCGGCGCCGAGGCCGGGTCGATCACCCGCGGGGGCGACGGCGCGATCCTGGCCTCGGCGCGGGGCGCCGTCGAGGTCCCGGGCGTCGCCGTCGCCGCGGTCGACACCATCGGTGCGGGCGACACGTTCATGGCTTCGCTGATCCATTCGGCACTCCGCGACGGCATCCCGAGTACGCCGGAGCAACTGGCGACCGCGGGCGGGCGCGCCGCGCGGGCGGCTGCGATCACGGTCTCGCGAGCCGGCGCCGACCTCCCCTGGTCACGCGAGCTGGACGGCCCCTTCGAGGCGAGCTGATCACCGGCCGACGTCGTCGGATCCGCGCAGCGCCGACAGCGACTCCGCCTGCTGACGCTGGGCGGCTGCTTCGGCCGTCTCGTCCGTCGGCCAAGCTCGGGGCTGCGCGCCGGCGAGAACCCGATCGAGAGGAACCCAGCCCCACCACGCCGGCGCCGTCCAGCCGGGGGGCGGCGGCAGCGACTCGACCTCGTGGATGCGGTCGATGCGCACTCTGTCCCACGCGTGGATGATGCGGCCGTCGCCGAGGCTCAGCCCGACATGCCCCCAGGAACCCTCGACACCGTCGATGACGCCGACGGCGTCGTAGAACACGAATGCGCCGCGGGGCGGGTCGCCCGTCCGGCGGTGGTCACGGTAGAGGTCGGCCGAGTCGGCCGCGGAGTCGCCGCCGAACACCTCGAGATCGTTGGGCCGCTCTACCGCATCCTCGACGAAGGCGAGGCAGCGTGTGGCGTAGGCGGGGGAGCCGAGACGGGCTCGCGCCCACTCGATGGCGTGGTCGGCGATCTGGCTCGTGCTCCGGTGCATCGCACGAGCGTAGGGGAGGCGGGCCGTGGTACGCCAGAGCGCACACGACGATGCCCCCGGCATCCTTCTCGCGAGAAAGGACGCCGGGGGCATTCGTGTCAGCTGTCAGCGGCCGCCGTTGATGAGTCCGAGCCATTGACCGAACGGCTTCTCGCCGCGTATGTCGGTGTGGTGCTCGGCCTGCTCTTCGTGCGTGATCATCTCGATCCTCCCCGCCTCGTGCTTTTCTCGATCCTGCACGGGGGACGGCTGCAACGGAGGGTCCTTGACGCCGGCCCATCGAGGCGTTATCCGCGCGCAGGAAGCTGCTGCAGCGTCCACGAGTTGCCGTCGGGGTCGTCGAAGGTGACGAAGCGTCCCCAGTCCTGCTCGTCGACGCCGCGCGCGTCCACCCCCGCCTCACGCAGTCGTGCGAGCGCTGCGTCGGCGTCCGCGACAACGGCCTGGACGTTGTCGCGCGACCCGGGTGCGAGCCGGCTGCCGAGGCCGGTGCCGATCGCGATCGAGCAGGCCGATCCCGGTGGCGTCAGCTGCACGAACCGCAGCCCCTCGTACGGGGTCTCATCGTGGTCGGCGTGGAAGCCGATCCGCGTGTAGAACTCCTTCGACCTGTCGACGTCGGCGACCGGCACGAAGATGAGCTCGATCTTCAGATCCATGACACGCTCCTTCGCTGTCGTCCTCGTCGACGCGCTCGTCGACATCGACGGGATGCCGCGAAGGCTACGCCCCATCGCCGACACGGCGCGAGACCGATGCGATCCTCCTCGGCGCGGACGGCCCGCTCCTCCTACAATCGAGGACGTGCCGGAAACCACCGCCCCGCAGCGCGAACCGAGATTCAGTCCCGTAATCGCGCTGATCGCGGTGTCGGCGTCCTGGGAGGGACGGCTGTCGGCTGCGCTCCGCGATCTCGGGCTGTCGACCCGCAAGTTCGGACTGCTCGGTCACATCGGCTCCGAGCCCGGGATCTCGTTCTCGGAACTGGCCCGCCGCTCGCACATCACCGTGCAGTCGGCGCACACGGCCGTCCGCACGCTCGTCGACGAGGGACTCGTCGCCGATGCGACCGCTCACGCGGGATCCGCATCGGATCTCCGGATCACGGCGAAGGGGATCGCGGTCATGGAGCAGGCGCACCAGCGTCTGCTCGAGCTCGACTCTACGCTGAGCGACAACATGCCCCGGCTGGCCCAGTCGATGGACGGCGTCCGCGCAGGAATCGTCTAGGCCGTCCGGATAGGGTTCGGGGGTGTTCCGAACCCCGCTGACCGCCTTCCGTTCACTCGCGATCGCGGAAGCGATCTCGTGGACGCTGCTCATCCTCGGACTGGTGATCCGCGCGCTGTTCGACCTGCCCGTCGCGGTCACGATCGGCGGCGGCATCCACGGGTTCGTCTTCCTCTGCTACGGCGCGACGGCCGTGCTCGTCGCATGGAACAACCGGTGGCCGCTCGTGCCGACCGTCTGCGCGGTCGGCGCCGCCGTCATCCCGTACGCGACCATCCCCACCGAGATCGTGCTGCGCCGGCGCGGTCGCCTCGCCGGATCCTGGCGCACCGAGGCGAGCGACGATCCGCGCGACGCGCGTGCGCTCGATCGGCTCCTGCGCTGGTTCGTCAACCGGCCGATCGTGCTCGCCGTCATCCTCGCGGTCGGGATCGTCGCCGCATACACCGCGCTTCTCGTCATCGGGCCTCCCGGTCGCGCGTAGCGTCGACGGATGCTGCGCACCCTCGCGCGAGCCCTGCTCGCCGCCCTCCTCATCGCCGCCGGCGTCGCGCACCTGACCGTGCTGCGCCGCGGGTACCGGATAGCCGTGCCCGACTGGGCGACCCGCCTCCTGCGCACGGACAAGGACATGATCGTGGTCGCCAGCGGCGCCGTCGAGATCGTTCTGGGAGCGGCCGTGATCGGTCTCCCGCGCGAGCGGCGCCGGGTCGGCGCGGCCGTCGCCGCCTTCTTCGCGGCCGTGTTCCCCGGCAACGTCCATCAATGGCGGACCGGCGCATCGGCGCCCGGCCTCGACACGGATCGCCGGCGGGCCGCGCGACTGCTGCTGCAGCCCGTGCTCGTGATCTGGACGATCTGGGCCACGGGGGAGCCCCGCGACACGCCCGGGCGAGCAGTTCGGCGGCGTGCAACAGTGCGACACGGAATTTCTCGGTGACACGCCACGTTTGGTTGCCTGTCATGGTGAGCACATCCGCGTCCGCAGCAAACGACTATCTCGCATGGGCGGAGTCCCGCCGCGCGGCCGTGACCGCGCCGCTCGGTTCCCTCTCCCTCGTCCTGACCTCCTGGTCGGCGCCCGGAGAACCGGCCGTGCCCGACGAGGAGGCGCGCGCCGGGCACCCGGTCGACGCGCAGCTCACCCGGCTCCAGCGCAGCGACATCGAGTCGGGTCTGCCGCAGGAGGGTTACCGCATCTGGCGGGAGGACTCACCGGCCCGTGAGGCGTTCGAGGACATCGAGCGCTGGGACTACGACCCGGCGTGGGTGCTCGAGGGCCGCTTCGAGCTCGTCGACGAGGACCGCGTCGTCCCGTTCGAGCACATCAAGGACGGCGGTGCGACCCGTGGCCTGCCGGTCTCGGGAGATCTCGTCTTCGACATCGACGGCACCGAGTACCGTCTCGCCGCGTTCGACACGAACTACGGCGGACCGAAGCTCCATCTCGTCTTCGGCGATCGCACCAACGGCGCCGAGAGCTACGGCGCCGGCCGGTTCCTCTTCCTCGATCACCCCGGCGCGACCGGCGACCTCGTCCCCGGCGACAGCATCCCGGTGACGGTCGACTTCAACCGCGCGGTCGTTCCGCCGTGCGGTTTCTCGAATCAGATGAACTGCCCGCTGCCGCCGCTGCAGAACCGCCTTCCGTTCCCCGTCCGCGCGGGCGAGAAGAAGGTCCGCTACGCCGGCGACTTCGCCCTCTGAACATCCCCCGAAACGGTCGCGCGCCCGCACCTCGCGCCGCCGCATCCCACTCCACAGCAAAGGAAACCCCGTGACCTCACGCGGCCTCTCCCGGTTCGCCGTCGCCACCGCCGCGGCGACGGCCGGTCTTCTCGTCCTCGCCGGATGCTCCGGCGCCGCCGATCCGGCGGACTCCGCCGCCGGCGACTCGAACGTCGAGATCGTCGTCGGCTCCCAGAACGAGCCCACCAACCTCGACCAGATCTTCGGCGGATCCTCCGGTGTCACCGAGGTGTTCACCGGCAACGTCTACGAAGGCCTGTTCCGGATCACCGATGACGCCGAGGTCGAGCCGCTGCTCGCGTCGTCGACCGAGATCTCGGACGACGGACTGACCTATACGTTCACCCTCGAGGAGGCGACCTTCCACTCCGGCAAGGAGCTCACCGCCGAGGACGTGAAGTACAGCCTCGAGCGTTTCGTCGGCGAGGAGTCGATCGCCGCGCGCAAGCGTCAGCTCAGCGTCATCGACACCGTCACGGCCGTCGACGACAAGACCGTCGAGGTGACCCTGTCGCAGCCCTCGATCAGCTTCACGTACAACCTCGGCTACGTCTGGATCGTGAACGAGGATGCCGGCGACCTCACCGCCAGCGAAGACGGCACCGGGCCCTACGCCCTCGCGGACTACCGCAAGGGCGACTCGATCAGCCTCGAGGTGAACGACGAGTACTGGGGCGACGCACCCGCCAACGGCGGCGTGGTCTACCAGTACTACGCCGACCCGACGGCGCTGAACAACGCCCTGACGACCGGCGCGGTCGATCTCGTGACGAGCCAGTCGAACCCCGACAGCATCGGCGAGTTCGAGGCGGCCGGCTTCCAGATCATCGAGGGCACCTCGACGACGAAGGAGCTGCTCGCGTTCAACGACCGGGTCGCGCCGTTCGACGACGTCCGCGTCCGCAAGGCGATCTATTCCGCCATCGACCGCGAGAAGCTCCTCGACGCGATCTGGGACGGGCGCGGCGAACTGATCGGCTCGATGGTCCCGCCGTCGGAGCCGTGGTACATCGACCTCGCCGACAACAACCCGTACGACCCCGAGCTCTCCGAGCAGCTGCTCGCCGAGGCCGGGCAGTCGGGCGGCTTCACGTTCACGGTCGACACCCCCGACTCCGGCGTCCACTCGACCGTCGCCGAGTTCCTGAAGTCGGAGCTCGCCAAGGTGGGCATCACGCTCGAGATCAACATCATCACCGACGACGAGTGGTACCAGAAGGTCTACACCGAGAAGAACTTCGAGGCGACGCTGCAGGGTCACGTCAACGACCGAGACATCAACTTCTACGGCAACCCCGACTTCTACTGGGGCTACGACAACGCCGACGTGCAGACATGGCTGGCCGACTCGGAGGCCGCGGCATCCGTCGAGGAGCAGACCGAGCTCATCAAGAAGGCGAACCAGCAGATCTCCGATGACGCCGCGAGCGTCTGGCTCTACCTGAACCCGCAGCTGCGCATCGCGGCCGAGGGCGTCTCGGGCGTGCCGAAGAACGGTCTGAACTCGCTCTTCTACGTCTCCGACATCACGAAGGCCTGATCTCCATCACCCGGTATCTGTTCCGACGGACAGGATTGCTGCTGCTGGCGTTCGCGCTGGCGGTGGTGATCCTGTTCGTCGTGCTGCGTGTGCTCGGCAACCCGGTGTTCGCGCTCATCTCGGTCGGAGCGACCGACGCCGAGATCGCCGCGGCCGCGGCGCGCCTGGGCGTCGACCGACCGATCCACGAGCAGTTCCTGTCGTACCTCGGACAGCTCGCGAGCTTCGACCTCGGTCGCTCGTTCACGAACAACCTGCCGGTGGGCGACGAGATCCTGCGGCGCCTGAACGTCACGCTTCCGCTCACGCTGATCGCTTTCGCGCTGTCGGTCCTCATCGCCGTTCCGGTCGGCTTCGTCGCGGCGTGGAAGTCGCGCACCTGGTACGGCACGGCGTTCTCCGCCGTGTCGCAGCTCGGCGGCGCGATCCCCGTCTTCTGGGTCGGCATCCTGCTCGTCGCCGTCTTCGCCCTGAACTGGCGCCTCCTCCCGGCCGGCGGCTTCCCCCGTCGCGATTGGGAGGACCCCGCGGCCGCCCTCGTGTCGCTCACCCTCCCCGTGCTGACGATCGCGCTCGTCTCGGGCAGCGACCTGGCCCGCTACGTGCGCAGCGCCACGCTCGACATCCTCGGGCAGCAGTACCTGCGCGCCGCCCGCGCCACGGGGCAGAGTTTCACCACCGCGCTGTGGCGGCACGGGGTGCGCAACGCCGCCCCGCCGCTCATCGCAATACTCGCGATCCAGCTGTCGACGACGTTCGTCGGCGCAGTCATCATCGAGCGCGTATTCGCCCTGCCGGGACTGGGTGACATGCTTCTCGTCGGCATCAAGGAACAGGATTTCCCGAGCGTGCAGGGCGTTCTGCTGTTCTCGACGGCGCTCGTGCTGCTGCTCGGGTTCGCGGCCGACATCCTCCAGCGCGTCATCGATCCGCGGCTGCGCGACACCATCTCCGGCAACCGGCGATCGAAGGCGGCGGCATGACGGCCACGACGCTGCCCGACACCGGGACGACGGCTCTGCCGCAGCGGCGCCCGCGCCGGCGACGCTCGATCAACCTCGCCGTGGGCGGTGCGCTGTTCGGGCTCATCGCCGTCATCGGCCTCGTGTCGGTCTTCTGGACCCCTTTCGCCTTCGACGACACCGGCGGGGGACGCCTGCAACCGCCGTCGGCAGAGCACTGGGCCGGCACCGATCGCCTCGGTCGCGATCTGTTCACCCAGCTCATGATCGGTGCGCGGCTCGCCCTCGCCGTGGGTTTCGGCTCCGTCGCGATCGCAGCCGTCGTCGGCATCGCCCTCGGCCTTCTCGCCGCTGCGGCGCGCCGCTGGGTCGATGATGCGCTGACGAGCCTCCTCGACATCGCCATCGCGTTCCCGACACTGCTCCTCGCGATGCTCATCGTCGCCTGGCGGGGCGCGTCGCTCGAATCGGCCATCCTCGCGATCGGCCTCGCGGGTTCCGCGGTGATCGCCCGGCTGACGCGCATCGCCGCCACGCGCGTGCTCGCCATGGACTACGTCACGGCGGCACGGACGTCCGGCACCGGCACCGGCGGGATCATCGTCCGCCACGTGCTGCGGAATGTCTGGCCGACGCTCATCGTCCCCCTCGCGCTGCAGTTCGGCGGTGCCGTCGGCGCCGAGGCGTCGCTGTCGTATCTCGGCCTCGGGTCGCCGCCGCCGAACGCATCGTGGGGTCGCATGCTGGAGGAGGCGCAGAGCACCGTGCTCGTCGCGCCGACCGCGGCGATCCTGCCCGGCATCCTGCTCGTCGCGTTCATCATCGGCGTCAACCTGCTCGCCGACGGACTCCGAGACGTCGCGGACCCGGCCTCGAGGAGCATCCGATGACCGTCATCCTCGAGGCGACCGGGCTGGGAGTGCGGCTCGGCGACGATCGCACGCTCGTCCACGGCATCGATGTGTCCCTCGCGCCGGGGGAGCGGCTGGGCGTCATCGGCGAATCGGGCTCGGGGAAGTCCCTCACCGCGCTGGCGATCCTCGGGCTGCTGGCGCACCCGCTCTCCGCGTTCGGGTCGGCGCTCGTCGACGCGGGCTCCGAGCGGGTCGAGGTCGTCGGCGCGAGACCCCGCCGGCTCGACGCCGTGCGGGGGCGCACGGTGTCGGCGGTGTTCCAGGAACCGCTCGCCTCGCTCGATCCGCTGATGCGCGTCGGCAAGCAGATCGCGTGGCCGCTCGCCGCGCACCGGGGTCTGCGCGGCGACGCCCTCCGGCGGGGGGTGCTCGACGCCCTCGCCGAGGTGCAGCTGCCCGAACCCGAGCGGATCGCGCGTTCGTTCATCCACGAGATCTCCGGGGGGCAGCGCCAGCGCGTGGCGATCGCGCTCGCTCTGGCCGCCGGACCCCGGATCCTCATCGCCGACGAGCCGACGACGGCGCTCGACGTCACCGTGCAGGCGGGCATCCTCGAACTCCTGCAGCGGGAGGTCTCGCAGCGCGGCATGACCCTGCTGTTCATCAGCCACGACCTGCCCGTCGTGTCGCAGATCGCGGATCGTGTCCTCGTCATGCGCGACGGCCGTCAGATCGAGCTCGATGAGACGACCCGCATCCTCCGCGCCCCGCGGCACGAGTACACGCGTCGGCTCGTCGCCGCCTCCCGCGCTCTGGACGGGTTCCTGCCGCCGGCGACCGAGCACCGGCCGGAAGGAGCGAACGATGTCTGACCCCACACCGATCCTCGAAGCGGATGCCGTCGAGTACTCCTACGGGCGCGGCGCGCAGGTGCTCCACGGCGTCTCTCTGAAACTCGCGCCGGGCGACGCGCTCGGTCTCGTCGGGGAGTCCGGTGCCGGCAAGACCTCGGTGCTCCGGCTTCTCCTCGGACTGGCGACCCCCACCCGGGGGCGCGTGCTGTTCGACGGCGACCCGCTGCGCGGGGACGACCGCCGAGGCATCCGCTCACTCCGCCGTGCGGTGCAACCGGTGTACCAGGACCCGTTCTCCTCCCTGGATCCCCGCATGACGGTCGGCGCCTCGATCGCCGAGCCGTTGCGTTCGCTCGGCGTCGAGCGCGACCGGGCCCTCGTCGAGGCCCGTGTCGCCGAGCTCCTGACCGCCGTCGATCTCGATCCGGATGCCGCGAAGCGCTACCCGGACGCGTTCTCGGGCGGACAGCGTCAGCGCATCGCGATCGCCCGTGCCCTCGCGCCGCGTCCGCGGGTGCTGCTGGCAGACGAGCCGGTGAGCGCTCTCGACACGTCGGTGCGGATGACCGTGATCGACCTGCTGCAGCGGCTCGCCCGCGAGCAGGGCATCGCGATGCTCCTGGTGTCGCACGACCTCACGATCGTCTCGGCACTCTGCCGTCGCATGGCGGTGCTCGAAGCGGGACGCGTCGTCGAGGAAGGGCCGACGGGGGAGCTGCTCACTGCGCCGAAGCATCCCTACACGTCGCGTCTCGTGGCGTCGGTGCCGCGTCTGCCCGCGGCGTGAGGCGGCGCGACACGCCCGGGATGTGGGGTTGTTTTGCCAGGATGCCGGGAGCCGCGTAACTTATTACTTGTTCGCCCCACAGGGAAGAGCGAGAAGGCCGGAAGGCCTCGCCGCCCCCTCAAGCGGCGGACCAGATCCCATCCCAAACCTCGTTGCGAGAACAGGACTTCGCGTCTAGGATGGGTCTTCTACCCCGAACGCCGGTCTGAGACCGCATGAACCAGAGGTTTGTGACGTTCGTGGGAGTGTTTGGTGCCTTCTGGGCTGGTTGTGAGACTGGCTGGGGGAGCGTCCGATCCTTGAGAACTCAACAGCGTGCACTTGTCAAATGCCAAATAACCTCGTCTCCACTTCGGTGGGGTGAGATTCCTTTGGATCAA
>NZ_VYRZ01000004.1 GCF_008710705.1 Microbacterium radiodurans
TTGATCCAAAGGAATCTCACCCCACCGAAGTGGAGACGAGGTTATTTGGCATTTGACAAGTGCACGCTGTTGAGTTCTCAAGGATCGGACGCTCCCCCAGCCAGTCTCACAACCAGCCCAGAAGGCAACTTCACAACCATACCTCACCACTACGCGACTTGATGCACTCGGAACCAGGTTCCGCTGCAGACTGAGCCGCTGTCGGGGTGAAGTCTCCATCCTAGACGCAAGCGTCTTGTTCTCTCAAGGAGGTTTGGGATGGAATTCGTTCTCCGCTTGAGGGGGCGTAGGCCTTCCGGCCCTCTCGCTCTTCCCTGTGGGGCGAACAAGTAATAAGTTACGCGGCTCCCGGCATCCTGGCAAAACAACCCCACATCCCGGGCGTGTCGCGCCGAGACCACGCGGCGGAGATCCGCGTCATGATGCGCGAAACGGCGGATGCCGCGACCCATCGGCCGCGGCATCCGCCGTCTTCGCGCGTCGCGCGCTCACTCCCACTCGATGGTCCCCGGGGGCTTCGAGGTCACGTCGAGGACCACGCGGTTCACTTCGCGGACCTCGTTCGTGATGCGGTTCGAGATTCTCGACAGGACGTCGTAGGGCAAGCGCGTCCAGTCGGCGGTCATCGCGTCCTCGCTCGAGACGGGGCGCAGCACGATCGGGTGCCCGTACGTGCGACCGTCCCCCTGCACACCGACCGAGCGGACGTCCGCGAGCAGCACCACAGGGCATTGCCAGATCTCGGCATCGAGGCCGGCCTTCGTCAGCTCGGCGCGCGCGATCGCGTCGGCATCACGCAGGATCTCGAGACGGTCAGCGGTGACCTCGCCCACGATGCGGATTCCGAGGCCGGGCCCCGGAAACGGCTGGCGCCCGACGATCGCCTCGGGGAGTCCGAGCTCGCGACCGATCGCGCGCACCTCGTCCTTGAAGAGCGTTCGCAGCGGTTCGATGAGCTCGAACTGCAGGTCCTCGGGGAGACCCCCGACATTGTGGTGGCTCTTGATGTTCGCGGTCCCGGCGCCACCGCCGGATTCGACCACGTCGGGGTAGAGGGTCCCCTGCACGAGGAACCGGATCGGCTCCCCGTCGGCAGCCGCCTCGGCCATCAGGTCTCGCTCGGCCTGCTCGAAAGCGCGGATGAACTCCCGCCCGATGATCTTGCGCTTCTGCTCCGGGTCGCTCACTCCCGCCAACGCCTCGAGGAACCGTTCGCGTGCGTCGACGGTGATGAGCCGCACCCCGGTCGAGGCGACGTAGTCGTTCTCGACCTGTTCGCGCTCGCCCTTCCGCAGCAGACCGTGGTCGACGAAGATCGCCGTCAGCTTGTCACCGACCGCCTTGTGCACGAGCGCAGTGGAGACGGCCGAGTCGACACCGCCCGAGAGCGCCGAGATCACACGGCCCGATCCGACCTGCTCACGGATGCGATCGACCTGTTCGGCGATGACGTTCCCGCTGTTCCAGTCGGCGGGGAGTCCTGCCGCCTTGTGCAGGAAGTTCTCGATCACGTTCTGTCCGTGGTCGGAGTGCTTCACCTCGGGGTGCCACTGCACCCCGTACATCTTGCGGATGTCGTTGGCGAACGCCGCGACCGGGGTCGCTCCCGTCCGCGCGAGGACGTCGAAGCCCTCGGGGGCGCGGGACACCTGGTCACCGTGGCTCATCCACACGTTCTGCTCCGGAGGCTGTCCGGCCAGGAGCGTGCCCTCGGTGACGACGGTGGCGTCGGTCGCGCCGTATTCGCGCAGACCGGTGTTCGCCACCTCGCCGCCGAGCGCCTGGGCCATCACCTGGAATCCGTAGCAGATGCCGAGCGTCGGAACGCCGAGGTCGAAGACCCCCGGGTCGATGGCGGGGGCGCCCTCCTCGTAGACCGACGAGGGCCCGCCCGAGAGGATGATGCCCACCGGCTCCTTGGCCGCGATCTCCGCCGCCGTGGCCGTGTGCGGCACGAGTTCGCTGTAGACACCGGCCTCGCGGACGCGGCGGGCGATCAGCTGCGCGTACTGTGCGCCGAAGTCGACGACGAGGACGGGTCGCTGGGACGTTTCTGTCTGGGTGGTCACCGGGTGCCTTCCGTGGCGGGGATGGATGCCGCGGCCTCCGCCGCTTCGCGTTCGGCGAGGTACGTGCGCACCTCGCGACCGACGCGGGCCTCCATGAAGAACGACAGCGCGGGGACGACTCCACCGAGCGCGAGGACGATGAAGCGGAGGAACTTCCAGCGCATGAGGCTCCACACACGGAAGCACGCGAACAGGTACACGACGTAGAACCAGCCGTGGACGACGAGGATCGCGAGGGAGATGTTGAAGCCGTCGCCGAGCGAGAGCATCTCGCACGAGTTCGTCTGCGGCAGGAACAGCGACCACCACTGGCAGTCGGCACCGGGGATCACCCCGGCGAACCACAGCGCACCGCCGGATCCACCCGCGAAGAGCTCGAGGTGGATCGGCGTGTACTTCAGGATCATCTCCGCGAGCAGCAGCAGCAGACCGACACCCGTGATGACGGAGCAGATCTGGTAGAAGCGCAGCGCGTTCCGGATCGCCGGGAACGAGGCGAGGCGGGGGGCGGGCATGCCGTCCAGTCTAGTCGCGAGCGGGCGCGGCCTCTGCGGTGCCGCCGGCGTCCGCCTCGGCCCCGGCAGCGATCGCGGCGTCCTCGATCGCCTCGAGCTCCTTCTCCCACGCATCCTTCGCCAGGCGGTACCACATGTAGAAGGCGAAGCCCGCGAACACGGCCCACTCGACGGCGTAGAAGATGTTCAGCCAGTTGACGCTCGAGCGTTCCTCGGGCGCCGGCGAGTGGATGTCGTCGAGACCGGCGAACGGCTCGGCCGAGGTCAGGTATCCGCGGTAGACGTCGAGATCCTCGATGTCGCTCCACCGGCTGAGCAGAGCAGCCGGGTCCATGCGCGTGATCTCCCACGGCTCGCTGCGCGGCGGGACGGCCGGCCCCTCCCCCGAGATGAGACGCCCGGTCAGCGCGACGTCCTGCGGCGGATCGGCATCGAGGGCGCGCGCCGCGGCATCCGCGGTCTCGCGATCGCCGGTCCAGCCGACGGCGACGGCGAGCGATGTCGGGGCGTCCGACCCGGTGTCCGCGGGGTCCACCCGCAGCTGACCGGTGACCCAGTATCCCTCGACGCCCTCGTCGAACCGCGATGAGACCACGATGAAGTCGTCGGCGACGAACGACCCCGTCACCTCGACCCGCTGGCCGACGAGCGGGTCGGGCAGGTACGCGCCGGGCTCGCTGACGTCGGCGATCGGGCGCACGATCTCGGTCTGCCCCGGTTCGGGGGGCGAGGTGTCGACCGCGCGCGCCAGCTGCCACTGACCGAGCCAGGCGAACACCGACGCCACCAGCAGCGCGAAGCCGAGCATGCCCAGCCACCAGGGACGGAGCATCACCTCGCGCAGCGTCGGCGCGAACGCCGGCACGCCGGCGGTCGGTGCGGGGACGGTCGAGGTCATCAGCGCGAGCTGTAGGGCGCGACCACGACCTCCACGCGCTGGAATTCCTTGAGGTCGGAGTAGCCCGTCGTGGCCATGGACTTGCGGAGCGCCCCGATGAGGTTCGCGGTGCCGTCGGCGACCGGCGCGGGTCCGTAGAGGATCTCCTCCAGCGAGGCGACCTGGTCGACGGCGACGCGGTGGCCGCGCGGCAGCTGCGAGTGGTGCGCCTCGGGGCCCCAGTGGAACCCCTGCCCCGGTGCGTCCGTCGCGCGGGCGAGCGCCACGCCGAGCATGACGGCGTCGGCACCCATCGCGAGCGCCTTGACGATGTCACCCGAGGTGCCCACACCGCCGTCGGCGATCACGTGGACGTAGCGTCCGCCGGACTCGTCCAGGTAGTCGCGACGGGCTCCGGCGACGTCGGCCACGGCCGTCGCCATCGGGGCGTGGATGCCGAGGGTCGCCCGGGTGGTCGATGCGGCTCCCCCGCCGAAGCCCACGAGAACGCCGGCCGCACCGGTGCGCATGAGGTGGAGCGCTGCGGTGTAGGTCGCGGCGCCGCCGACGATGACGGGAACGTCGAGGTCGTAGATGAACTTCTTCAGGTTCAGCGGTTCGTCGACGCTCGAGACGTGCTCGGCGGACACCGTGGTGCCGCGGATGACGAAGAGGTCGACGCCGGCCGCGACGACGGTCTCGTACAGGTCCTGCGTGCGCTGCGGGGTCAGCGATCCGGCGACGGTCACCCCGGCGGCGCGGATCTCGGCCAGCCGGTCGCGCACGAGCTCGGGCTTGATCGGCTCGGCGTACAGCTCCTGCATCCGCCGCGTCGCCGACGCGTCCGGCAGGGCGGCGATCTCGGTCAGGAACGGCTCGGGGTCGTCGTATCGGGTCCAGAGGCCCTCGAGGTCGAGGACGCCGAGCCCGCCGAGCTGACCGAGCATGATCGCCGTCCGCGGGCTCGTCACCGAGTCCATCGGCGCGCCGAGGACCGGGATCGAGAACGGGAACGCGTCGATCGACCAGGCGGTCGAGACGTCCTCGGGGTTGCGCGTGCGCCGCGAAGGCACCACCGCGATGTCATCGAACGCGTAGGCGCGGCGGGCGCGCTTGGCGCGGCCGAGCTCGATCTCCATGGTCACCCCCTCAGCCTACCGTCGGGCCGAAGCGGCGCTTCCGGGCGGATGCCGGCGCGTGACGCTCGGATTGGCCGGCGCGTCGGAGCGGTGGAAGGGTGGATTCCATGACGCGCATCGTGATCGTAGGGGCCGGGATCATGGGGCTGTCGACGGCGTGGGCCCTCACGAGGCGCGGCGAGACGCCGCTCGTCCTCGATCGCTTCGGTCGCGGACACCTGCTCGGCGCATCGCACGGCCGCACGCGCAACTTCAACAACGCCTACTCCGACGTGCACTATCTCGACCTGCTCGAACGGGCGCGGGAGGGGTGGGACGCTCTCGGCGACGTCGACGGCGAACCGCTGCTCCGGCGGCACGGCCTCGTCACGCACGGCAGCGGGATCGGGGCGGCCGGGCTGGAGCTCATCGCCGGCCGGTTGGCGGAACGCGGCATCCCCGCATCGATGCTCTCGGCCACGGATGCTGCGACGCGCTGGCCCGGGATGCGCTTCGACGGCGACGCACTGTACTCGCCCGATGCCGGTGTCGTCCGAGCAGACGTCGCGATGATCGAGCTCGAGCGGCGGATCGTCGCCGCGGGCGGCGAGGTGCGATGGGGGACGCCCGTGCTCGCCGTCGAAGACCGCGCCGCGGGCGGCGCTCGGGTCGACCTCGGCGGCGGCGCCGCGATCGAGGCCGACGTCGTGGTGGTCACCGCGGGAGCGTGGATGACGCCGCTGCTGGCGGACATCCGGCTGCCTCGCCTGACCGTGACCGAGGAGACGCCGGCCCACTTCGCCCCGCGCGGCGATGCGGCGTGGCCGTCGTTCAACCACATCCCAGCAGCCGGCGCCTACCCGGCTCCGGTGTACGGCATGCCGACACCGGGCGAGGGTGTGAAGGTCGGCTTCCACCGCGTCGGCGACGAGGTCGATCCCGACGCGCGCCCCCACCGTGTGACGCACGCCGAGGCGCTTCGCGACTACGTCGCCGTATGGATGCCGGGACTCGATCCCGCCTCGGGCGTCCACCTCTCCTGCACCTACACATCGACCGACGACAGCGCGTTCATCCTCGACCGCGTGGGCTCCGTCGTCGTGGGCGCCGGCTTCTCGGGCCAGGGCTTCAAGTTCGCGCCCGGTGTCGGCGCGACGCTCGCCGACCTCGCCCTCGACCCGGCCGCACGCGCGGCCGAGGCGTTCCGCCTCCCCGCCTGAGCCGCCGGGGCGCCCACCGGACGGGTCGCCCACCGGACGGGTCGCCCACGGAACGGAGGAGATCAGCCCCCGACAGGGCCGATGCCACCACGTCGCCCTCCCCGACGCGGATGACCTCCGCACGGCGGGCGGTCGCCGCACGGCGAGCGACCTCACCGACCCGGGCACAGCAGCCCGGCGCCTCGTCGTCACCCGCGCCGGTGTCGCACCGAAGGGGATCGCCTCGGCGGAGGGCGGATGCTGCCCACAGGCCCTCCGCAGCTCGGATCTCCTCCCGACCGCTGCCGCTGAGCCGCTGCTCCCCTCCCTCCCCCGCGCGGCCGGTCGAGGAATTCTCCCCGGGTCTGCGGTGCGGGGCGTCGCGACGGGCGGCACCGGCCGAGCATCGACGGATGAGCGAGAGGGATGTGGCCCGCGCGGTGCGGAGGCTCGGCGGCGTCGCGCGAACGACGACACTGCTGGACCAGGGCCTGTCGCGGCACCACGTGGCGACGGCCGTCGCAGCGGCCGAGGTGAAACGGATCCGGCGCGGATGGGTCGCCGCGACGGATGCCGATCCCGAGCTCGTCACGGCCGCACGGGCCGGAGTCGTCGTGACCTGCGTGAGCGCGGCGCGTCGCCTCGGCCTCTGGGTGCTCGCCGACGACCGGCCACACGTCGCGGCCCCCTCGCACGCCGGCCGGATCGCGCTCGATGGCGGGGTGGTCCACTGGGCGGCGCCGACCGTGCCGCGTCATCCCGATGCCCTCGTCGACTCCGTCGAGAACACCCTCATCGCCGTCTCGCGGTGTCAGCCGTTCGAGCGCGCGCTGACGGTCTGGGAGTCAGCCCTCCGCCGGAAGCTGATCGCGCGCGAGGCGATGCAGCGTCTCGACATGCCGCCGGCGGCACGTCGATTGTGCCGCGAGGCCTCGCCGTTCTCCGATTCCGGGCTCGAGACGCTCCTCCCGCGTCGGCTGCGGTGGCTGGGCCTGCCGCTGCGGCAGCAAGTGTGGCTCATCGACCGCCCCGTCGACCTGCTCATCGCCGATCGCCTCGTGGTTCAGATCGACGGAGGGCATCACGTCGGGGGGCAGCGCGCCGCCGACATCGACCACGACACCCGTCTGATGCTGCTCGGGTATCACGTGATCCGCGTGACCTACGCCCAGGTGATCGAGGATTGGCCGCGGGTGCAGGATCTCATCACCGCGGCCGTCGCCCAGGGGCTGCACCTCGCCCGGTAGGCGGGCCGGATGCCGTCATCCGTCGCACGGCGGAGGCGGCGATCACCACAGCGGAGGCTCTCCTCCCGATGCGCGGCCTCCCACCTGCAGATCACCTCCCGCGGCGCAGCGCGGGACGGAAACGCGGAACGGGATGCCGCGATCTGCGGCATCCCGTTCGACGAGAGGGACTCAGCGCTTGTAGTTCGGCGCCTCCACGACGATCTGCACGTCGTGGGGATGCGATTCCTTGAGGCCCGCCGAGGTGATGCGCACGAACTTGCCGCGGGCCTTGAGCTCGTCGACGGTGCGCGCGCCGACGTAGAACATCGACTGCCGCAGTCCTCCGATGAGCTGGTAGGCGACGGCCGAAACGGGTCCGCGATAGGCGACCTGACCCTCGATCCCCTCGGGGATCAGCTTGTCGTCGCTCGGGACGTCCGCCTGGAAGTAGCGGTCCTTCGAGTAGGAGGTCTTCTTGCCGCGGGTCTGCAGCGCGCCGAGGGAACCCATGCCGCGGTACAGCTTGAACTGCTTGCCGCCCTGGAAGACCACCTCGCCCGGCGACTCGTCGGTGCCCGCCAGCAGCGAGCCGAGCATGACCGAGTCGGCGCCGGCGACCAGCGCCTTCGCGATGTCGCCCGAGTACTGCAGTCCGCCGTCGGCGATGATCGGGATGCCGGCTTCGCGAGCCGCGAGCGAGGCTTCGTAGATCGCGGTGACCTGCGGAACGCCGACGCCCGCGACGACGCGCGTGGTGCAGATCGATCCCGGACCGACGCCGACCTTGACCGCGTCCACGCCCGCGTCGATGAGCGCCTGCGCGCCCTCACGCGTCGCGACGTTGCCGCCGATGACGTCGATGTGCTCGAAGGATGCGTCGGCCTTGATGCGCCGGACCATGTCGATGACTCCGGCCGACTGGCCGTTCGCGGTGTCGACGACGATGACGTCGACCCCGGCGTCGCGCAGCGCTTCGGCACGCTCCCAGGCGTCGCCGAAGAAGCCGATCGCCGCCCCCACCCGGAGGCGACCCTGGTCGTCCTTCGTGGCGAGGGGGTACTTCTCGCTCTTGTCGAAGTCCTTGATGGTGATGAGTCCCGCGAGCTTGCCCTCGGCGTCGAGCAGAGGCAGCTTCTCGACGCGGTGGTGGGCGAAGAGCGCGATGACCTCGTTCGCACCGATGCCGACGGCTCCGGTGACGAGGTTCTCGCTCGTCATGACGTCGCGGACCTTCGTCGTCTGACGCTCGAAGCCCGAGACGAAGCGCATGTCGCGATTGGTGACGATGCCGACGAGGTGGCCCTCGTCGTCGATGACCGGGAGCCCCGAGATGCGGTACTGCGCGCAGAGGCCGTCGACCTCCTCGATCGTGGCATCCGGCGTCGTCGTGATGGGGTCGGTGATCATGCCGGACTCGCTGCGCTTCACCCGGTCGACCATCGAGGCCTGATCGGCGATCGACAGATTCCGATGAATGATGCCGATGCCGCCCTCGCGCGCGATCGCGATCGCGAGACGCGCCTCCGTGACCGTGTCCATCGCGGCCGACAGCAGCGGCGTCGCGACGGTGATGCGTCGCGTGACGCGCGAAGAGGTGTCGGCCTCGGACGGGATGACGTCGGTGTGCCCCGGCAGGAGCAGGACGTCGTCGTACGTGAGGCCGACGAAACCGAACGGGTCGTTGTAGTCGCTCATGCGCGCTCCTTGAAGGTCGTGACGATTCTAAACGCGCACGACGCCGGCGCATTCCCGGGATCGGTCCCATACCGATCACGTGCCAGCCGCGACACACCGCGATCCGAGTTGCGCGCCCGAAACACGCAGGCAACAATCGGCGAATACGTTCAGGTGCCGCCGAAGCCACCGAACCGGTACCTCTCGGCGCAATCGACCACTTATCTCAGGAGGTGCCAGTGGCGATCACCCCGACGACGCGCGCTGCCCGTCGCCCGGGGCGGATGACACGAAGAGTGTCCGCCCTCGCCGCAGTCCTCATGGCTGCGGTGCTGCTCATGCTGGCCCTACCGACAGCCGCGTTCGCGGCCGCGCCGGACCAACCCGGCGGTGACCAGGAGAAGACCGACTTCTACTTCGCCGGTGTGATCACCTTCGACGGCGCCCCCGTTCCCGACGCCGGAGTCTCGGTCGAGGGCAACGGGTTCGACGCCGAGACGGTGACCGACGCCGACGGACGCTGGCGCCTCTACGTCCCCGAGAAGGAGACGTACACCCTGACGGTCGACGAGTCGACGCTGCCCGACGGCGTCATCGTCGAGGGCGACTCGGCCTCGCAGGAGGTCGAGTTCGGCCTCACCGGGTCGAAGATCGTCAACCTCTTCCTCGGCGAAGGCGAGCGGCAGACCCAGTCGCTCATCGACCAGCTCGCCTCGCGCCTGGTCAACGGGCTGAACTTCGGACTGCTCCTGGCGCTGGCCGCGATGGGGGCCGCCCTCATCTACGGGACGACCGGCCTGTCGAACTTCGCGCACGGCGAGCTGGTGACGTGGGGCGCCCTGGTCGCCATGGTCGTCAGCACGATGTGGCAGCTGCCCCTCTGGATCGGCATCATCGCCGCGCTCCTCGCCGGCGCCGCACTCGGTCTCGCCTCGGATGCCGCGTTGTGGCGGCCTCTGCGAAGGCGCGGGCTGGGCGTCGTCCAGCTGATGATCGTCAGCATCGGCCTCTCGCTCGCCCTGCGATACACCTTCCAGTTCATCATCGGCGGATCGACCTTCCAGCTGCCGGGTGCGAGCCCGACGCCGATCCAGCTCGGGCCGATCGCCGTGTCGTACATCGACCTGGTGAGCATGGGCGTCAGCATCGTCGTCATCCTCGCGGTCGCGTACTTCCTGCTCGGGACACGGATCGGAAAGGCCACGCGCGCCATCTCCGACAACCCGCAGCTCGCGGCAGCCTCGGGCATCAACGTCGACAGCGTCGTGCGGACCGTCTGGGTCCTCGCGGGGACGCTCGCCGCCCTGTCGGGCGTCCTGTGGGCCTACTTCCGCCCGGGCGTGAAGTGGGACATGGGAACGCAGATGCTGCTGCTCATCTTCGCCGCCATCACGCTCGGCGGCCTCGGCACGGCGTTCGGAGCCCTCCTCGGATCCCTCATCGTCGGGATCGTCGTGGAGACCTCGACGCTCTGGATCCCGTCCGACCTGAAGTACGCGGGTGCGCTTGTCGTGCTCATCCTCATCCTGCTCGTCAGGCCTCAGGGCCTGCTCGGGCGCAAAGAGAGATTGGGGTAGCCCGTGGACTGGGGCGCCATCATCGGAAACACGCTCAGCTACCTGCTGAGCCCCATCACCATCGCCTACGCCCTCGCGGCTCTCGGCCTCGCGGTGCACTTCGGCTACGCCGGCCTTCTGAACTTCGGCATGGCCGGGTTCATGGCTCTCGGCGGATACGGGTACGCCATCTCGGTGCTGAGCTTCGGCCTGCCGTGGTGGCTCGGCATGCTCATCGGCCTCGCGCTGGCAGCGGTCTTCGCACTCGTGCTCGGCATCCCGACGCTTCGGCTGCGGGCGGACTATCTGGCCATCGTGACCATCGCCGCGGCGGAGATCGTCCGGCTGCTGTTCACGACCCAGGTGTTCGACGAGTACACCAACTCGGCCGACGGACTCGGCAACTACCACGCCAGCTTCCGAGCGGCGAACCCGTTCCCCGAGGGGTCCTACGGCTTCGGCCCGTGGACATTCAACGCCGACGGGCTCTGGGTGCGCGTCTTCGGGCTCGCCGTCCTCGCGGTGGCGATCCTGGTCGTGTGGTCGCTCGTGCGCAGCCCCTGGGGCCGCGTGCTCAAGGGCATCCGCGAGGACGAGGATGCGGTCCGCGCGCTCGGCAAGAACGTGTTCGCCTACAAGATGCAGGCTCTCGTGGTCGGCGGCGTGATCGGCGCATTGGGCGGAATCGTCTTCGTGCTCCCGTCGGCGGTCGTGCCCTCGAGCTACACGACCTCGCTGACCTTCTTCCTCTGGACGATCCTCCTCCTCGGCGGCGCCGCGACGATCTTCGGCCCGTCCGTGGGCGCGATCATCTTCTGGATGGTGATGGCGCTCCTGGGCAACATGCTGCCCGAGCTCGCCGCCCAGGGCTTCCTTCCGATGACGAGCATCCAGGCCGGAACGCTCCGGTTCATCCTGGTCGGACTGGCGCTCATGCTGCTCGTGATCTTCCGACCGCAAGGCCTCCTCGGCGACAAGAGGGAGATGACCTTTGTCAAGTGAACTGACGCCCGACAGCGGCGCGACCCCGACGGGCAGCGTCCCCCGGGCGAAGACGACGGGCCTCGCGCGCGGCGAGGCCGTGCCCGGCGTGGCCAAGGTCGATCCGATCCTCGTGATCGACGACGTGCAGCGCCGCTTCGGCGGGCTCACGGCCGTCGACGTCGCCCACCTCGAGATCCCGCGCGGCGCCATCACGGCGCTGATCGGTCCGAACGGCGCGGGCAAGACGACCCTGTTCAATCTGCTGTGCGGCTTCGACAAGCCCAACAGCGGAAGCTGGTCGTACGACGGCAAGAACCTCGCCGGCATTCCCGCCTTCAAGGTCGCCCGGATGGGTCAGGTGCGCACCTTCCAGCTGACCAAGGCCCTCTCGCTGCTGACCGTCCTCGAGAACATGAAGCTCGGCGCACCGGGCCAGCGCGGCGAGAAGTTCTGGCAGAGCTTCATCCCCGGGATCTGGCGCAAACAGGAGGCCGCGATCGAGGAGAAGGCGCGAGGCCTGCTCGCCCGCTTCAAGCTCGACGCCAAGGAGAAGGACTTCGCCGCCAGCCTGTCGGGCGGTCAGCGCAAGCTCCTCGAGATGGCGCGTGCGCTCATGAGCGATCCGAACCTGGTGATGCTCGACGAGCCGATGGCCGGCGTCAATCCCGCCCTCACGCAGTCGCTTCTCGAGCACATCCTCGACCTCAAGGACCTTGGAATGACGGTGCTCTTCGTCGAGCACGACATGCACATGGTCCGCCACATCGCCGACTGGGTCGTCGTGATGGCCGAGGGCAAGGTCGTCGCCGAAGGGCCGCCGGATGCCGTGATGCAGGACAAGGCCGTCATCGACGCCTACCTGGGCAGCCACCAGGACGTCGACCTCGGCGTCGTGACGGGTCGGATCGGCGGGGAGCTCGACGCTTCGGCTCGGGAGCTGCTCGCCGAGATCGAGGAAGAAGAGGCGGCGTCCAGCGCCGAGGCCGAGGAGGAGACCAAATGACCGGTGCGCCGCACCCCACCGCGGCCGCGACGTCGGCAGCCCCCCAGGGGGAGGTCGTCGTCCAGGTCACCGATCTGCTGGCGGGGTACCTCCCCGGCATCAACATCATCAACAACGCCAACCTCGTCGCCCGCCAGGGCGAGCTGATCGGCATCATCGGACCGAACGGCGCCGGCAAGTCGACGCTGCTGAAGTCGATCTTCGGCATGGTGAAGGTGCGTAGCGGCGACATCACCCTGCGCGGTGAGAGCATCGTCGGGCTGAAGTCCGACAGCCTCGTCAAGCGCGGCGTCGCCTTCGTTCCGCAGACGAACAACGTCTTCCCGTCGCTGTCGATCGAGGAGAACCTCCAGATGGGCCTGTATCAGCGCCCGCGCGTGTACAAGGAGCGCCTGGAATTCGTCACGTCGATCTTCGCGGAACTCGGCAAGCGCCTGAAGCAGCGGGCCGGATCGCTCTCGGGCGGCGAGCGTCAGATGGTGGCGATGTCGCGCGCGCTGATGATGGATCCCGCCGTCCTGCTGCTCGACGAGCCGAGCGCGGGCCTGTCACCCGTACGGCAGGACGATGCGTTCATCCGCGTCTCGGACATCAACAAGGCCGGCGTCACGACGATCATGGTCGAGCAGAACGCCCGCCGGTGCCTGCAGATCTGCGACCGCGGCTACGTCCTCGACCAGGGCCGCGATGCCTACGAGGGCACGGGACGCGAGCTGCTGAACGACCCGAAGGTCATCGGCCTGTACCTGGGCACCCTCGGCACGGACTGAACACGCACGACGCGCAACGCGTGAGGCCCCGGGATCTGTTCCCGGGGCCTCACGCGTTGCGCGTCACGGCGGCCCGAGACACACGCAGAAGCGCCCGGGAGCCTGAGCTCCCGAGCGCTTCGTCGGCGTGTGATCAGTCGTTCACGCGGGTGTGGGTGTTGTCGGCGCCGTACTGGAAGATGCCGATGGTCGCCTCGGTCGGGTCGCCGTTCTCGTCGAACGTGATCGGACCGGAGTAGCCGTCGTAGTCCGCGGTGCCGCCGTCGAGGATGATGTCGGCGCACTCGGCGAACGTGGTGCACTTCTCACCGTCGCCGGTGCCGCCCGAGACCTCCTGGAGCTTTCCGGCGATGGTCGGGCCGTCGGTCGCGTTGGCGGCCAGCGCGGCGAGTGCCAGGAGCACCGCGGCGTCGTACGACTCGGCGGCGTAGGACTGGTCCTCGAGCTCGGCGTTGCCGGCCTCGGTCCAGGCGGCGTTCAGACGCTCGACGAAGTCGTCCTCGAGCACCGGACCGGGCGTCGTGCCCTTGGCGCCCTCGAGCGAGACCGGGATGTCGGCGCCCCACTGCTTGAGGTTGCCGTCGACGAGGTAGAAGTTCTCGGCCGACTGTCCGGCGTTGACCAGCAGCGGCGCGATCGTGGCGAACTCGTCGAACGTGATCGCGACGATCGCGTCGGGGTTCGCCGCGGCGATCGTCGCCACCTGCGCATCGAACGAGGTGTCGCCGGTGTTGAAGGACGCTTCTGCGACGACCTCACCGCCGGTGCCCTCGAACACCTCCTTGACGACGCCCTCGAGGCCCGTGCCGTAGGCGTCGTTGATGTAGATGATGCCGATCGTGCTGTGGCCGTCCTCGGCGATCTGGTTCGCCAGCACCTCGCCCTGGAGCAGGTCGCTCGGAGCGGTGCGCCAGTAGAGGTTGTTGTCGTCCCACGTGGTGAAGTCCGGCGACGTGTTCGCCGGCGAGAACGTGATGATGTTCTCCGAGACGTTGCTGTCGAGGAAGAGCTTGCTCACGCCCGACGCCGCGGCGCCGATCATGGCCGAGACGCCTTCGCTCTGCAGACGCGGGACCGTGGTCTCGTAGGCCTTGTTGTCGGTGTCGCCCGAGTCGCCGGGGCTGAGCTCGACGGTGATGCCCTTGGCCGCTTCGTTGATCTCGTTGACGGCGAGCAGGACGCCGGCCTCCTCGGGCGGGCCGAGGAAGGCGAGGCTGCCGGTCTGGGGCAGGACGGTGCCGATCTTGAGGGTCAGGTCCTCCCGGTCGCCGGCGGGCGCGCTGCTGCTGCCGGATTCGGCCGGCGAAGAGTCGCCGGCGCAGCCGGCCAGAACGAGGGCACTCGCGCTGATCAGGGCGATGCCGCCGATGACCTTCGCAGTGCGGGAACGGGTGAGAACGCCCATTGTGCTCCTTGGTGAGTCGGGTACGCGGCACCGGAGCGCTGCGCAGGTTGGGTCAAACCTAGTGGGGCAGCCGGGTCGGTGATGTTGCGATGTGTTAACGGTCTGTTACGCGACCGAATCGTTACCTCGCCCCCGCCGCGACACGGATGGGACCGGTGCCACCGGTCGACGCGCGCGCCACCGCTCGCGGCCCGGACGCCGTCGCCTGCAGCCGCTCAGACGACGGGCGCGACGTCGGATGCCGCGGGCCGCCGACGCGGACGTCGGGCCGCGCGCACCGAGTCGATCGTGAGCACCACGAGCGCGAGCCAGACGAGCGCGAACCCGATCCAGCGCTCGAGGGGCATGGGCTCGCCGAGAATCCACGCACCGGTGACGAACTGGAGGATGGGCGCGACGAACTGCAGGAGGCCGACGACAGTGAGCGAGCTGCGCCGTGCACCGGCGGCGAAGAAGAGCAGCGGCGTGGCGGTCACGATGCCCGCCAGCAGCACGAGAGCCGTGTGCCCGCCGCTGACGGCGCCGAGGGCGAGCCCGCCGGTGACGGCGACCACGATGAGCTGCACGACGGCGACGGGAGCCAGCCAGAGCGACTCGAGCGTGAGCCCGCTGGCCGCATCGACCGACGGGCCGATCTGCTTCTTCACGAGGCCGTACGCTCCGAAGCTGCCCGCGAGGGTGAGCGCGATCCAGGGGAAGGCGCCGTAGCCGACCACGATCACGACGACGGCGACGACGGCGATGCCGATCGCGACCCACTGCGCGCGCCGCAGGCGCTCCCCCAGCACGAGTACCCCCAGCAGCACCGTGACGATCGGGTTGATGAAGTACCCGAGACTCCCCTCGATGACGTGCCCCGTCAGGGTGCTGATGAGGAAGACCTGCCAGTTCACGTAGATGAGGGCGCCGGCGACGATCGTCCACAACACGAGGCGCGGGGTGCGCAGAATGGCCCGCAGTTTGGGCCAGGCGCGCAGCACCGTCAGCAGCAGCGCGCAGAACACCAGCGAGAAGAGGATGCGCCAGGCGACGACCTCGAACGGTCCCATCGGCGCGAGCAGCAGGAAGTAGAGGGGCATGAAGCCCCACAGCACGTACGCCGCGAGCGCGTACACCCCGCCGAGGGTGCGTTCGCGAGCGGGATCGAGGGGCGTCACCCTCCGAGCCTAGGACCGCACCGCACGCCGGGACGCCGCCGGGCCCGCCATCCGCCGCCCGTCGCCTGCCAACCGGGCGCGGAGGAACGACGAAGGCCCGGATGCTCGCGGCATCCGGGCCTTCGGAAGTGTTCGGGGTGTCAGCGAACGACGACCGCGAGGACGTCACGCGCCGAGAGCACGAGGAACTCGTCGGCACCGAACTTGACCTCGGTTCCGCCGTACTTGCTGTAGATCACCCGGTCGCCGACGGCGACGTCGAGCGGAACACGGTTGCCGTTGTCATCGATGCGGCCGGGGCCCACGGCCACGACCTCGCCCTCCTGGGGCTTCTCCTTGGCGGTGTCGGGGATGACCAGGCCACTTGCGGTGGTCTGCTCGGCCTCGACCTGCTTGATGACGATGCGGTCCTCGAGCGGCTTGATGGAAACCGACACGGTCTACCTCTTTCTTCGACAAGACTGGTTGGCAATCTCACCCTGAGAGTGCCAGTCGCCAGTCTACGGGGGAGGTTGGCACTCATGCAACGCGAGTGCCAGCCCGTAGGCTGACGGGGTGGATTCCGCCGAGCTCGCCGCCCTGCTGACCCCCGAGGGACTGCGGCTCGTCGATGCCCTCTCCATCACCTCGACGGCGGATGCCGCGACCGCCGTCTCGCGGCTGCGCGCCGCCGGGCACTCCCCCGACCTCGTCTCGGCCGTCGTCGGACAGGCGCGCCTGCGCGAGCGTGCGCAGGCGAAGTTCGGCCCGTTCGCCGAGCGCATGCTCTTCACGCGCGCCGGGCTCGAACAGGCCACCCGCCTCGCCGTCGCGGCCCGTCACGCGGGACGGTTCCGCGACGCCGGCATCGGGCGCGTGGCCGACCTCGGGTGCGGCATCGGCGGCGACGCGCTCGGATTCGCGGGCATCGGCCTGGACGTCCTCGCCGTCGACGCCGATGAGATCACCGCGGCGATCGCCGCCTACAACCTCGCCCCGTTCGGCGACTCCACCACCGTCCGCCACGCCCGCGCCGAAGAGGTCGACCTCGACGGCGTCGACGCCGTCTGGCTCGATCCCGCTCGCCGCACCGCGGGTCACAGCGAGACACGGCGACTCGCGGCATCCGACTACACACCCTCTCTCGCGTGGGCTTTCGCCCTCGCGGAACGGATGCCGGTGGGCATCAAGCTCGGTCCGGGGTTCGACCGCAGCGACATCCCCGAGGACGTCGAAGCCCAGTGGATCAGCGTCGACGGGTCGACGATCGAGCTCGTCCTGTGGTCGGGGTCGCTCGCCCGGTCCGGAGTCCGCCGTGCGGCGCTCGTGATCCGCGGCGACGCCGCCGCCGAGCTCACCGCCGACGCCGACACCGTCGACGCGGACGTCCGCGAGCTCGGAGAGTTCCTGCACGAGCCGGAGGGCGCCGTCATCCGGGCGCGCCTGATCGGCGAGGTCGCGCGCTCGATCGGAGCCGGCATGCTGCCCGGCGGCACGGCCTACATGACCTCCGACAGCGGCGCGACGACGCCCTTCGCGACGACGTTCCGCGTGCGGGAGGTCCTGCCGCTGAAGGTCCGCGACATCGACGCGGCGCTCCGCCGCGACGGGATCGGGACCCTCGAGATCAAGAAGCGCGGCGTCGACATCGACCCGGCGCAGTTCCGCAGGAAGCTCGCACTGCGCGGCGGCCGGGACGGAAGCGCGGCGACGCTCTTCCTGACGCGCCTCGGCGACCGGCGCGTCGCCGTTCTGGCCGACCGCCTCTCGGCCTGATCGGCGGCGAGCCAGGCTCGCGAGAACCCACGACCGCGGCGAGAATCACCGCCTCCGCGCGAGTTTCACGGCGCATCGCGATCGCCACCCTGCGCCGGGGCGCCGCGGTGCGGCGCCGGCGTCAGCCGATGAGCCCCGCGCGGAACGCCGCCCACACCAGCCAGCCGGCGCTGTAGACGAGCGAGACCAGTCCGAGCAGCAGCGACCACACCGCGACCGCACGGCGCTCCCACGGGCGCCGCAGCGCCAGGATCGCGAGGGCGACGGCGGCGATGCCGAGCGGGAAGGCCCAGCCGACGACGAGCGAGAGCGCGAGCGCCACCACGGCGAGGCCGAGCGCCCAGGCGCCCGACCGCGGCAGCGCCTCGGGCTCCGGCGCCCAGGCGACGCTCGTGTGAACCGACTCCGTGACGGGGGTCGGCTGGGTCAGCGCACGCTCGAACCCGCCCCGGTGCTCGCCCGGGAGCGCCGCGGTGGGCGGGGCCGCCGCGGGGGCGGCGCCGATCCCGTCGGACCGGCGCGCGGCGCGCGTCGGCGGCATCCCCTCGTCCGTCATCAGCGCACCTGGATCTCGGTCACCGGCAGCGTCGAATCCGCGCCGAAGGCCAGGCGGGAGGGCGCGGCGCCCGAGGCGATCAGTTCGGCGGCGAGCGCCGCGATCATGGCGCCGTTGTCGGTGCAGAGGCTCAGCGGCGGGATGCGGACCGCGACGCCCGCCGCCGCGGCGCGCTCGAGCGCGACCTCGCGCAGACGCCGGTTCGCGATGACGCCGCCGCCCAGCAGCAGGCGGGGAACGCCGTGCTGCGCGCACGCGTCGAGGGCCTTCGTGACGAGGACGTCGACGACCGCTTCGCGGAAGGACGCCGCGACGTCGGCGACGGGCACGGGTTCGCCGGCGGCCTCGCGCTGCTCGATCCATCGAGCCACGGCGGTCTTGAGCCCCGAGAAGGAGAAGTCGTAGCGGTGCGCAGCCAGGTCGGAGGCGCGCGACAGTCCGCGCGGGAAGCGGATCGCCTGCGGATCGCCCGTCGCGGCGGCGCGGTCGATCTCGGGCCCGCCCGGATACGGGAGCCCGAGGATGCGCGCGATCTTGTCGAATGCCTCTCCAGCCGCGTCGTCCATCGTCTCGCCGAGCATCTCGACGTCCGAAACCAGATCGCGGACGAGCAGGAGCGAGGTGTGACCGCCGCTGACCAGCAGCGCGACGGTGGGGTACTCGACGTCGTCGCCGGTGAGGATGTCGGCGGCGATGTGACCGACGAGATGGTTCACGGCGTACAGCGGCTTGTCGAGCGAGACCGCGAGCGCCTTCGCCGCACCGACCCCGACCATCAGGGCACCCGCGAGTCCGGGGCCGCTCGTCACGGCGACGGCGTCGAGGTCGCCGAGCGCGATGCCGGCCTCGGCGACGGCGGCTTCGATCGCAGGCTGCAGAGCCTCGAGGTGGGCGCGCGCGGCGACCTCGGGGACGACACCGCCGTAGCGGGCGTGCTCGGCCATCGAGCTCGCGATCGTGTTCGAGAGCAGACGGCGGCCACGGACGATGCCGATGCCGGTCTCGTCGCAGCTCGTCTCGATGCCGAGCACGAGCGGTTCGGCGGCGGTCATCGGCTCTCCTCCCCCGCGGTCGGCACGTTCTCCGCAGAAGCGAGGGGTTCGCGGGCATCGTGAGCGGCCACGGCGGCACCGTCCTGAGGACGTTCGGTCAGCGAGCGCTGCATGATGATGGCGTCGACGTCGTCGGGCTGGTAGTACCGCGGGCGCCGAGCGATCTCGACGAACCCCTCGGAGAGGTACAGGCCGGAGGCGACGGGATTGTCGGCTCGCACCTCGAGGAACATCTCGCGCGCGCCGCGTTCGCGCGCTTCCGCGAGCAGCGCCCGCAGCAGCGCCCGGCCGCGGCCGGTGCCCCGCACGTGCGGATCGAGGGCGATCGTCTGGATGTCGGCATCCGATGCGCCGCGGACGGCGCGCACGCCGCCGTAGCCGACGACCCGGCCGTCCTCCTCGTCGACGAGGTAGCGCCCGTGGGGCGAGGCGAGCTCGGCGGCCATCGCCGCCCTGCTCCACGCATCGGTCGGGAACGCCGCGCGCTCGAGGTCCATGATGGCGTCGAGGTCGTCGCGGGTGGCGGTGCGCTGCGTCATGAGCCCACCTTCTTCGGGGTGGCCGGGAGGGTGACGTCCGGGGCGCGCAGGTACAGCGGCTCGAGCTCCCCGAGCGGTTCGCCGGCCCGCAGGCGTGCGAGCGCGATCCGGGCGAGGGCGACGGCGCTGATCGCGGTCGTCTCGGGCAGGGCGGATGCCGGTTCGCCGAACAGGTCGAGGAGCTCGGTCGACGCGCGTTCGACGAGACGCGGCCCCTCGATGCGCACCGGGAGTCCGCCCTCGACGCGGTAGACGGAGACGGCGAGCTCGCGGCGACGGGCGTCGGTCACGATCGCGACGGGCTCGCCCTCCACGGGGGCGGCGCCGACGGAAGCGGCCCCCGAGGGCGCAGCCAGGCGCGTGACGCGAGCGAGCGCCGCGGCGTCGTGGCTGGCGACGGGGACGAGCGGGACGCCCCGCCCCAGGGCGAAGGCGTTCGCGGCGGCGATCCCCACACGGAGGCCCGTGAAGGGGCCAGGGCCCATCCCGGCGGCGACGGCCGTGATGCGGGCGCCTGCTCCGGTGCGGCGACGAACCTCGACGAGCGCGCCGACGATGAGGTCGCCGATCACTTCGGCGTGACCGCGAGCATCCGCGCTGACGATCTCGGCCAGCACGGCGCCGTCGTCGGCGATGATCGCGACGGCCGTGCCGATCGAGGTGTCGATGCCGAGAATCACGTCAACCAGGGTAACCGCGCACGGCGTCGCGGCCCGCCGTCAGGGACGCCGCGTGACGGTCACCAGACGCGGAGCCGCCTCTTCCATGTCGGCCGCAGCCGGACCGCTCGTGCCGCACGCGTTGTCGAGCCCGGTGCCGCTCCAGCCGCGCTCGAGCTCGATCTCCCACCAGCTCTCGCGCAGCCCGTCGACCATCCCGTGCCCCCACTCGACGATCGTCACGCTCGCATCGAGGTCGAGATCGAGGTCGCCGAGCTCGGCCGGCGAGCCGAGGCGGTAGGCGTCGACGTGCACGAGCGGCGGACCGTCGACGAGCGAGGGATGCGTGCGCGCGATGACGAACGTCGGACTCTGGATGGGGCCGCGGACGCCGAGCCCGGCTCCGATCCCGCGGGTGAGGGTCGTCTTACCCGCACCCAGCGGACCGGTGAGCACGACGAGGTCGCCCGCGCGCAGCCGCGCACCGATCTCGCGCCCCCAGGCCTCCATGTCGGCCGCCGAGGTGATCTCCCGCTCTCCGAGGTCGTCGTCGAGTCCGCTCATCGCTGTTCCCCTCCCGGTCGCCGTGTCACGCGCGCACCGATGCGCGTGACGATGTCGTAGTCGATCGTGTCGGCCGCCTCCGCCCACTCGGCCGCACTGGGCACGCCGAGGGTGGGATCGCCGAACAGCACCACGTCATCGCCGACCGACACCGCGGCATCCCCGACATCGACGACGAACTGATCCATGGCGATGCGCCCGGCCACCGTGAAGCGACGACCGCCGATCACGACGGGTCCACGACCGGATGCCTGCCTCGGCACGCCGTCGGCGTAGCCGAGGGGCACGAGCGCCAGCGTCGTCTCGCCGTCCGTCCGATGCGTGTAGCCGTACGAGACGCCCTGGCCGGCCGGCACCCGGCGCACCGCGGCCACCGGGGCGCGCAAGGTCATCGCCGGGCGGAGGCCGAGGTCGGCGGACGTGCGATCGGCGAACGGCGAGAGCCCGTAGATCGCAATGCCCAGCCGCACGCAGTTCAGCCGCGCCTCCGGCAGCGAGATGGCCGCGTTCGAGGCCGCGATGTGGCGGAGCTCGGGAGCGAGCCCGGCGTCGGTGGCGACCGTCAGCGCGTCGTCGAAGCGGGCGAGCGAGGCGCGATCGTCCTCGGGCGATGTGTTCGACAGATGACTGAAGACCCCGACGACGCGCAGGCGCCCGACGCGTTCGAGCCGGGCGGCCTCGAAGCAGACCCGCGACCAGTCGGCGGGCTCGACCCCGTTGCGTCCGAGTCCCGTCTCGACCTTCAGATGGACGTCGGCGGGACGATCGGCGGATGCCGCGGCGGCCGCAGCCTGCAGCTGGCCGAAGCTCGAGATCCCCAGCTCGACCCGCCGCTCGACCGCGGGCCGGAAGTCGGCACCCGGCGCGTGCAGCCAGGCGACGATCGGCGCCGTGATGCCGGCGCGGCGGAGGTCGAGGGCCTCGGCGATGTCGGCGACGCCGAGACGGCTCGCACCGCCCGCGAGGGCTGCGGTCGCGGCACGGAGGGCGCCGTGTCCGTAACCGTCCGCCTTCACGACCGCGATGACCTCGACACCGGTCAGACGCCGGAGGTGGCGGACGTTCTCGGCGATGGCGTCGACGTCGACGATCGCCTCGCGCATCGTCCCCGCCCCGGCGCTCACGCGACGCCCTCGGCCACGACGTAAGCGGTGGCGAGATTCGCGTCGTGCGAGAGCGAGAGGTGGATCGCACCGATGCCGCGGGCCGCGACCGTGTCGGCGGTGTCTCCGGTCAGGGAGAAGACCGGGCGGCCCGAGGCCTCGGAGGCGACCTCGATGTCGGTCCAGTGCACGCCCTCGGAACCGCCGAGAGCCTTGATCAGCGCTTCCTTCGCGGCGTAGCGCGCAGCGAGGGAGCGGGGCTTCAGCATCCGCTCGGCCGGCGAGAACAGCCGCTCGAGCAGACGCGGAGTGCGCTCGAGCGAGCGCTCGAAGCGCGGCACGTCGACCAGATCGACGCCGATGCCCACGATCACGGCGCTCCTTCCCCGCCGCTCCGGCGGAGGAGGGCTCTCGCAAGATTACCGTCCGAGCCCGGGGCTCGGCCCGCTGCGCCGCCGCCGGCGACGCAGGCGGAACCGCGCAGGCAGGACGTTCCGCCGGGGAATGTCCTGCCTGCGCACGATCGCCTGTGCTCGCGGGGCGCTGCCCCGCGGCGGATCACTCGACCGTGACGGACTTCGCGAGGTTGCGCGGCTGGTCGACGTCGAGTCCCTTGGCCGTGGCGAGCCCCATCGCGAAGATGTGGAGCGGCACGACCGCCAGCAGCGGCTCGAAGAGGGGCTCGGCGAGCGGGATCCGCAGCACCTCGTCCGCGAAGGGCAGCACGGCGGCATCCCCCTCCTCGGCGACGGCGATGATCCGCGCGCCGCGGGCGCGGATCTCCTGGATGTTCGAGACGACCTTCGCGTGCAGCAGCGGCGAGCTGCTCGGCGAGGGCACCATGACGAAGACCGGCTGTCCCGGCTCGATGAGCGCGATGGGACCGTGCTTCAGCTCGCCCGCGGCGAAGCCCTCGGCGTGGATGTAGGAGATCTCCTTGAGCTTGAGCGCGCCCTCGAGGGCGATCGGGTAGCCGACGTGGCGGCCCAGGAAGATCACCGAGCGGGTGTCGGCCATCCAGTGCGCGAACTGCTCGATGTGCTCCTGCTCGGTCGCGAGGACGCGGGCGATCTTCTCCGGCACGGCCTCGAGCTGGCGGACCTGCTCGGCGATCGTCTCGGCGTCGAGCGCGCCGCGGACGCGGCCGACGTGGAGGGCGAGGAGGTACAGCGCCGTGATCTGCGCCACGAACGCCTTCGTCGAGGCGACGGCGACCTCGGGGCCGGCGTGGGTGTAGACGATGGCGTCGGACTCGCGAGGGATGGTGGCGCCCTGCGTGTTGCAGATGGACAGGGTCTTCGCGCCGGCCTCGCGGGCGAACTTCACCGCCATGAGCGTGTCCATGGTCTCGCCCGACTGGCTGATGGAGACGACGAGCGTGCGGGGGCCGATCACGGGGTCGCGGTAGCGGAACTCGTGGGCGAGCTCGACGTCGACCGGCACGCGGGCCCACTGCTCGAGCGCGTACTTGCCGACCATGCCGGCGTAGGCCGCGGTGCCGCACGCGATGACGATGATGCGGTCGATGCCGGTGAACAGCTCGTCGAGGCCCTCGAGCTCCGGGATCTGCACCGTTCCGTCGTGCACGCGGCCGCGGATCGTGTTGGCGACGGCCTCGGGCTCCTCCGAGACCTCCTTGGCCATGAACGACGACCAGCCGCCTTTGTCGGCCGCGGCGGCATCCCACACGACCTCGAACGGCTCGACGTCGACCGCGTCGCCCGAGAAGTCGGTGACGGTGACCTCCTGCGGGGTGATCGCGACGATCTCGTCCTGCCCGATCGCGAGGGCGTGGCGGGTGTGCTCGACGAAGGCCGCGACGTCGGACCCGAGGAAGTTCTCGCCGTCGCCGAGCCCGATCACGAGCGGGGAGTTGCGGCGGGCGCCGACGACGAGGCCGGGCTGGTCACGGTGCAGCGCCAGGAGCGTGAACGCGCCCTCCAGACGCGAGACCGTCGCGCGGAACGCCTCGACGAGGTCTCCGGATGCCGCGAACTCGCGACCCAGCAGGACGGCGGCGACCTCGGTGTCGGTCTCGCTGCGGAACGTGTGACCCTCGGCGACGAGTTCGGACTTCAGCTCGGCGAAGTTCTCGATGATGCCGTTGTGGATGACGGCGAGACGGTCGTCGTCGGCCAGGTGCGGGTGCGCGTTGGCATCGGTCGGGCCGCCGTGGGTGGCCCAGCGGGTGTGGCCGATCCCGGTCGTGCCGTCAGAGAGCGGGTGCGCGGCCAGGTCGTCCCGCAGCACCTGCAGCTTGCCCGCGCGCTTGCGGGTGCCGAGCGACCCGTCGCCGTCGATGACGGCGATGCCGGCCGAGTCGTAGCCCCGGTACTCCAGGCGGGCGAGACCCGAGATCAGGATGTCCTGCGAGGGCCGAGGACCCACGTAGCCGATGATTCCGCACATGGGCTCCATCCTAGATCGGGCGGGGCCGCGCTCCTGCGAGACGCCTGGGGCTACCGGCGGCCAGCGGTGTCGCGCGCCGTGCCGCTGCCGTGCAGATCGAGCGCCCCGAGCACCGCGTCGACGACGGCGAGGTTGGCGAACAGCGCGTCGTGGCCGCAGGCGCCCCCGAACGGCGGCGCGGCGACCTCGCCCGACAGGATGCTGAGAAGACCGTCGAGGCCCGGCTCCAGCTGCGTCCGACACGTGACGACGCTGGCCGAGTCGACCTGGGCCACAGCGGAGCCCTGCGCCACGAGGCCGTCGCCGAGGTTGATGTCGATGGTCGCGTCCGCGACCACCGGCACGGCGAGGACGGCGGCGCCCGCCACGGCTTCGACGTGCATCCCAGCCGGCCAGGGCGGCAGATCGGCGATATCGTCAGAGCCCGCGCGCAGGGCGATGCCGCCGGGGCCGAGCGCGGCGATACCCGTGCGGATGATCGGGGGCAGATCGCAGCCGGCGCGGGCGTCGGAGGAGAGCTGGAAGTTGCACACGGCCCCGATCCAGGGCAGCACGAGATTCTGCAGCACCGGGATCGTCGACATCGAGGCACGGATGGCGCCGGCGATGCCGACGGCGACATTGGCGATGTCGGAGCCCTCCGTCGGCGTCCCGACCGTGACGACGCGGTCGATGAGCCCGGCGAGTTCGGGCGAGGCGGCCAGGGCGTAGCGGAGCGCCAGCCCGCCCATCGAGTGGGTGACGACATCGATCGCGCCGCCGACCGACGCCGAGATCGTCCGGATCGCATCGCCGAGGTTCGCGGCCGACCCGTTCGAGCCGACCCACCCCGACGAGTTCGCCGAGTAGTCGAAGGCGTAGACGGCCACGCCCGGCAGCGCCTCGAGTCGCTGCTGCAGCGACGCGGACTGGCCGCGTCCGACCGGCTTCGCCGACCCGTCCTGCCACAGCACGGGCCGGTCGAAGGGCGACTGCGCGAAGGCGGGGGTCTCGACGTCCGACGGCAGCGACGTGCTGAGCCACCCGTGGATCAGCAGGACGGCTCGAGCCTGACCGTCGACCGCACCGCCCAGGCGCACCACCCGATCGCGGAGCATCGCGGCATCCGCACCGACGAGCGCCGCCTGCCCGCCGGTCGAGAACGCCGACGACGCGGCGGCCGGCGCGAAGGTCGCGGTGGCCGCGAGGAGGAGGACGCTCGTGAGGGCGATGCGCCGACGCCAGGGTCGCCGACGCTCGCCGCGTGCGGATCGTCGCATACGCGCGTGCGCGCGCGCGCGTGCGACGATCCCCAGTTTCATGAGTTCATACCTAGCAGGTCGGGATGTCGAGTGCGTAACACCGGATCAGGCTTGAGATTTTCGCCGTGACAGACGAGGGCCCTCTCGAGTCAGCCATTTGGGGACTGATTTACTCGAGAGGGCCCCGCAACCCGCGTGCTCTCGGTCGGACCGTTGGGGACGGCGTGACGACCGAATCACCGCTTGGGGAACGGTTCGAGTACTGCGCAGGCGGTGAAAGCCTACCGGATACAGGCGTTGGGCCGAGCGATTGGCCGAAACTTCTTTTGTCCCCCTATTGGCGGACACGAGGTTCGGCTGTAGCATCAACTCGACGCGCGGACTCTCCGCTTTTGGGGGGCTCGGGAGTCACCGACGTGTGTCGAACTCAAGGTGTCGATGGGGATCTGAGCACCGTGAGGGCGTTGTGCAGTGCGCATCCGCGCACGCGCGCTGCACAACGCGCACGCCCGCCGTTCGGCCCAGATCCGGGGCCGGAAATTGCTGCTACCGGCATGCCCGCGGCTCTGACATACTGAGCGCAGCCCGCGGCCTCCGGCCCGGGCCGACGCAGGATGGACAGTCCGCCGGGGTGGGACCCGGCTGATGCGTACCGGCGTTGCTTTGGGGATGTGCGGTGATCGGTGTCGACCGGCGCCGCACGTGGGGATACGGGGACGAGCATGATCGGTCGATCGAGGATGTGCGCACGCCTGCGGGTGGATCGCATGATCACGGATGACCGCACACCTCTCGTTCACCGACACTCGCGGCGACGGCCGCTCCTCGAGCATGCGCCCCACAGATGTGGCGGCTTCCGCTCGATCACCGCGACCCGGGCCTCGGCCTCGACGGCTCTGCCGACCGGACCGCTCGGTTTCGGGTCGTACCCCTCCCCCTGAGCGGGGGTCGTCCACACAGGCGTGCCCGTCGGCGCTTCGGCTCGGCGGGCACGTCGCATGCACCGCGGTCGTCAGACCTTGCGCACCGGCACCGCGGTCGTCAGACCTTGCGGAGCAGGACGGTGTCGACGGCGTGCGCGGCGCCCTTGTGCAGGATGAGGCTCGCCCGATGCTTCGTGGGGAGGACGTTCTCGACGAGGTTCGGCAGGTTGATGTCGTTCCAGAACGTGCGGGCCATGCGGACCGCCTCGTCGTCGTCGAGGTCGGCGAAGGTGTTGAAGTACGACGACGGGTTGTTGAACGCCCCGGCTTTGAGCGCCATGAAGCGGTCGACGTACCAGTTGCTGATGTGATCGGCATCCGCGTCGACGTAGATGGAGAAGTCGAACAGATCGCTCACCGCGACGTCGTGGGGCGACGGCGGCGGGGCGAGGACGTTCAGTCCCTCGACGATGACGACGTCGGGGCGGCGGACCGTGATCTGCGCGTCGGGGACGATGTCGTAGCGCATGTGCGAGTAGAACGGCGCCCGCACCTCGGCCGCGCCGGATTTGACCTCCGTGAGGAAGTTCAGCAGGGCCCGACGGTCGTAGGACTCGGGGAAGCCCTTGCGGTCCATGAGGCCGCGTCGTTCGAGCTCGGCGTTCGGATACAGGAAGCCGTCGGTCGTGACGAGTTCGACGCGCGGCGTCCCGGGCCAACGGCTCATGAGCTCGCGGAGGAGACGGGCCACCGTCGACTTGCCGACGGCGACGGACCCGGCCACGCCCACCACGAACGGCGTCGTGCTGTCGGCGTCGCCGAGGAACGCGTCGGTGTCGGTGCCGAGACGGTGCGCGGCGCTGGCGTAGAGCGAGAGCAGGCGGCTGAGCGGGAGATAGACCTCCGCGACCTCGCCGAGGTCCATCCGATCGCCGAGGCCGCGCAGCTGGACGATCTCGGTCTCGGTCAGCGGCTGAGCGACGCCGGCGGCGAGCCGCGACCAGTCGGCTCGATCGATCTCGCGATACAGCGATGGGGCCAGCGGCGTCAGCGCCTGCACTTCTTCAGGGGACATCGGGCTCATCGTAGCTCGCACGGCGGCCGATACTGTGGGCGTGTGCGCCTGGGAGTCCTCGACATCGGATCGAACACCGTCCATCTGCTGATCGCCGACGTGCGGCCCGGCGGCCGCCCGCTCGGACGGACGAGCACCCGGACGGTGCTGCGCCTCATGCGCTACCTCGAGCCCGACGGGTCGATCAGCGACGAGGGTGTCGCCGCGCTGGTGGCGGCCGTGACCGAGGCCGTCGCCGTCGCGCGCACCGAGAACGTCGTCGAGCTGCTCGCCACCGCGACGAGCGCGGTGCGCGAGGCGGCGAACGGGGCGGACGTGATCGCCCGCATCGAGGCGGCCCTTGGACAGGAGCTGCAGGTCCTCGGCGGCGAGTCCGAGGCGCGGTTCACGTTCCTCGCCGTCCGGCGGTGGTTCGGCTGGTCGGCGGGGCAGATCCTGCTGTTCGACATCGGCGGCGGTTCGCTCGAGGTCGCCGCCGGCGGCGACGAACTGCCGGATCTCGCGGCATCCGTTCCGCTCGGGGCGGGCCGGATGACGGTGCAGTTCCTGTCCGACGACCCGCCCGGAGAGGCGGCGGTCGAACAGCTGCGCGAGCACGCTCGCGAGACGCTGCGACCGGTCGCCCGCGACGTGCGCGATGCGCCGCGACCCGATCACGTGGTCGGGTCGTCGAAGGCCATCCGCTCGCTCGCGAAGCTGGCCGGGTACCCGGTGCCGGGGTGGTCCGGCATCGAACGGATGACGCTGCCCCGCGCCGCGCTCGGGTCGTGGATCCCGCGACTGGCGCGGCTGCCGGCATCCGCCCGTCAGGAGCTGCCCGGCATCACCGCCGACCGCACGTTCCAGATCGTCGCCGGCGCCGTCGTCCTCCACGAGGCGATGCGGGTGTTCGACGTCGACGAGCTCGAGGTGTCGCCGTGGGCGCTGCGGGAAGGCGTGCTGCTGCGCTACATCGAGTCCCTCTCGTGGAGCGCGCCGCCGGCCTGACGGGTCAGGGTGCCGAGACCGGCGCGGGTTCGAGCACCGGCACGATGGCCTCGAGGACGACGTCGCGGCCCCGCTGGTAGACCTGAGCCGACGGCCCGAGTCCGGCGACGCCGAGCCCGCCGCCCAGCTGGGCGTCCGCGCGGAGCTGACCGGGGCTCGTGACGGTGACGTGCAGCGCCGCGTCGGAGGGACGGGCCGAGACGGCCACGACGGCCGTCCGGGATGCCGCGTGCTTGACCGCGTTGACGAGCCCCTCCGCGACGACGGCGACCACTCGCAGCGACACCAGGGGGTCTTCGAGCGCCCGCTGCGACGACGCGTCGACATCGGCGGATACGGCGATCACCGGCTGCCAGACGGCGACCGTCTCAGCGAGACCGGCCGGCTCCTCGTGGAGGTGCTCGCTCTCGAGCAGAATGTGCGCGAGAGAGGACCGGACCGAGTCCTCGAAGGCCCCGAGCGCCTCCGTGGTGGCGGGTTCCTCATCGACCTGGGCCGCGAAGATCACGCACGTGCCCTGCACCCGGCCGTGCAGGAGGTCTGCTGCTCGCAGGAGCGAGCGCCGGGTTCCGGAGGTGCGGAGCGCGGCGGAGCGGGCGACGTCGCGGAGCGCGCGTCCGAGCCGACGAGCCTCGATCCGGCCGCGGTGCATCGCGTCGGCGCACAGCGCCGCGATGACGGCGACGCCCGGGAAGGCGATGGCGGGGATGAGGGCGATGAAGCCGGCGCCGATGATCGGCAGGGCGACGAGCGTGCCGATCGCGCCGGTCGCGGCCCACACGGTCAGCAGCGCCGCCCCGCGGCCGGCCGCGTCCCGGCGGCGACCCAGTCGTCGCGACGCGAGGTCGGCGAGGAGGCCGGCACCGAGTGATCCGACGAGGACGAGCGCCAGCAGCAGCCCACCGCCGCGATGAACGGCGAACGGGCTGCTCCCGGCGGCGAAGATCGCGCCCACGAGGAGAAGAGGCGGCGGGCGCAGCCGCTCGAGGAAGCGCCGACGCGACCGCGTCGCGCCCTGGCCGGTCGGATGGTCGGGAGCGACGTCGAGGAGGTCGAGGTTCGCATGGCGCTGAACGCGGTGGCTGGCGGACCGCACGCCGTCCGAGAACGTGCGCACGCCGTCGAAGTCGATCGGTGTGAGCACCAATGCCCCCAGGGCGCGGCGCAGGGTCTCGACCTCGGTCGCGACGAGCTCCCGGCTCTCGCGCTCGTACCGACCGGCGCGACGCTGCTCGTCGGTCACCGTGCGCAGGGCGTCGAGCAGGCGCTCGCGCGCGTCGCGTGAGCTCGCGTAGAGCTGCTCGGTGATGGCGACGAGGGAGAGCAGGGCGATCCAGGCGACGAGGTTCGTGATGATGCGGGCGGGCCAGGTCTGGTCGGCTTGCAGCCCGAACGCGTCCACGGCGAGCGCCTCGTTGAGGAAGGGACGGCCGACACTCGCCGCCACGACCGCTGTCAGCACCACGACGCCGCGCACCCGCGGATCGACGAGGCGCCGCTCCGCGAATGCCACGGGGACGAGCGCGAGGATCAGGACGAGGGCGCCGAGCAGAGCCGCCGTCTGCGCGAGGACGACTTCCGGTACGGAGTTCGCCGCCTTGTACGGCGCCAGCACGAGGACCGCGAGCGGCAGCGCGAGCGCCAGGCTCCACCGGGTGAAGAATCGTCCACCCGAGAGTGCCGCCCACCAGATCGCCGACGCCTGGCGCAGTCGCGTGCGCAAACGCGCACCTGTCCCCCGCCCCACATCCGCCCCCTCGAGTCCGACGCGTCCCCTCGTCGCTCGCGGCAATGATAGCGAACGCCGGTGGCCGCCGACGCCGCGGAGGCAGCGCTCAGGCGATGTCGGCGGCGTGTTCCGACGGGTGTCCGCGGCGCGCTGCCGAGGCCAGGGCTCGTCGGAGCATCGTGCTGGAGGTGTGCGCCGTGTACGGGAAGTAGACGACCTCCACGCCGACCCGCGCGAAGCGACGTTCGAGAGCCCTGCCCTTCTCGGTGTCGCGCCAGTCGTCGCCCTTGAAGAAGTGGGTGAACCCGACCTCGCGCCAGGTCTCGAGCTTGTCCGGAACACGCTCGATGTGCACGTCGTCGACGACATCGATGTGTCGCACGATCTCGGCCCTCTCCTCGGTCGGGATGAACGACGAGATGCCCTTCGTGCGAAGGAGCATCTCGTCGCTCACCACGCCCGCGATGAGGATGTCGCAGTGCTCGCGCGCACGCCGAAGGATCTGCAGATGGCCGATGTGGAAGACATCGAAAGCCCCCGCGGCATACCCGATCCGCTGTGTCATAGCGCCCCCAAAACGCATGTGACGTGTTCGCCCGGTCCCACCCGGTCGAACGATTCCCCAAGCCGGCGCTGAGCCGGTGCGACAGACAGTACACCGTCCCGTGCCCCCGCGCACAACCGACATCGCGGATTCATCGGCCGGGACTTCCCTCGGGCACCCTCGATGGTGTAAGAATCGATGGCAAGGCCGTTTTGGGACGGCCCGGAGAAATCCGACGCATCGGATGCGCGCCTGGGAACGCTCATCCGTATCAGCGACGTCAGTCGCGATGTTCCATTGGGGGGAGCACTCATGCGCGTCAGCAATGCCTCGTGCACGGTCTCGGCGATCACCGCCGGGCCGGGCCGATGACCGCCGTCGACGACCGCGCCGGCCTGGGCTCGTCCGAGTCCCGTGACCCCGCGGTCTCGCCGCGTCGGCAGCCCAACCTCGAGCTGCGACGCCAGCGCGAGCTGCGGCACGCACGGCGCCTCGGCGCGACCGACACGGTCATCGTCCTCGCCGCCGTCCTCGCGGCGGCCGCCGTCGCTCTGCGCACCGGTGCGCCCGTGGGAGGGACCGCGGGCACCGCAGCCGCCAGCGTGACGGTCTGGCTGCTCGCCCTCGCCCTCTTCGGATCGCGGCAGCCGCAGGTCATGGGCACGGGGTCGCAGGAGTACCGACGCGTGACCAACGCGACCGGCATGACGTTCGGAACGCTGGCGGTGGCCTTTGAGATTGCCCAGTGGGAGGGCCTGCGCGTCCAGATGATGGTCGCCCTCCCCGCCGGGCTCGTCGCCCTCCTGGTGACGCGCTGGCGGTGGCGCGCGTGGCTGCGCGAGCGACGTCGCCGCGGCGAGGACGCCTCGCGCACGCTGATCGCGGGTCGTCGTCGCGACGTCGACTACGCCGCCCGGCAGCTCGCACTCGCCGACAACGGCTACGCCGTCATCGCGCTCGCCCTCACGGACACGGTCGAGTGGACCGACGCAACGCGGGTCCATCTCGTGACGACGGCGCGCGACATCGCCCGCGTCGCCCGCGAGGAGCACGCCGACACCATCGTCGTGGCGAGTGTGCCCGACGACGATCCCGACTTCTCGCGCTCGCTGGCCTGGGAGCTCGAGGGCACCGCGGCGGAGCTCATCATGTCGAGCCACCTCGCCGACGTGGCCGGGCCGCGCATCCGCCTCAGCCCCATCGAGGGCCTCCCCCTGATCCACGTGAAGATCCCGGCCTTCGAAGGAACGGCCCACACGCTCAAGCGGCTGCTCGACCTCGTCGTCAGCGCCGCGGCGTGCACCGCCATCGCGCTCATCACCCCGATCATCGCGCTGGCGATCAAACTCGACTCCCCCGGACCGGTGTTCTTCGCGCAGCGTCGCGTCGGCCGGGACGGGCGCGAGTTCACCATGTACAAGTTCCGCTCGATGACCGACACGGCTGAGCAGGAGCTGGCCGAACTGCTGCCCGCCAACGACGGCGCCGGTCCGCTGTTCAAGATGCGCGCGGACCCGCGGGTGACCCGCGTGGGGCGCGTGCTGCGGAAGTACTCGCTCGACGAGCTGCCCCAGTTCCTCAACGTCCTGCGCGGCGACATGAGCATCTCCGGGCCGCGACCGCCGCTGCCGTCGGAGGTCCGCAACTACGAGGGCCGCGTATTCCGACGGCTCTACATCAAACCCGGGATCACCGGTCTCTGGCAGGTCAGCGGTCGGAGCGACCTGTCGTGGGAGGACAGCGTGTCGCTCGATCTCCGCTACGTCGACAACTGGTCCGTCACGCTCGATCTGATGATCATGTGGCGCACCGTCAAAGTCATGTTCCGGCCGATGGGAGCCTACTGATGCACACCGAGAATCAGCGCGCCCGAGGATCGGTGCTCTTCGTCGGGCTGAACTACGCACCCGAGCCGACCGGGATCAGCCCGTACACGACAGGTATGGCTGAGGGGCTCGCGCGCGACGGCTGGGACGTCCGCGTCATCACGTCGTACCCGCACTATCCGTGGTGGGAGGTGCGTGACGAGCATCGTGCACTGCCCGCTCGCGAGACGGTCGAGGCCGTCGACGTCCGCCGCGTGCGCCACCACGTGCCGAGATCGCCCGGCTCGTTGCGTCGCGCGCTCTTCGAGACATCGTTCGGCGTGCGCGCGCTGCTGTGCCGCTGGGACTCCCCCGATGTCGTCGTCGTGGTCTCCCCCGCGCTGCTCGCCTCACGCCTGATCGCGCTCCGTGCGCGACTCGCCCGCATCCCGGTCGTCACCTGGGTGCAGGACATCTACGCGCTCGGCGTGCAGGAGGCCGGCGGCGGCACCGGCGCGGGCGCGGTCGGCGCGATCGAGGCGAGCCTGTTCGCCGCATCCGAACGCGTCGTGGTCATCCATCGACGATTCCGGCAGGTTCTCGAGAGCCGGTTCGCCGTCCGGCGGCCGATCGATGTCGTCCGCAACTGGTCGCACGTACCCGAGATCCATCTCGAGGATGCTGCCGCGGTCCGCGCGCGCCGCGGGTGGCGCTCCGACGAGGTCATCGTCCTGCACGCCGGCGCGATGGGCGCGAAGCAGGGCCTCGAGAACGTCGTCGCGGCGGCCGAGGTCGCCCGCGCGCGCGGTTCGCGCCTGCGGTTCGTCCTCATGGGCGACGGTGGCCGGCGGGCGGCGCTGGAGGCCCTTCCGGGCGCCGACGCGGTCTCCTTCGTCGACCCGCTGCCGGAGGAGGAGTTCCTCAGCACTCTCGCGGCCGCCGACATCCTGCTGGTGAACGAGCGCCCCGGGATGACCGACATGTCGGTGCCGAGCAAACTCACCAGCTATTTCGCGACCGGCCGGCCGGTCATCGCCGCCGTCGACGAACGCAGCACGACTCGCGCGGAGATGGAGGCGTCGCAGGCGGGTCCGGTCATCGCACCGGCCATGCCGGTCGACCTCGTCGACGCCGCCGAGGCGCTGGCTGCCGACCCGGCGCTGGCGCACCGTTACGGAGTCGCGGGCCAGACGTACCGGAGGCGCGTGCTCACGGAGCACGCCGCGGTCGCGGCGTTCGCGCGGAGCCTCACCGCAGCCGTCTCGGCGCCGCGGGCGGCCGCCAGCGCGATCGGAGCCGCGCAGCCCGTCGCCCGGGACCTGGCGTCGCGGCACGTGCTCTCCTGACCGCCGCGCGCGCTCAGCGCGCGTGGCGTCCCGGCACCCGGGGCGATCGACGGGGTGGGTGCGCCCGATCTCAGGAGAATCCGCCGTCGGCGAGGCTGTCGCCTCTGCCGCGCCTCTTTTCTCCTGAGAACCGGCCGCGGCCGCCCGGTCGAACGCCTGCACCCCGCGTCGCTTCCCTGCGCCCGCACCGGCAACCGCCCGCTCGTGGCCGCAGCGGCCGGCGCCGCGCGCAGCGCACGCGTGCACGACGAAAGGGCCGCTGCGCGTGCGCACCGACCGTTCGTCGTCGCCGCTCAGGAGACGGAGTACGTGAGCGTGAGAGTGGGGCGCTGCGCGGGAGTCGTCGCCTCGCGCGAGAGGATCCGCAGGTTGTCGGCCGACGTGGTCGAGAGCCGCAGGGTCACCGTCTGACCCAGCAGCGGCGTGAGCTGATCGACGGCGAGCGCCGCGGTGTACGCGGTGTTCGTCGCGGTCGCACCCGTCAGCATCCCGAGGGCCGTGGAGCCGACGGTCGCGGTGGGCCGGTTCGCCCACGTCAGAGTCGACTCCTCCCAGGCTCCCGTGACGAGGTGTAGGTCGTGCGTCCCGGCACTGCCCGCCGTCGGATCGGTGGAGGTGCGCACGCTGAACGCCGCCGACACGAGCGTCGCACCCGGCGGGAGGGTCGGCAGCGTGAGCCGGAGGAAGCTCTGCTGCCCCACGTCCCCTCGGGAGACGAGCTGGTTGGCGGTGCCGTAGTTCTGCGCCGGCATGCTCGAGTAGGCCGCCGCATCCGCGTCGACGGTCACCGTCGCCGTCGCCGTCTGCGTCGGTGCGGCGACCGTCACGGACGACGCAGCCGACGCCGCGCTGCTGTTGCCGCTGCTGTCACGCGCGCTCACGCGATACCAGTAGGTGCCGGGCGCCAGGGGCCCGTCGGTGAAGCTCGTACCGGTCGGTGATCCGATCCGACTGGCCGCATCGGCGGTGAACCCGGCGGAGGCACCGCGGTACACGTCATAGGTGACGGCACCGGAGGCGTCCGAACTCGGCGCCCACGAAACCTGCGTGCTGGTGCCGCTGAGTGCGATGGCGGGTGTGCCGGGAACGGTCGGTGCCGTCGTGTCGGGCGCCGCGATCGTGACCATTGCCTCGGTCGACGCGGGACCGGCGTTGCCGGCCGCGTCGAAGGCCACGACCCGGTAGAGGTACGTCCCCGGCGCGAGCGGACCGTCCGTCGCCGACGTCGCGGTCGACTCGCCCACACGCGTCGCGGCGCTGACCGCGAATCCGGGCGTCGCGCTGCGGTGGATCTCATAGCGCACGACGCCTCGGTCGTCCGTCGCCGCCGTCCAGCCGAGACCGACCGTCGCGCCGGAGGCCGACGCCTGCACGCCGGTGGGCGCCGTCGGGGCGGTCGTGTCGGATGCGCTGAGCGGAGTGAACTCGAGCGCCAGCACGGGACGGTAGCTGGCGGTGGCCGCCTCGGACGACCACAGCCGGAGGTTGTCCGCCCCGGCCCCGGTCATCCGGATGGTGGCCGTCGACCCCAGGCGCGCCTGCAGCGCGGTCGCCGACAGGTCGACGGCGTACGCCGTGTTCGTCGCGGGCGCCTGCCCGAGGCGGCCGAGCGGCGTTCCCGATGTGGTCGGCCGTGTGCTCCACGTGACCGTCGACTCGTTCCAGGTGTCGGGGATGACCGCGAAGTCCGTCGCGTCGAGTGTTCCGGCCGTGGGATCGGTCGACGTGCGTACGCTCAGCGTGGCCCGGGTCAGCGCCGTCCCCGCGGGCGCGGTCGGCAGCGGGAGCGACAGCAGAGACTCGACGGACGACGCACCGGCCCGGCTGGAGATCTGGTTCAGCGAGCCGTAGTTCGTCGTCGGCGCGGCCTGGGAGAGCATCGCGTCGTCGGCCACGGGGACGCGCACCGTCACCGGCTCGGCTGCCGACTCGACGGTCACCGACACGGATGCCGCCGCGCCGATGTTTCCGGCAGCGTCGACCGCCCGGATCTTGTAGTGGTACACACCGGGCGTGAGACCGGTGTCGTCGTAGCCGAGCCCCGTCACCTGTGCGACACGGTTGGCGCCGTTCGGTTCGAACGCGGCGTCGGAACCGCGGTGGACGAGGTAGCCGGTCACGCCGGTGTCGTCCGTCGCGGCCGTCCAGCTCACCCGTGCGGTGCTGCCCGACAGCGTCGCCGCGGGAGCGCCGGGCGCGCTGGGCGCCGCCGTGTCGGGCGCGGCGATCGTCGCCGATACCGCCGCCGAGGCCTCGCTCGCGTTGGCCGCGGCATCCAGCGCCACGATCCGGTAGAAGTACGTGCCCGGTGCACCGACCGGATCGCTGAAGGACGGTGTCGCCGATGTTCCGACGGCGTTGTCGGCCGTCACCGCGAAGTCCGACGTCGCGCCTCGGTGCACACGGTAGCTCGTGACTCCGACGTCGTCAGAAGAGGCCGTCCACGACAGCGCGATGCCGTCCGCGCCGAGCATCGCCACCGGCGATGTCGGCGCCGACGGAGCCGTGACATCGGGCCGCTCGACGGCGACGGCCGCCGTGGCGGGACCCACGTTGCTCGCCGCGTCCACCGCCACGACGCGGTAGTAGCGGCTGCCGGAGAACTGCGCACTGTCGACGAACGACGTGGTCGTGGTCGTCCCGAGCCGGGTGTCCTCGCCCGGAGCGAAGTCCGCCGTCGCTCCCCGGTAGACGGTGTACGACGCTACCGACCGGTTGTCCGTCGCCGGCGCCCAACTGAGGTGGACGCCGTCCGCCTGCAGCGAGGCGGACGCGGCTCCCGGCGCACTGGGCGGCGTGGTGTCGGCGACGCCGATCGCGAAGTGACGCGCGATCGTGGCGGCGTCGAGCGTGCTCGAATAGATCGCGAACTCGTCGAGGTCTCCGCGGAAGTAGAACGAGTTCGGTTGTCCGGGCCACCCGCCGATGTTGCCGCCGCCGACCCGCCAGCGTCCCGACCCGGTCTCGGCGCCGGGGACGTTGCTGGAGGCGACGAGCTGGCCGTCGACGTAGAGCTTGCGCCCGGAGGTGTCGATGACCCCGACGGCCTGGTGCCAGGCTCCGTCGTTGTACGACAGCGGAGACTGCACGATCGCGGCGGAACCGATCCACGAGCCCCAGACGAGCTTGCCGTCATTGGTCATGTAGAGGTGCTTGTCGTAGTTGCCGCCGTTGCCGGTGAGGGTGTTCTCGAAACCGAAGATCTTGCCGCCGTCGGTGGTGTCGGTGCGGAACCAGACCTCGCCAGTGAAGGCGCTCGAGGGGGCGGTGGGCTGCGCGAGGCCGACGGTGCCGGATTCGTTGCCCGGCAGGGTCAGCGAGCCGCTGCCGGCGACGGCGCCGTTCGGGCTGCGCGACGCGCCGGTGTTGTACGCACCCGTGCTCGTCCCGAACATCGACGCGTCGGCGGCGGAGTCGGCGCTGTCGTCGAACCGCCAGTAGAGGGACGGGTCGCCGGCGAACACGGCCGCGCCGTACGCGTCGGCGGGCGCCGCGTTCACATCGAGGGTCCGACCGGAGGCGAGGTAATGGTCGGCGATACGGGTCGCGGGAAGCGCGCTGGAGTAGATGGCCGTTTCGTCGATGAGGCCGGCGAAGAAGTCGCTCGCAGGCCGGTCGGGCCACCCCGAGAGGTTGTCGCCGCCGACGCGCCAGACGCCGTAGTAGCCCTGCGCATTGGACGTGCCGTTCGTGCCGACGCGCAGCCCGTCGATCGAGAGGGTCATCCCCGACGGGCCCTGCGTGGCGACGATGTGGTGCCACTGTCCGTCGTTGAGCGCCTGCGGCGAGGTCAGCGTCGCCGCGTGGCCGACCCAGACGCCGAAGGTCACGCGTCCGTCGTTGCGCATATAGACGTGTCGGTCGTAGTTGCCGCTGAGGTTCGAGACACCCGAGCCGGTGCGCGGACGTCCGTTTCCGAAGCCGACGATCTTGCCGCCGGCGGTCGTCGTGGTGTTGATCCAGGTCTCGACCGTGTAGGTGGAGGGGCCGGCGCGCAGCTGGTCCGTGATGGCGTAATCGTTCGCCCCGTCGAACTGGAGCGACCCGCCGCCACTCGGAACCGCCGAATCGGCGGACGTCGTCGCCCCGTCCATGAGCGCGGCCGGGACAGCGTCGGTGCGGGACTGCTGCGCCGCGGAATCCTGCACCCACGACCCGAGAGCCGCACCGGACCACAGGCTCTGCGGGCCGTCGGCTCGGACAGCGGCCGAGTAGTCCGACGTCGCCGCGCGGGCCGTTGCGGTCACAGCGCTCGAGCGCGCGGACGTATTGGTGCCGTCGCTGGCGGTCACGCGGTACGAATAGGTGGCGCCGGGCGAAACGGCGGTGTCGACGAATGTCACCTGGGGACGTTCCCACCAGAGCGACCTGCCGGTGCCGGTCCAGATCGGCTCCGCCGCGTTGCCCCGGTAGACGCTATAGAGGAGGTGGCTGTCATCGGCGTCGACGACGGTCCGGAAGCGGACCTGCACCGTTCCGTCGGCCATGGCCTGCGCGCTCGCGACGGGCGTGGGCGGGTTGCCGGTGTCCTGCGGCCCGAACCGCGTCAGCCCCTGCTGAGCCCGACCGTTGATCGACGTGAAGTCGCCGCCGGACCACAGGTAGTTCTGGCCGGTCGTGCGGCCGGTCGCGACGACGAGGGCTCGCGGACCGATGCCCTCGCCGATGCCGTCATTGCCGAGAGGCAGCCAGCCGAGGATCTCGGTCGTCTGCGGGTTCTGCGCCATGAAGTATCGACGGATGCCGTCGTTGAAGGCGTTGATGCCGCTGCAGTCGTGCGCATGGCTGGCCGAGTACAGCGTGCCCTGGTACATGACGAGCGACTGCGTCGCGCCGAGGCACGTGTCGCGCCAGACCTGGTCCCCCGTGGACCACGAGAAGGCCGCCTTGCCGTCGAAGACCCCGCCGCCGGTGCCCTCGTTGCCGATGTAGAAGTTGCCGTCGCCGCCGTCGATGATCGTCTTGGTCACCGATGTGTCGGGGATGAAGCCCTGCGGGTAGGTGCGCAGCACCTCGCCGCCGCTGCCGTCGAGGGGGCTCGCGCCGCTGACGATCGCGATGGAGTGCGAGTACTGGCCGTTGATGGAGAACATGTCGCCGCCGAGGACGACCTTGGCGCCGTCCGGCGAGACCGCGACGGCGCGCGCCTCGTTGACCTGCGGCGGCAGATCGGTGCGTCCGCGCACGGCGTTGGCGGTCCAGGGCAGGAGCGCACCGGAGTCGGCACGGAAAGCGGCGAAGGCCTGCCGCGGGTTGCCGCCGACGGTCTGGAACAGCCCGCCCGCGTACAGCGTCGAGCCGTGCAGCGCGAGGGCGGTCACGGTCGACGAGGGCAGCGGCGCCCGGAACGGCGTGACGGTGCAGGCCTGCACGTCGAGCGCGGCGATGCGCGCGACATTGACGCCGCCGACGCTCGAGAAGTTGCCGGCGACGTAGACCCGTGAGCCGTCCGCGCTGGTGGTGATCGCGCGGATCGTGGGCGTGCCCCCGCTCAGCGTGACGGCGAACTGGCAGGCGTCGGGCTCGCCGGTCTCGGCATCGAGGATCACGAGGGCGTTGCGCGCCCGAGCCGCGTCGCTGCGCCCCGCGGGCGGGCGGATCTGCGAGAAGGTCCCGCCGGCGACGACCTTGCCCCCGGCGGCGCCGAGCGCGTAGATGGTGCCGTTCGTCTGCCACGACGGCTGATCCTCCGCAGCGAAGGACACCCCCGGAGACAGCGCCGAGGCCGGCGCCGCGACGTTGACGATTCCGACCCCGATGATCAATGCCAGGACGACAGCGGCCACGGCCGCAATGCGTGTACGCACGAGTGTTCCCCAATGTCTTGCACCCTCGCGGGCGCTCCCCCAAACGCGCGACCCCCGTCACGCGGTGTTTCCCCAGTGCGGTCGGGGGCTGCCCCAGCAGCGGCCGACCTGCGTGCATCGTACACTGTGGCGCAGGGGACGCATAGACCGGATGCCGGTGGTCTGCGAATAGGGGAATCGTATGGAATACGCCGAGGCCTGGCGCCGGCTGCGCGACGCGCAGAAGGGCAAGCGGGGCGTGTCGCTGTACTCGCGGTGGATCAACCGGCCGCTCGGACGTGCCTTCGCCGCTGCCGCGGCGACGTTCGGCATCGGCCCGAACGCCGTCACGGTCGTCTCAGCGCTCGTCACGATCGCGGGCGTCGTGGTCGTCGCCGCAGCACCGATCACCGTCGTCGCCGGGGTGGCGGCCGCAGCACTATTCGTGCTCGGGTTCGCGCTCGATGCCGCGGACGGTCAGGTGGCCCGACTCACCGGGGCCTCGTCCCGCGCCGGCGAATGGCTCGACCACGTCGTGGACGCCGGCAAGATGGTCGCCGTGCACGCCGCGGTCCTCGTCGGGTTCGACGGTGCCGATCTGCACGGCGGGGTCTGGCTCCTCGCACCGCTCGCCTACTCCCTCGTGTCGGTCGTGCTCTTCGCCGGACTCACGCTCCACTCGCTGCTGATGCCGCGCGATGCCGCTCCGGGGACGCCGTCCACCGCGCGCGCCGTGCTGCTGCTGCCGGCGGACTACGGCGTCCTCGCGGTGGCCTTCGTCCTGTGGGGCGCCCCGCAGCTGTTCATCGTCGTCTACGCCGCGCTGCTGCTGGCGACCACGGTCATCACCGCGCTGCTGTGCCGCAAGTGGTTCCGGACGCTCACGGCGGCCGGCTGAGGCGTCAGTCCAGCGCCGCCAGGACCGCGTCCGCGATCGCCTGGTGGCCCGCATCGTCCGGGTGCACGCCATCGGGCGCGACCAGCTCGGTATCGGAGCCGAGCGGCTGCCCGAGGTCGAGCCAGGTCGCACCGATGCCCTCGGCGCCGGCCCGGACGACGTCCGCGAGCGCAGCGACCTGCGGCGGCGGGTCCGTCGCATCCCACAGCACGTTCGTCACGTAGATCCGACTGTTCGGGTACGTCTCGCGCAGCAGAGCGAAGAACTGCGCGACGCCCGTGTCGAGCGCATCGGCGCCGATGTCGTTCCGGCCGCCCGAGACCACGACGATGTCGGGGAGGAGCGCCGCGCCTTCACGGGCCATGGCCGCGAAATCCGGGCAGTCCTCGCGGCCGCAGGCGTTCGGCGCCTTCTCGCCCGACACCTCGGCGACATAGCCGGTGCCCCCGCGCGCGTAGTTGCGCACGCGCCATCCTTCTGCGGCGCCCACGACGCTCACCCAGCTGCGCGACGGGTTGCTCGCACCGGCTCCGGCCACATACGAGTCGCCGAGGAAAAGCACCACCGGAGAGGATGCCGCGGCGACATCGGCCGCCGGGGCGGGGCGCAGTCCCATTCCGGCCCAGAGGAGCCCGGGGATGACCAGCAGCGTCGACACGACCGCCCACACCGGCATCCCACCCCATTCGCGCTGCCACCACCGACCGCCGGCCGGTCGGCGCACGCTCCACCAGCGCCCCGCCGGCACCCGCCCCGCGTCAGCGGTCATCGGGTATGCACGATCGTGTCGGTCGCGGGGATCCACAGGTCGTGCGTCGAGGTCTCCTCGCGCTCGAACCACGCGCCCGAGACGGGCCCGCGCAGCTTCGCCGGCACCCCCGCCCACAGGCCGGGCTCAGGCACACCGCGCGCGCGGATGAGAACGGATCCGGCGCCGAGGACGGACCGAGCCGGCAGCACGGCCCCGCCCAGGACGAGCACGCGCGTGCTGACGAAAGAGCGCTCGCCGATCACAACGGGTAGAGCCGTCTGCGCGTTGCGTGCGAGGTCGACGCTGTGCGACATCACGCGGCTCTGGTGACCCGCGACGGAGGCGAACGGCCCCAGGGACACCGAGCCGGAGCAGTCGAGCTGGTGCCGGCTGGTGATCTTCGCGTGATCGCCGAGCACCAGGGCGCCGCCGGTCGGCAGATGCCGCACGAAGGACTCGTGCGAGGAGATGAGGTTCCACCGCCCGATCATCGCGTCACGCCCGAGGCGGATCTCCCGCATGTTCTTGACGACGTTCGCGAATCCGAACGAGGAGTGCGGGGCGAGCTCGAACGAACCGACCCGCCAGACGATGCTCGGGCGCGCCCGAGCAGTGGGATGGACGCGGTGGCCGGCCCTTCGCAGCAATGCGTTCTTCGCCGCACCGGCGGGCAGGAGCCAGAGCACGAGCCTCACCACGTCGCGCACCTTGTCAGACATCGATCTCCTCCCGGATGGTCACGGCATGGGTGGCTCGGATCGTCCGCGACGCGGCGACCGCCTCGACCGCGCCGCGTGTGACGAGACCGAGAACCACGGCGGTCAGAGCGCCGACGGCGCCCCACAGGGCCGCCCCGAGCGCGACGAGCGGCACGACGACGAAGGTGCTGACGACGGTCGCGTGCGCGCCGATGCGGAGGCGGCCGAGCGAGGGCAGAAGCGCTTTGGCGACGAGGGACTCGAAGAAGTTGACCGCGACGAACAACGCCATGAGCACGACGGCGAGAGGCATCACCGCGATCTCGCCCCCGCCGAGCCACCGGAGAGCCGGCCCGCCCGCGAGAACCACGACGAGACCGATCACGGATGCCGCCGCCGCCCCCACCGCGAGCGCGGTGCGAGCGCGCGCGGCGCTCTGAGCGACGTCGCGACGCGGCACCCATCCCTGGGCGACCGTGATCACCGGCTGCAGTGCCACGCTGACCTGCCGCTGGAGCTTGTCGACGAGGGCGAACACGGGCTGAGCGGCGGGCGCGATGACCGTCACCACGACGAGCGGGAGCGCGATGTACACCGCGGAGCCGAGCGCCGAGCCCATGCCGTGCCGCTGCTCCGCGAGCACCCGCGACAGGCGGGCCGGCCGCGGAGCGAGATCGCGGTGCGGCCGCAGCCCGAGGAGGATCCAGACCGTCGAGCACACGAAGGCGGCGACGAGGCCTCCGAGCATGCCGGTCAGTCCAGCGGCGGCACCCGCTCCGCCCAGCATCAGGGCGATGCCGATCACGGTTCCGAGCACCCGCGGGACCGTCTCCGCCACGAGGAGTGCATACGGCGACCCGGTTCCCACGAAGTACCAGTTCGCCGAGACCCCCGCTGTCGCCGCGGTGATGGCCCCCAGGACGGCGAGCCCCGGCGACTGCGGCGCGACGAGCGCGGCGAGCGCACCGCTCGTCGCGGCGATCGGAACGAAGAGCGCGGCACGAGCGCGGACCGACTCCACGTACGCCGTCCGCCGGTGCGGACCGTCGGCCACCGCGATGCGCGCCGGACCCGACACCCCCCACCCGAAGCCGATCGCGGCGGCGGCGATGGCGCCCACCGCTTGACCGAGCGCGATAGCGCCCCACCCGCGGTCGCCCTCGGCGCCGACCATGACCGGGATCGCGGCGAGCGACGCGACCGCGAGAAGCGCGATCGACAGCGCGAAACCCGACATCCTGCCGAGTCCGCCGGTCAGACGGCGCAGCCGTCGTCCTGATTCGGACATCCCCCAATACCCCCGATTCCGGGCGACGTCCCCACGCACGCCCGTACGGGAGGAACCGTACAGCATCCCGCGCATCCTGTCTCTAGCAGCCGATCGTCGCGTGCGTACAATGAGGCGCCATGGGGGCACGGCGCAGGCTCGCGGGGTTCAGCGGGCGCGGATACGACAAGGGCCGCACCGTCGGCTGGCAGCTCGCGTGGCAATGCGCGTCGGCGGTGGCGGTCATGCCGTGGTTCGTGCCGGTTCGGATCCGCCTCGCGGTTCTCCGCGCATTCGGCGCGCAGATCGGCACGGGCGTCAACCTGCGGTCGGGAGTGCGGGTCCACTGGCCGTGGAAGCTGCGGATCGGCGACGACACGTGGATCGGCGAGCGGGTGTGGATCCTCAACCTCGAGCCCGTCGTGATCGGCAGCGACGTGTGCGTCTCGCAGGACGTCCTCCTGTGCACCGGCAGCCACGATCGTCGATCGCCGACGTTCGAGTTCGACAACGCCCCGATCTCGATCGGGGACGGCGCGTGGGTCGCCGCGCGCGCCACCGTGCTCCGCGGCGTCCGCGTCGGTACGGACGCGCTGGTCGGCGCGACAGCGCTGGTCGTCCACGACGTGCCCGACGGCGCCACCGTCCTCGCCCCCGCCGCGGTGTCGCGCCCGGCTCCGACCGAGGCGTCGAGACGGTGAGGATCCTCGGCGTCGTCACCCTGGTCAGCCCGCTCGGCGAGTACGGCGGGCCGGTCCGCGTCGCGGTCAATCAGCTGCAAGCGCTGGCCGCCCGCGGCCATCAGGTCGTCCTGGCCGGCGCGACCCGCGGCTTCGAGCGCGTGCCGCGCGAGATCGAGGGGATCGCGGCACGCCTCTACCCGGCGCGGACGCTCGTGCCCGGCGCCGGTTTCGCCGGGCTCACCTCGCCCGGCCTGCTGCGCTCGCTGTCGCGTCACGTCGGCGAGTTCGACGTCGTCCACGTGCACGCCGCACGGGATCTCGTGACGCTCCCGGCCGCCCGCCTGGCGGCATCGCGCGGGGTGCCCACGGTGCTGCAGACCCACGGCATGATCGACGAGTCGCGGCATCCCTTCGCCGCCCCGCTCGATGCCGCGCTCACGCGGCCAGCCCTCGCCGCCGCCCGCGCGGTGTCGTACCTGACCGAGCGCGAGCGCGGCTCGCTCGTCGCGGTCGGGCGCGGGCGCGCCCGACTGGTCGAACTCCACAACGGCGTCCCGCCGGCGCCCGCCGCCGAGCCCGCCGACCCGCTCGAGCTGCTCTTCCTCGCTCGTCTGGCGCCGCGGAAGCGGCCGACCGAGTTCGTCGCGGCGGCGGCCTCTCTCGCCGGGGAGTTCCCCGAGGCGCGGTTCACCCTCGTGGGCCCCGACGAGGGCGAAGGTGCGGCCGTCCGCGCGGCCATCGCGCGCTCGGGCGCGCCGGATCGCATCCGCTGGGAGGGCGCGCTGCCTCCCGAGCAGACCGGGGCGCGGATGCGGCGCGCCACCGGCTACGTCCTGCCGGCCATCGACGAGCCCTACCCGATGGCCGTTCTCGAGGCCATGTCGGCCGGTCTGCCGGTCGTCGTCACGGACAGCTGCGGACTGGCCGGCACGGTCGAGCGCACCGGGGCCGGGCTCGTCGTCGACGCCCGCAGCGACTCTCTCCGAGAGGCCATGCGCACACTCCTGGCCGATCCGCCGGCCGCACGCGACCGGGGCGCCGCCGGCCGGGCCGCGGTCCGACGCGACTTCACGATGGATGCCGTCGCCGCGCAGCTCGAGGCGATCTACGCCGGCTGAGCGGGTGTTGCCGCTCCCACGGAAGCGGTCCTATACTCGCACCACCGTCGATTTGGGGATCGGCACGCGTGGGATGGTTCTGGGGATCCTTCCGGTGCGCGCGACGGGGCTGCCGCGCCGGGCACAAGGGGGAACGCTCATGAAGCGCGCATTCATCACCGGCATCACCGGACAGGACGGCTCGTATCTGGCCGAGCTGCTGCTCGCCAAGGGCTACGAGGTGCACGGCCTGGTCCGCCGCGCGTCGACGTTCAACACGTCGCGCATCGACCACCTGTACGTCGACCCGCACGAGGTCGGCGCGCGCCTGTTCCTGCACTACGGGGACCTCAGCGACGGCGCGCGCATGACGACGCTGCTCGCTCAGCTGCATCCCGACGAGGTCTACAACCTCGGCGCGCAGTCGCACGTCCGCGTCTCGTTCGACGAGCCCGAGCACACCGCCGACACCACCGGCACCGGTTCGGTGCGGCTGCTCGAGGCGGTGCGCATGGCCGGCATCCAGACGCGGTTCTACCAGGCCAGCTCATCGGAGCTGTACGGTGCGACACCGCCGCCGCAGAGCGAGACGACGCCGTTCCACCCGCGCTCGCCGTACGCCGCGGCGAAGCTGTACGCGTACTGGATCACCAAGAACTACCGCGAGGCGTACGACATGTTCGCCGTCAACGGCATCCTGTTCAACCACGAGTCGCCGCGGCGGGGCGAGACATTCGTCACCCGCAAGATCACGCGCGCCGTGGCCGCCATCAAGCTCGGGCTGCAGGATCACGTGTATCTCGGCAACCTCGATGCGGTGCGGGACTGGGGATACGCCGCCGAGTACGTCGAGGGGATGTGGCGGATGCTGCAGGCCGACGAGCCGGAGGACTTCGTCCTCGCGACCGGCATCGGCATCACCGTCCGCGATTTCCTGACGGCGGCCTTCGAGCACGCCGGGCTCGACTGGGAGCGCCACGTCCGCTTCGACGAGCGATACCTGCGCCCGAGCGAGGTCGACGCGCTCGTCGGCGACGCCAGCAAGGCCGAGGAGAAGCTCGGGTGGAAGGCGACCGTGGGCCCGCTGGAGCTCGCCCGGATCATGGTCGACGCCGACATCCGCGCGCTCGAGTACGCCGGCCGCCCGTGGATCGACACCGTCGCCCTCTCGGGCTGGGCAGCGTGAGGGTCGGCGACGGCATCGGCCCCCTCGACCGCGGCGCGCCCGTCTTCGTCGCGGGCCACCGCGGGCTCGCCGGGAGCGCGATCCACCGCGCCCTCGAGACCGCCGGCTTCACCTCGCTCGTGACGCGGACCTCTGCCGAGCTCGACCTGACCGACCGCGCCGCGGTGTTCGCATTCTTCCGTCGCGCGCGGCCGGCCTCCGTCGTGCTCGCGGCGGCGAAAGTGGGCGGCATCCTCGCGAACAGCACGTTCCCCGTCGACTTCCTCAGCGAGAACCTCCGCATCCAGACGAACGTGATGGATGCCGCGATCGAGGTCGGCGTCGAGCGACTGCTGTTCCTGGGGTCGTCGTGCATCTACCCGAAGTTCGCCGAGCAGCCGATCCGCGAGGACAGCCTGCTCACCGGTCACCTCGAGCCCACGAACGACGCCTACGCCATCGCGAAGATCGCCGGCATCCTTCATGTGCAGGCGGTGCGTCGTCAGTACGGGCTGCCCTGGATCTCGGCGATGCCGACGAACCTGTACGGCCCGAACGACAACTTCTCGGCGCAGGGCTCGCACGTGCTCCCGGCGCTCATCCGACGCTACGACGAAGCACGCGGGCGCGGCGACGCGGCCGTCGTGAACTGGGGGTCGGGTCGTCCTCGGCGCGAGTTCCTGCATTCCGACGACCTCGCATCCGCCGTGCTGCACCTGCTGGACCACTACGACGGCGACTCCCACGTGAATGTCGGGACCGGTCGCGACGCGACGATCCGCGAGATCGCGGAGATGGTCGCCGATGCGGTCGGCTACGAGGGCGAGACGCGCTGGGACACCGAGAAGCCGGACGGCACCCCGCGGAAGCTACTGGATGTCGGTCTGCTCCGCTCGACCGGCTGGTCGCCGAGGATCGGTCTCCGCGCCGGCATCGAGCGCACGGTCGCCTGGTACCGCGAGAGCGGCGCCGAGCTGCGGGTCGCCTGAGCCCGCCCCGTCGTCGGTGCGGTCGGGGTCTCGCCCGGCCGCGCCGGAGATGAGGATGAGGCACACGATCATGACCGTCGTCGCGCCCGTCGCCTGCAGGAGCGACCCGCGCATCAGAATCGTCATGTACACCGGCAGCACGGCGCCCACGATCGCCCAGACGCCGCCGGCGGCGAACGCCAACACGATCCGTCGGTCCATCGCCCGCAGCGCGACGCCCAGCGCGACGAACACGACCACGACCGCGACGACCCCACCGTTGACGAGAGCCTCTGCCCACACCGGTGCCGACAGATTGTCGAAGCTGTAGCCGCGGTACTCGGCCAGCACGATGCCGGTGTCGGTGGGCTTGTCGGGCCACACGGCCCGCGGCACCCAGAAGAGGATGCTGCCGAGGAGCTGCCGCATCGGCTGGACGAGCCCGTCGACCCAGAAAGACAGGGCATTCGCGACCTGCCAGAACGCGTCGTAGTCGGGGTTCGCGAGGTACTCGCCGAAGAAGCTCGAGCGATTGACCCGCACCTCGTCGGTGCGGAAGGCGTCGGCGATGGGGAAGACGAACAGGAATGCGACGATCGCGAGGAGCATTGTCAGTCGCGCCCGCGCGCGGGTGACCATCGCTCCCGCGTAGACGGCGAGCGCGAACGCCACCGTGCCGAACGTGTAGCGCGCGCTCGCGATGGGGTTGACCACGAGCAGGAGCACGGCCGCTGCCAGGAGGGCGGCGACCGTGACCGAGATCCGTGCGGCGCGGGAGGCGGCGAGGCGCCTGAGCTGCGCGAGCGCGCCGGTGGCGATGAGGAGGGGGTACACAGCAGCGGCGTACATCACGGATCTCACCGCCGGATCGGGCCAGCGCGCCTCGCGGGCGGCGAAGGCGGCCTCGCGGCTTCCGAGCGCCGCGGCGGGACCCATCTGGACCACGAAGTACGCGCTGACGGCGAGTCCGACCGCGATGAGCATCGCAGCGCGCACCGGCGAGACCGGTCTCGGCGCCGCGCCCGCCCGGCGCGGTCGCGTCCGTTCGACGACGAGCGCGACCGCTCGGGCGATCTCGTAGCATCCGATCCCGAGAGCGACCACACCTGCCGTAGGCAGGTCCCAGCCGCTGTCGATGCCCGGCGTCGTCGTCGACACCGCGTCGGCGCGGATCTGAACGGTGGGCCCGAGCCCCATGAAGATGTAGGTGAAGAGCCAGAAGAAGAAGTCGAACAGCCGGGGGCGGCCCGAGACCCAGGTGGCCGAGAGGCGGACACCGCCGTAGATCATGATCAGCAGCGTGACGATCCAGGCATCGCTGCGCGCGGCGTCGGTGACATCGGAGACGAGGGCGACCGGAAGCACCACCGACAGCACGGCGACGGAAACCGCGACGAGCGTGACGCGCAGCCCCCCGCGCAGCGAACCGTCGGATCCGGCGTCCGGGTCCGACGGCGGCGTTTCAGTCTGCTTCCCCACGGCCTCCCCCTCGCATATCATGACAGACGGGGTCCGCGTGTTCGCACGCGGTGATTGGGGCCGCACGGAGCGATCCGTGCGCGAAGGGGGAAGACCATGGAGTCCACGCGCATTTTGCGGATCGTTCGCTACCACTGGTTGACGGTGCTGGCGCTCATGGCGATCGGCGCGACCGCGGGTCTCGCCTACGCGTGGTCGCTGCCGCGCGAGTACACGGCGCAGGCCGACGTCTTCGTCGCCGTCACCGGAAGCTCGACGACCGGGGAGCTGGCTCAAGGGAGCAACTTCTCGCAGCAGCAGGCCCGCAACCTGAGCACCGTCGCGACCCGCGAGGTGGTGCTCGCCCCCGTCATCGATCAGCTCGGCCTGACGGACAGCACGGAGCAGCTGCGCGATCGGGTCTCGACGGCGGTGCCGCTGAACACGTCGATGATCTCGATCTCGGCCACCGATCCGTCGCCGCGCGAGGCCGCGCGCATCGCGAATCTCGTCGCCGCCAAGCTCGCCGAAGTCGTCCCCACCCTGTCGCCGCAGGTCGACGGCACATCGCCGGTGCGCCTGCGCGTGATCGAGAACGCCGTCCCGCCCGCGACGCCGTCGTCGCCGCACACCACCATGCTCGTGGTCCTCGGCACGCTCGGCGGGCTCGTCGCCGCGGCCGCCGTCGTGATGCTCCGCCTGCTCTTCGGCACCCGCATCCGCACCACCGAGCAGGCGGCGGACGCCTCCGGCGCGGCGATCATCGGCACCGTGAGCGCTGACCGCACGGCCGAGCGAGCGCCGGTCGCCCTCCTGTCGGCGCCGCACTCGCTGCGGTCCGAGGACTATCGGCGTCTGCGCGGGAACCTCCGCTTCGTGCAGACGTCTCAGGCGCACCGGGTGTTCGTCTTCACCTCTTCCGTTCCCGGCGAGGGCAAGAGCACGACGGCGGCCAACGTCGCCGCGGCCCTGGCGGCCACCGGCGCATCCGTGTGCCTGGTCGAAGCCGATCTGCGCCGCCCGAGCCTCGGCCGCATCCTCGACGTCCCCCCCGAGATCGGCCTGACCTCCGTCGTCGCCGGCGAGGTCGAGCTCGACGAGGCCCTCGTCGCCTGGGGGCCGGATCGTCTGCGGGTGCTGCTGTCGGGTCCTGTTCCGCCCAACCCGTCCGAGCTCCTCGAGTCCGAGCGGACGATCGCTCTCCTCGAGACGCTCCGCGCTGATCACGACGTCGTCATCATCGATGCGCCGCCGGTGCACCCCGTGGCGGATGCCGCGGTGCTCGCGCGCCTGTTCGGCGGAGCGGTGCTCGTGGTGGGCGCCGGTCGCGTCCGCGAGCGCGACGTACGCCGCGCGGCGGCTCGCCTCACCTCGGTCGGCGCGACGATCCACGGGACCGTCCTGAACCTCGCGCGTCCGAGCCGAGCCGATCGGCAGAGCTACTCGACCTACTCGGTCGCGCCGGCCGAACGCCCTCGGGTCCGGCGCACCGGGCACCACGACGACCGCCCCGCCGCAGAAGCACTCGGTGGCGAGCGTTCTCCGGCGGGGCGGCGCTGATCGGGGCGACGCGCGGTGCTGATCCCTACTCGACGCTGTCGACGGCGTAGTAGCCGAGATCCTCGACGACCGGGCGATCCACGACCGCGTACGGCGAGTCGAGCTCGATCACCGCTGAGCCGTCTCGGCTCACCGTGAGGGAGACCGACCCGGAACGCAGCGGCACTGTGACGGCCGACCGTCCGGCGGGCGCGTCGACGCCCGTCGTCCGACCACCCACCGTGAAGGTCAGCGTCGCGGGCGCGGTCAGGTAGACCAGCGCCTCGACGTTGTCGGTCGGGGCGATCGAGGTTCCACCGAGCGTCGGGGTGGCGAGACGGTGCAGCAGCTCCGGCAGCGCCCCGGCGAACTGGGTCCGGTGCGTGAGGAAGGCCTGGTCCTCCGTGATCGCGGGCTCGACGCCGGTGTGGAACCAGTCCACGAAGGGCCGGCTCGCGTCGAGGAACGCATCGCCGTGATCGACCGACGGCGCGAACTGCGTGCTCTCGCTGTAGTCGTTCCACGTCACCAGCTGCACGTACTGCGCGCCGCTGTCGATGGCTCGCTGCCACGAGGCGCGCAGGTTCGCGGTGTTCCCCGCCTCGGCGAAGACACCCGATCGGGGCCGGTAGTCCTGAACCGACACCGGTGCGATCCAGCTCTTGCCGTAGGACGCGGCCCGCGCCGCGTAGTCCGGACCGTTGAGCGTGTTCCACTCCGTGCGGACGCCCCAGTTGCCGTAGCCGTCGGCGATCCCGCGGAAGGCGGCCATGTTGGCATCGGAGGCGTTGAGGAAGACGGCTTGGAAGGTCACCGGAACGCCGTGGACGTTCTGCAGTCGGTCGATGATCTGGCGCCACCAGTCGACGCTCTGACGCTCGGCCGCGAACGACGACAGCAGCGCTCGACCTCCGACGCGATAGGCGGCGGACGAGGTGTAGAGCTCGGCAAGACGGTCGGCGACCGTCCCCGGATCGGCGTCGCCGGCCGATGCCGTCGCGTCGATCATCGGCACGACGGCGAAGTCTCCCTCGCGCTCGGCGGCGATGAAGAGGTTCTTCGTCGCCTCCCAGTTCGAACCTGCGAGCCCCATGATGTTGACGGTGAAACCGTCGATGCCCGCCGCCGACGCCTGCTGGACCTCGCGCTGCAGGTTCTGGGTCCTCCAGTCCGACGAGCTCGAGACGGGGACCGGCTCGGGCCGGTCGCGCAGCAGCCCGCCGTAGCCGGCGTGGCGGCCGCCCTCACCATCGGGCTGCAGGTAGTTGCGGGCGTAATAGTCGCTGTCGGCCGGTCGGTTGTCGATCGACACCGGGTACGGCGGGAAGTAGTGCGCGAAGATCTCCTTGCCGGGGATCGCGGGAACGACCGGCGGCGCGGGCGTCTCGGGATCGGGCTCGGGCTGCACCGGCGGCGCGGGGGTCTCGGGCTCGGGCTGCGGGGCGGCCTTCGGGGTGTATGTCACCCGCAGCTGGGGAGCGCCGTCGCCGGTGCGCACGTACGTCGAGGAGATGTAGCGCTGGCGGTAGCTCATGCGCAGCGACAGGTCGCCGTCGGCGGCGACCGCGGCGACATCGCCCAGATCGATCGACAGGTCGCTGCCCGAGCGTGCGACGGGCGCGACGGCGTTCAGACGCGAGCCGGTCTCAGCCGGGCGACCCGCGTACGTGAGCGACTGACCCGACCAGGTACCCGATTCGGCGAACACCTCGAGACCCGCGGCACGCGCGCTCGAGAAGCCCACGGTGAGGTCGAGGGTCGCGCGCACCGGCTGCGTCGGGTCGACGTCGTCGGGCAGGTCGAACAGCAGGTAGCTGCGGTCCTGCGAGGCCGTCGCGCTGAGCGGATGCCGCGACAGCACGGCGCGCGGCTGGCGCGCGGAGACGACGGCGGTGTCTGCCGCCGCGAGGGTGAGCGTCTGCGCGGCGGGTTCGCCCGACGGCTGCGGAGAGGTGTCGGCGGGGGCGCTCTCGGCGGCCTGCGCACCGAGTGCGGAGGTCATCACGAGCGCAACCGCTGCCACGGTCGCGGACACCACCGACGTCCGTCGTCGGCGAGATGAGGTACGGGTATTCGGATCTGCTGGTTTCATGTCTTCCTCAGTGGTGACAATCACCCTCGACAGACGCACACGTCGGCCGAGACCCCTCCCAGCAATTCCGATGAGTGTCGCACGAACCCCGGAATCGGGCAAATGTCGTTCGGTCCGAGAACGACCTCAAGGCCGTGCGAAGGCAACCGCAACGTAACCGCAATTTCGTCCCTGACGGCCAGATCCGGCTTGTCGGCGTCGTACTCTGAATGTGTTCCGAGAACCGGCGGGGGCGACATCCGATAGTCACCGCACTCGGGTCCGACGGTCGTGTTGGGGGCACAGTCGCCGGACGGGTTCACTGTCCGGGCGACGCTGGGGAACGGCGCCGGGGCAGTGAACCTCTCGGCACAGACCCGAAGCCGTGCCCGCATCGCCGGCCGCCGCATCATACGCGCCGCACCGCACCGCGGCATCCGCACGACACCGCCCACTTCGCGACCTAGCGTGGCGGCCATGGAGAGCTTCGACTATCTCATCGTCGGCGGTGGCATGGTGGCCGATGCCGCCGCCCGCGGCATCCGCGAGATCGACTCGGACGGCGTCATCGGCATCCTGAGCGCCGACGTCGACGAGCCCTACACGCGCCCCGCGCTGTCGAAGAAGCTCTGGACCGATCCGGACTTCACCGCCGATCAGGTGCCCCTCCGCACCGCCGACGACACCGGAGCCGTCATCCGCCTCCGCACCCTCGTGACGGAGCTCGACCGCGACGGCCGAAGCGTCGTCACCGCGTCGGGCGAGCGCATCGGCTACCGCCGGCTCCTGCTGGCAACCGGCTCGAAGCCCGGCGACGCGGATTCGCCGCCGAGCGACCGCGTCCTCGCCTTCCGCTCGGCGGCGGACTACCGGCGGCTGCGCGAGCTGGCGGGACACGGCCGGCGCATCGTCGTCGTGGGCGGCGGGTACATCGGCGCCGAGATCGCCGCCGCCCTCGTCCAGAACGACACCGTCGTCGACCTCGTCTTCCCCGACGCCGTGCTCGGGGCCGCGACCTTCCCGCCGGCGATCGCCGAACGCTACGAGTCGCTCTTCGCGGATGCCGGGGTGAACCTCGTCCGCGGCCGGCGCGTCGAGCGGGTCGCTCCCCTGACCGACACCGTGACGCTGACCCTCGACGACGACACCGAGCTGCACGCGGACGCCGCGGTGCTCGGGCTCGGCGTGACCCCGGTCACCGACCTCGCCGAGACGGCGGGGCTCCGCGTCGAGGACGGGGTCGTGGTGGACGAGCATCTCGTCACCAGCGACGACAGCATCTGGGCCGCGGGCGACATCGCCTCCTATCCCGACCGGCTCCTCGGCCGCACCCGCGTCGAGCACGTCGACAATGCGCAGGAGATGGGACGGGCCGCGGGTCGCTCGATGGCGGGTGCCGCGGAGGCCTACCGCCACACGCCGTTCTTCTACTCGGCCGTCTTCGGCATCCGCTGGGAGGCCGTCGGCTCCCTCGACGCCGAGCTCGACGCCCTCGTGGTCGATCTCGAACCCGACGACGACGGCCGCGAGCGCACGGTCGTCTACTACCGTGACGACTCCGGCGCGCCGGTCGGGGTGCTGCTGTGGAACGTCGCCGATGCGACGGATTCCGCGCGCCTCGTGCTCGCGGATGCCCCGACCGACCAGCACGAGCTGCGCGGCCGCATCCGCTGACCGACGGCGAGCCTTCTAGAGCGCGAGACGCTCGGAGACGACGGCGGCGAGCTCGTCGGCGACCTCGGCCGCCTCGGACTGGCTCTCGGCCTCGACCATCACGCGCACGAGCGGCTCGGTGCCGGATGCCCGCAGCAGCACGCGGCCGGAGTCCCCGAGTCGCGCCTCGGCGGCGGCGACCGCGGCCTGCAGCGGCTCGTCCGAGGCGACCCGGTCGCGATCGACGTTGCGCACGTTGACGAGCAGCTGCGGGTACACGGTCATCACCGAGGCGAGCTCGGCGGCCGTCTTGCCCTGGCGCGCCATCTCGGCCACGAGGTGCAGCCCGGTGAGCAGGCCGTCGCCCGTGGTGGCGTAGCGACTCATGATGACGTGCCCGCTCTGCTCGCCGCCCAGACCGAACCGGCCCTCGTTCATGCGCTCGAGGACGTACCGGTCGCCCACGGCGGTCTGCTCCACGGCGATGCCGTGATCGGCCATTGCGCGGTGCAGTCCGAGGTTGCTCATGACGGTCGCCACGAGCGTGTCCTTCGGGAGCCGGCCGCGTTCCTTCATCGCCACCGCGAGGATCGCCATGATCTGGTCGCCGTCGATGACGCGCCCTTCGGCGTCGACCGCGAGACAGCGGTCCGCGTCGCCGTCGTGGGCGATGCCGATGTCGGCGCCCGTGCGGATGACCTCCGCGGCGATGCGGTCGAGGTGCGTCGATCCGACACCGTCGTTGATGTTGAGCCCGTCGGGGTCGGCGCCGATGACGGTCACCTTCGCCCCGGCATCCCGGAACGTCTGCGGCGACACCCCGGAGGCCGCACCATGGGCGCAGTCGAGCACGACGTGCATGCCGTCGAGCGTGTGCGGCAGCGAGGCGAGCAGGTGCACGACGTAGCGGTCCTCGGCGTCGGAGAAGACCCGGATGCGGCCGACGCCGGCGCCCGTGGGCTGGAGCTTCGGACCGGTGAGCGCGGCCTCGATGCGTCGCTCGACCTCGTCGGGGAGCTTGACGCCGCCGCGGGCGAAGATCTTGATGCCGTTGTCGGGCGCGGGATTGTGCGACGCCGACACCATGACGCCGAAGTCGGCGTCGATGTCGCCGATGAGGAACGCCGCCGCCGGCGTGGGCAGGACACCCGCGTCGAGCACGTCGACGCCCGAGGATGCCAGACCGGCCGCGACGGCGGCCGAGATGAACTCACCCGACACCCGCGGATCGCGCGCGACGACTGCGGTCAGCCGCTTGCCGGCCGCCGTCCGCGCCTCGGCGATACGGCCCTGGCCCAGGACGACGGCAGTCGCCTGGGCCAGGGTGAGTGCGAGTTCGGCGGTGAGGGGGCCATTGGCCAGGCCCCGCACACCGTCCGTACCGAACAGCGCCATGAAGCTTTAGCGCTTCGAGTACTGAGGAGCCTTGCGCGCCTTCTTGAGACCGGCCTTCTTGCGCTCCTTGACGCGAGCGTCGCGCGAGAGGAAGCCGGCCTTCTTCAGGGTCGGGCGGTTGTTCTCTTCGTCGATGCCGTTCAGCGCGCGGGCGATGCCCAGACGCAGCGCACCGGCCTGGCCCGAGGGGCCGCCACCGGAGATGCGGGCGATCACGTCGTACGAGCCGGCGAGCTCGAGCACGGTGAACGGGTCGTTGATCAGCTGCTGGTGCAGCTTGTTCGGGAAGTAGTCCTCGATCGTGCGGCCGTTGACCGTGATCGTGCCGGAGCCGGGGACCAGACGCACGCGGGCGATGGCCTGCTTGCGGCGACCCACGGCAGCGCCGGGGACCGAGAGCACCGGACGGGGTGCGGCGGCGGCAGCGGCCTCCGACGCGGGCGTCTCGGTGGAGTAGTTCTGGGGGGTCTCCTCGAGGGAGTCAGCGATCTTCGCCATCAGTGTTTCCTTGCGTGGTTTCGCGGCGCTTACTGGGCGACCTGGTCGAAGGTGTAGGTGGTGGGCTGCTGCGCAGCGTGCGGGTGCTCGGCACCGGCGTAGACCTTGAGCTTCGAGAGCTGCTGGGCGCCCAGGCTGTTCTTGGGGAGCATGCCGCGGATGGCCTTCTCGACCGCGCGGGCCGGGTTCTTCTCGAGCAGCTCGGCATAGGTCACCGACTTGAGTCCGCCCGGGTAGCCCGAGTGGCGGTACGCCTTCTTCTTCTGGAGCTTCTGGCCGGTCAGGGCGACCTTGTCGGCGTTGACGACGATGACGAAGTCACCGGTGTCGACGTGCGGGGCGAAGGAGGCCTTGTGCTTGCCGCGGAGGAGGACCGCGGCGTGCGAGGCGAGGCGGCCGAGGACGACGTCGGTTGCGTCGATGACCAGCCACTCGCGCTGGATCTCGCCAGCCTTGGGGGTGAAAGTGCGCGTCACAGTAGTGCTGCTTTCTTGATTCGAACGGAGAAGTTCGTGAATCCCGCTCCGGGGTGGTTCGCGCGGCGGATGCCGGTCGAACACGCCAGTGGAGGGCTCACGTTCGCGGTGCTGCGCCAGCGGGACGCGGACACCAAAGACACAGCGTACGCTATCGGCAGTCGTTATCAAAGCCGCGCTCCCTCGGATCCGCCTGCGATCGCCACTTCCGATCCGATTGAAGGGACGCGCGGGATGCCGCTGTTCGAGCTCGACCGCACACGTCGCGGACGGGTGCGCGTCTTCACGCGCGCTCAGCTCCCGTTCCTCGTCGGCGCGCTCCTCGTCTTCGCCGCGCTCGCCGTGGGCACCCCCGTGAGCCTGTCGACACCCCTCGTCGTCGAAGCGGCGATCCTCATCCTCATCGCCTCGGCCGCCGGCGCGCTCCTGCCGTGGGAGAGCGTGGCGGCCGGCTGGCTGATCCTCGTCGCCGCCGCCGACATCGTCGCCGTCGGTCTCCTGCGCGCCGAGCTGCTGCCGTTGCTGCCGTCTGTCGGCATGCTCGCGATCTTCCCGATCCTGTGGATCGCGTACGGCTTCCCCCCGGTCGCCTTCCCCGTCGCCGTCGGGGGCGCCGCGTTCATCACCCTGTTCGGCTTCCTCTACCGCGGCTCGTGGCCGACGACGGCGCTCGACTGGGTCAACGTCGTGACACTCCCGGGCCTCATCCTCGCCATCGCCGTGGTCGTCAACATCGCCGCGCGCAACCTGCGAGGCAGCCGCGAAGTGGCCGCCGTCGCATCGCTGGCGCGGACGGCGGCGCTGCGCCGCGCCCTCGACGACGAACTCCTCCTGCGGACGATGCTCGACACCGTCAGCAGCGCCGTCGTCCTCTACGACGCTGAGGGCCGCCTCATGCTGGCCAACGCTCCGGCGGAGCGCCTCGCTCGGGCGATGGGCATCTCACTCGACTCCCCGCCGCACGCGGGTGTCGCCGTGCTCGCGGCCGACCGGCGCACCCCGATTCCGGCGCGCGAGCAGTTCATCCCCCGCGCCCTCCGCGGCGAGCCGCTGCGGGGCGAGGTGGAATGGATCGGCCCCCCGGGCTTCCAGCGCGCCGTCGTCGCCGGCGCGGAGCAGGTGCGCCGGCCCGACGGGTCGCTGCTCGGCACCGTCATCGCCGCGTACGACGTCACCGACATGGCGGACGCCGCGGCGCTGCGCGAAGACTTCCTGCGGACGGTGTCGCACGAACTCCGCACTCCCCTGACGAGCGTGACCGGCTACCTCGACCTGCTCACCGAGCGTGTCGGCCCGTCCGATCCCGACGCCGCGCGCTATCTCCGCGCGACCGAGCGCAACGTGCTCGTGCTGACCGACCGCATCAACGAGCTGCTCGCCGCGTCGGCCGCCGACAGTCCCGTCTCGCGCCGCACGGTCGTCCTCAGCGACGTCGTCGCCTCGGCCGTGCGCGCGGTCGCCGAGCGCGCCGAGCGGCGCGGCACGTCCATCCAGCAGATCGGCGTCACGCGCGACGAGGTCGTCGTCGACCCGGTGCGCATCCACCAGGTGCTCGAGGAGCTACTGGTGAACGCGGTGAAATTCAGCCCGCCGTCTTCCGCCGTCGTCGTCGGACAGCGCCTCGACGCCGACCGCATCAGCATCGCCGTCAGCGACCCCGGCCCCGGCATCGACCCGGCCGAGCGGGGACGCGTCTTCGACCGCTTCTACCGCACGAGCTTCGCGCGGCAGCAGGCCATCCAGGGCTTCGGCATCGGACTGTCGGTCGTCCGAGACGCCGTGCTCGCGCACGGGGGCTCGGTGGTGGTCGACGCGTCCGCGATGGGCGGCACCGCGATGACCGTCGTCCTGCCGACGGGCACGGCCGAGCTCCCGGTGCTGGCGACACCGCTCGCGCTCCGGCACTGACGTCCGCGCGGCCACCGACACCGGAAAGCCGGGGCGTGTCGGCGACGTGTCAAGGGTCGGCGCCGCCAGAGCTCGACGCGGCACAATATCGCTCACCACCGGGGCTGCCCGAGGCTCCGGCAGATGCCGAGGTGACCATGACGCTGTCCGCTGCGCCCCCCGACCTGCTCGCCGACGTCGCACCCGCCGACGCCGCGCCACCCGAGGCCGCACCGCCCGCCGCAGCCCCTTCGGTCGATTGGGTCGCTCAGGTGACCTCGGTCGCGATCGTGTCGCTCGATCCGTCGGGCATCGTCCGCTCCTGGAACGCCGGCGCGACGCGCATCAAGGGGTACACCGCCGCCGAGGTCGTCGGCACGTCGTTCGAGCGGTTCTACCGTCCCGACGACCGCGTCCGCGGCCTGCCCGCCCGGCTGCTCGCCGCCGCGGCCCGCGACGGCTCGGTCGAGGACACCGGATGGCGCATCCGCGCCAACGGCTCGACGTTCTGGGCGAACGTGCTCATCACCGCGATGCGCGATCCCCGGGGCGGGCTCACCGGGTTCGTGAAGATCGTCCGCGATCGCAGCGACGCCAAGCGGCACGATGAGGAGCAGGACGGGTTGCTGCGCACGTTCGCCCACGACCTCCTCTCGCCGATCACGGCCCTGCGCGGCTACGTCGACCTCCTCGAGGACGAGCAGCCCGAGCCGTCGGAGCTGCTGCAGCGCGTCTCGCGGGTCAGCGATCACCTGATCGCGATGATCGGCGAGTTCGCGGCGCACGTGAGAGGCGTCGACCCCGAGCCCGACACGGCGACGGATGCCGACATCCGCCCGCTCGTGCAAGAGGCGGCCGAGCTGGTGCTCCCCGGGGACGTCAACGAGCGCGTGCGGGTGAGCGGGCACGGGCGCGCCGCCCTGGCGACCGACCGTGCGGCTCTGCGCCGCGCCGTCGCGAACGTCGTGGAGAACGCGGCGAAGTACAGCGAGGACGTCATCGACATCGCCGTCGCCGAGACCGCCGAGGCGACGACGATCACCGTGAGCGACAGCGGCCGCGGCATCCACCCCTCCGACCTCGACGGGATCTTCGACCCGTTCGAGCGCGGTCGTCGCGCCGATGCCGACGACGGCGGCACGGGACTCGGCCTCGCGAGCGTCCGGGATCTCGTCCGTCGCTCGGGCGGCGACGTCGCGATCGACAGCGAGCCCGACCGCGGCACCACGGTCACCCTGCGACTGCCTCCGGGCGGGTAGGCGGGACCGGCGACAGCGTCACGTCGGCCTCGAGCACGACGCGGTCGCCCTCCTGGAAGATGCGGGCGGCCGCCGAGCCGAGCCCCGCCGGCGACGCCGGCGCGAGGGTGCCGGGAGACTCCACCCGCACGCGCAGCGCGTCCTCGCCCACCCCGGCGACCGCGACCGTCGCGCTTCGCGCCCCGGAATGCTTCACGGCGTTGACGAGTCCCTCCGTCACGATCGTCACGACCGCGTCCGCGACGTCCGTGCGGGCCAGGCCGGCGCGAGCGGACGGGTCGACGACGCGGGTGATCGACACGGCCGCGTGCCAGGCGCGCAGCAGCGCGTCGAGCGCGTCGACGGCGCGGGCGGCGATGAGGTCGGCGCTCGGCGGCGCGAGGATGTCGTCGAAGACCGCATCCGTGGCCCGACGGAAGGCCGCCACCTCCGACGTCGCCGGCGCCCGCTCGTCGACGAGGGCCGCGAACACGACGCACTTGCCCTGCACGCCGCCGTGGAGCAGCTCGGTCGCACGACGGAACGGCGCTGCGGCCGCCCACTCGTCCGCCGCGCCGTCGGACGCGATGCGTGCGACACCGGCGCTCGCGCGGGACTCCTCGTCCCGCGCTCGATGCAGCGCGTCGCGGCACAGGCTCACGAGCAGCGCCACGACCGGCACGGCGAGCACGGGCACGAATCCCAGCGAACCGATGTCGGGCAGGAGCGCGAAGGTGACCCCGAGCATCGCCAGTCCTGCGCCGATCCAGACCGCGCCGAAGACGACCGGGGACACCGCCGACGTCCGTCGTGCGCCGCGCACTCGTCGGCCCGCGCGCAGCAGCACGCCGGCGAGCGCGTCGACGACGACCGAGGCTCCCAGTCCGGCCGCGGCGACACCCGGGCCGCCGGCCGCCGCGGCGAACGGCGCGCAGGCGACCGCGTAGAGCGGACCGACCGTCAGCCACGGCGGCGGGACGAGACGCTCCCGCCCGGGAACCCGTTCGGGTCGGCGCGGCACGGGGGTGTCGGGGGCGGTCCGTCGTCGACGCGAGCGGGCGTCGAGGCGGTGGCTGGCGGCGCGCACCTCGTCGGCGTAGGCGCGCACGGCGTCGAAGTCGGGATCGCCTTCGAGGAGGTCCTCCCGGCTCGAGCGCAGCCCCGCCACGACCGCGGCGAGGTCGTCGCGCGCCGCGGCGGCGTCGAGTCCGCTGCGCGCACGGGCCGCCGTCAGACGTGCCGAGGCCTCGTCGAGGCGGCGGGCAGCGCGCTGCCGGGCGCTGTGCCGTGTGGTGATGATCGCGACGATCGAGAACAGGGCGAGGGCGGTGACGAGGTTCGTGACCCCGCGCGCGATCATCGACCCACCCGTGGGCAGGCCGAACAGCGCTCCACTGATCGCGTCGTTGACGCCGGCGCGGGATGCCGCCACCACCACGAGCCCGCCGAGGACCAGCGCCGCACGCCCCGCCGCTGAGCGCACCCGGCGCTCGGCGATCGCGACGGGGACGATCACGAGCGCGAGGACGACCCAGCCGACGACCGCGACGACGACCCCGCGCAGATAGCCCTCGCCCGAGGGCGCGCCGATCGACGGCACGGAGAAGACCCCGGCGACGATGAGCGACACGAGCGCGCTCCACCGCGTATAGAAGGCGCCGCCGACGACGGCGCTCCACCAGACCCTCATCGTTCGGTGCGCCTTCGGCCGCGGGGCATCACCCGGCGAGGGCGCCGACGACAGCGAGCCCGAGCCCCGTGACGTTGTACACGACGTGCGCGAGCACCGCCGGCCAGATGCGGCCGGTGAGCAGCACGAGCACGGCGCAGACAGCCCCGACGAGAGTGAGCGAGAGCAGGGTGTCGGACGACGGCATCCCGCCGATCAGATGCACCGCGACGAACGCGAGAGTGGTGAGGCTCGCCGCCGCGATGCCGGCGGCGACGTGACCGAACGGGCGACGCAGCAGCGAGTAGAGCGCCACGAGCAGGACGACCCGGAAGAACAGCTCCTCGATCACGGGCGCGACGATCCCCGTCGGCAGCGCCTCGAGCAGCCACCACGACACGGGGATGCGGCCGTCGATGAGAAGGATGCCGGGAAAACCCGCCTCGCCCTGGACGGTCTGCTGGAACCACCCCTGCCCGAGGCGCAGGACGATGCCGAACGCGATGCCGACGAGGAGGTCGGTGGCGCGGAACCGGAACAGCCCGATCGGGCGCGAGCGTCGCAGCGCGAGCACGACGGGGACCAGCATCCCGAGCCACAGCAGGACGGTGGCGGCCGCGCCGGCCCAGGGAGCGGTGGGCAGGGCGGCGACGACGGCGTAGCCGGCGAGGATCCCGAGGCCGAGGCTGAGCACCGACCAGGCGAGGAGCATCTCGCGCCAGCCGCGCACCGTCGACCCGCCGAGCCGCCAGTCGGTGCGTCGACGGCGGCCGCGGCCGCGGGACTCGCTCGGGACGACCGCCTCGCTCGCCTCGCTAGGGTGAGTGTGCACGCGCCCACAGTACCCGGGAGGTCCCCGTGCTCGAGATCCTCACCGTCTGCACCGGGAACATCTGCCGGTCTCCGCTGGCAGCCGCCCTCCTGTCGACGCGCCTCGCCGGACGCGGCGTCACCGTGCGAAGCGCCGGAACGCGGGGAATGGCCGACCACCCCATGACGGCCGAGACGCGACGACTCGCCGACGGCCTCGGCGTGCCGGGCGTCGTCTCCGACGCGCACCGGGCCCGCTTCCTGACCGAGGCGCACCTGGGCTCCCCCGACCTGATCCTCGCGATGTCGCGCGAGCACCGCCGCGCGGTCGCCGAGCTCGCCCCCGCGCGCGCCCGCTCGGTGTTCACGGTGCGGGAGTTCGCCCGACTCGCCGCGTCGATCCCTGACGCCGCTCTCGCGCAGGCCGCCGACGCCGCCGCTCCCGCCGACCGGCCCGCGGCCGGCGGCGAGAGCGCCGCGACCGCGCGGCTGCGCGGCCTCCTCGGCGCGCTCGCCGGTCAGCGCGGACTCGTGCTGCCCCCGGCGGATCCGGCGGACGACGACGTCATCGACCCGTATCGGCGGTCGTGGACGACGTACGAGCTCGCCGCCTCCCAGCTCACGCCCGCGATCGATCAGGTGGTCCGCGTCGTGGGATGGGCCGCGCCGGTCCGTGTCGCGCCGTGACTCAGCCCGGAAACACGGCTGTGGCAGACTGATCGGAGATCCCCCGCCGCCGTCTCGGCGCATGCACCGAAGGGCAGCATGGAGCTCTCCGACTACATCCGCATCCTCCGCAAGAACTGGGTCGTCATCCTCGTGGCGACGCTGGTGGGGCTCGGAGCCGCCGCCGCGTTCTCCCTGACCCGCACCCCGACCTACGAATCGTCGAGCACGGTGTTCGTCTCGACGCAGACCTCGGGCAGTGTGGCCGAGCTGCAGCAGGGGTCGACGTTCGCCCAGGCCCGCATCAACACGTACGTCGGTCTCGTCTCGACCCCGATCGTCATGAACCCGGTCATCGCCGAGCTCGACCTGGGAACCACCGCCGGGCAGCTCGCGACGCAGGTGAACGCCAGCGCCGCGCTGAACACCACCCTCATCACCATCACCGCCGAGGACACCGATCCCGTGCGGGCAGCCGACATCGCCAACGCCCTGGCCGCGAGCCTCTCGGCCGCGGTTCCCGCGATCGAGCCGGCGAGCGAGGGCGGCGCGAGCCCCATCCAGCTCTCCCGCGTGCGCGACGCGCAGCCGGCGCTCGCGCCGTCGAGCCCCAACGTGCCGCTGAATCTCGCCCTCGGCCTGCTCGTGGGCCTCGCCCTCGGCATCGGGATCGCGGTCCTCCGCACCGTGCTCGACACCCGCATCCGCAACTCGCGCGACGTGACGCAGGTCACCGAGACGCCGATCATCGGCGCGATCGCCTTCGACCCGAAGGCGAAGGAGCGTCCGCTCATCGTCCACGCCGACCCGTTGAGCCCGCGCGCCGAGTCCTTCCGGGCACTGCGGACCAACCTGCAGTTCCTCGACATGGGCGGCCGGTCGAGCTTCGTCATCACCAGCTCCGTGCCGAGCGAAGGCAAGTCGACGACGACGATTAACCTGGCCATCGCGCTGGCCGACGCCGGCAAGAAGGTCGCGCTGATCGACACCGACCTGCGCAAGCCGAAGGTCGACGAGTACCTCGGGCTCGAAGGCGGCGCCGGCCTGACGGACGTGCTCATCGGCCGCGCCCGCCTCGGAGACGTGATGGTCCCGTGGGGTGGGCGCAGCCTCTACGTCCTCCCCTCGGGCAAGATCCCGCCGAACCCGAGCGAGCTCCTCGCCTCCCCGCAGATGCACAAGCTGCTCGAGGTGCTCGAGCGCGACTTCGACGTCGTGCTCTGCGACGCGCCGCCGCTGCTGCCGGTGACCGACGCCGCGATCCTCGGGCGCGCCACGAGCGGCGCGATCGTCGCCGTGGCCGCCGGCCGCACGACGCGGCACCAGCTCACCGGAGCCGTCGACGCCCTCCAGCAGGTCGACGCGAAGGTCGCCGGCGTCGTGCTCACGATGGTTCCCACGCGCGGTCCCGACTCTTACTACAACGGATACGGCTACGGCGGCTACGGCTACGCCGAGAACCGCGAGAGCGCGAAGGAGGCCCCGCGCGGACGCACGCAGGCCAAGCGCACGCGCGGACGTCGCGGCGCCGCGGCTCCGGCTGCCCCGGAGGCGTCGCCGACCCTCGGCGATCTCGGGTTCCGCACGCGTTCGGACGACGACACCGACGGCCGACCCCGGGGCTGAGCGCCGATGGCCCCTCGTCACCGCGATCGTGATCTGAGCACATCGCCCCTGGCCCGGGCGGTCGCGCTGGTCTCCGTCTCCGCTCTCGCCGTCGGCGTCATCGCCCTGTCGGTGCTGGCGCTGCAGCGCGATCGCGGCGACGTCGGATCCGACGCATCGGCGGCGCCCGCTCCGACGTTCTCGTTCGCACCGGCCGACGGCGGAACGACGGCATCCCCCACCGCGACACCGGCCGCGATCGCCTCGCCCGGCGCAGCCGAGCGCTTCCTCGCGCGCGGCTCGGCCGGCACCCTCTGGCGAGCGACCGGCGGTGCGTGCGACGCGGGAGCGCCGGGTGTCGAGCCGCTCGTCGAGCGCTCGGACGACGACGGCCGCAGCTGGGTCGACGTGACGCCCCGGTATCGGCAGATCGGCCAGGTGCGCGCGCTTTCGGGCTTCTCGGGCACCGAGGCCGAGATGGTCGCCGACCTCGCCGACTGCGAGCCGGAGCTGCTGCGCACCTTCACGCAGGGTCGCTTCTGGGAGCCGTACCCCGAGCTGCTCGCCGCCGCCGAGTACCTGGCGGCCGGCGCGACGCCCGACGCCGCCGCGACGCTGCAGACACCGGCGGGAACCGAGCCGCTGCCGTGCGTCTCGCCGTGGAGCCTGCGTGTGGGCGCGCAGCAGTCGGCCCTCGTCTGCGACGGCACCGCGCATCTCCGCGTGGGCGACGGCGAATGGTCGCCACTCCCGGTCGCCGAGGCCCGCGCCGTCGATGTGGTCGGTCGCGAGAGCGCCGTCGCCCATCTCTCCCCGGCCTGCCCGGGCGGCGTCGGCATCTCGCTCGTCGACGCCGACGGCGCCGTGACCGCGCTCGGCTGCGTGCCGGACGTCGACGCGACCGGACCGATCGCGCTCGCCGCATTCGACGAGGACGTCCTCGTCTGGGCCGGCGATGATCTCACCGCGCTGAGCCGCTGATGCGGGCGGCTCCGCGGGCCCCCATTCCCGCGGAACCGCCCCTCCGGCGCGCGTCCCCAACCGCGTCGCCGGTCACCGATCCGGCGATGCGTCGAGTCTGCCCGCGCGGGCACCGTCGAGCGCGAGCGTTCGGGACGACCGGGGACGCCGTGCCGTCGTCGACGGCTGGGGAGGAGGCGCCGCACGTCGGTGCCGACGGCCCGTGGCGAGCCGAGGTCAGCGCAGCCGGCCGTCCCCCGGGCGGCACACCCGCATCCGGCGGGTGCCGTACCCGTCGAGCTCCATCTCGACGCGACCGTCCGCTCCCGGCTGCCAGCGCTCCCCCGATGCCAGGCACAGCAGCTCGGTGCCGGCGGGCTCATCGCCGACCGAGAGGGTGAACTGCACGGGTTCGGCCGCGAAGCTGTGAAGCGCCACGAACCGGTTCTGGTCGGTGCGGGCGCCGTGCGCGAGCACCGAGGGCGCGGTGACGTCGAGGATCTCGAGGTCGCCCCACCCGATCTCCGGCGACTGCCGATAGGTGCGCGCGAGATCGCGGATGAACGGGAACAGCGCGTCGGGATCCATCACCTGATCCTCGACGTTGACGTGCGCGGGCGCATACGGCCCGTCGGGCGCGGGGAGCGGATGCTGCGACGCAGGCGCCGTCGAGAACCCGCCGTCGGCCTGCCACTGCATCGGCACGCGCACGGCGTCGCGCTCGGGGATGTCGAGGTTCTCGCCCAGCCCGATCTCCTCGCCGTAGAGCAGCACCGGCGTACCGGGGAGCGAGAACATGAGGCTGTAGACCATGCGCACCCAGCGCGGATCGCCGCCGAGCATCGGCGGAAGACGGCGACGGATGCCGCGACCGAACACCTGCATCGATTCCTCCGGCGCGAACGCGGCGAAGACCTCCGCACGCTCGTCGTCGGTGAGCTGGTCGAGGGTGAGCTCGTCATGGTTCCGCACGAAGTTCGCCCACTGCGAGATCGTCGAGATCTCGGGACGGCTCCGCAGGGACGCGCGGAGCGGCTCGGGGTCGTGCCGCGCGAGGGCGAGGTAGAGCGCCTGGTTGCTCGGGAAGTCGAACTGCATGTGCAGCTCGCCGTCGCCGTCCTCGCCGAAGTACGCCGCCTGCTCGTCGTGGGGGACGTTGACCTCCCCGACGAGCATCGCGTCGCTCGATCGGCGCTGCGCGAACCGGCGGAGCGCCCGCAGCACGTCGTGGTCGCGCTGCGGCTCGCGGCGCTCGGGCGACGAGACGAACGAGGGGACGGCGTCGACGCGGAATCCCGAGACGCCCAGCTGCAGCCAGAAGCCCATCACCTTGGCGAGCTCGCGCTGGACGTCGGGGTTCTCGGCGTTCAGATCGGGCTGATGCGAGTAGAAGCTGTGGAGGTAGTACTGCTCGGTGCGCTCGTCCCACTCCCACACGCCGTCCTCCTCACCGGGGAACTGGGTCTCGCGCGGGTCCTCGGGGATCTCGTCGCGCCACACGTAGAAGTCGCGGTAGCGGGAGTCGCGGCTGCTGCGGGCATCGAGGAACCACGGATGGCGGTCCGAGGTGTGGTTCATGACGAGGTCCACGATGACGCGGATGCCGCGGTCCTCGGCCGTCCGGATGAGCTCGACGACGTCGCCGTGGGTGCCGACGCGTTCGTCGACGCCGTAGTAGTCCGAGACGTCGTATCCGTTGTCGCGCCCGGGGGTCGAGTAGAAGGGCATGAGCCACAGGCAGGTGACGCCCAGGTCTGCCAGGTAGGGCAGCCGCCGCGACAGGCCGGCCAGGTCGCCGGTGCCGTCGCCGTCGTCGTCGAGGTACTTGTCGACGTCGACGCAGTAGACGACGGCGTTCTTCCACCACAGGTCGCTGGTGTCGGCGATCTTCATCGCGCACCTCCGATCCGCTCGCGCAGCGCCGCGAGCAGGCGCGGCGCGCGAGCGGCGAGGAAGTGGCGCTGGTCCTGCGAGATGTCGTGGAGGTACAGCCGCTCGAAGCCGGCGCCGACGAGGTCGGCGAGGCGGTCGGCGAGATCGTCGAGCGTGTCGTCGGTGGCGATGAGCACGTGCTCGGCGAGCTCGTCGTCGGACGGCGTGCCCGCCCGCGAGGCGAACTCTTCGGGATGGGCGATGTCCCACGCGTCGGGCGGGGTGATCACCCCGTGCACCCACTGGTCGCGAACGAGCGCGAGCGCCTCGTCCCGGGTGCAGCCGATGGCGACGTGGACCTGCAGCGCGGTGTCGCCGAGGCCCCCGGCATCCAGATACGCGTCGATGACCTCCGCGACCTGCGGCCGCGTCGTTCCGACCGTCATCAGCCCGTCGGCCCAGCCGGCCGCCCACCGCGCCGTCTCGGGCGAGGCGGCGGTGGCCATGAGCACGGGCGGCACCGGCGGGAGGCTCCACAGGCGGGCGTCGCTGACGCGCACCCGGCCGCGGTGGTCGACGGTCTCACCGGCGAAGAGCCCCCGCATGACCTCGACGCATTCACCGAGACGGGCGGTGCGCTCGTCCTTCGGGGGCCAGGGGTCGCCGGTGACGTGCTCGTTCAGCAGCTCGCCGCTGCCGAGGGCGGCGAAGTAGCGCCCGGGGAACATCTCGGTGAGCGTGGAGATCGCGTGGGCCGACACGACCGGGTGGTAGAGCTGGCCCGGGGTGGCGATCGATCCGATCGGGAACCGCGTCGAGGCCAGGGCTGCACCGAGCCAGGCGATCGTGTTTCCCGAGTGCCCCTGCTGCGGCGTCCACGGCGCGAGGTGGTCGGCGCTGAAGGCCCCGTCGAATCCCACGCGTTCGGCTTCGATCACCGCCTCGAGCATGGCGCTCGGCGCGAGTTGTTCGTGCGATGCGTGGTATCCGATGAAGGCCATGCCCCAGTCTTTCCGGACCGACGCCTCGGACGCCTGTGGTTGCCTCGCTCCCGCCCCGTGAGGTATCGCCCCCTCCCAGCACGGGGGTGAGGACAGCGAGACGCCCCGGATCCGAAGATCCGGGGCGTCTCGTGTGAAGGAGCGTCTTTACTTGAAGGCGTCCTTGACGTTCTCGCCGGCCTTCTTGACGTTGGCGGCGGTCTGGTCCTTGTGACCTTCGGCTTCGAGGCGCTCGTTGTCGGTGGCCTTGCCGGTGGCTTCCTTCGCCTTGCCGGCAACGTCCTGAGCTGCGTTCTTGATCTTGTCGTCGAGTCCCATATCGGCCCCTTCCCTCGATCTGCGTCCGGAGTACGTGACCCCGGATGCCGGAACGGATCATTCCGGTCCCATCACCGTAGGTCGGCGCATTCGATCGCGCATGTGCTCGCATTTTCGGCGGATGTGCGCTACAAGGCGAGCGACGACGCGTCAACGGGGTTCCTCCTCGGCGGCGGGGGCCCTGGACTGGGGTCATGAACGAGCGAGGAATCGACGACCCCGACCGAGCCACCGACCCGGAGCTGGGGAACGAAGCCGGGAACCCCGGCGCCATCGAGCCCGGCCCCGAGCCCGACACCTCCACCGCCGCCGAGCCCGATCACGGTCAGGCGCCCGAGGGCGAGGAACCGGAGTTCGAGATCTGAGCTCGGGCGGGTCGCCGCTTCCGCGCTACCGGGGTCGCTACGGTCGACGCGAGCGTCCACCCGCGCGTCGGCCCGCGAGCCCACGGCCCCGCAGGAAGCCGGCGACGACGAAGAGGGCTGCCACGACCAGGTACAGCCACCCGGTTCCCGTCGACCCGCCGACGAAGGAGAAGACGCCCGCCAGCGCGAAGAGGGCGGCGGCGACGAACGACAGAACGGCGATCACACGGGGAGACATCGGCACCTCACAGGGGGACGCGGCCGCATCCGGCCGTCGGCGCCCACGATAGCCCACTCCGCCCGGCTCCCAGCTTCCGTTCGTCCGGATGCGCGACGATCGATGGATGGTCTCGCGAACCCGATTGCGGCGCCGACGCCGTCGCATCGCGATCGTCACGACGCTGATCCTCGTCCCCACGCTGTTCGTGGCGCTCATCGTCGCGATCGGCACGACGACGGCGACCATCATCGCGGCCGTCCCCGATCGTCCCGTGAGCGACGACCCCGCGCTGCCGCCGAACGCCGGCGAGATCGACCCCGGCAACCTCATCGACGACGCGCTGTTCTACGACGACGACGCGATGACCACGGACGAGATCCAGCGCTTCCTCGACGATCGCATCGGCTCCTGCGCGAACGATCGGTGCCTGAACGTCGTGACGGCGGGCATCTCCTCTCGCCCGGCGCGCGTCTCCGAGCGCACGGGCGAGGTCGTCTGCCGCGCGGTCGAGGGCGGCGAGCTCCGGGTCGCCGAGATCATCGATCGGATGCAGCGGGCGTGCGGCATCTCGGCCCGCGTCATCCTCGTGACGCTCCAGAAGGAGCAGTCGCTCGTGTCGGGCCGGGCGGCGCGAGCACCCTCGGAAGCCCGCCTGCGCACGGCGATGGGTGCGAGCTGCCCCGACGACGCCCCGTGCGATCCCGCCTACGAGGGGGTCGGCGCGCAGATCGTCGCGGGCACCACCGACCTCGCGTCGTACCGTGCCTCGCGATTCATGCGACAGCCCGGCACCCACTTCATCGGATTCCACCCGAACCGCGACTGCGGCGGCACCGATGTCGTCATCGAGAACGACGCGACCGCCGCCCTGTACAACTACACGCCGTACCAGCCGAACGACGCAGCGATGAGCGCCGGATGGGGCACCGGCGACGCCTGCTCGTCCTACGGCAACCGCAACTTCTCGTACTACTTCGCCCTCTGGTTCGGTTCCGTCCGCGCGGGCTGAGCCGCCCACCAGCGCGCTCCTCACCGCGCGGGCTATCGTGCAGGGTGATGAGCACGACACCCGAACGCACCGGCACGGCCCCGGGCCGTGTCCGCGGCGCCGCGCGAGACCTGCGGCGCAGCACGAGCCGCGTGCTCGCCTGGTCGCGCGTGCGCCCCGTCACCCTGACCATCGTCGCCCTGACAGCGGTGCTCAGCATCCTGCGCTTCGCCCTGCGGCCCGTCGACTGGGGCTTCGACCCGGGCATCGAGCCCGAGTCCGGAGCACGGATCGCGCACCACTGGTGGAGCACGCTCACCTCGCTCTTCGTCATCGAGAACGGGCCCGCCCTGCTGGCGTTCCTCGTGCTCGCGATCGTCGCCGTCGGGGCCGCCGAACGCGTCATGGGGAGCCTTCGCACAGCGATCGCCTACCTCGTCGGCGGGATCGCGGCATCCTTCCTCGGCCTCGCGATCGATCTCTTCGAAGAGGCGTACCTGCCGGGATTGCCGCTGAACGCCCCCGCGGTCGACGTCTTCTCGCCGACCGCGCCGCTGATCGCGACGGCGGTCGCCGCGAGCGGCTTCTTCAGTCCGCTCTGGCGCCGCCGCATCCGTCTGCTCGCGGTCTTCACCGCCGTCACCCTGTACCTCTACTCCGGCGGGGCGAACGACCTCTTCTCGCTGCTGGCGATCCCCGTCGGTTTCGTGCTCGGCTTCGCCCTCGGCGCACGCCGGACGCGCGGATTCCGGCTCGTCCGCAGCTCGTTCCACGAGAAGCGCGTGCTGCTCTCGGCGATCGTCGCGATCACCGCGATCGGCCCGGTGATCGCTACGGCCTCGGGCACGGGCGCGGGCCTGCTGTCGGTGTACGGCTATCTCTCGGTCGACCCCCTGAGCGTCGTCGACGGTCAGGTGTGCGCCTTCGGCTCGCCGGGCGCTCCGTGCCCGGGCGAATTCGACACGATCGCCGACCTGCAGGGATGGTCGGGCATCGTCGCGCTCCTCCCCCTCATCGTGCTGCTGCTGGCGGCCTGGGGCATCCGCGGCGGACGACGCATCGCCCTCTCGATCGCCGTCGTCGTCAACCTGCTCATCTTCGCCGGCATGCTGTACACGTTCGCCGTCGTCGAGCCCGAGACCGTCGCCGCCATCGGCGAGGTGCTCGACGCCGACACCACCGACTACGTCTGGCAGACCCTCACCGGTGTCATCGTCGGCGCGCTCGTGCCGCTGCTCGTGGCCGTCGCGCTCGTGCTCTTCCGCGGCGCGGCCCGCGTGTCGACGGCGACGCGGGCGAAGCGCACCTTCGTCGTCACCGTCGGCGGCACCGCGCTCGGCGTCCTCGCGGTCTCCCTCGTCGCGGCGCTCCTCGCCCCCGGCGGTTTCCGTCCGGTGGTGGATGCCGCCGTCGTGCTGCGCGGGCTGCCCCTGCGACTCGTCCCCCCGACGCTGCTGCCGTCCGACATCCTCGAGTTCGTCCCCGAGAGCGGCCTCGCGCAGGCCCTGTGGTACCTCCCGTCGCTGCTGTTCTGGCTCGTGCTGACCATGGCCGTCGCCCTCGTGCTGCTGAACCCCGCGGCGGTCCAGGACGCCCCCGACCGCCGGCGTGCCCGCACGGTGCTCGAGCGCGGCGGTGGTGACACCCTGTCGTTCATGTCGACGTGGCGCGGCAACTCCTACTGGTTCGCGCCGCAGGCCGATGCGGCCATCGCCTACCGGGTGCGCGGTGCGATCGCCGTGACCCTCGGCGGACCGTTCGGGCCCGATCACGACCGCCCCGACGTCGCCGCCGCGTTCGTCGAGTTCTGCGGTGCGCACGGCTGGACGGCGGTGTTCTACAGCGTCGATACGACCGACGGCGACGGCTACGACCGGCTCGGCTGGCAGCGGATGCCGGTGGCCGAGGAGGCCGTGCTGCGCCTGCCCGACTGGAACACGGCCGGAAAGAAGCGGCAGGACATCCGCACCGCCACCAATCGTGCGGCTCGAGAGGGCATCGCCCCGGTCTGGACGTCGTGGCAGGAGCTCTCGTCCGCGCAGCTCGCGCAGATCCGCGACATCTCCGAGGCGTGGGTGGCGGACCGGTCGCTGCCCGAGATGGAGTTCACCCTCGGCGGTGTCGACGAGCTCGACGACCCGGCGGTGCGGCTCATGCTCGCCGTGCACGAGAGCGGCCGCATCGATGCCGTGACGAGCTGGATGCCGATGTTCGGCCCCGACGGCGTCACCGGCTACACGCTCGATTTCATGCGCCGCCGGGGCGATTCGATGAACGGCATCATGGAGTTCGTCATCGGCGCGGCCGCCGACCGCATGAAGGCGGACGGGCTCGCGCTGCTGAGCCTGTCGGGGTCGCCTCTCGCGTCCACCCGGCTCGACGACGACGCGGCTCGGTCCAACGTCGCCCGCCTGCTCGATCTCCTCGGCTCGCTCCTCGAGCCCGCCTACGGCTTCCGCTCGCTCCTGAACTTCAAGCGCAAGTTCCAGCCGGAGTTCGTGCCGCTGTACGCGGTGTACCCGGATGCGACCGTGCTGCCCGCCCTGGGCGTGGCGCTCACGCGGTGCTACCTGCCGACCCTGACGCTCGGGCAGGCCGTGCGGATGGCGGGCTCGCTGCGCGAGCCGCGGCCCGGGGAGCGCGCCGGCGCCCGCTGAGTCCCGCGCGCGCCGTGCGGGGTCAGCGCCCGAGCCCCCAATGGTCGGCGATGGTCTCGAGGCCCTGCTGGAAGATGTAGCTCCACGCGGTGGCGTCGTGGGCGCTGCCCTGCGCCTCGACGTACGACGCCGTCATGCCCGCGGCCTGCGCCTCCTGGTAGATGCGCTGCACGCCGGGCAGGAACCCCGCGTCGTCGCTGCCCACCCCGAAGACGGCGATCATGTCCTGGTACGGCGCGTGCGCGGCCATGATGGCAGCGGGCTTCGCCGCCTCGTAGGCGGCCTGGTCGCCGGCGAAGCCGCGCGCGATCGTCGTCGCCTCGTCGCCGAGTGAGGGGAACTCCTCGCCCGACGCGTCGAGGATCGCGCTGAAGAGCTCGGGATGCGCCGCGCCCAGTTGGATCGAGCACGTCCCACCCTGGGACAGTCCGCCGATCCCCCAGCCGCCGGGCGCATCGAGCACCGGCAGGTTCGCACGGATCCAGTTCGGAACGTCGACGGTGAGGTAGGTCGCCGAGTTGCCGAGCGCCGAGTCGATGCACATGGGGTTCGCGTCGGGCGAGCCGAGCTGGTCGGGCGAGACGACGAAGGGGGCGAGCCCGTCGTGGGCCGCGGCGTACGCGTCGAGCGACTGCTGCAGGTGAGCCGCCGTCAGGGGGTCCTCGGGCGAGCCGGGCTGACCCGACATGATGATGAGCACCGGCAGCAGCGGCGGGTTGTCCGTCAGCGCCGCCGGGGGCGTGTAGACGACGGCCGGTCGCGCGGCGAAGCCCGACGCCGTCGCCGGAATGGTCACGGTTCCGACCGTGCCCTGCGCGGGCATGCCCGCCGGGGGCGTCCAGTCGTCGATCGTCGGACGGTCGGCGTCGCCGGGGTCCACCGGCGGCAGATCCGCCGCGCCGAAGGCCGGCAGACCGAGAGCGGCGCGGAGGGTCGGGTACTGCCCGAAGGCGATGTTGACGCCCATCGCCCCGGTCAGGGCGAACAGCACGATCGCGAGCGGCGCCGCGATCGCCCGTCGCCACGTCGCGCGCCACAGCGACGCGAGCGCGATGCCGATGCCGGCGAAGGCCAGCGCGATCCACATGCGCGAGTCCGCGGTGAGGACGACGCCGAACAGGTTGTAGTGATCGGCGAGCAGCCAGGTGAGGGCGATGCCGACGACGCCGAAGCCGACCGCGGCGACGGCGGCGGTCAGCATCCATCGGCCACGGATCCATCGGCGGCTCGGCCGGATCGCTATCAGCAGCAGCAACGCCACGGCGGCGAGGATCCAGGTCGCGATGACGGCCGGCCCCGAGAGGATGCCGATGTCGAGCACTCGGTCCATGTCGCCTCCCGCCGCGCCGGCGCCGCGCCGCCGGGGCACAGCGTAGTCCCCCGGCTTGTGGGGGCGGATGGGGATACGTTCGTCGGGCCGCTGGGGCTGGTGATCAGCCTGAAGCGGTTCGAAGCCATACCAGCACCACCGACCCGACGGATGTATCGGGGGAGCAGACCGGCGCGGTCAGTCGGCGTGCTCGGGCGGCCAGACGACGGCGAAGCGCTCGAACACGATCTCGTCGGACTCGGACCAGACCGCACCGCGGGCTGCGCTCACCCGATTCCAGTAGACGCGGTGCTCGCGCTGCCAGCTCTCGAGCGTGCCGTCGTCCTCGCCCTCGTCGGCGGCGAAGGCCGCATCCGCGCTCGTGAAGGGACCGATCCGCAGCTCGGTGCTGCGGATCACGATGCGCGGTGCGCCCGTGCTGTCGCAGGCGATCCAGTGCGAGCCGACCCGCGGCAGTCCGTCGCCGCGGGCGACGAAGTCGGCGACCAGCTCGGCGGTCGCGCGCTTACGGCCTGACAGCACGATGTCCAGGAGCTCGTCGGCCAGACGCGCCGAGTCGCCGAAATGCTCGATCGTGTGCTCGGGGGCACCGGCGACCGCCTCGGGGCGCGCCGCCCGGTACTCCTCCCACATCCGCTCGGCGGCGGCGGTGTCGAGGGGCAGGGCGCGAGAGGATGCGGCGGAGTCGGGCATTCCGTCATCCTCCCACCCGCGACCCCGCAGTTTCGCGCCGAGAGCGCGGGGGAAACCCGGGCTCTCGGCGCGAACGTGCTGTCTCGCGGGCGGTGGCGGAGGGTCAGCCGGTCAGGCCGCGCTCCAGGGCGACGCGGCGGCGGTGCTGCCAGAGGGTCGTCGCGCCGATGGCGAGCGCGAGGGCGCCGAGCAGGCTCACGATGCCGACCGTGCCGGCGGTGCCGCCGGTGAAGGGCAGCGCACCGGCGGCGGCGGCATCGGTCGCGGCCGGTGACGGCGACGCGCCGTCGGTCGCGCCCGGGGCGGGCACGGCGCCGTCGGTCGGCGCGGGCGCGGGCTCGCCGGGGGTTCCGGGCTCGGTCGGGGCGCCGGTCTCGCCGGGTTCGGGCTGCGGCTCGGGCTCGGGCTCGGGGTCGACGACGCGCGTGGGCGGCACGGTGTCGGCGAGTGCGGACGAGTCGAAGGTCGGCGACCCGAGGGTCTGGAACCAGCCGCGGGCGACAGCGATGTCCTCGGTGAACGAACGCGAGAGCATCAGGAGCAGGCGGGCCTTCTGCGGCAGCAGGTCGCCGCCGGCGATGATGTTGCCCGATCCGCCGCTCACCGAGCCGCTTCCGGTGCGCGTGGTCGAGACGAACCAGACGCCCTTGTCACGGGCAGCCGCGGTGCGCGCCGTGCCGGCGGCCGACGAGATGCCGCCCGCGCCGGTGCCCGCCGTGACGACGCCGGCGACGCCGGCATCCGCCCACGCGGTGATCGCCTCGCCGCCGACGGCCTGCGCGTTGTAGAAGATCTCGACGCGCTTGTGGGCGTCGCGGGCGACCGTCCGGAGGTCGAACGGGGTGAACCAGTCGTTCGTGGCGCAGTCGAGCACGCGGGCGGGGGCCCGGTTGATGATCACGTCGGAACCGTCGATCCAGCCGAGCACGCCCGACATGCGGGTGACGAACGTGTCGTTGCGCGTGGAGTTGCCCTTGGTGACATCGCGCGCGGCGTGCACCTCGTCGTTGAGCGAGAGCACTGTGCCGAAGCAGTAGGTCTCCTGGCTCGCCGCGAGACGGATGGACTGCAACAGGTTCGCGGGCCCGTCGGTGCCGAGCACCATCGACTCGGATGCCGTGTTGCCCGCCGCCCACGGACGCATCGCGCCCGTGATGACGACCGGCTTCTTGTTCTGCACGGTGAGGTCGAGCCAGTAGGCGAACTCCTCCATCGTGTCGGTTCCGGTCGTCACGACGACGCCGTCGGCGTCGGCCAGGGCGTCTTCGACCGCGATCGTGAGGTCGTGGTACTGGGCGATGGAGTAGCCGCCCGACCCGGCGTTGCCGAACTGGACGACCTCGACGTCGGCGAACGCCGACAGCTCGGGCTGTAGGACGCCGACCATGTCGGCCATCGGGTACGTGCCGGCGCGGTAGCTCGTGTAGGTGTCGCGACCGCCCGCCTTGCCGGCGAGGGTGCCGCCGGTGGCGACCACGACGATCTTGGGCTTGTCGCCGTCGGCGGCGACCGCGGCCGGGGCGAGCGGTTCGAGGGCGACGGCTCCGGCGGCGGCGAGCAGGCCGGCAGTGGCGGCGGCGACGGCGCGGCGCAGACCGGCGCGCGGTCGGGAATCGGGTGTGTTGCGGGCGGGACGGGTGGTGACCACAGGGGTCCTCTCGATCTTCCGGCGCGACGAAGCATCGCTCCGGGTGAGCGGCGGATGGGTGCAGGAGTGGTGCAGTAGTGGCGCAGTGGTGCTCGTGGTGCGGGGCCGCCGGATCTGGCGTGCGGCCTGGGTCCGAGAGTGGCCCGCGCGCATTTCGGCGGCGTTTCGCCCGAGGGCACGCCGTGTAACCGCTTGCGCGGGATACGTTCGTCGGGCCGCTGGGGCTGGTGATCAGCCTGCAGCGGCCCGAAGCCACACCAGCACCACTGGTCCGACGGATGTATCCCGCCCGTCAGCGGGCGGGCGTCCGGGCGCGCAGCGCGTCCGCCGCGAGGGTCGCGTCGGTGCCGACCGGCTCGCCCGACGCGCTCACGACGGCTTCGTGCCCCATGCCGGCGATCAGCACCGTGTCGCCTGCGCCCGCGGCGGCGATCGCCTCTCGGATCGCCTGCGCGCGATCGCGCACGACCCGGACGGCCGACGCATCGCGGAACCCGGCGAGCACCTCGGCGACGATCTCGTCGCCGTCCTCTCCGTGCACGTCGTCGTCGGTGACGACGACCAGGTCGGCGCCCGCCTCGGCGATCGCCGCCATCTCCGGGCGTTTGCCCCGGTCGCGCTCTCCGGTGCACCCGAACACGACGATGAGGTCACCGCTGCGCGGCGAGAGGGCCGCCAGCGCCTGCCGCAGCGCGTCGGGCGTGTGCGCGTAATCGACGACGACGCGCGGCCCCGCAGCGTACGGCTGCACGACCTGCATCCGTCCCGGAATGCGGCGCACCGCCGCGAGCGCGTCGACGATGCGCTCGATCGGCTCGCCCTGCGCGTGCAGGATCGCCGCCGTCATCGTCAGGTTGTCGACGTTGAAGCGTCCGAGCAGCGGGGAGGAGATGTGCGCGCGGCCGCGCCCGACGACGAGGGTGAAATCGGCGCCGCTCGGATGCAGCCGGACGGCCTCCGCCCGCACCCCGGCGTGCGGGGCCCCGCGCGTCGAGACGCCGACGAGGTCGAGGCCGCGCGGCGGCACGAGACCGGCCACGTAGGGATCGTCGACGTTCATCGCCACGGCCGAGAGCCCGGGAAGCTCCAGGATGCGGCGCTTCGCCTCGCCGTACGCGTCCATCGACGGGTGGTAGTCGAGGTGATCGCGGGTGAGGTTCGTGAAGGCGGCGACGTCGAACCGCGCACCGTCGACGCGCCCCTGCATCAGCGCGTGGGAGCTGAGCTCGACGGCGACCGCAGCGGCGTCCGCTCGTCGGAAATCGGCGAGCAGTTCGTGGAACTCGACGACCCCCGGCGTCGTGAGGCCGGTGGGCACGAGGGAGCCGTGCATCCCGGCTCCGAGCGTGCCGATCGTCGCCGCGGGAAGGCCGAGACCGGTCCACGCCTGCGCGAGCAGCTGCACCGTCGAGGTCTTGCCGTTGGTGCCGGTGACTCCCACGACGGCGAGATGGGCCGACGGGTCTCCGGTGTACTCCGACGCCAGGGCTCCGATACGGATGAGCAGATCCGGGATGCGGCGCACCCGCGGATCGGGATGACCGACGTCGTCGGCGGCCAGCACCGCGCCGGCACCGCGCACGAGCGCCTCGTCGATGTGCCTCCGCGCCGGCGCCCCCGAGCAGAGCGCCACGAACACGTCGCCGGGCGACACCGCCCGACTGTCGCCGCGCAGCCGCGGCCGCGGCCGATCGTGCGCCCCGTCGTCGCCGATCGTCCGTCCGAGAATCGAGCTCGCTCGATCATCCGCGTATCGCACCATCGCATCCCCCGGGGACGATAGTGCCCTATCGGAGGGTAATTTCGGGGTGCGGGCGGCGAAGATCGTCCGTTCGGATGATGCCGATCTGCCGTCGGCGGCAGAACGGGGTCGGCTCGGCCTCAGCCCTGCGGTTCGGGCACCATCCGCAGGCCGTCGGCGCTGTTGGCCGACTCCATGAGCGACTCGACCCATCGGTGGTTGATCTGGGGCGGACGGCTTCCCGCGAAGTAGAACTGCACCGCGATGGTCGGGTGCATCCAGAAGTCGCGGCGGCCGGTGCCGTGCGGCGAGCTGGTCTCGAACATGAACGGCTCGCCGCGGCGCAGCTTCGTCATGATGACCAGTCGGAGGTGCGCGAGCGCGCGATCGTCGACCTCGACCGAGTTCGCCGCGTTCTGATACAGGAATCTGCCCACCGCAACAGCCTAGGCGCGTGCGGCGGCGCGGGCTCCGGCGAGTATGATCCCGCCGCCGGTCAGCGCCCCGAGCCGAGGATGCGCGTGATCTCGCGGCGGTTCGACGCCCCGAGCCGGCGCATGATGTTCGCGACGTGGTAGTCGACGGTCCGCTTCGACAGGTGCAGGATGCCGGCGATCTCTCCGCTCGTGTATCCCTGACCGACGGCGTCGGCGACGCGCCGCTGCTGCTCGGTCAGCCGGAAGGCCGGATGCTCGCCCTGGCTGTGCGCGAGCTCCGCGATCGTCGCGGCGACGGCCTCGTCGCACCGGGCGCTGAGCGCCGTGGCACCGAGCTCGCGCAGCTCGGCGCTCGCCTCCTCGTACACCGCGAGCGCTCGCGCCGGGTCGGGCTCGCCTCCCGAGCCGAACCGTCCGAAGCAGATGCCCGCGACGACCCGCACCCACGCCCGTCCGAGCGGATCCTCGTCGAGCGTCAGCAGCTCGAGCGCCCGCTCGACCGCGGTGATGGAGTCCCCCGTGCGCTCGTCGTGCTCGGCGAGGATCGACACGAACGCCCAGTAGTAGGGGTCGCGCGCGGCATCCGCCTGCTGTCCCCAGCGGCCGACACCGCGCCGGAACTCGGTGATGCTCCGCAGGTGCCAGGCGGCCAGCAGCGTCAGCGTGTTCCACTCGCCGCGCCGGTAGGGATGCCGGTAGCCCGGCTCGGCGGCATCCTGAAGCGCACGGCGGAGGTCCCGCCAGTCGCCCCGCGTGATCGCGACGAGCATGCGGGCGTGGGTGAGGACCATCGAGGCCAGGAACGACGGGGTGTGACGCAGCAGCAGGGCGGCGCGGTCGAGCACCGGACGGCTCGAGTCGAGGTCGCCTCGGATCGCCAGGAGCAGGCCGTGCATCGCGAGCGCCTGAGGCTCGAGCCAGTCGTGCTCCATCGACTCGCGCGGCGGCGCGGTGCGGCGCACGACCGAGACGGCGTCGTCCCACCGGCCCTGTCGGATGCGCACGAAGGCGAGCTCGACCTCGGCGTGCACCCGGATGCCGGGACGCGAGGCATGCGCGAGCCGCGCGCCCCGGGCGAGGTTGAGCGCCGCCTCGCCGAGCTGACCGGAGACGTGCTCGACGTCGCCGAGGCAGACGAGCGCGAGCGCGTGCGCGGTCGTCAGACTGTTGCGGGCGCGCAGCGGAGCGAGCGCCGCCGACAGGGCCGCTCGGGCCGAGCCTCCCGAGCCCGTGTGCGCCTCGACGACGGCGTCCATGCCGAGGATGTCGAAGTGGAGGGTGGTGTTGTGCCAGTGCTCGATCGTGCCGACCTCATCGGGGATCGGCGGGAGCGCGGCGCGCGCCGCCCGCAGGCACGAGCGCGCGGCGCTCCACGCGCCGGAGGCCACGGCACCGAGGGCGACGTGGGCGAGAGCCGCGGGCAGGAGCGAGCCGTGGTCGGCGAGCGGGTCCTCAGCGCCGGCGCCTTCGGGCTCAACCGATCGGACGAGCGCGATCGCACCCTCGAGGTCGCCCGCCCCCAGCAGCATGACGGCTCGCACGCTCTCGCGGACGATCCCCGGCGCCAGCGCCTCGACGTCGGCGCGCACCGGCAGCAGCAGATCGACCCGATGCGCTCGGAAGGCCATCGACGCGGCCAGCCGCAGCGGCAGGTCGTCCGCCGGATCGGCGGCAGCGGCGGCGAGCGCACCCGAGATCGCCGATTCGAGCTCGCGGCGACGCCAGGCCGCCAGCGCCTCGACGACGAGGGGGTGTGAACTCATCCGGGCATCCTCCGCTCGCGCCCAGTCTCGCAGTATCCCGCGTGCTCAGTATCCTTCGAGCTCGGGATCCCAGGGGTCGGGTTCGATGATCGGCGAACCCGAGCGTGCCGGATCGGCGTCGCGGTACGGGAAGTAGCTGTGCATGCGCAGCAGAGTCGCGCCGGTCGAGAAGTCCGGCTCCTCGCCGTCCCAGCCGATCGGCCCGGTCATGAGGGCGATGCCGGCGCCGAGGACGACCTGCGCGGTTCCGACTCCGCCGGAGGAATCGGCGACGACGGGGAAGCTCACCGCCTCGGTCTGATTGAAGTTCGACACGGCGACGGTCAGCCGCACGAGCGCGTCCGCGACATCGTCCGTGGTCACGACGGTCGCCGCCCCGTAGAAGATCCGCCGCATCGCTCCAGTGTCGGCGCGGACGGCACGCCCGGAAAGGGGCTTGACCTCTTCGGAGCGCGGGTGACACGGGCGCGGCCGTCGCGTCCGCGGCGTGCATTACCCTGGAGCCCGAGCGCCGCTCGTGCGCCCATCCCCCGGCATCCTTCCCGCGCCCGTCGCGCGCCGCATCGCCATGTGCCGCGTCGCCCCCGCCGACCCGCCCGGAAGCGCCCGCACCCGAAGGGCATCCCGTGACCGCCGCACCGTCCGCCCGGCCCGCGCGCCGGCATCCCTCGCGCCGTCCGATCGAACCGACCGTGCTGCAGGCGCTCCGCAGCCCGCGCCTGCTCACCCGCGAGGTCCTCGCCGGTCTCGTCGTCGCGCTCGCCCTCATCCCCGAGGCGATCGCGTTCTCGATCATCGCGGGCGTCGACCCGCGCTACGGCCTGTTCTCGTCGTTCATCATGGCCGTCGCGATCGCCTTCCTCGGCGGCCGTCCCGCCATGATCACCGCGGCCACGGGCGCCGTCGCCCTCGTCATCGCCCCGGTCGTGCGCGAGCACGGCATCGAGTACTTCATCGCGACGGTGCTCCTCGGCGGGCTCATCCAGATCGTGCTGGCGGTGCTCGGGGTCGCCAAGCTCATGCGGTTCATCCCCCGCTCGGTCATGGTCGGCTTCGTCAACGCCCTCGCGATCCTCATCTTCACGGCGCAGCTGCCGCAGCTGTTCGGCGACGGAATCCCGTGGCTCGTCTACCCGATCGTCGTCGCGGGCCTCGCGATCATGTACTCGCTCCCCCGGCTGACCAAGGCGGTGCCGGCGCCGCTCGTCGCGATCGTGCTGCTGACGGCCGCAGTCGTGCTGTTCGCCTGGAACGTGCCGACCGTCGGCGATCAGGGAGAGCTGCCCGACAGCCTGCCGTCGCTGTTCATCCCCGACGTGCCGTTCACGCTCGAGACGCTGCAGATCATCGCGCCCTATGCGCTCGCGATGGCGCTCGTCGGACTGCTCGAGTCGCTCATGACCGCGAAGCTCGTCGACGACATCACCGACACGCACTCGTCGAAGACCCGCGAGGCGCTCGGTCAGGGCGCGGCGAACATCCTCTCCGGCGCGTTCGGCGGCATGGGCGGCTGCGCGATGATCGGGCAGACGATGATCAACGTGAAGGCCTCGGGCGCCCGCACCCGGATCTCGACCTTCCTCGCCGGATCGTTCCTGCTCGTGCTCGTGCTCGTCCTCGGCGACATCGTCGCCATCATCCCGATGGCGGCCCTGGTGGCGGTCATGATCGTCGTCTCGGTCGGCACGTTCGACTGGCACAGCATCCGTCCGGCGACGCTGCGACGGATGCCGCCGAGCGAGACCGCGGTCATGCTCATCACCGTCGTCGCCACCGTCTGGACGCACAACCTCGCGATCGGCGTCATCCTCGGCGTGCTCGCGGCGATGACGATGTTCGCCCGTCGGGTCGCCCACTTCACCACCGTCGAGCGCCGCGTCGATTCGGGCTCGGGCTCGGATGCCGCGGCCGCAGACGGCGCCGTCGCGCACTACGTCGTCGACGGCGAGCTGTTCTTCGCCTCGAGCAACGATCTGACGACGCAGTTCTCGTACAGCGACGATCCCGACCGGGTGGTCATCGACATGAGCCGCTCCCACGTCTGGGACGCCTCGACCGTCGCCGCCCTCGACGCGATCGTCGCGAAGTACGAGCGGCTCGGCAAGACCGTCTCGATCGAGGGCCTCAACGCGGATGCCGCGGCCTTCCACGGCCGTCTGACCGGCCGCCTCGACGGCGCCCACTGACCCGCCGGTCGCGCCGGGCGGCATCGGGCGCAGGCGATCTCGCCGACGCAGGAGGATCTGGGCGGCATCCACCTGTGTGCGACGAATCGCCTGCCTCCGCGTCGCCACCCCCACCGTGGGCGCCCTCATCGGGCTGCTCGGTACGATGAGCGCACACGCCGGAAGGACTCGGACATGACCACACCCGCGCTCGCCGTCACCGGTGCGACCGGCTTCCTGGGCGGCCGTGTCGCCGCCGACCTCGCGGCGCGCGGCATCCCGCAGCTGCTCGTCGTCCGCTCCCCCGAGCGGGCACCGCGGCTGGCGGGCGCCGAGGTGCGATCGGCCTCGTACGGAGATCGGGATGCGGCCGTCGCCGCCCTCCGCGGCGCGGACACCCTCTTCCTGGTCTCGGCCGCCGAGAGCAGCGACCGCCTGCAGCAGCATCGCACCGTCGTGGACGCCGCGGCCGAGGCGGGCGTCGCGCACGTCGTGTACACGTCGTTCGCCGCCGCTGCGCCCGACGCGGTGTTCACGCTCGCGCGCGACCACTTCCACACCGAGCAGCACATCCGGGAATCCGGCATGGCCTGGACCTTCCTCCGCGACAGCTTCTACGCGGAGTTCATGGAGCTGATGGTCGGCGACGACGGCGCGATCCGCGGCCCGGCCGCCGACGGCCGTGTCGCGATCGTCGCCCGCGATGACATCGTGCGGACGGCCGTCGCCGTGCTGCTCGATCCGTCGGCGCACGCCGGCCGCACGTACGACCTGACGGGGCCCGAGGCGCTGACCCTGACCGAGGTCGCCGACACCCTGTCGCGGGCGCGGGGGCGCAGCATCCGGTTCGAGAACGAGACCGTGCCCGAGGCGTACGCGTCACGGGCGCACTACGGCGCGCCCGACTGGGAGGTCGACGCCTGGGTGAGCACCTACACCGCGATCGCGAGCGGCGACATGGCGACCGTGAGCGGTGACATCGAGACCGTCACCGGGACACCGGCGCAGTCGTTCTCGTCGTGGCTCCGCACCCACGACCGGTGACGTCGCCGGGGGCCGACCAGGGGTCGCAGCCGGGGCCCGGGGCGGGCGTCCTCGGGCCGTCGCTCGTGGTCATCGGACTGATGTGCCAGGAGGTCGGCGCCTCGCTCGCCGTGACGCTCTTCCCGGCGGTCGGGCCGATCGGGATGGTCGCGCTGCGCCTGGTCTTCTCGGCGATCGTGCTGCTCGCGCTCGTCCGCCCGGGGCTGCGCGGTCGGACGCCGATCGCGTGGCGCACCGTCGCGGGGTTCGGACTCGTGCTGGGCGGCATGAACGTCTTCTTCTACCTCTCGCTCGAGCGCCTGCCGCTGGGAGCCGCGGTCACGATCGAGATCCTCGGCCCGCTGACGTTGAGCGTGCTGGCGGGACGCCGGTGGCTGAGCGCCCTGTGGGCGGGGATCGCCCTGGTCGGTGTGCTCCTGCTCGGCGGCGGTCTCGCCGACCTCGATCCGCTCGGCGTCGTGTTCGCGGTGGCGGCCGCCGCCCTGTGGGCGGGCTACATCCTGTTCTCGCAGTCGACGGGACGGCACTTCGCCGGTGTCAGCGGACTCGCCCTCGCCACCGCCCTGGCCGCCCTCATCACCGCGCCGATCGCTCTCGTCGTCGTCGAGCGCACGGCTTTGTTCGACCCGCGCATCCTCGTCGCGGGATTCGCGATCGCGGTGCTGTCATCGACGATCCCGTACGCCCTCGAGCTGACCGCGCTGCGGCGCATGTCGGCGTCCGCGTTCGCGATTCTGCTGGCACTCGCCCCCGCGATCGCCGCCGGAGCCGGGTTCGTCCTGCTCGGTCAGACACTGTCTCCGCTGTCGCTCATCGGCATCGTGTGCGTCGTCGTCGCGAGCGCGGGCGCAGTGCGCACGGGAGCGCGGGTCCCCCGACCCGCGCTCCCGCCCCCCATCAGCTAGGCCGACCGGCGCGCCCGTCCGGCGGCCGCCAGCGACAGTCCCGCCAGCAGCAGGATGCCGCCGAACAGCGCTCCCGCGACCGGGAGCTGTCCGCCCGTGGCCGCCAGGCGCGCGGCGACCGTGACCGGTTCCCATCCGGCCACCTCTCCCGTCGCGGCATCGACCGCGACGATCCGGTGCGCGCCGGGGGCGAGGCCCGCCGGCACCCGCACGAGCGCCGTGCCGACCGCATCCGCCGTCACCGTGCCGGCGAACGTCGGCGTCGAGAAGAACCACACGTGGTAGGTCCGCCCCGCATCGAGCCCCGACATCCGCACGGTGTCGCCAGGAGCGACCGTGCCCGGCGCGAGGGTCAGACCCCCGCGGCTCGCATCGGTCAGCGATGCGGATGCGGGTGCCACCGGCTGCGCCGACGGTCCCGTCGACGGCAGGCCCGGCGCGGTCGTGCCGGGTGTCGGGCTCGGCGCGGGCGTCGTCGGCGCGGGCGTCGGCTCCCCCGTACCCGGCCCGCCGGTGCCCGGCTCACCCGTGCCCGGGTCGGTCGCGGTGAGCGTCCGCGCCTCGGCGCGCGCGCCCGGTCCGGCGCCGACGACGTTGCGCGCCGCGACGACGATCTCGTAAGCGGTGTCGGGCGCGAGCCCCGACACGATCGCCTCGGTGCCGTTCACGACGATCTGCGCGGCGACAGGCTCGCCGCCGGCGAGCACGACGATGTCGTAGCCGAGCACGGCCGCTCCCCCGTCGGACTCGGGTTCGCCCCACGTCACGACGACCGAGGTCACCGTCGCAGCTCCCGCCGAGACCGCCGTCGGGGCTTCCGGAACCACCGCGGCCGGCGTCGCCGTCGTCACCGGCAGCGGCGTGGACGGTGCTCCCGTGCCGATCGCGTTGACCGCGGCGACCGAGATCTCGTACGCGGTCGCCGGAGCGAGTCCGCCCACCAGCGCGCGTTCCCCGTCGATCTCGACGGCTGCCGCGACCACCTGACCGCCGGTCGCGACCGTCACGACGTATCCCGTGATCGGCGAGCCGCCGTCCGAGGCAGGAGCCGTCCACCCGAGCACGATCGACGCGGTGCCGACATCGGTCGTGCGCACGTCGGTCGGGGCGCCCGGCACGATGAGCACCGGCGGCTTCTCGGCCGTGCGGGCGGTCGTCGTCGCGGGCGCGCCGTCGCCGACGGCGTTGCGCGCCACGACCGCGATCTCGTACTCGGTGTCGGACGCGAGCGCCGTCAGGGTCGCGGCCTGCAGACCGGCGGCCACCTCGACGACCGTCGTCGGCATCGCCGCTCCCGCGGGGCGGGCGCTGACGACGTATCCCGTGATCGGGGTGCCGCCCGTCGACGCGGGAGCCGACCACGAGACGGCGATCGACGTGGGCGTGGTCGTGCCGATAGCCAGGCCGGTGGGCGCACCCGGCGCGGTGAGGGCGAGCGTCGTGACGGCCGCACGCGAGGATGCCGCGCCGACGCCGACGGCGTTGACCGCCGACACGGAGACCTCGTACGCGATGCCCGGCGTCAGGCCGCCGATCGTCTGTGCGCGCACGTTCCCGAGCGGCACGGTGCGGACGGGCGTCGCGGCATCCTTCTCGAACACCTCGACGCGGTAGCCCGTGATCGGCGAGCCGCCGTCGGCGGGGGCGCTCCAGGTGAGGGCGACAGAGGTCGTCGTGACCTCGCCGATGGTCGGCGCGGCCGGGGCGGCCGGGGCCGACGCGGGCTCGGTGACGCTCAGCCGGGCGGGGCCGGACGTCAGGGTCTCGGCTCCCCGCGCGAAGACGGCGCGGTACTCCGAGCCGTCGTCGGCCGCCGTGACCGCCGGCACCGTCAGGCGCGAGTCGATCGCGCCGACGATGTCGGCCCACTTGCCGCCGCCCGGGCGCACCTGCCACTGCACGGTCGGGGCCGGAAGCCCCGAGGCGAGCGCGGTGAAGACGGCGTCGGTTCCGGCATCCGCCGAGACGTCGACGGGGTTCGCGATGATCGCGAAGTCGGCGCTGAGCGTCTGCTCCGGGCTCAGCGGCTCCTCGCCCTCGGCGAGGGCCGGCAGCTCGATCGACCCCGCGAAGGTGACGGTCTGACCCGGCGTGATGCGGATGACATCGGCTTCGGCGCGCGTCTTCGCGCCGTCGAACCAGATCGTGCCGAGCCCCTCGGACGTGACGTACATCGTGTAGTCGCCGGCCTCGAGCGGCGGCAGGCGGAACTCGCCGTTCGCGTCGGTCGTGACCTCGATTCCGAGGATCGGGTTGCCCGCGGGCGCCCCGCTCACGAGCGACCACGCGTCGGCGAAGAACCGGGCGATACCGGTCTGCGGCGCCGTCGCGACGCCGACCCGTGCTCCGGCGATCGGAGCGCCGGCGCTGTCGACGACCCGGCCCGAGGCGGTGCCGCCGAGGCCGAGCATCAGGTCGAGGTCGACGTCGCGGTCGACGATCTCGATGATCCGGGCGTCGGCGAAGGTGTCGGCGCCGTCGAACCACTGCGCGACGTACAGGCCCGACGGGTTCGACGCCTGCAGCTTGTACCGACCGGGCGCAAGCGCTTGCGTCGAGAACGTGCCCCCCGCGGAGTAGGCCGAGCCGCGCCAGTCCATCGCGGAGCCCGCGTCGTACGCCGTGACGCTGACCCCCGACAGGGCCGCGCCGTTGTTCTCCGCCGAGACCGTGCCGCGGATCACGTAGCCGCGCTCGAGCGCGATCTCGACGTCTGCGAGACCGGCGTCGGGAACGTCGAAGGTCAGGGTCGCGGCGACGTAGCGATCGCCGCCCTGCGTCTGCAGGTCGAAGCGCCCGGGAGCGGGCGCCGTGGTGCGGAAGCGACCGTCGGGGCCTGTGTACGCGCCCGAGTTGACGTACACGCCCGCAACGGGCTCGCCCGAGACGGCGTCGATGAGGCGTCCGCTGACCGGGATGCCGGCGGGCAGCTGCGCGTTCGCGACGACGGGCTCCGCGCCGATCGTGATGGGGGTCGCGGCATCCTTCGTCGCTGCTCCCTGCCACCACTGGGTGCCGAGGCCGGCGTAGCGGCCCGAGAATTCCAGACGCACCTCGGCGCCCTGGGGAACTCCGTTCAGGCGGTAGGCGCCCGTCGTCGAGTTCGTGTAGGTCGTTCGCGTCGACTCCCACTCCATGCCCGGATCGGTCCAGTGGGCGGTGACCTCCGCGTAGGCGGGGGTGCCGGTCGGGCTCGTGACGATGCCGGAGAGTTGGGTGGCCGGGAGCGCGAGGGCGATGCCGCCCGTCACCTCACCGCGCTCGATCGTGATGCGGCCGGCACCCGTGAGGCTGTCGGATCCGAGCGAGGCGAGCAGGTCGTAGTCTCCCGCCGGAAGGCCGAGCACCGCCCAGGATCCGTCGCGCTGGATGTCGCCGACGGTGACCCGTCTGTCGAGGAAGAGCCCGGTGTCGACCTGTCGGAACGAGAGGTACAGCCGGTCCCACGTCGTGAACTGCGCGGTGTCGGCGAGAGTGCCGCTCACGCCGCCGCCGAGGGTGAGGGCGAGGTCGGCGTCCGCGAACCTGCCGCCGTCGCCGATCTCGATGGCGGTGGCGTCGGAGCGGCCGCCCGACGGGCCGAACCAGCGGTCGACGTAGAGGCTCGCACCGCCGACTGCGCGGACGGCGTAGTTGTTGATGCCGAGGCCGGCGAAGGCGAAGGCGCCGTCGTCGCCGGTCACGGTGGTCGCCGTGGGCGAGCCGTCGAGCTGGTCGGCACGGTAGAGCTCGACGGCGATGCCGGCGAGCGCCGCGGAGCCGTCGATGTCGACGATCGTGCCCGAGATCTCGCCGGTGCCGCCCGTGAGGGTGATGGCCTGCGGGGCGTCCGGGGCGACGGTCAGCACCGTGGCGCCGCGCGGCGACGTCGACGCCGGGAAGTAGGTCGCGACGCCGCCCGCACCGGTGAAGCGGACGAGGTAGTCGCCCGCCGGCACGCGGAACGTCGCGGTCTCACCCGAGGCCATCCAGCGCGAGGCGACGACGGTGTTCGTGCCGGCGTTCGAGCCGGCGTCGACGAGCGCGATCTGGGAGCCGGTGAGGTCGGCGGCGACGGTGACCGTCAGGTCTCCCGCGCGCAGGCTCGACAGATCGAGCGCGACGGTCTCGGCACCGCGCATGACGACGGCGCCGGGAAGGAACAGCTGCGTGCGGCCGTCCACGGCGAGGACGTAGGTGCCCGGAGCGACGTCGGTGACGGCGAACGAACCGTCGGCGCCGAGGGCGGCGCCCAGGTAGCCGGAGGTGCGGTCGCCGGTCAGCGACACCCGGGTGGCGTCGCCGCGCAGCTCGGCGGGGATGGTGCCGGTGACGGTTCCGCCGCGGACGACGGCGACGTCGAGTCCGGTGCGGACGGTGTCGGTGCCGACGACGATGCGCTCGGCATCCGCGGCGGTCGCTCCGCGGAAGTGTGCGGTGAGACCGTCTCCGGCCCGAGGGCGGAACTCCAGCCGGTACTCGCCGGCGGCGAGGTTCGACAGCAGGTAACGGCCCTGCGCGTCGGTCGTCGCCCAGGCGCTTCCGTTGCCGTTGCCGCTGCCGCCGATCGCGGTCACGGCGACGCCGGCCAGCGGTGCGCCAGCGGCGCTGCGGACGGTGCCCGAGAGTCGGTTCGCGCCGAGCGTGAAGGTCGCGTCGATGCCGGTGCGGCTCTGCCCGACCGCGACGGCCACCGGGGTGGCGGACGCTGCGGTGGTGGCGTTCTGCCACCAGACCGAGGCGAACTGGCCGCGGTTCGAGAACTCGACCGTGTAGGTGCCGGGCGCCACGACCGTCTGCCAGGCGGTCGACCCACCGGCGGCGATGTCGCCGCCCCACCAGAACTGCGGACCCGATCCGCCGACGGGAACGATCGAGACGTACGCCTCGAAGCCGGCGACGTCGGCCGTGGGCGCCGCCATGCGCCCCGACAGGAGCGCTCCGCGCTCGACGGTCAGAACGCCCAGGTCGTAAGCGTGGTCGAACGCGACGCCCGCGAGCGAGCCGTACGCGCCGAGGTGGATCGTCTCGACGGACTGCCCGATCTCGAATCCGTAGAAGCCCGAGCCTTCCGCGATCGTCACGGTGAAGGTGCCGTCGGATGCCGTGCGCACGGCGTTGGCGGCGGGGACGTTGTCTCCGCCCGAGCTCGCCGCCCAGACGCGGACGCCCGCGACGGGTGCGCCCGAGCCGGCGTCGACGACCGTGCCGGTGAGCGTCGCGACGCCGGCGGCGCCGGGCGTCGCGACGATCTCGCGAGGGTCGCCGTCGAAGAAGAACTCGGCCGGTTCGGCGGATGCGGCGAACGCGGCCGCGGGGTCAGCCGCGGCGTCGCGGGCCGGAGCCTCCTCGCGCGGCGGGGCGGGCGCGGCAGGCGCGGGCGCGGCAGGCGCGGCATCCGGGGCAGGGACGGGTGCAGGCGCGGCAGGGGCGGCAGGCGCGGGGGCCGGCTCGGCGGCGGGAGCGGATGCCACGGCATCCGTCGACGGCGGGGCCACCGACGCCGGCACCTCGGGCGACGCCGGATCGGTCACCGCCGCGACTTCGACCGCGGCCGGCGGTGCAGCCGGTTCGGCGGTGTCCGCGAAGCTGATGCTCGCGCCCGAGAGCACGAGCGCGACGGCGGCCGCGGACGCGACCACGGATGCGAGCAGGCGCGATGGCGCGCCACGGCGAGATGCCATGTGTTTCTCCCCCTGAGAAAGCAGAGCCCCCCAGCGAGCTCTCCGGCCGACGTTATCGGCGCGGCCGCATCCGATCGGGGCCGAATGCGTCGTTCGGGGCGTCGGGATTGTTCGGGAATGCCGCCGAGAGCCCGGAAACGCGCGCATCCGAGCCGGTCGCGGCATCCGCTTGTCCGATGACGCGGCCGGGCGCAACCCGTAGACGAGGCCGTCTCCGCTCGCTGAGACTGCCCGGACCTGTACTCCACGAAAGGATCCCCATGTCCGATCTGCGCATCGCCGTCATCCTCGGAAGCACCCGTCCCGGACGCAACGGCGCCGCCGTCGCCGACTGGGTGATGGCGCAGGCAGCCGGCCGCTCGGCGACGTACGAGCTCGTCGACCTCGCCGACTTCCCGCTGCCGTTCCTCGACGAGCCGACGCCGCCGAGCTTCGGCCAGTACCAGAACGACCACACCCGCGCCTGGGCCGAGAAGATCGCCGGCTACGACGGATTCGTCTTCGTGACGCCGGAGTACAACCACTCGACCTCCGCGGTGCTGAAGAATGCCATCGACTTCATCTACGCCGAGTGGAACAACAAGGCCGCCGCCTTCGTCGCGTGGGGGTCGCTCGGCGGGTCGCGCGCGATCGAGCACCTGCGCGGCATCTCGGCCGAGCTGCAGATCGCCGACGTCCGTCAGCAGCTGAGCTTCTCGCTGTTCACCGACTTCGAGGACTTCTCGACCTTCACACCCGGCGACCAGCACCTCGATGCCGCGCAGACGATGTTCGACCAGCTCGAGGCGTGGGCCGGGGCGCTCAAGCCGCTTCGCGCCTGACCCGCGATACATCCGTCGGACCGGTGGGGCTGGTGTTCACGTGCGCCACGTCCGAGGCACCACCCGCCTCACCGGTCCGACGAACGCTGCACCCCCGAGCGCGGAATGAGCCCCGGGTGGGGATGTCGGCGGGGTCGACGTACGATGGGGATCGGCCGGAGAGAGGGGACTCCCGGCCACATGGGGACCAACAGGCGCTACGCCGAGAGCATCGATCAGCGGATGCCGGATCCCGCCGCGCAGACGCTGATGCGCATCCCGCCGTGCACCATTCCGATGCAGGCATACGGTCCGCAGGATCTGACGTGGGCGAAGGAGCGGCCGCCGGTGTGGGCGTGGATCTCGTGGCCGCACAAGCCGGCCGAACGGGTCGCCGCCGTCGCGCACGGCTGGAACGACCGGGTGGTCATCGTGTCGTGGATGGGCCCCGCGGGCGAGGTCAACACCGTCGTGTGGCGCAACGCCGTCACGCGCCGCCGCGGCTGACCCCGGCCGCGCGCGACGACTCCTCGATCAGATGACGAGACCGGCGGCGACCCCCGGGATCCTCAGAGTCACAATGCACGGCGCCGCGCGACGAACACCCCGCCCCCGACCACGAGCAGCAGCACTGCTCCTACGGCGAGTCCGAGCGGCCGTTCGGCACCGGTCGCCGCCAGCGATCGAGCGCTGAGCACGCTCCCGCGTGCCGTTCCGACACCGGTCGACGTCGCGGACGTCCCCGACCCCACCGGCGCACCGGGAGCGTCCGTCCCACTCGGCACGATCGGTCCGCCGGGAACCGCCGGGGGCTCCGGCACGACGGGCCCGCCCGGCACCACCGGGGGCTCCGGCTCCACGGGCGGCTCCGGCTCCACGGGCGGCTCGGGCGCGATCACCGCGGGCCCTCCGAACACGGCGACCTCGGCGACACCCGTCGACCCGGTGTAGTCGGCGTCGCCCCACGCGGCGAACACGACCCGGACCGCCGATGTGGTCACGCGATCGAACGTGACCTCCCCGGTCAGCTGGTCCCGCGTCGGCGGAGCGAACGCGGCGCCCTCGACCGCGACCCATCGGGCGGTCTCGGCATCCCATCGCTCCACACGCCAGCCGCGCGGCGGCAGCAGGCCTCGCGCCTCGTCGTCCGCGGCATCCCGCGTGACGAGCGCCGACACCCGGTCGATCGACATCGGCGCATCCCACGCCAGCTCGAGCCACTGCTCGCCGACCATCGGCCACGAGCTCCAGACGCTTCCGGCGTCGCCATCGGCGGCCGCGGCCGCGCTCGACCACTCCGGAACGTAGGACGCGCTCACCCGGGCCGTACCCGCGATGTCTCGCGACACCGTCGGGTCGGCGCACGGCACCGTCACGGTCACGGTGGCCCGGCGCACGGTCTCATCGATCGCGTCGACGTGCACGACCATGCCCGAGTTGAGCTCGACCGTCTCGCCCGCGCGGATGAACTCGTTCGCCTCGGTCTCATCACCCGGCCGCTCGAGCAGATCCGCGCCGTACGGCTCTGTGGGATTGGAGCGGAGGACCTGCACGCCCGACACCGACCGGTCGACCTCCCACGGGCTCGCCGAGACGCCGCCGTCGCTCGTCGGGTCGGACTTGTCGCTGTACTGCACCCAGTACCGCGCGTCGGGGTTCTCGGGGTCGGTCCAGGTGAGCGTCCGGGATCCGGCCGGCCCCGCCCCCAGGCTGTCGAGCACCGCGGTCCGGGCGTCGCCGCACACCGGTTCGCGGACGTTCCGGAGCACGCCCAGGCGAGCCAGGGTCGGGCTGGAGAGCGGCAGGAACGACCAGGCGCCGCCCATCATGTCGGTGCGGTTGCCGTACTCCTCCCGCGGGCATTCGACACCGGCAGAGTAATCCCAGCCGGTCTCGCACCGGATGCTGTACGCGTGGGGCAGCGACAGGTTGTGTCCGAGCTCGTGAGCGAGGAAGTAGGGGTCGGGACTGGGCTGGAACGTCCCGCCGCCGTCGTCGGGATCGCCGGGCTGCTCGCCGTTGGCCCAGCCCGGGCAGGGCTCGCCGGGCGGGACCATGATCACCAGGTGCCGCGCCGCACCGCCCTGCCAGCCGATCTTCTCGCGCAGCCACTGGTGCAGCCCGCCCGTGTCGCTGCATCCGATCGGCTGGTCGACGCTCTGCCAGTCGATGAGTTCTTCGAGCTCGAAGCGGATCGCGCCGCCGGTCTCACGGTCGTAGAACTGGTCGACGAGCTCGAGAGAGCGCCGTGCCTCCTCCGCCTCGAACGACGGCTCCGAGCCCTGCGGGGCGAGGAGCGCGATCGTCACGCGATGGTCACGGACGTCGGCTCGCGGCGCCACGTCGAACTCGACGAACCCGGGCTCGACCTCGACGGCGGGCGCCGCCACGGCCGCGGGAGCCCCCGCGAACACCGCCGCGCCGATGACGAGGGCACCGCTGAGGACGGCCGCCGTCCGCCGGATCGCGGTCACCGCCCGACGCGCGCTCACGAGCGCGACTCCGAGCGTCCGCCGCGGCCGGCGCGCGATCCGGTGACACCGGCGGTGCGGAGCACGCCCGGCACGAGCACGCCGCCGCCCATCAGGAGCAGCATGAGGGCGGCACCCGCGAGCACGATCGGAGCATCGGCACCGGTGGCCGCCAGGCGCCCGCCCGCCGTCGCGCCCGGGCGCACCGTCCCGGCAGCGGCGACCGATCCGCCGGCGCTTCCCGACGGGGACGGTAGACCGGGCACACCGGGCACACCGGGCACGCCCGGCTGATCTGGCACGGTCGGTCCGGTCTCGACCCGCAGCGAACGCTCCGCCGAGACGTTGCCGGCGATATCGGTCGCCCGGAACACCACGTCGACGGCTCCGCCGCCGCGCGGCAGCCGCACACCGCCGCCGAGAGGCAGCTGCACCGCGCCGTCGGCGGCGACCCGCAGCTCGCCGCCGCGCACCGCCACCCAGGTGTCACCGGAACGCACCTCGACATCGCCGACACCGGACCCGGCATCGGTGGCCTGCAGATCGACGAGGAACCCCGCGTCGTCCTCGCTCACCGAACCCGAGACCTCGGGCGCGATCGTGTCGATCCGCACCGTCACCGCCGCGCGGGTCGAGACGTTGCCCGCCGCATCGACGCCCTCGGCCTCGACGAGATGGATGCCGTCCGCCGCCACCTCGACGTCGTCCGAGAGCTGCTGCCAGACGCCGCCGTCGACCCGAACGCGCACCGCCGGGGCCGCGTCCGCATCGTCCTGGGCGTCGGCCTCGAAGCGCACGCCCTCACGGAACCATCCCGATGCCGGCGCCGCCGCTGCCGTGTCGAAGGTCAGCGTCGGCGCGGTCGTGTCGACCGGCTCGGGCGCCTCGGCGGCCCACGCCTCGAACTCGTGCATCGCTGCTGATCCCTGCCCCTCGGCTGACCCCCACGACTGCATCAGCGCACGGAGCGCGGTGGTCTCCAGGGCGGCGAAACGGACCTCGTTGCGCTCGGTCGTGGAGCGGCCGTACGCGTCGTCCGTCTCGACGTCTCGCCACGCACCGCTCGTGTCGCGATATTGCAGAACCCACGACCGCGGCGGGATGAGGCCGGCGTTCTGCTCGTCGGCAGCGTCGCGGGCGAACACCACCGCCGCGCGGTCGAGGTCGACGGGTCGCTCCCACGCCAGCTGCACCCACTGCTCGCCGACGCGCGGCCAGGTGCCCCACGAGGCGCCGTCGATGGCGCCGTCCACGACGGCGTCGACGGGTGCCCACGGCGACGCCGACGACGCGGTGACGGACGCGAAGCGCGCGATGTTCCCCGTCAGCGGGGCGTCGGGCGAGCGCGGGATGGTCACCGGCACCGGCATCGACGTGTTGCCGGCCGCGTCCGTCGCGCGGAGGTAGACGACGTGCCGCTCGAGGTCGGGCGCCGGGATCGGGTCGCCGTACGTCAGCCACGCGGTCGGCTCGTCGATCGCGTACTCGAGATCCGCGAGCCCCGACCCGATATCGGTCGCCGTCGCGGTGACGGTGCGCGCCGAGGCGTCGACGACACCCGTCGCCGTCGGGGCCGTCCGGTCGATGCGCACCGAGACGGTCTGCTCGGCCGAGACGTTGCCCGCGGCATCCGTCGCCCGCGCCGACACCGTGTGCGTGCCGTCGCTCTCGAGCAGCGTGTCGACGCGGCGGACGTCCGGCGTCGTCGTCGGCGCTCCACCGTCGACGGCCACGGCGATGCTCGAACGCACGTCGCGGTCGTCGGCGGCCTCGGCCCGCACGGTCACCGGCCCGACGAACCATCCGCCGGCGCCCTCCGCGCCACGAGCCGTCAGCTGCAGGACGGGCGCGCTCACATCGGGCTCGCCCGTGTCGCTCGGGTCGACGACGGTCACGGTCGCCTCGACGCGTGCCGCCGCGTAGCCGGTGGCCACGCCGCTCACGGTGAAGGCGCCCGGCGCCGCGTACGCGGCGGGGTCGACGGCGTCCCAGCGAACCGGGGCGGGCATGCGGTCGTCGCCGTAGCGCAGCGCGACGGTCTCGGGCAGCTCGGGAGCTTCGCCCACCGCGGTGCGGGTGGCGGCGGGATCGTAGCCGTCGGCCGCGACGGCGCCCACCGACCACTCCTCCACCGCGAGAGCCGAGTATCTCGGTGTGGTGCCGGTGCCGGGCGCAGCGTCGAGCACGGCCCGCAGGCGCGTCGTCGTCACCGGAGTGAAGGTCACCTCGTTCGGCGTCCGCGTCGCGGTCGGGTATCCGCTCGCGCCGGCGACGTCGCGCCATCCGCCGTTCACCCAGTACTGCAGCTTCCAGGCGCGCGGTGCCGAGACGCCGTCGCCGCTGCCGGGCTCGCGGTCGCTCCAGAACTGGATGCTCGAGCGATCGATGCGCACCGGCTCGGCCCAGTCGTACTGGATCCACTCGGTCGCGGCGCGGTCGCCGTCGTACGACCCCCACATGTCCGGCGGCAGCGGGTTCGGGCGGACGATCCCGTCGTTCAGCGCAGCGATCCAGTACTGGGCGGGCACCGGCTCGTTCGACGCCGACGCCGTCGCCCGCGGCGCGACGTTCGCGCTCGGGGTCTCGACCTGCTCGGCGCCGAGGGTCGGCACGACCGGCAGGATGCGGGCGGGGCTGACCGAGTCGTCCCACTGCAGGGCGTCGACGGCCACCGAACGGCGGAAGTGGTTGCCGCCGGCGGCGTCGGCCGTGTGGTACGCCATGTACCACTCGCCCTGGAACTCGGTGATCGCCGGGTGGCTCGTCGTCGACGACACCGGCGCGAGGATGCGACCCTGCGACGTCCACGGGCCCAGGGGTCCGGGCGCCGTCGAGTACGCGATGCACGCGTGGTAGACGGCCGGGGTGCACCAGCTGTCGGGGCCGGCCGTGTTGGCGGCGTAGGCGAGGTAGTAGGTGCCGGCACGCTCGAAGAGCCAGGCCGCTTCGAAGAAGCCGTCGACCCCGCTCGTGATCGCGGTCGACTCGCCGACGAGGCTCGTCATGTCGGCGCCGAGCTCGATCGCGAACAGGCGGCTGAAGCTGCCCCAGTACATCCATACGCGCCCGTCGTCGGCGACGTACACGGTGGGGTCGATGTTGTGGGCGTCGTTGCCGAGGATCTCCTGCGACACGATCGGCCCGCCGACGGCGTCGGTCCACGGACCGAGCGGCGAATCCGAGACGGCGACGCCGATGCCGAACGGGTCGGGCGAACCGCTGCCTGCCTCGTGGACGGGCACGTACCAGTAGAAGCGGCCGTCGGCGCCTTCGACCACCTGACCGGCGTACGCACGTCCGGGAGTCGCCCAGTCGAACACCTGCTCGGGGCGCATGAGCGAGGGATGCCGCTCCCACTCGCCCCCGGCGACATCGCCCGTCGAGAAGGCCTGCCACTCGTTCATGATGAAGTCGTTCGTGGTCGGATCCGCCTCATCGCGCCCCGCGTAGACGTAGAGGGTGTCATCGACGACGAGGGTCGCGGGGTCGGCGGAGTACACCGAGCCGTCGCCGAGGATCGGATTGTCGAGGGCGACCGCGGCCAGGGGCGGCGCAGCGGCGACGAGACCGGCGACGACGGCGCCCGCGGTGAGGGCGGCCGACGCGCGGCGCGGGACTTTTCGGAACATGTCGGTCTCCTTGACCGGGCGACGGGGGGATAGGCGAAGCAGAGGGGCGGAGGGGCCGGCCGGCCGAGGCGACCGGCCCCGGGGAGAATGGTCAGGGCTTTGGGGGGCCTGCCCACTCGGGTAAAGGGCCGGGGCTGGGGGACCGCCGGCTCTCGTCGACACGACGCGCGACCTGATCGTGCGGGACCGCCGCGACCGTGGACCGTCGGGTGCAGTTCACGGTGGCGGTTTCCTCTCGACGCTGTCTTCTTCGAGCAGCGCGTGCGTGTGTGGATGGAACGTACCGAGCCGGCGACTGCCACCGCAATCCTTTTCGATGATTTCGAAACGGCCCGAAATCGAACCGCTCGCGCACGCGCCGTGGAGCGCCATCCCGCGGGAATGCGAGATGGCGCTCCGCGGTGGTGCGGGGTTACCGGCGGTCGTCGGTGGTCTGTCCGTAGACGTTCTGGTACCGGTCGTACAGCTTGTCGATCGCGTCCTGCGGAATCGGGATCAACTCCCCCGCCTGGCGGGCGAGATGCACCGTGCGGGCCACGTCCTCGACCATCACCGCAGCCTTCACGGCATCCTTCGCACTGGACCCGATCGTGAACGGCCCATGGTTCTGCATCAGCACCGCCCGGGAACGATGACCCGACAGCGTGTCCACGATCCCCCGACCGATCGAATCGTCCCCGATGATCGCGAACGGCCCCACCGGGATCGGACCCCCGAACTCATCCGCCATCGCCGTGATCACACACGGGATCTCCTCACCCCGCGCCGCCCACGCCACCGCGAACGTCGAATGCGTGTGCACCACACCACCCACCTCGGGCATGTTCCGATACACATACGCATGAGCGGCCGTATCACTCGACGGCGCCCGATCACTGCCCGGCGTGCCCGCCACGACATCCCCGTCCAGATCACACAGGATCATGTTCTCCGGAGCCAGATCGTCATACGACACCCCCGACGGCTTGATCACGAACAGATCAGCACGGGGATCATCACCACGACGAACCCGCCCCGACACGTTCCCACCCGTCCACACCACCAGGCCGTACCGCACCAACTCCGCATGCAACGACGCCACCTCAGCCCGCACCCGAGCAACAGCGTCATCGAACATCGTCGGCGTGAGGTCGGTCATCGGGTCGCTCCTTCGCCGTTGTCCCCGCGACGTCGGTGCGCGCGCGCGAGCGCGGCGCCCGCACCGGCGAGCGCGGCTCCACCGATCACCCACGCACCGAGCGCGAACGCACCGCCCGTCGCCGCGAGCGAGCCCGCCTCGACGACGGTCACGCGATACCAGCCGATGACACCGCCGTCCGCCGCGGTGATCGCGAGACGATGCCCGCCGAGCGGTGCGCTCGTCGGCACACGGAGCGTGACGGTGCCATCCGTGGCCACCGTGCCCGATCCGAGCGCGGTCGGCGTCGAGAGCAGCCAGCCCGAGACGTTCCGGCCGGCCGCCGCGGTTCCGACCGTGATCTTCACGGTCTCACCGCGCACGATCGTCGCCGGACCCGAGACCGCGCCCTGCGTCGCCGCGGAGAGATCCGCCGACGACGGCGCTCCCGCTGGTGCCGGCTGGGTGGTCGGACCGGTCGTCGGAGGCGTGGAGGGACCCGGGTTCGGGTTCGGGTTCGGCTCCGGCTCCGGCTCCGGGCTCACCGGTGCGGCGAGCGCCGACACGACGATCCGGTCGATGATCGGGGACAGCTCCGCCCGCAGCGGGATGCCCGGGAAGTTGTCCTCGGCGAAGGTCTCGCCGTCGAAGTTCGGCTGCTCCGACGACGCGAACCGGATCTCGTTCCGCCCCTGCTTCAGATCGAGCACCAGGGTGCGCTCCCAGAAGTTGTTGCGATGGAACGTCGGGACGAACAGCACCCGCTGCGCGTCACCGTCGTTGACCGAGATGTCGGCGTGGCGCGCCATCGGGTTGGGGTTGTAGTGCGTCGCCGGAACCTGCTCGGGGTTCGAGAAGCGCACGACGACCGCGTGGGGTCCTGCCTCGGCGGCATCCACGTCGAAGGTCAGCGTGTTGCCGTTGCCGGGGTCGCCGCCGATGCCGTCGACCGCCTTCCCGCCGTCCGCGAGATCGGCGTCGACGACGGCGGCGGTGCCGGCCAGCGAAGCCTCCTCGGCCTGGTAGGTGCGGTGCTCGATCTCGCCGCGCGAACCCGAGACGGTGATCTTGTCGACCGTCGCCGCGCCGTGAACGACGATCTTGTTCACACCGCCCTGCAGCTGGACGTCCGCCGCTCCGCCGCGGGAGAGGTCGAGGACGTCCTCGCCGTTGAGCGAGACCGTGCCGCCGCCGGTGCCGTCGACCTCGAGGCGCGCTTCTCCGTCGGTCTCGCCGTAGACCCAGAACGTCGCCGATTCGTCGGCATCCAGCGCGACCGAACCGGGGTCCTGCGCCGAGACCTCACCGTTGTGGTCGGCGTGCTCGGCCTCGTACACCGTGCTCGGAGCGGAGACGGTCCTCTCGAGCGTGATGCGATCGAGGATGGCGTCACCGCGCGTCGTGCGCGAGCCGTCGAGGCTCGACGTGGACAGGGCGATCTCGTGGCGCCCGGCGGTCAGCTCGACCCGGGTGTCGGCGTGGTCCCAGACGACCCACTTGTAGCTGAGCGGCAGGTGGACCTCCTGCTCGCTGCCGCCGTCGACGGTGACGAACACGTTCGTCGGGCCGTTCTCGGCGATCTCGGCGTCGGTGTTGAGGCTGCTCGAGAAGACCGACAGGTCGTACGAGCCCGCTTCGGGGACGTCGACCGTGAAGACGGCCCTCGAATCCGCACCGGTTCGGAAGCCGCCGATGTCGAAGCCGCCCGACGTGTAGTAGTTGCCCACCGCGTTCGGCGAGCCCTCGGGCCCGTTGCGGGTCACATCGCCGGTGGCTGCGGCATCCTCGGCCTCGTACGAGCCGCGCCAGGTCGAGTCGACCTCGGTCGGCTCGGCGTTCTCGCCCGGCGTGACGATGATCTCGTACGCGTCGGAGTCCGTCATGGCCGGCAGCCCGTCGCGACCGAACGGCACGGTGACCGTGCCGTTCTCGACGGCGACGACCCGGTCGCTGAGAAGCCGCGGCGCCGACGAGTCGCCGATCTGACCGGTCCACCCGATCTCGCGCACCTGCACGCGCACCGAACCCCCGAAGGTCTCGCTCGAGATGCCGGTGACGTCGACGGGCGCGCTGCCGTTCGCCCCGCCCACGAGGGCGCGCGCGACGCGCTTGTCGGCGTCGACGGATGCCACGCCCTGGAGCGTGTAGTTCACTCCGGGCGAGGGCGGGGTGACAGTGGCGGACTGGCCGCTCATCTGGGCGTAGGCGTTGTAGAGCCACCACTGGCCGTTGCCGCGGTTCTGCTGCACCGCCGAGTCCGACAGGTTGCCGTTGATGTTCCAGAAGGCGATCATCGCCTCGACCTTGGTGTCCTCGATCGCCGAGATCCACTGCACCATCTGCCCCGGAACCGAGGTGTGGTAGTTGAACGCGTACTCGTTGATGTTGATCGGACGCGGCTTGCCCTCCCAGGCCGTGCCGGCGAAGGCTGCGCTCTCCCACCCGCGGTACCGCGCGACGGACTCGCGGATGGCCTGCGGGTGCGACAGCTCGTGCCACGTGACGATGTCGGGCACGGTGTTCGCCTGGACGGTGTGACGGAGGAACCCGTTCACCTGCTCGAACAGGTGCTCGGTGCCCGGGCCGGCGACGCGGAGCGGGATGCCGGTGCGCTCGGACCAGGCGCGGATGGTGCGGTACGTGTCGTCCCACATGGCGTAGTAGACGGTGGGGTCGTCGAGCCACGACACGTTGCCCGACAGCGACCACGGCACGCCGCGGTTGCTGAACATGTTGCCCTCGGGCTCGTTGAACGGCTCGATGACGAGGTGGTCGGCGACGTAGCCGCGCTGGGTGTCGTCGACGGACGCGAACTGCTCGATCATCGCCAGCTGATCGGCGAGGCGATCGGCGTAGTCGGCGCGCCGCTCGGCGGGCGTGCTGCCGGGCACCTGGTAGGGGAAGCCGCGGTAGTAGTCGGTGATGCGGAGGTAGACGTCGCCGCCCGCGCGCGCGAGGTTCGGCAGGATCTCCAGTGCGTCCGAGCCGGGGTGCTGGCCGCCGTCCTGGGCCTTGGTGGCCACCGACCGGACGTTCATGCCCTCGATGAGGTTGTCGGTCGGCATCCCGTCGCCGTAGAGGCCGTAGAGGAGTCCCGACGCGCCGCCCTGGAACTCGCCGGTGGGCTTCGACAGGTCGACGGTGAGCTGGCCGCGGGCGACGGTCACGTCGGTGCGGACGCTCTGACCGGCCGCCGTGCCCTGCACGGTGAAGGTGCCCGCGACGGCGTAGCGCTCGGCCGGGACGTCCTCCCACGCGATGGCGACGTCGCGGGCGTACCCGTCGGAGAACTGTCCGCGCACCGCCGGCGCGAGAACGGGAGCTTCTCCGATCCGCGTGGCCGCGGTGAAGGCCTGCTGGGTCAGCGACTGCAGCGCCGGCTGCGCTGCCAGGCTGATCTCCGCCACCTCGGCGGCGGTCAGCGCCGAACGATAGATGCGGAAGTCGTCGACAGCGCCGTCGAACGCGGGATCGGGGTAGAACGAGCTGCCGATGGTGCCGCCGAACTCCGAGGTCGCCGTCACCAGTTCGCCGGGGGTGATGTCGGTCGTCGTCGTCGACAGCGCGGTGCCGTTGACGTACGCGGTGAGCTGGTCGGCGTCGGTGTCGAGGGTGAACGCGAGGTCCACCCATTCGCCGGCGCGAAGCGGGTTCGATCCGACGATCTGCTTCTCGGCGCCTCCGCCGCTGGCGCGCGTGATCGCGGTGCGGAGATTGCCGTCGCCCGATGACGGGGTGAAGAACAGGTACTTCTGGTTGTCGGTGCCGAGGCCGAAGAGCCACTGCCAGTTCGCACCGCCGTCCCAGCGCACGCGGGTGGTGACGCTCAGATCGGTGGCTCCGGCGATGGGCTCGCGCGGAATGCGGATCGAGCCTCCCCCCAGATCCAGCGCTGCGCCGTCGGGTCCGTCGACCGTCGACGCCTCGCCCGACAGCGTGCCGTCCCAGCCGTTGCGCGACGAGTCGGGAACCACGGCTCCCGCGACGTCGTCCATCGAGTAGTGCAGGTCGGGTTCGGGCGCCGCGGCTGCGGCGGGCAGGACGGCCCCGCCGAGTGCGAGGCCGCCGCCGACCGCGAACGCGGTGGTCGCAGCCGCGACCCTGCGCAGGTGGCGTGAGGGTGGGTGGGTCATGTCGGTACCTCTCTGGGGAGCCGGTGTGGGATCGGGTCGTGCAGGTCGTCGGGAGGATCGGGTCGTCGGCCGTCAGCGTGATGCCGGACGCGCGACCGAACCACGGTCGGTGAGGACGGGAGGGAGGAGCTGGAGAGCATCGCCGGGCAGGCCGTCCTCGATGGCGGCGATGAGCCGGGCGACGGCGCGCCGCCCGAGCTCTGCGGCGGCGCTGTCGACCGCGGTGTAGGGCAGCGAGAAGGCGCGGGCGAAATCGTCCGAGTATCGTCCGATCACCGAGACGTCGTCGGGGGCGCGCAGTCCGCGTTCGCGCAGCACGAACGGCAGTGCCGCCGCGGCGGCCTCGTTGTTCAGCAGGATCGCCGTCGCATCCGGATGCTGGTCGAGGAGCTCATGCAGGCGGCGACCGACGTCCGGCTGAGACGCAGCGGCGTGGTGGTGGTGCAGGATCATATCCAGCTGATCCGCCGTCTCTTCGGCGCCGGCGGCCAGACGCCAGACGTAGGCGCCGCCTCGGTCGACGACGTCGCGAGGCTGCGACACGAGGATGACCTCGCGGTGATCGTAGGCGCGGAGGTGATTCACCATCAGGCGCCCGGCCGATCGGAAGTCGAGGTCGAAGACGATCGACCCTTCGGGGTTCGCGGGGAGCCCGATGAGGGCGCTCGGCTGATCGATCCGCCCGAGGATCGGCAGACGATCGTCGGTCTCGCCGACGTTGAGCAGCACGATCCCGTCGACCATGCGCGACGCCGCCACCCGCCGCAGCGCCTCGGCCGCGTTCTCGTCCGAGACGAGGAGGGTGTCGTACCCCAGCTCACGTGCCGCATCGGTCACCGCGCGGATGAACTCGAGCATGGCCGGCGCGAACTCGTCCGACAGGAACCGGGCCATCAGCGCCAGCACCTTCGTCTGCGACGTCGCGAGCGCGCGTGCACCGGCGTTGGGCGTGTAGCCCAGGGACGTCACGGCCTCCCGCACGCGCCGGCTGACGGGCTCGGAGATCATCCGCTTGCCGGAGAGGACGTACGAGACGGTGGCGCGCGAGACGCCCGCTTCGCGGGCGACGTCGGTGATGGTGACCATGATTCGTTCCTCGTTCGACGATCCGTCGGTGAACCGGTTAAACACGAGCGGGATGTTCGTGGTGGCGATCGGGAGAAGGGGCCGGGGGTGCGAACCCCCGGCCCCTCGGCGTCACGCCGCGCGGCGGCGGCGGATGATGCCGATCGCGAGAAGCCCGAGCCCCAGCACGAGCACGCCCGCACCGATGCCGATGTTCGTCGCGACAGCGCCGGCATCCTGACCCGTGGCCGGCAGGCCCGTCACCGTGGGCGAGCTCGCCCCGGGCGTGACCACCGTCACCTGTGCGGTCAGCTCGCCGCCCGGAACCACCAGCGCCACGGTGTGCACACCGGCGGTCGCGTAGGCCGGGACGGTGAACACACCGGATGCCGTGCCGTCGGCGCCCACGGTCAGGGTGCCGAGGCGCACCGGCGCCGACCGGAACTCCACCGCGAACACCGTGCCCGGCGTGGCGCCCGAGACGCTGACCGGCAGCTGCCCGCCGGGAGCGATCTGCGAGACGCCGACCCGCAGCACCTCGGCGCCGTTGAGCGAGCCGCTCGGCTCCTGACCCGGGTTGCCACCCGGGTTGCCGCCCGGGTTGCCGCCCGGGTTGCCACCCGGGTTCCCACCCGGGTTCGTCGACTTCGCCGGGATGGCCGCCTCGGCGACCGCGGAGACGTTGCCGGCGACATCGGTCACCCGAACCCGCGCGGTGGTCGCGGCGTCGCCGACGGAGACCGCTCCGCCCGCCGACGTCAGCCATGCGCCGTCACCGAGCCGGTACTCGACGAGCGCCACTCCGGAGAGGGCATCCGTCCCGGCGGGGGTGATGGTGCGAGCCGTCGCGTCCCAGCCGACGGTCGCCTCGGGCGCCGCGGTGTCGCGCTTGACCTCGACCGAGCCGGGCTCGGAGGTGTTGCCCGCGGCATCCTTCGCCCGGAACCACACCGTCGTCGTGCCGTCCGCGGTGACCTCGATGGGCGCCGTGTAGGCCGCCCACGCGCCGTCGCCGACGCGGGCCTCGATCACCGGAGCGTCGTCGCGGTCGTCGATCGCCGTCGCGGCGACCGTGACCGTGCCCGTGTACCAGCCGCTGGCCGGCGCCGCCGGCGACACGGTGGACGTGACCACCGGCGCCTGTGTGTCGGGAACGACCACGTCGGAGTGCTCCCACACCTGCCATTCCTTGATGCCGACGCTGCCCTTGCCCGATTCGGTGCCGACCGGGGTCAGGTTCAGGCGCAGGCGCGTCGTCTCGACGGGGGCGAACTCGACGGTGTTGTAGGCGTCCTTCGCCACGCCGTACGCGCCGGTCGCCTCGACCGGGACCCACGCCTCGGTCTCGGTGTCCCAGTACTCCGCCGCCCAGTCCTTCGGCACGTCGATGCCGAGTCCCTGCGCGTCGATGTTCGAGACGAAGTACACGCCCAGCGAGCCGATGCGGACCGGTTCGGTCCACTCGTACTGCACCCACTGCGGCGAGACCTCGGGCCACACACCCCAGACGTTCGCGTTGTCATTCGGGGTGACATCGCCCGACGAGGTCGGCTGGACGTCGTCGTTCAGACCGTCCACCGTGTTCCACCCCGCCGTGCCCGACGCCGTGGGCGTCGCCAGCAGCGCCACGTTGCGACGCTGCTCGCCGTCGGCCTTCGGGACGGTGCGCTCGACGACCTGCGACACGTTGCCCGCGGTATCGGTCGCCCGCACCGCGACCCGCGTCTCGTCGAGGCCGACGAGCACGTTGCCCGTGATCGCCGTCCACGCCGGGTCGTCGTTCAGCCGGTACTCGACCGATGCGACGCCCGAGGCGGCATCCGTGGCCGCCGCCTTGACCGTCCGCGAGACGGCGTCGGCGGTGACCTCCACCACCGGGGCGGTGGTGTCGATGCGCACGGTCTGCTCGGCCACGGCCGACTGGTTGCCCGCGGCATCCGTCGACCGCGCCTGGAGAACGTGGCTGCCATCGCCCTGGACCGACACCGCACCCGTGTAGGCCGCCCAGGCGCCCTGGTCGACGCGCACCTCGGTGCGCGGGGCCGGATCCTGGTCGTCGGTCGCGGTGACATCCACCGTCACCGACTGCTTGTGCCAGCCCGAATCCGGTGCCGCAGGCGAGACCTGGAAGGCCACCGTGGGCGCCTTCGTGTCGTCTCCGCCGCCACCGACGGTCACAGCAGCCGATGCGGCCTTCGTGCCCGGCAGATCGCTCTGCACCGTGCCGGCGACGGTGAAGTCACCGGCCTGCGCGTACGACGCCGGATCGACGGAGTCCCAGGTCACCGGAAGGTCCTGGCGCGAGCCGTCGTTGAACAGCACGCCGATGGCCTTCGGCAGCACCGGGGCCACACCGACGAGGGTGCGCGTGGTGACCGCGTCGATCTGGTTGATCTGACCCGGGTTGGTCGCGCGGACCCACACCGTCGCCTTGGCCGGCAGCGGCGAGCCGGGCACGATGCCCGACAGCGGGAAGCTGCCCTCGCCCGCGACCTGCGCCTCGGTGACCGGAGCCCACGAGACCGGGAGGTCGGCGTGGCTGCCGTCGGAGTACGTCGCGTCCACCGTCGCGGGCAGCTGCGGCAGGGTTCCCACGGACGTCCGGACATCGATCGGCTCGATCGCCGTCGGGGTGTCGGCATAGACCTCGAGCTCGCTGACCGCCACGGCCGCCCGCGTCGAGCCGGATCCGGCCGCCTCGAGCACGACGCGCAGGCGCGTCGTCGTCACGGCGTCGAAGGTCACCGAGTTGCCGGCATCGCGAGCGACGCCGTATCCCGAGGCCCCCGAGACGTCAGCCCACTCCGAGCCCGTCCAGTACTGCGCCTTCCAGCCCTTCGGAACGTTCACGCCGCTGCCCGAGTTCGGGTCGGACTGGTCGCTCCAGAAGCTGATCTCGGCACCGGCGATGCGCTGCGGGGTCTGCCATTCGTACTGCAGCCAGCGGGTCGCCGGGTGGTTGCCCGACCAGGTGCCCCAGATGTCACTCTGGCTGCCGCCGGTGAACAGCACGGTGCCGTCGTTGACCGCGCGGACGTCGTTCCACGACGCGGTGTATTCGGCGGTCGGCACGGCGTCGGGGGCGACGTTCGCACCGGCCGTCGCCGGCTCGCCCTGCACCGTGACGTCGGCCTGCGACGTCCTCTCGCCGTCGTCGGCGGTCAGGCGCAGCACGTACTCGCCCTCGTCCGAGAACCGCGCCGTGGTCGAGGCCGAGGCCGGATCGTCGAAGAGCACGGTCGCACCCTCGGGCGCGCTCTGCACCGTCCACTGCGCGCTCAGCTCGCCGCTGGGCAGGCCGTCGTCCTTCACCGTCCCGACGAGCGCCGCTGCGCCGCCGACCGAGGCCTGGCGGTTCTCCCACGCCGTCACGAGCGGCGCCTGGTTCGTCGACTCCGGCGCAGCGATGCCGGTGCGGAACACCTGCAGCTCCTTGACACCGGTCTTCGCGCCGGCCGCGTGCGTCGCCGTCAGTCGCACGGCGTCGCCGGTGACCTCGGGGAACTGCACGTGGTTGTAGTTCGCCCGCGGGTAGGCCGGCATGCGCGCCTGCTGCGGGATCGGCGTCCACTGCCCGTCGCGGCGGACCTCGAGGGTGTACACCGACGGCTCCGCGTAACCCGCGGCCGTCGCCGACGACGAGCTGTCGTAGAAGTAGACCCGCGCGTCGTCGAAGGTCTGCTCGCCGCCGAGCTCGACGGTCAGCGCGTCCTTGTCGTTCGGCGACCCGGCGGTGCCCCAGAAGGGCTCGTTGATCGTCGTGCCGTTGACGGCGCCGGCGGGCTCACGCCCGGGAGCGGAGAACGTCGCGGTCGCCGACGCTGCGAGGTTGTCGCTGCCCGTGCTGGCGGTGCGGATGTCGGCGCCGGCCTTGGCGAACAAGTCGACCACGCGGGCGTCGTCGGCGAAGCGCACCTCCTGCGGCGTCTGCACGGCGGATGCCGCGGCCGTCACGACCTCGGCGTCGCCCTCGAGCACCTCGACCTCACCGGTGGCGGGGTCGTAGACGACGTGCGCGAGGTCGTCGACGGTGAACGCGAGCTCGCCGTCGAGGAAGACCGAGTAGCCCTCGGGCACGTCGTCGCCGTAGTGGCGCTCGCCGCCCGGCTGGTCCCACGTGACGGTCAGGTCGCGGTCGCGGAAGCGGATGTTGTTCGCGGTGAAGTGGTCCCACCCGATCGCGATCGGGTCGAGCTCGATCTTGGCGTCGCTGCGGGTGCGGACACCCATCGCGTCCTCGATCATCGTGAAGTTCGTCGCGCCGAGGATCGTGTGGTGGATCCACGAGCGGTAGTCGATCTTCTGCGGATCGGCCGAGCCGTTGGCCCAGAACTCGTTCTGGTCGGGCAGGCGGTTGTCACCGCCGTTCTGGTAGTGGGCCCACGCGTTCCAGTAGAGGAGCTTCTTGTACCACTCGGCGTCGATCGCGTCGGTCGGGTAGTCGCGCAGCACGGAAGACAGCATGCGGAACATCACCGTGGAGTTGATCACCGAGAAGTTGTTGCTGCCTTCGCCGCCGGTGGCGTTGTACGCCGCCTGATCCGCCTGGTTCGCCGTGAAGAACGGGAAGATCGGATACTGCTTGTCGTCGGCGAACAGCCGGAGCGCGTTGACGTAGTCGTCCTTGTAGTCGGCGTCACCCGGCTTCGGCACCAGCCCGACCGCGAAGGGGTAGTAGTTGTTGATCTCCTTCCACGGGACGTGCTCGCCGTTGTTCGCCATCGCGTGCTCGAGCAGCTTGCGGTCGGGGTTCCAGAGCACATCCATGACCTGGGTCTTGATGTTCTGGGCGAACGCGGTCATCTCGTCGGCCTTGGCCGTGTTGCCCGCGGTGCGGTAGGCCTCGGCAGCGGCGAGCGCGTTCGAGTAGAGGTAGGCGTTCTCGGCACGGTCCTGGAAGCCGCCCTTCCAGTGGAACGACACGGCATCCGCGTCGTTGCCGGTCATCGCGCCCCAGTCGTATTCGATGAGCCCGTTGCCGTTGTGGTCGTAGGCGTCGACGAGTCCCTTGACGTCGTACTCGGCGTACTCGGCGAGGTTCTGCGCGATCGCAGTCGGTCCACCGTGCAGCTCGTATGCGCGCCAGGCCGCCTCGGAGATGTACTGCGTGTAGCTGTTGGACCAGTTGGCCGGGTCGCCGGGGTTGTCGACGAACTTGTAGCTCTTGCTCGTCTCGCCCGCCGAGACCCAGGGGCCGTATGAGTAGATGGGGTCGCGGAAGTACTTCAGGTCGTCGATGAACATGCCCGTCGTGAGCACGATCGCGTTGTTGTAGCCGAGCACGCCCTCCATGGACGTCGGGAACTGGTACGTGTTTCCCGGCATGTCGGCGTCGAGGAAGTTGTAACGCATCAACCACCAGCGGTAGTAGAGCGTCTTGTCGATGTTGTCCTCGGGGGTGTCGAGGTAGGGCACGTTCTCGGCCCACCACCGGTTGTAGAGCGTCACGTGAGCGGTGTACGCCGCAGCCGAGGTGGCTTCGCGGATCGAGTCGTAGTCCGTGCGCGAGTCGGCGATCTCGTCGGTCACGAGGCCGAGCTGGACCTTCGCGGACACCGTTCCGCCCGCCGGAACCGAGAGGGTGCGCACGAGCGTCTCGCCGGCGGGGACGAAGTCGTCTCCCGACAGACGCGGCGAGAGCTTCGTCAGGTCGTTCAGCGCCTGCACGTGGCCGACGAGCTCGTCGCCCTCGGCGGTCGTGGCGTACGGCGAGGTCGCGACGAGCTCGACGTCGACCGCGCCGCCCGTCGCCCGGACGTCGAGGTTCGTCACCAGCACGTTCGCGTCGGTGATGAACTTCGTCTGGACGACCTCGATGCCGGCTGCGGCGTTGGTGTGCACGCTCTGCCAGTAGCTCGGGGTCTGCTTGCGCTTCGCGGTGTCCTCGGTGAGGGCGATGTCGGCGCCGCCGATGCGGGCGGTGATCGTGTAGCCGCTGCGGCCGTCGATCGCCTCCCAATAGGCCAGCTGGCCGGCGAAGCCGAGGACGGCCGGGTTGTGCTCCTTCATGAAGGCGGCGCGGCCGCGGGTGAACAGCCACTGGTTGTTGTCGCCGAAGCTGCCCGCCGTGCCGGTGCGGGCGAGCATCTCGTCCATCCAGAAGTCGCTCTGCGCGGTCGATCCGGCCCCGGACGCGACGTCGGCGTCGAAGATCCGCATCAGCTGGTTGCCGGGGGTGTACGTCACCCCCGTGTCCGGCACCGGGTTGGGGCTGCCCGAGAAGGTCGGGTAGCCGATGTCGGTGTTGGCGGCGTAGGCCGGCGCGACCGCGAAGGTCGTCGCCAGCACGGCCGTGACCGCTGCTGCAGCGATCGCGGTTCGCCCGAGCCGACTGGAGGTCGTCGGAGTGCAGTCCACGGTGGTTGATTCCTCTCGGCGCCGTTCGTCGATGAGCAGCGCGTGCGTGGCTGGCACGCTACAGAGAGGTCGAGGAGTTCCGCAACGCTTTTCGGTTATTTCGAAACGCCCCGAAAACGGCGACCCTCCGAAGACTCAGCGGTGGGCGATCGTCGAGCCGCGGATGACGAGCTTGACGGGCAGCTGGTGCGTGCCCGATCCGATGTCGGCGCCGTCGATCGCGTCGAAGATGCGCTGCGCGGCCTGGCGGCCGAGCTGCTGCAGATTCGCGTCGATGCTCGTCAGCGGCGGGCGCGCGTTGGCCGCGAGCAGCTCCCAGTTGTCGTAGCCGATGACTGCGAGGTCCCCCGGCACGTCGCGCCCGAGATCGCGCGCCGTGTCGATGACCCCGCGCGCGATCTGGTCGGAGCCGCAGAAGACCGCGTCGACATCGGGATGCCGCTCGAGCAGCATCGCGGTGGCGTCCCGTCCCCAGTGCTCGGTCCACGCGGCGAACATCGGCTCGGCGATGAAGTCGAGGCCCGCGGCGCCGAGCGCGGCTCGGGCGCCGGCGAGGCGGTCCTGCGCGGCCGCGTACGTCGGGTCGCCGGTGATGTGGGCGATGCGGGTGCGGCCGCAGGAGAGCAGGTGCTCGATGGCGAGCCGGCCGCCTGAGTAGTTGTCGGGCGTGAGCGAGAGATCACGGGCGTCGTCCGACGGCGAGTAGGCGTACACGACGGGGACGGGGATCTCCTGCCCGAGGGAGGGACGCGGGTCGGTCTGCCGCCCCACGACGATGATCCCGTCGACGCGGCGGCTGAGGAGAGCCCGCAGGTGATGCTGCTCGCGGATGGCGTCGCCGCGCGCATCGCAGAGGAAGACGTTGACCTGTCCGGCCCCGAAGGCGTCTTCGGCGCCGGAGAGGATCGGGATCATGAAGCGGCCTTCGAGGTCGCTCGTGAGCAGACCCACCGTTCCGGTGCGCCCGGCGAGGAGGCTGCGCGCGGCCGCGTTGGGCGTGAACGTCAGCTCGTCAGCGGCGGCGAGGACGCGCTTGCGCGTGGCCGGTGCGACATCGCCGCGGCCGTTGAGCGCTTTGGATGCGGTCGCGATCGAGACGCCGGCGCGACGTGCCACATCGCTGAGAGTCGTGGCGCGTTGCCCATCGGTCGGTGCCATCCTGATCCGTTTCCTCATCGTTACATTCGGCCGTCTTGACGTCGGTCATGACCTAGGTTACCTTCCCGAAAGGGATTTCGGTTATTTCGTATTTCCCGACTCACGCGGTGCCCGGCCCGAACGCCGCATCCGCTCAAAGAAGAGCTAGAGGAGACTCCCATGACCCTATTCCGGCGCCGCTCGGCATTCCGCGCCGCGACAGCCGTGCTCATCGCGGGCGCGCTCGTCGGCGGCCTCGCCGCTTGTGCGGGTGGCAACAACGGCGGCACCAACGCCGCCCCCGCCGACATCCCCGCCGAAGGCACCGACGACGGCACGACGCTGACGCTCTGGACCCGCGCGCCGCTCGAGCGCCAGGCGAAGCTGCTCGTCGAGGCCTACAACGCCAGCCACGAGAACCAGGTCGAGCTCACCGTCGTCCCGAACGACGACTACGTCGCGAAGGTCGGCGCCGCCGCAGGCTCGGGCGGCCTCCCCGACCTCTTCGCCGCCGACATCGTCTACGTCCCGAACTGGGTCGAGCAGGGCCTGTTCCAGGACATCACCGACCAGATCGACGGCCTCGACTACAAGGACGAGATCAACCCGGGCCACCTCTCGGCGGGCACGGTCGACGGCCAGGAGCACGTGCTGCCCTTCGTCCTCGACCTGTCGATGCTCATGTGGAACAAGGAGCTGTTCGCCGAGGCGGGCCTCGACCCCGAGAAGGCGCCCGCCACCCTCTCCGAGTTCGCCGACGCCGCCAAGGCCGTCCAGGGCCTCAACAAGCCCGGCGTCTCGGGCACCTCGACCGGTCTCAACTGCGGTGGCTGCCTCGTGTTCACGTGGTTCCCGTCGGTCTGGGCATCGGGCGAAGAGGTTCTCAGCGACGACGGCACCGAGTCGCTCCTCGCGGGAGACGCCGCGAAGGAGGTCTACAGCACCTGGCAGGATCTCGAGTCTGCCGGGGCCGTCGCGCCGGGCTCGGCCGACGAGACCGGAGCCACCTGGGTCGCCGGTTTCCAGGAGGGCAACGTCGGCGTCATGCCGTTCCCCGCCACCCTGCTGTCGGGACTCGACTTCGAGGCCGGCGTGGCCGGCATCCCCGGCGTCGACGGCGGCGCGTCGACCTTCGTCGGCGGTGACGGCATCGGCATCTCGAAGGACTCCGACCAGTCCGCGCAGGCGTGGAACTTCCTCTCGTGGATGATGTCGGAGGACGCTCAGGTCGAGGTGCTCGCCAAGGACGGCAACGCCGTCTCGCGCGGCGACCTCGCCGAGAACACCTACGCGTCGGAGGACCCGCGTCAGGTGACGATCAACCAGGTCGCCGCCGAGGGCAAGACGCCCGTCGCGCTGAACTTCCAGCAGGCGTTCAACGCCCCGGGCAGCCCGTGGCTGAACCTCGTCCGCAACGCTGTGCTCGACGGAACGTCCACCGTCGACGCCGACAACGACGAGATCACCGCGATCCTCGGTCAGTGACACCCCCGGGGGCGTCGCCGCACGGCGGCGGCGCCCCCACCCTCGCTCCGGAAGGAATGACGTGGCACTCACCACATCACCGCGCCGCACCCGATATCGGCGCACCGCCCTCGGCGGACCGATCCAGGGGTGGCTCTACGCCGCCCCGACCGCGATCTTCGTCATCGCCCTGTTCCTCATCCCGCTCGTGCTCGTGCTGCAGATGTCGGGCTCGGACTGGCCGCTCCTGCGCGGCAACATGGGCGCGAACTTCCCGACGAACTTCGCCGAGGCGCTCGATCACCGCCTCTTCTGGGACTCGGTCCGCTTCACGCTCGTCTACACCGTCATCACGACGGTGCTGCTGATCGGCCTCGGCCTCGGTCTCGCTCTGCTCGTGCAGGAGTCGACCGCCTGGAAGGGGTTCCTGCGCACCGCGTTCCTGCTGCCGAGCGCGCTCGGCCTGGCCTCGGCATCCCTGCTCTTCTACGTCCTCTACTCCCCCATCGCCGGCCCGTTCGCCGGGCTCATGGAATCGTGGGGCGTCACCTTCCTCGGCACACCCGACGGCGCGCTCTGGTCGACGGTGTTCCTCATCGTGTGGCGCTACGCGGGCTTCTACATGCTGCTGCTGCTCGTGGGCCTGCAGGGCATCCCCGAGGACATCTACGAGGCCGCCCGCATCGACGGCGCCTCACGGTGGCAGATCTTCCGCGACATCACGGTGCCGCTGCTGCGTCCGACGTTCGCACTGACGACCGTCATGTGCGTGACCGGGTCGCTCCTGGCGTTCGACCAGTTCTACATCCTGACCAAGGGCGGTCCGGACAACAGCACGATGACCGTCGTGCAGCTCATCTACAACATCGCGTTCCAGGGGCAGAACAATCTCGGCGTCGCCGCGGCCCTGTCGGTGATCATCCTGCTCGCCCTGGTCGTCATCAACGTCGTGCAGCTGCGCGCGTTCCGTCGCCCCGAGGAGGCCTGACATGGCTCTGACCGACGCCCCCGCGGGCTCCATCCCGCCCGCCGCTCCCGACACCACCCGAACGATCGTGATCCCGAAGGGGCGCGGCCGCGAGCGTCGACGTCCGACCGGACGACTGCTGTGGGGCATCCCCTCGACGGTCTTCACGGGCGCGCTGGCGATCATCTTCCTGTACCCGCTCGTGTGGACCGGCGTCGCCTCGGTGAGCCCGCAGGCCGGCACCAGCCAGACCGATGGCTGGGGCTTCGGCAACTACGTCACACTGGCGAACTTCCAGTCGGGCATCTGGGTCTACCTCGGCAACTCGCTGTTCGTGTCGCTGCTGACCGTGGCTCTGACCCTGCTGACGTCGTTCCTCGGCGGGTACGCCTTCGCCCGGTTCAGCTTCCCCGGCAAGAACATGCTGTTCCTGCTGGTGCTGGCGATCCTGATGGTGCCGTACGCGACACTCCTCATCCCGCTCTACGTCATCCTCAACGCGGTGGGCCTCCAGAACTCGCTGGTGGGCGTCGCGCTCGTGCTGACGATGTTCCAGCTGCCGTTCTCGATGTTCATGATGCGGATCTCGTTCGAGTCCGTGCCGCGCGAACTCGACGAGGCAGCCCTCGTCGACGGATGCACGAGCTTCGCCGCGCTGTGGCGGGTGCTGCTGCCGGCGGTGAAGCCGGGCCTCATCACGGTGGGCCTGTTCGCGTTCCTCACCGCGTGGAACGACTTCATCGCTCCCCTCATCCTCATCAACGACACGTCGCGGATCACGCTGCCCCTCGCGGTGGCGAACCTGCGCGGTCAGACGATGGGCGTCATCGACTACGGCGTCACCGAAGCCGGTGTCGTCGTGCTCGCCCTGCCCTGCATCGTCCTGTTCCTGATCCTCCAACGCCACTACGTGCGCGGCTTCATGTCCGGCGCCTTCAAGGGATGACCATGTCCACCACCTTCCCCGTCCTCTCCTCTCCCGCGCTGGCGCCCGCACCCGTCGCCGCCCCCGTCGTCCCCCCGCAGTCGCGGCTGCGCCCGCTCGGCCTGGGCGAAGTCCGCATCACCGGCGGCTTCTGGGGCGAGCGTCAGCGCGTCAACGCCGCCCACACCCTCGACCACGTCCTCGGACGGCTGGAGTCGGAGGGCTGGCTGCCCAATTTCGATCTCGCTGCGGAAGGCGCTCTCCCGCGCGGTCGCCGCGGTCGCGAGTTCGCCGATTCCGAGATCTACAAGTACCTCGAGGCCGCCGCGTGGGAGATCGGGCGCAGCAGCGATCCGAGCCTCGAGGCGACCTTCCGCTCGGTCGTCGCCCGCGTCGGTGCGGCGCAGGAACCCGACGGCTACCTCAACACGGAGTTCGGCCGCCCCGGGCAGGGCGAGCGCTGGTCGGACCTCGAGTGGGGCCACGAGCTGTACTGCCTCGGCCACCTCTTCCAGGCGGCCGTCGCCCGCGAGCGCACCCGTCCGGGAGCCGACGACGGCCTGCTCGAGATCGCCCGACGCGCGGCGGACCTCGTGTGCGAGGTGTTCGGGCCGAGCGGCATCCCCGCCTTCTGCGGACACCCCGAGATCGAGACGGCCCTGGCCGAGCTCGGCCGTGTGACCGGCGAGGCGCGCTACCGCGAGCAGGCCGAGCTCTTCGTCGCGCGCCGCGGGCACGAGACCCTGCGCGACATCGAGTGGGGTCGCACCTACTTCCAGGACGACGTGCCCGTGCGCGACGCCGAGGCGCTCGCGGGGCATGCCGTGCGGGCGAACTACCTCGCCGCCGGGGCGGTCGACGTTGCGGTGGATGCCGGCGATGACGAGCTGCTCGGATCGCTCCGGCGCCAGTGGGCGCGCACCCGCGGCCGCCGCACCTACATCACGGGCGGCCAGGGGTCGCACCACCAGGACGAGGCGTTCGGCGACGACTTCGAGCTGCCGCCGGACCGCGCCTACTCCGAGACGTGCGCCGGCATCGCGTCGATCATGTTCTCGTGGCGGCTGCTGCTGGCGGAGGGCGATGCGGCCTACGCCGATCTCATCGAGCGCACCCTGTACAACGTGGTAGCGACCTCGCCCGCCGCCGACGGACGCAGCTTCTTCTACGCGAACACGCTGCACCAGCGGGTGCCGGGCATCCCGGCCGATCCCGAGGGCACCTCGCCCCGGGCATCGTCGTCGCTGCGCGCCCCCTGGTTCGAGGTGTCGTGCTGCCCGCCGAACGTGGCGCGGACGCTCGCGAGCCTCGACGCGTACGTCGCGACGGCGGATGCCGACGGCATCCAGCTGCACCAGTACGCGCCGGCCGAGATCCGCACGACTCTCGAGGACGGGCGCGAGATCTCGCTCGATGTGCAGACCGCCTACCCGGCGGCGGGCACCGTGCGCGTCGCCGTGAACGAGGATGCCGCGAGCCCGTGGACGCTGTCGCTGCGAATTCCCGAGTGGGCCGCCGGCGCGCGGCTGCGGGTGCTGGACGGCGCCGGCGCTCCGGTCTCCGACGAGGCTGCGGAGCCGGGCACCGCGTCCGTGCGTCGCGCGTTCCGCGCCGGAGACGTCGTGGAGCTCGACCTGCCGATCGCGCCGCGCGTCGTGGTTCCCGACGGGCGCATCGACGCGGTGCGCGGCTGCGTCGCGATCGAGCGCGGCCCCGAGGTGCTGGCGCTGGAGTCGGTCGACCTGCCCGGCGGCGCCGATGTGGGCCGTGCGGCGCTGACGGCCGACGCGACCGAGCTGACTCCGGAGGAGCACGACGGCCGGGTCTGGCTGCGGGTGGGTGTGCGCGGTGAGGATGCGCCGGGCTGGCCCTACGGCTCGACCGGCGCGGCTGCGGGTACGGCGGCGGGCGTCGAGGCGGAGGCGGGCGCCCTCGTGCCGCTCGTGGCCTACCACGACTGGGGCAACCGCGGTCCGTCGACCATGCGGGTCTGGCTGCCCCTGAGCTGACCCCCGGGGCTGGCCCCGCTGTGCCGGCCCCGCTGCGCCGGCCCCGCTGTGCTGGCCCCGCTGTGCTGGCTCACCTGCCGGCCCTGCCGCACGCCCCGCTGTGATGGCTCACCTGCCGGCCCTGCCGCACGCCCGATGGCGCCGCACCCTCACCCGGGTGCGGCGCCATCCGCGGTCTCATCCAGCTGTCCCCGCCCGCACGCAGCCGTGCCCGATCTCAGGAAAGGCCCCGGCCCATGGCGCCCGCCGCCCCCCGCGCTCGACCTTTCTCCTGAGAACCGCACCAGACCCCGCGCCGCACCTCGACGCCCCCAGCACCCGGCACCCGGCACCCGGCACCCGGCACCCGGCACCCGGCACCCGGCACCCGGCACCCGGCACCCGGCACCTGGCACCTGGCACCCGGCGACAGCACGCAGCCGTGCCCGATCTCAGGAAAGACCCCGACCCACGGCACCCGCCGCCGCACGCACACGCCCTTTCTCCTGAGAACCGGACCCCATCCCACGCCGCAGCTCCCCGGCCCCCGGCCCCTCTCCCCGGCGCCGCCCCTCCCCGGCCCCGCACCCGGCGACCGCACGCGGCCGTGCCGATCTCAGGAAAGACCCCGACCCACGGCACCACCGCCACGCGCATGCGCACTTCTTCCTGAGAACGGGACCACACCCCGCGCCGCGACTCCGAGGAGCTACCGCCTAGGCGGAGCCGTGCTCGCGCGCACGACGAGGGTCGCCGGCACGATGCTGGGCGCCGCAACGGGCTCAGCCGACTCAGCCGGCTCCGTCGCTCTCGTCGACCGGATGCCGCCCGCCGCCTCCCCCACCAGGCTCGCGACCACGCGCTCCCCCAGCTCGTCGAAGTGCTGGCGCACGGTGGTGAGCGGGGGCAGGTAGTTCGCGGCATCCGCGACATCGTCGAAGCCGACGACCGACACGTCCTCGGGCACGCCGAGTCCGCGCTCGGCGAGCGCCCGCAGCGCTCCGAGCGCCATCTGGTCGTTCGCGACGACGACCGCCGTCGCGCCCGACGCCGCCCCGTGCCCGATCTTCCCGCGCTCGATCAGCTCGCCGAGGGCGCGGCGCCCCGACTCGGACGACCATTCGCCGCGCACGACGGGCGGCGCGTCGAGACCCGCCGCGGCGAGGGCCGACCGCCAGCCGCGCTCGCGCTCGGCGGCCGCGTAGGACGCCGCTGGTCCGCCGATGTGCGCGATCGCCCGGTGCCCGAGCTCGATCAGGTGCCGGGTCGCCGCGGCGGCGCCGCCGGCGTGGTCGGTCTCGACGCGCAGGTAGCGGTCGTCGGCCGGCGAGTCGACGACGGCGAAGCGAAGGTCGCTCGGCAGATCGGCGGCGTGCGCGAGGGTCGACGCCTCGTTGACGACGACGACGCCGTCGACCCCCTGATCGCGGAGCCGCGCGAACGCCGCGGGCAGCGAGTCGCCGATCGTCACGAGTGCGACGTCGTAGCCGCGCTTCGCCGCAGCCTCGGTGACGGCTTCGAGCATGAGCGAGTTGCCGACCGTCGCGAGGGTCGACACGACCGCGCCGATCGTGCCGGTGCGGCCGGTGCGGAGAGCACGGGCCGCGCGGTGCACGCGGTATCCGCTGTCGCGCATCGCCTGCTCGACGCGGGCGCGGGTGGCGGGATCGACGCGAGGACTGCCGTTGACGACGCGCGACACGGTCTGCCCCGAGACGCCGGCGCGCGCGGCGACGTCGGCCATCGAGGGTCGCTTCCCGTCCATGCCGCCTCCCATGTTGACGATAACACGCACCATCGCCTACCGTGTTGACGTGACCACGCCCGATCTCCCCGCGCCCGACGACCAGCACGTCACCCAGCACGTCACCCAGCACGTCACCGAGCTGGGCTCCGGCATCGTGAAGCGCTCGACGCGTCTCGCCGACGGCCGCGAGCTCATCTACTACGACGACCCCGACACGACGCTGCCGCCCGAGCGGTCGATCGACGCGCGCGAGACCGCCGGCCGTCCCGCCACCGCGACCATGCGCCGCGACGTGCTCACCGGCGACTGGATCTCGGTCGCCGCCTCCCGGCAGAACCGCGCCTTCCTGCCCCCGGCCCACCTCGACCCGCTCGCACCGCAGACGCCCGAGAACCCGTCGGAGGTGCCGAGCCGCTACGACGTCGCCGTCTTCGAGAACAAGTCGCCCTCGTTCGGTCCCGCGCTTGCAGAGGCCACCGCCGACGCGCCCGCCGCCGACGACCCGCCCCGCGGACTCGACGATCTCGCCGCGCCCGGCCTCGGTCGCACGCGCAGCTCGGTCGGACGCTGCGAGGTCGTCTGCTTCTCCCCCGAGCACGAGGGCTCGTTCGGAACCCTCACCCGGGTCCGCGCCCGCACCGTCATCGAGGCGTGGGCCGACCGCACCGCCGCGCTGTCGGCGCTGCCGGGCATCGAGCAGGTGTTCCCGTTCGAGAACCGGGGCGAGGCGATCGGGGTGACGCTGCAGCATCCGCACGGGCAGATCTACTCGTACCCCTACATCACGCCGCGTACGCAGCAGCTGCTCGCCGCGGTCGAGCGCGAGGGCGCCGACCTGTTCGAGCGGATCGTCGAGTTCGAGTCGGCCGGTCCCCGCGTCGTGCTCTCGGCCGAGCACTGGATCGCGTACGTGCCGTTCGCCGCGCGCTGGCCCATCGAGGTGCACCTCGCGCCGCGACGCCACGTGCCCGATTTCGCCGAGACCACCACCGCCGAGCGCGACGAGCTCGCGGATGTGTACCTGCGGCTGCTGCGCGGCGTCGACGCGCTCTACGGCGATCAGACCCCGTACATCGCCGCGTGGCACCAGGCGCCGGTGAACGTCGGCCGCGACGCGCTGCGTCTGCACCTGCAGCTCACGTCGCCGCGGCGCGCCGCCGACAAGCTCAAGTTCCTCGCCGGATCCGAGGCGGCCATGGGCGCCTGGATCGGCGACGTTCCGCCCGAGACTTCTGCAGACCGACTCCGAGAGGCGATCGCCCGATGACCGACACGACCCACGATGCCACCGCCCGGGCCCACGCCCTGCTGAGCGAACTGACCGGCACCGCCCCGATCGGCACCTGGTCGGCTCCCGGCCGCGTGAACCTGATCGGCGAGCACACCGACTACAACGACGGCTTCGTGCTGCCGTTCGCGATCGACCGCCGTACGGTCGTGGCGGTCGCGCCGCGCACCGACGGCCGCATCCGGGTCGCGTCGACCTTCGCCGACGAGCCCGTCGAGGTCGAGCTGTCGGCCGTGCCGACGCTGTTCCCGAGCGACGAGATCCCGGAGTGGGCGGCGTACCCGCTCGGTGTCGCCTGGGCGGCGCTCGCGACGAGCGGGACGGATGCCGCGGGCCTCACCGGCCTCGATCTGGCGATCGCCTCGGATGTTCCCGTCGGCGCCGGCCTGTCGTCGTCGGCGGCGATCGAGGGCGCGACCGCCGCGGCGGTCAACGAGGTCTGGGACCTCGGACTGGATGCCGTCGCGCTCGCCCGCGTCGGACGCCGCGCCGAGAACGAGGCGGTCGGCGCCCCGACCGGCATCATGGACCAGATGGCCGCGATGCTCGGCCGAGACGACGCGGGGATCTTCCTCGACTGCCGTTCGCTCGAGGTCGAGGTCGTCGACCTGGGGCTCGCCGCGGCCGACCTCACGATCGTCGTGATCGACACGCGCGTCTCGCACGCGCACTCCACCGGTGGCTACGGCGAGCGCCGCGCTGCCTGCGAGCGGGGAGCTGCGGCGATGGGCGTTCCGGCGCTCCGCGATGTCGCGGTCGCCGACCTCGACCGGGCCGAGGGGCTCGTGCGCGACGGCGTCATCGACGAGGTGGCCTTCCGCCGCATGCGGCACGTCGTGACCGAGGACCAGCGCGTGCTCGACGCGGTCGCCGTGCTGCGCGAGCAGGGTCCGACCGCGATCGGCGACCTGCTGCTCGCTTCGCACGCGTCAATGCGCGACGACTTCGAGATCTCGACGCCCGAGCTCGACGCCGCGGTCGAGGCCGCGATGGGTGCGGGAGCGCTCGGCGCGCGCATGACCGGCGGCGGATTCGGCGGCGCGGCGATCGCGCTGACCCCGCGTGACCGGGTCGAGGCGGTGACGGATGCCGCGGCATCCGCCTTCGCCGCCGCCGGCTTCACGGCCCCGTCGGTCTTCACCGTCGCGCCCTCGCAGGGCGCCCGCCGCGACTCCTGAGCCCACCGCGACTCCTGAACCGCCCGCGGCTTCGAGTCGCGGGCGGTTCGGAGGTCAGAGCCGGTCGCGCACGACGGACCACATGTAGTACGCCGTCGTCGGCGAATCGTCGCTCGAGGTCCACTGCCTCGCCTCGTACTTCTCGACGATCGCCGCCATCTCGGCCTGCATCGCGACGAGATCGTCAACACCGAGGCGGACGCGTCCGGTCGCCAGCGGTGTGTCACTGGGTGTGCCGCCTTCGTCGACCTCCTCAGGCTCCGCGAGGGCGGCCGAGATCCGCGAACGCACCGGCGCGAGGTAGGCATCGACCATCGCCTGCCGCTGCGCCGGGTTCTCCAGCCGGCTGACGAGGATCTCGTACGCCGTCGCGGGAGCCCGCCAGCGGCGCTCGCGCCCGTCGGACGTCTCGTCCGCCGCCTGGATCAAGTGTTCGGCGTGAAGCATCCGCAGGTGGTAGCTCATCGAGCTCGGGCTGACGCCGGTCACCGCGGCGAGCTCCGTCGCGGTCAACGCACGCTGCGTCGCGAAGAGCTCCTCGAACGCGATGAACCGCGCCGGATGGGCGAGCGCTTTCAGCTGCGAGGGCTGCTGAATCACGAGTTTCGTCTCACCCACCGGCACGGTTCACCACAGTATCCGCTCGTCACACCCCCGGCGCGTCGCCCGTCGGCGCCGCCGCAGCTTCGGCGGCTGACCGCCGGCGCCGCATCACGAGCAGGGCGCCGCCCGCAGCCGCGAGCAGGATCGCCGCGACAGCCGCCGTCAGCGGCACCGCCCCGCCCGTACTCGCCAGCGGGCCGTGCGAGCCTCTGGAAGCGCCTGCGCCGGGCGTACCCGCACCGATGCCGGGAGCCGGCTGCTCGATACCCGGCGACGGGACGGGCGGCGTGGACGGCTCGCCTGCGCCCGGCGTGGCGGCCTCGGCAATCGCCGAGACCGACGCACGGTTGCCGTTCTGTCCGTGCAGGTGCAGCACCAGGATGCGCGCGGCCTCCTGGTCCACCGAGTCGCGGTGAGCGGCCAGCACTCCGGCGCGATCAGCGAAGATCGCGGTGCCGAAGCCGGTCTGCCCGGTCTCTCCGAACCAGACGGCAGGACGGAAGACGTCGAAGGTCGCACTCGCGGTGTCATCGACGAGGAAGCTCCGCGGCTCTTCGCTGTTGCCGAGCGAGTAGAACGACTCCGTGCGCACCCGGTAGGTGATCGTCGGGTCGGTCGTATCTGGCGTGTAGCCAAGCGCCTTCAGCGACACCGGCAGCACGAGCACGTTGTTGTCGAACTGGTTCGTGTCGACCGAGCCGTCGAATCCATTGAGCGGGCGGCGGTCGACGACACCCTGCGATGAGGCGTCGTAGGTCACCGCGAACGGTTGATCGACGGAACGGTCGACCGTGTAAGTCGTGCTGAAGTCGATCAGTTCGTCGGCGTTCACGTCGAAGTCGACCGTGACCGGGTTGAACGGTGCGAGCCGGTTCCAATCGCCGTCCATCTGGATGCCGAAGCTCAGCACACCCTGCGAGGGGTCGGTGAGCTGCGGCGCCGTCGATGACACACCGACCGCGCGGATGTCGACCGAGTTCAGCGTGGTCGCCGCCGACGTGTCGGGGAAGGTGTCGTCGGGGTCTTCGATGCCGAGCTGGAAGGGCGCCATCAGCGATGCGAACCGCTCGCCACCCGTGCCCTGCTCGACGCCGCGACCGCCGATCGTGATCGATCCGTCGAGTGCGTCGTGCGCGAAGGATGCCGCGGACACCGTCGTCGCCGAGGTCGGCTTCGGCGCGGCGAACACAGCCACGCGCAGGGGCGACTGGTCGGCGGCGCGCGGCGTCAGCTGCACGACGCCCGAGGCATCGGCGACGAACTGGCGCGGCACCTGCGACTGCGTGCGCGACATGGTCGGCTCGATCGAGCGCCGCAGCGCCGCAGGATCGGCGATCGAGAGGGTGACCGTGAACGCTGCGGAACCCCCGGCCGGCACGGTGATGCTGTCGCGGTCGAGCGTGTAGCTCGCGCCCGGCATCTCCGAGCGGGCGAGGTAGGCGAGATCGAACGTGCGGTCTTGCGTCCCGTTGTTGACGGCGGTGAACGGGCGCGTCTGCGTGATGGGCGCATCGCCCACCTCGATCACACCGAACGAGCCGGTGACCAGGCCCGCGTTCTCATCGCTCGACACCAGGACCTGGTTCTCCACGGCGTCGAGAGCGTCGACGCGACCGCCGCCGACTCTGGTCGGTCCGTAGGCGATGCCGTCGGGACCGCCCGTCGTGATGTCGTGGGCGGCCGTGTTCATGATGCCCGTCTTGATCTGAGCGGGGGTCCACTCGGGGTGCGCCTCCGCGACCAGGGCCGCGACTCCCGCGACGAGCGGAGATGCCATCGAGGTTCCGCTGAGGATCGCCGGTCCCGTTCCCTTGCCCTTGCCGGCCGAAACGATGCTCACGCCGGGCGCCGCGACGTCGGGCTTGACGACGTCGTTGTACGACCCGTGCAGACCGCGCGAGGTGAAGCTGGCGATCGTGTCGGCCAGTTCGGGCCGGTCGAGGGTGAACTCGCCCTCGCGGGCGGGATCGAGCGAGACGACGAGGGTTCCGCCCTCGAGAGCGGGACGCAGCGTCTGCGTCACTGTGCGCGTCATCTGGAGCCCCGGGGTGAAGTCGTTGCCGGCGATGCCGCCTTCGAAGACGTCGACAGTCGAGGTGAGCAGGACGCCGATCGCGCCGGCATCCGAGGCGTTGCCGAAGCGCGTCGCCGAGCCGCATGCGAGGTTGGCTTCATCCCATTCGAGCCAGGCGATCTTGCCGGCGAGGCGTTGCCGGTCGCTCTCGCTGAAGGCCGTGCAGCCGTCGGCCGCGCCGACGGCGAGTGGCGCGGCGACGCTTCCGGTCGCGGTTGCCGAGCGCACGCCTTCCGAGTACTGGCCCGGGTGCGCGCCCGCGAGGTTCGCCGGCGCATCGACCGAGAATCCGCTCTGAACGACGTTGCCGCTCGAGGTCGCCGCGACGGCGAGCGCACGCGCTGCGTTGCCCGGAGCGCCGGCGATGTCGGTCACGTCACCCGCGTTTCCGGCCGCGAGGACGGGCAGGACGCCGACATCGATGAGGGCGTTGACCTTCGCCGATTCGGGGTCGTCAGGCGCGCCGAAGTCGGAGCCGAGCGAGAGGTTGACGACGTCGATGTCGACACCGTTCGCGATCTGCTCGCCGACCCAATCGAGCGCCGCGCCCGTGAGCGCAGTGCTGCCTCCGTTGTCACCGAAGACCTTGAGGGCGAACAGGCCGGATGCCGGTGCCGCGCCCGGTCCTACCTCGAAGTTCTGCAGGGCCGTCTCGTCGAGCGAGGCGGCGTCGCCGGTGAAGGTCGCGCCTCCGTCGAGGACGCCGTAGCCCACAGCTGTGCCGGCGACGTGCGTGCCGTGTCCGCCGCCCGGACCGTCGATGGGATTGTCATCGGGAACCGGGAACGGGTCATAGGTCGGAACCGACGAGTCCGCGTTGTAGGTGGGCCCGGCGAAATCGAAACCGCCGAGGTACTTGGCGGGGTCGGCGAGGTCGGAGCCGGGCGCGTTGGTCGACGAGAGCGCCGCCGCATAGGCCTCGACCGTACCGGGGCCGCCGAAGTCAGCATGGGTGTAGTCGAGTCCGGTGTCGATGACGGCGACATTGACGCCCTCCCCCGAACGCCCGGTCTGCTGCCACACCTGCAGCGCCTGGACGAACGCGTCCGAGGCGGCGTTGGCGGGGTCGGTCGCCTGCGGTTCGTCGATGGTGCGCAACACGATCGGCGAGACCGACGTCACTCCGGGCAGGTCGGCGAGCGTCGCGAGCGCCTCGGCGTCCGCCTGCAGAGCGACGCCGGGAACGGTGTAGCGCGAGACGTAGAGCACCTCGGTCTCCGCGTCCTCGGCCTCGACGACCGCCGCGGCCTCATCGGCTCGCTCGTCGATCTCGTCGACCTGAGCCTCGACCCGGGGGTTGTCGGCGGTGGCCTTGCCGGTCGCGTCGAGGGCGACGTCGAGCGCGCTCTCCTCGTCGAAGGCGACGAACACGGCGGTCGTGCCCGAGAGCTTCGCGAGCGACGCGGCGATCGATCCCTCCGGCGACAGCGGCGCGTCGTACGCGAGGCCGTCGAGCGTCAGCGTCGTCTCGGCGGCCGCGCTCAGCGCGGTGGTCGAGATCGCCAGGCAGGGCAGCAGAGCGGCCGCCGCGCCGACGCGCAGCATCCGTGTGGTGCGGTGATTCATGAATCGTGACTTCCTGATCGGGCGGTGCAGGTCAGCGGGAGACGGGTGCCGGCGTGGTGCCGCCGAGCGCGGGGGCGCCGGGCGTGCTCGGCTTCGCCGTCGCGGCCGGGCTCGGCTTCGCGGTGGGAGTCGCGCTCGGCTTCGCCGTAACGGCCGGGCTCGGCTTCGTGGTCGGGCTCGGGCTCGTGGTCGGGCTCGCGGCCGGGCTCGGCTTCGTGGTCGGGCTCGGGCTCGTGGTCGGGCTCGGCTTCGTGGTCGGGCTCGGCGCGGTGGTCGCGGGGGCAGACGGCGCCGCCGGGGCGGACCGCGGCGACGATGCTGTGGCCGCGGTGAGGACGACCGGTGTGCGGAGGACGCCGTCGCCGACGTACACCTCGAGCCGGTAGGTGCCGGGGTTCCACACCCGGGCGCTCGTCAGCGTCAGCGTCAGCGTGCCCGAGGCGTCGGTCGTGCCACGCAGGTAGCGAGTGCCCGCGGGCGTCGAGCCGTCACGCAGAAGCACGACGTAGAGCTCGGGCGACACCAGGCTGACGACGACGTTGCTCGACGGCGGCGCGTTGCGCAACGTGACTGCCGTGCCGCCGTTGGGGTTCTCCAGCGCCGAGACGCTCAGGGTGGACGGCGCCACGCTGATCGAGGGGTTGAGCGGCACCTTCCCGTCCGCTCCCTGCACACCGAAGGTGGTCGACAGGATGCTGCCGGTGCTGCGGGACGTGGCGGTCAGCGTGTACGTGCCGGGCGCAGGCTCCGTGGTGGTGACGATCCGGTCCGAGAAGGCCCCGATGCCATTGGTGCGCGAGGTGCCGATCGCCCGGACGGCACCGCTGGGGGTCGTGAGCGCGAGGTCGAAGGAGTCGAACTTCTTGAAGTTGCGGATCGCGAAAGCCGCGCCGTCGATCATGAACGACGCCGTCGAGATGACGGGGCTCGGCACGGCCAGGGTGCCGGCGGACGTGGGGGCCGGGGAGGACGTGACAGTGAAGGTGCCGTTGCCGTAGATGCCGGTCGAGCTCTGGATGCCGACGGTCCACACTCCCGCCGGGACCGCCGCCGTGAGCGACCGCAGCTGGTAGGTGAAGACGCCGTTCGCGTCGGCGCGCAGCCCCTCGCGCACGCCGATGGCCTGCGCGCTGCTGTCGGGACCGAGCAGGTTGAAGAGAACCTTCTCGCGCGGCTTGAGCCCCGTCGCCCGGATGGTCACCGGCTGACGCAGGTACTGCTGCTGGCTGATCGAGGCAGGCGTGGTCGTCACCGTGAGCTTCTCGAGCGCGTTGTCGGTGACCGTCAGCACCGCTGCCGCGGAGTATCCCGATGTCGAACCGGTGACGCGGAGCTGGTGAGCGCCGACCTCCGGGGCGAGCACCTGCGCGTTGAAGGTGTGGGTGAGGGTGCCGTCAGCCCCGACGACGAGCCGCTCGAAAGTCAGCACGGCACCGGAGGGCGACGTGTCGGTCGCGGTGACCGACTCGCCGGGCGCGAAGCCCGACAGCGTCGCCTCGACGCCGGTGGCCCAGTACCAGTAGCGCTCCGCCGAGGCCTGCACGAGATCGATGCGGGCGGGGCTGGCGACCGGAGCAGCGAATCGCACCGTGGCCGGCTTTCCCGCAGCCGAGCCCACCGTGGCCGGCGAGGTGTCGAGCCCCTGCGTGATCGAGTAGGTCGTGTCGTCAGGGGCTGCCGCCGTGGCAGCGGGGGCCACACCCACGACGGATGCCAGCACCCCCACGATCGTTGCCACGGCCAGGCTGGTCGCCGTCACTCTCGAGCGCATCATCGTTCCTCTCGCCCTCTGCGGTCGAGAGGATCAGCAGAACGATATGCGGGCTACGCGAGATATCAAAATCAATTTCAGACTTCGTAACCAGCCCGCAACGTTTCGTGCTCGCGCGCCCGCGCTGACTGACGTGATCCTCCGTCGGCGTCAGAACGGTGGCGGGTCCGCATCGAGCGGGATGCTGAATGCCACCAGCGGGGGTGGAGCATCCTCCCGATAGGTGATCCCGGTCGGTGAGGTCCAGACGAGTCGGCCGCCGGCCAGTTGCACCACCGACCATCTGGTGTGGTGTTTCGCGCCGTGATGGCGTTTGCACAGGTCGGCGAGATTGCAGATGTGGGTCGGGCCGCCGTCGGATGCCGCGACCGTGTGATCGATCTCGCACCGGATGGCCGGCATCCGGCATCCCGGGAATCGGCAGCGCCGATCACGCGCCTTCAGCAGCCGCCGCTGCGCCGCCGTCGGGGTGTACGCATCGACCTCGAGCACGGTTCCGGTGACCGGGTCGGTCAGCAGCCGCGACCAGGTCGAGGTGTTCCCGGCCAGGAGCCGCGCCGTTTCGGCATCGATCGGCGACCGCCCGACGAGGTCGGCGGGGTCGGCGTCCTTGCCCATCAGCGTCAGTGCCGAGACGACGACCTGCACCTCCGCGCGGATCGTGCTCAGCCCGTCACCGGTCGGGTCGACGCTCGGCGTCCCGGCGAGCAGCAGGTCGGTGAACACGTCGGCGGCGACCTCATCGAGCGACCGGGTGTCGTCGACGAACGACGACTCGTCGGCGCCCGCGTCCGCAGCCGCGCCCGGCTCGACGAGCCCGAACGCCGCACCCGAGCCGGCGGCGGGATCCTCGCCGGCACCGGCGACGGCACCGGCACCGGCCGGCGCCGCCTTCGGCCGGGCCGCGATGACCGCTTTCGCCTGCCGTCGCACCTGGTCGCTGATCGCTTCGGCGAGCACGGTCGGGAGGTGCGCGATGAGGTCGCTCATCCCGTCCCGGCCCGGATCGATCCGGATGCACCGCGTCGTCGCGGCCTCCTTGTGGCGCTCCTCGAACGACCGCGGGTGCATCCGCTCCGAGATCATCCGCAGCGTATCCTCCACCCGATTCGGAGTGTCGGTCTCGCACTTCTCGATCGCGACGCGCTCGAACTCGGCCCGGGCGTCGGCCGGCAGCGGCATCCCGTACTGACGGATCAGGTCGACGTGCCGGCGAGCGATCCGCCCGTCCGCCCACGCCTCGACGGCCGCCGCGTAGTTCTCGACGAGATCCCCCGCCTCATCGATGCGCCGCTGCACCGTGCGGTCCGCCATGTGCGTGACACCGGCGAGTTCCGCGGAGATTCCCCGCAGGGCCATCTCCCGCTCCTTGACCGCCTCGGGAGCTCCCGCGACCTGGTCCGCGGCGAGCTGCCCCGCGTCGGCGAGCAGCCGGAGATGACTCACCTCGAGGGCGCGGCGACCGGCCTCGATCTCACGCGCCCGCGAGACGAGTTCAGCGAGCCGGGCGACGTCGCCGTCGCTCCCAAAACCGCTTCTCGTCTGCATAAAGACATTATCTCACCAACCTCCGACATTGCCCCCGGGATTCCGGCCACATCTGGCAGGCCCGGCCAGAAGTGGCCGAGAAATCTCGCGAGACAGCACCTTCTCGCCACGAACCCGGCGCCTCTTGCGCCCTCGAGCCCTGAATGACGACCGCAAGCGACGACTTCCCACAACCGCCCGGCCCCAGCCCGACGACCTCGCGCCGATAGCCTGGCGTGATGCCTTCATCGCGCGAAGACAGATCGACACCGCACATCCTCGCGATCGTCGGGGTCGGCGCGCTCATCACGGCAGGGCTGGTCTACGTCGCCTTCGACAGCGGGCACATGCCCGGCGTCTGGATCACGACCGGCATCTGGATCGTCGTCTGCATCGTCTCGGCGTGGTGGTACTCCCGTCGACGCGGTCGGCGGTGCCGCGCAGAGTAGAGACGCCGCGCGGCGGTCCAACGCAGACGTCACCCCTTACTTCGCGGCCGCAACCTCGACGAAGGGCCAAGCGACGGTGAGTCGCAGCCCCGCGGCATCCTGAGGCAGGGTGTGCCAGATCTCGCGCGGCGGTCCGATCGGGGCGCGGCCGCCGCTGGTGATCCACGCGTGCACCTCGTCGTAGATGGCGAGGATGCCGGGAAAGTCCGTCTCGGCCCCGTGAGCCGAGCGCGTGGCCACCTGCCCACCCGAGAGCCGGTAGCTTCGCACGTCGGCGTCGACCGCGCAGTCGACGAGTCCGTCGACGGGCAGCACGATCTCGAGGGGCCCGTCCGAGTCGTCGGTGACGGGCGAGTGGAAGATGCCGAACGGGTCGCCGGTCTCGCGAGCCCCGGCGTCGGTGGCGATCCGCCGCAGCCGGCCGACCTCGTCGTGGATGCGCTGGTCGAGCTCGTGCGGCGCGAGTCGGCACAGCACGCTCACGACCGCGCGGTCGGTCTCGACGCCGGTGGTGACGGTGGACATGGTGGTCTCCTGTCGCAGATGCAGCCGCGCTCGGGCGAGCACGGCGTGACGAGCCTCATTCCGTCGACCGATGGCGGCGACGGCTCGATCGAGCCGGGCGACGGCTGCCTCGCGGTCGTCGCCGACATGCTCGATGATCTCGGCGATCTCATGCAATGGCAGATCGGCCGAGCGGAGCAGCCCGATGAGCCAACCCGTCGCCACCTGGTCGGCGTCGTAATAGCGGTAGCCGCTGTCGGGATCGACGCGCCGTGGCGGCAGCAGCCCGCGATCGGCATAGATGCGCAGAGCCTTCGCCGACAGCAGCGTCATCGCGCCGAATCGGCCCGCGGTCATCAGATCACCCGAGGAGGAAGTCACGGTGTCAGCCTCGACCGTGCCCCTGGGGCGGAGTCAAGTCCGCGCACCCGCGAACACCCGCACCGCACTCCGCCACCACCGGCAGACCCGTTCCGCCCCTGCGGAACGAATCATCCTGCCCGGGGCGCCCTGCATCCCTTCCGTGTGGTCTGACCACAGGAATAGGCTGGACATATGAACGTGATCGAGAACTCCAAACTGACCGTCGTCGGAGCCGGGGCGGTGGGTGCGAGCGTCGCCTACGCGGCGCTCATCCGCGGGTCGGCGCGGCACGTCGCGCTCTACGACATCGCGGCCGAGCGCGTCGAGGCCGAGGCGCTCGACCTCGCGCACGGGTCGCAGTTCATCGGCGCGAGCGACGTCGTCGGCAGCTCCGACATCTCGGTCGCCGCCGGTTCGCACGTCGTCGTCATCACGGCCGGCGCGAAGCAGGAGCCGGGTCAGACCCGCACCGAGCTGGCGGGCGTCAACGCGCGGATCGTCCGCGGGATGTTGCCGCAGCTGCTCGAGGTCGCCCCCGACGCCGTGTACGTCATCGTCACCAACCCGTGCGACGTGCTCACCGTCGTCGCGGCCGAGGCGACCTCGCTCCCCCGCGAGCGCATCTTCTCGTCGGGGACGGTGCTCGACACCTCGCGCCTGCGGTGGAAGCTCGCGCAGCGCGCGGGCGTCTCGACGAGCAGTGTGCACGCCTATATCGTGGGCGAGCATGGCGACACCGAGTTCCCGCTGTGGTCGAGTGCGACGATCGGCACCGTCCCGATCCTCGAGTGGGAGCGCGAGGGTCACCCCCGCATGACGATCGACGAGCTCGACCGCATCGCCGCCGAGGTGAGGGATGCCGCGTACACGGTCATCCGGGGTAAGGGCGCCACCAACTACGCCATCGGCCTCTCGTCGGCCCGCATCGTCGAGGCGGTGCTGCAGGACCAGCACGCGGTCCTGCCCGTCAGCACGGTGCTCGACGACTTCGCCGGGATCGGCGGCGTCGCGCTGTCGGTGCCGTCGGTGGTCAGCGCCGCGGGCGCGACCCCGATCGCGAACACGCCCCTCTCTCCCGACGAGCTCGAGAAGTTCCGCCGGTCCGCGGACGCCCTGCGCCCGGTCATCGACGCCGTCGCCACCGCCGAACACAGCTGAGGATCACGCTCATGTGGACGCAAAGCCTCGACCCTCTCGGCACGCTCTGGCTGTCGGCTCTCGTCGCGGCGATACCGATCGTCGTGTTCCTCCTCTGCCTCGTCGTCCTGAAGCTCTCGGGCATCCTCGCGGCAGGCATCGCCCTCGTCGTCGAGGTGGTCGTGGCGCTCTTCGTCTACGGCATGCCCGGGACGGCGGTCGCCGGCGCCGGGCTGTTCGGGCTGCTGAGCTCGATCTGGCCGATCGCGTACATCATCGTCATGGCGGTGTGGCTCTACAAGGTGGCCGTCGCGAGCGGGCGGTTCGCGGTCATCCGCTCGTCGATCGCCCTCATCTCGCCCGACCAGCGCCTGCAGGTGCTGCTCATCAGCTTCGCGTTCGGCGCCTTCCTCGAGGGTGCGGCGGGCTTCGGCGTCCCCATCGCGATCTGCGCGGCGATGCTCGTGCAGCTGGGCTTCAAGCCCGTGAAGGCGGCCATGCTGAGCCTCGTCGCGAATCTCGCCGCGGGCGCGTACGGGGCCATCGGCATCCCGGTCATCGTCGGCGCTCAGGTGAGCGGGCTCGATGTGATGGACCTTTCGCGCGTCCTCGTGCTGATCCTGCAGCCGCTGACGCTGCTCGTTCCGTTCCTGCTCGTGCTCATCCTCGACGGGTGGCGGGGGCTGCGTGAGACATGGCCGGCGACCCTCGTGCTGACCCTGGTGTTCAGCGGCAGCCAGGCGGCGGTGCTGCTGCTGCTCGGCCCCGAGCTCGCGGCGATCGTCCCGGGCCTGCTGGGCATGCTCGCCCTCGCGGGGCTCCGGCTGGTGTGGCAGCCGAAGCACATCTACCGCGAAGACGGGGCGGCGGCGGCGTCCGACGAGCGCCACTCCGCGCGCGAGGTGATCGCCGCGTGGAGCCCGTTCTACATCCTCACCGCGCTCGTTTTCGTGTGGAGCATCCCCGCGTTCAAGAATCTGTTCGCCGCCGGTGGCGCGCTCAGCTGGGCGGTCGTGACCGTGCCGATTCCGGGGGTGTTCGGCCAGGTGACGTCGGCCTCGGGCGTCGTGGCGCAGACCTCCTGGAGCTGGACGCCCATCAACGCGACCGGAACCGCGATCCTGCTGGCGGTGCTCGTGACCTTCTTCACGACGCGGGCGATCACCGGACGAATGCTGCGCGAGCAGCTCGTGCAGACGTTCCGCGAGCTGTGGCGTGCCCTCGCCCTCATCTCGCTGATCCTCGTGCTCGCGAACATCGCGAACCTCTCGGGCGGTTCGGCGAGTATCGGCACCGCGCTCGCGGGCGCGGGACCGCTGTTCCCGCTCTTCGCGCCGATCATCGGGTGGATCGGGGTGTTCCTCACCGGCTCGGTCGTCAACAACAACACCCTGTTCGGGCAGCTGCAGGCGACGACGGCCGACCGTCTCGGTGTCGATCCGACGCTGTTCGTCGGCGCGAACACGGCGGGCGGTGCAGCGGCGAAGGTCATCTCGCCGCAGTCCATCGCGATCGCCGCGGGAGCCGTGGGTCTGTCGGGGCGCGAGAGCGAGATCCTGCGGGCATCCATCTTCTACAGCCTCGGCATGCTCGCGTTCATCAGCGTCTGGACGTTCCTGCTCTCGCAGTGGGGCACGATGTAGCACCGCGGCTCCGGTGGTGTCGATGTCCCACTTTCTGTCGTCCGAGGGCCGCTGAGACGACCGAAAGTGGGACACCGGCGTGCCGGCGCCGCGATCCCCCGTTGTTCGTCCGCGTCGTCGCGCGCTCGAGAGGTCAAGAGCCTGCGTTCGTGGCGGCGGACGAGACGGTTCCGTTTCCGGCATCGACACTGTCTGCCGAACAGTCGCTGAAGTAGCAGGTCGCCCCGGCCCGATCGTTCTTGATCGTTTTCCGCACCCTCCGGCACTCGTCGCCGAGCATGAGCGTGGCGCCCGACGGTGGACGCCACGTGATCGGATGCACGTCCCCCCGGCGTGCCCGTTTCGAGGAGGAGATGGATGATCACCCGCACAACGCACCCCGGCAACCCGCGACGGATCGCGCTCGCCGTGGCAGCGACGATGGTCGGATCGACGCTCGTCGCGGCGCCGGCCCACGCCCTGATCACGCCTTCGGCGTCCAGCGACACACCACCACCGGAGGCGCGGGTGATTGAGCGCCTCGACCGCGGCGTCGTGGCCGTCCGCGCCGGCGAGAGCGAGGTGCTCGTCAGTTGGCGACTGCTCGGCCTCGATCCCGCCGGGATCGGGTTCGTGGTCGAACGGTCGGCAGACGGCGAGGCGTTCGAGCCTCTGTCGGATGTGCTCCGTGGAGGGACGAACTTCACCGATACGACAGTCGACCTCTCCGTTGACAACGCCTATCGCGTCGTCCCCGTCGGCGCGTCCGACGCGGAGGCCGCGAGCCCGGCCTTCACTCTCTCGGCGGGCAACGCGGTCGAGCCGGTCGTGCGCGTGCCGCTGCGCGAGGGCGGGCCCATCAAGTTCGTGTGGGTCGGCGACCTCGACGGTGACGGCGCATACGACTACGTCATCGACCGTCAGACGTCGCCGCAGTCGATCGAGGCGTATCGCAGTGACGGAGAGTTGCTCTGGTCGATGGATCTCGGCCGCAACAGCCTCGACCAGAACAACATCGAGGGCGGTTCCTCGACGATCGACGTCGGGCACAACGACGGCGTCACGGTCTACGACCTCGACGGTGACGGAATGTCGGAGGTCGCCATCCGCATTGCGAACGGCGTGACCTTCGGCGACGGTGCGGTCTTCGAGGAGCATCCGGACGATCTCCATCAGTCCGTCGCGATCCTCGACGGTGAGACGGGTGCTCTGCGCGCGCACGCTCCGGTGCCGACCGACTACATCACCGACGGGCCGATGTACGCCCGTTTCGGCGTCGGGCACCTGGACGGCGTCGACCCCAGCCTCGTCGCTTACATGAAGAACCGCGTGGGCACCTCGGGCGGCAGCGGAGCCGGGTTCAACCTGATGTATCTCGCGTGGAGCTTCGACGGCGAGAAGCTGACGCAGGACTGGAAGTTCCTCCGGGGCGACCAGGATCTGCCCGACGGCCACAACACCCGCATCGTCGATGTGGACGGCGACGGCCGCGACGAGATCGCCGAGATCGGCTTCGTGCTGAACGGCGACGGCACCCTGAAGTACAGCCTCGCCCCGCAGGACATCATCCACGGCGATCGCTTCTACATCGCCGACATCGATCCGGCACGTCCTGGGCTGGAGGGATACGGCATCCAGCAGGATCACCCCGAGAAGCTGCTCGACTACTACTACGACGCAGCGACGGGCGAAGTGCTGTGGAAGCACTTCTCCGACAGCCCGACAGCCGACGCCGGACGCGGGTTCGTCGCCGACATCGACCCGCGCTTCGCGGGCATGGAGTCGTGGTCGAACGACGGCGAGGTGAACTACGACGAGAGCGCCGGCGCCGGCCTGTTCAACGCACCGTCGAACCAGCTGATCGAGGCCGACACGAACCTGCAGCCCTGGCCGCACATGGGCATCTGGTGGGACGGCGATCCGCTGCGCGAGCTCATGAGCAATGACCCGGTCCCCGCGGCCCGAGACGCGCGCATCGTGAAGTGGGACTGGGAGAATCCGACCGACCGGCAGTCGGTCCCGCGCGTGTTGACGTTCGGCGACTACGGCGCCGTGACGGCGGGCGGCACGTCGGTGTATCCGACTCTCATCGCCGACATCCTGGGTGACTGGCGCGAAGAGGTGGTGCTGCCGAACGCCGAGTTCGACGAACTGCTCGTGTTCACGACGGACCAGGCCACCGACATCCGGCTGTACACCCTGGCCCACAACCCCGCCTACCGGAACGGGATGACGCTCAAGGGGTACCTGCAATCGAGCAACGTCGACTACTTCCTCGGGCACGGGATGACCGAACCTCCCGCGCCCCGGATCCGTTACACCGGCACGCCGGCGGCTCCCGACACCGAACGGCCGACCGTCGCACTGTCGGCACCCGCGTCGGCAGGACCGTTCGCCCACCTCGATCTCGAGGTGACGGCATCCGACGCAGGCGGTCTCGCGAAGATCGTCGCCAACGTCTACCGCGATGGGCAGCTCGTACGCAGTACCCAGTCGGCTCTCGAGGGGGCGACCACGGGCACGCACGCGGCTCAGGTCGACGGGCTCGACGACGGGGTGTACACGATCCGCTTCAACGCGCACGATCTCGCCGGCAACGTGTCGAGAACCGGCTCGTTCGAGGTCGAGGTCGACGGCACCGCCCCGACGGCGACAGTGAAGCCGGGCGCCCCGTTCACCGTCGGGACCGCCGACGGCTACGACGTCGTCAGCTTCAAACTCCACGACCGGGGACAGGTCTCGCGTGTCGAGATCAACGGCGTCGAGAAGGATCTCACCGACAACGTGTGGTCGGACGTGAACTTCCTCCGACCAGGGACGTATGGAGCGGTACGCGGGACGAACACCCTGGTCGTGTACGACCGCGCCGGCAACGCGCAACCGTACACGTTCGTCCTCAGCTGACCGCCGGCGGACGCCGCGGTGTTCCCGGAGCTCGAGACGAGAGGCTCCGGGAACACCGCGTGGACGAGGTGGAGATGCCGCCCCACTATGCTGACGCTGACATTGAGCGGGCCACGGATGCTGCGACGCTCACGCGCTGGGGAGCGACGCGAAGGAGTCCACGTGGGGAGCACGAACCTGCCGTCGAGCGATCGATCCGATTCACTGGACTCGCTCGTCGCCGATCTGGTCACGCTGAAGGATGCCGGTGGCTCCGTCTCGTACGCCGAGCTCGTGCGCCGCATCGCCGACCTGCGCATTGCGCGCGGGATGTCTCCGGCGGCCGCGCAGCCGTCGCGCACCACGGTGTACGACGCGTTCCGCCCCGGCCGGGCGCGCATCAATCCCGACCTGCTCCGAGACATCGTGCTCGCGCTGGGTCGCACCGACGACGAGGCGACCGAGTGGGTGGCGCGCTACCGCGCGCTCCGCGCCTCGAGCGAGCCCGCACCGCGCCGCGCCGAACCGATCGCGACGCCGAAGCCCGCCGCCGCCGCTCCCCCGCCTCTCGCCGCACCGAAGTCGGCCGCCCTGATGATGACCGCGCTGCAGAAGGCACCGGCATCCCTGAGTCGTCGTTTCGTCGCGCTGCTGATGCTCGGCGGCGTGCTGGTGAACTTCGCCGGGATGGCGACCGTGCAGGCGCTGCACCTGCCGATCTACCTCGACATGGCGGGCACGGCGGCGACGGCGATCATCCTCGGACCGTGGCACGGCGTGGCCGTGGGCCTCACGACGAACGTGTTCGGCTTCGTGATCGGGTCGCCCGGCGCCGCGCCGTACGCGTTGGTGAACGTCGCCGGCGCGCTCGTGTGGGGCTACGGCGTGCGGCGGTTCGGGCTGGGCGCGAGCCTGCACAGCTACTTCACGCTGAACCTACTGGTGGCGGTCGCGTGTTCGCTGGTCGGTACTCCGCTGAACGTGCTGATGTTCGGCGGGTTCTCGGGCCACGGGTCGGACGGCGTGGTGTCGTCGATCGTGACGATGGGGCTGCCGGTCTTGGCCGCGGCGTTCTCGGCGAACATCCTGACGTCGGTGCTCGACAAGCTGCTGGCGGGCTTCATCGCGTTGACGGTCTTCGCGATGCTGCACAGCCGGTTCGGAGTACCTGCCGCGCACATGCCACTCGTCGAGCGTCTCAGCTCACCGATGGTGCCGGCTCCGACATCACGGCTGTCGTGACACTCGTCCGGCCCGCCATATGACCGGAGTGACCCGCCACCTGGCTGGAGTTCGCCCCCGTTCAGTCGCGCGCAGCATGCGCTCGGCCATAGGCTCGAGAAGGGGTCACGTGGTCACTGTCGCTGTCATCGACGACGAAGCTCTGGTGCGATCGGGCTTCCAGATGATTCTCGAGACGGCACCTGACATCGAGGTGGTCGTCAGCGCCGATAGTCACACGGCGGTGGACGATATCGCGCGCGCTCGACCCGAGGTGGTGCTGCTCGATCTGCGGATGCCCGGCAGGAGCGGCCTGCAGATTCTCGGCGAGTTGCGGGCGTGGCCCGAGCCGCCTGTCGTCGCGATCTTGACGACGTTCGATGCTGACGACCACGTGGCAGCAGCCTTGCGTGCGGGAGCCGCGGGCTTCCTCGTCAAGGACACAGACCCGCGAACCCTGCCCGCTCTCATCCGCTCCTTGGCGGCCGGGGGCATCGTGCTCTCGCCGCAAGTGTCGCGGACGATCGTCGATCGGTATCTCGACGTGGACGATGACGATGCTCAGTCGAAGTTGGCGCTCCTCAGCGAGCGGGAGCGCTCGGTGCTTGCTCACCTTGCCACGGGAGCATCGAATTCTGAGATCGGCGGCGCGCTTCACCTGAGCACGGGAACGGTCAAGGAGCACGTCAGCACACTGCTGGCCAAGCTGCAGGTGGCGACGCGTCTGCAGGCAGCGCTCATCGCCCAGCGGGCACGGCTGCGCCTGTGATCACGTCGTCGCCGAGGCGGATGCGATGGGTGTCGATGCTGCCCGCGGCCGCCGATGCGGCGATCGTGACCGTGTGCCTCCTGGAAGCATTGACGGTCCTGTATTGGGCGGACTCCTCCCAGACGGCCGTGACGTTCGCTGCTGTCGTGGGGATCGCCGTGCGTCGCCGCCTACCGTGGATCAGCGTGCTGCTTGCTCTGCCGAGCGTCGTGCTCGGGCTCATGACCATCACCCCTCTGGTCGCGCTGTACTCTCTTGCCGTACTCGAGCGGCGGAGATGGCTGCTCATCACGGCGGGTAGCGTCTGGCTCATCGCTCTCGTGCAGCCGTGGTGGGGCTTCGACGTCGAGCTGAGCTTCTCGGCGCTCCGCCTTGCCACGGGGGTCATGTTCACCGCCGCCCCCATCGCGCTCGGGCTCCTCGTTCGAACCCGCGCTGATCTGTCGATGAAGTTGCGTGACCTCGCCGCTGCGAGACAGAACGAACGCCAACTCATCTACACCGAGATGCTCATGGAAGAGCGAGCCCGGATCGCGCGCGAGATGCACGACGTCGTCTCCCACCAAGTCAGCCTCATCGCCGTGCAGGCCGGCGCCCTGCAGATGCGATCGAGAGACGACACAGCGACCAGAGCGGCCGACACGATCCGCAGTCTCGCCGTCCAGACCCTCGAAGAGCTTCGGCAAATGGTGACCGTTCTGAAGGGCAGCCTCCATCGCGTCGACGGAGTGACCACCGACGACGAGCAGCCCCTCGTCCCGCAGCCGAGCGTTGCCGACATCCGTGAGCTCGTCGAGACGAGCCATCCCGGAGCCACGGTCAACGTCGACGTGCCCTCACTGCCCGCGGTCTATGAGCGCACCCTCTTCCGGGCAGTGCAAGAAGGGCTGACCAACGCACGCAAGCATGCGCCCGGCGCCGATGTCTCCGTCGTGCTCACCACGCGGGCGGGACGCATCATCGTCATCGTGGAGAACGGGAGGGCCGTCGACGAGCCGATGGCGCTCCCCGGCTCCGGGCACGGGCTGATAGGCCTCCGCGAGCGGGCGAAGCTTCTGGGCGGCGAAGCCCATGTCGACAGCGGGCCCGCGGGTTTCCGTCTCACCATGGATCTTCCGGCCCCGCCGGCGGCTTCGAGAGAAGTCTGACCCGTCGGCCGGATTCTCCAGCCGGTCAGCGGTCATGACGTGCGACGCCGGCAGCGAAGCTATCGATGTGGGCCGTCAGCGAGCCCAACGACGCTGTCGCGCTTGGAGTCCATCAGGGGTTCGGCCGGCGGTTCGAGACCCGACTGATCACCCGCTCACGAAGAACACTCCACAGAATGAACGCTCTCAGCGCGGTACTGAGCAACGTCGTGGCCGGCGCCGGCCGGTTGCGGAGCAACAGCGCAGCCATCGAACCCGGCGATTGGTTCATCGCCACCGGAGCAGACGACAAGGTCGCGGCCCATGTCGCGGAATCGATACGGCGAGGTGCGCGCGGCGTCCTCGTCGACTGCCCGACTCTCCCGCCCCACGACCTCGTCCACCAATTGCCGGGGCTGCGTGAGTCGTTGGGCGCCGTGATGGCGCAGCTCACACACCACGCCTCGCGGGAGATGACGCTCGTGGGCGTCACCGGGACGAACGGAAAGACGTCGACAGTGCAGCTCCTCGCGCAGGCGTGGGAGAGGCTGGGCGTCGTCGGAGCCACGATCGGGACACTCGGCGCGGGACTGCACAATGATCTGGAGCCCACCGGCCTCACGACCCCACCCGTCGTCGAACTCCACGGATATCTCGCTGACTTCCACCACGACCGAGCTTCGTGTGTGGCCATCGAGGTCAGTTCCCATGCCCTCGAGCAGGGGCGCGTCGAGGGATGCGAGTTCCGTGTCGTCGCGATCAGCAACATCACCCGCGACCACCTGGACTACCACCACACGATGCACCGATACGCGGCCGCGAAGAACCGGATACTGCAGCTTCCCGGAGTCACCACCGCGGTCCTCAACCTCGATGATCCCCTCGTCGCCCAGATGCAGCCCCCGCCCGGCACCACCAGGATCGGGGTCTCGACACGTGACGCGACCGGCGCGCTGGTCACCGCTCACGACATCGCTGCCGATGACGCCGGAACGCGCTTCACGCTTCGTATCGGCGATGAGAGCGCCCCGGTAGCCACCGGCCTGTCCGGCCGGTTCCAAGTCGACAACCTGACCCTCGCCGCCGGCATCCTCCATGCTCAGGGCCACGCTGTCGACGAGATCGCCGCAGCACTCTCCGCCTCCGTACCCGTCGCGGGCCGGATGCAGGTCACCCCCGCCACACCATCCCGCCCTCGCGTCGTCATCGACTACGCCCACACCCCCGACGCGCTCAGCCAGGCCGTGGCAGCGTGCCGGCCTCACGGCGATGGACGTCTCATCGTGGTGTTCGGATGCACCGGCAACCGCGACCGCGGCAAACGCCCCCTCATGGCTGCAGCGACCGGCGGGGCGGACTTCATCATCCTCACCGATGACGACACCCACGACGAAGACGGCGATGCCATCATCGTCGAGACGATTCCCGGCTTCGCGAACCCCGAGACCGTCGTCATCATCCGCGATCGACGACGCGCGGTGCTCATCGCAATCCACATGGCGCACCCACAAGACGTCGTCCTCATCGCCGGGAAAGGCCACGAAACCACCCAGTCGTCGGCAGGTCACCTCATTCCGTCCGATGACACCCGCTATGCGGAGCGAGCTCTGAGTACTCGCCCCCTGCGCCCGCCTGGATGACTCAGCCAACCGGCTGGGCTGAACCGGCCGTCCGGCCGGATTCGCTCCCCGCAGCGTGAGCGAGTTCTCATAGTGCTTGCTGGACGCCGTGGCGGCACCGAAGGCTGGATACGACACGGCGCGAGAGGTCGACGCGCACCCAACGGACGAAAGGTCGAGATGATGACGAAGACTTCCCGCATCCGAAGCCTGGCCCTCGGCGCATGCCTCGCCGTACTCGCGGCGACCGCGACCGCGGGCCCGGCGGCTGCAGCGAGCGGCGCACCGACGGTCGCCGCAGCGTTCCAGGATCAGCGCACGTCACCCGCGCCGGAATCCCGCGCTTCGAGCGTGGATCTGCCCGCGGGGCAGACGCGCGGCGCGGTCGTGGACGTCGCGGACGGTGGGGTGGAGATCTTCGAGGTCGTCGACGCCACAGGAACCCGTGTCGGTTACACCCTGAGCGCCGAAGACCTCAGCGCCGCGCACGCTGCGGCGACTCAGGTCGACATCGCAACGAGCGAGGCGTTGACCGTTCGAACCCAGTCGGCCGCGGCATCCGAGGTCAACGTTCCGCTGTGCGTGGCCGCCGTGGCGTGGTTCGTCGCTCAGACCGTGTTCCCGGCAGCGCGAGTTGCGGCTCTCGCAGCACGCCTGGCCGGCCTCGTCTCGAAGTACGGTGTGCAGACAGTGGCCCGCATCTTCACCGGGGCTCGTGGCATCGCCGGGCGCACGGCCGAGCAGGAGATCAAAGAATTCGCGCTCGCAGCGACCGGCGTGGGCGGGTTGGCGGCCTGCGGGATCAAGTTCTGAGACGCGGAAGGATCACTGACATGACGTGGCGATTGAGCAGGCAGCGGCAGCTTCAGGCCCTAGCAGGGGTCGCGGCAGGCATCGCCGTAGCATTCCTCGGCGTTGCGCTGGCGATCACGCGCATCGACATCGGTGTGGTGGTGCTGGGACAGAGCGCTCTGTTCGGCGCGGTGTTCATCATCGCGGGGCTGTTGCTGGTGATCGGCAACGCCTGGGCGGCGTTCCGCCTCCGCCGCGAGAGCTAGCTTGATCTCAGACCCCGTTACCCGCGCGTTGAACCTGGATGTGCGTATAGGCCGCCTTCACGGCGGGTACATCAGGCGGATCTAGGATCACGACATGCGTATCGCGGTTGTCATCAGTGAATGGGAGCAAGCGTGCTGCGGCGATCCCTTCCACGTGGACGGGCCGGCGAGCTGGCAGCTCTTCGCCGCCGATCCAGCCGATGGCGCCGTCGCACCGGCCGCTGCGGAAGGGCTCGAACGGTTCACCGAGGAGCATCATGGGCAGACACCGGCCGATGTGCCCCATCAGCGTGTGACGGGAACGGTTCGCTCGATCTGGGGCGTGCGCTACCCCGAGGTGGCCGTCCCCGGTGAGTTGGCGTCGTTCGTCAACGACACCCGTGCACCGTCCTTCGTGCAGATAGACGACGTCGCCGGCGCCACGGACGGCGTCGCGGAGTACGTCGTCGTCCTCGAGGTCGCCTCCGACCTCGAGCTACCCGTATACAAACTGAGCGAAGAGACGATCGCGTGGGAATCTCGGAAGGCGCTCGACCGCGACCGGGATCGGGGCCGGATGGTCGACGAGATCGGAACCGTCATGGAGCACGCCATCCAGGTCGTCACTGCCCGTTACCACGACGTCGCCACGATCACGCGTTCGACCCAGCGCACCGCGGTCACCCTCATCCCGCTCAGAACGGGGGCTGCGGCCGTGCGTTGGGCTCGCTCAGATCAGGAGACCGACCAGATCGGTCTGCACATCGGGGCCGGTTCGTGGTGGCTGGACGCGACGGTCGACAGCGCGAACCTCCTGGAGGGGATCGTCGACGCCGTCGCCGCCGGGAACGCGGTCGAGGAGGTCATCACCGACCCCGACGGCGGTCGCCGACTCGAAACCCACGTGACCGCCGCAGGCCGCGAATGGGTGACCGCGACGGGCCATGTCCCACCGCCCGACGAGAGCGGAGTCATGTTCATCGTCGGTGACGTGTGGGAACGAGCGCAGCAGGGCACCACCCGCTACACCCCGTGGCATTACTGAGGGATTGACGATCACAGCCGGAAGACCGACCTTTCGATCGCACCGCTGAGTCACGTGCCATGGCCTACAGCCATCCACGTCAAGAGCGCTCTCAGGGCGGTGGAGGCTGAGGTTCTTCAGGATGCGTGAAGGGCGCGGGTTCGGAACCAGATGGTGAGTTCGCGGGCAGCGCGGAGGATGGTTTCCTCGTCGTCGGAGTTCTCGATGCGTTGCATCGTGTCGCGTAGTGCGGCTTCGGGTCCTTCGAGGAACTGGATGAAACGGCCTGCTCGGTACAGCAGCATCCCGGTGATCTGACGTGTCTCGTAGCAGCGCGGCTGTGCGCGAGGAGATCACCTACGTGTCAGGTGACGAGTCGGCATTCATCGGGATGGTCCTCGCATTAACGGTCGGCGCCGTGGGCGTCGGCTCACACGCCAGCGCGCGGCAGGCTCGTCTGCGATCCGGGCCTGATCGCCGTCATCTCATGTCCCTTGTCTCACGAGACGCCGGCGGCCGGCTACCATCCGAGTAGCCAGGTAATGCCGAATCGGTCCCGCACCTGACCATCGGACGCTCCCCAGTCGCGCTCCGAGAGCGGGTCGATGACGACGCCCCCGTCGGCGAGGCCGTCGAACCAACGTCGTAGTGTGTCGGGATCGGCGTAGCCGAGCAGTGAGAACAGCAGCCCTGAGGGGTCGGGGTGGGCTGCGGCGTTCGCCTCGTCGGCGGCGAACAAGTCGATCGGGCCAGCGAGGATGCCGTGTGCGATCCAGTCGGGGTGGTCACCCTGAAGGCCGATCTCGCCGTGAGTATGCACCTCGAGCTCACCCCCGAACACGCTGCGGTAGAAGGTCAGCGCGGTCAGAGCATCACCGGAGAAATGCAGGTACGGGGCGGGGCGGTCATCGACCCAGTGTGCGCCTCAGCCCCTGCCAGGGGAAGCGAACATCATCGTGCCGCAGGGCTTCGCGCTGCGCGCCTTTTCGAACCCCCGGCCGGCGAGCAACTAGCGCTCGTCGCGTCCGGAAGAACCTGTGGGAGGCGCCGTGCCGCCGTCCGCCGCAGGGGTTCCGCGCTTGGCGCGCATCTCCCGTCGGAGCTGCACGAAGCCCGCAGCCATCACCGCGAGCCCGAGCACGAGCAGCGCGAGGCGCGCCCACCACGCGAGGTCGCCGAACATCAGATTCGGCATCGCGAAGATGAAAGTGGCTCCGATGAAGTACCAGAGGGAGGATGACGCCTGCCCCTGATTGCGGTCGTTGCTCATCTCGTCTTCCTTTCTTCCGGCGGTCGTGCCAGCGTACGTGGCGGCCGCGGCGGCGCGCCTCCCCCGCGCGACGGATCCCGCTCCGTCATTCATCAGCAAGCGCCGCGACCCCGAGACGACACCTTCGGATGATGCGGCGACGCCCGCCGGCTTCCTACGCTCATTGACATGACCGTCGCCGCATCCCTCCCTCCCGTTTCGCTGCGCTCGCGCATCTGGGGTGAGACCTGGCGCGTGGCCGTAGCGGCTCTGATCGGAATGCTGGCCTTCATCGTCAATTTCGGCTTGAGCGTGGATGCCGGCGCCGACGACATGTCGCTCCGCTTCGGCGGCCGGGTGCTTCTCGACGTCGCGGTGGGGCTCTGCGCCGTCCCCCTGCTTCTGCTCCGCCGCCACGCGCCGGTCACCGCGGCGATCGTCCTCGCCGCGTGCGGGACTGTGTCGGCGTTCGCGGTCCCCGCGGCGCTCCTGGCGCTCGCATCCCTCTCGACGCGTCGACGGCCACGAGAGATAGGAACCGTCGCCGGGGTCTGGATGCTCGGCGTGCTCGTGATCGCGTTGACGGGCTTCGACCTGGTCGGCATTCCGGTCACGGGCGGCGACCTCGTGGTGACGGTCGGCATCGTCGCGCTCGTCCTCGCCGGCGTGGTGGCCGTGGGTGTTTCGATCGGGGCCCGACGAGCGCTGATGGCGTCACTGCGCGAACGAGCCCAGCTCGTCGCCGAGGACCAACGGCTGCGCGAGGCCGCTGCTCGTGACCACGAGCGCGCTCGGATCGCCCACGAGATGCACGATGTGCTGGCGCACCGCCTGTCGCTGACCGCGATGCACGCGAGCGCGCTGCGGCATCGGGCCGACCTCGACCCGGCCGAACGCCGGGCCGCCGTCGAGACGGTCGACGACAACGCTCGCGGCGCCCTGCGCGACCTGCGCGAGATTCTGACCGTGGTGCGTGACCCCGATTCGTCGACGCCCGACCGCCCACAGCCGACCCTCGCAGACCTCGACGCGCTCGTCCGCGACGAGAACGTCCGCCTGGAACGGGCCGTCGACACGTCTGGCCTGGCGCTCGTCGTGAGCCGTCACGCCTATCGCATCGTGCAGGAGTGCCTCACGAACGCGCGACGGCATGCGCCGGGCATGCCCGTTGTGGTGCGCATCGATGGCACGCCGGGCGACGAGCTCCGCATCGCGGTGAGCAACGATCTGCAAGCGCCTCCCCCACCTGCTGCAGAGCACGGTTTCGGGTTGGTGGGCGTTAATGAGCGCGCCCGATCCATCGGCGGGTCGGTCACCATCGATCCCGGTCCGGACGAGTTCCGGGTCTCGGCCACACTGCCGTGGATGAGCGCATGACGGCCCCGGCGCGGGTCGATGTCGTCATCGTCGACGACGACCCGCGGGTGCGTTCGGGCTTGCGTCTCCTGCTGGGCACCGACCCGACGATTCGTGTCGTCGGCGAAGCTGGCGACGGCCTCGAAGCAGCGGAGGTGATCGCGCGGCATCGGCCCGACGTCGTTCTGATGGACATCCGGATGCCGCGATGCGACGGCATCACCGCGACAGCTCGCGAGCTCCGCGCAAACCCCGCGCAGGCGATCATCGTGCTGACGACGTTCGACGCGGACGAGAACGTCGTGCGCGCTCTCCAGGCCGGCGCCCGGGGGTTCCTGCTGAAGGACGCTCCCCCGGCGGAGCTCGTCGCCGCCGTGCATGAGGCGGCGTCTGGGCGACCGGCCCTCGCCGCTCAGGTGCTCGAGCAGGTGATCCGCATCACGGCGCACCACGCGCAGCTGCCCAACAAGGCGGAGCGTCTCGCCGTCGCGTCGCTCACGCCGCGCGAACGGGAGGTCGCCGAAGCGCTGGCGCGCGGGGCGTCGAACGCCGCAATCGCAGCGCAGCTCTTCCTCTCCATCCCCACCGTGAAGACGCATGTGGGCAGGATCCTGGCGAAGCTCGGCGTCGACAGCCGCGCCCAAGCGGCGACCGTTCTCGCGCGCGGGATGAGCCTGCCAGGCGAACAGGCCCCCTAGTACTCATTACGAGTGCGATTACGACGCTCGGCGGACCGGCCAATCTCGGCTGACCGGCCATTTCCGGCGCTTGTCCCCCGGACGGCCGACATGGGAAAACGCCGTGAGACCGCTATCATCTTCGCGGGGGAAGGACAGTGTGACATTCGGTTTCTCGGATGTCACACGGTTGACACATGCTCCGGATAACGTCCCTCCCGCAACAACATGACTGCGAGAAGGGGGCGCTATGCCGTACGACTTCTCCGTCACACCTGGACCGTCGCCGCTGACGCAGGCGGTGACGGTTTCGTCGACCGCGCCGCGCGGTCCGCGGGACTGGCGCCGTCGCTACACGCGCGTGCTGTGGATCACCGACCTGCTCGTGCTCATCTGGGTCGTCTACGGCACCCAGATCGCCTGGTTCGGTCTCGGCAACGCGCAGCTTGCGATCAGCAACGACAACCGCATCACCGAGATCTCGTATTGGGTGACCTCGGCCGTGCTGATCGTCGCGTGGATGTGGACGCTGAGCCTCGCCGACACCCGCGACCACCGCATCATCGGCGTCGGTTCAGACGAGTATGCCCGCATCGCGCGCTCGAGCCTCTTCCTCTTCGGCGTCATCGCGATCATCGCCTTCCTGACGCAGATCGAGATCGCACGCGGCTTCCTGATCATCAGCCTCCCGATGGGAATCGCACTCCTCCTTTTCTCTCGCTGGCTCTGGCGCCAGTGGCTCGTCGCGCTTCGCAAGGGCGGGCAGTACTCCGCCCGTGTCTTGCTCGTCGGTTCGGAGGCGTCGGTTACCCATCTGGCACGTGAGCTGCAGCGCATGCCCGGCTCGGGCTACAGAGTGGTCGGAGCGTGCGTTCCTTCCGGCCGCGTCGCCGGCACCATCTACGGCACGAACATCCCAATCATGGGCAATGTGGATGCTGTGACGCAGGCGCTTCGGGCGACCGAAGCCGACACGGTCGCCGTCACCAGCACCGACGAACTGCCGCCCGACAAGGTGAAGCAGATCTCGTGGGATCTCGAGGCGGGCCGTCAGCACCTCGTTCTGGCGCCGAGCATCGTCGATGTCGCGGGCCCGCGCATTCAAATGCGCCCGGTAGCCGGGGTGCCGCTAATGCATGTCGAGACGCCGAAGTTCAGCAAGGGGCAGCTTTTCCTCAAGCGGGCGGTCGACATCGTGGCGAGCGCCCTCGGTGTCCTCGTGCTGAGCCCGCTTCTGCTGTTCTTGGCGATGAGCGTGCGTTTGTCGAGCCAGGGCCCGGTGTTCTTCCGGCAGAAGCGGATCGGCCTGAAGGGCCGCGAGTTCACGATGCTGAAGTTCCGGTCGATGGTCGTCAACGCCGAAGACCTGCTGGAGCCGCTGGCAAAGCAAGAGCGCGACTCGGGCAACGAGGTTCTCTTCAAGATGAAGAACGACCCCCGCGTCACACCGGTCGGGCGCGTAATGCGTCGATTCAGCCTCGACGAGCTCCCTCAGCTCTTCAACGTGCTTGGCGGCACGATGTCGCTTGTCGGGCCGCGGCCTCCGCTTCCTCGTGAGGTTGCTCATTACGCCAGCCACGTGCACCGTCGTTTCCTCGTTAAGCCGGGCATCACGGGCCTATGGCAAGTGAGCGGGCGATCCGCGCTCTCGTGGGAGGAGACAGTACGTCTCGATCTGTCCTACGTGGAGAACTGGTCGCTGCTCGGCGACCTCGTCATCGTCGCCCGAACCGCTCGCGCTGCCCTAGCCCCGGGGGACACGGCACATTGACTACCCGCACTGCGTCGACGCGACGCCCCCCGCGAGATCGAACTCCCTCCCAAAGACGCCTACGCGTGCTCCAGTCGGTTGTCGGACCAGGCGCGTCGATCAAATACATCGATCAAGTAGTTCGCTACGCACCTCCGAACGTCGAGTTCATCTACTTCAGCTGGAGAGCAGCGCTGACGCAGCGCTTTGACGTCTTTCACGTGCATTGGCCCGAGGTTCTCATCCGCCCCCGGGCGGGAGGATCGATGTGGCTGCGGTCGGCCCTAGCTCATCTACTCCTCTGGCGCCTTCGACTGTCACGTATCGCGGTGGTCCGGACCCTCCACAACGTCCGGCCGCATAACGCAGTGACGCGACGCCAGGAGAGGTTCCTCCTGAAGCTCGATGCCGTCACGGACACGTTCGTGCACCTGAACGGCTGCTCGCCGACATCGCCGGGCGCTATCCATGCTCGCATTCCTCACGGCGACTACCGCGAGCAGTTCGGATCCACGGAGCCGGCGGATTATCGGCCCGGGCGATTCCTCGTTATCGGGCGCATCGAACCCTATAAGGGTGTCGACCGATTCCTCGCAACTTTTGCGCGTTCGGGCATAGCCGGCGAGGAGTGTCGCGTGGTGGGGTCAGCGCCCGAGGGCCTCCGCACGACCCTGGAAAGCCAGATCTCCTCATGGTCGCGCGCGGACGTGAATGTGAGCGCTCGCTTCGAGTTCGTATCCGACGCCGAGATGGCAGACGAGATCACATCGGCGCAAGTGATCGTTCTGCCGTACGAAGAAATGCTCAACAGCGGGATCGCCCTCGTTGCGCTGTCGTTGGGTCGGCCGATTCTCGTTCCGCGGAACTGCGCTAACACCGAGCTCGCACACGAGGCGGGTCCCGAGTGGGTCATCCAGTACGACGGAGCCTTCGGAGAGGACGCCCTCAAAGCGGCGAGGAGTGCCAGCCCGCAATCGCCTGATTCGCGACCCAATCTCGATGGTCGAGACTGGAGGTCCGTGGCGGAACGGTACGCGGAGGTCTTCCGGTCAGCGCGGCACGTTCGAAAGTCGAGCAACGTATGATCCCGACCCCACAGCGCACCACTTCATTCCCGCCCGACATCGCGGTGTCGAGCGCGGGTTCCCGGTCCGTCGAAGGACCACGCCACGGAGGGGCGCAATGAGCTTGGCCTCGAGAACCGCCGCCCGCACGCCCGCGTCAGAACCACCGGCATCGCCCGATTCGCAGCCACGCTCCCTCGCGGCCAAGCTATTCCTGGGGCTCCTCTTCCTGCGTCTCGTCGCGGATGCCGCCTTTCTTCCCGGCGGGGTTCAGACGCTCACGAATCAAGCCGTCATCTTCGGCGCTATCGCTGCTGGGGTCGTCCTCTTCCTTCGTAAGCTCAATCGCGCGACGCTCTCGGCCTCGGGGCTCATCTTCCTCGTCGTCTTCGCATGGTTCCTTGTCGCTGTCGGCGACGCCGGCTTCAGTCAGCCGTTACTGAGTGCCGCGCTCCGCTTTTCAGCGCTTATCGGAATGGCCGCGCTCGCATTCACTTCGGTGAGGGCGCTAGGGGGGCCTCGATTTGCGACAAACCTGCTCTGGGTCTCATTCCCCTTCGTACTCGCCTTGGCACTCGGGACCGTATCCCGTTCTCCTCTCTTGTTCTCCCCGGGTACCGGTCGAGCATTTGGCACGTTCAATCACACGAACTCGGCCGCCAGTTTCGTCGCCGTCTTTGTACTCCTGTGCCTCTACCTCCTCTTCCGCCAGCGGAGACTGAGGTATGCATTCGCGCTCGTAGTCGGGCTGTTCGCCGTGGTAGGAACCCTCAGCCTCGGCGGCCTGTCCGCCCTTGCCGCCGGGCTCGTCGTCATGCTCGTAGCTTCGAACCTGTCCATCGGCGCCAAACTCGGCTCTCTGATCGCTGCGCTGATGGTCGGTGGGATCGTCATCGCAGGTGGCGCACTCGACTCGCGGCTGGAACAACTCGAGACCACCGTCTCGTTCGATGACGCGAGTTCCGCGACGTCCACGAACAGTCTCGACTGGCGCTTCTACAACTGGAGGCGCTTCCTCGCGCTCTGGGAGGAGCGCCCGCTTTTTGGCTGGGGTCTCGGACGGGGGGACTACGACCTGCAACCGATCGGTAAGCAGCCGCACAACGAGTACGTGCGAGCCCTCTTGGAGACAGGCATCGTCGGGACGACGATCATAGCTCTCGCGCTAGCGATGGTTCTCGTCTCATTGCTGGCCAAGAAGGACGTCGATCACTGGGGGCGTGCTCTGGCGATTGCAGCGTTGACGACGCTTCTCGTCAACGCTGTTGCTTCGAACACCACCTCCTACGCGCCCACGATGATGCTCGCGATCGCGGTCTGGGCGGCCGGATCCGATCGTCTGCAGATCAGTTCGTCGGACTCCATCGCATCGGGCTCCGTCAACCCCTCAAGCAAACGAAGGGCTCGTTGAGCATGAATGAGGATTTGACTGAACCGATCTTCCCTCCCGAGGCGCGGCTAGTGCTCGTCGCGTCGACCGGCGGACATTTGGAGCAGTTGCATCGCTGGGCGACCCGCTGGGGCATCGCGTCCAACCAGCTGCATTGGGTGACGTTTTCAAACGAACAGAGTCGTTCCCTCCTCGCCGGGAGCAACGTGACGTTCGTGGACTACGTTCGCCCCCGAGATGTTGTCGGAACGCTCCGGACAGTGCGGCCGATACGAGACGCGGCGATGGAGCTACGAGCGACTGCGGTTGTAAGTACCGGAGCTGCGGTCGCGGTCTCAGCCGCCATCGCCTCCCGCGTCGCCGGCGTTCCGTTCACCTATATCGAATCGTTGGCCCGGGTAGATCGACTATCGATGACGGCTCGCATCCTGATGCGATTCCCTCGAATCAGACGGTTCGTGCAGTCTGAACGGCTGAGCTCGAGATCTTTCAAGCACGCGGGCTCCATCCTCGACGACTTCCGCACTGAGACCGTCACCCCGCGCGCTCACCACGAAAGGCTCCGCGTGTTCGTGACCGTGGGCACGATCCGGCCCTATGGGTTCGATCGTCTGCTTGAGGCCGTCGACCGTGCGACCGTGAACGACGAGGTCTATTGGCAGACCGGTGAGTCGCAGTACCAGCCCACCCATGGAACTGTCATCCGCGCCATGCCCCGCGCCGAACTGATCGAGCATCTGGAGGCGAGCGACGTCGTCGTCGCCCATGCCGGCGTCGGGTCGATTCTCTCCTCGCTCGCGGCAGGCCGTGTCCCCCTGGTCGCTGCTCGGTCGAAGAAGTACGGCGAACACATTGATGACCACCAGCTCGACATCGCCAACCTGCTTGCCCACCGCGGCTTAGTGAAACTCACCGACATTCATTCCCTCACGCGGGACGACCTCGTCTCGGCAACGGGCCTAACTAGTAAGGCGGACGTCAGCAACTGATGTTCAACACGACACTCGACCTCGGCGCCCGATCCCGTCTCCTTATCCACAAGTTCGACCCCGAGACGCCTGCACCCGGAGGCATCGACACATGCATTCGCGGAATCATCAAGTACAGCGATCCTGACGAGTCCCTCGCAATCGTCGGAGTCGAAGGCGGGCCCAGCGGGCGCAGGGCCCTTGGCACGTGGCGTCCGGTCGAGCTGTACGGCCGACGGTTTCAGTTCATGGCGGTGGCGCCCCTTGACCCGGGCAATCAGGTTCGCCGCCTGCCACACTCTCTTCGTATCGGCGCGGGCCTTGTTCGATACAAAGGCCAGTTGCCCAAAGCTGCATACGTGCAGACACATCGCGCAGATCTCGGACTGCTCGCCTCCACAATCCTGAGCGGTCGCCACGACTACTTCATCCACACCCAGGAGTCCGGCATCCTCGGTTCCGAATCGGACTCGTTCTGGAAGCGTGCTGCTCCGGTGCATCGTTCCGTTGAAAAGACGGTGGTAAAACGCGCTCATCGAGTGCGTGTGTTCAACCCCACGTACGCCGAGCGGGTCAAGGAGTGGAACAGCGCGACGATGGCTTCGCCCACATGGTGGGATCCCGAGCTGATACCTGAGCGCAGAACCGACTCTCCCAGGGGCCGCAATCTCCTCTGGGTGGGGCGGTTGGAGCAGCCGAAGGTACCTTCGCTTGCGCTCGCTGCGCTGAGTCGCCTCACCGAGGCTGAACCCACGGCGGGGTGGAAGCTCAGGATGGTAGGGGCTGGGAACCTCGAGACCGAGCTCCGACGGATCGCGAAGCAGATGGGCGTTTCCGAGCACGTGGAATTCGTGGGTCGACTGAATCCGCACGAGGTCATGGACGAAATGGCACGTGCATCGATTCTTCTTATGACCTCCGTCGCGGGGTACGAGGGTTTCCCGCGTGTTCTTGTCGAAGGACTCGCGAACGGCTTGTCGGCCGTCGTGACCGAGGGGGCCGATACCGGCTCCCTGGTCGCAGACGGCGTGAATGGCTACCGCGTGACGCCCGATGCTTCCGAGTTCGCATCCCGCATCTCGCAGGCCCTGGCGCTGAGTGCGACTGATTCACGCCGGTCTGTCGAGCACCTGTCTGCGCCGCGGGTCGTGCGCGCCCTGTACGAACGATGACACCAGTAGAAGAGAAGACGATGAAAGTACTAATCACCGGCGCCGCCGGTTTTGTCGGGAGCCGCATCGCCCGCCGCGCATTGGCAGAGGGTCATCAGGTGGTGGGAGTCGACGCACTCACCGACTATTACGACCCGGAGATCAAGCGTCGCAACGTGAAGCTCCTCACGGGATCGAACTTCGAGTTCGTCGCGGGCGACTTGCTCGACCAAGACCTGAAGTCGCTGCTCGATGGCGTCAACGTGATTTTTCATCAAGCTGGTCAGCCGGGTGTACGCAGCTCGTGGGGTCGCGATTTCGAGATCTACCTGCGCGCCAACATCGCCGCCACTCAGCAGCTCCTTGAGGCCGCCGTCGGTAGCCAATCCCTCCGTGCCATGGTGTACGCGTCGTCTTCGTCCGTCTACGGCGACGCAGAGAACTACCCAACGCTGGAGTCGGACCGGCCGATGCCGGTGAGCCCATACGGCGTCAGCAAACTTGCGGCTGAGCACCTCTGCACGCTTTACGCGCGAAACTTCGGGGTTCCGACCGTCTCGCTCCGCTACTTCACGGTCTACGGGCCCGGCCAGCGCCCCGACATGGCGTTCACTCGTTTCTGCAAAGCGGCCGTGACTGGCTCGCCGATCACCCTCTACGGCGACGGTGAACAGATCCGAGATTTCACTTTCGTCGACGACATCGTCGAGGCGAACTTCGCGGCTGGCTTCGGCCAGGTGGAACCCGGATCCGTTTTCAATGTCGCGGGCGGGAGCAATGTCTCGGTCAACGAGGTCATCAGGACCCTTGAGGAGTTGTCCGATGAATCTATTCAGATCGATCGGCGCGACGCCGTCAGCGGTGATGTCCGGCGGACGAGCGGAAGCACGGCTGCCATCCAATCCGCGCTCGGTTGGTCACCGAAAGTGAGCCTCAAGGAGGGCCTCGCCGCTCAGTTCGAGTGGGCGCGCGAAAGCTTCGGGACGGCGACATGAGAACTGTGGCCTGCATCATTCCAACGCACGGCCGCCCGGATTTCCTCCGCGAGTCACTCCACTCGGTTCTCAGTCAGCGCGGGGTATCCGTAGCTGAAATAGTGGTTGTCGACGATGTCGGCACGCCCGAGACTGCCGCAATTGTGAACTCGCTTGCGCAAGAGATCCCTGATAAAACGATCACATACGCGCATCGGGCGGATGGACTACCGGGGGCCTCCGCGTCGCGAAACTACGGTTTTGCCGAGACATCGTCAGACATCATCGCCTTCTTGGACGACGATGATCTCTGGACCGAGGATCACCTCCGGCTCGCGGTGGCTGCCCTCGAGGAAGGCGGCAGGCCGCTCAGCCTGTCGTGGATGAGTGTGCAGGAGGATGATGGCGCCCCCCGTCCGCACTTCAGCCCAACGCGGGGTCTTACGTTCAAGCAGGTACTGTCGGTCAATCCCGGCGTGACGGGCAGCAACATGGTGATGACCCGGGACGCCTTCGTCGCCGCGGGCCGGTTCGACGAGAAGCTGCCCGTGTCGAACGACAAGGACTTCTTCGCCGCGTATCTGCGATCCGGCCAGGACTATACGGTCGTCGAATCCCGCACGGTGATCCACAGGCGCCATTCGTCAGGCCAGCTGACGGCGTGGAACGACTCCCGAGCGAACGGTCTCGAGGCATACCTGCTCAAGTACTCAGACGTGGTGTCAGCAGCCGACCGCAGATATCTTCAACGTCAGATTCACAGCATTCGCAGTCGCACCTATCGTGGCTTCCCGCGGCTCCGCGAGGCGGTCCTTCTCATCCTTCGCTCATCACCCTCGACTTTGCGCGAACGCGTCGCACGCCGGCTGCGGCGAGCCGCGGGACCGCAGGCACACGTGCTTCGGACGTCCCCGGGGCACCGACAGTGACTGGTCGGCGTGTATTCGTCTCGGCTATTGGCCAACCCGACAACATCGGCGATTCGGTCTTACGCCGCGCGTACCTCGACGCGCTCCGAGGGGCCGGGGAGCTTCACGTCCTCGTTGCGGGAAGCCCCGACGACTATCGTTCCGGGCTCGGACTCAGACCGGATGACACGCTCTACGACGAACGAGCGGCGTGGTGGAGCTCGGCGGACGAGGCTGTGGCCGATGGCCCCGTCGTCGTAGCGTTCAACGCAGGCGAGATGCAACTCAATCGCATGTTCGCCAAGTCTTACGCGCGCCACGCGCTCCTCATCGCACGGGCCCGGCGATCGGGCGGTTACGGGGTTCATGCCGGCATGGGTATTCGGCAGCGCACCGTCCTCGGGCGCCCGATCGGCGCGATGCTCCGGCTGTGCGACGTGGTTTCTTGGCGAGACCGCTGCAGCCGAACGTGGGCGGGTGTCGGCGATGTCACGGCAGATTGGGCGTTCGCCATCGGCGATGGTCCGAGCGATCTTCTGTCGCGATCGCAGCGTGATCTGCTCGCGGTCAGCCTGAGAGGCGATCGAGTCAGACCCTCACGTGGGTGGCTCGACACGGTCGAGTCTGTCGCGACGAGCAACTCCCTCACGCCGACGGTGATCGTTCAGGTCGAGCGCGACAACGAGCTAGCTACATCGATATGCGCTGATCGAGGCTGGGACATCTCGCCATGGACCGGAGGAGCGCACGCAACACAGGAGCAGGCGGTGCGGCACCTCTACCGAAGGTCGCACGCGGTCATCAGCGACCGCCTGCACGCCCTCGTGATTGGTGCGACGGAGGGCGCAGTTCCCGTCGCGTTCGCCCCCTCCTCTGTTGCGAAGGCACGGCGCACCCTCGATGCCGTCGGGCTCGCGAAGTTCGCCCCCGCGCTCTCTCCGGGCACGTCCACTGATGCCGCAGCCTCTGCTATCGGAGCGCTCCTATCCGAACGACAGTCGGTCGTCACGTCGGTCGAGCGCGCGCGCAATGATCTCCGCGGGCTCGCCGAGCGACTCCGAACCCCGAAGCGATAACTGGGCGGCCAGACAAGGGCGTCCCTTTGCGCCCCGAGCGCGGCCCCTTTGGCCTGTGGGACTCGTCACGAGTCGCTTATGTCGATGCCGATCAACTCCGCACTGATCGCGCGGGGAATCGAAACTGAACCGTATGTATTGTCGCGGAGCGTGACATTCCTCGGCGAGCCTCCGGAACGCAGAACCTTGACGGCAACGCTTCCCGACTCGAAATCGTTCCCGACAACCTCACACCCCTCTGACTCTCCCGTTATGGCGAGCAGTGCGTCAGTCTCCTGCTCGTCATCACGGAGCGCGTTGCTTCGAATTTTGACTTTGCGCGCGTTATCGAGCCGAACGAGCTGATCGCTATTCTTCTGCACAGCCACGAACGTGCCACCCTCGATGCGCGAATCGGCAAGCGTCGTCAGGTAGATCGCCCGACCGGCACTCTGAACGAACGCGCAATCAACGACATCGATGTTCGAGACTTCGCGCCCAGACGAATCGTCTCCGATTCCCGTCCCCTCGCCCGAGAACCGACAGTCGCGAATCGATGTACCGGTCGTATGTCGCAAAGTCACGCCCTTATTCGTGCAGTTGGCAAACGCGACGCGCTCGATTGTTATGTCGGGACTGAGGAGGACGATCCCTTCCTCGAACGCGCCGATAGCACCGTCGACGATTGTTATCATCCTCGAACCGGCGAGAACGTAGAACCCGTTATCCAGGCCACGAAGCAGGCTGAAGTCTCGAATTGCCACACCGTCGCACTTCTGTATCTCCACACCGACGCACGCATCCGTGATGCGAAGTTCCTCGATCGACACAGCGCAACATTCGAAGAGGCCGACTGAGTAAACCTGCGCATTTGCTCGTCCACCGTCGGTTCGCGTCTCCCAAACGTCCTGGCGGTCTCCGTACGCCGTCACGACCACTCGACGCAGCCGCGCGCCGCTCACCCGACGAAGTTCCAGAGCCGCCGCGCCCGGTTCGATCTTCTTCGAGTTGTTCGTGATGACGACGTCATCGATGACCACATCGGCGACGACGGAGTCGGCTTCTGCAACCACGCGAAGCCCGCTGCTGCTGGTCTTGGCGAGGTCGATAGTCAGCCCCCGACCGCGTAGGCGAAACCGAGAGCCGTTTCGAACCTGGAGCACGGGGTCCACGGATCCAGCAATTAGCGTCACGCCTGGCGCTGCCGAGACGAGCACATCGGAGTGGCCGATTTTGAGGCCCTCGCTGAGAAAATAGGACCCCGGCGGGATCATCAACCGCGCCAGCGTCGCCAGCGCCTCACGAAACGCAGGCGCATCGTCTGTCACTCCATCGCCAAGCGCACCGAACGAGGTGACCGCGTCTCGGTCTGAGCGACGCGGGATTCGGTGTGCCCACTCGTCTCCGAGCGCCACGACGACACTTGCCGGGCCGAGGATTGCGATCGCCCCCGCTCCGACCAAGAGAGCCCGCCGCGTCAACGTCCGATCATGAACGCTCTCAGACCCGATCTGGTCACTACTTCGGTCTTTGCTCTCCATGCCTCATTCTCTTCCACGAATCGTGGCGGCTCCGCAGCCGACGGCAATGCTCTCATCGCGAGGAGAAACTGCTCTCGCCACGACCGGCTTGTTTACACCCGCGTCACGGGAAGTTGGTATGAAGGGGTGTCGGTCCCGTCGGGTCCGCGGGAAGAGAGCACCATGCGTTTGTCGGTCATCGGTTGCGGTTACCTCGGAGCGGTTCACGCCGCGGCGA
>NZ_VYRZ01000005.1 GCF_008710705.1 Microbacterium radiodurans
GTTTACACCCGCGTCACGGGAAGTTGGTATGAAGGGGTGTCGGTCCCGTCGGGTCCGCGGGAAGAGAGCACCATGCGTTTGTCGGTCATCGGTTGCGGTTACCTCGGAGCGGTTCACGCCGCGGCGATGGCATCGATCGGTCACGAGGTCGTCGGGATCGACGTCGACGAGAACAAGATCGCCTCGCTCTCCCGCGGGGAGGCGCCGTTCTTCGAGCCCGGCCTGCAGGAGATCCTGAGCGAGGGCCTCGCGTCGGGGAATCTCACGTTCACCACCGACATGTCCGCCGCCCGCGGCGCGAAGGTCCACTTCGTCGGCGTCGGCACCCCGCAGCAGAAAGACGGATACGCCGCGGACCTGACATACGTCAACGCCGCCGTCGACGCCCTCATCCCCCACCTCGCCGAAGGCGACATCGTCGCCGGCAAATCCACCGTCCCCGTCGGCACCGCCCAGACCCTCGCCGCCCGCGTCGACCCGACCGGGGCGACGCTGGTGTGGAACCCCGAGTTCCTCCGCGAGGGCTTCGCCGTCAAAGACACCGTCGACCCCGACCGTCTCGTCGCCGGCGTTCCCACCGGTGAGCCCGGAGAACGCGCCGCCGACATCCTCCGGCAGGTCTACCACCCGTCCGTGACCAAGGGCACCCCCTTCATCGTCACCGACCTCGCCACCGCCGAACTCGTCAAAGTCGCCGCCAACGCGTTCCTGGCCACCAAGATCAGCTTCATCAACGCGATGGCAGAGATCGCCGAAGTCACCGGCGCCGACGTCACCACCCTCGCCGACGCGATCGGCCACGACGCCCGCATCGGCCGCCGCTTCCTCGGCGCCGGCATCGGCTTCGGCGGCGGCTGCCTCCCCAAAGACATCCGCGCGTTCTCCGCCCGCGCCGAAGAACTCGGCCGCGGCGAATCCGTCGCGTTCCTCCGCGAGATCGACGCGATCAACATGCGCCGCCGCGACCGCGCCGTCGACCTCACCGTCGCAGCCCTCGGCGGCTCCGTCTTCAAGAAGAACATCACCGTCCTCGGCGCCGCCTTCAAACCCCACAGCGACGACACCCGCGACTCCCCCGCCCTCGACGTCGCCGTCCGCCTCCACGGCCTCGGCGCCTGGGTCACCGTCACCGACCCCGAAGCCATCGACAACGCCCGCCGCATCCACCCCCAACTGAACTACGTCCACGACCGCGACGAAGCCCTCCGCGCCGCCGACGCCATCATCGTCGTCACCGAATGGGACCAATACCGCCGCGAACTCCACCCCGAACACGCCGCCACCCTCACCACCGGCCGCATCGTCATCGACGGCCGCAACTGCCTCGACGCCACCACCTGGCGAAACGCCGGCTGGGACTACCACGGCATGGGACGCCCCTGACACAGCAGCGCGCGAACGCGGGGACAACTGGCACGCGCCGCCCTGTCGGCATCAGGGCTAGCGGCGCTTACGAATACGTCGCGCTGCGTCCCACAGATCCCCCATATCTCGGCGTACCGAGCCGAAGAGCAGAAATACACCGGTCAGATAGAGGGCAATAACGAGTACCAGCACCAGCAGCTTTACCCAAGGGTTCCATCCGGGCAGCACCCACCACGTCAGGGGAGCGGTCACCGCAAGCAGCCCGGCGTAGACGGCCAGTGGTCGAAGCGAGATCCTCACCAGCGGCCTGACTTCGACGCCGGTCTTGGGTACGGCGAAGACAGTGTTCAACATCCACATGATCGCTTGGCCGGCGGACGAAGCCACAGCTACCCAGATTGGTCCGAAGAACACTCCCGCGACCATCAGCACGACCATGATCGAACGCCCGACGATGCTCCAACGCAATTGCAAACCCGTGTATGCGCGCGAAAGGAAGATCCAGTAATACGAATATCCGATTGCCTGAAAGACACCGCCGATGGCGAGAACGGCGAAGATCGGCTTGGCTTCATCCCAGTTCGGTCCGAGCAAGATCTCGATTGCCGGGTCGGCGACCGCCGCGAGCAGGAAGAACACGCCGCCGAACGAGTACGTGAGAATGAGTTGCGCGCGCTGGATGTAAGCCTCGTAGCGCGGATCTGCCTGCAGTCTCGAAAGGATCGGCAGAGCGACGCGCGTCATCGGAGCCGCGATCTGTTGCAACGGCAACCGGAATATCTGGTAGGCGCGGGTGTAGATGCCGAGTGCCGAAGCGCCCCAGACGCGGCCGATGAGTACGTTATCGAGGTTCGACGTCGTGTAAGTGATGAGCTGGACGCCAAGCGTGTTGATGCCGAACGTATAAAGAGACCTCATCTGCTGATGTCGCCGCGGTAGTCCGGGAACCCAACCGGCGGCAACAACGAGCACAGCAAGCGTCACGAGTGCCACGCCGATCTGCTGCGCGACGAGTGCCCAGTACCCGCCGCCCGAGAGGGCGATTGCTATAGCGAGTGTCAGTCCGACTGCTTGCGCCGCGACATCTGCTGACGCCAGCCATTTGAACCGCAGACGCCGGGACACCTCGGCGCGGAACTGCGGAGTGAGTGCGTTGATGAGGAAGGTGACCGCTACAGCCTGCGTGACGATGACGAGCTCGGGATGTCCGTAGAAGGCGGAGATCGGCTGCGCCAGGAGGAATACGCCCGCAGACGTCACGATGCCGACAGCGACGTTCGTCCAGAACAGATTGCTCCGTTGACCCTGACTCAGCTCTTGCTTCTGTATGGCTGCCATCGATAGACCGAAATCACCGAGGATGGATGCGACGCCGACGATCGCCATCACCATCGCGAACAGACCATAGTCAGACTGCGTCAGAATCCGCGCAAGGATTGAGACCGAGGCAAGCTGGATGGCGAAACGCAGCACTTGCCCGCCAAGCGTAGCGGCGGCACCTCGCGCTGCACTGTCGGCGAGACTCAGGACGACACCGCCTTGGCGGAGCCGGTGCGCCACTGCACCGAGGGCCTAGGCATGTTCAAAGGCCACACCAGCCCCCGTACGGCGTTAACCACATTGATCTCCAGCCCGACCTCCGCTGGCCCGGCGAGTTCCGCTCGGTTTCGTCTCGTCGCGCAGCGCGTTGATGCCTTCATCTCATGCGGTTGGTCCCCCATAACCAGAATCTTCCCACGCCCTATCGACGGCGCCACCTCCGAGGTCGTCGCGCGCAAGCTGTGGACGAGCGCGAAGTTGTCGGATCGTCCGTCCGGTGGGCGTCGAGTCGAGTTCGCCTGAGACCCGCTGTCCGGGGCGTTGCCGCAGTGGCTCACGGTGGGGACGGCGTCGACCAACACAAGCGAGCCGACGATCGGCCGTTCAAGGTCGGAGGCTCACGCCCAGCCCGCGCCCGCCTATGGCGGGTCCACGAAGCGGGTGGCGCCGGTGTGCTACATCACCCCGGTGGAGATGCCCCGACGGATGGTGCAGGGGTTCGCCCTCTTTACCAGCACCCTGGTCGGGCACAACGTCGGGGCATGGGACTACGTACCGCCAACTATGCGCCGCGCGAGCACGCGGAGTTTCAAAAGCCCCGGACGTTGAGCAGTATCTGCTATCCGCAGACGCGGTGGAACTATGCACCGGAAAGCGATTCCGTGCCCGCGGCCTGTCGGCAACAATATCGACCGGGCGCGTCATCGCGTGTATGCGCTGCATGACAGGCGTTCGAAAGCGAGCAACGAATGCGTTTCCAGCGGGTTCGAACTCGAGGTCTTGTGCCACTGTGCGCGACCACGCAGGGAGGTGCCCGGCTCCATTCGAAGCTCGGCCGTCGGCTCCCAGTGAGAAGGGGGCTCTGAGGACTAGCATCACCAGTCGCGCCCAGCGCTTAGTCATCAACCCGAAACCCGTGAACGTTTGCGACCGGCGCCTGTCGAGGCAGTGCTTATGGAGCCTCGCATGACATAAGTTTTTCGGAGAGCTCGAGATCCTCATGCTCAGCGTCATGGCACGCGACGTGCCCCCGCATTATGCACGCCCCTTTTCGCGCATCGCGGGGCGCTCAGTCGAACCTCGCAGTATTCGCTCGGCCGGCCGTTCGATCGTGTAGTACAAGGCGGCAGCGATAGCTATCGCGACCACGACGAACGCGGCGTCTGCAGCGACGCGCGAGCCGAGCGGAGCTTCTTTCAGGCCGGGCGCGTAGTGCTCGACGCCCTGTGCGAGGAGCCAGTGCGTGAGGTAGAGCGCGAATGACCATTCGCCCAGGAGTCGCAGCGGGCGGGACCGCAGGATGCCGGGACGGCTCTGCAGGTCGGCCGCCGCTGCGACCGCGATGAGCCAGAGGATGACGGGCAGCAGCAGAGCGTCTTCGATCCCGTGCCCCCAGTCCTGGCCGAGTACCCGTTGACCGGCGAAGACGGCAATGTACGCCGCGGTCATGGCGACCACCGGGATCCACATTGAGGTGCGCGGTCGCAGCCCAACGGTCATCCAGTGCGCGAGCGCGCAGCCTGCGATGAACCCGAGGAACCGGAACGGCGGGAAGACGTAGAGCAGGAATCGAGACGCCTCGCCCGACTCGGTCGCGATCGTCACGATGATCGCGATGACGAGGTTCAGAACGACGGTGCCGATCGTCAGCTGAGCGACTCGACGGACGCTGAGTCGTCGGATGAGTGGGATCACGAACGGGAACACCGCGTAGAAGAGCGCCTCGCAGGCGAGGGACCAGCTCGGCGCATTCATACCGAAGTAAATGTCCGAGTCCGGCACCCATGACTGCACGAGGAGCACGTTCGTGAGCGCCTCCGCGGGGGAAAACGACGACCCTATGACGATGAGAACGAGGATAGAGATGATGAACGTCGCCAGATGCAATGGATAGATCCGCGCGAAGCGCTTCCGGTAGAACCTGCCGAGCGTGTCGTCCGGCTTGTGCGACCACGTCAGGATGAATCCGGAGAGCGCGAAAAAGAAGCCCACCCCTGCGGTGCCCATGAGCGTCAGCTGCGACAACCCCGGTATGGGCGCGACGTCGCGCGTGATGTGATGTAGCACGACCACGAGAGCAGCGAAGAAGCGGAGGGACGTCAACCGGTGAAGGTAGATCCGGGGCTCAGGCACCAACGGATTATGGCAGGTTGCCGTTTCACGTATTCGACGAGCTGACACACGAGAGCCCCCGAATCAACGGGGGATCGTGGGTTCAGGGGCCCCAACTCAATGGGCTGCAGTTCTCCTGGATTTGCGACTGTATACCCACCCTCGGACGCGCCACTAGTACGGCACTGATCGAGAACTACAACGCCCCGGCGTCCCTCCATGAAGGAACGGGCACCGGGGCGTTCTTGTCATTGACGGGAGCGCCCTCCGCCGACGGCTACTCCCGGATGATCCAAATGCGGTCGCTGACGGCGGAGTCATACAGCGGCGGGTCGGAGACATCACCGTCGTAGCGGAACTGCACGGGGTAGTACGTCCCCGCCTCGGGAAGGTTGTCGACGGTGATCGGCCATAGCCGCTGCGCGTGGTCGCCGGGGTAGACGTGCTCGTTGAGTAGCATGGTGCGACGCGTGTAGGGATGGTCGCGGTCGGGGTCGGGTTCCCAGCGCGGCTTCGAGAACGCCGATGCCGACCTGCCGCAGACGGGCCTCGCGGCCGCCTTCCTTCCGCTCGCGGCATTCGGCCTCGCGCTGTCGGCGATCGGCTTCGGTCTGGTGCTCTTCGCCGTGCTGTCCCGATCTCGCCTGCCGTTCATCGTCCGGATCATCCTCGGCGCCGTATGCGGCGGTATCGCGGCGCCGGTTCTGGCAGTGATGACGTTCACGTCGCCGTTCGTGAGCGGCCTCATCGCCCTCGTCGGTCTCGTCATCGCGGCCGTGCTCCGCAGAGCACCGTCGACGCGAGCGTGGACGAACTCGCGCGTCCCCGCGCGTCAGCCCCATCCGCGGCCCCGCGCCGCCCGGCTTGCGGGCATCGCTGCGCTCCTCGTGGGATCGCTCGGTGTGGCCTGGGCTTTCACGGGCGAGGCTTGGTCACCCCTCGGCGGCAACTCCACGACCGCCATGCGCCACGGCATCGTCGTCCTCAGCCTCAGCACCCTCCCCGCCCTCGTCGGTCTGGGGCTGGTCGCAATCGGCCGCTTCTCGGTGAAGCGGCGCGACGTCTGGATCCCGGTCAGCGCCGCCGGCGTCGGATTCTGCCTGCTGGCACTCGACTACCTCGTCACGACCGGGTCGGGCGATATCGGTCCCCTCTGGGTGGCAGCGGCCGCCTCGATCGGGGTAGCGCTGGGCTGGGCGGTCGCCGCGTGCACGCCGATCTCGCTCGCACTGCGGATCGCCGTCGGCGCTGCGACGGCGGCCACCTACACGGTGCTCATGGGGATCACGCTGACTCCGATGCTCGTCTTCAGCACCCCGATCGTCGGACTCCTGCTCATCATCACCCGACGGCGGCGGGCGGTCTCGGCCGCGCCGGTGGTCGCGTGAACGAGACGATGGGCGTTCACCCGACACAGTCATCGTGTCGGCCCTATCCGGGTGGCCGGAAGCAGAAGGGCACGGCGGTGATCACGACCAGGGGAGCAGCCGGCGGCGCGTCAGCAGAACAACAGGCATTGGTCGGCATGGCTCGGACGCGCCTCGCCCAATTCGTCGCGTGCCGAGACCGTCACGTCGACGCGCTGGCGCTGCTCACCGAAGCCGCTCTGCACGACGCGATCGCTGACGGAGTGAGCATCGACCGGCTCGCCGCCGAGCTGGATCTCAGCCCGCAGACGCTCGCCTCGATCCTCACCCGTGACACGACGCTCCGCGAGCTCCACCCCGTCAGAGCCGGCGCGTAGTCACCTCATCGACCCACCGGCATCCCGACGACGAAGGATGTCGAGCTCACGGGGTACCGTGGCAGGCGCACGCCCGCCGACCGACACCTGCGTCACCGCTAGGGGGCCATCGTGGACACCAGCATCTTCTTCATCGTCGCGCTTCTCGCCGTGGCACTTATCGCGACAGCCGCCGCATACGGACGACGCCGCAAGCGCTGAGGGCAGACCAGCGAATCACGTTGGCGACGACGGCGTCTCGCTCGTCGGCTATTCGCACGCTCGTCAGCGCACCGGCATCCCGATAACAAACGACACACTCGTCTTGCGTCCCCGGCGGCGGCCGGCTTCGATCACCCCAGTGGTCGCCTGAGCGACCCGGCGAGCGCGCGGACACTCAGCATGCGGTCGACGCACGAGTACCTCGGCTACCGCTGCCGACCTCCCGAAACTGATGACGGTTGCTCCGAAAATCGATCCGATACCTGACACGAGCGGAACACGCTCAGCGTGCACGCGGACGACGAGCGCCGACACGATGGCATGCGTCGTTCGGATGGAAACCGGCCACTGCGACAGGGCGGAAGGGCGAAGACGGCCCGGCGTTTCGGCGCGACCGCGCTGATGTGCGACATCACGGGCTGCCCTCGCCGAGCGCAGCCCGTTCACCATGCTGCGGCTCACACTTCCCGAAAGCCTTTCTGAAACGGTTTCGGCCGTGATCGTCCGCGCTGAGAATTCCTCTTGCACCGGTACCGAAAAGCCTTACGATCTCTTCAGGCTGTGACCGCGTTCCCCGCCGCACGGGGGCCGGAGGCGCCGACCGGAGGGCCGCGAAGCGCGAACCTTCCCCACCCGGCCGACGATGCACCCGCTGTCGGCGGACAGGAAGCAACGATGCTGCAACGCGATGGTCACCGTCGGATGACGGCGATGCGAGCTGTGCTCACGCCCGGTCTCGTCGGCGCACCGGTGGCGATCTCGACGCTCGACTACCCGACCTTCCGGGCCAGCGGCGCGCGACGCCCGGCAGACAGCCGTCGAGGCGCTCATTGAGCAGAGCCGACCCCGCACCGACCTCACCACCGACCCTCCTACAGCAAGGAAGCCCTATGAGAACCGCTCCATTATCGAGATCCCTCGCCGTTGGCGCAGCGGCCGCCATCGTGCTCGGGTTGTCCGGGCCGGTCACCGCGTCGACATCCGCCGTCGGAGCCGAGCCCACCGCGTGCGCCCCGGGAACGAACTCCGCCGCGCGGGTCAACGCCGCGCTGAGTGCCACCGTGTCGGCCTCTCAGACCGCCGCCTGGAACAACATCAACGCGGTCAAGGACGGCGCACAGGTCTTCACCGGTGATCGCAACGCCGATGTCTGGGCCACGTGGAGCCCCGACCGCCCCGCGCAGCAGTGGCTGCAGTACGAGTGGTCGGAGTCACGCACCCTGCACAAGGCTTCGATCGCCTTCTGGTCGAACAACGCCTCCGACACCGCCGGCAACGACGTCACCGTCCCCCGCGCGTGGAAGCTGCAGGCCTGGGTCGACGGCGCCTGGACGGACGTCGTCCTGCAGGGCGACGCCACCTACCCGCGCGAGCGCGAAGCGGCCAACACCGTGACCTTCGCCGCCCCGGTCGAGACGACCAGGCTGCGCGCGCTCTTCGAGGCGACGACCGATGGACAGACGTTCGCCGCCGTCGGGGTCAGCGAGTTCGAGGTCGAAGGCGACCCGACCCGCACCGACGGCACGGAGTGGCTGAGCTCCGACTCCTTCACGGTCGGGGTCAGCCGGCTCACCGGCGGCCTGTACAACCTCGTCAACGCGAGCGACACGAAATACTGCACCAATTTCGTCGCGAACCCGCAGGTGCGTCCGGAGTTCGACGTCGACGACTCCCGGTGGACGGGCGACGTCGTCCTGCGCGCGGATGGTCGCGACCAGGTCACCGGCCTGTCGGACGACACGCGGGAGGTGTCGCGAGACGGCGACGCCATCACGGTGACCTACGACAGCCCGTCGGCGAACCCGAACGGCGTGCGGTCGGTCAGCCTCGAGGAGCGGTACGAGCTCACCGGCGCGGACGACGAGATCCTCGACTGGTCCCTCAAGCTCGGCAATCCCTCCGCTGCACCCGTGGAGGTCGAAGACCTCGGCCTGCCGCTCCTGATGAACGCCTGGTGGGACGGCGGCAACCAGACCGGGATCTACGAGCAGAACGTGTCTCGACACTCGTTCGTCGCAGAGGACGGCTCGTACATGTTCTGGCAGCGTCCCAACGGAGAGGGGCCGTACCTCGTCATGGTCCCAAAGGACGGGACCACGCTCGAATTCAAGGACAAGGTCCGCAAGGGCGAAGGCGTCTTCGGGGAACGCACCCCGTCGTTCGAGGGACTCCCGACCTACTTCATCCACTCATCGCACGTCGGACCGACCCGAGTCGCCGCGGAGCGCGCGGCGCAGTACCTGCCGGCATCCTCGGTCACCCTCGCCCCCGGCAACGAGCAGTCCTACGGCTTCGAGTTCCGCTGGGCCGACGACTACACCGATCTGCGCGACGTCCTCTTCGACGCGGGCGTCGTCGACGTCGTCTCGCTGCCCGGAATGACCATCCCCCAGGACACGAAGGCGACCCTCGCGGTCCGGGCTCGCGACGGCATCGAGTCCGTCACCCCGGGCGGCGGACTCGGCAGCGCCGGTGACGACGCCCGCATCGCCCCGACCGGGGAACGAAACGGCTACGAGCTGTACGAGATCGAGTTCCCCACACTGGGCGAGAACTTCGTCACGGTCACCTACGCCGGCGGCAAGACCTCGGTCCTGCAGTACTACTCCATCGAGCCGATCGAATCGCTGATCGAGGCCAACGCGTCGTTCATCACCGAGAACCAGCAGGCGCGCGAGCCGCAGCGAGGATACGACGGCGCCTACCTGCAGTGGGACATGCGTTCCCAGCAGCAGGTGACGCGTTACAACCTGAACGAGACCGCGATCGCCGGGATTCCGGAGTTCGAGCTCCGATGGATGACCGGCGGGTCCGACGACATCGGACTCTCGCCCGCAGCGTTCGTCGCCGAGAAGAACGTCACCGATCCCGACGCCGCCGAAGTGGCATCGCTCGACTACTACATCGACAACTTCCTCCTCGGATACCTTCAGAACCAGTTCCAGAACGGCGAGCGCACCTGGAACCTCTACCACTGGTACGACGGCGGCGACGGCGACCGACCCGCCACCGGCCGCGACGACGGCACCAGCCCGGATGTAGGAGACGGACTGGCCACGTGGCGGGTGATGAACTCGCCCCACGTGTGGAACACGTACTGGGGCATGTACCGCATCGCCGAGGCGCACCCCGACCTGGCCGAGCGTCCCGCCGCCGAGTACCTCGACATGGCGTACCGCACCATGAAGGCGTACTTCGAGCACGACGACGCCCGACTGTACCTGCCCGACGCGTCGCGTCACCTGGCATCGATGGGCGAACTGACCATGCCGCTCATCGAAGACGCCCTGCGCGCTGCCGGCCGCACGGCTGAAGCCGACACGCTCCGCGGATTCTTCGCCGAGAAGTACGAGCACTTCGCCTCGCTGAAGTACCCATTCGCCTCGGAGATGAGCATCGACACCACCGCGTTCGAGGCGAACTACACGCTCTCGAACATGTTCGGCGATGAGGACCTTGCGCGGAAGGTCACGCTGGCCTCGCTCGCGGCGCGCGGCAACCAGCCTCTCTGGTACTACTACGGAGGCGACAACCGCCACATGGGCGAGTCCTGGTGGAACCTCGGGTACGAGACGCAGCTCGGCGCCTGGCAGCAGCAGGAGTACCTGCTGAACCACGACCTGGGGGCCGCGGGGATCGATGCAAGCGAGCTGGCCCGTTCCACATACGGGGCGTACTACGCCGGGTGGGCGAACATCAACAGCGGACAGATCAGCGCCGACCCCGCCAACATCGGCGCAGCCTCCTGGCAGTTCCAGAGCCAGAAGGGTTCGACCGAGTACGGGTGGATCCCGAACATCGACGGCTGGTGGTCGTGGTCGGGCGAATCCGCCCTCGGGTTCTGGGGCGCGCTCAACACCGCGTCGGTGAACGTCGTCGACGACAGCGCCGTCGGGCTCTACGCCTACGGCGGAGACGTCGAGGCTCAGGCCTCCGGATGGCGCATCACGCCGAAGGACGGCGTGCGTCAGCGGCTGGTGATCACGCCCGCGGGCAAGCTCGGCGTCTCTCTCGAGAACGCGAAGTACAGCAGCGCGACCGTGGCCGCAGACCTGTCGAGCATCGAGCTGGCCCTCGACAAGCCCGAGATCGCCGGCGCGACCCCCGAGGTCATCGTGACCAACCTCCCGGCCGGGCGATACGTCGTCCGTGACGGAGACGACGTGGTCTCGACCGTCGACGCCGCTGCCCTCTCGGCCGGTGTGCAGATCGAGCCGCGCGACAGCGGCCGCACCCTGTCCATCACGCGCGAGCAGGCCGGTGCCGACGTGCAGCCGGGAAAGCCGAGCATCTCGGGCGCCGCAGCGGTGGGCGAGACGCTGACGGCTCGTGCCGGTGACTGGCAGCCGAGCGATGCGACATTCTCGTATCAGTGGCTGCGAGACGGTGCGCCGATCGGCGGGGCCGAGTCTGCGACCTACGTCGTCACGTCGGCGGACCGCGGGCACAGCCTGAGCGTGCGCGTCGTGGGCCGTTCGGCGACCGGTGCGGAAGCCTCCGCTACGAGCGACTCCGTCGCCGTGCCGTCAGGGGATGCGGCGGCGCCCTCCGTTCAGCCGCAACCCGCCGGCGGGAGCGGCGATCGTCCTCGCGACGCCTCGAAGCTCGCGAACACAGGTGGCGAGGGTGGATGGATCGCGGCGATGGCGGTGATCGCCGCGCTGCTGCTCGGTGCGGGCGCCCTCCTCCGGAAGCGGAGGCGGGACAGCGTGATCTCGTCGCGATGAGGCTCAGCTGAGCCCCGGCCGGTCAGCTGAGCTGACCGGCCAGCACGCTCGTCCCCGTCGCCTTCGACACCGAAGGCGGCGGGGACGCGTGCGTTGCCGCCTCGTGCTGCGGAAGGGCGCCGCATCGACGATCTGCGCCATTCGCGCGTCGTCAGGCCGCCGGCATCCCGATGACGAACGCCACACCCGACGGCGTGTTCGAGACGGTGATGGCGCCGCCGCTGGCCTTCATGATGTCTCGGCTGACGGAGAGACCGATGCCGGTGCCCGCTACGGCGTTCCTCGCGTTGGCGCCGCGGTAGAAGCGGTCGAAGATCCGCGCGAGGTCTTGCGGCGCGATGGGCGTGCCCTCGTTCGCGATCGTGATCTCGACGTACGGGTGCGAGACCGCAGCCGTCACCTCGATCAGCCCTCCGGGTGGTGAGTACTTCACCGCGTTGCCCAACACGTTCGCGAGCACCTCGAAGACGCCGTCGCGATCCCCCGCGCCCGACAGCTCGGTCGGCAGGTCGACGACCCACTCGCGCGCGGCACCGTCGCGCGTCCCCCGCAGCACCTCCACGCTGACCTCCACCATCTCGCGCAGATCCAGCTGCTCGATCTTCACATCGAGGATGTCGCGCATCCCGTTCAGGAACGACGCCGACAGCGTCACCAGATGCTCGGCGTTCCGGGCGATCACCCGGAGCGAGTCCTCCGCCTCGGGCGGCACTCCCTGGGCGTTGATGAGATCGACGTAGCCGATGATCGAGGTCAGCGGCGTGCGCAGCTCGTGCGCGAGGGTCGCCATCGCGTCCTCCCGCTCGCGCCCGGCGCGCACCACCTCGGTCACCTCCTGCGCGATGAGCGCCGAGCCCAACGGCGATCCGTCTTCACGCATGAGCTGATGCCCGCTGACGAGCAGAGCGGACTGCGCGCCCGGCTGCCCCGCCCAGACGAGCTCCGCATCGACCGCCTGACCGTTCAAGAAGCGTCGGATCGGCAGATCTTCCTCGGGCACGAGCGTCGCCTGATCCGCGCCGAACGTCAGCGACGCCGCGCCGGCGGCCGCGTCGTACCCGCCGATGTCGGCGAAGACGCGGAGTCGCTCGTTCGCGATCAGCGGCTCGCCCCTCTCGTCGAGGATCAGAACTCCGGCGTCGACGGTCTCGGCGAATGCCTGCACGATTTGCGACAGCCGTTCGACCTCGTCGAGCGCCGCGCTCCGCTTCGCGATGGCCCCATCCCGTTCCTCGTTCGCGCGCAGATAGCGGCGGGCCAGCACGTACCCGATCACCGCCGCCAGCGGGATGATCACCGCGAAGCTGAGCGCCGACGCCCACTCGCTCGCACCTCCACCCCGCACCAGGACGGGGGCGAACGCAGCCGCGTACGAACCGATCAACGCGATCACGAGCCCCGGTACTCCCCCGACCATCGCCAGCCAGACGGCCGGCACGATGGCCAGCGCGGCGAATGTCTGCAAGGCGGGATAGAGCGCGACCGAAACGAGCGCGATGCCGGCCAGGTCGAGCACGGCCGGACCCGCCTGCCAGCGCACCTCGAGCCGCTCCCAGGGAAGGGCGAGGCTCGCAACGGTCGCCGCCGCGATCAGGGCGATGCCGGCGATCAGGGGTGGGGCTTCCGCGGGGAGGCCGAAGCCGGCCGCGACCGCGAGGATGAGGACGGTCGCCACCGTGACCGGCGACTGGGTGCGGATGAAGAGGCGGAGGCGCCCCGACGGCTCCGTCGCGACAGCGATCGTGTGCGGCATCGTTGCACCCCCTCTTGCGAGCGTAGCTTTCGCAATGCGGATGGCCGGTGCGTTTCGGGAACACGACGGAGCGGGGCGTGAAAGGCCTCTGCTTCTTCGGCCTGATCGGGCGGCTCGAGACACCGTTCGGCGAGGTGTGCGAGGTGCGAGGCGCGAGGTGCGAGGTGTGAGGTGCGAGGTGCGAGGTGCGAGGTGCGAGGTGCGGGCACGACGTGCGGGCGCGAGGTGCGGGCCGCGATGCAAGGCATCGGGCACGACGCGCCGAAGCGGATGCCGCTCAGCCGGCGCGTCTCGGCGGATCCCTTGCATCGCGGCCCGCGGCGCGGCACGATGCCCGGCGTGGCCGCCGAGCCGGCCGCATCCTTCACCCAGGTGCGAATCGGATGACAGTGCCGAGCGACGAACGCGTCGACCTCGTGCGCACTGCCGCGAATGGCGGTCTCGCGGCTTCCGAACGGACAGCTTCGGCAGGTCTGGCGTGTCACGGCGAGGAAGCCGCGGCATCCGTCTTCGCCCGTCGCTACGCTCGGCGGGTCCGGAGCCAGAATGAAGGAGACCCCGATGCCGCGCCACACCGCGCTTCCCCTGATCGCGCTAGCCCTCGCGAGTGTCGCGCTCACCGGCTGCTCGAACTCGACGGCACCCGAATCGGATGCAGCGACGACGGCCGCCGTCGAACCGTCCGCGTCCGCCGCCACCGAGACGCCCGCAGCCGAGGCGAAGCCGTTCGCATTCAGTTCGAACGTCGACCCGGCCATCGTCCTCACCGGCCCCGACGCTCCGCAGACCGGCTTCCCCGACGGTGTGGCGGTTTTCGCCGCGGACCAGATCGGGCCTGCCGCCGTGGGCGAAGCCGACAACGGACAGAAGACGTACGAGGCCTTCTTCTCCGGCGACGCGGCCGCAGCCGTCGCCAGCCTTCAGGCCGCCTACGCCGAACTCGGTTACACCGCCACGGCGCCCGCGGCCGAAGGAGCCTCCCCGACGTCGTACTCAGACGAATACATCGTTACCTACTTCACCGACAACCTCCCGAGCGGGGCGGGCTACTCGGTGATGATCTGGGCGCGCTGACGTCCACCGAAGAGGGGACAGCGGCCCAGGGCTCCGCGGGCGTACCGTCGGCGTTCTCGACAGTAAGGAGCTCCAATGACGAAGACCCTGAAAGCTCGACTCGCTCCGCGGAAGGCTGCGCTCGCCGTTCTGGCGACGCTGATCCTTGCGGGTGGCACCTTCGGCGCGGCGGCACCCGCCCAAGCGGCCGAATGGAAGGTCGAGAGCACACGTTCCTATTGCTACGGCGGCAGCTGGGGCCAGCAGTGCTACAAGGAGACCACCTGGAAGCGCACCTCCGGGTTCTGCGCGAAGCCGGCCGGCAGCCTCACGGGCGGCCTCCTGGCCTGGTACTCCTACTGCTACAAGACCACGACGACCCGCACGAAGTAGGCGGCGGATGCGACGCCCCGACTCTCGACCGAGAGAGCCGGGGCGTCCGTCTGTCCGCTGCCCGATGCGGGTGGCCGGTGCGTTTCGGGAACACGACGGAGCGGCGCGTGACGGGCCTCTGCTCCTCCGCCCGCCGCAAACCATCGCGTGGACGAGGTGCCCAGGCGTGAGAATGGGTGGCCGCACGCAGTCGTGTCGGCCACCCAATCAGGTGAGGTCCGGGTCATCCGAGCGTGATGATCGACAGCGGAGTGCCGTTTTCTTTCGGGTACTCACTGTCGGGACGCGGCTTATCGAGGTTCGACTTCGCGGACTCCCACCGCATGACGTAGTTACCGCCGCCACCATCACCGGCAATCTGAGTAATCAGATCCCATGCTGGGTTGGTGTTTCGGACCGTCGTCACCTGGGAGGGGTGGGATGGCGGAGTCGGCACCTCGGCGTGCGGCGTCAGGTTCGCGTTCAACACGATCGTGCGCTGAGACCCGAGGCAGCCGAAGGGAAGAGCGATCCGACCGTCCGGCAGCGACGAAGGACGGCCGAGAGTGATGTCGTTCTGCAACGAACCGCCGCCGCCGAAGTCCCACCGCCCCGACCACTGGGTGACCTGCGTCTTGGTCCAGGTGGAGCCCGCGGCCTTGGCGACGTAGAGCTGACTGTTCCCGGCCGCGTCGTACTTGTGGTACGAGATGATCGGCACGTTGCCGGCGAATCCTTGCACCGCGAGTCCGTTGAGCAGGCCCTCGTAGATCGGCACGTCGTCGACGACCACCCCGGGCTGGTTGTACTTCACCGGCAGGGTGATGGGCGTGCCGGCAAGGGTCTCCCAGTTCACAAGGTCAGGGCTCCGCATGTAGGACAGGCGGCTGTTGGTCGCGGCATCCGGCGTGTCTCGCCACACCCAGGTCACGTGATACATCCCATCGGGGCCCAGGCGCGGCTGCCCACCGGTGTAGGCGCTCCGCTGCCCCTCTCCATCGAACAGCGGGCCGTCGATCAGCTCAGACCAGGCGTTCGTGGCGTGGTTGTACCGGTAGTAGTAGTTGACCCCGTCTCCGCTTCCTCCGCTGCGGAAGGTGAAGATCAGGCCGCCGTTCTTGTCCTTGATGAAGGTCGGATAGGTGACCTTCTGCTCCTGTGCCGGATCGACGAGCGAGGCGACTCGGGCCAGAGACTGCACGTTCCCGGGCGTACTCGTCTTCCAGTAGTTCAGCGGCACACCGTGCATGTTGCCCGAGACGTGAAGGTTGCCGTTCGGGTCGAGCTGCATGGTCACGTAATTGTGACTGTCATAGCCGATCTCGGTGTCGAGGACCTTTCGCGACCACGTCGTCGAGGGAAGAGTCCGCTTCGCCACGACGAGCTCGTGATGGACGTTGTAGTAGGCGACGTACTGGTCGGAACCGTTGGTGAGCAGTGCCTGACCGACCGGGTGCGAGGCGAGGGCTCTGTCGACGACGGTCTCGCTCACGAAGACAGGCGTCTGATTGGGGAGCGTGTACGAGCTTCCGGCTGCTGGAGTGCACTGGAGCGCAGCGGGTGGGGCCGGGGCCACGGCCGCCGCACTGCTGGTCTCGATCGAGAAGTTGTCGTAGACCCCCGTGCCATCCAGGGAGTAGAGAGCTGCCTTTCCGCCGTACAGCTGGGGCGCAGCAAAGCCCGGGTACGCCGCCTGCTGGAGGAAGACCTGACCGTTGATCGCCAGCGAGGCGCTCAACCGCCCGGTGGTTCCAGCCGAGGAGAGAGACATCGTTACGGTGTCGCCCTTTTCGAACTTCGCGAGTCCGGATGCGATCTGACGGGCGGTGCTGCCGTCGGATCCCGTCAGCTGCATGACCTGCCAGCGCCCACCCGTGTCATTCGCACCTCGTCCGATGCGAAAGACGTAGGCGTTCTGGGTGCCGTTGGCCTGCGTCGACACGTTCGTCGCGATGCCGTTCCACGTCCGGTCTCCCGTGGGCACCGTCACATCAGCGGTGACGATGTACTTGTTTCCCAGCGTCACCCCGTTCTGGATGGCCATCTGATCGGTGGGACCACCGTTCGCAACGAGAGTCGTCGGTCGCGCCTGACCGGAGTTGATGCGCCAGGTGCCACGCGCCTCGACCCAGTTCTGGCCCAGGACCCCGTTCGCGCGTGAGAACGAGTCCGACCACGTCGTATCGATCGGGGGACCCGCTACGGCAGGGCTGGCCGGGGCGGTGATCAACCCGGCGATGACGACGGTCGCCGCAGCGACCAGCTTCCACCGGTGCCCACTGCGTCTCTGCACGTCATGAGTCTTCATACGCTTGTCCCTTCGTCGCGACAGTGTGATTGGCAACGGAACAGTTGAATGCATTCAACGTCGCCGCGCACAGTGAAGCACACGACGGGCGGTCCAACAAGAGGGGTCAGCGACCCGACGGCTCACCTCAGGTCGTCTGTCGCACCTGCAGCTGCGGCTTGAAGAGACTGTGTCGATGAGCGTGATGGGGGTGACGAGCGGTCTCCTCGAGAAGGAGGCTCATCGCCTCCATCCCCATCTCACGGCTGGGCTGACGGACGGAAGTCAGAGCGGGCGAGAGGGCCGCGGCATACGGGATGTCGTCGTACCCGATGACCGCGACGTCGTCGGGAATCCTCCGCCCCGACTCGACGAGCGCCTGAATCACTCCGAGAGCCATGAGGTCGTTGGCCGCGAACACGGCGGTGATCCCCTCGAGCTTGCCCGACGCCGACATCCGCTCGATCGCCTGTCGAGCGTCGGCGGCGGAGAATGCGCGAGTCCGCTCGAGCGTGGCCTCCACGCCGAGTGACCGTGCGGCATCCATCGCGCCGTCGATGCGTGCGCGGACCTGCTGAATGCGGGCGGGCCCGCTCATGACCAGGACGCGTCGATGGCCTCTCTCGACCAGGTGTTCCATGGCGGTACGCCCGCCCTGCGCATCGTCCACGGCGACAGAGCAGTAGTCATCGGCATCCCGGGCGTCCTCGACGAGCACCACAGGGGTGCCGAGCGCGCGCAGCTGCTCCAGACGGTCATGGGTGACGGCGGCGGGCGCGAGGATGACTCCACTCACGCGCTGCTCGAGGAACAGCGAGATGTAGGCGGCTTCCTTCTCTGCGCTCTCCTTCGTGTTGCCGAGAGTGACGGTGAGACCAGCCCCTGTGGCCACGTCTTCGACGCCTTCGATCAGCTCGGTGAAGAAGGGGTTGCCGATGTCGAGGACGAGCAGCCCGACGGCGCGTGAGCGACCGACGCGGAGATCCCGCGCCGCGGTGTTGCGGACGTAACCGAGCTCGGTGACAGCAAGTCTGACCCGCTCGAGGGTGCCTGGCGCGAGCACCTCGGGGCGGTTGAAGAAGTTTGAAACAGTGCCCACGGACACGCCGGCGAGCTGCGCCACCTGTCCGATTCCGACGTCTGTCATTGCCGCCTCCGCCTCCGAAGCCCCGCTGCCGCAAGGCGCTGATCCGGATGTGTGACTCGAATTCTATTCCCCGGTGGCGCGTTCTGTGATTGAATGCATTCAAGACGGGTCAGCCGTTTCCCTCTCACAATGAAGTCGAGGAATCATGAAGCGATACTCCTGGGGCGCCACCGTGGCGGCGGGCGTCGTAATCCTGGCAGGCTGCTCTGCCGGCACCGACTCGCCGGCTGCGGTATCGACGGATGCACCGACGGGCGAACTCCGATACGAGAGCTGGACCCCCACGGAAGTCACGTTCGACAGCGTTGTCGCGGCGTTCACCGAAGAGAATCCCGACGTCGACATCGTCGGAACGCTGTCTCCGTTCGAGGACTATCAGACCGCTTTGCAGACACAGCTGCGCAGCGGACAAGGCCCCGACGTGTTCGTCGTCCAGCCGGGTGCCATGCTCAATCAGTTCGCGCAGTACATCGAGCCGGTCGATTCCTACGCGGAAGCATTCGACGGCGCCGATTGGCGAGAGCGGTACAACGCCGAACCGCTCGAGCGGGCGTCGGTGGGCGATCAGACCCTCGGACTACCGGTGGGCTACGGCGTCGCGGGCTTCCTCTGGGTCAACAACACGATCCTCGAAGAGAACGGCCTCACAGCGCCGACGTCGTACGACGAGCTGAAAGAGGTGTCGGCGAGCCTGCGGGATGCCGGGATCCAGCCGATCGCGTTCGGAGCGAAGGACACCTGGCAGGACGTCGACTACTACCTGGCCCTGGCCGCCGCGCTCGATTCCGAGGCCCTCTACGCCGCGATGGGCGGCGACGGCGCCTGGGATGACCCCGAGCTGATCGAGGCGTTCGCCGCATGGAAGACGATGTTCGACGATGAAGTGGTGCAGCAAGGCGCCGCGGGCGCGGCAACCTACACCGATACGTACGACCTCTTCACCCGCGGCGAGGCGGCCTTCTTCGCCAACGGCAGCTGGAACCTCGACATGTACCGCAACTCGCTCGAACTCGTCGAGGCGTACGACATCGACGTCATGCCGCTGCCGGTTCCGGGAACGACCGACACCGCACCGATCACCGGTGACACCGCCGTGGTCGTGGTGAACAAAGACAGCAAGAACAAGTCCGCCGCTTTTCAGCTCGCGAGGTACATGAGCAGCGGAGAGGGCGCCCAGATCCTCACCGACGCGGCCCTGGACTTCCCCGTCACGGTCGACGGCCCCGCTCCTCAGGGACTGCCCGAACCAGCGCAACAGGCACGTACGACGATCGAGAACCTCATCGCTGAGGATCTCGCCGGATACCGTCAGGTTCCCTCGCCGTCGGTCAACACCGCTCTCGGCGACGCCCTTGTCGGCCTCATCTCATCCGACCTGACTCCCGAAGAAGCCGCGAGCCGCGTGCAGGCGGCCGCCGACGAGGCTCAGTAGCGATGTCGGCGTCGACCGTCACACGCAACGCGACAGCACCGCCCGCTCGCATCGCACCCGCTCCGGCACACCGGCGGAGCCGCCGCCCCGCGCACGACCTCGAAGCGCGGTGGCGGCGGGGATGGATCGGCCCGGCGCTCGTCCTGCCCGCGGTCCTCGTCTTCGCGGTCTACATCGCCTACCCCGTGGTCGCCAACGTCGTGACGAGCTTCCTCGGCAACACCGAGATCGACCCGGCACTGCGATTCGTCGGACTGGACAACTACGAGTGGGCACTCTCGAATCGGGCATCGCTGCTCGCGTTTCGAAACGTCGCGATCTTCGCCGCGCTGACCATCCCCATCCAGATGGGACTGGGACTCCTCCTCGCCGTCGGACTGCGAGGGCCGGGCCTTCTGCGGACGGCGATGCGCACGCTGCTCTTCTTGCCCGTGGTGCTGACACCGGTGGTCGTGGGCTACCTCTATGCCGACCTTCTCGAAGCATCGAACGGTCCCGTCAACGGAGCTCTGCGAGCTATCGGTCTGAACGTCCTGGCGCAGAACTGGCTGGCGGACCCCGCCCTCGCGCTGCCCGTGGTCGCGCTGGTGAACGTCTGGATGTGGACGGGCTTCAGCATGGCCATCTACCAGGCCGCCCTTACGTCACTCGATGACGAAGTGCTCGAGGCGGCCGCCCTCGACGGCGCGGGCCGAGCGCAGACGCTCTGGTACGTCATCGCCCCAATGCTCCGACCCGCGCACTTCTCCCTGCTGATCCTCGGGATGATCGGCACGCTCAAGACGTTCGACCTCGTCTACGTGCTGACCCGCGGTGGCCCGGACAACGCGAGCCAAGTGCCGACCACACTCCTCTTCCAGACCCTCCTCGACGGTCGCGACGGCCGCGCGGCAGCCATCGGCACCATCGTGCTCCTCGCGGCGCTCATCGTCACGGTCGTGCAGCTGCGCCAATACCTGAAAGGCGCCCGCGCATGACCGGCGGTCGTATCGCTCTGACCGCGATCGCCGCCGTGACGGTGCTCTGGATGCTGCCGCTCATCCGACTCGTGACCCTCTCGCTCGAAGGCGACGGCATGGGCAATTACGTCGACGTCGTGCAGAGCGAAGGACTCCTGCGGTACCTCGGCAACAGCGCTCTCGTGACCGGCGTGACGGTGGTGCTCGTTCTGGTGTTCGCCTCCGCCGGAGCGTTCGCGTTCAGCAAGCTGCGTTTCCGGGGCCGCAACGTCATCTACGCGATACTGCTCACCGGCCTCATGATCCCGGTCGCTGCCATCCTCGTTCCGCTGAGCGAGATCCAGAAGGCCTTCGGGCTCTACAACACCTACCCCGGGCTGATCCTCCCGTACACGGCGCTCGCTCTTCCGTTCGCGCTGATCCTGCTTCGTGGTGCGTACGACGCACTGCCGGATCAGCTTCTCGAGGCCGCCGTCGTGGACGGGGCCAGCACCTTCCGCGCGTTCGTGCGCGTACTGCTGCCGCTGACCAGTCCGACGCTGGTGATGGTGGGCATCTGGACGTTCCTCAATTCGTGGAACGAGTTCCTGCTGGCACTGCTGTTCATGTCGGCGCCCGACATGCGAACCGTCACCGTCGTGCCGGCGAGCTTCCAGCTGGCATTCTTCGTCGACGTCCCCAAGATCTTCGCGGCGCTGGTCCTCATCCAGCTGCCGGTCGTGCTTCTTTACGCAGCCCTGCAGAAGAAGTTCGAATCCGGGCTCACAGCGGGGGCGGTGAAGTGACCGATAAGGCCTGCTTCCTCCTCCGCATACGTCCCGAACATCTTCCGGAGTACACGCGCCGCCATGCCGATCTCTGGCCCGAAATGCGTGCCGCGCTCGACACGGCCGGCTATCGCAACTACTCGATCTTCGCCGACGAGAGCGGCCTCCTCGTGGGCTACTTCGAGGCCGACGACACCGCGCGAAGCGCGCAGCGCATGGCCGCGCACCCCGTGTCGACACGATGGAGCGAGGACATCGGGTGGATGTTCGTGTCGATGGACGGCGCCCGCGACACGCGTGACGGCCACCACTGGCTTCAGCGAGTGTTCGACCTCGACGCGACACGGTCGGCGGTGCGTTCATGACCCTCGCGACTCGACGGATCGCCGTGCTCGGCACCCCGTCTCGCCCCGAGGCGGATTGGTCGACCGACGCACTCCGCCGCCTCCGAGCGGACGGGTTCACCGGCATCCAGCTCAACATCGCCTGGTCGTACCGTCCGCTCGACGAGCCGCTCTCGCTCGAGGACATCATCTCGGTCGACGGCGCCCCGGAGTCGAGAGCCGATCCCGATACCCCCCGCTCGCAACGCCGTGATCAGATGGCTCGCCGAGCGGAGGCCGCACATGAGGCGCACCTGCGGACCTTTCTCCACGTCGGTCTGCCCTATCAGGGGCGCGCAGGCTTCGAGGGGGCCGGGCTTCCGCAATGCATCTCGGACCCGGACGTACTCGACCGGTATGTCGACGCTCTCGGAGACCTGACGGATGCCCTGCCGCACCTCGACGACCTCCTCATCTACACCTACGACCAGGACGCCTGGCTCTGCAGCGAGTTCGAGGGATGCCCGAACTGCGCCGGTGTCGCGCTCCCGGACAGGCTCGTTCCGTTCCTCAACCGGCTCGCGAGCGCCTGGCGCGCCAAGCGGGCAGACGGGCGTCTGTGGTGGGAGCCGTGGGAGCTCACCGCGGGCCAAGCCCTCGCCACCGTCACCGGGCTCGATGGCGACACGATCGGCCTGATGGTGCACAGCAACATCGGCGAGGTGATGACCACGGCACCGGCGGACGTGTTCCTCCACAACATCGCAGCCGTGGCCTCAGCTCGCGGCATCCCGGTCGTAGCTGAAGTCTTCCTCTCGTCGTCGAACGAGGAAGTTGAGCCGTGGCGTCATCTTCCGGTGCCGCTCTGCACGATTGCGCAGCTCCGCGCGATCAACGCTGTGCCAGGAATCACGGGGGTCAAAGAGTACTTCGGACTATCGTCGAGCGACGACGACGTGAACACCGTCGCTGCCGTCATGCACCTCAACAATCCGGAGTCCTCCGACCCCGAGATCCTCGCTCGCGTTGCCGACAGGTGGGGGCACGACTGGTTGAGCGGATTCTGGACGAAGACGTCGGCGGCCTATCGCCTCTACCCCTGGGATCTCTCGTGGTTCACCCGGCAGCTCGGTCACAGCTCCCCCGCCCACGCGCTGACAGCCGCAACCCTTCGGGGTACGCAGACCGCGGCCGCCGCGTGGGACACTCCCGCGTGGCGAGCCTCGCGACGTGGCGTCTTCATCCGCGTGACGAACGAGCCCCCGCACCCGTGGCAGCTCGACGATGCGCGGCATCGATTCCGACTTGCCGCTGACGTCATGCGTGGAGCCGTGGACCTCGCCACATCGAGACTCGCCCGTTCGGCGCGGGGTGCTGCCGCCGAGCGCATCGAGCACCAGGTCGTCGACGCAACCCGCTTCGTCATCCGATGCACCGCCTACGAATGCCACATAGAAGAGACGCTTCTCGCAGCCCGCGCCCGCACCGAGGAAGACCCCGCGGTCAGATCGAGGATCCTCTCGCAACTCGACCTGACTCTCGCCCGCGACATCGAGAATGTGCGGCATGAGATGCGGCTACCCGCGCTGTCGACGGGTCGACCCCCTACTCCCCTGCAGCTGGCGGAGAAGTGGGTGATCGAGCTACCCGTGACTGCTGAACCCTTGAAGGAGGCTCGCCGAGAACTCCTCCGCGATCCCGACGGCTTTCTGTCTCACTACTTCCTCGAGGGGCCGCACAGCGCGCCCGCTGGGCAGTTCAGTCTCACCTCGGCGTGATGGTCGCAATCACGCCGAGGTGAGACTCGACGCGCGCTCATGCGAGGAGGTCGAAGACGTCCTTCGGCGAGGCGTCCGGCGCGAACATCGAGATCGCCCGCACGCGTCGCCGCGCCGAGTGGGCGACAGCGCCGCTGCCGTGCTCGGCCAGGCGGTGCGCGAACGCGATCGTTGCGAGATACGACAGAGCGGTGTCGGCGATGCCCTCGTCATCCAGGACCCCGGTGGTCGGCAGCGAGTAGACGTGCTCCTGGCGCTCGGGGAGGGTACCCGTCGAGACCGTCGCGGCGGCGGCGCTCACGGATGACAGGGCCGTCTCGACGCGCGCCCGCTCCGACTCGGCGACAGGATGCGAGACCCGGTGCGCGAGCCGCATGCAGGGATCGGCATCCTCTGTCGACGTCGTCCACGATTCCTCGGCGAGCTCGATGTCGTGATCGCGCAAGACGGCGAGGAAGGTCTGATCGAGAGCGGGCAGATCGGTCGCCATCGCGGTGAACGACGTCTGCGCTCCGTCGGGATCCGACGGCACGGCGAAGAGGATGTCGACGGCGATCCAGTCCGCCGCGGGAGCTCGCTGGATATCGAGTTCGAGCGCATGCGGGTCGCCGCCGCTCACCCGCTCCGCGAGGTCGATGTAGAAGTCCTCCATGGCCCGGCGGATCGACAGCCGGGCCCGGTGGTCGTCGAATTGGTCGCGGCGCTCACTCACCAGATCGCCGAGTCCGATGTTCGCTCGGCGGAGGAGGTCGAGCGTCACGCCTTCGCGAACCTGCTCGAGGCTGTACGACCGGTAACCGCTGTTCGGGTCCACCGCGACCGGCTCGAGAACGCCCCGCTCGCCGTACAGGCGGAGCGCCTTGGCGGACAGCCCGGTCATCGCCGAGAAGCGTCCGGCGGAGAAGGAGGTGGTGTGATCGGTCATGTCGTCAACTGTGAGCTACGCCCCAAGGGCGAAGTCAAACGCTCGCATCGCCGGGACAGCTGACGAAAGCGAAGGCGAGGCCGAGCTGCGCGTGTCACGGAGCCTCGGCCCGTCTCATAGGCTTCGGAGATGCGCCGATACGCCGTGATGAGCTTCGCCGTCACCACTCTTCTTCTTGCTGGCTGCTCAGCCACAGAGCCCGCGGAGCGGACCGGAGCTCCCACCGTCTCGGCGCCTGTGCCGACGACGCCAGCGACGGAGCCGACGCAGGAACCGCCGGCGGAACCGCTCGACTTGACGGGACCATGGCAGCAGACCAACTCGAACTCCCCCGACTCTTACCAGCGGGCCGTCATCACCGAGAACACGATCAGCATCGACTGGGTCAGTGATGCTGAGGCGATGACCGCCGTCTACTGGGTCGGCACGTACGTTCCGCCGAGCGAGCCCGGTGATGCGTACACGTGGGACTCGCAGAACGACACGACGCAGACCGAGAACGCGCTGATGGCGTCGTCGGACGCGACGAAGACCTTCACCTATCAGGACGGCGTGCTCAGCTACGAGCTCACCGCTGTCGGGGTGACCATGACCGTTCAGATGCAGAAGCAGTAGCAGAACACTCTGATCGGGATCGATTACGCGCGCTCTTCGGCCGTCGCCCTGGGCTGGTTGATCTCCCAGGACTCCACGGTCACGCGCGGAAGCCGCTCGAACCCGCTCCACATCGATTCGGTGTCCCCGTCGGGACCGTCGGGTGCGCACCCGGCACGCGGGGCTCGACCACCGGCACCTCGCCTCGGCGGGATCTGACGGTGCGAGCGGAGCCCCTGCGGTTCGGGCGGCGAGACGGCATCCGCCGTTCTCTGTCAACTGGGCTGACGGGCGACGAGGTCAGGAGGAGCGTTGACCCACGGCCCGATCGGGCCGGCTACCTCGACGGAAGGAACGACCGACATGGCATCGAACTCGGACGGACGCGAGAAGGTCGCCCAGCTCGTGGAGCGCGCGGAATCCGCGATGCTGACGACGATGACCCCGGACGGCGACCACGTCAGTCGTCCCATGGCCGTCCAGGAGGTCGAGTTCGACGGCGACCTGTGGTTCTTCACCTACGAGGATTCCGACAAGGTCGCGCAGATCCGGTCGGCCCCGAGCGTCAACGTCTCATTCTCGAACGACAAGAAGAGCGAGTGGACCTCGATCTCGGGCACGGCCGAGGTCGTCCACGACCGCGCGAAGGCCGAAGAGCTGTGGGCGAAGCCCCTCGAGGCCTGGTTCCCCGACGGCCTCGACACCCCCGGGCTCACCCTCCTCAAGGTGCATGCCCACCGCGCCGAGTACTGGGACGCGGCCACCAGCAAGGTCCGCCAGCTGCTGGGGATGGCGCAGGCGATCACCCGGGACGACCCCGACGAGTTCCCGGCCGAGAACAAGACCGTCCCGCTCTGAGGCTGCCGGCTGGGTGCGACGACGTACCGCGATGCAAGGCATCAGGGTCGACACGCCGCAGCGGATGCCGTTCGGCCGGCGTGTCGCGGGGGATGCCTTGCATCGCGGCACAGGCTGCCCGCCGTGAGATCTGCCGATGCCTCGCCGGGCGTGGAGCAAGCCACGGGTACGACGCTCAGATGAGTCCGAGACGCACAGCTCTCACGACGGCCTCGATGCCGGTCTCGACGCCGAGGGTCTCGCACGCGCGCTTGACCCGACGGCGGATCGACCGCTCCGAGAGATGCTGGCGGCGAGCGATGACGTCCAACGTGCGCCCGGCGGCGAGGTCCTGAAGCACGAGGAGGTCCTGCGGTGATAGCGCCACCCGCTCGGCTGTCGCGTCGACGACGCTCTGCATCGACCCACACGGGCACGGCGGACGGGGCTGAGGTTCGGGGGTCGATGTGGGCATCGCGACCTTCGGGGGGATGGGGTCCTGTTCTATCTGCGAGACGCATGTGGGTGCGGGTTCGCTCACCTTCACCCGAAGCGATCAGCTGAGCGAGCGATCGACTTGTGCGAGAAGCCCTCGCGCCGAGCGCGGAGAGGCGCGACTCATGTCGCATCCCGTGGCGCAGCGGTCGAGCTGCGGATGATGAGCGACGTCGGGAGGATGACGGAACTGGGCCCGGCACCATCGCTCATAGCGAGAGCCAAGTCCAGGGCGTCCCGCCCCAGGGCGCGCCACTCCTGGCGCACGGTCGTCAGAGGCGGGACGAGCATCGCCCCCTCTTCGGTGTCGTCGAATCCGACGACCGACACATCGGTGGGCACCCGCAATCCGGCTTCGTGCAACGCCCGGTAGGCACCCAACGCCATCTGATCGTTCGCGACGAACACGGCTGTGGGTGCGGTGTGGGTGAGAAGCCGCTGCGCAGCCGCGTACCCCGAGCGGGCCGTCCAGTCCCCTCGTTCGATGACGGTGAGTTCCCGACCGGATCCGGTCAGAGTGTCCGCCCAACTCATTCGGCGACGCTCGGCTGGGAAAGACTCGGCAGGCCCCGCGAGATGGTGAACCGTACGGTGCCCCAGGCTCAGAAGGTGGGCCACCGCTTGCTCTGCGCCGCCACGCTGGTCGAAGTCTATGGTCGCGGCACCGTGCAGGATCTCAGGCCCGACGACGACGGCGGGGATCCCTTCCGGAAGCCGCACGACACCATCAGCTTCGAAACGGTCGGCGATGATCGCGATGACGACGTCCACCGTCATCTCGTTGAGTCGGCTGAACGCGCCCGAAGCGTCGCTGGTGGTGGACGCGGTCATCGGCATGAGGGTGGTCGCGTAGCCGCGCGTCGCGGCGCGCTCCGAGATCTCACCGAGAGTCCGATGGATGCCCACCGATCCAAGCGTGTTGTAGACGATTCCCACGCTGCGAAATGCGCCCCGCCGGATCGCGCGTGCGGCCGCGTTGGGCCGGTAATCGAGCTCGCGCATCGCATCGAGCACGCGGTCCCGAAGTGCCGCGGTGACGTTCGCGCCCCCGTTGGCGACGCGTGAAACCGTCTGCGGCGAGGCGCCTGCGCGTTCGGCCACATCGCGCAGCGAGGCCGCGCGTCGAGCCATCATTTGATCGCTCCCGTGATCCCCTCGGCGAACGAGCGTTGCAGGGCGAAGAACACCAGCATCGTCGGCACCGACGCGAGCAGCACCGCCAGCATCAGCACGCCGTAGTCGGTCACGTAGCCGGCGCTGAGATTCGCGATGAGCATCGGCATCGTGAACACGTCGCTGTCGATGAGGATGACCTTCGGCCAGAGGAAGTTGTTCCACGCGAGCATGAAGGTGATGACGGCGGCAGCGGCGAAGGTGGATCGCATCGTCGGCACGTAGATGCGGGCGAAGATGGCGATCTCGCTGAGCCCGTCGATTCGGGCCGCCTCGATGAGCTCGTGCGGGAACGACCGAGAAGCCTGTCGGAACAGCAGGATCAGGAACGGAGTCGATATCGCCGGGATGATGACGGCCCAGAGGGAGTTGACCATCCCTGCGCCCGCGAACAGTTGGAAGAGCGGGATCATGATCGCCGCGAACGGGATCATCATGGCGAGGAGCAGCACCGCCATCAACACGTCCTTGCCGCGTGAATGGAACACCTCGAAGCCGTACCCCGCGATCGAACAGACCGAAAGGGCGAGCACCGTCGTCCCCACCGCGATGAAGGCCGAACTGCCCATTGCCGCGAGCACGTTCTGAGTTTGGAACAGGGTGGTCAGGTTCTCCCACAGATGCGTGCCCGGAAGCAGCCGGGATGAGAGCACGTCGGCGCTCGTGTTCGTCGCGGAGACGACCATGAAGTAGAGCGGAAACAGCGAGAAGATCGCGAAGACGGTGAGGAACGCGTACCCCGGCACGCGACGCAGTCGGTTAATCACGCCGGTCTCCGATCCGCAGCTGAATCAACGCCAGCACCGCCACCAAGATGAGGATGACGTAGGAGATCGCCGCCGCATAGCCGAAGTTCGGGTTCTTCAAGAACGACACCTCGTACAGGTAGTGCGACATCGACATCGTCATGTAAGCCGGCCCGCCGCGTGTGAGCGCCCACGATTCGTCGAAGAGCTGGAGTGTGCCGTTCGTGGAGAGAATGGCCGTCAGCACGATCATCGGCTTGAGCTGCGGCACGGTGACGTGCCAGAACACCTGGAACGCGTTCGCTCCGTCCATTCGTGCCGCCTCGATGCTGGAGTGATCGACGTTCTGCAGCGCCGCGAGGTAGAAGACCATGTTGTACCCGGTCCAGCGCCAGATGAGGCCGAGGATGATGACGAAGCGGGCGGTGTCGGCGTTGCCGAGCCAGTTGACGGGTCCGTCGAGCAGCCCCACTCCCATCAGCATGTCGTTGATGAACCCGTCGTTGGAGAACATCGTGCGGAACACCAGCGAGTAGGACACCAGCGACACCGCGCACGGCAGGAAAATCGCCGTACGCCACAGCGCCTTGAACTTCAGTCGGCGGTCGTTGAGCAGGTTGGCCAGGATCAGCGCCAGGATCAGCATCACCGGCACTTGGATGATGAGGTAGACGAAGGTGTTCTGCAGCGTGAGCTTGAAGATCTCGTCCTGGAGCAGGCGCTCGTAGTTGGACCAGAACGGGTCCGCCCAGGTGAGCCGGCTGCCACGGCCCGTCTGCAGCGAGAGCAGCAGCGCCTGCAACATGGGGAGGAAGTTGACCCCGACGATCAGAAGCGACGCGGGGATGAGGAAGCCCCATCCGGTCAAGCTCCGTCTGCGTGTCGGATTCAGCCACGGCTTCTGCCGTCCGACGTAGTTGCGCAACGGCGGTGCGTTGCGCTGCTCCGGCTCCTTCGCCGGTGCTTTCAGCTGGAAGGCCACGTGTTCCTCTCCGTCCGGTGGCACTCGATGGGCATCGGCCCGGGGCGGTACCCCGGGCCGATGCGAGGGGTCCTACTGCATCGCGAATTCGACGTTCGCCTGCGCCTCGGCCAGGGCGGTGTCGCGATCGGCGCCGTTCATGATCTGGGTGATCGCGGCGCTCACTGCGTCGCGCCCCTCGTAGTAGTACGCACCGGTGTTGTTGGAGGGGACCTCCGAGCCGTACTCCACCACCTCGGAGAAGATCGGCTCACCGCCGAAGAACTCGCTCGGCTCGGCGTAGACGTCGCTGTCGCCGGCGGGGATCCAGTTGGCGACCGCGCCCGCGCCGGGCAGGATCGTGTCGTACAGCTCGGTGGAACCGGCGAACGTCGCCGCGAGGAAGTCGGCGGCCAGCTCGGTATTCGCGTTCGAGGAGATCGCCCAGGAGGAGCCGCCGTTGGCGGTGTAGTTCGTCGCCCCCGTCACGCCGTCGAGCGAGGGAACGTTGGTGATGCCCCACAACCCCGCCTGATCCTCAGCGCTCTGGATGGAACCGACGATCCATACGCCCTGCTGCGTGCCGGCCACGTTGCCGTTGACGAAGCTGCCGACGTACTCATCCCAGGAGTTCACCTCGAGGTAGACGCCTGCGTCGACCATCTCGGCGTACACGTCGATCGCTGCGTTGAGGGAATCGTTGTCGACGATGGTCGGCATACCGTCGTCGTCGAACAGGCTGGCACCCGAAGACTGCAGCATCATGACGATCAGGTCGGACTGACCCGCGATGCCGGACAGCAGCGGCATGCCGGTCTGGGCGAGGACATCCTTGCCCTGCTCGATGAACGTGTCCCACGTGATGTCCGTGAAGTCGTCCATCGAATAGCCGGCCTGCTCGAGGACATCGGTGCGCAGCGCCGTCACCGCGGTGCCCGAGTCGAAGGGCACGCCGTAATTCATCCCGTCGAGGGTCGAGTAGGCGACCACCGAATCGGGGAACTCGCTGAAGTCGATGCCGGCGTCGCCGAGGTCGCTGAACAGGTCGGGGTAGTTGATGCCGTTCTTCTGGAACGCGTTGTTCTGCATCAAGAAGATGTCGGGCAGCTCTCCCCATGCCTGTGACTGCGCGATGGTGGTGAGGCGAGTCTGCAGGTCTTCCCAGGGCACCTCGACGATCTCGAGCTCGAACTCGGGGTTGTCCTGCTGGTAGATCTTCTCCGCCTCCTCCATCGCGTAGATGTTGAAGGCGGGATCCCAAGTCCACACGGTCAGCGTGTTGTCGTCGCCCGCGGCCTGGTCGCCTCCTCCCCCTCCGGAGCACGCGGCGAGGACGAGAGATGCGGGAAGTGCGAGTGCCAGCGCGGCAGTTGCGGCGCGTGTCGAACGCTTCATGTTCGGTACCTTCCAGTGTTCATGCGGCGGTTCATGCGGTGCCGTCGATCGGTGCGATGAGACGGGGCAGGGTGACCTTGGGCGCGCCGGATGAACGGGAGCGGATGCGTCGCTGCATCGAACTGTTCGTCCTCGAACCGGGGGGCTCATCCCGCGGCGAACGTAACACTGGCAACGTCACCAGACCAGTGTTCCCAGTGGTATCGGCTCAGAGGTTGGCCGGATCCGGACGCTCTGGATCGTAATCATTTACACGTTTCATCGGATGGTGAAACCTGTCCCCGAGACGCCGACCCCACTCCCCCCTGGCGTCCGCAGACGGCGACCACGGCCGCGAGTCACATCGACAATCCGAGCGAAGGAGCACGGACATGAAGAAATCGATACGTTGCGGGGCGGTTCTCGGAACCGCTTTCGCCTTGGCGATAACCGGCGTCGGTCTGGCGCCATCGGCGGTCGGGCTGTTCGGCGAAGCCCAGATCGACGCCATCGAGAGCAACCTCGCCGAAAAGTACTGGGTGTCGGTCACCGCGACCGGCGGGCAGGGCACCGCGGCGCTGGCGATCGACCAGGATCCGGACACCGCATGGATCGCCGAGTCGGCGGGCGACGCCCTCACACTCGACCTCGGCGGCGCATACGCCAACACACGGAAGGTGTCGCTGGAGTTCCCCGACGTCGGCGCCGTGTACCAATACACCGTAGAAGGCTCCGCAGACGGTGAGGCGTGGTCAGTGCTCGCGGACGAGAGTGCCGCGACCGAAGCAGCAGCCGGCGGCGTCCACCTTTTCACCGCACCGGGCATCCGCCACATCCGCGTGACGATCCACGGCGCCAGCGACGGCGCACAGCTCGGACTCCGCGAGCTGGCGGTCTACAACTACCTGCGCGAGAACATGGTGCTCGGCGCCGACATGTCATGGGTCGACGGTGACACTCGCGAATACTGGGTGTCTCCCCTGGAGGCCGACCGCGGCGCCGGCCCCCACCTGTTCGACGTGGCGAAGGACCGTGGCATGGACTTCGTCCGCCTGCGCATCTTCAACGAGCCTCGAAGCGAAGGCAGCGGCGCTGTGCTCGCTGTCCCCTCGCAGGGTCCGGAGCGCTCGCTCGCGGTCGCGCAGGATGTCGTCGAACGCGACATGCAGCTGGGCGTGGACTTCCACTACGCCGACTCGTGGGCCGACCCGGGCAAGCAGCCGAAGCCGCGCGCCTGGGCGGAGCTGCCGTTCGAAGACCTCACGACCGCCGTCTACGACTACACCCGTGACTACGTCGAGCAGCTGATCGCGCAGGGGACGACGCCCGACAAGGTCGCCGTCGGCAACGAGATCCTGCACGGTTTCATGTGGGGAAGCGAGGCGTTGCTGTCGGTGGACGACAGCGCGCCGGTGTGGACGGGTGCGAACCCCGCCTACTTCCGCGACCAGGCCGACATCTACCAGTCGCAGCCCGGCGGCGGCATCCTCTGGCAGTACTGGGACAGCGAGGATGCGGAAGAGCAGGTCCTGTACACGGAATCCTTCGACCGTTTCGCGACACTGCTGTCGGCCGGCATCACCGCGGTCAACGACGCGTCGCCGGAGACGAGTGTGGAGCTCCACTCCATCGTCCGGGGTGAAGGGTACGACGGGATGTCGGGCTTGGAGATGGCCACCGAGTTCTGGGACCAGGTGCTCAGCCGCCTCGAGGCGGACGAAGCGGCGCCGGACTACCTGGCCCACTCGTACTACCCCGAGTGGCACGGTGCCCCCGAGCAGCTCGAGCGCAACCTGCAGACCATCAGCGCCGACCACCCGCAGTACAAGATGACGGTCGCGGAGACGTCATATCCGGCGTCCGGTGCCGGCGGCGCCCCCATGCCGAACTCGACCTACCCGCGCACGGTCCAGGGGCAGGCCGACGCGATCCAGCGCGTGTTCCAGATCGTCAACGACATCCCCAACAACGCCGGCGCCGGTGTCCTCACCTGGGAGCCGCAGCGTTGGCAGTCGATGTTCCGTGCGGTGCCGGAGCTGCAGAACGTCTCCGAGCCCAACGCCTCGATCGACATCTACAACAAGAGCGCCGCGACTCACGTGGTCGAAGACCGCGTCTACATCGCGGCCGCTGCAGGGGATGCGCCTGCACTCCCGACCACGGTGGATGTTCTCTCGACCGCCGACGGCACCGTGTCACCTGCCGCCGTCTCGTGGTCGCTGACAGGCGACGAGACCGAATCCGGTGGCCGCGTGGAGGTTGAAGGAACCACCGAGTTCGGCGTCGTGACCGCCGTCATCGATGTCGTCGGCGCCGTCGGCATCGATATCACGCCCCGGACACTCGGGGGGCGCGTGTATCTGTCGGTCGCGGTGACGAACACGTTCGACGTGCCGGTGCGCGTCGTCGTCACCACTCCCTACGGCTCCAAGACCTACGCCGAGGTCGCCCCCGGTGCGACGGTCAGCGCATCCGCGAACTCGCGCTCCGCCTCGATTCCCGCCGGGGAGGTGACGGTCGAGGTGACCGGCGACGGCGTCGCACAGACCGGCACGGCAGCGTTCGACGCCTATCAGGCGGAGAGCTGACCCTTCCTGGGGCGGGCACGCGCCCGCCCCAGGAGCCCATCGACGATTCCCAAACCAATGAAGGAGAAGTGAAAATGAGAAAACTTGGCGCAGTCCGCTGCGGGGCCATCATGCTCGGCACCGCTCTGCTGGCATCCGCCGGCACCGCGATCGCCCACGCTGACGAGGTCGTGGATGAAGGCGACGTCGAGATCAACGTGGAGGTCACCGACCGGTACCCCTCGGGCGTTCTCGCCTTGAGTGTGGCAGCCGACTCCACGGTCCTGACGGAGATCGACAGCGGCGACCCGCTCGTTCGCGAGTTCACCGGCGCGCTGCCCGCCGTGACTGTGACCGACACCCGCAGCGTCGCACCCGACGTGCCCTGGTACGTGCTCGGCACCGCCGGTGATTTCATCGGCGCCGACAGCACGATCACGGCCGAGCACCTCGGATGGGCCCCGTACCTCGCAGACGACTACGGACCGTCGCTCGAGGCGGGGTTCGACGTCGCCACCGTCATCGACGATCCCGACAGCGAGGGCCTCGGCTATGCCGACGGCGAGTTGCTCTATGTCAACACCGATCAGCTCGACACGTACGACCAGGGCTCGTGGACGGCATCCGCAGACCTGCAGCTGAAGGTCGACGCCACCTCGGTCGCACCGGGTGCGTACACCTCGGTGCTCACCCTGTCGCTCTTCGAGTGACCCCCCGGGGGTCGGCGACCAAGCCGGATCGCCGACCCCTCACCCGTACCCCGCCGGCCGTCCGCCCCCGCCTTCGTCGGAAGAATCGCATGCCCCGTCTCCGAACCCTCCTGAGCGCAGCTGTCACGGCCGCCCTCGCCGGCGCCGTCCTACTCGGACCCGCTGCGCACGCGGCGAGTGGCAGCGCGACCGCTTCCCCCCCGGCGGAGGACGCAGCCGGCACCATCACATGGATGGTGCGACCCAGCGACGGCGCCGGAGAAGACGGCCGGTCGTGGATGGAGCTCAACCTCGCCCCTGGTCAGAGCGCGCTCGAGCACTTGTTGGTGCGGAACCTCAGCGCCGAGACGGTGACCTTCCGGCTGAGCGCGGCCGACGGCTACTTCACCGATACAGGCCGGTTCAACATGCTGACCGCGGGCGAGGATTCGACAGGCGCCGGGACCTGGATCGATCTGCAAGACGATGTCGAGGTCCCCTCGGGCGCCGATGTCATCGTGCCCTTCACGATCAGCGTGCCCGACAACGCCGAACCCGGTGATCATCCCGCCGGCGTCGCGGCGAGCATCCGATCCGGAGAGGACGCGGAGGTCGGAATCGAGTCACGGGTCGGGTTCCGCGTGATGACCCGCGTGACGGGTGAGCTGACGCCGCTGCTCGCCACGAGCGTCAGCGCGCACTACACCGGCTCGCTCAATCCTTTCGAGCCCGGCACCACCCACCTGGTCTACGAGGTCCGCAACACCGGGAACACGAGACTCGCGGTCACCCCGACCGCGAGTCTCGCCGGGCCATTCGGGCTTTTCGCAAAGGAGATCGCACTCGACCCGATCGCCGAGATCGCACCCGGAGAAACGCGAGTTCTCCGACACGACGCAGCCGGAGTCTGGCCGACGGGAGTCCTCACCGTCGGCACCCACGCTGACGCGACCGCGGTGATCGATGCCACCGCCGCTCCTGCCGCGACGGCGACGACCTCCGTCGCGGCGGTGCCCTGGCCCCAGGCCGGGGTCGTCGCCGCGATGCTGCTGCTCATCGTGGCGGCAGGCTCCGCGCGCAGACGCCGATCTCGGCGGGTCGCCGACATGATCGATCGCGCCCGATCCGAAGGCAGGGCGGAAGCTATCGCGACACGCGCGGCGCTCGCGCTCGCCCCGGTTCTGCTCGCGTCATCCATCATCTTCGCGCCGGTGGCCGCGCCCCTCGCTGCCGCCGCTGCGTCGGGCGAGCCGGACGACCGCAACATCGTCGTGACGGTGGACGTCACCCCCGTCCCCTCGCCGGCCACGTCGGCGCCGCCGCATCCCGATCAGGAGCAGCTCGCCGCAACCGGCCGCGCCGTTCCGGTCACCCTCGTCACCGCCTCGGTCGCGTTGCTCGGGCTCGGGTTGTGGCAAGTGTCTCAGGCTCGACGTGGGCGCCGTGCGCACAGCCGGGTCGAACGGTGAACCCGCCCATCTCGCGAGGACGAAACGCCGTTTCGGGGGCGAGCCCCGCTCGAGTGCTCTGACGAGTCGTCGTCGCTGATGCCCGACCCGGCGGGCTTCGACCTTCGCGCGGGCGGCGGGCAGGCGACGATGGAATTGTCACCCCCGCCTCGCCGCCCGAGGTGCTCGAGCGTTTCGGCGTCGGCACCACGCTCGAGTTCCTGTACCGCGACCGCCGGGTCGAGGTGGGGGCCTACAGCTGACCCGGTCCCGGCGTGCCGGTCGGGGCGGCGTGCCGCGGGGCGCGGCGTGCCGGTATGCCCGGCGTGCCGGTATGCCCGGCGTGCCGCGATGCAAGACATCAGGCACGACACGCCGCAGCGGATGCCGTTCGACCGGGGTGTCGGGGCGGATCCCTTGCATCGCGGCACAGGGCCGAGGATGCCCTGGAGGATCAGCGGCCGAGGAAGTCGCCGAGTCCGGGGATGCCGAGATTCGACAGCCCCTCGCCGAATCCGCTGATCTGCTCGCCCGCTCCCGTCACGGCATCCTGAGCGCCTCCGGCCCACTCGCTGATCCCGGACCCGTCCGCGAGCGAGGCGAGATCGACTCCGGATGCCATCGCCTCCAGGTCTACGCCGTCCGCGAGCCCCGCGAAGTCCACGCCCATCTGCCCGGCCTGCGCGAGCAGGGGGCCGGCGACGGCGCTGAGGACCGCGCCACCGGCCACGGCGGCGAGCAGTCCCCCCGCACCGACGACGCCGGCGCCGATCAGTCCGCCTCGGCCGGCCTTGGCCAGCAGCCCCGACATGCGCCCGGGCTGGGCGGCCTCGGCGCGGGCGGCCGTGCGCGCGAGGTCGTCCGTGGTGTCGGTGCGCGGGCGCTCGTGCGGGGGCAGGTCGGCATCCATCCGCTCCTTCACGTGCGCGCGCTGCGCAGGAGTGAGCCGGGCGAAGGCTTCGCGGTGCATCTGCTCGACCCGGTCGGGATCGGCCGTGCGCAGCAGATAGTCGTAGCGCGCGATCGCGGCTCGATCATCGGCCGACAGCGACGACGAAGCACGGGATGCCGCCGGAGGCGCGTACCGAGCGGTCGGTGCGGGCGGTGCGTACCGCCCCGTCGACGCAGCCGGCGGCGTGGTGTCGGCGCGCCGGTCGCCCGTGACGGCATCGGCTGCCGAGCGGACCATGTCGCGCCAGTCCTTACCGCCGGCACCACCGGCGGGCCGCTGCGCTGAGGACGACGCCTTTCCGGCGGCTTTCGAGGCGAGATCGAACAGGCGGGAGAACGAGACCATGGCGGAACCTCTCGACGGGCGGCGCGCAGCCGCGACGTCAAGGTCTCCTCCGCCCTCACGGACCGACGTACCCGGAATCCAACCGTGGACTCGTGATGACGGATACGACGCGACGGGAGTACTCCCCTTGCTGATCCTCAGCGTATGGACGGCACCTATGCGCTTGCTGGACCTGCGGGAGAACGGGCACCACGTTGCGCGCGGGGACGCAATCCGGACGCTCGTAGCGGCTCGCGGATAGCGACCCGATGCACGTTCGCCGGTGCGCCTAAGGTGTGCGCGTGGGCAGGCTCTACTACTCCGAGGACCCGGCACCGGTCGAGATCGAGGACCGCACGCTGGCGCACATCCGTCTGGTCGTGATGAACAAGCTCCGCCGCGGCGAGGGGTTCATGTTCGAGACCGACGCGACGCCCGTGATGACTCGACGCGATCTGTGGATGGAACCGTCCATCTCACTGCAGTTCCACTTCTCGGGGAGCAAGCGCCCGCAGATCAACCCGCGCTGGGTGGACGCGCTGATGGAGGCCGCGAACAGTCCCGCCGGCCTGCGGATCGTTCCCGAACCGTCGTCGTAACCGGCAGCGAAGCGTTCCGACGCGATGGCCATCTGACCCGGGTGGCCGTTCGGCCCTCATCGTCATCTCGGGCCAGGCTCAGAGATTCCTGAAACCCGCCCGGCGCTGTACTGTCGCGGAAGCTGGTCCAGCACGGGCGGCGGCCTGCCTCGAGCGCTCCCCATCGCTCGGCACGGCTGCCGCCCACTCCCTCTCGCCGCGCCGGTGCCGGTGCCCGTCACTCCCTCTCGCCGCGCCGTGCCGGTGCCGCGAACTCCCTCTCGCCGCGCCGGTGCCGCAATGCAAGGGATTCTCGCCGACGCGCCGGCTGCACGGCATCCGCTCCGGGGTGTCGCCACAGATCCCTTGCATCGCGGCACGGTGATGCAGCACGGTGACCGCCACCACGCGCGGCAGGTTGACCGGCACGGGCGCCGGGCGCCGGGCGCCGGGCGCCGGTCGCGGGTCGCGGGTCGCCGGTCGCGGGTCACGGGTCGCGGGTCGCCGGTCGCCGGTCGCGGCGTCGCGGCGTCGCGGCGTCCCGGCGAAGGCTTGCCTAACTCCGCCGCGAGCGCAAGAGAGGTTGCTGCAGGCTCGGCGGGGCACACAATGAACCAATGCGTCGAGTCGTCTACGGAATGGAAGCGGTGATCACCACCGATGACGTCGCGGATGCCGTGATGGAACTCGCGGCCGCCCTCGCCAACCTCAAGACGACCGTGCGGCTGAGTATGCCCATCGCCGCGGATCGGGACCCCGGTCACGACGTCGTCGACATCCTCGTCGGTCCCGGCATCCCCGTTCTGACGGAACCCGCGGCCTGGCACGGCGCCGAACCCGACTTTTCCACGAGCGCGACGATGCTGCGGATGCACCCCGCGTATCCGTACCGTCAGCCTTCTGCCGGGGAGGGGCTCTCGGTCCGGGCTGAGACATCGGCGCGCCCGCTGCCCCCTGTGTACGGCGAGGACTGGGATCCGGACCTCCACGGATACTGACTTTCGCAGCACCGCGGGTCGCGGTCTCAGGCGGAGAGCGCCGTGTCCCCGTCTCCCTGAGCCTGCGCGGCGATCTCGTCGAGCGACAGCCCGAGCACGGCGGCGACCGAGGCGACCGTGGTGAACGACGGGGTCGCGAGACGGCCGGTCTCGATCTTGCGCAGCGTCTCGGCCGAGATCTGCGCGCGCGCGGCGATCTCGACGATCGATCGGTCGCCGCGAGCCTGACGCAGGAACGCACCCAGCCGCCGCCCGCGGGCGACGGTCTCGGGCGTGCGCGGCATCCGGACCATCATGCCGACGATCGTACCGGTATTATCGGGCCGGTATTCTTATAACGCATGAGAAGAGTCGCACCGTGATCGAGATCCTGAACCAGACCCAGCTCGAGCACGCTCGCAGCGCCGGCGCCATCGTCGGAAACACCCTGCACGAGCTGCGCGAGCGCGCCGTCGCCGGCGTCAACCTGCTGCAGATCGACGAGTGGGCGCGCGAGCTCATCCTGGGCGCCGGAGCCGTGTCGTGCTACGTCGACTACGCGCCCTCGTTCGGCAACGGGCCGTTCGGCCACTACATCTGCACGGCCGTGAACGACGCCGTGCTGCACGGACTCCCCCACGACTACACGCTCCAGACGGGCGACCTGCTGACCCTCGACCTCGCGGTGCTGAAGAACGGGATCGCGGCCGACGCGGCGATCAGCTTCATCATCGGGGAGGAGCAGCCCGCGGCATCCGTCGCGCTCATTCGCGCGACCGAAGAGGCACTCGCGGCGGCGATCGACGCGGCGCGGCCGGGCAACCGCATCGGCGACATCTCGCGCGCGATCGGCACGGTGCTGAAGGGTGCCGGGTACAGCGTCAACACCGAGTACGGCGGCCACGGCATCGGCACGGTCATGCACGGCGACCCGCACGTCCCCAACACCGGCCGCCCCGGCCGCGGCTACCAGCTGCGCCCCGGACTGCTGCTCGCCCTCGAGCCGTGGGTGATGGAGGACACCGCCACCCTCGTCACCGACCCCGACGGCTGGACGCTCCGCAGCGCCACCGGATGCCGCACCGCCCACACCGAGCACACGGTCGCCATCACCGACGGAGCCGCCGAGATCCTCACCCTCCCGCGCTGACGCCCGCCCGGGCGCGGTGGAGCCGCGGGCTGTGCCGGGCCGGTCCGGTCCGGGCCGTGCCGGGCCGCCCGCCGTGCCGGAATGCAAGACATTTCGAGCGACACCCCGCAGCGGATGCCGCTCCGCCGGCGCGCCGCGGCAGATCCCTTGCATCGCGGCACGGGCCCCACCGGCCACCCGCCCTGCCGCCCGCCGTGCCGGGATGCAAGACATCCCGAGCGACACCCCGCAGCGGATGCCGCTCCGCCGGCGCGCCGCGGCAGATCCCTTGCATCGCGGCACGGGCACCACCGGCCATCCGAGGGTCGGCCGACGAAGCAACCCTGTACGTTGAGTGGGGATGGCGCGCGCGCGTCATGCTCGACGCGAGAGGGGACCGGGTATGCGCTCCGGCACGCTCAGAGGAATGCCTGTCGTCGCCCTCCTTGCGGCGAGCGTCGCTCTGGCCGGCTGCGCCACGTCGCCCGGCGCCGGCGCCCCGACGACCGCCACACCCACAGCCAGCGCGTCACCGCAGACCGCCACACCCTCGGATGCCTCGGCGACACCGACCCCGTCGGCGCCGCCGGCATCCCCGGATGCTGCGACCGCACCGTCCGCACCGCCCGCACCGTCCGCCGCCGACGTCTGCATCGAGCGGCACGAGGAGTCCCTGAATCCCGGCGACGGCGAGCGGTTCACCGGCGAGCCCGTCGTCTACGAGCGGTCTCTCGATCCGCGCTGGCTCGTCGTGATCCCCGCCGAGAACATCTACGGAGCCCTCTACGTCGAGTGCATCGTGAGCGACACCGACAGCGGGCCCCAGGTGGAATCGAACCTGTCGATGGTCGCCGACCTGTTCGACGACGAGCACCTGCAGTACCGCCTGAACAACAACGAGGGCGGCGCGTGAGCGATAACTTTATCGCCGCCCATCTCGGCTGATAAAGTTATCGTCGTGCGCGACGCGGCCGACAATCCCTTCAGCCCAGGCTCGGACATCATCCCGGCGGTGTGGGCGGGACGTGTCGAGCAGCTGAGCGACTGGCGAGACATCCTCCGCCCGCGGCTGCTCAGCGGCAAGGCCGAACGCGGACGCACGATCCTCGGCGACCCGGGGCTGGGCAAGAGCTCCCTCGTGCGCCGCATCGCCGCGGGCGCCAAGCGGGCCGGCGATTGGGTGACGCCGCAGCTGCGCATCCCGTCGGGAACCGATCCGCTCAAGCGCGTCGCCGCGGCGATCCTCGACCTGGCCGAGCAGGCCGGTTTGCCCGCCAGCCGCGAGGCCCGCATCGCGACCGCCCTCGACCGCGTGCAGGCCGTGTCGGTCTCGGGGATCGGCCTCACCCTCCGAAACCACGACGGGCCCGAACCCTACAGCGCACTCACCGACCTCCTAGTCGAGATCGGGCAGGCGGCGATCGCTCGCAGCCAGGTCGCGGTCATCCACATCGACGAGGTGCAGAACATCGGCGACGACACGGTGCTGTCGCAGCTGCTCATCGCTCTCGGAGACACCATCACGTTCGAGACCGACGTGACGCTGCCGGGAGGGGTCATCGCGTCCCGCGCCCTGCCGATCGCTGTCTACCTCACCGGCCTCCCCGATTTCGCCGAGATGGCCGGAGCCCGCCGGGGAGCCACGTTCGCACGACGCTTCAAGACGACCACCCTGAGCCCGCTCGGCGACGACGACCTCGCGGCGGCGCTGCAGCCCTTCGTCCTCGACGGATGGGAGGTTCCCGACGGCGAGGGCGGCCTCGCCCGCATCCGCATGACCCCCGAAGCCGTCGACGCGATCCTCCACCTCTGCCAGGGAGAACCCTTCCTGTTCCAGCTCGCCGGCGAACGCGCCTGGTACGCCGGCACCGCCCGCACCATCACCCGCGACGACGTCCTGCGCGGCTGGCTCGGCGCCGTCCCGGAAGCCGCCGACCACGTCGACCGCATCCTCAGCCGACTCCCCGGGCGGGAGCGCGAGTTCCTCGAGGCGATGGCGCGGCTCGAACCCGCCGAGCGCCTGCACAGCCGCATCGCCGAAGAAGCCGGGTTCGCGAAGGCGACGGATGCCGGTCCGACGGCGCGCCGCCTCGACGAGAAGCGCGGCATCATCTCCCGCGGCAAGCCCATCACCTTCCGCCACCGAGCGATCGGCGCCTACCTCACGAGCGACTGGCCCCGTCCCGAGGGTGTGTGAGCCCGCTCGTCGAGACCGCGTCGCCGGTGCCGCGATGCAAGACATCACGCGCGACACCCCGGAGCGGATGCCGTTCGGCCGGCGTGTCCGGTCGGATCCCTTGCATCGCGGCACGGGGCGCACGGGGACGCGGGAACCAGGACGCGAAGAAGGGGATGCCGATGAGCGGCATCCCCTTCTGGTCCATCGCGACTTACTTGAAGGTGTCCTTCACGTCTTCGCCCGTCTTCTTGGCCTCGGCCTTGACCTGGTCGGCCTTGCCCTCCGCCTCGAGCTTGTCGTTGTCGGTCGCCTTGCCGATCGCTTCCTTCGCCTTGCCGGCGATGTCCTGAGCGGCGTTCTTGATCTTGTCGTCGAGTCCCATGTCGGGCTCCTCTCGGTGATGGGTGCCCCGGGTGGGGCGGATGGAATGGGTACTACGAGATACGGCGCTGATCACCGGCGAGCTTCGCGCGAAGCCCGGCGTGGATCGAGACGTACGCGGTCAACTGCTGCCCCGTCAACGTGCCGAGGTTGGCCACGAGACGCGACACGGTGTCGGCGACCTGCGCCGGCGACGTGTTCTGCCGAGGGGTCACGCTGACGTGCAGCACCGGCTGGTGCTTGATGTCGCTCGCCGTGATCCTCGTGCTGAGGATCTCGTCGCGGCCGTCCAGCGCGTTCTTCAACGCGTCCGAGGCGAATCCCTCGGTCACCGTCACGCGTCCCAGCTCGCTCTCCGAACCGGTCGCGCGAAGCGACGTGCGCCGGCGCCCGTGGATGCTGCGCACGATCAGCACGATCAGCACGATCACGAGCACGAGAAGCGCGGCCAGCACGCCGAGCGCGACCCAGGTCAAGCTCGTCCCGGCGATCGTCGTCGCATCCCACGCCTGCTTCAGCCAGCCTTCCGCGCCGCCTCCGACGCTGGTCCACGTGTCGGCCGCCGCCGGCCAGACCGCACTCGTCACGATGCCGCCGCCGATGACGAGCAGCACCACCCCGAGGATCAGCAGAACCGTGCGGTTCACGGCTCGATTGGTGTTGTTCACGAGTCCACCTCCGGGGTGCGAGGACGCTGCACACGCAGCGACGTGCGCAGCGTCTTGGCGAGCCGGTACGACTCGAGCTCGTCACGGACGACACCGCGCACGCGCTGCTCGTCGACGGGCACACCGACCGCCGGGGTGAGGGTGACGTCGACCGAACGGTGACCGACGCCCACACGCACCTGGTCACGCGGCAGACCGGTGTCGTCGCTCACGCGCTGGGCGAGAGCCGACGCGATCACGCCGTTGTCGGCGACGACCGCGTTCTCACCCACCCGGAGCTCGTGCTTCGACAGACGACCGGGAGCGATCGCCAGCACGATCAGGACGAACCCCGCGAACGCGACGACGGCGCCGATCGCGATACTCACACCCGCCGGAACGCCGGTGGGAAGACCGACCACCCACGCGAGCGACGCGGCCGGGCCGAGCAGCAGCGCGGGCTGACCGGCGAGGTTCAGCACGATCTCCGTGCCCACGAACAGGAGCGCCAGGATGACGAGCACGACCGCGACGATCATCGCGACCGTGCGGGGCGAATGCGTCTCGCGACGCACGACCCGGCGCAGGACGGGACTGCTCATCGGACTCTCCTTCTCGTGGGGGTGACGGCACCGTTGATGGTGATGTCGACACGGGTGACGGGGCGGCCCAGCACACGGCTGAGCTCGTCCTTCACCCGGGTCTGCATGCGGCCGGCGGCCTCGACCACGGCACCGGTCGCGGCCACGGCGTCGCTGTCGTCGAGCGACGGGACGGGCATCGGCGTATCGATGCGGACGGCCACGCCGTCGCGGTAATCGGATGCCGCGACCGACACGCGGCCGACCTCGACGCCGATCACCTCGGACGCGACCTTCTCCGACACCTTCCGGATGACCCGTTCGCGTACGTCGACCCGTCCTGCGACGCTCATGACGACGTGCGCCGACCGGTCAGGACGTCAGCGAGTCCGCGGACGTCGAGCTTGCCCGACGCGATACGGCCCACCGCGGCGCCGATCGCCATGAACAGGGCGACGAGGAGGAATCCCCAGAAGCCGAACAGCAGGGCGGCTGCGGCGAGGATCGCTCCGATCAGCGCGCCCGAGACGGTGGCGTTCATGCGACGCGCGAGTCGGACTCGTCATCATCGTCGTCAGCGCCGGCGATGTGGACGTCGTTGACCTCGATGTTGACCTCGACGACCTCGAGACCGACGAGGCTGCTGATCGCACCGGCGACGGCCGCGCGAACCTGCGATGCGACGTCCTGGATGCGGGCCGGGTACTCGACGACGATCGTCAGGTCGGCAGCCGCCTGGGTCTCGCCGACCTCGACCTTGACGCCCTGCGTCAGGTCGGTGGCGTTGACGGCATCGCGGATCGCGCCGAAGGCGCGGGCACCGCCACCACCGAGCGCGTACACGCCGGCGACCTCGCGTGCCGCGATACCGGCGACCTTGGCGACGACGCTGTCGGCGATCGTCGTGGTGCCCGATGCATCGGTGTCGGTGGGAACGCGCGAGGATGCGAACGAGCGGTCGACGCGGGGAGCCTGAGCGGCGGGCGACGGGGCGGCCTGCGACTTGGCGGCGTCCGCGGCGGTGGCCGGGGTCGCGGGAGCGGTGTTCTTCTGGTCGTCAGCCATGATGTTTCCTCATCTGTCGAAGTTTCGGTCGCCGCGTGATGACCACGCTGCGATGAGCATTCGTCGTGCTCTACAGATGAGATGGGCTGAACGCGGAAAACGTCACAAAATTCTCTGACGAGTTTTCGGACGGCCCCGATTGCGCCTCGGGACCTGTTCGGCAGACAGAGCGGGTGTCTGTCTGCCGAACAGTGCTGCGGCGATGCAGCGCGCGCGTCCTCCGCCGGGGAGTCCCCACTCCTGACCCGACGCCTCGGGTGTGATCCCGGGCCCAAGCCGAACGCATCGCCCAGATGAACGTAGGCCCGGATGACGACCTCCACGGGCCAATATGAGGAGGCTCTCACGGGACACGCCGCAGGATTCTCGAAATGCATCCGACCTGCCCGTCGGCTCCGAACAACCCCCGTTTCGGCTGATCGCGGCTCCTCCGGCCCGCGGCATCCCGCCTCGGCTCGGCTCTCGATCAGAACGCCGTACCGGTCGCGCACCTCAGGAGACAACCCCCTTCCTCTGGTCCGCACCGGCGCCCTTGAGTGACCGGGTGATCGGATTCGTCCGTCTTGGGGCGGGCGGTCTGCACTCCTCGCAGCACCACGCGCGGACGCGGGGAGGCCCTGTCCGACAGGCTGTGGGATGCCGGTTGGACAGGGCCGTGTCCGTTTTCTCGTGCCTCAGCTGCCCGGCGTGCCGCCGGGGCCGCCGCTCATCCCGGTAGACGCCTGCTGCGTGACGCTCCCGGCGTAGTCGTTGCTCGGGTCGCGGTAGATGGTGTGGACGTGGCCCCATCCCGAGGTCGTCACGCCGTCGACGTCGGCGCCCGCAGAGCCCTGCTGTGCCTGGAACGCGATGTAGACGTCGGGGCCCGAGATGGAGAAGTCGATGCCGTTGCCCGTGGTCATGTCGTAGGTGGTCTCGCCCGACCAAGCGATGACGGTCTCGTCGAGGGTCGCCTCGATCTCGGTGAGCGCGGCGGCCGTCGTCTCTTCGTCGGCCATACCGACCCAGTTGGCCATCAGCGCGAGGAGAAGGTCCTTCTGCTCGTCGGTGAGGTCGGCTCCGGTGAGGCCCGACCCGCTCTCGAAGTCGCACGTGTCTCCCGGTGCGCACATGGTGACGTCGCCCGAGGTGAGCGTCGCCTGCTGCTCGGCGGACAGGCTGTCGAAGAAGGCGAAGGCGTCGGTGCAGATCGCGTCGAAGGGCTGCACCTCGGTGCCGCTGGCGTCGGTGTAGACCGCGGGCTGCACGCCGAGATGGGTGGGGGCGAAGGTCACCGTCCCGGCGGCTTCGTCGAGGTCGGCGTTGATGCCGAGGTGGTGCCCGCCGAACTGCAGCGACCACGCGTCGGTGTCGGAGGGGTCGCCGAAGAATGCGATGTAGTACTGACCGAGCACGTCGGCGTCGCCGGAGCTGGAGTAGTCCGAGAGGTACTGGTCGCCGCCCATGATGCCCGTGACGGTCGCGTAGGCCTCGTCGCTCAGGAGCGCTTCCAGCACGGCCAACGCGGCCGTCCGCTGCTCGTCGGTCAGATCGGCGAGGTTCAGACCCGCGCGGTCGACGAACGTGACCGGGAAGTTCGACCAGGACGTCGTCTTCGTCTCGTCGTCGTAGGCGGAGAGCACGGCTTCCCGCTGCTCCTCCGTGAGGGTCGCGAGGAAGGCCTCGGCGGCTGCGGCGGTGCTGGTGATCGTCTCCGACGTCGTCGCGGCCGAGGTCGATGTCGACACCGTCGCGGTGGTGCTGGTGGTCGCCTCCTGCGAGACGGCGACCGACGTCGTGGGCGAGGCGGTCGATGTCGCGGTGCCGACCGCGCACCCGGTCAGGGCGACGGAGAGCAGGGCGGCGGTGGCGGCGAGGGAGACGAAGGGACGGATGCGGCGGGGATTCGAAGTCATGACCACGATGGTCGCGATGCTCCCCAAACCGCGGGTTCACCGTTCCTAGGTGTCGGCTATGCGTACTACGGGGTCAAGGGGTCCGCTTCCTTCGCCGGGGTCCGCGCGTAGTAGGTGCCGTCCTGCTCGGCGACGGCCCAGTCGCCGCAGAGCGCGACCGTGTCGATCGCGTAGATGTCGGGAGCGTCGTCGACCTCCATCGTGGGCGCGGAGAGGCGGTCGGTCTCGCGGCAGCCGTCGAGGCCCTCCGCGCTGACGAAGAGGAGCGACTCGGTGCCGTCGGCGCGAGTGGAGGCGACGCGTTCGATCTCGCGCGCGTCCGCGGGCAGCCAGTCCAGCGCTCCACCGCGGGCCTGCGCGAGCTCCTGCGGGTTGGCGTACGCGGCCTCGGCGCGTCCGTAGGCGAGGTCGTCGACGGCCGAGCATCCGGCGAGCGTGAGCATGATGGCGACCATTCCGACCAGGGCGGTGCCGGCGGGAACCTCGCGCGAGAGGCTGAATCTTGTCATGCCACCGACGCTACGGACCGCATGCGCTCGCGCCATCGCCCGCCCGGATGACGCCCGTACCTCGCGAGGATGAACTCGGCACCATGGGGATGCGGCGCCGCTAATCAAGACCCGTGAGTCATCCGCCGTTCGCGCGATGATGAGTCGATGCCCGATCCGATACCCGACCCGTTGCCGGCCCCGTCGCTCGATCCGCTGCTCGATCACCCTGTCGCGCTCGCGGCCGCCGACGAGGTCGCCGGTTTCGGCACCGACGTCGCCGCGACACTCGCCTGGGCGGTGTCCGCCGGCGGCGGGCGAGACGTCGAGCGCGACCTCATCGACGACTGGTCGCTTCTCGCGTCGGTCGCCGCCCGCGACGTCGGCGCCGCCCGCATCCTCGAACCGCACCTCGATGCGCTCGACATCCTCGACCAGGCTCGACGCGATGGGCTCGACGTCGATCTCGCTCGCCTCGGCGCCGGCCCCGAGTCGTCGTGGGGCGTCTTCGCCGCCGAGGGCTCCGGAATGCGCCTCGATGCTCACGAAGGCCCGGACGGATGGCTCCTGTCGGGCACGAAGCCGTGGTGTTCGCTCGCGCAGCACCTCACCCACGCCCTGATCACCGCCTGGGTGGGCGACGAGCGCAGACTCTTCGCCGTGGCGTTGAGCGGTGCCGAGGTCGTTCCGCGGAGCGGCCCGTGGCACGCCCGCGGCCTCAGCCAGGTCGTCAGCGCCCCGGTCGACTTCGCCTCGGCGGGCGCGGTTCCGGTCGGCGCGCCCGGGTGGTACCTCCACCGTCCCGGCTTCGCGCGCGGCGGTGTCGGCGTGGCCGCCTGCTGGTGGGGCGGCGCCGTTCCGCTTCGCGCGGCACTGCTCGACGCCGCGAGCCGGCCGAACGCCGACCAGCTCTCCCGGGTCCACCTCGGCCGCGTCGACACCGCGCTGTGGACCGCGCACCTCGCCCTGCGATCCGCGGCAGAGGCAATGGATACCGTGGCGAGGGCCACGGTTGCCGGGGATGGGGCATCCGGTCGTCACGCCGATCCGGCGACGCTCGCCGGACGCGTCCGCTCGGTCGTGGCGGATGCCGTCGAGACGACGCTCGCCGAGACCGCCCGAGCGCTCGGGCCGCTCCCGCTCGTCGCCGACGAGTCGCACGCCCGGCGGGTCGCCGACCTGCAGATCTACGTGCGCCAGCACCACGGTGAGCGGGATCTCGCGCGCATCGGGGCAGCCGTGCGCGAGGGCCGCGGCGCATGGTGAGCTTCAGCCACCGCGACCCCGGCACCGCGGAGGAGATCTGGACCGCGGCGTTCCCGGAGCGCGAGCTGCCGAGGCTGCCCGAGAACTTCGACCATCTCGTCGTCGTCGCCGCGCATCCCGACGACGAGACGCTCGGCGCCGCCGGCCTGATGTCGCGCACCGCCGGTCGCGGCGCCGCCGTGACGGTGATCATCGCGACCGACGGCGAGGGGTCGCATCCCGAGTCGCCGACGCATACGCCCGCCGATCTCGCCGCGATCCGCCGCGACGAGGCCACGCGGGCTGTGCGCAGCCTCAGCCCCACGATCGGATGCCGCTTCCTCGGCATCCCCGACGGCGGCACCGACGACCACCGCGACGAGATCGCGACCGCCATCCGCGGGGCACTGAGGGGGGCGCTGAGCGACGCGCTCGAGAGCACCGATCGCGTCCTCGTCGTCTCGCCCTGGATCGGCGACGGGCACCGCGACCACCGCGTCGTCGGCGAGGTCGTCATCGAGGTGTGCGCCGAGCTCGACGTCCCGTCGCGCGGGTATCCGATCTGGCTGTGGCACTGGGGCTCGCCGGGCGACGTGCCGTGGGATCGGGTCGAGCTCGTCGACGTCGACGACGAGACCGCGGCCGCCAAGCGGAACGCGATGCGACTGCACCGCAGTCAGGCCGAAGCGCTGTCTTCGGCGCCGGGCGACGAGGTGATGCTGCACGACGGGATGCAGCGGCACTTCGACCGGCCCGTCGAGGTCTTCGTGCGTCCCGCCGCCGCCAGCTTGACCCGCGACTTCTTCGACGCGTTCTATCGGCGGAACGCCGACGACCCCTGGGGGTTCGACTCGCGCTGGTACGAGCAGCGCAAGCGAGCCCTCACGATCGCGAGCCTCCCGCGCCCGCGATATCGTGCCGCGCTCGAGCTGGGCTGCGCGACCGGGGCGCTGACCGCCCTCCTCGCCGATCGATGCGACGACGTGCTCGCACTCGACATCGCCGACGCGCCTCTCGCCGCCGCGCGGCGCCGCCTCGGCGAGCGCGCGAACGTCCGTCTCGCCCGAGCGGCCCTCCCCCGGGAGTGGCCCGACGGCGTCTTCGATCTCATCGTGCTGTCGGAGGTCGGCTACTACTGGGGAGCGGGCGACCTCGCTGAGGCGGTGCAGCGCATGGCCTCCTCGCTGACATCCGACGGGAACCTCGTCGCCTGCCACTGGCGTCACCCGGTCGCGGAGTACCCCCTGTCGGGCGACGAGGTGCACGCCGCACTTCGGGCGGAGCCCACTCTGGCCCGCCTCGTCGTGCACGAGGAGGAGGACGTCGTGATCGAGGTCTTCGGACGTCCGGGGTCGCGGTCCGTCGCCGCGGAGACGGGGCTCATCCCGTGAACGCGACCTCGGTGGCCGTCGTCGTCCCGGTGCACGACGAAGCCGCCCTTCTCGGCGAGTGCCTCACCGCGATCGCTCGCGCGGTCGAGGAGGCCCGGCGAACGCGCCCCGGCATCCGTGTCGTCACGGTCGTGGTCCTCGATGCCTGCACGGACGCCTCGGAGGAGATCGCGCTGTCCTCGCCCGTGGAGATCGTGCGGATCGCCGCGCGGAACGTCGGCACCGCCCGGCGCGTCGGTGTGAGCGCGGCGCTCGAGGCGCTCGGCGACCCCGCGCCGGGCGAGACCTGGGTCAGCACGACCGACGGCGACTCCGCGGTCCCGTCGTCCTGGCTCAGCCATCAGCTCGAGCTCGCCGCGGACGGCGCCGACGTCGTGCTCGGAACCGTCCGACCCGATTTCGCCGATCTGACGCCGGAGCATGCCGCGCACTGGACCGCGACCCACCCGCGGGGTCTTCCGGCGGGGAACGTCCACGGCGCGAATCTCGGCCTGCGGGCCGACGTCTATCTCGCCGCCGGGCAGTTCGCCGACCTCGACGAGCACGAGGATGTCGCGCTCGTGCGTGCCGCCCGCGCGGCGGGCGCTCGCGTCGAGGTCACCGACGAGAACGAAGTGGTGACCTCCGGCCGGTTCATCGGGAAGACACCCGGCGGATATGCGGCCTTCGTCCGCCGGACGCACGAGCGCATCGCGCGGCGCTGCAGCGTCTGATGCACACCGTCCGCCCGTATGGCGCACGGCGACGGCCGGGCCCGGATCGAGATCCAGGATCGCGCGCTCGCGCACCATCGGAGCAAAGCCCTCGCCGCGGCGAGGGCTTCTTCTTCGCCTGGCGTGAGGACGTCTCGGTCGGCGGCGGACGTCGGTCGATCTGGGTCCATCGCGACAGCGACCTCGAGTTCCGCTATCAGGACGCCCGGGCGCTAGCCAGAAGTTCTCCTCCGCACCGAGAATGAGGGAGCGTGCCGCATCCGCCGCGGCGTCCGTTTCGAAGGAGAAACACGTGTTCCTCAGCCCGTACCCCGACGTCGACATCCCCGACCAGAGCATCTACGACTACCTGTTCGGCTCACTGGAGGATGCGGACCTCGATCGCGTCGCGCTCATCGATCCCGACACCACCGCCGAAACGACCTACCGCACGCTGCGCGCGCAGGTCGACGCGTTCGCGGGAGCGCTGGCGGCGCGCGGCGTCGAAGCGGGCACCGTCGTGGCGATGCTGTGCCCGAACGTCCCGGCGTTCGCCACGGTGTTCCACGGCATCCTGCGTCTCGGGGCCACCGTGACGACGATCAACTCGCTGTACACGGCGCACGAGATCGAGGCGCAGCTGCGCGACGCGGGCGCGACGTGGCTCGTGACGGTGTCGCCGCTGCTCGCGCCCGCGTCCGAGGCCGCGCGCGCGGCCGGCATCGACGACGACCACCTCGTCGTGCTCGACGGAGCCGGGCACCACCCCGACCTCGCGACGCTCCTCGGCGAGGGTCGCACGCCGCCGAGCGTGTCGTTCGATCCGGCGACGCACGTCGCGGTCCTGCCGTACTCGTCGGGGACGACGGGCAATCCGAAGGGCGTGATGCTCTCGCACCGCAATCTCGTCGCGAACGTGCAGCAGTGCCGGGTCAGCATCCGGCTCGACCGGGACGACCGCGTCCTCGCGGTGCTGCCGTTCTTCCACATCTACGGGATGACGGTGCTGCTGAACCTCGCGCTCCGCCAGCGCGCGAGCCTCGTGACGATGCCCCGATTCGACCTCGTCGCCTTCCTCCGGAACATTCAGACGCACCAGTGCACGTTCCTCTTCATCGCTCCCCCGATCGCGGTCGCGCTCGCGAAGCACCCCGTCGTCGACGACTTCGACATCTCGAGCGTTCACAGCGTGTTCTCCGGGGCGGCGCCGCTGGACGGCGAGACCGCCGAGGCGGCGGGGCGCCGCATCCACGCCCAGATCTTCCAGGGGTACGGCATGAGCGAGCTCAGCCCCGTGTCGCACGCCATCCCGCCGGAGCGCGGCGATACGCCGGTCAGCTCGGTCGGGATGCTGCTGCCCAACGTCGAGGCCAAGCTGGTCGACCCCGAGACCGGCGACGAGCTCGAGGCGCACGACGACGACGGTCTCACCGAGCCGGGCGAGATCTGGGTGCGCGGGCCGAACGTCATGCTCGGCTACCTGGGGCGACCGGAGGCGACCGCCGAGACCATCGATGAGGACGGCTTCCTCCACACCGGCGACATCGCGGTTCACCACGTCGACGGCTACTTCACGATCGTCGACCGCCTCAAGGAGCTCATCAAGTACAAGGGCTACCAGATCGCTCCGGCCGAGCTCGAGGCGCTGCTGCTGTCGCATCCGAAGATCGCGGATGCCGCGGTGATCGGCGTCCTCGACGACGATCACCAGGAGATCCCGAAGGCGTTCGTCGTGACACAGCCCGACTCGGGCCTGACGGAGGACGACGTGATGGCGTTCGTGGCCGGCGAGGTCGCCCCGCACAAGAAGGTGCGGCGGGTGGAGTTCATCGACGCGGTCCCGAAGTCGACGTCGGGCAAGATTCTGCGGAAGGATCTGCGCGCCCGCGAACAGCAGCGGAAGTGACGGGCGCGTAGGCTGGCCGTTCCGCGACGGACGGACAGGCGGAAGGAACCGACGATGTCGACGAAGCGCGCTCGCCCGATCCTCTTCTGGGTCAGCTACGCGGTGATGCTCGGCATGGCGCTGATCGTCGGATTCGGTGTGGGCCCCCACCTGGCGCATCCGAGCTTCGCGTTCATCGCGCAGCTCCTGCTCGCCGGAGCATGGGTGACGTGCTTCTACCGCTACCGTCCGTGGGGTCGCCGGCAGACCGACCACGCGTAGCGCGCACGGCGTTCGCTCCTCCCCCGGGGCTCCTCCGAACGGGTGATCCCCCTTCGTGCAGATGTTCGAATGTCGTGTCGGTCGGTCGTGGTTGAATTGCTGCATGACATCGAACGGGCGGGATGCGGGCGGGGCCAGCGGTGACCTCGCCTCGCCGCACGCGTCTCACGTGCTGCAACTCGCCGGCGTGCGCGAGCGCAAGCACGCCGTCGACGTTGAAGAGACCCGGGCCCTCGCCGCGGTGGGGGGCCAGCGGGCGAGCTTCCTCATCGAGCCCGACGGCTCTCAGCTCACCCTGATCGGCGAGCAGGCACTGGGTGACCCCCCGCTCCCACCGGTCGCGACTCAAGCGGCTGATGCCGGCGTCGCCTTCCGCAACCGCGTGATGGCGTCGCGCATGCGCGACTTGATCGTCCCGAGCGGCTGACCCATCATCGCGGCGATCTCCGCCTGCGTGTGGCCCGAGAAGTACGCGAGCGCCAGCACCTGCTGCTGCGCCTCCGACAACGTCGACATGTGCAGCCGCAGCTCGTCCACCTGCCGACGCAGGTGCAGCTCGTCGATGATGTCCGCGCCCGGGGTGGCCGCGACGCGTGCCCCGTCGGCGAGATCGCGATCCGTCGCGGCGCGCACGGCGCGCACGCAATCCACCGCGCGGCGATGCGTCAACATGAGGATCCACGACTTGGGGCGCCCCTTTGCGAGGTCGAAGGATGCCGCATCCTTCCACACCTGCAGGAACACCTCCTGCACGACTTCCTCAGCGAGGTGGTGACTGTTCGTCACGCGCAGCGCCAGCCCGAACGCCGCGCGGGAGGTCGCGTCGTAGAGCTGCGCGAAGGCAGCGCAATCACCCTCGGCGACGCGCGCCATCAGCGCACCGAGATCGACCCCTTCGGGGGCCGCTGCGATCACTTCAGACATGAGTGAATAGTGCGCCGTTCACAGCCGGACTTTTAGCGCTTGAGATTCCTACTCAGACCGTGTAGGAAAATCCAGTCACGTGAATACATCGGCGCGGCAGCGTCGCCGCCTTCACTGGCGAGATCAGTCCTCATCCTCGTCGTGACCGACGGACTTGGCCTCGAGGAAGGCGCACAGTTCGGCCGCCACAGTGAACTCGGCGGCCAAGGCATGCATCTGGAAGCTGCTGAGGATCGTGAAATCCGGCTGCGGCTCGATCGTGATACGCCACTGCGCATCACCGATCTCGATCGGCTCCATGAACACCGACACCGACGAGTTCGCGAGCGGCACGACGACCAGACCGGTGTCGGAACCCTCCGATCCGTCCTGGACGAGCACGCGGATGAGATCTCCGGCACCGCGCTGCTCGTGGAACTCCGCCAGCCAGCGCTCCAGGGTGTTCTTACTGCGGAAAGGCATGGATTCCTCGACGATCAGGCGCGTGAGCGCAGGGGGGACGTCGGAATCCTAACCCGACGGCTGCCGGTGCGGGACGCGGAATTCGGGGCGTCACATGCGGGCGTGATCCGCAAGGACATCGGCCGCACGCGGCACGACGCGTAGCGTCGCCGACTCATACGAACGAAGGAGCGACCATGAAGGCTGTCGTGTGGCACGGCATCGGCGATATCCGACTCGACGAGGTCGACGATCCGGCGATCCAGGACGGTCACGACGCGATCGTCCGCATCACCCGCAGCGCCATCTGCGGGACCGATCTCCACTTCGTGCGCGGCACGATGGCCGGCATGAAGGAGGGAACGATCCTCGGCCACGAAGCCGTCGGAGTCGTCACCGAGGTCGGCGATCACGTCCGCGGATTCCAGCCCGGCGACCGCGTCGTGATCAACTCCACGATGTCGTGCGGCGCGTGCTCGTACTGCCGCGACGGACACACCGCGCAGTGCGACGTCGCGAACCCGAACGGCCCGCAGGCCGGCACCTGCTTCTTCGGCGGACCCGAGACCACCGGCCCCGTCGATGGGCTGCAGGCCGAGTACGCCCGTATCCCCTGGGCGCAGAACACGATGTCGAAGCTGCCCGCCGGCGTCAGCGACGAGCAGGCGATCCTGCTCTCCGACATCTTCCCCACGGCGTGGTTCGGCGCCCAGCTCGCCGGTGTGAGTCGCGGCGACATCGTCGTCGTGCTCGGCGCCGGCATCGTCGGACAATTCGCGGTCGCCTCGGCCTTCCTACAGGGCGCGGGCCGCGTGATCGTCGTCGACGGCCTCGCCGACCGCCTCGCCGCAGCGCGCACCCTGGGCGCCGAGATCGTGAACTTCACCGAGGAGGACCCGGTTCAGACGGTGCTCGCGCTCACGAACGAGATCGGTGCCGACTGCGTCATCGATGCCGTCGGAGTGGATGCCGAGCGGCCGAAGTCCGGGCCCGCCGCCGTCTCGAGCGACGAGGCCGCGGCCTTCGACGCCGAGGTCGCCGAGATCGCTCCCGACGCCGACCCGCAGGGAGACCTCTGGCAACCCGGAGACGGCCCCTCGCAGGCGTCGCGCTGGTCGGTCGAGATGGTCAGGAAGTACGGCCGCATCGGCATCATCGGCGTCTACTCACCGGCCGCCGAGACGTATCCCATCGGCCAGGCCATGAACAAGAACCTCACGGTCCGCATGGGCAACTGCGATCACCACAGCGTCACGCCGCCGCTCATCGAGCTCGTCGCCTCAGGCGCCTTCGACCCGACCGCGCTCATCACCGAGCACGAGCCGCTCGTCGACGCGATCGACGCCTACGAGGCGTTCGACCGACGCGAGCCCGGCTGGATCAAAGTCGCGCTCACGACCGACGCGACCTGACCGCCGGCGCGGCGGCACCGGTCACTCGCAGCCGATGCCGTCGCCGTCGCGGTCGAGGTGCCGCCCGTAGCCGGGCTCTCCGGAGCGGATCGGCGCCGCCCCCGCGTTCCGCACCGCGGTGCAGTTCTCGTACGAGACGACGATCGTCGCGGGCGCGGCGGGTGCGGCGGGCGCCGGGGCCTGCACGGCCGGCGCCGTCCGCACCGAGAGCTGGCCCTCGAGGTCCGCGATGCGCGCGGCCCGCGCGTCGAGTTCCGTCTGCGTCCCGGTCGCGGCGGTCTGCATCTCCGTGACCTGCGCCGTGGCCGCGGCGAGCTCGCGCTTCGCGGTCGCGAGATCGGCGCGCGCATCGGCGAGCTCGGAACTCGCGTCGGACAGCGCGGCATCCGACTCCAGGGCCACGGTCTCGGCATCGTCGACGTCGACCTCGAGCGTCGAGACCTGTCGCTTCAGCTCGGTGATCTCCGAGCCGGCACCGGAGCCTCCCGCGCCGGCGCCGACGATCAGGCCGGCCACCAGAGTCGATGCCGAGACGATCAGGGCCGCTTTGCGCGACATCGGTCGACGCAGGAACGGCGTCCTGCCTTCGGGCTCGCTCGCATCCGTCATGATCTGTTCCCCCATCCGGCCGACGCTCCCCAGCGACGACCCGGCGTCATCCTCGCCGATCGGGGGACCTCGACGCGGCCTCGCGAGCCGGATCCCCGGAACCCAGCCCGTGACCGTGCTCGGCGGCGCATGGCTGACCGTCGCGACCTTCGCCGACGACGCCGACGTCATCCAGTTCGTCACCGTCCGCCAGACCGACGAGGATGCCACCGCCGAAGATCTGGTCGTCACCGTCGAGCTCCCGTCTGTGCCGCCGCTGGCCGCTCCCGTCATTACGAGCCCCGCCGCCGGCGAGGTCGTGACGGGCGACCGCGTCACCTTCCGCGGCACCGGACAGCCCGGAGCGTTCATCGGACTGCTCGTGGTCCCCACGTCTCTCGCGCAGGACCTCCTCGACGAGCTCGCCGCATCCGCAGACGATTCCCCGGTCGGCGAGGCCGAGGTCATGGCCCTCGCCGCGGCCCCCGCGGCAGCGCCGGAGCCGGCGAACCCCGCCGACCCGATCCCGGTCGCGGCCGACGGCACCTGGTCGGTGACGCTCGCGCTCCCCGCCGAGAACTACACCGCGATCGCGATCCAGGCGCTGAACGCCGAAGGCACGGTGGGCCTCTCGGCACCGTCCGCTCCCGTGGCGTTCAGCCTCCAGCCGGCACCCGTCGCGGTTCCGGCGGGCACCGGCACCACCGGCACCCCGGCCGCGTCGGGCCCGTCGCGCACTCTCGCCGCCACCGGCGGGGAGGACATCTCCGGGCTCGCGGGCATCGGCATCCTGGCGCTCATCGCCGGCGCCGCAGCGATCGTCGTCGGAAACCGCCGACGCGTCACCACCTGACCGGAGGTTCTAGTCCATCCGCGGCCGCGGGGCAACAGCACAGCTGTCCCCGCGGCCGCGGCCAACAATGGGCGCACACCATCAGCGGAGGAGATCGTCATGGCTCGAACGGATGCGCGCGGAGTCGCCGTCGTCACCGGAGGCAGCGCAGGATTGGGACGCGCGATCGTCCGCGAGCTGGCGGACCGCGGCTGGGACGTCGCCGTGCTGGCCCGCGGCGCCGACGGTCTCGACGGCGCCGTCTCGGATGTCCGCGCTCGGGGCCGCCGGGGCCTCGCGGTCTCGGTCGACGTCTCCGACGGCGCCGACGTCGAACGAGCCGCCGACTCGGTCGAGCAGGAGCTCGGCGAGATCGACCTGTGGGTCAACAACGTCATGTCGGGCTCGATCGCCACGTTCCTCGACACGACACCCGAGGACTTCGAGCGCGCCACGGCGGTCACCTATTTCGGCGCCGTCAACGGCACCCGCGCCGCGCTCACCCGCATGCGGCCCCGCGACCGCGGGCACATCATCCAGATCGGCTCGGCGCTCGCGCACCGCGGCATCCCGCTGCAGTCCGCCTACTGCGGCGCGAAGCACGCCGTCCACGGCTTCACCGACTCCGTCGTCTCCGAGCTCACGCACGAGGGCAGCGCGGTCGCGGTCTCGATCGTCGACATGCCCGCGCTGAACACGACCCAGTTCGGCTGGGTGAAGTCGAACTTCCCGCACCACCCGCAGCCCGTGCCGCCGATCTACCAGCCCGAGGTCGGAGCCCGCGCGGTCGCCGATGTCGCCGACAAGCCCCGACGGCGCACGTGGGTCGGCAACTCGACCGTCGCGCTCATCCTCGGCACCCGCGTGGCCGGTCGGTTCCTCGACTGGTACCTCGCGAAGAACGCGTGGGAGGGCCAGTTCGCCCCGGACGCGCAGGCGTCGACCTCATCGCCCAACCTCTACGAGCCGGTGCCCGGCGACCACGGCGCCCACGGCGCGTTCGACGACAAGGCCCGCGGCGAGAGCCTGCAGACGTGGGCGATCCGACACCGCACGCCGCTCTACACGGCGGCAGGTGCCGCCGCAGCGGCCGTGCTCGCCGTCGGCGGATCGCTTCTGCGGCGGCGCTGAACCGGCTCCGCGAGAGCCGGGGCCGCCGCTCAGACCCGGAAGACCCGGCCGTCCGAGCTGATCGCGGCCGCCGCGAGGCTCGTCAGCACGACGGTGACAGCCATGAGCGCCACGCTCGACACCGTGCTCCACGTGCTCGCCGCATAGCCGAGGGCGAGGGCCACCGCCGAGACGGCGCTGCCGACCAGGAGGAGCGCGGCCGTCGCCGGCGCCGCGATCGTCGTCCCCGGGGCGACGATCGCGCGGCGATTCGGGTTGAGCTGACTCGCGAGGCCCACCACCCCCGCCGAGATCGCGCACCAGCATCCGACGAGCAGGGTCGCCGCGATCACGTCGCTCGGCCGGTGCCAGCCCGCGGCGATGATGCCGACGCCCGCCAGCAGCGCACCCGCGGCCACCACGGGAGCCGCGACGAGCTTGGGCCCGCGGGGCAGCACGAACACGACCGCGCACGCGGCGGCGACGGCGAGCGACACGTGCCCCGAGGGCAGCGAGTTGCCGTACCAGCCGGCATCCGACAGCAGCGCGGGGCGTGCGAGCACCTCGTTCTTCAGCAGCTGCGAGGTGACGGCCGACCCCGCGAACAGCAGCGCCGCGGCGGCCGCCTGCCCGATGCGGCGGCGAACGAGCGCGAAGAGCACGCTCGCAGCGACCACGAGGACGGATGCCGCGGGCACGAACGTCGTGCCGAGATAGCTGCCGAGCCCCACGACCCGGTTCGAGGACTGCCCCATCGCGACCATTGCGGCCTGATCGGCCTCCTGGCCGCGGACGGTGAACAGGCAGAGCGCGACCGTGATCGCGACCGCACCGAGCGGCACGAGGGACTGCAGCAGGTAGGCCGACGCACGCTTCACATCACGGGACGGTAACAGCCGCGTCGATGGCCTTCCTGAGCGCCGTTTGACAGAGTGGAACGATGGCGATCGAAACGACCGACCACTCCGCCCCGATCGATCACGTGTTCCGCACGGTGGCCGAAGACCGCCGCCGCCTCGCCCGGCGCTTCCGCGCGGCCTCCCCCGTCGCGTCGCTCGCGCAATCCGCCTGCTTCGCGCTGCTGATCGCCGTGCCCGCCCTCGGCGTCGGCATTCCGACGATCGTCGCCTTCGTCGCGGTCGTCGGCGCCCTCGTCGGAATCGAGATGCTCTTCCGCCGCCGCCTCGGGATGGCGATCGACCTGCCGGCCGGATGGCGCAGCTGGGTCGCGGGCTTCGCTCTCGCGGTCGTCGTCCTCGGGCTCGCCGTCACGTCGATGATCCTCGCGGTCATCGGCCAGGGCGGCTGGATCGCTCTGACGGCCGGCGCCGGTCTCGTCGTCTCGTTCCTGGGCGTGACCGGCTACGACCGCGCCTACGCCGCCGACGTGATCCGTCCATTCTCGGACGCCCCGCGCGGCGGGCTGCCGCTCGCCGATGCCCAGCGCTTCCGGGTGAGCGCCGCCCTCCGGCCGCTCACGTCGGCGCGCGTCGACGTCCTGGCCGAGACCCTCGGGCACCGGGAGGACGATGCGCAGCCGAGCGTGGTGCACGAGCACCTGACAGCGCTGGAGCGCCGCGGTCTCGTCAGCATCACGCGAGCGGATGCCGCACCCGCCGCCTCACTGACGAAGGCCGGACGTCGCGAGTTCGACGGCCGGCTCGCCGCCGCGGTCGCGTCGGCCGGCGCCGCCACGGCCTGATTGACTGGAGGCATGGCCTTCACCTCGACCAGCTTCCGCCGCGCCTGCCGACGCATCGCCGACCCCGCGCGGGTCGAGCACGTCGTGGTGACGAGCCTCGCGTCGGGCGCGCTCGCGCTCGTCGACCCGAACCGCCGCAGCGCGCGCGGCCGCGTCGCCCTCCGCGCCGCATCGGCGGTGCTGTCGGGGTTCGTCGTCTGGGCCGACATGCGTCGTACCCGCCCGGCATCCGAGACGCTCGGCATCGCCGCGGCCTCGGTCGGCGCGACGCTCGCGTTTGCCGACCTCGGTGACGTGATCGACGGACGCATGCAGCGAGCGCTCGTGCGCGGCGGTGTGCCGCATCCGCGCCTTGCCCTCGCCCTCGGGACGACCGCACTCACCGCCGTCACTCAGACAGCCGCCGAGCGTCTGGCGCCGTCGGATCCGAGCGACGACGGAGTCGATGTCGATGCACCGGACGACGAAACGCTCGTCGATGTGCCCGAGGCCGTGCGCGAGATCGTCGCGGCGCTCCTCGCGCGCGCCGACGGCTGGGGCGCGAGCGAGCTGCGGGCGCAGCTCGACGCCGCCCGCGCGGTCGAATACGCCCACGAGGACGACCCGGCCTTCGTGCCGGCGCTCGGCTTCGCCGTTCCGAGCGACCTGCCGCTCGCGGTGCCGGGCGACGCGCGCTTTCCGGTGATCGGCCGCTTCACGACCCCGGCCGGGCTCGACGTCGACGCGTACCTGATGGTCCAGGAAGGCCATCTCGGCGTCCTCGCCCTCGCTCCCGCCGAGCACGAGGACGGTTTCGCCGGACTCGACGAGCTCGAGCACTGGCCCGCGTCCGACGAACTGACCTTCCTCGTCGAGACCCCCTCGGGCGTCCGTCCGCTCGAGATCGACGTCGAGACCGGCCCCGAGGCCGCGCCCCCGTCCGCCGACGCGCGCTAATCGGGCTCGGGCTGGCAGCGCGGACACCACCACGTGCGGCGACGCTCGGCGTCGTCCGGAACCTCGGCCCGCACCCTCACGGTCGTGCCGCACCGGAGGCACGGGCGGCCCGCGCGCCCGGCGACCCAGTGCGATCGACCGCGCGCGGCATCCCCCGTCGTCACCTGATACATCCCGGGTACCGTCGCCGAGAGGCGCAGGCACCGCGCGGCGAGCTCGACGAGGCGGCCGACATCCGCGCCGCCGATGGGCGCGAACGGGAAGGTCCCCGTCAGGAACGCGAGCTCGTTGACCCAGAGGTTGCCGAGTCCCGCGAGGTTCCGCTGATCGAGCAGCGCGGCGACGAACGGCCGGTCAGGGCGAGCACGGAGGCGCTGTTCCGCCTCGCCAGGGTCCCAGTCCGGGCGCAGTGGATCCGGGCCCAGGTAGCCGAGCAGAGCGGGCTCGTCTGCGGTGGCCACCAGCTCGACGAGCGGGATGTCGATCCCCCACACCGTCGCGCCGTCATCAAGCTGCATCCGCACGCGCACGCGGTGCTGCTCACGGCGCGGCAGCATCCTGCCCGGCCGGGTCACCGTCCACCCGCCCCGCATCCGCAGGTGCGTGTGCAGGCTCTGCCCGCTGTCGAACCGGGTCAGCAGGTGCTTGCCGTGCGTGTCGAAGCCAATGATCCGGACGCCCGCCAGCGACACCCCCGAGGCCGGTCCCGACCTCAGCTCGCCCGTGACGACGACACGGCCGAGGGATGCCGCTTCCAACCGTCCGCGCAGACGGAAGACGCTGTCGCCCTCAGGCAACGGGGTCGATGCCGGAGCGGCGGCGCCGCACCTCGGCCTCGAGCTCCGCGATGCGCATCTCGGCCTCGAGATCGGCGAGCTGCTGCTCGGTCGTGCGCGTCTCGCGCGGCGGCCGGGCGGTCGCGAGCGGCGCCGGGGCGGCCGCGCTCTTCGACCAGCGCCGCGGGTCTCCGAAGCTGATCGCTTCGCTCTGCGGGCCCCACTCGCGACCGATCGCGAACCACAGCACCGAGCCGATGAACGGCATGATCACGATGAGAAGGATCCACACGAGCTTCGGCAGGTGCTTGATCTGGTCGCTCCGCCGCGTGATCGCGTCGACCAGGGCGGCCACCATGACGACGAAGACGATCAGAGCGAGGAACGGCATACCGATCACACTCCCGCATTCCGCGGGCGGAGGGCAAGACCCCGGATGCTCAGGTGCCGCAGAACGTCCGGTAGGCGCCGAAGTCCGCCGGGGCCGGCGACGCGTATCGTTCGGCGCCCGAGCGTTCGGCGAAGGGCGTCGACAGCACCGCGGTCAGCCAGCCGAGCGGCTCGAGGTCCCCGGCGGCCGCGGCGGCGAGCGCCTCTTCGACGAGGTGGTTCCGCGGGATGTAGACCGGGTTCGCGGCATCCATCGTTTCGGCGTCGGGATGCTGCGCGCGCCACCGTTCGAGCCAGGGACCGGGGTCCGCGCCCGCGAGCGCTGCGCGCAGCGGCGCATCGCCGCCGCGGGCCGCCGCCGAGAGCGAGCGGAACGCCGTGGTGTAGTCCGCCCGGGTGACGGCGAGCAGGTCGTGGAATCCGCCCGCGAGCTCCTCGACGGCGTCGTCGGTCACGTCCTCGGGCAGGCCGAGCTTGCGGCGCATGCCGGCGCGGCGCGCCTCGGCGAAGCGCGGACGGAACTCGGCGAGCACCTCCTGCGCGCGGGCGAGGGCATCGTCCGGCTCGTCGGCGAAGAGGGGAAGCAGCGCTTCGGCCAGGCGCGCGAGGTTCCACTCGGCCATGAAGGGCTGATTGCCGTAGGCGTACCGCCCGCCCTGGTCGATCGAGCTGTAGACCGAGGCGGGATCGTACGCATCGATGAAGGCGCACGGCCCGTAGTCGATCGTCTCGCCCGAGAGGGTCATGTTGTCGGTGTTCATGACGCCGTGGACGAAGCCGACCAGCATCCATCGGGCGACGAGCTCGGCTTGGGCCGCGACGACCGACCGGTAGAGCTCGAGCGGCGGGTTCGCCGCGTCCGCCGCCGCGGGGTGATGGCGCGCGATCGCGTAGTCGACGAGCCTCCGGAGGACGCCGAGATCGCCCGTTCCCCGTGCGAACTCCGCGGTGCCGACGCGGAGGTGGCTGGCGGCGGTGCGCGCCAGCACGGCGCCCGGCAGAGCGGACTCCCGCAGCACCTCGGCCCCGGTCGCGACGACCGCGAGCGAGCGCGTCGTCGGGATGCCGAGCGCGTGCATCGCCTCGCTGACGATGTACTCGCGGAGCATCGGACCGACGGCCGCGAGCCCGTCGCCCGCTCGGGCGAACGGCGTCGGGCCCGAGCCCTTCAGGTGCAGGTCGCGGAGCGACCCGTCGGGCGTCAGCAACTCGCCGAGGAGCAGCGCCCGGCCGTCGCCGAGGCGCGGCGAGTAGCCGCCGAACTGGTGCCCGGCGTACGCCTGCGCGACCGGTACCGCATCGGCGGGCGGCGCGGTGCCCACGAGCAGCGCGAGCCCGTCCGGGCTGCGGAGGAAGGCAGCGTCCAGTCCCAGCTCGGCTGCGAGGGCGTCGTTGATCACGAGGGCGCGGGGCGCGGGAGCGGAGGCGGCGCGCCACGGCACGGCGAGTTCGGGCAGCGCGTCGGCGTACTCGTGCGAGAGCCGGACGGTTCGCCCGGCGACATCGGTCGCGGTCATACTCCGAGGCTAGGCGTGCGCGCCACCGCGGGGGCCGATGCGCTGCAAACGGACAGCATGAAAGCGTCGCGCTGTCGGGTCCCGTCGAGGTCGCTTCCTCCACGAGTGTCACCGTAGAGGATCTTTGCACCAATCGATGTTTTGTTCTAGACTCACGTCGGTGCTCGATGGCATCATATAGTCCATGGGGACGAACCGATCAGCGAGCGACGAGGAGTCGTGGGCGCGCATCCGCGCGGAGCTCGACGGTGCTGTGGACGTGTTGCGGGCTCGGGATGCCGCGGAGATCGCGCATCTGCGCAAGCTCGCCGTGCTCGGCCGTGAGGCGCTGTCGATGTCGCGCCGGAACGGCCTGCTGGGTCGTGAGACGGATATGCAGCTGCGGGCTGTTGCGGCTGAGTTCGCCGCGATCGCGCGGTGCGGTGATCGGCGGGTGCAGAACGAGATCGGGCGTGCGCTGGAGGTCGTCGACGGGAATCCGCTTGTGCTCGCCGCGTGGGAGGCCGGCCGGCTCACGGCCAAACACGTCGACGATGTCGTGAAGCTCGGCCGGAACATCCCGGAGGAGAACCACGACGAGTGGCAGGAAGCCGCGATCGCTGTCGCCGAACGGGACGTGCCCGCGCGGGTTCACGGCGCGTTGGAGTCGTTGGCGCAGCACTTCACCGCTCGGACCTTCGCAGAACGCCACACAGCGGCTGTTGCCGACCGGGGTGTGTACCTGCGGGATCTCGGTGACGGGATGTCGGAGCTCACCCTGCGGGGTGCGACGACGCTGCTGGTCGCGATCGATGACCGGCTCAACCAGATGGCCGTGTCGACGATTGACGCCGCCAAGGACGTCGCGGCGGAAGCCCGTGCGGCTGGTGAGGAGCACGAGGCCGACACGCGCACTCGCCAGCAGGTTCGAGCGGACGTGCTCTGCGACCTCGGCCTCACCGGCGGACCCGCCGTCGACCCCGCCCACGGAGTGGACGGGAAGACCTCGCTCGGCGCGATCCGCGCCCGCGTGCAGCTCGTCGTCACCGCCGACACCCTCTCCGGGAAGGACGACCGTGCGGCCGAGCTGGTCGGCGCCGGCCTGATCGACGCCGACACCGCCCGGACCCTGGCAGGAGACGCCACCCTCTGGGACCGGGTATACCTCGACGCCACGACCAAAACGGTGACGCGCGTGGACCAGTACCGGCCACCCGCGGCGTTGCGGAGGATGCTGCAGGCGCGGGATCGGCATTGCCGGTGGCCGGGATGCCACCTGCCCGCGATCCGGTGCGAACTGGATCACTCGATCGACCACGCCCTGGGTGGGCCGACGTGCGAATCGAACCTGTGCAACCTGTGCCAGAGGCACCACTCGATGAAGCAGTTCACCGACTGGATCGTCCTCCAACTCGGCGCCGGCATCATCCAATGGACCTCACCCACCGGACGGGTCTACCGGGAAGACCTCCCGGTCCCATCGGTCTGCTTCACACCGGAATTCGTCGCGGGGCGACCACCGCCACCCTTCTGAACGCCGCCGGGCGCGTCGACGACGCCGTCGCCCCGAACGCGGGACAGTAGAGCATGGCCACCCTTCTCCGCCCCGACGGATCCCCCGTCCGCGCCCTGGTCGTCGACGACGAGGCGAACCTCGCCGAGCTGCTGCGCATGGCGCTCGGCAACGAGGGCTGGGACGTGCGCACCGCCGCCGACGGGCCGGGCGCTCTCGCCGCCATCCGCGAGTTCGGGCCCGACATCCTCGTGCTCGACGTCATGATGCCGGGGCTCGACGGCGTCGAGCTGCTCCGCCGCATCCGGGCGAGCGGCAACGATGCCCCCGCGCTGTTCCTCACCGCGAAGGACGCCGTCGAGGACCGCATCGCCGGCATCGCCGCGGGCGGAGACGACTACGTCACCAAGCCGTTCAACCTCGACGAGGTCGTGCTGCGCCTGCGCGGGATGGCCCGGCGCCACGTCGCCGTGCCCGCCGACGACGATGCCCGGCTCCGCGTGGGCGACCTGACGCTCGACGAGGACACCTACGAGGTCGATCGCGGCGGCATCCCGATCAAGCTCACCGCGAAGGAGTTCGAGCTGCTGCGCTACCTCATGCAGAACCCGCGCCGCGTGCTGAGCAAGGCGCAGATCCTCGAGCGCGTCTGGGACTACGACTTCGGCGGCACCGCGAGCGTCGTCGAGATCTACATCTCCTACCTCCGGAAGAAGATCGACACTCTCGGCGATCCGATGATCCACACGGTTCGCGGGGTCGGCTACACGATCAAGCCGGCATGAGCACGCGTGCCCGCCGGCGCTGGACCCTCCGGCGCACCCTCGTCGTCGGCACGAGCGCCCTCGTCGCCGCCGCGCTGATCGCCATGAGCGCCGCGACCGTTCTCGCGCTGCGCTCGTTCGTCGTCGACCGCCTCGACGAGCAGGTGCTGGGGGGCCTGTCGGTCTCGCTCCGCCCCTTCCCCGGCGACGACCGATTCACGAATGGTCAGCCGCCCGGGGCGCCCGCGCCCCGCATCGGAACGCTCCAGGTCACCCTCGACGACACCGGAGCCGCGACGAGCTCGAGCTACACGCAGGCCGATGGCACCGAGATCTCCCTGTCGGACGAGCAGGTCGCAGCTCTTTCCGACGCGACCGAGGCGGACCGGGTCCCCACGACCGTCGAGCTCGGCGGTGACTTCGGCACCGATCTCGGCTCGTTCCGCGTCGCGGCGGCGCCGACGACCGACGGCGGGCGGGTCATCGCCGGGAGCTCCCTCGCCGATGTCGAGGCCACGACGTCGGCCCTGCTGGTGATCCTGGCGATCGTCGCGAGCCTCACGCTGCTCGCCGCCGTGACCGGCCTGACGCTGCTCGTGCGCCGGAATCTCCGACCGCTCGCCCGTGTCGCCGACGTGGCCGAGCACGTCTCGGCGCTGCCTCTCGCCGACGGCGAGACCGCCATCTCCGAGCGCGTCGCGCAGCGCGACACCGATCCCGACACCGAGGTCGGCCGCGTCGGCACGTCGCTGAACGGCCTGCTCCGACACGTCGAGACGGCGCTGTCGGTCCGCCGGGAGAGCGAAGACCGACTCCGACGCTTCGTCGCCGACGCGAGCCACGAGCTCCGCACGCCGCTCGCGAGCATCCGCGGCTACGCCCAGCTCTCGCGCGGTGAGGGCGCCCCCATGACTCCGACGCAGGCACGGTCGCTCGATCGCATCGAGTCCGAGGCGGTGCGCATGGCGGCGCTCGTCGACGACCTGCTGCTGCTGGCACGGCTGGATGCCGGGCAGCGCCTCCGCGACGAGGAGGTCGAGCTGACTCTTCTCGCCGTCGACGCGGTGAGCGATGCGCACGCGGCCGATCCCGATCGCGAATGGCGACTCGAGGTCGACGAAAAGCTGGTGACGGTGCGCGGCGACGGCAACCGCATCCGTCAGGTGATCGCGAACCTCCTGCGAAACGCCCAGGCGCACACGCCGCCGGGCACCGTCGTCACGGTCTCCCTCGACAGCGACGCCACCGACGCCGTGCTCCGCGTGAGCGACACCGGACCGGGCATCGACGAGAGCATCGCGTCGACGCTGTTCGACCGCTTCACCCGTGGCGACGACGCGCGGAACCGGGATGCCGGCAGCACGGGCCTCGGGCTGTCGATCGCCCGCGCGATCGTCGACGCCCACGGCGGGTCGATCACCGCCCGGAGCACCCCCGGCGACACGACCTTCACGGTGCGGCTGCCGCTGCGTCAGCCGTTCGCGGTCGCGTTGTCGTAGGCGCGCATCGCGGCGCCCTGCGCATCGGCGAGCGCCTCCTCGGCTGTCTTGTCGCCCAGCAGCGCCGCGGTGACGGCGTTGTTGAGCTCGTTCTGGATGTCCTGTCCGGCCGGCGACGATCCGAACGAGCTGCCGTAGTCGACGACGTCGTAGTACGTGGCGACCACCTGGTCGAAGCCGGCGTCCCCGGAGGGTGTGACCCACTGCTCGCGGATGGAGCGGTCGGGTTCGGGTGAGCCGGTGAACAGACCCGTGTTCGCACCGCCGTCGGACGCGCGCGTCTCGGCCCGGGCCTCACCGGCGGCGTTCCAGGCCTCAGGGCTCGTCAGCTCCGACACCCAGGCGCACGCGGCGGCCGGGTTCTTCGCATTCATCGGGATGACGAACGCCTGACCGCCCGATACCGAGAACGGCTCACCCTCGCTGTCGCGGAACGGCACCGCCTCGATGTCGATCTCGTCGATGTAGGGCGAGAGGACGTTGGGATACCACTGGGCGTTGACCTGCGCGCCGACCTGGTCGGTCACGTACTGGTTCGCGTCGCCGAAGGTGTCGAACGCGTCGGTGAAGCTCTTCACCTGCGCGAAGCCGCCCTGCGCGTCGTTGATGCGCTGCAGCAGCTCCATGCCCGCGAGATTGCTCGGGTCATCGAGCGTCGGCACGCCGTCGTCGTCGGTGAGCTGTCCGCCCGACCCGAGGATCCACAGCGCCGACTGCCCCGTCGAGACCGGGTCGAAGCCGAGACGGGTCGGCACCCCTCCCGACGCCACGTACATCTTCTCGATCGCGCCGAGGAGGACGTCGGGCTGCGACGTGTCGATCTCGGCGGCCGTCACGCCCGCGGCATCCATCACCCGCTTGTTGAGGATGATCGCCGGCGGCTGGTAGAACTGCGGCGCGCCCCAGACCTGGTCGTCGTACCGGACGTCGTCGACGACGGATTCGTACCATCGGTCGTCGGCGTCGACCTCGCGGGCGTCGTAGCAGCTGTCGAGCGGCATGATGAGGCCCTGCGCCGCGTACTGCGTGACGTACCGGCGGTCCATCTGCACGACATCGGGCACGTCGCCGCTGGCGATGCGGGTGGTGAACTTCTGCGAGTCGAACGCCGTCGCGTCCAGCTGCACCTCGACGTCGGGCATCTGCTCGGCGGCGTAGTCGAGCCGCGCGGTGCCCACGTCGTCGGCGTTCTCGAACCCCCACGCCGCGAGGGTGCCGCTGGGGGCGGCGGTGAAGTCGACGTCCTCGGCCGAGCCGGCGTCGTCGCCGCTGCATCCCGAGAGGACGATGGCGGATGCCGCGGCCACCGCAGCCGCTCCGATGAGTCGATTGCGCATGATGTTCCTCCTGTCGTCGGCCCGCGCGAGCACGCGGGTCATCCTTTGCGTCCCTGCGTCGCGACACCCTCGATGAAGTAGCGCTGCCCGAAGGCGAAGAGGATGAGCATGGGCAGCGTGACGATGAGCGAGGCCACCATCACGTACTGGTAGTCGCCCTGACCGCCGGCGGTCGGGCTGTACTTCGTCATGGCGTAGGCGATCCCGAGCGGCGCCGTGAACTCGTCGACCGTGCCGGCGTTCAGGTAGATGAGCGCGGCCTGCAGGTTGTTCCAGCTCGCCTGGAACTCGAAGAGGAAGACGATCACGAACGACGGCACCGACAGCGGCATGGCGATGCGCCAGAACAGCCCCCAATAGCTGGCGCCGTCGATGCGCGCCGCCTCGAAGAGCTCCCGCGGCAGGCCGAGGAAGAACTGGCGCTGCAAGAAGATGTAGAACGCCGAGCCGAAGAGGTTCGCGCCCCACAGGGGCACCCACGTGCCGAGCAGCCCCGTCTCCTTCCAGATGAGGTAGACGGGGATCATCGTCACCGCGCCGGGCAGCATCATCGTCGCGAGCACGAGTCCGAACAGCAGCTTGCGGCCGGGGAACGAGAAGTACGCGAACCCGAAGGCGACGATCGAGCTCGAGATCGACACGGCGGTCGCGGCCAGCAGCGCGATCGCGACGCTGTTGAACATCCAGCTGAGCAGCGGCAGCTGGTCCCAGACCTCGGCGTAGTTCTCGGGAACGAACGTCTGCGGGATGAGACGGTTGTCGAACACCTCGCCGCGGGGCTTGAAGCTCGCCGCCAGCAGCCACGCGAACGGATAGAGGAACAGCAGCGCGAACAGCGTCGAGATCGCCGCGAGGACGACACGTCCGGCGACGGTCTTCGGGGTGCGGATCTTCGTGCCCATCACCGATCCGCCTCGTAGTAGACGAAGCGGTTGCCGAACCTCACCTGGATGACCGTGACGATCATGATGATGACGAACAGCAGCCAGGCCATGGCCGCGGCGAAGCCGAAGTTGAACTGCCGGAACGCCTGCTGGAAGAGGTAGATCGCGTAGAACAGCGACGCTTCGGGCGACGCATTGCTCTGGTCGCGCCAGAACAGCAGGTACGCCTGATCGAAGACCTGGAAGGCGGCGATCGAGAGGACGATGACGTTGAAGAACATCGCCCCCGAGATCATCGGCAGGGTGATCGAGAAGAACTTCCGCACTGGCCCTGCCCCGTCGAGGGAGGCGACCTCGTAGAGCTCGACCGGCACGTTCTTCAGCGCGGCGAGGAAGATCACCATCGTGCCGCTGACCGTCCACAGCGCCATGAGCACGATGCTCGGCTTCACCCAGTCCGGATCGACGAGCCACTGCGGTCCCTGGATGCCGAAGACCGCGAGCCCCTCGTTGATCGCGCCGGAGTTGCCGTTGAGCAGGAGGAAGAACACCGCGGCGGTCGCGACCGCGGGAGTCATCTTCGGCAGGTAGTAGAGGGTTCGGAAGACACCGGCGCCGCGCCCCATCCGGTTCAGCAGCAGGGCGAGGACGAGCGCGAACGCGATCTCGAGCGGTACCGCCATCACGGCGTAGAAGAGCGTGTTGGCGAGGGACACACCCACCCGCGGATCCTCGAACAGCTGCGCGTAGTTGGCGAACCCGATCGGCCGCGCCGAGTTGGTCGCGAGGTTGTAGCTGCTGAAGGAGATGACGAGGCTGTAGATCATCGCCCCCACCGTGAAGACGAGGAATCCGATGATCCACGGGGTCAGGAACAGGTAGCCCGCGAGCGCTTCGCGCCTGTTGTACTTCCGTCTCGGACGGGTCGTGCTGGCTATGTCGTCCTCCGGAGCTCGGGCCGCTGAATGAGCCGAAGCTAGGACCGGCGAGAAGCGGTTCCCCAGAGGCTTGACACCGAACCGCTTCTCGGGCAACACCGGGACGGCGCCGACGAAACCGGCGCGTAACGCGCCGACACCGACGGGAAACGCTCTCCTGCCAGGCTCGGCACATCCCCCGAGGACCGTGGGCTCGGAGCCCCACGAGAGCCCGCCGTCCTGAGTGCACCCGACCCAGGAAGGGGCTGCTTCCGCATGCCTGCTCGTCCATCGATCACCCTCGCGCCCGCCCTCGCCGGCGTCGTCGCGCTGACCGCGGCCCTCGCCGCGGCGCCGGCCGCCGTGGCCGCACCGCCCACCGCGACCTTCGCGATCGACGTCGCCGCCACCGCCACGGAAGGCGACCGGATCGACGTCGTCCTCACGGCCACCGACGTCGTCGACCTCTACGCCTACGACCTCGAGATCTCCGTGCCCGACGCTCTGCTCGACTACGTCGACGACTCGGCCACAGGTCCCGACGGCGGCTTCACCGCCGCACGCGAGACCGCGAGCGGCATGATCACCGTCACCCACTCGCGCCTGGGCACCTCGCCTGGCCTCGCGTCCGACTCCGCCGCGCCCCTCACGCTCGCGACGCTCTCGTTCACCGCCGAAGGCGCCGGGGCGGCCGAGATCGAGCTCCCGAGCGTCCGTCTCGTCGGCAGCGCCGGCGAGACGGCGCTGGCGACGGATGCCGCGGCCGCCGACCTCGCGATCGCCGCTCTTCCCGTCGCCGAGCCCGAACCCGAACCCGAACCCGAACCGTCGGCGAGCGCGCCCGTCGCGGGCGCCCCGGCGGCCGGATCCGGCGGTTCCACCTCCGGATCCGCAGCCGCGAGCGGATCGCTCTCGGCCACCGGCGGCGACGCGACGCCGATCGTGCTGGGCGCGGCGCTCGGTGCCGCCCTCCTCGCCGCGGGCACCGCGATCGTCCTGCGCCGTCGGGCGGTGACAGCATGAACCGCCGGCTGATCGTCCCCGCCGTCGCCGTCGGCGCGCTGCTGACCTGCGGTGTCGCCGCCCCCGCGGCCGCGGCGCCCGCCGTGGCCGCGCCCACCGTCGGCGCCGCGTTCCTCGCGCCCTACTACGCCGAGCTCGACCTCACCGGCGACGACAGGGTCACCACGGACGACCTCGCCGTCGTCGCGGCGTTCATCGGCAGCACGAGCACCGATGCCGACTGGGCGGAGGCGGCGGCGTACGACCTCGACGGGGACGGCGCGATCACGGCATCCGACATCGCCCTCGTCTCCGAGCGCGCCATCTACGACGACGGCCCGTTCGAGATCGTCGAGGCCGACGTCGTGTCGATGCAGGCCGCGATGAACGCCGGGGTCGTCACCTCGGTCGAGCTCACCCAGCAGTATCTCGACCGCATCGCCGCCTACGACCGCGCGGTGATCGAGCCCGGTGGACGGGCGCTCAACTCGATCATCACGACCGGCGACGCCGCCGCCCTCGCCGCCGCAGCCTCAGCCGACAGCGTTCGCGCCGAGAAAGGCTTGACCAGCATGCTGCTCGGTGTGCCGATCGCGGTGAAGGACAACTACAACACCGTCGACATGCCCACCACGGCCGGCTGCGGCTGCTGGAACGACAACCGCACCGCCACGGACGCGCACATGGTCGAGGGCCTTCGCGCCGACGGCGCGGTCATCCTCGCCAAGGCGAGCATGGACGAGTTCGCGATCAACCTGTCGTCGCAGTGGTCGGCCTACCAACCGGCCGGCACCGCTCTCACCGTCTCGAGCCCCTACGCGACGAACCGCAGCTCCGGCGGATCGTCGGGAGGGACGGGCGCCGCCATTGCGAGCAACCTCGCCGCGATCGGGTTCGGCACCGACACGGGCGGCTCGATCCGCATCCCGTCGACCTACAACCAGCTCGTCGGCGTGCGTCCGACGGTGGGACTCGCGAGCCGCGACGGCATCGTTCCGCTCGCGCTCTCGCAGGACACCGGCGGCCCGATGGCGCGCTCGGTCACCGACGCGGCGGTCGCTCTCGACGCTGTCGTGGGCGCCGATTCGGCGGATCCCGTGACCGCCCGCCAGGAGGGGCTCGTGCCCGCCAGCTACACCGCTTCGCTCGACGCCGACGCCCTCCGCGGCGCGCGCATCGCCGTGATCACGGGACTGCCGGCGTCGCAGAACATGGTCGGCGGCAACGCTACGACGCAGCGCCTGTTCACCGCTGCACGCGAGACGCTCGAGGCCCAGGGCGCCGAGGTCGTCGAGCTCGCGGCGCCCGACGGATTCAGCGGCATCCTGAGCGAGGGAAGCGGCAGCGCCGTCGAGTTCGGGTACGACCTGCAGGGCTACATCGACGGCTACCTGAACCCGGCGGTCACCGCCCGGAGCCTCGCGGCCATCGCGCAGTCGCCGAACATCGCGCCGAACCGCGGCGCGTCGACGTACGGGCCGCGCTCGACCGTCACCCCGCAGCAGTACGAGGACTGGGCGGGACCGGCGGGATCGCACACGCTGCAACTCGCCCGCGGAAAGCAGATCGTCACGGAGTTCCTCGAGGCGAACGACATCGACGCCATCATCTATCCCAGCGGGACGCCCTACGGCACGGTCGGCAGCAACATGCGGTTGAGCCCGAACACGGGCCTTCCGGCCGTGACGGTGCCGATGGGCCAGGCGAGCGCGACCGAGCAGATCCCCGGTGCCGGCGTGAACCTCGAGTTCCTGGGACGCGATTTCGCCGAGGGAACCCTGCTGGGTCTGGCGTTCTCGTTCGAGCAGGCGACCGGCGCACGGACGACGCCGGCGCTGTACGGCCCGCTCCCGGCGGGCTGAGCGGTCCCGTGACGCGGGTGTTCGCGCACACCCGCGTCACGGGCACCCCGTCGATGCACACCTGCTTATATGTGTCTATGGACGACAACCTGGAACCGGTCGCCGAGCTGTTCAAGGCGCTCTCGTCACCGTCGCGCCTGCGCTTGCTCCGACTGCTCGCGGACGGATCGGAGACGGTCGGTCACCTCGCGACGGCGAGCGGCCTGTCGCAGCCGCTCGTCTCGCAGCACCTCAGGACCCTCCGCTCCGCGGGCCTCGTCTCGGTGGAGCGCGCCGGGCGCGAGGCACATTACGCGATCGCCGACGAGCACGTGTCGCACATCGTCGACGACGCGGTCAAGCACGCACTCGAGACGTAACGACAATCCCTCTCAATTATCTGCATATATTGCGATGTACTTATGAATATGGTGTCCTGAAACCTCCGCATACGAGGAGGAACCATGAGCACGACCGAGACCCACGCCGAACACACCGTCGACGAGCACGCGCACGGCGCAGACTGCGGTCACGAGAGCGTCCACCACGACGACCACGTCGACTACCTGCACGACGGTCACCGTCACGCCGAGCACGGCGACCACTACGACGAGCACTGACGCCTCGCACGGGCTTCCCGTGACGCGGGCGACTGCTCGTTTACACCCGCGTCACGGGAAGTTGGTATGAAGGGGTGTCGGTCCCGTCGGGTCCGCGGGAAGAGAGCACCATGCGTTTGTCGGTCATCGGTTGCGGTTACCTCGGAGCGGTTCACGCCGCGGCGATGGCATCGATCGGTCACGAGGTCGTCGGGATCGACGTCGACGAGAACAAGATCGCCTCGCTCTCCCGCGGGGAGGCGCCGTTCTTCGAGCCCGGCCTGCAGGAGATCCTGAGCGAGGGCCTCGCGTCGGGGAATCTCACGTTCACCACCGACATGTCCGCCGCCCGCGGCGCGAAGGTCCACTTCGTCGGCGTCGGCACCCCGCAGCAGAAAGACGGATACGCCGCGGACCTGACATACGTCAACGCCGCCGTCGACGCCCTCATCCCCCACCTCGCCGAAGGCGACATCGTCGCCGGCAAATCCACCGTCCCCGTCGGCACCGCCCAGACCCTCGCCGCCCGCGTCGACCCGACCGGGGCGACGCTGGTGTGGAACCCCGAGTTCCTCCGCGAGGGCTTCGCCGTCAAAGACACCGTCGACCCCGACCGTCTCGTCGCCGGCGTTCCCACCGGTGAGCCCGGAGAACGCGCCGCCGACATCCTCCGGCAGGTCTACCACCCGTCCGTGACCAAGGGCACCCCCTTCATCGTCACCGACCTCGCCACCGCCGAACTCGTCAAAGTCGCCGCCAACGCGTTCCTGGCCACCAAGATCAGCTTCATCAACGCGATGGCAGAGATCGCCGAAGTCACCGGCGCCGACGTCACCACCCTCGCCGACGCGATCGGCCACGACGCCCGCATCGGCCGCCGCTTCCTCGGCGCCGGCATCGGCTTCGGCGGCGGCTGCCTCCCCAAAGACATCCGCGCGTTCTCCGCCCGCGCCGAAGAACTCGGCCGCGGCGAATCCGTCGCGTTCCTCCGCGAGATCGACGCGATCAACATGCGCCGCCGCGACCGCGCCGTCGACCTCACCGTCGCAGCCCTCGGCGGCTCCGTCTTCAAGAAGAACATCACCGTCCTCGGCGCCGCCTTCAAACCCCACAGCGACGACACCCGCGACTCCCCCGCCCTCGACGTCGCCGTCCGCCTCCACGGCCTCGGCGCCTGGGTCACCGTCACCGACCCCGAAGCCATCGACAACGCCCGCCGCATCCACCCCCAACTGAACTACGTCCACGACCGCGACGAAGCCCTCCGCGCCGCCGACGCCATCATCGTCGTCACCGAATGGGACCAATACCGCCGCGAACTCCACCCCGAACACGCCGCCACCCTCACCACCGGCCGCATCGTCATCGACGGCCGCAACTGCCTCGACGCCACCGCCTGGCGCAACGCCGGCTGGGACTACCACGGCATGGGACGCCCCTGACACAGCCCCCGAACCCTGTTCGGGAATGTTCGGAAACGGCGTTCCCGGCCACCGCGGCGCTTCGACCCGCTTGAATCGGGACACCCGAATCCTGGAGCGTCCGTGGTGGAAGAACCTCAAGAGTCCGGCGCGCTCGCGCGCGTCAAGCCCGCCGTGTGGGTGGTCGCGGGGGTTCTCGCGACCGTGATCGGCGCGGCGAGCGTCGTCGTTCCCTGGATCGCGTCGTCGTCGCAGCGCACGACCGCCGCCGATTCCCTCGTCGTCGATCCGCCGGCCGCCGAGCCGACCGGCCTGCCGTCGTCGCAGCCCCTCGCCGCAGCCCCCGAGGCCCTCATCGGCCTCGAGGCGGCGAGCGCCGACCAGTCGTTCCCGACCGATGCCCACAGCCAGCAGAGCTTCGCGATTCCCGCGGACGCACCCTGGCAGAGCTTCCCCGATGACGGCCCGCAGTCGGGCGAGGCCGGCATGTTCGGCTGCAGCCAGGCGCAGATGGACTGGCTCGGCCAGCACGATGTGGTCGCGGACGACGTCGCGGGCCTCCTCGACCTGACGAACTCCGCCACGACCGGTGGTGCGCTGTCGATCCGCTCGGTCCGCGCCGAAGGCGCGTTCGCGCCGCAGGACCCGGCGCGCATCGTCGTCGAATGCGAAGGGTTCGGTTCCGGCGCCGGCGACGACTACACCGTGATCCAGGTGATGCTCGGCAGCGATGCGCCCGCGACGGTGATCGCGAGCTCGGTGCTGCCGGTCGGCACGATCTTCGTGCGCGACCTCGCCCCGGGCGAGATCGGACAGGTCATCCTGAGCCTGTCGACCACCGACCCGACCCAGGACTTCACGGGCCGCATCGTCGCCGACGTCGTCGCCGGAGAAGACGAGGCGACCGTGACATTGGGCGAGGGGATGCTGTGGCGTTCCGCGTCGGCGATCCGCTCCGGCATGATCATCGTCGGCGGCCAGGACGGTGTCATCCGCTGCGCCGGCATCGACGTCGATCCGTCGGCGCCCCTGTTCGAGGACAGCGGCTGGGGTCCGTCGTCGACGATGCGAACCCCCTGGGGTGCCGATGCGCCGGCGTGCGCGCCGACCGACATCGCCGGCTGGGTGCGGGAGCTGCCGCGTGCCTACTGACGCCGCCCCGCGCAAGCGCTGGTCGCTGCTCGGTCGGGTCTGGGCCGGTTTCGGCGCTGCGGTCGGCGTCATCGGCGCGGTGACGGGGGTCATCGGCATCCTTCCGATCCTCACGGCGACCGAGTCCGGCGCGGACTCGCTCACCCTGACGGCGACGCCCTACCCCGCCTCGGTGAGCGAGTGGGCCCTCCCTCTCGACGCCGATCGGTCGACGTACCCGAACGACCCCGACCCCGCCTGCACGGCCGAGCGACAGGAGTGGCTGGCGGCCCGTGCGCAGCCGATCCGTCGCACCGTCCTGTTCGATCTGCGCAACACGGCGACGAGCGGCCCGATGGTCGGCGTGACCGACGTGCGGATCGACGGCGAGCGTTTCCCGCACCGCTCCGAGGCGATCCTCGTCGTGTGCGACAGTGAGCCGAAGCCGCCCGTGCCGATGGCGGCCGCCCGGCTCGACGCGAGCTCCACCGGGGGTGTCGCCGTGTTCTCCGCCGAGAACTACGGCATCCAGCAGGCGGGCCTTCCCGACATGCCCGTGACGTGGAACCTCGCTCCGGGCGAGACGGGACTCGTCGTCCTGCGCATCGGCTCGTCGGTGGCCTACGAGGGAACCCTCACCGCATCGGTCGTCGAGAGCGGCCGATCCGCGCCGGTCACCATCTCGGTCGGCGAAGCCGAGCGCCTGTCGGCACCCGCACTGCGGGCCGAGGGCGAGGTATACCTCCGCGCGGGGTCGGAGCTGGTCTGCGTCGACGAGCGCGTGGCACCCGGCGAGGACTCCGGCTGCCCGTGAGCGTACGCCCGGCGCATGATCGCACGAACAGGACGACGAGGCGAACCCTTTCGCGGCAGTGACCCTCGACCGAGGATGTCCGCATGGACAAGCCTGTGAAAGAGTTCGACGCCGCCGAGCTGACCGAGGAGGTCGCAGGTCGCGTTCAGCAGCGCATGCCGGATGTCGACAGCGACCTCATCCGTCGCGAGGCCGCCATCTCGGTGGAGAGCCACGCAGACGCGCATGTCGTCGACTTCGTCGGCATCATCGCCGAGCGCGAGACCCGTGAGCGTCTGAACGGCATCGCCGAGGAGTGACCCCGATCCGACCGAAGAAAGACGCCCGCCCGCCGGTCGCACGGGGGAGCATGCGACGGCGGGCGGACGGGTTCGGGTGAGGCTCAGGGAACCCTGATCACCTCGATGGCCGAGACCTTCGGCTGGTCGACGGTGGCGCTGAAGGCGATGTTCAGCGTGCCGTCCGTCACCGCGATGGTGCGGGTCTCGGTGTAGGCGGTCATCGGCGCGACCTTGGAGTTCAGATCGAGGTTCACGACCTCGACCGGTCCTCCTTCGAGGTTCACCGAGAACACGCGCTTGCCGGTGCCTCCGGCGCCTCCGCCGGTGGCGCCGTGGTAGATCTCCGCGAAGTGCAGGATCACCTGGTAGTTGCCGGATGTCGGCACCGGGATGTTGTAGCTGAACGAGCCCTGCGCCGTGGTCGAGCTGCGCTCGCTCAGGTACAGCGCGTCGTTGTTCGTCCCGGCGATCTGCGTGACCTGCGTGTTGCTGTAGGTCTTGCCGCCCGAGAAGAACGCGTCGGCCTGCCAGGCGACTCCGCCGATCGTGAGTGCTCCACCGCCCGCATTGATGCGGATCGGAGCCATCACGATCGCCGACGTGTCGACTCCCGTCGACCCGCTGGCCGTGACGTTGCCCGTCGCGTCGACCGCCACGACCCGGTAGAAGGTCGTCGCAGCGGGCGCTGCCGTCGTGTCACGGAAGGCGAGGCCCGTCACGAGCCCGCCGCCGCTGACCACCGAGTAGGTGCCGCCGGCCGTGGCCGACCGCTCCACCCGGTACCCGATGACGTCGGTCGCGCTCGATGCCGTCCAGGCGAGGTCGACACCCGTCGCGTTCGCCGTTCCGGTGGGAGCCCCCGCCGCGGCCGGAGCCGTCGCGTCGGGCGTCACCGGCAGCACGTTCGTCACGAGGTAGACGTTGTCCTGGTAGTCGCAGTTCGTCGCACCATTGCCGCAGCCGCCGGATGCGGTGGGGCCGCCGCCCGAGCTGACGTAGTCGTGGCCGAGGAACCAGGCGCCCGGGACGATCTTGCCCGCGGCATCCTTCACCGGCCAGGTCTTCACCGCCATGTAATCGGTGCGGCTGGTCAGCTTGCCGTTGACGCCGAGGGCGAAGTTCGCCGAGTTCGGCACCCCGTTGATCGCCGTGAGGGCCCCCGAGCCGGTCTTCGGCCAGATCGCCTGCGCGTCGAGCCCGGTCATCGAGGCCGACAGATTGCCGACCGTGAAGGTCTCGGTGCCGCCCTGGCCGTGGAAGGCTGCGAGCTGCACGGCCTGCACGGGCTTGGTGGTGTCCAGACGCTTCCACAGCGCCGAGCGGTACTCCTCGCCGTCGAGCGGCGCTCCCGGCAGCTCCGACCCGTTGCCGAGCCCCAGCGCCGCCGTCCCGGAGGTCGTCGTGCTGTTGAAGAGCTGGAAGATCTGCTCGAGCGACAGCTCGCTGCCTCCCTCGGGAGCGGTCATGTACCCGCCCCGCAGCTGCAGGGTCCGCGTCGCGGCGGTCGTGTCGCTCGAGGCGATGGTGACCGTGGCGGTGCGAACGCCCTTGCTGCCGGAGTTTGCGATGAACTTCACCGAGATCGGCTGCGAGGCGCCGGGGGCGATGAGCAGCGGCAGGGTCGGCGGCGTCACGAGCTCGAACTGCCCGGCCTGGGCACCGCCGAGGCTCAGCGACGTGATGCGCAGGTCCTTCGTGCCGGTGTTCGAGATGCTCACCGTCGCCGTGTCGTAGGTGCGGTACAGCAGCGCACCGTCGGCGTTCGTCGTGCCGCTGTTCATGCGGTGCAGCACCACGACGTCGTCCGAGAGGCCCGCCAGCGGCGTCCCGTCTGCCTGACGCGGCAGCTGCGTGTTCGTCAGCTTCAGCGTGCCGCCGATGTTGAGCACCGTCAGCTCGACCGTCCGGGTCGTCGTGCGCCCGGCCGAGTCGGTCGCGACGAAGACGAGCACGTACTCGCCGGCGGTCGTCAGGCTGATCGGTGCGCCGTACGGGGTCGCCGCCCCGCCGTTGACCGAGTAGGTCAGCGACGAGATGGTCGATCCGGATGCCGCGACCGACGATGCCGTGACCGTCGCCTCGCCGCCCTCGTACTCGTTCTGCACGGGCGAGCCGTTGACGTTCACCACGATGCTCGGAGCCGTGAGGGCCGTGCCGGTGATGGTCACCCAGTTGAGCTTGGTGTTGACCCCCGTCGGGCTGAGCGAGAGCCGGCCGTCGGTGACGGTCACCTGCGCCGTGCCGGTCGTGAAGGGCGTCGCCGTCGTCGGCGTGAAGCCGCTGATCAGCGAGGTGCCCTCGGCGCTCAGTCCGTGCACCGAGTCGGTGAACTCGCCGTCGCCCACCGAGGCGGTGACGGTGTAGATGCCGTTCGCCAGGGCGCGCTCCCAGACGCCGGTCGTGCCGCCCTCGATCGCACCCCCGGTCGTGGTGGTCGCCTGCATCAGGATGAGGCCCTGGCGCGTCGGGTCGCCCGCGGGTGCGGTGCGCAGACGCGTCATGCTCGAGCGGTCGGTCGGAACGCCGCCGACGATCCAGCCCGCGCCGACCGCCGCGTTGTACGCGGCTCCGGTGTCAGCCGTCCAGCCCGCGGGCACCGGCGCGGTGGCCGGGCGGAAGCTGTACCGGGCGACGCTCGTCGGGTCGGTCGGCACGAGGCCGTCGCCCGTGATCGAGACCCAGTTCACCTTGGTGTTGGTGCCGCTGTTGCTGATCGTGATGCGGCCGTCGGTCACCGTCACGGTGCGCTTACCGGTCTGGAACGGGGTGGTGCCGGTGGGCACGAACCCGTTGATGATCGGCTGGCCCTCGACGAGCACACCGTGCGTCGAGTCGACGTAGTTGGCGTCGCCGACCGAGACCCCGACCTCGTAGGTGCCGTTGGGCACCGCGTACTCCCAGCTGCCGCTCGTGTACGTCGGCTGCGTCGAGTTGTCGAGGAACGAGTAGGTCTTCAGCCGCTCGTCGGTCGGGTAGGCGATGCCGGCCACGGGGGCCGTGCGGTAACGGGTCGCCACGGTGCGATCGACCGGCTGACCGGTGGCCGCGTCGATCCAGCCGTAGCCGCGCTGCGCCGAGAAGGCACCGCCGGTCTCGGCCGTCCACCCCTCGCTGAGCGGGGCCGCGGCCGGCTGGAACCGCACCTTCACCTGGGCGCCGTCGGACGGGTCGTCGCCGCCCGGGTTCGGAGCGTCCGTCGGGACGATGTCGATGAAGCCGATCTTCGTGTTGGTGCCCGACGCGATCACCGTGAGGTGTCCGTCGGTGACGGTCACCGTGGCGGTCGAGGTCTTGTGCCGCGTGTTGGAGCCGGCGGCACCGCTCGGGGTGAACGCGCTCACGACGTTCTTGCCCTCGACGTCGATCGCGTGGACCTCGGGATCGGACTGCACGCCGGGGTCGCCGACGCCGATCGTCACCGCGTAGTCGCCGTTGGGAACCTGCATCTCCCAGTACGCGTCCGTCTTCGTGCCGTTGAAGGTGCCGACGATCGACTCGGGCTGCATGTGCATGAAGCTGTCGAGTCTGCCGTCGCTCTGGCTCGTGTTGCGGTCGCGTCCGTTTCCGACGTTGGTCGTGCCGCCGACGGAGATGTCGAGGTCGTCCTCGGTGTCGACGTTCTTCCAGCCGAAGGTGAGACCGCTGCCCTGGCCGGCACCCGTCCGGGGGCCGAACGCCTGACCGTAGTCGCGCAGGTAGCCGCTCGCGAGGTCACCGGTGGCGGTGGTGAAGTCGACCTTGATGGCATCGCTTCCCGACCCGGTGTCGGTCACGGGCTTGAGGCCGGTGACGAGGAACACGTAGTCCTGGTAGTCGCCGTTGTCGGCGTCTTCGAAGGCCACGATGTAGCTGTTCGGGATCAGCACGCCGGTGCGGTTCTTCGCCGGGTAGATGCGAGCGCGGTGCGCGCTGCCGGCCGGCGAGTTCAGCCGGTCCTCGGTGAAGCCGTAGCGGTTGAAGTAGGGCGAGTAGTAGTACAGGCCGAACTCGGTCGCACCCGGGTCGAACGACATCGTCGATCCCGCCCCGGTCGGGGGCAGAAGCGACTGGTAGCCGCCGCTCTTCGTGCCGTTCATGGTGCCGAGCTGCGTGCGCTGCGCCGCCGCGCCGTCACCGGTGTACCAGCCGAAGCCGACCGAGTCCGCGGGGGCGTAGTGCGACAGCGGCTTCCAGGTGACGTTGCCCGAGCCGGACTTCACGAACAGCGGCTCCAGCACCTCGTCGCCCTTGGCGATCGGCTGCATCCCGCCGGCCAGGTTCGTCCAGCCGACGTTGATGGCGTAGCCGAGGGTGTTCACGACCTGCGCGAACGTCGGCTCGTAGCCGCCCTGGATGCCGCTCATCGCCAGGCCGTAGAGGCCCACCGTGACCGTGTTCGATCCCCCGGCGACCGTCAGCTGCGCAGATCGGTTGCCCGCCGTCGTGCCCGGGGTGAACCGGACCGTGAAGGTCGCGGAGGCTCCCGGCGCGAGCGACGAGGGCACGGTGCCCTGGATCTGGAACTCCGCGGCGTTCGACCCGCCGACGCTCACGTTGAGCGTCTGCGCCTCGGCCGACTGGTTCGTCACCGTGATCGTCTCGGAGTCGGTGCGGTGCGCCGCCGTCGAGTCGACGAGCGGGCCGTTGCTGGTGACGGCCGAGAACACGAGCTCGCTCTTGTCCACACCGACCTTCGCGGCCTGCTGATTCGCCGGCACCCGCAGCAGGTACAGCTTCTGCTGGCTGCCCGCCCGGTCGTACTGGTTCACGTAGAGGTTGCCGTTGCGGGTGTCCTCCACGACCTCGAGCGGGTCGTTGAATCCGCCGACGCCGCCGATCGTGGAGTTCGCCACGCCGGTGATGCCGACCTCGGTCTGACCGCCCAGGATCTTGCCGCTGGCGGCATCCGCCTGGAGGAAGATCAGGTCGTTGTTGTTCGAGAAGCGCACCACGACCACGCGGTTCTGCAGCTGGCCGCCGAACGTCTTGCTCTTGTACTCGATCGTGCCGTTCGGGCTCTTGTTGAACTCGAAGTCGTACGCGACGCCGCCGTAGTTCGGCTCCGCCTTCACGCCCGAGGCGTACTTCGTGCCGCCCTGGCCGGCCGAGACCGGAGGCTTGGCGGGGTCGTTGCCCTCGTGCAGCACGAACTCGCAGCGCGTCGGGTTCGGGTGGCCGTAGTACCAGCCCTTCTTGACGTCGTAGAGGTGGTCGCGCTGGGTCGGGTGGTTGCTCACGGCCGGCACGGAGGTCGGCACGTAGTCGGGGACCGTCGGGTCGGCGGCCGTCCGCGCGATGCGGGCGTTGCAGGCATCCGTGACGTTCTGCCCGTTGACCGAGCTGAACCCGGGGATGCCGGCCGCGGCGACGCGGGTGAAGGTACCGTTCGCGGCGTTGTAGGTCACACCGGGCGAGTTGCCGCCGCCGGCGGTGCCGTTGGTGGCGACGTAGATGTGGCCGTTGGAGTGGTACGTCAGGTCGTAGGCGTTCCGGATGCCGCTCGCGTAGATCTTCAGCGGCGCGTTCGCGGCGAACGGGTCGTACGGCGCGGCGGCGTTGTAGCCGTTCGCGGCGTTCTCGCCGGCGTAGCCCGACGAGGCCGTCTGCACGAGCTGGGGGTTGTCGCCCTCCGCATCCGTGATGGCTGCCTGGACCCGGGCGTTGTCCGGGTCGAAGTACAGCAGCGCCGCCGTCAGCTTCTGCTCACCGCGCTGACCCCACGAGCTGTCGAGGTCGCCGGCGGCCTGGTTCGAGCCCTGCAGCACGAGGATGTCGTCGTTCGGGCCGTAGACCATCGAGTTCGTCAGGTGGTCGGACTGCGACCGCGGCAGCCCGGTGAACACCTTCTTCTCGGTCTGCAGGTTCGGGCCCGACAGCATGCTGATGCCGCTGATGAACTGCGCCTGCTCGTTGCCGACGTTCGCCGAGGTCTTCGTGATCCACAGCTTCATGTCTCCGGCCGTGGAGCTCTTGTCCCACAGCAGGCCGATGATGGCGACACCGGCGTAGCCGAGGTTCTCCATGTTCGACAGCGTGCCGTCAGCGTTCACGGTGAAGCGGTACAGACCCTGGCCGATGGTCGAGCCGTACATCTTGCCGTCGGGACCGAAGGCGAACGAGGCCCAGTACTTGTTCACGCCCGGAAGCGTGATCTCGACCTTCTCGAACGCGACGTTCTGCAGCGGGGTGAACTCGTCACCGCCGATGATGACGCCGGCGCCGGTGGTGAACACCGAGGAGAAGGGCAGGAACGCGTTGCCGAAGAGGTCCTTGACACCCGTGCCGATCTCGAGCCGGTAGGCGGTGTTCGGGAGGAAGCCGCCGTCCGGGTAGAAGTTGATCGTGTCGTTGCCGCCCGAGCTGTTGACCGAGCCGGCGACCTCGGTGTTGTCCGACACCTTGAAGACGCGGACGTTGCCGATCATCGACGGGTTGTCGACGCCGCCGCCGGCGTGCACCTTGGCGAAGTTCGCCGCGACACCGGCCTGCGGGTCGGCGGCCAGGTCCTGGTTCTCGGGTGCGACCGTCGTGATGTGCGGCTGCTCGAAGGGGAGCCCGACGACCTCGACGTACGAGATCTTCGTGTTGAACCCGCCCAGCGCGTCGAGCGTGAGACGGCCGTCCCACACGCCGACCGTGGCGGTGTAGGTGCCGAACTCCTGCGCGGTGGTGCCCTGGAAGCGGTTCAGCGCGAGCGAGCCCTCGACGTTGATGGTGTGCTGCGAGTCATAGGCGCTCGCCCCCATCTGGTCGCCGGCGGCGACGGTGACCCGGTACAGGCCGCCCGGGAGCGCGAGCTCCCAGAGACCGTCGGTCTTCACGCCGTTCGTGCCGTTGCCGTTGTCGACGTCGGCGTACTGCATGTGCAGGATCGAGTCGAGCTTCGGGTCGATGCCCGTGCGGTTGCGGTCGCGACCGTTGCCGACGAGCGAGAGCGGGTTGCCGTCCTCGTTGTTCCAGCCGTAGGTGAGCCCGGTGCCCTGACCGGCGCTCGAGCGCGGGCCGTAGGCCTGGCCCCAGTCGGCGAGGTAGCCCGCCACCGGCACGCCGTTGGTCTCGGTGAAGTCGACCTTGATGTCGACCGTGTTCGCCGGGCGCGGGGTGTCGTACGCCTCGTTCGAGGGAGCCGACTCGTTGCCCGAGGTGTCGACGGCCGTCACCTGGTAGAAGTACGTCGTGCCGTTGTCGGCGTCGGGGTCGACCCAGGTGGTCCCCGTGACGAGCGCGTCACCCGAGGCGACGACGTCGCCCAGGAAGGCGCCCGTTTCGAGCGAGCGGTAGACCCGGTAGCCGGCGACGTCGGATGCCGCGGATGCCGTCCACGTCAGGGTGACGGTGGCGTCGCCGTTGACCGCTGCCAGGGCGGTCGGGGCGACGGGCGCCTCGGTGTCGGGCGTGCTGACGAAGACGCCGGTCGCCTCGGGCGAGGCGGGCGACTCGTTGCCCGCACCGTCGACGGCGGTCACCACGTAGTAGTAGGTGGTGTCGGCCGCGACGATGTCGACGTACTCCGCCCCGGTGAACGGGATCACGTTGCGCTTGTTCGCCGCCGTGACGGCGACGCCCGGCGTCGTCGAACGGTAGACGTTGTAGCCGACGACGTCGCTCGAGGTGCTCGCGTCCCAGCTCAGCAGCAGACGGGAGTTCTCGCCCTGGTTCGCCACGACGTCCGTCGGCGCTGCCGGCGGGGTCGTGTCGGGTGCTCCCGTGCGGACGTAGTCGAGGATCAGCTTCGCGCCGCCACCGGCCTGGAAGTACTCCACCATGACCTCGTGGGGGCCGGCAGCCAGCGGCACCGAGACCGTCTTCTGGGTCCAGCCGTCCGAACCGCCCCAGAAGGAGAACACCGACTCGCCGTCGATCAGGATCCGGACGCCGTCATCGTGGAAGAACGTGAACGTGTACGTCCCCGCACCCTCGTCGATCGTCTTCGTGAACCGAGCCGAGTAATCCGACGCCGGAACACCCGGAACCGGCGAGTCCCCACCCGCGAGCGTGCGAT
>NZ_VYRZ01000006.1 GCF_008710705.1 Microbacterium radiodurans
AAATGGCCACCCAGCTTTGGGTGGCCATTTCACGAAAGAAGTCCGGCGGTGTCCTACTCTCCCACAGGGTCCCCCCTGCAGTACCATCGGCGCTGTGAGGCTTAGCTTCCGGGTTCGGAATGTGACCGGGCGTTTCCCTCACGCTATGGCCGCCGAAACACTATTGATGTTTCATCAAGGCATAACGATTGATTCGTTACGCGGTTCTCGACCGTACATCGAGAACCACTCAGTGGACGCAAGCACCAAAAACGGTGTGTTATCAAGTCATCGGCTTATTAGTACCGGTCAGCTTCACGTGTTACCACGCTTCCACATCCGGCCTATCAACCCAGTAGTCTGGCTGGGAGCCTCTCGCCCGAAGGCATGGAAATCTCATCTTGAGGCCGGCTTCCCGCTTAGATGCTTTCAGCGGTTATCCATCCCGAACGTAGCTAACCAGCGGTGCTCCTGGCGGAACAACTGGCACACCAGAGGTTCGTCCAACCCGGTCCTCTCGTACTAGGGTCAGATCCTCTCAAATTTCCTACGCGCGCAGCGGATAGGGACCGAACTGTCTCACGACGTTCTAAACCCAGCTCGCGTACCGCTTTAATGGGCGAACAGCCCAACCCTTGGGACCTACTCCAGCCCCAGGATGCGACGAGCCGACATCGAGGTGCCAAACCATGCCGTCGATATGGACTCTTGGGCAAGATCAGCCTGTTATCCCCGAGGTACCTTTTATCCGTTGAGCGACAGCGCTTCCACAAGCCACTGCCGGATCACTAGTCCCGACTTTCGTCCCTGCTCGACCTGTCAGTCTCACAGTCAAGCTCCCTTGTGCACTTACACTCGCCACCTGATTGCCAACCAGGTTGAGGGAACCTTTGGGCGCCTCCGTTACTTTTTGGGAGGCAACCGCCCCAGTTAAACTACCCACCAGGCACTGTCCCTGAACCGGATTACGGTTCGAAGTTAGATATCCAGAGTGACCAGAGTGGTATTTCAACAATGACTCCACGGTAACTGGCGTCACCGCTTCACAGTCTCCCACCTATCCTACACAAGCCACACCGAACACCAATACCAAGCTGTAGTAAAGGTCACGGGGTCTTTCCGTCCTGCTGCGCGTAACGAGCATCTTTACTCGTAGTGCAATTTCGCCGAGTTCGCGGTTGAGACAGTTGGGAAGTCGTTACGCCATTCGTGCAGGTCGGAACTTACCCGACAAGGAATTTCGCTACCTTAGGATGGTTATAGTTACCACCGCCGTTTACTGGGGCTTAAATTCTCAGCTTCGCCTTGCGGCTAACCGGTCCTCTTAACCTTCCAGCACCGGGCAGGCGTCAGTCCGTATACATCGTCTTGCGACTTGGCACGGACCTGTGTTTTTAGTAAACAGTCGCTACCCACTAGTCTCTGCGGCCTCCACACCCTTTCGGAGTAAATCCTAATAAGTGGAAGGCCCCCCTTCTCCCGAAGTTACGGGGGCATTTTGCCGAGTTCCTTAACCACGATTCTCTCGATCTCCTTAGTATTCTCTACCTGACCACCTGAGTCGGTTTGGGGTACGGGCAGCTAGAACCTCGCGTCGATGCTTTTCTCGGCAGCATAGGATCACCCACTTTTTATCCGCATCGTGTCTCAGCCTGTATGAGTCACGGATTTGCCTATGACTCGGCCTACGCACTTGCCCCGGGACAACCATCGCCCGGGTTGGGCTACCTTCCTGCGTCACACCTGTTAATACGCTAGCCGCACCAGCATGGGGTCGAGCGTTAGACCGGACCGTCTCACCCCGAAGGGATCAACTAAGCCCGGGTTAGGACTCTTAGCACCACTGGATTAGCTTGGGCGGTTCTTCGCCGGTACGGGAATATCAACCCGTTGTCCATCGACTACGCCTGTCGGCCTCGCCTTAGGTCCCGACTTACCCAGGGAAGATTAGCTTGACCCTGGAACCCTTGGTCTTTCGGAGGACGTGTTTCTCACACGTCTTTCGCTACTCATGCCTGCATTCTCACTCGTGTAGCCTCCACGGCTGGTTCACACCGCCGCTTCGCTGGCCACACGACGCTCTCCTACCCATCAACACGGCTGGACCACGAAGGCCTACCAAAAATGTCAATGCCACAACTTCGGTGGCGTGCTTGAGCCCCGTTACATTGTCGGCGCGGAATCACTTGACCAGTGAGCTATTACGCACTCTTTCAAGGGTGGCTGCTTCTAAGCCAACCTCCTGGTTGTCACAGCAACTCCACATCCTTTCCCACTTAGCACGCGCTTTGGGACCTTAGTTGGTGGTCTGGGTTGTTTCCCTCTCGACTATGAAGCTTATCCCCCACAGTCTCACTGCTGCGCTCTCACTTACCGGCATTCGGAGTTTGGCTGACGTCAGTAACCTTGTAGGGCCCATCGGCCATCCAGTAGCTCTACCTCCGGCAAGAAACACGCAACGCTGCACCTAAATGCATTTCGGAGAGAACCAGCTATCACGAAGTTTGATTGGCCTTTCACCCCTATCCACAGCTCATCCCCTCAGTTTTCAACCTAAGTGGGTTCGGTCCTCCACGACGTCTTACCGTCGCTTCAACCTGGCCATGGATAGATCACTTCGCTTCGGGTCTAGGACACGCGACTAAAATCGCCCTATTCAGACTCGCTTTCGCTACGGCTACCCCACACGGGTTAACCTCGCCACGTATCGCTAACTCGCAGGCTCATTCTTCAAAAGGCACGCTGTCACCCCTGCTAAGGAGGCTCCAACGGTTTGTAAGCAAACGGTTTCAGGTACTATTTCACTCCCCTCCCGGGGTACTTTTCACCTTTCCCTCACGGTACTTGTCCGCTATCGGTCATCTGGGAGTATTTAGGCTTATCAGGTGGTCCTGACAGATTCACACGGGATTTCTCGGGCCCCGTGCTACTTGGGATACTCTTCGCGCCAAGGGAGGCATTTCGACTACGGGGTTCGCACCCTCTATGACCAGGCATTCAAACCTGTTCGTCTATACCATCTTGTAACGCCGACAATTCGGCAGAACTGTCTGAAAAGTCCCACAACCCCCAACATGCAACGCCTGCCGGCTATCACACACGCTAGGTTTAGCCTGATCCGGTTTCGCTCGCCACTACTAACGGAATCGCGGTTGCTTTCTCTTCCTGTGGGTACTGAGATGTTTCACTTCCCCACGTTCCCTCTACCCGCCCTATATATTCAGGCGGGAGTCACTAGGTCGGCACGCCGCCCAGCGGGGTTTCCCCATTCGGACACCCTCGGATCACAGTGTGCTTATCCACTCCCCGAGGCTTATCGCAGATTGCTACGTCCTTCTTCGGCTCCAGATGCCAAGGCATCCACCGTTTGCTCTTAAAGACTTGAAATCACATGAGTTGAATCGTCAAAAAATTGACTAATGATCTTTAAGATCATCTTCACGACACAACACCCGAAGGTGTCGCATCGAAGATGCTCGCGTCCACTGTGTAGTTCTCAAAGTACGGGCGGTACCTCCCCCACATACCGACCAGCAGCATGAAGAAAAGGCCCAGAGAGTCAGGCATGAAGCCCGGTCCCTCAGGACCCAACAGCGTGCAGGTGCGACACCCGAAACCCTCCCCGTTCCCACCGCAAGCGGCGTACTAAAGAAGACCTTCATCCTTCGCACCATGTCAAATGTTCCACCCATGAGCACCCCGCAGAGACATTCGCTCTGATCGGGGGCCTGGACACCGAAGTGCCAGATGCTCCTTAGAAAGGAGGTGATCCAGCCGCACCTTCCGGTACGGCTACCTTGTTACGACTTAGTCCTAATTACCGATCCCACCTTCGACGGCTCCCTCCACAAGGGTTGGGCCACCGGCTTCAGGTGTTACCGACTTTCATGACTTGACGGGCGGTGTGTACAAGACCCGGGAACGTATTCACCGCAGCGTTGCTGATCTGCGATTACTAGCGACTCCGACTTCATGAGGTCGAGTTGCAGACCTCAATCCGAACTGGGACCGGCTTTTTGGGATTCGCTCCACCTCACGGTATTGCAGCCCTTTGTACCGGCCATTGTAGCATGCGTGAAGCCCAAGACATAAGGGGCATGATGATTTGACGTCATCCCCACCTTCCTCCGAGTTGACCCCGGCAGTATCCCATGAGTTCCCACCATTACGTGCTGGCAACATAGAACGAGGGTTGCGCTCGTTGCGGGACTTAACCCAACATCTCACGACACGAGCTGACGACAACCATGCACCACCTGTATAGAGACCTTGCGGGGCGACTGTTTCCAGACGTTTCCTCTATATGTCAAGCCTTGGTAAGGTTCTTCGCGTTGCATCGAATTAATCCGCATGCTCCGCCGCTTGTGCGGGTCCCCGTCAATTCCTTTGAGTTTTAGCCTTGCGGCCGTACTCCCCAGGCGGGGAACTTAATGCGTTAGCTGCGTCACGGAATCCGTGGAATGGACCCCACAACTAGTTCCCAACGTTTACGGGGTGGACTACCAGGGTATCTAAGCCTGTTTGCTCCCCACCCTTTCGCTCCTCAGCGTCAGTTACGGCCCAGAGATCTGCCTTCGCCATCGGTGTTCCTCCTGATATCTGCGCATTCCACCGCTACACCAGGAATTCCAATCTCCCCTACCGCACTCTAGTCTGCCCGTACCCACTGCAGACCCGAGGTTGAGCCTCGGGATTTCACAGCAGACGCGACAGACCGCCTACGAGCTCTTTACGCCCAATAATTCCGGATAACGCTTGCGCCCTACGTATTACCGCGGCTGCTGGCACGTAGTTAGCCGGCGCTTTTTCTGCAGGTACCGTCACTTTCGCTTCTTCCCTGCTAAAAGAGGTTTACAACCCGAAGGCCGTCATCCCTCACGCGGCGTTGCTGCATCAGGCTTCCGCCCATTGTGCAATATTCCCCACTGCTGCCTCCCGTAGGAGTCTGGGCCGTGTCTCAGTCCCAGTGTGGCCGGTCACCCTCTCAGGCCGGCTACCCGTCGACGCCTTGGTGAGCCATTACCTCACCAACAAGCTGATAGGCCGCGAGCTCATCCCTGACCGAAAAATCTTTCCAACTGCCGACCATGCGGCCGCAGCTCATATCCGGTATTAGACGCCGTTTCCAGCGCTTATCCCAGAGTCAGGGGCAGATTGCTCACGTGTTACTCACCCGTTCGCCACTGATCCACCCAGCAAGCTGGGCTTCACCGTTCGACTTGCATGTGTTAAGCACGCCGCCAGCGTTCATCCTGAGCCAGGATCAAACTCTCCGTAAAGAAAATTTGCTGCGACCAACCGGAAAAAGGCTGGAGCAGCGAGTTTGATGCTGACCAAAGAGATAAATCATTGCTGACTATCCATTGCCTCCCCAAAAGGAGAGGTCTTTGATCCAAAGGAATCTCACCCCACCGAAGTGGAGACGAGGTTATTTGGCATTTGACAAGTGCACGCTGTTGAGTTCTCAAGGATCGGACGCTCCCCCAGCCAGTCTCACAACCAGCCCAGAAGGCA